>NZ_JADYWT010000001.1:0-2053934 GCF_015864675.1 Salinibacterium sp. SWN1162
GTTCGCCACTAATCCACCAGAGCAAGCTCCAGCTTCATCGTTCGACTTGCATGTGTTAAGCACGCCGCCAGCGTTCATCCTGAGCCAGGATCAAACTCTCCATAAATGTTTGATTGCACCAGCTACAAGTAACCGATGCACATCTTGCGTCACCCGCGTCCGGAATAGGACGTCGAGGCGACAAGTTTGAAACTGACAGAACAAATCAATACTGACTTGCTTTGTTTGTTTATATCTATTTCCAAAGGAATCCGCTGTGCAAACAATCACGACCCGAACGGGACGATCATATTAAGCACAGTCGGGTTTTTGGCATTTGACATTGTGCACGCTGTTGAGTTCTCAAGGATCGGACGCTCCTGACCTCCACCGAAAACGGCTTCACCCCAGGGCTTTCAAACCTGTGTTGGCAACCCCCGCTTGACTGCGGGAGGCAACCTGTCTAACTTACCAGCTTCAGACTGTTTGTCAAACCAGCAATCCCGGACTGAAACAGACCGAAACAACCAACCGACACACGCATGAAGCGGGTACTCATCCTAAGATCTGAAGTCGGATCCTAATGAAAGGAATTCCGCTGTTTGACTCGACCACAACTCGAAAGTTGTGGAGGATGGTGGCCCCCACTTGAGGCCGGAAACCTAGCAGCAGAACTGCCCGGGACTTCCGCACCTTTGGGGTGACAAGAGGAAACATTACGTGCATTTTGCCCCCCTCGCCAACACCGCCCACATCCCGGGCGTGTCGCAAAAATGAGGCCCCTAAAACACTGCATTCTGACCGCTGGGAACTCCCGCCAACTCCTCGTTTTCGGGTGGGGGTGACAGCAGCACGACAGGCAACAACGGCAGAGAGGGTAACCGCGCACCCGCGCGACACCCTCTCCCCGATCGAACTATCCCTTGAGACCGGTTTGCGCCAGGCCTTCGACGAACTGCTTCTGCGCCATGACGAACACAACCAGAACTGGCAATGCAGTCATTGTGGCTGCGGCCAGCTGTACGTTCCACAATTGCCCGCCGTAGGCATCTGTGTATCGAGTGAGCGCTTGAGGCAAGGTGAAAAGCTCAGGCGACTGGAGATAGACGGTTGGCTCCAGGTAGAGATTCCAAATGTGCAGGAAGGTGAAGATCGCTACGGCCGCGAGTGCACTGGTTGCCAACGGCATGGCGATGCGCCACCAGATTGCAAAACGGCCGAGCCCGTCCAGTCGTGCAGCTTCTTCGAGCTCGACCGGTAACGAGATGAAGAACTGCCGCATGATGAACGTCGCCAGAACGCTCGGCGCACCGAAGGTCGACACCAGCAGGATCGGCCAGTGAGTGTTGATCAGTCCAAGCTCATTGAAGATCTGGAACAACGGCACGATTGTCACTTCGCTGGGGATCAGCAGGCCGATGAGAACAACGAGGAAGAGCAGGTTCTGGCCGCGAAAACGAATTCTCGCGAATGCGTACCCCGCTAGCGACGAAATGAACATCGTGCCGACAGTGACAAAGAACGCGATGTACAGCGAGTTGAAGTACTGCCGCACGAACGGCTGCAGTTCAAATGCCTTGGTGTACCCATCCAGCGTGGGATTGGCCGGCCACAGCGTCGGAGGGAACGCGAAGATGTCACTGATCGGCTTGAAGGACGAGGTGATCATCCACAGCGTGGGGAGAATGAAAGGCACCGCCATCACCGTTAGCGCGACGTAAAAGACGACCCGCCTGACGGTAACCGTGCTCTTCACTCTGCTTCGAGCGTGAGGACCGACAGTCGGCGGCATAGTTGCGGCTTTAGTTTTCATAGAACACCCACCTCTTGCGTAGCTGCCACTGAGCGACCGTGAGAATCAGCACGATGACGAAAAGAACGATGGACAGCACCGATCCATAGCCAAACTCCCCAAAGAGGAAAGCTTGCTGGAAGAGGTAATACACGAGCACCGTGGTTGAGATTCCGGGGCCGCCTTGAGTCAGAACTGCGATTTGAGCAAAGACCTGAAGCGAGCCGACGATCGTAATGATGAACGTCAGCAAGATGGTCGGTGAAATGAGCGGGATCGTGATGCGCGTGAAGAGACGGCGAGCGTTCGCGCCATCCATCGTCGCCGCCTCGGTGAGTTCTCGCGGCACGCCTTGCAGCGCAGCCAAGAAAAGAACCATGTTGAGACCGACATTCTTGAAGACCTGAACGATGATGACGCTGGCCATCGCCGTCGGCCCCTCTCGCAACCAGTTCGGGCCATCGATACCGATGACCTCGAGCATCCCGTTGATGCCACCGTTGTCTTGAAAGAGAAATCCCCAGACGATTGTCCACGCAACGAGCGAGACCACCACCGGCGAAAAGAAGATCGTGCGAAAGAAGGTAATACCGGCCATGGACCGGTTGAGCATGACCGCCAACAGAAGAGCGATCACCAGGTTGAAGAAGACGAGCCCGATGGAGAAGACCCCTGTTGCCTGCATGACCGGAATGATCTGCGGGTCGGTGAAGAAACGTTCGAAGTTGTCGACACCGACAAAGGTGAATGTGTTCGCGAGCACGTTCCACTCGTGAAAGCTGAAATACACGACGAGCGCTAGAGGCACCAGCACAAACGCGGTCACGCCGAGCACTTGAGGTGCGACGAAAAGGTAGCCTGCCACCGCGTCACGCTGCTGATATGTCAGCGGACGGCGAGGCCGGGCGCTGCCGGACCGGGCGCGAGCCCGATCCGGCAGCGTAGGCGTTCGAGAAGACACGATTGATCCTTAGAGCAGCGGCTCTACGGCGTCACAGACACCCTGGAGAACTGCAGGCACATCAGCATCCGAAGCCCACATCGCGTCGAGCGATGCGCGAACGGTCTGGCCGATTTTGGCGGAGTCAGTGTGGCTCGGACGGACAACACCGGTGGTGATACCCGGAACGACAACATTCTCGATCTGGTCCGCTGAGAGCACGGGGTTCGCAGCAGAAAGCGTTTCGGCGTTCAGCTGTGAGTTGCGCGCCGGCGGGAACCACTGCGAAAGCAGCTCCGAATTCTCAGGGTTAGAGAAGTAGGCAAGAAACTCGGTGGCGGTCGACACGTTGTCGCCCTGAGCCATTACTCCGATACCTGCTTGACCAACCATGGAGTAGTCACCGGCAGGGCCTTCCGGCAACGGAAGCAGATCCCAATCGAACGCTCCGTCAGCAAGAAGCGAAGCCCGTGAAATCTGGGTCACAGTGAAGGCAGACTCACCAGCGAAGAAATCAGCCGTGGTTCCGGGACCCGGCATCGACTGCGCGTCGAAAGCCGCAGTGTGCAGGAACTCGAAAGCGTCGACCATCTCGTCTGAGGTGAACTCGCAGCTTGCGCCGTCGTCGCTCCACGGTTGTGCGCCCCAGCCGAGCCAGACCGCTGCGAGGTTATCCCACGTCGTGTAGTCAAAGTCGCGGATGACGAAGCCGGCCTTGCCGGTGGCACCGTTGACTGCGGTGCCGACCGCAGACAGGTCTTCCCAATTCCATTTGCCCGATGCTTGAAGCTCTGCCGCAGTGGGCTGCCCGGCTTCGGCCAAGAGCGAATCGTTGGCGAACATCACGAAAGGTGAGGTTGAGAACGGGTACGCAATGAGTTCGCCGTCACTCTTCCAAAGAGCCGTCGCTGCATCGTTGAGATCCTCGAATTCATACCCCTCTGTGGCTTCGAGTGTCTCCTGAATCGACGCCAGCGCTCCTGAATCAACGAAGTCGGGCGCGGAGTTTTCAAGGATCCACGCGAGGTCCGGAGCCTTACCACCGGCAACCTGTGTGGTGAGCGTTGTCGTGTAGTCCTCGAACGGAAGCGGGTCAAAAGTGATCGACGTGACTTCGGGGTGGTCGGCGATATACGCGTCGGCGATCGAATCGAATAGCGCGAGCTGATCCTCATTCGACGTCCAGACGGTCATCCGCAGATCGACGTCTGTTGCTTGTTCATCTGAGCCGGCTGCGGAACATCCGGTCAGAACCAGAGTTGCTGTGGTTAGCAGTCCAGCGGCGGTCAGCCACTTTGCTGATCTCATTGGTCTTTCTCCTCGGTCAGTAGCCAGTGACGTCGGGCCAGTGAAGCTCGACGCCGTGGCGGGTTAGCAGGGTTTGGAACTCCTCAAGCAGCTGAGGAGTATTGCGTACCGTGCGGGGATCAACCTCACGGTCTAGACAGAAGGCCGCTAGCCAGCCCGCCGATTCGCCGATGTTCCACTCCACCGGGTGAAGCCGGAACGCTCCATTAGTGATGTGGGTGGTACCGACGTTCTTACCCGCGGGGAGCAGGTTGTCCAGGCGAACCGGGATCAGTGCTCCAAGCGGAATCTCAAATGGCGCCGAAGCGACATCGATGTAGTTGTCTCCGCCTGTGGACGGGTGGAGGTCGATGCGGTACATACCGACGCCAACAGTGTCGGGGAACGTCGCCGGGCGGCCATGCCCGCGAACCGCGATCGAAAGATCACCTTCGACGACGCGGTACTCGGAAACGATGCGGCGCGACTCACGGATGTACGGCGCTTGGGCGAGGCCATCAGAAGTTCCAGTAACGTCGCCACGCAGTCGCAACCCGGGCCACCCCTTTCCCCCATCGGGGCGAGGCGCTTCGGTCTGCAGCCAGTAGAACATCGAGAGCGAGAGCTGGCGCGATGCGTCGAGGTGGGCATCCGCGTCATCTGAGTCGATGAGGTTGCCGTCGAGATAGTCGATCATCGGCCAGTTGACCATGACAACGTCACTCTCGAGGTGTCCCGCCTCAAACATTTTCTTCGAGAGGATGCGGCGGAAGATCCACAACTCGTCGTCGCCCCCGCCAGCACGCTGGTCAGCGATGCGCTCGAAGGGATCATCGTCGATCGTCGGCGTAAAAGCGCGCGTCACGATTTCGAGAGTGCGCGGATGCGGCGCCGTGAGGCTCACGATCGGTGCGCCCCAGAATTCGGGCTGGTACGCACTCCAGTAGTCGTAATCACGAGGCTTCTCGATCGTGTTGTCGATACCGTCTTGGTGGTCAACCACGAAGCACCAGGAGAAAGCCTGAACGTTGTCGGGCGCTGCATGTTCTGGAGCGCTCGGCTCGCCGGTGTCCCCACGGCTTTCGGTGCCTGTGACATATTCGGCGCCGGTGAGAGGAAGGAGATCGCCGAGTTCTGTTGCATCAAGGATGTACGGAGCAGAGAGCCGGGTCTCTGCCTGGGACACGATATCCCGCACCAGAACCGCGGTGACAATCGTGTCATCCACTTCAGCGCTGATGGGAGCCACCCCACGCATGATGGTGAGTTTGCTCGAGCCGATATAGGGCGCAAGCATCGCATCGATAACAGCGACGGCCACCCGGGGCTCAGCGCACAACCGGCTAACGAGCCCCGCACCGGGGTTGAGGTGGCGCTCGGCGCGGGCCTGCGCAGTGAGCGGGTAGTTCTCGCGGTAGTAGCCACGAATCCCCTCCCGCAACTCACGGTAGGAAGCAGTGACCCCAAATTGTTCTACCCACGTGTGCTCATCCATCGGAACGGCTTGACTAGTGAGTTGGCCGCCCAACCACTCGTACTGCTCCGTGAGGATGACGCGACGGCCAGCACGGAGCGCGGCCAAAGCTGCCGCGACTCCTCCCATCCCCCCGCCAATGACGACGACGTCTGCATTGAGGTTGTTCATTAAATACTCCCTACTCGCGGGGCCGCCAAAGTGGTACCCGCGATAACTGTGCAACTCACAAGCTGCTGATGGGGCAGCTCGGTCGAGTCGCCGGTTCCGTTCATGATGTGGTCGAGAAGTGCTACCGCTCGTGATCCCAACTCTTCGCGCGGAGCGCTCAGCCGGGTGAAATCGACGGCATGGCCGCTTGGGCGAGTGCGCTCACCGAGGGCGATGATGGAGAGTTCTGCCGGTACGGAGACACCGTCAGCAACCGCGAGGTCTCGGAGTGCTTCAGCGTGACCGGCATCCTCTACAAATAGAACGGTGGGCCGAGCGCTACGGATGCGCTGCCACGCGGCCGCCAGATCAGAGCCATCCGTTACCGCCGTGTCGACGGTAAAGCCCGCGGCAGTCAGCTCGGAGTTGAGGCCTTCTTTGCGGTCTCGAGTGGACTCCGCGTCATAGCTCAAGTGAAGGTAATAAAACTGCTCGTGCCCGCTTTCGATAGCGAGGCGCGCGAGGCGCGCAGTCGCCGCAGCGTAGTCCACCCCGACGTAGGGGATGCGGCCGTCTGCCGCGTCCCGACGGCCGATAGCGACGAACGGGTAGTTGCTGTCGACAAGGCGAGTGAGTTCATCTGCATCCATCTCACGGCCGAGCAGCAAACATCCGTCAGCGAGACGAAGACGGTTGTTTTCATGGAATAGACGGCGGCGGCCCTGAACCACCGGTGCACTCGTGAACATCAGCAGGTCGACACCGATTTGCTCGGCGGCCCCCTCGATGCCCGTAAGCAGTGGCGTGTAGAAGTCAGAACTCTCGTGCGGGAAGGCGTGTTCGTACGTGAAGATTCCAATGAGGCTGTTGCCCACCCCGGCGAGGCGACGCGCGGCCGGGTCAGCGACATAGGTTGTGTCACGGATCACCTGCAACACTCGCTCACGAGTCTCGTCAGGGATGCGGGTGGTCGAATCAGTTTTGCCGTTAAGCACGAGCGAGACGGTTGCTTGGCTCACGCCAGCAAGCTCGGCGATCATTCGCTGAGTAACTCGCTCTGGCCGATTGGTCGCCACTGTGCCGCCGCCGTTCTCTTCGTTGAGTCGAAACTGATGATGCGTATTACCGTACACAAAATAAAGTGATTATACGTATCATCACAGAAATCAGCGAAAATTCCCTTAGCAGCGCACGTCACCGCCTGCCAGACGAGTGGCTATTCCTTAGACAAGATCCTTATCGGGGAAGAAGTGCGTCTTGGCCTGCGTAAGCTCCACGCCATCGATGAAGATGTCAACCTTCTCGTTGTAGAACGCGACCAGGCCGGTGATGGGTAAGAGTTGGCGCGTGGGGAACGAGTACGACCACGCGAGATCGTCGTGCACCGTGCCGCCCACCTTCACCGACCAGTAATCGGTGGTGGTTCCCTTATAGGGACACTCGGTGACAGTGTCGTTGGGCACGAGGTGCTCAAAGTTCACCTCCGTGCGATTGAGGTAATACCGCGTCGGCAAACCGGTTTCGTAGACCATGACCGGAGACGACGACTCGGCAAGAACGGCCCCGTCGAGTTCGACGCGCACTGTGCGGGTCGAACGTACGGCATCCACTCGCGTGTACGGATTGCGTGGGTGCACGAACACCTGCTCGTCTTCTTCGAACCAGGAGTCGAGCGCATCCCACTCGAAACGCACCATGTTGGCAAGGCCCTCGAGCCCATCGCCGGCGTAAACCTTGGCAGCGGCCGGATGCTCGCGCTCCCTCACCGCGAGGCCCGTACGGTGATAGCTGCCACGGGTCTCGTGATTCTCTTGCGCTTCGTCAACGAGGAACTCAGACTTCACGTCGGCGAGTGGGATGTAGAACTGCGGATACGGCGCCCACTCCCACACATACAGCGCTGCCGTCGTGTCGAAGATCAGCTCACCCGCGAAGTAGCCACGAATGCGGCGCGGGACAGGCTGGATGAGGTTCTTCTCGGAAATCATTCCTGGATAGTCGTTCATCAGCGCCTCTTTCGTCAGTGGTTTTAGCCTGCCACTGTTGGCTGTGAGGGACAACGAAAACAGCGATCGCCGCCAATGCTCACCCCTCGAGTGAACACGGACGGCAATCGCTGCGGCGTTGCACTGAGGGCGAGGCGCTCACCCGGTGGGCACCTCGCATCCCGCTTGCAGGCTACGGGCGAGGCGCTCCCCCGCCGGGAGCTCCGCCACCGGCACCTTCGCTGCTTGCGGCAGCGACTCCGGCGGTCACGGTTCCGGCAGTGTCGCCGTTGATCGTGACCGTGTAGGTCTCGCCGTTCGTGATGGGGGCATCCGACAGCACAACCGACTGGAACGACTTGACCGAGGTAAACTCGGCGATCACCGTGCCACTGCTATCGAGCACCTGCACGGTCTGGTCGGCGCCGTAGGCCTGCTCGAGCGAAGCGCTCAACCAGCCCTGAGCCGAGGACGTTTCGGGCGAGGTGGCCATTCCTGTCATGCCTACTGCCAGGACCGTTCCGCTATCGACCACGACCGTTCCGTTCGCATCGAGAGCACCCTCACGATCCTCCGGCGAACCAAAAATCGTCGTGGCTCCGCCGGTGACGAGGATGGAACCGTTGGAGTCGATCCCGTCGCCGGTGGAGTTGACCGTGGTCTCGCCGCCCGTGATGGCAACCATCGCTCCGTCATCCGCTTCGACAATGCCGCCGACGTCGGTGGTGGTGCTCGTGCCACTCGTTGCATTGATGCCGTCGTCGCTGGCGTTGACCGCGAGCACGCCACCCTCGATGGTGATCGTGAACGATTCGACACCCTCATAGGAGTTCTCGACTGTCGTTCCGCCGCCCGAGATCACGATGTTGGTCTCCGATTTGAGCCCGTCGTCGTCGGCCGCGAGCGTGGTCGAACCGCCCGCGATCACGATGTCGGTCTCGGCGTGAACGCCGTCATCCGCTGCAGTGAGGTCGACCGTGCCGCCCGCGATGTAGACGTAGCCGCGAGTTTGGTCTTCGTCGTTGTCTGACTTGAGGGCGTCGCCGCCGGCATCCACCGTGACCGTGCCGCCTTCGATGGTCAGTGAGTCTTTGCCGCGCAGACCGTCATCGCCGGCGGTGACCGTGATGTCACCGGAGAGGATGACGAGGTCGTCGTGGCTTGTGATGCCGTCGTTGACCGCGCTGCTTACTGTGAGCGATCCGTCGCCCGAGATGGTGAGGTCGGCGTCGCTGAAGAGCGTGGCGTTGTAGTCGGCGTCGTCTCCGGTGGAGAAAAGTGTGTTGGTTCCGCTAAGGGAGACGACCACGTCTTCGGCGTTAGCGACCGCGATCGCGGCGCTCGTTGAGCTAGAGATTTCTGCACCGTCGAGCACTAGTGCGACAACGTCTTCATCGTCGGTGTCCACAACTACTTGGCCATCGAACTGCCCCGAGAGAACGTAGGTTCCGGCCGCGCTAATGGTGATCGTGGAGCCAGCGACACTCACGCCGGCGCCATCGGCAGTTGCCGTGGAGCCGTCGAGGGCGATCGAAACGGCGCCCTCGAGGGTCCACTCGTCGTCATTGGTGGTCGTTGAGTTTGCGTTCGCCGCGAGGACTTCTGTCGCGACGGGTCCTAGGTTCAGGTCGACGTTCGCCTCGCTGATCTCGGCGGTCACGCTGGAGGTGACGGCGGGAGTGTCAGCGACGGTCGAGCATCCGGCCAGCAGCACTCCACCGATCAAGAACGTGCTGACGGCGGCGGTAAGGGTGAAGTGGTTTCGCTTCATGATCAAGCTCCTCTGGTGGGTGACTTGTTCCATCACAGCGGGGTTCTCTATGACTTTTCTATGAGCAAGCTATGCGTGAGCAGTGGATGTCGAACTAGCGCTGCAGACTGAGCTCTGGATGGCGTTCAACAGATACAGGGTGCGCGGGGTTCCCATACGCGAGGATTGACCCATGACACCCGAGACCACCACTTCCGCCCCGGTCGGCACGCTCGATGGTTGGGTGCGCGCGCCCTTCTCCGCCGCGGGCTTGACCTACGACTGCTTCGAGAAAGGCGCGGGGCCCGGCGTTGTGCTGATCCCCGAGATTCCCGGGGTCACCCCGGAGGTGCTGGGCTTGGCCGAGCACCTTGTCGCGGCGGGCTTCACCGTGGTCGTGCCGTCGCCCTTCGGCGAGCCGGGCAAGGTAAAGACCCGGGGCTACATGACGCGGATCGTGATTCGGCTGTGCGTGGCCGCCGAGTTCCGCGCGTTCGCAACGAACTCGTCGCGGCCCGTCACCGACTACTTTCGGGCAGTCGCCTCCGACCTCGCGGCCCGGACTCCCGGGCGAGGTGTTGGGGTGATCGGGCAGTGCTTCACGGGCGGATTCGCCTTAGCCGCAGCGATTGATGACTCCGTGGCGGCATCCGTTCTCAGCCAGCCCGCCGTCCCCTTTCCTGTCGGCCGGGCGCGCCAACTCGATGCGGGAGTCTCGCCCGCCGAGTTCGACCGCATTGCTGCCCGAGCGGATGCCGGCGAAGTCTGCGCTCTCGGCCTGCGGTTCAGCGAGGACACCGCCGCCCCGCGCGCCCGCTTCGACACCATCAAGGCTCGCCTCGGCGACGCCTTCGAGATCATCCAGCTGGATTCCTCGCCCGGAAACCCTGATGGCTATGCAGCAACTGCGCACTCTGTTCTCACCGGCGAAGTTCGCGAGAACCCGGACAACTCGGCGGCGGTTGCCCGCGAGCGGGTGGTGGCATTCTTGCGCGAGCGGATCGGTTGAGCGGCAGTGACCGGGCAGCGGGCCCGGCTGGCGACGCGTGACTAGCGACGAACGCGGCGCTGGCGATGCTGGCGATGCTGGCGATGCTGGCGACGCGAGCTGAACCGCTCTAGCCGAGGCTCGATCCCAGGGCGCCAACGATGTACGGCACGAGCCAGATGCCCCACACGATGACAGAGAATCGGTGAAAGCTGGTCTTCTCCGCTTCACGATTGCGCACCAGCACGACGATCGCCCACGTGAGGTGCACGGCCATGAGAACGATCGCGATAACTCCCGTGACGCCCATCAGCTGGTTCAACGCGCTCTGCTCGATACCGGCCGCACGATTCTCGGTCGCGATCAGGTTCATCAGGAACGTGCCCGTGGCATCCGCCGCCAATCCCAACCCGAAGAGCACGACGTGCCACGGCTTGAGCACCTTCTGCACTCGCTCGCTCCACACCCCGACGGTGTAAAACACGAGGGCCAGAGTGATGAGGATGATCGCAGGCAGCAGCATCTCTCTATTTTGGCCTGTTCACAGCGCGCGAGCGAAAGTGGTTCGGCGGGTTCAAGTCGTCGTCTCGACCCGCTCGACCTCATCGAAGTGCTCGACGACCGGGAACGGCTCGTAAAACTCGTGCAGCAGCGCTCGCCACTGCTGGTACTCAGGCGAACCCCTAAAGCCAATTTCGTGGTCGTCAACAGAGTCCCACCGCACGAGCAGCAGATACGTTTCGGGATGCTCGACCCCGCGTGAGAGCGTCAGCCCACGGAATCCCGGCATCGCCGCAATGATGCTCTTCGCTTGGGAAAAAGCCGCTTCAAACTCCGCCTCACGACCCGGCTTGATGGGAAGAAGCGCGTGCTCAATGACGCGGCCCTGCTCAGTGGATGCCATGGCGTCACTCTAACGAATTGTCTGCCGTGAACAGCGGCGGCCATTAACGACGAAAGCCCCACACGAATGTGGGGCTTTCAGCTGGTGCGCCCGGAGGGATTTGAACCCCCGGCCTATTGATCCGTAGTCAATTGCTCTATCCGCTGAGCTACGGGCGCATCTCGATGACTTTCGCCAACCAGAAAACTATACCAGCGGATTCGGGCACCCGATGACACTTTTGCCAGATGGATGCCGCGAGCGCCTATTTTCTGACGCGAAGGTGCGCAACACCGCCATCAACTTCGAGCGCGGTGCCCGTGGTTGAGCCAGAGAGCGGGCTCGCCAAATACGCGACGGCACCGGCAACTTCTTCAGGCGTGACCATGCGGCCGGTGGCCTGGCGGGCATCCAGAGCGGCACGTTCCTTGACGGGATCGTCGAAGCCCTGCAGCATCCGCTCGACGAACGGGGTGGAGACTGTTCCGGGGCTGACAGCGTTGACGCGCACGCCATCCGCCACATGATCCGTTGCCATGGCGTAGGTCAGCGCGAGAACGGCACCCTTGGAAGCGCCGTAGAGCGCGCGCTGCGGGAGGCCGTTGAGGGCGGCGATGGAGCAGAGGTTCACGATCGCGGCGTGCTCAGACTTACGAAGCCAGGGCATCGCTGCCGCCGATACCCGCGCCATGCCGATGACGTTGATGTTGAGAACGCGCGCCCATTCGGCGTCGTCGTTTTCTTCGACGGTTCCGACCGCGCTGATGCCGGCGTTGTTCACGACGATGTCGATGCCGCCCAGTATCTCGGCGGCCGCAGACACCGCGGCGTTGACGGAGGCACGATCTGACACGTCGGCTGTGAAACCGTGGAGGCGAGCATCCAACCCCTCAGTGTTGAGGTCGAGCACGGCGACGGTTGCACCGCGCTCTGCTAGTGCGAGCGCCGAAGCGAGGCCGATGCCGGATGCTCCTCCCGTGACGACCGCGACGAGACCGTCGAACTCGGCGCTCATGCCTGCACCAGAGTTTGGCGAGCGCGACCGAGGCCGTCGATCTCGAGCTCAACGACATCGCCGGCACGCAAGTACGGCTGGCCCTCGATGCCCATGGCGACACCGGCGGGCGTGCCCGTGTTGATGACATCGCCGGGCTGCAGCACCATGAACTGGCTCAGGTACCAAATGATGTGGTTCACGCCGAAGGCCATGTTCGCGGTCGTGCCGTTCTGGCGCTCGACACCGTTCACCCACAGGCGCAAGCCCAAGGCTTGAGGGTCGGCCACCTCGTCGGCGGTCACCAGCTCAGGCCCGAACGGATTGAAGGTCTCGCAGCTCTTGCCCTTGTCCCAGGTTCCGCCACGTTCGAGTTGGAAAGCGCGCTCGGAAACGTCGTGCGACACGGCGTAACCGGCAATGACGGCGGCAGCGTCATCCGGAGAGTCAAGGTAACGAGCGGTCGCGCCGATCACGACGCCGAGCTCGACCTCCCAGTCGGTCTTCTCGCTCGTGCGCGGGATGAACACGTCGTCGAAGGGTCCGACCATGGTGCTCGGGTCTTTCATGAAGATGACGGGCTCGTCGGGCAACGTCGCACCGGTCTCTTCAGCGTGGTCGCTGTAGTTGAGGCCGACGCACACGATCTTGCCGGGGCGGGCGATAGGCGCGCCTACGCGGATGCCCTCGGTTTCGACAGCCGACAGGGTGCCCGCATCGAGCGCGGCACGTACCGCGGCGACGCCACCGCTGGCAAAGAAGGCTCCGTTGATGTCTGCGGTGATCGATGTCAGATTGAAGGCGCCACCTTCATCGAGCACAACGGGGATTTCTGAGCCAACCGGCCCGAGTCGCGCGAATCTCACTGAGTGTTCTCCTTCGTTGCCAGCGCGATACCTTCGCGCTCTTGTGATTCATAACCGGCCTCGACGACCGCCATGGTGTGCATGACGTCGTCGACCGAGGTCGGAAGTTCAGATACCGAGCCCTCGAGAAAACGCTGCAGCGCGCTCATCGAACCGATGAAGGCATCCGGGAACCAGCTGCCCTCGAACGGTACCGGCTGCCAGCCCAGCTCGGGCTTATCGGTGTACGCGATGGCGAGAGCGTCGGGGCCGCCGCGCGGGTAGTCGAGCATGAGACCCAGCTGCGCGCGAATGGCGCCCTTGGTGCCCTCCCACTTGACGAAGGCTTCTTCGTAGTCGCCGCCGAATCCGTGGTCGTGGTTCGTGCTGATCGTGACCCGCAGCGGGCGATCGCGGTAGCGCATAATGATCGTCGAGCGCGTGTTCGAGACTTGAGGCTTGGCCGGATGCCGCACCGTCGCCGCGCTCACACTGTCGGGGTCGCCCAGGAACGAGCGCACCAGGTCCAGATAGTGCACGCTGTGCATGTTGAGTTCGAGACGCTCGATGCCGAGCACGTGCGGGAAAATCTCCCACGGCGTCTCGGTGGCGATGCGAATTTCTAGGTCATAGAGCTCGCCGATTGCACCCTCAGCGATGAGCGCCCGTGCGGCCGCGATGTACGGCGCGAACCGCAGTTGCGTATTGACCGCAGCAACGAGGTTCTTGCGGTGACAAATCTCGAGCAGCACGCGCGCCTCGGCAAGATTTTGACCGAACGGCTTCTGGATGAGCACGGCCGCGCCATCGGGCAGTTGGTCGAGCACCGCTGCATATTGCTCGGGCATGAGCGCGAGATCGTAGACGGCGTCTTTCGGGGCCGCGGCTACGGCATCCGACAGCGAGATGAAGACATGCGGGATCCCGAACTCATCGGCGAGAACCTGCGCCTTGGCCGCCGTGCGGTTCACGATCCCCCACACCTCGAACCCCGCTTTGCGGTAGGCCGGAAGGTGCGCGTCTTTAACGATTCCGCCGGCGCCAATCATGACGATCGGGCGCGGGTGCTGCGGCAGCGCGAGAGTGTACGCCTCGGCTGGCTCACGTTCGGGAAAGGACGACACGGGGTGCTCCGACTCTCATAGGCGGTAAAACTCGTGATCAAACGATATATCAAACAACAGCAGGCGGCAATGCGATAGACGATGCCCACACCCCACAATGACAAATGCGGCCCGCCCGGGAGGGTGAGCCGCACTTAAGTCATGTCCGCAAATAGCACTGGCGAGTGGCCTTAAATCGCACCCCGCGGGCCCTGGATCAGATCATCGTGATGAATTTGGGCAACGTTGGGGTGCGCCCGCATTCGGTAACGGAGCGCGTTGTCTCCGTAGGTTTCGAGGATCGGGCTGTTCGTGGGGTCGAGCGAGAGTCCGCGCGCTTGAGCGGCAAGCTCGGGTGGCAACTGCAACTGCGGCATCACAGTGTCGAGAGCCGGGTTGAAGAAGAACGGAATCGAGATGCGGTCGTCGCCGATGAGCGGGGAGATGACGCGGTGCAGCGTCGCCTTGAGGTACCCCTCGGTCGCGAGCTCGAGCATCTCACCGATGTTCACGACGAACGCGCCCGGCTTGGGTGGAACATCCACCCACTCGCCCTGGAAGTCAACCTGCAGTCCGCCCTTGCCCGGCTCCACCATGAGCAGCGTGAGAACACCACCATCGCGGTGGGCCCCGACTCCCTGCTTGGGTTCGGGGTTGGACTCACCGGGATACCGCACGATCTTGAGCTGCGGGAACGGCTTGTCGGCGAAGGCATGGTCGAACACATCCTCCGGAGCGCCAAGGGCCTGGGCCCACGCGCGCAAAAGGCGCAGCGAGACGGCACTGAGTTTGTCGTTCCATTCGTTGACCAACTCGCGAAGCTGAGGCACGGCATCCGGCCACTGGTTCGGACCTTCAAGACGCCAGTAGTCAGCGAGCCCCGCAGCGTTGTCGATGACGTCGCGCTCGGGGCCAACGTCGATCTGTTCGCGCCAGTCGGTCTTGCCCTCGGTCAGCTCGCCGCCCACGCGGGTGTACCCACGAAACTGCGGGCTGTTGACGTTCTCGACCGCAAGCTTCTGTTCGGCCGACAAAGCGAAGAACTCACGGGATGCCGCGAGCAGGTCATCCATCAACGATTCTTCGACGCCGTGGCCGACAAGGTAGAAGAACCCCACATCATGGGTCGCACACAGCAAATCATCCCGGAATTTGGCGGCCGATTCAGGGCCGCCGTCAAGTAGCGAGAGGTCAATGACGGGGAGTGCGGATTCGTTCATTCCACGATATTTACACGCGAAGTCTGGGAACTTTCTATTGTTACGCTCACAGCGTGACGCGGCAGAGAAACCCGGTTACAGTTCGAAAAATTATGCTCCGACTGCGGCGCGTTCGGGAATAATTTGCGGGTGAGTTTGCGCCATATGCTCGATCACGCGCACCACCTGGCTCGTGTAGCCGAACTCGTTGTCGTACCAGACATACAGCACCAGATGCTTGCCTGAGCTGATGGTCGCGAGCCCATCAACGATGCCCGCACGGTGCGAACCGATGAAGTCGCTCGACACAACCTCGGGCGAATCAATGAAGTCAATCTGCTGCTGCAGGGTCGAGTCCAGCGAGAGCCCGCGGAGGTAGCGATTCACTTCTTCCCGCGTCGTCTCGGTCGCGAGGTTGAGGTTGAGAATCGCCATCGATACGTTGGGCGTCGGCACGCGGATGGCGCTGCCGGTAAGCAAGCCAGCAAGTTCTGGAACAGCCTTCGCGACTGCCTTCGCGGCCCCCGTCTCGGTGATGACCATGTTCATCGGAGCCGAGCGTCCGCGGCGGTCACCCGAGTGGAAGTTATCGGTGAGGTTCTGGTCGTTCGTGTACGAGTGCACGGTTTCCACATGCCCGTGCTCGATGCCGTAAAGATCGCTGATGGCTTTGAGCACCGGCGAGATCGCGTTCGTCGTGCACGACGCCGCTGAAAGAATGGCGTCACTGTCGGCGATCGTGTCGTGGTTCAGACCGTAGACGATGTTCTTGATGTCGCCCTTGCCGGGAGCGGTAAGCAGAACACGCTTCACCCCCTGAGCGGCGAGGTGCTGAGAGAGGCCTTCTTGATCACGCCAGCGGCCAGTGTTGTCGACCACGATGGCATCCGAAATTCCGTACTCGGTGTAGTCGACCGTGGCGGGGTCATTCGAGTAGATGACCTGAATGAGAGTGCCGTTGGCCAAAATCGTGTTGGCCTCGGTGTCGACCGAGATCGTGCCCTCGAACGGGCCGTGGATGCTGTCGCGACGCAGCAGGCTAGCTCGCTTGATGAGGTCGTTGTCTGATCCGCGGCGCACGACGATCGCGCGCAAGCGCAGTCCGTCGCCATTGCCGGCATGCGCGATGAGGATGCGGGCCAGCAGTCGTCCGATGCGTCCGAAACCGTAAAGCACGACATCCGCTCCCGCCGGCTTCGCTTCGGCGCCGTTCTTAAGCACCGGCGCAAGCTCGGTCGCCAAGAACTCGCCGAGGTTGCCACCGACCTCGCGGAACCGATTCACGAGCTTCGCCAGGTCGATGGATGCCGCGTTGAGGGCCATTCCCGACAGCGCGACCATGATCGGCATCGTCTCTTCAATCGGCAGCTCAGCTTCGTTCAACTGGCGCGCGAAACGGTGAGCTTTGAGAACCTCGACCGGAGACTGGTTGATGAGGCGGCGGCCGTGAATCGAGGTCACGACGCCGTGGTTGCGATACAGCCCACCGATGAGGGGAATCATGGCCTCGGCCAATTCTTGGCGGGCATTCCATCGATCAAATTCGTCGCTGTGTTCGCGCTGCATCAGGTTCCTTCCGACTGCACTGTCTCGGGGCGAATGGGCGCGTTTGTGGCGCGCGGCCCCGCCTCCATTGTTTCAGAGAGTGGGCGCCAGAGCGTGAGTGGGTCGCTTCAATTCGGGCAACTGTTGAGCCAGCGCCAAAGGCGGCGGTTTTTAACTCGAGAAGCGTGCGGGATGAGGTGCGGACGGCCCCGGTGGAGCGCCGGAAAACCGGGTCGCGGGCGGGGCCGGTTTACTGGTTGAGGGCAGCAGCCGCCCGCATCAGCTCACGAAACGCCTCGGCATCGACGGTGTCACCTTCATACAGGTCGATCGCGCGCCGTGTCTTTGCGTCGAGGCTGCCGGTGAACAGGCCAGCAGGGTCATCGACAGAGGCGCCCTTCGCGAAGGTCAGCTTGACCTTGTCTTTGTAGATCTCCCCGGTACACAGCAGGCCGCCGAGACTGAAGGCTGCGACACCGGCCGGGTTCGACGGCTTTCGCCACTTCACCTCTTCGACGACATCCGGCAATGCCTCGATGATGAGGCCGCGAAGCTGGTCGAGTAGTTCGCTGCGCCAGTCGCTGGGGTGGGTCGTCGCGTCGTTCATGACGCTCACTGTAGTGGGCGGCTGCGACGAAGGCGACGACGACTTCTCTTCACCAGAGCCAAATAGTACGATAATAAGACTTACTAATTGGAGGTGCCGCCGTGAAGATCGCACGCATCGAAACATTCCTCGTGCCGCCGCGTTGGCTCTTCGTGCGCATCGAGACCGACAACGGCATCGTCGGCTGGGGCGAACCCGTCGTGGAAGGCCAGGCCGATATCGTGCGCGCCGCCGTCGAGCAGCACGCCGAATACCTGATCGGCCTCGATGCCACTCGCATCGAGGATCACTGGCAAGTGCTCACTCGCGGCGGCTTTTACCGCGGCGGCCCCGTCGCCTCCAGCGCTATCGCCGGAATCGACCAAGCCCTGTGGGACATCGCGGGCAAAGCCCATGGCGTTCCCGTTCATAACCTTCTCGGCGGTGCCGTTCGCGACCGCATCCGCATGTATGGCTGGGTCGGCGGCGATGAACCCTCCGAACTGCGCGACAATATCGCCCAGCAAGTCGAGTCGGGCCTCACCGCCATCAAGATGAATGCGAGTGGGCGGATGTCGCCCCTCAGCACCGTGAGCGCTGTCGCCGAAGTCGTCGACCGGGCTGCACTCGCGCGCGAAGTTCTGGGCGACGATCGGGATTTCGCCATCGACTTTCACGGACGAATGACCGCTGCGAACAGCCGCCGCATCCTCCCTCTCCTCGAACCGCACGCACCCCTGTTTGTGGAAGAACCTGTCGTGCCCGAGAAGTCGCACTTGCTCCCCGGCATTGTCACCTCGACCTCGATTCCGATCGCCACCGGCGAGCGCCTCTTCTCCCGCACCGAATTCTTGGGACCGCTCCAGGCCGGCATCGCCGTCGTTCAGCCCGACCTTTCGCACGCCGGCGGCATCTCCGAAGTGCGCCGCATCGCCGCCCTCGCCGACATGTTTGACGCCCAGCTCGCGCCGCACTGCCCGCTCGGGCCGATCGCCTTGGCGTCGAGTCTGCAGGTCGGGTTCAACACTCCGAACTTTTTGATTCAGGAACAGAGCATCGGCATCCACTACAACGTCGGATCAGACGTGCTCGAGTACCTCATGGATACGAGCGTCTTCGACTTCACGAGTGGCTACATCGAGCGACTGACTGCTCCAGGGCTCGGCATTGATATCGATGAAGCCGCCGTGCGTGCCGCCGACAAGGTCGGGCATCAGTGGCGCTCCCCCGTGTGGCGCAACGCTGACGGTGCGCTCGCCGAGTGGTAGTCGCGTCTGACTAAGCACCGAGTGTCGTCGTCATACCGCCGTCGACCACGAGCGAGGCGCCTGTGATGTACGAGGCTCCATCGCCGGCTAAGAACTGGATGACCGACGCCACTTCTTCAGGCTTACCCAGCCGCCGCAGGGTGGCTTGCCGTTGCGCCACCTCGTGCGCTTCGGCCCCCTGGTGATCCCACTGCCGCGTCTCGATCGCGCCGGGCAGCACGACATTCACGCGCACGTGCGGGGCGTAGTCCACCGACAGCTGGCGCGTGAGGGAGATGAGTCCGCCCTTGGCGGCATCGTAGGCAGGCTGCTCGGCCCAGGACAGCACCCCGTGCACGCTCGACACATTCACCATGCTGCCGCGGGCCGCGGTGAGAGTGTCATGGAAAGTGCGCATGGCGCGATAGGCGGATGACAGGGTCACCGAGAGCTGCTTGTTCCAGACATCTTCGCTCTGTTCGTGCGCGATCCCAGTGACTTGAAAGAACGCGTTGTTCACGATGACCGCAGGCGGGCGATTCGCGGAGCGCAGCTCAAGCGAGAGCTGTTGCCACTGCTCGGAGTCCGCGACGTCGAGGCGATGCGCGGTCGCAGCGCCGCCGGACGCGACGATCTCGGCGGCGACCGCGGCAGCGGCATCCGCATCAATATCAGTGACAACGACGTCGTCTCCGGAGACAGCGAAGAGTCGCGCGGCAGCAGCACCAATGCCGTTGCCGGCGCCGGTGATGAGTACGGTGCGGGCGGCCATTAGAGCGCCGGCTTTCGGTTCGAGACGAGTTCTGCCCCGGCCGCGTCTTTGCTCACAATAGTTTCGGAGTCGCGGTTCGACTGATCCATGAGAATCTTCATCGCGGTGCCGGCGGCCTCGGCGTCGCGGGCCAGGATCGCGGTGACAACCGCCCGATGCTCATCCAAGAACTGGGTGGTGGTTTCGTGCGCAAACGCGAGCTCATCGCGGGCGTGAAGCGCTGGCTCGAGCACCACTTCAAAGCGGGCCAGAAGTTCATTGCCGGACGCCGCCAAGATGGCCCGATGAAAAGCCAAGTCGGCCTTCACATGAGAGGCGACCTCGGTGTTCTCGAACGTTGCCGCGAGGTCGACCATCGCGGCTTCGATCTCGGCGCACTGCTCATCGCTGCGGCGCACGGCAGCGAGACGGGCGGCGGCGGGCTCCAGCACCTGGCGCACTTCGCTGAGCTCCAGCACCAGCAGCGGGTCGGGCACGCCCTCAGACCGCCAGGTCATGACGTCGCTATCGAGAAGCTGCCAGCGCTCACGCGGGGTGACATAGGTGCCGAGGCGTGGCCGCGCATCCACGAGCCCCTTGGTCGTAAGAACCTTGATCGCTTCGCGAATAACGGTGCGGCTGACCTGAAACTCGGCGAGCAGCGCATCCGGATCGATGATGTCTCCCGAAGCGAGTTCGCCCCGCATGATGCGGCGGCCGAGCACGTCAACAACGTGCCCGTGCAGCCCCCGGCGAGAGAAAGTAGTCATTACCGCGATAATACTGCGCGCACGATCAGTGCGCCGAGAACACCGCCGCGGTCACAGCCTTCTGGTCTCGATGATGACTGCGCTCTCGGGGAACAGGATCGGCGCCAAGAGCCCCATTTCTGCCAGCGCCCGTCCGCTCACCTCAGCCCCCGCGCACCACTGCGGGATCGAGCGAGCGGACGGCGGCGCCGCACCAGCGGGCTCGACGAGCCTCACGCTGTAGCGCGCATCCGGGTCGAGACCTGACAGCCGAATGCGGGCAGGGATGCTGGACCCAATGCCACGCAATTGAACGTAACTGTAAATCGCCGCATCCTGAGACGAGGCAACGACGCCCATGACATGAACGGGAGCATCGTCGTCACCCTGTCGAACCACGCGGCCGCTATGCAGCAGCGCGCGGTTGTCCTTGTAATACTGCGCCCACGAGGCCAGCTGGGCGCGTTCCTCTGGCGTGCACTCGGTGATGTCCCACTCAATACCGGCATGCCCGAACAGCGCGATGGCGGCCCGGAACTGCAGCGTGTGCACTCGCCCCGTGGTGTGCGACCGCGTCGGGCCGATGTGGGTGCCGAGCATCTCCGGCGGAATCGCGAACATCGTGTTGCGCTGAATGCGTTCACGTTCAAGCGCGTCATTGCAGTCGGATGCCCAGAAACGATCGGCGTGCTGCGCCATGCCCAAGTCGATACGTGCCCCGCCCGACGCACACGACTCAATCTCGACGTGCGGATGCCGCTGCTTGATCTCATCGAACAAGCGATAGATCGCGAGTGTCTGTTCATGCACGGCGGCGTGACCGAGGTGCGAAGGCTCGACCAGCGGGCGATTGTGATCCCACTTAATGTACGAGATCGCGTTGGCGCTCAGCACCGCATCCACTTGCCCGAGAACATGCGCGTAGGCGCCGGGATGAGTCAGGTCGAGCACCTGCTGGTTGCGCACCTCAGCCGGGATGCGGCCGTCGGCACCAAAAATCCACTCCGGATGCGCGCGGTACAGGTCAGAGTCGGCGTTCACCATCTCGCCTTCGAACCAGAGACCGAACTGCATTCCGGCCGCCGTGACGCGGTCGATGAGCGGAGTCAAACCCTCGGGCCAGACAGCCTCGTCGATGACCCAATCGCCCAGTCCGGCGTTGTCGTCGCGGCGCCCCGCAAACCACCCATCGTCGAGAACGAAACGTTCAACGCCGACCTCGGCTGCGGCGTCCACGAGGGCGCTGAGTTTGTCGAAGCTGTGGTCGAAGTAAACCGCCTCCCACACGTTGAGGGTGAGGGGCCGGGGCGTTGCCGCCCCCTTGTGGCCGGGGCGCGCCCGCAGCCATTCGTGAACGCGGTGCGATACGCCGTCGAAGCCGTCGGAAGCAAAGGCGGCGACCACCGTGGGGGCCTGATAGCTGGCGCCGGCGTCAAGAATCATTTCGCCAGCAAGAAGCAGTTCGGCGGCACCCATCTCGGTCTGACCGGTGGCGGTGCGCTCGACCATGTGACGCGAATTGCCGCTCCACAGCAGCCCGAGACCCCATATCGAACCGTTCTGGAACGTGGCTCCCGGCGTGGTCGCGAACTCCATGATCGTAGAGTCATGGCTCGTGCGGCCTTCCCTGATCTCGCGGCTCCACAGTCCGGGCTGAATCTCCCGGCGAAACATTTGACGCTCGTTGACCCAGCGTCCACTGAAGTCGATCGACTCTGTTGCTGCGTCTGGCAGCGGCATCCAGGTCGCGAACTCGTCGACCTGAAGCCCGGCCGCGCCCACGTTGGTGATCGTCGAATCGATCAGCAGCACTCCCGAAGCGGTGATCGTGAACGAGCGCGAGACTCGTATTCCGGCTGCGGCATCCTCGGCTTCAAAGCTCAAGACGGTTTCGGATGCGCTGGCCGACGTCAGGTCGAAACGCTGAGTCCAGTCGGCTCCGGCCCGGTGCGCGCTCACCGCGGGGCGACCATAGAAACCCCGTGCATTCTCGCGCCACAGCCCGGTCGGCGCACTCACGTCGCCGTTGGGTGCGACGGCAGTCTCGGCGTGCAGTACCGCCAGATCGTCGAGCGTGTGCTGACCCCAGTCGTCACCCCAGTGGATGATGTGCGGCGTTCCGCTCGAGGTGTCGATCACGAGGGTAACCTCCGCTGCGCTGAGGTGGTGAAGGTTCTGCGCGGTCATAATTTTTCACTTTCGGCGGGCTAGAGCCCAGAAGAGGTGGCCACCCGCGTACGGGGTTACGGATGGCCACCTGGTTACAGCGGGTGCTACTTGAAGAGCGCGTTCACCTGGTCATTGACGGCGGTCAGCGACGAGACGGGCTCCTTGCCCGACATCACTGCTTCCATCGCCGGCGTCATGAGTGCGTTGACGTCAGACTTGTGGTCGGTGATGGGGAACAGGAACGTCGTTCCCTCCTCTACCTGAACCGTGAAAGCACTCACGTCTACACCGTTGGCGGCGAAGGCCTCAACTGCGGCATCCGTCGCTTCGGGAATCGCCGGGAATACGACTGCAGCATCGGCTACTACCGACTGGCACTCGAGCGAGCCCATGTACTTGACCCACTCCCACGCTTCTTCAGGATGCTTCGTACCAGCCCAAATGTTGTCAGCTAGTCCGTTGAACATCGACGCACGCTCGCCCGTCGGACCGGTCGGTGTTGGCGCAACTGCTGGAGTGAAGGAGTCAGTTGTTGCACCGAACACGTATCCGGTCATCCATGAGCCATTGCTTGCCAGCGCTACTGATCCAGCGGTCAGTTGATCAGACCAGGAAATACCCGTCTGAGCTGCGAGGGAAGGCATGTAGCCCTTTTCGATGAGCGAGTGCCACCACGTAATGGTGTCCTGAAATTCAGGAGCGTCGAAGTTGTATGAGCTGCCCCAAGGGCCATCGGTTGCTTCCCAACCGTTCGCTGCCGCGAGGTAGCTCCATTGTGTTTGACCATCGCCAAGGGCGCCGGCATTGGAGGCTTCAAACCAAATGCCATAGGTCTTCACATTGTTCTTGTCGAAGCCAGCTTCATCACCGCGCACACCGTTTTTGTCAACGGTCAGGTGGGCGATGACGTCTTCGTAGGTTCCGCCGTCTTTCGGGTTCCAATTAAGCGAGCCGAGCTGCTCTGCTGTGACTCCCGCGGCATCCGTCAGCTGCTGGTTGTAAAAGAGCGCGATCGTGTCGAAGTCCTTGGGTAGTCCGTACTGAACTCCCTCGGGGCTCTTCCACAGGTCGACGAGTCCGTCTTGGTAAATCGAGGTGTCGACGCCATCGGCTGCGATGTAGTCGTCGAGGGGAAGGATCTGATCGTTGAGCACGAACTCGGGGTAGTACGCCAAGTGGCTCGTGAAGACGTCGGCGCTGTTTCCAGAAACGAGACCGGTGTTGATTTTCTGCCAGTAATCTTCCCACCCTGACTGGTCGATCGAGATCGTGATGTCCGGGTTTGCCGCGTGGAAGTCATCAGCACACTGCTGGTACGCGGGCATTTGGTTGGCATCCCAGAGGCTGTACTTGATTTCTACAGGGCCATCTGCGTCAGTTGAACCAGCGGAACAACCGGCCAAGACAAGGGGCACCGCTGCAAGTACAGCGATTCCCGCCAGTGCTTTCGTCATTGCTTTCTCTTTCTCTTGGGGTCAACCGCTCAGCGGCAATGCTGATTCGGTTGGATGATCGCTCAGTGCGGAGCGAAATAATGGTGGTGTTGTCGGCTACTTCACGCCCGACGATTGGATGGATCCGACGATCTGCTTACCGAAGATCAGGATCAGAGCGAAGATGGGGATCGCCGCGAGCAGTGCGCCGGCCATGAGGCCCGCCCAGTCGGGGTTTCCCGCGGGAGTCTGGGAGCGGAAGATTCCGAGGCCGACGGTGATCAGCTTCGACTCCTCGGTGGTACCGACGAGGAGCGGCCATAGGTAGTCGTTCCAGTAGAAGATGAACTGCAACAGCGCCAACGTAATGATCTGCGGCCAGACCAAGGGCACGGCGATACGGCTGAAGATGCGCCACTGGCTTGCACCGTCGATCACTGCCGCCTCAATGATGCTGAGGTTTACGCCGAAGAAGAACTGTCGAAGGAAGAAGATTGCGAATGGCGTCATGAACATCGCGGGCAGAGCGATGCCGATGATTGTGTTGAGCAACCCCAACTCTTTAATCAGCACGAAGTTGGGCAGGATCGTGAAGATGACGGGAACCATCAACGCGATCAAGAAGAGGTTGAAGACCGCATCGCGCCCCTTCCACTTGAGCAGTGCGAAGGCGTAGGCCGCCATGGCGCTAAACGCGATCTGGAACACCGTGATGAGGGTGGCCGTGATGATCGAGTTCAGCATGTAGAGACCGAAATTGATCGATGCTCCCGAGCCGCCCTCGGCGATAGCTTCCTCCGGGGTCGCCAGCCCGAGAACTCGCTCGATCGGCCCCAGGGTGAAGTCGACCGGCAGCAGCGAGAGAGGTTCACCGAACATCGCCCGGTTGTCGCTGAAGGCCGTACGCACCATCCAGTAAATCGGGAACAGCGTGATGATCACGACAATCGCGAGAGCCAGCCGGCCGAAGAACTTCGACACCGGTGATTTAGCCATGGCGGGATCTTCGGCGCTGCTCGCCCGAACTTTCTTTACCCGCTTAGTGCGTGTGCTGGTGGACATGATCTACCTCTCCATGTCTGACTCGTTGGCCCGCAAGAGGCGATTTTGGATGAGCGCAATCGTGGCGAGCAGAATCATCAGAATCACGGCGAGCGCCGAGGCGTAGCCAAAGTCGAACCGTTCGAATGCTCGCTCGAAAATGTAGAAGTTGATCGCTCGCGTTGCGTCGACCGGGCCACCGCCAGTGGTGACGGCGATGGTGTCGAAGATCTGGAACGAACCGACGACAGTGACAACCAAAACGAAAGCGAGAATGGGGCGAAGGAGGGGAAGAGTGACGCTTCGGAACACTCGGAACTCGCCGGCGCCATCCACTTCTGCTGCTTCATAGACGTCACGAGGAATGGCTTGTAAGCCTGCGAAGAGCAACAGCGCGGTGTACCCGACGTGGCGCCAGACGTTGACGAACGCGATCGTGGGCATCGCCCACGCCTCGCTACCAAAGAAGCCGATCTTGTTGAGGCCGATGCCATCGATCACGGCGTTGATGAGACCGAGGCTGTAGTCGGCGAGCCAGAACCAGACGAGAGCGACGATGACGTTGGCGATCAGGTACGGCAAAACCACGACACCGCGGATCACCATGGAGCGGGTGAAGCGGTGCATCAGCACGGCTAACGCTAAGGCGATGATCGTCTGGAGCCCGACGTTAATGAAGACGTATTGGAACGTGACGGCCATCGAGCGCCAGAACACGGCGTCATTGAAAATGTCGATGTAGTTCTGAAAACCGATGAACGTGGGGTCCCTCAGCAGGTTGTAATCCGTGAAGCTGAGGTAGATGCCGCGAATGGTCGGCCACAGAAAGAAAGCCAAGAATCCGATGCTGGCGGGAATGAGAAACAGCATCGCCGGAACGATCTGATTATCCCTACTGACCTTTGCTGCCATGAGCGGAATCCCACCTAACGTCGTCGTTGCCTAAATTATTCCACTACGGAAGTAATAGAGTCAAGGGGCAAAGTGAAAGTTTTTCGGCGCAACAAAATTGCCGTGCTGACGACCGTCAGTCGCCCGCTGCCGCGAACGCCTATGGGGCTACAGGGCGGAGATCGAACGATCGAACGACGTTTGAATCGCGACCGCCGCCGCGCCCTTTGCCCAGATCCCGAACCCTGTTTCATCGACAACGAGCGAGATCGGATGCGCATCGGGGTCGCGTTCTTCGTGCAGCACGCGCAACACTTCGTCGCGGGCGACATCCAGAATGCCGGTGCCCTCTCCCGCCAACAACACCTCATGAACCATCGCGAGATTGGCTGCCAGCGCGATGAAACGGCCGAGCGCTCGCGCTGCCCGGTTGACGACAGCCCGTAGAGCGGCGTCGCCCGCAGCTGCCCGTTCTAGAATCTCGTCGTAGCTCAGCTCTGCACCGGTCGCCTCCTGGGCCTGTGCTCGGATGCTGTCTACCGTGAGCATCGCAGTGGCGCACCCCTTGTGGCCGCGGAAGCAACGGGGCCCTCCCGGCTCAAGTGGCAAGTGACCGCCCAGTTCGATTCCGGTCTCCGCTGTGCGAATCACGGTGTCGTCCCAGACGAGACCATAACCGACACCCGCACCGATCGTAATCACCGCGAAGTCGCGCATGCTTCGGCCGAGCCCAAACCAGTGCTCGCCCTCGATGAGTGCGATGAGGTCATTCTCAACCGTGACTGGAACTCCCAGGCGCGCCTCAAGCGCTCCTCCAAGATCGACCGAGTTCCACTCCAAGAAGCGCACGTTATCCACGACACGGTTGTCGATGACCCGGCCACCGACGGTGACGCCGATGCCAGCGATGGCGTTTTCCCCATCGTCGTTGAGTTGATCGAACAGGTTGGCAATCGCGTCGATAACCGCATCCACATCGTGGCTAGCAAGCGCGCGATCGGCGCGAGCGAAAGCTCGCGCGCGTTGATCTGACACGACGCCGAAGGCGGTCTCGCTCGTCAGTTTGACGCCCAAGAAGCGACGCGGATTCGGGGGAATGTCGAGCGGTTTGGCTGGCCTGCCCACAGCCCCGCTCAGCGTCTCCCCTGCTTCGACAATCACTCCACTATCGAGCAGAGGCTTGGACAGCCGCGTCAAGGTTGGCGGCGTCAGCTGCAGTCGCTTCAACAGCTCACCGCGCTGGATCGGACCGTGAATCAGGATGGCGCGAGCGAGAGAAGTCGTGGGAGAGAGCACATCGACGCGACGCGACTCCGCGCCGCTTCCCACTGAACTCATCGACTTGGCCTCAGACATGACACTGAGGCTACCGCAGCGTGAGTCCGCAACGTGCGAGGCCTCAGCACAGAGAAAGGCGCCCCGCGCTAGTGCACGGGGCGCCTCACTAGCAAGCAGTTAGCCCAGAAGACCCTTGTCGGTCAACCAGTCCATGGCGGCCGTTGCGGCCTGTGCCTTTTCTGTTCCTTCGACACGATCGCGCAGGGCGATCAGGTCGTCGGTCGTGAGCTCGGCCGAAATACGGTTGAGAACTTCGGCGAGTTCATCGCTGTAAATGTTCGAGTTGAGCAGCGGCACGATGTTTTGTGCGGCGATCAGGTTCTCGGGGTCATCTAGAACCAGAAGGTTCTTGGCTACGAGGTCGGGCGAGGTGGTGAAGATGTCAGCGACCTGCACAGCGTCGTCAACGAGAGCCTTCACAGTGTCGGGGCCGCCGAAGTCTTCGATCGGAACGAACGTGATGTCCTTGAGGCCGTAGAACTCTTCGAGTCCGGGGATTCCGTAAGGAAGTTCCGCGATCTGCGGGCTCGCACCGAGGCTAAACGGTTCGATCTTCTTCAGGTCTCCGATGGAGACCAGGCCCTCAGCATCCGCAAGTTCCTGAGTGACGACATAAGCGTCCTTGTCTTCAGCGGGTGAGGAGTCAAGCACACGGAAACCGTCGGGAACCGTGGTTTCCAAGGCAGTGTCGACGTCGGCGGTGGTGCGAGCCTCGTTTTCGGTGTCATAGAAGAACAGCAGGTTGCCGTTGTACTCGGGCATCAGGCTGATCGAGCCATCCTCGAGCGCCGGAATCGTTGTCTGGCGTGGACCGAGGTTGAACTTGGTCTCGACCTCAAAGCCCGCGTCTTCGAGCGCGAGAGCATAAATGTTGCCGAGGATTTCGCTTTCGGGATACGCAAATGACCCGACGACGATCGCTGACGCATCCGTGGATTCACCCCCGGAAGTGTCAGTGGGGTCAGACGTTGCGCACCCGGTCAAGGCGACCACTGCTCCGGTTGCGACGGCCGCGATAGCGATCCGTGACCTCTTCATTGTGAACATCAGTTCTTCCCTTCGTGGGCGGTTATTCCCGCTACCGCGGCGGGCCGGAATGACCGGCCGCGGACGTGTGTGTTCCGGCGTGTGGCGCCGGGAGAGCTTCGGCGCTTGGTGAGTTGCTGCGCCGCAGCGAACAGCCCGTCGACGACCAGCGCGAGCACCGTGACCAGAATGGCACCGCCCAAAATGCGGTTGTTGTCATTGAGGCCGATGCCGCTTGAGATGATGGTGCCGATGCCGCCGAGCGAAATATACGACGCGATAACGGCCGTGGCAATAACTTGAAGGGCGGATGCCCGAATACCGCCGATAATCAACGGCAGCGAGAGCGGGATCTCGATCTGCATCACGATCTGCAGCTCGGTCATTCCCATCGCGCGCCCGGCATCGACCGTATGTCGATCCACCGACTCGATCCCGGCGTACGCCCCCGCCAGAATCGACGGAATAGCAAGAACAACAAGCGCAATGATGGAGGCAATAAACGCCGCTCGAGTGAACGGCACGGTTGCCCCGACGATGACGAAGAGCGCCATGAGTAGGCCCAGAGTGGGCAGCGCCCTCATCGCGCCGGTGAACCCGATGACGAACTGGCGCCCGCGTCCGGTGTGACCGATGTAAAAGCCCAGCGGGAGGGCGATCACCGCAGCAATGGCGACGGCCACCACCGTGTAGAGAAGATGCTCCCCAATTCGCTCTTGGATCGGCAACGGATTCTGGGCGCCGGCAGCGTAGTTAGCCGGGTCGGTAAGCCAACGAAGGGCATCAAGGAAGAACTGCATGGGCTAGACCGTCCTCTCGCGAAGAGGAAGGCGCGCCCGGGCCGACTGGCCGCCGCGACGCATCCAGGGCATGAGGAGACGCCCGAGTAAGACAAGCAGCACGTCGAACACCAGAGCGATGAGCAGACTCGCGCCGATTCCGATCAGGATCTCCTCGAGAAAGTCCCGCTGCTTTCCGTTCGTAAACAGGTATCCCAGATTGGCCGATCCGATGATCGCTCCGACCGAGACCAGCGCAATTGTGCTTGCGGAAACCACACGAAGGCCGGCGAGCAGCACAGGGCCCGCTAGCGGAAACTCGACGAGCCAGAACCGACTCCACGCGGAATACCCCATGGCCGTCGCTGCCTCCACAGCCGCTCCGGGCACCGCCGCGAGCGCGTCGGCCGCAGTACGCACCATCATGGCGACCGCATAGATAGTGAGCGCCACGACGATGTTGCGGTCATCCGTAATCTTTGTGCCCAGCAGATAGGGAAGCATCACAAAGAGTGGCAGCGACGGGATCGTGTAGAGGAGGCTCCCCCCAGCGACCACAAATGACCGCATTGCCGACCAGCGATTGGCCAACCATCCCAGCGGAACGGCGATGGCGAATCCCAGCACAATGGGCAGAATGCTGAGTGCTACGTGGTTGAGCGTGAGTTCTGCCACCAACTCAAAGTTCTCGAACAGCCAACTCATGCGAAAGCCTGCATCAGTCGACCTCGAGGATGCCGGCGGGGCGCCCATCAGCGTCAACGACCAATGTTGCGTTGTCACCTTCGCGCTGCTGCAAGCGAAGCGTTCGCTTGCCCTTGTCGGCGCCGATGAAAGTCGACACAAAATCGCTGGCCGGGTTGGCGAGGATTTCGGCCGGCGTGCCGACCTGAGCGATGACGCCGCCATCGCTCAAGATCACCACTTGATCGGCGATAGCGAATGCTTCGTCAATATCGTGGGTAACAAAGACCGTGGTCTTGCCCAGTTCGCGCTGCAGACGGTTGAGCTCGAGTTGAAGCTCCGCTCTCACGATGGGATCGACCGCGCCGAACGGCTCGTCCATGAGAAGAATGTCGGGGTTATTGGCAAGCGCTCGCGCCACGCCCACGCGCTGTTGCTGACCTCCCGATAACTGGTCGGGGTAGCGGTCGGCCAACGATCGATCGAGCCCGACAGTGTCGAGAAGCTGCAACGCACCCTGACGAGCATCCTTCTTAGAAACGCCGTTGAGTCGCGGAACGGAAGCGACGTTGTCAGCCACGCGACGATGCGGAAGGAGACCAATCGCCTGCAGTACGTAGCCAATCCGACGCCGCAGCAGCACGGGGTTGAAGGTGGACACATCATCACCGTCGATCAACACCTGCCCCGACGTCGGGTCGATCATCCGATTGATCATGCGAAGCAACGTTGTCTTGCCGGAGCCGGATGACCCGACGAACACGGTTGCCTTATGCGATGGCAGCACGAGAGAGAAATTCTCTACCGCGAGGGTGCCGTCAGGGAACCGTTTAGTGACGTTTCTAAATTCGATCATGGCCCGCAGCTCAACTCCCCGTCGGCGTGACGAGCGACGGGTGCCGGGCTCGTCACGCCCTCAGTCTATTCGCTGCGGGCTGTGGTGCTCCGGTGCGCTAGGCCATAACGCCGATCGGCGCGACCTTCCAGTCCGGGAAGATGACACTCGCATCGGCCGCGCTCAAGTCAAGACGATTCATGACGACCTCGCCGAGCAAGTCGCGGAAGTCGTTGCTGCCGGGCACGTCACCGTGGTCGAGCACATCGGCACCGAGACCCTCCCACTTGCCGTGAACGCCGCCCTTGACGCCGCCGCCCAGGACCATCGCGAGGCCACCGTGACCGTGATCGGCACCTGAGCTATCGTTCTGGCCGACGCGCCGGCCGAACTCGCTCATGAGCACGACGGTTGTCGTCTCTGCCTTGGGGCCAAGGTCAGCGAAGAACGCCGCGAGACCATCGCCCACAGCCTTGAGCATGTCGTGCATGTCGCCCTTGTCCGGGGTTCCGATGTCGGTGTGCATATCCCAGCCACCGAGATCCAACGTTCCCACGCGCAGACCGACGTTGGCCTTGATGAGGCTCGACAGCGTCGCAAGGTCGCTAGAGAAGTTGTCATCACCAAAGCCGCGATCTTCGGCATCCCCCGCAGAAGCGGCGATTGCTGCTGCTTCACGTGAGGCGCTTAGGGCAAGTGTCGTTTGTTGCGCGAATGGGTGGTCGAGCCCCGTATAGAGGTTGGCGAGCGCTGTGCGCGTAGGCTCAAGCACCGAATCGTCGACATCGATTGCCAAACGATCGAGGTCCGGAACAACCAGTGCGTTCGAGTCACCGACGAGAGACCGCGCGAGACGATCGCTCGCACCGACGCCACGCCAGGTTGTACCGGGACCGCTCTGCTCGAGAGCTCGGTTGAGCCACCCGGTCTGTGAAGCGCTACCCGCCGAACCGCCACGCTCAAGGCAATCCTGTGCTTGAAAGTGGCTGCGCGAGAGGTCAGGGGTACCGATCGCGGGCACCGCCGCAATCTTTCCCTTCGCCAGCATCGGCTTCAAGGCGGCCAAAGCAGGATGCAGGCCAAAGCCGCGCTGGAACGGGATGAGGCCCGAGTTCTCACGCACAGCAATCCCGGGTCGAGCATTGAGGAGGTCGGCGTCCGTGGCGGGTACGAGCACAGAAAGACCGTCCATGCCGCCGCGGAGGAACACGACAATCAGCGCGCCTGTATCCGGGGCACCGGGCGCCGCGTAGGACGCCTGCGTGGTCACAATTTGGGAGCCGACGGCAGCGACACCGGCCATAAGCCCGCCCTGCAGCATCCGGCGGCGAGTGAAGCCCTTCGACCAGAGGTGGCGTCGGGCTTGCTCTTCGGCGACAACAATCTCGCTATGAGCGCGCACTGCGGAGTCGAGGTCGGTGGGGCCCAGTTGGCGCCAGTCGGGGCAGTCAGGGTGAAGGAAACGGGTATCGGTCATGAGAGGAATCTTTCTCGAGTCGGGTTCGAGCGGCAGTAGGTGGGTGGGGTTCAGCGGGCGCGGCTAGCGCAGCTGAAAATAAGGCGAGTCAAGAACGAGAGCGGCGAGCGCTGGCACTTGCCAGGCGTTGCTCGCCTCGGCTTCTGCAGATCCCTCGACATCGAGATACGAGAGCAAGACGCCGCGATGCTGCGCACTCAACGGGCGACCGATCAGACCCTCCGCAATCGCGTCTACCCAGGCTGAGTAACTCTGCCCCTCCTGCGGAGCAAATGCCTCGCTTAACTTCACTGGCGGCGTGAGGCCTGTGAGCCAGCCCCCGGTGAAACCGCGGTGAAGGTTCCAACGCGCCACAGTTTGGCTCGCAGAGAGCCACGCGCCGGTCACGTCGGGGAAGCCATTCGGTGGAGTCCAGGTCAGCGGTGCATGGCCGAGATTTTGCAGCACCCAGTACAGGTTCTTGACCCCCTGGGCGAGCTTGTCGCTTCGTTGAACGTTCACCGCACGCGCTGAACCTACGGCGTCTTCAAGAGGACGTCGTGTCTTCTCACCGATCGAATCCCAGAACTCCGCACTCGCGAACAGCTCTTTGAGCACTGGCATGATCGCCGTGTCATTGTCGAGATAGATCTGGGCAAGACGATCGAGCAACGCTTGCGGCGGCGAATCGGAGACAAATCGCACGGCCAGCTTACGAACAACAGTGGCTGCCGTAGCTGGGTGATGCGCCAACACACTGACGTAGCGGTCGCCCATCTCGAGACCACCATCGGCCGAGGCGTTCTCGTCGCTAAAGAACGACGTGGTAACTGGCCCGACGAAGTGGCGTTCAGGGCGATAGCGGAATTCACGAGTGTCGTAATCGATGGCTCGCCCCGAAAGGATCATCGCGCTGTTGCGCACATCAGCCTCGGTATAGCCGGAGGTGACACCCAGCGTGTGCAGCTCGAGCAACTCTCGGCCGAGATTCTCATTGACGTTCGTCTTATTCGACTGTTCGTTGTTGAGGTACGTGAGCATCGCGGGGTGGCGCATTGCGGCATGCAGCATGGCGGAGTAGCTACCGAAAGCATTGGCGCGAATAACAGAATTCGCGTAGTCGGGCGCCGTAGCCCAGACGCTATCTGACGGCGTCGTCACATTGAGCAGGTTAGCGAAGACGTCAACGACCACCTCGAAGAGCTGGCGCTTGCTGAAGATCTGAGCCGCGAGCGTTGCCTGTCCCGTTTCACGGGCAGCATCCCAGCCATACTGCTTCACCGAAGAGATCACACCGGAAATGGACTTCTTCGCCAGCGGAAATGCTGCCCACGCTGAATCCCCATCAGGATCAGAAATGGATGCCGGAGCGAGCTGTGCGCCTAGCCACGAATCGATGCCCGCGGCAGACAAGTCGACGAAGTCGCTCGGACGCGGACCAAAGGTTGTGCGGGAAAGTAAATGCGCGTGGGTTTGCGGGTTGTTTGCTACTGCCGTCGTGATGCTTTCCGGCTTCGTAGACCCGCGCGGTGGGGTAGGTTTCGCCGCTGGTTTGGCAGCCGAAGGAGCATCCGCTCGAGGAGCGTCACCCGATCCGGCCCCCGGCTTTGCAAAGCTCTGGTCACGGTCAGCGGGAGGGTTGGAAGTCGCTGGCGAACGTGGATCGGCAGTGGCGGGTGGGTTCATGCTGCGCCCGCTACCACCCGCGCTCGGCGGTGTTGACGGCGATGCGCTCGGGGTACCGGTGGGAGTCGCACTCGGAGTTGGAGTGGTCGGAACGGGCGTATTGAGCGGAGTCGACCCGCCGGGCTTGACCGGGGCGAGGAGCCCGTCGGAGGACGCGGTTTCGATCGAGGGGCCAAAGACCGCGCTACTTGCTGCTGCGGCGCCCACCGCCGCTAAGGCAGCAACACCGCTCGTAATGATCATGCGGCGGGCGAGGAGAGTCTCCCCTTCACCGCCGGCGGGTACGTCGGGATTTACGGGAGGATTCACGCCACAGTCCTTCGTCGGGCTCACATGCGCTGGCCGCCGACTAGGTTTCGACCGCCGAAAGCGCACTTTGAATAACGATTCGTGCCGATACTATGCGGGGCATGTGCACCCTGTCTACCCCCTTTGGGGGGACATGAGGGTGATCGGCAGACTCGAGATCGAATGATGACAACCGACGATCACATACTAGGGCGCGACTACTCCGCGTGCGGGATACTTTTCCTCGGTCACGTATTCGATGCCATGGATGATCGCCTTAATCGGCATCCGCCCGAACGGCATGCTCGACACCGTGGCCCAGAACACCGTGTTGTCAGAGTCGAGAATGACCATGCCCGGTTCACTGAACAACTCGGGCTCGCCCTTCTTGAAACCGCTCGAGATGAACAGCCCCCACTGGCGCGCTTGTTCTTCGCTCAGCCCATAGGCAATTGGCAGTCGAGACAGCTCCCAATCCTCGATAGAGATCGAGGCGCGCTTGAGGGTGTCCATGCTGATAGCTACTACGCGGCCCACCCCGGCCTCGCGGAGTGCATCGAGCTCGGCATCGAGCTCGCGCAGCTGCTTGCGGCACACCGGGCAGTGCAGCCCGCGGTAAAACACCATGAGCGTGAAACGGCCATCGACCCCCGTGCCGAGTTCAAGATCGTCGATCGTGCCGCCGCCAACGAGCGGCAAGGAGAGAGCGGGAGGCTGGGTGCGCGGCAGGATAGTCATCATTGATTCCAACGCGACCTGAGGCCACATTCATTCCTCTTCGGCTAGTGGACCTCGTGAGCGTGCAGCTCAGTCGTCAAGGTAGTTCCATTCATTTCTAGGTAGAGCTGGCCTTCCGTGACCGACAGCGTCATGCTGTTGCGGCGCTCGACTGCCGCCACGGCGTCCTCGATAAAGCTCGCATCAAAGCTGCGAAAAACGATCTCATTCGAATTGTGAATGCGCTTGCCGGCCCACGGTGCCGCGACCTTCGCGGGATCCCTATGCGTGTATACGGCCACTCGCCCGGCCAGCTTGCTACCAAAGTGGAGGCGGGCGGCATCTGGAGCGCCTACCTCGATCCAGGCCGTTACAGCGCCCGTGAGGTCGCGCACGAGAACAGCAGGTTCATCGGTCGACGAGATCCCTTCGCTAAACGCGATTCCCTCTTCGAACTCGAGACAGTACGCGAGCAAGCGCGTCACCATATACGGCATCGTTTCGGATGGATGCAGTGCCACCCGCAGCGTGAAGTCGTCGTACACCCCGCGATCCACATCGGCCAGTTGAACCGCGAAAGTGTGAATCGTTGCGCCTGCTGCCATAGCGACTGAGCCTAGCTGCTGGGGGTCGTACGTGATGACCGCCGCCCACCATCACGATCACCTGCACTGTCGCGAAGTTAAAGCAGAAAAGCCCCCGACTGGTCGGGGGCTTTCTTCTGCGGAGACGGAGAGATTTGAACTCTCGGTACCCTTACGGGTACTCCACCTTAGCAGGGTGGTGCACTAGGCCGGACTATGCGACGTCTCCAGACGTACTCAGCAATCATAACCGCTCATCCGCTGAACGACGAACCGAATACGGCATGGGCTGCTTTCGCGCAGCACCCGTGGCGTTCGACACGCACCGCGTCCCGCCCCTCGTTCCGCACTTCCGACTCACCCTGCGGCTCGCCACCGGCCCTAGAGCCGCTCCCGCAAGTGCGATGCGTAGCCGCCTGGCGTGCGCCCGTAGGCGCGCCCCGAAGTGAGGACGCAGCACTCAGCCGTCGCCACTGAACGCACCCCCGCCGCCGCTAGCGCCTCGACCAGTCGAACATCTTCGTGCTCCGGAACCGGCGAATATCCGTCGACCTGTTGATAGACATCGGCGCGAAAACCAAGATTTGCCCCGTGCACATGCCCGTTCGCTTCACCGGGAGTGTGCGTCGCCAGCCACCGCTGGCGCTGCCCCTCGCTTAGGTCGGCGAAGTCTGGTCGCACCGTGCCAATCATCAATTCAGCACCCGCAGTGGCAAGCTCCCACTGATGCACGAGCCAGTTGGCCGGCACTTGAGAGTCCGCGTCGGTATTTGCGATCCACAGCTCGGAAGGCGGGGCGCCACAGGTCGAGAGCAAATGATGAACACCGTGGCGTCGCGCAGCGCCAACAGCGCCGTAGTCGACGCGGAGCACCTCGACATCGTGCCATTGGGTCGCGATCGAAGCTGAGCCATCAGTGCAGTTATCCAACACGAGGATGAGGCGCACCCACGGCACGTCATCTGATGCGTGCTGCCGCAGAGTCTCTCTCGCGACCGCTAACGCCGCGATCGCCGGCCCTAGGAGCTCTTCTTCGTTGTTGGCCGGAACGACGATCCCCATCCCTGAAAGCGGCGCACTCATACGAGCCCCGTTTGCTGGGCTACCGAGCGCGCCGGACGCCGGCCAAAGATCTCAAGGATGAAATCCTCTTCGCAATGCTGCGCGATGCGCTCCAATTGCTCGAGCTCGCTGAGGCGCTGATGCACCTGATCACCGCTGAGGGGATACTCTGCGACGGGGTGTCGCCAGTGGCAGGCGACCAGAACGCCATCCGGGGTCAGGCTGGCAGCCGCGCGAGAAAGCACCCGGTCGAGAGCAGCGACGTCGAAGTAGTACCCCACCTCAGACAGCACGATGAGGTCGAACGTGCCATCCGGCCACTCTTCTGCGGTAGCCGCGTGATGAAAGGACACCTGTGGGTGGTCAGCCAACCGTTCGCGGGCGATCTCGAGCGGCTTAGCCGAGAGATCGGTGGCGAGGAGACTGTCGCACCGTGGAGCAAGTTGCGCGCTCAGCATCCCGATCGAACATCCGACCTCGAGCGCCTGACCGAACCTCTCTCGGGGCAGGCTAGCCATGGTGATCGCTCTTTTTCGCTCTTCGTACCAGCGAGTTTCGAAGCCCCAGGGATCCTTTTTGTCGCCGTAGAAGTTGTCGAAGAAGCCCTGGTTCAGGGTCTCGCTCTCCTCGACAGCGGTGACGATGAACGCTTCTACCCGCCGCTCGAAGTGCTCAACAAACTCTGGTCGAAGAACGACTTCATCCCCGACGGCATCCGACAGTGGCGCGACTTGACTTGCGTGCGCTGCAATTGCTTGACGCTTAGCCACTAGTTCCTCGTCGTCGAGAGAAAAGGCGCGCAGTCGAGCCCAGGGCATGTCGCGGTCTTCAGGCGACGACCAGTGCCACAGCCAAATCGGATATTCAACCAATTTCGCGCGATGCGCAAGCGCTACTTCGGCACTCACTTCTCCCACAATCCGGTGGTCACCGTGGCCATCCCCTCGCCACGTCGCCGCGATCGTCGCTTCGCCCTCTGCCGAAGCCAACACCTTTTCGATTCCCGAGCGCACAGCATCCGGATCTTCTTTGAGCGCGCCATCGCGAAGCCCCAGGCGCACAATCGAGCTTCCCGGAGCGAGGTATTCAACCGCTTCTTGAACCTCTCGAATACGGCGTGCTCGAAGCTGCGCGGCGCTGTGCGTCGGAGACGAGGGATGAGAATTGTCACCGTCCGTCGCGAGGATAACTGTGACACTGCCGCCGGTCGATGAGACCCTCTTCATTAGTCCGGCGGCGCCGAGAGTTTCATCATCGGGATGAGCAGACACCACGATGAGCCGCTCGATGCCGGTCGCATCAAACTCTTCCACCGCGTCCCACGCAACGCTTGACCGCCACCGCGATTCAGACGTTCCCGGGTCGCGGTGATCGAACTTCACCACGCGAAGTGTCCGTCCGCGAGCAGCTTGCGCCCCAGACTCGCGTAGTCGCGCTCCGCATGATGCTGCCTCACATAGAGCTGTAGGTCAGCCACCCGGCGGGCGTGTTCCTCTTCCAGCGCGAGAGGCGCAGGGCCCAACGCGTGCCCCACCCGTTCGATCACGTCATCGACGTCCCGCGCCACTCGCGCGCGAGTTCGGTAGCCAACGATTCTTGCGGCGTCGCGATCGAGATCATCGCCGTCCACAGCATCCGCCGCCGCCGCCAACGCAAGGCGTGACGACTGAATTGCAAGGTCGAGAGCCCCGATCTGCATCAGCCCGATTTGATCGGGCTCCCGTTCTCGACTCGCAGAGATTGCCCTCCGAGCGATGCCAACGGCCCCTCCCCACCAACATGCCGCCACTCCGATACCGCCCCAAGCGAACCCGGGGCGTTCGAGATACCAGCCGTCGGCGCCGATGGGCCGGGCGAACGCACCGTTGAAGTCGACGCTGCCGCTCGTGATCGCCGTCAACCCTCGCGCGTGCCACTCGCCGTCTCGCACAACGACGCTGTCTTGCGTGAGGGAGACAGCGAAAAGGCGTCTGGTGGCGGACGACGTGGTCGCCGTCACGAGAGCGTGACTGAGTGATCCGGCCAAGGAACACCACGCCTTCGTTCCGACCAGTCGCCATTGACCGTCAGAGAAGCTAGCGCTTACTCCGGAGGTCGACGATTCCGCTGCGAATACGCCCCAAGTGGCCTCATCAGCAACATCGAGATCATCCTCGGCCGAGACTCCCGCTTCCTTGAGAATGCTCAGAGCATCAAGGTGCGGTTCGACCGCCCGGGCGACAGTGAGGTCGACTGCTCCCACCGTCGCGAGCACGCTCCACAGGGAGGCAGTGGCTCCCTCGAGAAGATGCGGAACTCGCCCCAGCGATCGCGCAAATGCCAGAGTTCGATTAATTTCGCTACCGCATTCAGCAGCCTCGTGGCTGGCCCACTCTGCGATCCCTCGATCCCTTTCGTTTTCAGCGAGCGAAATCGATAGAGTCCTCTTCACGCTTAGCTATCACCCTTGTACTCAGTGCCGCTGAGGGCAGTGTCATATCGGCTGCCTTCGAGCAACCACTTGTCGTAGCAGTTGTACCAAATGGCCCTGAGAACTGCTGAGAATTAAACGCTTTAGTAGCTGTTGGTGACCGAGCAGCTGTACGTTGCGGCGCTTTGGCCGCGGACGTCGATGACGTCGATGTCTTCTTCGGGAGTAGCAGTCGAAGCGTCTGTGGGCTCCCCCGTCGCACCGTCAGCGGCGTCATCCGTCGCCTCGGGCTCGGGAGCGTTAGGGTCAACGGTTGCGCCGGTGCCATCAGTGTCGTCGGCAGTCGTGAACGGTATATCAGCACGAACGAGATCCATCATTTGCTCGCCGAGGTACTCGTTGGGCTGAACCTTGCCGTCGTAGACCCCAAAGCCGCCGGTGGTACCGGGGTACTGGACGAACTGAACTCGTTCCAGCGGGATGTCCTTGAGGGCGAGGGCGATGGACACCATGGTGGGCACATCTGCAAGGCTGTTCGACAGTTGCATGTTCGCGATGGCGGCATCCGCCAAGTTGTACAACTTCTTGTAGTCGCCAAGAGTGTCGGAGCTCTTCAGGGTGCGCACCATAGACGACAGATAGACCTGCTGCGAACTGATTCGCGTCAAGTCACTTCCGTCACCAACGCCGTGGCGTGAACGCAAGAAGCCGAGAGCCTCTTCACCCTTGAGCGTGTACGTGCCAGCCTCGGGAAGATTGATGTCGGCATCTGGGTCAATAAGCGGTCCGTCGATACACACCGGAACACCACCGATGGCGTTCGTCATCTCGATAACACCGGTGAAGGTGATGAGGCCGGCGAACTGAATATCAAGGCCCGTGAACTCTGAGAGAGTCAGTGCGACGCACGCGAGCCCACCGTACGACAAGGCCGTATTGAGCGGCTCAGTGGAGTAGTACTTGGTGTACTCGCCGTCGGTGCTCGGGCACTCGGGAATGCCCATCACCATGTCGCGAGGGAAGCTGATTGCGACGGCCGACTGACGGTCTGCCGCAACGTGCAGAATCATGTTGACGTCGTTGAGTTCGCCAGAGTCAGACTCCGCCGAACCGCCGATACCGCTCTGGCCAGCACGAGTGTCGCTACCCGCAATGAGGATATTGAAGCCACCCTCGAAGCTTCCGATCTGGGGCGGCGGGCCATCCGTTTCTCCCACAAGAGAAACGGTGTCGCGCTGACCATAAATGCTGTCGAAGGCGACAGCGCCCACGGCAGCACCGCTCACCAAGACGACGGCAAGAGAAGCCGCAACAATCTTGGCGATTGAACCCCACGGCCCCGGTTTCTTCAACCGGCCGTGGCGTGCCAGACCTTCAACTTCAGGCTTCTGCTTGGGGTCGGTGCGGTCGACAGAGCGCGAACGCAACTCTGAGCGCGGACGAAGTTCACTCATCGCACTCCCCTTTCATTTACCGGAAACTAGCCATGGCACGCGGAGCGGAGGGCGTGGGATTCGAACCCACGAGACATTTCTGCCCACCAGTTTTCAAGACTGGCTCCATCGGCCGCTCGGACAGCCCTCCTTGCGTGACGCAAGTTCAGAGTGTAACGGATGCCCGCAGGGTGTACCTGAAAAGAAGGCCAGAACGCGCGAAATGGGGGTATGCCCCCTAAACGCTCAACCTCAGTGCCGCCCAGAGCTCGAGTCGCCCTTCGAAAGACTCGAGATTGAGATTCAGGATGCTGCCCGCCTGGTCGATGCGCGACCGCACGGTGTGCCGGTGCACGCCCAGACTCCCGGCGGTTGCGCCCCACGAGCAATCATGCGCGAACCAGGAGCGCAGTGTCTGCACGAGGGCTGCCGAGTACTCGGGCTCGAGATCGGTGAGTGGCGTGAGCACTCGATGAGCCACTCGCTCAGCACCCGCTGCATGCAGCACCCCGAGCATCCCGGAATCGGCGATCGCGGCGAACGCGGTAAGGCCAGGTTGCTTGCCGCGGGCCTGTAACGCGGTAGATGCTTGCCCAACAGCCGTAGCAAGTTCGGAGTAATCGGCGGCGTGCGCACTACCCGCAACGAGGTGATGGTCGTCGAGGAGCTCTTCGAGCGCGTGGAGAGCCGAGAGCGCCGTATGTGAGTCGCTGGCACCGTTGACCAGCACGACGATTTCCTCGCCGCGCACAGCGAAGAATCCGCGGCCGTCAGCGTCGAGGGCCCACACGTCGAGAGCATCGAGAATGAAGTGACTCTGGGTGTGGCGAGCGAGCGCGAAGACGCTTAGCGGCTCGGTGGGCAAACCACCCCACACCTCGGTAGCGATCGAGCGGGCGGCAGTTACCCTGCCCTCGAGCATCAGCTCCACGAGCGACGACCTCAAGTGCCCCCGTGTCGCGTCGAGAGCGCGGTTCTGTTCGAGGGCGAGCGTTGCCATAGCGATGACGCTCGTGACCAACTCATTCTCGGCGCGATCGAGAGGCACGCCGCGCCCCAGAGCAAGGGCGCCGCGCAGAGCACCGCTTTGGCCGAGGGTCTGAATCGTGACCTGGCCCGCATCGAGAGTGAGAGCAGTGGATGACCGGCTGCCCTTGCGCAGCGCCCGCGCCACCTCATCCCGCACTGGTTCGGCGAATCGATCACCTGAGCGCTGCTGCCCCGGCACCGGCACCGGATGCCCGGTCGCGTCAAAGAGACCGACCCAGCAGGAGAGCTGACGCTCGAGTTCGATCAGGGTCGACCGTAATCCGGTTGGCTTGAGCGCGGCATAGGAGATCGCTTTGTGGGCGGCGATCGACCATTCCATGCGACGACTGCGCTCGGCCGCAATCTGATCGGCCACCTCACGAATGACGGCAATAAAGGGAACCCGGTCGGGCACATCGATGAGCGGCAGCCCAGCCCGCGCACAGGCCACGGCAAGCCCCGGTGGCATGCCCTGATGAAGAAAGTGCGTGGCGAAGCCGAGGCCCACGATGCCAGCGTCGACGAGGCGGCGCACATAAGAGTTGTAGTCGTAGGTCTCCGTTACGGCAGCGAAACCGAACTGCGCGCCATCCGTAAGAAGAACATTGCCGGCGCTCAAGAAGGGAGTCGGGTCGTCGAGATCTGAGCTGTGAACCCACGAGATCGGGGTCGCCATTCGGTCAGCGAGAGCGGTGCCCGCCGTGACCGCGACCGCGTCGGTGAGATCCGCTGAGGCGGCGACGAGACTCAGCCGCAGGGTGCGTTTAGTGAGGAGCCACTCAAGCGTTGGAAGCATCCGGATATCCCCTCATTGCCGCGTTCTCACATTATGTCGAACAAATGACAGTCTTTTATACAAATTGGCAACCACACGCAGTTCTGTGCGGACGATAGTGGAGACATTCGTTCCGTCTTGAAAGGTGCCTCATGAACTCTGCGCCCGCATCGCCCCTGCCCAGCAACGCCGACACCGTCGCGCTTGACCGTGCCCACGTGTTCCATTCCTGGTCTGCGCAGGGCGCACTGAAGCCCCTCGTGCTCGAAGGCGGCCTCGGCAGCACCGTGTGGGACAACGAAGGCAACGAGTACCTCGACTTCTCGAGTCAGCTCGTGAACGTGAACATCGGGCACCAACATCCCGCCGTAATCGCCGGAATCAAGGCACAGGCCGACATCATGGCCACCATCGCGCCCGCGCACGCCACCAACATCCGCGGCGAAGCAGCCCGCAAGATCACCGACCACGCGCCCGAGGGCATGAACAAGGTCTTCTTCACCAACGGTGGAGCGGATGCCAACGAGAACGCCATGCGCATGGCGCGCCTGCACACCGGCCGCGACAAAATCATCTCGCGCTACCGCTCGTACCACGGCAACACTGGATCGGCCGTAGTGGCCACCGGCGACTGGCGCCGCATCCCCAACGAATACGCGCGTGCTCACGTGCACGTCTTCGGCCCCTACGAGTACCGCTCCGAATTCTGGTCGGACTCCCCCGAACAAGAAGCCGAGCGCGCGCTGCACCACCTCGAGCGCACTATCCAGGCAGAGGGCGCCGAGTCGATCGCCGCCATTCTGCTCGAGAGCATCCCCGGCACCGCCGGCGTGCTGACCCCGCCGCCCGGCTACATGGCTGGTGTTCGCGCGATCGCCGACAAGTACGGCATCCTGCTCATCCTGGATGAGGTCATGGTCGGCTTCGGCCGCACCGGGCACTGGTTCGCGTTCGAAGCCTTCGACGTGAAGCCCGACCTCATTACCTTCGCCAAGGGCGTCAACTCGGGCTACATCCCCGTGGGCGGTGTCGTCATCTCTGACGAGATTGCGGCCACCTTCGACGAGCGCGTCTTCCCCGGCGGCCTCACGTACTCGGGCCACCCCATTGCTGCCGCCTCCATCGTCGCTTCCATCACCGCGATGGAAGAGGAAGGCATCGTGGAGAACGCCGCCATGATCGGTCGCGACCACATCGCACCCGGCCTCGCCGCTCTCGCCGAGAAGCACGACTGCATCGGCGACGTCCGCGGAAGCGGCGTCTTCTGGGCGCTCGAGCTCGTCGCCAACCGCGAGACCCGCGAACCACTCAGCGCTGCCGACATGGGCAAGGTCAAGGGTGCGCTCATCGCGCGCGGACTCCTGCCCTTCATCGCCGACAACCGCATCCACGTCGTGCCACCGGCCGTGGTGACGCCAGAAGAAGTTGCACGCGCCATGGCCATCTACGACGAAGCGCTCAGCGAGCTCTAGCCCGCGTCACCGCCGTTAACAACGAAGGGGTGCGCCCGAGCCACAAGCTCGGTCGCACCCCTTCGTTATGGCTGGGCCGGCTAGCCCGACCACTAAGCCAAGCCTAGGCAGCGACCACCTCGGCGAGCTTCTTCTCCGGCATGATCAGCGCGGCGATACAACCAATGACGACCACTACTGGCAACAGCCACAGGGTGTCTTGGAAGCTACCAATCGTCGGAGCATCCGGAAGAAACAAGCTCGGGACCGACGTGAGCACACCCGCCACGATGAAGCAGAAACCGTTGACGATTGCCGAAGCACTACCAATCAGCTCGCCCTTAACCGCTTCGCCGGCGATAGTGAAGCCGAGCATATGCCCACCCGCAAATAGTCCGATCGCGAACATCAGCACCAGGGCAGCACCATCGGCGACATTGGGCAGGTAGATCACGAGAGCAATCGCTGCCGCTTGGAAAACCAATGCCCAGAATGCTGGCCACTTGCGGCTGTGCCAGCGATTAGAAATCACGTTCACGATGGGAGCGCCAACAGCAAGCCCCAGCCACGCAAGACCGGTAAGGATGGTCGCGAAGTCGTCGGTCGCGCCACGAGCCTCCATGAGGCGAGGCCCCCACAACACCCCGACGGCGAGCATTGCGCCAAAAGAGGCACCGGCCATGACGGCCGAGAGCACGACGCGGTAGTTGGAGAAGGCCTGCGCAAGGTCATGGAAAATCTGCCCGAACACATTGCCGGCAGGGGCCGCCACAGCAGGAGCTCCCAGCTGCGGAGCGGGGTTGCGAACAAACATGATGAACAAGATCACCAACAGCACACCGAAAGCACCAAACGCCACCAAGAGTTGCTGCCACGAGATGACCGAAAGGGATGCCTGAATCAGCGGCTGCGCAATCGCAGAGCCCAGAGACGCAAAGCTCTGCACCAGGCCGAACATCAGACCGTACCTAGCAGCCGCGAACCACTTTCCGCCCACGTAGCCAGCCCCGACAAAGCCAAACGACGCGCCGATCGCCAGCACCAGTTGAGCCACGATGAGAGTACCGAAGTTGGTCGTGCCCGCGTAAAGGAAAGCGCCTACCGTGACAAGGGCAACTGCGATCGTGAGCAGGGGGCGCGTGCCGAATCTATCCAGAAGCGACCCGGAGAAAAACTGCACGACGGCGAAGGCCCACGTGTAGGCCGAAGCAGCCAAACCGATCTGCGCGATGCTCAGGTTGGCAGAGGTTTGGATGTTGGGAGAGACCACCGCGTATCCGGTCTGGATGGCGAACAACCAGACGACAAACAGTGTAGCGAGTACCCATATAAGCCAGGCCTCGGAGCCTCCGACCTTACGGTGACCTTCTGGCGACCACTTGTGAGCGCTGTGGAAATAGGCAGCGTGACCTGTTGATGACATCAGCGTTCTTCTTTCAATTTCAATTCGGGGGAATTCCCGTCGCGTGAATACACAATCTCTCCACCGACGTAGGTGACGGCCACACTGCGGTCATCGCCCATAGTCGCCAGCACGAACAACTGCTCCTCCAACGAGGTGACTTGCGCGCTGCGGAAGGCGAGTAGATCTGTGGCGCTGGGATCAAGCACGATCACATCGGCCTCTTTGCCCACCTCGAGGGAACCGATCTTGTCGTCGATGCCTAGCGCCTGCGCGCCACCGAGAGTAGCAAGGTAGAACATCTTGATTGCGTCGAGAGGATACTGCGTCAGTTGGGCCACTTTGTAGGCCTCATTCATCGTCGACAGGATCGAAAAGCTGGTTCCCGCGCCAATGTCGGTACCTAATCCGACCGTCATGTTGTGCTTGGGGTTCTTAGCCTGATGCACGTGGAATAGCCCGCTGCCCAAGAACAAGTTCGAGGTGGGACAATGCGCGACCGCCGACTGAGTCTCGACCACGCGCATCCGTTCCTGTGCCGTCAAATGCACACCGTGCGCGAGCACCGCGCCGGGTCCGAGCAGCCCCGACTGATCATAGACATCGAGGTAACCCTTGCTCTTTGGAAATAGCGAACGCACCCACGCGATCTCGCCGAGGTTTTCGGAGACGTGAGTGTGCATGAGGGCGCTCGGCATTTCACGGCGCAGGGTTGCGGCGACGTCTAGCTCAGCTTGAGTGCTGGTCGGGGCAAAGCGGGGGGTTACGGCATAGAGGTTGCGGCCTCGCCCATGCCACCGATCCATCAGCACACGAGAATCGTCGTAGGCGGACTGCGCCGTGTCGAGCAACGCCTCAGGGGCATTGCGATCCATCAGCACTTTTCCTGCCGCCATACGGGTACCTCGGCGCACTGACTCTTCGAAGAACGCGTCAACCGAATCAGGGTAGACGGCGCAGAAAGTAAGCGCCGTCGTGGTGCCGTTTCGCAGCAGCTCATCGAAGAAGATCTTCGCCACCGCGGCCGAGTACTCCTTGTCAGAAAAACGTTGTTCCGCGACGAAGGTGTATTCGTTGAGCCAGTCGATCAGTTGAGCTCCAAAAGCTCCGATGATGCCAGTTTGCACGTAGTGAACATGCGAGTCAACGAACCCGGAAGAAATAATGTGATCGCGGTAGTGATCGATCTGCGTTCCGGTGGGAATCTGATCCTTCACCTGGTCGTAGGGGCCGACCGCGGTGATAATTCCGTCGTGGATGACGACACAGCCGTCGGCAATATCGACCAAAACGTCGTTGTCGCCCATGACAAATGGATCACCTGTCATCGTCACGATGTGTCCGCGAATGGCACGGTTGCCACTGGCTGAGGTACTTGCAGAATAGAAAGGCATGCTCATCTCCGAATTGATTTCGGGCGGCTTAGCGTCGTCCGTAGACGACCTTACGCTTCCTTTTCTCTGACCAAAGTGCACCTTGGTGCTCCCGACAAACTATTTGAAAATAGTCAGCAAACTCCCAGACGATGTTCTCAAGATTTCCATGAAATCGTCCTCTTCGGGCGCGCTCAATCCCGCAAGAGGGCGCCCAATTCGGGGGAAGCTACGAAGCGGGAAGTGACTTCAGCAGAGCGGTGAGGGCGAGCGCGGCGCCGTCGTTGACGTCGCTTTCGGTGACCTGATTGGCGACCGCGAGCACGTCATCCGGAGCCTGCCCCATGGCTACGCCGCGACCGCGCGAGGCTGCCCACTCGAGCATGTCGATGTCGTTGCGGCCATCACCCATGGCGAACACGCGCGAGCGCGGGATGCCGAGGCGCGAGCGCACATTTTCGAGCGCCGTTGACTTGTTGACGCCATCGGGCGCGATGTCGAGCCAGGCTGTCCACCCGACGTTGTAGCTGACCTTGTGGAGCCCCATCTTCGCGACAACGGCCAGAAAGTCGTCGACCTGATGCTGAGGAGAGATGACGACAACACGGGTGGCCTGCACCTTGGTGAGTTCATCGAACGACACATCTTCGATGACCGCGCCGAGCGCGCCATCCGGAAATTTGCCGTCGACAAAGAACTTGCCCGTGGAATCTTCGACCGCATAGTTGGCCGACGCCAAATGCTGCTTGATGCTCGTAAGCACGTCTTTGGGATTGAACATCTCGACGAACTCGCGGGCGTAGCCACCCTCAGCCAGCGGATCGCGCTTGAGCGTGATCGCACCATTCGAGCAGACGACGTACTGAGGGGTGAGCCCTAGCTTGCGCAAGATCGGCAAGGTCATCGCAACCGAGCGACCGGTGGCCAGCATGATCTCGTGACCGGCATCCCGCACTGCGGCAACAGCCTCAATTACGGCGGCGTTCATTTCCCCCGACTCGAGCAGCAGAGTGCCGTCGATGTCGAGTGCGATCATCCAGCGGTCATCCTGTGCGGCGATTGTCACGCGAGTGGCTCCAAAATTTCGAGCCCACCGAGGTAGGGGCGCAGTGCTTCTGGCACCACGACCGACCCATCGGGCTGTTGGTGAGTTTCGAGGATGGCGACCAACCAGCGCGTGGTAGCCAAGGTTCCGTTGAGGGTGGCGACAGGGGCTGTCTTGCCCGACTCGGTGCGATACCGGATGTCGAGTCGACGTGCCTGATACGTCGTGCAGTTCGAGGTGGACGTGAGCTCGCGGTACGTGCCCTGGGTCGGAACCCACGCCTCGATGTCATACTTGCGGGCAGCGCTGGAACCGAGGTCGCCACCGGCCACATCGATCACACGGTAGCTGAGCTCGCACGCCTGCAGCATCGACTCCTGGAACGACAGCAGGCGCTCGTGCTCGGCCTGAGCATTCTCGGGAAGCACGTAGCTGAACATCTCGAGCTTGTTGAACTGATGAACCCGCAGGATGCCGCGGTTGTCTTTGCCCGCCGATCCAGCTTCGCGACGGTAGCAGGTTGACCAACCGGCGTACCGCAGCGGGCCCTTCGAGAGATCAAGAATCTCATCGGAGTGGTACCCGGCGAGCGCAACTTCACTGGTACCGGTGAGGTACAGGTCGTCGGCAGGCAGGTGGTAAATCTCGTCGGCGTGCTCCCCCAGGAACCCGGTGCCGGCCATCATTTCGGGGCGCACGAGGGTGGGAGTGATGAGCGGGATGAAGTCGCCAGCGATAGCGCGATCGAGCGCCATGTTCATGAGGCCCAGTTCGAGTCGCGCGCCGACGCCCTTAAGGAAGTAGAAGCGGCTGCCCGCAACCTTCACTCCACGGGGGATGTCGATAGCACCGAGCAGCTCGCCGAGGTCGGCATGGTCACGAGGCTCAAAGTCGAACGTGGCGGGCGAGCCCACTTCGCGCACGAGCTCCCAGTCATCCTCGCCACCGACCGGCACGCCTTCGACGGCGATGTTGCCGAGCGAGCCGACGATGCGAGTGAATTCAACTTCGGCCTCGGTCGACGCCTGCTGGGCCAGCTTGACCTGAGCAGACAGCTCTTGGGCTTGCGCCACCAGAGCCTTCTTCTCATCTGCTGGAGCCTGAGCGACCTTCTTGCCGAAGCTGTTTTGCTCAGCACGCAACGCCTCGTACTCGCCGATGCGGGCACGGCGGTTGTGGTCGGCGGCGATAGCGTCGTCGACGAGCTGAACGGACACCCCGCGAGCGAGCTGCGATTGCCGCACGGCGTCGGGGTTTTCTCGGAGAATTTGGGGGTCAATCACCAGTACAGCCTACCGATTCATGGCGTAGCGTTTATCTGTGCCCGCGCCTCGAAACTCCAAGCCCAAAGTGGCGGTGGTTTATAACCCCATCAAGGTTGATCTTGCCAAGCTCACCAAATTGGTAAACGCAGCCGCGAAAGCCGCTGACTGGGCTACGCCGCTGTGGTTCTCTACGACCGAAGTGGATGCGGGTCAAGGCGCGACAGGTAGCGCCATCCGTCGCGGCGCTTCCATGGTGATTGCAGCCGGCGGCGATGGAACTGTTCGTGCGGTTGCCGAAGCCTTGCGCGGTAGCGGTGTTTCCATGGGACTCATCCCGGCAGGCACGGGCAACCTGCTCGCCCGCAACCTCGATCTCCCGGCCGGCAACATGCACGACAGCGTGGACATCGCCTTCAACGGCTATGACCGCGCGATCGACCTCGGCATCGTCAACATCGTTCGCGACAACGGAAACCACGAAGAGCATGCTTTTCTCGTGATGGCCGGCCTTGGTCTTGATGCGAAGATGATCAAGAACACGAGCACCAAGCTCAAGAAAGCTGTGGGCTGGCTCGCCTACGTCGACGGCATTGCCCGCTCGATTCCTGAGCTGCACCCCGTGAAACTGCGCTACAGCGTGGATGGCGCACCGAACCGCTCCCTCAGCGCGCATACCGTGATCATCGGCAACTGCGGCTCACTGCCGGGTGGTTTACTGCTGATGCCCGATGCCCAACCGGATGACGGCATCCTCGACATGGCGGCATTGGTGCCCCGCGGCCGCTTCGGCTGGCTGAATATCTGGAACAAGATCGCGTGGGAAAACGGCGTGCTGCGCAAGAGCGTCATGGGTCGCCGCATCATCGACCTCTCGAAAGACGTGCGCGACGTGCGCTATGCCAAGGGCAGCGACCTCAACATGATCGTCGACAACCCCGAGGAGTTTCAGCTCGACGGCGACGAGTTCGGTCTCGCCAAGTCAGTGCACACCTGGGTAGACCCGCTCGCGCTCATCGTGCGCGTATCGAAGTCGCGCACGAAATAGGGCGGCTCGTTAGCTCGCGCTCGGCTCGTTCGTGACAATCCCGCGCAGCCAGTCTCGCGCCTCGACGAACACGTCATTTCCATACCGCGGGGTGACCATCGTCGCGAGCTTGTCAGCACGCGGGTAGCTTCCCAAGAAGATGACCTTCGGGCTGAAACGCTTGAGACCCAAGAGAGCGTCCGCAACGCGCTCATCGAGAATGTGACCCTCAAGGTCGATGACGAAACGGTAGCGACCGAGCTCGTCGCCGATGGGGCGGGATTCGATCAGGCTCATGTTCACACCGCGGGTGGCGAACTGCTCCAGCATCTCCAGCAATCGGCCGGGGGCATTGTCGGGAAGTTCGACGATCACGCTCGTCTTGTCTGCGCCGGTGGGGGCGGGGAGTTCGGTACTCGAGGAGACCAGAACAAAACGCGTCACCGAAGTTGTGTTGTTCGCAATGTTTTCCGCGAGCACTTCGAGCGGATAATGCTCGGTGATCCCGGGTGGGGCAACGGCGGCATCCGCAACAGAGTTCTCTAGCAGCGAGGCCGCGGCCGAGACATTAGAACTGGCGGGAATGTAGCCGTGCTGGGGCAAGTGGGCGTCGAGCCAGCGTCGCGTCTGCCCATAGGCCACCGGATGCGCGTTGACGGTTGTCACGTCGGCGAGCGTGGTGCCTGGCCTGGCCACGAGAACGAAATTCACGGGCACCAAATACTCGCCAAGGATGCGGATATCAGGGGTCGTGGTGAGCGCATCTTGAGTAGCACTGACTCCGCCATCGATCGAGTTCTCGATGGCGATCATTGCCGCGATGCTGCGGCCGTTCGTCACATCGTCGAGCGCCTCTCCGACATTGTTGACACTCTTCCAGTGCGCGCCGACCGCTTCGGGCACTTGCTTGAGTGCGGCCTCCGTAAACGTTCCGGCCGGCCCGAGGTAGCTGTAGCTCACGGAGTCAGGGCGCGGCGTCGAAGTCATGTCACGAGTTTAGAGGGGCGAGCGCCTAGCCGTAGTTCGGTGCGGCGGGCAGCCCGAAGAACTCTTCGAGAGTCTGGATGCCCGTGCTGTGCAGTTCAGCGGCGAGCGCCTTACCGACGAAACGCAAGTGCCACGGTTCGTACTCGTAACCGGTGATGTCGGTTTTACCCTCGGGGTAGCGAACGGTGAAGCCGTACTTCCACCCGTTCTCATCGAGCCACCGACCCTGCGGGGTATCTCCGAAGCACTGCTCGAGAGAGCAGTTGGCGGGCAACGCGCTGATGTCAATGGAGAGCCCCGTTTGGTGCTCGCTGTGCCCGGCACGCGCGCTCGTGAGATCCGCGCCCTCTTGGCCATACTGCGCGACCCAGCCGGCGTACACGCTCTCTTGCGACCAATAACTTCGGTACGAGCTCTGCGATTGCATTTGCAGTCCCGTGTCGTTTTGGTAGGCGGCGAACATGTCGACGACGGCAGCAGCAGCTTCTGGTCGTAAGTACGGCTCGTTGGCGTAGGGAACATCGACGAAGACGAGCTCAGGTTCGTAGGTGTCGGGGTTGAGCGGGCGCAGCTTATTCGCCACGACCCAGAGGCTGCTCGCCTCATCGATGGAGAACTGAGTCTTGTCGAAGGTCGGTGTCGGAGTAGGCGTGGGGGTCGGTGTCGGAGTCGGGGTCGGCGTGGACGACACCGTCGGGGTGGCTGTTACGGCCGCTTCGGGCGTGGGCTCGAGGGCCACAATCGACACAATAAGCGCAATAACAATCAATACCAGCCCGATAGCCGAGATGATGATCAAGCGGCGGTTGGAACCGGCAGAGGTGATGGGGGGGACAGAATCAGACACCCGTCGATACTATTCCCCCGCTCGGGAACGCCGCGGAACGCATCCCCAAGTGAACGCCCACGAGTAGTCTTGTCCTATGGCCAGCGAAGTTATCAACGACCCCGCGATGAATCGCTACGAGTTGCTCGTTGATGGTGTTCAGGTGGGCCTTGCTGATTACCAGCTGCGCGATGATCAGATCGTTTTCGTTCACACCGAAATCGACCCCAAGCACCGCGGTCAGGGCCTCGGCGCTGATCTTGCTCGGGGTGCGCTGAATCTGGTGCGGGCCGAAAGCGACTGCCGCGTCGTAGCCAAGTGTGAGTTCATCGACAAGTTCATCACCGACAACCCTGAGTACCGCGACCTGCTGAGTCGTTAACAGCCGCCGCACGCAGCGCCGTCAGCGGCGAGGGACGACGACCGGATGCCCACCCACGTCGTGCAGGTCGACCGCGAGACCGTACACCCGCTCGACTCGCTCAGCGGTGAGCACCTCGCGGGGAGTGCCGATGGCGTCGAGCGTGCCATGCGCGATGAGCGCGAGCCGGTCGGAGTAGGCGCCGGCCAAACTCAAGTCGTGAAGAACAACGACGACGGCCCGGCCATCCTGAGCGATCGAGCGCGCGACGCGCATGACATCTTCTTGATGACGGAGGTCGAGGGCGGCTGTCGGCTCGTCCAAGAACACGACCGGGGTGTGCTGAGCGAGCACGCGCGCGAGCGAGACGCGCGCCTTTTCACCACCCGAGAGCGTCGTGTAGCGACGGTCACCCAGGTGAGCGACATCCGTCACTTCCAAAGCTTCGTTGACGACGGCCACATCGTCGCGACCCTCAAGTTCGCGCGCCCAGGGGCTACGCCCCATCGCCACAACCTCGGATACACGGAACGGAAAACTCACGCTGTTCTCTTGAGTGAGCACGGCACGCAGTCGAGCGAGCTCGCCGTGGCGGATGCCGCCCACGTCGCGGCCGTCGATGGTCACGATGCCGCTGTCGGGCTTTCGATCGCCGCTCAACACCGCGAGCAGCGTGGACTTTCCGGCACCGTTCGGGCCGACAAGCGCAAGCACTTCGCCGGGAGCCACGTCGAGGCTGACGTCATCGAGAATGGCGCGGCCACCGAGCCGCACGCCAATATTGCGCGCGCTAATCATGCCCAGCCTCCGCTCTGACGACGTTGGCGGAAGAGCAAGTAGAAGAAGAACGGGCCACCGACGAGCGAAGTGAGCAAGCCGATCGGCAGATCGCCGCCGGCCACCACCGAGCGGGCGAGCAGGTCGGAGAGCACGAGCAGCACGCCACCGCCGATGGCACTCGCGACGATGAGCGGGCGGTGGGCCGGGCCGATCGCCATGCGCATCGCGTGCGGCACCACGAGACCGACGAACGCGATGATGCCGACGAAGGCCACGGCCACGCCGGTGAGTAGCGCGACGATCACGATCGAGACGATGCGAAGGCGTTCCACGTTGACGCCGAGGTGGCGGGCGTTGCGCTCCCCCAGCGCCAGAAGGTCGAAGGGGCGAGCGAGCACGATCGCAGCCGTGAGGCCCACGGCGGTCACGAGGGCGACGATGAGCACTTCGCTCCACCGCGATCCATTCAGCGAGCCCAGCTGCCAGAACACGATCTGTTCCCGGCTGCCCGAGTCGGCGACGAACAGCAGAAAGGCTAAGCCCGCGCCGGCAAAGGCGTTGACGGCAATACCCGTGAGCAAGAGCGTGACGACTTCCGTGCGGCCGTTGGCGCGCGACACGAAGTACACCAGCAGCGTGGCGAGCAAGCCGCCCACAAACGCGAAGAGGGCAATCGCGCCATCGCCCAGAGCGGCTACGCCCACGACGATGGCGATGGCGGCACCGAGCGCAGCACCGGATGAGACTCCCACGACGCCGGGTTCGGCCAGCGGGTTACCGAAGATCGCCTGCATGACGGCGCCAGCCACGGCGAGCGCCGCCCCGACGACCAGCGCCATCGCGATGCGGGGAAAGCGCACGACCCAGAGCGTGGATTCCACGATCGAATCTGTCGGCGCCCATTCGTTCTGGATGCCGAGAGCGCGCAGCAACGACCCGCCCACTTCGGCCGGGCTTACGGGTAGTTGCCCGAGCACTGCCGACGCCACGATGCCGCCGAGCAGCAGCGCGGCCAGAGTGAGCGTGAGGGTCACGCCGCGAAGGGTGTGTTTCACGGAACGCGCTGCAACCACTCTTCGGTACCGAACTTCTCGGCAACGAGTTCTTCAGCGCGCGCAATCTCGTCGCTCGTCAGTTCACTCTCGGCAAGGCCATGGAGCCCACGGAAGGTCTCAACCATGGTGTCGATGATGTCGGCGCGCTCCATGCCGGTCTGGCTGCGCAGAGGGTCGACCCGCTTTGAGGCCGACTTGGTGCCCTTGTCGCTCATCTTCTCGCGACCGATGCGCAAGACCTGAACCATCTTCTCGCCATCCATGTCGTAGCTCATGGTGACGTGGTGCAGCACAGCGCCAGCGCCGAGTCGCTTCTGAGCCGCTCCCCCGATCTTGCCGGTGGGGCTCGCGATGTCATTGAGCGGTTGATAGCTCGCCTCGATGCCCAGCGACTTGAGGGCGATGATGACCCATTCGTCGAGGAAGGCATAGGAGTCGGCGAAGGTCATCCCCTGCACGAGCTCAACCGGCACATAGATCGAGTACGTGATCACGGTGCCGGCTTCCATGAACATGGCGCCACCACCGGAGATGCGACGCACGACCTCGAAGCCATATTTCTTGGCATTCTCGAGGTCTACTTCGTTGCGCAGAGACTGAAAGCTGCCGATCACGACGGCGGGCTTGTTCCACTCCCAGATGCGCAGCGTGGGCTTGCGGCGACCAGAGGCGACCTCTTCGGAGAGCACCTGATCCATCGCCATTTGCATCCGGGGTTCGAGCGGCGGGCCGGTGACAATCTGCCAGTCGTAGTCTTTCCACGTCGTGGCGCGCTGCAGGGCGCGACGGATGGTGGTCGCTACAGACTCGGCCGAGAAACCAAGCATCACGGTGCCCTCGGGTAGCGCCCGTTGGATCGCGGTCGTGATTGTCTTTGCGTCTGAGTTGGCGGGCAGGCCTTCGACGGCGGCGTTGATGTCTTCGAGGGCCTCATCCGGCTCCAAGAAGAAGTCACCAGCAAGACGAAAGTTGGTGATGGCGTCGTCGACAACATCGAGATCGACCACTACGAGTTTTCCGCCGGGCACCTTGAATTCGCCGTGCATCGCTTACCCCTGTCTAGTTGTACTCAATCCAGCCTACTGGCCTGCGTCGGGCTGCGGAATTGACCAGTCGAGCGGAGGAACAAACTCCCCATGCCCGTGGTCGATCATCCGGCCGCGCAAACGCTGAAAAGCTTCGTCGAGCGCCTCGGTACCGGGATCGCGATTGATGCCGGTGTGACTGTATTCGTACACGTTCCACGACGGCCAGACGTGCAAGTGTGCGTGCGGCACCCGATACCCCTCGAACATGAGCCCGACACGATCGGCATCCCATTCGTCGCGCTGAGCCAAACCAATCAGGCGGCCCACGCGAAAGATGTGCAGCGCGAGTTCTTCGTCGAGGTCGCTCCAGCGATCCACCTCGATGCGCGGAATCACGAGGATGTGCCCCGGCTTGCGGGGCTCGATCGTGAGAATGGCAAAGACACGGTCATCCGCCCAGATAAAGCGCCCGGGCGAGCGACCGTTCAGAATCTCGGTGAAAATTGACGCCATTATTTGGATGGTGCTGGTTTGGATGGTGCTGCGTCGGTTGGTGCTGCGTCGGACTTCGCTGAGCCGGGCTGAGTAGCCTCGTTCTGAGCTGCGGGCGGCAGCGGAGCATCCGGATGCAGGGGCTTGAGCCGCGCATCGAGCCACGCCACGAGGTCGGCGATCACTTCGTCTTTGTTGGTCTCGTTGAAGATCTCGTGGCGTGCGCCCGGGTAGACGATCGCTTCGATGTCGGTGAGCTTGGAGCGCACGACGTAGTCAGAAGCGAGCGCCTCAATGCTTGCCTCGCCGCCGAGCGAGTCTTCGTCGCCGATCATGATGAGCAGCGGGATGTCGCGGGCGAAGTGCTTCGCCGGGCGGCCCATGAGGCGCATTCCGTCGACGGGGCCGAAGAGCTTGAGGGCATCCGCGTAGAACGTCAGCGGGTCGTTCACAAAGTCTTCAGCAACCTGGGGATCGCGGCTGAGCCACTCGTAGCCGGTGGTGCCGAGGTTCTTGTGTTTGGCGTTGAGGTTGCCACTGTTCATGTGGGCAAAGGTGCGGTGCGCGGTGCCCGTGAGAATCGCGACTTCGTACTCGTCGGAGTGCGCGTTGAGCACGTCTTGCACCATGAGCGAGCCCCACGAGTGGCCGAGGAGCGCGAGGGGAAGTGTGGGGTGATCGCGGCGGATGATGGCCGAGAGTTCGCGGATGTTTTCAGTAGCCGCCCGCAGTCCACCCTTGCCGAGCTTGCCCAGCTTGCTGGCATCGCCCGCGTTTTGGTCGAGACCCGTGGCACCGTGGCCGCGGTGGTCATCGGCGTAGACCGTATAGCCGGCAGCGACGAGGGCTTGCGCGACGTGCTCGTAGCGGCGGGCGTGATCACCTAGTCCGTGCGTGAGCTGCAGCACTGCGTGGGCTTTCGGTGATTCCCACACGTAGTAGTGAATCGTGACTCCGTGCGCGTCAACGTAGGAGTGGTCAGTTCGTGGCGCCGTAAACGTGGGCATATGGGCCTCCTTGCTGCTGCCATTCTACGGCGGTGCGCTGAAGAGAGGCAGTGCAAAATTAGTCGCTGCGACGCTGCACGCGCGGAGGTGAGCGACCCATCAACCGGCGCGTTCATCGATGTTCTTCGGAACGGCGCACCGAGCTATACCGGTGAGCAAGGGCTCCACCCCGTTATTCGCTGGGAATGGTATCCGCCCCAGAGCCGCGAAACAATAGCCGCTGTTCTCCAAGCGGAGAGAATCCACTACAGCAACGGATAACCCTCGCGGCCTCCCCGAAGGAGATCTCCACGATCGGCTAACGTGGAGATTGCTCGACTCCTCGACGCCTGCATCCCAAAGGAATTACATGGCTACTCCTGCGCCGCATGATCTGAGCCTGGCCGAGTCCGTCTCGCTGGTGGCGTGTTACGCAGCGGTCACCGGTGAACGACTTCGGCAGAACAAAACCTGCGCTGGACGTCCGGAGCGCACAGAGGCCGCTGCAATGCTTATGGAGCTCGCGGATGACGAATCCATTGTGATCGAGAACATAGAATTCCCCCGAATTCAGAACAGGCGTCGCACCTCCACGGCGCGCGTGGGCCTCAACGAGCCGCGCAATCCTCTCCTTCTGCCGCTGTGGCAGGCGCTGCACAAACAAAGCAAACCTCGGCTCACAGAGTCTTTGTTGGACTCCATGCCGACGGGAAAGCTCCACGAACGCCTGACCGCTGCGGGGCTCCTGACACAAGGTGGCGCGTTCATCACACGGGATCTCCTGACGCCCGAAGGAATTCGCGTGCGAGCCGAGCTGAGCGAAGAGATCAACTCCTACCTCGATTTAGGAAAGGAAGCTGCCCCGCTTGGGCTCAGCGAGCGATCAGCCCTCACGTTGGCACTCATCCTTTACGGCGAGTTGCACGGTCCGTGGATCGCTGGGCACTCCCCGGAAGCAGCGCTCGAGGTGATGAGGCGACTTAAACTCGCTGTCACCGACCTCGTGTACAGCTCTGAAAGAGCGGATTACCGAGGCCAGATTCTCCTCACGCTCACGTCAGTGAATGCCCGGGACAATTGGATCTAAATTTCCACTGGCTCATTCCAGGAGCACGAAAGTCGTTAGCAAGACTAATTTGCTAGGCTAACGAATATGCCTGACAAACTTGACGACGAACTCCGCATTGCTTTCATGCGCATCGCCCGTCGCATCCGGCAGCAACGCCACGACGACACCCTCAGCGACAGCCAGCTCTCTGTTCTCTACGTGCTCAGCCAGCACGGCGGCAGCACTCTCGCCGCCCTCGCCGAACACGAACGCGTCACCCCGCCCTCGATGAACCGCACCGTCAACTGCCTCAGCGACGAGGGCCTCATCACGCGCTCCAGCTCGCCCGACGACGGTCGCAAGGTACTGATTGAAGCGACGGATGCCGGCATCGAGCTGGTCGACAAGACTCGCCAGCGCCGCGCCGAATGGTTCGCTGCCGAACTCTCGACTCTCTCGGCCGACGAGCACGCCGCCCTCCACGCCGCGATTCCCGTTCTACTGAAGTTGGCCAATTCGTGAGCGCAATGTTCCGCTCACTTCGCTTCTTCAACTATCGGCTCTGGACGATTGGTGCGATCGTCTCCAACACCGGCGCGTGGATGCAGCGCACCGCCCAGGACTGGATCGTTCTCACCGAACTGACCGACCACGATGCCGCGGCTCTCGGGTTCACGATGGCGCTGCAGTTCGGTCCCCTGCTGTTGCTCATGCCCATCGCCGGCATCATCGCCGACCGCTTCGACCGCCGCGTCGTGTTGCTGTGGACGCAGTTCAGCCAGTTCATTCTGGCGCTCGGCCTCGGCATCCTCGTAATCTCCGGCCACGTCGAGCTGTGGCACGTGTACGTCTTCGCGCTGCTTCTGGGTGTCGCGACCGCGATCGATGCGCCCGTTCGCCAAGCCTTTGTCTCGGAACTCGTGAGCGACAAAGACCTGCCGAACGCGGTCGCCCTCAACTCCATGTCGTTCCAGAGCGCACGCCTCATCGGCCCCGCCATCGCCGGGGTGCTCGTAGCGGCGATCGGCTCCGGACCCGTGTTCCTCGTGAACGCCGCCTCATTTGCGGGCGTTCTCGCCTCGCTGTGGTTCATCCGCCGCAACCAGCTTTACCCGGTGGCCAAGCTTGGCCGAGCGAAGGGCCAGATTCGGGATGGGCTGCGCTACGTGCGCAATCGGCCAGACATCCTGATCGTGCTCGTCATGGTTTTCCTGGTCGGCACCTTCGGCTTCAACTTCCCCGTCTTCATCTCCACCATGGCGACCACCGAGTTCGGCAAGGGCGCAGCAGAGTTCGGCCTGCTCTCGTCGATGATGGCCGTCGGCGCAATCGTCGGCTCACTCTTGGCCGCTCGCCGCGAGCGCGCCCGCCTGGGTGTTGTCGTGGTCGGCTCCGCCTTCTTCGGCATCGCGTGCATGATCGCCGCTCTTGCCCCCAGTTACTGGACTTTCGGCGCCGCCCTCACGATCGTCGGCGTCTCGTCGCTGACGATGATGACGACCGCCAATGCCTACGTTCAAACCTCCACGACACCGATCATGCGCGGCCGAGTCATGGCGCTCTATCTCGCGATCTTCGCCGGGGGCACCCCGATTGGCGCCCCCATCGTCGGCTGGGCCGCCAACGAACTCGGCGCTCGCTGGGCCCTCGGCATCGGCTCCCTTTCGGGCCTACTCGCCGCAGCCGCCGCGCTCATCTGGTTGTTCTACAGTCGCGGGATGCGGGTCGGCCGCGTTCCCGAAAGCCGCTTCCGTCTCCGGTTGCGCTTCCCACCTGAGCCCACGCCCGACGAAGAACGCGAACTCGCGACGCAAGAGATCGCGATCGTCGAGACCACCACTCGCCGCACTAGCTAAACGCAGAGAGGGGCGGATGCTCGCAGCATCCGCCCCTCTCTGTCGTTATCGCTTATGGCCGCTTAGGCCTCGCGAGTGATTTCCACGCTCACGAACAGCTTTGAACCGAACGGCCCCGCGTACACACCACGGAGCGGCGGCACGTCGTTGTAGTCGCGACCGCGACCCACCAGCACGTGCCGATCGCCAATGTCGATGAGGTTCGTGGGGTCATAGCCGCGCCACTGCCCGGCGCAGAACCACTCGATCCACGCATGGGATTCGCCCGTGACCTTCTCGCCGATAGCAGCATCGGGTTTGGGGTGGAGGTAACCAGAAACATAACGAGCCGGGATGCCGACCGAACGCAGAGCGCCGAGCGCCAGGTGAGCGATGTCTTGGCAGACACCCTTGCCTCCGGCCCACGCTTCCGTGGCGGTGGTAGCCACACCGGTGACACCACTCATGTACTGGATGGCGTTACCGATGGCCTTCGCGATTTCGAGAGCGCTCTCGCAGGCGTCTTCGGACTTCGCCGCAATGTCTTTCGCGAGCGCGACAACCTCGGCTGGCGGCTCGGTACGACGCGTCTGGCTAAGGTTCTCAACCGCATCCATCGAAAGCTCGGCGGCCGCATGCAGATCGGCCCACGACATGCACTCCGAGTCGTGCTCGCGCTCATGAACCTCGACGAGGCTCGTGGCGGTCAACGACAACTCTTTGTGCCCGGTCAGCACCTCGAACGAGGCAACGCGCGAACCCCAGTAGTCGACGTAGTTGCTCTGGCTCGAGAGCGGCAGAATGTCGAGGTTGGAGAACAAGACGAGCTGGCTCTCGACACTGGCGGGCAGCATCCGGGCTTCGTTATACGACGCCGTAACTTCGCCGCCGTAGCTGAAACCGGTGGAATGGACGATCCGTAGACGCTTCATGAGATCTCTCCAACCCACTCGGGAGCAGCATTCGTGGGGAAGTAGCGCTGACGCACTGCCTCCGACGCCGCACTCGTTGCCGCCTGCACCCGATCCATGTGGTGCGGCAGGTCATCCAAGATTTCGGCAATCGGCCGATACTCCAACTCACTGCGAATCTTGCCGAGCAGCCGCTGGGCGGCGTCGTTCACGCCGACGCGATTTGTGCGGTGAGGTTCGAGCTCTCGCATGCAGTCCTCCGCCCGCGTCACCGAGAAGATGATGCTGCGCGGGAAGAGTCGATCGAGCAGCAAGAACTCGGCGGCGTTGCTCGCACTCGGCACACCACGGTACGTGCGCAAGTAGGGCTCATACGCGCCACAGGACCGCAGAATCGTAGTCCACGACGGACCGCTGGCTTCGGTGAGGCTTCGCGTCGCCAAGAGTCGTGCCGTCATGTCCGCACGCTCGAGACTGCGACCGAGAGTAAAGAACTGCCAGGCTTCGTCCCGACTCGTCGCGGACTCCACGATGCCCACGGCCAGAGCGGAGCGCTCGCGAACCCAGGAGAAGAAGTCAGAGACTTTGTCTCCGGAAATGCGGCGCGGCATCCGCGTCTGGGTGGTGTTGAGACACTCCCACAGTTCGGTGGAGACGATCTCGCGAGCACGACGCGCGTTCTCGCGAGCGGCGCCGAGCGAATAGGCGATCGAGGCTGGTTCGGTGCGGTCGACCGCGAGGATCGAGAGCACGTCACCGCGAGTGAGCGTGACGTCGGCCGGAGCCTCGCTGCCCATCACGCTCAAGAGCGCGCGGCAGGCGTCATCCTCTTCGATCCAAGGATCTTCGAGAAGCAGCTGAAGGTGAACATCGAGGATGCGTGCGGTACCGTCGGCGCGCTCAATGTAGCGACCGATCCAAAACAGTGATTCTGCGATGCGGCTCAGCATGATTGACCTCCTTCGGTGTCGACACTCTGTTGTTGTTGCTCTTCTTGACGTTGGCGCTGGGTAAGCGTTCGCGTGTTGTCTTGATCTTCGACGTGATCCTCATGAATCCCGGCTTCGAGCAGCATCTCTGGCGTGATGACGGTAATTGCCTCCGTATCGGCCTGGCGCTCGACGAGCCCCTGCACGGTGCTGTCGGATTCGGCGACCTTCTCGCGACCCACCACCCACGTGTCTTTCGAACCGCCACCTTGAGAGCTGTTGACGACCAGTTGGCCCTCGGGCAGCGCGACTCGGGTGAGGCCACCCGGCAGCACCCACACATCGTTACCATCGTTGACGGCGAAGGGGCGAAGGTCGGCGTGACGCGGGCGCATGCCGTCATCAATCACGGTCGGGATCGTCGACAGCTGAACCACGGGCTGCGCGATCCAGCCCCGCGGGTCCTTGAGAAGCTGCTTGCGGAGCGTTTCCAACTCTGGCTTTGTTGCGGCCGGGCCGATGACCAAGCCCTTACCGCCGGAGCCATCCACGGGCTTCACGACGAGCTCATCGAGCCGGTCGAGCACCTCTTCGAGTGCCCCCGGATCTTCGAGCCGCCAGGTATCGACGTTGGGAATGATCGCCTTCTCGCCGAGGTAGTAGTCGATGAGGTCGGGCAAGTACGTGTACACGAGCTTGTCGTCGGCAACACCGTTTCCGACCGCGTTGGCGATCGTCACGTTTCCGAGGCGAGCGGCGAGCATCATGCCCGGGCTACCCAACATGGAGTCGGCACGGAACTGCAGCGGGTCGAGGAACTCGTCGTCAACTCGGCGGTAGATCACGTCGACCCGAGTGGGACCGGCGGTGGTGCGCATCCAGACTCGACCGCCGGAGCAGAACAGGTCTCGACCCTCCACGAGCTCAACGCCCATGAGGCGGGCGAGCAGCGTGTGCTCGAAGTACGCCGAGTTGTAGACACCCGGAGTGAGCACAACAACGTTGGGTTCCTCCACCCCACCAGGAGCACTGGCGCGCAATGCCTGCAGCAGCTTGTGGGGGTAGTCGCCGACGGGGCGAACCCGCATCGAGACAAACAGTTCGGGAAGCGTTTGGGCCATGACTCGACGGTTCGAGATCACGTAGCTCACACCACTGGGCACGCGCACATTGTCTTCGAGAACGCGCCACGCACCCACTTCGTCGCGGATGAGGTCGATACCGCTGACCTGAATGCGAACGCCATTCGCGGGGTCGATTCCCGCCGCTTGACGATGGAAGTGGCTGGATGAGGTGATCATCCGAGCTGGAATCACACCATCTTTGATGGCATTCTGGGGCCCGTAAATGTCCGCCAAGAATGCCTCGAGCGCTCGAACACGCTGCTTGATTCCCGACTCGACCTGTTTCCACTCAGAGAGGTCAATAACTCGGGGAACTGCATCCAGAGGAAAGGGTCTCTCTTCGCCAGCAAAGTCGAAAGTAACGCCCTGAGCGAGGTAACTGTCGGCGAGTGCTTCAGTGCGGCCGCGCAGCTCTTCCTGCGTCATTTGCGCCAGCGCGTCGTGAATCTCGCGGTAGGGGCGACGTACCGCGCCCTCGGCAGAGAACATCTCATCCCACGCGGCTGGTCCGGTGCGTTTGGAGGCGCCTGATGTGTATCCGTCAAACAAATCTGCCATGTACAGACACTAGGCCGATTGAAGCATTTTCGCTCGCACGTGCGTTGATTCCACCGAAATGTCTTGCACAATTTACAGTTAAGTAATGGCTGCACACCTCCCCACAATTCTCGTTCTCCCCGGTGGAGGGTATTCGCGCCTCGCACCCCACGAAGGCGAGCCGGTTGCTGCCTGGTTGCGGTCAATCGGCTGGAATGCTCGCGTCGTCGAGTACCCCGTGAGCACGAAGCATCCCGCCCCGTTGCTGGCAATTCAGTCTGAAATTGCGAAGGAACGTGCACTAGGGGCCCCACTCGTGGGCGTTTTGGGCTTCTCTGCCGGCGGCCATTTGGCTGGCCACGCCGCCGTCGCCCCCGTCGCGAAAGACAACGAACGCCCCGACTTTGCCGTGCTCGGCTACCCCGTGGTCAGCATGGTGACACCCACGCACGCCGGGTCTCGCGAAGAACTCATCGGGCTGGATGCCAACGACTACCTTCGTCAGGACACCTCGATTGAGTTGTTAGTGACGCCCGCTACTCCACCCATGTTCATCTGGCACACGGCTGCTGACGCGCCCGTGCCTGTAGACGAGCACTCGTACCCGCTCGCTGCCGCGCTGGCGGCGGCCGGCGTGCGTCACGAACTGCACGTGTTCTCCGACGGCAAGCACGGGCTTGGCCTCGCCGAGGGAACGCCGGCGGAAGCGTGGCAGGCACTCTGCGAAATCTGGTTGAGCTCGCTGCGCTAGCGGGAGGCCGCTGCTCTAGCAGGAGGCCGCCGTGCTGCTCTGCTGCTGCGTCCGGAACCCCGGGCCTAACGGCGCAAACGCTGCGTCGCGCTCTAACGGCGCAAGCTGAAGGCTTCGGCCTTGTTGGTCGGGCCTGACACGAGAATGGTGTCGTCGGCGGCAATGACGGTTTTCTCGTCGGTGTAGGTCCAGGTGCCGCCGAGCGGGCGAACAGCCGTGACGGTGACTCCCGCCGTTGACCGCACGCGCGACTCCCCCAGCGTCTTGCCAATAATCGCGGCGGGCGGCGCCATCTTGACGAGCGAGAAGTTATCGCCGATCTCGAGGTAGTCCTGCATCGATCCCCGCACGAGGTGAGCGACGCGACGCCCCATTTCCTTCTCGGGGTAGATCACGTGACTCACGCCGAGCTGCTCGAGAATAGTGCCGTGCGCATCGCTGACGGCCTTGGCCCAGACGTGCGCCACATTGAACCGCAACAGCAGCGACGTCGTCAGGATGCTCGCCTGAATGTCACTGCCGATCGCCACGACCACGCGATCGAACTCGGGCACCGCCAACTGCTGCAGCACCTCCTCGCGGGTGGAGTCGGCGGCGACCACGTGAGTGAGTTGCCCGTTGAGTTCTTGCACGATCGACTCATCCGAATCGATGCCGAGCACTTCGGTGCCGTTAGCCATCAGCTCCAGCGCCAGAGCGCGACCGAAACGCCCCAACCCGATGACCGCCACAGAATCTGCGGCGGCCACGGTAGCGGCATCCGAACCAGAGAACATACGCAATTTAGCCAATGATCGGCCTTTCTTTGGGGAGTTCATACAGGACAGCGCGCTCACGCAGAGCAAGCGCGGTAGCGAAACCGATGGGGCCAAGGCGGCCCACGAACATGAGCACGGCCAAGATAAGTTGCGCGGCCACGGGCAGCTCGGGCGTGATGCCCTCCGAGAGGCCGACTGTGCCGAAGGCCGACACTGTTTCGAACAGCACGGGGCTGAGCGGCAGCCCGGAGAGCAACATGATGGTCACCGTGGATGTCGCGACAACGCCGACCGAGAGCAAGACCACCGCGATCGCCTGGCGGTGCACCGCGCGCGACAGTCGCTTACCGAAGACGTTCACGACGCCGTCTCCACGAACCTCCGCGAGGAGGATGAAGAACAGCACCGCGAAGGTCGTCACCTTGATGCCGCCGGCAGTGCCGGCGGGGCCGCCGCCGATGAACATGAGCGCGGTCATCCCGAACTGTGTTGCTTCACTCATGGCGCCGATATCGACGCTGTTGAAGCCAGCGGTGCGAGTTTGGACCGACTGAAAGAAGCCAGCCAAAAGCTTGGCAGGCCAGTCGAGCGGGCCGAGGGTGGCGGGGTTGTTCCATTCGATGAGGGTGATGTAGGCGGCGCCAGCGACCAGCAGCAGCGGAGTCGCCGCGAGAACGATGCGCGTGTTCATGCTCCACTTGAGGCGGTTACCCCCAAAGCGCAGCAGTTGAACGATCACAGGAAAGCCGAGGCCGCCCAGGATGATCTCGGCGCACAGTGTGAGTGAGACCACCGGGTCGTCAACGAACGAGATCATGTTGTCGCTGAAGAGCGCGAAGCCCGCGTTGTTGAACGACGACACCGCGTGGAAGAGTGCAAACCACGCCGCCTCCCCCACGCTGTAGCCATAGCGCAGCAAAAACCAGAAGAAGAGGATGAGTGCGCCGACGCCCTCGATGACGAGCGAAATCTTGAGCACACCAAGAACGAGGCTGCGCACGTCTCCAAAGCCCACGTTTTTGGTTTCGGCGGCGGCCGTAATGCGCGAACGCAGCGACAGTCTTCGCACAACCGCGATACCGATGATGGAGGCGAAGGTCATGACGCCGAAGCCGCCGACCTGGATCAGCACCATGATGACGACTTGGCCAAAGCCCGTCCAGTAGGTCGACGTATCGACGATCACGTGGCCGGTCACACACATCGCGGAGACCGCGGTGAAGAACGCCTCCACGAGGGTTGCGCCACCCGGACCGGTACGCGAAATGGGTAGCGCCAGCAGGGTTGTGCCCGCTGCGATACCAATCAAAAACCCGAGAAGAGTGAGCTGCGCTGGGTGAACCAGTTTTCGCTTGCTCCCTGTCCCGCGAAGGATGTTGTGCACCGGGATACAGTACGCCTGTTTCGGGCAAAGTCGTACGGTTTTCTTTCGCTACGCTTAACATCAACCACCGCAACGACCGGAGATCTCACCGTGCCCCACGCCCCGGACGACCGGACGCAGGCCGAGGAGCTTCGAGCGCCCGTGCGCCGCCCGTGGCACTTCCCCCGCTGGCGACGTCGCCTGCGGGCTCGCTTGCCGATGAACAGCGACATCGAGATCACTCGCACCGTCGTGGGCATGCCCGAGATGATCCGCATCCGCCCCCGGCATCTCGCGCTTGCCGCTCTCGGCGGCGGTCTCGGTGCGGCAGTGCGATTCATCATCGCGCAGACAACCCCGATCTGGGAGACGCTCTCGCTCGGCACGATCATCGTGAACGTGGCGGGGCCGTTTCTGCTCGGGTTACTGCTTCAAACCTTGGCCGAACGCCAAGAATCGAGACGGATGCGCGTCATCCGCCTCCTCACCGCCGTTGGCTTCTTGGGCGCCCTGACCAGCTACGCGCAGCTCGCGATCGACATTGTGATCGTCTCGGAACGCCATCACGTGCTGCTCGCCGTTGCTTACGGCAGCGCAACGCTCATTGCCGGAGCGGGAGCCGTGTGGCTGGGCGTCTTCACATCGAAGAGTTGGTTCCGCATTATTCGCCAACACGAACGGTTGGTTCGATGATCATCGGAGCGCTCTTCATCACCGTCGCGGGCGGACTCGGCGCCGCCCTGCGCCTGGCCGTGAATGCATTCGTGCACCGCCGCATCCGCACCAACTATCCCGTGGCGATGTCGATCATCAACATCACCGGGTCGTTTCTGTTCGGCCTCATCACGGGTATGACAGCGGGCCACTTCGTGCCCGAAGAGCTTGGCCTCTACGCTGGCGTCGGCATGGTGGGTGGCTTCACCGCGTTCAGCACGACGAGCTTTCAGACTCTGCGGCTGCTGCAAGAGAATCGCGTGTGGCTCGCGATTCTCAACTCGTTCGGCATGCTTGCCGTCGCCGTGCTGATGGCGGCGTTCGGGCTCATGCTCGGGCGGGCGCTCTAGCCGCAGCTGAGTCAGAGCGCAGCACCCAGCCGCTCGCTTAGGCGCTGATCGGCTCCAACACGAAGACGGGAATCTCGCGCTCAGTCTTGGCTTGGTAATCCTCGTAATCGGGGTAGGCCGCAACCGCGCGTTCCCACCAGAGCGCCTTTTCGTCGCCGGTCACTTCTCGCGCCTCGAAATCGCCCTTGAAGCCCACATCGTGCAGTTCGACATGCGGGTTGGAAACGATGTTGTAGAACCAGACCGGATGCTTGGGAGCCCCGCCCAAGGAGGCAACAACGGCATAGTGGCCGTCGTGCTCCACCCGCATGAGAGCGGTCTTGCGCAGCTTGCCAGACTTGGCACCAACCGTGGTCAGCACGATGATCGGCATGTCTCGCATGAGGTTGCCTTCGTGCCCATTGCTGGCTTCGAAAACGTCGGCCTGGTTGCGGGCCCACTCTGACGTGCTGGGTTCGTATTCTCCTGTTAGCGGCATGCTTCCACGTTACCTTCCGGCGCCTGAAGACATTACTCAGAGATAGGTAGTTTCTACTCACGCGCTCGCGTGGGTGTGAGGGCTTTACTGGTCTCATGATCACTTCACAGCGCGCGCTCACAAGCGCAACCGCCATCGCAATCGCGGCCGGCCTCAGCCTTTCCCTCTCCGGTTGCTTCGCCAACCCCCTCGAGAGCTTCACCGATAACCTCATCGAGGACACCGTGGAGAACGCGATTGAGGGCGCTACGGGAGTAGACGTCGACGTTGATGGGGATGGTTCCGGAGGATCGTTGCCCAAGTCGTGGCCGGCAGAAGTTCCCGCCCCCGATGGCAACATCCTCTTCTCGCTCGGCATCGACGATGGCTACAGCGCCACGATTCAGGTGGACTCCGACGCGGCAGCCGAGGCAGGCTACGAAGCACTCGTCTCGAGTGGCTTTGAAATGATCTCTGAATTCTCGCTGGGAGACGAGGGGGTCATGTACGGTCTCGAGAGCGACAGCTGGATCGTTCAGTACTCGTGGGGCACGAACGAAGAAGATGGAACTCTCGTGAACATGATTCTGACGGCCAATGAGGAGTAAAAACTAGCGCCGGTGGCGGCGCCCACTAAAAAGGGCACCACCACTAAAGCTCAGAAAGAGCTTCTTCGAGTTCCACCCGACCTTTGACGCCCAGCTTGCGATAGATGCGGGCTAAGTGGTTATCAACGGTGCGAACGGAAAGCCCGAGGTCTTCGCCAATTTCGCGACTTCGCCTTCGACCGGCAGCGGCTCGAGCGATTGTCCACTCCCGCTCGGTGAGCTCATCGGCGGGTACCTCGCCCGGTACGCGATCCATGTCGGCAGCCAGGCGGCGGGCGAGCAGCGTGGCTTTACGCTCCCACTCGCGGCGGTCTGCCTTGGCCGCGACACGCGCACCTTCGAGAAGGCCGTCGACCGCGAGCGCAGCCACTCCCGAGGCAGCAAGAGCAGGCGCGAGTTTACAGAGGCGGGCAACATCCGCTGCCGCTGCCGCTTCGGTCCATTCCCGGATGCGGGCAATCAGCGGTGACGGCGATAGTTGCGTCAGCAGTTGCAGTTGTTCGAGCGCGGCAGCCGGATGCCCGACCCGGATCGCCACGGTCAGTGTGAGGGCACTCAGCAGGAAGTGACCGAGCATGATCGCCTCGGCGACGGCCGCGACGATGACGCCCGCGGCCTCGTCATGGCGGCCTTCGGCGGCGAGCAACCAGGCCTCACACTCCGCGCGCTGCAGAATGACTTTGGCGTCACCCGCCTGTTCGGGGGAAACCTCGGAGAGCAATTCGCGTGCCGTTTCGGGATCGCCCAGTTGCGCGTCGACGGTGGCGTGAAGGGCTACGGCGGTGCCCAAGAGCCCGGTGAAGTCACGCCACTTGAGCTGTTCGACCGCGAGCGAAGCGAGAGTTTGGGCATCACCGACGCGCCCTTCGTGCAGGCGCACGATGGCCAGCGCATACGACCACACTCCCGCAGAGTCGGCAAAGCGGTCGAGGCGGCGCTGAGTTGCGAAATCACGAGCACGGCCAATTTCGGCATCAGCAACGAGCGCCAAGAACTCGGAAAGGTCGAGCAGCGAACCGGCAAAGGGAGCTTCGAACCGGTAGGCGTCGGCCAAGGGGCGGGTCTGCAGAATTGCCGCAAACGCGTCGGCCGGATTGCCGGCCATTGTCGCGATCATGGCGGCCGTGAGCCCGGCGTTCACAGCGCCGAGTCCGCCGTCGGGCGATACCGGGCCCGCGACCTCGGTCAGGGCATGAGCGTCTCCGGTCATGAGCTGCCATTTCGCGAGTTCCGGTCGCAGCACGGCTTGGGCGCCCGCATCCATTCTCGACAGCTCACACGTCACGCGATCGACGGCATCCGAGGGTCGGGAGAGGCGATAAACCATGTGCTGTCCCCAGCGGGCCAGAGCGATGGCACGCTGTTCCTCGTCCCGTGACAGCGCGATAGCGGACTCGAAAACAACCGACGAGCGCTCGGACTCGGCCAGCGCCGAGAGGGCACTCGCGAGAACGAGTTCGGGAGCAAAACGGCGTTCGGCGAGCTGAGCCCGTTCTGCGAGCGAAGCCGCCACCGCATGGTCGCCAGCCGCATGCGCGTAGCTGGCCACCCAATCCAGATCATCGTTACTGATTTCGGCATCAGTGGTGGTCAGCAACACGGTCGCGGTGAAGCGCAGTTGCTGATCGTGCATCGGCATCAGTCGCCCGGCGATGTCCTTCACAAGCTCGGCACGCGCGGCCTGTTCGAGATCGATCGTGAGCGCCTCGGCAAACAGCGGGTGAGCCAGGCGCACGAGCGGCGTGGCCTCGGTGCCGGCATCCTCGGCGATGCCCTCGCTGGTGAGATGAGCCAGTGCGTCGATTTCGTCGGCAGCGATTACCGAGCGAGGGATCGGTTGCGCGATCGCGATCAGTTGCGCCAATCGGCGCGGAGCGGAAGCGAGTTGCTCCACGCGGTCTGCAATGGTGGCCCGCACGTGCTTCGGCAGCGTGGCCACCGATACTTCAACACCAAAATCGCCGGTGCGGATGCCGCCCGCTCGCCCCGCCGCAAAGATCAGTTCCCGCAGCATCAGTGGGTTACCGCGGCTCGCCTCGAACAGGGCGCGAAGGCTCTCGGGGCGCACGGTGCCCCCTAAATACTGTTGGAGGATCGACTGGCTGTGTTCGAGGCTCAAGCCTTCAAGCTCGACAATGTCGATCAGATTTTCGTGCAATAACCGGGCGATGGGGCCGTCGACCTCGTGCGAGTCGCGAGCGGTGAGCAGCGTCGTGACGCCGAAGACTCGCACCAGTTGGTAGAGCACCCCGGCCGAGACGGCATCCAAGAGCGGAGCGTCATCGATGACGAGGACGAACTTGTGCGGGTTCTCCCCCACCACTCCGACGAGCGCTTGCACCCGATCGCTCACGCTTTCGATATCGTGCCTACCGGCGCTGGCCAGCACGGGAGCGAGGGCACCGAGCGGCACCTCCGCCAGCTCAGCGAGACCGATTATGGGGATCACGGTTCGGCCGTCGGCGCGCAGTGCATGCGAGATGTGGGCGCCCAATGTTGTCTTGCCGACGCCGCTCGGGCCGCGCAACATGACCGACCGCGAATGCGGGCCGCGAAGGGCCGCGAGCACAGCATCCCGCTCACTTTCGCGAGGGAGAACGGGCCAGCGAGCCATAATGTCCCCCTCCTGCACGCAATAGTCGACGTCGCCGCCAGCATAGCGGCCGGGTGTTGCGGACTAAATAACGATTGCGTGAGGCATGCTGGATACGCTGTTGCCCACCGCCTTGTTCAGGAGACCTGCGCCATGATCACTATCGCTCTTCCCGACCAGCAGACGTTCGACCGATTGGCGCCGCAACTGTCCGACGTTGATGTGATTGTGTGGGCTCTCGCCGATGGCGCACCGCCACGGCACATTGACTTGGCCCTTCTGGGCTACCTGGGTGCCTCCGGCGGCCTGAGAGGGTTTGCCGGCCTAGACGTCGCCGCGCTTCAATCGCAATCGCTCGGGTACGACGGCGTGCAGGGCCGCCTGCCCGCGGGCATCACCTATTGCAACGCTGTGGGAGTGCACGAATCTTCCACCGCGGAACTCGCCGTCGGCATGATGATCTCGGAACAGCGCGGTTTTCCCGAGCACTTTGCGAACCAGCAGACCGGCACCTGGAGCCAACACGAACAGCCCGGTGTCGCCGGCAAGACCGTCGTGATTGTCGGAGCTGGCGGCGTGGGAAACCAGATCGCCGACAAGCTGGCACCCTTCGAGGCCAACGTTGTGCGCGTCGCCCGCACCAATCGCAGTGACGAACGCGGAGCCGTGCAGTCGATGGATGCACTGCCCGCTTTGCTGGCCCGCGCCGACATCGTCGCTATTGCCGTGCCCCTCAACGAAGCCACCACGGGGCTCGTCGATGCCGCCTTCTTAGACGCCATGAAACCCGGCGCGCTGCTCGTGAATGTGTCTCGAGGCAAAATCGTCGACACCGACGCGCTCGTGGCGGCGGCATCCGCTGGCCACGTTCGAGCAGCGCTCGACGTCACCAACCCTGAGCCGCTACCCAGCGACCACCCGCTCTGGTCGATCCCCGGTGTGACCATCACGCCGCACATCGGCGGGGCAACCTCAGCGATGCACGCCCGAGTGGATGCCGTGATGCGCGAGCAAGTTCGCCGCCTAGTAGCCGGTGAAGCGCTCGCGCACGTGGTGATCGACGGGCGCTAGCGGTCTACCCCGCTAACGCCCGACCACTCCGTACTACTAGCTAGCGGGCTGAGCAATCACCGGCTGAGTGACAACGATGGCGTGAGTTCCGGCACTTAACGAGACGCCGTTCTCTACCGTGACGCCGTCGACGGTGATCACCGATGAATCGCCGACTGGGGCATCCAGTAGGCCGGTGCTTCCCATGGGAAGCGTGACCGTAGCCAGCAGCGAATCGTTCTCGAGACGCCAGTCGATGGCAACTTCACCGGCGCGCGATTCGACAGAGGCTCGTGCCCAGTCGATTCCCACTGCCGGGCGCGGAGCGACATGCACGAGTTCGTAACCGGGGCGCTCTGCGTCGGGAGCGATGCCGGCCACCGTGCGGTAAACCCAGTCAATTACTGCGCCATACGCATAGTGGTTGAACGAGATCATCGAGTCGCCCGTGTCCATGTCGCCCTGATGGATCGAACCATCGGGCTGGATGGCATCCCAGCGTTCCCAAATCGTCGTGGCTCCGCGGTCGACCTGGTACAACCACGACGGAGCATCGCGGCGCAGCAGCATGAGGAATGCTTCGTCGTTGTGGCCCGTGCGCGTCAGCGCCGGCAAGACCAATGGAGTGCCGAGGAAGCCGGTCGTGATGCGACCGGCGGTGTCCCGCACGAGCTGAGCGAGCTCGTTTCCGAGAGTCTCATGCTCAGCAACGGGCGCAATCGTGAACTCGATGGCCATCGCAAGTCCGGCGGCGCTGTTGCGCGCGTCGGTTCCCCAGCGCTTCCACGTCTCGGCCGCAACGGCATCAGCGAGCGCGTCAATCCGCGTGGCTTCGTCCGCGTCACCGACCAAGCGCTCAGAGCGAGCAAGCAGTCGAGCCGAGTGCGCGTAAAACGCGTTCGCCACGAAGTCCGCCGAGACCTTGGCTTCCCACGGACGGTCGCCCGGGGCATCAGGGTCGAGCCAGTCACCGAACTGGAACTCGGTCGACAGCACGATGCCGTCGCCCGCCCAGTTGGCCAAGTACTCCACCCAGCGGCGCATGCTCGAGAGCTGCTGCTCGAGAACTTCGGTCGAACCGTAGGACTCGTAGATCGACCACGGCACGATTGTCGCCGCATCGCCCCACCCAGCACGCCCCATGATCGACGTCGGAACGCCATCGAGAAGGAAGTCGGAGTCGATGAGCATGTTGGGCACCACGGCAGCGACCGCACCGTCATCATCCTGATCAATCTCAAGGTCGAGAAGCCAGGAGCGCCAAAAGCTTTCGGTGTCGAAGATAGTGTTGGCGGTCATGGCGAAGGCTTGGGCGTCACCCGTCCACCCCATGCGCTCATCGCGCTGGGGACAGTCGGTCGGAACTGAAACGAAGTTGTCTCGCTGCGACCAGAGCACATTCTCGTGCAAGCGGTTCAGCGCGGTGTGTGAGCTCTCGAAGTGGCCGCGGCGCGGGGTATCGGAGCTGATGGCGATGCCGACCGCACTGACGATCTCAACATTACCCAGCACATCCGCGTACCGGAAACCGTGGAAGGTGAAGCGCGGTTCGAGCGTGTGCTCGCCGTCGCGGTCGAGCACGTAGGTGTCTGTTGCCTTCGCCGAGCGGAGCGCCGCAACGTGCAGCGCGCCGTCGGGCTCGAGCACCTCTGCATGGCGAACCGTGACGGTATCGCCCTTCTTGCCGCGAACCACCAAGCGCACCCAGCCCGCGATGTTCTGGCTGCCGTCGAGCACGGTGCGTTCTCCGGTGGAGACCGTGGTCATCGAAAATTCGGCGATGGTGCGGATCGGGGGCGCAATGCGGGGAACGAAGAGTGCCGGGTCGACATCCAGAACCTGCACGGCGCTCCACGCGCTGTCGTCGAATCCGGGGCTGCTCCAGCCGGTGGGCTCCAACGAGAAGTCGATGTCGGTGCCGTCATAAATGCTCGACGCCGTGACCTCGCCCGTGGATGCTCGCCACGAGTCATCGGTGCGGAACTCCTCACGGCTGCCATCGGCGAACTCCACCTCGAGCTGAGCGATGAGGCCCAACTCGGTGCCGTAGATCGCGTCGCGGTCGCGCCAGCCGAGGCGGCCGCGGTACCACCCGTCGCCGAGCATCGCGCCGAGCACGTTCTCGCCTTCCGTGAGTAAAGCGGTGACGTCGTGCGTCGCGACAACGATGCGTTCTTGGTAGGCGGTCCAGCCTGGAGAGAGGTGCTCTTCTCCGACGCGAGTGCCGTTGATTGCGAGTTCGTGAACGCCGAGCGAACTCACGCGCAACCGCGCCCGCACGGGCTTGCTGGCCAGCGTGAGCGAGCGGCGGAAGTACGGCGAGACGCCGGCAAGTGGGGCTGGCACGCTAATGACGGCCGCGCTGAGAGTGTCAACGCCTGCTTCGACGGCGAGCTCGCTGCTCCACGCGGTCCAGCCGGCGGCTGTTGCAACGCGAACGCGAAAGTGACGCACCCCCGCAGCGGGAAGGTCTCCCCCGGGAGCGAGAACTCCGGATGTCCCTGCACCCTCGGTCGGGTCGGTCACCAACTCTTCGGTGTCGTTGCCGTTGCCGTTGCCGTTGCGCCAGGAAATTTGGTACCCGAGTACCGCCGCAGCTTGTTCGCCTTCGAGCGACCAGGTCAAGCGCAGCCCCGTTCGCGGTACGCCGATCAGGTCGTCGGTGTACTGGGTCCGCAGGTGCGTTGCCCGAAGTTGATCATCAGACTTATCAAAAGTCGGTAGGAATGCCAAAGGTGGGGGCCCTTTCGTTTACGTCGTTGTGAGTTCCAGCCTACATAAAACGTTTCAATTAAAATACGTTTATTACGGGTTTTTTGTCACGCGGGGAAGGATTATCGGGGCCGCGGAAGCTCATAGATTCTCATATTTATCGACTCCGATTGACAGCCTCGGGATTCGCCCGTATTCTTTCAGGACGTTGAACCGATTCAATTATGTACCACCAAGAAACATTCCGACTTTACAAGGAGGTAAAGCAGATGAACGCACTTACCAAGCGACGCAAACTCATGGCGGCACTCGTGACTGGAGCAGCAATTTCACTCACGATCGCCGGCTGTTCAACCGGCGGCGCATCGGCAGACGGCAAAGTTGAACTTTCGCTGCTCGTCGACAACACTGACGCCAACATTGCAACGGTAGAGGCACTCGCCGAAGCATTCACCGCTCAGAACCCCGACATCGAGATCGACGTTCAGACCCGCCCCGGCGGCGAAGAGGGCGACAACCTCATCAAGACGCGACTTGCCACTGGCGAAATGACGGACCTGTTCTGGTACAACTCGGGCTCGCTCATGCAGGCGCTGAACCCCGACCAGACCCTGCTCAACATCGCAGACGAACCGTTCATGGACACCGTCACCTCAACGTTCATCGACGGCGTCAGCACGCCGAACGGTGTCTACGCTGTTCCGGCTGGAACCGGCATGGGTGGCGGAATTCTCTACAACGAGGCCATCTACGCAGAACTCGGACTCGAAGTCCCCCTCACCTGGGATGACTTCATGGACAACAACGAAGCGATCTCGAACGCCGGCTACGACGCCGTCATCCAGACCTACACCGACGCGTGGACCTCACAGCTCTTCGTACTCGGCGACTTCTACAACGTTCTCGCAGAAGAGCCCAACTGGGCAGACGATTACACCGCCAACAAGGTGAACTACGCCGACGACGACGTTGCCATCCGTGGCTTCGAGCGTCTCCAAGAGGTATACGAAGCCGGCTACCTCAACGAGGACTTCGCCTCGTCGACCCTCGATGACGGACTGCGCATGCTTGCTCAGGGTGAGGGTGCTCACTACCCCATGCTGAGCTTCGCCGTCTCGACCATCGTTGAGCTCTACCCCGACCAGGCCGACGACATCGGCTTCTTCGCCCAGCCCGGAGACGGCCCGTCAAACGGTCTCACCACGTGGCTCGCAAACGGCATTTACGCTCCCGCCGACACCGAGCACCCCGACGAAGTCAAGAGCTTCATGGCATTCATCGCAACGGTAGAGGCCTGCGACGTGCAGTCTGACGCCGTCGGAGCAACCGGACCGTACTTCATCGAAGGTTGCGTGCTTCCCGATGACGTTCCGAACGCCACCGCCGACCTGCTCCCCTACTTCGAGACCGAAGGCGGAACCGCAGCAGCTCTCGAGTTCCTCTCTCCCGTCAAGGGACCGTCGCTGCCGCAGATCACTGTTGAAGTAGGTTCGGGCATCCGCTCCGCCACCGAGGGTGCAGCGCTCTACGACCAGGACGTCACCAAGCAAGCACAGCAGCTCGGACTCGAAGGCTGGTAACCAGCACTTCGGCAATACGCTGAAACAATCGCGGGGGTCGACTCGACTTCGAGTCGGCCCCCGCATTCATCCATCACAGTCAACGGAGACATCATGGCCATAACCACCGAGCGGCGGCTCGCGCGCCAGTCGAAACGACCGGGGCGCCTTCCCGAAAAACCCCGCAAAAGTCGCCAGAAGAGCCAGTACCCGATGTGGTTCTACATCCCGGCGGCCGTGCTCTTCTTCACGCTGTTTGTGGTTCCCACGATCGCTAGCTTTTACTTCAGCCTTACTCGCTGGTCACTTTTCGACATCGAGTTCATCGGCTTTGACAACTTCGTTCAATTCTTCCGTGAGCCCATGCTCGTTCAAGGGTTCGTCAACACCTTCATCTTCGGGTTCATCACCTCGGGGCTGAAAGTCGTCTTCGGCCTGCTACTGGCTGTGTTGCTTTCCAGCCAGATCATGGGTCGCACCTTCCTTCGCTCAGTCGTCTTCTTCCCCGTACTGGTCTCCGTTGTCGGCGTCGGCATCACCTTCCGTGTGCTCATGGATCCCTTCGACGGACTCATCAACACAGCCCTTGCCGGAATCGGCGTCGACGGCCCAGGCTGGCTCACCGACCCCAGCTACGCCCTGCTCTCCGTCGCGTTCGTTGAAGTCTGGCGCGGCGTCGGACTCGCGACTCTGATCTTCATCGCCGGAATCGTCGCTATCCCGGATGAATACTTCGAAGCGGCCACCACAGATGGCGCGAGCCCCTTCCAGAATTTCTGGCACATCACACTGCCGCTAGTTCGCCCCGCCATGGTGACCGTCGTCATCCTCTCCCTCATCGGTGGGCTGCGATCGTTCGACCTCATTTGGGCGATGACGAAGGGTGGCCCCGGCTTCACCAGCGACGTGATCGCCTCGGTGATCTTCAAGCAGTACCAAGCGGGGTTCTACGGCCTCTCGAGCGCCGGAAACGTGGTGCTCTTCGTTGTCGTCACCGCGATCATTGTGCCTATCTTCTGGTTCCTCAACCGTAAGGAGGCAGACCAATGAAACGTCGCACCCGCTCCATCCTGACCGGAACCCTCGCGATTGTCGCGTCGATCGTCGTGTTCCTGGTGCCGTTCACCTTCATCCTGATGACGGCGTCGAAGACCCGCCAAGAGTCTGCAGCCCTAGAGTTTTCGTGGCCCGAGCAGTTCGCTCTCTTCGAGAACATCGTGGAGGTTATCCAAACTCGCGACTTTATGCTCATCACGGCGTTCATCAACTCCACCGTGCTGACAGTGGCAAGCGTCACGCTCATGGTGCTGTTTTCCGCCATGGTGGGCTGGGTACTCCAGCGACGCCAGTCACGCTGGAACCCCGCGATCAACCTCATGGTTCTCGCTGGGCTCATCATCCCGCCGGCCGTCGTGCCGACCATTTGGGTGTTGCAGGGTCTTGAACTCTTCGGAACACTGCCCGGGCTCGTGCTCATTGAAGTAACCTTCGGACTGTCGTTCTCCGTGCTGATGTTCCGCGCCTTCATTGCAGCCATTCCTCGTGAACTCGACGAAGCGGCGACGATCGACGGAGCAGGCCCCATCCGGCTCTTCTTCCAGGTTGCGTTCCCCCTGCTGCGGAGCGTCATCGTCACGGTGATCGTGGTGCAGGCAGTCTTCGTCTTCAACGACTTCCAGAACCCGTTGTACTTCTTGCCCGGTGACGAAAACGCCACCGTGCAGCTGACGCTCTACAACTTCCAGAGCCAGTTCAACACTCAGTGGAACCTGCTGTTTACGAACATTCTTCTCATCACGATCCCACCCCTGATTATGTATATCTTCTTCCAGAGGCAGATCGTGGCCGGCATGACGAGTGGCGCTGTCAAGGGCTAGGTTGCATAACCACCACGTACGGGTGCTGTCCTTCGGGGCAGCACCCGTACGTCGTTAAGCTGCACTGACGTGGTTAATCTGCACTGACGTCGATCAGTCGAGAAGGTGGATGCCCGCCCGGTACTCCTTGGGGCTGATGCCGTAGGCACTGCGAAAGATGCGGGCAAAGTAGTTCGCGTCGTCGATCCCGGCCTGCTCCCCCACGCGCGCAACCGCCAGATCGGTCGACACGAGCAGCAGAGCCGCGCGCTCGAGCCGCACCTGCGCGATGAAGCGTGCGGGAGACGTTCCCAGCTCACGCCGAAAGATTCGCGTGAAGTGGGAGGGCGAGAGATTCGCCGCCGCGGCCACGGCAGGCACCGACCACTCGTGGGCTGGATCAGCGACGATCTGTGCCACGACACTCCACACCAGGTCACTCGACGAGGCCGCCACCTGCTCCACCCGATCCGGATCCCCGAAGTCGGTGAGCACCGCCATGATGCAGGTCAACAGGCCCACGCTGATCATGAAGGGCGCCTGCGGGCGTTGCTCGAGCGATGTCGCCCAGGCCACGGCATCGCCGAAGACATCGGCCGGTGCGGTCCAACTTGACGTGCCTGCCGAGAGTAGGCGCCGCGACGAGGTGGCATCGGTAAAGAGCCACGGCAAGTGCTCGAAAAGTACTCGCTCGTCGAAGTACACATTCACCACCGTCATGGTGGTGATGGGCTCGAACGAATGCCAGCTTCCCGGTCGCACAAGGAACACCGAACCCGCAACGGCATCATCCGTTCCCGTGCGCGAGATGTGCGTGCCGTGACCGCTCACGACGAGGGCGATTTCGACGAAATCGTGAGCATGTGGCTCGATCGTCTCGGGCACATCAACCGATTCTGCCCCGATTCGGCGGGAATCGGCGCCGAGAACTCCCGTGAGTGCGTAGCGGTCCATGCGTGCAACTCTAAAGCATCGCGCCCACAACTAAGCGCGAAAAATGCTAGTCCGTGACCAGCGGTTGCTAACAGTTGTGCGCGATGTGCGATCAAATCGAAGTATTGAACTTGGCTGGATTCAGCCCTGAAGGGTAGACAACGATGTCGGTATTGCACACGACCAGCACCACCGATGCGTCGAGCAACGGCTGGCGAGAAATTGCTCCTGAACTCACGCAGATCGCCGAGTGGTCGCATTCCGGCGTCGCCGTGCTGGCAGACGGCCGCATTGTCGTGTCGACTCCGGGCAGCGCACACGTCAGCGTGATCGCGCCCGACGGCTCCGTGACCACCCTCCCCTGTGGCGCTGGCATCTACCACGGCATGGCCACCGACCCCGGTGCTTCTAGCTCCGCAGTCTGGCTCGCCGACATCGGCGTCGAGGCTGACGGCGGCGGGCTCTTCCTCTTTGACGTCGACTCGAGGGAACTGACGGATGTCGGCCCCGACGACCGCACGACAGCGCACGTCGTCGGCTGGCGACCCACCGCCCTCGCCGTCGAACGCGGCATCACCGATCCGGCCGGTTCCGTGCTCTGGGTGGCGGATGGCTACGGTCACTCGCTGGTGCACCGCCTCGAAGACGGTCGCATCACCCTGACGATCGATGGCTCAGCCTCTGGCCAAGCCTTCGATTGCCCGCACGGTATCGCGCTCGACGATCGCGGCGACGAGACCCTCGTGGTCGTCGCCGACCGCTCGAATGAACGCTTGGTTTGGTTCGACCTCACCGGCGCGTACGTTCGCGAGCTGCGCAGCCCCCTCATCACGAGCCCGAGCTCAATCACCGTGTATGACAACCGTCTTATTGTCACCGAGCTGTTCGGCGGACTGATCGCTGTGGCATCCGACGACACCGTGACCGACCTACTGAACCGCTCCCCTCGTGAGCGCGTTGGCGCCTGGCCGAACGAAGGCGACAGCGACAACCTGCTGCGCCCGGCAGTCGTCCCCGGTCAGATCAACAGCCCGCACGGCATCGCCACGACCAAAGACGGCGTTGTGCTGACCGAGTGGATCATCGGCGGGCGCACTATCTTGCTCGGGCACGACATCGTCGGCACCCCCTAACCACAGCACCCTTAACCACAGCACCCTCACTGCACCTCAGTACGAACCAGAACACAGGAGTTCCCATGAAAATCGAAATTGATGCCGCTGCTTGCGTCGGTGCCGGCCAGTGCGTTCTCACGGCAGAAGACCTTTTCGACCAGGACGATGACGGAATCGTGTTGCTGCTCAACGCTGAGCCTGACGAATCTCGCTATGCCGCCGCTCGACGCTCCGCCGCGCTGTGCCCCGCACGCGCGATCACCATTCACGAGTAAATCGTGGAACTGAAGTCGCACTCTGATGTGCTGATCATCGGCGCCTCGACCGCCGGATGCGCCACAGCAGAGTCGTTGCGCCACGAAGGCTTTACGGGCTCGATCACCGTGCTCGGCAACGAGACCTCAGCACCCTACAATCGCCCTCCGCTCTCGAAGCACGTGTTGCTCGGGGAATGGGAATCGGAGAAGGCAGATATCTTCGCTGACGGTGCAGCGGAGCGTGCCAGCATCGACCTCCACACTGACGTGACCGCTCACGCGCTGAATACGGCCGAGCGCAGTGTCTCCACGAACCGCGGCGACATCTCTTACGGCACGCTTGTGATCGCCACCGGCGCCCGGGCTCGCCAACTACCGGCCAGCGTCGACCCAGACCACGTAGCGCTCACGCTGCGCACTCGCGAAGACTCGATGCTGCTTCGCGAACGCCTCGAAAACTCCCGCTCCGTCGTTGTCATTGGCTCCGGAGTTCTCGGGTCAGAAATCGCCGCGGCGGCTCGCAAGAAGGGATGCGCCGTGACACTCGTCGGCCGCTCCGGGGCCCTGACGTTGGGTTCGGTTCGCGATCTGTTGACACAACGTCTCGAACAACTTCACGCGCAGAATGATGTTGAGTTGCGTTTAGCTGAGGGCGTCGCCTCGATCGCGCACGACGGCACGACGGCCCACGTGACTCTAACCTCGGGTGAGCAGCTCGATGCCGACACCGTTGTCGCCGCTGTTGGCGCCATCCCGAATGTGGAGTGGCTCGAATCGAGCGGCCTCACCACCTCCCCAGCACTGAACTGTGACTCGCACGGACAGTGCGCGGAAAACATCTATGCCGTCGGCGACGTCGCCGCCTGGCACGACTCTCGCACCGGCCGCTGGCTCCCTGACGAGCACCAGCTGACAGCGCTCCAACACGGTCAAGCCGTTGCACGCCACATCGCTACGGGCGAGAAAGCTGAACCCCCGGTTCCCTTCTTTTGGAGCGAGCTCTACGGCGTCCGTTTTCAGGCCTACGGGCGATTCCCCGCAGAGGCCGAACTCGTCACGACGCACGGCGACCGTGAAAGCGGAGACTTCGTAGCCCTCAGCATGCTCGATGGGCTCCCCCACGGAGTCGTCGCCAGCAACATGTCCCGCGACTTTCGGCAGGCCAGGCCAGCCGTCGATGCCACCCTCTCGGGCACTCCCGCCCCAGCGACAACCACCACACCTTCGACCGCCCCTCCAGGAGGACAGTCATGACAACCACCCCCGCTGCCGCCGCCGGAGTGTGCCCCTTCACCGGGCGCTCCTCGGCACTTCCGCTCGACGGCAACCCGCACGTTCCCACCCCGGCTCTCGCCGAATTCCGCGAGAACGGCCCGGCCACGCCGATTCGTTTTGCCGATGACCACGAAGGCCTGCTCGTCACCCAGTTCGGGATGGCGCAGGCAGTGCTCGAAGATCCGCGCTTTACGCAGAACCCTCGCCGCTTTCTTCTGGGACCGCCGGAGGGCGAAGTCCACGACGTTGATCAGCGAGCGAAGGATGCCCTGGCCGTCGCCGACATCCTCTCTCTCGATGGGGACCAGCACCGTCGCATCCGTCGTTCGGTCACCGCTCGCTTCTCGGTGAAGGCCGCCCGCGGACGTCGTGAAGCGGTGCGCGGTTTCGTCACCGAAACGCTCGACGCCTTCTTGGCCGGCCCCAACCCCGGCAACGTGACCACCGACCTCGCCACCCCCATCTCGGTGCGGAGCCACTGCCTCGTTCTCGGCGTCCCCGACAGCCACGTGCAACTCTTCGGCGACACCTTCGCTAAGCCGACCACGACGCAGCGCAAGTTCGATGTCATCCGCGAACTTCTCGAACTCGTCCGCCTCTCCCCCGGCGACAACGTCTTCAGCGACCTCATCGCCTCTGACCTCACGGCAGCCGAAGTGGAAGGACTCGCGTGGGTGCTGTCCGTCTCCGGTCGCGACTCGGTGGCCTACATGATCTCCATGTCGGTCTTGACACTCCTGAAGCACCCGGAACAGTGGGAACTGCTCAAGCGCGAACCCGAACTTCTGCCGGGCGCAATTGAAGAGCTCGTTCGCTACAACACGATGTTCCTCACGGTCTTCAGCCGGACGGCGCTTGAGGACATGGAAATTCAGGGCGTGACGATCCCGAAGGGGCAATCCGTGACGGTTTCTCCGGTGGGCGCTAACCGTGACCCGGAGCGGTTCGACGACCCTTCGACCTTCGACATCACGCGCGACTCTGCCGGCCACCTCGGCTTCAGCCATGGCCCGCACGGTTGTGTCGGGCAGCAGTTCGCGCGCGTGCAAATTACCGAAGCACTCACACAGCTCTTGACGCGCGTGCCCGACCTCACGCTGATCGATGCCGAGTTCGAGTCGCCGTACCCGCTCGCGTCATACCTGCCCACCTACGAAGCGCCACCGGTTAACGTCACCTGGTAGCGTTCGCCCCGATCATCCCGCGCCGCGGCCCGCACGGGTCGCGGCTTTCTGGAGCGCCGCTACATCGATTCGATAGCGCTTGCTGAGGTGGAGCGGCGTACGACCAGCTCCGGCTGGAAGACAACGTGACGCGCGGCCATGTCGGGCGCTTCGACTTCTTCAAGCAAAATCTCTAGCGCGGTGTGCCCGATCATTCCTGCTGGCTGACGGATTGACGACAGCGGGACCACCGCAGCCGAGGCAAAGTCGATGTCGTCGTAGCCGATAAGGGCGATGTCTTCGGGAACCCGCACATCCGACCCCTGCAGCATGAGCGCTTGCAAAACGCCCATGGCTACCAAGTCATTGGCGGCGAAAACCGCGTCGGGCCGTTCGGTACGCGCGGCGATACTCGCGCCCGCTTTGCGACCAGCGATGACGCTGAGCGACTCAAGGTCAATCACCTCAAGGGTGACACCATCATGTTCGCGCACGGCCAGGCGAGCGCCTTCGAGACGGTCGGCAACTTGGTGGATCGAGAGCGGGCCACCCACGAAAACGATGCGAGTGCGCCCTTCGGCGATCAAATGTTCCACGGCCATTCGGCCGCCTGCCACGTCATCCACTGTGACCGAGCTGAAGCTGCGGTCGGGGCTTGCCCGGTCGACAAGAACGGCAGGAATGCCGCGATCACGCAGCACCGTCAACCGTGGCGTGATCTCACCGATCGGCGAGATCAGGACGCCGTGGGAACGTTGCTGTTCAAAGAGGTCGAGATAGGCGAGCTCGCGCGCGGGGTCTTCGTCGCTGTTGCCCAAGATGATCGAAAGACCCTCTTTGCCAGCGCGGGTTTCGGCACCGCGAGCGACATCCGTGAAAAAGGGGTTGCGCACGTCGAGGACGACGAGGCCTACCGTTTTGCTGTGGCCATCGCGCAGTTGGCGGGCGGCGTCGTTGCGAACGAACCCGAGGGCCTCGATGGCCCGCTGCACCTTCTTGACGGTGGCCGGCGCGACCTTGGCCGGATGGTTCATGACGTTCGAGACCGTTCCGACGGAAACGCCTGCGTGCTGAGCGACATCTTTGACGCTAACGGTACTCATTGAATCCCATTCCTGAGGGCGAAATCGCCCCATTTTATTGAATCGTTCAATTGTGCCACGATTCGCCAGTTCTTGACGGAATGAGGCAAAAGAACGTATTCTCGTGGGAACGACTTAAAACGATTCAATGACGAGTTGATGAGTGAGGCGTCTCGTTCTCCGCATCGGAGGGCGAGACGCGGCACTCCGCAGAACAAAGGACCCAGCAGTGACCAGCTTCAGTTCAATCGCATCCCGCCTCGAAGAGCAGGCCATCGAACTCCCCTCGTGGGCCTTCGGCAACGCGGGAACCCGGTTCAAGGTTTTCGGTACCCCCGGCACTCCCCGCACCCCCGAAGAGAAGATCGCGGATGCCGCCCAGGTCAACAAGTACACGGCACTGTCGCCGACCGTGGCTCTGCACATCCCGTGGGACAAGGTTGAGGACTACAGCGCCCTCCGCAGCTTCGCCCAGGACCACGGTGTCGACCTCGGAACAGTGAACTCCAACACCTTCCAAGAAGACGACTACAAGTTCGGCTCGCTCACCAACGTCGACCCCACAATTCGCCAAAAGGCCATCGATCACCACTTCGAGTGCATCGATGTGATGAATCAGACTGGCTCACGTGACCTCAAGATCTGGGTCGCTGATGGCTCGAACTACCCCGGCCAGGCCGACATCCGCGGTCGTCAAGATCGCCTCGCCGATTCGCTCGAGCAGATCTACGCCCGCCTCAGCGACGAGCAGCGTCTGGTGCTCGAATATAAGTTCTTCGAGCCCTCGTTTTACCACATGGATGTTCCCGACTGGGGAACAAGCTTCGCGCAGGTCACTGCCCTCGGCGAGCGTGCCCTCGTGTGCCTCGACACCGGTCACCATGCCCCCGGTACCAACATCGAGTTCATCGTCATGCAGCTGCTGCGAGTCGGCAAGCTCGGCTCGTTCGACTTCAACTCACGCTTCTACGCCGATGACGACCTCATTGTGGGTGCCGCCGACCCGTTCCAGTTGTTCCGCATCATTTACGAAGTTGTTCGTGGTGGCGGTTACGGCGCCGACAGCGGTGTGGCCTTCATGCTCGACCAGTGCCACAACGTCGAAGACAAGATTCCCGGTCAAATGCGCTCGGTGCTCAACGTGCAGGAGATGACGGCGCGTGCGCTTCTCGTCGACTCGGCAGCGCTTACCGCGGCCCAGGATGCCGGCGATGTTCTCGGCGCCAACGGAATTCTGATGGATGCCTTCTACACCGACGTGCGCGCTGACCTCGCTGCGTGGCGCGAGTCGCGCGGCCTGCCGGCCGACCCGATGGCCGCCTATGCGGCATCTGGTTACCAGCAGAAGATCGCTGAAGAACGCGTGGGTGGCGTTCAGGCTGGGTGGGGAGCCTAGCCCTCGCGGTCTTCCTCAGCCCTCTCACTTCACTGACCTCTTAGGAATCTCTCATGACGAACCCCACTGCCGCTGAGCTCATCGCACGGTCGAACCGCCTCGGTTCTGACCCGCGCGTTACCAACTACGCCGGCGGCAACACGTCGGCAAAGGGCACCGAAACGGATCCCGTTACCGGAGAGCCGATCGAGCTCATGTGGGTCAAGGGATCCGGGGGAGACCTCGGCACCCTGAAGGAAGCCGGCCTCGCCGTGCTGCGCCTCGACCGACTGCGCTCGATGACGAATGTGTACCCGGGCATTGACCGCGAAGATGAAATGGTTGCCGCGTTCGACTTCACGCTGCACGGCAAGGGTGGCGCGGCGCCCTCCATCGACACCGCCATGCACGGCCTTGTCGATGCCGCCCACGTTGACCACTTGCACCCCGACTCCGGTATCGCCATCGCGACCGCGAAGCACGGCGAAGAACTCACGGCGAAGGCCTTTGGCGACAAGGTTGTCTGGGTGCCGTGGCGTCGCCCCGGCTTCCAGCTCGGCCTCGACATTGCCGCCATCAAGGAGGCAAACCCCCAAGCAATCGGCTGCATCCTCGGCGGCCACGGCATCACCGCGTGGGGCGACACGAGCGACGAAGCAGAAGCCAACAGCCTCTGGATCATTAAGACCGCCGAAGACTTCATTGCCGCCGAGGGTAAGGATGCCCCGTTCGGCGAGGCAGTAGCCGCCAACGCTGCGCTGCCCGAAAACGAGCGCCGCGCCAAGGCCGCCGCCCTTGCCGCCACGATCCGCGGCATCGCCAGCCACGACCGCCCGATGGTCGGCAGCTTTACTGACGCCGATGTCGTTCTCGACTTCCTCGCCTCCGCCAATGCCCCTAAGCTCGCCGCCCTCGGCACGAGCTGCCCCGACCACTTCTTGCGCACCAAGGTCAAGCCGCTGCTGCTCGATCTTCCGGCTAACGCCTCGATCGAGAAGAGCATCGAGCGCCTCAAGGAACTCCATGAGGAGTACCGCAAGGACTACACCGCGTACTACGACAAGCACGCCACCGCTGACTCCCCCGAGATCCGCGGCGCTGACCCGCTCATCGTTCTCGTGCCCGGCGTCGGAATGTTCAGCTACGGAGCGAACAAGCAGACGGCCCGGGTTGCCGGCGAGTTCTACGTGAACGCCATCAACGTGATGCGCGGCGCCGAAGCACTCTCCACCTACGCCCCCATCAGCGATGCTGAGAAGTTCAACATCGAGTACTGGGCGCTCGAAGAGGCCAAGTTGCAGCGGATGCCGAAGCCCGAGTCGCACGCTACCCGCGTTGCCCTCGTGACCGGCGCAGCATCCGGTATTGGCAAGGCCATCGCTACCCGCCTCGCTGCGGATGGCGCCTGCGTCGTCATTGCTGACCTCGACCTCGAGAAGGCTCAGGCCGCTGCTGCCGAGATCGGAAACACTGACGTCGCGATCGGCCTCAAGGTCAACGTGACCGATGCCGCCGCCATCGAGCGCATGGTGCAGGATGCCGTGCTCGCTTTTGGTGGCATCGACATCGTCGTGAACAATGCCGGAGTTTCGCTCTCGAAGCCTCTGCTGGAGACCACCGAGAAGGACTGGGACTTCCAACACGACATCATGGCCAAGGGGTCGTTCCTCGTCTCGAAGGCCACCGCGCCAGTGCTCATCGACCAGGCCATGGGCGGCGACGTCATCTACATCTCGTCGAAGAACTCGGTCTTTGCTGGCCCGAACAACATTGCGTACTCGGCCACGAAGGCCGACCAAGCTCACCAGGTGCGACTGCTGGCAGTCGAGCTCGGCGAGCACGGCGTGAAGGTCAACGGCATCAACCCCGACGGCGTTGTGCGCGGCTCCGGAATCTTCGCTGCAGGGTGGGGCGCCAACCGCGCCAAGACCTATGGCGTTGAAGAAGAAGACCTCGGAAAGTTCTACGCTCAGCGCACGATCCTCAAGCGTGAGGTTCTGCCCGAGAACGTCGCCAACGCTGTATCGGTACTCACGGGCCCCGACCTCAGCCACACCACCGGTCTCCACATCCCCGTTGATGCTGGTGTTGCGGCAGCCTTCCTCCGATGAGCGCTGAAGCTATGGCAATCGCGCCAGCGATTGCGCGCCGCCAGCTCCGAGGGAGCCTGCGACTAAGGCGGTACTCGTATGTTTCCTAGAGCTGTCGCTGCGGTTGATCTCGGTGCGACCAGTGGCAGAGTCATGCTCGGCCTCGTGGGTCACAACGAGCTCAGCGTTCGCCCGGTAGCGCGCTTTCCCAATGGTCCGGTGCGCCGCGAAGACGGTTTGCACTGGGACATTGATGCGCTCTACGCGAGTGTGCTCGCCGGTCTGGCCGCTGCTGTTCGCGAAGAACCGCAGCTGTCGAGCATCGGTGTGGACTCGTGGGCGGTCGACTATGCGTTGATGGCGGGCGGGCAGATGATTGCTCCCCCGTTCCATTACCGCGATGACCGCACGGCGGCCGGCGTGGAGCGCGTGCACGCGATTGCCGACCACGCTGAGCTCTACGGCTCGAACGGTCTGCAGTTCCTTCCCTTTAATACGCTCTACCAGTTCGCGGCCGAGCAGAACCTGGCTGACGCCGATGGCTTCTTGCTCGTGCCTGACCTGATCAACTACTGGTTGACGGGCCGTCAGGTCGCTGAACAGACCAACGCCTCGACGACCGGGCTGCTGAATCTGGCGACCGGACAGTGGGATGACGCGCTCATCGAGAAGCTCGGGTTCTCCCGCAGCCTCTTCCCTGAGTTGGTTACTCCGGGCACGACGCTGGGGCCAGTGCGCGACGAGCTCGGCATCCGTGCCGACGTGGTCGCTGTCGGATCGCACGACACGGCATCCGCTGTCGTCGCGGTCCCGGCAACGAACGACGACTTCGCGTATATCTCGTGCGGAACGTGGGGGCTCGTGGGCGTTGAGCTGAACTCCCCCGTGCTCACCGAAGCTAGCCGAGCCGCGAACTTCACCAACGAGGGCGGCGTCGACGGACGCGTGCGCTACCTGCACAACGTCATGGGCCTGTGGCTGCTGAGCGAGTGCGTGCGCGACTGGCAGAAGGAAGACGCCAGCGTCGACCTTCTTGAGTTGTTGGCGGCGGCATCCGCTCTCACGACAACGGTGCCAATCTTCGACGCGAACGACCCGCGCTTCCTCGCCCCCGATGGCATGCCCGCGCGCATTGCCGCCTGGTGCACCGAGCACGATGTGGCTGTTCCGCAGTCGCGCGTGGAGTTTGTGCGCAGCATCATCGAGAGCCTCAGCGTTGCTTTCGTGGATGCCGTACACACGGCCTCAGATCTCTCCGGAAAGTCGGTGTCGGTTATCCATATCGTCGGCGGTGGCTCGCAGAACGAGGTGCTCTGCCAGCTGATCGCGGACCGCAGCGGAATGCCGGTGCTCGCCGGCCCCGTGGAGGCCACGGCCATTGGCAACGTGCTCGTTCAGGCGCGCGCCCAGGGGTTCGTCGAAGGTTCGCTGGAGGCGTTGCGCAGCCTGGTGGCTGCCGCGTTCTCGCCGAAGCGTTACTTGCCGCGGTCGCAGTAGCATCCAATTTCGCTTAACGACGTAGCGCCGACCACCGATCAATTCGGTAGTCGGCGCTTCGTCATTTAACGGGCGTCAGCTCGCCTTAGCCTTCGTCGAGCATCGGGTACGTGAGCCCGATCTGGCGACGGATTTCGTCGAGGGTGTGCATGATCTCGATGCTTTCGGTCGGCGAAAGGATGTCGTTGGTCAGTTCACCGGCGGCGACGAGGCGCTCGAGTTCGGCGGCTTGGAATTGCATGCCGCGACCCGTGGTGCTGCCGTCGAACTCTTCGACGAGGTTGCCCTCGCCGTCGAAGCGCGTGAAGGTCGTAGGGGCGTAGAAGGTCTCATCGATTTCGATGCGGCCTTCGGTGCCCACAATGACGGCGCGCGTGGGGCCGCGCAGGTCGAGGGTGGTCTGCAGCACTGCCTGAGCTTCGGTGCCGTAGCTGAAGATCATCGAGGTCTGGCGGTCGACATCCGTACCGGTCTTGGTGGCCACGGCCACGAGGCTGGATGGTGCGCCCAGAATGTCGTACGCGAACGACACGGGGTAAATGCCGAGGTCGAGCAGCGCGCCACCTCCCAAGAGCGGGTTGTTGATGCGGTGCAGCGGATCGCTGGGCAGGTTCTGGTTGTGGTCCGCAATCACGCTGCGAATCGTTCCGAGCGCGCCCTCGGCGATGAGCTCACGGATGCGCACCATGTGCGGCAGGTAGCGGGTCCACATGGCTTCGAGAACAACGAGGCCCTGTTCGGATGCTCGCGCCACGACGTTCTCGGCCTGAGCCGCGTTCATCGTGAAGACCTTTTCGACGAGCACGTGCTTGCCGGCGTTGAGCGCGAGCAGGGCGTGCTCTTCGTGGAAGGGGTGCGGCGTCGCGACATAGATGGCGTCGACGTTGGGGTCAGCAACGAGGTCTTCGTAGCTGCCGTGAGCGGTCGGGATGCCGTACTCGGCAGCAAACTTGTCGGCCGATTCTTGAGTGCGTGATCCGACCGCGACGACCTTGTGGCCGTGCTCGTTCAGGTCACTGGTTTGAAGGGTAGCGATCCATCCGGTGCCCAGAATTCCCCATGCCACTTGCTTCGTCATGCCATCTCCTTTGTTGCGCACGAAAACATACGTCGCCAATGTAGCAGGAGGCTATTTCACTTTGTCTTACATTCTGTTAGATTGTCTGACAATCCCCGTCAGCGTAGAAGGAGCAACCATGATCGAGAACGCCGCCGTGCTTCCCGAAACCGTTGCCCAAAAACTTCGCGCCGACATCATTGCCCAGCGCGATGCCCCCGGCGCAGCGATCACCGAGTCGGCCGTCGCCCTCCGGTTCGGCGTCGCCCGCCCCACCGCGCGCCTCGCGATCGATCGCCTGGTTGCCGACGGCATTCTGCGCCGCGAAGCGCACCGCGCCGCGCGCGTGCCCGAACTCAGCTACGACGACGTGCTTGACCTCTTCGATACTCGTACTGTCGTTGAGACGGCCGCGATGGCAGCGCTAGCCGAAGCCGGCGCGATTCCGGCGGAGGCGCTGGCAGCCCACCGTGCGCTCACCGCCACCGACGATTTCGCGCACCACGACATCCAGTTCCACCGCGCGCTTGTCGCCGGCCAGCCCAGCTCTCGCCTCACCCGCCTGCACGAGCTGCTCATGGGTGAAGTCGAGCTGTGCATCGGGCAGGTTCAGTCCGCCCAGCTCATTACCGCTCACGAGGTGGCCGAGCAACACCAGGGCATCCTCGATGCCATCACCGCCGGGGATGCCTCCACCGCAGAGCGCCTCACCCGCGACCACATTTTGGGGGCGCGCGATCGCCTCCTCACCCACCTCGACACCGACCTCGACACCGACAGCTAAGGCACCTCATGGTTAAGCGTCAATTTCCGAACCCCATAGAGCTTGCGAAGCTCATGAAGTTCAAGGCCCCCGAGCTCAACGGTAAAAAGCGCCGCCTCGACGGTGCGCTCACGATCTACGACCTCAAAGACATCGCGAAGCGTCGCACCCCCAAAGCCGCCTACGACTACACGGATGGCTCGGCCGAAGGCGAAATCTCGCTCAGCCGGGCGCGCCAGGCCTTCGAAGACATCGAGTTTCACCCGTCGATCCTGCGCGATGCCTCGAACGTTTCCACCACCACGCAGATTCTCGGTGGCACCTCCGCCATGCCCTTCGGAATCGCCCCCACGGGATTCACTCGCCTCATGCAGACCGAGGGCGAGATTGCCGGCGCGGGCGCAGCAGCGGCAGCCGGCATTCCGTTTACGCTCTCGACGCTCGGCACGACATCCATTGAAGATGTGAAGGCCGAGAACCCCAACGGTCGCAACTGGTTCCAGCTGTACTTGATGCGCGAGCGCGAGATCTCATACGGCCTTGTCGAGCGCGCGGCCGCCGCCGGGTACGACACCCTCATGTTCACCGTGGATACCCCGGTCGCGGGTGCCCGGCTGCGGGATAAGCGCAACGGCTTCTCGATTCCGCCGCAGCTGACAGCCGGCACGATCCTCAACGCGATCCCCCGCCCGTGGTGGTGGTTCGACTTCCTCACGACTCCCCCGCTCGAATTCGCGTCGCTCGCAACCACCGGTGGCACCGTGGGCGAACTGCTCGACTCCGCCATGGACCCGTCGATCAACTACGAAGACCTCGAGATCATCCGCGCCATGTGGCCGGGCAAGATCGTCATCAAGGGAGTGCAGAACCTCGAAGACTCGAAGCGCCTTGCCGCGCTCGGCGTTGACGGCATCCTGCTCTCGAACCACGGTGGCCGCCAGCTCGACCGCGCGCCCATCCCGTTCCACCTGCTGCCCGAGGTCGCTCGCGAAGTCGGCAACGACGTTGAAGTGATGGTCGACACCGGCATCATGAACGGTGCGGATGTCGTGGCCTCGATGGCGCTCGGCGCCAAGTTCACGCTCATCGGCCGCGCCTACCTCTACGGCCTCATGGCCGGAGGCCGCCAGGGCGTCGACCGCACCATCGAGATCCTCTCCGACCAGATCGTGCGCACCATGAAGCTGCTCGAAGTCACGAGCATCGAAGAGCTCGAGCCCAAGCACGTCACTCAGCTGCAGCGACTGGCACCCCGTGCCGTCGCGCCGAGCGCCGCCGCTGCGGTTCCCGCCAAGCGTGCTGCGCCGCGCAAGGCTGCGGCCTCGGCTCCGGCCACGGCGAAGGCTGCGCCTGCCAAGGCTGCGCCGAAAAAGACGGCCGCAGCGAAGCCTGCTGCCGCCAAGACCGCAGCGAAGAAGCCAGCCACAAAGAAGGTTGCGACGAAGAAGTAAGGCCACTCGTGCCGCGGGCTGTGGTGGGCTGCCGCGCGAGTTCTCTCCCCCGCCGGGTTTCAGCTTCTGACTGAGGTCGGTTGAAGCCCGGCGGGGCATAGGGTTAAGCATCGTGACTCAGAACTCTGTCGATGTCCCTCCTCCCGTCTGGCGAGCACCCGGAATGCCAGCACTGCTGGTGCTCACGGCCGCTGGCTTCGGAGGCTTTGTCGCCCTGATTCCCGTCGTGCCGTTGTGGGCCGTTCAGGGTGGCGCGACGGAAGCAGGTTCCGGGCTGGTCAATGGTCTTCTGCTGATCGTGACGGTCATGACACAGCCTTTCGTACCGCGCCTTCTCGATCGTTTCGGCACCGGCCGCGTGCTGGCGGTGGGGCTGGCCCTCCTCGGCGCTCCCGCGCTCTTGCTCATCATCTCGGATCAACTGGCGTGGATTCTCACCATCTCCGCCGTTCGCGGAATCGGCTTCGGCATCCTCACTGTCACGGGTTCCACGGTCGTGGCGAACCTCGTCGATCGCGCCCAGCACGGTGCCGCCGTCGGAATCTACGGCGCAGCGATTGCTGTTCCGCAGATCATTCTCGTACCGACCGCATCGTTCCTCGCCGACACCGTCGGGTTCTGGGCGGTTTTCGTGATCGGAGCCCTTCCCCTACTGGGCATTAGTTCCGCTCCGCGTCTCGCTCGAGTGCTTCGCGAGCAGTCCGCCGCTCGCGACCTTTTGCCACCCACCGACGCGACGCCGGTCGTCTCCGTTGATGGTGGAAAGTCTGAGCGCCGCTCTCTGGCGATCAGCCTTCTGCGCCCCATGATTCTGCTCAGCGGCGTCACCCTCGCCGGTGGTGCCCTGCTCACCTTCGCTCCGCAAATGAGTTCGTCGCCCGCAGCGACGGCGGGAGCGCTCGCGCTCCTCACCCTGAGCGCGGCCATCACGCGCTGGTCGATTGGCGGGATTTCTGACCGCTTCGGCGCCGAACGGTTCCTCTGGCCCTTGGTCGTGATCTCGGTGGTCGGCCTGTTGGCGATCGCCGCCGCCGTTCGAGACCCCAATGCGACCGGCATCCTGCTGTTCCTCGTCGGCATGACGCTTCTCGGTATCGCCTACGGTGGCCTGCAAAACCTCACGCTGGTGATCTCTCTCGCGGCGGTGAAGCGCAAGCAGTACGGCACCGCCAGCGCCGCCTGGAACATCGGTTTCGACCTCGGTACCGCGCTCGGCTCAGTTCTCATTGGAACCCTCGCCACCGCGTTCTCGTTCCCGCCCGCCGTCTTGGCTGCCGCCGCCATCGCGTTGCTCACCCTGCCGCTCGCGTTCCTACGCGGCCCGAAGGTCTCCGACTAGCCACCCGGCGAGAATGCGGGCCGAATTGGCTCGCCGCAGCAACCGGGCTGGCTTCGCGAGACTGCGGTCAGCAGTGCTCGAACACGTACTCCGCTGAGCCGGGCGGCGTGAGATCGCGATCCCGCAGCATCGTGATGCGCGGTGTCGCGGCATCCGCACACACCTCGCTGAACGGGCGACGCAGCTCATCGGTGTACTCGATGTCAATGACGGCCTCTCCGTAGAAGTCGGTGAAGTCGCCGCACTCTGAGTACTGGTCGCACTCCTCGACGATCGCGAAGTCAAAGCCGATGGCGGATGCCGCCTCCCCGAGCAACTCCGCCGAGTTCTTCTGGGCTACCGCGAGTCCGCTACTGTGGCCGAGCTGCACGAACAGCATCGCCATGGCCACCGCCTGCTCCCGCTCAAGAACCCCGGCGGAGCGCGCGTAGCTGTCGAGGTTATCGAACTCCACGGCCGCGAACCCCGCGCTCACGCAGCCCTCAATCAGTGGCGCGAAGCGTGCGGCGATAGCATCGCGATTGCCGGCGGTACGGATGTCGAGCAGCGTCTCGTCTGGCCAGTTCGCGTCAATGACCGGGTCGCCTGCAGCATCGCGCAGCAGCAGCTCGCTTGGCCACGACTCCCCCGGTTGCGACTGGAACCCGTTGAGATAGCAGATGGAGTACGCGCCGGCGAGAGGCTCCTCGCTCGCGTCACGCACGACGACCGAGACGGCAGCGTCGGGCTCGTACGCTCCGCCGAGTTGGTAGTCCGCGACGGCGCCCGCGGCGAAGACACTCGGTGAGGCGGTAGCGGTGGGAGTGGCGCTCGACGCGGCTGGCAGTGGTGCTGCAGTCGAGCATCCGGCCAGCATGGCGAACAGCACGCAGACAGCGAGCGTAGGCAACGGGGATCGCGGCGCGCGCACTGTCATGCCGTTGAGTTTAGGCTGCTCCGGTGCGATGCGAGATGTAGGTCGCACGCATATGAGAGCGGTGAGGAGGCAGCTCTGCCCGGATGAGCGCAATGCTCGAAACGATTGCCAGCAGAGCCGAAATAGCCAACGACAGGGTCGGGAGTGGAGGGATGCCCGCAGCCAGCTCAAGCCCAGCGCCGGCCACGATCAGCCAGACGGAAGCGCCCGCAGCGGCGGTGAGGCTCGCGAGAAGAACGACCACCCACCCGATTATTTTTCTGTTCATGACTGCCCCCTTGCTTTCAGTTCTGCTGGTTAGTGCGACTGTGTAGCGTGAGAAAAAGTCTGAAACTTTCTCTCTACTTGAACGCTAGACCCCAAACGGGGGTCTTTCTAGTCGTCATTAAGGCGGACTCGAGCGGAGAGGCTAAGCGAGCCGAAGAAGCCGAGCGCGCAGTTCCTTGGGCGTCGATTCCGGCAGGGCGGCGGAGAGTTCGCTGCGCTGGGGAAGAGCTCCGCCTTCGGAGACAACGGTGATGGCGCGGGCGAGGCTGCCGCGCGTGACGCGGGCGAGGGCGTTGTCGTCCGCGTGCATTTCAAGAAGAAGGGCCACTTCTCGCGAGGCATTTCGGGCGGTGGGAAGCCAGGGCAGTGACAGCTTCCACGCGGTGAAGAAGATCAACACGATGTCGTGGCGTAACCGCACGTGCGCACGTTCGTGTTCGATCACGGCCTGCAGCTCTTCTTCATCGAGCAGCTGCAGCAGGCCGGCGCTCAGCACGGTGATTGAGGTGAGCGCGCCGGGCAGGCAGTAGGCGACGGGGGCCGGAGTGTTGATCACGCGCGTGCCGGGGCGGTCAGTCATCGGTTCGCTGAGGAGCGTGATCAACTGCGAGTGGCGGGCGCGCTCGCGTTCGGCGTAGACGACAGTGACGAGCAGGTTGAGCAGCAGGTGCGCGGCGAGAAAGAGCGCTCCTGAGAGAGCGAGCAACGACCACACCGAGGAGCCCTCGGGGAGTTCATTGTGGGTGACGAAGCGCCACATGCCGGTTGCGGCATCCGGAAGGTCGGTGGCGAATGTCGCCGCCCCGAGCAGCACGAGAGAACCAATCATGCTGAAGCCACCGATGAGGGCCACGAGTTGCCACACCAGTAATCCGAGAGTCGGGCGACGGTAGGCCCACCGCGCGCCGGGCAGGATCGCCGGCACGGGCCACGCCAAGAGAATGGCAATGACTCCGAGAGTGATCGCGGCGGCGACCACTCTTAGCGTCCGGCGAGAATGCGGCGGAGGGTCTCGGCTTCTTCGTTGGAGACCTGGCCCACAAACCGTTCGAGCACAGCGGTACGGTCGTTCGCCCCGCCCAGCACCTCGTGCATGAGGTCGGCCATGTGAGATTCACGACCGGAGGCTGCACGATAACGGTGCGGCCGCAGGTCACGTTCCCGCACGACAAAGTTCTTCTTTTCGAGCCGCGAGAGCACGGTCAGGATGGTCGTCGCTGCGAGCTCGCGCCCAGTACCGTCTGGACCGGCAAGCTCGGCCTGCACATCGTAAGCCGAGAGGCCTTCAGCGCTCGCCCACAGCAGGTCCATGACGCTGCGTTCGAGTTCACCAAGGGAGTTCATGCAAGCAATTCTACCCTAAGTAGAAATAGTTTCTACGAGGGTGTAGAAATGTATACATAGAGGTTCTACGGGATGTAGAACTAGCGCGACAGTTCGCCAGAGAGAGGCCAGGAGTGGACCCCCTAGAGATCGCCAGATGGCAATTCGGAATTACCACCGTTTACCACTTCATCATGGTTCCGCTCACGTTGGGTCTCGGCCCTATCGTTGCGCTCATGCAAACCCAGTGGGTGCGCACCGGTGACGAAAAGTGGCTGCGCATGACCAAGTTCTGGGGCAAGTTGTACCTCATCAACTTCATCATGGGTGTGGCCACGGGCCTCGTTCAAGAGTTCCAGTTCGGCATGGCGTGGAGCGAGTATTCCCGTTACGTTGGTGACGTCTTCGGCGCACCGCTCGCGATGGAGGGCCTGCTCGCTTTCTTCTTCGAGTCTGTCTTCCTTGGCCTCTGGATCTTCGGCTGGAGCCGCCTCCCCAAGAAACTTCACCTCGCAACCCTGTGGATCGCTGTTGCCGGTTCGATCGTTTCCGCCTTCTTCATCATCGTGGCGAACTCGTGGATGCAGCACCCGGTTGGTGTTGAACTCATCGATGGCCGCCCCGTCATGACCGACATTTGGGCCGTGCTCACCAACAACACCGCCCTCTCCGCTTTCTCTCACACGGTCACCGGCGCTATCGCCGTCGGTGCTGGCTTCGTCGTCGGCATCTCCTGGTACCAGCTCTGGCAGCGCCGTCGCGACGGTATCGACACGGTGGATGCCACCGGTCGTGTCGTCGTCGGCGAAAACCTCAGCATCCCCGGCCGCGACCGCAAGGACCACAGCGTCTGGATCAAGAGCATCCGCATTGGTGCCGTCATCGCGATCCTCGGGTTCGGTGCGCTCTCCATCACCGGTGACCTGCAGGCCAAGCTCATGTTCGAACAGCAGCCCCTGAAGATGGCAGCCGCTGAAGCTGCGTGCCACGACGGCACGAGCTTCTCAGTGCTCTCGATTGGCCCCCTCGGAGGCCAAAACTGTGAAGATGTCGTCGGCATCATCGAAATTCCCGGCTTGCTTTCGTTTCTCGCGCACGGCGACTTCGATACCGAAATTCAGGGTGTGAACACCCTCATCCCGCAGTACCAAGAGTTGTACGGCACCAACCTCCCCGATGACCCGCTGTACGGCGAGCGTGCCGGCCAGGAGATCGACTACCTGCCGCTTATGGAGGTCACCTACTGGGGCTTCCGCCTGATGATCGGCTTCGGGATGCTCGCGGCAGGGTTTGCAGCCCTTACGCTCTGGATCGTTCGCAAGGGCACCGTGCCGCAGTCGAAGTTCCTCATGGGAACAGCGCTGCTCAGCATCGCAGCCCCCTTCGGCGCCAACATCGCCGGCTGGGTCTTCACCGAGATGGGCCGCCAACCTTTCGTGGTCGTGCCCAACCCGACGCCCGGTGGCATTGACGGTGTCTACATGTTCACCGCCGCCGCCGTCTCCCCCGGTGTCAGCGGCGAAGAGATCATCTTCTCGCTCGCCGCGCTTGCTCTCGTCTATGCCTTCCTGATGGTCTTCGAGATCAAGCTGCTGGTCAAGTACGTACGCGGTGGCGTTGCCTCGGCAATGCCTGAGCTCGGGCATCCAGAAGACGACGGCAGCGACCCTGACGATCCCAACAAACCAGACAAGCGCGACGACGTTCTCGCGTTCGCCTACTAAGCAGAAGGGCAGCTACTCATGGATCTTCCTACACTCTGGTTTATCGCGATCGCCGCTTTGTGGATCGGCTACCTCCTTCTTGAAGGCTTCGACCTCGGCGTCGGGATGCTGCTGCTGTTCAGCACCCGCAAAGACCGCGAACGTCGCCTCATGCTCAATGCCATCGGCCCGGTCTGGGACGGTAACGAGGTCTGGCTGATCACGGCCGGAGCCGCCACGTTCGCTGCATTCCCGTTTTGGTATGCATCGCTCTTCTCGGCGCTCTACATCCCGCTGACGATTGTGCTCGTGAGCCTGATCTTCCGCGCCGTTGCTATTGAATACCGCGGCAAGGGCTCGACCGACAAGTGGCGCATGTGGTGGGATCGCGCTCTCGGCCTCGGCTCGCTCGGTTCCGCTTTCGGGATCGGTGCGGCGCTCGCGCTGACCACCACGGGCCTGCCAATCAACGAGAACGGTGACCGCGTCGGCGGTGCCTTCGCCTGGTTCACTCCGTATGCCGTGCTCGGTGGCCTTGCCGTTGTCGGCTTCGCACTCGTGCATGCCTCCGTCTTCCTCGGCCTCAAGACCGACGGCGACGTGCGCGTTCGGGCCCGCAACTTCGTCGTGCGCTGGAGCCCCGTTGCTCTGTTGCCGATCGTGGCCTGGGTTCTCATCATTCAGTTCCAGAACGGCACCCCCATCACGTGGGCGCTCGTTGTTGTCGCGGTGATCGCGGTCGTCTTCGGTTGGATCAGTGCGCGAGCCGGGCGTGAAGGCTGGGCCTTTGTGGGCATCGCAGCGTTCTTGGTCGCGGGAGCGTCATCCATCTTCGCCGCGGTCTACCCCGTAGTGCTGCCGTCGACGATTGACCCCGCCTTCAACCTGACGATCTCCAACGCGGCGAGTGGCGAATATACCCTCGGCGTGATGAGTGTCGTGACTGCCTTTGGACTGCCGCTGGTCTTCATCTACCAGGGCTGGACGTACTGGGTGTTCCGCAACCGTCTGAGCGAACACCACCTCCCCGAGGCTCACATCGTGAAGCCCGCGGTTGCCCCCGCTTCGTCAGCTAGCACCTCCTCGTCTTCAGCTAGCTAGGGCACGATGGAGGGCATGAGAGCCAAACTCCACGAACGACTTGCAGCAGGCTTCGGCCCGGGCGGTGTGCACACACTGTTCGGGCTGGGTTTACTGGCTTCCCTCAAGGGATTGGCCCTCGTGCTCATGGCCGAGGCAGTCGCTCGCGGTGTCGTCGGCGTTATTGAAGCGGATGCCGCAGCCTGGCAATTTGCGATCGTTCTGGGTATTGCCGCCGGCCTTCTCCGCGCGGCTACCGCCTGGGCGACAGAAAGTTTCGCGACCCGCGCCGCGTTAGGCGCCAAGGAGTCTCTGCGCCACGAACTCGCGGAGCGAGTACTCACCGGCTCCGACGCCCGCTCGGGCGCAAGCACCGCAATCGCCACGGTCGGGCTCGATGAGCTCGATAACTACTTCCGTGTGGTGCTGCCGGCGATCGTCACGACCGCAACGGTTCCGCTGCTGATTGGCGCCCGCATCCTGTCGGTCGACTGGGTGAGCGCGCTCATCATTGTGCTGACCGTTCCGCTTGTTCCGGTGTTCATGATTCTCGTCGGTGGTCATACGCGCGAGCGTGCCGAGGCTGCTAGCGCGAGCCTGGAACGCCTCTCCGATCATCTCGTTGAGCTCGCCCGCGGCCTTCCCGTTCTTGTCGGCCTGGGTCGGGTCGCCGAACAGTCGAAGGCACTGCGCGCAATCTCTGCCGAGAATCGCACCAAGACAATGGAGACCCTGCGCACTGCGTTTCTCTCCGCTCTCGTGCTTGAACTTATCGCCACCATTTCGGTTGCGGTCGTCGCTGTCTTCGTCGGCGTTCGGCTTGTGGATGGTCAGCTCTCCCTCACCGTCGGCCTCATCGCTCTCGTGCTCGCGCCCGAGTGTTTCGCGCCCTTCCGCGATCTGGGTGCCGCGTTCCACTCCTCCGAGAATGGGCTCACGGCGCTGCGCCGCGCCCGCGCGATCATCGATGCGCCGCGCGCTCGGGAGCATCGCCAGAGTGCCGGCGGCTTCCGGGTCGTCGACCTCAGCATCTCTTATGAGGGTCGTGCGCGGCCCGCTGTGGACAAGCTCAGTTTTCGTGCCACCCCCGGCACCATCACGGCTCTCGATGGGCCGAGCGGTAGCGGAAAATCCAGTGTTCTTGAGGTGCTCGCAGGCAATCGCGAGCCCAGCGGCGGTAGCGTGTGGGGCATCGACGTCTCGCGTGTGGCATGGGTTCCGCAGCATCCGCACACCGTTGCTGACACCGTGATCGACGAACTTCGCCTCTACAGCAACGACGAGAAAGCCATCAAGTCGGTGCTGCTCGACCTCGGTCTCACCGGGGTCGCGGATGCCGACCCCCGCCAGGTGAGCCCCGGCGAGCTGCGCCGGATCGCCGTCGCGCGAGGACTGCTGCGCGTCGAAGCGGGCGCCACCCTGTTGCTGCTCGATGAGCCGACCGCACACTTGGATCCGTCATCCGCTGCCCGTGTGGAAGCAGCGCTAGCTGATCTTCGTGGTCGTCCCGTGACGGTGCTCGTCGCTTCCCACGAAACGGGAATCGCCGCGCTGGCCGACCAGGTTGTCGCCGTCGGCGCATCGGGCGGAACCCGCGCCGTCGAAGCTCGCGTTGATCCATTGACCGTGGGCGGCGACGTGGATGTTGACGCTCTCGACGCGCCGCGCACTACCCGCGCGACTCTCGCCAGCCTGCTCGAGTTTGTGCGCCCCGCTCTCGGAACCCTCGTGGGAGCGATCGCTCTCGGCACCGGCGCAAGCCTCTTCGCCCTCTCCCTCACCGCCCTCTCGGGCTGGTTGATCGTGCGGGCCAGCGAGCAGCCGCCGATCATGTTCTTGCTCGTCGCCATCGTGGGCGTGCGGTTCTTCGGAATCGGTCGCGCGGCGCTACGCTACGCCGAACGCCTCGCCACCCACCGCGCTGTGCTCGGGTCAGTCATCGAGCTGCGGGTCGCCCTGTGGAACGGACTGGGTGCTCGCGCTCTGGGCTCGCGCGCTCTCGCCAATGGCGGAGTCGCTCTCGACTATCTCGTTGCGGCCTCGGACCGGGTGCGCGATCTCGTTCCCCGGGTCGTACTGCCTCCCGCTGTTGCTCTCGGCACCTCGCTCGCGGCCCTGATCGCGGTGGGTTTGCTGCACGCGCCTGCCGTTCCCGTGTTGCTCGCTGGTCTCGCCGTCGGGCTCGTGGCGGCGCCCATTATTGCCGTGATCGTGGACCGCTCGGCCGCCAACGGCATCGCCGAAGTGCAGTCGCGCGTCGTGCGCGCCTTCGCCGCCATGACCGGTGCCGCGACTGACCTGCGCGCCAACGGTGTTGGTGGGCGGATGCTCGCCCGCCTCGATCACATCGACGCCGAAGCCGGAGCACTCTCCCGCCGCAGCGCTCGCGCCCTCGGAATCGGCAACGCCGTCGTCGTACTCGCCTGCTCGGTGACCGCCGTCGCGATGCTGCCCGTGGCCGCGCCCGCCGTCATCGCCGGTACCCTCCCCATCGGTATCGTCGCCGTGCTCGTGCTCATCCCCATCGGGCTCGTCGACTCGCTGATCTCCTTCGTCGACTCCGTGCAGCAGTGGCCGGCGCTCAGCGCGGCGCTGGCAAAGGTGCGCGGGGTTACGGCGGGGGTTGAGCGTGCGGATGGTGCTGGTGGTGCTGCTTCAGGCCGTGCTTCGGCAGACGACGCTGCGGCACGTAGCGCGGCGGGAAAGCGCCGCGGCGACCGCGCGCAGGCCGGAGCCGCGAGCGCAGACCAACCACTTGGTGACGTGACCGTTCTTGAACTGAGCGAGCTCGGCATCCGCTGGCCTTCGAGCCCCACGCTGGCGTTCTCGGGCGCGACCGCTCGGGTTGAGCGCGGCGAGTGGCTTGTCGTGGAGGGCCCTTCGGGGGCTGGTAAGTCGACTTTGTTGGCGGCGCTGCTCGGGTATCTTCCGGCGGCCGCTGGCTCGTGGAGCCTCAATGGGGTGGATGCCCGTGAGCTGTCGCCCGAGCAATTGCGCGCGGCGATCACGTGGTGTCCGCAGGAGTCGCACCTTTTCGATTCGACGATTCGCGCGAACCTGCTGTTGGGCCGCGCGCACGACGATCAGCCAACCGAGCAGGAGCTCGTTGCGGTGCTGCGCCAGGTGGGTCTCGGCCCGCTCTTCGATTCGCTCGACCGCGGCCTCGATACTCGTGTCGGCTCGGCGGGCGAAAGCCTCTCGGGCGGCGAGCGGCAGCGCCTAGCTGTTGCGCGCACCCTACTAACGCGGGCGGATGTCGTGCTGCTCGATGAGCCGACCGCCCACTTGGATGCCGCGAGCGCCGAGCAGCTCATCACCGACCTGCGCACGGCTCTCGCCGACAAGATCGTGGTGCTCGTCAGCCATCACGACGATGAGCGTCGCGACGACGATGTGAGCTTGCGACTCGGGGTGCGCGAGCCGGTCGCTTCGTTGTAACCTCGAGTGAGGACGAGTCACATTTCAGGGTGGCTCGAGGGGATGTGGGCCAGTGACGACTTCAGCACCAGAACAGCGCATCGATAGTGTTCCGTTCCCAGAGAGCGTGCACCCGCGCCGAAACGTTAAGGACATCTCCGCCGTCCTCGGCTGCGTCGCGGTGGCATTGGCTCTGGGCACAGCGCTCGTAGTGCTGGGAACCCACTATTACGGCTCGACGGGCTCAGAGCTGCTGCATGCTTTCGCCCGCGCAACTGCGGTGGGCCTCCCGGTAGCGGCGCTGTTCGGCGTGCCATTGTGGTTGTGGCTGAGCACACGGGTTCCCGCTCGCGCACTTCCCATCGCTCTTTTCATCGCGCTGAGCCCACTCTTCGGGATCGCGCCCGGTCTCGCCGTCCTGGTGACGGGACTCATTGCCCACCTAGACACTCCCGTGTTCCTGGGCATGTTCATGATCGCGGCGGGAGCGTGGACCGCCCCGATCGCGACTGCGCTGTACTACCTAGTTCTGGGCAAGCGACCGCGGATCGCAATCTCGCTCGGTGGCGTCGCTGTCGTTCTTGCGCTGCTGGGCTGGGTGAGCATCGCAATCAACGGCGGCTAGCACTCTCAACGGGCGGCTGCTCTCCACACTCTTCCACGGCGTGCTCGCTTGCTCGTGCCATAGTCGCTCTATCTACTAGTCTCAGCCGTCACGATAAACGCGAGAAGGAGAGCAGAATGAAACTCAGCGCCCAACCTCTCGTAGTTCTGGTGACCGTTCTGGCGATCATCATCCTCGCGGCCTGGCTCATCATTACTTCGGGGATTTTCGGTCTCGTGCTTGATACCGACGATGCATTGGTCTGGCATGGTACCGTCGAGCCTTATGAGCATAACTCGTAAACAATGGATGTGGATTGGCGCAAGCGCCGTCGTCACCGCCTTCGTGATCGTGTATTTGCTGCGTCTCGCGTATCTGACCGTTGCAATTTCAGAGTGGGAAGTTCCGCCGACTTCCGCGATCGCCCTCCCTCAGGGAAGTGAGATCGTTGCGGTCGACGAAAAGTGCGCCTCGGGCGGATGCTGGTCTCTCATCTCGGTGAGGCCACCGGACGGGATGACACCCGACGAGCTCTCCATCGAGCTAGGAACAACACCGCGAGAGTACATCGCAGGTTCGTTCTGGACTCCGTTCACCACCGAGCTAAGTTCCGAAGTTCAAGGTCAGCTTCTCGTCATCACCGCGGGCTACGCACCCGACAGCTACATCCCCTGAGCCCTCGCGCCTAACTCCCAAACAGGTCGCTCGCGACGGTCTTGTACACCGACTCCGGGTTCGAAGGGTGGTAGATGCCGGCGAGCACATCGCGTTGCAGGCGCGAGAGTTCGCTCGTGCTGCGGAAGGCCCCTCCCCCGGCTGAGCGCATCACTTGGTCAACGACATGGCGTGCGGTTTCGATGCTGCGGTGCTTCACACCGGTCAGTTTGCGGAACCACCCTGCCCCGTGATCCACGAGCCCATCAACGTCATCGACGATGCTGTGCAGCTGGGGTTCGATCGCATCGAGCGCGAGCGCGGCATCCGCCATGCGCCAACGCAGATCCGGATGCTCGGAGTATGCCTCTCCGCTCATGGCCGAGCTGCGCTGCTGCAGTGCTTCGACCCCGAGTTCGAGGGCGCGGTCGGCGAGGCCCGCATAGACGGAGGCGATGAGCGGCAAGAAGTTGGCGAACACCGCAAAGATGAACGGATCGGCGTTGGGGCCGACAGGCAGCACGCGGGCTACGCGATTCGCGGGAACGAAGGCGCCATCCAACACCGTCGTATGGCTTTGGGTGGCGCGCATGCCGAGGGTGTCCCAGTCGCCGAGGGAGCGCCAGCCGGGTTCATCGCGAGAGATGAAACCATGCACGAGGGTTTCAGTGCCATCGTCAGCGGTGTGCTTACCGAACAGGCCCAACTGGGTCCATGCCGGGGAGAGTGAGGTGAAGATCTTGGTGCCCGTGAACACGTAACCGCCCTCGACGGTTTCGGCGGTGGTGAGCGAGTCCCACATGACGAGATCGTTGCCGGGTTCGCTCAAGCCGAAGGCGAAGACTTCGCCGGCTTCGGCATCCGCCAACAGCCAGTCGAGGCTTGAGTCGCCGCGCTCGCGCAGGGCCCAGGCGACGCCGATCCACACGAGGTGCATGTTGATGGCGAGCGCCGTGGCCGGCGCGTAGGCCGCTAGCAGGCGCTGGTCATCCGACAGCTCACGCAGACTGCGCGGCTTCAGGTAGCCGACGGCACGCAACTCTTGCAGGTCTTCGGTGAAGAAGATGTTCTCGCGGTCGTAGCGTGCCGCGCGCGAGCGGATGCGATTGAGCAGTGCTGGGGTGAGTACCGTCATGGGTTCACGCTACCGCGCCAGCCGGAGCAACTACGAGGTTTACGAATTTGCGGAAGGCGAAGTGACGTTCATCGCCAAATTTTTTGCCGCCGAAGCAAGGCGATCGTCGTTAGTCCACAACTCGTCACACCCATGCATTTGGGCGGCGGCGAGGTGAAGCGCATCTGGCGTTTTAAGACCATAGCGGGCTCGAAGCTCAGCCGCTCTCATGTAGTGCTCGGCCTGCAGCGGAAGCGCCTTGAAGTTGCTGAGCGCTCGGAGGTAGTGGTCGTGGAGACCGAAGTTTTCGTCGCGAAGTGGTCCGACGAGACATTCGAGAGTGACAAGGGCACTCACTGCGACAACCGCATCGGCAGCGTCAGTAAGCCTCTGGCGCACTGCGTTGCCACGAGGTCCGTCATCTTCCACAGCGTAAATCACAATGCAGGAGTCGAGATAGATCACTCCCAGCCCTCACGCTCGGCCGCAATCTGACGGTCAAGTTCATCTGCGGAGCGCGCCGGGTGGCTAGGAACTGGGTTACGGGTAAGCCATTCTGCAGCTTGCGCCGCAGTGTGCTCGGAGACGATCTCGACAGCAGGGACCAGCCGCGCGACCGGCTTGCCTCGCTTGGCGATAACCACTTCGTCACCGTCGCTCACCGCCGCCACCAGCCGGGACAGCGTATTGCGCGCTTCAAGGATGTTCACAAGTCTCACTTAACGCCTCCACCATTATGGCTAGCTTTCCTAGCCATAATACGCTGATGTGAACTCGGGCTCAATAGCCCCAAGGCGCAACGTCGTTTGCGGCTTCCATTCTGCAGACAAGGCGTCGCTCGATCGGTCGAGTGTCTGAGGAATGTCGCGGGCCCCCAATTTTTCGATTGTCACCGTGACATCGATGATCTTTGGCTCGACGTCGAGACAAAGCCCGATAATTTCGCGGGCTACCGTGGTGCACTCTGTGACGCTCCGCGCTTGACCGACGGCGTCGAGTTCGGGCACCTCGATGAGCCACCAATCGCCGTCCTTGCGAGCGGTTGCTATGTAAGACTGTTTAGCGGGCGTCATGGATTTTCTCCTATCGCGCTCGGCGCTATGCCGAGCTGGCTAGCGACAATATTTCGGGGAGAGGCTTCTGGCGCTCGACCCACAGGTCGTAAGTGGTCTGCATGCCGAGCCACAGCTCAGCGCTGGTGCCGAGCAGGATTCCGAGGCGCACCGCCATATCGGCGGTGACGGACGCATGACCATTACGGATGCGCGACAGCGTCGCCCGCGTGACGCCGAGTCGGCGGGCAGCTTCAGCGAGGCTGACGTCGCCGAGGTAATCCTCCAGCAAGAGCCCAGGGTGGGGAGGGTTGTGCATGCTCATCGCCCGCTACGCCGCAATAACCGAAAGCACGTTCCCAGCGGGATCCTTGAACCACGCAATCTCGGACCCGTGCCCGTGCATGATTCCCTTCGCGTCGGTACCCATGCCGCCTAGGAGATCGTCGTCGCTGTAGATCTTGGTGACCACGCCACGCTCGTTGAGCGCGTCAACAGCAGCTTCGACATCCTCCACCGCGAAGTTCAGGATGGTGAAGCTCGCCGGTTCGTGGTTCTCTTTCGGGTAAATGGTCACTTCGGCGCCGCCGGGAAGTGTGAGCCGCAGCGTGCCCATCCCGCCATCGTCGACTGCGAGGCCGAGGCTGTCGCGGTAGAAGGCCGCAGCGGCATCGAGATCGTTGACGCTGAATCCAGAAAATGCGTTCTTCGGAGCGAACATCGTGCACCATCCTTGTCGCCGCTAGCGCGCACCGATGGGGCGCTGGGGCTAGCGTACGGTCACAGTCCACACCCGCTGCGAGTCAGGCGCAACCCTCAGTCGGCGCCCAGCGGCCCCGAACGGCAACGACCGCTTAGACCCCGGAGAACCGTGCGATCGCGACGAAGAGAGCGAGCAGCAACAGCACCGCGTTCACGGGGAGCGTCTTGAACTCGCCACGGCGAACGTGCAACGCCACAGCGACGACCTGCACGAGCACGAGGCCCACGGCAGCGATTGGGGTCAGGATGGGCAGTGTACCGATGAGCACCGGCAAGATCAGCCCGAGTGCTCCGAGGATTTCTACGGCACCGATCGCGCGCAGCATGCCGAGCCCACCGCGTTCAGCCCACGGGAACGTCACGAAGGCTTCGTCTTTCGCGATTCGAACTTTCTGGCCGCCAGCGGCGAGGTAGGCGAGGGCGAGAAGGGCGGAGGCGATCCATACGGCAATGATCATTGATGCTCTTTCTGAGTTGGTTATGATTGGTGCCTAAGGCACGATCAGTAACCTAGACTGGTTCGAGCAGCCTCACAAAAGGCACACCGAGGTAACCAAGGAGCAGAATGCCCGACCGCGAGCTCGAAGAAATGTGTCACTCGAACGACGGCATCGTTGTGCGCGAAACCTTCGACCGCATCGGCGACAAATGGACGCTGCTCGTCGTCGGCATGTTAGCTGCAGGCCCACTCCGGTTCACCCAGCTGCGCCATCAAGTTCCCGGAATCTCGCAGCGCATGCTCACTCGCACCGTTCGCCACCTCGAACGCGACGGGCTGCTTACCCGCACCGCCTACCCCGAGGTCCCGCCACGCGTCGAATACGAACTCACTGCACTCGGGCAAGGACTCCTCCCGCCAGTACGCGCTCTCGCCGAATGGGCGCTCGCTAACTCTCTTCAGGTTGAAGAGCATCGGCGTGCATACGACCACTCAGAAGCGCAACCGTCAGCAACACCACCGCAACCGCAGCAATAGCCACGGCCACCCCGATAGTGCCAATGGCGGATGCCGCGAACGGCAACGCCAACATCACGAGCACCGCAACGACGGTTGCCGATCGCGGAATCGACACCCGCTCCACCATCGGCGCGTGCAGCAGCCACAGCAGCAGAATGAAGAGCGCGACGGGCAATGCCAGGGAGTAGCCGACCACGAGCTCGCTCGACTCGAGGTCTGTCGTGACCGAACGCACAGACACTTCGATGCCGGTTCCGACAGCGGCGAGCGCCGCGAACAGGAAGTAGTGGCCATAGTTCCAGAACAGGTAGCGATCGCGTCTATTCTCGAGGCCCTCGGCGGCGGGCTCCGAGAAGTACAGCCACCACAGCGCGAAGAGCAGCACGAGGCCGGCGACAGACGCGACGATAAGCGACGGCGACAATCCCTCTTCGAGCGCTTCCTGCACCGCGAACGTCGACGCCAGAACGCTTTCACCGAGCAACAGAATGGTGAACTTTCCGTAACGCTCGGCGATGTGGTGCGGATGCCAGGAGAGTCGTTTCGCACGGTCAGCCCAGAGCGGCACGGCCAGTTCGGCGATCACGATGATCACGAACGACACCATGGCTAGCTCGGCGGGAAGCAACAACCGCAATAGCCAGCCGACCTGCACGACCCCAATACCGAGGGCGTAGCGCCCGGCGGTGGCGCGCGTTTCAGGGTCGTCTTTCACTGCACGCAGCAGGGTCGCGATAAGCCCGATCCGCAAGATCAAGTACCCCACGGTGACCGCCGCATAGTTGCCGTCGTCGAAGGCCATCGGAACTCCGGCGGCGAGAACGAGGATGCCACCCATCTGCAGCATCGTGAACAGACGGTAGGGAACGTCATCCGTGTCATACGCCGACGCCAGCCAAGTGAACTGGTTCCACGCCCACCAGATGGAGAAGAACACCATAAGGAACGGTGCGATTGCTTCGAAAGCGTGCCCCACTTCGACGGCGTGCGTCAGCTGTCGCACCACCGAGGCGACCGCGACCACGAAGGTCAGGTCAAAGAGCAGCTCGAGCGGAGTCGTTTTGCGGTGCGGCTCGTCAATATCTCGAGCCACTACCCGCGAGCGCAGTGCGTTCATGCAACAACTTTACGCACCCGCCGCCCCACGCGCCCGAATCTCAGCGCTCGAGAGGCGAGTACGATTTTGGCTAAGCGTTGCGGCAGAAGCAGCAACGGCGCGCGCTAGCCCGACGGTGGCTTCGAAGGGTTGAGTGGTTGTGGTTTCCTCTGACGTGAACGTGGTTCGCACTGGTCGCCGTTCGCCCGCACGGTGGTTGCCGTGGGTGAGCGTCGTCGCTGCCGCGGGCGTGATCTCGGTGATGACCGCTCCGGGCCAGACCGCCGGAATCTCCGTCTTCACCGACCCCCTGATTTCTGAACTCGACGTCTCTCGCACCGGCATCTCCGTCAGCTACTTCTTTGGCACGCTCGCCGGCGCCTCGGCTCAACCCTTCATCGGCCGCGCCCTTGACCGCTTCGGCGCCCGGTACGTCACCATCGTCATCGGCGCCCTCTTCGCGAGCGTGCTGCTTGCCCTCAGTTTCGTCGACGGCATCGCCGGTCTCACCGCCGGTTTTGTGGGCGTGCGGATGCTCGGCCAGGGCGCCCTCAGCCTCGCTGCCACCACGGCCGTCGCCCGCGCCATCACCCACCGCCGCGGGCTCGCGCTGGGCATCACCGCCGCGATCGGATCGGCCGGAATCTCCCTCGCGCCCGTCGGTCTCGAACGGCTGATCTCGACTGTCGGCATCCACGCCGCCTGGCGCTGGGAAGCCGCGATTGTGCTCGCCGTCGTCGTTCCCTTGGCGTTCATCCTGCCGAAGCGCAGCCGGGTTGCTGCCAGCGACGACGATCTCTCGACAGCGCAGATCGTCATCCAGAAGGAATCGTGGATGCTCGGCGAAGCAGCCCGCACCGGCATGTTCTGGGTCATCGCCGCCTCCCTCGCCGCCTCGGGCATGCTGAGCACGGCCCTCGCGTTCCACCAGATTGCGATCCTCGGCGAGCGCGGCCTGACCCCGTTCGAAGCGGCGGCCAACTTCTTGCCGCAGACCATCACCGGCATTGCCGCGACGCTGGTCGTCGGGGCATTCGTCGACCGCGTAAGCCCCAAGCTCTTCGTGATCTTCTCGATGCTCACGCTCGCGGGATCACTGCTGATGCTCTCGGTCGTCGGCCCCAACGGCACCGCCGTGCTCTACGGCCTCGTGCTCGGCGCTGCCGGCGGCACCCTGCGCGGGATGGAGGCCGCCGCCTACGTGCGCTACTACGGCACCGCCCACATCGGCTCCATTCGCGGCGTCACGACCGCGATCGCTCTGGGCTCGACCGCCCTCGGCCCCATCGCACTCTCGCTCGCCGTCGATGCCAGCGGCAACTTCACCGAACCGGCCTTCTGGTTCGCGAGCCTGCCCATTGCCGTCGCGGTGCTCGCGCTGTTCGTGCGTCCGCCGCAGCGTCGCACGGTTGTCCGAACGTCCGAACGCGCCTGACCCCGCACCGCGCACCCCAGCAGAAGCGCGACAATAGAACCATGAGTACCAGCAACCGCCTCAGCGACCTCGGCATGAAACTCATGAACGGCGTGCACCGCACGATCCTCGCCGTCTCGGGCGGTCGCCTCGGCTGGACCCTCGGGGGCATGCCCTCGCTAGAGCTTCACACCACAGGCCGGGTGTCGGGCATCCGCCGGTCGACCATGCTGACCGCTCCTGTGCACGGCAACGGGCGTTGGGTCATCGTCGCCTCCAAGGGCGGGGACGATCGCGATCCGCTCTGGTACCGCAACCTGCAGGCGAATCCGGATGCTGAACTCACCGTGCGCGGTCGCACTTTCCCCGTGCACGCTCACACCGCCAGCCCCGCCGAGAAAGCCGAGTTGTGGCCGCAGATTGTGGCGGTCAGTTCCCGCTACGCCGAGTACCAGACCAAGACCACGCGCGACATCCCCGTCGTCATCTGCGAAGAGCGCTAGGGCGAGGGCCCCGCGACCTCACAAGCTCAGCACCGCAGCACCGCGGCACCGCAGCACCGACAACCCGTTGGCGAGGACACGAATGGCCCGCGCTCGTGGCGCAGGCCATTCGTTCTGTTCAGTGCGCCAAGCGCATCTTCTCCGGTGAGCAGCGAAATCTAGGTATCGCGCCGCCCACCGGTGAAATCGAGGCACCCCACCGTGGAAAGCGGCGAAGTTAGAGAGACCGTACCGCGCTTAGCGGCGAAGTTAGAGAGACCGTACCGCGCTTAGCGGCGAAGTTCCAAGGTGCAGCACTTCACGCCGCCGCCGCCGAGCAGCAGCTCGGAGAGGTCGACGCCGATGGGGTTGTAGCCGCGTTCTTTGAGCTGGCGCTCGAAGTCTTTGGCGCGCGAGGCGATGACGACGTTATAGCCGTCGCTGTAGGAGTTGAGTCCGAGCACTGCCGCATCCTCTTCACTAGCGAGGATGGCGTCGGGATACAGTGCGCGGAGTTTCTCAAGCGAGGGCTCGTCGAAGGCGCTCTCGAGGTAGGCGATGTTGGTTTCGTCGAGCTTCGCGATGGCGGTGTCGACGTGGTAGAAACTCGGGTTGATGAGGTTGAGCGAGACAACGTTGCGGCCCGAGATCTCGGCAAGCTCACGGTGGCTCTCAACCGAGGTGCGGAATCCCATACCGGCCAGGATGTTGTCGCCAACAAGGAGGAAGTCACCCTCGCCCTCGTTAACGTTGGCGGGATCGAAGACTTCGAGGCCGTTGGCGCCGAACCACTCCATGTAGGCGGGGCCTTCTGCTTTGCGCTCGTCGTAGGTGAAGAGGGCGCCGTAGGCCTTGCCGTCAATGACGAATCCGCCGTTGGCCGCGTAGACCATGTCGGGCAGACCATCGATGGGGTCGATCAGCTCGACGGTGAAGCCGAGGTCGATGTAGGTGTCGTACAACGTCTGCCACTGCTTCACAGCGAGGCTGGTGTCGGTGGGGTCGTTGGGATTCATCCACGGGTTGATGCTGTACGTGACCGTAAAGAAGTCAGGACGGCACATCAGCACGGTCTTCGGAGTGGCCTGGCGTGCAGGCGTGGTCGATTCGGTGTCAGTGATCGTCATAGCCCCAGTGTTTCACGCACCTATCCGCAATGTCTCCGCAATCTGCGCACTATTTACGCGCATACCCTAGCCAGCGCACAACAATTCGCCGTACGCTGAGGAGATGGACAAGCTGGACGCAGGAATCATCGACATGCTCCGCCTCAACGCCCGCGCTGGCTATGGAGATATAGGAGAAGCCGTGGGGCTTTCGGCCTCCGCCGTTAAACGGCGCGTCGATCGCCTCGTCGCCAACGGCACCATCCGCGGCTTCACCGTGCAGGTCGATCCCGCGGTCGATGGCATGGGCACCGAGGCGTACGTCGAGCTCTTTTGTCGCGGCAATGTGGCTCCGCACGAACTCAAGCGAATCCTGAGCGCCATCCCCGAAGTGGTGGATGCCGGAACAGTCAGCGGGTCTGCCGACGCTGTCGTTCACATGCGCTCGCGCGACATCCACTCGCTTGAAATCGCCCTCGAACGACTGCGCACCGCCACCAACATCGACAACACCCGCAGTTCTATCGTGCTGTCGCGCCTCATTCACCGCCGCTACGAATAACGACCGGAACGCGACTAGCGGGCTTCTTGGTAAATCCTTAGATTTGCACCGTGAAATGGCCTGAAAACGACGAAATCCGTTCCGTAACACGATCTTAACCATGCAAATCGTTGCGTCTCAGTCGTTTTTCCGATTGACTACACCAACAGTTGCGAATAAGTTTTCGCGATTTTGGAGGTACGTAGCGTCGTGACAGAGTCAAACCCGAACATCGCCCCCGCCGGTTCAGCCGCCGGGGCATCCACTGTAGAAGCCACGAGCGCCGCCGAACCCGAGGGTTCTGTTGTCATTGAGGGCGTGACCAAGAAGTTTGGTGGCGCCGTCGCTGTCGATAACATCAGCCTGAACGTGCGCCCCGGTGAGTTCCTCTCTCTGCTCGGCCCCTCGGGCTGCGGTAAGACGACAACCTTGCGCATGCTCGCCGGCTTCGAAGAGCCGACCTCGGGCAGCATCCGCATTTCTGGTCAGGATGTCGTGGGCATTCCGCCCCACAAGCGCAACGTCAACACGGTTTTCCAGGCGTACGCTCTCTTCCCGCACATGAGTGTCGCCGAGAACGTGGCCTACGGGCTTCGCCAAAAGGGCACCCCCAAGTCGGAGATCCGCGAACGCGTCACGGAGTCACTCGACCTCGTGCAAATGCGCACCTTCGCTGACCGCAAGCCCACGCAGTTGTCGGGCGGCCAGCAGCAGCGCATCGCGCTCGCCCGCGCTCTCATCAACCGCCCCGCCGTTCTTCTCCTTGACGAGCCGCTGGGTGCGCTTGACCGCCAGCTGCGCGAAGAAATGCAGATCGAGCTCAAGCTTCTGCAGTCGCGTCTCGGCATCACCTTCATTTTCGTGACTCACGACCAGGGCGAGGCGCTCTCGATGAGCGACCGCATCGCGATCATGCGCAAGGGGCGCATTGAGCAGCTGGATGATGCTGACTCGATCTATGACTCCCCCGCGAGCGCGTACGTTGCGGGCTTCATCGGCCAGCAGAACTTCATCCCGGGACTGATGACGAACGATCTCAGCGTCATGGAGTCCCGATTCGGAGTGCTGCGGTCGACAACCACTCATCCCGAACTCGACGCCGGTCTGGATGCCCAAGCCGCCGTTCGCCCGGAGGCGGTTACGGTCACAGCGACCGGAAACACCAGCGCCGCCGATGCCGCCACCACTGAAAACCGCATCGCGGGCGAGGTGCTCGGAGTCTCTCACCAGGGCGAAACGCTGCAGTTCTTAGTGTCAATCGGCAACGATCAGACCCTGCTGTCGCGGGTTCCGCGCCCGAACGCGCCGCGACTTGCTATCGGCGACGCTGTCATCTGCACGTGGGACGCGTCATCTGTTCACCTCTTCCCCAGCGAGCAAGCAACCCAGGCTCAGGCCGACATTGCTCGCGCTGTTTCCAACCCCGCACCACCGACCAGCTCGATCTCGCTTTAAGGGAGCAACCTGATGTCACACGAAAATTCCATTCGAATTCTTGCCTCAACCTCGGCAACAAAGATCATGAAGAGCGAACTGAACCGTCGTCGCTTCCTCGCCCTCTCGGGCGCAGCCGCAAGCGCTGCGGCTCTCGCCGCGTGCAGCACCGATTCCGGCACTGGCTCGGCAACGCAGGCGACCGGTGGCGATCTGGAAAGTTCGCTCTCGATCTACAGCTGGGGCGACTACGACGACCCTGATCTGGTCAGCGAGTTCAGCGACGAGCTAGGCCCCACGGTCACGTTCGATGCCTTCAACTCCAACGAAGAGCTCATCTCTAAGCTCGTAGCCGCCCGCGGCACGAGTGGCTACGACATTGTCGTTCCCACCGGCCCGTTCATCCCGCAGATGATCGAGAACGGCCTGCTCAGCAAGTTGAACCTCGACCTCATCCCGAACATTGCCGACATGGACCCTGATTTCTTGGCGCGCGACTGGGACCCGAAGAACGAGTACTCGATCTGCAAGGCGTGGGGCACGACGGGCTTCGTCTACGACAAGACCAAGATCACGCGTGAGCTCACCACCTGGGCTGACTTCATCGATGCCGCACAGAACGAGGCCAGCGGCAAGACGTCAGTTCTTGACGACCCCGCTCCCCTGCTCGGCATTTACTACTGGGCCAATGGCATCGACTGGAACACCACCGACGAAGCTGACCTCGCTGCGGCCGAAGAGTTTCTCACCACGCAGCTCGCACCGCACATCTCCGCGTTCGACTCCTACCCCGGCGGCGCCGCCATCCCGCAGGCGCAGCACATGCTCATGCAGTCGTGGAACGGTGACGCCCGCATCGGCATCATGGAGAGCGAAGACCCCGACCGCTGGCAGTGGGTTCTCGGTTCGCCCGACACCGAACTGTGGATGGACAACTGGGCTATCGCCGAGGGCGCACCCAACCCTGAAGCCGCTCACGCCTTCATCAACTACGTGCTCACCCCCGAGGCATCGCTTCGCGAGCTCGACTACATCGGCTACCACACCGGTGGTGCAGACATCGAAGAGACCGCTCGTGCCGAGGGCCTCGAAATGCTCGACCTCGTCTTCTTCGACAGCGACCAGGTCGACACGATGCACACGCAAACCATTGGCGACGCGCAACAGCGCATCGTAGAAATCTGGGACAAGACGAAGGCATCGGCCGGCGCCTAACCCGCGACCATCCGGATCTAACTATGACCACTACCCTCGAGCGCCCCACGGCACCGCCGCGAAAGGCGCCTTCGAAGCGCCCTCGCTGGTTGAAGATGCCCAGCTTTGCCCTCGCCATCCCGGCGTGGGCCTGGCTGTTTGCTTTCTTTGTGGCGCCCGTGGCGCTCGTGGTGTGGTTCAGCTTTGGCTACAAGCCGGGCATCTTCGGAACCCACGCCAACGATGTGCTGTCTTTTGACCGGTACGCCGAGGCGCTGTCTCCGACGTTCTTTACGACATTCCAAAACACGTTGTGGGTGGGGGTAGTCGGCACGCTTATCTGCCTGGCCATCTCCATCCCCTTCGCGTATTGGCTCGCGTTCAAAGCGCCCGTCGCTCGTCGTGGCATCTTGCTCGCGATGGTCATGATCCCGTTCTGGACCAACTTCTTGGTTCGCACGATCGGCTGGCAGATCATCCTCGCCCCCAGTGGAATTCTTTCGGATGCTCTGCAATCGATCGGCCTCCTCAACGAGCCCCTCGAAATCCTGTACACCCGCACCGCGGTGCTCATCGGTGTGGTTTACAACTACCTGCCGCTCATGATTTTGCCGATGTTTGTGGCCTTCGACCGCGTATCGCTTCCCATGCGCGAAGCAAGCAAGGACCTCGGTGCTGGCCGCTTCTCGACCTTCTTCAACGTCACGCTACCGCTGGCCAAGCCCGGCATCGTGGTCGGAATCCTGCTCGTGTACATCCCGCTCATGGGTGACTACATCACCGCAACGGTTCTGGGTGGAGCCAAGGGAAACATGGCCGGCCAAATGGTTGCCAACCAGTTCCAGACCGCCCAAAACTGGGCTCTCGGTTCAGCAATGGCCGTCGTGCTCGTACTCACCATCCTCACCACGGTCGGCATCGCCGCGCTCGTAACGTGGCTGGCCGGCTGGCCGCTGCGCGCTAGCCAGAAACTCGTGTTGGGAGACAAGAAATGAAGCGCGTAGCTCTCACCGATATTTCACTCAAGATCTGGGCAGTCATTGTCTTCGTCTTCCTGTTCATGCCGATCGCCGTCATCATCGCCTACTCGTTCAACGAGGGTCGCCTGCTCGTCTCGTGGAATGAGTTCGGTTTCGGCTCGTTCGCCGCGATCGTGACCAAGCCGGCAATTACGGATGCCGTACTGGTGTCGATCCAGACCGGTTTCGTTGCCGCGTTGCTGGCGACCGCTCTCGGCACGATGGCGGGCGTTGCCCTTGCTCGTCGTGCCGGCAAGTGGGCTGCACCGTTCCTGATTTTGTTGGTGCTCGTCACGGTCACGCCCGAAATCGTGGATGCCGTTTCGCTGCTGCCCTGGATGGTGTTCCTCGGGCAAGACCTTGGCCTCAGCATCTTCGACAATGGACTCGTTCGACTCGTCGTCGGCCACTCGCTGTTCGCTACCGCCGTGGTGGCGTACATCGTGCGCTCGCGCCTTGTCGGAATCGACGAGAGCTTAGAGGAGGCCGCGGCTGACCTTTACGCTCCCCCGTTCAAGCGCTTCACGCAGATCACTCTTCCGCTGGTAATGCCCGCCGTTCTCGCGGGTGGACTGCTCTCGTTCACGCTCAGCCTCGACAACACGATCGTTTCGGCGTTCGTGCAGGTCTCCGGTTCAACGCCGTGGCCCGTCTACGTACTGAGTGCCGTGCGCACCGGACTCCGCCCCGAAATCGCTGCTGTCTCGACGATCATGCTGCTGCTCACGCTCGTGGCATTGGGGCTCGTGGCCTATGTCTTGCGTCGCGCCGGTGACTCGGCGACCGACATCGCCAAGACCGTCGGTGGCGGCTAAGCCCTTCGCACCTCACCTGCCTCGTTTCGCACGAACCACCGAACGAACCAGAAAGTGCACGAAATTATGACGTTTGCTGACCTCGTTTTCACCGGTGGCGCTGTCTTCACCGCGACCGGCAGCGAGCCGATGCTGGGCAGCGTTGCTGTCACCGACGGCCGCATTGTTGCCGTTGGCTGCGACGCCGACGACTATGCGGCGGTGCGCGATCTCATCGGTCCCGACACCGAGGTCATCGACCTCGATGGCAAGCTGTTGATCCCCGGATTTCAGGATGCCCACGTGCACGCCGTGTGGGGCGGGCTCGACCTCATCCGCTGCGATCTCTCACAGGACTCGACGCGCGATGAGTATGTAGCGCGGCTGAAGAACTATGCTGCGGCGAACCCCGAGCTCGAGTGGATTTTGGGCGGTGGCTGGAACATGTCGGCCTTCCCCGGGGGCACGCCCACGGCATCTGATCTCGACCTGGCGGTTGCCGACCGCCCGGCGTTCATCCCGAACCGCGACGGTCACGGCGCCTGGGTGAACTCGCGCGCGCTCGAGCTTGCCGGCATCACCGCCGAGACGCCCGACCCCGCCGATGGCCGCATCGAACGCGACACTGACGGCAACCCGACGGGCACGCTGCACGAGGGCGCGATGTCGCTCGTGAATGCGCTGCTGCCCGAAACCTCGCCCGAGGACTACACGCGCGCGCTCATGATCGGCCAGAAGTATCTGCACTCGCTCGGTGTGACCTCGTGGCAAGACGCCATCCTCGGCGGTTACGGGGATGCCGGCGATGCCACTCCCGCCTACATGGCCGCGGCTGAGTCGGGCGACCTCACCGCTCGCGTGGTCGGAGCCCTCTGGTGGGATCGCACGCGCGGCCCCGAGCAGATTCCCGAACTCGTGATGCGCCGCGAGAAGAACGCCGCTGGCCGCTTCGCGGCGACGAGCGTGAAGATCATGCAAGACGGCGTCGCTGAAAACTTCACGGCCGCCATGCTGGAGCCCTACCTCGACGGCTGTGGTCACCACACCGACAACTCGGGCATCTCCTTCGTGGATGCCGCCCAACTGATCTCGAACGTGACCGAGCTCGATGCGTTGGGCTTCCAAGTGCACTTCCATGCCATCGGCGACCGCGCCGTGCGCGAGTGCCTCGACGCGGTGGAGGCCGCGCGAGCGATCAACGGGCCCAACGACAACCGTCACCATATTGCGCACCTGCAGGTCGTGCATCCGGATGACATCCACCGCTTCGCTGAGGTGGGCGTCACCGCCAACCTGCAGTCGTACTGGGCGGCGCTCGAGCCGCAAATGGTCGACCTCACGTTGCCGTTCTTGGGCGACCCGCGCAGCTCGTGGCAGTACCCGTGGGCCGATCTGCACCGCGCGGGAACGCACCTGGCCTCCGGCAGCGACTGGTCGGTGTCGAGCCCGGACCCGATGGCGGCCATCCACGTTGCTGTCAATCGCCTCGCGGCCCCCGGCCACGAAGAGGGCGAGTACGACGCGTTCTTGCCCGAACAGAGCATCGATCTGTTGACCGCCATGACCGCCTATACCGCCGGCAGCGCGTTTACCAACCACCTCGATGAGACGGGCACAATTGAGGTAGGCAAACTTGCCGACCTGGTTGTTCTCGATCGCAATCCCTTCGCGGGAGCCAAAGCCGACATCGGCCGCACCCGCACTGAACAAACGTTCGTCGAAGGCGAGCGCGTGTACCGCGCGCCCGCGCAACCATAAAGCTCGCCGCCAGGCGAGAGAGGAAAGTGCCCCATGGGCAAAGTAGTGTTCGAAAGAAATGCACCAGCCGCATCCGTCATCAGCCACTCCCTTGAGGGTTCGATGCAGAAGCCGTTCTGGATCGATGACGTCGCCGGCGCCCGCACCTTTAGCGCGCTGAAGTCAGACGTCACCGCTGACCTCGCCATTGTGGGAGGAGGGTATCTCGGCCTCTGGACGGCGGTGCTCGCGAAGCAGCGCAACCCCGACGCTCGCGTAGTACTACTCGAAGCCCGCGAACTCGGCTGGGCCGCCTCTGGCCGCAACGGTGGTTTCTGTGAAGCCAGCCTCACCCACGGTGAAGAGAACGGTCTGAGCCGCTGGCCGACCGAATACGACCAACTTGAACGTCTCGGCCTGCAGAACCTCGATGAGATCGAAGAGACGGTCAAGTCCTTGAAGCTCGACGTCGATTTCGAGCGCACCGGTTCGCTCGACCTCGCGATCGAAGAGCACGAGATCGCGTGGCTCAAAGAGACCACGACCGACGCCGACACCATCTTTCTCGACGAGGCCGCTATCCGCGCCGAAGTGAACTCGCCCACGTACCTTGCCGCCATCTGGAACAAGCGCATTAACGCGATCATCCACCCCGCCAAGCTCGTTCATGAGCTGGCGCGCATCGCGACCGAACTCGGGGTCGAGATCTTTGAGCACTCGCCTGTGCGGGAGGTCGCAACATCCGGCGGCCCCACGGATGCCGCCATCGTGCACAGCAAGCATGGTCGCGTTCACGCCGCCAAGGTTGCACTCGCGACTAACGCCTTTCCGTCGTTGCTCAAGCGCACGCGCCTGCACACGGTTCCCGTTTATGACTATGTGCTCATGACGGAGCCCTTGAGCCCGGAGCAGCTCGCCTCGATCGGGTGGTCGAACCGTCAGGGTCTTGCCGACATGGCGAACCAGTTCCACTACTACCGCTTGAGCGCCGATAACCGCATTCTGTTCGGCGGATATGACGCCATTTACCACTATGGCCGCAAGGTTCGCGATGAGTATGAGAACCGTCCCGAGAGCTTTGAGAAGCTCGCGAGTCACTTCTTTACGACGTTCCCGCAGCTTGAAGGTCTCAAGTTCAGCCACCGCTGGGCCGGCGCCATTGACGCGTCGACGCAGTTCAGTGCGTTCTTCGGGCTGGCTCGCAAGGGTCGCGTCGCGTACTCGGCCGGCTTCACCGGCTTGGGTGTTGGCGCAACTCGCTTCGCCGCTCAGGTGATGCTCGACAAACTCGACGGTCTCACGACTGAGCGCACCGAGCTCGAGATGGTGAAGAAAATGCCGTTGCCGTTCCCGCCCGAGCCGATCGCATCGATGGGCGTTCAGGCCACTCGCTGGTCGCTCAATCAGGCCGACCACAATCAGGGTCGCCGCAACGTGATTCTGAAGACGCTGGATGCTCTGGGGCTCGGTTTCGATTCGTAGTCTCTGACGGTGAAGCGGGGGTGTCGCTCGGCACCTGAACGTCACCTGTAATAACTTGCACAGCAGTGTGCAAGTTATTACAGTGAGAACATGACCACCCCCGCTCCCCGTCGCCCGCGGCAGGATGCCGTCGACAACCGTGCCGGCATCCTGAGCGCCGCCACCGCCGCTATTGCGCACGACCCGCACGCGTCGATCGACACGATCGCCCGCAGTGCCGGCCTCTCGCGCCGCGCCCTCTACGGCCATTTCGCCGACCGCAATACTCTCGTCGGCGAGATCATCGACACCGGCGCCGAACGCTTCAACCGCATCGCCCTGAGCGTTTCTGACACCGCTGCGCCCCTCGCTCTCGCGCGGCTCACCTCGTTGCTCTGGCAAGAGGCCGCCCACGTGCAGGTCGCGGCATCCATTGCCCTCGACGACGCACACCTGGCCTCCACCGGCAAGGCTCTCGCGCCGCTGCGTGCGGCCGTCGCCGCCATTCTGCAGCGCGGCCAAAACGACAACACTCTGCGCACCGATGTGGATGTCGCGACCCTCGCTCGCCTCGTCGAAGAGGCCGCCCGCGCCGCCATCACTCGCGTTGACGCGTCCCTGCCCGAAGCGCGCTCGCTCGCCGTACGCACGACGCTCAGCATGGCCGGGCTGTCGTGGCGCGAAACCGTCGCCCTACTTGAAGAGCATCCCGAGATTCTGGGCGCTGCCGCGGCTGGCGGCGCTGCTGGTGCAGGCGGCACAGCTGCGGCAGGCGGCGACCGCTGATGCGCGTCGAACTGAGCGGAGTAACGAAAGGTCGCGACGCCGAAGACTTGCCCGCGACATCCACCACCTTTGAAACCGGCACGGTCACGCTGGCGGTGGCCGAGACCGAGCAGCGCCCCACCGTGCTGGGGCTCATCGCCTCCGGCCGCATGCGCCCCGATTCGGGCAGCGTGACGATCGAGGGAAAGCCCGATGCTCGCGCCCTCCGTCGTCGCGTCGCCCTCGTCGACGCTCCGGGAGTTTCTGATCCGGATGCCGGAGTGCCGCTCGTGGGCGTCGTGGCGGAAGAGTTGATGTTTGCTGGCCGTCGCGCCGATCCGCTCGCCGCGCGCCGCTGGCTGGATGAGCTGGGCCTCCGCCCGCTCGCCTCTACCGCGATCGCTGACATTGAGCCCACGACGCGATTGCGCGTGCTGTGCGAACTCGCGGTGCTGCGACCTCACGTCGAAGCGCTCGTCATCGTGGCACCTGACCGCCATGGTGGCCAGCCCCTCGACTGGTGGCAACTCTTCGGCGAATTTGCGGAGCGCGGCCTCGCGGTCTTGGCGGTCGCCGGTCGCGCCTCTGAATGGGCCATCACCCACGCCGACGTCATCGAGCGTGCTGAAGCCGCCGAAGCCACGTTGCGTGGCAGCCTCGGAGCATTTGACGAACGTACCGCTGCCTGGGCCCAAAGTGGCGGCGGCGTAGGAGTAGACAACGCATGAAGGTTCCCTCGATGATCGCTGCTGAACTGCGGCGGCTGACGTCCTCCCGCATGGGCGTGCTGGCACTGCTTGCCCTCATGCTCGTGCCGGTGTTGTACGGCGGCGTGTACCTCTGGGCTAATCAAGATCCCTACGGCAGTTTCACCGAAGTGCCGGTCGGCTTGGTCGTCGCTGATGACGGTGTTGCCGCCGACGGAGATGACGCCGCCGTCAATTACGGTGAAGAGGTAGCCAAAGACCTTCTCGCGGGTAACGACTTCGACTGGCACGTGCTCTCCCCCGCCGACGCGCAAACAGCTCTCGCTGAGGGCAACGTCGACTTCACCGTCACTATCCCCAGCGATTTTTCGGATGCTCTGCGCTCGATCGCGGGCACCGATCCGCACCAGGCAGAAATCGATCTCGAAACCAATGACGCCAACAACTACTTGGCGTCCACGATCGGCAAGCAAGCCGTCGAGCAGATTCGGCGCTCGGTAGCGGAACTCGTGGGAGAAGAAGCGGCCGGCACTCTGCTGACGGCTATCTCCGACATCCGCGGTGAACTATCGGATGCCGCTGACGGCGCTAGCCAGCTTCTCGACGGCTCTCGCGATGCCACCTCGGGGGCTGGCGAGCTAGCGGATGGCGCGAGCACGTTGACCTCGGGATTGACCGAGCTGAGCTCCGCCACCGAGAGCCTCGCCAGCGGCGCCGACAAGCTTTCAGCGGGAGCCGCGCAGGTTGCCGACGGCAACACCGTTCTCGCCGGCTACGCCGATCGTGCGGGCACCGCCGCCCAGACCATCGCGGATGCTCTGCCCACCGCTCGCGCCGATCTCATCACCGCACTCACTGAGCAGGGCCTCGACACGACAGAGATCGAGGACGTGCTTACGGCCCTCGATCCGCTGAGCGATCGCATCGCCGAGGGCAACGGCACCGTTCAGTCCGCCGTCTCGCAGGTTGATGAACTTGCCGCGGGTGCGAACACGCTCGCGAGCAGCGCCGCCACTCTTGCCTCCGGGGCAGAGAAGATTGCGACGGCGACAGACGCTGCAACATCCGGAGCATCCCAGCTCAGCGACGGTGTCAGTACTCTCGAAGGCGGCCTTTCCACCCTCGCCGATGGCACCGCCGAGCTGCGGGATGGCTTGGCGAGCGGCGTCACGGCGCTGCCCGATTCGAGCTCCGAGTTGCGCGCTCTTCAGGCTGAAGCCATTGCCGACCCGGTTGCTGTCGAATCGAGCGCCGTTACGAAGGCGAGCAACTACGGTGCCGGCCTGGCGCCGTTCTTCGCTGCTCTCGCGGGCTGGATCGGCATTTACGCTCTCTTCCTCATCGTGAAGCCTGTCTCCAAGCGTGCCGTCACCGCGCTGCGCTCGCCCATTCGAATTACCCTCGCTGGCTGGCTTACTCCCGCCGTGCTGGGAGCAATTCAGATGGTTGCCCTCTTCGGCATTCTCGCCATTGCTCTGGGCTTCACGTTCACTCATCCGCTCGGTACGCTCGGCGTGATGGTGGCCGCGAGCTTCACCTATGCCGCGATCATCCTCGCGCTCAACATTTGGTTCGGCTCCGTCGGGCAGTTCCTCGGGCTCGTGCTGATGGTGCTGCAACTCGTCACCGCTGGCGGCACCTTCCCCTGGCAAACCTTGCCCGCGCCTCTGGCCGCCCTGCACCACGTGCTGCCGATGGGGTACGTCGTGGATGCCATGCGTCAGCTCATGTACGGCGGTGACCTTGCCCGGGTCGGCACCGACGCTCTCGTGCTCGGCGCCTGGCTCGCTGGTGCACTGATTCTCGCCGCGATCGGAGTGACACGCATGACCCACCGCCGCACCCTGCGCGATCTGCAGCCCAGTCTCATAGGCTGAGCCCATGACCGAACTCGCAGCACTTCTCGCCCCCGCCACGCCCCTCGCGGCGAGCGCCGTTCCCGTCACCCACGAAGCTCTTGGGGCCAACGAAGTGGTGGAGGGCACTCCCACCGCGGGTTACGCCGTGCTCGACACCCTCGGCGACAGCGAGATCGGCGTCTGGGAGATGAGCGTGGGCACCGCAACAGACACCGAGGTCGATGAGGTCTTTGTCGTGATCAGCGGGCGCGCCAGCATCCACTTCGCTGCGGATGATCGCACGATCGCTGTGGGACCCGGCGATGTTGTGCGACTCACCGACGGCATGCAGACCACCTGGACCATCACCGAAACGCTGCGCAAGATCTACGTCAGCTAGCGTTCCGACCTAACGGGGGCTGTTGCCGCCGCCCGGGTCGCGTACCGTAGAAGCATGATTACGAAACGGGAAGCTGCGCTTCGCCTCGACATCCCTCTGGAGATGGCCACGAGGCACGGCATTCCGTCGCGGATGTCGGATGCCGAGTTCGAAGAACTTGAGACCAACCCGCCGGCGTGGCTGGTTCAGTCGCGCGCCAACCGCACCGGCAAGCGCCCCGTGTGGATGCAGCTGACCTGCACCGTCTGCGGCTTCACGGAGGCATCGCGCCCCAAGAAGTGGTGGCCGGCGTTCACGTACCTGACGTGCGATTGGCATGACGCCGATGAGCTTCCCGCTCCCGCTGAGGGCGTGTACCGCTCAGAGGTCGACGGCATTGGCAGCCGATTCGTGGGCATCGTCGACGAGGCAGTGAAGTCCTGAGATGAATCTCGTGCGGCGGTCGGGCTCGAGGGCACCGTTGCGTCGCGCTGTTCTCATTGCTCTGGCCGTTGCCGGTATCGCCTCCCTTGTTCTTGTCACTCAGACGCGCGCTGGCGTAACGCAAGCCGCGTGGGTCGATAGCGAGTATGCGACCGCGACCGTAAGCGCGGCCGTGATTGCGCCGCCTGAGATCACCTCGTGCAGCCTGGCCCCCGGCTTCTTGGGGCTGTCCCCCACCGTCACGCTGAAATGGAAGTTCCCCGCGGGCGGCGGCTATTCGACGCCGAGCAATGTGGCCTACGCGGTAGCCGAGGGCGGGCTCCTCGGAACGGTCACTTCGGTGCTCTTGGGCTCGGCGCTGACAACCACCGGCCCGTCCGCCGGGGTCTACACAACCAAGTTCGAGTCGGGCATTCTCGGTGGCCTCCTGGGCGGATCGTACGGAATCTTTGTGCAGACCGTCGACGGCTCGTGGACGTCGCAGCGCGCGGGCGCTACAGCGTCAATGGGCTTGGGTGGCAGCGGCGCCCAGTGCACGATCTAGTACGCCCGCAGTGCACGTTCCAGCTTGGGTGCACGCCCGCATTGGCTCACGGGCACTCTCTAGCTAGTCGTCTAGCGAACGCGACACTCGCCGGGGTCGCGGCCGGCTGATTCGTGCCAGAGCGGCCAACACGACTCCGCCGAGTACAGCGAACACCGCAGTAAAAAGCGCGGGGCGGAGGTCGCTTCCGGTGCGGGCGATCGCACTCACGTCACTGCCCACCGAGACCACGTCGCCACTGCCATCTGCCGTCAGAGTTAGTGTCGCCGTGGCATCCGGGATCCGAATGGGATTAGCGGGAAGACTCACATCGATGAGCAGCCACAGTTCTTCGTCGGCCGCAATCGTCAGCAGCTCGCGCTCACCATTGACGAACGCGGACACTGGCCCGAGAGCAAGCGTTGTTGTCTCCCCCGCCGCGCACGTGTCATTCACCCAGCGCACGTCACACGCCCGCACCGCCACGTGCAGCCCCTGCGGGTCCAGAGACAGCTCCCCCGCTGCTGAGAGCGAAAGACGAACGATGCCCGGCTCACCGGCATACGCGTCAACGCCGACTTGCCACGGCACTGCGACGGTCGGCACAAGATGCGACATGCGGGAGCCATCACCCACCGAAGTGAGGGTCATCACCGTTCCCTCAATGATCTGTTCGGTCGTCGCCGCGTGAGCTGCCGGCGGCGCCCCGGCGATGCTGCTGCCGGCAGCGAGCAGCACTACGGCGAGAACCGACCCGGCCTTCGCGCCGTGGCGCGTAGCAGGGCCCGCGGCAGGCCCGTCAGCATTCCCAGTCGCATTTCCAGCGGCATGGCGAGCGGTCTGGTCGACAGAGTGCCGCGCTCGGTATCGCGGTGATCGCGGTGACCGAGGCGCGCGCGGCTCTTCGCGTGGCCAGAACGCCCACGTGACCAGTAGCGTCGCTCCGAGCGTTATCCCACCCAACATCTGCGGGGTGGACGCAGCGCTCACCAGATAGGCGAGTTCGGGAAAGGAGAACAGCACAATTCGAACCGTGTCGACGAGGTAGGGGGCAGCGTCATCCGCTTCATTGGCGTCTCCGCGCATCGTGATGCTGCGGCTCTCTCCGTCAGCAGCGGCGACGGATGTCACTCGATGAGTGATGGGCAGGGCGCCAAGCCTGTCGACCGTGACGACATCGCCCACCGCAACCTCGGCAGCGGGGATCTCTTTCACGACAGCGAGGGAACCGGCGGGAATCGTCGGGCTCATCGATCCGGTCTTGAACATGATGAGAGTGATGTTGAACACCACCGCAAGCAGAACGAGCACAATGCACAGCGCGCCTCCGGCAGCAGCGACCGTGAGCAGGGCGTTGCCGAGGCGGCTGCCGAAACTCGGTCGGTGCTGTGCGGTTGCAGTCATCGTTGATTCCTAGTTCGACGTTCCCGCAAATAGCCACGTGGCTGTCCCCACTGCACCCTGAAGGCTGTTGTCGGCAGAACTTTTTAGGCGGATGTGGAAGCAGTAGCGAAGCTCCCCGCCGGGGTGCGCGAGCGTGGAAGCTGCCGGCGCGACCGGAACATCGGTAATGGGGAGATAGGTAGTCGAGTTCCCGGCGATGTAGCTCGGGGTTCCCGCGAAGGCAGCGGCACTACACGCACTAGACGCAGTCGGCGTGCGCACAGCACGAAACTCCAGTGCGGGAATGAGCGCGCCCGACGTTGTCGAGCTTGCCAACGCCACGGTTCCGCCGATTGTCGACGCGCTCGAAAGCCGGATGTTGACCCACGCATACTTCGACTCTGACGGTTTCAGCGATCCAGCAGCCACCGTGAGCGCGGCGCCGGGCGCGGCATCGTTGTCTGCCCACACTCCGGCGACGGTGCTCGACTCGGTGCCGAAACTGCTCGCCTCAAACGAGCTCGATGCGAACTCAGAATCATTCCAACTTGCCAGCGTCATCGTGGCACCCACTCCGAGCACCAAGCCGCCCGCAAGCCCCGCCCGCAGCCGAGGAGAGAATCTCTTCGACCGCGGCCTGGCCGTCGGCTGCATGACGCTATTGCGAGACGGCGGCGAACTCTATGGTTGCTGTTCCCGTTTGCCCCTGAGTGAGCGCACCAGCGGTCACCTTGAAGCACAGAAAGGCCGGCGCTCCGGCAGTCGTTGGCGGCGTTCCCTTCGAGAGGGTGAAGGTGGTGGAAGCGGGTACGCTGCCGAGGGCGGTTCCCGCGGCGACCAATTCGGTTCCCGTCGTTCCGCTGGCGCAGCCGAACGCAGTGGGCTGAATGAGCTCGTAGCTGAGGTTGCTAATTACGCCGGATGTCGCAGCGTTAGAAACCGTGACAACCGCATCGTTGGTGGTGGAGGAATCCAACTCCACGGCGAAGGGTGCGTAGACAATGTCGCCGGGCGACAGTTGCGTGGGACTCACAGTGAACGCGAGCGTTGCCGGCGTTCCGACAGCGGCGTGCTCAGCGAACGTCGTGCCGTCGGTGCTGCCCACGAGGTTGAAGGTACCCGCCGAGAAGGTACCTTGCGCGAACTCGGAATCGTTCCAGGCTGCAAGCGTGATTGCTGCCCCGACTCCCAGCACAAGGCCACCGGCCAAGATGGCCTTGATCTGACGACTCCGACGGCCCCGAATGGCTTTGGAGTCGCTGATGTTCTCGATTTCTTGCTCCACAATATTCCCCGATCCGATTAGCTCCGCCGCGGTGTGCACTGTCGCGAGGTGGTTAATCCCCGACGTCGTTCTCGCTCTGAACGGCCCCCAAAAATTGCCGTTCCACAAGTGAGATGCGTGAACTTTGCACTCAGTCAAGCACAACGAACCAGCGCGGGGGAAGAGTTGCCCTCACTTTTTACATCCGCGATACAAGCGGGCACGCCCCGCCTTTTAGCAGGCTTCGGAGCAGGCGAGCTACTTCTTGGGCAGCGGCTTTGCCGCACCTGCCAGCACGAGCGCCACCAGAATCGGCACCCCGATAGCGAGCAGCGCGACCCTGATTCCGACAGCGTCGCCGAGGAACCCCAGCAATGGCGGGCCCGCCAGAAATGCCACATAACCGATAGTGGCAACGACAGAGACTCTGGCCGCAGCGTGCTTGGGGTCGTCAGCGGCAGCCGACATCCCCATGGGGAAAGCGAGTGCAGCGCCGACTCCCCAGAGGGCTACCCCGATCAGAGCGAGCCACAGGGTCGGAGCGAAGACGAAGACGGTGAGTCCGACGGCAGCCGCGACCATGCTGCCCCGCAATACAGGAACGCGACCGAAGGCATCGATCGCCCGGCCACCGAATAAGCGCATGGCGGTCATTGCCAGCACGAAGGTGGCGAACATGAAGGCCCCGTTGGCTTCGGTCACCTCGAGTCCGTCGACAGCGGCCTTGGCAATCCAGTCGTTTCCGGCGCCCTCCGTGAGGGTCGCGCCGAGCACTACAACACCGATCAGTAGGGTGCGGCGGTCGCTCCAGGCGCTGCGCACCTTCGTCGACGTAACGTCGCTCTCTGGCTGCGCTGGCTCCGGGATGCGCGGCACAAAGTAGCGCGGAAGCCATTGCGTCGCTACCGCTACGACGAGGGCGATGACAAAGAGGTGAGCCGGCAGCCCGACGCCGAGGTTGGCGAGGCCCGCACCGATGATGGCGCCGAGGAATGCTCCCCCACTGAAGGCCGCGTGCAGCTGCGGCATGATGGTGCGCCCCAGTCGATGTTCGACGTCGGCGCCTTCAATGTTGATGGCGACATCCCAGAGCCCAATGCCGATACCAAAGACGAAGAGGGAGATCGCGGTGCCGACGGTGGTCGCAGCAGATAGCGATAGCGCGATGCCCACTCCGGCGAGGGCAGCGAGCAGCCCCCCGGCACGCACTGTGTTGGCGGCACCGATTCGCTCGGTGATGTAGCCGGCGGTCGGGAGCGCGACGAGAGAACCCACCGCAAGGCACAGCAACAGGCCGCCCATCTGACCGGGAGTGAGGCCCAGCGTTTCGGTGACCGCCGGGATGCGGGCCGCCCAACTGGCAAACACCAACCCATTAATTCCAAAGACGACGAAGGTCGCAATCGTGGCAGCGCGAAGGCGAGCCGGAGTAGCGGCGGCGGTGGCGGTCATGCGCTAATTCTCGCAGCAACCTACCCCCGCTGATTACGGCGACGGCAGCAGCGGGATGTCGGGATTTACAGCGCCGAAGTTCACGGGTAGAGGAACGTGCCGCCGCCGTCCGCACCCGTGCTTGGAAGCAGCGAGAACCAGGCATAACTGAGGATGAGGGCTGCGACCGTCAGGATGACGATGCCGACGGCGGCACGGTCGAGATAGCGCATCGCCTCCGCAACCGTGCTTGCCCGGCGCCGCGCTGTACCGATCGCAAAAATCGTGGTGACAGCGATCGCGACGTAGATGACGCCGCTGGGCGCCTGAGCCAGAGACACGCACTGCGGCACGCTGACGATGACGTTGCGGTCCGCGTCGATAAAGCCGCCTTCGCTGGTTAACAGGCCAGCACAAATGCCCTTGCCCGTCAGAAGAAAAGCGCCGTAGCCGACCGTTGCGAGCGCCGCCGTCACAATCAGTCGCTGGGTACGTGCCACGATCACTTTCGCCTGCGACAGGTCGGCCGACTCCACCAGCTTGGTCATCGAGTCCTGTGACATGAGAAAATCCTCGCGATCGAACGTAAGCCCCTTCCCCACTCATAGGCTAGGCCCAGAGTCGAGAAAATGTCGAGCGATTCATGAGTCGAGCGGCAATTAATTTCTGCAATGTCGAACGTGCACCATTCCCCTCTTCGCCTGTTCTTCTCTGCGGTGTATTCGATTGCGGCGATCAGTTGGATCTTCTGAAAACCGCGACCCCGGGGCCCGGTTGACCGTTGTGTCTACCCCTTCACCCCTCGGTGAGGACCATCGGGGTAGACCAGTTAGTCCACCGATGCCGAGCCTCATCGCCCTTTCTGTTGCTTCACGGCCTCAAGAAATGGCGTAAATGGTGGGCGCCGCTGGATCGAGCGCTGAGAAGGTCCGTTTGCCCCGCCGAACGACGTAGACCACTTTCGGCACCAAAAAGGCTCCTGAGAAAAAACCACTTCGCAAATACCCCCGGATTTCCGGAGTTGCGCTCGGTACCACTTTTGGCACCCCTGTTGCCCGTGATAGCCGCGCCGCTAGGGTTTCGTCTTATCGTGCGTGGCCGATCACCGCGCCCCGATGTGCCTTACCCGATCTACCCTGCGTCACCCGCGTGACCCTTCACACCCGATGTGCCACGCGGCAAGGTTCACCCGAGCCGCTTCTTCATCTCGCCTCCAAACCCGAATTCGGAGAGTGTTGCTTTGTCGACCCTTAAAGACCCTTCTGCCCAGAAAAAGCCGCCGCTTGCGGCGAAACGCTCACGTCGCATCGCGGCCATCGGCTCAACCGCGCTTCTGGTTGTCGGTGTTTCGGTTACCGCAGCGCTGCCCGCCAACGCGGCAGCCTCAGCACCCACCACTGAAGCGTGCACGGCCATCACCGCAGGCCCGACCGCCACTAACCAGAATGCTGAGGGCTGGACCTTCGCCGACACTCGTGCGACCGGTCACAACGAGTTCACCGCCACCGGCCTCCGCGTGTGGACCGACGGTACGACCTCCACTGACAAGGCCGCGGCCTACAAAGCGACCGACATCGCACTCCAGGATGTCGGTGAACCCCTCGTCAACTTTGTGTCCAACTCCGGTGGCGTTCCCAGTCTCCAGCTTGTGACCGACTTCGACGCTGACGGCACCGCCGACGGGATTCTCGTTGGCGAACCCTTGCACTACGGAGCTGACTTTTGGGTTCCTGACCACTCCAGCACAGCGCAGTTCGTGAAAGACGGTTCCCCCGACAGCACCGGTTCTGCCGGCAGCCAGTACCACGGCACCCTCGATGAGTGGCTTGAGGAATTCCCTACCGCTCGCGTTCTCCAGATCGGTTACAGCTTGGGCTCCGGCGTACTGGGCGATGCCGTGATCGAGTCGATCGAAGTTGGCTGTGTGAGTTACGGATTCGGTCGCGATGACGCGTATTCGACCTCCAGCACCGTCAACGTCGATGACTCCCAGATTGCTTCCTTCGAGGACAGCGACACAGCATCCGCGACCTACAACTACACGAGCTGGCACGAGGGCTACAACAACCCCCAGCGCGCTTATTCGACCGCGGCCGATGGCCTCCACTTGGGCACCGGCGTTCACTCGCAAATCATGCGGGGAACACCCGGCCCGGTCAGCGCTGCTGCGCTCGAAGAACTGATCACGAGCGCGAGCGTCACTACTGTCGACGGCAAAGTGACTTTCCAGATCCCAATTCTGTACGGCGCCGCGAGCACCTTCACGACGCTGCGTTCCACCGCGCTGCTTGCCGGCACCGAACATCACTTCGATGTGACCGACACGTGGGTGTCGTCTCGTCCGCTCAAGCTCAACGGCGGCGCGACGTACACCCCCGCCAATGCTCCGACGATCGCCGACCTCGTCGCCTTCCTCGAGGCACAAGGCAGCATCACCCTTTTGGGCTTTGGCGTTCAGGCAGATAACGCGGCCATCGTTCAAGACATCGCCTTCGACGACACCACGTACCACTTCGGCCCCAGCTCACTTGAGGCTGCAACGAAGCAGGTCGTCGTGACGCCACAAGAGATTCAGCTTAGCGAAACCGCCGCGAACTACACCCAGTGGCACGAGGGGTACGCCAACCCGAGCACCTCGTTCTCGGTAGCCAACGGTGCTCTCTCGTTCGGAGATCCCGCTCACTCTCAGATTCTCAAGGGACTCACCACACCGATCGACGGAAGCGACCTTTACACGCAACTCGCCCGCCACGCGGCTGTCACGGTCGACAGCGGAACGGTGACGTACCAGGTAGCGTTCACGCACGGTGGCCCGATTGGATGGGGTACGTTGCGTTCCGCCAGCCTGCCCGCGGGCGAGAACACCTTCTCCCTCACTGACCCGTGGAAGTCGAGCAAGGCCATCGGTAACACGATCGTTGCCAACACTGAGTACCCGCTCGACGTCATCCTCAATGCCCTGAACGCTGCGGGCGACGCTAAGGCCACTGCCTTCGGAATTCAGGCTGACCATGCCGCGCAGGTATCTAGCCTCACGTGGGGCAACACGGAATACGGCTTCCACGCCGTCATCACCGCCGCGACTCCCGCGATCAACGGAACACCCCAGGTCGGCGAGACACTGACCGCCCAGCCCAAGGCAACCACGTGGACCCCGGATACCGGAGTCGGGTTCAGCTACCAGTGGAAAGCAAACGGAGTCGCCATCGCCGGCGCCACCAGCGCAACCTACACGGTTGCTGCAGCCCAGCTCGGCAAGAAGATCACGGTAACGGTGACGGGCGCCCTCTCGGGCTACACCGGTGCGGCCGCGACCTCACCGTCGACAGCCTCGGTGACCAACGACCACATTGTTGTCTCGCGCCTCTCCGGCTCGGACCGCTATGCGACCGCCGCCACGATTGCGCAGGAGTGGGACAGCGCCTCCGTTGTCTACATCGCCACCGGAACCGGATTTGCTGATGCCCTCAGCGCAAGCTCAGCTGCCGCCTTCAAGGATGCACCGCTTCTGCTCACCGATCCCAACTCGTTGTCCGCCGCAGCCAAGGCAGAGCTTCTTCGTTTGAAGCCGAGCAAGGTCATCATCGTGGGTGGCACCGGCGCAGTATCGAACAGCGTGAAGTCGAGCATTCAAGCGCTCTCTTTCAAGCCGTCGGTGAGCCGCATTGGTGGCGGAGACCGCTACGAGACATCCCGGATGATCGCGAAAGCGACCTTCCCCGCCTCGTCTGTCACCACCGCCTACCTCGCCGACGGAAGCAACTTTCCGGACGCGTTGACGGCAAGCCCGGCGGCTGCCAACTTTGGTGGCCCCGTTGTGCTGATCCCCGGCAAGGCCAGCACAGTGGATGCCGCAACCGTGACGCTGCTCAAGTCGCTGGGCGTGACCTCGATCAAGGTCGCTGGCGGCACGGGTGCAGTCACAACTGCAATCTCGACGCACCTGAAGACGAAGTTCACCACCGTGAAGCGCCTCAGTGGCGGTGACCGCTACGCCACGGCAGTAGCGATCAACGCGGATCAGTTCAGTTCCGCAACAACGGTGTACCTCGCTACGGGAGCAGGATTCGCTGACGCTCTCGCTGGTGCCGCTCTCGCCGGTTCGGAAGGCGCACCGCTCTTCATTAGCGACGCGAAGTGCGTTCCGCAGTCGGTACTGACCGCCATCAGCAGCCTGAACAACCCGAAGGTTGTTCTGCTCGGTGGCACCGGAGTGCTGAGCTCCTCGGTCGCCAGCCTGAAGGTCTGCAGCTAACAGAGCACAACACAGAAGAGCGTGGTCGGCGATTGTGCCGGCCACGCTCTTCGTGCGTTGTCCGCGCCTAGCGGATGAAAGATCAGCGCGTTTAAGCAGGCCCGCGCGGTTTGAGCGGGTTGTCGAATCCGCGAAGGAGCGACGCAACCTGAATCATCGCGTGGTCGCGTTCCCGAACGTTCTCTTCCCACCGCGGATACGGAAGGTGGTTCTCAATCGCGTTCGCGACAGTGTCGATCGTCTCGCTGGTCCACGGGTTGTCTTTACCGCGCTCGAGCCCAAAGCGCGCGTACACCGATCCCAGCACTTCGGAGTGCTTGCGGAGTCCACCGCGCGTGTTCAGCTCGCTGGTCGTGAACGGACCGATAACGGACCAGCGACGACCGAGCCCCTCTCGCACGAGAGTATCGACGTCGACCGCCGACACCACGCCATCCCGGACGAGGCAGTAGGCCTCTCGCAACAGCGCCCCCTGCAAACGGTTGAGGGCAAAACCCTCGATCTCGGTGTTCAAGAGCACCGGCGAGATATCCACCCTCGTGAGCAGGGCAGCGGCAATCTCTACCGCTCTCGATGAGGTGAAGTCGGCTGGCACGATCTCCGCCACGCGCAAGAAGTACGGAGGGTTGGCGGGATGGACGACGAGACAGCGAGCGCGGCCCTCGAGGTGGCTGGCGAACTTAGAGGACGGAATCGCGGAGGTGGAGCTTGCCAGCACCACGTGTGGCGGGGTCAACTCGTCGAGTCGACCGAACAAAACTCGTTTCACTTCGACGTCTTCTACGATGCACTCCTGCACATATCCGACGCCGTCAACGGCATCCGCCAGCTCGTCCCACACGCTCATGCGGGCAAGGATGCCCGCGGTGGACTCGGTGAACAGGCCGGCTTCGTGCATCTCCAACAGCAAAGATTCGGCCGCGTCCAGGGCTGACGCCCGGCGCACATCGTCGAGTTCGAAAATGCGTACGTTGATTCCGGCACACGCGAACACAATCGACCAGGCAATGCCGATACTGCCGGCACCGATGATGGCAACCGAATGAATATCGGCATCCGCCGTGACTTCGGCGGGATTCGAATGGTGTGTCATGGGTTGGCCCTAACTAGAAAGTGTGAGTGCTCGAGGCAAGAAGAAGTGAGAGGGGCTAACGGATGTACGACGCCCCATTGAGGTCGATCGTTGACCCGGTAAGACTCGGACACCGATCGGTAGCCAAGAAGGCGGCAAGCTCAGCGACCTCGCACGGATCAACGTGCTGCCCCATCGCGAGTCCCTCGGCTGTGGCCTGAATCTCGGCGGGCTGAAGACCGGAAGTGCCCATGCCCCCGCCGACGACGCCGGGGGCGACGATGTAGACGCGCACCCCGTCGCGGGCATAGGAACGCGCGAGAGTTTGAGCGAAATTGCGGAGGGCTGCCTTCGACGCTGCGTACGCGTTCGCGTCGGGGATTCGAGACCCCTGCTCCGCTGCCCAGCTTGAGATTGCGATGATGCTGCCATAGCCACGCTCCGCGAAGGAGAGTGCCGCTTCGCGCATGAGCGTTGCCGCCCCCAGCACGTTGATCTGGAGAAGGCTTTCCCAGCTGCGGTCCCACGCGTCGTTGTCATGACCGCTGAGAGGGGCGGATGCCATCGCCGCCGCGTTCACCACCAGAGTGTCGAGTGCGTTCCACTCTTCGGCACGCTTCCACAGGTCGCGCGCCGATTGCGGTGAGTCGATCTCTGCCGGCAAAAGAGTGGACTGCCCGGGGCTCGCTGCGGCGAGCGCGGCCTGCCCCTCTGCTTCGCGACTGCGGAACGTGCCCGCAACCCGGGCGCCGCGGGCTAGGAACGTGGAGCCGATCTGTGATCCGATCGCTCCCGAGACGCCCGTGACAAGCGCGGTGCGATTCGAGAGATCGAGTGTGTTCGTGTGATCAACCATTTAGAGCAGCCCTCCGTCAACGGGAAGAATCTGGCCAGTGATTGCCGCAGACTGCGGCCCCGAAAGAAAGGCCACAGCGTTCGCGATGTCGTCGGGGGTGGCGAGCGCCCCCAGCACGGTGAGTTGCTCCGCGGCGCGGATCGCGTCGGCGGGTTGCAAGCCAGTACTACTACTGCGTGACTTCATCCGACCGAGCAGTGCGTCGGTGGCGACGGGGCCTGGGGCGACAGCATTGACTCGGATGCCGCGAGGTCCAAGCGATTGAGCCGCCGAACGCACAACGCCCAGTACCGCATGCTTGCTCGCGGCATACGCCATGACGTTGGGGTCTCCGCGCCACGAGTTGAGCGAACCAATTGCGACGATCGTGGATCCGGGAGGCATCTCGTGCGCCGCGTACTTCATGACCGAAACGAAACCCGTGACGTTCACGGCCATGGTGCGATCGAGGAGTTCGAGGTCGATATCTGTCGGGCTGTGCCAGGCCGGAACGATTCCGGCTGCTGCTACGAGCCCATTAAAAGGGCCGTGGGCGGCGACGTCGCTTTCGATCGCGTGCCGCACCGCTGATTCATCGGTGACATCGACGGCAACGGAGGGCCAGGGGGCTGGAGACGCGGAGTTCGCACCGAGGTCAAGGATGAGTCCTGAGGCACCGGCTGCCGCTAAGCGTTTCACGATGGCGAGCCCGAGACCTTGCGCTCCACCGGATACGAGAAAGCGGCGCGATGCGAATTCGGTTGATGCGAAATTCGATCGGGGCGCGTGTGCTGTTTCGTCCATTTCCCCTCCAGTGCTTCTTCGGCTGACGAGTGTGGTGCGGCGTTCTGTTGCGCATCCTCGCAAGTTCGTGGCGACGGCGGTCCGACCCCAGAATTTGGTGGTTTCCCTAGAAATCGGGGGGTCGCTGTACAAAACAGTACGATATGCGAACCTTTGAACGCAATACGAACTTTTATGTTCGTATTGCGTTCAAACGTTCGGTGTGCAAACATTTCTGCACGGGCGACACAGCAGTCATCCCGTGCCGTGATCAGCACAGCAAGCCCTCTCGGCACCTCAGTCGCCACCATTTCGAGCACCGGAGGATTCGAATGTCCAGTCATTCCACGTACGGTTTCGGCTCCTTGGTCGGCCTCGATCACATCGGAGTCGGCGTCTCAGACATGCAGGCGTCGCTCGATTTCTATGCTCAGCTCGGCTTCTCCGACGTGGTCTTCGACTACAGCGGCCCCCTCGGCGGTCTTGAACAGGCCACCGGGCACGCTGCCACCGAGGCCCGCGTCGTCTATCTCCGCAGCATCAACCCCACTGTTCTCGGACGGTCGGGCGTGAAGCTTGTGCAACTGACGAACCGACCGGCAGCTCCGATTCCCGAAGGCTTCGCCTACGGCGAGCCCGGCATCTGTGAAGTGTGCCTTCACGTGAAGGGTCAAGCCGAGTTTTACGAGTCGCTCGTGAGCGCCGGCCACACCAGCCTTATGGCACCCGACGATCAGGTACTTGAGCCGTACCAGACGCACTGCGGCCTCTCTTATGTGTCCGACCCCGATGGCGCGAAGATCGAACTCATCGAATGGTCGAGTCTCGAAGCCGGATGGCCGCATCCCACTGGCCCTCAAGGGGTCAACCATGTTGCCTTCGGCGTTCACGACATCGACCGCACCGAAGCTTTTTACCGCGCCCTCGGATTCACCGGCAAATTGTTTGACGCCAGTGGAGTCAATGAGCCGATGAACCCCTGGTTTGAATCGGTCGGTCGCGTACCTCCCGTGCAGCGGATGATGTTGCTCACCAGCCCTCACGGTGGCGCGCTCGAGCCTGTGCAACAAGACCCTCCCGGAGCGGACATGCGCGGCGAGTGGGGGCACCTCGGCACCTTCGAATTTGCAATCGGTGCTCGCAACCTTGACCTCGCACTGGCGTACCTCAAGTCGATTGATGTTCCGCTCGTCGGAGAACCTGTCGAGATCGCTATGCCCGACGGTCAGGTGTGGCGTTACGCCTACTTCCAAGACCCCGCAGGCCTGTACGTCTCCATTACCGAAGTCCGAGCGTGAGTGAGAATATGTTTGACACCCCGCACCAACAGCAGAATCCCGACCGCACGCCCATCGTGCAACTGCGTGGAATTCACAAGTCCTTTGGCGAGACCGAGGTTCTGCACGGCATTAACCTTGATATCCACCGCGGCGAGCACGTCGTACTCTTTGGCCCGTCAGGATCGGGAAAGTCGACGGTGCTTCGCAGCATCAACCTCCTCGAAGAACCCACGAAGGGTTCACTCAAGATCGATGGCGTCGAATACGGCCCCGGACTAGAGGGCGACGCCAAGGTCAAGCGCGGCACCAAGCTGCAGCTTCGCCGCAAGGTGGGCATGGTCTTTCAACAGTTCAACCTATTTCCCCACTTGTGCGCTCTTGATAACGTCGCACTCCCGCAACGCAAAGCACAGGGCAAAAGCAAGAGCGACGCTCGCGAACACGCAGCCGAGGCCTTGCGCAAGGTAGGGCTGCTGGAACGCGCAGGCCACTACCCCTCCGAACTTTCTGGCGGCCAGCAGCAGCGGGTCGCGATTGCCCGTGCGCTGGCGCTCGACCCCGACGTCATCCTGTTCGATGAGCCGACATCCGCCCTCGACCCTGAACTGGTGGGTGAGGTGCTCAAGAGCATGCGCGAAGTGGCAGAAACCGGAATGACGATCGTGGTTGTCACCCACGAATTCGGCTTCGCCCGCGAGATCGGCGACCTCAACGTCTTCATGGAAGACGGACGAATTATCGAGTCGGGCCCACGGGGGTTCTACGACGACTGCACCACCGATCGTGCCAAAGAGTTTTTGAAAGCGGTGAAGTAATGAGCTTGGCAGACTTCGACTGGGGGCTGATCTGGGAAAACCGGGAAGCACTCATCAACGGGATGTGGACGGCCCTTTCCGTCTCGACAGTGGCACTACTCATCTCCACGGTCGTCGGACTGCTGTTGGCAGTCCTACGAAACGGCCCCAAATCGGTGAGCTGGATCGCCGTCGTGTACATCAACGTCTTTCGAGGTGTACCCGCACTAGTCAGTGTTATTTGGGTGTACTTCGGGCTCTCTCTGGTACTCGGCATTAGCTTTAGCGTCTTCCAAGCTGGCGTCATTGCGCTCTCGATGCTCTACAGCGCGTTCTTGGCGGAAATCTTTCGCTCAGCACTGGCTGCCGTGCCGCACGGCCACACCGAAGCCGGCTGGGCACTCGGAATGCGCACCAGCCAGATCTTCTTCTCGGTAACGCTCCCCCAGGCCATCAAAATTGCGTTGCCCAACATCGGCAGCATGTACATCGGCATGGTCAAGGACACCTCGACCTTCACCGTGATCGGGCTGCTCGAGGTAGTGCGCGTAACCCAGAACCTGGTCGCGACAACCTTCCAACCCTTCGTTCTCTACACCGCCGCAGCCATCATCTACGTGATCGCGGCATTCGCAATCGACCTCATCTTCCGCCTCATCGAAGGGGTGTACGTGCGCCCGCCCAAGGCCTTGATCGGTCGTGCTATTCGGGCACGCCAGCGCCGCACGATAGAAAAAATTGTCGCGAGCACGAAAGCCAACTCACTCGCGACCGCACAACTGTTTGTGAAGTAACTCCCCGACCGACCCGGTACCTAGTTCGCACCCAACGATTGACACTAGAAGGAGAATGCAATGAAGAAATCACTCCGTATGCCGCTCGTCGCGGCAATGGCAGCGGCAGCGATGGTGCTGTCCGCCTGCGCCAGTGGCAGCACTACTGAAGAGACCATGACCGAAGAAGACAGCGCGCTCATGACCCCCGGCGTACTCGTCGTCGGCATGAACCTGCAGTACAAGCCTCAAATGTACCTCGAGGGCGATGAGCCGACCGGGTACGACGTCGAGCTGCTCAATGCGCTCGCCGACGACATGGGCGTCGAGCTGGAGATCAAGAACCTTGACTTCGCCGGCCTCATTCCTGGGCTACAAGCACAGCAGTTCGACATGGTCTCCGTTGGCCTGAGCGCAACGGACGAGCGCAAGGAAGTTATCGACTTCTCGCGTGGCTACGTTCCTTACAGCAGCATCCTCGCTGTTCCGGAGGGCGAAAGCACGAGCCTCACGATCGACGAGCTCAACCAGGAGGGCGTGATCATCACGGCTCTTCAGGGGTCGAGTAACGAACAGCTGATCCGCGACAACTTCCCGAACGCCACGGTGCAGGGATTCCCCGACCAGAACGCAGCGCTTCTTGAGGTTGCTACCGGTCGTGCAGCGGCAGTCGTCGTCGAGGACTACATCCTCGCTCAGTTCGACACCGCCAACCCCGGCCAGCTTGCTCAGGCCGAGGTCGATGGTCCGCTGAGCCTCTACTACGGCGCCTGGGGAGTACAGAAGGGCAACAGTGCTCTCGTAGAGCAGCTCGACGAGTTCCTCTGCTCCGTACAGAACGACGGAACAATGGCAGACCTTTACACGTCGATCATGGCTCCGACCATGCCCGAAATGCCAGGTGGCTGCTAAACCATGACAACAGATGAGCGTATTTTCGATGTTCTGGTAGTCGGGGGCGGCCCCGCTGGAATGGCTGCGGCATCCACCGCAGCGGCTGCAGGCCTCACAACAGCGCTCATCGACGAACGCCCAACTCTCGGGGGCCAGGTCTACAAACAGCCTGGCCCCGGGATGCGGGTAACCGACCCCCGCGCCATGGGCGCGCAGTACCGTGCCGGGCGTCTACTCATTGACGAGGCTGAGCAGAGCGACGCAGAAATCATTCTTCGCGCCAGCGTCGTCAATCTTGAACCTTCCGCCAACGGCTGGACCGCCATGGTGCAGCGCGAAGGCAACCCCGTCGAGCGGCTGAGCGCCCCGCGCGTCATCGTCGCTGCGGGCGCCAATGACCGGCCAGTGGTTTTTCCTGGCTGGACTCTACCCGGGGTCATCACCGCCGGTGGCTTACAAACCCTCGCCAAAACTCAAGGCGTCGTGCCCGGAAAGCGCATCGTCTTTGCCGGCTCGGGGCCCGTTGCCTTAGCCTTTCCCGCCCAGCTTGCGGGCTACGGCGCGAACATTGTCACCGCGCTTGAATCGGGCCCCACTCCCGGCATCGGCGATCTCGCCCGCGTGGGACTCGCCGCACCGGGAAACATCGGACTGCTTCTGGATGCGGCCAAGTATCGGGCATCACTGCTCACCCACAAGATCCCCCTGAAATACGGTCGCATCATCGTGCGTGTCGAGGGTGACGGGCGGGTTGAACGAGTCGTGCACGCCGCCGTCGACGCTGAATGGCGCGTACGGCCCAACACGGAAGAGACCATCGAGGCAGACGTTCTCTGCGTCGGCTACGGCTTCTCGCCGTCAACCGAACTGCTCCGCCTTGTCGGCTGCGACTTCGACAGCAACGAAGACCTGGGTGGCCCCGTCGTACGCCGCGATGAGTGGTGCCGCACGACAATCTCTGGAATCTATGCGGCCGGAGACGGTGCCGGCGTTGAAGGCTCCGCCGTCGCCGCCGATGAAGGGCGACTCGCCGGCCTCGCGGTCGCGAATGACGCCGGTGCTCTCAGCGCTCCCGACAGTGATTCACGAGCATCCACTCTGCTAAAAAGAGTGGCACGGCGTCGCGCCCTCACCTCAGCCGCTGACCGGATGTACCACGTCGGCGAAGGAATCTTTGAGCTTGCCGAGCCAGACACCACCGTCTGTCGCTGCGAGGGCACCAAGCTCTCCACCATCGCCGCCGCGATTACGCAGGCTCCCGATGTGAGTGCCGTCAAGGGCCTCACGCGAGCCGGCATGGGCCCCTGCCAAGGACGCATGTGCGGCCGCCACATTGCGGCAATGATTGCCACCAGTCGCGGAGTACCACTCACTGACGTCGAACCCGCAACACCGCGGATGCCGCTGCGACCAACCGCAATCGGGGCGATCGCGAACCCCGCGGTCACCGATCCCGGCCTCTTCGACACCTCGGTCGGGCAACAAACGGAACCCGAACGCACCGACCTCAACGCCGCCACGCTCTCTGATGGAGCGTCGAACGTGATCGGCGAGACCGACGTGTTGGTGATCGGTGGCGGAATCGCTGGGGCCGCCGTAGCCTACTACCTCGCCAAAGAGGGCGTCGATGTCACGCTGCTCGAGCGCGGCGAACTTAACCGTGAAGCATCCGGTACCAATGCGGGAAGCTTCCACTTTCAACTTGCCATCCACCAGCTCTCTGGTCAGGGAACGTCCGCTGACCGAGATCGACTCCTCGGCGATGCCCGCGACAGCGTTCGTGCCTACGAGCTGTGGAAGGGTCTCAGCGCCGAGCTCGGGGCTGATGTCGGGCTTCACCAGACCGGCGGTTGGATGGTTGCCGAGACGCCGGAACAGCTTCAGATTCTGCGCGACAAGCACCTGCTCGAGGCAGAAGCGGGGATTGAAACCGAAGTTCTGACGGGCGCCGAACTGGCGAATCGTGCTCCGTACTTTTCTGACCGCGTCATCGGCGCGACGTACTGCGGGCTTGAAGGCCACGCGAATCCACTCTCGACAGCTCCTCTCTATGCGTTGCGCGCAGTAGAAGCTGGCGGCACCGTCAAGACCCATACCGAAGTGCTCGGCATCGAAGTGAATGAGGCATCAGAGTCACGACGCTTCACCGTGCGCACCAACCAAGGCACGTACTACGCTCGCCGCGTGGTCAATTGCGCTGCAGCGTGGGCGGGCGAACTCGCCGAAATGGTAGGTCTCAACTTCCCGATTCGTCGCGAAGGCCTGCACGTGAACGTCACCGAATCACGCCCGCCACTGCTGCCATCGATGGTTCAGCACATCGGCCGGCGGCTCACTCTGAAGCAAACGTCGCAGGGCGGCTTCATCGTGGGTGGTGGCTGGCCGACGGGCGAATCTGCCTACCCCACTCGGTATCCCACCCAGTGGCAGAGCGCCTCGGGCAACCTCAACGTGGCCCGCGACATCGTTCCAGCGCTCGACGACGTGCGGGTCATCCGCACCTGGTCGGGAGTAATTGCCTTCACCGACGACAAGTCGCCCATCGTGGGGGAATCCGAAAAAGTGCCCGGGTACTACGCGTGCGTTGCTACCACCGGCTTTACCTTCTCACCGATCTTCGCCTACCAACTATCGGAACAGATCGCCGCAGAGCACAAAGGCACGTCGCCCTTTCACCAGCGCTTCTCCCTCGATCGGATGTCGTAGGTTGCGCGGCATGACGTCAGCCCCAGTTTCGTTAAACCAGATTTCGTTAGACCAGATTTTTTAGACCAGATATAGAGGAGTGTTGAGATGAACCGTGATGATGTCGATTGGGCAGGGTACTTTCCCGCCGTTGTGACTCCGTTTACCGAGTCGGGAGCGCTGGACCCCACCACGATGCACGCGCTGATCAATCAGTACGCCGAACGCGGGATGCACGGTGTCGCTGTCAACGGAACCTGCGGAGAATGGTTCTCTCAGAGTGTCGATGAGCGCAAGACGGTAGCCGAAACTGCTGTCGCTGCGGCAGCCGGAAGAATGCGCGTACTCATTGGGTGCACCTCGAACACCGTCGAGAACGTTGCGGAGTTAGCGCGTCACGCGCTCGATGCCGGCGCGGATGGCGTTCTCGTTTCGCCTCCCCCGTACATCAAGCTCTTTCCGAACGAAGTGGTGGCCTGGTACGAAGAGATCAGCGCCGCCGTTCAGGGCCCCATCGTGGTCTACAACTGGCCGCACGGAACCGGCATCGATATCGATTCTGACCTTGCTGATCGTCTCGCCGACATCGACTCGGTCGTGGCGATCAAAGACAGCACTCCCAACGTCGACCAGTTCTTTGAAACCTCGCGACGTGTTCGCGATCGCGTTCGCGTCTTCGGCCCGTACATGTCCGCTCGTGGAGTCGAAGTGTTGCGTACCGAAGGCGGCGATGGAACCGTCGGTGGCGGCTCTCTCTTCGGCTCTCCCGATCCGCAGTTCTGGGAGAACTACTGGGCAGGTGACTTCGACGCGATGGAACGCTATGCCGCGGTGCAAGACCAGCTCTTTCCGAAACTCTGGCTTCCCGGCGGCTGGGCAGGCATTTACGGCGGCTACCAGTCGCAGCTCAAGGCCCTCATGCACATGCTCGACCAGCCGGCCGGCCACGTTCGACGCCCGCGCCTGCCCGTCAGCGACCCTGCCGCATTGGATGCCATGCGCGCCGTGCTTGTCGATGAAGGATTGCTGAACTCCACTGCGAGGCACGCGTGACCTCGGGCCGCATCCCGGGCCACGGCATGGAACGTGGAGCGCCGGTGCGTATCGTTGTTGACGGTGCGCCCCAGGATGCGTTTGAAGGCGAAAGCGTCGCCGCCGCAATCATGGCGTGCGGCCAGAACGATCTTCGCGAACACGAATCAGGTGAGCCGCGGGGATACTTCTGCGGCATGGGCATTTGTTTCGATTGCGTCATGACGGTCGACGGCGTTCCCAACACCCGCACGTGCGTGACGTGGGTGCGGGATGGCCTGACCGTAGAACGACAGCGCGGCTCAGGGCTTGCTTCTGACCCGCAGTAACCACCGTGTGTAGTGATCTCCCTCGAAAGGACCCTGTATGTCTCAGCCCCAATCTCAACTATTCGAACCGATCACGATTAATGGTCTGACTGTTCCGCATCGCCTCTGGGTAGCCCCCATGTGCATGTACTCGTCGATTGATGGTCAGCCCGCTGACTTCCACATCGCCCACTATGGCTCGTTTGCACTCGGCCGCGCGGGTCTCATCATGACCGAGGCCACCGCTGTCTCGCCCGAAGGCCGGATCTCGCCTGACGATGCCGGGCTCTGGAACGACGAGCACACCATCGGCTGGCGCCGCGTCGTGGACTTCGTGCACAGCATGGACTCTCTCATCGGGATGCAGCTCTCGCACGCGGGCCGCAAGGCTTCAACAGCCCCGCCCACGCGCGGTCGCGGTTACGTTCCTCCGGCTGAGGGTGGCTGGCAGACGGTCGGGCCTACCAATCTTCCATACGAGCCCTTCGCGGCTCCTCTCGCGCTCGATCACGCCGGCATCACCAAGGTTATTGACGACTATCGGGATGCTGCACGCCGAGCAGTCGAAGCGGGCTTCGACCTCGTTGAGGTGCACGCCGCCCACGGCTATCTCTTGGGGCAGTTCTTGTCGCCGACCTCGAACACTCGCACCGACGAATATGGCACCGATGAGGCCGGACGCACCCGCATCCTTCGCGAAGTCGTTGCCGCCGTGCGCGAAGTCATCCCCACCGACATGCCCCTTGTCGTGCGCCTCTCGGCCACCGAGTGGGTTGACGGCGGCGTGACAGTCGATGACACGATCGCGGTTATTCGTAGCCTTGAGGGCGTTGACCTCATCAGCGTCTCCTCCGGCGGCAACAACCCCGGTCAGCACATCGTTCCGGGACCGGGCTACCAGCAGCCGTTGGCACGCAAAATCCGTGCCGAGGTTGACCTGCCCGTTGGCGTTGCCGGCCTCATCACGTCGCCCCAACAGGCAGAGGCCGCCATCGTCACCGGCGACACCGACATCGTGTTCGTCGCTCGCCAGTTCTTGCGCGAGCCCAACTTTGCACTGCGCGCAGCCTCAGAGCTCGGTGGCGAGCTTGAGTGGGCGTGGCAGTACAACCGCGCAAAGTACTGGAACAGCATTCCCTAAGCGCGCGAGTCGCCCACAGTTCTGGGAGGCCGTCGAGCAGTGGTTAACTCAGCCACCGCTCGGCGGCCTTTGCTGTGAGCCCACCCGTCGCACACAGCCAGCCAACGGATGATGCCACGGCTTCCTCTGCCGTGAAGCGCGGGCGATAGCCCAACTCGGTCTGCGCGCGTTCAATACTCATGACATGGCTTCGAGTGATGTGCTCGAACGACGTGGATGCTTGCTTGGGTGTCACTCGTTCGCGAAAGCTCTCGAACGGGAGAAAGTCATAGGTGATTTCGTGACCGAAGCGCTGAGAGATCGCCGCCGCCAACCCGCGAAGGTTACTGGCACGCGCGGCAACGGCGTTGAAGACGTCGAAGGCCGGAGCGGTTTCTCGCTCCAGAGCCAACTGAAACACTTGCGCGACATCACTCGCGTGAACGTGGTGAAGCGTTTCGAGCCCGAAGTTCGGCAGCGCTAGCGGTTCGCCGGCGGCGAGCGTCTCCCACACCTCAAGGCCGCCGTGCCCCTGGGGGGTGATGACGGCCCAGCCTGGCCCACAAATCTGGCCCGGGCGAATGACGGTGCTCGGGAGCCCGTCCGGCCGCAGCGATTCCAGACGTAAGAGTTCTTCAATCGCGGCCTTGAGGATGCCGTAATCGCCCCAGGGCTCACTCACGACGTCTTCATCCGCGGGCACCGCCGACAAGCGACCCTTCACCCAAATTGTGCTGCACATGATGAGGCGCTGAACGCGCCCTCGAAGCCCTTCGACGAGGTGCGCGGCTGACTCCGGAGTGAAGCAGATCATGTCGATGACGACATCGGCGTTCAGCGCCGCAATGTCGTCAGCGAAGGTGCCGGCCGTTTCGCCAGCCTCGCGGTCGACCATGACATGCTCAACCGAATCCCACGCCTCGTGCTGGCGGTAGCGCGGAGTTGCTGTGCGACTCACCGCGACAACATCGTGGCCGGACCCTACAAGCTCGGGGATCAGATAGCCGCCGACGTGTCCCGTCGCTCCAATGACAACAACTCTCACGCGTGCCTCTTTCTACTGTTCGGGTGACGCGATGACAGAAATAGGGGTCGGCTTGAACGGAACCTGCGGGGCAAACCCCGACCGTTCATCCACCGGATTACCGCTTCGCTCTGCGGAAAGAGCCACCACAACCGGACCGCAATAACGCCCCTGACACTTGCCCATGCCCACTCGCGATACTCGCTTGCTGGCACCGGCGCTCGACGTTAGTTCGTCGACGCCGTGCGCGACCGTCTCAAGGCTGAGACTCTCACAGCGGCATACCGTCGTTTCGGGGGTCGCCAGCTCGATCGTGAGTACTGGCGCAGCGAAGACGCGGTTGAGCGAGTTCTGGAACCTCAGGTTGCGCGCCAAATTTCGGCGAGCAGCGCTGAGTTCACTGGCGTGAGCACTCGATGACGCTCCACCGAGCTCGGCGACAATCGAGGAACCGGCAATGACGCCCCGCGCTTGCGCAACCTTTGCACCGTGCACTTGAGCAGAGTCACCAATCACAAACGCCTCCGGCACCGAAGTGCGACCATCAGCGTCGCGCTCCACCACGAGCGTCTTGAGGGAATCGTCCCACGAGTGGCGACAGCCGAGCATCCGCGCGATCTCATTCGATGGCAAGAAGCCGTACCCCATGCACACTGCGTCGACGTCGAAGCTGCGCTCGGTGTCAGCGATGGGGGTTCCGTCGGCGCGCAACTGCGCAACGACCGCCCCGGTCACTCCGTTTTCATCGCCGGTCATACGTACGACCGCGCTCCCCGTAATCATCGGAACGCGAGCTCGCGCGAGGGCAAGGCCGTACTTTGCCCCATCGGCAATGAGTCCGGGAGACGAGAATGCCATCGTCGCCACCGAAAGAGCGTTGGTCACCTGTGCCGGGCGAGCCAGTTCAACAAGCGCGACAACGCGCGCTCCTGCCGCTGCCAGCTCCGCCGCGACCTGCATGTTCAGCGGTCCGTTTCCGGCCACCAACACGCGCTGACCCGGCGAGACCTGATACGACCGAGAAAGCGTTTGGGCGGCTCCCGTCGTCATGACTCCGGGCAGCGTCCAGCCTGGCATCGGAACACCACGCTCGTACGCGCCGGTCGCGAGAACGACGCGCTTGGCCCGAATCACCCACCGTTCCACCGGACTCGCGGCAACGATGTGATCGGGAGCAAACGCTCCCCAGACCTTGGCACGGTCGAGGATGCGCACGCCCGAAGCCCGGGCGCGCTCAATCAGAGCCCGCCCGCGCTGATATTGGCCATCGAGGCGCTGCTCATCAAGGTCGAAGTCTGGCGCAGGCTGCTTGTAATACTGGCCGCCCAGTTTGCCGCGCTCGTCGAGCAAGATGACATCGAGCCCGCCCTCGGCCGCCACCGCTGCGGCAGCAAGCCCCGAAGGGCCAGCACCGATCACGACAACGTCGGGCGTTAGCGTCGACTCCGGAAGGCTCGCACCCTCATCCAAGCTGGGCAAATCGAGCCGCGGCTCAGCAGAGTCGACAACCATTCCATCCGTTGCCGGAGTCATGCACGCGAGACTCTCGCCCTTGCCCTCAATCATGACCGTGCACTCAGCGCACACACCCATTCCGCAGAAGACTCCGCGCTTGTCGCCTTCTCGGGCTACCCGCAATGCGGGATCGCCCGCCGCAATCAGCGCCGAGGCTACCGTGTCACCAGCTTGGCCCTCGACCGTTTCCCCGTTGTAGTTGACGGTGATCGCGCGGGGAGCGTCGCCGAACCCCTTGCTATGAATTCGCACTAGTGGTTACCGTTTTTTCGCTGATAAGCGCGCCACGTTGTTGCCCAACGCTCGGGGTCATCAAGCCCCGCTCCGTTCGGACGCGCCACGACCTGATTATGGGGTGAGGTCTTCACGAGCTCGGCATCACTGCGAGCTTCGTCCACGACGTGAGCGAGCACATCGATCCAGTAGTCGATATCTTCAATCGACCACGCTTCGCCGGCTTCCGGAGTGAAGGGCTCGGGAACGATCCACGGTTCGTGGCTCAACCAGTAAGCATCGATGCCGAAGTCAGTCATCCGGTTCTGAATGTCTACCGCCGTCACGCCCGTCTCGGCGGTGATGTCGCCCAGACTAAAGCGCGTCATCTCGAGCCGACGCTTGGTCATTTCGGGGAAGGCTTTCGTGATTCCAGGAATCTCGAGGATGCGCTTCTCCATGTAGTTGTTGGTGAGCACCGACAGGTCGGCAGCTTCGCGCAAGCCATTGCCTCCCATCGCCTTGAGCCAGGTGTACGCCGCGATAACCTGCGGCACGTTTCCGAGGTATTCCCGGATGCGGCCCAGGCTCGACGGCGACTCGACGAGAGTGTACGTGTCGTCGACCTTCTCGATGCGCGGCCCCGGCAAGAATGGCGCTAGAGCCTCGGAGCATCCGTAGGCGCCGACAGCCGGGCCGCCGCCGCCCTTGGTAACGCCGAAGGTCTTGTGCAGCATGAACATGCACGCATCGAAACCCAGCTCGGCAGCGCGCAAACGAGTCATCACGCCGTTGAAGTTGGCGTGATCGTAGAAGCAGAGCCCACCCGCTTCATGAACGATGTCGACCCACTCCTTAATATGGGGGTTGTAGATGCCCATATCGTCGGGGTTGTTCACCATGAGGGCTGCTGTGCGATCACTGACCGCGGCCCGCAGCGCCTCAACCGACGGATATCCATCCTCTTCAACCGGAAGGGTGATGATGTCGAAGCCCGCGGCCGAAGCGGTGGCGGGGCTCGACGGGTGCGACTGAGCAGTGGTGATGATTTCAGTGCGCTGCCCGAGCTCGCCGCGCGAGGCGTGGTACGCGCGAGTGACGGCCGCGTGGGTGAATGCCGCTGCGGCTCCACCGCCGGGTTGGAAGGTGAAGGCCGGCATTCCCGAGAGCGACGTGAGCGCTTGAGAGAACTCATCCACGATCTGAAGGACACCCTGCATCGTCGACGGATCTTGGGCCGGATGCACATCCGCAACATACGGGCGAGCGATGATGCGCTCGCTGATGCGGGGGTTGTACTTCATGGTGCAGGTACCGAACAGGCTGATGCCCACCATTCCCATCGTCTGCTGCGAGAGGTGAAGGTAGTGACGAAGAACATCGGGTTCCGACATCTCGGGAAGGCCCGGCGCTTCGGTGCGGTGCAACCCGGCCGGAACGAGCCCGGCGGCATCCGCGCTCGCCCACGAGGTGGGCGGCACTGTTCCACGACGGCCGGGGGAACCCATTTCCATGATGACGGGTTCGCTCCAGCGTGCGGCGTGGAAGGGACGAATTTCGCTGCGGGTCATCGCGTGACCGCCTTTCCTAGAGAGCTGATCAATCGCTCGATGTCGTCCTCCGTGTGCACTTCTGTCACACAGTAGAGCGCGCTCTGGCCGAGCTCAGGGAAATCACCGCTGAGGTCTTTACCGCCGAAGATACCCTCGGCGAGCAGCTTCTCATTGATGTCGGCGACGGTCAGCCCGGTGCCGGTGAAGTCCACGACGAACTCTTTGAAGAAGCCGGAATCAAAGCGCACGGTGACGCCGTCGATACCGGAGATTCGCTTCGCGGTTTCGTGGGCGTTCGAGATGATGGTGCTTCCCACTTCAGCGAATCCCGCAGGACCCATGAGCGCCATGTAGACGGTGTTGCGAATTGCCCACAGGTAGACCGAGTTACCCGTCCAGTCGTTACCTTCTTCGCGTGCACCGTAGGAGCTCTGGCCAAAGAGCGTCAGGCCGAAGGCACGCTCACCAGGAACCAGCGTTTCTGTGATGCTGACCTGCAGTGTGGGAAACTCGCGGGCGTACCGTTCTTCGTCACGGGTCGCGATGAAACCGCCGACTCCGCCACCCGCATTAAGAGGAACGCCGAGAGGCTGCGTGGAGCCGATCACGATGTCCGCACCATAGCTGGCGGGCGAGGCGACAATTCCGAGGCTGAGCGGATCGGTTCCCACGATCATCTCCGCGCCAACAGCGTGCGCCCGCGCGGTGATTTCGGCCGCTTGAGCTTCGAAAACTCCAAGGTGGTTGGGGGTGTCGATGTAGACGGCAGCAATGGTGTCATCAAGCTGCGCGGCGAGCTGGTCGAGGTCGGTGTGGCCGGTCTCGGCATCGTAATCGAGGTCGATAATCTCGAGGGCGCGCGATGACCCCTGAGTGCCGCAGTAGCTTTCGATAACGGCGCGACGCTCGGGATCGATGGCCTTCGTGACAATGACCCGGTTGCGTCCCGTGAGGCGAGCCGCCATGCGCAGTGCGTTACCGCCCGCCGATCCCCAGCTGTAGACCGGGAGGCCCACGAACTCGAGGTCGAGGAGTTCGCCAAGCTGAGAAGAGAATTCGAACCACGCCTGGTTGCGTCCGTGGTCAGACGACGGGGTTCCCCACACCGAGGTAAGAAATTCGCTTCGTCCCGCAATTTCATCGCAGACCGCCGGAACATGATGCTGCCAGCTCCCGGCGCCCAAGAAACTGAGGTTGTCGCGAGTGTTCTTGTTCGCCCGCAGAATGCCATCGACGTGGCGCTCGAGCGTTGCCTCCGACAGAATCCCGTCGGGCAGGGTCTCACCCTGCGTGCCGTAGTGCTCGGCAGGAATCTGCTCGAACAACTCCTCAATCGACGAGGCGCCAACCGCGGCGAGCATTCTCTCGTGAATGGCCTCGGTTGAGTTTCCCATATAGGGATGAGGGGTGAGCGGAGTCATTTTCGCTTCCTTCCAGCGGGAACTAGTGGGTGATTCTGAGGACAGTGCTGCGTGTCGGCGACGTGCGGATGCGGCGATACCCCTGCAGTGCAAGGTATGGCTCAGCCCGACCGAGGTCGACATGAAGTTGAGGGGGTTGCAAGGCATCAATCTTGTTTTGCGCGGCGACGATCACGATGTTCTCGTCGTCGATCAGAGAGAGGACTCTCGGACTGATCTGCTGATTGCCGCGGCCGAGCAAGAACCCTTGCCCGCCGACAACGCCAAGAATGAGAACGCTGCCGGGGTGGGTGGAGACATGCTCGAACAACGTCTCCTCCGAAGCGTCGACCGTGACGAGTGCCCCATTGGCGACGATGTCACAACCGTTGCGAGTGCCCTCGAGCCCTAATGCACCAAGGATGCTGCCCACGGTCGTGCCCGGGCCCAGAATGTAACTGGTGCCCGCCGTCATGCTGGCCGCAATGTCGGCACCGAGCGCCGGGATGTCGGCCTCCGAGCTGTCGGGACGGGCCACCTTCGGGCCTTGAACTCCGGCCGTCGCGTGCGGAACCCGCGCCACCGCAATGTCGCTGATGTCGTGCTCCCCCGGGGCGACATCCAGAACTTCAGTCTCGAACGAAACGCGACGCTCGCCGGCGGCGAGATATTCGGCGGCGATCTCACCGGCGCGCTCCGGAGTGCGCGCGAAGACTCCCGAGTGCATCTTCACTCCGCTGGGAGTGCCGAGCACCGTAATTACCGTTCCGAGCTCGGCCACGATATCGGCCGCTGTTCCGTCGCCACCCGCGAAAAGCACGAGGTCGACGTCGGCATCTCGCATCGCGATCGCAGCAGCACGAGTGTCGGCCGCCGAAGTGGTGTTGCTCGCGACTCCCACGGTGCGTGCCACGGTCAGCCCGCTGGCGCAAACACTGTTCTCGCCCATTGCACCGGCCGCGGCCACGATGTCGATCGCGGCCGGATGCTCGCGTCGCAGCACGGCGAGCGCCCGCTGCATCCGTTCCTCAGCTCCCGGCAACGCACCGAGGGCGCGCGCCTGTTCAGAAGCATCGCCATCGGTTCCGTGAAGTGCGACCGCTCCACCCATACCGGCGATCGGGTTGACGATAACGCCAACCCGAACCGCCGTGGAAAGGGTTTTAGCCAATCAGTCCTTCTTCTTTCACTACGTCGTCGAGTGCCCGTCGGGTTCCCGCCACCATGGCGTCGATTTCTTCTTCCGTGGTGGTGAACGGCGGGGAGAACGAGATCGTGTCGGCGGCAGGAAGGGCACGAGTGATAACGCCGTGCGCCAGGCTGCGCTTGGTGACCTTGGCAGCGAATGCCATGCCGGGGTCGAAGGCCTTCATGGGCGCGGTGCTCTGCACGAACTCCACTGCACCGACGAGACCTTGTCCGCGGATTTCTCCGACGTTTGGATGCCCGGCAAACTCTTCTTGGAGTCGACGGTGCATGTGCGCGCCCACCGTGGCGGCACGCTCGGTGAGGTTCTCGTTCTCGATGATGTCGAGGTTGGTGAGGGCGGCTGCGGCGGCAAGCGGGTGGGCGGAGTAGGTGTAGCCGTGGCCGAATCCTCCGTAGAGGTCCTGCCCAGCCATCACGACGTCCCAGACTTTCGGAGTCACGAGGCAGGCCGAGAGGGGAACGTAGGCCGACGTGATGCCCTTGGCCACGGTGATGAGGTCGGGCTTCATTCCGAAGGCAGTCGTTCCGAAGTCGACGCCGAGACGCCCAAAGCCACACACAACTTCATCCGCGATGAGAAGCACGTCGTACTTGTTCAACACAGCCTGAATCGCCTCGAAGTAACCGGCGGGCGGGATGATGACTCCGCCGGCAGCCTGCATCGGCTCCGCGATGAAGGCGGCAACGGTGTCGGGACCTTCGGCGAGGATGAGCTCTTCGAGTTCCCGAGCGAGAACGGCAACGAAGTCGGCGTCGGTCATGCCGGGCTCCGCTTCCCACAGACGGTGCGGTGGGCGTACGTGGCGAATCATCGGCAGCGGCAAGTCGAACCCATCGTGCAGGTTCGTGAGTCCGGTCAAACCGGCGCTCAGTACGGTGACCCCGTGATAACCACGGGTGCGGGAGATGATCTTCTTCTTGTTGGGCAGTCCGCGCACGTTGTTGTAGTACCAGACGAGCTTGGCTTGAGTGTCATTGGCATCGGAGCCGCTGTTGCCAAAGAACACGCGCGATACCGGCACCGGCGCCATGTCGGTGAGGCGTTTTGCGAGGCGGGCAGGAAGGTCGGTGCCCATTCCGGAGAACGCGTGATAGTACGGGAGAGTATTGGCCTGCTTGGCGAGCGCTTCCGCCATTTCGGGGCGAGAGTAGCCGATATTGACGCACCACAATCCCGCCATGGCGTCGAGGTACGTTCCGCCAGTGGAGTCCGTCAGGGTGGATCCTGATCCGCTCACGATCGTCAAGGCTGGTCCTGTTGCGTCGAACGACTTCAGCGCCGTGAACGGGTGAAACAGGTTGTGACGATCCATCTCCTGGAGGGAAGCCGTGGACTGGTGCGACATGGGTTGACTCCCTATGGTTTGCTATGCTCAAAAGCAATAAAGTGCGTTCTAAGAACTTAAGTTCGTAATATGAACCTACCAAATCAACGACGGAATCGCGATAGTTGACGATTAAAGCTTCCGCGGAGGAAACCATGGATTATCTCGCAGGCAAGAATATTCTCGTGACGGGCGCCTCGCGCGGCATCGGGGCCAGCATCGCTCGGGAACTGAGTGAGCGCGGCGCGCACGTGATCGCCCAATACAACACCTCTGCTGCCGGCGCAGAAGAGGCCACCGCATCCGCCACCGAGAGACTTCTCGTCTCGGCAGACTTCTCCGACCCAGCGGCGGCGGCTCAGCTCTGGAAGACCGCCGTCGACTGGCACGGCCGCGTGGACGCCGTGGTGTGCAACGCCGCCGTGATGCCCGAGGTGGAGTTCGACGCCCCGGAAGCAGAATGGAACGCCGCCTGGGATCTCGCTCTTCAGGTCAACACTCGCGCTCCATCCGACCTGACCCGCCTTGCCACTCAACACCATCTCGAGAACGGCGGCGGCGTCATCGTCGGCATCTCCAGCTGGGCTGCTCAGCGCGGAGCCTCCAGCTCGCGCCTCGTCGGATACTCGGCGTCGAAAGCGGCCTACGCCGCCATGCTCAAGACTGTCGCTCGCGCCTACGCCGCAGAGAACGTGCTCGCGTACCTCATTGCTCCCGGCGTCGTTCAGACCGAGATGAGCCAGACCGCGGCACTGAGTTCTGGCGGAGTCGACCGCATCACCGAGAGCCTCGCGATGAAGGAATGGGTTCCCCCGACGGACATCGCGACACTGGTGGGCATGCTGTGCGAGGGGCGCCTGCGTCACCTCACCGGCGCCACCCTCGACGTCAACGGCGCGAGCTACGTTCGATGAGCGCCTCAGAGCTCTTCAGCCCCCTCACCATTGGAGACGTCACTTTCTCCAACCGCGCGTGGGTATCGCCCATGTGCCAATACTCTGCAGGGGCGGATGGTGTGCCGCTCAACTGGCACCTCATTCACCTCGGACAGTTTGCGATGGGAGGAACCGGCCTCATCTTGACCGAGGCAACCTCCGTCAGCCCCGAAGGCCGCTTGTCTCCCCACGACACTGGCCTCTGGAATGACGAGCAGGCGGCCGGCTGGAAACCCATCGTCGACTTTGTTCACGAACAGGGCACTCACATCGGAGTGCAGCTCGTGCATTCCGGCCGCAAGGCATCGACCTCCACCCCGTGGTCGGGCACCGGATACATCGATCCCGCTGAGGGCGGATGGTCGACACTCGCCCCGTCACCGATTGCGTTCTCGACACTTCCCGAACCCCACGAGCTCACGATCCCCGAGATCGAGCGCATCACCGGCGACTTCGTTTCGGCAGCCCAACGAGCACTCGATTGCGGATTCGACGTTGTTGAACTCCACGCAGCCCACGGCTACCTGCTCAATCAGTTCCTGTCACCGCTGTCGAATCAGCGCGCCGATGGCTACGGCGGCGACTTCGACGGGCGCACCCGGATGCTCCGCGAAGTCGTGACGGCGGTGCGCGAAGTCTGGGCGCCCGGTCGTCCCCTCTTCGTGCGCGTGTCAGCGACCGACTGGGCTGAGGGCGGCTGGGATATCGACGACACGGTACGGCTTTCTGTCGTGCTGAAAGATCTTGGCGTCGACCTCATCGATTGTTCAACGGGTGGCATCGTGCGCACCTCAATCCCGATCGGTGCCGGGTACCAGGTGCCGTTCGCTGCTCAAGTGAAGGCAGGCGCTGGAATCACCACCTCAGCCGTCGGCCTCATCACCGACGCCACTCAGGCCGAGACGATCATCCGCTCCGGCCAGGCCGACGCCGTCATGCTCGGTCGGGCCGTGCTGCGCGACCCGCACTGGGTCAACGTCGCGGCCGAACAGCTCGGGGCCGAGCCGCGCTGGCCGAATCAGTACGCCGCCGCCCGGGGCTAGTCGGCCACCTTCGTCACGCTTAACAGCGAAGGTCCCCGCACTGCGACAGTTGTCGCGGTGCGGGGACCTTCGTGTGTGTGGCGTATCGAGCGAGAGTTCCTTACAGCGCGGGGTTCGCTACTGCTTCGTCAACCAAGCCGAAGTCGATGTCCCAGAAGCCGAGAATCTTCTCGTAGGAGCCGTCTTCGATCAGCTTGTTGACCGCGGCGGTGATCACCTCGGTCATTCCGGAGTCTTTACCCACAGCAACACCTTCGAGGTTCGGCTGGTAGTCGAGCGCCTGAATCTCGAATCCGTCAGCGCTGCCACCATCACGCAACAGCCAAGAGAGCTGGCCCTTTGCGGTCATGAAGGCATCGATGCGGTCGGAGGATACGGCGAGCAACGCCGCACCCTGCTGCGGGAACGAGTCAACGGAAGGTGCCTCTGCGCCAGCGCTCTCGCACGTGGCGATGATTTCATCGAGCTGGATTAGGAACGCGGAACCCGCGAGCGCTCCAATACGCAGCCCACAGAGCTCGTCGGGGGCGCCGATGCTGAGACCAGAGCCTTCTTTCGTGATGACGCCGGTGGTGCTCTCGTGCACGGCAACAATGTCGACGACAGCGAGACGTTCTTCGGTCACGATGATCGACGCCCAGGAGGTGTCGTAACGCCCGTTCTCGATACCGGGGATGAAGGTGTCGAAGGCTCCCGAAACCTCGGCGTCGTACTCAAGGCCGAGCACGGCAGCCGTGGCGCGAGCAAGGTCGGGGCCCCAGCCGGCGAGTTCGTCGTTCTCGTCAAGGAAGGTGTCTGCCGGAGCGTTGTCGTATTGGATGGCCGTCAACTTGCCGGATTCTGCGACAGCTTCGGGCAGCATTGCCGCGAGGTCCGCATCCTTGGTGATCATGACGCCAGCGACTTCGGTGCCCTCTGAGCTGTTTCCGGCATCCGTATCGGAATCGGAATCACTCGAGCAGGCGACCAAGGAAACGGCAAGCGCGGCGGATGCGGCGACGGCCACAATGCGGCGGTGCGCGTGGGGGGTGAGCTTCTTCATAACTGTGGGGCTCCTTCGCTGTAACAAGAATTGTTCGCTTAGCGTGCAAGTGTTCACCAAGCGTGCGGGGGTGTCAATGACCCAGAGCACACTTCTGGCTACGATTGTGTAAACATTTCGAACACTTGGTCACTAAGCGCACAAACCCCTATGATGAATAAATTGCCGGTCATCACGTCACGTGCGACCGAGAATCGACAAGACGGGACGCCCCATGGGAACGAAAGAGACCGTAGAGAGGGAACCCGAGCGGGGCCCCCTCACCACTCAGCTGCAACTCGGCATCCTCCCCTCGGGCAAGAAAGTTAAGGCTGCTCGAAGCGGGCGGTCCACCCTCTCCACCATTGGTGGCTGGGCGCTGCGCATCTTCGTCGTTCTCGTCATTCTCGAAATCATTTCGAAGTTTCTCACCGCCGACGCCATGCGGTGGGATGTCGTCTGGTCCTACCTCTTTAGCGAGAAAGTCATCAGCGGCGTAGGCCTCACGCTCTTCCTCACGGTTGTCGCGATGGTGCTCGGCTGCGTCATCGGCCTCCTACTCGCGCTCATGAAGATCTCCAATAGCCTCCTGTTGAACGTGACAGCCGACGGCTACATTTGGCTCTTTCGCGGAACACCTCTGCTCGTGCAATTGCTGTTCTGGTACAACCTCGCAAGCTTCCTCCCGACGCTGAGCTTCGGCATCCCCTTCGGTCCCCAGTTTCTCGAAGTCGAAACCAACTCTGTCGTCACGGCAATGGTTGCCGCGATGCTCGGTCTCGGGCTCAATGAGGGCGCCTACATGTCGGAGATCTTCCGCGCCGGCATCCAATCGGTCGATCATGGCCAGACCGAGGCAGCAGCAGCGTTAGGCATGTCGCGCCGCCGCGCCATGAACCGCATCGTGCTCCCCCAGGCCATGCGCGTCATCGTTCCCCCGACGGGCAACCAGGTCATCTCGATGCTCAAAGGAACCAGCCTCGTGAGCATCGTCGCCATTAGCGAACTCCTCTATACCGTGCAGGTCATTTACGCCCGAACCTTCGAAACCATTCCCTTGCTCGTCGTGGCCTGCATCTGGTACCTCTTCCTCACCACCGTTCTGTCGATCGGTCAGCACTACATCGAGAAGCACTACGCCAAGGGTGCGAACCGCAACGTGCCCGACTCGTACCTCACCAAATTCAAGAACTTGTTTGGTCCATCCGCCCGTCAAGAATTTGCTACCCAGGAGCCCGTGCGCTGATGAACACCGATACAGAACCCATCATCGAGATTCAGCGCCTGTCGAAGCACTACGGCAAGCTTCAGGTCTTGCGTGAAGTAGACCTTGATGTTTTTCCCGGTGAAGTCGTCTGCATCATTGGCCCTTCCGGCTCGGGCAAGAGCACGCTACTGCGCTGCGTGAACCACCTCGAGAAGCCGGACGGTGGGGTCGTGCGCCTCGAGGGCGACCCGGTCGGCGTGCGCGAGTCTCGCGGCCATCTCGTCGAACTCTCGCCCGCCGAACTCGCAAGCCAACGCGTTGACATCGGCATGGTGTTTCAGAGCTTCAATCTCTTTGGACACATGACGGTGCTCGAGAACATCATCGAGGCACCCATGCAAGTGCTTGGCACGAGCCGCGCCGACGCCACGAAGCACGCCCTACAGCTGCTGGAGTGGGTGCGACTCGAAGGCAAGGAGAACACCTACCCTCGTCAGCTTTCCGGCGGTCAGCAACAGCGTGCAGCTATAGCTCGCGCACTGGCCATGCGGCCGAAAGTGATGCTCTTCGACGAGCCGACCTCTGCTCTCGACCCCGAGACGGTTGGCGAAGTGCTCTCGATCATGCGCCGGCTCGCGACCGAAGGCCTCACGATGATGGTTGTTACTCATGAGATCGACTTTGCCAACGACGTCGCGGACCGCGTTGTTTTCATGGATGGCGGCTCGATCATCGAGATGGGAAAGCCGGCAGATGTTCTCGGTCACCCCAAGGAGGAACGCACGCAGCAGTTCCTCTCGCGCATCCTCAAGACCAACACCACGTCGTAGCAGCAGCAGCGAGGTGCCCTCTTCGTAGCTAGTCGTGCGGTGAGGGCGCTAGCTTTCGAGAATGACGCTCGGCACATCGCCCTGGTGGCGCAGGCCCTCGAGCTTGATCATGGCGAGCTCGCGACGGAGTACGTTCGCTTCCCAGTTGTCACCGGGAAGGAGCTCATTCATCTCATCCATGACATAGGCAATGGTCTGGGGAATCCAAGGGTCACCGGTGCCGCGAGCGCTTCCGATGCGGGCATAGACGGCGCCGATGACTTCGGCATGCTGAGCCGTACCGCCGCGGGTGTTGAGCTCGGAAGTCGCAAAGGGGCCCGTAATCGACCAGCGCCTGCCGAGACCTTCGCGCACGAGAGTGTCGACATCGCGCGGGGTAACGACACCCTCGCCGACGAGAAAGTATGCCTCGCGCAGCAGCGCCCCTTGAAGTCGATTAAAGACGAAGCCCTCGATCTCGTTCTTTACGACGATCGGGGAGATTCGCACTGAGCTGAGGAGCGCAGCGGTTATTGCCACTGTGGCATCACTCGTGTATTCCGAGGGCACGACTTCGGCCACGCGGAGCAGATAGGGCGGATTTGCCGGATGCACGACCAGACAGCGATCGCGCCCGGCAAGCTCTGCGGTGAACTGCGACGACGGAATCGTCGACGTCGAGCTTGCCAGCGTGACGCCGCGCCCGGTCGCTTCATCGAGCCAGGCAAAGAGATCCCTCTTCACCTCGACGGACTCAGTGACACTCTCCTGAACGTGCACGGCGCCCACAATGACATCCTCGCGGGATGTCGCTACGACGATGCGTTCCAGAACGGTCGCGGGAGATTCGCTGATGAGTCCCGCCTCAGCAAGATTGTTGAGGCGGAACTCCACAGCGGGGATGACGCGGTCAAGCATCGCGGGCTCATAGTCGTACACGCGAACACGGCAGCCACTCGTTGCGAACACTACGGCCCAACCGATACCGATTGTGCCGACGCCGATAAGCGCTATGGTCGGCGCTTCGCCGTCGTGCTCGAGGCTCGTATTCACGCGTCGATCACAGGCCCAGGTGAGTGGACTGCTGCGCGATCCGTTCCATGATCGGGAGAATGCGGCTGACACGCTCTTCACCCTCGTCGCCCAGTTGCGCGAACGTCGTGAGCGGCGGGCGAACCGTACCCACGGGGTAGCCGGCGCGAGCAGCCAACTCCTTCGAGTAGCACTGGTGACCGTAGGTGGGGTGCCCCTCGGCAATGATCTCGTCGAGTTCATCAATAAGTCGCTGGATCGTGCGCGCCTCTTCGTAGCGTCCCTCAGCGGCGAGCTGTACAAAGCCAGCGGATGCGCGAGGAATGTAGTTTCCGTACGGGTTGACGTAGCCGACCGCACCCAGAAGGTAGGAGTCGACAACGCGCTCTCCCGCGAAGACATTGATAAGGCCGTCGCTGGCTTCGAGCACGTCGCGTACCCGGCCGAGCTCTTGGCTCGATTCCTTGATGTAGCGCACGTTCTCAAAAGCGCGGGCGAGTCGAGCAACCAGCTTGGCGCTCATGTCGACATTCGAGGTGACCGGGTTGTTGTACAACATGATCGGAATCTGCACGGCTTCACTGATCGCCTTGTAGTGACGGAAGATCTCGTCATCCGTCGGCGTGTAGTAGAAGGGAGGAAGAATCATGAGGCCATCGGCGCCCAACTCTTCAGCCTGAGCACTGCGACGAACCGCTTCCTTCGTGCTGGCGGCCATTGAGCCAACGACGACAGGAATGCGACCATCGATATGCTTGACGGTCTCCTCGACGACCTGCTGACGCTCGTCATCGGTGATGGCAACAAACTCGCCGGTCGTGCCGAGCATGATGATGCCGGGGACCTTCTCTTCGAGCTGCCAATCAAGGAATCGCTTGAGCGCGGGGACGTCGATTGACGAGCCGTCGGCGGTGAATGGGGTTACGGCGACGGTATAACTACCTCGGAGTTCGGCGACCACAGTTTCCTCTCTGCGCACGAGTGTGCGTGTAATGAACATTTACAGCATACGGGAGTTCCGCGCCACGGAGCCAAAATCGACGCAAAGTGCTTCACTATGCGGTCGAGTTGTCCGTATAGCGCACACAAATGGGCCGTATCCGCTATATGCTAGTTTTCTTGTCGATTAAGATTCAGGTAGGGACAAAAAGTGAGCGATCCAGAAAGCCCAGCGAACGGAGCGGCTGATTTCGTCCAGTCCCTCGATCGCGGCCTCCGCGTCATTCGGGCATTCAGCGATCGGCATGATCGCCTCTCTATGGCCGACGTCGCTCGCGCCACCAATCAGAGCCGGGCTGCCACCCGTCGCTTCCTCCTTACCCTCGAGTCATTGGGCTACCTCGGAGTCGACGACAAGCGCTACTACCTCCGCCCGCGTGTTCTCGAACTCGGCTACGCCTACCTCTCGTCATCAACGACGGTTGAGGTAACTCAGCACTACATGGAAGAACTCAGCAAAGAACTCAATGAGTCCTGCTCTGCGTGCACGTACGATCGCGGTGAGATTGTCTACGTCGCGCGTGCCGCCGCGGACCGAATCATGACCGTGAACATCGGAGTCGGTCGCCGACTCCCCGCTTTTGCCACATCGACCGGTCGGCTATTGCTGTCGGCGCTCTCCCCTGCAGAGCTCGACGACTTTTTCGCGACCTACCCTCGCCCCGCGCTCACCAACAAGACCATCACCGATGAAGGTGAACTTCGAGCCCTCATCGCGACGGCGGGAGAACAGGGCTGGACCATCAACGACGAGGAGTTCGAACATGGAGTTCGCGCTGTCGCCGCCCCGGTCTATGACGCTGCTGGAAAGATATGGGCGGCCGTCAATATCTCCGTGCCGGCGTCCCGCGCCTCGATGAAAGAGCTCGAGTCAAAGTTCTTGCCACGCTTGCTCGAAGTGACCGAGCAGATCTCACGCGACATCAAGCGCTAATAACCAACAACAAGTAAAGGGCCGAGATTTCATCTCGGCCCTTTACTTGTTAATCGCGAAGAGTGCTGACTATTCGAAGCTCGACTCATCAACCGTCAGCGCGATGTACTTCGTCTCCAGGAAGTCCTCGAGGCCCTCGTGGCCACCCTCTCGTCCGAGACCCGACGACTTCACGCCGCCGAACGGAGCTGCGGGCTCGGCCATGATTCCGCGGTTGACCCCGACCATTCCGAAGTCGAGTCGTTCCGACAGTGCGACTGCCCGCGAAATGTCACGGGTGAAGAGGTATGCCGCCAGGCCGTAGTGGGTGTCGTTGGCAAATTCGAGCGCCTCGGCAACAGAGTCAACGGTGTACAGAGCCGCGACGGGCGCGAAGATTTCGTCGTTGCAGAAGTCGTGCTTCTTGTCGGGGAAGCTCATCACGGTCGGCTCGAAGAAGAAACCGTCACGATCAATCGCCTTGCCGCCAAGCAGCAGCGTCGCGCCAGCGGCACTTTGGAAGTCTTTAACGAGACGCCCGGTGCGGTCACGCTGGCGAGCGTTGATCAGCGGCCCGACCACGACGCTCGCGTCGAAGCCGTCACCCACTTCAAGCTTGCCTGCTGCTGCCACGAACTTCTCGGTGAATTCCTCGGCGATGTCGCGGTGCAAAATGATTCGGTTGGCGGCGACGCAGGCTTGGCCAGCGTTGCGGAACTTGCAATTGACGGCTTCACGCACAGCAAGATCGACGTCCGCGTCATCCAGCACAACAAACGGGCCATCGCCTCCCAGCTCCATCGAGGTGTTGACGATGTTGCGAGCGGCCTGTTCGAGCAGCGTGCTTCCCACCCCGGTCGATCCGGTGAAGCTCACCTTGCGCAGTCGTGGGTCGGCAAGCAGCGGCGCCGAGATCGATGCCGAATTGCTCGTGTGGATGAGGTTCACCACGCCAGCGGGAAAACCTGCTTCCTCTAGCGTCGCCACAAACAGAGCCGCGGTCAGCGGAGTCTCGCTTGCCGACTTGAACACCACGGTGCATCCTGCGGCGAGCGCCGCCCCACCCTTGCGCGCGTTCATGAGCATGGGAAAGTTCCACGGGGTGATGAGCAGAGCGGGCCCCACGGGCTGCTTCGTGGTCATCACGCGGAATCCGCCGTTCGACGACGACGAGTATGTGCCGTGGATGTGAGCGATCTGCTCGGCGTACCACTGGAAGAAACCGATCGAGAGTGCGAATTCGCCCACGGACTCTGCTCGCGGCTTTCCGCTCTCGAGCGTCATGATGTCGGCAAACGCATCCGCCCGGGATTCGAGAAGACGGTGTGCCGCGTGGAAGAGGTTTGCGCGAGCACGAGGCGCCATCGCGCGCCAGTCGTCTTGCGCGGCGACGGCGGCGTCGAGCGCGCGTACGGCATCCGAGGCGTCTCCGTCGCTCACGCTGGCGATAACGCTGCCGGTCGACGGGTTAACTACCGAGAACTCGCGGCCGGTTTCTTCCCAGGCACCCCCGATGAAGATTCCCAGCGGAACCTTGTGGTCGCTGAGCAGTGAGTGTGTTCGGGGGGCTAGTGGTTCAACCATGGCGGCGCCTTCCTGGAGCGTGGGTGGTGTTCACATCAATTCTGTCATCTATCCGCTTTGCGCACGAGAGGGCGAATAGCGGTTATTCTCATTCATGATTGCACATCATCTAAAGGAGAGGCACAACGAATGTCGAACGAAACCGATGCCGCAGAGATTTGGGCGAACCAGCAAGACATGTACGTCGGATTTGAAACCAGCAACCGCGCTCGCACCGATCAGTACATCCACGCCGATTGCACGATCTGGGATTCAGGTAACTGGTCCATGGTGATCGGCCTCGACGGACTCAATGCTATTCGCGCGGCGCGTCCCGCCGACGACGACCAGCCCAAGGTCCTCTCCCTTACCGCGCACGACCCCGTCACCGACGTGTGGGGAGATATCGCGGTCCTTCGCCACTACGCCACCGTCGTGTTCGAGGGCGACACCCCCGACGAGCTTCTGCGCAACACCGGAGTGTGGCAGCGTGAACCCGAGGGATGGCGCCTCATCCACAATCAAGAACAGCGTTCGTGGGAATAACCTTCCCCTCCGCCTTCATGGTGCTGCGCTCCCGTGAGCGCAGCACCCAGGCTGCATAGTAGACACAGAACTCACGGGTTGATCGGGGATAGACACAGTGAAACAGAATGCAGAAGTTGCCGTCATCGGTGGCGGAATTACCGGCGCTGCGACCGCCTACGAACTAGCCAAGCGCGGCGTCGATGTCGTGCTGGTCGACGGCAAAGACCTCAACACTGAGGCCTCCGGTCGTAACGCTGGCAGCCTTCACGGGATGATCCAGCATCCGTCGTTCATGGAACGTGGCGAAGACTGGGCACACAGCTTTCTCCCCGCCTTACGGTTTCTCACCGATTCCCTCGAGCTTTGGGATGCGCTCTCCGCCGAGCTCGGAGTCGACCTTGAAGTCACTCGAAACGGCGGCATCCTGATCGGCGCTACTCAGGGCCAACTCGATGACATTGCGCGCAAGGTCGCGATCGAGCAGGAGGCCGGCTACAACTCCCGCATGCTCAGCCAAGCTGAACTGCAAGAACTTGCCCCCTGGGTCTCCCTCGATATGCCCGGAGGCTCGTACATGCCCACCGAGGGCAAAGCCAACCCCCTTCTTGCCGCGCCCGCCTTCGCTCGCGCCGCCGAAAACCACGGCGCTCGCTTTGCGCTGGGTGCGCCCGTGACAAGCATCACGCGCACCAGCGACGGCTACGAGCTCGAAGCCGGGGCAACAACGATCCATGCTCGGTCGATCGTGCTGGCAGCCGGTGACGGCATGAATTCCATCGGCCGGATGCTCGGCCTCGACATTCCCGTCACGAGCGAGCCCGTGCAGGTGAGCGCCACCGAACCGGTCAAGCCCCTTGTGAAGCACCTCGTGTACTACGCCGGTGACAAGCTGACCCTGAAGCAAGCACACACCGGCGCGCTCCTGATTGGCGGAGGCTGGCCGGCGCGACGCAACGCTGAAGGCGAGTGGGTAGTGAATCCCGATTCGCTCCGGGACAATCTGCGCGTCGCCATGAAAGTGGCACCGGCGATCGCGAATGCTCACGTTGTTCGCACGTGGGCTGGCATCGGAAACGCGACGCCTGACCTGCTCCCGATCATCGGAGAGTACGACGCGGCCCCCGGGGTCTTCGTCGGCATCTACCCGCACATGGGGTTTACGGCTGGACCGCTCATGGGGCGCATTCTCGCCGACCTCGCCACGGGCGTTCCCGTAGAACGAGACCTCTCACCCTTCGCCCCGGAACGCTTCGCGGACTAACCCACTACTCGAGTGTCTCAGCGGGGCGCGGATCGCACGGAGCCACGCTAGGCCTGACTCGCGTTTCGGGCGCATGTACCGCAGATTTCCGCGATGTTTCCGCGATCGAAATCGAGATTTGTTCGCAACACGAACACTTGTTCTATCTTGTAACTTACGTGTAGGCTCTCGATTCAAGAGGTCGACGCTCGAGTCTTACCCTAGATCTGAACCGACATTCCCACAACGAAAGTCGTGTTCGCTCTCGCGTCGCAGACTCACCGCCTCCTCTTGTTCTTCACCTCACGGCACTAACCGCACCGCTGGCAGATAACCATCTGGCGAAGGGGATCACATGACGATCGAAACCGACAAAGCCGAAATCTGGCACGGGCAGAACGAAATGTATAGCGGGTTCGAAACGCAGGATCGCCCGCGTATCGATCGCCACATCCACCCCGACTGCACCATCTGGGACTCGGAGCACGAAGCGCTGGTGTTCGGCCTCGAAGGCCTGAACGCCGTGCGGGCCACTCGACCGACCGGAGACGATCAACCACAAGTTGAATCGCTCGAGGCTTTCGATCAGGTCATCGATGTGTGGGGCGATGTCGCTGTACTTCGCCACATGCTCGTGGTTCGTTTCGAAGGAGACACGCCAGACGAGCGCATCCGCAACACGGGTGTCTGGCGTCGCACCTCAGACGGCTGGCGGGTCGCGCACAACCACGAAGATGTACTTGTGACTTCGGCGGCGCACTAACGAAACACAGACTGCACCACACCCTGCAACACCAACGGAACTGAAAGGAATGACCCTGATGAGAATCTCACGTGGCGGCGCTTTTGTTGCCGCTGTCATCGCGGGCGCTCTCGTGCTTACCGGTTGTACTCCGGCAGACACAGCGGCCCCCGACACAGTAAAAGACACCTTGGTATTGGGAAAGTCATTTGACCTTGCCACTGCTGACCCCGCTCGCAGCTTCGAAACAACCGGCGGAATCTTCGGCCGAGCGGTGTACGACACCCTGTTGACCTTCGCGAAGGGCGATGCAACCACGCCCATCCCGATGGTCGCCGAAAGCTACGAAGTCAACGAAGGCGCTACCGAATACACCTTCGCGCTTCGCGATGACGTCGTCTTCTCCGATGGAACGCCGCTCACCTCGGCCGACGTTGTCTTCTCCTTTGACCGCGTCAAGAACATCCAAGGCAACGGTTCCTTCTTGATGGAGGGTCTGTCTGTGACAGCCCCCGACGAGAGCACCGTCGTGATCACCTCCGAGAAGCCGAACACCGCTATCCCGGCGATCATCACCGCCCAGACGCTCGGTATCGTGAACTCCGAGGTCGTCAAGGCCAACGGTGGAACCGATGCTGAAGACGCCAGCACGACCGACACCGCTGAGGAATTCCTCAACACAACGTCGGCCGGTAGCGGTCCGTACATCATCGAAACCTTCAACACGGAGACAGAGACTGTCATCGTGGCGAACCCCAACTACTGGGGAGAGCCGGCAGCGTACGAGAAGATCGTGCTCAAGAACGCCACGGCTGAGAACCAGTTGATGGATGTTCAGAGCGGAACGATCGACATCGCGCTCGACCTCGGCTCTGACCAGCTTCCCGCAATCGAGTCGAACCCTGACCTCGTAATCGAAAGTGGCATCTCGCCCACGATCTTCTTCCTGTTCTCTAACGCGAACCCGGAGATCTCGGAGATCACCTCGACCCAGGCCTTCCGTGATGCTGTTAAGTACGGCCTCGACTACGACGGTCTGCTCGAAATCGCTGGCGACGGCTCCGAACAGGTTGCCGGCGTAGTGCCGAGCGTCTTCTTCGGTGCACTCAAGCCGGCCGACGTCACCGTTCGTGACCTCGACAAGGCCAAGGCAGCAGTAGCTGAACTCGGCGACATCGACCCGATCGAGCTCGAGTACCCCAGCGACTTCTCGGTAGCGGGAATCAGCTTCGGAGCTGTTGCAGAGCGCATTCAGGCCAACCTGAAGGAAGTCGGACTCGAGATCACTCTCGCTCCGTCGCCCATCTCGACGGCGCTTGACTCCTACCGTGGCGGAACCGAAGAAATGGGTCTCTGGCTCTGGAACCCGGACTACCCGGACCCGGCCGACTACCTCGTCTTCGCTCCGGACAACATCGTCGGTCTCCGCGCCGGCTGGACCGGCGGCTCGCACACCGAGCTCGTCGAGCTCTCTGAGCAGGCTGCGGTAACCACCGACGAGGCAGAGCGCGAAGCTATCTTCCGCGAATACCAGCTGGCTATGAACGAGGTGGGCGTCTTCGCTCCACTGTTCCAGCCCGCAGCGTCTGTAGTTGCAGGCAAGGACATTGAGGGAGCAGTATTCTCCGCAGTGTTCGGAATTGACCTGACCTACATCGGCAAGTAATCAGGATCCTGCTGGTTGGCGGTTCTTCTCGAACCGCCAACCAGCACTCCACTAACCGCACGACGCATTCTGCGACGCGAGAGGGAGGCCCTCATGTTGTTTCGCTTCATCCTTAGCCGACTGGGTTCGGCCGCAATTCTCTCCGTCGGAATCATCTTCGTTTCCTTCATCCTCACCGCACTTCTTCCCGGCGATGCCGCCACCTCGCGACTCGGCGAGCGCGCGGCTGCTGACCCCGAAATCGTCGCCGCAATGCGCACGCGCTACGGGCTCGACCAGCCGCTATACATGCAGTTCTTCATCTATCTGGGCAACCTCTTTCGCGGAGACCTGGGTACATCGATTCGAACTCAGAACCCAGTTCTGTCTGACCTGGCTCAGTTCGGCCCCGCATCCGCTGAACTCGCCATCGCCGCCACCCTCATCGCCATCGTGATGGGAGTGGGCTTCGGAATCATTGCCTCGCTGCGCGCCAATGGCATCGTTGACCAGGTGCTTCGCGTCGTCAGCCTTGGCGGCGTCTCGATCCCCATTTTCTGGCTCGCCCTCATCGCGGTATACCTGTTCTCGACCGTCAATCGCATCTTCCCGTCCTCGGGTCGGCTGAACCCCGGCGAGACTCCGCCCCCTCAGATCACGGGCATGTACACCTTCGATGCTCTCGCGGCCGGCAACTGGCCGTTGTTCGTGAGTGCGTTCTCCCACCTGATTCTTCCCGCGCTCGTGCTCTCGGCCCCCATGATCGGCCTTCTTCTGCGCTTCACCCGATCCTCAATGCTCGAGGTGCTCGGAAACGAATACGTGCGCGCCGCCGAAGCCAAGGGCTTGCCTCGACACACCGTCGTGCTCCGTCACGTATTGCGCGGCGCGCTAGTGCCCGTGATCACCGTGCTGGGAACCGCGTTCGCGTCGCTTCTCGCCGGAACCGTACTCGTCGAGCAGATCTTTGGCTGGCCGGGCATCGGCGCTTACGCCTTCCGGAGCGCGAGCAACCTCGACCTTCCCGCGATCGTCGGCGTCACCCTGTTCGTCGCACTCGTGTACATCACCGTCAACCTGATCGTCGACTTCTTATATGGCGTCATCGACCCGAGGATTCGCAGAGCATGACAACTTCAACTACAGACCCCACCCTCGCCCCCGACGGCATTCCGATAAAGCGCAGTCGCTGGCTGCCCGCGCGCAAGCGGCTTCCGGCCGCGTGGCGCAGGCCCCTCGCGGTCGTCGGCATCTTCGTCATCGTTTCGTGGACTGTCATCGCGATATTCGCTCCCTGGGTTGCACCCCACGATCCGCTCGCTCAAGACTTCGACCGGTACCTTCCGCCATCGGGTGATCATCCGTTTGGCACCGATGTCGTCGGTCGAGACATCCTCTCGCGCGTCATCTATGGAGCTCGCGTCAGCTTGCCGCTCGCCGTTCTCTTGGTCACCCTCTCGGTGATCGTCGGCGCAACAGTCGGTGCTATCGCTGGCTACGTCGGTGGTGTGGTGGATGCAGCGCTCATGCGTGTTGTTGACCTCTTCTTCGCCTTCCCCGCGATCATCCTCGCGATGGCTGTCGCCGCCTCGCTCGGCCCATCGCTGACGAACGCGGTACTCGCGATCGTCATCGTCTCGTGGCCGGCCTACGCCCGGGTGACTCGCTCACTCGTGCTGAGTCTTCGTGAAACGAACTACTTGGCCGCGAGCCGACTCCTGGGTGACTCGAGCGCTAAAGCCCTCGTCAAAGAAGTAATGCCCAACGTCGCCGGGCCTGTACTCGTGCTCGCATCACTTGAACTGGGTAACGCTGTGCTCCTCCTCTCCGGGCTCTCGTTCCTGGGCCTCGGCGCTGTACCCCCGGAGCCCGAGTGGGGCTCGATGGTCTCCTCTGGCGCTGCGGTGTTCTACAACTACTGGGTAGCCCTGTTCCCCGGGCTGGCGATCTTTACCGTCGTACTCGGCTTCAACTTCCTCGGCGACGCCATGAGAGATGCCCTCGACCCACGCTCGGCGCGTTCTGTCGCCACGAGTGAACTGTGAGGAATGACAAATGAGCCTTCTCGAAGTAGATAACCTTTCCATCCTGATCCGCGGTGGTCGCAACCTTGTTGAAGGTGTCAGCATCACCGTGAACGCCGGCGAGATCGTCGGCATCGCCGGCGAGAGCGGCAGCGGTAAAACCGTGACCGCGATGACCTCCCTTGGCTTCCTCCCGGCGGGCGCGACCAGCACCGGAGAGGTGCGCGTCAACGGTGTCGATGTGCTGTCCATGACACCGAAGCAGCTGCAATCCGTTCGCGGCACCGAAGTGGCCATGGTGTTTCAAGACCCCATGACGTCGTTGCATCCGATGCTCAATATCGGAACGCAGCTCACTGAGCACCTGAGGGTTCATAAGGGTCTCGGTCGCAAGGCCGCCTGGGCACGTGCCGCTGAACTGCTCGAGATGGTGCGCATTCCCGACCCCACGTCGGCACTGACCGCGTTCCCCCACCGGTTCTCGGGCGGAATGCGCCAACGCATCGCCATTGCCATGGCTCTGGCGTGCGACCCCAAGCTATTGATCGCCGATGAGATCACCACCGCGCTCGACGTTACCGTGCAGGCCGGCATCCTCGATCTTCTTGACCGACTGCGCAAGGAGACGGGAATGGCCGTGGTGTTCATCACCCACGACCTCGCCGTTATGAACGTCATCGCCGATCGCCTGTACGTGATGTACGGAGGCCGTCTGGCCGAGAGCGGCTCCATCGGCGAAGTTCTCAATTCCACTCGCCACCCGTACACTCGCGCTCTTATCGAGGCGCTACCCGAGGGCGCTGCGCTCGGCAAGGCGCTCGTTCCCATTCCCGGTGAGCCATCGACGCCTGATCGTCGCCCGAGCGGCTGCGCGTTCAACCCGCGCTGCACGTTCGCCGTCGAGTCGTGCCGCACCGATGTACCCGAACTCCGCGAGCTAGAACCGGGACACTTCGCTGCGTGCGCCGTCGACCCTTTCGGCTCGCTACCCGAGGGCGCTATCCCCCTCGATATCTCACTCGCTCCTCGGAAGGATCAGCATGTCGCTTCTTGAAGTACGAGACGTCATTGTCGATTACAAAACCCCGGGCCGTCGCCCCGTTCGCGCCGTCGCCGGAGCTTCGCTTGAAGTGGGACCGGGCGAAATCGTCGGACTCGTCGGAGAGTCCGGATGCGGAAAGTCCACACTGGGCCGCGGCATCGTTGGCCTGCAGAAGCTGACCTCCGGCTCTGTCACTCTCAACGGCATCCCGGTGAGTCCGGTGGGTCGCCGCGCACGCCCCAAGGCAGACCGCGGGCTGCAGATGGTTTTCCAAGACCCCTATTCTTCGCTGAACCCTCGCCGCCGCATCTGGCGCCAGATCGCCGACGGCCTCACTGACACCTCCAGCGATTCATCGGCCCGCGCCGCTGCGGTAGTGCTGCTCGAAGCGGTAGGACTCTCCGCTGCTGTAGCCGACCGCTACCCTCACGAGTTCTCGGGTGGCCAACGCCAACGAATTGCCATCGCTCGGGCTCTCGCGCCCCAGCCATCGGTGATTGTGGCGGATGAGGCCGTATCGGCGCTCGATGCCTCGACTCAAGCTCAGATTGCGAACCTCCTCGTGGGGCTCGCCAAAGAGCGCGGAATGGGCCTGCTCTTCATCTCGCACGACCTTTCGGTGGTGCGCCACATCGCCGACAAAGTCGCCGTGATGTACCTCGGTCGGATCGTAGAAACGGCACCAACCGACGAGCTGTGGGAATCTCGACTGCACCCGTATACCGATGCCCTCGTGCGAGCCATCCCGAGCCTCGAAGAGGATGCCGCTGCGCCTGTTGCCCCGGACGGCGAAGTTCCCGACCCCGCCGCCCCGCCGACCGGATGCCGGTTCCACCCGCGCTGCCCGGTCGCCATGGACCGCTGCTCGACCGAAGATCCGTCGCTCGTCATGATTGACGATTCACGCGCCGCCGCCTGCTGGCATCAGCCCGCCGGTGGCCCCGCCGTGCGACTGGAACTTCTCGCAACACGGGTTGCTGAGCCGCACTAGACCTGTTGGGGTTGTGTCCCTCCTGGCAGGGCCCCAACAGCATTACTACGGTCCGCCGTCGCCCAGGACGCGAGGGTCACGCTTCACAAAGGAAAGGCAACAATGCTTAGCGAGAAAACGCGCGAACTGGCTCAGGGCGGGCACTTTGCCTCCTTTACGACTCTCAAGGCCGATGGCCAGCCGTGCGCTCAGGTGATGTGGGTCGATTGCGATGACGAGTACATCTTTATCAACACCGAAGTTCACCGGGCAAAGTACAAAAATGTGCAACGCGACCCTCGAGTCGCCGTGCTCATTATCAACAAGGACAACCCCTATGAGTACGCCGAGGTACGCGGCACCGTTGTCGAAGAGATCCACGGGGCTGAAGCTCGCGCTCACATCGACACTCTCGCGTGGCGCTACTTCAACCGCGCCTACATCCCTGAGCAAATTCAGTCACAGCGGGTCATCCTCAAAATCAAACCGTTGTAACCGCAACGCACTTCTTCACCTACACACCAATATCTACGCTCACGACGCTTCCCGCGGGTGAGCTCGTCAAAGGAGATCACATGGGACACGACGCCGTACAACAACTGGGCGCCGAAATATGGCAGTGGCGTTACGCGATAGCGTTCCACACGGGCGATGACATTCCCCGCGTCGACCGCGGCGCCGACTGGGTGCCGCAGTTCAGCGTTGCCGCTATCGACGACATCCGCAGCCGCTACGCCGAGTTCCACGCCCGCTGGGCGGCTATCGACGTCAGCTCAGAGCCCGTTCCCGTACAGGTCGACTACCGCTTGGTCGGCTCCTCCCTAGCTCGCGTCACCTGGGACATTGACACGCTGCGCAACTGGGAGAAAGACGCCGTCTTCCTCACGAGTCAGATCCTCGGCCCATTCTTCGACCGCTTGCTTCAAGTGCCTCCTTTCTCTGCCGAACGCCAGCAGGCCTTGGTGACCGTCGCCGAGGCAATTCCTTCGCAGGTCGCCACGGCTCAAGAGAACCTCGCCCGCGCCGGCGTCAGCACCCTTGCAAAAGTTGCTGCCGAAATGCTGTCGGATGCCGGAGCTCAGTTCGCCGACACCGTCGAGAAGCTCGAGGGCTATGTCGATGCTGCCGTGCTCGAGCAGCTACGCAGCGCTACGCCCGCCGCCGCCGAAGCTCTCACCGCGTTCCGCGACTGGCTGGAAGCGAATGCTGACTCCATGGCACCAGATCAGGCCGTAGGTCGCGAGAAGTTCGTTTGGTTCCTGCGCAACGTGGCACTCGTCGCCGCCGAACCAGAAGACATGGTTCGCGCCGCCCGTCAGGACTACCAGCGCGCAGTGGTCTCCGAAACGATCGTCACCAACCGCTACCGCAATCTTGCCGCTGACACGCTCTCGGAGAACGTCGAAGCACAGGTTGCTCGCGAGGCAGAGCAGGAGCAGCAGGTTCGCGACTTCTATGAGTCCGAGAACCTTCTGAGCCAACCCAACAACCTGCGCCACTACCTCGTCGGCGCCCTGCCCGCGTATGTCGAGCCCTTGCGCTGGCTGGGAGTGACCGATGATCTCACGAGCGAGCAGCGAGTCGACATGGACGGTATTTCTTACTCGCCAGAGCCGACTCCTGGGCTGCCCTACTTCTACGCGGCGAACGCACGCGATCCGCGGCTGGGCATCGTTCACGAGGGTGCGCACTACCAGCAGCTCGCGCTGGCCTCCCGTCACGAGAATCCGCTCCGTCGCCGGTACTACGACTCCGCGGCGAACGAGGGAATCGCGTTCTACAACGAGGAAATGATGATGCTGGCGGGGCTCTTCACCGATTCGCCGCACTCCGAAGAGGTCATCCACAACTTCAACCGTCTGCGCAGCCTGCGGGTCATCGCTGATGTGAGCCTGGCAACGGGTGAGTTCAGCGTTCATGACTCGACGCAGTTCTTCGTTGATCTGGTTCCCATGGATCGCGAGACCGCTCTCGACGAATCGTCGATGTACATCGCGACGCCAGGCTTGGCCATGTCGTACCACGTGGGCAAGATGCTGCTCATTCGCCTGATGACGGATGCCATCAACCAGCAGAAGGATGCTTTCTCGACGCGCGACTTCCACGACTACGTGTGGCTCAACGGAAACGTGCCGTTCTCGCTTCAGCGCTGGGAGTTGCTCGGCGACCGTTCGGACGTTGACATTCTCGACGCTTCCATTTCCTAGCAGACCTGGCCTGCGGGTGGGGCGGCGATCATGCGGCATGTGTGCTCACGACGCCGCCCCTCCTCGGGTGTATCGAGGCAACCGCCCGACTCAAAGAATCTATTCCTGCACTATCTCGCAAGCTCAATTGTTCGACTAGCGAACTAGTGTTCAAATTTCGAAACTTCCGCTACAGTGAAAAAGGACAAGCGGCCGCTCAGTTCAGTTCGGACCGCTGTGTTAAGCGAACAGAAACGAGCATCACGTTCATGATGGAAAAGATCGAATTCGACTACACCCAGCGCCTGTCGAAGCTCTGGACCAAACTCGATGAATCCAACATCGATGTCGTCTTTCTCCCCGCTTCGCAATCAGATCTTGAATACTTCACCGGTCTCGGTCGCCGCCTTCCGTCGTTCGGAAACATCGGCTATACCAACCACTGGATCTCGGGAGCGTTCATCTCCCCCGGCAACGACCCGCTCTTCGTTCTCACCCGTCACTTTCAAGAGTTCGACCTCCCCGACGGCATTGCCGGCGAGGTCATGACCGCGAACGAAAAAGACGACGGAGGCGAGATCTTCCGCAAGGCATTCGACAGCTACACGAGCAAAGCCAACACGGTCGCCATGGGCGCTCGCCCCGGCCAAGAAAGCTGCGGGCACGAAGCGGATGCCGTTAGCCGAATCGCTCTGAGCGGTCGCAGCTGGGCAGAAACCACCATCGAGCTCCGCAACCACAAACCAGACGCCGACTTCGTGGTCGCCGACGCCATCATCAATCAGATTCGCCGCATCAAGGACGATCAGGAAATCGCCCTGATGCGCCAGTCAGCCAAGATCGTCGATGACGTTTTCGCCGACGTCGAAAAGATGGTCGTTTCGGGAATCACCGAGCTCGAACTCTCGTCTGAGATCGATCTCCGGATGCGTCAGCACGGCTCCCTCGGTGCCTCGTTCGACACCGGCGTGTGGGCCATGGGCCCTGAACTGGGCCGTGATGCCAGCGTGCGAGTCTCCAACGATTCCCTCAAGTCGGGTGCCGGCGTGAGCTTCGACTTCGGTGCGATTACGCAGGGCTACTGCTCTGACTTCGGCCGCACCATCCACATCGGAACTCCCAACGAAGAGTACGAGCGCGTGTACGACCTCGTTATCGCCGCGCAGGAAGCTGGGCGCCAAGCGGCTGTTCCCGGAGCGACCGGTGGCGATGTGCACCGCGCAACTCGCGCCGTGATCGAAGAGGGCGGCTACGGCGACTGGTTCCGTCACCGCACCGGCCACTGCATCGGCCTCGACGTGCACGAACTGCCGTACATCTCCGAAGAGGACAACACACCTCTCGAACCCGGAATGCTCTTCACGATCGAGCCGTCGGTGTTCTGGCCCGGTCGCGTTGGCGTGCGCGTCGAAGACGTCTTCCTCATGACCGAAACCGGCACGACGAGCATCAACACTCACGCCAACGACCTCGTCGCCAACTAGGCATCCGCTCGCTGCGGAACTGCGCCAGCCGGCGCCCAGACGTTCAGGTGCACCAGGACCGAAAGTAACGCCATGCCGCACTCCCAGCCGCTCCCCCTGTGGGCGGGGCGCACCATCGCCCTTGTCGGCATCCTTCTGGTCGCGCTGAACCTGCGCACGGCCGTCTCCGCTATCTCTCCCATTACGCGTGAGATCGCCGTCGACATTCCCCTCGACAACGTGGCGCTCGGTCTGCTCGGGATGATCCCGCCGATGGCCTTCGCCGTCTCCGCTATTTTCAGCGCACCGGTCGCGCGCAGACTCGGGCTGGAACGGTTCCTGATCCTCGCCATTGGCTTCATGATTGTCGGCCACTTGCTGCGCGCCGCTGCTGGCGGCTACGCCATCCTTCTGGTCGGCAGTGCGCTCGCGCTCGTGGGAATGGGAATTGGCAACGTGCTGCTGCCACCCCTCGTGAAGCGTTATTTTCCCGACCGCATCGGGATGGTGACGGCGCTCTACGCGACGCTGGCCTCGGCGAGCGCTGCCATACCCGCTCTCGTCGCCGTTCCCGTCGCTCACGCAACCGACTGGCGTTTGTCGCTGGGAATGTGGTCGATTCTGGCGTTTGCCAGTCTCGTGCCGTGGATAACGCTTCTGGTGCAGCGCTCGCGCGAGAAACGGGACACCTCGGCGAATGACACCGCCGAACTTCCTCAGGCACTGCCGCTGCGGGGGCGCCCGATCTGGCAATCGTCCGTGGCGTGGACCGTGGCCATCGTTTTCGCTATCTCGTCGTTCAACGTCTATGGCGTGCTGACGTGGCTGCCCGATATTCTCGCTCAAACAACAGACACCACAGCAGCGGAGTCAGGAGCGCTGCTCGCTCTCTATGCCGCCATGGGGTTGCCCGCGGCGCTCTTCATCCCGGTGCTGGCGGCGAGGCTCAAGAACGTCAGCCCCCTCGTGCAACTGGGCGTCGTATTCTTCATTGTCGGCGACCTCGGCCTGCTGCTGGCCCCCGGCTTCGCGACCACCCTCTGGGTAGTCTGCATCGGCTTGGGCGCGCTGCTGTTCCCGGTGTGCCTCGTGCTCATCAACCTCCGCTCCCGCACAATGCGCGGCTCGGTCGCCCTCAGCGGTTTTGTTCAAGGCGTCGGCTACACCATCGCCTCACTCGGACCGCTGCTCGTGGGTGTGCTGCGCGAAACAACGGGCGGGTGGGTTGCCGTGTTCATCATGTTGATCGCGTCAGCGGTCATCGCATCGGTCGGGGGAATCCTGCTGCGCAAGCCCGTCTACGTCGAAGATCAGCTCGCGCGACGCTGAGCACACTCGGTGCAGTCAGTACGCTCGGTGCAGTCAGTGCGCTCAGACAGAGATCCGGCGTAGATCTCTCTGGATGTCATCCGCCGTCGCGAGCGCGAGCGGCAGGTGGTGCGCACGCAGGTACTCCACCGAGTCGCGGGTAGCACTTGTGGAAATGTTGAGCGCAGCCGTTACCGTGCCGTCGCCATCACGAATGGGAACGGCCGCCGAGAGCAGCCCTGCCTCAAGCTCGCCATCCACGATCGACCACCCTTGCGCGGCGACTCGCTCGATCTCGGCTTCGAGCAGTCGAGCATCCGTGATGGTGGTCGGGGTGAGTGCCGGCATGATGGCGCTGGCCAGCAGCTGTTCGCGCTCCGTCGCCGGAATGCCTGCGAGAAGAACGCGCCCCATGCTCGTGGCGAAGGCGGGAAAGCGCGTGCCGATCGTAATGCGCACGTTCATGATGTGGCGGGTAGGAACGCGGGCGACGTAGACGATCTCTTCGTCGAGAAGCACGGCCACAGAGGCGGATTCTCCCGTGGCGCGCGAGAGCGCTTCGAGGTGGGGTTGAACCACGTCGTGAAGCGAGAGCGAAGAGAGATAGCCGAAGCCGATTTCGAGAACCTTGGGGGTGAGCGCAAACTGACGCCCTGATGAGCGCACATAGCCGAGGGATTCGAGCGTGCGAAGAAAACGCCGGGCTGCAGCGGCGGGGATGCCCGCGTTACGCGCGACTTCACTCAGCGTCTGCTGCGCATTCTCGGCGTCGAACACTCGGAGCACTGCGATTCCGCGTGCGAGAGACTGAACGAAGTCTTCCGCCGGTGCTTCTGCGTCTGAGGTTGGGCTCACTTCAGTGTCTTTCATCGCGCCTCCTCCAGAACTCTACCGAGGAACCTAGTGCCGCCAGCACCCTCAGTGTTCGCGGCGCGGTCTTAGCGCTCGAGAACGACGGCCAGCCCTTGACCGACGCCGATACAGATGGCAACAACAGCGACTCCACCGCCGCGGCGCTTAAGCTCGTGGGCCGCATGGCCAATGATGCGACCACCGGATGCCCCGAGCGGGTGCCCCATAGCGATGGCCCCGCCGTGGATGTTCACGCGTTCCGGGTCCAGCTCGGGCCACAGCGCGATGCAGGCCAACGACTGGGAGGCGAACGCTTCGTTCAGCTCGACGATGTCGACATCCGCCCAGGTCCGTCCGGCGCGAGCGAGTGCTCGGTTGGCGGCTTCCACGGGGGCGATTCCGAACACGTCGGGATCACTGCCGGCGACGCCACGGCCTGTTATGCGGGCCAGCGGTTCGATATCTAGTACGCCTTCTGCTCCCAGAAGCACGGCGGATGCGCCATCGTTGAGCGAGGATGAGTTGCCGGCCGTCACGGTGCCGTCCTTGGCAAACGCCGGCCGAAGAGCGCTCAGTGTTTCCACCGTGGTGTCGTCCCGGATTCCCTCGTCGCGTTCCAACTCGTGGCCAGGCACTTGAACGATTTCTCCGTCGTAGTGCCCCGCGGCCCACGCTTCAGCGGCCAGGCGGTGGCTGCGCGCGGCAAACTCGTCTTGCTGGGCACGGCTGAGGTCGTGCATGAGCGCTAGCTTTTCGGCGCTCTGCCCGTTCGAGATCGTCCAGTCCTCGCGCAGCGCTGGGTTGACCATGCGCCACCCGATCGAGGAGTTCCAGATCGTCTGGTTAGCCAGCGGGAACGGCCGCGATGACTTCTCGACAATGAACGGCGCCCGAGTCATGGACTCGACTCCGCCCGCCAGGATGATGCTGGCGTCGCCCGCTTCGATCGCGCGGCTGCCTTGAATCACGGATTCCACTGCAGAGCCACACAGTCGGTTGACGGTCACTCCCGAAACGGAAGTGGGGAATCCGGCCAAGAGAGCCCCGAACCGCGCGACGTTTCGGTTGTCTTCGCCCGCCTGGTTGGCGTCACCAAAGATGACGTCATCCACGCGCGCCGGATCGAGGTCAGTGCGCTGAATCGCCGCCTTCATGACCACGGCCGCGAGGTCATCCGGTCGCACGTCTGCGAACGCTTTCCCGTGACGTGCGAAGGGGGTGCGAACAGCGTCGTAAATATAGGTACTCGTCATGATCAGTGTCCTTCTGCGTCGTTCGCGGCGGCACTCGTAGTGGCACTTGCGGTGGCGTCAACGAGGGTGAGCCCGGTGAGGCTGGTGAGAAGTTCCAGAGTGTTGTCGCCATAGAGTTCGCGCACTGCAAAACCGTCCGGCGTGACGTCGAATACCGCGTGATCGGTGTACACCCGGGATACACAGCCGACGCCGGTGAGCGGATAGCTGCACGCCGCAACGAGCTTCGACTCACCCTGCTTGGTGAGGAGGTCAGTCATCACGTAAACCTCTTTGGCACCGATCGCGAGATCCATCGCTCCACCGACAGCGGGGATGGCGCCCGGTGCTCCCGTTGACCAGTTCGCGAGGTCACCGTTCTCCGCGACCTGAAAGGCACCGAGAACACAGACGTCAAGGTGACCGCCGCGCATCATGGCGAAGGAGTCAGCCTGATGAAAATATGCCGCCCCGGGTAACGCAGTGACAGCCTGCTTTCCCGCATTAATCAGGTCGGGGTCAACACGGTCAGCCTCGGGGGCAGGCCCCATCCCGAGCATGCCGTTCTCGGTGTGAAGAATGATTTCGAGGTCGGCAGGCAAGTAGTTGGCGACGAGGGTCGGGGCGCCGATGCCCAGATTCACGAAAGAGCCGTCGGGGATGGCCGCGGCGATCTGCTGCGCGAGCTCGATGCGACTGAGCGTGGTGGTCATTTCGTGCCTCCTGTGGCTGCGAGCTCCGCGTCGAGTGGCTGCCCTTCGAGGTCGACACCACCAATAAATTCGTTATTGGCGAGCCAGCCCCGCTCCCCCACCACGACTACCCGGTTCACGTAGATGCTCGGCGTGACCACGCTCTCGGGATCGAGTTCTCCGAGCGGCACGACCTCGTCGACCTGAACGATGCTGGTCGTGGCGGCGGAGGCCATGATCGGGCCGAAGTTGCGAGCCGTCTGGCGGTAAACCAGGTTTCCCCAGCGGTCGGCTTTGAGTGCACTGATCACAGCGAAGTCAGCATGGATCGGGTAGTCGAGCGCATAGGTGCGCCCGTTGATTTCCCGCGTCTCTTTGCCCGCGGCCAGCTCGGTTCCGACGCCGGTTGGCGTGAAGAATGCGCCGATGCCAGCCCCTGCTGCACGGATTCGTTCGGCCAGGTTTCCCTGCGGCACCAACTCGAGCTCGATCTTTCCCTCGCGATAAAGCGCGTCAAAGACCCACGAATCGGCTTGGCGGGGAAAGGAACACACGATCTTGCGCACGCGGCCAGCGGACAGTAACGCGGCGAGCCCGCCGTCGCCATTTCCGGCGTTATTGCTGACGACGGTGAGGTCGCTCGCGCCCTGAGCGACGAGCGCGTCGATGAGTTCGTGAGGCTGACCGGCGTGACCGAAGCCGCCAATCATGATGGTGGCGCCGTCTTTGATCCCGGCAACGGCATCCGCCAGAGACGGGACAACTTTGTCGATCATGCTCTCTCCCTGCATCAGGGATTACTACGCAGTTCGCAGTCCCCTAGTTTTCGCTAGACGAAGTAAGTTTCTTTATACGAACACTCTACGCCTATCGGGCAGCTGCGCGCAGGAGTAGCTACTCGAGGAGCGGGCGCCACCGCCGTGTCTCCTCATCCCGCACCCAACTCGACTCCGCACGTTCGCCATCCTCGACGTCGGTCAGCCAATAGGTCGCATCGGGGTTCCAGCCAGCGATGACGCTCGCGGTGTCACTGTTCACCGGGATGGCCGTTCCCGCCGCCGACAGGTAGGCCGCGACCGAAAGGTGCACCGCGTCGAAGTCGCGGGCAACCAGCGACCAGTCGGGAGTCATCCACTTGCCGACGCGTCCCGTCGTCAGGTACCAGACATGACGGCGACTCTCGCTCACGTCGAACGGATAGGAGCGGCACAACTGGGCCCACGACTCGGCGTCGACGATCTCGAATATCCGCGCGGCGTGCGCCCACCCCACTCGCCGTACATCCGCCGGCTCTTCATCCATGCGGTCTTCGATGAGCCACACGCCGACAGGACCGGACTCTCCCCGTGCGCTCGTTGACATCGCCAGCGCGCCGGGCGGCCGCGACCACCAAGTGCCCGATGTTTCCGCGGTGGGATCATCCGAGAAGAGTTGCCGATAAGACTGCTCCTCTTCGATCGCTGCGGTGCTCCACTGCTCGAAGACCAACGCTGGCTCCGTCGGGGCTGATCGCTGAAGGTAAGCATCGCGAAACTGCACCGCCCACTGCTCGGCAGCGAGGGGCTCACTCCACCACGCGGTCGCAGGCCAAGCAACCACCTGCTCAGCAATGCGCTCGAGTGCGGGCCTGAGCCGGGCATCCGCCAGCAGCTCGTCCGTACCGTCGGGCTCGTGCCAGCACCGGGCGCTGTCAACCGAGTCCGCGAGCGCCTCAAGGAGATCCGCGGAGCTGAGCGCGGGCAGCGAACTCAGCGGGATCGCTTCGAGCGCCTCAACGATCTCCTCGACGGTCGGGTCGGGAAGCGGATCGGGGAGGCCCCAACCGAAGATCGCTCCCCCTTGGCCGCGGGCTTTTTCACGCTGATGGGCGGCCCAATGGAGCAACCAGTCGAACACCGCAATTTCAGGGAACTCCTCTCGCGGCGCTTGGCGCACGATCGCGAGGCAAAGACGGCGACCGCGCGGGCCGGCAAGCACAGCGTGAGCATCCATCGTCATGGGATCAGGCTAGGTGGCACGCGCTGCGATGTGAAGAGTGACGGTTGTTCAGCCGCGAGCGCGCACGACAACGGGCTGCCCGCACCCCTTACATTCGCACTCCCTCGGGTCTAGCCTGAAAATATGAGCGAACACGAGCACACCAAAGACGAAGGCGAAGAGTCTGGTCTGGACGGCTACGTCAAATTCATCGACTGGCTGAACGAAAAACTCTTCCCGATTCTAGGAACACCGGCGCTGGGCCCTTACGACGCTGTCGTCGCCAAGGTGGCGGATGCCGTCTGCCCTGTCTGCGGGCGGCCAATGTCTGAGCACTTCATTGACCATTCGACACCGGAAACAATCCTTAACTGTCCCATCGAGCACACACCGGTGCCCGTCGACGACGCGCCCCTCAACGAACTCGGAATGCATAAGCCCTCGGCCGAGAGTTAACGCCCGCCGAAGCGACAGCACAACGCCATAAAATGGGGACCATGGCATCCGCTACTTTCCCGCTCGCTTCGAGCGCCCGACCGATCGTGACCCTGACCCTGAACCCCGCGCTCGACATCAGCACATCGACCGCGCAGGTCATCAAGGATCACAAGATGCGCTGCGGCCCCAGCCGGATTGATCCCGGCGGGGGCGGCGTGAATGTGGCACGCACCATCCAGAGCCTCGGTGGGGATGCCCTAGCCATTTATGCGGCCGGCGGCCTCACCGGTGCGACCTACCGCCAGTTGCTCGAGGCCGAAAACGTGCCCAGCCTCGTCGTGCCGATTGCTGGCACTACGCGCGAGAGCTTCACCGTGGACGAGGGTTCCTCAGGCGCACAGTTTCGTTTCGTGTTGCAGGGCCCCGAGTTCGCTGAAGCCGAGTGGCGCCGCTGTCTGGCGGCCTTAGAGGAAGCCATCGTTCCCGGCGGCTACGTTGTCGCGAGCGGAAGCCTGCCGCCCGGAGTCCCCACCGATTTCTACGCTCAGGTCGCACGTCTGGCCCACCAACGCGGCGCGCGTTCGATCATCGACACCTCGGGCGAAGCACTGACCGCGGCCCTCGCCGAGGGCGTCTATCTCGTGAAGCCGAGCCTGCGCGAACTGAGCGAACTCGTCGGCAGAGAGCTGACAACCGAACAGAGTGAAGTGGATGCCGCCGCCGAACTCGTCGCGCGCGGCTCGGCTCAACTCGTGGCTCTCACTCTGGGCGACCAGGGTGCCGTGCTCGCGTCGGCAGCGGGCGTCATCCGTTTGCCGGTACCTCACGTGCAGGTTCAGAGTGCCGTCGGTGCCGGCGATGCTTTTCTGGGGGCTTTCGTGTGGCGACTGTCGCAGGGGCAAGATCCTGAACGTGCATTCCGTTCTGCTGTCGCTGCGGGGAGCGCAACGGCAGCGACTCCGGCGACCGAGATGTGTGCCCTTAAGGAAGTAGAAGCTCTCGAACTAGTGCTTCCGGAGGCCACGCGGTACTAGGCGGAACGAAGAGGAGCATAACCATGAATGAATTGCAGTTCACCAAGATCAAGGACGCTGACGGCTTCATTGCGGCTCTCGATCAGAGCGGTGGCAGCACGCCGAAAGCCCTGAAGCTCTATGGCATTCAGGATGATTCCTACTCCAGCGACGAGGAGATGTTCGATCTCGTTCATGCGATGCGCACGCGCATCATCACCAACGCCAGTTTCAGCGGTGAACGCATCCTGGGCGCCATCCTCTTCGAGCAGACGATGGACCGTCAGATCGAGGGCCTCCTCAGCGCTGACTACCTCTGGAACGTGAAGAACATCGTCTCGTTTCTCAAAGTCGATAAGGGGCTCCACGACGAGGTCAATGGTGCCCAACTGATGAATCCGCTGCCCGGGCTCGACGCGGTGCTGGCCCGCGCTCTCGACAACGGCATCTTCGGAACCAAGATGCGGTCACTGATCCTGCTCGACAACGCGGCGGGCATTCACGCAATCGTTAACCAACAATTCGAGATCAGCCGTCAGATTCTGGCGACCGGTCTCGTGCCGATCATTGAGCCCGAGATCGACATTCATTCGCCAAGCAAGAGTGAGGCCGAGCGGATGCTCAAGGCCTCGCTCCTCGAACAGCTTGACTCCCTCAACGCAGACCAGCACGTCATGCTCAAGCTGACTCTTCCCGAGATCGACGACTTCTATGCCGAGTTGGTTGCGCATCCAAACGTGTTGCGAGTCCTGGCCCTCTCTGGCGGCTACAGTCGCGCCGAAGCAAATGCTCGACTCGCGCGTCAACCCGGCGTAGTGGCGAGCTTTTCGCGCGCGCTCACCGAGGGGCTCACGGCGCAGCAAAGTGATGAAGAATTCACCGCAACGCTCGAAGAATCGATCAGCAGCATTTTTCGAGCTTCCACTACCTAATTCGTTGCGGCCTCGGCAGCAGCAATACGCGGAACGGTCTTCATAAAGCTGTCGGGATTGAGAGAAATGGAGTCGATTCCTTCGTTGACGAGGAAAGCCGCAAAGTCGGCATGATTGCTGGGGCCCTGCCCGCAAATGCCGATCTTGATGCCGGCGGCGTGTGCTTTCTGGATGGCTTGGCTGATCATCGACGTGACGGCGTCATCCCGTTCGTCAAAAAGCGCCGCCAACTCTTCTGAGTCGCGATCGACGCCGAGCACTAATTGTGTCAAGTCGTTGGAGCCGATCGAGAAACCGTCGAACCGCGTCGCGAACTTTTCGGCCAGGATCACGTTCGCGGGGATCTCGCACATCATGTACACCTGAAGCCCGTTTTCACCCCGCACCAGCCCGTTTTCTGCCATCACAGCGAGAACACGATCGGCCTCGGCCACAGTGCGACAGAACGGCACCATGATGATGATGTTGGTGAAACCGATCTGCTCCCGCACCCTCTTGAGCGCTCGGCATTCGAGATCGAAGCCTTCGCGGTAGCGCGGGCTGTAATAGCGGGAGGCTCCCCGGAATCCCAGCATCGGGTTCTCTTCGGAGTGTTCGAAAACGCTGCCGCCAATGAGGTGCGCGTACTCGTTGGTTTTGAAGTCGCTGAGCCTCACGATCACAGGCAGCGGATGGTACGGGGTGGCAAGTTTGGCAATCCCCAGCGCCAAGGTCTCCACAAAGAACTCCGTGGGATCGTCAAAGCCACGCGTCAGCTCCGCAATTTGCTGGCGCTCGCTCTCATCAGTCACGAGTTCGGGATGCACGAGCGCCATCGGATGAATCGTGATCAGGTTGTTGATGATGAATTCCATCCGGGCGAGGCCAACTCCGGCCGCGGGCAGCCGCCACCATTGGAAGGCCGCCGCCGGGCTCGCGATATTCACCATCACCGCCGTGCGTGTTTCTGACAGCGTTGCGGGATCAAGCTCCTCGGTCTCAAAGGCGAGGGTGCCATCGTAGATATGGCCCTGATCTCCCTCCGCACACGACAGGGTGATGTCTTGGCCCTCGTTGAGCACCTCGGTAGCATTGCCGGTTCCGACGACTGCCGGGATGCCAAGTTCGCGGCTCACAATCGCCGCATGACTGGTTGACCCGCCATGATCGGTGACGATTCCGGAGGCCCGGGTCATAATCGGCACCCAGTCAGGATCGGTCATTTCGGTGACCAGGATCGCCCCATCACGAAAGTTCTCAATGTCGGCAGGGTCTCGGATGACACAGGCTGAACCCGTGGCGATCGCATCACCAATCGCGGCGCCAGAGACCAGAAGTGGACCATCCTGAGTGAGGTGGTGGGTTGTGAAACGCGTGCCCGTTTTGCGGGCTTGAACGGTCTCGGGGCGTGCTTGGACGACGAACAACTCGCCCGTCACACCATCTTTAGCCCACTCCATGTCCATGGGGCGGTCATAGTGTGTCTCCACAATCACAGCCCAGCGCGCCAATTGCAGGATCTCGGAATCGGCCAATACGAGAGACTGTTGTTCCCGCTCAGAGGTATCAACCATCCGAGTGCGCGCGCTGCCGCCTTCGCTGTAGACCATCTTGCGTGCCTTGGCACCGAGCGACTTTTCGACGATCGGCGAACACCCCGGCGTCTCCAACAGAGGTTTGTACACGAGGTACTTATCGGGATTCACGGTTCCCTGCACGACGGTTTCGCCGAGCCCCCAGGCCGCGCTGATCACGACAACGCGCGGAAATCCGCTTTCGGTATCGATAGAGAACATCACGCCAGACCCACCGACATCCGACCGAACCATGCGCTGCACGCCGATCGAAAGCGCCGCATCCAGATGATCAAACTCTTTGACCTCGCGGTAGCTGATCGCACGGTCGGTGAACAACGAGGCATAGCAGCGGCGGCAGGCATCCAGAAGCTCTCGCTCACCCCGCACGTTCAGGAAGGTCTCTTGCTGACCGGCGAAACTGGCATCGGGGAGGTCTTCGGCTGTAGCGCTACTGCGCACGGCGACCGCCGGGTTGCTCTCTCCCGATCTCTCGGCCAGGCGGCGGTACGACACCCGGATTTCCTCCGCGATGTCTTCGGGAAACTCGCTGCTCAGAAAGAGTTCACGCAGCGCCTCTCCCGTTTCACGCAAACTGGCGTCGCCAGAGTGCATCTGATCAACTCGCGCCCGAGCAGCGGTCGCGATGCCGTTGGCATCGACGAAAGATCGATAGGCATCGGCAGTGGTCGCGAACCCTGGCGGAACCCGCACACCCTCGCTCTCGAGAGTGCGAACCATTTCACCAAGCGAAGCGTTCTTTCCCCCGACGATCGGAACATCTCCGATGCCAATGTCTTTGAACCACATCACATGTTGTGTGCCCATATCGTGCCTCCCACGTTGTTAACGGAGTTGCCACTGCCTATGGTGTGAACTCTACGACTATTGCCGCCACGTATCTAGAGTCCGAAATCCGACCCGACCCTTGCTAAAGCTCGTCGCTGACGGGTGCCGCGAACTGAGCGTTGTAGAGATCGAAGTAGGCGCCCTCTGCTTTCAGAAGTTCACGGTGGGTGCCCTGCTCGACGATCTGTCCGGCATCCATCACCAGAATGAGGTCGGCGTCTCGAATCGTGGAAAGCCGGTGCGCGATGACGAAGCTGGTGCGATTGCTGCGCAGCGCCGCCATCGCTTGCTGCACCAGAACTTCGGTGCGGGTGTCAACGGAGCTGGTTGCTTCATCGAGGATCAACACGCTCGGCTTCGCGAGGAACGCTCGCGCGATGGTGAGCAACTGCTTCTCGCCCGCACTAACGTTATCCGCGTCATCCTCTAAGACGGTGTCGTAGCCATCGGGCAGGGAGTGCACAAAACGGTCAACATAGGTGGCCGTCGCAGCGGCGACGATCTCCTCTTCTGTGGCATCCGGTCGGCCATAGGCAATGTTCTCTCGGATGGTGCCGCCGAACAACCAGGTGTCTTGAAGCACCATTCCGGTGCGGCTGCGGAGGTCATCGCGGGTCATCTCAGCAATGTCGACACCATCGAGCGTGATGCGGCCGGAGTCCAACTCATAGAAGCGCATGATGAGGTTCACGAGTGTCGTCTTGCCTGCACCCGTCTGGCCAACGATCGCGACAGTCTGCCCGGGCGCCGCGGTGAGCGACACATTTTCGATGAGTGGTTTGTCGGCGACATAGCGGAACGAGACGTTCTCAAACACCAGCTCTCCCACGGTGCCATTGGGGCTCGCCGCATCAGCGGGGTCGGGAGACTGCTCCTGGGCATCCAACAATTCGAAGACCCGTTCGGCGGAGGCGACACCAGACTGAACGAGATTCGCCATGCTCCCCAGCTGCGTGAGCGGTTGGGTGAACTGCCGCGAGTACTGCAGGAACGCCTGCACATCTCCGAGACGCATTGTTCCGCCGGCGACCATAGCCCCGCCGACGACAGCAATCGCGACATAGATCAGGTTGCCGACAAACATCATGGACGGTTGGATGATGCCAGACACGAACTGGGCTCCGAAGCTCGCCGTGAAAAGCTCGTCATTCTTGGCATCGAAAACGGTTGCTACCTCCCGTTGACGCCCGAAAACTTTCACGAGCGCGTGGCCCGTGAAGTTCTCTTCCACCTCGGTGGTGAGTTCTCCCGTGTGCTTCCACTGCGCCACGAACATCTTTTGCGAACGCTTCGCGACGGTCACGGTGATCGCGACGGTCAGTGGGATGGTGACAAGCGCGATGAGAGTAAGCAGTGGCGAGACGACGAACATCATGACGATGACGCCCACGACAGTAAGCAAGGAGGTAATGAGTTGGCTGAAGGTCTGTTGCAGGGTCTGCGAAACGTTGTCGATGTCGTTGGTGACTCGACTCAGCAGCTCGCCTCGCTTCATGCTGTCGTAATAGCTGAGCGGGAGGCGATTGATCTTGCCTTCGACGTCACCGCGCAAGCGGTACATGGTGGCCTGCACGACCGAGTTGAGCACGTAGGCGGAAGCCCAACCGAACAGCGAAGACACAAGGTAGAGCGCAAGCACGAGAAGCAGGATCATTCCGAGAGCGCTGAGGTCTATTCCGACTCCGGGGGTGAGGTTCATGCCGCTCAATAGGTCGGCTTGGCCGGTCTGGCCGTTGGCCCTCAAACCGGCGATGATTTGTGTTTTCGTGCTGCCGGCTGGCAGGTTCTGGGAGATTGCACCTTCGAACAGCAGGTTGGTGGCCTGCCCCAGCAGTTTCGGGCCGAGAACGCTGAGTCCGACGCTCACGATCGTGAAGAAAAGTACCCAGACGAGCCCGATACGGTGCGGCTTGAGCATGCCGAATAGCCGGCGTGCTGAGGGCCCGAAATTCATGGCTTTCTCGGCGGGCATGTTTGCGCCCCCGAATGGTCCACGACCACGCTGGGGTCGTTCGGTGACTTTCTCGTCCTGCTCCGACTCGCTCATGCTGCCGCCTCCACCGTCAGCTGCGAATTCACGATTTCGCTATAGGTCTCGGAGGTGTCAAGCAACTCCTCATGAGTGCCGTGACCGACAATCTCGCCGCTTTCGAGTACGAGGATCTGTTCCGCATCCCGAATCGTGGCGACTCGTTGCGCGACAATGATCATCGTGGCGTCGCGCCGATGCGTGCGAAGTGCGAGCCGCAGCCGTGCATCCGTGGCGCCGTCGAGCGCCGAGAATGAGTCGTCGAAGATATAGATTTCGGGCTTTTTCACCAGCGCCCGCGCGATCGCCAGCCTTTGCCTCTGACCCCCAGAAACGTTCGTGCCCCCCTGAGAAATGGAGGCATCGAGCCTGCCATCCATCGCTTCGACGAAGTCGCGTGCCTGCGCGATCGTGAGTGCTTCCCACAGTTCCTCATCGGTGGCATCGGGTTTGCCGTAGCGAAGATTGCTCGCTACCGTGCCCGAGAACAGGTAGGGCTTCTGGGGAACGAGACCGATCCGGCCCCACAGCAGGTCGGGGTCGATGTGACGAACGTCGACGCCGTCGACGTCGACCACACCGTCTGTTGCATCGAATAGCCGCGGCAGCAGGTTGATGAGCGTTGTTTTTCCGGCCCCGGTGCTGCCAATGATCGCCGTGGTTTGGCCCTGGTTAATGGTGAAGTCGAGGTCGCGCAACACCGGCTGCTCGGCGCCCGGATAGGAGAAGGAGACGTGTTCTAGCTTCACCGTTCCTTGCTCAGGCAGCGACATCACCGGATTCGCCGGTGGTGTTACCGAGCTCTCCGTGTCGAGTACTTCGCTGATCCGGTCCCCACTCACTGCGGCCCGCGGAAGGATCATGGCCATAAAGGTCGCCATCGTCACTGCCATCAAGATCTGGAGAAGGTAGCTGAGGTAGGCGATGAGTGCGCCGATCTGCATTTCGCCGGACTCGACACGCAGCCCACCAAACCAGACGACGGCGACACTAGACACGTTGACTACGAGCATGACCGTAGGAAAAATGAGGGCGGTCAGACGACCAGTCGCAAGCGTCGTGTCGGTGAGAGTGCGGTTAGCGTGTGCAAAGCGCTGTGCTTCGTCTTTCTCCCGCACGAAAGCGCGAACCACCCGGATGCCGGTGAGTTGCTCCCGCAGCACACGGTTTACGGCGTCGATGCGTTTCTGCATCGTGCGGAACAACGGAACCATCCGAGCGACGATGAGTCCGATCGCCAGCAAAAGGACCGGAACGCTGACCGCCATCAGCCAAGAAAGGCCGACATCCTGCCTGATGGCCATGATGACACCGCCAACGGCCAGAATCGGTGCGGCCACGAACAGGGTGCACGTCAGCAGGACGAACATCTGCACCTGCTGCACATCGTTCGTGGAACGGGTAATGAGGGTTGGTGCGCCGAACTTCGAGACTTCGCGTTCCGAAAATTCGCTGACCCGGTGGAAAAGTGCACCGCGGAGGTCACGCCCAAGTGACATCGCGGCCTTAGCTCCGAAGTAGACGGCGACAATCGCGCACGCAACCTGCACGAGGGTGATCGCAAGCATGATGCTGCCGATCCAGAGGATATGCCCCACATCACCTTTCGCAACCCCGTTGTCGATGATGTCCGCGACGAGGCTCGGCAGGTAGAGGTTAGCGATCGACTGGGCGGCCTGAAAAATCGCGACGCCGATAAGGAGTTTGGCGTGCGGGCGGAGGTAGTGACGCAGGAGTCTCAACAGCATGGGTTCTACTTCTCCAGTGCAATGATAGTGGGTGTCAGCGAGTCGAATTGCGGTGTGAGTAACACCCGAATGAACCGCTATCGGCCCGCACGCTCCACTGGCATTTCTCGAAATTACCGCTGTCTCTGCTGTGAACTCTACGACCATTTACGCATCGTCGATAGCGACGACAGAAACACTCAAGTGGCGCCGTGCATAGCCTCGGATGAGGCCAAACCCCGTGTGAGAGAATCAACCATGGCTGATTCCTGGCGTCGCACACCGACCGAAAGTCCCGTTACTTTCGAGATCGATACCTCGGCGTCGATCCCGCCCTTCGAGCAGATCAAAGCTCAAGCTATCGCCCAAATTGCGAGTGGCGATTTGCTCGCTGGCACGAAGCTCGCGACCGTTCGTCAGCTTGCCAGCGACCTCGGCATCGCGCCCAACACTGTGGCCCGCGCCTACCGCGAACTTGAGGCCGATGGCTTTCTGCTCTCGCGCGGTCGCAACGGCACCGTCGTTAAAGCTCAGCCCGGCGACGCCGCCGCCCTGCTGCAACTCGACGCCAAGGCGTACGCCACTCGCGCGGCAGAACTCGGCATCAGCGGTGACGAAGCCCTGCGCTTCATCACTATCGCGCTCAAGAAGTAGCAGCGCCGCAACATCCGCAGCACAGCGAACTAGCTACTGCCACTAGAGGGTGCGCTCGAGCGACTGCGAACTACCGCAACACCCCAAGCTCGCGCGCCTTCGACACTGCTGCGGTGCGCGATGACACGTTCAGTTTCGAGAAGATGTGCACGAGGTGCGACTTCACGGTGGTCTGCGAAACAAACATTTCGCCCGCGATCGCCGCGTTCGACATCCCGGCAGCAACCCGCTCCAGCACCTCGATTTCGCGCTTGCTCAGGCTCACTTGCGGAGCCCGCATCCGATCGAGCAGTCGCCCGGCAATCACTGGCGCCAACGCACTCTCGCCCGCGGCCGCAGCACGCACCGCAGCGATCAACTCATGGGGCGGGGCATCCTTGAGCAAGTAGCCACTCGCTCCGGCTTCGACCGCGCCGAGAATGTCACCATCGGTGTCGTAGTTGGTCAGCACCAACACGTAGGGTGCCGCATCCAGAGCGCGGATGCGGCGCGTGACATCGGCACCGGTCTCCTGCTCGCCAAATTGCAGATCCATCAGCACCACACTCGGGTTCACCGACTGCACGAGCGCGAACGCCTCATCGGGTGTCGCCGCCTCGCCGACCACCGTGAGGTCGTCTTCGTGCTCCAGCAGAGCCCGCAATCCAGCGCGCACCACCGGATGATCGTCAGCAATCGCTACCCGAATCATGCGCGCTCCTCCTGCTCGGCCGTATTGGAAGCAGCAGCGTCGGCATCAGCAGCAGCGTCGGCCCCACCATCAGCGGCAGCGGCAGCGGCAGCGGCAGAAGCACCGACGCCGTTCGCCACCACACTGGGCACCACGGTCAAGTCGACCGTGACCGTAGTACCTTCTCCAGGCTTCGACGTTACCGTCAGCGTGCCGTCGAACTGCTCGACCCGCTCGCGTGTGGCCGTGAGTCCGAACGAATCCGAGACCCCTCGCGCCGAAGCATCCTGAACCTCCGCCGGGTCGAACCCACGACCGTTGTCGGCGATCGTCAGCCGCACGTGCGAATGATCGCGTTCGATCGAGATGGTCGCCTGCGTTGCTTCGGAGTGCTGCACGACATTCGCCATGGCTCCCTGTGCAATTCGCAATAGCGCGGTTTGCACGGGCATCGGCAGGTCGAGAGCATCCGCTACTCGCACCCGCACCTCGCGGTCGGGGCTTTGCCACTGGGTGTCGGCGAGTCGGCGCAGCGCAGCACCGATCCCCTGTTCCACGAGGGCAGCCGGGGCAAGTTCGCGAATGAAGTTACGGGTGTCGGCAAGGTTGGCGGCGGCAGTCTCGCGGGCCAGACGCACATGCTCGAGGCCAGCGGCATCCGGATCAGCGCGCTCCGCAGCGTGCAGCAGCATCTGGATGCTCGACAGCCCTTGCGCGACGGTGTCGTGAATCTCGCGCGCGAGTCGCGATCGCTCCGCCAGCACCCCGGATTCGCGTTCGGTCTGCGCGAGCTGGTCACGCGTCTCGAGCAGTTGCTTCACCAACAGTTCGCGATCCGCCGCCTCGGCCGCGAGCGACTTGTAGCCGAGTCCAATCACGATGGCGACGCCTGCGCCGACCAGAGGTCCGACGACTCCGCCGACCGTCCACTCGCTGTGGAGACCGAGAGCGGCAATAGCCAGCAGCGTCGAGCCCAGCACTGCGAGCGTGCGCCAGCCGCGCGGCAACAGGTGCAGATAAAGAAAGAACAGGGGGAACACGAGGTAGGCGGCATCCGGGCTCAACCACACCAACACCAGCCACTCGGCCGACAACACGGCAGCCCACACATACGCGGTTGCTGACTGCGCACTCGCGCCGGAGCTCATCGCGTGCCGGGCCAAATACCCGCCAAAACCATAGGTGGCGAGCAGCACTACCGCGAGCGCGACCACCGCCACCGTGTAGGGGTTGCCATCCACGAGAGCCCGCACAACAACGAGCACCGTTAACGCGACAAAGAGAATGTGCAAACTGGTGCGCAACCCCACAAAGACAGGGGTCAACGCAGTGTGGCTCATTCTTCGACCCTACTGCCGCGCACGACCCCTTCTATCCACCGAAATGATGATTGTGGGCTCCGTCCTTAGCGTCTGCAAGTGCGTTATCTCGGCCGATGTATCGCGACCGCAAACGGAGGAGTCTGGTTACTGTCGCCAGTCGTCGACGCCGAAAGGACTCCCCATGTTTGTTGCGTGGCGCGATCTGCGCTTTGCTCGCGGACGCTTTGTGCTCATTGGCACCGTCGTAGCGCTCATCACTTTGCTCGTCGGATTTCTGAGCGGCCTCACCGGTGGGCTCGCTGCCCAGAACATTTCTGGTGTTCTGTCGCTGCCCGCCGATCAGCTCGTCTTTGCCACCCCGAGCAGCAAGGGGGCGGATGAGGCGAGCTTCTCCGACTCGAACGTCACCGAGAAGCAGGCAACGACCTGGGCGGATGCCGCCGGCGTCGACTCCGCTAACCCCATCGGCGTCTCCCAGACCAAGGCGGAGTCCCCCGAGTCGAGCACCTCCATCGCCATCTTCGGAGTCGTTGCCGGCTTCGACGAGACGGCCCCGAGCGGCGACGGCAAGGTCGGCCTCTCGGAGGATGCCGCCACCGCCCTCGACGTTTCCACCGGCGACACCATCACGGTGGCCGGCACCGATTACACGGTCGAGAAGGTCAGCGGCAACTGGTGGTACAACCACACGCCCGTCGTTCAGATGACGCTCGAAGACTGGCAGGGTTACTCCGCCACGACCGGAAACCCGGATGCCTACGCGACCGCCATTGCGGTCAATGGCGACGCCGACTGGTCCGCCATCAATGCTGACGCTGACACCCTCAGCAACTCTGTTCTGCTGTCGCTGACCGCCGTCAGCTCGTTCCGTTCAGAGATCGGTTCGCTGCTACTGATGGTCGCGATGCTGTTCGGCATCTCGGCCCTCGTGATCGGCGCGTTCTTCACCGTGTGGACGATGCAGCGCAAGGCCGACATCGCGATGCTGAAAGCGCTCGGAGCATCCACGTCATCGCTGATCCGCGACGCCCTCGGCCAGGCGCTCATCGTGCTGCTGATCGGTGTCGGAATCGGCATCGGCATCACGGCTCTCCTCGGGGTGCTGATGGGCAGCGCGCTGCCGTTCATCCTGAGTCCCTTCACTACCCTGCTGCCGGGCGTCATCATGATCGCGCTCGGCCTCGCCGGTGCCGCTTTCGCCCTGCGTTCCGTTACTACCGCCGATCCACTCACCGCCCTGGGGAGCACCCGATGATCCACCTCAACAACGTCACTCTCACCTTCCCCGACGGCGAAGGCCGCGTCACGGCCGTCGACCACGTCACGCTCAGTGCGCATCCTGGCACTGTCACGGGCATCACCGGGCCGAGTGGCTCCGGCAAGTCGAGCCTGCTGGCGGTCGCCGCTACGCTCATCCACCCCGACTCCGGTCAGGTCATGATCGATGATGTGGATGCCGCCCAACTGTCGGCCGCCGAAGCAACGGAACTCCGCCGCGACAGCATCGGCATCGTCTTCCAGCAGTCGAACCTGCTGCCTTCGCTGACCGCGCTGGAACAACTTGCCGTCATGAACGAGCTCGGCGCACCGCACAGCCGAGGCAAGCGTGCCGAGGTTACCGCCCACGCTCGCGAACTGCTGGCTGCCGTCGGCCTGGCCGATCAGGCCCACAAGCGTCCGCATCAGCTTTCGGGCGGTCAGCGCCAGCGCGTCAACATTGCGCGGGCGCTCATGAACGACCCGAAGGTGCTGCTCGTGGATGAACCGACCAGTGCCCTCGACCAGGAGCGCGGCGCGAGCATCATCGAACTCATCCTGCGCCTCACCGACGAACGCAACACGTCAACGCTGCTCGTGACCCACGATCTCGTTCATCTCCCCCGCATGCACGCGGTCGTAAACATGGTGGATGGCGCGCTCGAGTCGGTGCGCGGCGAGGTGCCGCTTACCGTCGGGTAACCTCACTCCCTTGCGGGTAACTAGGGGTCATGCAGGAGCATAATGACCATGACCGACACCATGAACGCCGTAGCGTACTCGCATGCTTTGCCCATTGACGACCCCACGAGCCTGGAAGACGTGACTCTTCCCGTTCCCGCCGTGGGGCCACACGACCTCCTCGTGAAGGTCGTCGCTGTTTCTGTGAACCCCGCCGACGTGAAGGTTCGCTCCGACATGGATCCGGATGGGGTCCCGACCGTCCTCGGCTTCGACGCCGCCGGAACCGTCGCCGCCGTGGGCAGCGATGTCACCCTGTATGCCGTCGGCGACGAGGTGTACTACGCCGGAGCGATGGGCCGTTCAGGCTCCAACGCTGAACTTCAGGCCGTTGACGAGCGCATCGTCGGCACCAAGCCGAAGTCGGCCACCTTCGCCGAAGCCGCCGCACTCCCCCTCACTACCCTCACCGCGTGGGAGGGCCTGTTCGACAAGCTCAAGCTCACCGCCGAGAGCATGGGAACCCTGCTCGTCGTCGGCGGTGCCGGCGGCGTGGGCTCGATGATCATCCAGCTTCTCAAGGCACGCACCCCCGGCATCCGCATCGTCGCCTCCGCCGGCCGCGAAGCCAGCCAAGAGTGGGTTCGCTCGCTCGGAGCGGATGAGGTCGTCCGTCACGGCGAACACCTCACCGAAGACGTGAAGCGCGTCGCCCCCGAGGGAATCGACTACATCTACAGCACCAACACCGTGGGCCAGATGGATGCGTACATCGAGATCTTGAACCCCTTCGGTGAGATTGTCGCCACCGACAACCCCGGTCTGGTCGACCTCGGCCTGTTCGCCGGCAAGAGCCTCTCGTGGCACTCCGAGCTCATGTTCACGCGGTCGGTCTTCACCACGGCTGACATGGTGGTGCAGCACGAGCTTCTCACCACGGTCGGCGAAATGATGGACGCCGGCACGATCCGCAGCACCATGACCTCGGCTTTCAGCCCGCTAAACGCCGAGCAGCTGCGCCTCGCTCACGCGAGCGTCGAGACCGGCCGCACGCTCGGCAAGGTCGTCGTTACAAACGAGCCCCTCGCGAGCTAGCGCGAGCCACCCGCGGTCGAGGTGATACTGCGGCGCGGTGCCCTCTGGGGTACTGCGCCGCTGCTCTGCACACCGCCGCGCGATCGCGGTTGCGCCGCGGCGCCTAGTGACCGATCTCGTCGGAGTCAGCGCCTGACCCCGGCACATCGAGCGCCGCAATAGCTTCGAGGTCGCGCGAGTCGAGTTCGAAGTCGAAGACCGCAATGTTGGCGGCCAGCCTGTCGGGGTTGGCCGACTTCGGGATCGCGACAAGTCCGTTCTGCAGGTGCCAGCGCAGCGCGACTTGAGCTGCCGAACGCTCGTGCTTCTCCGCGATCTCGAGCAGCACCGGCTGGTCGAGAATGCCCTTGATGGGGCTCCACGATTCCGTGACGATTCCGCGGGAGTCGTGATAGGCCCGGTCCGTGAGGCGAGCGTTGGTCGGCGACAGGTCGACCTGGTTGACGGCGGGAACGGTCGCACCAGCATCCAGCAGCACCTCAAGGTGTGCGGGCTTAAAGTTGGAGACACCAATAGAGCGCGCGAAGCCATCGGCCTGCAGCTTCTCGAAGGTGCGCCAGGTGGAAAGAAACTCGCCGCGGTCGGGCCGTGGCCAGTGGATGAGCAGCAGGTCGACATACTCAAGGTCGAGCCGTTCGAGGCTGCCACGCAGGCCCTCGATGGCACGGTCGTCGCCCTGAAATTCGCCATCGAGTTTGGTCGTGACGAAGAGTTCGTCGCGATCGACACCGCTGCGGCGGATGCCCTCGCCCACGCCCGCTTCGTTGCCGTAGCGCACGGCCGTATCGATGTGGCGATACCCGAGCTCGATGGCGGTGGGAACGACTACGGCTACTTCGGCATCGCTGAGCGGCCACGTTCCGAGACCGAGCTGGGGAATGCTGTGGCCATCATTGAGCGGTATCGAAGGGATCATGTTCTTAGGCTAAACGACGGATATGACAGTGCGCGAGGACTCGCTGAAGCGAATCCCCGCGCAGGGTCGTGATGGTGCGAGCGAGTGTCGTTAGACCTCGAGGGCTGCCATGGCCGGGTCGGGGTTTCCGAAGCGGTGGGCCGTGATCGAGAGCGACTGCTCGTGCACGAAGATCAGCAGTTCGACACGGCCAGACGTCGTGACCGGTCCGCCCCAGATGGCGATGTCAGGGTTTCCCTTCACGGCATCGGAGAGCGCCAGGGCCGATCCGCCGATGAGGCGAACACGGGTCGTCGTGATCTCACCGCGGGCGGCGCGCTCAAGCCAGCGTGCATCCGACTCGACTACGACGTCGGCAACCGAAACAGCGTTTCCTGTTTCGAACGACTCGGTCAACAGCGACGGCAGCGGAACGGCCGAGCTGATGTGAATCGTCGAGCCAACGCGAGCAGCCCCGGCGATCAGACGCACCAGGTGGCCGAGGGGCTGACCTTCCGATAGACGGATCGTGACCGGCACCGAACGGTAGCGGAATACGTTGCGCTCGACTCCCAGACCAGACACATCGCGGCTGACTCCGAACTCTGTCTCCCAGGCACGCTGGTCACTTTCGGCGGCGCGGCGAACGCGGTCGAACTCGTCGAACTCCATGCCCGCTTGCGCCTTCTTGATGACGGATGACACGTGGTCGCTCAGACCGCGCACCTGGATGTTGCCCGAGGCAGGCTGCTCAACGGCTTCCCACTCTCCGAGCGTCATCAGGTAGTTGGGCCCACCGGCCTTCGCGCTGCGGCCCACGGCCGATCGCTTCCAACCGCCGAAGGGCTGGCGACGAACGATTGCACCCGTGATTCCACGGTTCACGTACGCGTTTCCGGCCTGAACCTCATCGAGCCACAGGGCGACCTCGTCGGAATCGAGCGAGTGGATGCCCGCCGTGAGACCGTAATCCACTGCGTTCTGCATCTCGATGGCTTCGGCCAGAGTCTTGGCGCGCATGACGCCGAGCACTGGACCGAAGTACTCCGTCAGATGGAATTCGCTGCCGGCAACGACTCCCGTGCGAACGCCGGGCGTCCACTGCTTGCCTTCGTCATCCAACTGGCGAGGCTTCACGAGCCAGCTCTCACCGGGAGCGAGAGTGGTGAGAGCACCGAGCAGTTTTCCCTGAGCGGGCTCAACAATCGGGCCCATCGTGGTGAGCGGGTTGTGCGGCAGGCCGACGCGCAGCGTGCGTACCGAGTCAACGAGCTGGCGCTCGAAGCGCTCGCTCGTGGCGACCGATCCGACCAGAATCACGAGAGAGGCAGCCGAGCACTTCTGGCCGGCGTGGCCGAACGCACTCTTGGTGATATCCGCCACAGCAAGGTCAAGGTCGGCACTCGGCGTGACGATGATGGCGTTCTTGCCACTCGTCTCGGCGAGGATCGGAAGGTCGCTGCGCCATTCGCGGAACATCGCGGCGGTCTCCCACGCACCGGTCAAGATGACGCGGTCGACAGCGGGGTCGGCGATGAGCGTTTTTCCGAGATCCCGGTTCTTGAGGTCGACGAGCTGGAGCACCTCGCGCGGCACTCCGGCTTCCCACAGGGCCTCGATCATGACGGCGGCGCTGCGCTGCGAGAGCTTGGCGGGCTTGATGATCACGCCGCTGCCTGCGGCAAGCGCGGAGAGCACACTACCGGCGGGGATGGCGACAGGAAAGTTCCACGGCGGGGTGACGACGGTCAGCGCCGAGGGCACGAACTTCGCATCCTCGATCGTCTCGAGGTCGAGAGCGCGCTCGGCATAGTAGTGCGCGAAGTCGATTGCTTCGCTGACCTCAACGTCGCCCTCGGCGATCGTCTTGCCGGCCTCGTGCGCCATGATCTCGATCAGGCGAGCACGCGAGTTCTCCATCGAGTCACCAGCACGGTGCAAGATAGCGGCACGCTCAGCAGCGGGCATGGCGCCCCAGTTGCGACCGGCGGCAGAGGTGCTCGCGATGATCTTCCACATCTGCTCGTGCGTGGTGACGGCACCGGCCGTGATGGAGTCAATGCCGAGCTGCGAGTCGAGGCTCCGCGCCAGAATGGCGCGTCCCCAGGTGCGGTTGTCGCCGATCGCGGGGTCGGTGTCGGCCACGTTGTTGAACGGACGGTCGCCGATCAGCGCGGCAGGCTGCGAACGATCCTGCACCCGGTTTGTGGTCTGAGCGGGCACATCGAGGTTCGCGAGCGAGGCCAAGAAACGGTCTTGCTCACGGATGAAGATGGCTTCGTTGCTGGAAAGTTCGAACAGTCCCGACATGAAGTTCTCGGTGCTCGCGTTCTCTTCGAGGCGACGAACGAGGTAGCTGATGGCGGAGTCGAACTCGCTGGGCTGCACGACGGGCGTGTACAGCAGCAGGCTGCCGACATCCTTCTTGATCGCTTCGGCTTGGCCGGTAGCCATACCGAGCAGCATTTCGAACTCAACGCGCTCGGTGACACCGCGCTCTTGAGCGAGGTGCCAGGCGAAGGCGATGTCGAAGAGGTTGTGCCCGGCAACACCAATGCGTACGGCATCCATGCGCTCGGGGGTGAAAGCCCAGTCGAGCACACGCTTGTAGTGGGTGTCGCTGTCTTGCTTGGTGTTCCACGTGGCGAGCGGCCAGTGGTGAGTGATCGAGTCGACGTGTTCCATCGCAAGGTTGGCGCCCTTAACAACGCGCACCTTGATACCGGCGCCGCCGCGAGCGCGACGTTCCATCGACCAGCGAGTCAGTTCCTGCAGCGCGCTGAGCGCATCCGGAAGGTACGCCTGCAGCACGATGCCGGCTTCGAGTTCGAGAAGCTCGGGCTGGTCGAGAAGCTTCTCGAAGACCGCGATGGTGAGGTCGAGGTCTTTGAACTCTTCCATGTCGAGGTTGATGAACTTCTTCTCGGGAGAGTTCAACGCGAGCAAGTAGAGCGGGGTGAGGCGGTCAACAACACGGTCGACGGTCTCGTCGAAAGCCCACATCGAGAGTTGGGAAACAACCGACGACACCTTGATGGAGACGTAGTTCACGTCATCCCGACGCAGGAGTGCTTTGGTGCCAGCCAGGCGGGCGTCGGCCTCATCATCACCAAGGACAGCCTCACCGAGCAGGTTGAGGTTGAGGTTCGAGCCGTGGGCACGCAAGTGCGTGAGTGCCTTGTCGAGCTTGGCCGGAGTCGCATCGATGATGAGGTGGCCGACCATCTGACGAAGAACGCGGCGAGCGATGGGCACGATGATCCAGGGCAGGAGCGGCGCAAAGCCACCGCCGACCATGATCGCGAAGCGGAGGTACCACGGCAGGAACGCCGGGATGATGTGGGTGAGGCGCTCGAGGTTGCGACCGGCAACGCGCACGTCTTCGGGGCGCACAACGGTGTCGATGAACCCGAGTGTGAACTCGAGACCATTCGGGTCCTTCAGCACGCCGGCGAGGCGCGTGGCACTCGCATCGGCAGGAAACTCTTCGCTTTCGGCCAGCCACCGGCGAACGGTAGTGATCGTTTGATCCGCGATGTGCTGGTGCGATGCACTGAGGTTGTCGGCAGTCGTTGACATGCTCACGAGAATAGGCCTCCGAACGGGGTAATGGCTGGAACTCTCAGTGTGCGCCCGCGGGTGCCTTTAGCAAAAGCGACGGAAATCGCACGGTTTCAGTTAGAATAAGTTAACGATTGGCGGAGAAATGCTCGATGTTAGAAGACTGCGACTTTTGCGAGAACTCAAGCTGCGCGGCACCATCGCTGCCGTGGCCAACGCGCTCAGTTACACGCCCTCCGCGGTCTCTCAACAATTGGCTCTTCTGGAGGAAGAAGCGCGCGTTCCTCTGCTCGTGAAGGCCGGTCGCCGCGTACAGCTCACCCCCGAAGCCGAGCTGCTCGTCGAGCACACCGTCGCGCTACTCGAACGCCTCGAACTGATGGAGGCCGAGCTCCACTCGTCCCTCACCGAAGTGCGAGGAACTGTGCGCCTCGCCGTCTTCCAATCGGCGGCCCTTGGCATCATCCCCCAAGCGCTCAGCATCATTGCCGCTGAGCACCCGCAACTACGAATCAAGATGACCCAACGTGAGCCCGAAAGTGCTCTCTTCGAAACGTGGACCCGCGAGTTCGACCTCGTGATCGCCGAACAGTACCCCGGCCACGCCGCGCCCCGGCATCCCGACCTCGACATGATCCCGCTCTATGCCGACAAGCTCTCCCTTGCCGTGCCCGCCGGCAGCGGCATCACGAGCTTGGCGGATGCCGCCTCCAGCCCCTGGGTGATGGAACCCCGCGGCACCGCCTCTCGCCACTGGGCAGAACAGCAGTGCCGGCGAGCGGGGATCGAGCCCGACGTGCGCTTCGAAACCGCCGACCTGCAGGCGCACATCCGCCTCGTGGAATCGGGCCACGCCACCGCCATCTTGCCGGGACTCGTCTGGGGCACCCGCCTTGCGACCGTCGAGCTGCGGCCCATGCCGGGACTGCCGCGACGCACCGTCTTCACGTCAGTGCGCGAGTCGAGCGTGAGCCGACCCTCGATCGTGGCGTGCCGCGACGTGCTCGAGCAGGTCGTGCAGTCGTTCGCTGTCGACTAGCCGCCTACTAGCCGCCACTGCCGGCTGCTCGACGGGATCGAGTCGACCGCCCGCACGGGCTGGAGCTGTTGCGAGTCTCTGCGCTCTTCGGCCTACGCCGAGTCGCGGATGACGAGCTCGGTCTTCAGCGTCGTCACGGTTTCAATGGTGCGCTTTTCAATCAGCCCGACAATCTTTTCGGCCATGCGTCGGCCCATTTCGACGGAGGGCTGGCGCACCGTCGTGAGGGGCGGAGTCGCGGTGCTCCCATAGTTGTCGTCGTCGAAACCGACCACAGCGATGTCTCCCGGCACTGACAGCCCCGCTTCGCGGATGGCCGAGTAGGCACCAATCGCCATCTGGTCGTTGGCCGCAAAGATTCCGTCGATCGGCTCGCCCCGCGCGAGAAGGCGACGCATCGCGTCAGCGCCCGACGGTGGCGAGAAGTCGCCCCCTTCGACAAGATGGCTCGCGAGGCCGTGCTTCGTCAGCGTGGCGTGGAAGGCCGAGAGGCGATCGACGCCCGGCGGCATGTCTTGCGGTCCCGCGATCGTCGCGAGGTGCGTGCGACCCGACGCCACCAGGTGCTCAACGGCAGAACAGGCGCCGGCGAAGTTGTCGACATCCACGTAATAGTTGTCGCCGTCGACTTCGCCGAGCGGGCGCCCACCGAAGACCACCGGGAGGTTGTGACTGAGTTCAGAGTAGGAGTGGTCGCCGGTGTGGTGCGAGACCACGAGCGCGCCATCCACGTTGCCGCCCAGAAGATAGCGACGAGTTTTGTGCGACGTCACTCCCGACTCGATGATCATGTTGAGCGTGTAGTCGGTGTCTTCGAGGTACTGCGCAACGCCCTGGACAACGGCGGCGAAGAAGGGGTCATCGAAGACCTTGGCTGCCGATTCCGGAACCACCATGGCGATGGCTTGCGTGCGACGGCTCACGAGCGAGCGGGCAGCGCGATTGGGCACATAGTTGAGCTGCTCAATTGCGGCCTGAACGACGGTCGCGACATCCGGGCTCACCTTGGGAGAACCGTTGACCACGCGCGATACAGTGGCGCGCGAAACGCCCGCCTCCGCCGCCACCATCTCGAGTGTCGGCATCGAACCGCTGCGCAGGTTATCGCTCACGAATCCACTCTCTGCCTGATCGTTTCTCTAAGAGTAGCGATTAGACCGCGGTTTTCGTGGCCGCGATCAGGGCAGCGTACTCCTTGGCGCTCTGTTTCGGGATGCGTTCTTGCGTCTCGTAATCGACGTAAACGATGCCGAAGCGCTTGTTGTAGCCCCACGCCCATTCGTAATTGTCGAGAAGCGACCATACGAAGTAGCCGCGCACATCGGCACCGTCAGCAATGGCATCCGCTACGGCCTGAATGTGCTGGGCAATGTAGCTGGCACGCTCGGTGTCGTCGATGGAATCGCCCACGCGCGTGTCGTCGTACGAGGCACCGTTTTCGGTGACGTAGAGCGGCGGCAGCGTGGGGTATTCCTTGCCGAGGCGCACAAGCAGGCGGCGCAGCCCGCTCGGGTTGACTTCCCAGTCCATGGCAGTGCGCGGAAGGTCGCGAGGGGGCATCGACACAAACTCGCTGCCGACGAACATGGAGCGCCCGGGCTTAGTGGTGGGGCGAAGTCCGGGTGCTGCATCGGCGGGAGCGGGATGCCCACTCACGTTGTCATCGTGGTAGTGGTTCACTCCCAGGAAATCGATAGGGGCGGCGATGATCGCCAGGTCGCCATCCTGCACATACTGTTCGAAGTCGTACTCGCGCATGTCGTCGATGACGTCGGCCGGGTAGGCACCGAGCACGAGGGGCTCAAGGAACATGCGGTTCCAGATGCCATCGATACGGCGTGCAGCGTCGAGGTCGACGGGGTCATTCGGGTCGTTCGGCACGGCGTTGGTGAGGTTGAGCGTGATGCCGAGATCGATCTCGCGGCCCTTGGCGGCGGCAAGCTTGCGCAGTCGCTCAGCGGCGAGGCCGTGCGCGAGGTGCTGGTGGTGCAGCGCTGCGAGGCCCTGGTTCGGGTCGGTGAGACCGGGAGCGTGCTCGCCCGCGATGTAGCCAATCAGCGAGGAGCACAGCGGCTCGTTGAAGGTCGTCCAGTGGCTGACCCGATCGCCAAGGGCGTTGTACACGGCCTCGGCATAGTCGGCGAAACGGTACGCGGTTTCGCGGTTCGCCCATCCACCCTTCTCTTGAAGAGCCTGCGGCAGATCCCAGTGATACAGCGTGAGCCACGGCAGGATGCCGGCCTCCAGCAGCGAGTCAACGAGACGGCTGTAGAAGTCGAGACCTTCAGCATTCGGCTCGCGGTCTCCCGGAACAACCCGTGCCCAGCTCGTGGAGAACCGGTACGAGTCGAGGCCCAGCTCTTTCATGAGCTGCACGTCATCGTTCATGCGGTGGTAGTGGTCGACCGCAACTTCCGGGGTGTCGCCATTCGCGACGGCGAGAGGCTGGCGAGCGTAGTGATCCCAGATGGAATCCTCTTTGCCGCCCTCGTGGGCTGCTCCTTCGATTTGGGCGGCCGCAGTGGCGGAACCCCAGAGAAAACCGTCGGGCCAAGTGGTGGTGAGATTCTTCATTAGCCTTTTACTGCTCCAGACATGATGCCCGAGACGAGTTGCCGCCCCGCGAGTACAAAGACGATCAGTAGTGGCAGCGTAGCCAATACTGCGCCGGAAAGAACGACCGAATAGTCGACGTATTTGGCGCTCTGCAGTTGACTGAGGGCCACCTGCAGAGTGGGGTTCTGTGGCGCAACGAGCAGCGGCCAGAGGTAGTCAGTCCACGCGGTCATGAACGTGAAGAGACCGAGAATAGCCATGGCCGGGCGCGCTGCCGGCATGCCGACGTTCCAGAAGGTGCGGAACATGTTGGCCCCGTCGACCCGGGCCGCTTCGATGAGTTCGTCGGGAATGACATCCACCAAATATTGCCGCATGAAGAACACACCGAATGCGGTCACCAGAGTCGGCACGACAACCGCGCCGAGCGTGCCGGTCCAGCCGAGCTCTTTCATGAGCATGAATTGCGGGATGATTCCGAGTTGAGTCGGCACAGCGAGGGTAGCGATCACAAAGATCATGAGCCCTTCGCGGCCCTTGAAGCGCAGCTTGGCGAAGGCGTAGCCTGCGAGCGTCGAGAAGAACACGACCGAGGTGGTGATGATCGTCGAGACGATAATGCTGTTCAGCAGCGACTGCCAGAACGGAACGGTCGAGAGCACTTCACCCACGTTGATCCAGAACCGACCGCCGGGCAGCAGCGGCGGCCAAGTCTCGGTGATCGCCGTGTTGTCGCTCGAGCCGACAACGTACGACCACCAGAGCGGATACGAACCGCCGAGGAACAGGGCGATCAGGATGCCGTAGACAAAGAAACTGGGGCGCTTATCGAGGCCGTGACTGCGCGAGCGACGCTTGGCCGCTTTGTCAGCCGCTTTCACTGTTGCCGCGTTGAGCGGGCGCGGGGCGTTCTCGGGGGTGCGCGTGGGGCTGGTGGTGCTCATGAGCGCTTCTCCTCATCGACGACGGGTGCGGCCGGTGCGCCGGTGGTGGCGTTGGCGGCGGGGTTTGCTGCGGCTGCGGGTGCGGCTGCAGCGGCAGTGGCAGTGGCAGTGGCAGTGGCAGTGGTCGCAGTATCGGCCGCGGTGGAAGCCCGGTAGCGTGCGAGTTTCTTGGCCCGGCGCTTCGAAATGACCTTCACCTCGGTCGACGCGATCTTGCGCGAAATCCAGAAGTTCAGCATCCCGATGCCGACGATGATGATGAACAGCAACCACGCAATGGCGGAGGCCTTGCCAAAGTCACCACGGTTGAACGCCATATCCCACAGGTACAGCACGGTGGTTTGGTATTCGCGATGCGCACCACCCAGGTTGGCGCTCGTGGGGTTGAAGAGCTTCGGTTCGGTGAAGATCTGCAGGCCACCGATCGTGGCGGTGATGATCACGAAGATCATGGTGGGGCGGATGCTCGGCAGCGTCATCGAGAAGAAGCGGCGCACAGCGCCGGCTCCATCCAGGGCTGCCGATTCGTAAATGTCGCGGGGAACGGCCTGCATCGCGGCGAGCAGGATGAGGGCGTTGTAGCCGGTCCAGCGCCAGTTGACCATGGTGGCAATCGCAAAGTGGCTGGGGAAGACTTCGCTCTTCCACAGCACCGGGTCAATGTTGAACGAGGTCAGGATGTTGTTGATGAGGCCGTACTTCTCACCGAAGGCACTCGAGAAGATGATCGCGACCGCTACCGGAGTAACGATGTACGGGATGAGGATGCTCATGCGCCAGAAGGTTTTGGCGCGGATGTTCTGGTCGAGCAGGGCCGCAATGAAAACGGCGGCCACGAGCTGCGGGATCGCGCTGAGCAAGAAGATGCTCATGGTGTTGAAGAGCGAGTTCCAGAAGTAGGGGTCGTTCAACTCGGCAACGTAGTTGTCGAGGCCGATCCAGTCGCCGGCGCCGCTCAGGATGTCCCAGTCGTTGAGCGAAACAACGAACGTGTAGATGAGCGGGAAGAGCCCGATGAGTGCGAAGAGCACGAAGAAGGGGGCGATATAAAGGTAGGGGGATGCTTTCACATCGAGACGACTAAGACGCTGCCGTCTGGTGAGCTGGGCTTTGGAAGCCGCGGAGCGTTTCTTCGCCTGACCGGCATCGGGTCGGGGCGGGCTCGTCATGGTCGTCATGTGGGGAGTCGCTTTCAAGAAATGAGGCCCCCGGCAGAGGGGACGCCGGGGGCCTCAGATGCTTCTAGGTGATTAGTTGAGGTCGAGGTTCTTCAGAACCTCAAGCGCGTTGTTCCACGCGGTGTTGCCGTCAACACCCGAGTCGAGCTCCTTGGTAGCCGGGCCGAAGACCTGCTCCTGAACGACTGCATCGTTCGGGCCCTTGAACTGAGCCGTGACGCCCTCTGCACGAGATCCGAGGATCGTGCCGATGGGAGCATCGTTGAAGAAGGTGCTGAGTTCGCTGCCGCCGGTGACGCCGTCATCCGTCTGCGCTGCTACAACACTGGGGAACGTTCCTGCAGCCTGGAAGGCCGCGACTTCGGACTCAGCCGAGGTGAGGTAAGCGGCGAGCTTTGCTGCCTCTTCAGGGTGCTCTGACTGCGTGGGTACGGTCAGGAAGGCGCCGCCCCAGTTAGCTGCTCCACCGGGGAAGACGTCGGCGAAGTCCCAGCCGCTGTCGGCGTCTCCGCCTGCTGCTTCAACCTGTCCCTTGACGACACCGAGCATCCAGCCGGGGCACATGAAGGTAGCGAAAGAGCCATCAGTGAAGGCCTTTCCCCCGCCCCAGTCCCAGGCGCTCTGCTGTGCCGAGAGACCGGATGCTGCGCCGTCGGCGAGCTTGTCCCACTGGCTCTTGAGGTCGGCGTTGCCTTCGATGTCGAGCTCTCCACCAGCGGTGTAGTAACCCTCGTCGAGCTGGTTGACCATGGCGTTCCAGACGAAGCCGGAGTGGTCATAGAAGGCCTTGCCGGTGGCGTCGTTGTAGTCCTTGCCGACCTGGAAGAATTCATCCCAGGTTGCGTCGTCGCCACCGAAGAGCTCGGCAACTCCTTCGCGGTCGCCGGGCATGCCGGCGGCTTCGAGGAGGTCTCCGTTGTAGCAGAGGCCCTCGGGGCCGATGTCTGTTCCGTAGCCGATGATGCGGCCGTCAGCGTCGGTGCCCTGAGCGAGCTTCCAGTCAACCCAGCGGTCCTTGATGTCGTCGGCGCCGTATTCGCTGAGGTCAACGAAGGTGTCGGAGACCTGCATGACCTGGCCGAGCCAGCCTTCTTCAACAGCCTGAACGTCGGCGAGACCGGCGCCTGCTGCCTGCTTGGTCTTCCAGTCGGTGAGGGCGTTTCCACCGGTGTCGATGTTGGTGGGCTTGATGGTGATGTTGGGGTTCTCGGCTTCGTACGCTGCGTACAGTCCGTCGAGACCCATCGTGCCGAAGGTGGTCACGGTGAGGGTGATGGGGCCATCGCTGTCGCCGCCATCTCCTGCTGCTGAACAACCCGTGGCGAGAAGGGCGATGGATGCTGCGCCGGCGACGGCTGCAACCATCTTGGTGCGTCGTTGAGTTTTCACGGTCACTTCCTTGTGAATGAGGGATATTGGTGCCGAAAGAGTTCCCCCATCAGGAATGAGAGCGCTCTCACGATTGCGGACTGAGTCTAAGAGAGCGCTCTCACGAATGTCAAGAGAGCGCTCTCACAAATCGTGAAATGTGACTTTTCACAGCAAGCGCTTGCTGTTTTTACGCCGGCCGTAAACCGCAGCAGCCCCCGCACTCTGGCCGAGTTCGTGGCCGAGTGCGGGGGCTGCTGAGAAAAACTGGAGGCGCTTACTCCCAGGTACTGGGCGCGTCTGCGCGACTGACAGGCAGCGCAACATGATCAGCCCACTCTTGAACCCACTCAGGCATGACGGGTGCGGCGGCATCCCAGCCGATGGTTTCGAGCAGTTCGGCGACGCTGACCGTGCCGCCACCGCGCTTGAGGAAGCGAGCGCGGGTCATGGCCTGCGCGTAAATCTGCCCGTCGACAACGAAGCGCTGCTCAACGAAGACGGCCTTCTCGTCATAACCAACAACGCGGCTCTCAAGCTGAAATTCTTTCCACAGATCGAGCGACTTGCGAAAGCTAATCGTTTCGTTGGCCATGACCGGGTAGTAGCCCTTGCGCTCGAGCTTCTGCCAGCCGCCGGCACGGATCAGCAGGTCCATACGACCGATATCCATGATCGAGAAGTAGCGGCCGTTGTTCATGTGGCGCAGCAGGTCAACATCCGTGGGCAACACTCGCAGTGTCATGCTCCCAACATCGGTGATGCCGAGCGGCGAACGACGCGTGCTGAGAATACGGTGCAGGATGGTGCGGAAGATCAGATTCACTCGGCCAGATTAGGTGAATCGTGGTCGAGTTGGTAAATCGTTTGTAGAGATGCTCTAGCGACTCGCTCTAGCGCGGCTCGGCGAACCGCACCACGGCTTGCACGGGCGTGTGATCCGACGGCCAGCCGCCTTCGTATCGCGTGACGTTGATGCCGGTTCTCTTGGCGACAACTCCCGGCGTGGCCAGAATCCAGTCAATCCGTTTCCGATTGCGCTTCGGCGGACCGTAATTGGGGAACGTGCCCCACTCCTGAGTGAGGTGCGCTTCGGCCGAGTTCCAGGTGTCGATCAGCAGCCCGTTACCGGTGAGTTCGGCATACGGGTGGGTGTCAGCATCCGTGTTGAAATCGCCGGTCATGATCGTGGGATGCGGCGTCGCCTGCACAATGTTTCGCAGCGCGTCGGCCGAGCGAAGGCGCGAGGTGCGCGAGCGATGGTCGAGGTGAGTGTTCACCGCCTGAAAGTGGATGCCGGTGGCCCGGTCACGAAAAATTGCCTCGACGACAACGCGCGGGGTGCGATTGCCCCACGACACCGATCCCGCCACTGTTGGAGTCTCGGAGAGCGCGGACTGCCGCCACTCCACCATCTCCAGCCGATGGGAGTCATAAAAGATGGGGCAGCCTTCGCCGCCCGAGTTCTTTTCGCGACCATGCCCGAGCGCGCGATAGCGCTCCCCCAGCGCCCGCTGCAGAAACTGCTTCTGCGTGAAGAGTGCTTCTTGCACGCCGATGAGCGCCGGTTGTTCTGCCGTCAGTAGTCGTCTCATCAGCGGCTGGCGGTGTCGCCACAGGTCGGGGTTGCGAGGCAAAAGCTTCGGCAGGCGACGTCGGATGTTGTAGCTCATCACATGCAATCCGGGAGCATCGACGGGGCCGATCAGCGAACTGCCGCGGGAGGGGAAAGCCAGTCGCGGCTCACGCTCCGGGGCGAGCGCAGAAAAGTGCTTTGACCGTGGGGTGGTGATTCCCGTCATTGCTACACCCTATGGGGTGAAGTTATGAGAATTTTCACCGTCGAGCCGATGGTGGCTACGCGGATCGGGTGATCTCACCACTGAGCCATTCGACCTGCCAGGTTCGAGCATCCGTGAAGTGGATCGCTTTGACCGTTGGGTGGCAGCGCGGCGGTGCACCAGCGCGGCCCAGAAATATGTCGGCAGCCTTGAAAACCTTGAGGAGTTCGCTCCAGCTCCAGCCGGGGAAGTTCTCGTCGACGTACTTCTGCGTGTGGCCCCTCCCCAGCGGAATGGCGTGCCCGTAGTGAAGCAGATGATCGATCTGGGCGCCGGTGCGGTGCTCACGATAGTTGTCCCATTGTGATTCGCGATTCACGAATCCACTGCTCGGAGTAGCCATCCGAAAGTGTGCCGCCCCGTTGAAGCTGACCGGCTCTTGGTTCTGCGGGATGCCGTCGAGGGTTTTGAGGAAATCGACCACGGTGTGCGAGACGAGGCTGTTTCGCGCGGGCTGGTCGCCTTCGTCAACGGGATCCCAGCTCCACGTCGAGCGGTCCTTCGGCTCGTAGGGGCCGAAGGGGCCGCTCGCGGTGATGGTGTCGGACTCGGAGCGGTACACGGTGACCCAGGCGATCTCTCGGTAGTCGACTGTGAAACCGAGTTCAATGAGGTGGCCGGGCTGCAGTGCGTCGAGGCGAGCGAGCAGTCCGGCGGCGATGGTGGCCCATGTCGCTGAGGTGGGGATCTTGTAGACGCCTAGCGCGGCGAGATCGTCCGGGGTGTTGGGGTAGTGCGGGTCGTTCGAGGTGTCAAAGTTGTCGGGCATGGGATGCTCCTATCCGTCGAGCTTGCGGCTCGAGAACACGAGCCGCCCGTTCTTCCCCTGGGGCACCCGCTCGATGGATCGGGTTGCCGTGCGGCCAGCCAGGTACTGTGTGGCCGCAACTCTTGAACGTAGTTCTCACGCTAGAGCCAACCCCCGACATTGGGGTCAGGGTTTCTCCGGCGCTGGGGATGATCCGCGATAGCGTGAGGCATCCGCCGCTCGTTGATTGCCGACCGAACGCCAACCGCTGACTGCTGACCGCTGACTGCTGACTGCTGACTGCTAACCGTCGACCGCTGATCGGATGTCTCCGGCCGGCCATATTCTGATTGAGACATGTACCTTCTCACCGATACCGCTCTCGTCACGAGCGCCAGCGATCTGACTCAAGCCTCGAACTGCGAGTTCGGCTTTCTGCGCGTGCTCGACAAGCGGTTGGGGTTCTCGACTGATCCGCTGCCCGACGACGACGCGATGCTCATGCGGGCGGCCGAGCTCGGCAACGCTCACGAGGCCCGGCTGCGGGATCGCTATCGCGACGAGTTTGGTGATGCGATGGTCGAGTTCGATAAGCCTCCGGGGCGGGATGCCGCGGTACTGCGCGACTACGCGGCACGCACGCGCGATGCTCTACTGGCCGGCGCCCCCGTCGTTTTTCAGGGCGTCTTCTTTGACGAAACCGACCCGGAGTCACCGTTCATTGGCTACGCCGACTTTCTCGTCAAGCAGCCCGACGGCCGCTATCGGGTGGTCGATTCGAAGCTCTCGCGCCACGTGCGCGTCACCGCGCTGCTTCAACTGGCGGCGTACCACGAGCAACTTCTGAAACTCGGTGTTCCCGCCGACGGCACCGTCGAGTTGATCCTCGGCAACGACACCTCCGAACTCGCTGCTGTGGCCGATATCGCCCCCGTGTTTCGGCGCCGTCGCGCCCGTATGCACGCGATCATCGCCGAACATCGCGCCGAGGGTAAGCCGGTCGACTGGCATGACGAACGCTATGCGCGGGATGGCCGCTGCAAGTTCTGCAAGGAACCATCGCAAGCTGCCGATGACCTGTTTACCGTCGCGGGATTGCGGGCTGGGCAGCGCACGAAGTTCTTGGCGGCGGGCATCCGCACCCTCACAGACCTCGCTGAAACCGAGGAGCGTCCCGACGACCTCGCGATCCCGAAGGCGAGTTTGGCGAAGCTTCATCTTCAGGCCAAGCTGCAGCACACGGTCGACCCGGCAGACAGCCACGCGAAACCGCCCGTCGTCGTTGTCGATCCCCTGCCGATCGCGAGCCTGCCCGCGCCCAACCCCGGCGACCTCTTCTTCGACTTCGAGGGCGACCCGATGTATTCGGAGCCCGGTATCGGCGGAACGCCGCGCTGGGGCCTCGATTACCTCTTCGGCTGGGTGGATGCCGCGGGCGATTTCGATTGCCTCTGGGCGCACTCCCTTGATGAGGAACGAACCGCGCTGCGGTCATTCCTGAAGTTCGTCACGGAACGGCGGCAGCAGCATCCGGGTCTCCACATTTATCACTACGCCGCCTATGAGAAGACGCATCTGCTGAGCATTGCCGCGCGGCATGGCGAGGGCGAGGATGTTGTCGACCAGCTGCTGCGCGAGGGTGTGCTCGTTGACCTGTACCCGATCGTGCGGGGCGCGCTGCGCATCGGAACGCCGTCGTATTCGATCAAGAAACTCGAGCCGCTCTATATGGGCGACGAGGAACGTGCCGGGGTGACGAACGCGGCCGATTCGATTGGCGAGTACGTCGAGTCGAGCGTCGCGGCAGCCAACGGCGACGCGGAACGTGCGGCCGAGATTCGGGATGCGATCGCCCGCTACAACGAGTACGACTGCGTGTCGACGCTCAAGCTGCGCGATTGGCTGCGGGCGCTGCCCGAGGTGCAGGGTGTGACCGTCGACGTCGACGAGACCGAGCTGGACGTCAAAGCCTTCGAGCCCAGCCCGCTCGACCTTCAGCTGCAGGCCTTGGGCGATGACGCTGAGGAACGTGGCGATGACACTGCCGCGAGCGCCTATCGAATGGCCGCTGCCGCTATCGATTATCACCGGCGCGAGGTCAAGAGTTTTTGGTGGGAGCACTACGACCGCCTCGAGCAGCCCTCCGAGCTGTGGGAAGACACTCGCGGAATCTTCGTGGTCGACAGCGCGATGCTCACTCAGGATTGGCATAAAGAGGGACGCCAACGCACCGAGCGTCGGCACCTGCACCTGCGTGGCCAGTGGGCGCCGGGCAGCAGTGCACCGCGGCCGGGTGGCGACGTGTTTCTCGTCTACGGCAACCCGCTTCCGTACGTTCCGCCGGGCCATCGGGCCGGGCAACGTATCGCCCGCGCCGTGCGTTTTTCTGACCCCGCCGAGGATGCCGACGGCATCTTCGTGATCGAAACCCGCCCCGACGAGATCCCCGCGTGGGATGAGATGCCCACCCACATCACGCCCGGCCCGCCCCCGCGCGCCGACAGCATCGTCGCCGCAATCGAGGCCTGGGGCGAGACGGTCGTTGCGGCCGCTCCCGAGTGGCCCGACGACGCGATGTCCGATCTTCTCCTGCACAAAGCGCCCGCGACGGTGAGTGCCCTCGAACCGATGAAGAGTGCGGATGATGGTGTGCGCGCCGTCATCGCCTCGCTGGTCTCGCGGCCGAGCGGCTATCTCGCCGTGCAGGGCCCTCCCGGCACGGGCAAGACGTATCTGGCGGCCCATGTCATCCACGAACTTGTCGAGAGACACCACTGGAAGGTGGGCATCACCGCGCAGTCGCACAAGGTGGTCGAGAACGTTCTCGATGCGGTGGTGCTCGACGCGAGCCTCGACCGCGAGCTAGTGGCGAAGGCGGTGCCGGGCGAATTCGGGCCGGGCTACTACACCGAGGGCCCCTTCAGCGAGCTGCCGTACAACGGTCACGCGGGTTTCGCCCTCGAGCACGAGAATTCGGGCTACGTCATCGGCGGCACGGCGTGGGATCTGACGAACCGCAAGCGCGTGCAGGCCGACCAGCTCGACCTTCTCGTGATCGATGAGGCGGGCCAGTTCTCGCTCGCGAACACGATTGGGGTGGCGGCGAGCGCGAAACGCATCTTGCTGCTCGGCGACCCGCAGCAGCTTCCGCAGGTGAGCCAGGGCATCCATCCGGCCCCGGTTGATGGTTCGGCGTTGGGTCATGTGATCGGCGAGCTGGCGGTGCTTCCGGATGACTTCGGCTATTTCCTCGAGGAGAGTCGCCGCATGGATGAGGCCGTCACGCGCCCCGTCTCGCAACTCTCGTATGACGGACTGCTGCGCTCGCACGCGTCAACAGAGGGGCGGATGCTCGCCGGCGTCGCCCCTGGCCTGCACTCGGTGCCGACCGCTCATGTCGACAACTCAACGTTCGCGAGCGAGGAAGCGGATCGCGTGGTGGAGCTGGTGCGCGAGCACCTCGGAGCCCTCTGGACCTCGCAGGCCGGCGGCACCCCGAAGCCCCTCGACGAGGACGGCATCATCGTGGTGACGCCCTACAACGCGCAGGTAGAACTCATCCGCGGCCGCCTCGATGCTGCGGGCTATTCGCGCGTCGTCGTCGGCACCGTCGACAAGTTTCAGGGCCGCGAAGCAGTGATCTCGATCGTGAGCCTCGCCGCCTCGAGCGCCGACGATGTGCCCCGCGGTCTCGACTTTCTGCTCTCCCGCAACCGCCTCAACGTCTCCATCTCGCGCGCCCAGTGGGCCGCGTACCTCGTCTACTCGCCAGCGCTGCTCGACTCGCTGCCGCAGACCGCGGATGGCGTGGCGACGTTGAGTCGGTTTATCTCGTTGGTTGAGGGTGCTTTCGACTCATAAAAATTGCGACGCATATACGCCTAGCAATAGCGGCGGGGGTGGCGGCGCAAATGCGACTGTCTCGACCAGAAGAAGGCGATGCCTATCGCTGCCATATAGCTCCACACAGCGATCACTCGCGCCAGTCAGGGATTTCCCAATCGACGATTGGCTAGATAGAGCACGAACATATCGATCTGGTCTGGTCATAAACGTAGAAATTGCTTTCTGCTACCAGATGGGAAGTGGATCCGGACCATCGATCAAAGCGCCGCCTCGCAAGGCGTTTGAGCAACCCTTGCGAGTTTTCGTTCGGGACCCTCTTGACGGGAGACCGAAAGCGCTGAAGGAGGTGAGAGCCCTGCATTCAATATCGGACAGAATTGATCCCGTTTACGGATCGGCTGTCAGCACGCTGCGCGAACAATCATGAGAGCAATTCGGTAAGCGTTGCTAGGGTGCAGACCATGGCCATCACGGAAGCACAGCGCGCGGCTCTGGAACAGATGCTCGACACAGCGACCGACCTCGACCGCTGGCGGCTCAGGGCTCACCGCGTGGAAGAACCGGAGCGCGGAAGCGAGCTCGCGGTCGATGATGAGATATTTCAGCACATGGCGATCAGTCAGCTTGCACGGCTGTCTCTCACCGCCGCGGGTGAACACCTTCGCCTCGCGCTCGATGCCATTAATGCAAAACAGCTTTATCCCTCATCTCATTTCACCGTGCTGCGAGGAGCCCTAGTCGGCGCATCCCAAGCCGTCTGGATCTTGGGACCCCAGAATCGAGATGTGCGGCGCGAGCGGGGTCTGACCGTCCTTTCAGAGATGTACGCGCAGATGGACAAGTACTATGCGTTTCTCGACAGCACCGGACTCGAACCTGATGACCGCGCGGACCTGGACGACCAGCGACTGTGGTTGGGCGAACGCCGTGATGATGTTGTCTCGATCAGGCACACCGGGGCGACCCTCAAGCTTACTGAGGTCATCGGCGCCGCAGCTGATTACGCTTTCGCGGACCTTCCGTCTCGCGACGCGGCACGCCGACTGTGGCGCGAGATGAGCGCTGACGCCCATGTTCTCGGCTGGTCGCTCTTCCAACGCACAACCTTCGGGGCACCTGACCGACGCTCGGGCGTTGGCGAAGGGAAAGCGCCAGGAAGCCCGGAGCATATCGCGGAGCCGTTCATAGCTTCATACAAACTACTGAGGTGTGGGTGGTCGTTGTTTGACCGCCGCTGCGAGGCACCGTAGCCAGCCGTGAGAGGGTGAGCCAGCTCGTCGCGCTTGATCGGTGACCCAGGCGCGGCTCCACGGACGAGCGTCGATGCGAAGACCTAACGCGATCGCCGTGGTGCCACCGGCGATGTCGAAGCACCACTGGAGGTCGTCGTCTTCGGGATCGATGCAGGCAGTGTCGCGGAGGTCGTCAATATTTCCACGGGTGCCGAGGTCGATGTGGAGGGCGAACATTCCGCCCATATCTGCCTCGAGCGTCATGGCGAATGGCAGGTATGCCTCGACTGCTCGCACTGCGTTGTCCGCCGCCACGATCAGACGTTCGCTGCTTTCCGGCCACTGAAATTACCCCAGCACGAATAACCGCGCCGGCTTCCCCACCGTGCCGGCGGCGAGCTCGCCCGTTGCCGCGAGCTGCGGTTCCATGGCACGCCGGAAGCTGTCGCGCATGAGGGGTTCGCCGGTGACGGTTTCGTGCAGGTGCTGCAGTTGGCGGAGGGTGAAGGGGTGCTCCAGTAGGCCGGCCGGGTCGGGGGCTGACGCGTAGCGTGCACGGAGAGTGGCCACCGCCTGGTCGAGGATGTCGTTGTGGCCATACGGGAGGGCGCCAGCATCCGCCACCGGCACCACTTTTGCGAGGGACTCGTCGATCGTGAGGCTCGGCCACGGCACCACATCGAGGTGAGCGACCGAGAGCACCCAGCCGCGATTGTCGCGGGCGGGGTCATCGAAGACGTGGAGTTGGCGGGGCGACAAGCCCGAGACTCCGGCCTTGGTGCGCAGGGAGCGCAGCACGGCATCCGCCAGCAACTCGCCCTCGTGCAGGAAGGTGCCCGGCAGGCGCCAAGTCGTACCGGTACCTGTGCCGGTGCCAGTGCCAGTGCCGACGCCAGCGCCCGTGCCAGCGCGCACCAGCAGCACGCTGAGCTCGCCGCCCGGCGGAACCGTGAGCACCGCCGTGTCGACGGCGACGGAGGGGCGCGGGTAGTCGGTCAGGGCCCGATCGTTTGAGTCGCGGTAGATCTCCATACGTACGATTATCGCAGATTCGCGCTAAATGTCAGTGGGGTGTCATACTCTGAATTTGCGCAACAGTGCGCTAACTATCGGAGGCATCATGAACAGAGAGATTCACCGCCACCAGAACAGACCACTCCCCCAGCTCCACGTCGGCCACGGCAGCCACCACGGCGCCCTCAGCATCTTCCCCCTCTGGGTCGACTCACCCCGCGTCACCGGCCTCGATTGGAAAGCCAGCAGCATCCGCACCGCTGAACGAGAAGGCTCCCCCGTCGTCGGCGAACTCGTGCTGCAGAACAGCACCGCCCGCCCCGTCGTCGCCCTCGAAGGCGACCTCCTCAAAGGCGGCTGGCAGGATCGGATGCTCGCCCGCAGCCTTCTGCTCGAACCCTTCGAGGCACGCGTCGCCGAAGTGTTCTGCGTCGAAGCCGGGCGTTGGGGCGCACGAACCGGGGAGGGCCAAGCCGCCCACGAGGCCAGCGGCCGCCGCAGTGCGCTCAGCGTGCGGCGCGGCAACGCAGGGGGCGGCGGCGAGCGCGGCGGCAACCAGCAGTCAGAAGTGTGGCAGCGCATCAGCCGCTTCGAGAACACCCTCGGCGCTACCGCCAGTTCGTCGATGCTCGATCATCTCGACCGTTCCGCGCCACTCCACGCCCGCCAGCTCGAAGCCCGCCCACTCGACGGCCAGCGCGGCGTGATCATCGGCATCGGCGGTCGCGTGATGGGAGCAGAATTCTTCGGCAACACTGCCGGGCTGCGCAGCCGGTGGCAGGGCATCCTCGCCGCCGCCGCCCTGGACGCCCAGCTCGCCCCACGCCGTCGCACCACTGCCCACGATGCCCGCGTCTTCACCCGTCACCTGCAAGGCGTGACCCTCGAAGACGGCGGAGACGCGGGGCTCGCCCGCGCAGTACGGTCACAACAGGGCCGACTACGGGCATCCGGAATCGTGAACACAAACGCGCACACCAACATGCACACCAGCACCAGTGCACCAACAGCCAGCATCATCCACCTCACCGCGTTTGACGACGCGCACCCCCTATTGGAGAACGCATGAGCGAACCAACCCCCGCCCGAGAACGCCCCATCCCCGAACCGCAACGTTTCTACACCCGCTTCACCGACACCGGCTTTCTGCACATCGGCACCTTCACCGGCATCACCCTCGACGGCGAGCGCCGCTACTTCATGTGGCAAACGGATGACTGGGACGAGATCTACCTCTCAGGGTTCGAGTACTACCGTGACGATGATGACACCCACTTTGCCGAGACCAGCCGAGACGACATCGAGCGACTAAACCCCGGCGCCGTCGACACAGAGCCGGGTGGCGGAAGCTTTCTCGACGCCTACTTTGGTCGGGACCCCGATGACGAGATGTATCAAAAGAAGCGCAGCCCGGAAGGCGAAGTGATGAGCGACACAACCGACGCAACCAACGCAGCCGGCCTCGAGGATGACCACGCGAGCGAGACCGACACCGACAGCGACACCGACACCGACACCGACGACATGCTCATGACCGAAGTGGATGCCATGGTGCAGCACGGCATCGCCGTCGGCATTGCGTCGATCGCCCACCGCGGGCAGACCGACAAGCTCGGCTACGACTACATCGATCACCCTGCCCGCGTGGCCGAGAGCTTCGATTGGCTGAACCAGCCGGTCGAGCACTGCGCCGCGTGGCTGCACGATGTGATCGAAGACACCGACATCACCGCCACTGACCTGCTGAAGGCCGGGATGCTGCCCGAGATCGTGGAGGCGGTCGTACTGCTGACCAGGCGAGCGGATGTCGCGGACGCCGACTATTACGAACGCATCCGCCACCATCCGATCGCTCTCGCGGTCAAGCTTGCCGACATCAATGACAATCTCGCCGGGTGGCGTTTTCGCAAGCTCGACTACGACCTTCAGGTGCACTTGTCGAACAAGTATTTCAACGCCCGGCAGCTGCTGCAGGCGACGCCCGAGTGAAGCACTGCCGCTGAATCCCAGCCGTACGACTCACCTCTTGACGATGCAGCATCCGACCCCACGGAGACCCCATGAAACTTTCTAGTGCACAAACTGATCGCGCCACCGGCGTGATGCTCGCGATGGCCTGCGGCGATGCTCTCGGCGCCGGCTACGAATTCGGGCCTCCCTTCGAGGGCGAGGTCGTCATGAAAGGTGGCGGTGGCTTCGGCTGGGCGCCCGGCGAATGGACCGACGACACCTCCATGGCCGTGCCGATCCTGCGCGCGGCCGCCTCCGGTCGCGACCTGCGCGACGAGGCTGTGCTCGACGAGATCGTCGCGGCCTGGGTCAACTGGGCGAAGACGGCTCCGGACGTCGGGGTGCAGACCAGCGGAGTGCTGCGCGGCATCGAACCTACCGCGAGCGCCGCCCGCGCCTCCGCCCGCCGCGTGCATGACGCTCGCGGACGCAGTGGCGGCAACGGCTCGCTCATGCGCACCGCCCCGGTCGCGCTCGCCTACCTCGGTGACGCGCAAGGGCTCGCCGAGGCGGCCCGCGCGATCAGCGACCTCACCCACTTCGATCAGGATGCCGGCGACGCCTGCGTGCTCTGGAGCCTCGCCATCCGTCACGCTATTCTCACCGGCGAGGCGGATGTTCGGGTCGGACTCCCGGCCCTCGCCCCCGACCGTGCCACCCGCTGGGCCGCATTCATCGCGGACGCCGAGACGAAGCAGCCCCGCGACTTCACCAAAAACGGTTGGGTTGTCGAAGCGCTGCAGGCCGCGTGGTCGGCGATCGTCAACGGCGAGAGCCTCGTCGATACCCTCGAGCGTGCCGTGCGGGGTGGCCGCGACGCCGACACCGTTGCCGCCATCGCGGGCGGTCTCGTGGGCGCCCGCTGGGGACTCTCCGCGATTCCCGCCGCCTGGCAGCGCATCGTGCACGGCTGGCCGAACCTCACGAGCCTCGACCTGGTGCGCCTCTCAACCGAGGTCGTGCGGGGCGAGCCGGTGCCCGAACGCATCGACTACACCGAGTTAGGCGACGTGTCGACGCTCGTGCGGCATCCGCACGACGCCGGCGTCTGGCTCGGCGCCGTCGGCGCGCTTGATGCTCTTCCGCCCGAAGTGGATGCCGTGGTGTCACTCTGCCGCATCGGCTCCAAGCAGGTGCCGGCCCGCATCCGCCACCGTGTCGAGGTGCGCCTAATCGACAAGTCGACGCCCTCCGAGAACCCGAACCTGCTCTTCGTACTCGCCGATGCAGCGGATGCCGTGGCCGCCCTGCGCGCCGAAGGCCACACGGTGCTGCTCCACTGCGTGCAGGCGCACAGCCGCACCCCCACCGTCGCTGCGCTCTATGCCGCGCGGCACCTCGGACTGCCGATCGACACCGCGCTGGCTGAGGTACGCGCGGCGCTGCCGAACGCTCGCCCGAACGGGGCATTTCGCGCAGCGCTTGCCGACACTAGCGTGGTTCCAACTCAGGGAGCATCCGAATGACGATCGACCTCCACACGCACTCCGCGGTCTCCGACGGCCTCGACTCCCCTGCCGAGCTGATGCGTCTGGGTGCCCAAGCTGGGCTGTCAGTCATCGGCCTCACCGATCACGACACAACGGCGGGCTGGGCGGAAGCAGCCGTCGCCGCACAGCAGCAGGGCATCGGCTTACTTCGTGGTGCCGAGCTTTCTACGACGGATGCCCGGGGCGGCACAGTGCACATGCTGGCGTACCTGTTCGATCCACACGCGCCCGAGTTGCTCGCCGAACTCGCGAAAGCTCCCCAGCAACGCGAGGATCGTGTCCGGGCGATCATCGAGCGCCTGCAGCAGGATTTCGACGTCTCCTTCGAGTCCATCACCGAGCGCGCCGGTGTCGGCACGATGCTGGGCAAACCGCACATCGCGGCGGAGCTGGTGGCGATCGGCGCCATCGCCACTCCGCGTGATGCCTTCACGAAGCTTCTCGCGGACGGCAGCAAATACCTTGTCCCCTTGATACGGATGAGCCCACTCACCGCTGTTGACCTCGTCCAGAAAGCCGGCGGCGTCACGGTCATCGCGCATCCGCGAGACGGCGGAAGGGGCAGCGGCCTTACCGCCGCCGAGATCGCTGAGCTGCGGGATGCCGGACTCTTCGGACTCGAAGTTGACCACCGCGAGCACACCGCCCTTGCCCGCACAGAACTTACTGCCCTAGCCACGGACTTAGGGCTGCGGATGACCGGCTCCAGCGACTACCACTCGACAGTCAAGCCCAATCGCCTCGGCGAGAACACCACTGCCCCCGAGGTGCTCAACGAGCTCCTCGCGAGCGCGACTTCGGGGATGGGGCTCTTGTAGTCATGGAGCGCTTGGCGCCCTCGATGTCGTTGGCTACCGATATTTTCTCAGCAAGCGGACCGGCCGGGCCGCAGAGGGAAGGTGGTTAAGGTGCCGCTAGAGCAGGTGAACTCCAGCACTGATGTCGAGGAGCTAGCTTCTGGCCTCCTCAGCCCACGTCGAGACCGCCCCTGGGCGGTCGTGTCGATTCCTGTCGCCGGTGTCTCTCCGCTGGTCGATGTTGACCAGTTGGCGAAGGAGGCCGGGGATGTCTGCCGCCTGTTCGTCATCCCTACCGGCACGCTCACTCGCGAACTCGATGAGCTCCTTCCCGACCGCTGCCAGGTCTACGGTGGCGCTGCCCGCGTGTATCCAACAGGCACCACATGGCAGCAAGCGCCCGAAGAGTCACCGCTGCGCATCGTTCACAATCCGTGGGATACGGCTGACGTCACCGACAAGTTGATAGCGGATGCTCTCGGCATGGCTCACACTGCGGGTCTCTTTACCAAGCCCGCGCCGAGTTCCGTTCCGGCCAGCGGCCAGGTGCGTTCCCTTCTCGCTGGTGGAAAACGTGCTTTCGTTCAGCTGGACTCCGGTGGGTTCGCCACCATTGTTCACGAGCTCACTTTCCCGCAGATTCCCCTTGACTGGGTCATCTGCGAGGGCCAAGGCGTCACGGGCTTGTATGACCCCGAAACCAAACGTCTCGCCCTCGATGTAGTGCGCGTCGAACCTAAAGAACTCCTCAAGCACTACCCCGATGGTGCCGTGACCCTGGCGTTCGTCGTCTCCGTTGAGCGGCAGAGAGGGGTACTCGCTGTTCACCCTTCGCTTCCCATCACCGTCACACGGGCACAGGTATCAACGAATCCGTTGGACCGTGTCGACTTGCTCTTGGCCGCCGGCGATGTCGTGCGGGTACGGGTTGTTCGGGATGCTCAGGGACGCACTGCGCTCCAGATGAGCGACGTGGATGACGATGAAGAGATTTGCACGCCCCTCGCGCTGATCCCCGGGGGTGAACCCTGGCTAGTCGAAGACCGGCACAAGCCTGAAATCGTCCCCAAGAAATCTCCGTCTCCGGAGCGTGACGAGGAATCGGCACACCGCGCGAACTCTGACGACGTGAGTCTCGAGCGCGACGATTCTGCCGTTCCGTTACGAGACACTGAAATTCTCCCCAGTGATTCGACAGGCAACGCCCCACCTTCGGCCTCGGCACGTCGGCCAGCACCCCGGCCAGCTCCGGGTATCCATCTAATCAAAACCGCGGTCGTTTGCGATCCGGAGTCTGAAGACGACTCAGTATTTAACGCCGAGTCCGCCAACGAGCCGGTTGAAGGACTCGCGGACACGCCCACCGAACCCGCATCGCGCCACAAATCATCCGCTCTGCTTACCACCCAACTAGCGCTTCAGCAGGAGCGCGAGCGCACCAAGCGGCTAGAAGAGCAGCTGCAGCAAATCGGTTCAGAGAGCGCCATTGAACAAGCATCGATCCTCCGGTTTGAACTTCGAGAGTTGCACGCGGAGAACATCCGGCAGCAAGAGCAACTGGTGAGGCTGAAAGCTGACCAACAAACGCAGCGTGCGCTGCTGCGTCGGGCGCGACAAACTCTTTCGGAACCTCGCCCCGAGCAACGGCGAGAACGTTTTGACACCGTTGACGAGTGGATTCGCCACGAGATCTACCTTGCTTGGATCGGAAGGATGGACGCTAGCGACCGGGCCACTTGGCCGCTCCCGGCAAGCTACTCAGTCGGCGAGCAGTTTGCGCCCTCGTTCGAACAACATGACAACTCTTCTCGCGAGAAGACCCTCAAAGCGGTCGTCGACGTACTCACCGGTCGAGCGCGTGAGCTTCCCGCCCGCGCGCTCCACCCGTTACGCAGCGGCGACGGTGCGACCGCCGGTGATGTAGTTCGCCCCGACGGAGCTCGCTGTATGCGCGTTCATATCGAAAAAAATGTTGCATCAGCGCGGCGTCTGCACTTTTGGCACTGTGACGACGGGGAAATCGAGTTAAGCCGAGTCGTTGTGCACGACGACATGGAACCATAATCTCACCAAGCGAACGCTGCGAACCTCACCAATACCGCACCCAGAACTGCTGATCCTGGTGGAACAGCTCGCTCTCGCCGTGGTGGGCGACCGGGTAGTAGGTGCCATGCAGCCAGCCGAAGTTTGCGGTGTGGGCTCCGGTGCGCTTCTCGTCGGTTGAGCCCTCGATGGCTTCGGTCGCGAAGGCGGCGTCTGTGGCGGCATCCGATACTCGGTCGAACAGTTGGCGGCGCGGGTCAGTGGCGCAGGTTGCGCTGGCTTGGAAGCCGGCACCGAAGTCGGTGGCCCAGAGGGCCTCGTCGATCGCGATGTGGTCGGGATGCGGGTACGCGAAGCATCCCTCGTAGCCGCCCTCGGGGGTGGAGTACGAGCCGACAATTCCGGCGATGTGAACATCGTCGCCAACCAGCTGCGGCACAAAAGTGTCGATCGTTGAGTCCAGCGCCCAGGCCACTTCGGCCTCGCTGAGGTCGCCATCGCCGAGATCGAAGACCAGCAGGGCTCCGCGGTCGTCGAGATCGCGATAGACATCCACGGTGGTCGACACGAGGCACTCGTCGGTTTCGTCAATGCGGCAGACGACACCGTCGGGGTCGGGCACCGGTGCCGAGGTTTCGACCGGCGCGAACCGGCCGGGCACGGTCGCATCCGAGTCAGCCATGTCAACGAAGTAGTTCACAAACGAATTCACTCGCGCCTCGGCACACGCCTCGCTGTACTGCGCGTCGGGCAGCGGCTCAGGCGCCGGCTCCAGCTCCGGCTGCCAGCCCGCTTCGAGCCCTTCGGGGGAACAGAAACCGGTCTGCTCGCCGCGGGTCAACAACACGACGACGCTATATACATCCGCTCGATCCTCGAAGAGAGACCAGTACTGAAACTCGTCATCCGGATGCGGGCCAACATAGATCACGGCGCTCGGCTCGATCGTGGTGCGAGCCTGCGCGATCGCGCCCAACCCCACGGTCACTGCCACTATCGAGGCGACGGCCACCAGCCACTTCACTACGCGCTGGCCCCTCATGGCTTCACATACCAACCACGGCGGTGCAGCACGATCGCGAGCAGCACCCACGCCGCGAGCCACAGTGTTGTCCACACCACTTGCGCGAGCATTGCCGAGGGGAACAGCTGAGCAAAGTGGTCAGCGATTGACACGCCTCCTGGCAATGGCCGGCGCAGCAGCGCCATCAGCAGGTGAGAGCCGAAATAGGCCAACAGGCTGTTGCGCCCGAGGGCGACCCACGGCATCCAGAACCTGCTCTGTCTCTCAGTGCGGAATCCGCTGGAGGGCAGGGCGATTTGGCCGAGCCAGAGCAGCACCGCGGCGAGCGCCGCAATACTGAGGGCGAAGGGTGCCGTCCAGAGTCGCTTCATCGGGGGCACCGGGCCACCGGCCAGCAGGTCGGAGCCGAGCCACAGCACGAGGGCAAAACCCACCAGCGCGGCAATCGCGAGAACGATCGGCACGGTGGTGATCGGAAGGCGCGTCGAGCTCGAGGCCTCGCTCCTGCGGAAATGCAGGATGAGGTGGCCGAGAGTCGCGCCGGCTGCCGTCGAGACGAGGGCGCCGAAGATCGCGATGATGCCCTCCGGGTCATGCCCGGCAACACCGTTCGTATAGATATGGGATGCCCCGAAGAGGAGTGAGTCGAGCGGGCCCGAGGGGTTGCACTCGGGCGTCAGCAGGGTGGCGACGCAGGCGCGCGCGAAGATCGAGAGCAGCGCCGTGTGGGCGACCGCCAGCAGGATGGTGAGCAGCGCCCAGCCGCGCCAGCTGCGCGTCACGAGATGAAGCAGTGCCATCACGATGATGACTACGGCGTAGAGCTGCAGCACTCCCGTGAATCGCAGTTCTGTCAACGACGTGGTGGCATCGACGACCGCGTTGTAAGCGAGGCCCAGCGCGAGCAGCACGAGTGCGCGCCGCACGACTCCCCACGGCTCGACTCGACGGTGGAAGGCAAACGCCATTCCGCAGCCGGCAAGCGTGACAAAGAGCGGAAAAATCAGGTCGATGGGCATGACGCTTGCCCACGACGCGTGGCCTAGCAGCGGAATAGAGATGATGGCGCTATTGACGCCCAAGCTCGCGACGAGCATCCAGCCCCGCGCCCAGTCGAGAGCGTCGATGCGGCCCTTCGCCGCTGGTGCCGACGCCGCTGGTGCCCCTGTCGCTGAAGCCGCCGCCGCTGGTGTCGCCGCCGCTGGTGTCGCCGCCGCCGTGGGAGCGGTGCTTGCCGACTCGCGCTCGTTGGCCATGCGCTCCCGAATCCCGGCTTGCGGCCGACGTGACTGACGCAGTCGGTGCCGCCTGCGGGCGTGGACTGCTGTGCAGCAGAATACCACCGGGGCAACGCCGAAGGCCGACGACGTGAGTGCCGCAAACCGCACGCTCGCACCCCGCGGTCCACGCGACCGGTGTGCGCCTGTGCGCCCCTAGTGCCCGCGGTGATCCTGAATAGTCATCCGCGGCCCGAAGGCTGGTTTGCGAAACCCGGATGCCGTGATGAGTCGCACAACCCGCTGACGGTGGCCGCGCCAGGGCTCGAGCAGTTCGAGCATCCGCTCATCATCGACCGGTTCGCCAATCAGAGCCCAGCCGACGACCGCGGCAAGGTGGTAATCGCCGACGCTCGGGCTGTCGGGGTCGGCGTGCGAGCGCTGCGCGGTTTCGGCAGCTGTCCACACGCCAACGCCCACGACTGATCGCAGCGCGGCCTCGATGCGCGGCCCGCCACGACCCCAGTCCACCGTGCGCTCAAGGGATGCCGCCACTTGCGTCGCGCGCATCACGGTCGCCGAGCGCTGGGGCCCGACTCCGGCGCGGTGCCACTCCCACGACGGAATCCGCGCCCACTCCTGCGGCGACGGCACCACGCGCATCCCGGCCGGGGCAGGCCCAGGAGCTGGTGAACCAAACTTGGTGACGAGGATGCGCCACCCCCGCTTCGCCTCGATGCCCGTGACCTTCTGCTCCAGAATCGCCATCACGAGCGCCTCGAACACAAGCTTCGTGCGAGTCAGCCGCAGTCCGGGGTTCTGCCGCTGAGCTTCAGCAGCGAACGGGAGCGCCGAAATATCGAAATCGCTCCAGTCGTCACCCTCCCCCAACAATTCGGGAACACTGTCGATCGCCCACTCGGCTCCGGCACCCCACGCGGTGCACTCCACGTGCGACTGGTGCTGCACGAGAAGCAAAGTCGCGGGTCCAGCAGGAGTGAGCATCGTGCGCCAGGTGCCCGCGTCATCCACTCGCATCGTCGGATCACCGGCACCTCGCTTCAGCGGTCGCAAGGTCGCGCGCACATCGACGGGCCGCCCGGGCGCGAAACGCAGGCGCAGAGGCTCGGCGGCGGCGAGCGCGTCAGTCATGCGCCCTAGATTACGCGGCACCCCTGACGTAGAGTTTCACTCACAATGTTCACCTTCACCACCATGATCCTCCTCGGCGCTTATGCCGGGATGCTCAACGTGGATGCCCGCAAACCGCGCTCCAGTCGGCCAGCCCTCGTCGGCAGCCTGCTTGTCACGACGGCCGCCGCGGTCTTCATCATCAGCTTCGACCGCACCAACTGGGCCGCCCCTTTCATCTTCTTGGCAATCTTCTGGCTCTCCGCCGCGCTCTACGCCGCCTGGGGTTGGACCAATCGCTTTCCCGAAGCCGGGATGTCGTTCTGGGCGTTCTTCGTGCGCGAGCTCTACGACAACTCCTTCACAGCCAAGCAGTACGCCACGATGCTCGCCGAACGCGAACTCTCCAAAGGCCAGACCACCGCCGCTGGCTAAACTGCGCTCATGCTTCTGTTTATCGGCGCGATCGTCGGCGGCCTCCTCATCGGGGCCGTCTACGCCAGGGTTCACGTGCCTGCGCCTCGGCCCTTCCTCCGTGTGGGCGCGATCCTTCTTGGCTTCGCCGGCGCCATGGCCGTGCTGCTCCTGCAACCCGATGTCGCCCCGCTTCAGCAAGCCCTGAACGCCCTCATCGCGTATGCCCTCAGCTTCGTGCTGGGCTCAACGCTGGTGCGCGGGATGCTCTGGCACCGGCTCCTCCCCGACTCCGGTCGCACTCCCGCCCAGACCATCAGCCGCGTCTTCCTACGCCCCGACCAGATCTTCGACGAGTGGATGCTCTTCCTCCAGTCCGAGCTCGTCGCCGCCGAGAACAGCCCCCGCCGGTAGCAACTGATGTTCTGGTTTGTGACGTTTCTCGTGATCGGCATCGCCACGGGTATCGCTCTGAGTAAGGCGCGAACGCCTGTCATCCGTTATGCCCGAACCTTTGTCGTCTTCGCGGTCGGTACAGGGCTCATTTTGCTCATCGTGGTCAACTCAACGGCCTCAGCGCAACTCACCTTCGTCTACGCCACGGCCGTCGTTCTCACCGAATTGTCCTGGACCGCGCGCATCTGGGGTTCACTTTTTCCGGAATCAGGGCTGCTCTTTCACCAAGTCTTTCTCGACGAACTCGTTGCCCCGAACCGAATCCGGATTGCCTACGCTCAGCTGCTCCTCGAACGAGAGCGCGAACACCTCGAGCCGGAGGAACCGAACGAGCCGGATGATCTGAAGGACCCGGACGATCCCGAGGCCGACCCGCCGCCAGCGACTCCGCCCACTCCCCCTTCTCCGCGCGGCTTCCCGTTCTAACAGCCGTAAACTTGCCTCGTGGCTGTTCCTAAGATTCTTCTCTTCTACGTGTTCACGCCGCTGGCCGATCCGGAGGCTGTGCGGTTGTGGCAGCGCGACCTCTGCGAGCTTCTCGGGCTCGGCGGTCGCATCATCCTCTCTAAAGACGGCATGAATGGCACCGTCGGCGGCGAACTGAAAGACATCAAGCGGTACGTGCGCAAGACGCGCGAGTATCCGGCGTTCAAGCACATCGACTTCAAGTGGAGCGAGGGCCAGGGCAACGACTTCCCGAAGCTCAGCGTGAAAGTGCGCGACGAGATCGTCAGCTTCGGAGCTCCCGGCGAGCTACAGGTCGACGAAAACGGCGTGGTGGGCGGCGGCACCAAGCTCAGTCCCGAAGAACTCCACGAGCTCGTTGCCCGCAAAGACGTCACGTTCTTCGACGGCCGCAACCCCATCGAGGCGGCGATCGGCAAATTCACCGATGCGATAGTTCCGGATGTCGACACCACTCGTGACTTCGTCGCCGAACTCGACAGCGGCAAGTACGACCACCTCAAGGACACTCCCGTGGTGACGTACTGCACGGGCGGCATCCGCTGTGAGGTTCTCTCTTCCCTCATGCGCAGCCGCGGCTTCGGTGAGGTCTACCAACTCGATGGCGGCATCGTGCGTTACGGCGAGAAATACGGCGACTCGGGCCTCTGGAATGGTTCGCTGTATGTGTTCGACAAGCGCATGGCCATCGACTTCACAGCCGACACGAAAGCAATTGGCGAGTGCTACCAGTGCGGCACCGCCACCAAGCGCATCGAGAACTGCCACAACAAGGCCTGCCGCGAACAGTTCGTGGTGTGCGATGAGCATGCAGCCACCACGGCGTGCGCCGAGCATCCGATCGCCAGCTTCACCGGTGTTAAATAACACCCGAAGTTAACAATTTCTGGCTTTCATGGCTTTCCGGCCGAAAAGTATGCGCGATGATGGTTGCATGAAGATCGGAATCCTGACCAGCGGTGGCGACTGCCCCGGGCTGAACGCGGTTATTCGCGGCATCGTGCTCAAGGGCACGCAGGTGTACAACAAAGAGTTCGTCGGCTTCCGCGACGGCTGGCGTGGAGTCGTTGAAGGCGACGCCATGCCCCTCGAGCGCAAAGACATCCAGGGCATCTCCAAGCAGGGTGGCACCATTCTGGGCACCTCGCGCACGAACCCCTTCGAGGGCACCAACGGCGCGGATACCGTTCGCGAAAACATGGAGCGCCTCGGCGTCGACTCCCTTATCGCCATCGGTGGCGAAGGCACCCTCGCCGCTGCCAAGCGGTTGACGGATGCCGGAATCAAAATCGTGGGCGTTCCTAAGACGGTAGACAACGACCTGTCGGCCACCGACTACACGTTCGGGTTCGACACCGCCACGCAGATCGCGACCGACGCCATGGACCGCCTGCGCACCACCGGTGACTCGCACGGCCGCTGCATGGTTGCCGAGGTCATGGGCCGCCACGTCGGCTGGATCGCCCTTCACTCGGGCATGGCTGCCGGCGCGCACGCGATCCTCATCCCCGAACAGAAGACATCGATGGCGCAGATCGTGGAGTGGGTAAATTCTGCTCGCGACCGCGGCCGCGCTCCCCTTGTTGTGGTGGCCGAAGGCTTCACCCTCGACACCATGGATGACGCCCACTCCGAGCGTGGACTCGACGCGTTCGGTCGCCCCCGCCTCGGCGGCATCGGCGACCAGCTCGCGCCCGAGATCGAAGCCCTCACCGGCCTCGAGACTCGCTCGACCACTCTGGGTCACATCCAGCGCGGTGGAACTCCCAGCGCCTACGACCGCGTTCTCGCCACCCGTTACGGCCTCGCTGCCGTCGACGCCGTCATCCACGGTCGCTGGGGCCGCATGGTCTCCCTGCAGGGCACCGAGATCACCAACGTGGCATTCGAAGATGCGCTCGGCAAGCTCAACACCGTGCCGCAGTCGCGCTACGACGAAGCTGCCATCCTCTTCGGCTAACCGCACTTTCGAAGCGCGAGCATCGCGGGCCGCGGCCTGCGTTGCTCGCGCTTTCTTGCGCTTCGTCGCGCTTTGTCGTGGCTGAGGCGAAACTCAGCCTGCGGTTCTAGGCTGGCGGTATGTGGCGTGGAATCGAAGTAACCAAGAACGAGTCCGACCCGAAAGCTCCGGCACACGTCGCGCTTTCTGAGCAACTGGATGACTCCATCCTGATGCCGGGAGACGTCACGATCGATGTCGAGTTCTCTAGCCTTAACTACAAAGACGGCATCGCGCTCACGGGCAAACCGGGCATCGTTCGCGCCCCCCACCTCATCGCCGGTATCGACTTAGTCGGCGTCGTTGCTGAGTCGACCGACGAACGCTATGAAGCTGGTCAGCGTGTCTTAGTGACCGGCTGCGGCCTCAGCGAAACCCACCATGGTGGTTTCGCCGAGCGCGCCCGCGTTCCCGGTGATTGGGTCGTTCCCGTGCCCGCCGGCATCAGCAATCATCAGGCAGCTGCGATCGGCACCGCCGGATTCACCGCGATGCTCTCGGTGCTCGCGATCGAGCGCGGCGGAGTCTCCGGCGAAGTTCTTGTGACCGGCGCGGCTGGCGGAGTCGGCTCTGTGGCAATCGCGCTCCTGAGCAAGCTCGGGTACAGCGTCACGGCATCCACTGGTCGCGAAAGCGAACACGACTACCTTCGCTCACTCGGCGCCACCACCATCATTGACCGCGCCGAGCTGAGCGCCGAGCCGAAGGCCCTCATGAAGCAGCGCTGGGCCGGCGCGATCGACGCCGTCGGGGGCACCACTCTCGCCTCGGCCATCGCCGCGACCGAATACGGCGGCACCGTGACCGCCTGTGGCAACGCGCAGTCCAGCGAGCTGCACACGAGCGTGATGCCATTCATTTTGCGCGGCGTGAGCCTCGTGGGCATCAACTCGGTCTTCACCCCGCGCGAGCTGCGCCTCGAAGCGTGGAGTCGCCTCGAGCGCGATCTCGACCTCGCGAGCCTTGAATCCACGACCTCGACTATCGGCCTCAGCAACACGATCGCTGCTGGCGCGGACATCATGGCCGGCCGCATCCGAGGTCGCACGGTTGTTGACGTGCACGGCTAAGCCGCACCACCAACATCCCGGGCTCGGCACCCGGCTGTGTCATGCTTTTGAACATGAACAGTGCCTTCGCCATCCTCGGATCAGCTTTTGTCTTTCTCGCCGCTCTCGTACATCTCATGATCTTCTTCATGGAGAGCGTGCTGTTCCATACCCCTCGCGTGCAGCAGGTCTTCGGCGTGCGTCCCCAAGACGTGGACGCCGTGAAACCGTGGGCTTACAACCAGGGCTTCTACAACGTGTTCCTCGCGCTCGGCGCCGGAACCGGCCTCGTCCTCATGGGCACCGTGAGCATGTGGCCGGCGGGAATCGCTCTCGCAATGTTCGCGGCGCTCAGCATGCTTCTTGCAGCGGTGGTTTTGATTACCTCGCAGCCGCGACAGATGGCTCGCCCCGCCATCATCCAGGGCGTACCGCCGCTACTCGGAATCATCTTCCTCGTGCTGGCCCTCAACGTCGGATAGCACCACGCGCTAGCGGTCTAGGTACTCCGCAAGGGTGTCGACCAGCGATTGGCTGGAGCGATCTTCGGCGATGACGTGAACCGTGAGCCCGGCATCCCGCGCATCAAAAGCCGTACGCGGCCCGATGCAGGCCACAATCGTGGTTTCGGGCAGCGGTGCCAGTTGTTCGGCGACCTGACGCGCGACAGACCCTGAGCTAACCAGAATCGCCGAGATGCGACCGGATGCGACGTCCTCGCGCACCTTGTCCGCGACTGGGATTCCGACCGTGCTGTAGGCCGAGACGCTGACGACCTCGTGCCCGAGAGCCCCGAGGCCTTCGAAAAGTGTGGTGTCAGCCAAATTGGACTGCGGCGCAAGCACGCGCAGCCCAGCGGTAGCATCCGGCCACTCCTTGACCAGACCGCGGCCAGAGTTGTCGAATTCAGGAACGAAATCGACGCGATGCCCGGCCAGAGTGAGCGCACTGGCGGTTGTCTCGCCGACAGCAGCAATCTTGGTGCTTTCAGGGATCTTCACGCCGCTGACAGTGAGCACATCCACCGTCGTAGCGCTCGTGACGGCGATCCAATCGAACTGCCCATCGTTGAGTTCATGGAACGCGTTAGCGAGCGCGGGAACGTTCTCCGAGGGCGCGAAATTGATCAGGGGTGCGATAACGGGAATTGCTGAGTGGTCTCTCAACAACGCTGCGACGCTGTCGCCCCAATTGCCTCCGCGTGGAACGAGCACGCGCAAACCATCGAGTGCTTTGCTTGCCATGTTCCTATACTCCCCCCGTTGGGGAGTAAGACGCTAATCGAGCTAGTCGTCGTCGCTAAGAATTGCCCACGCGATCACGGCAACAACCGAGACAGCCGCTGCTGCAGCGCCCACAATCCACGGAAGAGGATTGGTCTCGTAGGAGTCGCGAACGCGAGTCGTTACTTCGTCAACCCGCTTGCCGACGTTGAACTTGTCCTCGATAGCGTCGAGCGTGCTTTCGAGTTCGGCGCGAGCCTGTTCGATCTTGTCGCTGGCGTTTTCTTTCACGTTGATGCTGTCAGACATTATGACCTCCGCTTTCGGGTGCCTTTGATGGCACGAACGTCGCTCTTAATACTTTCGATTGTCTCGGTCGGAGCTGGCGGGGTGCCCTTTTTGACGAGCGTAATCCCCACGAACACGAGAATTGCCACGATGACGAGCAGGATGCCGGCAACAATCAAGGCTGCGGCCCACGCGGGCATTACTTCAGCGAATCCGAGAACCGCTGCGGCGATGAGAACCATGAGCGCAAAGAGCGCGAAGAACGCGGCCCCCGCGAACAGTCCGATGCCGATTCCGGCATTCTTGAGCTTGCCCACCATCTCGCTCTTGAGCGATTCGATTTCACCGCGAACGAGATCGCCCAGAAGGCGAGGAACGTCGGCGATGAGTGCAGCAAGCGAGCGCTTAGGCTCGCGCTGCGGGTCTGACTTCGGTGTTTCACCGTTCATGGCAGCCCCTACTTCGAGTTAGTGGACTTCGTCGTTGATGTCGATGACGAAGACTTCTTGGTGGCAGGCTTCTTTTTCGCAGCGCTGCTCGTGGTGGTCGCTTCTACCGACTCAGTCTTGTTGCTCTTGCTGCTCGCAACCTGCTTGACGACCTTCTTGGCGCCGTCTGCGAGAAATTCCGCGACGTCCGGGGCCTTGTCTTTAACAAAGTCTTCAGCGTTGTGGCGCTGCTGCGTGATGCGAGGATCGTTCCACAGCTTGCCTGCCGTGGCCTTGATCTTCTCGTACTTTTCGCGGCCAGCGCGGGTTCCGAGCACGTAGCCGATGCCGAGTCCTACTACTAGGAGGATCTTGCCCTTCATGGCGAACTCCGTTTCTTTTAGCGGTTGGTTATTCCAACATACTCGCGATACCTGACACCCGTGGGCTCATTTTTCTGGTATCGCAGGTAGCCAGTGTGGAGCATATTCTCAGATAGGCATAGCCCTACGGCCAGAACTCACACAGAGTTTGCAGCCGCGTAACATGCCCCACCGATTACTGCGGGGCGGATGCCGCAGCAGCCGCTTTCGCCGCAGCGGGCAACGCCTCCACAATCTTCGAGACCACACCGTCGTCGTGGGCGGCCGAGACGAACCACGCCTCAAACACACTCGGAGGCAACGACACCCCGGAGTCGAGCATGGAGTGGAAGAAGGGAGCGTAACGGTAGCCCTGCTGCGCCTTGACGTCCGCAAAGTTCATTGGCTCGGTGCCGGAGAACACAAACGAGAACAGGTTGCCCGCGTGCTGCACGACGTGCTCAACACCCTCGGCGGAGAGTGCGGCCGACGTTTCGGTCGAGAGGGTTTCGGCAACCTGGTTGAGCCGCGAATACACGGCGTCGTCAGCGAGCCGCAGCGTAGCGAGGCCCGCCGCGACGGCGACGGGGTTTCCGCTGAGGGTGCCGGCTTGGTAGACGGGGCCGAGCGGGGCCAGCAACTCCATGATGCGAGCCGAACCGCCCAGCGCGGCCAACGGCATCCCGCCACCAATGACCTTGCCAAAGGTGAAGAGGTCGGGAACCCAGCGCGCCTCGGGGGCGTCGGGGTTAGCGACCGCTGCGGCACGAGCATCCAAGCCCCAGTAGCCGGCGGGGTCGACGCGGAAGCCCGTGAGAACTTCGTCGCTGATCGCGAGCGCGCCGTACTCGTGGGCGATGCGCACAATGGCTTCGTTGAAACCGGGCTGCGGAGCGAGAACACCCATGTTCGCGGCGGCGGCTTCGAAGATCACGCCGGCGATGTCGTGGCCGTGTTCGGCGAAGACCTGCTCGAGCGCGGCAATGTTGTTGTACTCAATGACGAGGGTCTGCGCGGCAGTCTCGGCGGTGACGCCAGCGGAGCCGGGCATCGAGAGCGTCGCGAGGCCAGAACCGGCTTCAGCCAAGAGCCCGTCGGAGTGACCGTGGTAGTGACCGGCGAACTTCACGAGCAAGCGCCGACCGGTGGCACCGCGAGCGAGGCGGATGGCCGTCATGGTGGCTTCGGTGCCGGTGGAGACGAGGCGCAAGCGCTCGATGGGGCTCACTCCCCCGACGCTGATGCGGGCGCGCACGAGTTCGGCGAGCTCGGTCTCGGCGGGAGTGGATGCTCCAAAGCCGAGGCCGCGCGACGCTGCCTGCTGAACGGCGTCGATCACTTCGGGATGGGCGTGGCCGAGGATGGCGGGGCCCCAGGAGTTGACGAGGTCGATGTACGACCGGCCCTCGACATCCGTCACGTACGAACCGGAGGCCTTCACGTAGAAGCGGGGCGTCCCGCCGACGGAGCCGAAGGCGCGCACGGGCGAGTTGACGCCGCCAGGCAGCACGCCGCGAGCGCGGTCGAACGACTGCTGGTTGGTGACGGGGGCTGCGGGGGTGGTGCCGCTTGTGGTGACGCCGTTCGGGGAAGTGCTGCTGGTGCTCATCGGCGTAGCCATTCTGCAAGTTCGGTTGCGTAGTAGGTGAGCACCGCTTCGGCGCCGGCCCTCTGGATGCTGAGTACTGATTCTTCGATAGCGCGGCGGCGGTCGATCCAGCCGTTGGCGGCGGCGGCCTCGATCATCGCGTATTCGCCGGAGACTTGGTACGCCCACACGGGCACGCTGCTGATGGTGCTGGCGTCGGCGAGCACGTCGAGGAAACTCATGGCGGGCTTGACCATCACGACGTCGGCGCCTTCATCGATGTCGAGTTCAACTTCGCGGATGCCTTCGCGGCGATTGGCGGGGTTCTGCTGGTAGGCGCGGCGGTCGCCCTCAAGCGAGGACTGCACGGCTTCGCGGAACGGGCCGTAAAACGCCGAGGCGTATTTGGCAGCGTAACCGAGCAAGGGGGTGTCGGTGTGGCCGGCGGTGTCGAGAGCATCGCGCACTTCGGCGACTTGGCCGTCCATCATGCCGCTGAGGCCGAGCAGTTGAGAACCAGCTTCGGCTTGGGCAACGCCCATTTCGCGGTAGCGCTCAAGCGAGGCGTCGTTGTCGACGATGAGTTCGCTCGTACCGGTCACGGGGTGGATGCGCTCGCGCAGCACCCCGCAGTGCCCGTGGTCGGTGAATTCGTCGAGACAGAGATCGGTTTGCACCACGAGGGCGTCCCCGGCCTCTTCGACAGCCGCGCGCGTGGCGACGTTGAGGATTCCGTTCGGGTCGATCGCGCCCGAGCCTTCGGCATCCTTGTGCTCGGGAACACCGAACAGCATGACGCCACCGACGCCCAGCTCGGCGGCTTCGGTAATCGCGCGGCGCATCGAGTCGAGCGAATGCTGCTGCACTCCCGGCATCGAACTGATCGGCACCGGCTCGTTGAGCCCTTCGCGCACGAACATCGGCAGAATCAGCTGGTTCGGGTGAGTGCGGTTTTCGGCGACCAGACGACGCATCGCCGGGCTCGACCGCAAACGGCGGGGGCGGATGATCACGCTCGAGCTCCGGTGAGATCCCCGGCACCCTTGGCCAGCAGTTCGTCGGCGACCCGCTGGGCAACCTCGCGCGCCGGGTCTTCGACATCGTTGACATACAGCGCGTGCGAGCTGGTGACGTAGCGGGAGCCATCGAGGGCGTAGACCCGCGCATCCAAGAAGATGAGGCCGTCGTCGATCACGGCGTGCGCTCCGAGCGGAGCCGAGCATCCGGCGTCCAACATCGCAAGAACGTAACGCTCGGCCTCGGTCTTGGTGCGGCTGGGCTTGTGGTCGAGCACCCTGACGAGCTTCTCATCGCCGTCGCGCACCTCGATCGCGAGAGCGCCCTGGCCGGGAGCGGTGGGCCACCCCGAGATGCCGAGGTATTCGGTGATGGCAGCGGCACGACCGGCACGGTCGAGGCCAGCAGCGGCGAGGATGACGGCATCCAGCTCACCGTTCGTCACCTTGTCGAGTCGCGAATCGATATTGCCGCGGATGTCGACGACCTCAAGGTCGGGGCGACGCGAACGCAGCTGTGCCTGACGACGGGGCGAACCGGTGCCGACGCGGGCACCAGCCGGAAGGGTGTCCAGAGTGAGCTCGTCGCGGGCGCACAGCACGTCTCGTTCGTCGACGCGCTTGGGCACGGCCGCAATCGTGAGGCCGGGCACATTGGCGGTCGGCAGATCCTTCAGAGAGTGGACGACAACGTCGCACTCGCCGGCGAGCAGCGCCTCGCGAAGCGCGTTCGCAAACACACCCTGCCCGCCGATCGTGGAGAGCGACTCGGTGGAGCGGTCGCCCTGAGTGGAGATCGGGATGATCTCCGCCTCCACACCGGTCTTGCTTTCGAGCTGGCGCGCCACCGTGGTGGTCTGCGCCATGGCGAGCGTGCTGCCTCTGGTGCCAATACGAATAACGGTCACGGTGCTACCCCCGCGGCTGCGCGCTTAAAGCCGAGCCGCACATTCTCACAGCACCCGGGACGACACACGTCGTACCAGGGGCCGAGCTTAGTCAGTGCGGGGCGATCTGCCGCCGGCACTCCATCCCGGCGCTCCAGCACGAGGTCGACAAGACCCGTAACGAATGCCGGATGCACGCCAGGCGTCGGAACGCGGACGGCGAACATGTTGTGGCCTCCCGCAGTTTCGAGCGCCTCCGTGTCGAGATCCCACTTCACTTCCATGTGGTCGGAGATGAAGCCGACCGGAACAATGACGACCGCTTCGATGCCATCGGCGGCGAGCGCATCAATCGCATCGTTGATGTCGGGCTCAAGCCACGGCATCGAGGGCGGGCCACTGCGCGACTGGTACACGAGGCTGTGCGCGGGCAGCGGGGCGTCAGGCGAATCGCTCGCCTGCGCGGCCATCACAACTTCAGCGACCGCGAGGTGCTGCGCTGCGTACGCGCCACCCTCACCAAAGCCGCGGAAATCGGGGCCACTCTTGGCCGCATCCGTCGAGGGAATCGAGTGAGTGGCAAACAGAACGTGCGTCTTCTCGGGCGCAATGCCCTGAGCGGCCACCTTCGCGAGGCCCTCGCGCACACCGTCGATGAACGGCTGCACAAAACCGGGGTGATCGAAGAACTGGCGAACCTTGTCGATCTGAATCGTGCCTTCGAGGCCCGTCTGTTCGAGCGCGATGGCATAGTCTTCGCGGTACTGGCGGCAGCTCGAGTACGAGCTGTACGCGCTCGTGCCCACGGCGATGAGCTTCTTAAACCCTCGCTCGTTCGCTTCGGTGAGCGCGTCGCTCAAGTAGGGGTTCCAGTTACGGTTTCCCCAAATGACCGGCAGGTCGATGCCGCGGCGGGCAAGCTCTGCTTCGAGAGCGGCCTTGAGTTCGCGGTTCTGGTCGTTGATGGGGCTGACGCCACCGAAGGCGCGGTAGTGGTGCGCAACCTCTTCGAGGCGTTCCTCGGGGATGCCGCGACCGCGCGTGACGTTCCGCAAGAACGGAATGACATCGTCCTGACCCTCGGGCCCGCCAAAGCTGGCGAGCAGAATGGCATCGTAGGCGACGGCTTCTTCGACGTGTTCGGGGCCGGATGCCGCGGCATCCGTTGCGCCCAGAATGCGAGTCACGACAGCACCTCGGCAATCTCGTCGAGCGTGATGCGGCGGCCCGTGTAGAACGGCAACTCTTCACGCACGTGCAGGCGAGCCTCCGTCTGGCGCAGGTGACGCATGAGGTCGACCAAGTCAACGAGTTCGGGGGCTTCGAGCGCGAGCATCCACTCGTAGTCGCCGAGCGCGAAGCTCGCGACCGTGTTGGCGAGCACCTGAGGCATCTCGGAGCCCTTGATTCCATGGTCGCGAAGCATCTTGCTGCGCTCCGCTTCGGGCAGGATGTACCACTCGTAGCTGCGCACGAAGGGGTAAATGGTGAGCCACGCTTCGGGCTCCTTGCCGCGCATGAACGCGGGCATGTGACTCTTGGAGAACTCCGCGTCGCGGTGCACGCCCATGGCGTTCCACGTGGGAAGCAGCGAGGCGAGTGGGTCATGGCGACGCAACTCGCGCAGCGCCCATTGGAGGTCTTCGGGGTTACTGCCGTGCAGCCAAATCATGAGGTCGGCGTCGGCGCGCATGCCCGAGACATCATAGAAACCGCGGATGGTGACCCCGCGGGCCTCGACAGCGGCAACAGCCGGCTCCAAGTTGCCGGCGAGCGCCGGACGGTGCGGGTCACGACGGAGAACCGCCCACAGCGTGTAACCCAAAATTTCAGTGGACTTGTCGACGTCTGTCATGTCTTCCATTCTCTCCCGCGCCTTGTGGGCACACTGGGAAACTACCGTGAGTTAGGGGAACCTAACTAGCTTACCGCTGGAGTGGTGTCGCCCGTCTCGCCGGCCGCGTCAGTCGCGTGCGCATTCGTTGTCTCGTCCGCGGCTGTTTCGGCAGCGTCGTCTGCTGGTTCTTCATGCTCGAGCGCCAGCAGTCGATCGACCGCAGCGTTGGCGTGCGTGATGATGCCGGCGAGCCCGGTGCCGCCGACGGTTTCACCGACAACGACCACGCCATCCGTGCGTTCAGCGGGGGCTAGCGGGGCGGGGCGAGTCCATTCGCGGCGAGCAAAGTCGACGACTGCCGAAGCGGGAAGCGAGACACCCAAAAGCACTTCGGCATCGCGGCGAGCGACCTCGGCAAGATCACCGGCCGGCACTTCGTTATACGAGAGGCGCACCACATGGCGACCCTCCGCCTGTTCTTTCAGCCACTGCCACTTCGCCGTTGCGTGCGTGAGCGCGCGAGCGGAAACCTTCGTGCAGCCGGGCGCGACGAGCACTCCCGAACCGCGCGGTTCAGCATCCAGAGCCGGTGCATCCAGCACGAGAGTCGCGAGTGTGACGGTACGGCCGCGAACCGGAGCGAGGATGCCGGGGGCTGCCACGATCACCGTGCCGTCGAGGTCGGCGAGCGCCTCAGCACTCTCGATGCGGCGCTCGAATTCGACGATGACGCCGTAGGTCGTGAGGTCGGCCGCCAGCTCGGTGACGAGCCGATTAATGCCACCCCGGATGCCCTGAACCGCTGTTCCGGCCGGCATCGCGTGGCGCATCGAGCGCACCGCTGCCGCCAGCGAACCGTGAAGCGCAAGGCGTTCTTTGAGGGTCGCGACGCGCTCGAGTGGCAGGTCATCGGGGTGCAGCGAGTACACGCCGTGCACGACGGGAGCAACAAGCTTCTCCACGACGGCCTTGCCCATGCGCCGACGCACGAGAGCGCCGAGCGAAATATCGGTGCGCTTACCGAACCACGGAATCAGCGAGTCGAGTTGCGCGCGAAACGCGCCGCCGAGACCAATCACCGCGATGGTGTCTTTGTCGAGCGGCGTAGCCGGGATGCCGAGAATGCCGGTGGCGGGCAACGGCAGGGCCGCGCCATCCACGGGCTGCAGCCACGCACCCTCGTCGCCCGGTGAGACGATGTCATCGCCGAGCCCCAGCTCGCGCGCGAGGTCGGCCACAGTATTGCCGCGGGTCGCGAAGCTCTCGGCTCCGGCATCCAGATTGAGGCCACCTACACGGTGGGATGCCACGGTGCCGCCGAGATGATTGCTCGCCTCAATGAGGCGCACGGTTCGGCCCGCCATTGCGAGCCTGCGCGCAGCGACGAGTCCGGCGATGCCGCCGCCGACGACGGTAAATTCTGTCGTGCTCACGGCACTAACCCTCCCGGTGAACGAGCTCCACGATCTTGGTGAGCACATCCGGATCGGTCTCGGGGCCAACACCGTGACCAAGGTTCACGACATGGGCGGGAGCAACGCGGCCGCGGTTCATGACGTCGCGCACGTGCGCTTCGAGAACATGCCACGGCGCACCGAGCAGGGCGGGGTCGATATTGCCTTGAAGTGGCACACCACCACCGAGGCGACGGTCTGCCTCATCGAGCGGGATGCGCCAGTCGACGCCCATCACGTCGGCGCCGATCGAGTGCATGGCCTGCAGCACTTCGCCGCTGCCGACACCGAAGTGAACCTTCGGAACGTCGTAGCCGCGCAAGTGCGAAAGAACGCGCTTGGAGTGCGGGGCAACCCGGCGCACGTACTGCTGTTCCGAGAGCGAGCCGACCCAGGAGTCGAAGAGCTGCACGGCAGAAGCGCCGGCCTCGACCTGAGCGATCAAGAACTCGCCCGCAACATCCGCACACCAGTTGAGGAGGTTCGCCCACGTTTGCGGGTCGGAGTACATGAGCGTGCGGGCACGCTGCTGGTCCTTGCTCGGGCCGCCCTCGACCATGTACGAGGCGAGAGTGAAGGGGGCTCCAGCGAAACCAATGAGCGGCGTCGTGCCCAACTGAGCAACGGTTTGCGCGACAGCCTCGCGGATCGGCGCAAACGCCGCAGGGTCGATGGGGTGCAGCTTGGCGACATCCGCCGCCGTGCGAATCGGGTTCGCGAACACGGGGCCACGGCCGGGAACGATCTCGACCTCGACGCCGGCCAGCTTGGCGGGGATAACAATGTCACTAAAGAAGATGGCGGCGTCGACGTTGTGGCGACGCACGGGCTGCATTGTGATCTCACTGGCGAGGTCGGGCGTGAGGCACGCTTCGAGCATCTCGTTACCTTCGCGCAGCTTGCGGTACTCCGGAAGCGAGCGGCCGGCCTGGCGCATAAACCAGACGGGAGTGGTTTCTGGGCGGTCACCCCGATAGGCCCGGATGATAGGCGAGTTAGCTGTGCGGCCGTCGAGAAGGGGATGGTCAATATTCAGGGTCACGGGGTTAACATTAGGTCGTGCTCCTGTGTCTTAGCTCGAATCATCGCAACGCGAGCTTAGACGTACTCGAAAGTCTGTCTGAGGTCGCCCCGGCGGCCACCGTCGACCTCGTTTCGCACAACGACTTTGTTGCCGGTGCCGTTCTTGTCGCCACCTGCAATCGCTTCGAGGCCTACCTCGATGTTGAAGAACCTCTCACTGCTGGCTCAGCCATTACGGTCTGCTCGCTGCTCGAATCCCTGAGCGAACGCACTGGCCTCAGCATCGAGACTCTGCATTCGTCGATCGCCGTTCATGAGGGGGCGGATGCCGCAGCTCACCTCTTCGCGGTGACCTCGGGTCTTGAGTCCGTCGTGATCGGCGAAGCCGAAATCTCGGGCCAGGTCAGCCGCGCTCTCGACCAAGCGCGCAAAAACGGCACCACCACTCGCGACCTCGAGCGCCTCTTTCAGCGCGCAACGCACACGAGCCGCGGCATCAAGAACAACACCGCTATCGGTGGAGCTGGTAAGTCTCTCGTCCGTCTCGCGCTCGAACTCGCCTCTAGCCGCGTCGCCGACTGGTCAACCGCGAGCGTTCTCGTCGTGGGCACCGGCCGTTACGCCGTGACCACCGTCAACGCCCTGCGCAACAAGGGTGCTCTCGATCTGCGCGTCTTCTCCCCCTCGGGCCGCGACGCTGCCTTCGCCCTCAAGCACGGGCTAACCCCCAGCGAAGACTTCGACGTTGACGTCATCGTCACCTGCACCGCGAGCGCCGTGCTCGGCACCGAACGTTTCTCGGCCGCCAGCAAGTGCCTCGTGCTCGACCTCGGCCTCCCCCGCAACGTTGACCCCGCCGTGGGCCAGCTCGACGGCGTTGACCTGCTCGACCTCGAAACCATCAGCCTGCACGCCCCGCTCGAAGAACTGAACGCGCATGCGGATGCTCGCGACCTGGTTCGCACGGCCGCCCACGAATTCGCTGCCGAAAGCCAGGCGGAGCCCGCCATCGTTGCTCTTCGCAAGCACCACTTCGCCCTCCTTGAGGCGGAGATCGCTCGCGCCACCGCCCGCGGAGCCGGCGATGAAACCGTCTCCGCGCTGCGTCACCTCGGCGGCGTTTTGCTGCACGGCCCGTCCGTTCGCGCCCGCGAGTTTGCGGCTGACGGTCGCGTCGCAGAGTTCGATGCTGCGCTCTCCGCGCTCTACAACATCCCGGTCGAGCGGTCGACGAAGTCGGCGGATGCTCGCGCACGACCACATTCGGCCTAACTGGCTCACGGCCAAGCCCTGAAAATCGCCGCACAAACCGCGGTTTTTGCGAGCAAAACTTACACCCATTTACGGGGACAGACAGAACGTTCTGGCCCTGTTTTCCGCGAGTGTTTCGCTCGCGCCCCCCGACTGGGGACTCGCGATTTTTTGCACGCCGCCAGATTCTGTTAATACCGCACGCGACGACCGATCGCGTGAGAGCCCCTTCTTCACCCATCGTTGGGTGGATCGGCTCCGAATGACTTACTGACCCGAGAGAGAACTATGTCTGAGCACGTCGTACTATTTGCTGGGCCCATGGGCTCGGGCAAGACGACGGCTATCCGCAGCCTGAGCGAGATCGATGTGGTGTCGACCGAGGCCGCTAACACCGATCGTGCGACTGCCGACAAAGAGACCACGACCGTGGCGCTCGACTACGGCGAAATTACGATTGACGATGTCACCAAGGTGCGCCTGTACGGCGTCCCCGGCCAGAAGCGCTTCGATTTCATGTGGACGATCTTGGCTGGCCGCGCTCGGGGCCTTTTGCTCTTGATCAACAACGATGCACCCAACTCCGTCAATCTACTCATCGAGTACCTCAGCGACTTCCGCGAGCTTCACGAACGAGGCGCCGTCATTGTTGGTGTCACGAAAACGGATGTCGCATCCAGTCCCACCGTCGCTGACTACTCAGCCGCCCTCACCGCCGCTGTTCCCGAACAGCTCATTCCGGTATTCACCGTTGACCCCCGCAATGCTGAAGAGATGCGCACGCTGCTCTTGAGCCTCGTTGCCAGCGTCGAGATGCGTGAACTCCTTACCCCCGCACCCGAAAAGATCTGATGAACCAGCCATTCGCACCCGCTGCCGCCGTTCCTTCGCACCTGAACCCGGTGCACATCGACGCCGGCAACCGCACGCTCGCCGAGATGCAAGACCTCGCGAGCTCACTGACCTTCGCCGCCCTGCTTACGGATGACGGATTCGAGATCGTGCACCTCAATGGCGGCAACGCTGACGGCGGGCGCTTCGCCAGCATGTCCAGCTCGGTGCAGGCCCTCAGCGACGCTGTCGCCCACGAACTGAAAATCGGCACGAACGAATACGTGATCATCGCGTCTGAAGCCGGCCACGTCATCCAGCTGCGCGTTCAGGGACACCCCATCGTGCTCGCCGCACTGTTCGACACTCACGAAACTTTGGGCAAAGGCCTTTCGATCGCTCGCATCGCCGCGCGACGCATGGCCGAGCTCATTGCGTAACCACGCATCACTAGAAGTAACACCAAACCCGACACCATAAACGGAGAACACAATGTCAAACATCACGGAAACCCTCGCAAGCCTTCTTGAGACCGACGGCGCCATGGCAGCAGCCGTTGTCGACAGCGGATCGGGCATGCTCCTCGGCAGCGCCGGAAGCGGCATCGACCTCGACGCAGCAGCAGCCGGCAACACCGAGGTAGTGCGCGCCAAGCTCAAGACCATGAAGGCACTGGGCCTCAACGACTCCATCGATGACATCCTCATCACGCTCACAAGCCAGTACCACATCATCCGCCCGCTCTCCTCGAACCCCGAGGTCTTCATCTACTGCGTGCTCGACAAGGCGAAGTCGAACCTCGCGCTTGCACGCATCAACGTCAAGTCCGCAGACACGAGCTTGAGCCTCTAAATAACTTCAGCTGTGGCGGTCACATGTTGACCGCCACAGTGGGTTAACCGCCCAGAAAGATTCACTATGACCGACGGCATTGACGTTCCCGCAGGGTGGTACCGCGACCCTCTGGGTGGCGAGCACCTCCGTTGGTGGGACGCAAACGCCTGGACTGAGCACATCGCGCAACTCGATAGCTCGCCCCAGCCGCCGAATGCCACGGCAACGTCAGGGACACGTCCTGCCGCTGCGACTACCGCTGCACACGAACCTGAAGTCATGATCATTCACCCGACTTCGAGCAAACGCAGCACCCGCGGCACCCGCGGCACCCGCAGCACTCGTCACGCTGAGGCCTCGCCCGTGACACGCAGCGCCACGAATGCGGCGGCATCGGATGACGCAACCACCGTTATTGACGAACCGACCCGTGCCAGCGTCAAAGCTGCGGCTGCCGCAGCAAACGCCACCCGTCAGTCACAGTTCTCCGACATCGCGCTCACATCCGACACGTGGAACAAGCTCAACCGCGCCATTACCGACGCGGTCAACTCCCCGACTGCACCGCTCGTGGAGCTTCGATTCTCCGATGCCCCGACGCTCGTCATCGATCCGCGCGGCTGCGCCTACTGGTGGGCTGAATCTCTCGATCACCTTGCCACGTCGACCGCCGACGGCGATGTCGAAACCGTGGCTCGTCCGCTCGGCATCACCCAGAACGAGGCGGGTCGTGACTGGGAGCCTCTCGTGTGGCTCATTGGCACTCATGCCGAGCCCGAGTCTTTCGACCCGCTGAGCCTCTCTGGCGCACGCTTCAAGCTGCGCCGCTGGCCCAACCTCACCACTCTGAGCCACACCACCGAGCAAATGGGCATGACCGCCATGCTGGGCGCCGCTTTCTTGACGGTCACCGAACTCGCATCGCTTGCGAAGGTCGACGTCGACGACGCCCGCCGCCTCATCTCCACGTTCGAGTTGATGGGACTGCTCACGCACACCGTCGACACGATCTCGGATGACGCACGCCAGCCCATGACACCTTCAGCCTCGAAAGAGGGCATCTTCTCTCGCTTGAAGGCGCGCTTCAGCCGCTAATACCAGCGGTACGGCGTCTTAGTGCACGTACTCCATGAGGTCGAAGCCGAAAGTGCGCAGCGCTTCGATTACTTGCAGTCGAGCGTGCATGCTCTTGTCATCGAACTGAATGGATGCCGCGTAGGCCACCGCACGCTTGTTGCCTCGCAGCGCCCCGGCTTCCGCTCGCACGCCCCGGTCGATGCCGGTCTTGTTCACCAGCAGAGTGTTGTGGTCGGCCCCGCGATGAGCCAGCGGATCAAGCCCGAACGCACTCGAGACGAGCGACAAATCGGTGTTGAGCGAGAGCCAGCCGAGTACGCGCTGGCTGGCAAGAGAGTTGACGATTTCGCCGCGGGCGAGGGCACCGAACAACCAACTGAGTTCGACGGCGGATCCGACGGAAAGCTGAGGGGCGTCATCCGGGCCGCGGGTATCGCGCACGAGATCGAGAAGTGCCGTCTTGGTCAGGCCGAGGGATTCGGTGCGAGCCCGCACAGCATCAAGCCCGATGAGGCGAAGCAGGATGTTGGTGGCCAGGTTGTCGCTGGTGGCGCCCACGAGGGCGGCGAGGTCGGCGACGGGCAACGATGGTGCCTGCATGTGTTGCCACAGTCCGGCCGCTCCTACGGCCGCTCCGGGCACTTTGTCGAGGATGCCGTAGGGCGCAAAGTCGCGGTCTTCGAAGCGTGCGGAGACCTCGATCAGCAGCAAAATTTTGCCGATGCTGGCCGTGGGCAGCGCGACGCGATCGTCGATGCTCAGCACAGTGCGACCAGTGTTGATATCGACAGCGCTGGCGGAAACGCGCATGCTGCGATCAGCGAGCCGCAGTTTTCCAAGCGCGGCAAAGGTACTGGCGAAGTTGGGTTCTTCTCCAGTTCCGGCGTGTTTCGCAACTCGGGGGGTGCGAATTCGACTCCGGCGTTCTCGGGTTTGCTCGATCTCTACCAAATAGTGACGCGATCTTTCGGGTCCAGCCACAACGAATCGGATTTCGTCACACTAAATGTCTCATAGAACGCATCCAGATTGCGAACAATTTGGTTGCATCGGAACTCATTGGGCGAATGCGGGTCGATCGCCAGCAAGCGAATGACCTCTTCATCGCGGCCCTTTTGCTGCCAGGCCTGCGCCCACGACATGAAGAAGCGCTGCGCGCCGGTGAGCCCGTCAATCACGGGAGCTTCCGCACCATCGAGAGAGAGTTGATAGGCCTTCCATGCGATCGCGAGACCACCGAGGTCGCCAATGTTTTCGCCGATCGTGAGAGAACCGTTGACGTGATGCTCGGGCACCTGGGCCGGCGCGAGGGCGTCGTACTGGTCGATGAGCGACTTGGTGCGCTCTTCAAAGGCGGCCTTGTCTTCCGGAGTCCACCAGTCGATGAGTCGACCGTCGCCGTCGTACTTGGCACCCTGGTCGTCGAAGCCGTGACCGATCTCGTGGCCAATGACGGCACCGATGGCGGCGTAGTTGGCGGCGTCATCCCGACCCTCGTCAAAGAAGGGGTACTGCAAAATGGCGGCCGGGAAAACGATTTCGTTGAACCCGGGGTTGTAATACGCGTTGATGGTTTGCGGCGTCATGAACCATTCGTCGCGGTCGAGCTCTTTACCGATCTTGCCGAGTTCACGCTGGAACTCGAACTCGTTGGCAGCTCGCACGTTGCCGGCCAAGTCATCCACGCTGATCTCGAGCGTGGAGTAGTCGCGCCACTTGTCGGGAAAACCGATCTTGGGCGTGAACTTGTCGAGCTTCTCGAGCGCACGCTGCTGGGTTGTCGGCGTCATCCATTCGAGGCCGGTGATCGACTGGCGGTACGCCTCGACCAGGTTGGCGACGAGAATATCCATCGCCGATTTCGCGGTCGGCGGGAAGTGGCGATCCACGTAAATCTTGCCGACGGCTTCTCCGAGCACGCCCTCCACGAGCGAGACGCCGCGCTTCCAGCGAGCACGAAGTTCGGGAGTGCCTGAGAGCGTGCGGCCGTAGAAGTCGAAGTTGGCTTCGACGAAATCGCCCGAGAGGTAGGCGGCGTTGTTGCGGATGACTTGCCACGACAGCCAGTCGCTCCAGGCCTGCAGGTGGTCGTCGCTCAAGAGCGCTTCGAGGCCTTCGGCGAAACTGGGCTGGCGCACAACAACCTCGTCAAAGGCGCGGGCCGGAACATCGATGGCGTCGAGCCACACGTTCAAGTCGACAGCACCGGCGAGGTCGTTGGCGGCCTGCCAGGTCATCGGGTTATAGGTCTTCTCGCTGTCGCGGTTGGCGACGTTATCCCAGTGCTTCGACGCGATCTGAGTTTCGAGGGCGACAATGCGGGCGGCACGCTCGGCAGGAGCGTCGAGGCCAGCGAGCGTCAGCATCCGCTCAATGAACGTTTCGTACTTGGCCAAGATCTCGGCGAACTTCTCGTCGCGGTAGTACGACTCGTCAGGAAGACCGAGACCGCCCTGCTCGAGAAAGACGAGGTAGCGCTCGGGGTTGCCGGGGTCGTTGTCAACGAAGAGCTGGAAGAAGCCGCTCGTGCCGCCGCGTTCGAGGCGACCGAGTGTGCTGAGAAGAGTGGGGATCGAGTCAACGGCGGCAGCTTCGGCAAGCGGCGCTGCGATGGGGGTCGCCCCGAGTTCGTCAGCGCGAGCCTCGTCGAGGAAGCTGGCGTAAAGGTCGCCCACCTTGCGCTGTTCGGTGCCGGGCTCTGCCGACTGCGACTCGATGATGATGTCGCGAACTGCCTCTTCAGCTTCTTCCGCGAGAACCATGAACGAGCCATAGCGAGCCTTGTCAGAGGGGATCTCCGTGCGGTCGATCCAGGCGCCATTAACATGACGGAAGAGGTCGTCTTGCGGGCGCACCTTCTCATCAAGATCGTTGACGGCAATTCCGGATGACAATGACGATTCGGCACTCATGCCACCCAGCCTAGAGCGTTATTCCTTTGCACACGCCGCGAATCTAATACCGGTGGATAGCCCTACACTTAAGTGATGACAGCCTCTGACTCGGCCGCCACACCCCCCTCTCTTCCCCACGGCCTCACCAGCCGCCAAGTGCTCTCGTGGCGCAATGCGATCGCCACCCTTTTCGCTCTCGCGGGCTTCTCTTTTGCCAGCTGGGTGGGCCGCATCCCGACTGTGCGCGACACTTTTGGTGCCAGCCATTCGGAAATTGGCATCCTGCTCTTCGGGCTCGCGATCGGCTCGCTGCTCGGACTCGTCGTTGCCGGCAAACTCGTCGAGCGGTTCGGCGCCAAAATCGTCGTGCGCGCCTGCGTGGTGCTGTTTGTCGCTTCCCTCGCTGCTACTGCGCTCATCATCGGAGTGCTCGGCAGCTTCTTCGGTGCGGTGATCTCGCTCGCGGTCTTTGGGTTGGCGTTCAGCACCTACGACGTTGCCATCAACCTGTCGGGCACCGCGAACGAACGGCTCCTTGGCCGTTCGAGCATGCCGACTCTGCACGGTTTCTACAGCCTCGGCACGATGGCGGGTGCCGGGTTCGGCGCTGCGGCGGAAGCGCTGAGCGTTCCGCTCGCCACTCACCTCGTGATCGTCTCCGCGATCGTGCTCATCACTGCGCTCGTCGTGTCGGGGTTCATCCTTCCGGAGCGGCTCGCGGATCCGCCACCCAACACCGTCGAGATGAAGATCGCCGCGGGAGAGCTGACCGCTCCGAAACTGAAGAGCGTCTGGCTCGAGCCCCGCACCATCCTGATCGGCATCATTGTTCTCGGCATGGCCTTCGCTGAAGGCTCCGCGATCGACTGGCTCGCTCTGGCCATGGTCGACGGCTACGAAATCTCCAACGCCTTCGGCACCCTGATCTTTGGTGTCTTCGTGACCGCCATGACCGCTACCCGCTTCTTTGGGGTTCGCGCCCTCGACCGCTTCGGTCGCGTTCCCGTGCTCCGGGCATCCGCTGGTCTCGCTGCTGCCGGCCTGTTGCTCGTGATCTTCTCGCCCGCCGTCTGGCTCGCCGTCATCGGCACCGCACTCTGGGGTGCCGGGGCCGCACTCGGATTCCCCGTCGGCATTTCGGCCGCTGCGGATGACCCCAAGCGCGCCACCGCGAGAGTGACGGCCGTCGCAACCATCGCCTACGCCTCGACCCTCATCGGACCACCCATGATCGGCGTGCTCAGCGACCAGGTCGGTGTGCTGAATGCGTTGCTGCTGATCGTGGTTCTCGCGATCATCTCCGGACTGCTTTCGCCCTACGCCCGCGAGCTGGCAGGCCGCCACGCGTTCCCGTACGTCGACTTCTCGTCGCCGGGTACGACATCCATTGCCATCACAATGGCGACCACCGAAATGCACTTCGTCATCACGCCCGAGCAGATCGAAGAAGCACAGCGCGAGAACGAGCGTCGCGGCCTGGGCAAGTTCAAGCGCAAGCGCCCGGGCAAGTAACGCGGCAGCACAACAACGCGCCGAGCCATCGACGCTCTTAGGCTAGAGATGTGTTCGCCCCCATCACGCCCTATTCGCACGGCTGGCTGAGCCGACCCGATGGAGCGCGGTTGTTTTGGGAGGAATCCGGCAACCCGCACGGGCAGGCAGCGCTCTACCTCCATGGTGGCCCAGGCAGCGGGCTGGGCCCCGGAGGCTACCGGCGACGCTTCGACCCCACGGCATATCGAATCATTGGGCTCGATCAGCGTGGCTGCGGACAAAGCACCCCGCTCGCCATCGAAGCACTCGACTCGCTCGACACCAACACCACTCAAACGCTCATCGCCGACCTCGAAGCCTTGCGCGAGCACCTCGGAATAGACACGTGGGTTCTGCACGGAGTGTCATGGGGCTGCACGCTGGCGATGGCGTACGCGCTCGAGCATCCGGACAGAGTCCTCGGTCTGGTGCTCGTCGCTGTCACCACCGGCTCCCGCGAAGAAATCGAGTGGATCACCGAAGGCGTTGGCACGATATTCCCTGAGGCGTGGGCGCAGTTCAGTTCAGTAGCACGCGAGGGAGAGCGCCCAATCGCTGCCTATGCGCGGCTTCTGCGAGACGAGGATCCGCAGGTTCGAGCTGACGCGGCCCGCGCGTGGGAAATCTGGGAGAGCACCCACATATCGCTCGACCCTCATTGGGTTCCCGGCCCGCTGTTCGACAACGATCGTGACCGGGAGAACTTCGCGACCCTCGTGACTCATTATTGGGTGAACGACTGTTTTCTCGGCGGCACCGCGCGAATCTACGATCGCATCTCAGAGCTCACGGGGATTCCTGCAACTCTGATTCACGGTCGCCATGACATCAGCGGGCCCGTCAGCACACCTTGGCGCCTTCACCGCAGCTGGTCGAGCAGTGAACTCATCGTCGTCGAAGACGAAGGCCATGGCGGGCCCCGATCGATGGAATACGCAGCGGTCGCTCTCTCGAAACTGGTCGCTCAGACCTGAGCGAGCCACTCCCGCACGCGGTCGCCGAACCAGTCCGGGCGTTGCAGCGGGATGCCGTGCCCGCAGTGTTCGACGAGCGTGAAGGTGCTGGCGGGTTGAGCTTCGTGGATCGCGGCGGCCGACTCGTGCATCACCCGACGTTCTTTCGTTCCTGCCATCACGAGTACACGGCCGTCGAAGGTCGACCACTCCGCCGGGAGTTCGAATCTCATGTTCTCGCCGACGGCGGCGAGCAAGCTTTGCTTCGTGACGCCGGCACTCGTCTCGATGTAGTCCTCAATCTGGTAAGGAGGAACGAACAATTCGCGAGCTTGCAGCTTGGCGAACCAACGCTGACGGGCAAGAGGAGCGCTGACCCCCAGGGCGGCGAGTGTGAGACCCGTGAAAGGCATGGCTTTCGCTTGTGCACTCACGATCACGGCGTTCGTGACGAGTTGGGGATGGTGCGAAGCGAGCAGAATCGAAAGCTGCGCGCCCAACGAGAACCCGATCACGGTGACCGGAGTCGTGATGAGACTTGCCAGCGCTGCGACCGTCGCGGCGTGCGAAACATAGGGTTCGTCGGCTGAGCGTCCGTGGCCCGGGAGGTCAGGAACAATCACCCGGTAATCGGTCTCGAGCCGCTCTCGCAATGAATCCCACATCCAGCCCGCGACACCGCCACCGTGGAGGAGCAGTACGGGCGGGGCATCGGCTGGTCCGGAGGTGGCGACATACATGGTCACCATCCTGTCAGGTGCGCGAACGCGGTTCGCCGTCGGCGGTGCGGCCAGCCGACGAATCTCGTCCGGGATGACTCACCACTAACCTTCTCCGAGTACCGTAGGACGGTGCGACTTGTCATAGCCAAATGCTCCGTTGATTACGCCGGACGTCTCAGTGCCCACCTGCCCCTCGCGACGCGACTGCTGTTGCTGAAGGCCGACGGCAGTGTGCTCGTGCACTCCGATGCGCTCTCGTACAAGCCGCTCAACTGGATGAGCCCGCCCTGTGTGCTCTCCACTCTTGAGCCCGAAGCCGAGCAGTCGGATGCCGGAGTCACCGAAATCTGGAAAGTCGCCCACACGAAGTCGGCCGACATGCTCATCGTCTCGATTCACGAAATCCTGCACGACTCAAGCCACGAACTAGGCGTCGACCCCGGACTGCAAAAGGACGGTGTCGAGGCTCACCTGCAGAAGCTGCTCGCCGAGCACATCGACATCTTGGGTGAGGGCTACCGTCTTGTGCGCCGCGAATACATGACCGCCATTGGGCCGGTCGACATTCTCGCGACCGATGAGAAGGGCGCGAGCGTTGCCGTGGAGCTCAAGCGCCGCGGTGATATCGATGGTGTTGAGCAGTTGACGCGATACCTTGAGCTGATGAACCGCGATCCGCTGCTGGCTCCGGTCACCGGCATCTTTGCCGCCCAGGAAATCAAGCCGCAGGCACGCACGCTCGCGAAGGACCGCGGCATCCGCTGTGTGCTGTTGGATTACGACGAGATGCGCGGTCTCGACGACCCCAACATGCGGTTGTTCTAGTCTTCGGGTGATTGTCCCAGTGTTCAGGCACACGGCCTAGGCTGGTAGCGATGGCTACTAATTGGACTTGCATTCTCGTTGACCTTGACGGCACGATCGCTGACTCAGCGCCCGGAATTACGGCGTCGCTCGCGTTCATGTTCGAGGAAATGGGCCACCCCGTTCCCTCCGCTGAAGAACTGCGCGCCTACGTTGGCCCGCCCATTGTTGACTCGTTCCGTGACCGCGCGGGGTTCACTCCCGTTGAAGCGGCGCAGGCTCTCTCGATTTACCGCCGCCACTACATGGAGGGCAACAGCGCCAACGGAAGCGACATCTTCCCCGGCATGCCCGAGGTGCTGAAGACGCTGCACGCGACCGGCATTCCGCTGTCGCTGGCAACCTCGAAGCCGGAGTTCCCGGCATCCGTGATTCTGGATCACGCGAACCTCACGCAGTACTTCCGCGTGATGGCCGGCGCCTCGATCGACGAGATTCGCAGCGCCAAGAAGGATGTGGTGGCCGAGGCCATTACCCGCCTGAAGATGATCGGCGCCGACGTGAGTAACCCGGTCATGATCGGTGACCGCTTCTACGACATCGAGGGCGCCGCCGAGCACAACATCCCCACGATTTATGTCGACTGGGGTTACGGCAACCCCGGCGAATCAGAGGGATCGCTCGCGGTCGTCTCGAAGGCAGAAGAACTGCTGCCGCTGCTGCTTCCTAGCTAGTTAGCGGGCCAGGCTTTCCACAATGCGACCGTAAATACCCGGCAGTCGGGCGGCGAACGGCACGATAGCTCGGCGCAGCGGTGAGTTCGCGGCGGCCACGAGCCCGGTGGTGAGCATCCGAAAGTCGCGGGTCACTCGACGCCACTCGCGTTCGTACCGTTCAGGTTCACCGGCGACGATGCACTCGATCGCGGCACGCGCTTCTGCCAGCCCTAAGCGGATGCCCTCCCCCGTGATCGCATCGACGTAGCCGGCGGCGTCGCCCACGAGCAGCACTCGGCCCGCGCGCTGCCCAGTCGTGTTCTGCAACAGCGGACCAGCACCTCGCACTGTAGAAGCCGGAGTCGCCCCGCGCAGTCGTTCGGCGAGCGCCGGCACACTCGCCAACGCCTCCTCGAACGACGTTCCGCGCGGGCCCAGCACGGCGACACCCACCTCGGTGTCGCTCACCGGCGTGACATACAGCTCCGCGGTCGGCGCCCAATGCACCTCCACGAGATCCGTCCACGGAGCAACCTCAAAGTGCTGCCGGATGCCGAACCGCCGAGAATCACGTCGCCTCACGCGGCGAGGGCGCGCGGCCAGCCCAACCAGCTCGCGCACCGTGGAGTGCAGGCCGTCGCAGCCGAGCATCCACCGCCCCTCGATGGCGCGACCGTCAGCGAGGTGCGCGGATACCGCGCCGCCCTTGGACTGCGGCTGCGCGTTTGCGTCGCCACGCCCGTTCGACTCATTGCGTGAGCCGCCGCCTCGGTGCCCTGTCTGCGCACCGTCATCATGCTGCTCGATCGCCTCAACCTTGCCGTGGTCGAACTCAACGCCGAGCTCGAGCGCTCGCTCGGCGAGCGCCCGGTGCAGTTCGGTGCGGCGAACGCCGAGCGCGGCATCCGAAGCGAAGCGGTGTTCGGCGGTGCGGGTGCCGTCTTGATAGCTGATGCCCGCGATCCTGCGGCCGTGTGGGTGCACCCCGAGAGCGGCGAGTTCGGTGACGGCGCCGGGCATGACTCCCTCGCCACAGGCTTTGTCGATCGTGCCGGTGCGGCGCTCGATCACGAGCGCGGTGAGGCCGTGCATCCGCGCATTGATGGCAGCGGCGAGACCGATCGGCCCGCCACCGACGACGATGACGTCCACGACCGGCGAAACGCTCGGTTCGGCCACCGCATCATCGGCCGCACCTGCAGCGACCGCATCGTCACCCGCACCACTCATGGCGTCAGTTCGCGCAGGGCCCGGTTTTCGGTCGGGATGCGGAACGCCAGCAGCAGCACCGCATTCAACACGGTGAAGACAATCGCCGTAACCCACGCGGTGTGCACGAGCGGCAATGCGATGCCCTCGATCGCGACAACCAGATAGTTGGGATGCGGCAACCACGTCAGCTTGTACGGCCCGCGGTTCTGCACACGGCCGGCCCCGGGCACGACGATGACGCGCGTGTTCCACTGAGCACCAAGCGAGCTGATGATCCAATAGCGCGCCGCTTGGCAGAGCAGGGTGATGACGAGCATCGGGATTCCGAGCCACAGCAGGAAGGGGCGATCGGCGACAATCACTTCGACAACGCAGGCGATCAGCAGGCCCGTATGCAGAGCCACCATCCACGGAAAATGCTTCTGCCCATACTCGCGACCGCCGCGCTCGAAGGCCGCCGCAGCGTTGCGCTGGGAGATGCGCAGCTCATAGAGGCGCTCCATTCCGGTGCCGAGTACAAGCGCGATGTAGGCAATGACGGTCATGCGCGGGGCTCCTTCATGCTCACCACTCGGTCGTTGCGGCCGCCGCAGATTCCGGCAGCGGCGCCCATCACGACCACTCCAAGAGAACGAATTCGGCGCTCACACCCGGCCCGAGGGCGAAGGCGAGAGCGTGACTACCGGGGGCTGGCGCGGGATCGGCGTGCAGAGCATCCGCCAGCACATGCAGCACCGCTGCCGACGACAGGTTGCCGACGCGAGCGAGGCAATCCCAGCTGCTCTGCAGGTCGTTGCGCTGAAGCCCAAGAGAACTTTCGAACGCTTCGAGCACGCGCGGGCCACCCGGATGCGCGATCCACGTATCGATGTCGGCGATGGTCAGGCCGTTGCGGCCCAGAAAGTCGCTGACCTCGCCCGGAAAGCTGTTCTGAATCACGTCGGCCACGCCCGCGCTCAGCACGATCTCGAAACCGGTGCCGCCCACATTCCAGCCGATGACGTCGTGACTGTCGGCGACGAACGTGCTGCGGGTGTCGATCACGCGCGGGCCCGGCTCGTTGCGGTTCTCCCCCACCATCACGACCGCTGCGGCACCGTCGCCGAAGAGGCCGGTGGCGACAAAGTTGGCCATGGTGTGGTCGTCGCGTTGCAGAGTGAGTGAGCACAGTTCGACGCTCAGGACGACGCCAACGTCATCCGGATGCCCGACCAAATAGTCATGCACGCGGGCCAAGCCCGCGGCCCCCGCCAAACAACCTAAGCCGAACGAGGGAACCCGTTTCACGTCGGGTCGCAGCCCCAGCCGCGGGATCAGCAGCGCGTCGATCGACGGCGCCGAGACGCCGGTGACGGAGGTGAAGAAGACGAAGTCGACATCGGCGGCGGTGAGCCCGGCATCGGCGAGCGCCGTGGTCAGTGCACGCTCGAGAAGGTCGGTGGCAACACGGATGAACTGATCGTTGCTTTCGCGAAAACTACCGAGATCGCGGTAGCGCTCCAGCGGTAGCGCAGTGTGGCGACGCTCGATGCCGCTGGCCCCGTGCATCCGCTCGATGATCGCCTGATGTGAGGGAGAACCCGAGAGGAGCGGGCCAAGCTCGGCTGTGATTTCGGCCTGCGTGTAGCTGTGCTCGGGCACCACGGGTGCGACTGCCGCAACTCTGCTCATTCAGAGACTCCGCTCTTTCAGTGAAGTTATCACGGGCCCCGACGCGGTCTCTAGATCCGGCGCCTCATCGAGACGCTTCGGCTAGGCGCTGAGATTGCGCGCTTCGTTGCGACGATAGGCACGCCACGCGCGCCACGCCCCGGTAGACCACAGCGCCCACGCGATCAGCACGGGTTGGAACGGCATCCGAATCCAGCGTTTGAGATCGGTGTCGAGACCAAGGGAATCGACCTGGTTGACGAGCTGGGAGATGTTGCCGGGGTAGATCGCGATGAAGAAGGCCGCAGCGACCCAGCCGACGTAGGGTCGGTACTTTCGGGCGAAGACCAGTGCGCTACCGAGAGCGATTTCGACGACTCCGGATGCCACGACCACGAAGTCTGGGTCGAACGGCTGCCACGTGGGCACCTGCGCTTGAAAGTCTTCGCGCGCGAAGGTGAGGTGGCTGATGCCGGCGAACACGAGGGATGCGCCAAGCGCGATACGGCCGATCCGGCGGCCAATGCGGCTCGCACGCGAAAGCTCATCGGGCGCGGTTGAATCTCTGACAGACGCGACTTCGATCGGCTCTCGTGGTGCGGCGGGACCGGTCGAATCGTTGGCGCCTGGTGTCGTGTGCATTCCCCCATTCTGGTGGGGCGGGCTTAGGGTCTGCCGAGTGACAGGCTTTTGCGCGTGTGGCCAGCCGCCGCGGGCACGGCCGATCAACATTAACGAGCCACGGCCCCCACCGGGTGTGGTGAGGGCCGTGACCGTCGCGCTGTTCGGAGCGCGACTAGCCGTTACGGAATGAGCACCGCACGGCCGGTAATGCGGCCGGCTTCGAGGTCGTCGAAGGCCTTTTGGAAGTCAGCCAGCGGGTACTTCGTTACCTCAACGCCGAGCTTGCCCTGCTGAGCAAGCGCGATCACCTGGAGTTGATCAGCGCGGGTTCCGCCATACGAAAGCTGAACGTCGGTTCCCCACGGGAGGGCCTGGCCGACGCCAACGAGATAGTCGAACTGTCCGCCACCGAGGCCCACGAAGCGGAGCATTCCGCCGGGAGCGATGACCGCTGTAGCAAGGTCGACGGTGGGCTGAACGCCGACGAAATCGAAGACGGCATCCGCACCGTACTGGTTGGTTTCGTCGAGGATGCGCTTGGCTGCAGCGCCATCGCTCTTGAGCACGAGATCGGCGCCGAGTTTGCGAGCAAGCTCAAGTCGTTCTTCGTCGGTGTCGAGGGCGATGATGCGGGCACCGGTCGTGGCCTTCAGAATCTGGAGTCCGAGGTGACCGAGACCGCCAATACCGATCACGACGACGGTCGAGCCGGGAGTGAGACGCGAACGTGCACTGTTGATGGCGTGCATGGGGGTGACGCCGGCATCCGCGAGGGGTGCTGCCTGAACGGGGTCGAGGTCACCAATCTTGTCGAGGTGGCGGGCCTTGACGACCATGTATTCGGCCATGGCACCGTCTGGGCCGAGACCCGGGGTGGTGGGGAATTGCATGCGGCTGCCGTTTACTTCACACTCGTTGTCGCGGCCTTCGATGCACGAGCGGCAGTGACCACACGCCCAGACAACGCTCACGAGAACGGCGTCGCCCTTGGTGTAGCCCTCGAGCGCGGAGCCCACTTTTTCGACCCAGCCGGCACCTTCGTGACCGACGGTTCCGCCGAAGAAGGGCCACTCTTCGCCCATGTGCAGCACGTGCAGGTCGGAGTGGCATAGGCCAGCACCCGCTACCTTGACCAAAATTTCGTCGGGGCCGATTTCGGGCACGGGAACATCCTGAAGTTCCATCGTGTGGGGGCTTACGAGCTTCACTGCTTGCATGGGCTAATCCTCTCTAGATCGAGGCTGAGGTTTGCAGCCTCGCCGCCAGTCTACGCCTATCTGACAGGTGTCAGATAGTGGTCTATTCCGCTACAGTTCGCTTATGGATGTTCGCACTCGCCGCTCCCGCGACGCTCTCGTTGCGGCGGCCTACGCCCTCGCCGAGCAGCGCGACATCGCCACTATTTCGGTCACCGATATCACGAACGCATCCGGCATCAGCCGCGACACTTTCTACCGCCATGCCTGCGACCCCGTTGATCTCATCGCCACTGCTCTGCATGCCGAGCTGGCTGAAGCAATCGAACAATTCGGTGATCTGCTCGACCCCGCGGAGACCGCTGCGGTCTCCCACACCGCCGAGCCTGCCCCGGGCGCGAACGCCAACGCATCGACCACGGCGTTGTCGACGACGAACCATGTTTTCGCCGGCCCCACTCGCGTCTTCCTTGGTCACGTACGCACCCACGCCACGCTCTATCGGATGGCGGCCAGCGGCAGCCTGAGCGGCCGCTTGCGATCGGTGCTCATCGAGCCTGCGCGCGAGGTTCTCGCGGATCATCTGCGGCGGCATCCAGAAATCGTGCCTGCCGCACTCGCCCCGCTTTCGGAAACGACGTTTGCCATGGCGGTCGCCTATGCCGCCGGCGGCACGGTTGCTGCAGCCGAAGCCTGGCTCCTCACGGGCGACCTCGATGACCTCGACGGCGCCGTGCACGCGGTACTCGCCGCGAGCCCGCAGTGGTGGGGCGAGCGGCGCTAGTCGGAGCGCCCTGCGAGTGTGGCTTGAACTACTCAGCCGACGTGTCCCGCGCTAAGCAGACGCGAATCTCGATAGGTTTGCGAGCATGAAGGCAGTCGACGCAAATCTCCTGGACCTGCTCAAAGTTACGAGCCAGTTCGAAGTTCCGATTTACCAGCGCGCCTACGCATGGGGTGAGCCGGAGTGCGAGCAGCTCTGGAAAGACATCCTCCGCGCAGGTCAAAATAGCGCCCTGGGCGCACACTTCACAGGCTCGGTCGTTTATATCGAGAAATCTGCTGGCACAAGCACCAGCCAAGAGCCCAGTCTCATCATCGACGGCCAGCAGCGAGTGACCACAGTAAGCCTGCTTCTAGCCGCCTTGGCACGTCGACTTGATAAGGAAGAGCCCCACAAACAGGAGCCGCTAGAAGGGTTCTCGCCCGAAGAGATCCGTGTTTCATACCTCATCAATCGGTTCAAAACAGACGATCGTAGATACAAACTTCTCCTCTCCCAAGGGGATCGCGATGCCTTCATGACAGTCGTTGATGGGAATGATCCGCCCGCTGATGTCGTCAGCCAGGTGCTCGAGAATACTGACTATTTCGAAACGAAACTCAAGGACCCGAAACTCGATATCGCGGTTGTATGTCGCGGCCTCTCGAAACTTCGAGTTGTCGATGTGAAACTTCAGCTAGGTGTCGACCATCCTCAGTTGGTTTTCGAGGCGATGAATTCGACTGGAAAGAAGCTTTCTCAGGCAGACCTAATCCGCAACTTTGTTTTGATGGATCTCCCTACGGAGGAACAGAAGAACCTCTGGAAGACCTACTGGCGACCGATGGAGCTCGAGTTCGCGAAGGCTGGCGCGAGCTCACGATTTGATGAATTCGTCCGCCACTATCTGACAGTTGTTACCGGCGACATCCCGCGAGTGTCTGATATTTACGACGCTTTCAAGGATTACGCGGTGCTTCGCCTTAGCGAAGGCGAAGCAATAGACGCGCTGGTGGTAGAGCTTCGCGAGTACTCGAAACGTTTCTGTGCGATCGCGCTGGGAACCGAGCCGGACGCGTCATTGCGAACGGCTTTCGGCGACCTCATGCAGATCCGTGCTGACGTTGTCTATCCGTTCCTTCTTGAGGTCTACTCCGACTACGAATTAAAGATTCTGAGTCGGGAAGACCTCATTGAGATCGTGCGCATGGTCACGTCCTACGTGTTCCGGCGTGCGATCGTCGGTCTCGCAACGAACTCGCTGAATACAACATTTCAAACTTTCGGGCGTGCGTTGCGCAAGGACCGTTATCTCGAGAGCGTCAAGGCTCATTTCCTCAAGTTGGGTGGGTACCGACAATTTCCTGCGGATGCGGAGTTCGCCGAGAAGCTTCAAACCTTCGATGCCTACCACTTCAAGCGCCGCTCATACTTCCTGCGGATGTTGGAGAACTTCGGCCGCAAAGAGCCGGTGCCCACAGACGAGTACACGATCGAGCACATCTTGCCACAGAACGAGGAACTCCGCCCCGAATGGGAGAAAGCACTCGGAGCAGATTGGCAGGAAATTCAAGCCAAGTATCTGCACACTCTTGGCAATCTCACGCTAACGGGCTACAACTCTGAATACTCAGATCGCCCATTTAGTGAAAAGCGGGATATGAAGGGTGGCTTCCATGAGAGCCCGCTGCGCCTGAATCAGGGCATCGGAAAACTCGAAACGTGGAACGACGAGACAATCCGAGAGCGTGCGTCGCGGTTAGCGCACGAAGCACTCACCATTTGGACACGGCCGTCGCTTCCACCCGAAACGATTGCGGGCTACCAAGAGGCAAGAGCGGCTTCTGGTTATTCGCTAGAGGATCACGCGAACCTTCTTCGACCAGCAAGGCGCGCTCACTTCGATCTGCTCCAAGAATCTATTCTCGAACTCGATCCTGCGATCGATATGCAGTTCTTGAAGGTTCGGGTGACGTTCAAAGCCGAAACTACGTTCCTAGACGTAGTCCCTCAGGCTGCACGTCTGCTGCTCGTTCTCAACATCCCTATTGCCGAGCTACGCGACGAACGTGGGATCGCACGCGACGTGAGCGAAGTTGGCCACTGGGGTGCCGGAGATGTGCAGGTTCCTCTGGATGACGAATCTGACTTCGCTTACGTCATGGATCTCGTACGTCAGGCTTATGAGTTTCAGCTCACTGACTCCGAATGAAACGAATGGATTTGCTAGCCCGAGTTGGAGCACGAACCAGCCATAGAGCGAAAATCTAACATCCTCTGGCCACGCGGCGACGAACTTCCTCCGTGTCTACAAAGTTGGTGATCTCTTTCCAAGCATCGAAGTCTTCCACGTCCCACCTGTCGCTAAAGCGGTCATGGAAAATCACGATATTTTCGGCGATTTCATTCACGTTCCAAGTCAGAGCGAGTCTCGACTCCCTTTGCCTCCGAAAGAACCAGAACCGTTGGAACCAGCCTGACGGGCCGGACAGAGCCTTCCAATAAATACCTTGCGCCCTATAGAGGTTTCGTGCTCTCTGCAACGACCACATAAGTCGAAAGTAGGCCTCGATCGCGTCGGGCTTCGACGGCGCATTCCGGCGCGACGCGTAAAGCAGCGTGCCAATGGTGTTTCGCGCGTCGGCAGTCTCACCGCTGGTCAAAGAAACGTGGAGGTCTGAGAGAGAACTCCTGCGCTCCCGGCGACGCGCACCACACGCAAGAAGAAGAATCGCGAGAGTGGCGCCGGCCGTGCTGAACGCCGTTAGACCTGCGAAGAAGGTACTGGGTTCATTCATGCGTTTGTTCTCATTCCTGCGCGGATCGAATCAATGATGAGTTCAGTCAAGTGCGCGCTCAACTGCTAGCAACCCGCTCGGCTTCAGCACGAGTTTTCTCGTACAGTCCCATCGCGATGAGCACTTCTTTGACTTGGCCGAAGTCCTCAAGTTGCAGCAGCGCCTTGAAAGCACCATTGAGCCCATTGGCGGAGCGATACATGGCGTCTTCAAGCTCGCCAACGATGGTGGGCGAACCTTCGAAGTCAGTCTCCGTATTGGCGATCGCCTCGGCCTGAAGCTTCTCGTTCTCCACGACGTGACGCAGCAGCGATTCGGCGGCGTTCACGCCATCCACTTCGTCGATGCCGCTGCCGGAGAAGAGTTGGTTGATCTTGTCGATCACTTCTTGCAGCAGACCGTATTTCACTTCGCGCGGCTTGCCCGAACCGGATTCGGTGATGCCCGTGAGCTCCCCCGCCTTACCGGCGGTCAGCCCCAGGCTTTTGGCTTCTTGCTTGCGCAGGCGGTAGTGGGTGAGCACGATGTCGTCCGTGTTGATTTCGGATGGAGCCGCTTCTTGACGTTCGATCACCCGGCGGTAGACACGCAAGAAGATCGCCCACTTCTCGATATCGGTGTCGCCGTAGTCGATGATTTGCGAGAAGAAATCGTAGGCACGCACAAAGGCGTTGACGGTGCCGCGGAAGTCTTCGAGGCGACCAATCTCAAGGTCGTCAGGTTCCGTCCCCGCGTTGGCGGTGTTCCACCGATCCCAGAACACATCCCGTGATGCTTTGATGTGAGAGTAGAGGGCGTTGTGGGTGGTCTTGTTCAGCCACGCGTTGACGACGCCATCCACATCGTGTTGGTCGATGATGCTCATGCCGCGCAATTTGCCGAGCATGTCGTGAATGATGTTGGGGTCGGAGGGTGTGGTGAGTTCGGCATCCTCGTAGTAGGTCTGGAAAGCCGTAAGGATTTCGTCGGGGTCGTTGACGAAGTCGAGGATGTAGGTGTTCTCTTTGCCGGGGATCACCCGGTTGAGCCGCGACAGGGTTTGCACCGCGGTGATGCCGGAGAGTTTCTTGTCGACATACATTCCGACGAGCAGCGGCTGGTCGAAGCCGGTCTGGAACTTATTGGCCACGATCATGACCTGGTATTCGTCGCCGCCGAACGCTTTTTCGAGCGAGCGGCCTTTGAGTCCCGGGTTCATGTTGGTTTCGGTGAGGTCGGTGGAGCCCGAGTCGGGGTCGTCAACGGAACCCGAGAACGCCACCAACGCGCCCAATTCCTTTTCGAGTTTGTGCTCGGCAAGGTAGCTGTCGATGGCCCGCTTGTAGCGCACGGCTTCTTTGCGGGACCCAGTCACGACCATTGCTTTGGCCCGTCCACCGAGTTCGCGGCGAACGTTGGTGCGGAAGTGCTCAACGATCACCGCCACTTTCTGGGCGATGTTGGTGGGGTGCAGTCGCACCCAGCGCATGAGCTCACTGTTCGCTTTGGAGGTGTCTACTTCCGCGGCCACGTCGGCCCCATCCGAATGGGCGATCTCGAAGGCGAGGTCGTAGGAGAGATAGTTTTTGAGCACGTCAAGAATGAAGCCCTCTTGAATGGCTTGCTTCATCGAGTAGAGGTCGAACTCTTTCTTGACCCCGGCTTCGTCGTCACGCCCGAACAGCTCAACCGTCTTGCCCTTGGGTGTCGCGGTGAAGGCGAAGAAGGAGATTGTGCCGACTCCGACTTTGCGCGCCATGAGGTCGGCAAGCACGTCTTCAACATCGGTCGTGATCTCGCTGGCCTCCCCGGCATCCGCCTCCGTCGCGGCTGAGCTGCTGGCCGTAGCCCCGACGGTGAGAACTTGCTTGAGGGATGCCGCGGCTTCACCCGTTTGAGATGAATGAGCTTCGTCGGCAATGACGGCATACTTGCGCCCCGCAAGACCTTTGTTCTCTTCAATCACGCTCAACGCGTGCGGGAACGTCTGGAGGGTCACACCAATGATTTGCTTGCTGGCGAGGAGAGCTTCAGCGAGCTGTTTCGACTTGGACGCATCGCCACCGCGGGTGATGGGCTGGAAGACACCGCTGGTGGTTTCGAGTTGTTCGACGGCGCGTTGGAGTTGTCCGTCGAGTACTTGGCGGTCGGAGACGACGATGACGCCGTTGAAGACTTTGTTGCCGTCGTTGTCGTGGAGCTGGGCCATACGGTGTGCGGTCCAGGCAATGGAGTCGGTCTTACCGGAGCCGGCGGAGTGTTGGATGAGGTAGTTGTGGCCAGCGCCTTCGTCCGCGACGGCGCGCTCAAGTTTCGTGACGGCGCGCCACTGGTGATAGCGCGGAAAGCGCAGGTAGCGGGCGTAGGTTTTCTTGCCGTCGATGGAGTCGGTGTGTTCTTCGAAGCGGTAGTGCAGAAACCGGCCGATGAGGTCGAGCCAGGTTTCGCGTTGCAGTATCTCTTCCCAAAAGTAAGAAGTCGGGCTGCTTTCGCCCGCCGCTGGTGCGTTTCCGGCGCCGTTGTTTTTGCCGCGGTTGAAGGGCAGGAAACGAGTGTTGTTGCCGTCGAGTTTGGTGGCCATGTGTACTTCTTCGTTGGTGACAACGAAGTGTACGAGGGCACCACGACCGAAGGTCAGAAGCGGTTCGCCTTCAGGCTTGCGGTCTTGTGCGTACTGTTTGAGGCCGGCGGCAAGACTCTGTGTGAGGTCGGTTTTGAGTTCGATGGTGCTGACGGGGATGCCGTTGACGAACAGCACGAGGTCGATGCGGTTCTGGGTGCGGCCGGAGTATTTGACTTGCCGCATCACCCGCAGACGGTTCTTCTTGTAACGGTCGACTGTTGCGGGGTTCAGGGTGGTGGCGGGCCGTGCCTGTAGGAGACTGAATTTGGCATTGAGTACGCTGACTGGTTTCTTGAGCGCGTTGAGGGTGCCGCCGGCATTCATGGGGTCGGTGGCCATGATCTTGGCGACGCGGTCAAGGATCTGTTTGCGGCCCTGATTTTGGGCAATTTCGGATGCGTCGGGTTTGACGATCTTGTCGAGCTGGTCGGGCTGGGTGTCGTTCAGCCACGCCCAAATGTCATCAGGGAAGAGCGCTCGTTCGCGGTCGTACCCGAGGTCATCGGGCGAGTATTCCCACCCGTGCGCTGCCAGGTATTCGCAGATCTCTGTTTCGAATGCGTCTTCATGATGCAAAGCCATTACGCCACCGCTCCGTGTTCACGAACATCAATCTTGCCGGTCACTGCTGCCGAGATGAGTGCTGCGCGGCGCTCCCGCGAAAGGAAGATCGCCCCTCTCGCATCTGTAATCGCAGCGTCAATACTAGAAAGTTGTTGATCGATGGCCTCAACGATTTCACGCTGCGCTTCAAACGGCGGAAGCAAGACCGGAAGGAGTCTGTAGTGATCATTATCGATCTCCGCCTGGCCGACCCGCACACCTCTGGACAACGTCGCGTATGCCGCTGTGTAAGCGGCAGACCGGAATAGATAGTTCAGGAAGGGAGCGAATTCAGCGTGGATCGGAGCGAAACAAAGGTAGTGCCCAGACACAATTCCTTCGTACGAAGAAATCCCGACAGAACCTTGCCACGCCTTCATCCTGTTCGTTACCAACCACCCAGGACCGACAAGCTGATAAATGTTCCGATTCTCCGCAGTCTTGTTTATATTTGCAAAGTCATCTTTCACGACAACGCCGTAGCCGCGAAAAACAGACAGCATCGTTTCCGTGGGGTGCCCAACATCCTTTTTACGCTCAAACAGGGACCAAAGTGGCTCGATCTTCCACCCCGCAGGAACCTGGCCGAGCCAATCGAGGCCACTTTCCTTTACAGGGACGGCCGGGTCGAGGCCATTGGTGACAGCGTGGTTGATCGTTGCGGCACGCCGCTCGGCAAGCAAACCGACGAGTTCCTCCTGATCCGCGATGAACGCGTCAATCTCCGCCGTCTCCCGATCCAAAAACTCGGCAATGGTGATCTGTTCTGCTCTGGAAGGAAAGGGGATCAGAATGTTCCTGAAGTCAGTTCTGCGAATTGTATTTCTTAGCCCGGCGTAGAGCGGTCGCAGTGCTTTCCGCTGGTCAAAAGAAAGATATACATACTCGACGAATCGGGCGTATGCGTCCCTATCTGTCACTTCCATCACGGTGTACGCCCCGGTGATCATTCCGCGCTCTCTTGCGAGCCCTACCGTACGAGGCGTTTCTTGAACGTCAAAAAGACAAAAAACGATGTCGTTCGTTTCCACCACTTGATAGGTAGTGAAGTCAGCTGGCATTTTGCCGACGATGTTCACCAAATCTCTGGGAATTATTCCCCCGAGAGTGAGGGAAAGCAGCGTGAAATCGGCCCAACTCGACCCGACGAGCGCCCGCCGTTCGCTCGTCACGGAGCCCAGACGTCGCAATTTCCAGTCCCGAGGCACACTCTCTAGATATGGGGCCGCTGCCCTCTGCCGAGTAGAGGCTATAACGCCACCAGTGCTCATGCCTTCACCGCTTCAAGACGCGCACGAATCCGCCCCAACACAGCATCGAGATCAGCATCGATCTCTTCGAGGGAACGCGGTGGCACGTATTTGTAGAAGTGACGAGTGAAGGGGATTTCGCATCCTTCCTTCGTTTTCGACTCATCGATCCACGCATCCGGAGCAAACGGTTTCACTTCACGATCGAAGTACTCGTGGATGTTTTCATCCCAGGGCACGTTCTCGGTGTCGCGCAGAGTCGGATCAGCCTCGGGATGTTTCTTGCTGTCCACGATGATTGGAGCAGAGTCATCCCGCTCCGACAGTCCGGCCAACAACGCCTTCAACTGGGCGGCGCTGAGAGAGACACCTGCTGCGTCAAGACGCGACACAACCTGCTTGCGGAAAGCCGCGGCATCTGTCACCGGCTCGATCGGATTCGCCTCAACCTGCTCAGCAAACGTTGACCAGTCAGCATCCACCTTCTCCAACGCCTTAGCCTCACGAGCAACTGCGAAACGTCCCGACGTCAACGCCCAGTTGAGGCGCAACGGGCGCTCAACGGTGATCGTTCGGTAGAAGAAATCCTCCACCGCAAACCACTTCGAACGTTCATCCTGGGCAGTGCTGTCATACAGCTTCACCAGCGCTGCGATGTCCTCCTGGCCAAGCTCGTTGCGCTTCGAACCCAACCCTTTGCGCATCTTGTGGAACAGCTTCGAGCTATCGATGAGCTGCACCTTGCCCGCACGCTCTGGGCTCTTCTTCGTCGAGAGCACCCAAATGTAGGTCGCGATACCCGTGTTGTAGAACATGTCCGACGGCAACGCAATGATCGCCTCCAGCAGGTCGCGCTCCAACACCCACTTGCGGATGTTTGACTCCCCCGAACCCGCACCTCCCGTAAACAACGGGCTGCCGTTCAGCACAATCGCCGCCCGGCCGCCACCATCCTCAGCAGGGCGCATCTTCGAAATCAGGTGCAACAAGAACAGCATCGACCCATCAGAAACCCGCGGCAAGCCTGGGCCGAAACGGCCCGCGAAACCGCGCTCCTTGTGTTCCTCGGTGACAGCCTTCTGCTGCTTCTTCCAATCCACACCAAACGGCGGATTCGAGAGGCAATATGAGAACGTGGTGTTCGTGTGACCGTCATTCAGCAACGTGTCGCCGAAGATGATCGCATCCACCGACTGACCCTTCACCGTCATGTCGGCCTTACAAATCGCATACGACTGCGGATTGATCTCCTGGCCAGCCAACGTCAACGTTGCACTCGGGTTAGCGGAACGGATGTGATCCTCCGCCACCGACAACATTCCACCCGTACCCGCCGTGGGGTCGTACACCGACCGCACCACATTCTGCTTCGCCAACGTCTCAGACTCCGGCGCCAACAACACATCAACCATCAACTCAACAACGTCACGCGGAGTGAAGTGCTCACCCGCGGTCTCATTGGATGCCTCCGCAAACTTGCGGATCAGCTCCTCGAAGATGTGCCCCATCTCCTCATTCGGAACCGACGCCGGCGACAGGTCGACTTCAGCAAACTTCTGCGTCACCAAAAACAAAAGATCATGCTCGTCGAGCTCGGCTATGCGCTCAGAGATCTTGTACTTATCGAAGATGTCTTTGACGTTCTCCGAAAAACCGTTCACGTAATCGAGAAGGTTCACTGCCACGTTTTCGGAATCGCCCAGCGCCGACTTCATGTCGAAGCGCGACTCATTCCAGAACGAATACTCGTGGCCCGCCTTGTTGCGCAGCAGTGACGCCCGCACCGGCATCTCCTGCTTCTTCGCATCCTCCACCGCGGCAAAGACGGCTTGCTTGGTGGGCGCGAGCACGGCATCCAAACGACGAAGCACCGTGAACGGAAGGATGATGTCGCCATACTGGTGGGCTTTGAAACTGCCCCGCAACAGATCAGCGATGGACCAAATGAAAGTGGCGTGGTTATTGCTCAAAACGGGTGACTCCTTCGTACTCGGGCAGAAAGCCCTGACATATTGAGTTTGCCGCACTAGTGCTGCACGGCGCGACACCAACTCGGGGGTACGTGCTCAAGAGACCAGAGTCACCAGACCAACTGCCAATCCACGATGTGCGACGTCCGAGCGGGATCTCGCAGTTCGACATACGCTCTGAGGTCACTGTCATGCCCCCACTAGTGGTCTAGACGAGGCGCGTTGACGCTCCCACTCGCTATTCTGAGAAATAAGTGATTTGTTCGGCAAGCGTCGGGGTCTTCACACAGCAGACGTCAACGCCAAGGGGAAGTCATGAAAGCCGAGAACTCCAAACTTGCCGCCGCGTTGGAGCAGTGGCGCGATTCGCTCGTCAACCTCACCGGACGCAACCGGCTGATCAACTACAAACCCACCCGGTCCTCAACGGTCGAATTTTCCCAAAATGATGCCGCAGAAGTGTACGCGGCCATCGCTAGCGCCTCACTCACTTTCGTTACCGGCACCCGCCCACCGGAAAAAGCAAAAGCGGCGTCTGAAGAAGAAGGTCTCGAAGAGCGCGTTCTCGACGAGATCGAAGCATTCGACTACGACGACTACCCCGACTCGCTCTTCGCCGACATGACACAACGCAACGTCGACCGCGCTCTCAAAAACATGGCCGGGGTCGCTCGCCGCGAATTCCTCGACAAAGGCCTGTCGACTCTTTATCTCGCGCTGGGTGCGCTGCAGTGGGAAGAGGAGTCCGGCGACGCAAGAAAGAGCCCGTTGATCTTGCTCCCGGCCGCGCTCGAAAACACAGGTCCTCGCGAGCCACTACACCTCGACTTTTCGGACGACGACCTCTCAGTTAACCCCGCACTGGCCATCAAGCTCAGTGACTACGGGCTCAAGCTGCCTTCTGCCGAAACCGTAATCGAGACCATCGCCGCAGACGGAATCGATGCGGCGATCGACCTGTTTAGGGCAATCGACTATCCCGACGGATGGGAAATCGTTAATTTCAGCACGCTCTCCAACTTCATGTTCGCCAAAGAAGCGATGTATCGCGACCTTCTCGACAACGAAGAGTTGGTTCTCGAAAGCGAGCTTCTTCAAGCTCTCGCCGGCGACATCACGCCCGAAACCTCGTCGTTTGCGTTCGAAGAACTCGACATCAACACCATCGATACCGACGCGCCCCCAGAAACCACACCATTAGTGCTCGATGCCGACTCCAGCCAACGAGCCGCAATCCTCGCCGCAAACTCCGGCAAAAGTTTTGTGATGGATGGCCCTCCGGGAACGGGCAAAAGCCAGACGATCGCGAACATGATCGGCGCCCTAGTGGCGCAAGGCAAGTCAGTACTCTTCGTTTCGGAGAAGATCGTTGCGCTCGAAGTCGTGCGCGACCGGCTGAGCTCCCGAGGGCTTGACCCCTTCAGCTTCGAGCTTCACAGCCACAAAGCACAGAGAAGCGCCGTCGCCAAAGGCCTGGGCGAATCTCTCACCACCCGGCCCGTGGCGCCAACAAACTCCACACCCGAATTGATCGCACAAGCCCAATCGGCCAGAGATGCCCTCTCGGGATATGCAACGGCCATGAACGAAACCCGGGAGCCTCTCGGTTTGTCGATGTTCGAAGTGCTCGGGCGATCCGCACAAAGCGATTCGAGCCTCGAACCGCCGGCATGCTCTATTACCAGCGCCACGCTCACCCCAACCGCTCTCACCGAGATTGAACTCGGACTTGAATTCATCCAACGCCATTGGGAAACGGCTCTCGAAGGCGACGGTAGCCTGTGGGCCGGACTTCAAACCGCACAGGTTCCCGCCTTTGATTTCCGGCTAGCGTTGGACAAGCTCGCAGCGCTGCAAGAACTGAGCCCGGCGACAGCTGGCCCAGCCCAAGCCTTTGATATGCAAGGCCTCGGTTCCGTACGCGCTCTCCATGAACTCCTCACTGCGTGGTCTGAACAACCTCAGCTTCAGAACCCCGAATGGCTGCTCAGCCCTACGATTCACAAGGTTCGATCCGCGATCTCGCGGGCACATGAGCTAGCAACAGAACTAGAACAGGCTGAAGAGAGCGTTCGTAGTGTGTGGGGCGACAACTGGCAGTCGCTCCCCGAACTCTCGCTCACGTCAGCCAGCGAAGGGGGCGACTGGGCAACTGTTGCCCTCACCAGAGACGACCTTAATCTTGAGCGACTCGAAGTACTCGAGCCCTACCTCGGCAGAGCGGTAAAGCTAGCCCAAACTATCTTGCAAAACGCTGAAACTCTTGCTGGCCAATTCGGAATCGCTCAACCAACTAACCCCATCCAGTTCCAAGAATTCATAGACGTAAGCTCTCACGTGACAGGCGAAACTCCGCCGCTCGCAGCCTGGGTCGCAGAGGACTACGACCTGGATTCAATCGGGAATGCCCTGCGAGAGCTGAAAGCGCTGGCGGCCACAGCAGCGAAGGCGAAAAATAGCGCGGCCGAGATCTTTAGCGAAGGTGTTCTCAGCCTCGATCTGACAAGTCTGCAAGAGCACCTTCCGGCGCCGACAAGTTGGCTGAAGCGCCTCAAACGTGAATACCGCTCCGCACTCGCCGAGCTCCTGGTCGAGACACAACCCGATACCGATCGCCGCGCGGTTGCGGAAGCCCTCCCTCTCGCGATCGCGTGGAAAGTCGCAAACGACGCATTCGCAGAAGCATCACATCGACTCGCCCCTAAATTGGGCGTCTACTGTGAGGATCGGGACGCCGATTGGGCCAACGCTGAAACAGCGTTGAAAGGCGCACGAGTCGTCCGGTCTCAAGCGCGGATCGTGAGCAGCTCCACACTCAACTCAGTTCTCAACAGCGCTGATAATCGTTCCCTCCTTCGACAAGTGCACGACATTCTCGACTCAGCCTTCCTCGAATGGAAAACCCTGCGATCAGCGGACGGCGATTCCCTAACACCAACTAGCGCGGTCGGGCCGCTCCAGGAAACTGCAACACAACTCGCCGCGTTGTCGGCGGACACCTCCCATCTCAAGCAATACCTCGCACAGTTCGCCCCGCATCTCACTGCTGAAATAACTGTCGGCGAAGCGGCAGCCGCTGCAGATGTTCGGCTCGCGGCAGAATCCGCAGCAAGCGCCCAAACAAACGAAACTTCCACCATCGCCACAGCGCTGGGGATTGCCACCGAAAAAGTACCCCTCACTAGCGCCCAGGTCGAGAAGCTCTCCACGCAGCTCGCTTGGGTTGAGAGCCTGCGCTCCCTCGCTGCGCCCGACCTCGCGACGAAAAGGAAGACCGCCCCTCTCTCGGCAGATCAGCTCAGTGTTCTGCGGGAATCCGTTCTTCCACCAGTTCTCGAGACGCGGATTGCCGAATGGGAACAAGCCCGCGACACGGTGCTGAGCCACTTCGACTCGGCTCGACAGAGCTCTCTCTCAGAAGATCTCTCTCACTATCGCTCGGCCAATGAACTCCTCCCAGATTTCATCCGCCATCACGACTCAGCAATCGACTGGGTCAATCTGCAAGAAAAGCTCGAAACTCTCCGCGGCAACGGAGTCAACCAGCCCCTCGACTACGCGCTCAGCACTCGCGTGCCCGCCGCCCAAGTCGTCGACTACGTAATGAAATCCGTCTATCGCTCATGGTTCGCTTCGATCCTGGAGACTGATCCTCGTCTAGATCAATCGTCGGCTTCAGACCGTGACGCCCTAATCACCCGCTTCAACGAGCTGGATCGAGTTCTAGGAAATAGGGCGATCACCACAATCATCGAATCCGCGCTCAGCCGACGACCTCGCAGCGCAGCAGGCCAAGGCGGCGTAATCCTTCGCGAAGCAGAGAAGAAGCGCAAGCATATTGCTGTCCGCGAGCTGATGGATCGCGCACGCGATGTGGTTCAGGCGATTCACCCCTGCTTCATGATGAGTCCGCTCGCCGTTTCGCAGTATCTGCCACCCGATATGAAGTTCGACGTCGTCATCTTCGACGAAGCTAGCCAGGTCAGCCCGGGCGACGCCATCAACTGCATCTACCGGAGTAAAGCACTCATCACTGTTGGCGATCAGAAGCAATTGCCACCAACGTCGTTCTTCTCGACCTCAGGGGACATCGACGAAGATAGCGACGAAGAAAACCTCGCCGCTGACTACGAATCCATTTTGGATCTCATGAAGTCCACCGGAAACTTCAACTCGATGACCCTTCGTTGGCACTACCGCAGTCGTCACGAAGACCTCATTAGTTACAGCAATGCATCTTTCTACGACGGAAAACTCATCACTTTCCCCGGAGCGATCGCAAATTCCGACCGGTATGGCGTGAAATTCCACAAAGTAGACGGCGTGTACCGACGATCCGCCGGACGAGATAACCCGATCGAAGCCGAGTACGTCGCGCAACTGGTGATCAAGCACTTCGACGAGAACCCCGAATCAAGTCTCGGAGTGGTTGCATTCTCATCAACGCAACGCGACAGCATCGAGAACGCAGTCGCGATCGCACGAAACTCGCGACCGGACCTCGACGAGCGCTTTAAAGACGACCGAATCGACGGATTCTTCGTGAAGAGCCTTGAGTCAGTTCAAGGAGATGAGCGCGATGTGATCATCTTCTCGGTCGGATACGGCCCCGACGAAACGGGAAAGTTCTATAAGAACTTCGGACCACTCAACCAATCGGGCGGCCACCGCCGACTCAACGTCGCAATCACTCGCGCGAAAGAACTGGTGCAGCTTGTCTCATCAGTCTCTGCGGCAGAGATCGGCGACGTTAATAGCGAAGGTGCGCGGCACCTCCGCCGCTACCTAGATTTTGCCGACCGCGGGCCATCCGCGCTTGCGCTCGAACTGGGACCCGCCGGACTCGGAACGGATTCGCCATTCGAAGACTCTGTAATCGACGCCATCAGAAGTTGGGGGTTTGAAGTTCAACCCCAAGTCGGAATCGCCGGCTATCGCATCGACATTGGTGTGAAACATCCCAACTCGCCCGGCGCATTCATGCTCGGAGTCGAGTGCGACGGAGCTATGTACCACTCGTCGAGAGCTGCCAGAGATCGTGATCGTCTCCGACACGAGATACTGGAAGGTCTCGGGTGGAGTCTCCACCACATCTGGGGAACAGCTTGGTACCGCAATCGAGCCCAAGAAGAAGAGCGACTCAAGACGCTTCTCGAAAAGCTCGCACGCGAAACTGTCACCGGCCGTATCGTGAAGAAGCAGCTGAAGGCTGTACAGCCAACGCTCGAACTGGCAACGGAATCGCACGAGATCGACGAAATTCCAGCATGGGTCGTGGCCTATACAGAGGCGTCACCCTCGAAGATTCCCGGTTGGCTCGACCTTGGCGATAAAAGCAGCAAGTCCTACATCACGACACTCGTCGAAGAAGTGCTGTCAGTCGAATCTCCTATCCACATCGACCTATTGGCCCAGCGCTTGCGCGATTCATCAGGGATCGGGCGACTCGGCGCTCGCATTCAAGGAAACTTTGAAGCCGCAATCAAGAAGGCGGGAGCCCTCTTCGATGGAAGTTTCGTTCGCGACGCTTTACCTCGCGAATTGGAAGTTCGATCTCCATCGGTTCACACCGAACGTTCAGTGGAACAGGTGCCGCCCGAAGAGATCGAGAAAGCATTCATCGAGGTTGTCAAAGATGCCCTCGGGATTAGCCCGGAACATGCGGCGGCCCAAGTCGCGACCATCTTCGGGTGGCGGAGGCGAGGGACAACCATCTCGAAACATCTCAATCAGAAAGTGAAGGACCTCTGTAAATCGGGTGTCCTTGAGTTGACGTCTGCTGGCCTCCGGGTCAAAAGCTGATCTACCTTCTTCTCGATCCTTTACCGCTAGCTCCCCCTATGTGTTCGCTGGCATCCGGTGTGCCCGCGGCCCAAACGCCACAAACAGCACCGCGACGATGACCGCCCACGCGGGGTACGTCAGCCAGACCCACTCGGCCCCGGGCTCGCCCGAGCCGGCGCGCGCGTAGATCACTCCCGCCGAGCTGCTTCCCACGACGCCACCGATCGCGTTGGCGAGGCCCTGCACTCCGAAGTAGCTAGCGACTGAGCCTTCCGGGGCAAAGCGCGACACGGTGGCGTTGAGCACGGGCTGCGCAAGCATTTGGCCGACGATGAACACGGCAACGCCCACGAGCATCCCGACCAGATTGGTCGAAAGTCCCATGATGCCGACGCCGACACCCAGACACGTTGTCGCGCCGGCGAGGGTGACGCGGTCAGGCAGAAAACGGTTGGCGGCACCCGTGAGCGGCAGCATCGTGAGTACCATCACGATCGCGGCGCCCGAGTAGATGAAACCGAGATCGGACGGGCCCGAGGTGAACTCGGCGGCCCGGAATGGGATCACGAGATAGAACTGAGCGACGAGCACCGCGGTGCCCGCCACGAGCGCGCAATACCGCACGAACGCGAGGTCGGCGAAGGCCACTCGCAAGCGCGGCGGGGTGCGGGCCTTGTCGTCCTCCCCCGGTCCGGGCAAACCGAACGCGCTAATGATGAACGCGATCACGAACATCCCGGCCGCCGACAAACTCACGAAAGCAAAGTCAGCGCCCGCTAAGAACCCGCCGATGATCGGGCCGACGATGAAGCCGACGTTGCTCACGACCTCGCGCGTCGAATACACCCGGATGCGGTCGCTGCCGGTCGTGAGGGCGGCATACGCCGAATAGCTGGCGGGGTGAAACAACGCACCGCCCAGCCCCGTGAGAATCGACGCCACCACGAGCAACGGCACCGAATCTACGGTGCCCAGCATGGCGAAGCCCGAAGCCCGAATGAGCACCCCGATCAGGATGGCGCGGCGAAAGTTGATGCGGTCGGCAACCCACCCGGCAATCGGCATCATCCCGTTTTGGGCCGCCGTACGGAGTGCCGTCAACGCCGCAACGACCGCAATCGTGAGGGTCAGATCTTGCAGAAAGTGATACGCCAACAACGGGACGAGCATGTAAAAACCAACGGCCATGATGAAGGTATCGCTGTAGAGAACCTTCAGCGCAAACGAGACCGGTGGACGCTTTGCCACGCCCTAATCCTGCTCGTCGTTCGCAGGCGGACGCGGGCCCCAGGCCCGCACTCCCACGTACACCGGCACCGCGATGACTACGAACGGCGCGAGGCTCGGCAGCAGAACCGAGCCCACGATCACGACCGCCAGCGTGAGCAACACGAGCAGCGAGCGACGCGGATGCTGCAGCATCAACACGAATCCCTCACGGGCCCAGGTGCGGGCATCCGCTTCGGGAAGGATCGTCGAGGCAGCCGTCAGCGCGACGGCGAACACGCCCACCGCGGCGGCGATCGGCATCACGGCGGCGGCAAACATGAGCGCGAGCGGATCGCCCGTGCTCGTGAGCTGCGCCGCGAGGAAGACGCCGTCGGCCACCAAGATCGCGAATACGACGATCGCGATGGCGCCGAGGCCCAGCGTGCGTCGCCACGTATCCCGAAACTGCCGGAACGTGTTCGTGAAGACTTTGTCGTCGTTCGTGACATTCCAAAGCGCGAAGGCGCGAGCGAGCGCGACCGCGGCCGGCAGCACCGTGATGATGCCGAGCGACAAGATGAGCACCGCAAGCGACCCCAGGAAGATATTTCCCGGGTAAGCGAGCGCACCGAGCAGAGAGGTCTCCCAGCGGGGAGACCGTCTCGTGGCCTGCGGTCGTTGCGGTCGCTGTCTCATCGGTGCGTGCTCGTGCTCCCCTGGAATCCTTCGCCCACGACGGCTGTTGCGCCCAAAGTCGGAGCGTCGCCATCAAAGCCCAACGATACGGTTTCGGTCACTCCGTCGCGCTCGATCTCCACACGTACTCCGCCGGCAGCGACGTCGTAACGAATGCTCGCCGGGGCAGTGTCATCCCAGCGACGCGACTCAAGCACCGTGACGAAGCGAGCACTCGTCGTCGGCTCGCTCACGCGCTTGAGCGTGTGCTGCTTCTTGCTAATCGCCAGGCTCGGCGTGGATGACGTGGGGTTGGCGTGTACGGCCGTTTCGACAATCTCACTGGCCGCATTGTCGTCGAGCGCAGCGATCGGCATGACACCGTGTCCAGCATCCGCTCGCCAGCGCTTGTCGCCGAGAGCAACGGGTGCGTTGTCGGTCTGGAGCAACCACGTCCAGGTGCGGGGCTGGTCGGCGGCGAGGTCGTCGGCGATCACGAGGGTTCCGCCGGGCGTCATGACGAGGTGACGGCGCACCCGCGTGACACCAAGGTCACGGGCGTACATCGCGGAGGACTCGCTCACCGCGTGCGTCCAGCCATCCTTGATCGTTGTCGTCAGAATTTCTGCCGTGAACTCCTCGGCCAGCTCTTCGAACACGTGGTACCGGTCTTCATTCACGAAGCCGTTGCCGTCGATCAGGATCGAGTTGTGGTGCTCAGTGAGTTTGCGCGACGAATAGCCTTCGTCGATCGCCAAGTACGAGCCGTTCCCGAGGAACACAAACGAACCTGAGTCGGGGTGGTGGTGTCCCGCGTTGAGCGTGACCCAGCCGTTCTCCTTGCGCTGGCGGTGCGACTGATCCCACGCTTTGTGACCGCCACCGGGCGATGCTTTGAACGAGACGAGGCTCGCCTGCTCATCCCACGAGCTGCGCCCGACGACGAGTCCGAGGTCTTCGAAGTACTTGCTCGGCGGAAGAGTTTCCGGGCCGGCCGGCTCAACCGTGGGGTCGAACCAGAGCAGCTCTTGATACGCCTCGGGACGAACGCCGGGCCGCACTCCACTCTCGTACGCTTCGCGCCAGTAGAACTCGGTCGACACCTTGTTGGCCAACCACTGCGCCTGCGGAATGCGGTATTCGGCAGCGAGCTTGTAATAGAGGGCGAGCGGATGCCCGCTGCGGCGGTCGTGGCAGTCACCGTGGTCAACGATGCGTTCCAGATCGGGAGCCGCTTGGTAGAGGCGGTACCAGAAGGTCTCCTTCAAGTAGGTGCCGCGGTTGAACCAGTCGAGACCTTCTTGGTCGCGCAGCACGTCAAGGTAGCTCGCGATCCACGGCACCCCGTAGCGCCAATAGACGACGCCTTCGTTGTTAGAACCGTCGTCGGGAAGCGCGTCGAGAACCTTGCCGAAGTTGTCCTTGGCGCGCTCAGTCCACGCCTTCGCTTCGGGGTACTTCTCTTGCAGGGCATAGCCGGCGGTCGCGAGGCCCGCGTAGCAAATCCAGTTGTGGTTCTGCCAGTACGACGACGACCACCATCCGCCCTCTTTCTCCACAGCGAACTCGTACATGCGCTGGCCCTGCAGCAACAGTTTGTCTTCGAGCACCTGCTTCTCTTCGGGACGCAGCGCATCGCCGGCCCACGAATACGCGAGCGAGAGCCCGTGCAGAATCCAGCCGGCATCGAGATCGTGGTCGGGCAGATTTGCCTTGCCCCAGTGCGGGAACGACAGCGGCGGGGCCAACCAACGACGCAACTCTTCGAGGTAGGCCTCTTGCCCGGTCAATCGGTAGGCAAGCGCAAGGTTCGCCGAGCCCGGCCCGAAATAGGTGATGGATGCCAGCGGGTGTTCCTGCGGAAGTTCCATCCCCTTCGCGCGCTCACACTCCTCGAGCAGTCGACGGAACTGCGCGCTCCTGCTGCCATCAAGTTCGCTGCGCAGCTGCTGCTCGCGGTCGCCGATGAGCATCGCGCGGCCCGTTGCCGACGAAAGTGAAGCTGCGGTCGATGATGTGGGGGTTGTGGTCTCGGCGATGTTGGTCACAGTCCTACCTCTATTAGTGATGAGTCGGGGGCGGCAGTGGGGATCGTGATCCGCACTGCGGTGTCAGAGAAGTCGGCTTCGACAGTGTCGAGGCTGAACTCGGGGTCGAAGGAGTACACGCTCACGAAAGTTGCGGCGCTGGCGGTCATCGACCAGTCGCCAACATGCTGCAGACGGCTGGGGTCATCCGATGGCCCGCGGCCCGCGGCCAGTTCGAGCGTGGCGTTGCCGGATGCGCGATGCCAGCCGGTCAAGCCTGCTTGCCCGCGGCTCAGGGTTGGCTTCGCATGAGCGCCCGTCAAGCCTGCGCCCGAAGCAGCGCCCCAAGTCGAACGCCACGAGTCACCCGCCACCACAACACTGAAGTCAACGGCCGGGCGAAGGCCAAGCGAGATCTCGTGGGGTTCGCCGTCATCGCAGACGACGTGCACGACATCCACGAGCAGTCCGTCTGCGAGTTGCACGGTGCGGCTCAGTCGAACGCCCTCGATCGCGGTCGTCGTCACGGCCGTGACGCGAGAGGCCGCAGCATCCCATTCGGTAATTTCAGCACTGGCTTCGACCTGGTCAGCGCCGTCAACGCGAACGGTCGGATGCGCGATCGTGCGCGCGTAGTACGAGTGACGAAGCGCATGCCCATACGGCGGCACAGCCGGAGCCGGCTGCCATTTCGGGCCATCGCCATAAAGGTAGAGCGCGAGCTTGTCGAAGTGACCGTGGGCTCCGCCGTGCGGTCCAGCATCGAGGATGCCGACCATGCGGTTGCGTGAATCACGCAACACGACATACCCGGCATCCTCGAATGCTCGCGAACCGACCACCACCGGTGCGCGGTCAAGCGGTGCTCCCACAAACCAGCCATCGAGCATCCACTCGAGACCATCGTGGTCAGCACCAAGTCTTTCAACGACCCACGACTGCACAGTCGCCAAGCCGGTATCGCTGAAGAGCTGCACTCCCAGCGTGCAAATTTCAAGCACTTCGCGGTGCATCGCGTCCCGGTCATAGGGGCCGTCGTGCAGCGCGGGCAAGAAACCATCGGGCGCCGCGATCGAGACCAGCACGTCGATCATGCGACGGAGCGTGTCGACGGCGTCGGCCGGAAGTTCCGCCAGTTCGATTCCGCGCAGCCCCAGAAGATAGGCCCGTAAAACGAACACGTGATAGTAGGTGGATGCCTCCCACTCCCACCCGTCGGAACGTACCGCGAGTTGCATATGGTCGAAGACCACCGCCGCAAAGTGTGGTGCGACCGCGGGCCCGCCCAGCGTGTGCGAGGCCAGCGCTACCAGCCGGGCGGCGGCATCCAGCCACGCGGTGTAGTTGCTGCGCTGATCGTCACGATCCTCCACGAGGATGCGGCGCGACTCGGCCAGTGTCGCGGCCAATCCGTCGAGGGTGCGGCTGAGATCGGTCGACTCGCGAAGTTCGGGAAGCGGCCCCAGCGTGATGATCGCATCGGCAAAACCGACAGCCCACTGCGCCTCAGAGAGCGCCTGAGCGAAGAGCTTGCCCTGCAGCATCCACGATTCGCTCTTGTCGCTCCAGCCGCCGGCCGAGATCTGCACGTAGAGAGCGGAGTAGTCGAGAACGAGCTCGATGGCCCGTTCTCGATCGGCCGCCTCGCCGTGCAACGCATACCGTCGCGCAGCAACTCGGGCGGCACGAGCGAGCGCTTGATGTTCAAGCGCGAGCCACGCGGCCTCGACCTTGTCGCCCGTGAGGCGACAGCCGTGGTCGCACAGAAACTCGTCGCCGTCGCGGGCGCCCAACTCGATGCCATGCGTGGGGCAGACATAGTCATGCCACCACCCACCCGGCTGCTGCGGAACAGAACTCATCGGAAGTTGAGGCCTCCGTTGATGTCGACAACCTGGCCCGTGACGTACGACGAGAGGTCAGAGGCCAAGAACAGGGCAACGTCGGCAACGTCGCCCGCGGTGCCTGCCCGACCGAGCGGAATACCCGCGACGATGTTCTTCTGGGCCTCGCCCGGGGTGAACGTCTCGTGGAAGGCGGTCTCGCCGATGAAGCCGGGAGCAACTGCGTTCACGGTGATCTTCTTGCCGGCGATCTCCTTGGCCAGCGCCCGAGTGAAACCGACCACGGCAGCCTTCGAGGTCGCGTAAACAACCGACCCCGCACCGCCACCGTTTTCGGCGGCAAGCGACGCCATCGTGATGATGCGGCCGTGCTCCGACTCGGCGAGCGCGGGAAGGGCCTGCCTGGTAGTGAAGAACGTGCTGGCCACGTTCACATCCATGATCTCGTTCCAGCGCTCATCCGTGGTCTCGGGGATGGTCGCGCGGCCCACCAAGTGGCCGGCGTTGTTGACGAGGATGTCGAGGCCGCCCAGAAATTCCACGGCCGCATCCACCAAGGTGGTCGCCTGCGCTGAATCGGTGAGGTCGGCCTGAACGGCGAGCGAGCGTCGTCCGCCCGCTTCGATCTCTTCCTTTACCGCTGTGGCTCCCGCTTCACTGTGGGCGTAGTGCACCACAACGTCAGCTCCTGCCGCCGCCAGTGCTTTCGCGATGGCCGCGCCGATTCCTGCTCCTGCGCCTGTAACGAGTGCGCGTCGTCCGGTGAGGTCAATGCTCATGTCTATCTACCGTGCCTATCTATTTGTTGGATGGGCGGCTGCCACTAGAGCAACCGTTCGTGAAGGGGGTGCGGCTACTTGATGCCGGCGTTAGTGAAGCCCTGAATGAAGTACTTCTGGGCGAAGATGAACAGGATCACCATGGGCACTGTCGCCATCGTGGTTCCCGCCATCAGGTACTGCCATTGCGTGTTGTCGAGCTGCTGGAAGACCGCAAGCCCCACCTGGATCACGCGCAGGTCGCTACTGGTCGTGACGAGCAGTGGCCAGAGGAAGTTGTTCCAGCTCTCTTGGAAGGTGAGCAGCCCCACCGTCGCGATGGCCGGCTTGATGAGCGGCGTATAGATCTGCGCGAAGATGCGGAACTCGCCCAGCCCATCAATACGGGCAGCCTCTTCGAGGTCTTTTGGCAGCGACAAATAGAACTGTCGAAAGAGGAAGATGGCGGATGCGCTGAGCCCACCAGGAATGATGAGTGCCCACCACGTGTCCAACCAACCGCTACCGCCTTGGCCGAGGATGTCGTTGCCACCGAACAGGGGCATGAACTTCACGAGCAAGAACTGCGGCACGATCTTCGTGTAGGTGGGGATCATCAGCATCGCGATAAACGCGAGGAAGATCGCTTCACGCCCGCGGAAGTAGATGCGAGCAAGCGAGTATCCCGCCATCGCTCCGAGGGCGATGGTGATGAGCGTGTGAGTCGTCGCGATCACCAGGCTGTTGCGAAAGTAGAGGCCGAACGGCGCAGCATCCAGAGTCGCGGCGTAGTTGCTCCACATCCACTCCTGCGGGAGCACCGTTGGCGGAAACTGGGCCAGCTCGGCCGGCGACTTGAGGCTCGTCAGCACCATCCAGAGGAACGGCACGAGCATCGTGATTGCGCCCAAGCTGAGCAGCACATTGACGAGCACCGCCTGACGCCCCTTGGCGTGATGGAACCAGCGCTTGCGGGGTGCGACCGTGATCTCTTCGCTGATCGCGAGGGCCTTGATGGTGGGGAGAGTCATCGCTAGTCCTCTTCTTTCGTGGCACGACGGCTGATGAGGGTGACAACGAGCAGGAAAGCGAACAGGGCGACCGACTGAGCCGATGCCATTCCCATCCGGAACTCCTGAAACGCCGAGCGGTAGACCTCGTAGGTCATCATCGTGGTTGCGTTTGCGGGCCCACCGTCGGTGAGCACGTAGATCTGGTCGAAGACTTGGAAGGCTCCGATGATCGAGATGATGAAGACGAAGAACGTGGCCGGCTTGAGCATCGGAACGGTGATGCTGAAGAACTTGCGCACCGACGATGCGCCGTCGAGCGAGGCTGCCTCATAAAGCGATTCGTCGATGTTCTGCAGGGCCGCGATGTAAATGAGCATCTTGATACCGATGCCCTGCCACGCACCGACCAGAATCACGGAGGGCAGTGCCCACTGCGGGTCAACGAGCCACGCTTGCCCGGGGAGGCCCACGGATTCGAGCATGGCGTTGAGCAGACCGTACTGCGGGTTGAAGATCCAGAGCCACACCATCGCGATGGCGACGGTGGCGGTGACCTGCGGGAGGAAGAAGGCGGTGCGGTAAAACTTCTGCAGCTTGAGGCCCTGATTGAGCAGCACCGCTACGACAACGGCGACGGCCATCGACACGGGCACGGTCCAGAAGGTGTACCAAATGGTGTTGCCGATCGACTGCATGAAGACCGGGTCGCTGAACATCTCAACGTAGTTGTCGAACCAGATCCACTTTGGCGCCGAGAAGATGCCGTAGTCCGTGAAGGAGAGGTAGAAGGTCGCGATGACGGGGATCAGCGTCCAGAGACCAACGTGAATCACGGATGGCGTGATCATCAGCCAACCAGCACGTCGCCGTTTCTTCTCGGCCATACTGATCCGCTTGCGCTTGCGCGGAGGTGCTGTTGCCGTGCCGGGCACAGGCGCCGCTTTCGCGACCTGCACTGGCTGGTGGTCTGTAGTAGTCATCACGCCCTCGTGTGTGTGGTGCTGGGAAGAGGGATGCTCGGGTACGTGGAGTACCCGAGCATCCGGGGGAAGAACTAGCGGTCTATCGAGGTCTGAACGAGCGCGGCGAGGTCATCAAGGGCCTCTTCCGCTGACTTCTGACCAAGCAGAGCTGCTTGAACGGCAGGGGCGAAGTCGCCACGGACTTCGAGCCACTGAGCCGGGCCACCTTCGCGCTGAGCGACGTCAAGGTTTTCCATCGCGAACTGAACGAAGCGATTCGACTGCACGTAGTCGGAGTCGAGCAATTCGGTCAGAGCCGGCACGTTTCCGCGCTGTTCGTTGGCGGCGAGTGCAGCGTCCGGGCTCGACAGGAACTCGAGCAGTGCGCGGGCAGCCTGGGGGTTCTTCGAGTTGTTAGCAACGGTCGCCAAGGTTCCACCGAAGAACATTCCGGATGCATCGCCCTGAATAACGAAGGGCTCGAGGTTGTCGAGTACGGTTTCATCCGCTTCGAGCGCCTGCGTCCAGAGGTTGTTGTGGGCGATTCCCATTGCGGCGCGCCCGTTGATGAGCGGGTTCACGATGTCGTCCGTTGAGGTGAAGCCGATGTCTTCCACTTCGTACTCGTTCACCATGTCAGCCATGAGGCCCAGGGCCGCAACACCTTCATCACTGTTGAAAGCGGGAGCGGTGGCATCCTCATTGAAAAGTGCGCCGCCGGCAGAGAAGAGCATTGTCTCGAACGCCTGACGAGCATCCAACGACATCATGTCGAAGCCAGCGCGTTCAAGCGAACCATTTGACGAACGCACGGTGGTCGCTTCAGCGATTTCAATGAGCTCTTCCCACGAGGAGGGCGGGCTGTCGTAGCCAGCTTCCTTGAGGATGTCCATGCGAGCGACTCCGAAGCGGGTGTCGAGCATGATCGGTACGGCGTAGACGTTGCCGTCCCACATGCCGGCTTCGACGATCTCGTCGGTGTAGCTCTCCTTGAGGTCAGCTTCGCTGAGGCCGAGTTCACCGAGGTCGGCGAGCACGCCCTTGTCGGCGAACGCCTCGATCCAGCCGACGCCCATGAGCATGACATCGGGGACGAGACCGGAAACGACCGCCGTAGTGAGTTTCTCGTTCAGGTTGCCGTAGGTCGTGTAGTCCACGTTGACCGTGACGTTGGGGTACTCCTCGTAGAACTGCGGAAGCAGCTCGTCTTCGAGAAGGTCTTGCCCGGGGCTTCCTTCAAAAATGGGGGTGAGCAGGCTGATCTCGCCCGAAACCTCATCGGGGTTCAGATCGGCGTCTGCTTCTCCGGCTGAACAGGCGGCGAGACCGAGACCCAACAGGGCCACCATCGCGACCGATGCTGTGCGGCGCATTCGTGACTTCACTTCCATGTGCATGTCCTCTCAAGCTGAGATTGAGCGACGGCTCCAGTGCCTTCGTTCCGCGACGTCGTCGTCGGCTCATTCGATTCCTAACCGATTTCCTAGGGGGGTGGGTGAAATCGGTGTAACGATGCACTGACCATAGACGAGTCATTCTCTGAGAGTCAAGGGCGACGATGAAATTACTCTCACAAGGCACGTACTTGCTGGACCACTGCTTGCCGAAGTTCAATAAATCGTTACACTAAAACGACGATCATCAGGATCGCCAACAACCGAAGGAGGTCGCGTGGCTCGAGTAACCATCCAGCACGTGGCGCAAGCTGCTGGGGTCTCCCCCAGTACCGTCTCCAATTTTTTGAATGACCGTCAGGGCCGGATGGTCGCGGCAACGCGAACTCGCATCGAGGCCGCGATCGCAGAGCTTGGCTACCGCCCCAATCGTGCTGCTCGCCAGCTGCGCAACGGCAAAACTCAAACCGTGGGCCTCGTCGTGCCCTCGGTCGGCAACCCTTTCTGGGGCGCCTTCGCGCACGAAGTGGAAGTCGCTGCCCTGGCTTTGGGCTGCAGTGTTCTGCTCTGCAACAGTGAGCGCGATCCCGAACGCGAACGCCGCTACGTCGAAGAGCTGTGGGAAGACGGCGTACGCAGCATCATCCTGTGCACCTCGCTCCCGTCGCTCGATCACGTCAGCCACGTCATCGACGAAGGTCTGCGCCTCGTCACGTTCGACCGGCCGGCCCAGCCGAATGACCCACAATCTGTCGTGAGCATCAGCATCGACAACAATGTGGGTGGCCAAGTCGCCACCGCGCATCTCCTCGAGCTCGGTCACACGAGCATCGCCTTCGTGTCGGGCTCAATCCGCTCGGTGAACCGCTCAGCGCGCTACCGCGGGTACTGCGATGCTCTCGAAGCTGCTGGGCTCTCGGTTGCCGATATGCCGCAGTGGACCGGGATGGATGCTTCGCACTTCGGTGATGTCGAAGCCGCCGAGGTGGGGCGAGCCGCAGCGCGCGATCTCTTCGCTGATCCCAAGATTGCGCCGACCGCGGTGGTAGCGATCAACGACATGACGGCACTGGGATTCTGCCGCGGGCTCCGCGATCTCGGCCTCAAGGTCGGACACGATGTGTCCGTGATCGGCTTTGACGACATCATCCTCGCCGACCTCTACGACCCGCCGCTCACAAGCGTTCGCCAACCCATCACCCGGATGGCGCAGCTCGCCGTGTCGGAGGCCATCGAGCGTGGCTCCAACGAATCCACCGATCCCGGCAGTTCCGTTCTCTTGCGCCCCGAGCTTGTGGTGCGAGAATCGACAGAACATGTCTCCTCAGCCGCACGACCCTAAGCAGCCGGCCGCACCGGAACCCGCACCCGCACCCCAGCGAGACCGCCCCGCCCTGCTGCGCCACTGGAACGCCACCGCGATCACGTTCGCGGTGCTCTCCATCATCGGCCTAGTCGGCACGTGGGTCTTCAACGCGCTAGCAATCGTGCAAATGCGCAACTTCCTCGGCGACTGGTTCGGCAACGGCCCCGCCGTCAACTCACTCGGCGTCGACCTCTTAGTGGTTGCTGTCGCGGGCAGCATCCTGATCATCATCGAAGCGCGGCGCCTCGGGATGAAGCGGGCCTGGCTCTACATCGTGCTCTCGGGCATCACGGCCTTCGCGTTCACCTTCCCGCTGTTCCTCGCGATGCGCGAGCGCAAGCTCGTGGAGCTCGGCCGGCGCTAGGTAACCTGTTGACCGAGCCCGCGCTTCAACAGCGTCAACGCCAATGGGTTGACTGCGCGAAGCTCGGCCCCCGCTACATCGTAGACAAATAGAGCAATTTCTAGCCGGTTAGCGAACGCCACCGCGCCTGATGAGTATCCGGTACTGGTGAAGAAGAGTGGGAGTCTGCCATCGTCGCTTGCCACCCCGGCTAGTTCCCTCACAGGGGCCACGCCAACAGAGCCGGCGAAGTGTTTCACCTGTGCGATGTATCTGCCTCCAGCGACATCGACTCCTCCGTCGCCTCGGAAGGGAGTTACCTCAGCGTTTACCTCACCTAAATGGCGCATCCACTGCGCCACGAGGCTTTCAGCGCCTCGCGGCGTCACACCCGTGCTAATCCGGTCCGGACGGGCTGAATCGCGTGCAACTCCTCTCGATGTGGAAATCCCCTCACGGCGCCTTCTCCTATCCAGAACATGAATTGCTCCCTCGAATGCAGCTTTCCTCATCGAAACAATATGGAAGAAGCGAGCGTCATTCGCCTCTTGCCTGATGTGCGAGAACGAAATAAAAACTGTGACCGAGAGCACAAGAAAAACAATGGCTGCGGCCCATAACACCGGTATCGAGTCAGTCACTTCTTTAACTACGACGACTTCGGACTTGCCGTACCAATACGCGACCCCACCCAGCACCAGGGCTGACATGACTCCGACCGCCGCGAGTGCGCCTCGTTGGTCAGCTTTGCGTTCGAGGTCGCTTTTGTTGAGCTTGATTTGTGGGGTGAGAATCGAATCGACAGCGGTGCGAATGTCGGCGTCAGAGGCTCGAAGGTCTGGGAAATTTCGCGCAAACTTCGCGCCAAGTTCACGTGCGGAATTGACGGATCTCATTGGAACATGATCGCACCTCAAAGGCAGGATGGCGCGGGGCACGGCACGAGATATCGCTGAGCGTGCAGCCTGGGCCGCGAGCGCAAGCTCCTAGAGCTCGGCCGGCGCTAGCGCACCCGCGGGTGCCAGCAGCCTCTAATAGAAGGTGGGAGAATCAAAGGATGAAGATCCTCTCGATTCAGTCCGCAGTCGCGTTTGGTCATGTCGGTAACTCCGCTGCGGTGTTCCCGCTGCAGCGCATCGGCGTCGAGGTTGTACCGGTCTATACGGTCAACTTCTCGAACCACACGGGCTACGGCGCTTGGCGGGGGCCGATGATCGACCCCAGTGACGTCTCCGAGGTCATTGCGGGCGTCGAGGACCGCGGGGTCTTCCCCCAGATCGACGTCATCCTCTCGGGCTATCAGGGCGGCGAGGGCATCGGCGATGTCATCATCGACGCCGTTGCGCGCGTCAAGGCAGCGAACCCCAACGCGATTTACGCGTGCGATCCCGTAATGGGCAATGCGAAATCCGGATGCTTCGTGGCCCCGGCCATCCCGATCCTGCTGCGCGAGCGTGTTGTTCCCGTCGCCGACATCATCACGCCCAACCAGTTCGAGCTGGGCTTCCTCACCGAAACCGAACCCGACACGATCGAGTCGACGCTCGCATCCGCCGATCTCGCCCGCGCCATGGGCCCGAGCACGGTTCTCGTCACGAGCGTTGAGCGCCCCGACCGCGAACCCGACACCATCGAGATGATGGTCGTGACGGATGCCGGAGCTTGGATCGTGCAGACCCCGCAGCTGCCCATGAAGGCCAACGGTTCCGGCGACGTGACCGCCGCCCTCTTCACCGCCCACTTCGTGCGCACCGGCGACGCCGCCGATGCCCTGGCTCGCACGGCATCCAGTGTCTTCGACCTGCTCACCAAAACTCTCGAGTCGGGCGAACGCGAGTTGCAGCTAGTGGAGTCGCAAGAGTTTTACGCAAACCCGCAGATGCAGTTCACGTCGCGCCAGGTTCGCTAGGCGCCGGAGAACCAGAGCCAGTCCCTGCGGGCCAATAAGGCACAGACCAACAAGACCCAGACCAACAAGAAAAGGCCCACCAACCGGTGGGCCTTTTCTCTTACCTCTGCTGTGCGATTGCACTGTGCGCGAGGGGGGACTTGAACCCCCACGTCCTTTCGAACACACGGACCTGAACCGTGCGCGTCTACCAATTCCGCCACTCACGCGTGGGTTGAGTTGAACACTCAACTGAGTGAGATTATCACAGCGTCAGGGTGTTCAACGATTCGTGAGCATGAAGATGTTTAGTGACGATTCACAGCTTTGTCATATAGGGTCGATAGCTGTCCGTGTGCCTAAAGCCACGGGTTCAACCAGACTTGATCCAAAACTGTCCAACCAGACAGAAAACAGACCACACCCCTGGGGGTTACCGCGTGAAACGATTGCTGACACTCAGCGCGATCATGGCAGTTGTCGTGAGCGTGACTGTTCCAGCCGCAGCACACATGGAGCCTTCGTCGCGCGACATCGAATCCACCGCTTCCGCAGCATCGGCATCCGCCGTTTTGCAGCAGTCTGTTGCTGTCGCCACCACCGAGCCCGTTCAAAGCGTGCCGATCCAGTCCTTCGCCTCTTCGGTCGAAACCGAAATCAGTGCCGCAAAGCGCGACAAGCTGAGCATCAAAGAACCCGAGCCTGAGCCAGAGCCCGTCGTCGAGACCTACACCGCAGGGCCTTCAGGTTCGTTTGCCGGTAGCTACAGCGGTGAATTCGCTGGCTTCTTGGCCGTGTGGCCTGCCAATGCTCCGGTAAACGACGGATTCGGTTACCGCGACGGTGGAGAATTCCACGGCGGCATCGACATCATGACCGGCAGCGGCGCAACGCTAGTCTCTGCCTCCCCCGGTGTTGTGACCGAAGTCACCTACGGCGGCGGCTGGGGCCAGTACGTCAAGGTCGACCACGGCAGCGGAGTTTCGACCCTGTACGCCCACATGATCGCCGGTTCGCAAATGGTCTCGCCTGGCCAGACCGTGTCAGCGGGAACGCCTCTCGGGCTCAGCGGTTCCACCGGCTACGTCACTGTCGCCCACCTCCACTTCGAGACCTACGTCAATGGCACCCGCGTTGACCCCATGGGCCTTCTTCCCTAATAGCTCGACCCTGGGTAACGGGTTAGCTTCACACACCGGCTAACATCGACGTACTACACCGAGCCACTACGAGGAGAGCTTTGGGTCTTCTGGACAACTTTGAGCGAGGTCTCGAACGCGCAGTAAACGGCGCATTCGCAAAGACCTTTAAAAGTGGTCTGCAGCCCGTCGAAATCACCAGCGCCCTGCGCCGCGAACTCGACACGCAGGCCGCTGTTGTGTCGCGCGACCGCATCCTCGTGCCCAACAATTTCACCGTTCGCCTGAGCGATACCGACTACCAGCGAATGGCAGGGCTCGGCAGCACTTTGATTTCCGAGTTGACTGAACTCGTGCAACGGCATGCCACGGCTCAGCACTACTCCTTCTCCGGCGGTATCTCTATCGTTCTGGCGCCCGACGATTCCCTCAGCCAAGGCATGATCGAGGTCGACTCAATCAGCGTTAAGGGCACCGTTGCATGGACTCCGGTGGTCGACATCAACGGCACGCGTCACACTCTCGCCCACTCCCGCACCATCATCGGTCGCGGTAGCGAAGCCGACATCACGGTTGACGACAACGGAATTTCTCGCAAGCACGTAGAGATCCTCTGGGACGGTTCGCGCGCCGAAGTGAACGACCTAAACTCCACAAACGGGTCAAAATTGAACGGATCGCCAGTTTCTCGCGCACCACTCGCGCCGGAATCCGTGATTGATATCGGTCGAACCCGTATCGTGTTCCGTGTGCTTGCCCAATCTGCCGATGCCGACCAGTCCGCTGCTCGCCGCAATGACCGGGGGTTCCCCCTGTGAGTGAACTCACGCTTCTGCTGCTGCGCATCGCATTCCTCGCGATCATGTGGGGCTTCATCTTCGCGATCGTTTACGCACTGCGCTCCGATCTCTTTGGTGAGAAGGTGCGGCGGATGCCCGTGCAAAGCGCTGCCCAGGCACAGCAGGCGCCCTCGACTCCGTCTACCCCGGTCGCCGCGCAAGCCACTCGACCGGTCCAGCCCGTCGCCGCGTCTGGAAGCTCGCTCGATGCCACTCGGCTCGTGATCGTTTCTGGTTCAAAGGAGGGGCTCGAAATTGCGCTCCCCGAAGAGCAACTCACTATCGGTCGCTCAAGTGAGTCCGGGCTTGTTATTCGCGACGATTACACCTCAACCCATCACGCGCGCTTGCTGCGTTGGGCGGATAGCTGGGTTGTTCAAGATCTTGATTCCACCAACGGCACGTTTCTGGCGGGCCAGCGCGTGAGCGTTCCGACGCCAATTCCGTTGAATACTGCCATCAAGATCGGCACTACTAGCTTCGAACTGCGGCGGTAGCTGAATGGCCACGCCGGGCAACAGTGCTGCCGCATCCCATGTGGGCAAGGTTCGGGCTAACAACCAGGACAGCGCCTACGCCGGCAGCCATCTCTTCATCGTCGCTGACGGTATGGGAGGCCATGCGGGTGGCGATGTTGCTTCGGCGATCACGATCAAGCACGTTGTCGAGGCCGATCGCAGTTTTGAGTCAGCTGACGACGCCGCTCAGGTGCTCCATGACACTCTCCTCGCCGCGAACGCGATACTCTCTGACACCGTAATCGAGCACAACGAGCTCACCGGCATGGGCACCACGGTGAGTGGAATGATCCGCGTTGGCAACAAGATGGCCATGGCGCACATCGGTGACTCGCGCATTTACCTGCTGCGTCAGGGCGAGATGACGCAGATGACGCACGACCACACTTTTGTGCAGCGACTGGTCGAAAGTGGCCGCATCACTCTCGAAGAGGCCGCTGTGCATCCGCGCCGTTCCGTTCTTATGCGCGTTCTGGGAGATGTCGATGCGTCGCCCGAAATCGACACCGAGGTCTTCGCCACCCAGCCAGGTGACCGATGGTTGCTCTGCTCGGATGGCTTGAGCAGCTTCGTTACCGAAGACAAGATCGCCGCAACCTTGCGTCGCGTCACCGATCCGCGGGTTGCCACTGAACGACTCGTTCAAGCCAGCCTTGATCAAGGTGCCCCTGACAACGTCACCGTTGTTGTGGTGGATGTCGGCGATGACGACACGTCTTCTCACGAGCCACCCCTGATGGTCGGTTCCGCTGCTTCACCGCTGTCATTCGAGCCGACAGTCGCCAAGAAGCAGACGCGCTTGCCGAACCTTTTGCTGCATCCGTTGAAGGCAACGCAGCCAGACGACAGCCACTTCGAGCCCGAATCTGACGAGTACTTCCAAGCGATTATTCGCGAAGACCGCCGTCGTGTTCGCCGCCGTCGCATCTCCTGGATTACCTTCATCACTCTCACGATCGCCGCGATCGTTGCCGGTCTGGTCCTCGGCTACCAGTACACCCAACAGCAGTTGTACGTGGGCATCGAGGATGGCAACGTAGCGATTTACCAGGGTGTCCAGCAGGACATCGGCCCTATTTCGCTGTCTCATATCTATCAAGTCACTGATGTTCGAGTCGTCGATCTTCCGCTGTACCTGCGTGCCAGTGTCGAAAACACCATCAACGCGCGTGACCTCGCGGATGCCCGTCGCATTGTAGGAATGTTGTCTGATGCCCAAGTCCCCTAGCGCTGAGACCCGCGCCTCTGCCACGGCGGTCCCGCGGGCTATCACTGAAAACATCCGGCTCAAGCTCCGCGTGCCCGCACGGCTGCGCAACCTCGAATTGCTCTTGGTTATTGTGGCGATCGCGATCAATCTGGGGGCCATCGCACTCGTGCAGCTGGGCGCGCTCGGCAGCCTCGATTTCACCGTTCTCGCACTTTCCGGGGTGCTTGGGGCGTTGGTGTTCGCCATGCACATCACCCTGCGAGTGACCGCTCGCGATGCGGATCCGCTGATCTTGCCCATCATTACCGTGCTGAACGGCATCGGTATTGCCATGATCTACCGTCTCGATATCGCCGATGAACTCACTGGTTGGAGCAGTGGAGGAGTTCGCCAGATCATCTGGACCGGTATCGCAATCGCGATTGCAATCGCGGTACTGCTCATCATCAAGAATCACCGTGTTCTTCAGCGTTATCGCTACATCGCAATGTTCAGCGGTATTGCGCTGCTCCTGCTCCCGCTCGCTCCCATCATTGGCGACACTCGGTTCGGCGCGCGCCTGTGGGTTCAAATCGGTCCTTTCTCTTTCCAGCCTGGCGAACTCGCCAAGATCGCCCTGGCAGTGTTCTTCGCGGGGTACTTGGTTTCAGCCCGCGATTCCTTGTCGATGGTCGGTCGCAAATTCATGGGGATGACGTTCCCCCGAGCTCGCGACCTCGGCCCGATCTTCGTTGTATTCGTCGCCTCCATGTTGGTGTTGATTTTTCAGCGCGACATGGGAACGGCGCTTCTCTACTTCGGTCTCTTCCTTGTCATGATCTACGTCGCAACAGGGCGTTCCAGTTGGATCCTTCTCGGTATGGCCATGTTCCTCGGCGGAGCGTTCGTCGCGAGTCGCTTCTTGACCTACATTTCCGGACGCATTGATGCCTGGCTCAACCCCTTCGATCCAGCAGTGTACGACGCGACGGGCGGCAGCTATCAACTCGTGCAGGGCCTGTTCGGGCTCGCGGATGGCGGGCTCATCGGTACCGGTCTTGGCCGGGGAAGTCCTGAGATCACCCCTCTCGCGGAGAGCGACTACATCATCTCCGCTCTCGGAGAAGAACTCGGCCTTATCGGCATCTTCGCAATTCTCGCGTTGTACCTTCTCTTTGTGTCTCGTGGATTCCGTATCGGCTTTGCCGGTCAAGATGATTTCGGCCGCCTCCTTGGTGTCGGTCTCGCTTTTGTGATCGCACTGCAGGTCTTTGTCGTCATCGGCGGCGTCACCCGCGTCATTCCGCTGACCGGACTCACCACTCCCTTCCTCGCTGCGGGTGGTTCATCGCTCGTTGCTAACTGGATTATTGCGGCCCTCCTGCTGCGCCTCTCCGACACCGTTCGACACCAACCACAGTTGGTCGTGGAACCGTCTATCGAAAACCGATTGGTGGTGGGACAGTGAACCGCGAACTCAAGCGTGTGAGCACCGTCGTGCTGCTCATGTTCGTGAGCTTGTTTATCTCGAGCTCCGTTATTCAGGTCGTCACCGCTGATCAGCTGCAGGCGGATGGCCGAAACGTTCGCACGCTCTACGCAAGCTACTCAGCCGAACGTGGTCCGATCCTTGTCAATGGCGAACCTATTGCGTACTCCGAGCCGGTCGATGACGAATTCAAGTTCTTGCGGGTATACCCGAAGGGCGAGTTGTATGCGCCGATCACGGGATACCTCACCCTGAATCAAGGCAACACCGGGCTCGAACACTCGCTCAACGACTACCTCAGTGGCTCGTCGAATGATCAGTTCTTCGACCAGGTGAACTCGATTCTTACGGGCCAGAACCCCACGGGCGCCGCGGTAGAACTGACTATCGATCCCGTTATCCAGCAAGCAGCATGGGACGCGCTGGGTGACCTCAAGGGAGCCGTCATCGCGATCAAGCCCAAGACGGGTGAGATCCTCGCGATGGTCTCGAAGCCTTCGTACGACCCCAACGAGTTGGCAGTTCACGACAGCGCCGAGGTCATCGACGCCTACACTCGCTTGTTGAACGACGCCGATGAGCCTTTCTACAACCGCACGCTCGCTGGGCCTCTCGACCCTCCGGGATCGACGTTCAAGCTTGTTGTTGCGGCAGCCGCTCTCGAAAGCGGCGACTACACCGCCGAAAGCACGTTCCCGAACCCCGCTTCGCTGCAGTTGCCGGAGAGCACTTTCGAGATCAGCAACGCCGACTCTGGCACGTGCGGCTCGGGCAGCACAGCCACGATCGCCACGGCCATCCAATTGTCGTGCAACATTCCGTTCGCGCAATTAGGCGATGCTCTTGGTTCTAACGCGATTCGGGAACAGGCCGAAAGGTTCGGTTTCAACGAGAGCGTTTCGGTACCCCTCGTCTCGACCGAGAGTGTCTACCCCAGCGCGCTAGATCGCCCTCAGACGATGCTCTCCGCCTTCGGTCAGTCGAGCGTGCGCGCTTCCCCTTTGCAAATGGCGATGGTGTCGATGGCGATCGCCAACGGCGGTAATATCATGCAACCTAATCTTGTTGAGAGCGTCGTTTCGTCCGACCTCACAACCATCCAGTCCTTCGAACCAACGTTGTTCAACCAAGCAGTCAGTGCCGAAACCGCAGCATCCTTGACCCAGATGATGGTGAATGGGGTCGATAACGGTGCAGCAAACACTGCCGCGATCGATGGCGTTGAGGTCGCAGGAAAGACCGGTACAGCAGAGAACGGAGAAGGTGAGCCATACACACTATGGTTCACTGGATTCGCGCCGGCAAATGATCCAGAGGTTGTTGTGGCGGTAGTGGTTCAGGATGGTGGCGGGCTAGGACAGTCCGGAACCTCCAGCGGGCTTTCCGCACCAATTGGGCGTCAAGTACTAGAGGCGGTGCTAAACAAATGAGACCGACTAGCGGACTCACTTTCGGCGGTAGATACCAGCTGTCCAGTCGCGTAGCGATCGGTGGCATGGGCGAGGTCTGGGAAGCAACCGACCTCGTGATCGGTCGAACGGTCGCGATTAAGATCCTCAAGGATGAATATCTGGGAGACCCCGGATTCCTCGAGCGTTTCCGTGCAGAGGCCCGCCACGCCGCTCTGGTGAACCACGAGGGCATCGCGAACGTCTTCGACTACGGCGAAGAGGATGGCAGCGCCTACCTCGTTATGGAGCTCGTACCCGGCGAAGCACTCAGCGCCATTCTCGAGCGCGAACGAGTACTCGATCCCGATCGCGTGCTCGACATGGTCGCGCAGACAGCGGCCGCACTTCAAGCTGCTCACGCCGCAGGACTCGTCCATCGCGACATCAAGCCCGGCAACCTTCTCATCACCCCTGAGGGCCGGGTGAAGATCACTGACTTCGGCATTGCGCGCATCGCCGATCAAGTACCGCTCACAGCGACCGGCCAGGTCATGGGCACGGTGCAGTACCTCTCGCCAGAGCAGGCCAGTGGTCATCCCGCCTCCCCCACCACCGACATCTATTCGCTCGGTATCGTCGCTTACGAGGCGTTGGCAGGGCGTCGTCCATTTACGGGCGAGTCTCAAGTGGCGATCGCCATGGCTCAGATCAACGAGACTCCGCCTGAGCTGCCGATCACCGTTGCAGAACCGGTTCGCAACCTTGTGTATGCCTGCTTGGCTAAGTCGCCAGGCGACCGCCCGTCATCCGCGTCGCATCTTTCGCGTGCCGCCCAGTCGCTCCGTCGCGGAGACATCGCGGCTGCCGCCGCTGCCGTGCCCGGAATCATGGGCGACAACTCTCACGCGGCAACTGTTGGACTCAACTACGGCAATGCAACCCAAGCCACGCGAGTACTCAACACCGCTAGCGCGCCCGGTGAAGCCCCGACCGCTGCAGAGATCGCCGCAGAATCGAAACCACGCAACGCATGGACGTGGCCGATCGTCGCGCTCATTTCCTTGCTCGCAGTTGTTCTGATCGGTGCGATTATCGCTCTACTCGCAAGCCCGGGAGAAGAAGAAGCCCCACCAACCAGCGCCACACCAACTGTTTCGGTCGCTCCAGAGCCCGCCCCGTCGACGTCAGCACCGCCCACCAAGGTGTCGCTGACGGAAGACGAGCTACTCAACCGCACACGAGACGCTGTTGAGCAGTTGCTCGAAGAAAAGGGTCTCTTGCTCGACGCTCAAACCGGGTCTGAGGCTCCAACGTCAAACGACGTCGGTCGCTCTTACTCGGCGGCACCGGTAGGAAACGTCGCGATCGGTGAAACGATCACCGTTCGTTTCTACGATGAGATTCCTGAGACGCCGACCGCACCTCAGCCTCAAGCGAACCTGCTCGAACCCGCAGGCCCCTACAATCCCGGTGACACTGTCACCGTGAAGTGGAATACCTACAGCGATTGCCCCGCAGGGCATGCCCTGTCGTCGTATAACTTCCTCGTTCAGGGTGGGCCGAGCGCCGGGCCGTCTGAATACGACAAGGATGCCACGTCGTTCGACATCGTTCTTGGCGAGGACTCGACTGTCTCGACAAAGATCTCCTACTCGGTCACGTGCGACGGTCTTGTCGCGTCGCCCATGTCGGAGCAAGTCATCGTTACGGTTACAGATCCCGCTCCGTAAGCAGTGATCGGCAAAGGCAACGGATACACTTATTCGGTACTGATTCAAACAAAAACAGGAGTTAACCAGTGAGCGAAGGCGTGGCACAGGGCGTACGCCAGCTCGCTGGTCGGTACCAAATCGGTGAGCTTCTCGGCCATGGCGGAATGGCTGATGTTCACCTCGGCATCGACACTCGGCTGGGGCGGCGCGTAGCTATCAAGCTGCTCAAGCCAACTCTCGCTAACGATCCCGCCTTCCGAACCCGCTTTCGCCGTGAAGCTCACGACGCCGCGAAGATGGCGCATCCCACAATCGTGCGCATCTTCGACGCCGGTGAAGAGTCCGTAGTCGACCCCTCCGGGCACGAAACGCTCATCCCGTTCATCATCATGGAATACGTTGACGGTCGTCTGCTCAAAGACATCGTTGCCGAGGGCCCGCTTGCGCCCGAAGAAGCAGCCCGTATCGTCTCCCAAGTCCTCACCGCGCTCGAATACTCTCACCGTGCTGGCGTCGTTCACCGTGATATCAAGCCCGGCAACATCATGGTCACCACGGGTGGTCAAGTGAAGGTCATGGACTTCGGTATCGCCCGTGCCGTTTCCGACTCCGCCGCAACAATTGCTGAGTCGAGCGCAATCGTCGGGACCGCTCAGTACTTCTCCCCCGAACAAGCTCGCGGCGAGAGCGTGGATGCGCGTTCTGACCTGTACTCCACCGGTGTCGTACTGTTCGAACTGCTCACCGGAAAACCGCCGTTCAGCGGAGCAAACCCGGTTGCTGTCGCTTACAAGCACGTGAACTCCGAGCCGATCCCTCCCAGCACCATGGTTGCCGCAGTATCGCCGGCACTGGACGCTGTTGTGCTGCGCTCGCTCGCGAAGGATCGCTTCGACCGCTACCAAAGCGCCGCAGAGTTTCGCACTGACGTAGAGTCGGCCGCCGCCGGGTCAGTCCCCGAGCGCAAGCAACTAGCGGCTAACGACTTCAACAGCACCCTGTTCGGCGTCAACCCGAACATGACGGCCGGAAGCGACGCCACCTTCCGCCAACTTGCGGTAGATGAGAACGACCGCAGTCCTCGCACGCAAAACCGCCCTCCCGTCGCGTGGATCTGGGGCGGCATCGCTTTGATGGCGGTCATCATCGTCTCGGTCGTCGTCTGGGCGTTCACCCTCACTCCGGCTCAGCTCAGTGGCTCCACCGCTGTTGACGTGCCCGATGTTGCGACGATGACCTATGAAGACGGGGCTGCGCTGCTGACGGAGCTCAATCTCGTTCCCAAACAGGTTAGCCAGGCCAGTGAGACCGTGGATGAGGGAATCATCATCCGCACCGACCCCGGCCCCGGCCAGACCGTTCCTCTCGGACTCGAGATTCAGGTGGTCGTTTCTCTCGGCCGCACGCCCGTAACAGTGCCGAACGTGTCGAATATGCAGCAGGATGCCGCGATTGAACTGCTGGAATCCGCCGGCCTGGTCTACGGCTCAACCTCACAGGAGTATTCGCCCAGTTTGAAAAAGGGCACCGTAATCAGTTCAGATCCCCGTGGAGATGCCGAGCGTAATTCGGCCGGCGAGATCATCCGCGAGGGTGAGACTGTCAATCTGGTGGTCTCGAACGGTCTCGTGAAAATCCCGGATCTCGTGGGCACCGATTTAGGTGAAGCCAACAACACGCTCACCGCGCTGCAATTGAGCGTGAGCGCGAATGCAAACTTCGGGTGTTCTGGTAACTCAGTCACTTACCAGTCGATCGTTGGCGACCAACCTCAGAAGTCCAACATCACCATCGAGTACTGCGCCGCCAACTAGCTGGTAGTTACTAGCTAGTAGCTAGTAGCTAGTTGTTAGTTGTGAACGAGCGGCGTGAGGGTCTTGGCGAGCGCGGGGGCGTCCGGCAATCCTGCCTGCGCTAGCCAGTTGCCGAGCATGAGGTAGCCACCCTCGGTGAGTACTGACTCAGGGTGGAACTGCACGCCGTAGACGGGTTGGGTTGCGTGCTGCACCCCCATAATCACTCCACCGGGCGTGCGCGCCGTCACCACGAGTTCGTCGGGCACAGTGCCATCGACGATCGCCAGTGAGTGATACCGAGTCGCCGTAAATGGTTGGGGAAGGTCGCGGAAAATCACGCTGTCATCGTGGTCAATCTGCGAAGTCTTACCGTGCATCAGCTCGTCGGCATGGGTCACTGTTGCGCCGAGCGCTTCAGCGATTGCCTGATGTCCAAGGCAGACTCCGAACAGCGGTTTTCCGGTAGCGAGCGCGGCGTGCACGATCGGGATGCTCACGCCAGCGTTGGCGGGTGTGCCAGGACCAGGCGAGAGAAGAACGGCGTCGTACTCAGCGATTCGATCGGCAGCCTCTTCCGCGCTGAAAGAATCGTTGCGCACAACATCCGTCGTAGCGCCGAGTTCGAGAAGGTAGCCGTTAAGCGTGTAAACGAAACTGTCGTAGTTATCGACAACGAGAATGTGAGTCACTGTTGCACCGTCGCATCCAAAGGAGTGACAAGCGGCAACAACCACGGGAACACGAACGCGAACAGTACCGTGACGGCTACAGCCGCCATGATCAACAGGATCAGCACGCGGACGAGTGCTGGGCCTGGGAGTACGTTCCAGAGTGCTGCATACATTAGCCAGCTCCTTCGAGGTTTTGAGCGATCGCTGCGATTTCAGAGGGGGCGCCTTCTGAACGCGGGTACCAAGTGTCGTACACCGCATAGGCGATGATTCGTTCATCCGCGGTATGAATGGGGTTACAGCTCGTGAGCGTCATTATGCGATCACTTGCAACTGCACCGTCGAACTGGGGTACGGGGTTGAGTACTCCCACCCCGGATGCGGGCACGTATTCCAGCGAACGGAAGACGTAGCGGTACCAACCCGCTTCAGTCTCCACGTAGACGCTGTCTCCGAGTTGCAGCTTATTGATATCGAAGAACGGATCGCCCCACCCGGTTCGATGAGCGGCAACTGCAAAGTTGCCCACCTCTCCCGGCATCTGCGTTCCCGTGTAATGACCGACTCCGCGCGTGTTCAATACCCGTTCGAGACTGACGCTCTCCGCTATCGGGCGAGTGTAGTCCGCGCCAAAGCGCGGAACGATGAGGGTGCCGAAGACCTGAGCTTCACCGGGTGCTTCGTCGACAACGGGCACCCCAGGATCTGCTCGCTCGTCTGGGGCAAGCTTGACCGCTTCGCCCTTGTTCCACTCTTGGCTCAACTCAATAGCTTCGTCACGCTGGGTGTTGCTGACAAAGATGTTGTTGACCCAGGTCTGCCACACAAGAAACAGCAGCACAACTACGCCGGCCGTGATGAAGATTTCGCCGAGAACACCGATGAAAGAAACAGGGCGGCGGGCTTTCGCACTGCGCCGTGTGCGGCGGCCGTCTTCGAGAACCATAGGCGCAATTCTATCCGCAGTCTCCTCCGCGTTTCCGCGCGGCCGTTCGTCACTCAGGGCGTTCGCGCTAGAATCTCTCCCATGGCCCGTAATTCTGCAGAAAAGTCACCGTCGCGTCCCGCTGAGGACACTCCCAACGCGGTCTGGTTCAAGCCCGTCATGTTCGGCTTCATGCTGATCGGGCTTGCCTGGATCATCGTGTTTTACGTGAGCAACCAGCAGATGCCTGTAGCTTCGCTCGGCAGCTGGAACATTCTTGTTGGTTTCGGCATCCTCTTCATTGGATTTCTCATGACAACACGGTGGCGTTAGAAATTACACGCGTGTAGTTATACCCAGTGTTAATAAACCTGTGGATAACTTTTAGTCACTTATAGGACGAAGATTCTCACGAGGGTCAGACTGATCAAAGCAGCGACGACGAGCGCGACAAGCGCGATCTCCGCGTTCGAAGACTTCTTATTGCGCTGCCGCAAAAAGACCAGAGCCAGCACGGCGCCGGTTATCAGTCCTCCGACGTGCGCTTGCCACGAGATGTTGAGCCCCGGGATAAAGCCGGCAACCAAGTTGACCACCAGAACGATGAGCAAAACCTTGTTGTTCACACCCATACGACGCTGAATCACGAAGAACGCGGCGACGATTCCGAAGATGGCTCCGGATGCTCCCAGCACCACTGAACCGGGCGCCAACAGCAACACCGCCACCGACCCGCCTAACGCGCTCACCAGGTAGAGGGCAAGAAATCGAGCACGCCCCAGCGGTAGTTCCAGTGCACGCCCAAAAATGAAGAGTGTGAACATGTTGAAACCGATGTGGAAAACGCTGTTCGTGGAGTGCAAGAACGCCGAAGTGATCATGCGCCAGGGCTCAATGGCCGTCAGGGGCGGGTAATAAACGAGCGCTTGAGTGACACCAGTGCCCGGGATCAACTGCAGCAAGAAAATAGCAACGGTCAACGCCATAAGCGTGTACGTCACGACCGGCTTTCCCTGAGAGGCGCGAGAGGCTCGAACTAGAACTGGCTTGCGCTTCGGCCCATTCGCACGGGCCTCTTTGATACATTCGGGGCAATGTACGCCCACAGCTGCCTGCGTTTGGCAGCTGGGGCATACAGTGCGCCCACATCGCTGGCAGAGAGTGAAACTTTGCCGGTCTGGATGCCGGTAGCAGTAGTTACCGCTGGCATCCGGCGATGTGGTCACGAAGGTTAGACCTCGTCGATCGTGACGCTCTCGATAACAACGTCGGTGAGGGGCTTGTCGCTGCCGTCGGTGTCGACTGCCTCGATGGCGTCGACTACCTTGCGTGATTCGTCGTCTGCGACAGCACCGAAGATGGTGTGCTTGCCCTGGAGCCAAGGTGTGGCGACCGTCGTAATGAAGAACTGTGAACCGTTGGTTCCCTTGCCACCGCGCGTACCGGCGTTTGCCATGGCGAGAATGTAGGGAGCCGAGAAGTTAAGTTCGGGGTGGATTTCGTCGTCGAAGTTGTAGCCGGGGCCGCCGATGCCCTTACCTAGGGGATCTCCGCCCTGGAGCATGAACTGCTTGATGATGCGGTGGAAGATGACGCCATCGTAAAGAGGTGCGCTGGTCTTCTGGCCGGTGGCGGGGTGGGTCCATTCGATATCGCCCTTGGCGAGACCTACGAAGTTGGCAACGGTCTTCGGCGCGTGGTTGCCGAAGAGGTTGAGACGGATTTCTCCGAGGTTTGTCTTGATCGTGGCAACTGCGGTGTGTTGAGACATAGCGTCAATTCTTACATAGCGAACCTGAGCCTCGGATACTAGTTATTCAGCGTGCTCACAGGCAAAGCAGTGCGGACTTGGAACCCACCGTGGCAGTATGGAGTCACTGTTCGACCACCTTTGGAGGTTTCCCGTGGCACTAACTCGCAAACGCCGCAAAGAACTCAAGCGCTTGAAAGGTCAAGCCGAAGACCTGTGGCAAGACCAAAAGGAGCTGCTCGACCACGCTTCTGCCGTTGTACGAGAGGCGAGCCAACAGGCCGCTAACTACGCTCGTGAAGAAGTCAGCCCCAAAATTCACAACACGTTCGATGCCCGGGTAAAGCCCGTCGTGTCGTCTTCAGTCGCTGGTGCACGTTCAGCGGCCGAAAACACCAAGTCGAAGATCAAGGGTGACGTGCTACCGGCCGTCACGTCAGCTCTCGGCGCAGCTCTCGCCGCGCTCGAAGTCGCCAAGAACCAGCAGGTGCGGGATGCGTTCACTCGCGTCTCTGGCCTCGCAGTGTCTGCGGGAGAGAAAACCGGCCTCGTTAAGCCACAGCCGAAGGCAGCTGGATTTGGCCGCTACATCTTCATCGGTGTTGGCGTCGTTGCTGCTGTGGGCGTCGCGTACGCCGCCTGGCAGACGCTTCGCGCAGACGACGACCTGTGGATCGACGACGAAGCAGAGACTGCATAATTTCTCTTTGCTGCTCACCGCCTGCGGTGTAGCCACAACCTCTTAAACAGTTCTGGCCCGGTTCTTTCGAATCGGGCCAGAACTTTTTTCGTTAATCTCTGCAGCACGGCCAGCCGCATACCGCGGCGTCAGCGTCATGCACGAGGCGCCCGTGGGCCGCTAGCGGCTTCAAACGGTCCCGGCGAGCAGATGGGAGCCTTCGCCCCGGTTCGTCGCCTCAGTGGCACTGGAGGCGTCAGGAGAGTTCACGGCCACGGACGTGAATGTCGCGGGACGATCCTCACCTCGGTGACGATGCCTTGAGTGCACTCTCGCTACGTCGCTAACCAGCAATTACGCGAGCGTTCGAGTACGCAAAAACCCCGGCCAGATAACTGGCCGGGGTTTTTGTTGTCGTGCTGTGGAGCCTAGGGGAATCGAACCCCTGACCTCCTGCTTGCAAAGCAGGCGCTCTACCAATTGAGCTAAGGCCCCAATAGGAACTTCTTGCAGAAATTCCAGTGGGGGTACGTGGACTTGAACCACGGACCTCTTCGTTATCAGCGAAGCGCTCTAACCGCCTGAGCTATACCCCCGTTGGGCAGATACGAGAGTATCGCATTCTGCCCGTTTGGCGTAATCGACTAGTTATTGGTGAAACCCACGAGGATTCCACCGGTCAGTCGAACGCTGAAGTTATAAAGCATACTCGCAATTGCACCGAGTGCCGTACCCACGAGAGTGTTCAAAAGTGCGATCACGATCGAGAACAATGCGACTTGACCGAACCCGAACGAACTCGTGATTCGGAAGTCGGCTTCCTTCGAGAGGATGTCTCGGAAGATGTTGTCGATATCGCCGAAAATTCCGGTGGAGTTAAGAACAATCCACACCAGCATCGTCGCAACAACGAAGACCACTCCGAGCGAAATTGCCACCAGGAATGAGAACTTTACGGCCGACCAGAAGTCGATGTACACCAGCTTGAGGCGAACCTGTTTCACTGATGTTTGGCGCTGCGACTTGCGCTGCAACTTCTCCGCGACACTACTCATCTACCGACTCGTCCTTCCCAGCAGGGGCATCTTCACTCGGAACACTATCGTCCCCAGCTTCAAGTTCTTTGTTGTCTAGATTTCGTTCGCTATTTCGCGCAATTGCGATGATCTTGTCTTCCGCTGCGAAACGAGCGAAAACGACGCCCATAGTGTCACGACCCTTGGCCGGAACCTCAGCGACAGAAGAGCGTACCACCTTGCCACTGGCAAGAACCACAAGCACTTCATCCTCGTCCCCGACCATCAAAGCTCCCGCCAAATCGCCGCGAGATCCGTCGAGTTTGGCAACCTTGATACCCAAACCACCACGCCCCTGCACGCGGTACTGATCAGCGGCAGTTCGCTTCGCGAAGCCACCCTCAGTGACAACGAAGACGAAGCCACTCTCGGGGACAACACTGGCGCTCAGCAGTTGGTCATCCTCGCGGAAGCTCATACCCATCACGCCGGAGGTTGATCGCCCCATGGGACGCAATGCTTCATCGGATGCCGTGAAGCGAATCGACATTCCCTTGCGAGAAACGAGCAACACATCGTCGGTGTTTTCCACGAGCATTGCCGAAACGAGTTCGTCGCCCTCACGCAGGTTCACAGCGATGATGCCGCCGCTGCGGTTGGTGTCGTATTCCGCCATCGCGGTCTTCTTGACCAGACCGTTGCGCGTAGCGAGCACTAGGTAGGTGGATTGTTCGTAGTCGCGGATGTCGAGAATCTGAGCGATCTCTTCGCCGGGCTGCAGTGCCAAGAAGTTGGCAACGTGCTGGCCCTTCGCGTCGCGGCCGCCCTCTTGCAGCTCATACGCCTTGGCACGGTAGACGCGACCCGTGTTGGTGAAGAACAGCAACCAGTGGTGAGTGGTGGTGACGAACAAGTGGTCGACCACGTCATCCGCACGCAACTGGGCACCCTTGACGCCCTTGCCGCCGCGGTGCTGGCTGCGGTAGTTGTCGCTGCGCGTGCGCTTGACGTAACCGCCGCGCGTGACTGTGACCACCATCTCCTCTTCGGGAATCAGATCTTCCATACTCATGTCGCCATCGAAACCAAACATGATTTCAGTGCGGCGATCGTCGCCATATTTAGCGAGGAGTTCGGTCAGTTCTTCACTGACGATGTTGCTCTGACGTTCCTTGCTCGCGATGATCGCCTTGAAATCGACGATTTCGAGCTCGATTTCGTCGTGCTCGTCGATGATCTTCTGGCGCTCGAGAGCCGCGAGGCGGCGAAGCTGCATGTCGAGAATGGCGCGAGCCTGAATCTCGTCAATGTCGAGCAACTCGATGAGGCCGTTGCGGGCATCTTCGACGGTGGGCGAACGACGGATGAGAGCGATGACCTCGTCGAGAGCATCCAGAGCCTTGAGGTAACCGCGCAAAATGTGGGCACGCTCTTCGGCCTTGCGCAGACGGAACTCGGTGCGGCGAACAATAACTTCGATCTGGTGAGTCGCCCACTCCGTGATGAAGCCGTCGATCGAGAGCGTGCGCGGGATGCCATCCACGATCGCGAGCATGTTCGCGCCGAAGTTTTCCTGCAGCTGCGTGTGCTTGTAGAGGTTGTTGAGAACAACCTTGGCAACGGCGTCGCGCTTGAGCACGATGACGAGGCGCTGGCCGGTGCGACCCGACGTCTCATCACGGATGTCGGCGATGCCGGCGAGCTTGCCATCCTTGACCAGGTCGGCAATTTTTAGTGCCAGGTTGTCGGGGTTCACTTGGTACGGCAGTTCGGTAACGACGAGGCAGGTGCGACCCTGAAGCTCTTCGACGTTGACCACGGCGCGCATTGTGATCGATCCACGACCCGTGCGGTACGCATCCTGAATTCCCTTGACGCCCAAAATCTGGGCGCCGGTCGGAAAGTCTGGTCCCTTGATGCGCTGAATCAACGCCTCGACAAGTTCTTCCTTCGACGCGTCAGGGTTGGCGAGGTGCCAGAGGGCACCCTCCCCCACTTCGCGCAAGTTGTGCGGCGGAATGTTGGTGGCCATACCGACCGCGATACCGACCGAACCGTTGACGAGAAGGTTGGGGAAACGGCTCGGGAGAACCGTGGGTTCCTGCGTGCGACCGTCGTAGTTGTCTTGGAAGTCGACGGTGTCTTCTTCAATGTCCCGAACCATTTCCATGGCGAGTTGAGCCATTTTGGTTTCGGTATAACGGTGAGCAGCGGCGCCGTCATTTCCGGGAGAACCGAAGTTTCCCTGGCCCAAAGCCAGCGGATAACGGAGGCTCCACGGCTGAACCAAACGAACGAGAGCGTCGTAGACCGACGAGTCACCGTGCGGATGGAACTGGCCCATCACATCACCGATGACACGGGTGCACTTGGAGAAGCCTTTGTCTGGGCGGTAGCCACCGTCGTACATCGCGTAAATCACACGGCGGTGCACCGGCTTGAGGCCATCGCGCACTTCAGGAAGCGCACGACCCACGATGACGCTCATGGCGTAGTCGAGGTACGAGCGCTGCATCTCCAGTTGAAGATCAACCTGGTTGATCTTGTCGTGACGGTCGTCTACGGGTGCGTCTTCGAAGGTTTTCTTCGGAGTTTCTTCGTCAGCCATTAAATTTCAGTTCCAGTCTGTATCTGTCGCGAGTGCGGGCGCCGTGAGCTCTGTACGAGCTAGATGTCTAAGAAGCGGACGTCTTTAGCGTTGCGCTGGATGAAGTTTCGGCGAGATTCAACGTCTTCGCCCATGAGAGTTGAGAAGGTTTCGTCGGCGGCGGCAGCATCATCCAAGGTCACTTGAAGAAGCGTGCGAGTGGCGGGGTCCATGGTGGTTTCCCACAGTTCCTTGTAGTCCATCTCACCAAGACCCTTGTAGCGCTGGATGCCGTTGTCCTTGGGCATGCGCTTGCCTTCGGAAAGTCCCAGTTCAGTCAGAGCGTCGCGCTCGGCATCGCTGTAGACGTACTGGTGCTGTGCGTTGCTCCACTTGAGGCGGTATAGCGGTGGCTGAGCCAAGTAGACGTAGCCCAAATCGATGAGCGGACGCATGTAGCGGAACAGCAGCGTCAGAAGCAGCGTGGTGATGTGCTGGCCGTCGACGTCAGCATCGGCCATCAAAACGATCTTGTGGTACCGAGCCTTTTCAGGGTCGAAGTCCTCGCCGACACCCGCGCCGAACGCGGTGATCATGGCCTGAACTTCAGCATTACCGAGAGCACGGTCGAGACGCGCCTTCTCAACGTTGAGGATCTTGCCTCGCAGCGGAAGAATCGCTTGGAACTCGGGGTTACGGCCCTGAACGGCGGAGCCGCCGGCCGAATCGCCCTCGACCATAAAGATCTCGGAGAGCGAAGGATCTTTGCTCGAGCAGTCCCGCAGCTTTCCAGGCATTCCGCTCGATTCGAGCAGTCCCTTTCGACGAGTCTGTTCGCGCGCCTTACGGGCAGCGAGTCGTGCTTGCGAGGCCTGGATGGCCTTGCGGATAACGTCCCGGGCCTGCGTGGGGTTGCGATCGAACCAATCACCGAGCTGCTGGCCGGCGATGCGCTGAACGAATGCCTTTGCTTCGGTGTTGCCCAGCTTGGTCTTGGTCTGGCCCTCGAATTGAGGTTCACCGAGCTTGATCGAGATGACCGCAGTCAGTCCTTCACGAACATCGTCACCGGAAAGGTTTTCGTCTTTCTCCTTGATGATGTTCTTCTCGCGAGCGTAACGGTTCACCAGAGTAGTGAGCGCAGCGCGGAAACCCTCTTCGTGGGTTCCACCTTCGTGAGTGTTAATGGTGTTGGCGTAGGTGTGAACGCTTTCGGAATATCCAGCCGTCCACTGCATCGCGACTTCAAGCGAGATGCGCTTCTCGGTATCTTCGGATTCAAACGCGATGACATCCGGATGAATGAGCTCGTTCTTCTTGGTCTTGTTCAAGTATTCGACATAGTCAACAAGGCCACGCTCGTACATGTAGCTCTCGACGACTTCTTCTTCGCCGCGCTCATCAGTGATCGTGATGCGCAGTCCTTTATTAAGGAAGGCCATCTGCTGAAAGCGGGCGCGAAGCGTCTCGAAATCGAATTCAACTGTCTCGAACGTCTCTTTGCTCGGCCAGAAAGTCTGCTGGGTTCCGGTCAGGTCAGAACTTTCGCCCTGCTTCAGGGGGCCGGTGGGAACACCGTTTTTAAAGCTCATGCGCCACACGTACCCCTGGCGGTGAACTTCCGTGTCCACTTCTTCAGAGAGCGCGTTGACGACAGAAATACCTACACCGTGAAGTCCACCCGATACGGCGTAGCCGCCACCACCGAATTTTCCACCAGCGTGCAGGATCGTCATGACTACTTCGACAGTCGACTTCTGCTCTTGCTGGTTCAGATCGACCGGGATACCGCGGCCGTTGTCTCGCACGCGAACGGAACCGTCCTTGCGGATCCACACGCCGATAGTGTCGCAGTAGCCAGCCAGCGATTCATCAACAGAGTTGTCGACGACTTCGTACACCAAGTGGTGCAAACCGCGGGGACCAGTGGAGCCGATGTACATACCGGGGCGCTTGCGCACAGCTTCGAGACCCTCAAGGATCTGAATTTGATCGGCGCCATAGCTATCAGCGGCAACATGACCGTTGGCAATGATGTGGCTCTCGGGCACGTCGTTTTCGGGCGTCGATGTCATCTGAAGTTAGGCTCCTGCCGCTAGTTCATACTCGCCATTCAGAGCGGATATCTCTCTCAAGAGGTGCGTCCGACGGCTCCTGAGATTCTAACAAATTCCGAGCGGCCGCGGCGCTCAAATCGCGTTCTACGGGAGTTTCTTTAGTAGCGTGACCCATTTTGTCTCCCTAACCGTAAGTATCGCGCGGGCCCCTACCTGGAATTGATCTGGGGCCTCTTTTCCACGAAGGGGCGTTGGGGCCTTCAAAGCGCACAGTTTCCACACCCGCTTCTGGATGCTGTTGAGCAATCGTCGTCGTGATGTGGCCACGCATGAGACGCAGCTGTGTGGCCCACGCTGTCGAATCGCAGCGGATGGTGAGCACACCTTCTTCGATTCCGACCGGCTCAGAGTGTTCCGCAGTTTCGGCTCCCACGATTGTGGTCCACGCCAAAATGAGCTCGGAGCGAGCGAGCGGAGACTTCCACCCCATATTCGACGTGAGGCTATCCATCACATCGCCCAATCCGTGCGGATCGCGGCCCGGAGCGAAGGGCACACTGGTTCCTGGCTCTTTCTTATTACGCTTTCGCGCCATATAAGAACGCTTCGTGGCATCCCCAAAAACGTCGCGGAATCGCAGATACACCGCGACGTGTTCGTCCACGTTGGGATCTCGATCATTCACCGGTGATCACTTCCCCCGCTTGAATGCGCACTACGTTCGCTGCAAGTTCTTTCGGAACATCACCGAAAACAGCGGCTGTAATCAGCACTTGTTCAAAGCCAGAGATCGAACTAGCTAAGCGTTCGCGGCGTGATTGGTCGAGTTCAGCGAACACGTCATCCAGAATCAACACGGGGTCGCCCGCTGATGATTCTCGACGTAATAGTTCGGCGGATGCCAATTTCAGGGCGAGCGCGAAGGACCAGGATTCACCGTGGCTCGCATAGCCACGTGCCGGCAAACCATTGAGGCCGAAGATGAGGTCATCACGGTGAGGTCCGACCAGTGTGATCGCACGATCGCGTTCTGCTTTTCGCACCGAGGAGAGGGCTGCAATGAAAGCTGTTGTCGCGTCAGCGACCGAAATAATTTCGCCGACAGCGTTGGTAGCCACAGCGTTGTCCGGGTCGTCCTGTCGCGAGATGATGCTCAACGAATTGGCAAGCGATGCACCGTGATCGGCCCCGACGATGCGTTCATATGCGCTGGCGACTTCAGGACTCAAATCCGCAATGAGGGCGCTGCGAGCACTGATGATCTCGGAGCCGAAGGCGACGAGTCGTTCATCCCACACATCAAGGGTGCTCAACTGCGTGTCGCGAACCCCGGATGCCCGGGCAGATTTAAGCAGCATGTTGCGCTGTTTTACGACGCGCTCGTAGTCACTCATCACTCCGCTAAAGCGCGGCGATCGCAATATAAGCAAGTCATCGATGAATCTGCGGCGGCCAGAAGGTTCTCCGCGCACAAGAGCGAGATCCTCGGGCGCGAACAGCACACTGGAAAAATATCGCGGAAGTTCGCGGGTACGGATGACCGAGCGATTGATCTGGGCGCGGTTAGCCCCAGAGCGGTTAATTTGAACCTCCGCCAAAAAATTGCGGTCGTTATGCTCGAGGCGCACCCGCACAATGGCTGCATCCATCGCTTGTCTCACCATCGCGTGATCAGTGGACACTCGATGCGAGCCAAGGGTGCTCAAAAATCCAAGCGCCTCGACCAGATTCGTCTTGCCTTGGCCATTCGATCCGACGATGAGAGTCGGCCCTGCACCAAGCTCGAGGGTGAGCTCTTTATAGTTGCGAAAATCTTTGAGTTCGACGTGAGTTACGCGCATTGGTGCGGAGCTTAGCTCTTACGGACGCTATGCCCGCCGAACTGATTGCGGAGAGCTGCGACCGCCTTCATGGACGGCGAATCTTCTTGACGAGAGACAAAGCGCGCGAAGATTGCTGCGCTAATAGTGGGAACAGCGACCGCCTGGTTCAGCGCTTCGTGCACTGTCCATCGACCCTCCCCCGAATCTTCGACGTAGCCGGAGATGTCGGCGAAGTCGGGGTCTTCCTCTAGCGCTTTTACGAGAAGTTCAAGCAACCATGAACGGACAACTGTTCCGCGTTGCCATGCCTTAAAAGTTCCAGGGACGTTGTCGATGAGGTCTTTGCGGCTATCGAGCAGTTCAAAGCCCTCGGCCCACGCCTGCATCAGCGCATACTCGATGCCGTTGTGCACCATTTTGGCGTAATGCCCGGCACCAACCGGACCGGCGTGAACGAAGCCCTCGTCACGCGGACCTTCTGGACGAAGAGCATCGAAGATCGGCATTGCCCGCTCGATATCGGCCTTTTCGCCGCCGGCCATGAGACCGTAGCCGTTTTCTAGGCCCCAAATTCCGCCGGAAACCCCTACATCTACAAAAGAAAGTTTCAGTTCGGCCAGTTGATCGCGGTGTAACTGGTCGTCGGTGAAGCGGGTATTCCCACCGTCAATAACGAGATCGCCCGGCTCAAGAAGGGTCGCGACATCTGTAATTACGGAATCAGTAATGGGACCGGACGGAACCATGACCCATACGATGCGCGGGGTCGGCAGCGCATCCACTAGATCTGAAAGCGTAGCTACATCGGAGACCTCGGCGTTCGGATCGAATCCGGTGACTGTGAGACCGGCAGTGCGCATGCGTTCCCGCATGTTTCCGCCCATTTTTCCGAGGCCGATGATCCCAAGGTGCATGGTGTCTGCCATGGCCTATCGCAACAACAGGTTCGGCTGGAGAAGGTACTTGTAATTGTCGCTACCAGGTTGGTCTTTCGACGACTGGCTAGTGATCAACACTGGTCCGGGCTTATTCGGATTTTCAGTTTTGGTGAACGAGATGCGCACGAACTCGGAGTGCACTGAGCTCAAACCGTCAATAAGGAACTGCGGCTTGAGCGATACGACGGTGTCGTCCCCGGTCAAGAACGCATCGATGGTCTCCGAAGCTTGTGCTTGCTCAGATCCGATCGCCTCGAGAGTGACTCCCTCTTCAGTGAAGGTGAAGCGAAGAGCTGCTTCTCTTTCCAGCACGAGCGAAACTCGACGGACAGCCTCGATCAATTCGCCCGTGTTCATGACGGCGAAGTTATCCACAGTCTCGGGAAAAAGTCGGCGAACCGGTGGAAAGTTGCCCTTGATCAGCAACGAGGTGACGGTTTTCTTGTCCGACCGAAAAGCAATCAGCTCTCGCTCGTCAGTGCTTGTGATCGCTACGGAAATTTCGCCACTGTTGCCGAAAGTTTTTCCAACCTCCATCAGGGTCTTAGCCGGAACAAGGGCAGTGGCTGATTCGACACCAGACGAACCGGCGTCCCACTCAATATCCCGAACGGCAACACGGTAACGGTCCGTCGCTACGAGCGAAATATTGTTTTGGGAAACTTCGAGCTGAACACCGGTGATGACTGGAGTCACATCATCCCGTGACGCGGCAACAGCAACTTGTGAGATTGCGGCCGAGAATACGTCAGCCTTCAGCGTTCCGACCTTGTCTGAAATTTCTGGAAGGCTCGGGTACTCCTCGACAGGCATGCTCGACAACGTGAAGTGGCCAGTGCCGCAAGCAACGATAATTTTGTTTTCTTCAGTGCTAAAACGCACCGGAGCATTAGGGAGCCGGCTTGCAATGTCGGCGAGAAGCTTGCCCGAAACAAGGATGCGCCCAGGCTCTTCAACCTCAGCAACGATTTGTGTTCGAGCTGAAACCTCGTAGTCAAACGACGACAGCGTTAGGCCCTCAGCGGTGGCTTCGATCAACACACCGCTCAAAATGGGCAGCGTGGTGCGCTGCGGCAGCAGTTTTACCGCAAACGAAACCGCCTCGCTGAAGACGTCACGATTGACCTGAAACTTCATGAACTACCCCTAACCGGATGACGCTCTGGCCGTTAATACTGGCACAGCCAATCCACTTGCGAACTACAGGTTATTTGGGATTCAAATTTCATTCTTTAAAGGTCACACTCTTAACCGCTGTGGATTGTGTGTATAACTCTGCGATTTTCTTGTAATTACTGGAAACTACATCCGTGTGACTTGTTGAGGAGCCGTGGAGAACAGTGGCACTGTTCGTGGAAACTCGAGTTACAAGAATTCTCAATTCCACAGAAAGATTCTTGTGATCAACAATCTTTCCGGCGAGTTGGGAAGGTTATCCCCAAGTTATCCCCAAGTGGAAAAAGCTACTTTTGAGTGAAACGCTGGTTTTGTTTGATGCGGCTGGTGAGCTCGGTCACCTGGTTATAGATAGAACGGCGCTCTTTCATGAGCTCAGTGATCTTCTTATTGGCGTACATAACCGTGGTGTGATCTCTGTTGCCGAACAACTGACCGATTTTTGGCAGCGAAAGATTAGTCATCTCACGACAGAGATACATGGCGATCTGACGCGCAGTAGCAATCGCCTGGGATCGTGACGACCCGTACAGGTCGTCGACCGACAGTTTGAAGTAGTCCGCAGTGTGATTAATGATGTCGACCGGGGCGATCACGTTGTCTTCATCGAGAGTGATGAGGTCTTTCAGCACTGTTTGCACGAGTGCCATGTCGACCTCAGTGCGGTTGAGGCTCGCGAACGCAGTGACGCGAATGAGAGTTCCTTCGAGCTCGCGGATGTTCGACGAGACTTTTGATGCCATAAATTCCAGGATGTCGTTGCCGACCTGCATCTTCTCGCTTTGCGCTTTCTTGCGCAGAATCGCAATGCGAGTCTCGAGGTCTGGCGCCTGCACGTCTGTAATCAGGCCCCACTCAAAGCGCGAACGCATCCGATCTTCGAAACCGGTCAGGTGTTTGGGAGGCAGATCGCTCGTGATGACCACTTGCTTGTTGTGATCGTGGAGCGTGTTAAAAGTGTGGAAGAAGGCTTCCTGGGTGGAATCCTTTCCCTGCAAGAACTGGATGTCGTCAATGAGAAGAATGTCGATTTCGCGGTAGCGCGATTGAAATACTGACGCGCGGTTGTTTGCGATCGAGTTAATGAAGTCGTTGGTGAACTCTTCTGAACTGACATAGCGAACGCGGATGCCCGGGTAGAGACTTTCGGCATAGTGTCCGATTGCGTGCAAGAGGTGGGTTTTGCCGAGCCCGGATCCTCCATAGATGAAGAGTGGGTTGTATGCCTTGGCTGGTGCTTCGGCTACGGCCACCGCTGCGGCATGCGCGAAGCGGTTCGAGCCGCCGATAACGAAGTTGTCAAAGCTGTACTTAGGGTTTAACCGTGAGTCGCTTCGCCGCGGAGAGGATGTTTTCTCCACTGGACTGGGAGGAGTCGGCTCGATGTAGGGCTGTTCCGTGTGAGGAAGGTCCTGGGATAACGCATCCTGCTGGATTTCTGGATTCACTACGGTCGCGAAGTTTGTGACGCCGTGAGAATCATCGAGCGCGGCTATGGCATCGATGAACGGCTGACGCAGTCGCTGCTCCAGCATTCCTCGGGTGAGTTCGTTCGGAACTTCTAGATAGAGCGTGCCTGCCATGACACCTTTTGGTTCAACGAGATTTACGAAGCCCTGCAATTGCGGGGTAATTCGCTCGTCTCCGTTGAGGTGTGTCAGGACTATTTGCCATAGTCCCCTAGTCGGGTCGGGTGTTTCCGACATTCTTTTCCCATCCCTTTGCAGTAATTACTCACAGGCTTATCCACTGGTGAGTACAGCTATTCTCGCTGAAACACTGCGATCTTTTGGCCGTTATGCACCGCTAGTCACCTTAGTTGTCCACAGCATGTCGTTACCAATAACGATGTATTCTGTGTGGATAATGCGGCGTTCTTCCCGTTGCGGTTTGACCGCATCGGTTTAACGCCGTAGTTTTAATCAGTTGACTTCCGGCCCTTGGGCCTACCAATTCTTCCCGGCTGCTAGAGCTGGGCCTTGGAGATATAGCTATGAGCAAGAGAACTTTTCAGCCAAACAACCGTCGCCGCGCGAAGGTACACGGATTCCGTTTGCGCATGCGTACCCGCGCCGGCCGTTCAATCTTGAGCGCGCGTCGTCGTAAGGGACGCACCGAACTCTCCGCGTAATTTCGTCCGGTGCTGTCTAAGACGAATCGCGTAGCGTTGCCAAACGATTTTCGTTTGGCGGTTCGTCGGGGTCGTCGGTTTACAGCACCGCACTGCGTTGTCCACATTGTGAACAACGAGCGGTCTCAAGGCGTGCGCTTTGGATTCATTGTCTCTAAAGCGGTAGGCAACGCGGTTGTTCGCAATCGCGTTCGTCGTCGACTTCGGGCGGCGGCGGCTCAGTTGCTTCCGGATGTTCATGCCAATGCGGACATCGTTGTTCGGGCTTTGGCAGGTTCAGAGCAAGCTGAGTGGTCTACGCTGCAGGCTGAGATCGCAGAAGGGATTGACCGCATCGTGGTGAAGATATGAATTCCGTCCTGACGTTCGCTCTGCTCCTTCCGCGAAACATCTGTGTCTTCGTTCTTCGCATGTATCGCGCGGTCATCTCTCCGCTTTATGGGGATGTTTGCCGCTATTACCCATCGTGTTCTCACTACACGCTCCAGGCTATTCAACAGCACGGGGTTTTCCGTGGTGTGTGGCTTGGTTCGCGCCGAATTCTCCGTTGCCACCCGTGGGCAGAAGGTGGAATCGACGACATCCCGGCTCGCCGGCATGACCGCTACCAGATCACCCGGTTCGGCTTTGTTATAGCCGCAAGCCACGAAAGGGGCTAACCACTTCATGGACCTTTTTGCTTTCTTTGGCAATTTGCTTTGGCCAATCAAGTGGGTAATCGAGGCAATCCTCGTCGCCTTCCACGAGATCCTCACATTCTTTGGAATGAATGCGGATGACGGTCTGACCTGGGTGCTCTCGATCGTCGGCCTGGTATTGGTTGTTCGCGCAGCATTGATCCCCGTATTTGTTCGGCAGATTAAGAGCCAGCGGCGAATGATGGAAGTCGCTCCTCAGCTCAAGAAGATCCAAGACAAGTACAAGGGCAAGAAGGACCAGTTCTCTCGTGAGGCCATGTCTCGCGAGACAATGGCCATGTACAAGGATGCGGGAACCAACCCGTTCAGTTCTTGCCTCCCTCTTTTGCTTCAGATGCCGATCTTCTTCGGTCTTTTTTCGGTGTTGCGTAATGCACAACTCGAGGGAAACGCTCCCGGTGTTGGTCTGCTGAACGCGGAGCTCTCAGAGTCCTTTGGTACCTCGTCGCTGTTCGATATCGCGCCGCTTCACCTCGCGATCAGTACTGCCGATGGGAACACGGCCGTTATTGTTACCGCTGTCATCATGGTCATCCTGATGACCGGTTCGCAGTTCATCACTCAGCTTCAGATCATGTCGAAGAACCAGTCGGCAGAGATGAAAGCTAGCCCCATGTACCGCCAACAGCGGATCATGTTGTACCTACTCCCCCTTGTCTTCGCCTTCTCGGGATTTACCTTCCCGCTCGGAGTGATGTTCTACTGGCTGGTATCGAACTTCTGGACCATGGGTCAGCAGTTCCTCGTTATTCGCAACATGCCCACGCCTGGCAGTGAAGCTGCTCTGGCCCGTGAGGCTCGTCTTGCTAAGCGCAACCAGCGCAAGGGCATCGTTGAAGAAACTCCGGATGCCGGCACGATCATCATCGAAGAACCTAAGAACCCGCAGCGGGATCAACCCGTGAGCAAGAACCGTGCAAAGAAGAAGCAGGGAAAGAAGAAATGACGAACGTTTCTGACACCGATACCACCGCCGTCGAATCCGCTCCTGTGGAAGACCGCGAAGACCGCACCACCGCGCAGCTTGAAGAAGAGGGCGACATCGCGGCGGATTACATCGAAGAACTGCTCGACATCGCGGACCTTGATGGCGACATCGAGATCGATGCTCGCGCGGGGCGTTCGTATGTATCGGTTACTTCAAGTGAAGACACCAACCTCCGTTTACTGTCGAAGCCGGACACCGTCACGGCTCTGCAGGAGCTCACTCGAATTGCCGTCCAGAACAAGACCGGAGCGTTCTCGCGTCTGATCCTGGATATTGGCGGATCACGTGAAGCTCGCGCTGCAGAACTTTCGAAGCTCGTCGACGTTGCCGTTGCTCGTATCGAGGCTGGTTCTGATTCAGCCGCATTGCCCGCAATGTCTTCGTACGAGCGCAAGCTTGTTCACGATGTGGTCGCGGAGCGCGGCTTTGTCTCCCAGTCCAGCGGCGAGGGCCGTGACCGTCACACCGTGATCACGCGTTCATAGTTTCACGTGAAACATTGAGCCACGGATTAGAGCTCGAACCCGAGCCAGACATTGCGGCGGAGTTATTTGGCTCTCGCATTGATGTAGCACGCATGTATACCGAGAGCCTTGCTCATCGTGGTGAAGAACTCGGTCTTATCGGACCTCTAGAAGTTCCTCGGCTGTGGTCCCGTCACATTGTGAACTGTGCCTTAGTCGCTCCCCTGCTCCGGCCTGGTCTGGTCGGCGATATTGGCAGTGGCGCCGGCCTTCCGGGATTAGTGCTCGCAATCGCGCGTCCCGACGTGAATTTCGTCCTCATCGAACCTATGGAGCGTCGGGTTGACTGGCTCAATGCGGAGGTATGCCGGCTCGGTCTTAGTAACGTGCTGGTGGATCGCTCTCGTTCTCAGGACGCTCCATACGGTGAGAAGCTCACTCAAATTACAGCTAGAGCGGTCACAGCGCTCTCGAAACTTATTCCCTCTACGGAACACTTGCTCTCCCCCGGCGGAGAGATGGTCTTTATGAAGGGCGCACGCATCGATGATGAGATCGAGGCGGCTGCGAAGGCGATTCGTAAGGCTCGGCTCAAAGATGTTGAGTCTCTTGTTCTTGGACAGGGCCTTACTCCGGAGATCACTCGTGTCTTTCGGGCTAGAGTGGACTAATTCGGCTATCTCTGTAGCCGCCTTTAGTTTTTCCCGTTTTTACCGCAGTCTGAGAGAAAGTTTCACGTGAAACATCCCGAAAGCGAAGTCAACGAACAAGGTAAATCGTTCGATGAAACCACGCCGCTTGCGCGGGAAATAGCGGAGCTTACTCGTCGCCGTAGGGCTGTAGCGTCGGCTTCGTTGCCACTCCCCTCCGAGCCGCGAGTTTTCACTGTCGCTAATCAAAAAGGCGGCGTAGGGAAAACGACTTCCACAGTCAACTTGGCTGCCGCTCTCGCACGTACGGGCGCTCGTGTACTAGTGATTGATCTTGATCCCCAAGGGAACGCATCGACCGCGGTCGGCGTAGAGCATCGTTCCGAGACTGCCAGCGTCTATGACGTCATGATCAATGACGTTCCTATGGCGGATGTTGTCCAGAAGAGTCCTGAATTTGCGGCGTTGTATTGTGTGCCGGCGACGATTCATCTCGCTGGTGCCGAGATCGAGTTAGTTTCTCTCGTTGCTCGGGAACAGCGTCTCCGTTCCGCGCTTGATACTTTTCTGGCTGAAACTCCCGAGCCATTTCACTACGTTTTCATTGACTGCCCGCCTTCACTGGGTTTGCTTACGATCAACGCATTCGTTGCGGCGCAAGAAGTTCTCATTCCCATCCAGTGTGAGTACTACGCCCTTGAGGGACTGAGCCAGCTCCTCAACAACATCAAGTTGATCGAACGCCACCTCAACCCGCGGCTGCGCGTGACAACAATTTTGATGACCATGTACGACTCTCGCACTAATCTGGCGAACCAAGTCGTGGATGACGTTCGAGCACACTTCCCCAATCAGGTGCTGACTACTCTGATACCTCGTTCGGTCCGCATTTCAGAAGCCCCGAGCTACGGCCAGAGCGTGATCAGCTATGACCAGAACTCCCCCGGATCGCTTTCCTATCTTGAAGCGGCAGCGGAAATTGCACATCGAGGAGTACCCAAATAATGGCCGCACCGAAGAGAACTGGTTTGGGTCGAGGAATTGGCGCGCTGATTCCGTCCACGGATGAGAATCAAGAGCGTCCGGTGGATGTCTTCTTCCCCGGTGGTGAACTTGCGCCTGATCGCTTGCGCGCAGTTCCCGGCGCCCGACTCGCAAGCCTCTCCCCTCTCGATATTGTTCCTAACTCTCGCCAACCGCGAAGTGAATTCCGGCAGGAAGAGCTCGAAGAGCTTATTGTGTCGATTCGCGAGATCGGCGTGCTTCAGCCGATCGTAGTTCGACCCCTGGTGGGCGCGGTTGAGGGCGGCCCGCAGTACGAACTGATTATGGGCGAGCGTCGGCTGCGCGCGAGCAAACATTTGGGACTTTCAACGATCCCAGCGGTTATCAAAAGTACAGCCGATGAAGACATGCTTCGGGACGCGCTCCTTGAGAATCTTCACCGTGCGAACCTCAATCCCCTCGAAGAGGCATCGGCGTATCAACAGCTACTCGCGGACTTTGGCATCACTCAGGAGCAGCTCGCTGAGCGAATCGGTCGCTCACGGCCTCAAATCACGAACACAATGCGGCTTTTGCGCCTTCCAGAAACCGTTCAGCGCCGCGTAGCGTCCGGAGTTCTCACCGCGGGCCACGCTCGAGCGCTCCTATCGCTTCCTGACAGCGCCGGTATGGAGCGTTTGGCTGAGAAAATCGTCAATGAAGAGCTCTCGGTGCGTGCAGCGGAAGCTGCGGCAGGTTCTCTTTCGACGAAACCTCCTCGCTCAAAGCCGTCTCGCGGAAAAAAGCAGGGACATCTAGACGAGATCGCTGAGCGCCTCGGAGACCGACTCAATACCCGGGTCAAGGTCACTCTGGGTGCGAGCAAGGGCCAGGTCGTCATTGATTTTGCTACCGTGGGCGACCTCAACCGCATTCTCGAGGAACTCGGCGACACGGGGTTCAGCGCCTAAGGTGTCGCAGGTCCTCGTTGGGCCGTGTTTCGCTTGAAGGAACACGAGCCCGGATTGCGCCCTTCGATGGTCCATGGCGCTTTTCTGCTCTTTATATTGTCGGGAGCCCCTGTTTTTTGGATAGGCATGCTCGACTGATACGGAATTATTCCGGTTGACGTTGACGTTGACGTTGACGTTGACCTTGACGTTGACTGCGATTGCGACTGCGATTGCGACTGCGAGAGCGCTGTCGGGCGTGGTTCTGACACTATTCGGAGGGTAGCTTCCAAGGTTTGCGGCTTCCTGTCAGGAGTAGTGCGCCGCGTTCATGAAGACGGGCTCCTGATTTGCATCAGGCGTGCATACACATTCGATGTTTCACGTGAAACTTCGCTAGTCGCTAGTCGCTAGTCGCTAGTCGCTAGTCGCTAGTCGCTAGTCGCTAGTCGCACCCAAGATTGTGCACTCTCGGCGCCGTCGTGAAAGAGATCTGACCGCGCATCACCCGTACGGCGTGACTCGACAACTTGGGTGACTCCCCCACTATGTTCCACGTGAAACATCGCAGGATTCAGCGAGGTGGGCTATCCGTTCGAACAACGGCCCACCATCTCGAGCGGTTTCTTCGACCACTGTGCGAGCTTATTGGTGAGGAAACTCATTCGCGCCAAAGCAATGGAAAGGGGGCTCTAGCCCTCCATCGCGATGTCCGCCAGGGCGGCGTATACCCATCCGAGATCGTGGCCGGCCGCTATCAAGGCCTGCGGCAGAATGGATGTCTCGGTAAGACCGGGGAGGACATTTGCCTCGAGAAACCACGGGGTTCCGGCACCGTCGACGATGAGGTCGACGCGAGATAGGTGGCGTAGTCCGAGGGCGGAGTGCGCCGCAAGCGCCGCCGCGGCTGAGCGGTCGGCGTCAGCTTCTGAGATTCTCGCTGGCGTGTAAAAGCGGGTCTGACCAGCATTATAGCGAGCCTCGAAAGTGTAGGCGCCCTCGACGGGATCGATCTCAACCGCGGGAAGCGCGACTGGGCCCATGCCGCTGTCGAGGATTCCGATAGCGATCTCAACACCCGTGATGCGTTGCTCGATAAGGGCAACGTCGCAATAGTTGTAAGCGTTCACCATCGCGCTCGGAAGGTTAGCGCGGTCGGTCACGATGGACACGCCCTGAGCCGATCCGCCCTGAGCAGGTTTCACCACCAACTCCCCCGACAGCTCGTCAGCGAGTTCATCAAGAATGCTGTGCGCCCCGAGTTCGCGGAACGAGTCTCGAGACAAAGCGATCGACAATGGCGTGCGGACGCCGACGCGTGAAACGAGCGACTTGGCGGTCGGCTTGTCCCACGCTAAACGGGCAGCGTCGGCGCGGGACCCCACATAGGGAATGCCGATGAGGTCGAGGAGGCCTCGGAGGGCACCATCCTCGCCGCTAGCGCCGTGGAGTGCAGGCCACACGACATCCGGCTTCGATTCGCGCAGATAAGGCAGCAACGTCGCGTCGGGATCACGAAGCTCGACGATCTTGCCCTGGGCACGCAATCCATCGGCGACGCGGCGACCGGAGCGGAGCGAGACGTCCCGTTCATGCGAGATTCCGCCAGCGAGAACGAGTACGCGGGTAGGTGAATCGTTCATGGTGTTCCTAGCTGAGGTTGGCTGGGGGGTTGATCATCGATGGCGCAGGAGGCGACACCGTCAGAGGGGCTGTCTGCGAGAAAGTGTTGAGTAGCTCAAGTTCACCGTTGATCACGGTGGACAGCCTGCGAATTCCTTCCCGAATGAATTCGGGGGTGGGATAACAGAAAGACAGGCGCATATTGCTGCGTCCATTACCATCCGCGAAGAAGGCTGTGCCGGGCGTATAGGCGACTAGTTCCTTGACGGCACGCGGCAACATGGCCTTGGAATCGAGATTATCGGGCAGCGTGACCCAGATGTAGAAGCCGCCGTTTGGCACGGTCCACTGCAGGTCCGGAAGGTAATCGCCCAGGGCACCGAGCATGGCATCACGACGCTCACGGTAAACGCCACGGAAGGTATCGATCTGGCCCTTCCAGTCGGCAACACTCATGTATTCACTAATGATGTTCTGCGTGAACGAGCTCGGCGACAGTACCGCCGCCTCATTAGCCAAAATGAGTTTCTCTCTGATGGCGTGAGGGGCGAGAACCCAACCGACGCGGAAACCGGGCGCAAGAGTCTTGGAGAACGTACCCAAGTAAACGACGCCATCTTCTTCGACCGATCGCATGGCGTGGGGTGGTGGTCCGTCAAAGTAGAGCAACCCATAGGGGTTATCTTCGAGAACTAGGATGCCGTTTTCCCGAGCGATTTCTAGAACTTCGAGGCGACGCTGCCAGCTGAGAGTCACACCAGCGGGGTTGCTGAACGTGGGAACCGTGTAGAGGAACTTGATCGTCTTGCCGGCGGCGCGCACTGACGCGATGTGGGCTCGCAGCGATTCGGGAACGAGACCGAACTCATCCATCTCCACGTGAGTGATCTCGGCCTGGAACGACTTGAAGACGACCATTGCTGTGACGTAACTCGGTCCCTCGGCGATGACGACGTCGCCGGGGTTGATGAACAGCTTCGTGACGAGTTCAAGAGCGTGCTGGGAGCCCGTGGTGACGACGACGTCGTCGACACTGGCTCGGATGCCTTCGAGGGCCATCACTTCGAGGATTTGCTCGCGCAAAGCCGGAAGTCCTTGACCTGAGCCGTACTGGAGAGCGGCGGGCCCACGATCTCGCATAACGCGGTCGATTGACTCGGTGATGAGATCTTGAGGCAGCGCTGAAACATACGGCATACCGCCCGCGAGCGAAACAACTTCGGGCCGCGAGGCCACGGCAAACAACGCTCGTACCTCTGAAGCGGCGAGCCCTGAGGCGCGATCAGCGTAGTGGTCAAACCACTGGTCGAGGTTGTTTGGCTGTGTTGTCATGGGGCGTCCCGTTCGGTTGACTTTAAACAATAGGCGTTTGAGGGTTCCGACCTGAAACCGAGCGGGCATTGTGACTCGAGAGCGGACAATCTGGACCCGCTGCGGCTCCGAATAACTGACAAAGAAACAATCGTGGAATTAGCCTGTTCGCTTCACGGTTCTACAGTGGGCGGAGCGCCGTTGTTGCGTTGGCTCTGCCCCCCGTCTGACTCCTCATACCCTCAACGAAAGCTGATGATGAACGCTCGCACCGACTGGACCGAAGCTAACCTCGGAGACCTCACTGGCAAGGTCGCGATTGTGACCGGTGCGAATTCGGGGCTGGGGTTAGAGACGAGCCGCGCGCTGCTCAAAGCCGGTGCCCACGTTGTCATGACGATGCGGAGCGAAGCGAAGGCCGCATCCACCGCCGCCGCACTGACTGCTGAACTCGACGGGGCCTCTCTCGAGACGATGCTTCTTGACCTCGCCGACCTCGAGTCCGTGCGGCGTTTCAGCGAAATGTTTCACGGGAAACATTCGCGCCTTGACCTTCTGATCAACAACGCGGGGATCATGATGACGGATGCCCAGCTCACTATCGACGGCTTCGAATCGCAGCTCGGCACCAACCATCTCGGCCACTTCGCGCTCACGGGACATCTACTCGATCTCATTAGGGCAACTCCCGGCGCACGCGTCGTAAGCCTGTCGAGCGTCGCACACCGTTGGGGATTCATGGAATTTGGCGATCTCATGTTCCTCAACGGCTCGTACACACCGCGGGCCGCCTATGGTCGCTCGAAACTTGCCAATCTTCTCTTCGCGTACGAGTTGCAGCGCCTCTTCGACACAGCTGGAGTCGACGCGATCTCGGTGGCCGCGCATCCGGGAACCGCAGGCACAGGACTCGCCGACCACCTGTTCAACCGCTGGTACCTGCGGCCGTTGAAGCCTCTGGTCTTTCTGGGCATTCAAACTCCCAAGCAGGGCGCTCGGCCTTCACTCCGGGCTGCGACAGACCCGCTCGCGAAGGGCGGAGATTTCTTTGGCCCCGGAGGCCGCAAGGAGTACCGGGGTGCTCCGGTCTTGGTGGAGTCAAATGCGGCGTCGCACTCTGAAGTCGATGCGCGCAAGCTCTGGGTCGAGTCCGAGCGCTTGACCGGCGTTAACTACGAAAGCCTCCGTACATCCACCAAATAGTGGATGCCGGAGGCTCTCGGCAGAGTCTGAGCTTTAGGCCAAGAACTCGGCGAGGTCTGCCTCGATGGCAGGCTTCGGCTTGGCGCCAATAACAGTCTTGACGACCTCGCCGCCCTTGAAGACCTTCATCGCGGGGATCGACGTGATCTGGTACTTCATGGCCATCTGCGGGTTGTCGTCAACGTTGAGCTTGACGATCTTGATCTTGTCGGAGTTTTCGGCAGCGATCTGATCAAGGATCGGGCCGACCTGGCGACAGGGGCCACACCACTCAGCCCAGAAGTCGACCATGATGGTCTCTCCGGAGTTGATGACCATCTCTTCGAAGTTGGCGTCGGTTACATCTGTTGCTGTTGACATTGTGTATTCCTTTGTTCGGTGAAGTTGAAAAACTAATGGTGGAGAGAGCGCGGGGCTCCTAGGCGGCTGCTTCGTCTGCGTCCTCAACGCGAGCGGGCTGAACCGCTCCCGCCACGAGTTCGCGCGGCAGTGATGCGAGGTAGTGCTCCGCATCGAGTGCAGCAACAGTGCCGGACCCGGCGGCTGTGACTGCTTGGCGGTAGGTCGGGTCGATAACGTCGCCGGCGGCGAATACTCCGGTGATGTTGGTGCGTGACGAACGACCATCCACTGCCACTGTTCCGTCGGCGTTGATGTCGAGCTGCCCGTGCACGAGGTGCGTGCGGGGGTCGGCGCCGATAGCGATAAAAAGGCCGCTGACGTCGAGGTGGGAAGTGGAACCGTCAACCGTATCCGTGAGGTCGATGCCATCAACGAGCTCGGAACCAGTGATGCCGGTTACAGCCTTATTCCAGACAAATTCGATCTTCGGATCGCTGAAAGCACGCTCCTGCATCGCCTTGGACGCACGCAACTCATCCTTGCGGTGAATGACGTAGACCTTCTCGGCAAACTTGGTGAGGAAGGTTGCTTCTTCCATGGCAGAGTCTCCACCGCCGACGACCGCAATCGTCTTTTGGCGGAAGAAGAACCCGTCGCACGTGGCGCACCACGAAACTCCGTAGCCGCTGAGTCGTTCTTCATCAGCGAGTCCAAGCTTGCGGTAGGCGGAGCCCGTTGCGAAGACGACAGAGAGCGCCTCGTGAACGTCGCCGTTGCCGAGAGTGACCTTCTTGATCTGGCCCTCGAGCTGCAGATCGGTGACGTCGTCGAGAACGATCTCGGTGCCGAAGCGTTCGGCCTGCTTCTGCATTTCGAGCATGAGATCAGGACCCTGGATGCCGTTAGCAAACCCCGGGTAATTTTCGATTTCGGTGGTCTTCATGAGCTCACCACCTGCTTCGACAGAACTGGCGATCAACAGCGGCGCAAGGTTGGCACGCGCTGCGTAAATCGCAGCGGTGTACCCAGCGGGGCCGGATCCGATGATGATGACTTGACGCACTTTTTCGTGTCTCCTTGGGATTGTGATTACCCGGTTCAACACATCCTAGCTACGGAGTATTCCGTGTGGCTGTGGCGTGCGGGCTAGCTACTGAATGTTCGTAGCCCCGCCGCTTTTAGTTCGCTTTTTATTGTTAAGGCAATAAGGAAAGCGACCTCTAGCGTCGCGTCAACCGCGCAACGATCGGGCGAACGAAAGCAAGAAACTCATCGTTCTTAGTGAGCGCGAGCACCGCTGAATACACCAGCAGCATGCCGGTACCAGCCACGGCGATTGAAATGAAGCCCGTAAGGAAACTGGACACCACGAACGACCCTTCCCCGAATCCGCCCAGCAGCAGCAGGATGCCCACACCCGTCGCGGCCGCAGGAATCATCGCCGTAGCGAACCACAGCAAGCGTCGCAGGAGGGGCAGAATCTCGAAACCGGGGAGGCGCTTGCGCAGAACGAACAGCGCGATCGTCGTTTGGACGGTGCCGGCAATGGAGATGGCCAGCGCCAAACTCATAGCGATGCGCTCGACCGGGAACGTTGAAATTACCAGAGCCGCCGCAACGTAGAGAACGATTTGGAAGCTTTGCAAGAAAAAGGGAGTGCGCGTGTCTTCGAAGGAATAGAAAACACGTTGCAGAACGTACATCATGCTGAACGGTACGAGACCAATGAGGTAGACGACTAGTACGCCTGCCAAAGCCATAATCTGGGCATAAGTGGTGCCAAACAGAGCACTAAAGGGAACAGCAATCACCATGAGCCCAATGGCAGCGAACACCAGCAACATCAGGATCGAACGCAGTGCGGAAGAAACATCGCTTCGCATCGACACAAGGTCGTTGTCGCGAGCGTGGCCGCTCATTTGCGTGAAATAGGCCATTCCGATCGAGACGGCGATCACCGAGTGCGGAAGCATAAAAATGAGCCACGCGTTGCTCATGAGGAAGACTGATGGGTTGTCGCCCGAGGCCTGAGAGGCAACGACGCTTTCGACCACACCGCCGACTTGGGTGATCATAATCATCCCGAAGGTCCACGCAGCGGCTTTGCCGGCACGGCCTAACCCGACGCCGCGCCACTGGAACTCAGGACGATAGCGCAGCCCAGCTCGGCGCCAGAAATAGGCGAGCAACGATGCCTGCACGACAATGCCCATTGTGGCGCTGCCGGCGAGAAGCGCGATCATGCCGGGAGTCCAGTCAGCAGCGGCGACTCCTGAGGCACTTCCAAAGATAAAGGAGAAGACAACGAGGCCCGCGAGCATCACGACGTTGTTTACGACGGGAGCCCAGGTGAAGGGACCGAACTTGCCGCGTGCGTTAAGAACTTCGCCGAAGAGTGAATAGAGCGCGTAGAAGAGAATCTGGGGCAGGCACCAATAGGCAAAGGCTGTGGCGAGCGCGACCTTGTTCGATCCAAAGCTCGCGCTTGTGTAGAGGTCGACCAGCAGGGGCGCGCTCAGTGTGGCCGCCAGAGTCACAATGAGGAAGATCACGAGGCCGAGCGTGACGAGTCGGTTGATGAACTTCTGGCCGCCATCTTTGTGGATGGCAGCGCGGACTATTTGCGGCACGATGACAGCGCTGAGCATGCCTCCCGCCACGATTGCGTAGACACTCTTGGGCAGCTGGTTGGCGATCCCGTACGCGTCGGCAGCGCCCCCGGTGATGCCGAGCGTGCGAGCGAGAAGAAGTGCGCTGAGAAAGCCTAGGATGCGCGAAACGAAGGTACCGGAGGCAAGAAGCGCACTGGCTCGCCCGATCGACGCGGGTTTCGGGTCTGGCAGGCCGATGGAGGCGGTCGGAAGGCCGGGTGCCGGCTCGGCGTCTGGACCGAGCTGGTTAGTCATTGAGAGGCTTCTTTCGGCGAGTAATACTGCGAACTAGTCCCAGGGCGAAGATCACCACGACGAGCGCGCCAAACGTGAGAACGATGGGCGTTTCCCAACCGGCTCGAACGTTGACCTCACCGACGGTGGCCGCACCTACTGCGACGCCGTTTGCACTCGCCAGGCTGATCTCAACTTCGACGACACCGTTGGAGAGAGATTGCACCGGCACCTCCCCCTTGGCTTGGGAGTTGGGTTCGATGCGAAGTTCAACGCGTGAGTCTTCTACTGCCATAAGCCCCGTGCGGGGATCGACCGTGATGTAGACCGTGACGGCTTGATTGAGAGCATTGCTGACTGAAACCGGCAATGGTCCGTTGTCTGCGATCAGAAGGAAGTTGCTCGACTCGACGACGCTCACGGCGTCGAGGGTGTCACGCGAGTCGACGAGGAATCCGTTAACAGCGGTGAGCCACTCGGAGGGGTCTTCGTAGGGAACGGCTCCGAGGACATCGAGAAGAGCCAGGCGCCGCTGGGCGATCAGCGCCTCGGGGTCGTCAGCAATGGCGAAGAATGAGCGCTCCTTATACGCGGCGGACAGTAGCCGCTTTGCGTCGCTTACGCGGGATTCCGTTTGAGGCATGTCCTTGATCGTCGCGGCGACCGGGGTGCGCTCGGCGAGTTGCGTCAGCGACACTGTCGTGATCGACGGGCTGGCGGTGAGCGTTGCTAGAGCGGCATCGAGCCGGGCCGCACTCAGCTCAAGCGAGTGATCAATGGCGATCAAAACGGATGCCGTTCCTGCGCTCTGCGCTGCACCCGCGCTCAGCACCGCTTGATTGAGCGCAAGGTTCGCGGCAGTAACATCCCGGTCAATTGTTGACTCGAGTGCCTCATCCATGGCTTCTGATGCCGCAGAGTCCGAAATGAGGGCGGTGACACCGTCGATGCTGGTTACAGATCCAGCATCCGATTGCCGTGAAACATTTGTCGAGGACAGCACGATGGTGCTGTAGCCGCTTTCAGCGAAAGCGGGGAGATCGCTGGCCACGACGGTGTCAGAGCGAGGCCGCAAAAAGCCATCGATCGCGTAGTCCCAGTCGAGAAGCTGTGCGGTGGTGGGATAGTTCGCGTTGTCGTCAAACGCGCCGTCTTGGGGATTAGCAGTCGCGGCCGGATCTGGCTCGGCATCCGTGGGTTCAGCGGTCGAAAAGTTGGCGGCATCCAAGGCAAAATCGAAAGAAATCGGCTCGAGCGTTGAGGCCTGCCCCGATTGCGTCGCGAGGGTCGGGTCAGCATGTGCGTAGGAAAGAGGCACGATGTCATTGCTAACCGAAGAAAGGCGTTCAAGCCACAAGCGAGCTGATTGCGGCACGCTCGTGCCGAGAACCCGGATTGACGCGATAATCATCGGGTCAATAGCGATCGCCACTGGCTTACCGTCGAGGGCATCCAATTGACGGGTGAGCAATCCGAGCGGTTCGGTGTAGTTCGCTAGCGTTTCAGCGTCGATGATGCCACCGCTGCCGCTGGGGACAGTGAGCGGCGCAATCAGAGCGACATCGGTCGCTGCGGACGCCGTAGTGAGGGCACGAACGTCGCTGGCGGCGGGGGCGGCCTGGGCTCCAGTCGCAGCGAGCGTGAGCCCGAGACCGAGCGCTATGGCAGCGCTAAAGACTCTTATAGGCAACGGGAAACCCCGTACTCTCGCTCGGCCAGCATGGTGTGAGTTTATTCGTCCTTGCCTGAATGATGGGTGCTTTGATCACAGAGGCGCAAAATGCAGCCGGTGTCCGTGCGAAACTAGTCCCACCATGGAGAGTGTTGCCCACGCGATCGAGAGTCTCGACAAACTTGCCGACTCTAAGCCAGTAGCTACCCTAGCGGCGCGATTCGCTGCTGAGGGCTTCGAACTCGCGCTTGTGGGCGGACCGGTTCGGGATGCGTTCTTGGGACGTAAGGTCACCGACCTGGATTTCGCAACGAACGCCCACCCCGCCGACATCATGCGGTTAGTAAAGCCGATCTCTGACGCCCAGTGGGACATCGGCCGGGACTTCGGCACTATCGCCGCGCGTATCGATGGCGAGACCGTGGAGATCACGACGTATCGGGCGGATAGCTACGACGGCGAAACCCGTAAGCCGGTCGTCGCATTCGGCGACTCTCTCGAGAAGGATCTCGAACGCCGCGACTTCAGCGTCAACGCCATGGCATTGCGCCTACCGGAACGTGTTCTCGTCGATCCTTGGGGAGGAGTGGAACACCTTCTTACGAGAACGATCACAACACCGGGCTCTCCCGAGGTGTCCTTCGGTGATGATCCGCTCCGGATGATGCGGGCTGCACGTTTCACGTCGCAGCTCGGGTTCACCGTCGACCCCGCCACGGTGGCGGCGATGAAGGAACTGGCTCCGCGCCTGGAGATCGTGAGCGTTGAGCGCGTGAGTGATGAGCTGACGAAACTCTTGAAGACGGATGACCCGGTGCCGGGCATCCGCTTAATGGTGGAGACCGGCCTCGCTGACCAGGTACTCCCCGAGGTTCCTGCCTTGAAGCTTGAAGTGGATGAGCATGCTCACCACAAGGATGTCTACGAGCACTCCTTGACCGTATTACGCCAGGCGATTGATCTGGAGAAGAGTCGGCCCGGTATTGAGGGCCCCGACCTCATCCTGCGCATGGCGGCCCTGCTGCACGACATTGGCAAGCCATCCACTCGCAAGATCGAGCGCGGTGGAGTCGTGACCTTCCACCACCACGACGTTGTCGGCGCCAAGCTCGCGACCAAGCGACTGCGGGCTCTGCGCTTCGACAAAGAGACTATTAACTCTGTCGCGCGCCTGGTGGAGCTTCACTTGCGCTTCTTTGGCTACACCGAAGGCGCGTGGACCGACTCGGCGGTGCGTCGCTATGTTCGGGATGCTGGCGACCAGCTAGAACGTCTGCACATCATTACTCGGGCGGATGTCACCACTCGTAATGTGCGCAAGGCCGACCGGTTGTCGTTTGCCTACGACGACCTCGAAGAACGGATCGGTGCCATTGCCGAGGCAGAGGGGATCGCTGCAGTGCGGCCCGACCTCGATGGTGAAGAAATCATGGCGATCTTGGGCCTCAAGCCCAGCCGCGAGGTCGGCGAGGCCTACAAGTTCTTGCTCGACTTGCGCCTTGATGAAGGGCCCCTCGGCGCGGACGAAGCCGAAAAGCGGCTGCGGCTGTGGTGGGCTGAGCGCTCCTAAGCTTCGCTTTAAACTTCGCCTTGAGTATTGACCCACGGAACAACTACACTAGGCAGGTTGTCTGACTGCTTTCGTGCGGTCGGATGAACGTCAACACCCTCCTGTTACAGACCGTCTGTAACCGTTTAAGTCCGAAGGAGGTGGGTTTGTGACGCATCAGTACGAACTCATGGTCATCCTCGATCCAGAGATCGACGAACGCACCGTGGCTCCCAGTCTCGACAAGTTCCTCAATGTCATCCGCAATGACGGTGGCACCATCGATAACATCGATATTTGGGGTCGCCGTCGTTTGGCCTACGAGATCAACAAGAAGACCGAAGGCATCTACGCCGTCGTGAACTTCACCGCAGAGAGCAAGTCAACAGACGAGCTCGACCGCCAACTCTCACTCAGCGAAGCTGTCATGCGCACCAAGGTGCTGCGTGCCGAAGCTGGGTTCGCTCAGGTAGCTGCTGCAAAGAAGATTGCTGAAGAGAAGGCTGCCCGCAAGGCTGCTGCTCCGGCAAAGACTCCTGCCGCAGACGCTAAGACTCCTTCTTCAGAAGCTAAGGCTCCTGCTGCAGAAGCCAAGACTCCTGCTGCTCCTGCTGCACCTAAGGCTGAAGCGGCTCCTGCTGCAGAAGCCAAGGCTGAAGCGGAAGCTAAGTAACCGTGGCCGGCGAAACAGTCATTACGGTCGTGGGAAACCTCACGGCAGATCCCGAACTGCGTTACACGCAGGGCGGACTTGCCGTAGCTAACTTCACCATTGCCTCTACGCCGCGCACCTTCGATCGAGCATCCAACGAGTGGAAAGACGGAGAAGCTCTCTTCCTCCGTGCTTCCTGCTGGCGTGAATTCGCCGAGCACGTTGCCAGCTCACTGACTAAGGGAACCCGCGTTGTTGCGCAGGGTCGTCTTCGTCAGCGTTCCTACGACACCAAAGAGGGCGAAAAGCGCACGAGCATGGAACTGGAGATCGACGAGATCGGTCCCAGCCTCCGTTATGCAACGACGCAGATCACCCGTGCACCCCGTGACAGCTCGGCTCCTCGTGGAGTTCAGCAGAACGGCGGCCAGCAGAACGGTGGCGGCCAGCCAAAGGAAGAACCGTGGGCAGCTAGCGCTCCTGCAGCTTCATCCGGCGACGTGTGGAACACCCCTGGCAACTACTCCGACGAGACGCCTTTCTAGGCACTCGACGATCAGTCTTATTTACAGAAAGAAGTAACACTCATGGCAGGAAAGAGCAGCGGCGACCGCCGCAAGCCCATCCGCAAAGGCAAGGACGGCAAGAACGCCGCACCCGCCAAGTCGATCCGCGTAGGCGTCATCGACTACAAGGATGTCGCTACGCTTCGCAAGTTCATCTCCGAGCGTGGAAAGATCCGCGCCCGTCGTATCACCGGTGTTTCCGTTCAGGAGCAGCGTCTCATCGCCACGGCCGTCAAGAACGCCCGTGAGATGGCATTGCTGCCCTACGCCGGCGCAGGCCGTTAAGGAGCCACCGACATGTTAAAGCTCATCCTCACTCACGAAGTGACCGGTCTCGGCGCGCCTGGCGACGTTGTTGACGTAAAGAACGGCTTCGCTCGTAACTACCTCGTTCCCCAGGGCTTCGCCGTGGCATGGACTCGCGGTGGCGAAAAGCAGGTTGAATCCATCAAGGCAGCACGCGCATCGCGCGAGCACGCCACTCTCGAAGAAGCGCAGGACCTCAAGGCTCGCCTCCAGGCGACCAAGGTCAAGCTCACCGTGACCGCTGGTCAGGGTGGACGTCTGTTCGGTTCAGTCAAGCCCGCGCACGTAGCAGATGCTGTTTCCGCTGCAGGTCTTGGCGACATCGACAAGCGCAAGATCGAGATCCCCTCGGCAATCAAGATTGTCGGAGACCACGAAGCTACGATCCGTCTGCGTGACGACATCGTTGCAACGATCACCCTTCAGGTGGTCGCTAGCAAGTAATTGCTTGAGAACAAGGACGACGGGCCGGTTGGCTCGTCGTCCTTGTGCTTTAAGCCCGGTTGTCAAGGCTTTTGTGCACAGGATGAAGAAAAAATTCGAACCCTCAAGTCTTACTTTAGGTCGGTTTCTACACACTGTGTGTGAAAACTAAAAATGCTGGTCAGAAGCATTGTTTACGGATTCCCCGCCATTGTTTCCACAGGAGTTTCCACAGTTTGTTCACACGGCTTCCGGCGTTTCGTCCGAGTTATACACAAAGTTATACACAGCCCCAGTTGTGGGTAGTTGATTCTGGTTCGTAAGGTGAAGCAGCCTTGAAGCCCAACCCGCTTTGACGCTGCCCGAGTGTCTGCGGCTGCACGTATAACTAGAGCAGCCCACTAAAAGGAGAACTATGTCGATTGCGCATCTCGGTCTCGCCGGAGACGAGCGACAATCAGGTGGCTCCTCCGGAGCATCACGCGGCGACCGCGTTCCTCCACATGACCTTCTTGCCGAGCAGAGCGCTATCGGCGGCATGCTCCTGAGCAAGGACGCCGTCGCTGACGTAATCGAAACCGTGCGCGGTGTGGACTTCTATGTTCCCAAGCACGAAACAATCTTCAATGCAGTGCTCACTCTCTACTCGCACGGTGAGCCCACCGACGTCATCGCCGTCACCGACGAACTGACGAAGACCGGCGAACTATCGCGCGCCGGCGGTATTGAGTACCTCCACACCCTCACCGGCATCGTTCCGACCGCAGCCAACGCCGGGTTCTACGCGACCATCGTTACGGAGAAAGCCGTTCTGCGACGCCTTGTTGAAGCGGGCACTCGCATCGTTCAAATGGGTTACGCCAGTGAGGGCGAAGTTCTCGACCTCGTCAACAACGCCCAGGCTGAAATCTACTCCGTCACCGGTGGTGTTGAAACCGAGGACTACGTGCCGCTCACGACCGCCGTCGAAAGCGCCATCGACGAAATCGAAGCAGCGCGCGGGCGCGACGGGCAGATGATCGGTGTTCCCACCGGCTTTGCGGAGCTCGATGAACTTACTAACGGGCTACACCCCGGTCAGCTGATCATCTTGGCCGCGCGACCCGCTATTGGTAAGTCAACTCTTGGTTTGGACTTTGCTCGCGCAGCATCCATTCACCACGATCTGCCGTCGATCGTGTTCTCGCTCGAAATGGGTCGCAGCGAAATCGCCATGCGTCTGCTCTCGGCTGAAGCCAGCGTTCCCCTTCAGCACATGCGTAAGGGGTCGGTTCACGCCAACGACTGGACCACCATCGCTCAAACGCGTGGCCGCATTAACGATGCACCGCTCTATATCGATGACAGCCCCAACATGACGTTGGTGGAGATCCGCGCCAAATGCCGTCGACTCAAGCAAAAGGTTGGCCTGCGCATGGTCATCATCGACTACCTGCAGCTCATGACGAGCGGTAAGAAAGTCGAATCGCGTCAGCAAGAGGTCAGTGAGTTCTCGCGTGCTCTCAAGCTTCTCGCCAAGGAACTTGAAGTCCCGGTTATCGCAATCTCTCAGCTGAACCGTGGTCCTGAGCAGCGAGCAGATAAGAAGCCGGCACTCTCCGACCTGCGTGAATCGGGATCGCTCGAGCAAGACGCCGACATGGTGATCCTGCTCCACCGCGAAAGCGCCTACGAAGCAGACAGCCCCCGTGCCGGTGAAGCCGATCTGATCATTGCCAAGCACCGTAACGGACCGACCCGCACCGTCACCGTGGGCTTCCACGGTCACTTCTCGCGCTTCGTCGACCTTCCGCCGGGCTCCTAAGCCCCCGGGCAGGGGATCGGCGCGAGCGGCCTAGACTGGGAACACCCGCTTGTTCAGAAAGAAGGCGATCGCTTGACTAGTGCTCACACTGAGCCGCTGCCTGCATCTACTGCGTGGTACGTGCCCTTAGCCCGCGCCATCCCCGCCCTGATTCTCGCTGTTGTCATCACGTTCTCGGCTGACCATTCCTCGCGCCTCGGACTTGTCACGCTGGCCAGCTACACCCTTATCGTCGGCGCAGTACTGCTGACCGCCAGCGTGCTCTCCCTTCACCGCGGAATCGGTCGCAACCTCACGATTACGCAGGGCGCTCTTTCCATTGCTACCGCCATCGCCGCCTTCATTGCGTCTAATGGTGGTCAGGCCTATTTCGTCTTCCTGCTGACGGCGTTCGCTGCGATCACCGGATTTATCGAGCTCTATCTCGGACTGCGCAGCCGTGGGCGTGACGCGTCATCCCGCGACTGGGTTTTCGTTGGCGGCCTCACCGCCCTGCTCGCCCTCGTGGTGCTGCTCGTGCCGCCGGGATTCAGCCAACCATTTACCGGGCCGGATGGAATTGACCGTGAACTGACGGCATCCATCGTGGTGGTCGGGCTTCTCGGAGCCTATTGGGCCATTCTTGGTGTGTACCTAGTGATTGCTGCACTCTCTCTCAAGTGGAGCACAACCGATCACGACGCTGTAACCGCAGCCGTGCAAAAGAAAGAGGACTCGTGACTACCCCAGACAAGCGTGACCGCACGCGCCCCGCAGAGATGCTCGGCCTCTCCGCAGTCTTCGGGCTGTTCACGGGACTGGTGGTTTTCATGGCTACCCGCGACCTGATGCTCGGCCTTATCTTCGCCGGCGTCGCCTTCATCGTGTCGCTCGTCGTTATCGCCATGCTCACGCTCGCGGTGCGCCCCGACAAGAACGAACTCATCGATCTCGATGAGCAGGATCGCGAAGCCGGGCACTAGCCTCCTCCCGTTCTGGCCTGCCGCCGAGAGGCGGCTCAGCTCGGCAATAATTCTGGCGCGCTCGGGGTTCACAATTTCGCCCCAGGCCCTTTGACTCTCAGTCTTTATTAAGGTTAGGCTTACCTAAGCAACACTCGCTGCAGCGGGTGTTGCCTTTTTACGCCCGACCGCTTTCGGTCATCCGAAATAACTAAGGACACTATGAACTTCTCTCGCACCCGCTACGGCGCCCTCGTGGGCGTAGTCGCTCTTGCGCTTGCTGCCTGCAGCACCGCAATCCCCGAAGCTGCAGATTCAGACGGAGCAGAAGCATCCGTTCAGTTCGAAGACAACAACGGCAGCCACACGCTGTCGACGCCGCTCACCTCGGTAGTGGCCACCGACAACCGCACGTTCGAAACTCTCTCAGACTGGGGCATCGAACTCAGTGCCGCTGCTGTCGCCTTGATGCCCAGCACGATTGCCTACACCGAAGATGACTCGATCATCGACCTCGGTAATCACAACGAGCCTGACCTCGAAGCTGTCGTTGCCGTCCAGCCCGACGTGATCATCAACGGCCAGCGCTTCACGCCGTACTACGACGACTTCGCCAAGCTGGTTCCTGACGCCGTGATCGTTTCGCTCGACCCGCGCGAAGGCGAGCCCTTCGACGCCGAGCTCAAGCGCCAGACCACCGTTCTGGGCGAGATCTTCGGCAAGCAGGCAGAGGCCGAACAGTTGAATGCTGACTTCGACGCCTCCATCGAGCGCGTGAACGCGGCCTACAACAGCGACGATTCGGTCATGGCGGTCATCACCTCGGGTGGAGAAATCGGATACTCCGCTCCCAGCGTCGGTCGCACCCTCGGACCGGTCTTCGACATCTTCGACTTCACCGCTGCACTGGATGTCGATGACAGCAGCGAAGACCACCAGGGTGATGACATTTCGGTAGAGGCAATCGCCGACTCCAACCCCGACTGGATTCTCGTCATGGACCGCGACGCCGCGATTCTCGCGGACGACCCCAGCTACGTGCAGGGTAGCGAAGTTCTTGAGAACTCCGAAGCACTCTCGGGAGTCACCGCCGTGCAGGACGACAACCTCGTGTACATGCCCGCTGACACCTACACGAACGAAGGCATCCAGACGTACACCGAGTTCTTCAACGCTCTCGCTGACGCGCTAGAAGCCAAGAACTAGCGTTACTCACGCCGTTCGGTGCTGAATCGTGCCCCCGGGCGAACTTCAGCACCGAACGGTTCTGGCCTTCAATCAGAAACCCTCACTCACGGATGACGTCAACACTGGCCCGACGGCGGCCCGCCAACACGACCACCCTCTTCGACTGGAAACTCCTGCTCGCGACGGTGGGTGTTGTTCTGCTGCTGATCGCCTCCCTGTTCACGGGTGTTTACGACATTTTCGGGGCGGATGACGGCCAACGAATGTTCGGCATTACCCGCGTTCCCCGAACGATTGCGCTCGTGCTCGCGGGGGCCGCGATGGCAATGAGCGGGCTCGTCATGCAGTTGCTGACGCAGAACCGTTTCGTGGAACCGACCACGACCGGCACTACCGAGTGGGCAGGCCTCGGACTGCTCACCGTGATGATTCTCTTTCCGGGAGCCAGCATCCTCGCCCGCATGACCGGTGCCGTTGTGGCGGCCTTCATCGGCACCGGGGTGTTCTTTCTCTTCCTGCGCCGCGTCACCCTGCGCTCGTCGCTGATCGTGCCGATCGTCGGCATCATGCTCGGCTCGGTCGTCGGTGCCATCTCCACCTATATTGCTCTCTCGACGGACATGCTTCAGAGCCTCTCCGTGTGGTTCGCCGGCAGCTTCACCTCGGTGATGCGCGGGCAATACGAACTGCTCTGGATCGTCGCACTCGTCGTGGTCGTGATCTTTCTGTTCGCCGACCGGCTCACCGTGGCGGGGCTCGGCCAAGACATCGCAACGAATGTCGGCGTGAACTACAACCAGATTTTGCTCATCGGCACCGCGCTCATCGCGGTAGCGACCGGAGTCGTGACCGTTGTCGTCGGCAATCTGCCGTTCCTCGGCCTGATCGTGCCCAACATTGTGTCGATGTTCCGCGGCGATGACCTGCGCAGCAACCTGCCCTGGGTGTGCCTGCTGGGCATCGCCATCGTGACCGTGTGCGACATTGTCGGCCGCACGATCATCATGCCGTTTGAAGTTCCCGTCTCGCTTATTTTGGGCGTCGTGGGTGCGGTCGTCTTCATTGCCCTTCTGTTGAAGCAGCGCCGCCGTGCATAGCCCCGTGGATGCTCAAGAAGCACGAGCAGCGGCGGCGGGAGCGCCCGGCGTGACTGGTCCCTTCCCGACGGTTAAGGCGCGTCGCCGCTACTGGATACTGCTCAGCATCCTGAGCGTTGCTGCTGTCGCGATCGCTGTCGGCCTGCTGGCGCGGGACAACCCGATGCCGGTGGGCACCGATGGCTTCTGGCTCATTGCTGAGCTGCGCGCTACCAACGTTATTGTGATTGCGGTCGTGGCTTTCTGTCAGGCGATTGCAACCGTGAGCTTTCAGACCGTGACCAACAACCGGATTCTCACGCCATCCATCATGGGCTTCGAGTCTCTGTATGTGGCTGTTCAGACCTCATCCGTGTACTTCTTGGGCATCGCAGGGATCGTCGCCCTGCAGGGTCTCCCCCAGTTTTTGCTTCAGATCGCGCTGATGGTGGGGCTCTCGCTGCTGCTCTACGGCTGGTTGCTCACGGGAAAGTACGGCAACCTGCAGATCATGCTGCTCGTCGGCATCATCATCGGCGGCGGACTCGGAGCAGTGTCGACGTTCATGCAGCGCCTGCTCACGCCCAGTGAGTTCGACATCCTCACGGCCCGCCTGTTCGGGTCTATCTCCAATGCGGATGCCAGCTACCTGCCCATCTCGCTTGTGCTGTGCCTGGTGGCCGGCACCTTCCTGCTCTCGCAGGGCCGACGCCTCAACATCGTCGCGCTCGGGTCTGACACCGCCACGAACTTGGGAATCAGCTACCGGTTCGAGATCATGCGCGTGCTGTTCTTCGTCTCGATTCTGATGGCGGTCTCCACGTCGCTCGTCGGCCCGATGACCTTCTTTGGGTTTCTGGTCGCGACACTCGCCTACCAATTCGCGGACACCTACGACCATCGCCACATCTTCCCGATCGCGGTGTTGGCCGGGTTCGTGGTCTTGGGCGGCGCGTACTTCGTGATGAAAAACCTGTTCTACGCGCAAGGAGTGGTGTCGATCATCGTTGAACTTGTCGGAGGAACCGTCTTCCTCATCGTCATTCTGAGAAAGGGCCGCCTGTGATCACCCTGAACAATGTGGGAAAAAGCTACGGCCACGAAATCACCATTGGCCCCGTCGACCTGACGATCCCCGAGGGCGGCATCACTGCGCTGGTGGGCCCGAACGGTGCGGGAAAATCCACGCTGCTGACGATGATTGGCCGCCTGCTCGGTATTGACTCGGGTCACATCGAGGTGGCGGGCTACGACGTCGCGAAGACGAAGTCGAAAGACCTCGCCAAGATCATCGCGATCCTGCGGCAAGAGAATCACTTCATCGCCCGACTCACGGTGCGTCAGCTGGTGGGGTTCAGCCGCTTCCCGTATTCGCAGGGCCGATTGACCGAAGCGGATGAGCTGGCGATCAACAACTCCATCACCTTTCTGAACCTTGAGGGCCTGCAAGATCGCTATCTCGACGAGCTCTCTGGCGGACAGCGCCAACGCGCCTACGTGGCCATGGTGCTGGCGCAAGACACCGAATACGTGCTTCTGGATGAGCCCCTCAACAACCTCGACATGAAGCACTCGGTTCAGATGATGCGCCACCTGAAGCGCGCCGCCCAAGAACTCGGCCGCACCATCATCATCGTGCTTCACGACATCAACTTTGCCGGGCACTACGCCGACCATATTTGCGCTGTCAAGGACGGGCAGGTCACCGAATTCGGAACGCCCGCTGAGATTTTGACCGATGACGTGCTCACCCGGATCTTCGATACCCCGGTGCAGGTCATCGATGGGCCCAACGGCGCCCTCGCGGTGTACTACTAAGCCCCGAGGCGTGTGCAGCGCCCCTGTCGGACGGAGCAATCAGGGGTGGAAGCGTCACAGGCCGGCCTCCGTGTGGAGACCGGCCTGTGTTTAGCGTGAGTTGCTCGCTGTAGAGCGTGAACTACTTGGTGTCGCCGAGGTAGTCGACGAGCGAACTCGCAAGGCCGACATAGGTCGCCGGGGTGAGCGCCTGCAAACGGGCCTTGGCATCCGCCCCAATGTCGAGCCCCGAGATGAACTCGGTGAGATCGACGGAGTTGATGCGCTTGCCGCGCGTGAGTTCCTTCAGGATGGCGTAGGGGTCGCTGATGGTGCTGCGGCCCGCAGTGACCTCGGCGCGAATGACCGTTTGGATGGCCTCGCCCAGGATCTCCCAGTTGCTGTCGAGATCAGCGTCGAGAGCCACCGGGTCAAGGGCGATCTCCTTGAGGCCGCGCTCGATGTTGTCGAGAGCGAGCAGCGAGTGACCGTAGGCGACGCCCACGTTGCGCTGCGTCGTGGAGTCGGTGAGGTCGCGCTGAAGTCGTGAAGTCACGAGAGTCTGAGCCAGCGACTCGAGTAGAGCGCTCGAGAGCTCGAGGTTGGCTTCGGCATTCTCGAAGCGGATCGGGTTGATCTTGTGCGGCATTGTCGACGAGCCGGTGGCGCCAGCCTGCGGAATCTGGCGGAAGTAGCCCATCGAAATGTACGACCACACGTCGGTGCAGAGGTTGTGCAGCACGCGATTGGCGTGACTGGTGGCCTGGTACAGCTCGACTTGCCAGTCGTGGGATTCGATCTGCGTGGTCAGCGGGTTCCAGTCGAGCCCGAGCGACTCCACGAACTCTTTCGAGAGGGCTGGCCAGTTCTGCTCAGGGTCTGCCGCGAGGTGAGCAGCAAACGTGCCGGTCGCTCCGCTGAACTTGCCAAGGTAGCTGATGCCTTCAATGCGGGTCAGGATGCGGTCGAGACGGTACACGAAGACCGCAAACTCCTTACCCATGGTGGTCGGCGTCGCCGGCTGTCCGTGGGTGTGAGCGAGCATCGCGTTATCGCGCATGAGCTCGGACTGCGCGCGAAGGGCCTCGAGCACGGTGCGGAACTTGGGCAGCCACACTTCGCGCACGGCATCCGAAATGGTGAGCGCGTAGGAGAGGTTGTTGATGTCTTCGCTCGTGGCCGCGAAGTGAGTGAGTTCAGCGATCGCGGTGAGGCCCAGCTCGTCGAGCTTGGCGCGCACCAGATACTCGACGGCCTTGACGTCGTGGCGGGTCGTGGCTTCGAGGCGAGCGAGCTCATCGATCTGCTCTTGGCCAAAATCGGTGGCGAAGGCGCGCAGGGCGGTGACCTGGTCGGCGCTCAACGGGCTGGAACCGAACAGGCTCTTGCCCGTGAGGAAGATCAGCCATTCGACTTCTACGTGCACGCGGGCCCGGTTGAGGCCTGCCTCGGAGAGGTGCTCGCCCAGAGCCGAAACGGCGGGACGGTAGCGGCCATCGAGGGGGCTCAGTGGTTGAACGGGCAACGGGCTCATGGGGCTCCCTAGTTGTGTGCGGTGGATGCCGAGATTCCTGGCGTGATTTGACGAAATAGCGAGCCGCACGCCTGCTCGATCATGCCGAGGACATGATCAAAAAGTGCGGCATCCGAATAGTAAGGGTCTGGCACGTCAACGAGCGGAGCGAGTTCGCTGTCAAAGCTCAACATGGGCTGCACTTTCGATCGGTCTTGATCGTTGGGTGCCCACGTGCGCAGAATTCGTTCCTGTCCTCGATCAAACGCGACGATGAGGTCGAATTTGCTGAACCATTCGGGGTCGAACTGGCGGGCGCGATGCCCAGATCCATTGTAGCCGCGTGCGGCAAGCGCATCGATGGTGCGATCGTCGGCCGGCTCGCCGACATGCCAGTCGCCTGTTCCGGCGGATGTCACCGCGATGCGGCCCTCGAGGCCAGCTTTCGCCACAAGGTCTCGAAAGACGGCTTCGGCCATCGGAGACCGGCAAATGTTTCCGGTGCACACGAAACAGATCGAGAACGCGGTCGAGTGATCGGATGCTCGCTCGAAGGTCATGCCTCATTGTGTCGCAGTTTCGCCTCCTCAACAGGGACGGCCGCCGGATTCTCCTCCCCGATACCTGCTGGCAGGATTCGTGTCGACTGGCGTTTAGCGAGAGTTGTCTTCTCGAAAGGTAGGAAATGACGACTCCCCCGAATGCGATGGCTCACGATGCCCTCAACTTTCAAGCTCAACAACTCCGGATGATTCTCGAACGACTGACTTATGTCAGAGGCCTCCTCCCTGACACCAGCATCGACTGGTGCGGACCCGCTCAGCAACTGTTCGACGCGGGGGTTCTTGACCTGTACCGAGAGCTGGCCGTTGTGCGCACCCTGCTCGAGGCGGCGTACTCCCGCACCGTACTCGCGTCTAACCAAATGGGTTTCCATGTCGGATAGCCTCACCATTTCGGGCGGGGGCAGCACCGCTGTCTCAACCACGGAAATGCTGGTCAGTGCGAGCGCGCTTCACCGTACGGCGGGCATGTCCCGCGATATTGCGGGAGCGATCTCGATGGTGGATGCCCGGCTGACGACCAATCAGCTCGTGTCGCTCGGCATCCCCACCGCTGCCGCCCTTGCGGAGAACGATCTTGAATGCGCTTTTACTCAGCTCCACGCCGTGGCGGATCGCGCTGAGCGGCTGAGCGGCTTGGTGCGATTTGCCGCCGACAGCTACGGCCTGGCGGAGGCATTTGCAGAGGGGCTGACTCGTAAGTTCTCTGCTGAAGCCGCGGCGCTCTTTGGATTCCTCTTTCCCAAACACCTCGCGGTGCTTGGCGTGACGCTTGTTGGAGTGCCGGTCGTGCTCGGCTTCGCCGCGGCGGCACTGGTGACGGGCCGCCAGCCCGCCGAGTTGATGGCTGACAAGGAGTTCCTGGCGCGACTGAACACCCTAATTTCAGATCCGCTCTTCGTGCAGACGGTGCGCTTCGGCGTGATGAATGTCGACGAGATTGTTGCCGGGGCTGCGGGCTTGCCGCCGGTGCTTGTGGGCTTGTTGAGCACCACCGGAGTGATCGGGTTGTCGTCATCAGCGGCGGGCGTCGGACGCATTGCGGGACTGGCCGGGAAGATGGCCGAAACCCCCGTGGCTCTGGTCAGCAAGAGTGACACGTCATCCGTAAAGCCGGCGCAGACCGTGGAGGAGCGAGCGGAGCGAATCCCGCAACCGACCGATGAGAGCCCGTTTCAAGTAAGCATCGAAACGACGTCGCGCCCCGGGGAAGAGGACACATTCGAACTGTATATCGGGGGCACGGTGGACTTCGCGTTCGGCGACTCCGCGCAGCCTTTTGATGGTTCAAGCAACGTGAACCTTGCCGCGGGGCAGCAGGCGGCAGCGCTGAAAGCCGTACTGAGAGCGATGGAGGAAGCGGGGATCACCGCTGAAAGCGAGGTGGTCATCAACGGCTACTCACAGGGTGCGGCCGTCGCCGCTTTGATCGCGGCGTCGGGTGACTTCAACGTCACGGGAGTGCTCAGTTTCGGAGGTAACACTGGCCAGATTCCCATTCCAGTCACCGTGGATACCGTTCTCGTCGAGCATGAGGACGACATCGTCCCCGCGGTGGGCGGCCCCCAGGATAACCAGCACGCGACAATCGTGACCCGGGAAGCATTCGGTGGGAGAGAACTACCCGAAGGGGTTCTGGCTCCCGCGCATCAGCTCAGCGAATATCGCGAAACCGCGCGCCTCATGGACAGCGACAATAGCGAGGAGCTTCGAGCGGCACTCGCTCAACTGACGCCGAGAGTTCACCCTGATGCGTCAACGACGGTGACGAGCTACGAGTTTGAGCGGGTGAAGCCTTAGTGGCGCTTGCCCACAATCGGCCGAACGAGAATGCCGATGAACCAGCTGATGAGACCAAGGACAAGAGCCCCCAGCACGCCCCACCAGAAGCCGTTCACGACAAGACCGAAGCCGAAGAGGCCCGAGATCCAGCTAGTGAGAAGGAGTAGAAGGCCGTTGACCACGAGCGCGAGCAGCCCAAGAGTCAGAACGTAGAGCGGGAAGGCAACAATGCGGATGAGGTTACCGAGCACGCCGTTGACGATTCCGAAGACAGCGGCGACCAGCAAGAAGGTCAGCACGACCTCAAGAGTTCCTCCGGGAGCAAAGGGGACAATTTCGACCCCGGCGACAACCACCGTTGTAAGCCACAAAGCAAGAGCGTTGATCAGCAAGCGCACGACGATTCTCATGCCTCAACTATGCAGCACCTATTCAGCACGCCGCAATGCTTACGCGCACCTAGGCTGGAGACGTGACCAGCAAACGAGTACAGCTCCGCCCCGAAATCGCCGCCATCGTGCCCTACCGTCAGGGCGCGCCCGCCACCGCGGATGCCTTCAAGCTGTCCTCCAATGAAAACCCCTACGAGCCGCTGCCCTCGGTGCTGGCGCAGTTGTCGACGCATTCGATCAACCGCTACCCCGACGCATCCGCCCTCGAACTGCGCACGCAACTAGCAGAACGTTTCGGAGTCACCGCCGACAGCGTGCAAGTGGGAGCCGGCTCTGTTGCCGTGCTCGCCCAACTCGTGAGCGCTGCCGCCGCCCCCGGTGATGAAGTCATCTACGCCTGGCGCAGCTTCGAGGCTTACCCCTTGCTGGTATCCGCGGCTGGTGCCACGAGTGTGCAGGTCGCGAATCAGGCCGATTACCGGCACGACCTTGCGGCTATGAGCGCCGCAATTACGGCATCCACTCGCGTCGTCATTGTCTGCAGCCCCAATAACCCCACCAGCACTGTCGTGACGGATGCCGAATTCCGCGAATTCATGGCCACCGTTCCCGAGAACGTTCTTGTCGTTCTCGACGAGGCCTACGGCGAGTTCGTGACCGACCCCGACGCGGTTCGGGGAGAAACCCTTGTGGGCCAGTACCCCAACCTCGTATTGCTGCGCACCTTCTCCAAGGCCTATGGCCTCGCCGGCCTGCGTATTGGGTACGCCATTGGCCCCGAATACGTGATGGATGCGGCGCGAGCGGTAGCAATTCCGCTTTCGGTCACGGAGCTTGCTCAAAAAGCGGCCACCGCATCCCTCGAACATGAAGATGAATTGTTAGAGCGAGTCAGCCGGATTAACGAGGTGCGCGAGCAGATCGTGGCGGGGCTCCGCGAGCAGGGTTGGGCGGTGCCGACGCCCAACGGCAACTTCGTTTGGTTGCCCACCGGGGCAGTAACTGACTGGGCTGCTGAGGTTTTCCGCAGCCACGGCATCGTCGTTCGAGCCCTCGGCGAGGGCGTGCGAATCAGCGTTGGTGAACCAGAATCTGTGGAGAAACTCCTAAGAGCAGCCCAAGAGGTTGTCGCTTCACGGAAAACGAACTGACCCGAGCCGCGTTAGATTAGTCGAATGTCTTATACCGCCGCGACGGTTCAGCTGCTGTCTCCCGAGGGCACGCTCGTTCACAGCGATGCCAGCGAACAGTACCTTCCGTATGTAGACAAGCTCAGTGACGACGCTCTGCAGGAGTTTCACCGCCACATGGTGACCATGCGCCGCTTCGATATCGAAGCCGCCAACCTGCAACGTCAAGGCCAGCTCGCCCTCTGGGTTCCGAGCCACGGTCAAGAGGCCGCTCAAGTGGGTTCGGCTCTTGCCGCCAAACCCCAAGACCACCTTTTTCCCTCCTACCGGGAACACGTCATCGCGCTCATGCGCGGCGTCGACCCCATCACGATCCTCTCGATGTTCCGTGGCCTCAGCCACGGTGGTTGGGACCCGAAAGATCACGACAACTTCCACCTCTACACGCTCGTCATTGGCTCGCAGACTCTGCACGCCACGGGCTACGCCATGGGAATGGGCCTTGACGGCCGCAGCGGAACAGGTGACCCCGAGAAGGACGCCGCCGTCATGGTCTACTTCGGCGACGGCTCAACGAGCCAGGGTGATGTGAGCGAAGCAATGGTCTTCGCCGCCAGCTACCAAACCCCGCAAGTCTTCTTCTTGCAAAACAACCACTGGGCAATCTCGGTCCCCGTGTCACGCCAGTCGCGCACCCCGCTGTATCTGCGCGGCGAAGGCTTCGGCATCCCGAGTGTTCAGATCGACGGCAACGACGTTCTCGCAAGCTTCGCCGTAACCCAGGCCAATTTGGATGCCGCCCGCTCCGGCGAGGGACCCCGCTTCATCGAGGCCCTCACCTACCGCATGGGTGCCCACACCACGAGCGACGACCCCTCGAAGTACCGCGACAACAGCGAGCTCGAGTTCTGGGCGCAACGTGACCCCATCACTCGCTTCGAAACGTTCCTCCGGGCCCGCGGTGCGAGCCAAAGCTTCTTCGACGAGCTCGCGACGGAAGGCGACGACCTCGCCGCCGATATCCGTAAGCGCATTCTCGAGTTGCACGTTCCGGCAACCTCGACGCTCTTCGACCACGTCTATTCCGACCCTCACCCCGTGATGGATGCGCAGCGCCAAGCGCTCGCCGACTTCGAGGCATCGTTTGAGGAGGGCAACTAATGACTGAAACCATGACAATGGCGAAGGCTCTCAACGAGGGCCTGCGCGCCGCCATGGGCGCTAACGACCGCGTTCTCTTGATGGGCGAAGACATTGGGCCGCTGGGCGGCGTCTTTCGCGTCACCGAGGGGCTGCAGGCCGAATTCGGCGATAAGCGCGTTCTCGATACTCCGCTGGCTGAGTCCGGCATCGTGGGTACCGCGATCGGGCTCGCGATGGGCGGATTCCGTCCCGTGTGTGAAATTCAGTTCGACGGTTTCATTTTTCCCGGCTTCGACCAGATCACGTCTCAACTGGCCAAGCTGACCGCACGCCACGAGGGCACGCTGCAAATGCCCGTCGTGATTCGTGTTCCCTACGGCGGCCACATCGGCGCGGTTGAGCACCACCAGGAAAGCCCGGAGGCGTACTTTGCGCACACTCCCGGGCTGCGCCTGCTGAGCCCCGCTACCCCGCACGACGCGTACTGGCTGATTCAAGAGGCCATTGCCAGCAATGACCCCGTCATGTTCTTCGAGCCCAAGTCGCGCTACTGGCAGAAGGGCGAGGTCGACCGCGAGTCGAGCGGCATCGCCACTCACGCCAGCCGGGTGGTTCGCGAAGGCACCGAAGTGACGCTCGTAGGTCACGGCGCTATCGTCTCCACCCTGTTGCAGGCGGCCGAACTCGCTGCCGAAGAAGGCACGAGCATCGAGGTCGTTGACCTTCGATCGCTCTCTCCCATCGACTACGACCCGATTGTGGCATCCGCCCAAAAAACGGGCCGCGTCGTTGTCGTTCAAGAGGCACCCGGGAATGTCAGCGTGGGCTCAGAGGTTGCCGCCACGGTGACCGAGCGTGCGTTCTACTCACTCGAAGCCCCTGTGCTGCGCGTGAGTGGCTACGATCTCCCGTTCCCTCCCGCCAAGCTGGAATCCGTGTACTTGCCCAGCGTTGACCGCATCTTGGATGCTGTTGACCGGGCATTGGCCTACTGACGAAGGAGGCCCCCGTGGCCGTATCTGAATTTCCTCTCCCCGATGTGGGCGAGGGGCTGACTGAAGCCGAGATCGTTTCGTGGAAGGTTGCGCCCGGCGACGAGATCACCGTCAACCAGGTGCTCGTTGAGATTGAGACCGCGAAGTCGCTCGTCGAGCTGCCCTCGCCGTTCGCCGGCACCGTGCAGAAGCTGCTGGTTGAAGAGGGCGCGACCGTGGAAGTCGGCACCCCGATCATCAGCGTGCAGTCCGTCGGAGGCTCGGTTGAACTGACCGCGCCCGGCTCGGGTGAAGACGAAAGCCACGGCCTGATGTCCGATGTCGGTTCTGAGGCTGGCGCCGCGAGCAGCGCCGCCAGCAGTGCAGCGGATGACGCTGCCGCCGCTGTCGCTGACACGGCATCCACGATCGCCAACGAAGACGACAAGCCCGGAGCGGTGCTCGTGGGCTACGGCACTGGCGGCCACGTGAGCTCGCGTCGCCGCAAGGGCGGGCAACCGGCCAAGGCCGACGCCACCGCGACGGCCACCAGCGCGTCGAAGCCGCGCCCGGCATCCGTTCCCGCGTCGTTCGCGAGCCCGATTATCGCCAAGCCGCCGATTCGCAAGCTTGCCAAAGACCTCGGGGTTGAACTCGCTGAGGTTGCTGCCACCGGTCTCGCTGGCGAGACAACGCGCGAAGACGTGATTCGTCATGCGTCGCAGGCGAGCGTCTTCCGCAACATCGAAACTCCCGCGTGGGGCGACGAACGCGAAGAGCGCATCCCCGTGAAGGGTGTGCGCAAGGCCATCGCCAAGGCCATGGTGCACAGTGCTTTCACCGCGCCGCACGTGAGCGTCTTTACCGACGTGGATGCCACGCGAACCATGGAGTTCGTGAAGCGCCTCAAGAACTCCCCCGACTTCGCTGGCGTGCGCGTGAGCCCGCTGCTGATCATGGCCAAGGCCGTGAACTGGGCTGTGCGCCGCAATCCCACCGTGAACTCCAGCTGGACTGACAAAGAGATCATCGTTCACCACTACGTGAACCTCGGTATCGCGGCGGCAACCCCGCGCGGCCTCATCGTTCCGAACATCAAGGACGCGCAAGACTTGAGCCTCTTCGATCTCGCCAAGGCCCTCGAGCAGCTCACACTCACGGCGCGCGATGGCAAGACTCAGCCCGCCGAAATGTCGAACGGAACGATCACGATCACCAACATCGGTTCGTACGGCATGGACACGGGTACGCCGATCATCAACCCCGGCGAGGCCGCGATCGTGGCGCTCGGCTCGATCAAGCAGAAGCCGTGGGTTGTCGACGGCGAAGTTCGCGCCCGCTATGTGACGACCGTGAGCGCCAGCTTCGACCACCGCATCGTTGATGGCGATGTCGCGAGTCGCTTCGTCGCCGACCTCGCGAGTGTGCTCGAAGAACCTGCTCTGCTGCTCGACTAGTAGCTGAGCGTTCGGCAGCAACGGGCCTCTGCTTCACCACAACCGGCGAAGCGATAGGTAATGTAGCCGCATGATCTTCCGAAAGAAATCGTCGGCGGCAGAGCCAGCATCCGATTCGACGCGCCCTGGAATTGAACAACTCTGGACGGATCGTCTGGGCGCGTGGTCGACCCGGGCCCTGCAGGTTCTCTTGCTTCTGACGCTCATCTCGGTGATCGTGTATGCGCTCACGCAGCTCAAGCTCGTGGTCATCCCGGTGCTGATCGCGCTGATCTTCGCTGCGGCCGCAACACCGGTCGTGGTCTGGATGCGTAGCCGCGGCGTTGGCCGCGCCCTGTCGACGTGGATTGCCCTGCTGGGCGGCATCGCAGTGTTTGGTGGACTGGTCACGGCCGTTGTCTTTGCGGTGGAGGACCAGTGGTCGGAGCTTTCTGACTCGGCGGTTGAGGGCTTCGAGCAGCTCAAGAACTTTGCCCTCGACGGTCCCTTCCCCATTGATCAGACCGCCCTCGACGATGCGTGGAACGCAGTCATCGACTTCGTGACGAGTGCCACCTTTGGCCTCGGTGCGATTCAGGGCGTGTCGGCAGCGGCTCAGGTGGTCACGGGGATTCTGCTTGGCCTGGTCATCCTCTTCTTCTTCCTCAAAGACGGCGACCGCATTTGGGAATTCTTCCTTCGCCCGCTCGAAGGTGAACGCCTTGCACGCGGGCACCGCATCGGCCACACCGCCGTACGCACCCTGGGCGGCTACGTTCGCGGAACCGCAACGGTCGCGGCGGTTGACGCTTTCGGTATCGGGGTCGGGCTGCTCATTTTGCAGGTTCCGCTGGCGCTGCCGCTTGCAGTCATCGTGTTCTTGGGCGCGTTCATCCCGCTCGTCGGTGCCACGGTCGCCGGCGTCTTGGCCGCCGTTGTCGCTCTCGTGACCAACGGTTGGGTCGTGGCGCTCATCGTGCTGGGCATCGTCGTATTGGTCAATCAGCTCGAGGGCAACTTCTTGCAGCCCGTCGTCATGGCTCAGTCGTTGAGCATCCACCCGTTGGTCATCTTGGTGGCGTTGACCGCCGGAACGATTCTCGGCGGCATCGTGGGTGCCGTATTGGCCGTGCCGATCGCCGCGGTGGGTTGGGCGATTCTCAAGACGTGGAATGAAGAGGGCCACAAGCCTGATCTCGATCCTGCTCCGAAGAAGGCAAAAAAGAAGAAGTAGCGCGCTAGCGCGGCCCGAGGGTTCGTTCGAGAAACGGATTCCAGAACTTGCCGTGCGGGTCGTACTCGCGCTGCAGGCTGACGAAGTCGGAGCTTCGCGGGAAGCGTTCGCGGATGACGTCGGCGCCGTAGTGAAACAGCTTGCCCCAGTGCTGCCGCGGTGTGAAGGGCGCGAGCGCCTGCTCGATCACCGGCAGTAGCGCGGCGACCTCGGCCGGATGCTTCGCCCACGTGAAGCCGATGCACAGCACATCCCGCTCGTAGGCGGGGCTCATCCACAGGGAGTCGGCGGCGGCCGTTCGGATCTCTGAGATCAGCAGGTGCGGCGAGATCTGGGCACCGAGAGCGCGCAGCGCCTGCAACGCCTCAACGCCGTGCTCTCGTGCCACGTAGTACTCGCTCTGCAACTCATCGCCGCCGTTGGAAGGCTGGCCCTCGAGACGAAAGTGCGGCATCCGTTCTGACCACGGGCCAGGCACGCTTGCTCGTTGGTTCACATGCTCGCTCGAAGCTTCGTCTGAGTCGTCATACCAAGTGCCGCCGAACAGAGTGGATGCCAGCGGCGGTTCAGCGCCGGCGCCCAGGCGCGTCTTGAGCCAGATCTGGGCCACGGTTGGGCTCGCAAAGTCGGCAAGAAGGCTCACGCTGTAGGCGCTGGCCATCACGGCATCCAACTGTTGGAGCACGGTCTCCCATGGGGCAAACCGGTAGATGTCTTGGCGCACGACATAGCTGGGCTGGATGTCGAGGGTCACGCGCGTGATGATCCCGAACGCCCCGAGGCCCACCGCTAGCGCTGGCATGTCATCGCTGGAGCGATCGACCGTCACGAGCGAGCCGTCAGCGGTGACGAGTTCGAGCGCGGCGATGGCTGTGGAGAGGATGCCGTTGCCGTCTCCGGAGCCGTGGGTTGCGGTAGCGGTGGCTCCGGCCACGGAGATGTGCGGGAGCGACCCCGTGTTGTGCAGAGCGAACCCGTGCTGCTGCAGTTCGGCCATCAGGATGCCGTAACTGGTGCCCCCGGTGACGCTCACGGTGAGCGACGCCTCGTCGATCTGGATGTCAGGGTCGAGGCCGGCGAGGCTGATCAGTGCGCCGGCGGTATCCGCAATGTCGGTGAAAGAGTGTCGGGTGCCGAGCGCTCGAACGCGGGGCCAGCGAGCCACAAGCTCTTGTACCTCGGTCACGGTGGTCGGCTGCTCGATCGTTTCGGCACCGTAGCTGAGGTTGCCGGCCCAGTTGGTGGTTTTTGGTGACATCGCGCGCCCTCTTTCCGTGCCCATCACAAAGCTCCTTGAGCGTAGTCAGCAGGGATGGATGTCGGCTGATTCGCCGTCATCCTCGTCGGCGTGTATTCTATTGATAACGAATCTCATTACCGCTATCAGCTACAGCTTTAGAAGGACACTCTCTTGTCTCGCTTCACCTCTGCTTTTTCTGTCACTCCGCGCTCGCGCGCGCTGACCGCCGGAGCCGTGCTCGCGGTCTCCGCGCTGACCCTTGCCGGATGCTCGACCACCGAGCCCGCCGAAGACGACGGCACAATTGCCGTCGTTGCCTCCACCAGCGTCTACGGAGATCTCGTCTCCACGCTGGGCGGCGACGCCGTGTCGGTCACCAGCTTGATCGACAACCCGGCCCAAGACCCCCACAGCTACGAAGCATCCGCCCGCGACCAGCTGGCTGTCTCCGAAGCCGAGCTTGTTGTGCTCAACGGCGGCGGCTACGACCCCTTCGCTGAAGCCCTGTACGAAGCGGCAGGCTCAGGCGCCATTCTCATCAACGCGGTGGACGCCTCTGGCCTGCTCGAGGAAGACGGCGACGATCACGATGAGGACGCCGACGACGAGCATGCTGACGAAGAGGGCCACGAAGACCACGACCACATCGAGGGCTTCAACGAGCACATTTGGTACAGCTTTCACGCCATCGAGCACGTTGCTGAACACATCAGCGAAGAGCTCACTGAGCTGAGCCCCGAGAACAGCGACGCTTTCGAGGCCAACCTCGCTGCTTTCCTTACCGACCTTGAAGGACTCGAAGACCAGGCTGACACCATCGCCGAGAGCGCTGAAGGTAAGGGCGCTGCAGTAACCGAGCCTGTTGCCGTGTACCTGCTCGAAGCGGTCGGTCTCCACGACGACACGTCGCCTGAGTTCACCGAGGCCATTGAAGAGGGTTCGGATGTTCCCCCAGCCGCTCTACTCGAGGTGCTTGAGTTGATCGATTCCGGTCATGCTGCGCTCTTGGCCTACAACGAGCAGACCGCAAGCCCTGAGACTGAGCGCGTCCGCGAAGCGGCCGAAGCGGCCGACCTCCCCGTGGTGTCATTTACCGAGACGCTGCCCGAGGGTGCAAACTACATTCAATGGATGTCTTCAAACTTGGACGAACTCGCGGTGGTCCTTGTCCCGTAACGATGGCAACGCTGTGAGCGATACCCCCGCTACAGCCACTACACCGGCTTCTGCCGCGGATGCTTCGGCGTCCGCGGCAGTTCCCGTGTTGAGCATCCGCGATGGGGTGCTCGGCTTTGGCGCGCGCACTCTCTGGTCAGACCTGAACCTTGATGTCGCGCCCGGAGAGTTTCTGGCGGTTCTGGGAGCCAACGGCTCGGGCAAGTCGAGCCTGCTGAAAACGATCCTCGGTCAGCAGAAGCTCGACTCGGGCACGATCACGGTGGCCGGGCATCCGGTTCGCCGCGGCGATCGTTGCATCGGCTACATTCCTCAACAAAAACTTGCGGCCCCCGGGACTCCATTACGAGGGCGAGATCTCGTGACTCTCGGAGTCAATGGGCACCGTTTCGGATTCCCGACCCTCCCCCGCGCGGTAAAAGACCGCGTCGACGAATTGATCGCTGATGTGGGGGCGACCAGCTACGCAGGCCAGCCCCTCGGTTCGCTGTCGGGCGGCGAGCAGCAACGCTTGCGGGTCGCTCAGTCCCTCGCTGCCGATCCCGTGCTGCTGCTCTGTGACGAACCGCTGCTCAGCCTCGACCTGCAGCATCAGCGAGGCGTGTCTGAGTTGATCGACCGCCGCCGTCGCGAGCACGACACCGCGGTTATCTTTGTCACGCACGACGTGAACCCGATTTTGAGCATGGTTGACCGCATCCTGTACCTCGCCGGTGGCAAGTTCACCATTGGCACACCTGATGAAGTGCTGCGCAGCGAAGTGCTGAGCGAGCTCTACGGCACACCCGTCGAGGTCGTGCGGGTGGGCGGCCGCGTCATCGTGGCTGGCACGCCACAGGGCGACCACCACCACGAGGAGGAGAGCGAATGACCTTCGACGAATTCTGGGGTCAGCTCGTCAACTTCACCAACTACGGCGAATTGCTCAACCTGGTGCGCTTCTCCCTGATTGCCGCCGCGGTGCTCGGCATCGCGGGCGGGCTCATCGGCGTCTTCGTCATGCAACGCGACATGGCGTTTGCGGTGCACGGCATCAGCGAACTCTCGTTTGCGGGAGCTGCCGCCGCACTACTGTTCGGGGTCAACGTTGTCGCGGGTTCGATCGCGGGCTCCCTTGTTGCTGCGATTCTGATCGGGATGCTCGGGGCGAAGGCTCGCGATCGAAACTCGATCATTGGCGTACTCATGCCGTTCGGTATGGGTTTGGGCATCCTGTTTCTGGCGCTCTATCCCGGACGCAGTGGAAACAAGTTTGGCCTCCTCACCGGGCAAATCATTTCGGTAGACAGCGAGCAACTCGGACTGCTGATCGTGATCAGCGTCGTGGTGCTGGCCGCCCTCTTTGTCGTGTGGCGTCCGCTGACGTTCGACAGCCTCGATCCGGAGGTTGCGGGCGCTCGCGGCGTTCCTTCCCGCCTGCTTTCGCTCGGATTCATGGTGCTGCTGGGTCTCATGGTCGCGGTGGCGGTGCAGATTATTGGCGCTCTCCTGGTGATGGCGCTGCTCGTGACGCCAGCCGCGGCAGCGATGCAGGTGTCGTCGTCGCCGAGGCTCGTACCCGTGCTCAGCATGATCTTCGGTTTTGTGTCGGCGACCGGTGGCGTTTTGCTCGCGATCGGCGGCTCCTTGCCGATCAGCCCGTACATCACGACTATTTCGTTCCTGATCTACATCGTGTGTCGCATCATCGCGGTGCGTCGCAACCGGGGCGGCCGCCGCAGCGCGAGCCGCGCATCAGGAGCCGAATTGATCACCGCTAGCCCAGCAGGCAAAAGCTAGAATGGTCGCTATGAAGCGCAATACGTGGCAGCGAGAAGCGGTGCGGGATGCTCTGACTGAGTCAGAGGGTTTCGTGAGCGCTCAGGCGCTGCACACGGCCCTGCGCGACGCCGGTAGCTCAATCGGGCTGGCCACGGTTTATCGCGCCTTGGCCGACCTAGCCGGAGCCGGCGACGCCGATTCACTGCAGCAAGACGGCGAGAGCCTGTTCCGCGCGTGCACGCCCGACTCGCACCACCACCATTTGATCTGCCGCAATTGCGGAACCACGGTCGAAATCAAGGCGGATGCCGTTGAAGAGTGGGCAAAGAACGTCGCCTCTGAACACGGTTTTACGCAACCGCACCACATTGTTGACGTCTTCGGGTTGTGCCCGGCGTGCTCTAGCACGTAACATATACCGTTGATCGAGCGGTATCTTCCGCTCTCGCAGACACATCCCACCCTGATTGAAACCGCGTGAAAACACGGCTCAAGAAGAATGCAGTGTGTGTGCCGACAAGTGATCTTGGGTAAGGCTTAGTCCTTACGGTAACTAGAACAGGAGTATCACCATGGCAGCAACCTGCCAAGTGACCGGCGCCATTCCCGGCTTCGGACACGCAATCTCGCACTCGCACCGTCGCACCAAGCGTCGTTTCGACCCGAACATCCAGAAGAAGACGTACTACGTACCGTCGCTTCGCCGCAACGTAACTCTTCAGTTGTCCGCAAAGGGCATCAAGGTAATTGACGCTCGTGGCATCGAATCCGTTGTCAAGGACCTCCTTGCACGTGGGGAGAAAATCTAATGGCAAAGGCACAGGACGTACGTCCGATCATCAAGCTCCGTTCCACTGCTGGAACCGGCTACACCTATGTGACGCGCAAGAACCGTCGCAACAACCCCGACCGCCTCGTACTCAAGAAGTACGACCCGGTGGTTCGCAAGCACGTTGAATTCCGCGAGGAGCGCTAAACATGGCTAAGAAGAGCAAGATTGCAAAGAACGAACAGCGCAAAGTTATCGTTGCGCGTTACGCCGAGCGTCGTCTCGAGCTGAAGAAGGCTCTCGTCGACCCCGCCGGAACTGACGAGTCACGCGAGGCTGCACGCCTCGGACTTCAGAAGCTCCCCCGCGATGCTTCGCCGATCCGCGTACGCGGTCGCGACGCCATTGACGGCCGTCCCCGTGGATACCTCAAGCAGTTCGGTGTTTCCCGTGTTCGCTTCCGTGAAATGGCTCACCGGGGCGAGTTGCCCGGAATTACCAAGTCAAGCTGGTAGATTCCAAGCGGTTCCGACGTTTTCTAACGTTTCGGAACAACTAACTGCACTACGTCCGAGGAGGACCACCTTATGGCTGACAAGTCGCTAAACCGTACTGAATTCGTAGCGGCGGTTGCCGCAGAGTCTGGCCAGAGCCAGGCTGCCGTATCCGGCGTCGTTGACGCTTTCTTCTCCGTGCTGTCCAAGTCGGTCGGCGAAGGAACCAAGGTTTCGATCCCCGGATGGATGGCTGCAGAGCGTACCTTCCGCGAGGCTCGTACCGGCCGTAACCCGCAGACGGGTGAAGCCATCGAGATCAAGGCCAGCCACGGCGTCAAGCTCAGTGCAGGCAGCAAGCTCAAGGCAGCAGCCAAGGGCTAAGTAGCAACTTTGAAAAGGGCGGCATCCTTCGGGACGTCGCCCTTTTTGCATGGCTGAGGGGCGAACGCCGCGGTGCGTGGCCGCTGGGCACACTCTCGGATAACCGCGAGTACTCTTGAAGCGTGTTACGAATCAGCCGGATAGCCGGTCCCGCGCTGCTGATCGTCGTCGCCTTTGTCGTGGTGGTAGCAGGTTTGCGGTTTGGCGGCGGAGCAGAAGCTCCGATTCTGCTTGACCCCGGCGCCGTCGTGCGGTGGGGCTTGCCCATCTCCAAGCTATTCGTGAACTTGGGGCTCGCTGCCACTATTGGTGCGCTCATGATCGCGATCTTCGCGATGAGCCCGAAGCGTGACGAATTCACGCTCACGCTCGACTTCGCCGCTGCTGGCGCTGCCGTCTGGGCCGTGGCATCCGCTTTCACGGGTTTTTTCACGTTCTTGGCGGTACGCAACCAGCCCATTGACCTCTCAAGCGCCTTTGGTGACGTTCTCGCGAGCTTTTTGACGGTCACCGAACTCGGTCAAGCCTGGCTCGCCACAGTGCTCATAGCGGCTGTTGTGACCGTTCTGTGCTTCGCGGTGCGCAATATGAGCGCGCTCGTGTTCGTTCTCGTGCTCTCTGTTGCCGGCCTCATCCCCATGGCGCTGCAGGGCCACAGCGGCGGAACGGCAGATCACGACGCCGCCACGAGCGCCATCTACCTGCACCTCGTCTTTGCCGCCCTGTGGCTCGGCGGGCTGCTCGCCATCGCGGTAGCCCGCCCTGCTCTGGGCAAGGATCGCCTCGCGATCGTGCTGCGCCGCTACTCGAGCATCGCGCTCGTGAGCTTCATCGTGGTCGCTGCCTCCGGCTATGTGAGTGCAGAAATTCGCGTCGAGAACTTAGCGAACCTACTGTCGCCCTACGGCATCCTCGTGCTCGTCAAGGTGTTTGCTCTGATCGTCATGGGGCTCTTCGGTGCCGTGTACCGCAACTATGCGATCGGCCGCCTCGAATCCAGCCCCCGCAAGGAACGCGGATGGTTCTGGTGGATCGTCACCGCTGAGCTCGCTTTCATGGGCCTCGCCTCGGGCGCTGCCGCTGCACTGGCTACGACACCCACTCCCGTTCCCGAGATCGTGGCCGCCGATGTGCCCGACTCCTCCCCCGCGGCCTACCTCACCGGGTCTCCGCTGCCGCCGCCTGTGAGTGCCAGCAACCTCTTTACCCTCTGGAGCTTTGACCTCATCTGGGTACTCATCTGTGCCTTCGCGATCTTCTTCTACCTCGCGGGGGTCTGGCGCCTCCACAAGCGCGGCGATAGCTGGCCGGTTCACCGCACTGTGTTCTGGGTTCTCGGGATGCTGTTGCTGTTCTACATCACCAACGGCGGCGTGAACGTCTACGAGGGCTACCTCTTCTCGATGCACATGCTCGGGCACATGACGCTCGGCATGATGATTCCCGTGCTGCTGGTTCCGGGCGCTCCCGTGACGCTGGCGATGCGCGCGATCAGCAAGCGCACCGACGGCAGCCGCGGAGCGCGCGAGTGGATTCTGCTGATCGTGCACTCGCGGTATTTGGCCGTCATCGGGCATCCGGTCGTAGCCGCCGCTATTTTCGTGATCTCACTGTGGGTGTTCTATTACACGCCGCTATTCCGCTGGGCGTCGACCGACCATGTGGGGCATGAGTGGATGATCATCCACTTCTTGGCCTCCGGCTACCTGTTCGTGCAGGCGCTCATCGGAGTCGACCCGTCACCACACCGCCCCGCGTTCCCGATCCGATTGCTGATTCTGCTGGCCACGATGGCGTTCCACGCCTTCTTTGGCCTCGGCCTCATGACCGGCACCGGGCTGCTGTTGGCCGACTGGTACGGCGCGATGGGCTGGGATACCGGCGTGAGCGCGCTTGAAGACCAGCGCATCGGAGGCGGTATCGCCTGGAGCGTCGGCGAGATCCCCACGATCGCCCTCGCGATTGCGGTGGCCATCATGTGGCGCCGCAGCGACGGCCGCGCCTCGGTTCGCTACGACCGCAAGGCCGATCGCGACGGCGATGCCGAACTGGATGCCTACAACGAGATGCTCGCTAAGCGCTAAGTAACGAATTCGCAGCGTGGCGGATGCTCGCTAGATCGCGTGGTCGCTTGCGTTGGCCAGCGGCAGATTTACGGTGAACGTGCTTCCCTCGCCGACAACCGATGCCACCGTCACCGACCCGAGGTGTTTGTTCACGAGCCCCTGCACGAGCGGGAGGCCGAGGCCGGTACCGGTAATACCGCGCTCCTCGGCATCGGGAGCGCGGTAGAAACGCTCAAAGATGTGCTCAACCGTCTCTGGGGCCATGCCAAAGCCGGTGTCGGTGACACTGACCATTACTTCCGTCGCGGTGCGCGCGAATGAGACCGTCACGGTGCCGCCCGCAGGAGTGAACTTGAGGGCGTTATTGACGATGTTCGTGAGAATACGATCGAGCTCGATGGCGGGCAGTGCTGCCCGTAACGGATCGCTGGCCGCGACCGTCAGCGTCAGATCAGCGCGCTGGGCAAGCGGTACGAGACTGCGCACGACCTCCTGCGCGGTATGCACGACATCGCTTGTATCGACGCTGGTCGACGGATTGCGGGGGCGGCCGAGCTCGAGCAGGCTCTCAACGAGGTCGGCAAGCCGCCGCGCGTTGCGAGCGATCGTCTCCACTGACGCGCGCTGAAAGTCATCCAGCTCTTCTTCTTCGAGCAACTCGACGTACCCGATGATGCTCGTGATTGGCGTTCGCAGCTCGTGGCTGGCAGAAGCCACAAACTCCTCTTTCTGGCGGTTCAGCTCTGTGACGCGTGCCGTCGCCTTCTGCTCATTCTCGAGCGCGAGCTGCTGGGCTTCCGCGGTACGACGCGCGGCAGAAACATCCACAAATTGGATGCTGTAGCGCTGCAGCGAGGCGGGTTTCTGGGCGGTGATGAGCACGTCGATGTCGGAATGGACTCCGTTGACGCCGGCCTGCCAACTGACATGATCGACGCGTCGGCGCACGGCCACCTTGATTCTTTCAGCGAGTGGGCCATGCCAGAGCACGACGGGCTCTCCATCGGCGTCCGTGCGTTCTTCGCGTTCGGGGCTGATGACGGCCGAGGCGATCTCGTTGGATTCCAATACGACGAACCCCTGCGGATACGTCTCCACGATGAGCAGCCCGACGCGCGACCCGACGAAACCACCCCGAAGAACGCTCTCGCGATCGGTCAGTCGAGAGGTAACCAGTCGGTTCTCATTCTGGGAAGAAGTTGCGAGGAGCACGAATGACGCCACAGAGAGCAAGAAAATCTGAATCAGGGTCGAAGGATCACCTCCCAGTGCGACCGCTTGGTCGAAGGGGCCACCACCGGCCGAGGTCAAGAAAGAGACAGCGAGGGCGATGCCGACGATCTCGAACAGCACCACGCGGGTCGGAAAGCGGAATGCAGCCCAGGCGATAACGGGCAGCGGAAGAAACGAGAGTGGGAGGTTCGCTGTGGGGCCGAAGACGTAGAAAAGCGCCCCGGCCAGAGCAAGCACTTGAACGGCGACTTCGAGCGGATGAACTTGGGTGAGCCGCGTCGCGGGAAGCAGCGCGAACGGAACGATGATGAGCACGGCGGTCCCGTGGGCGGCGCTCACTCCGACCAGGGTGTCGACAAAGGATCCGCCGTCGAAAATAACGACTGTGGCCCCAGCGAGAAACCCAGCTACTATCGCCCCGGCCGCTACCGCAGCACAGAGGCGGTACGCGATCGCGAGGCTATCGAGAGCGGGTCGAGTGCGACCCGCTGCGGTCAGGATGAACGCCACCAGCCAGGCCTCAGCGCTATTGGCGATTCCGAAGGACACGGCGACGAGCAGTTCTCGGCCGCCGACCATATTGGACATCGTTGTGACCGCAATCACGGCGAGAGCGCCCCAGAGCCGCTGGGAGCGGTGGAGTCGCAAGACCAGCAAGACGCTGACGCCAGCGGCGGGCCACCACGCCGCGACGTGGGAGCCCGGAGCGGAGATAGCGACGAAGCCCCATCCCAGCAAAAACACAAGAAAGAGCAAGATAACGGTGGAGGCAGAGGTCACGGAGACCCGCCGAACATCTCCCGGCTTAGTCAACTGCGATCTTGCCATTGCGGCCCCCAGACTCCGACTAATGACAGACTAGTGGCAAGCCTGAGCGCCGGTGCTCGGAGATTAAGCCTGTGGGGAGGCGTAATTATGGCCCTGATCCTGATCGTAGAAGACGATGAAGATGTCCGCGCGCTCGTGGTTCACCGCATGAGACAAGCCGGTCACGAAGTGCAGACCGAGCACGACGGCGAAGCCGGTTTGGGGGCTGCTCGCGCCACCGTTCCTGACCTCGTGATCTTGGACTGGATGATGCCGCGACGCAACGGCCTTGAAGTCTGTTTCGAGCTGCGTGCTGATCCTGCCTTCGAGAAAACCCGCATCCTGATGCTGACAGCCAAAGCGCAAGAGCAAGATATTGAACGAGCGCTCGCCGCGGGTGCCGACGACTATGTCGTCAAGCCGTTCTCCTCTCGGGAACTGCTGGCGCGGGCGACGGCTCTGTTGTCGAGATGATTGACGCGGTCGAGGCGCTCCCAACTATTCCGGGACTCATGATGGCGTTGCTGCTCACGACGGCGACGGTGTGCGGGGTCTTGGCCCTCACTGTCGTAGGCGAGCGTGTCATCCGCACTATCGTCAACGACCGGCAGAAGAAACGGCGAGACCGAGTGCGCCCTGTGCTGCTCGACATCATCGACGGAAACACCAGCTTCGCGTTCTCGCGTGCTGACACTCGAGCCCTCACGCGATTAGCCGCCCACACTGCAACGCAAGTTCGTGGTGACGACCGCGCAGCGCTCACCACCTGGCTGGTCACGCAGCAGTTTCACCGCGAGTGCCTAGCCCACATGAAATCCCCCTTTGCGTTGACGCGAGCGCGGGCGCTCGACCGCTTTGCTCCTCTTGCAGAGCTCGCTCCCGTCTCCGTCGAACGGATGCTCACCGACCGAGATGCGCGGGTGCGCAGTCTCGCCGCTCAGGTCATCGGCCGCGCCGGGCTGAGTTCTCTCGTGCCCGCGCTGCTGCGTAGCGCTGAAGGCTCAAGAGACATCCCTGCGCGCATCGTGTCAATGGCAGTCTTGCGAGCAGCTCCTTCCACCATCGCCGATTTCGGTGACACCCCATCCGACAGCAGTGTTCGTGTTCGCGCGATGGCACTCGACTTGGCCGGGCAACTGAACCTGGTGGATGCGAGAAGGGTGATCGAGGCGGGGCTCTCCTCCCCCAGCGAAGTCGTGCGGTTAGCGAGCATCCGCTCGCTTCAACGGCTCGGTTCGCCCCTGTCGTTGCCCGCTCTGCAGGCCATGGCCACGTACAGCGCCTACGAGCACTCTCACGCGCAAATAGCGATCTACGAACTGCAGGCCGAATGATGCTCGACGTACTTTCGCACGTCACCTACTGGGTCACCTGGGTACTAATCGTTTACTACGGGATGTACAACGGCATCTTTCTCGTGGTCTTACTGCGGGGAGCGCTTGAGGTTTCGCGTGAAGTGAACTGGCCCTCGTCGATGTCGCTCTCCGAAATCTTCGCGAACCCTCTCACGCCCGGGATCTCGGTCATTGTGCCCGCCCACAACGAAGAATCCGGCATCGTAGATGCGGTGCTGGCGCTGCGCAATCTGCGCTACCCCCTGACGCGCATCATTGTCGTTGACGACGGATCGACGGATGCCACCTTCGAGAAGCTCAAAGAAAACTTCGACCTGCGCCTGTCTCCCCGTGAACTCGCAAACGCACCGCATCACGAAGGCAAGATCATCGATCTGTGGGCTTCGCGCAGTGGTGATCTCACAGTCGTACGTAAGGAGAGCGTGCGGCTGCGCTCGGATGCCGTCAACGCGGGATTGCGCGTCGCTGACCAAGAAATCGTCTGCATGATCGACGCGGATTCGCTGCTCGAGCGCGACGCCCTCCTTCACATCGCAGCGCCGTTCGTTGCTGATCCCACCGTGCTTGGCGTGGGCGGAGTCATTCGTCCGGCCAATGGGGTCACGGTCTCGCGAGGCGCCGTCACGAAAGTGGAGATGCCAAAGAAGTGGGTCGAGCGCATTCAGGTGGTGGAGTACTTGCGGGCGTTCCTTGTGGGGCGCACGGGCTGGGCATCCATCAAGGGCCTCATGATCATTTCAGGAGCGTTCGGCGCGTTCCGGCGTGACGCCGTACTTGAAGTGGGCGGGCTCGATGCGACATCGCTTGCCGAAGATGCCGACCTCGTCGTCTCCATTACCAAGAAGGCGCGAGACGAGAAACGGCCGTACCGTATTGCCTTCGTTGCCGAACCCGTGTGCTGGACCGAAGTGCCCAACACCTTTAAAGCGCTCAGCACTCAGCGCCGCCGCTGGTCACAGGGCCTTGGCGAACTTATCGCTAAGCAGCGAAAGATGATCCTGAACCCCCGCTACGGTGTGCTCGGGATGCTCACGCTCCCCTACTTCGTATTGTTCGAATTCTACGGCCCTATCTTCGGTGTCATCGGTGCGTTCATTGCGCTCGCCGGTGCCATCACCGGCCTCATCACGTGGCAACTCTTCGCGCTCGCGTTCTTCGTCTCGGTGGGTCTCTCGCTGATCTCCTCGTTAGCTGCTGTGTTGATCGAGGAGAATGCGTACCATCGCTACTCGCGGCTCCGCGATGTCATCACGCTTCTGCTGACGACTCTCGCGGAACTGATGGGTTTCCATCTCGTACACACCTGGTGGCGGCTACAGGGCGTCTATCGCGCGCTCTTCAAGCGCCCGAGTGAATGGGGAACCATCGCCCGCTCGGGCTTCGATCAGGAGCAGAGCGAGAACCCTGCTGCACGCCCACAATCGCAGTCCTGATGGCGTCGAGCGGGGCGGATGCTCGCTAGTTGGGAAACTGCTCCGTGACGAGTAACTCGTCATCCGGCATCAGGGTAACGAGGTAGCTCGAGGTGAAGTCAACGTCTTGGTCGAAGGTGGAGACCGAACCATCGAAGATCGATCGCACATCAACCTTGAGGTGGGCGGCGGCATCCGTCGTGGGCATGAGCCAGGTTCCCGCTTCGGAGCCGGGAACGAGTGAGACCGCGGGGTAATTCGCGATGCTCCATTCGGGCGAGGTCACGATGCGGTTCGACATGGGCTGGCCGAAGGGGCATCCCGTGGGCAGAAGAACAACCTGGGTGGCACATTCGTCAAGGTAATCGTTTACCTCGCGTTGCACGTGAGACACCATTGCTTCGTTCGCGACGACCTCGAGGTTCGCACGCACGGTGGCCCCAGGCTCGACCGCGGAAACCATGATCGGATCAGCCTTGAGAAACGCGGAAGTGTGGCTGATCTCGAAACTGCTGGGGGTGAGAACTACATAGGGTGCGGCGGCGCCGAAACTCGGTGTGACGAATTCGGAGCCATTGGCCGAGAACTCTTGAGAGTTCGTGACGGTGAGCCGAACGATCTCGAGCGGTGGGGTGACGAACTTCCAGTCGGCGAACACCCCGAAGCTCGTTCCATCGCGCTCAACCGTGAAGGTCGAACTGGAAGCCGTTCCATCGAGAACGAAATCGAACGTCACGGTCTCGGTGCCATCCGCGTTGATTGTGCGGTCGACGAGCTCGATGTCGTCGAGGGTGCTGAGTGCCGACGGTCGCAAAAGATCGTGCGAACCGGCGAGCAGCATCGAGCCGGCGCCGGTGGTGTCGATGGGGGTTGCGCCCGCGCCATCATCCGACGAAGCGCCGAACTCTTCAGGCAGCTGGATGTCGGAGATCTGCAAGGCGGATGCCATGTCGTGGCGCGCGAGAGCTCCGAGGTAGCTGCGCACAAAGCCACCCGCACTGAACAGCGTGGAGTTCACGATGAGAACCGTCGTGATGAAGGCAGCAATGATGAGCCCGAGCACGATAGACCAGGTGACAAGCTCGCGACGCATTCACACATCCTAAACCGCTGAGGTGAGAGATCCCCTGCACACAGAATGCGGCGCGCAGGCACAGTCGAGGCCATCAGCAGCATTAGGGTGATTGAGTGTCCACAATAACCCTCGCGCCCGAGCAGGCAGCCGTCTTCGCTGCCATCGAGACGACGCGCGAGAACCTCTTTGTTACGGGGCGGGCGGGCACCGGTAAATCCACGCTCCTTAACCATTTGGCGCACAACACCTCCAAGCAGATAGTGATTTGTGCACCCACCGGGGTTGCCGCGCTCAATGTGGGCGGTCAGACGATCCACTCGCTGTTTCGTTTGCCTATTGGCGTCATCGCCGACCACGAGCTCGAACAGACTGATCAACTGCGCAAGCTGCTCAACACGATCGAGACGCTCGTCATCGACGAAGTCTCGATGGTCAATGCCGACCTGCTCGACGCGATCGACCGCAGTCTGCGTCAAGCGCGGCAACGCAAGAAGGAACCGTTCGGCGGCGTGCAGGTCGTGCTCTTCGGCGACCCGTATCAACTCGCTCCGGTTCCGGGTGACCCCGACGAACGCGCGTACTTTGAAGACCGCTACCGCTCTATCTGGTTCTTCGACGCTCTCGTGTGGCAAGAAACCGACCTGACGATTTACGAACTCACGAGCATCCACCGCCAGCATGAAGATGAGTTCAAGTACATGCTCAATGCGGTGCGTCACAATGGCGTCACCGCCGAGATCGCGGCCCGCCTGAATTCCGTCGGCGCTCGCCCCGCACCGAACGACGGAACGATAACGCTGGCGACCACGAACAGCACCGTGACACGCATCAACGCCTCGGCGCTCGCCCGCCTGCCCGGTCGAGTGCTCACCGCCAAAGCGCAGATCTCGGGAGAGTTCGGCGGACGCGCGTACCCGGCCGACGAAGCCCTTGAGCTTAAGGTCGGTGCTCAAGTGATGTTCCTGCGCAACGACACGCAAGAGGGCGGCACCCAGCGCTGGGTCAACGGCAGCGTTGGCACCGTGGTCAAGGTCGCCGACACCGTTTGGGTCGAGATCGACGGGCGCGACTACGAAGTGAAGCCCGCTGTCTGGGAGAAGTTCAAGTATTCGTATTCGGCGCGCACCAAAGCGCTGCGTAAAGATGTCGTGGCCGAGTTCACGCAGTTTCCGCTGCGCCTGGCGTGGGCCGTGACGATCCACAAGTCGCAGGGTAAGACCTATGACAGCGCGATTGTCGATCTCGGGCCACGTTCGTTCGCACCGGGCCAGACCTATGTTGCACTCAGTCGCATCAGCCGGCTTGAGGGGCTGTACCTCACGCGCCCGCTGCGCCCGAGCGACATCATCGTCGATGAAAACGTGGTGCGCTTCATGTCGCGATCGAAGCCCATTCCCGCCATTCAGGCGTAGCGGACTGGGCTAGCGCTCCCCCGGGTTGGGATCGCACTCCCCCGCTTTCGCGTTCGTGCGGTGCGACCTTCGCCTACTTCACGCTGCCGGCCGTGATGCCTTCCACGATCTGCTTATTGAAGACGATGTAGATCACAATCATCGGCAGCGTCACGATCGAGAGCGCCGAGAAGAGCAGCCCGTAGTCGGTTACATACCGGCTGGAGAATGCGAGCAGTCCGGTGGGAATCGTTTTGAGCGCGTCATCCTGAATGTAGAGCAGCGCGAGCAAGAACTCGTTCCAGCTCGAGAGCGCCGAAAAGATGGCGACCGTCGCGAGACCGGGGCGAAGAAGCGGCAGAGCGATCGATCCGAAGACGCGCAGGTCGCTGGCCCCGTCGATGCGCGCGGCTTCGAAGAGTTCATGGGGTACGGCATCCAGATAGACCTTGAGCAAGTACACGGCCAGCGGTAAGCCCATGGCGGTGTACGGGATGATGAGTGCCCAGCGAGTGTCGGTAATGGCCAGCTGGGTGAACATGGTGGACTGTGCAATGAAGTACGACTGCAGGGGCAACAGCAAGCCCAGGGCGAGTAACCCCATGAGAAGGTTACGACCGCGAAAGCGGTAACGGCTGAAGGCGAAGGCTGCGGCGGCCCCGAACAGTAGGATGCCCAACACCGAAGCGCCCGTGACGATGATGCTGTTCAGCGCGTACTGGCCGATATGGCCGACCTCGAAGGCCTCAACCCAGCGACCGAAGTCGATCTCGGTCGGCAGCGCAAAGGGAGTCGCGAAGATCGCGGAGTTTGATTTGAAGCTGGAGAACACCATCCAGAGCATGGGGAAGAAGAACACCACGGCGATGACCGCGAGAGCAGCAGTGAAGAGCACATCGGGTAAGCGCCGGGGAGTCGTGCGCCCGGCATGATGCCGACTACCGGGGGCTCGCCGTGCAGCGGAGGGTGCCGTGCGTTTGGTCAGGCTCATGAGCGCACGTCCTCTGGCTTCTCACGATTCACTCGCATAAAGATCAGGCCCAAAGCAACGACGACAGCAGTGAGCACGACCGCCATCGCTGAGCCATAGCCAACATTCTGGAAACTGAATACAGACTTCACGAGGTAGGTGGTGGGGATCTCGGTGGCGCCGTACGGGCCACCGTTGGTCATGACGTAGAAGAGATCGAAGCCTTGGAAGCCGCCGGTAATGCAGAGTAAGAGTGCGACGGTGATCGCATTGCGGATCATCGGTACCTTGACGCGGCGAAAGAGTTGCCATTCGTTCGCGCCATCGAGTCGAGCAGCCTCGACCACCTCGGTCGGCACTTGGTTGAAGGCAGCATAGAAGATAGTCATGTAGAAACCGGCATATACCCAACCGGAGACCACGCTGACCGCGATCAGCGCCGTGGCGGGATCGCCTAGCCAGACGCGTTGGAGGCTATCAAGGCCCAGAGTCTGTAGTGCAGCGTTGAGAAGACCGAAGTCGTTGTTGTAAACGAAAGCCCACAGCACGGCCACTACGACCATCGGCAACATGACGGGCGTGAAGATGGCGACGCGGAACCAGAGCGAGCCGCGGCGGTGCACACTCACGAGGCCAGCGAGAACGAGGCCAACGACGACCTCCAACACGATCGTGATGGCGATATAGATGAGAACGTGCACGAACGAGTCGCGGAACAGCGCGTCGTTAGCGGCTTTGAGGTAGTTGTCGATGCCGACGAACACCATGGTGCCGTAGCCGTTCCACTCTGTGAAGCTGTACGCGAACGTCATGATTACAGGGAAGAGCACCGCGAAGCCGAAGACCGCCATGGCGGGCACCACGAAAAGATACGGGGTTACCGTACGGTTCGGCTTCATGGGGAGATCCCTTCGAAAGAGAGAACTGGTCGTCCGCCTTCGGGTGACGGACGACCAGAGGAGGGGCTAGCTAGCGGGGCGGCTAGCTAGCGAGGCGTTGCTAGCCCAGCTTCTGATCTATACCGGCAACGGCATCCGCCGGAGCGGTCTGACCACCGAGCACCTCAGCAAGGGCTGCGTACAGCGCGTTGGCGGTCTCGAGGTCATACCCGTTGTCGGGCGGGAGAACGATCGCCGGGGCAGTCTCCAAGAGCGAAGTGAGCGACGCCGTGCGCGAGTCGATGTCTTCGCCGGATGCCGCCGAGAGCGTCATCGGGGTAAGTTCTGCTCCGATGAATTGCTGAACGTTCTCGTCGCTGTTGAGCAGTGCGAGGAACTCTGCTGCCTCATCCTGTTTCGTGCTCTTGGCATTGACGACGTAGCCGGTGACAACACCGATCACGCTCTCCTGGTTTCCTTCGCCGGGCATGGCGGGGAGGTTGACGTAGTCGAAGTTGAGGTCGGGTGCCTCGTCGATTGCCCAGCTGACAAGCCAGGAACCAATGGCATGCATGGCGGCTTTGCCCTGGAAGAACAGTTGCGCGCCTTCGTTGTCGTCAACCGCATTCACGCTTTCGTTGACGCAGTTGTGGTCGGCGAGTTCTTCGACATAACCGAAGGCTTCGATCCACTCGGGGGTGTTGAAATCGGTTTCGCCGGCGAGAGCTGAGCTGTAGGCGTCCTCGCCAACTACCCGCGAAGTCAGATGGGCGAGCCAGTTGCCGGCAGCCCAGAGATCCTTGTTTCCGGAGGCGATGGGGATGATTCCCTGAGCATCAAGGGCGTCACACGTGGCGAGCAGTTCGTCCCAGGTGGTGGGCGGGGTGAGTCCGGCATCCGCGAAGATGTCTTCGTTATACCAGAGCACGTTGGTGACGTCAGCGGAGTGAGGCACCATCACGACGGCGCCATCGACGGTGAGCGAGGTGAAGACTTCGTCGTCGAAGAGGCCAGCGATGGGGCCGGAGGTCACGGCATCCGTCAGGTCGGCGGCAAAACCGTCAGCGGCACGCTGTTCGAGCCGCGCGCCTGCCCACTCGAAATAGATGTCGGGAGCGTTGCGGCCATTGAGCAGGTTGGGCAGCCCAATGGTTTGGTACAGATCGTCGTCTTGGTAGTTCATTTCGACGGTCACGTCGGGGTTGGCGGCCTCGAACTGGGCGGCAACGTCGTCCCAGACGCGGATTTGGGCTTCTCCGGGGGAGCCCATGGCGATGCGGAGTACGTTGTCGTCGGAGCCTTCACCGCCGGCAGAACAACCGGTGAGGATCAGGGCTGTGGCGCTGAGGGCAGCGACAGCAGCGAGAGTCGTCTTTCTCGTGACGGGCATGATCATTCCTTTGCTGTAGGTGATGCAGTGTCGGGTGATGCAGTGCGGGGTGGAGCAGGTGATGCGGGTGGTGCGGGTGGTGAAGCCCCGGCGGCAACGAGCTCCGCCAAAGTCATATCGAGCAGGTCGCCGAATACTCGGCGGCGAGCGGCGCGGAGCGCGTCGAGGAAAGGACGAAGCCGCGCGGGGCCGTCGGTGGTGAGCTGGCCTGCCGCTGCGAGCTGTGCGACCTCGACGAGAGCGTGAGCCCCCACGCGGAACGATTCGAGCCAGGGGCGAACTTCGTCAATGAGCGGTTGGTTAGTGACTGGACCGTCGAGCAAGCGGTCGGCGCTATGCACCATCGAGTCTGCAATCGTGAGCAACTCGGATGCCGCAGCGACGGGGTCGCCATACTCCGACTCAAAAGTGAAGCGTTCGAGGGCCTCGCCCAGGGCGGGAGCATCGTCAGCAGAGAGGCACGAGGAGCGAACGGTGTCGGCAAAGACGCTGAAGTCTTCGGCGTTTTCGGGACCAACGACATCCAGAATCGCTTGCTTCCAGCTGGCTTCGGGGTCGTAGCCCTCGGGGTCGCGCAGGTAGTCGGCGATCGTTGCGAAGGGAATCTTGGAAGACTCGAAAAGCTCCATACCGTTGGCGATAATGCCGGTCGAGAACCGGTGTAACTGCGGGTCGCGGCCACGATAGGGCCCGATGTGCAGCTCATGGCCCATGGCGACATCGTTTACGGGATAGTTATCCCAGTAGGTAGCGGGGCGACCTGTCGCGCGAGCGAAAACGGCGGCGTCGGTGAGGTCGAGCGTGGCCGAACAGATGGCGCGGCCCGTCCAGAAGAGGTCGATGCGCGGGTCAATGCCGAGCCCGAGCCGGCTGATGTACTCCTCGTCGCCGTATCCCCAGTACTGCGTGGGGCACACGGTGAGCTGAGTGCTCGAGTCAAACTTCGCGAACACGCGGCCAACGACCGATTGGTGGGCGGTGACGAGATCGGGGAAGGCCGCTCTATCCGCTGGATGCTGCAGCCGGGTGGGAATGTCATCCAACAACAGGCCGAAGCTGGTGACGCCCAGTTCGCGCACGGAGCCGAACTTGGCGAGCAACATGTCGATGTCGTCTTCGCTGGAGTACTTCATCGTGAGTCCGGGGGAGAGGCAGTACATGAAAGTCATGTCGTGCGTGGCACAGCGCGCAATGAGTTCGGCCAGGCGCTCAAGCTCGGAACCTTCGTAGGGGGTGCGCCAGTCGTGACGCACGAGCGGGTCGTCTTTGGGGGAGTATACGAAGGTGTTCATGCCCCGCTCCCCGAGAAAATCGATCAGGTTGAGGCGCTGTTCATGGCTCCAGGGCGCGCCGTAGAACCCCTCGATAACGCCGCGGACGGCGAAGGGCGAGGGGATGGCGCCGCCCCGAGAGCTAGTGGTCATGGTGTCGTTATCCGGCCAACGAATTGGTGGTTGCTGAGATCTCCGCTGGCCGTGTTACTGCTTTCGTAAACATCGGGAATCACTCCGGCATCGACGGAAAGTTGAATCGCTTCGGCCATCACGGCGTTCAGAATTGCTGCTCCCACCACAGTAGAGGTCGCGGAGACTCGGCTGCCCAGGCCAGCGATATCGACAGCAGCATCCCCGACGGCGCCACCGTTATCGATCACGACGGTCGCGAGCTCGTGGAGTCGCGGCAGTGTGGTGGGGCGGGCCTCGGGGGAGGTGGCGTGGTTCAGGCTGGTGATCGCGATGACGGGGGTGCCACCAGCCATCGCCAACTGCACGAGTTCAGAAGTCACGGCGTTGCTGCCCGAGTTAGATGCCACGATCAACACGTCATCGGGGGCGATGGGGTGATCGCGCAACAGCGCCGCGGCGAGGCCGGGCAGGCGCTCGAGCGAGGTGCTGAGCAGAGCGCTCGTGTGCAGCATGAGGCCCTCGAAGAGCAGGGGCTTCACGTTGACGAGACCACCAGCGCGGTAAAACAACTCCTCCGCCAGCATGTGTGAGTGGCCAGTACCAAATATGTGGATGGTGCGCTGGGCGACAAGAGCGCGAGCGACGATGCGGGCGGCGGCAAGAATGTTGCCGCCCTCGTCGGTGCGCAGCCGCTCGACGAGGGTCGTGGCGACATCCAAGTAACGAGCAGCGGGCGAGTGCTCGTCGAGGGTGGTGGGGCTCGGGCTCGGGTGAGTCATGCGAGGTTTCCTTCTTTCCACACGTGGATGAGGCTGCGATAAAGATTGTCGGTGGCGCCCGTGCCGATCAACAGCGCGCCTTCCAGCGCCGAGCCATCGGCGGGACGGAACGACATACCTTCAGCGGCGAGGTGCTCGACGAGGCGAGCGAAAAGCAGAGTGTTGGGGCCGAGCAATTTGCCGCCGAGCGCGAGCGGAGCATCCGCTGCCACCCAGTCAACGGCTACGCGTGCGGTGAGAAAGAGCTCGCGCGCGGCTTCCTCCATGATGCTGTTGGCAACGGCATCTCCGTCGCTTGCTGCGGCGAGAACCGAGCGCGCGAACTGAGAAATGCGATTGACCGGGCGGTGAGCACTATGAAGTCGGGCCGCGAGATTGCTGAGCCCGTCAAACTGCTCGGCGGCTCGAGCACTGAGCGCCGTTTTTTCTCCGCGGCCGTCGCCGGCACGGAGTACCGCCGAAATTCCGCGGCTGCCGAGCCAAAACCCGCCGCCAGAGTCGCCCAAGAGGTAGCCATCACCATCGACCGTGTGCGTTTCCCCGTTTTCGCGCACGGCGAGGCACGCGACGCCCGTTCCCGTATTGAGCGAGACGCCCGCCTCGGCAGACAGGGCGCCGGCGTGGGAGGTGGCAGTGTCATTGGCGATCCACACTTCGCTCGCCCCCGTGGTCGTAGCCACCAATTCGGCTAGGCGTGAAAAGGAGGAAGCGTCGGCCGGAACAGTCGTCAGCCCCATGATTACGCGGTCAACCGGGGCGAATTTGCCATGGCCCCACGCCACAGCGACTGCACCAGCGACGGACCGCATGGTGTCGCCTTCGAGACGGCTGACGCCATCCACTTCAACGGTGCCCGGCTGTGCGCTGCTTTTGAGCCGGATGCCAGACTGGCCGCCATCGACAGCGAGCACGCGAAGCATTAGCTTTTCCGAGCCTGATCTGAAGTGAACGCTCCGCCGGAGACCTGCGCGGTGAGCTGGTACTTGTCGCCGCGGTAGAAACAGTTAGCGATCATAATGATGTTGCCCCGTGCGTCAGAATCGACCATCCGAATGCGCAGGCACGCTTGGTTCTCACTGATGGTGAGCAGCTCGCGCACACGCTCGTCGGGCAGCACGGGCTCGATTGAGACGTTCGCAGCACCGGGAGCGATGCGGTATCGGTTGCTCAGGAGCTCGTAGAGCGAGCCGCCGAGATCGCTGCCGTTGATGCCGGGAACGAGGGCTTGGGGAATCCAAACGGTCTCGACGGCCATTGCCTCGCCACTGCCGAGGCGCAGTCGCGTGAAACTAACTACAAGGTCGCCAGGGGTGATGTGCAGTTGGGCGGCGATAGCGGAATCGGCGGGAGCCACGCGATAGGCGAGCAAGCGTGCGCTCGGCTCGAGGCCACGGTCGCGCATGTCTTGTGAGAACGAGGTGAGCCCGAGCAATCGAACGAACGGCTGAGGGGTGACGTAGGTGCCGGAGCCGTGGCGGCGTTCGACCAAACCTTCGGCCACAAGGGCATCGACGGCGCGACGAATGGTCATGCGGGCGACACCCCAGCGGGCGCTCAAGTCGCGCTCGCTCGGGAGGCTCTTGCCGACCTCCGTGGAGGCCACGAGCTCCCGCAGGCGTGCGCGAAGGGTGTGCCGGGTTGACTCTTCTACGACTGTCACCCTCTCATTGAAGCCCATTTTGAGGGGAGCGGTAAAGAGCCGAGTAGACCAATTTGGGGTGCATTGTGTCGTAACATTCTCGAAACATCCCTCTAGCTGCGCCCTTTGAGTAGGCGAATATTGCTCTTTATTGGGTCTGCTTAGACCACTGGAGCCGGGTTGGGACGTGGTCAATGTAGACCAGTTGACGCGACCGCTAGGGTGAATCCATGAGCAACATTCGGCCCGCGGCGCTCCATGATCTTCCCGGCACCTATCGTGTGTGTCTTCAGACTGCGGATGCCGGGGCCGACGGCAGCGCACTCGTCGAGAATCCTGACCTCCTGGGCCACGTCTACGTGGGCCCGTATCTGGTCGGTGCCCTCGATCTTGCGTTCGTCATCGCGGACGAACTCGGAGTCGCCGGCTACGTTCTGGGTGCCGCCGATACGCGCGAATTCGAACAGTGGCAAGAGCGTGAATGGTGGCCGGTGCTGCGCGAACAGTATCCGGCAACTGCGGGCAGTTCGCTCGACGACGAACTCATCGCGCAGCTTCACACACCGGTGAAGTCGCCGGCAGCGGCGGTCGACAACCATCCCGCCCACCTCCACATCGACCTACTGCCACGCGTGCAGGGCACGGGGGCGGGGCGCGCAATGATGGAAACGCTCTTCACGGCGTTGCGCGCTCGCGGAGTGCGCGGCGTTCATTTGGATGTTGGCGAAGACAACCACAATGCGATCTCGTTCTACCATCACCTCGGCTTCGTTGAGCTGGCTCGCGGCACCGACTCGATCTACCTGGGAATGGAACTGTCATGATCTTGCCTGAATCGACAGCAACCCCGCTTCGGGGCGGCCCGACAATGCGCTGGGGCGTTCTCGCTCCCGGCGGCATCGCCACCGACTGGGTCGCGGCGATGCACGCGAACACCGACCAGCGGGTAGTCGCTGTGGCGTCTCGCTCGGCCGATCGCGCCGCCGATTTCGCCCAGAAGCACGGCATCGAGCGCAGTTATGGCAGTTACGACCAGCTCGTTGCTGACCCCGACGTCGACATCATCTACATCGCCGCGCCCAACGTGTTTCACCAGCCTCTGGCGCTGCTTGCGATCGCCGCGGGCAAGCACGTTTTGATCGAGAAGCCTCTCGGTATCGATGCCGCTGACGCCCAAGTAATTGTGGATGCCGCCCGCGCCGCTGGTGTCTTCGCCATGGAAGCCATGTGGACCCGCTTCTTGCCGCAAACCACGATCGTGGCGCAACTGTTAGCAGCCGGCGAGCTCGGAGACGTGGCGATGGTCACGGCAGATTTCGGCGCCAACTTTGGCGAACCATCCGGTCAACCCGTCTTCGACCCGGCGATGGGCGGCGGTTCGCTTCGCGACATCGGCATCTACCCGGTCTGGTTTTCGCAGTTTGTGCTCGGCGCCCCCAGCGCAGCCGTGGCAACGGGGCGGATGCTCGCGAGCGGTGTTGATGCGCAGGCGGCCATGATTCTCGACCACGCGACCGGTGCCCAGGCTGTGTTGCACACCACGATGCTCGCCGACACGCCCACGGAGGCCCGCATCAGCGGCACGCGCGCTCGCGTCGAGGTGCGCACTCCGTTCTATGCGCCGAACGGGTTCGCGTTTGTGCGCGATGACGAACGCACCGAGTTCACGGATCGCACAGGGTTGCGGGGCCGCGAGGGGCTCGCTTTTCAAACGACGGCGATTGCGGCGCACGTTGCGGCCGGACGAACGGAAGCGCCCGAGCATCCGCTCGATGCATCGCTCAGCGTGCTGCGCACGCTTGATGGGCTGCGGGCGCAGGTAGAGGCTGCGGGGTAGCCCAGCTTCAGAGGCGACCGCGGGCAGGGTCACATTGGTCCGCGCATAAAGAGCCCAAGGCGGGCCGTGCCGGTTCGGCGACACGACCCGCGCGGCAGGCTAGGCGGCCGCTTTCGCGCGCGACAGGTCGATGAACAGGTCGGTGTTGAACTTGTACGCGGCGAGCACTTCGTCAATGACTCGGTCGCGTTCAGCGTCATCCCACTCGACAGCATCAAGCTGATCGCGGTACGTGATTTTGAACTCTTTGGGCTTGGCAATTTCGTCGAACAGGTAGAAGCCGACGCCGTTGGTGTCGAAACCGAACTGGCGTTGCATGATGGTGCGGATGACCTGACCGCCCGACAGATCGCCGAGGTAGCGGGTGTAGTGGTGGGCGATGAAGCCACCGGCCCAGTTTTGGGCGGCGATTTCGCGCACGCGAGCGGCGTAGGCGGCGGCGGTCGGTAACGCAGTGATCTTGTCGCGCCAGTCGGCGCCGATCAAAAACTCGAGGTCTGCTTCGATCGCGGGGAGGCGGGTGAGCTGCGACGTGATGAACGGCGCCGCCTCGGGGTTGGTGGAGAAGTGGTCGGCTGCCGCTTCAATCGCTTCATAAATGAAGTAATGCTGGGCAACAAGAGCAACGTAGTCTTCGCGCGTTCCCTTGCCCGTCATGAGGTCTTTCATGAAGTCGGCACCCTCGCTATCGCCGTGGCTCGACCAGGTGCGCTCGCGAAGTGCCTGCGAGAACGGAATTACTGCCACGGGGTCTCCTAGCGAAAGCGGGGTTAGGTGACCCTCACTCTAGCGAAGGCGAATTGGGCGAAACATCATCCGAAAGTTGGGTCTTCGGCGGGACTGTATCGTGAGCAGGTGAGTGCAACTGAACAGCCCCGAGTGCTGGCAACGACGAAGCAATGGCTGGCGCTCGGCGTACTGATGTTGCCGACACTGTTGGTGTCGATCGACAACACCGTGCTCAGTTTTGCGCTGCCGAGCATTGCCCGCGACCTGCGCCCGAGCGCGGTTGCCCAGCTGTGGATTGTTGACGTTTACCCCCTGGTCTTAGCCGCGCTGTTGGTCGGGATGGGTAATCTCGGCGATCGCTTCGGTCGCCGCCGTTTGTTGCTCATCGGCGCCTCGGGGTTTGGCATCGTTTCGGTGCTTGCGGCGTTTGCTCCGGATGCGACCACTCTTGTTCTCGCTCGCATTCTGTTGGGCGTCTTTGGCGCGATGCTGATGCCGTCGACGTTGTCGCTGCTTCGCTCGCTGTTTGTCGATCGCCGTCAGCGCCGGCTCGCGATCGCGATTTGGGCCGCCGGGTTCTCGGCCGGTTCGGCCATCGGGCCGCTCGTCGGGGGAGTGTTGCTGGAGAACTTCTGGTGGGGCTCGGTATTTCTCGTCGCCGTGCCGTTCCTGCTTCCGCTGTTGATCTTCGCGCCCATCTTGATCCCTGAATCGAAGGATCCCGCCCCGGGACCGTTCGACTGGGGCAGCATCATCTTGTCGATTCTCACGCTCGGGCCGGCCGTCTACGCCATCAAGGAGCTCGCCACCGAGGGCGTGGGAGTGCTGCCCATTGCCCTTTTGGTAGTCGCCGCGCTGTCCGGCACTTTCTTTGTGCGCCGCCTGCTGGGGCAGACAAACCCCATGCTCGATATGCAACTGTTTCGAGTGCCCTCGTTCAGTGGTGCCGTGCTCGTGAATCTCGTGAGCGTCTTTTCGCTGCTCGGCTTGCTCTTCTTTCTCACCCAGCACCTCCAGCTTGTGGAAGGGCTGAGCCCCTTTGACGCGGCCCTCGCCCTGACCCCGGGCATTCTCGTGATCATCGTGGCTGGGCTAGTGGTGGTGCCCGTAGTGCGCTTTGTACGGCCGGGCTATCTGATGGCGGGTGGCCTCACGCTGTCGCTGCTCGCGTACGGTTTTATCGCGTTGACCGGCAGCGAAGCCACGGTTCTGAGTTACATCATCGCGTTCTGTGTTCTCGGTGCCGGTATTGGTTCGGCCGAGACCCTCTCAAACGACCTGATCATCTCGAGCGTTCCGCCAGACAAGGCGGGAGCGGCATCCGGAGTCTCCGAAACCGCGTACGAACTGGGCGCTGTGCTGGGCACTGCGGTGTTGGGCAGCATCCTGACCGCGTCGTATCGTTCAACGATCGAGATTCCACAGGGGGTCGCGCCTGGCGATGCAACAGCGGCCCGCGAAACGTTGGGCGGCGCGGTAGAAGTCGCCTCGACTCTGCCCGCAACGACCGCCGAAGAGCTGCTTATTTCGGCGCGTCACGCCTTCGATTCGGGAGTCGTCACCACCTCGTGGGTGGCCGTAGCGCTCATGGCGGTGGCGATTGCGATCACTCTGGTGACGTTGAGGTCAGTGCGCAGCTAACGCGGCGATTGGTCGTACTTCCCCGTTAAACACTGACGCCGGAAGCCCGACTGTCGGCTCCGATGCCCACGACAAGCAGCACGACGGCCGCGGCGAAGTGCAGAACATTGTCGGCCGGATTGATCGCCAAGATATTGAACTCCGAGCCGACGAGAAGCAGCCCCGCGAAACCGAGAACGAGAAAAGTGAAGCCGAGGCCGGCGTTGACCGCACGTGATGCGGCCCGATGTGAGAGCGCTGCCAGCACCAGAGCGGCACCTATCACTATGTGGATAACGTTGTGGAAAACGTTGAGTTGAAAGAGATTGGCGAGCAGCCCGCCCTCGGTGGCGAAGAAGCCGACGCCGTTCGTAACGGTGAAACCGAGTAGCCCGAAGAGCACAAAAAATGCGCCCACAATCGCGCCGAGCATGCGGTTAGGTGATCGAGTCATGAGTACTTCCCCCTTGCGCACCCTAGGTAAGTGCGCGATCGTGCTCTCTATTGGTACTCCTAACCGGGGGCATTTGGCTAGGGGAGCGCCGGGTGAAACATAACGCGTTGTGGCGGATGCCGCAGCAACGCTAGCTGTGAGGTCGAGCCTCAACACCCAACTTTTCACACGCGGCGTCGTACAGTTTCACGATCTCATGGCGGATCTCCGCGCGCTCGGTGATCTCGGTGCTCCAGGGCACGGTTACGTGGTGTTCGATGCCATCGACATCCGAATACTGCCAGGTGCCCTCGGTGCCGTCGAGCGACACCATGGCCGCGGAGATGGCGGCAGATTCCGCAAACGCACGAACGATGAGCAGATTGTCATCGTTGTGGTCGCTATTCATGTGGGCGAGAACTGCGGACACTATTTCTGCGCTGAAGGTGATCACGGGTCTACGGTAGCTGGGAGTTGAGTTCTTTGAGTTGAGGCATACCCTCTAGGGGTATAGCGTGGCGCTCATGGATCACTCTCACCATGTCGCTCAGTTCCGCCGGCTTTTCTGGATAATGCTGGTGATGGCAATTCCGGTTGCCGGCTTCAGCATGATGTTTGCGCAGATCCTGGGGTACTCGCTGCCCGATGTCGCGCTCCTTCACTGGATCTCGCCGGTTCTCGGCACCGTCATGTACTTCTGGGGCGGCAAGCCATTCCTCACGGGCGGTTTTTCTGAGTTGAAAGCCCGTAAGCCGGGAATGATGCTGCTGATTTCTCTGGCGATCACCGTCGCATTCGTTGCATCATGGGCATCCACTCTCGGCCTCATCGCGGCCGAGCTCGACTTTTGGTGGGAGCTCGCGCTACTCATCGTTGTGATGCTGCTCGGTCACTGGGTCGAGATGCGGTCGCTGGCTCAGACCTCCAGCGCGCTCGACTCTCTTGCCGCTTTGCTTCCGGATGAAGCGGAGAAGGTTGAGGGCGACGACTTCGTCACCGTGCCGCCGGCTGACCTCGTGGTGGGCGACGTCGTCATCGTGCGCCCCGGCGGACGAGTGCCCGCCGACGGCGAAGTGATTGACGGTTCAGCCGAGGTGGATGAGTCGATGATCACCGGAGAGTCGCAGCCGGTTAAGCGGGGCCTGGGCGACCGCGTCGTGGCGGGAACCGTTGCGACCGATAACTCGATCCGGGTGAAGGTCACCGCGATTGGCGAGGACACGGCGCTCGCGGGCATCACGAAGCTCGTCGAAACGGCGCAAAGCTCGTCGTCACCCGCGCAGCGCATCGCCGACACCGCGGCGGGCTGGCTGTTCTGGTTCGCTCTCGGTGCCGCGGCGATTACCGCTACAGTGTGGACGCTCGCGGGGAGCCCCGATGATGCGATCGTGCGCACCATCACCGTGCTTGTGATCGCGTGCCCGCATGCTTTGGGTCTTGCGATTCCGCTTGTCGTCTCGATTTCTACCGAGCGTGCTGCTCGCGCCGGGGTGCTCATCAAGGATCGTCTCGCTCTTGAAACCATGCGCAAGGTTGACACTGTGTTGTTCGACAAGACTGGCACCCTCACCAAGGGCGAGCCCGCTGTCACGCACGTGGTCGCTGTCGGGGAGTCGAGTGACGATGAGGTGATTCGGCTCGCTGCCGCCGCAGAGTTCGACAGCGAGCATCCGCTGGCCAAGGCCATTGTGACGGCAGCGAAAGATCGTGACCTCGACCGGGCGACAGCCTCACAATTCAGCTCGTCGAGCGGCGTAGGTGTCGAAGCCACCGTCGACGGAGCCACCATCAGCGTTGGTGGACCGAGCATGCTCCGCCAGCACGACCAAACCGCGGTCGAGGTGACCGCGACGTGGGCGGCTGAGGGCGCAATCATTCTGCACGTGCTCTCGGACGGGCACGTGATTGGTGCGATCGGTCTCGCGGATGAAGTGCGCGAAGACTCCCGCCAGGCTGTCGATGCACTCCACGATCGTGGCATCACCGTGGTCATGATCACGGGCGACGCGGATGCCGTTGCTCAGTCAGTAGCCGCCGAACTCGGCATCGACCGGGTGTTCTCGGGCGTGCATCCCGAAGACAAAGCAAGCAAAGTCGCCGAACTGCAGAAGGCAGGCGCCACTGTTGCCATGGTCGGTGACGGCGTGAACGATGCGCCGGCCCTTGCGCAGGCGGATGTCGGAATCGCGATCGGCGCCGGAACTGACGTAGCGATCGCTTCCGCCGGCGTCGTGCTCGCCAGTGACGACCCGCGCTCAGTGCTTGCCGTGATCGAACTCTCGCGCCGCAGCTACGGCAAGATGCGCCAAAACCTATGGTGGGCTGCCGGCTACAACCTCCTCGCAGTGCCGCTCGCTGCTGGCGTGCTTGCGCCTATCGGCTTCGTGCTGCCCATCTCGGTGGGCGCGCTACTGATGTCGGCCTCGACCGTTGTTGTCGCGGCGAACGCGCAGCTGCTGCGTCGCCTCGACCTGCGGCCCGAGGCGGTTATCGCCAAGGACTAACCAGCGGCCGAGCTCTCACCGTGTGCGCGCTTCGGCGTCGGTGGCGCTGTGATTTCGTCGTCAGCATAGTTTCAGGATTGAGAGGGGCAGTCGGCGGAATCGAAGTCGTCGGGTTCGGCGCCGATGCTGTTCAGCGCCTTAGTGAGGACCGCGAGTTCGTTCGCGTCGAGACGGTCGAGCACGCGCCGACGGGCGCTGTCGCGGTGGCTGGGCCAGGCCGCTTTGAGGCGTTTCAGGCCGACGTCGGTGAGTACGACATCCGCGCCCCGACCGTCGCTAGCGGAGCGCTCTCGGGCGACAAGCTCGAGGGCTTCGAGGCGGTTCACGGTGCGGGTCGCGCCGCTGATGGTCATCGATAGCCGGGTGGCGACTTCGTTGATGCGCAGGCGCTGGCCTTCTGCCTCAGAGAGGTAGGTGAGGGCGAAGTAGTCGGTGAGAGGCAACTGCTGGTCGCGCTGAAGGTCGGCATCGAGCACGCGCGGAACGACGCTAATCGCCCGCGAGAGTGCCTGCATTAGAGCCTTTTCGTCGCGCGTCATGCCGTTGTTGTGGTGAGCCATAACGCAATTGTACTTGATCAAGCAAGTAAGTGTTATAGTTGCCCAGTCAAGTAAATTCTCACCGAGCGACAGGCTCGAGATCGGTAAAGGCGAGACCATGAACGAACACGAAAGCGCGACCGCGGTAGTAACTGGCGCGGCGAGCGGGCTCGGCAAAGACATTGCCGAGGAGCTCGCAGCGAAGGGCTACACCGTGTACGGAACGACGCTCAGCAGTGAGCCGGCAAGCGGCAACCCGCGCATTGTTCTCTCCCGCGTTGACATCACGAACCCTGATGCCGTGCGTACCTGGGCCGAGAACGTCGCGGTCAAGTCCGGGGGAAAGGTCAACCTGCTCATCAACAACGCGGGCATCCTGACCCCAGGCCCGCTTGAGCTTGTGCCTCTTGACGCGATTCGCCAAGAATTCGAAGTCAACACCTTCGCGCCGCTCACCGTTGTCAACGCATTCCTGCCGCAGCTGCGAGCAGCTCAGGGGCGAATCGTTCAGATCAGCACCATTTCGGCCGTATTTCCGATGGCGTTCAACGCGCCATCCGCTGCCTCCAAGATCGCCGTCGAAGCGCTGATGAAGGCGTACCGCACCGAACTTCACCGCTTCGGGGTTGAAGTCACGATTATCCAGCCCGGCAGCATGCTCACGGGAGGCCCCGCCAAGTCGGCCGCTCTCCTCGGCCAACTCACGAACTCTCTCACCGATGACCAGCGCGAACTCTACGGCGAAGCTCTTGCCCGTTTTGCGGCTGGGTTCAACGACGGCCAAGCGAAGGGCCTCACTTCGGCGGCCGCGGCAGCCGAAGTCATTGACATCGCCGAACGCATCCCTGCCCCCAGCACCGCCACGATCGGTGACGACGCTGCGCAGCTCGTGCAGTTTCTTCGAACCTCTACGGCCGAAGAGCAAGACGCCCTGCGTCTCACTCTCGCCTAACCAACACCGCCTAACCCATCCCACCCCTAGAAAAGGAAACAGATCATGATTGAAGCAGTAGACCCCACCGACGAGCGTGCCGTTCGTAACAAGAACAACCTCATCGACTTCTATGAGCAAGCCATCAACCAGAAGAACTCGGTTGAAGCGGCAAACAAGCTCGTCGCCGACGAATACATTCAGCACAACCCGCTGCTGCCGGATGGCGCTGCCGGACTCGGTGCCACCTTCGCTGCTCTCACGGCTGAGCGCCAGAACGCGCGCGTCGTCATCCACCGCATCATTGCTTCTGGCGACTGGGTGTGGGCACACGTCAACTTCCTCAACCTGTACAACGATGACGCTGACGATCTGGGCGTGGCCGGCGTCGACATTTGGAAGATGGATGCCGACGGCGTTGCCCTCGAGCACTGGGATGTTCTTCAGCCCATCACGGCCGCGGTTAGCCCCGTCAACGGTCACGGAATGTTCTAACCGAACCCTGTTGCGGCAGTGCGCCGCGGATGTTGGCCTCGGTCGAACACCCGGCGTACTGCCTCTCTGTCTAAAATCTTTACCTCAGAATTGGAGCCCTCATGGACTACGGTCATCCGTTGAAATTCGGCGCGTTTGTGACACCCGCGAATGCATCGCCGCAAGCACCCGTCGAAACGGCGCAGCTCGTGGAGTCTTTGGGCTTCGATCTCGTCACTTTTCAGGACCACCCTTACCAACCCTCGTTTCTCGACACGTGGACGTTGATCTCGTACGTTGCGGCGAGAACTGACCGCATTCACATTGCGCCGAACGTCATGAATGTTCCGTTGCGTAATCCCGCTGTTGCGGCCCGAGCGGCGAGCAGCCTCGACCTTCTATCGGGCGGGCGCATCGACATGGCGTTGGGGGCGGGAGCGTTCTGGGATGCTGTGGTCGCCATGGGCGTTCCGCGGCTCACTCCCGGAGAATCGATCACCGCACTCGAAGAGGCGATCGACATCATGCGGGGAATCTGGGATGCCGGAAATCGGCAACTTTTGCGCTTGGATGGCACCGTGCACAGCGTTCGCGGTGCTCAACGCGGGCCGCTCGCAGCTCACGATATTCCGATCTGGATTGGCGCTCTCAAACCGCGCGGCCTGCGCCTCATTGGTCGCAAAGCCAATGGCTGGCTGCCGTCGCTGGGGTATCTCCAGCCCGGAGATTTCGCGCGTGGCAACGCCACCATCGACAAGGCAGCAGTATCGGCCGGCCGCGATCCTCGCGAAATTCGCCGGCTCGCCAACATCACCGTTCCTCAGACTGGTTTGGATGGCTGGGCTGAGCAGCTTGCAACGCTGGCGTTAGAAGACGGTGCGAGTACGTTCATCCTTGCCAACGACAGCGCGATGGTCTTGCAACTCTTCGCCGAAGAAGTGATGCCTGCGGTACGCGAACTGGTCGCGGCGGAGCGAGCCCGCACGGGTCTTGAACCAGCCGAAGTGAAGAGCGCCGCAGCGGTCGCCGCGCGGCGAAGTGGGATTGACTATGACGCTGCGCCCGAGGGTGTGCGCACCATTGAGCCCGGCGACTACAACTTTTCCAGTGTGAAATCCACCTACATGCGCGGCGGTTCCCCGGGTCTGGTATTGCAGCCCAGCACTGTGGAGGAGGTTGTCGAGAGCGTCGAGTTCGCTCGCACTCATCGCCATCTTGAGCTTGCTGTGCGCAGCGGAGGCCACGGTATCAGCGGCCGAAGCACCAACGATGGTGGCCTGGTCATCGATCTCAAAGAACTGAACTCGATCGAGATTCTCGACCGCGAAGCGAAGACCGTACGCATCGGGCCGGGTGCCCGGTGGTCTGACGTCGCGACCGTCTTGGGCGACGAAGGCTGGGCGTTGAGTTCCGGCGACTACGGCGGAGTAGGAGTGGGTGGGCTCGCGACGGCGGGTGGCGTCGGCTGGCTTGCGCGCCAACAGGGGCTCACGATCGACCACCTCATCGCCGCCGATATCGTTTTGGCCGATGGCTCGCTCGTGCACACCAGTGCTGAAGAGAACCCGGATCTGTTCTGGGCGATCCGTGGTGCCGGCGCCAACATGGGAATCGTCGTCAGCTTCGACTTTGTGGTGGAAGAAGTCGCCGACATCGGATTCGCCCAGCTGGGTTTCGATCCCGGAAACATGCCGGAGCTGCTCGAACGGTGGGGTGCTGCGATGGAGGAAGCTCCCCGCGACCTCACGACCGAGCTTGCGATCGTTCGCCAGAACTCGGCGCCGTACGTTGGCGTCAACGTCTTGGGTGCTGTGGCGTCAGACGAACCAGACACCATCCTGAACCGCCTGCAGCCGCTCGCCGAAATTGCGCCCCTCACCAGTCAATCCGTTCAGCTTCTGCCGTACAGCGCGCTGATGGGCAATGCCAGCCCGGCACCACATTCCGGGCGGGGCGAACCCGTTTCTGCATCCGGCCTCATCGAGCACCTCACGCCTGACGTTGCCGAGGCGTTGGCGCGCTTCATCGAAAGCGGGGCCAGCACGTTCATCCAGATTCGCTGCGTCGGCGGTGCCGTCTCAGATGTTGCGGCGGATGCCACGGCCTACGCCCATCGGTCAGCAAACTTCGCGATCAGTGCGGGCAGCTCCAACGCCCAACGCCTCGCCAAAGAGTGGGCCAAGGTGAAGCCCTTCCTCAGCGGAACCTACCTGAGCTTCGAAACATCGCTCGACCCCGAACGAATCCACGATGCCTTCCCGCCGCCGACACTCTCCCGTCTTCGCGACATCAAGGCGCGCGTTGACCCGCAGGGGCTGTTCCGCGACAACTTCTCGGTGATTCCGGCGGCGGGCGCACCCGGCGAGTGGCGTAACTAGCCGAACGGGTCAACGCTCGGAACGTTCGCTCTCCCCATCGACCTCAACACACGCTCAACGGAACGTGCGTCACGGATTCTTTGGGAACATCTCCGTGAGCTCGTGAAGGTACTCGGGCACTGGTCCAATGAGCGAGGACGCTAAGAGCTGCCCTGTTTCGATGGACAACCCATCTGTGGTGGCGAACTGACGGGCCGCTGAAGGCGATGTCCACCACTCGATCACAACGAGTTGTGATGGCTGGCCGATCACGGGGTAAACGTTGAAAGAGATGCAACTTTCTTGGCCCCGAACGTTCGGTATCTGCCGTTCGTACGCAGCGATGACCGCGTCTCGCAGGCCCGGCTTGAAGTCGAACACCGCAATCGCCACGAGTTCGCCTGGTTCAGCGGAGCGAGAAACTTCATCGTCCTCACTGACAATCGCGTCCTCTAAAAGGAACGCGACCGGAGGTTCGACGAGACCCTTTTCGGCGACTTGCATCAGAGCGACCTCGTAGGACTGCGCGCGGTGGAACGCCACCGCGTCGGCGTCTACGAACCGTTCATCCCCGTAAAACAAGTCGGGCTCGTGGCGATCCTCGTACAGGCGGATCCCAAGACACCCTTCTTCCTCAACAGAGCCGGTGCGGACCCCTAGCAGCGCGGCCTTCACCTCAGCGCGAAACTCAGGCTTAGCTCGGAAACAACCAAGAACGTGAACCATGATTCTCCTCTTTGGGCCCAGACAGCCCCCTGACGGAGCAGTGGGGCCAGCGTATCAAGCACATCGAAAAACTGATGTGGGTTGGGGGCAAACTAGCCACCGAGCCAGCCGCCATCCACGTTGAGGATGGCGCCCGAGAGGTCGCTGCCGACGCCCCAACGGCCGGCCGGAATGAGGTCGCCGGAATGCTTGCCCTGCCGGGTTTTTCCATGTGGCTTTCGCGGCATTTCCTCCCTCGCTGCGCTCAGTCCGGTATTCCACGGTCCATTGCGCTCTCCCCCTCAGCCGCTACTTGATTCACTCGCCAGACAGGCAAAACAAATGGTGGCAAAGAGGAAAGAGTCAGAGATGGGAACCCTGCAGATGGACAGCAGCGAACGTCGGATCGTGGCAGTGGACAACGCAGTGCGCGCAGTCGAGGCGTACCTGCCATTCGTCGTAACGCTCGAGGCAGACATGGGCGGAATGTTCGCCCTCCGCATCGACCTCGGCACCCGCGGAAACGTCGACGACCTCCAGTGGTACTTCGGCATCGCCGGCGGAACCACCACGATCGCGTCAGGGCTTCACCTCGACGCTCGACCCGTAGAAGTCGCGGGCTGGATCACCGAACAAGCGCGACGCGCTGACTCGCCCGCCATCAGTGACCTCGTCCGCTAAACGACTGCCGAAAGCGGCCCAATGGACACGCTAGAAAACTTCGGACCCGAACCCGTCAGCCCCGAGCAAGAGAACCTGCAGAAGGTGATCGACACGTTCGAGCGCGAGATCCACGCACACCATGGCGACATCCACGCCGCAGCATTCGAGGTATTCCGCCTGATGACCGGGAACTGAAAGCTCCAGAGAGGTAATCGAATGTCGGTCTAGGACTGAAGCGGCTGCATGGTTTCGGCTACATCCTCTGTGGCTTCGGGTTCCACGCTCGCGGCGATGCCAGCCGTCGTGCTGCCTGCGCTCATTGCTTCTAGATGCTGATGCACGATCTCAGCGAACGTCGGGCACTTCGCCAATATTAGAGCCTCGCGTAGCGTCCTGCTGTTTTCCCGCTTTCGGTAGTAGGCCAGCTGCTGGTTGATCACCTCGTCGACGGCCTCCGGGGCGTTCTCGGCGATCAACTGGAAGAACGAGTCGGCGGAGTGCACCTCGTAAGGCAACTCGTCTGCGACATTGTGAAACCCCTGGTCATCGGTAACTAGGTAGCTGGCCTCGCAGGTAACCGATGCGGCGTAGACGTGAGTGTCGTGCTCGTCGTCTCCAGGGAAAACCATCCCCGCGGGGAAATCGCGGACGGTCTCATCGAGAGCCTTCTCGATGATCTCCTTTATGTTGCCTGTGCGTTGTCCTGGAGCGCTCGGGTTATTCTTTCGACTCCAGTACAGAACCTCGGCGATAACGTCGTTGGAGCTCGCTACGGTGAACAATTCGCAGCGGGTCTCTCGCCGAAGCAGGAACAGCCAGTCCCGAAGGGTCTTCGAATATAGGACGTTTGCGTCCACGAAGACAATCGGTATTCCCATCCAATCAGGATAGAGGTGTTGTGGAAACCTCGCAAAGAGTGGTGCTTTATTCGCCGCCGAAGTCGGCTTCGAGCAATTCCTCGATAGCAACCGAACGTGCAGTTTCGCGCGCCTGTTTGAATTCCGACAGGTCGCTCCAGCGCACCCTCCGATGTGTGCCTCGATTGACGGCGGGGAGCTTGCCGTCGGTGATCAGCTTCACCAGCGTGGGACGAGAGACTCCGAGAACGTCAGCAGCGTTCGACGTGGTCAACAGTTCAGGCATCGACTCCAGCACCACACGGCCGCCCTGCTGTACCCGGTGCACGACGGAGTCGAGGAGCTCGGCGAAACCAGCCGGCAGCTGAATGCTCCTGCCGGTCTCTGTTGTGATCGTCACACCGGAGAACTTCTCATCGCCAACCTCTGCGACGACTTCGACAGCCTCGGCGCGTAGTTCATCAGTGATAGTCACCGACGAGCGCGCCACTGTTGACACAGTCATGATCTTTCCTTCGCTAAGCCGAGGCACTGCTCTCTTCCGTTGAAGAGAGTGGCCAATCGTCTTTCGTTTGTAAGTGTAAGCATAATCGATCGTGCTGTAAAGGTCACGCAGTGCTACGGAGGAGCGCGATGGCATATAGGCGGTTGGAGAGATAGGCGCCTATTCCACATGAGATGCCGGCCACCCCCGGCCTTGGCTATAGCGAAATAATTCTGCAAGCCAGCAGCAACGGATAAAGCTGCGTCCCATAAGCCGATCCCCAAACGGGACTACTTCTAGCCGCTATCGAGAGATCGGTACGCCCCGTTCTTCCGCGATTCAGGAATCCCGTAAAGCCTGTCCGAGTCAGAATCTCGAAAGGGCCCCCTAAACGGTCCCGCAAAGCAGTGCTCGTAGTTGCCGGCGCTGCTGTCGCTGCACATTTTCGGCATACCCAGAAACAACTGTTGGCACCCACCGACGAGGATGGATGCCAACAGTCTGCTGGGGGAGAGCTAGCGACCGAGCCAGCCGCCATCCACGTTGAGGATGGCGCCCGAGACGTAGTCGGAGGAGCGCGAGGCGAGGAACACGGTGGCACCTGCGAGGTCGCTTCCGACGCCCCAACGGCCGGCCGGGATGCGGTCGAGGATCGCCTTCGAGCGGTCGGGGTCGTCTTGCAACGCTTGGGTGTTGTCGGTCGCGATGTAGCCGGGGGCGATCGCGTTCACGGTGATGCCCTTGCCGGCCCACTCATTCGAGAGTGCCTTGGTGAGGCCGGCGATGCCGGACTTCGCTGCCGTGTAGCCGGGCACGTTGATGCCGCCCTGAAAGCTGAGCAGCGATGCGGTGAAGATGATCTTGCCGCGACCGCGCTCAATCATCGAGCGAGCAATGGCCTGAGTGAGGGTGAACTGGCTCGACAGATTCACCTGAAGCACGCGATCCCACAGCTCGGTGGGGTGCTCGGCGGCGGGGGCGCGCTCGATGGTTCCGGCATTGTTGACGAGGATGTCCACGGTGCGGGTCGAGAGCGTCGTACCCAGCGCCGCTACGGCATCCGGGTCGGCAAAGTCGCACGCGATGCCCTCGAAAGTGCGGCCGTACGAGGTGACTGCCTTTTCGATGTCGCTGCCCGAAGCTTCGATCGTGGCGCTGACGCCGATGATGTTCGCGCCGGCGGCGGCGAGTGCCTCGGCCATGGCGAAGCCGATTCCGCGACGGGCGCCGGTGACGACCGCGGTGGTTCCGGTGAGGTCAAACATGACGTTCAAGGGGTTACCTTTCTCTGTCGTGCTCACTTTTGGCCCGCGACATCCACGAGAATCTTCATCGCTTTGCCCGCGGCAAGGTCAGCAAAAGCTTCGCTGGTCTGCGACAGCGGCACAATGCGCGTGATCAACAGATCGGCCGGGATGACACCGCCATCAAGCAATTCGATGGCCTTTTCGAAGTCGGTGCGTTGGTAAACGCGCGCTCCCATAATCGTGAGTTCGCGCCAGAAGACGCGCTGCAGGTTGATCTCGCGGGGCGTGGGGTGGATGGCGACAACTACGAGAGTTCCGCGCACCTTCGCGAGGTCGGTGGCGCCGAGCACGGCAGCCGCAGCACCCGATACTTCGAAGACCACGTCGGCACCGGCATCCCCGGTCCACTCGTTGACCCAGGCGACCTGATCAACTTCGAGCGGGCTGAGGGTGGTGAAGCCGAGGGCGTCGATCTGAGCACGGCGGGCAGCATCGATTTCGATGACGGCAACCTCAGCGCCAAACTCGCGCGCGACCGAAGCGATGAGAACACCGATGGGGCCGCCACCGATAATCACGGCCTTGTCGCCGGGCTTGAGGCCCGAACGGCGCACATCGTGCACGGCAACGGCCGTGGGTTCGACGAGCGCAGCGTGATCGAGGCGCAGCTCGGGCGGCAACGCAACCAGCGTTTCGGCGGGAACGTTCCACTTTCCCTGCAGGGCGCCGGGGGAGTCGATGCCGATGAAGTCGAGGTTCTGGCAAATGTGCTGGTTACCGGCGAGGCAGGCGGGGCAGGTGTTGTCCCACCAGAGCGGCATGACCGTGACGTGGTCGCCGACGTTCCAGCCGTCAACGCCGTTGCCGAGAGCGGAAATGGTGCCGCTCATCTCGTGACCAAAGGTCAAAGGCAACTGCACGCGGGCATCCATATTGCCGTGCAGGATGTGCATATCGGTGCCGCACAGCCCGTTGTAGGCGACCGCAATTTGAACTTCACCGGCGGCCGGAGGCTTCGGTTCGTACTCTTTGACCTCAAGGCGTTGCTCGCCTACATAACTCACGCTCAGCACTGGTGCGCTCCTTTGCGATTAGTGGTGCGCGCGGGTCGAGTGTGAGCCGGATGCCGGAATGCGGCCCGTCTGAAGCACTGTTTCCCTTGCGCCTATTTCTGCGTCATACTAGCATGATCAAACGATTGTTCACGAGTATCTACAGAAGGCTGAACAGCAATGACTGACCACCACGGCGCGCCAACGGAGTCTGCGCCACTGGACCGCCCCCTCGAGGGAATCCTTGTTCTGGACTTCAGCCAATTCTTGGCCGGACCAGTCGCAGCGATGCGTCTCGCCGACCTCGGAGCCCGCGTCATCAAGATCGAACGCCCCGGCACGGGAGACATCGGTCGCACCCTCGCTTTCGCCGGTCGCGAGTTCGACGGCGACACTGTTTCGTTCCACGCGATGAACCGCAACAAGGAGTCGATCACCGCTGACCTCAAGGTCGCCGACGACCTCGCCTACGTGAAAGAGCTCGTCGAACGTGCCGACGTGATCATCCAGAATTTCCGCCCCGGCGTAATGGAGCGCATCGGGCTCGACTTTGAATCCGTGCGCGCCATCAACCCCAGCATCGTCTACGCCAGCGCGACCGGCTACGGCGAAGAAGGCCCGTGGAAGGATCGCCCGGGGCAAGACCTGCTCGCTCAGTCGATGTCGGGCATCCCGTGGCTCAACGGCTCGAAGACCGACGGCCCCGTGCCGGTCGGGCTCTCGATCGCCGACCACCTGATGAGCTGCCACATCGCCCAGGGAGTGACCGCGCTTCTCGTGCGCAAGTTCCGCACCGGCAAGGGTGGCCTCGTGCAGACGAGCCTGCTCGAAGCGATGCTCGACCTACAGTTCGAGCTGCTCAGCACCAAGCTCAACGACGACAGCATCACGGTGCAGCGCCACGGCGAACACTCGGCTCACGCTTTTCTCGCGGCGCCGTACGGCACCTATCCCACCACTGATGGTTACATCGCCATGGCCATGAATCCACTGCCGAAACTGGGCGACCTGCTCGGCATCGCAGAACTCAGCGCCATGCTCGACCCTCAGCTCGCCTGGGATCGCCAAGAGTATGTCGAAGAGGTTCTCGCCGCGCACTTCGCGACCGGCACCACCCAGCAGTGGCTCGACATTCTCGATGCCGGCGACGTGTGGTGTGCTCCGGTGCTCACGCTCGACGAACTGTTGGCCTCGGGCGGGTTTGAAGCGATTCGGATGACGCAGCCCGTCAGCCGCGGAGGCAACGACCTGCTGACCACCCGCAGCCCCATCCGCGTTGACGGCCAGATTCTCACGAGCACTAAAGCGGCCCCGACTCTCGGAGAAGACAACGACAGTGTGCGGGCTGAGTTCCCGTCGCGCGCTGCTGCTGCCGCCGGTGCTGCCGGTGCCGCTCCCGCCGCAACCGCAACCGCGACCCAGGAGGCCTCCGCATGAGCCCGACCGTCATCCGCGGAATGACCTGGGAACACGAGCGCGGCTACGGCAGTGTCGTGAAGGCGGCCGAAGCGTATCGCTCGGTTGCTCCCGATGTTGAGGTGCAGTGGGAGTACCGCTCACTGCAGGCTTTTGCCGACCAAGATCTGGAGAGTCTGGTTGAGCAGTACGACCTGCTCGTGATCGACCATCCGCACATTCCGGTTGCGGCAGAAGACAAGCTCTTCACTCCGCTGAACGGGCGCGGCTTCGACGCCGAGTTGGCCACGCTGGCCACCCAGTCGGTCGGGCGCTCGCACGAGTCGTACCAACACCTTGGACAGCAGTGGGGCCTCGCGCTCGATGCTGCCGCGCAGGTTGCTGCGTACCGCCCCGATCTTCTCGAGGCACCGCCGCGCACCTGGCCCGAGGTGATCGCGCTCGCCGAAGAAGGCCGGGTGCTGTGGCCGTTCAAGCCCGTCGACTCGTACTCGAGCCTCATCACGATCGCCGCCGGACTCGGCGAAGACCCGATGGCAACGCCCGGTGTCTTCCTCTCCGAAGACGTGCTGACCCGTTCGATGGAACTGCTCACGCGTCTGGCCCGCTTGGTGCCCGCCGACAACGCCGGCTTCAACCCGATTCAGGTCGCTGATGTGCTCGCCGAGAGCGACACCTTCGCGTACTCGCCGCTGCTCTTCGGCTACACAAACTATTCGCGTGCCGGCTACCGGTCGAACCGCGTTCAGTACATCGACATCCCGAGCTCGACGCGCGGCCTCGCCGGTTCGCTGCTCGGTGGCGCTGGAATCGCAGTCTCGTCACGCAGCCAGGTGATGGATGCCGCGATCGCGCACGCCTTCTGGCTCGCCTCGGGCGACGTGCAAGAGAGCTCGTATTACGACGGTGGCGGCCAGCCCGGCAATGCGGTCGCGTGGGAAAGCGCCCGCACCAACGCCGACAGCCTCGACTTCTTCACCGGCACGCGCGCAACGCTCGAAGGCGCCTACCTGCGCCCTCGCTTCGCGACCTACATCGAACTACAGAATGCGGTCTCCCCGCTCGTGACCTCAGCCCTCCTGGGCGAAATCACAATCGCTGAACTACGCGAACGCCTCGATGAGGGCGTCGCAGAATGGCTGGTGCGCTGATGCTCACGAAAGACCGCTGGTATGACGACCACGAGGTAGGCGAGCGTCGCGAGACCGTCGGCCGCACCATCACCGAAGCCGACATCGTGCTGCACGCTGGACAGACCGGCGACTTCTTTCCGCACCACATGGATGCCGAATGGATGGCGACGCAGCCGGCCGGTCAGCGCATCGCCCACGGCACGCTCATCCTCTCCGTTGCGGTGGGAATGACGGCGGGCGACATCAACCCGCAGGCCATGAGTTATGGGTATGACCGCATCCGCTTCATCCGCCCCGTCTTCATCGGCGACACCATTCGAGTGACGGCGGAGATCAACGAGATGTCGTTGCACGCGAAGCGACCGGAGCAGGCGGGCTACCTGCACGAACTGGTGACGGTAACCAACCAACATGGTGACACCGTGATGGTGCTGACCCACCTGTATTTGGTCAATCGACGTACCAGCGAGTAGTTGCCCGAATACACTGGCAACCATGGCTACCTTGAGTGATGTTGCAACCCGCGCCGGAGTTTCGGTGTCGGCGGTCTCGCGTGTGCTGAGCGAAAAGCCGGGCGTGCGGGTGAGCGTGGCAACCCGGCAGCGCATCCACGATGCCGCGAAAGAACTCAACTACCGGCCCAACTTCACGGCGCGGGCGCTCAAATCATCGCGCACTCACGCCGTTGGCCTTGTGGTGCCTGGCGTCACGAACGCCATCTTCGCTGAGCTGATGCGCGGTGTCGAAGAGGAAGCCCGCACCAAGGATTACATGGTGCTGATCGCGAGCACCGAACGGTTGCCCGAGGGCGAAGAGTCCATCCCGCGCCTCATGGGCGAGGGCCGAGTCGACGGTGTTCTCGTGCAATTCGGCGACCACTTGAGTGGTGACGATCTGCGCACCGTGACCGACAGCGGCCTGCCCGTGATCTCCATCAACACCATCAACCCTGGCAAGGGCGGTTCCGTTCGCGTTGAAGATGAGGCCGGGATGCGCCTGGCGACCGAGCACCTCATCGAACTGGGTCACACCCGCATCGGCTACGCCGGCGGTGTGCCGACATCAGAGTCGGGCCAGCGTCGTCTCGCCGGGTTCATGGAAGCGATGGCGACCGCGAAGCTCACCGTGGAGCCCGAACTTGTCACTGACTTTGGTTACTACCCCAAGCAGGGTGCTCAAGCTTTGGATGCCATGGCCGAGCTCTCGACGCCTCCCACCGCGGTGGTGGTGGCGAACATCAACGCTGCGCACGGTGTGCTTTCCGAGGCACGACGGTTGGGCATCCGCGTGCCTGAAGACATGTCGATCGTCGCGATGCACGACACCTGGACGGCCGAAATCGCGTGGCCGCCACTCACCTGCGTGCGTCTGCCGCTCTACGAACTCGGCCGCGCCGCGATGGCGAGCCTGTGGGACAACATCAACTCCGGCACCGCCGAAGACTGCGTTATCGCCGACCCAGCACCGGAGCTGATCGTGCGTGAATCAACTGCGCCACCCGCGCGCTAACACTCCCTGGAGAAACCACTAGTGAAGACCAGATCAACTCAGCGTGGACTTGAACTGACCGAAATCGGCCTCGGTGCCGCCCAGCTGGGCAATCTTTATCGCGAAACCACCGACGCCGAAGTCGAAGAGGGCGTGGCTGCGGCCTGGGATGCTGGCGTTCGCTACTTCGACACTGCACCGCACTACGGGCTGGGACTCTCCGAGCGTCGCCTGGGCGAACAACTGCGCACTCACCCGCGCGATGAATACGTCATCTCCAGCAAGGTCGGCAAGCTTCTCGTACCCAACCCCGGTGGAGAAGACCGGATGGATGACCAGGGTTTCGCCGTGCCCGCCGTCACCAAACGACAGTGGGATTTCAGTCGCGACGGCATCCTCCGCTCGGTCGAAGAATCTCTCGCCCGCACCGGGCTCGACCACTTCGATGTGCTCTACATGCACGACCCCGACGACCACTTTGAGCAGGCATCCACCGAGGGCATCAGTGCGCTCATCGAGCTGCGCGAGCAGGGCGTCGTGAAGGCGGTCGGTGCGGGCATGAACAGCTCCGCGTATCTGGCTGAGCTGATCCGTCGCGCCGACGTCGACCTCGTGATGTGTGCTGGACGCTTCACTCTCATCGACGATTCGGCGCTCGCCGACCTGATGCCCCTCGCGCTCGAGCGCAACGTTGGCGTCGTCGTCGCCGGGGTCTACAACTCCGGCCTCCTGGGCAGAAACCGTCCCAGCCCCGACGCCACTTTCGACTATGAACCCGTACCGCCGGCAATTCTCGAGAAGGCCAATCGAGTAGCAGACGCGTGCGAAGCCCACGGTGTCACGCTGCCGGAAGCGGCCATCGCTTACGTGCTGCGGCATCCGGCGGTTGTCTCGGTGGTGGTCGGCGCTCGCGGTGGCGACCAAGTGCGTTCAAACATTGAGCGGTACGAAACGGCGATGCCTGAGGGGCTCTGGGCCGACCTCGAAGCTGCCGGGTTGGTTGCTGCGCTCTAACTTCGCGTGACGACCGCTCCTTCACGGATGCGGTCTCACGCGCTTGTGATCAAACGATTGATCAGATACCGTAACCACTATCGCTCGCTATTAGAAATGAGGAGCCCTTTCCATGGGACTCACTGACACAGCCCTAACCATTACCGCCGTGCGCGCAGTGTTGCTTTCGCACCGGTACCAGCCCGGAGAAGAACTCACGTGGGTAGGTGGCACCATTTGGTCGTGGGATGCCGCGCTCGTCGAAGTAACCCTCTCTGATGGAACCACCGGAGTCGGAGAAGCGGGAGCGGGCATCATGGCCGCCGCCGCCGTGCCCGGAATCGTCGATGCCTTCCGCCCCTATGTTCTCGACCACGAGTTCGCTCACCCGCTCGAAGTTGCTGACCACCTGCGCGCGTACACCGCCTTCTGGGCACGTGGCGGAATGCTCAACGGTGTTGCCGGAGCAATCGAAACCGCGGCCGTGGATGCGGTCGGCAAGCGCCTCGGCGTTCCCGCCTACGAGGTGCTCGGTGGCCTCAAGCGCGACTGGATCGAGTCGTACGCCAGTGGCGGGCTCGGCACCACCTTCGGCGAGGTTTCCGACTGGGCCGCGGCTCAGATCGAAGCCGGCTTTGGCACTGTGAAGTTCCGCGCCATGACCGATCCAGACACCACCATCAAGCTGCTCGACCACGTGACCGCGCTGCTGCCCGAGGGCGTGCAGTTCGTCATCGACGCCGTGCAGGCCTGCGCCTCTGACCCGTGGCCCGTCGACGAAGCGATTCGCGTCGGCAAGAAGGCTGCCGAACTCGGAGCCCGCTGGTACGAAGAACCTTGCCAGGCGGATGACGTGGCTGGCTACGCCGCCGTGCGTGCCGCCGTGAACGTGCCGATCTCCGGTGTCGAATCCAACGGAACCGTGCGGGACTTCGCGCAACTGCTCGACGCCAACGCGCTGGATGTTGCTCAGCCCGACGTCACTTTCGTGGGTGGGCCCAAGGCCTTCGCGCAGGTTGCCGAGCTCGCTCACGCCACCGGCGTGAAGACCGTGCCTCACGTGTGGGGCAGCGGCGTTACGTTCGCCGCCAACCTGCACACCGTGCTTGCGAACCCCTACGTGGAGCTCTTCGAGTACTGCACCCTGCCCAACCCGTTGCGCGAAGCGATGCGGGTGGAAGAGGTTGACTTCCGTGACGGCGGAATCGTGGCTCCGAAGGCTCCCGGCCTCGGTATCCAGCTGACTCCCGAAATCGAAGCGCAGTTCCCCTTCAGCCCCGGAGGTGGACATGTCATCCGCTAACGCCGCCGGCGCCGCCAACGATTCAGGTTTCACGCCGCTGCCCGGCGATGAGCGCCTCACGACCGCGATTCTGAGCGACTCGTGTGATGAATCCGGGCTGCGTAACCAGGTTCTCAACCAGCGCTTCGCTCCGATCACGCCCGGTTCGCGTGCCTTCGGGCGTGCCCGCACCGTGCGGTTCGCTCCGGCGCTCGAGTCAGATCTCGACGATCCGTATGAGGAGTCGATCGACTTCATCGACGGCATCGGCGCTGGTCAGATGATCGTGATCGCCACCGACAACAGCAACGACTCGGGCTTCTGGGGCGAACTGTTTAGCGCGGCGGCCCTGGGTGCGAAGGCCTCCGGCGTCATCACCGATGGCAACCTGCGCGACACCGACAAGATTGCCGAACTCGGCTTTCCGTCGTTCTCGCGCTCGCGCCGCCCGATCGACTTTCGGGCCCGGATGCGCGTAATCGCCTCGGATGTTGTTGTCGAGTTGGCGGGGGTACTCATTGCTCCCGGCGACTTGGTGATGGCGGATGACGATGGTGCCGTCGTGATCCCGCGGGCGCACGAAGAAGAAGTGCTCACTCGCGCCCGCACGCGCGCGGCCAACGAATCAACGGTCTTGGCAGAACTGCTGGCCGGCGACTCGCTGCGCACGGTGTGGGAGCGGCACGGCATTCTCTAAACTGGCCACCTGCGAAGGGACAAACCGTGGCTTTTCCGATCATCGACGCTCACCAGCACATTTGGGATCCCAACCGGGCCCACTATGACTGGCTCGACGAATCACTGGCACCGATCAATCAGGTGATGACCTTCGATCAGCTCCGCCCCGAATTGCAGGATGCCGGCGTCGATTACACCGTTCAGGTGCAGTCGGCCGACAACTTCGATGACACGCGCTTGATGACGGAGTGCGCGGCCGCCAACCATGAAGTCGCGGCGATCGTGGGCTACGCGCCCCTCGACCGGCCCGAGCAGGCGGCCCGCACGATTGAGGCGTGGGAGGGCGACACCCGCATGGTCGGGGTGCGCACTCTCATCCACAATCAAGAAGATCCCGAGTGGCTGCTGCGACCCAACGTCGATGAGGGGCTCACGGTGCTGGAGCGCGCCGGGCTCACCTTCGACGTGGTCGCGGTGCTCCCCGAGCACTTGGCGATTATCCCGGAGCTGTCGCGGCGGCATCCGGAACTTCGCATGGTTATCGACCATTTGGCTAAGCCGCCGATCGGGCTCGACGAGCGTGAGCCCTGGTGGTCGGCGATTGCGGCGGCAGCCGAGAACCCGAATGTGTACGCCAAGGTCAGTGGCCTGTATTCGGCAGCCGGTGACCCGCAGCAGTGGACCACCGAATATGTGCGGCCGTTCTTTGAGCGAGCACTCGACGTGTTCGGCCCTTCGCGCCTGATGTACGGCGGCGACTGGCCCATTTCGGTGCTTGCCGGCGGCTATACGCGCGTCTGGCAGGGCCTTCAGCCCCTCCTTGACAGCGTGGATGCCGCTGACCGCGAGCAGTTGCTTGGCCGTACCGCTGCGGAGTTCTATCGCATCGACCCCGCGCGCATTGGCTACTGAAGCGCTGCGCGCGAACCGTTAGATAACAGTTGAAAAACCTTTGATCAAACGTTTGCACAACTCCCACGGTTGGTATAACGTTTGAGCACCGGAGAAACCGAGCCGTTCCAGCGGCTCGATTTCTCCACTACGAAGCAGTAGTAACCCTCACCAAGGAGTGTCAATGAAGACGAAGAGGTTCCTTTCCGCCAGTGCAGGAGTGGCGATTATTTCCGCCGCTGCACTCGTTCTATCCGGCTGTTCAGCAGGTGGTGGCGATGCCGCCCCCGAGCAAACTGACTCGGGTGGAAAAATCACGGTATGGGTTGACCCGCCCCGTGTTCCCGCCGCCGAAGCTTTCCAGGAAGCTCACCCGGAGATCGAAATCGACGTTGTTCAGATCGACGGCACTGTTGGTGGCCAGACGGTCAAGCAGGCGTTCGCTAACTTCGACTCCGCCGGATCCGGATGGCCTGACGCCATCTTCTTCCCCTCCAACGACGACATCGCGTGGGCAACTGGCGCAGCCAGCAACTACGCAGCCGACCTCACCGATCTGCTTCCCGATGTCATCGATGGTTACGACCCCGCAGTGCTCTCGTTCTGCGACATCGATGGTCAGATCCGTTGCCTGCGTAACGATGCTGCCCCCGACGTGTTCTGGTACAACAAGGCCTTCTTCGACGAGAACGGCTACACGCTGCCCACCACATGGGAAGGCTATGGCGACCTCGCCGTACAGATCGCCGACGAGCACCCTGACAAGATCAGTGGATTCCTCGGTGACGCTTACGCTGTGAACCGCTACCTGCAGGCTGCAGATTGCCCCACAAACGACCGCCTCTCAGAGTCGGAAGTTCACATCAACCTCGATGACCCGAACTGTGTTCGTGCCAACGAACTGCTCACGCAGATGTATGAGGGTGGCGCACTCACCACGCAGGGCATCTTCGATGGTGACGCCGCAGCAGCTGGTGTCAACATGGTCATGAGCCCGGGTGCTGTCTGGTGGGGTAACTACCTCTTCCGCGACACCTGGAAGATCCCGGCCGAACAGATGAGCGCAAGCGCACCGTTGACGTGGGAAGGCGAATCAAGCCCGACCGCCGGTAACGAAGGTGGCGGCCTCTGGGGCGTCTCCTCACACATCACCGGAAAGCAGCTCGAGAACACGCTGACCTTCGCAACCTTCGTTGCGACTGACCCGGCGTGGCAGGTCGAGCTTTCGACTGGTCTCCCCGGTTATGGCCCGATCCAGGATGCTTGGCTCGACAAGCTCGCGGATGACGCCTACTTCGCCGACGTTCCCGCAGTGCAGCAAGCATTCAAGGACGCAGCGGCAGCAGTAGCTCCGTACTCGTACATGCTCTACGACACCGGTGCTGCGTGGACCGAAACGGTCAGCCCCACGCTGATCGCTGACGGCTCCATGAGCGACGCCCTCAGCACCTTCGGTACAGAACTCGTGAACCGCGCCGACTCGGTCGGCTACACGGTCACCGCCGAATAGAAGTACCCAGCTAGGCACAGCATGTGTGGGGGTTTCAGATCCTTGAAACCCCCACACTCTGTTCCACTCCCGAACTCACAGGCGAGGACAACATGAGCAGCTCAACGCTAGCCACGAAACGCACGGAGCCACCGGCTTCCGGCCCCCGTGTATCCACTACACCCCGGCGTCATCGCACACGCCACGCAGAATCACGCGGCGCTTGGATCTTGCTCGCCCCGTACCTCGCGCTTTTTCTCGTTGCTGCGGCAATCCCCATCGGCTACGCCTTTTGGATCGCCCTGCAAAAAGCACCAACTCTCGTCAACCCGGCCAGCGGGTTCGGCGGTATTGAATCGTTCATCACGGTAATCACCGACTATCGGTTCTCCGGAACGTTCATCAACATCTTCTCCGTCATGATCGTGTGGTTGCCGCTCATGATGATCGGCATCGTCGGTTTGGCCCTGCTGGTTCACGCCAGCCCCGGCCGCTTCGGTGCCACGATGCGCTTCTTCTACTTCATCCCTGGTGCGTTGAGCGGAATCGCTAACTTCGTGCTCTGGGTTTACCTGCTCCACCCCACGCAGTCGCCCCTCGCGCCGCTGTGGCAAGAAGTAGGATTCGGCTCGCTCAAAGAAATCGTCACCGACGGCAACATGCCGATGATCCTCACCGGAATGCTGTTCTTCCAGGGCGTCGGAACATGGATCATCGTCGTCAACGGTGGCCTCAACGGCATCCCCGATGAGATCTTCGAAGCCGCCAAGATTGACGGCGCCAACGCCTGGGACCTCGCCTGGCACATCAAGCTCCCGCTCATCCGCCCCTGGATCGGCTACGCGGCTCTCATGAACTTGGCCTACGGCTTTCAGCTCTTCCTTGAGCCGTACTTGCTGCGACAGATCTCGTCGGGAGCGATAGCCGGTGAGTGGGCGCCGACCCAGTTGGGTTACGCCTTTGCGTTCACTAACCGAAACTTCCCGGCCGCGGCCGCACTATCAATCATCCTGCTCGTGATCACCCTGAGCATCGGAGTCGTCATCGTGATGAAGAGCGGACTCTTCGGCGACGAGAAGGAGAAGAAGCGATGAGCAACAGCGCTCCCGGCGTCGTTGGCGCCAAACACTGGACCGTAGGTCGCATTGCCCGCATCACCGTCATGGTGATCATCGCCGCCGCGTTCATCCTGCCCATCATCGGCTTCATCGCCATGGCCTTCCGCAGTCAAGAAGGCGTGCTGGCGGGTACCGACGGGTTCCTCGGGCTCGGCGGAATGTCGTGGGACAACGTCGTGTTCAGCTGGAGCCAGATCAACGGCTTCGGTCCGGGCGGTGGAGGTCTCTTCACGCGCTGGGTCGGCAACTCGCTCGTCGTCGCCGTCATCGGTGGAGTGCTCGCCCTCGTCGCGGCCCTTCCGGCCGGCTACGCGCTGGCACGGTTGCGATTCCGTGGCCGCAAGGTCATGCTCTTCGCAACACTGCTCGCGATGGTGATGCCCAACACGGTTCTCGTCATCCCGCTGTTCCTCGAAGTGAACGCGATCGGTGCGGTGGGCGAGCTGTGGCCCGTCGCGGTCATCATGGGCTTCTTCCCCTTCGGCACCTACCTCGTCTATATCCACTTCATGACGACGATGCCGCAAGAGCTGGTCGAAGCAGCCCGCATTGACGGCCTCAGCGAGATCGCCACCTTCTTCTACGTGGCACTGCCCATCTCCAAGCAGGTCATCGCCCTCGTTGCCTTCTTCTCCTTCGTGGCCAACTGGACGAACTTCTTCCTCCCGCTGGCGCTGCTCACCTCGAGCCAGGAAAACAAGACGATCTCGATCGGCATCCAAGAGCTCATCGGTGCCAGCCCGCTGTTCAACGCCACAGTGGCAGCCGGCCTCGACGTGAAGCTCTACATGCCGCAGCTTGCGCTCGCGACATTCCTCTCGATGATCCCGCTGCTGATCGTGTTCCTCACAGCGCAGCGCTTCCTCATCCGTGGACAAACCGTTGGTGCGGTGAAGGGATAACAATGAAACGAGTAGCCCAAGTGATCGGGATGCCTCCCGAGAACCGCGAAGAGTACGAGCGGTACCACTCCGCCGTCTGGCCAACGGTTCTCGAACGGCTCGCGGCGAGCAACATCCACAACTATTCGATCTATCGCCACGGCGACCTGTTGTTCTCGTACTTCGAATACACGGGGGACGACTACGAAGCCGACCAGGCGGCAATCGCGGCCGACCCTGAGACGCAGCGCTGGTGGGCTCTGCAAGAACCACTGCAGCGGCCGCTGGATGACCGGGCCGAGGGCGAGTGGTGGAAAGAGCTACCCGAGGTCTTCCACGTTGACTAGCTGACATCGCGACTCTCAAGCATTACCGCGCACCGCAGCGCACCCAAACGCGCCTCACCCGCGCACATACCTTTTACCGGTTCTGAGCAAGGAGAACTCTTCAGCATGACTACTATCACCAGCGTTGACGTCTATGACGTGCGTTTTCCGACGTCGCTCACCGCCGACGGCTCAGACGCCATGAACAAGGATGGCGACTACTCGGCCGCCTATGTCGTACTCCGCACAGACGAAAAGGGCGTCGCGGGCTACGGCTTCACCTTCACCATTGGCCGCGGAAACGACATTTGCGCGCTCGCCGCTGAGCAGCGTGCCGCACCGCTCGTGGGGCGGGACGTCGACGAGATCGTCGGCGACCTCGGTGGCATTTACCGCGAGTTGAAGTCTGACTCGCAACTGCGCTGGCTCGGGCCAGAAAAGGGTGTCGAACACCTGGCGATGGCCGCCGTAATGAACGCCGTGTGGGATCTGGCTGCTCGTCGGGCCAACAAGCCGCTCTGGCGTCTGCTCACCGACATGACTCCGGAACAGCTCGTCGACACCGCCGACTTCCAGTACCTTACCGACGCCCTCACTAAGGAGGAAGCCGTCACGATGCTGCGCGAGCTCGCTCCCACCAAGGAGCAGCGTATTGCCGAACTCACCGAGTCGGGCTACCCCTGCTACACGACGAGTGCCGGTTGGTTGGGTTACTCCGACGAGAAGCTTCGCCGTCTCTGCCAGGAGGCCGTGGATGCTGGCTACCGCCACATCAAGCTGAAGGTCGGAGCGAACCTCGACGAGGACATCCGCCGCTGCCGCATTGCTCGCGAAGTGATTGGTGACGACGCCAAGCTCATGATCGACGCCAACCAGGTGTGGGATGTCGACGAGGCGATCGACTGGGTGAAGGCGCTCGCCGAGTTCAAGCCGCTGTGGATCGAAGAGCCGACGAGCCCCGATGACGTGCTCGGCCACGCCACGATCCGCAAGGCTGTTGCCCCGATCGGTGTCGCCACCGGAGAGCACGGCATGAACCGCGTGCTCTTCAAGCAGATGTTCCAGGCCGAAGCGATCGACTTCTGCCAGCTCGACTCCGCCCGCCTTGCCGGCCCCAACGAGATCATCGCCGTGTACTTGATGGCCAAGAAGTTTGGCGTTCCAGTCTGCCCGCACGCCGGTGGCGTTGGCCTCTGCGAGCTCGTGCAGCACCTCTCGATCTTCGACTACGTCGCCGTATCGGGCACGCTCGAGAACCGGGTAACCGAGTTCGTCGACCACCTGCACGAACACTTCGTCGACCCCTGCATCGTCGAGAACGGCGCCTACCGCGTGCCAATGGCGCCGGGCTACTCGGCCCAAATGCACGAGTCGTCGCTCGCCGAGTTCTCGTTCCCCGCCGGCAGCTACTGGGCGGGTGTCGCTGCGGCTGTCGCGTCGTAGCGACGTGAGAGTGCGGGGCTGCGCTGCCGAGCATCCGGTTCATAATCGGGGCCGGGGCGCGTGCCCGATTCGAGGCGGGGGCACGCCGCTAGTGCTCAGGCGCACGGAATAACGTGGCGATGCAGCAGGTTCACCCCTGCGACGACCTTTCCTCGATCATTGGAGCGCCATGAATCTCACTCAGCAGCTCAAAGAACGTGCCGACGCCACTGCGGCTAGCAAGTCAGCCGAAGATCTCGCCACCCTCACGAACTCGGTGACGGAAGTCGAAAATGCGGGCATCGTGAACAACGCATTGAAGGTCGGCGATACCGCCCCCGACTTTGCTCTCGCGGATGCCGAAGGCAACACGGTGCGATTGAGCGAACTGTTGGAGAAGGGCCCCGTTGCGATCGCATTCTACCGCGGAGCCTGGTGCCCCTACTGCAACCTCGAACTCAAGGCACTGCAGGAACTGCTGCCCGAATTCCGTGCGGCCGGCGCAACTCTCGTAGCCATCTCGCCGCAGACGCCCGACGAATCTCTCTCCACCGAAGAGAAGCACAACCTCGAATTCCCGGTGCTTTCTGATAGCGAGCTCGAAGCGATCAACGGCTTCGGCCTCATTCACCCCGTCGACGAGCGCACCAAGGTGTACTACGAGAAGGCAGGCTTTGACCTCGTCAAGTCCAACGGTGCGGCCGGATGGCAACTGCCGCTGCCCGCAACCTACGTCATCGCGCCCGACCGCCGCATCCGCTTCGCTTTCGTGAATGCGGACTACAAGCTGCGTGCAGAGCCTTCGGATGTGCTCGCGGCGATCAAGGCGATCTAGCTCTCTCGCGTCGTGCGGCTATGCTCATGCGCGACGCCCCAAGGAGAACAGATGACTTCGCTTGTTGATCACGGAATTGTTGCCCCGAACGCTGAACTTGAGCGGCTCCTCACGGGGTATATGTTTCTCGAAGGCCCCGCGTGGGATGCCGACAACGATCGACTTATTTTCAGCGACATCCCCGCCAGTGTGATGTATTCGTGGTCGCCCGACAGCGGCGTTGCCGTCTTTCGGGCACCAAGCGACAAAGCGAACGGCAACACGTTCGATTCGAGTGGACGCCTGATTAGCTGCCACCATGCCACCAGCAGCGTGACCCGTACCGAGTCGGATGGCACGATCGCTACGATCGCATCGCACTATGAGGGGTTCGAATTGAACAGCCCCAACGATGTGATTGTCGGCGCCGACGGTGCGATCTATTTCACGGACCCGTCGTACGGGCGCCTTGAGTACTACGGTGTTGCGCGCGAAACCCAACTCGACTACCGAGGCCTCTATCGGCTGGGCACCGATGGGGTGCTGAGTCTCCTCGCGAGCGACTTTGACCAACCGAATGGCCTCTGCTTCACCCCCGACGGAGCGCTGCTCGTCTGTGACACCGAACGATTCCATATCCGGCGCTTCGATGTATCGCAACCTGACGCCGTAACAGGAGGCGAAGTCTGGGCGACGGTGGAAGGCGAGGGTGACGGAGCCCCCGACGGCTTGAAGTGCGACAGTCGCGGCAACGTGTACTGCACCGGGCCAGGCGGAGTGCACGTCTTCGACGCGTCCGCCTCATGGTTGGGAAGAATTGACGTGCCCGAGGGATGCGCGAACTTCACGTTCGGCGGAACCGACGGGGCAACACTGTTTCTCACTGCCTCGACGAGTCTCTATTCGATCAGGATGGCGCTGCCGAGTGATGGCGTCTCTGACTGAACGCAGCGGCACTCGTCGTAGTGTGGAGAGCATCACATTGCCCTTCGGAAGGTAACACCGCATGACTCACCAGTTCTCCAGCTACGTTGCCATCGGCGACAGCTTCACTGAAGGCGTCGGAGACGAGCTGCCGGATGGTCGCGTGCGCGGCTGGGCCGATCAAGTGGCTCTCGGGCTCGCACTTGCCTCGCCCGAGCCGGTCACCTACGCCAACCTCGCGATTCGCGGCCGCCTTCTGGCGCCCATCGCGGGGGAGCAGTTGCAGGCAGCGGTTGCCCTCCGGCCTCAGCTGATGAGCCTCAACGGCGGCGGAAACGACATCATGCGCCCCAAAGTTTCGCTGGAATCGATCACCGACCAGTTGCTCGCTGCCGTCGACACGGCCACGGCCAGCGGCATCCACGTTCTCTTGCTCAGTGGTGGCAACCCGAGCAAGCACTTGCCGTTCGGATCGGTGATGGCCACGCGCGGCGACAATCTGGCGCGCGAAGTCATGGCGCGGGCGTCAAAAGACAACGTGACGTTCGTGAACAACTGGGCCGACCAAGAGTTGACCAAACTCCAGTACTGGTCGGTCGATAAGCTGCACCTCAACGCGCGCGGGCACGCCCGGGTCGCGAGCAACGTGCTGTCGGCGCTTGAGATTCCGGTGCCCGACTTCGCCGCCGATGAGGGGCCAGCGGATGACGCCCGCCCCCGCACCGCGGCCTACTGGCGTGAATACGTGCTCCCGTGGATCGGCCGCCGTCTCACGGGGCGCTCCTCGGGCGACAACCGTGAACCGAAGAGTGCAACCCTGCAGCTCGTGGAGGTTCCGGGGCGCTAGTGCTCTGCTCGCTTAGGTGAGCTGCGGCTGAGCCGGGACCGAAAGCAGCGCGCTAGGAGCGAGCCGCGAGCAGTTCAGCCAGACGCGGCAACTGGGTCTCGTCGGCGAGTGCCGAACCGACCGCAACGACCTTCGCGCCCGCTGTGAGGTAGTCGCCGGCGTTGCTGGCATCCATTCCGCCGGTCGCGACGAAGTTCATTCCGGGGAACGGTCCGCGCATGGCGCCAAACCAGCTTGTGCCCAAGAGGGACGCCGGAAAAGCTTTCACCCAGCTGAGACCAGCGGTCTGGGCGGCCTGGACTTCGGTGGCACTGGCAATTCCGGGAAGCGGGGGCATGCCCGCCTCGAACGAGGCGCGAACGACGTCGAGGTCGAAGCCGGGGCTCACGGTGAACGCCGCTCCGGCATCCGCCGCTTGGCGTACGTGTTCGAGGGTGACGACGGTTCCGGCGCCGACTGCCTTGCCGAGTTCCTTGCCGGCGGCGATGACCGCGCGCAGTGCCGCGATGTCTTCGTCGGTCTGGATGGGGACCTCTACGGAGTCGATGCCAAGCTCCCACGCGGTGCGTGCCAGAGCAACACTGCGCTCGACGCCGAACCCGCGCAGGATCGCCATGAGCGGCTGGCCGTCGAAGAGCTGGTCGAGCGAGGCGTTTGAGATCTGAGTCATGGGAAGTGCCTTTCAGGAGCGATCGAGAGTTGCGGTGAGGAGCTAGAGAGTGGGGAGGTCGGTCGTGGACTGCAACACGAGAGCTGCGCGGTCGTGGCCGAGGCTGAGGCGCTGTTCGGCAGTGCTGCCGGCAAGGTAGCCGGAGAGGTAACCGGCCGCGAAAGCATCGCCGGCGCCGACAGCCTCAACGACGTCCACCTTGTGGGCGGGGACGAAGACTCGTTCGGCGCCGCTGAATTCGGTGGCGCCGACATCGCCGTCTTTGATGACGAGGATGCGGGGGTCGGGCAGCAGGGCCCGCACGGCATCCGGCGTCGTGGTTCCCCACAGAACTTCGGCTTCATCGAGGCCGACGAGCACGATGTCGCACTGCTGGGCGAGAGCGAGAAGGGTGGGGCCGGCTTCGGACACCGGCCAGAGCGCGGCGCGGTAGTTCACGTCGAAGCTGAGGGTCGTGGTGCTGTGTTTCGCGCGGTCGATTACCGACTCGATGAGGGCGTTGCAGCTGACCGACAACGAGGGGGTGATGCCCGAGATGTGGGTGAGGGCTGCCTGCTCGAAGGGGACCTCCGTGAGGTCATGCGGGGTCATCTTCGATGCAGCGGAACCGGCGCGATAGTAGATCACGCCATTGCCGGGGTCTTTGAAGTAGAAACCGGTGGGGGCGTCGTCGCTGAACTTTACGAGGCTCGTGTCGACTCCGCGTTCGCGGAGTTGGCGTTCGACGCGACGACCGAAAGCATCCGCTCCCAGGTGGCTCACCCACGCCGCATGGTGGCCGAGGGCGGAGAGGTGCACGGCCAAGTTGGATTCAGCGCCACCGGTCTCAAGGCGGAACAGTTCGGCTGTTTCGAGAGGCTCGGCAACGGTGGGCGTGATGAGCACCATCGTCTCGCCAATTGCGATGATCTCTGGTTGCGTCGTCGTCTGCATGGTCTGTTCCACAGCTCCACTATCGACCATGTGCGCAATCTGTGCAACACTGTTGCATATAGTGCAACATGCGCGAGCGGGTCAGAACTTCGTTTGCGCAGCAAGGAGAGGGAGTCCGGATGTCGCAGAGCGTTCGTCGTGCCGCACGCATTGTCGATTCAATAGCCCTTCGCCCGGCCAGCGTCAGCGAGCTCGCGGAAGAGTTTGGCGTGCACCGCTCCACGATGTTCCGCGAAGTGCAGTCTCTCGAAGAGGTCGGCTATCTGCGCAAGCGAAAGAATGGCGAGTACGTGCTCGGCCTGCACCTCATCGCGCTCGCCCACCAGGCATCCGACAGTCTCGATCTGCGCGAGATCGCCCACGATCGCCTTGTGAAACTGCATCGCACGGTCGGCAATACTCTTCATCTCGCTGCTCTTGTTGACCACAGCATCGTCTACGTCGACAAGGTCGAAGACACCAGCGGCGTGCGTATGTACTCCCGCATCGGCAGCCCGGCACGGCCCTATTGCAGTGGCGTCGGCAAGGCGATCCTCGCCGAACTGTCGGCGAGCGATCGGGATGCGGTGCTGCGGGATACGGTCTGGGAACCGTTCACGGCCAAGACCCTCACGACGCGCCCCGAACTGGACGCTGAACTCGAACGCGTCGCCGCCCGCGGTTGGGCGGTAGACGACGGCGAGTTCGAAGACTTCGTGAACTGCATCGCCGTGCCGATCTACGGGCCCACCGGCGTCATTGGCGCTCTCTCGAACACAGCGATTCGGATGGCGGCCGACCTGAACGCTCTCAGAGCGCACCTGCCGTTGCTGCAGAGTGTCGCGCGTGAGATCTCGGCGGAGCTCGGTGGGGCCTAGCTCTCTGTCGCGTCGCTAATGGAGAGGTGCTTCGCCTGTGCTTCGCTTTCGGCGGGCTGGCCCGACGGTGTGGGGCTGATTCCCGCAAAGCTATGAGTAGAAAACTGACGTTATGAGTAGTATTCTAATCAAAGCCTAATGTGACTAGGAAGCGAAGCGATCGGGGAGGGTATGGATCTCAGCAATCCGATCGCGACCGTTTTCCCGTCGCTTGATGGCGACGTGCTCACGGTGCTTGCTCGCACCACTCGGCCCTTGACGGGGCGCCAGGTGGCGGAGCTCGCGCACCGGGGCTCTCAGTCGGGAGTCCGTCTGACGCTCCTCCGGCTTGAAGAGCAAGGGCTCGTTCTCGCCGACAGTGCGGGTAGATCGATGCTGTACCGCGCGAACCGAGACCATCTGCTGTGGGCCGCCCTAGAGCCGCTACTTCACACGGCGGAGTCTGCCGTGCCGCTGCTGCAGGAGCGAATCGTTGACGTTGCTTCCTCGGCACTCGGAGCCCAAGCGGCGTCTGCAACGACTATCGCGCTATTCGGTTCGGTCGCCCGAGGAACTGGCACTCCGGCCAGCGATATAGACCTCGTGGTCGTCCTCCCCGATTTTGTGACCGACGAAAGCGGGCAGGCGGCTATTGAGCAGATTTCTCAGGCCGTTCTTGGCTGGACCGGCAACGACTGCAATGTTTTCACGGCGAAGCGGGAGCTTCTGCGGAACATGGTTACGAGTGACGATCCGATGATCGAATCGTGGAGGGGTGACGCCGTGACATTCAACGGCCCAGAACTCCGAGAACTGATCGAGTCGATGAGTTCCTCCCACCACCTTCGCTGAAAGATGCTTTGGGAACCCGGCCTGCTCAGCCCTCAAGACTAGAGTTACACTCATGTCGAAATTCACCCTCCTTCTCTATCGCCTCGGCGCGACGGCAGCGAACATCGCGCAGAGCGTTGTGCAAGCAAACGGTGGTGGCAATGGCGACCCTCAGGTCTTCGACGAAACGTCGAAGCGCAAGCGTGACGCGGCGGCCGATTCGAGCCCCGATGCAAGCCCCGAGGCCGACCCGAGCCCCGAGGTCGACCCGAGCTAGGAAACCGCGCTCGATGCCGCCCACAGGTTGATGCCGGCATCCTTGGCGTGCTCGTCGATTGCAGCCAGCTCAGCATCCTCGAAAGTAAGGTTCTGAACTGCAGCAAGATTCTGCTCGAGCTGCGAAACGCTCGAAGCACCGATCAGGGCGGAAGTGACGCGGTCGTTGCGCAGCGCCCACGAGATGGCGAGCTGGGCTAGCGTCTGGCCGCGGCCGGAAGCGATGTCGTTGAGTGCCTTCACGCGGCCGAGCGTTTCGTCGTTGAGCATTCCCGACTTGAGCGAGCCACCCTTGGCTGCCCGCGAGTCGGCGGGAACCTCGCCGAGATAGCGGTCAGTGAGCAGTCCCTGAGCGAGCGGCGAGAAGGCAATGACGCCCAACCCGAGTTCGTCGACGGTGTCGAGAAGGTCGGCTTCGATCCACCGGTTGAACATCGAATACGAGGGCTGGTGGATGACCAGGGGCGTTCCGAGGTCATTCATGATGCGCACGGCTTCACGCGTGAGTTCAGGGGAGTAGCTCGAGATTCCGGCATAGAGTGCGCGGCCTGAAGTGACGGCGGTGTGAAGCGCGCCCATCGTCTCCTCGAGAGGAGTGTCGGGGTCGGCACGGTGGGAGTAGAAGATGTCGACATAGTCGAGACCGAGTCGGTTCAGCGACTGGTCGAGGCTCGCAAGCAAGTACTTGCGCGATCCCATCACACCGTAGGGCCCCGGCCACATGTCGTAGCCGGCCTTGCTCGAAATGATCATCTCGTCGCGGTAGGGGCGAAAATCTTCCCGCAGAATCTGGCCGAAGTTCGACTCCGCAGAACCGGCGGGAGGGCCGTAGTTGTTGGCGAGGTCGAAGTGGGTGACGCCGAGATCGAACGCGCGGCGCAGAATCGCCCGCTGGGTGGCGAGGGGTTTGTCATCCCCGAAGTTTTGCCACAGCCCCAACGAGACGGCGGGCAGCTTCAGGCCACTACGCCCCACACGGCGGTAGGGCATCGGTTCGTAACGGGCATCATCAGCGACATAAACCATCTGCTCATGCTGCCACAGCAATCTGCACGCCAGAGCATTCTGCACGCTAGAGCATTCTCGTTTAATCCTCAGATTTTGCTAGAGTCTGCGCACCGCTCGGGTTACTCTGAGCGAAGAAGCCACCGCAGTTCGCCTACGGTGCTCGCCCTCGATTGTGTGACGTGCTGTGAGAACGGATGCGGTGCCCGCTATGAAGCCTCGAATGTTCACGATCATTCCCGCGGCGCTCGCGGCGGTGCTGGCCCTCCTGGTCTCCACGACAGTCCTAGCCACGTCCGGACCGGTTACTTTCGATGAACAGATGAACGTCGGCCTGTGCACTGATTTTGGTTCCGCCCCCACGGCGTTGGGGACGACGATCGACTACACCGGTAACAAAACCATCGTCATTACGGCTGTTGAGCCGATCAACCCGGTCGGAGTCGAGATTCTGAGCGTGAATGCAATGCCGTACGGCGGCGACCCCGAGAAGTTTGGCCTGGCTCCGTATCCGCCCGCTGATCGGTGGACTGATGCGTGGGAGAACCGGGAAGACGGCATCGGGTTTACTTTCAGCGGAACGGTTGATGCGTCCTTAGTGACTGAGCTGCGTTCTACCGGCGAGCACGCACGCGCGAACCTTGACGGACTCCTCATTCGCTACACCGCGAACGGCGCGAAATTCAGCGCTCGCTCGGGCATTCAACTGACCGGGGGAGAAGGAGACTGCGGTTAGCTGCTCAGACGTCGTCGCTACTTGTCTTTGCGCGCAGCTTCGGCTCGGCGCAGATCGCGGGCAGCATCCGCCGCCGCCGCTTCTTCGGGAGTGGGCGCGGTGCCACCCAGATGACGCGGGAACCACCATTGGCCTGCTCCCTCGACGGGATACGACTTCTGCGCGGTTTCGAGCAGACCTTCCATCGTGGTTTTGAGTTTCGCGGTCGCCTCGATGGCGTCATCCGTTGGTGCCACCGTGATCGGGTCGCCCACGACCATGACGACCGGGACATTGGTGCGCTCACTCAGGGTGATCTTTCGGTTCTTGGTGAGAAGACGTTGACCGCCCCAGAGAACGAGGGGAACAAGGGGAACGCCGGCTTCGGCCGCAAGCCGCGCTGCGCCGGTCTTGAAATCGCGAATCGTGTACGACGCACTCACGCCGGCTTCGGGAAAGACTCCAATGAGCTCGCCCGACTTCAGTGCCTTCACGGCGGCAGCGTAGGCCGTGGCGCCCGCCTTCATGTCGACGGGGATGTGTTTCATGTTGCGCATGAATGAGCCGACAATGGGCTTATCGAACACGTTCTTCTTTGCCATGAAGCGGATGCGACGGCGGTTGTGCAGCCACAACGCCCATTCCACGAGCGCAAACTCGAGGTACCCGAAGTGGGTCATGGCGATGACGGCGCCGCCGGAAGCGGGCAAATTCTCTGCACCGATTATGGTGCGGCGCACGCGAAGAGCGCCGAACATGGCGCGCCCCGTAGCGATCGCTGCCGTGTAGATCGGCTCGTTGCGGTACTTCATGGTTCTACTTTATGAGAACTCGATGGGAGTTTGCCGCTCGTGATTGTCACGACGGCTGATCGTGGGGTGGGTCAACGCTGGGGTACAGCCCAGAGCGCTTCACACGGCAAACTCACTGTGACGAGATCGCCGAGGGCGAGCGGATGCCCGGGGGCTGCCTCGGTGTGCACGTCGGCATCCGCGACCCGCACAATGACCTCGCGGCGCGGGCCCCGCTGAACGGTGGACGTCACGATGCCGAGCAGTTCGCGCGGGCCGAACCGCTGGCACGCTGCGGCGTCGGCGTGACGGTTGGCGGGAGCGGCAGAATCCGCCCCGCTGGCGGGTTGACGCAAGGTGGAAGTGACAGCTTCGTGGCGAAAGACGAGTGTCGCGGGCCCGGAGGCAACGTCGCCGTGGAGAGCGACGTCGCCGAGCGCAGAACGATGCACGCCATTCTCAATCGTGCCCGCGAACGCGTTCTTGCCGCCGAGCAGCCGGGCGACTGCGAGAGAAGCGGGCCGGTGAAAAACGTGATCGACGGTGTCGTGCTGCAGTAGTTCGCCGTTGTCGAGCACGACGATGCGCTCCGCCATCGCGCTGGCTTCGTCGCGGTCGTGAGTGACGAACAGAATGGTGGGGTTGAGGGCGGCACGAATCTCGGCGATCATCGCGTGCATATCGTCTTTGAGGCCAGGGTCGAGAGCGCTGAATGGTTCATCGAGCAGCAGCACAGAGGGCTTCGCGGCAAGTGCTCGCGCCACAGCAACGCGCTGCTGCTGACCGCCCGAGAGCGAATGGGGCGAGCGCCCGCCGAACTCCGTCATGTGGACGAGTTCGAGGTGTTCCCGGGCTCGTTCGCGAGCCTCTCGACGGTTCACGCCCGCCGCTCGATCGGCGAAGGCCACATTGTCGAGCACCGTGAGGTGCGGAAAGAGCAGCGGGTTCTGGAAGACCATCGCGATGCCGCGGTCTTCCGGTAGCAGGGCCGTCACGTCTCGCCCGGCCAAGCGCACTTGGCCGCCGTTGGCATCCTCCAGGCCGGCAATGATCCGCAGGATCGTGCTCTTGCCCGAGCCACTGGGCCCGACGACGGCCGTGCTCGTGCCGGGCAGAATATCGAGATTTACGCCGTGGAGTGCCGCCGGAGAAGTGGCCGAATAGGTTTTTGTCACGCCCGTGAGGGTGATCGCCGATGGGGCCGCCTCCGCAGCGATCGAAGCGGCGACGGGCGGGGTGGGGCTCATGATTGCTTCCCTGGATCGAGGTTGCGGGCCCGCGAGACGAGCGCCAGAAGAATGAGGGGCGGGATTACCGCGGAGAGCGACAACACGGCCACACTCGATTCGTTGCCGATGCCTGCCGCGCTCGACGCGATAATCAGCGGCAAGGTCACCAGCTGCCCCCCACCGATTACCAGCGTGACGAGGTAGTCGCTCCAGCCGACCAAGAACGCCAAGAACGCTGAACGAGCCAGCGCGGGCGCAATGAGCGGTAGGTGAACCCGCCACAGCGTGAACCGGGAGGTCGCGCCGAGCGTGCGCGCAGCCTCATCGAAACCGTCATCGTAGGCGGCATAGGCCACCCGCATCGAGAACGTCGTGTACGGAATTGCGACCACCACGAGCACGAGAATCACGCCGAGCTCGGGTGGCACCCACGCCCGCAACAGCACCACGTTGATGCCGAGCACGGCGGCGAACGGCGGCAGCAGCACGGGAGAGAAGAGCAGCACGCTCACGAGTCGACCGAACGGCAGAGTGCGGCGGGAAAGCGCGCGGGCGGCCATTGCTCCGACAGGAGTGGCAATGGCGGCGACGATGAGCGAGAGCAGCAGGGAGTCACCAAAGGCAGCCACAGCACCGTTCGCGAGGGCGGCGGTGAGGCCATCCGTCCCCAGCGTCATCGGCAACACATCGGGCGCCGACCACGAGTTCGCGAACGACCACAGCATAAGCGGCAAGAACGGGAGCGCGAACCAGAGGGCTACGAGCGCGGTCGAGACGAGGCGCGCGGTGCGCATCACTCCGCGGGATTGCGAGAGGGGGCTGCCCGCGTCGCCCGGCATCCGGCGCTCGCGGCGTTCTCGTTGATGGCGTTTCGCGCTATCGACGTCAACGTTGCTGGTGGAGAGCGTCATCGCCACGCTCGCATTCGTCGTAGGCCGAGCATGGCGACGGCGATCACTGCGGCCGTCAGCGCGACCGTGATGACGCCGATGGCTGCTGCCTCCGGCCGAGCGGTGAGACTGGCGGAGTTGAAGAGGCGCAGCGCCATGACCGAGAGGGGTTCGGGGTAGGTCTGGCCGAGCATCCACGCCACTTCATAGGAGCCAAGCGTGTACGCGAAAGCGATTGCGGATGCCACCAGCAGTGACGGTGCCGCCAGCGGAAAGAGTACGAGCCTCAATCGCGCCGAGCGGTGCGCGCCGAGAACGGCGGCGGTTTCGTCGTACGAAGTGATGCGGGTGGCGAGGGTGCCAACGATAATGAGGGCGACGAAGGCCGATTCTTTCCACGCGTATTCGGCGATCACGGCGAACCAGGTGGGGCCGGCGACGAGCGCGGGCCAGGCGTCGGGCGAGACTCCGAAGAGACGGGCGAGCACGCCGGAGTCGGAGAGCAGCAGCCCCACTGTTGCCGCCCCAACGAGATGCGGAACGGTGACCGCGGCAGCGCCGAGGGCGCCCACGATGCGACCGCCCACGTTGCCCGAAATGATCAGCACTGCGGTGAAGAAGCCGACAACAGCGGCGATCGCCGTGGAGACCACAGCTATTGAGAGCGACAGCAGTGCGGAGGTGAGCAGCTCGTCGGTGTCGTCGAACGCGGCAGTGCTGAGTTCGGCCGCGCCGACCAGCGGCATGAGGCCGAGGCTCTGCAGCAGCGTCGTGCCCACTCCACCGATCACGACGAACGCGACCGGGATAACGGCGGGTAGCACCAAGAGAGTTGGTCGTAACCAGCGTCGACGGTTTCTGCGGGCGCGCAGTACAGCTCCGCCTGCTTCTGCGGCTGCCGCGGTGCTGGCGGGTGCCCGCGGCTCCGCCGCCGAGACTCCCGTCATTGGCCGGCGGCGATCCGAGTGCGCCACGCTTCGTCGATGGCCGGAACCCACTCCGCCGAGAGCTCGGGGCTCGCGTTGCGCGAAAGGATGTCGAAGCTCGGCACTACCGGCGACTGCGGCAGCGCATCGAAGAGCTCGCGATCGGCGGCGGAGAGAGCATCCAGATCAAGAACCGTGAACTGGCCCCACACGGCCGGGTCAGCTTTGGAGACTTGCTGTTCAACCGAGAGCGCTTCGTTGGCGACAACCATGGCGCCGGCGATGTTGCCCGAGTTGCTGGGGATGCCGAAGAAGCTGGCGTTGCCGAGCGTGCCATCATCCACGGTCAGCACTCGCGTCGTGTCGGGAAGCGTGCCGTTCTCGACCAGCGCGGTGAGAGTGGCGGGGCCGTAGGTCATCATCATGTCGATCTCGCCGTCGGCAAAGAGCTTCGTGAGTTGTTCGGATGTTGCGGGGTACGTGCTTCCTTCGCGCCACAGTGACGGCGCGAGGGCTTCGAGCCGGTCGAACAGTGCGGGCGACAGTTCGTCAAACGCTTCGTCGCTGAAGGTGGAGGGCACATTCTCGTAGCCACCGGATTCGCTGTAGAGAACTGACCGCAAGAATGCGGAACCCGTGAAGTCGGGAGCGGCCGGGTAGGTGAAGCGACCGGGGTTGGCTTCGGCCCAATCGAGAATGCCGTCGATCGTCGTCGGCGGGTTCTCGACAGTGGCCGAGTTGTAAACGAAGGAGAACTGCGCCTTGTGCCAGGGAGCTTCGCAGCCATCGACGGGGGTTCCAAAGTCTTCCGTGAGAAGCGGGTCGCTGTCGGAGACGAGGCTCATGTTCGGCAGCAGTCCCGTCCAGTCGCAGAACCAAGCATCGGCCTGCTTGCCGGTGCGAAAGTTGTCACCGTTGATCCAGACGAGATCGACAGCACCATCGTCGTTGCGGCCAGCCTGCAGCTCAGTGAAGACGCGGTTGAGCGCATCCTTCGTGTCCGCGATCGGCACGCGTTCGAGCGTCACACCCTGCGCCGCCGCAGCCGGAGCCAACACATCATCGACGTAGGCGTTGCCCTGATCGTCGCCGCCCCACATCCACAACTTCACGGTTTGGCCGTCAGCGGCAACCTGCACGTCAGACCAGTCGAAGAACTCGGGGCCCTGCGGTGAGGTTGTCGGCGCGGAGCACGCGGCGAGCGCCAAGGCGCTGATGGCAGCGGTAGCGAGCAGCGACAGCGTGCGGCGACGGACCACCGCAGCGTTCGGAGCTGTCGCAGGGCGAAACGGTGACCAGGTGTGCACGACGGTGCTCCTTAGATAATGAGGGCTCACGAAGATGCTGCCCAGTTGCCCGACGCAGCGCACCCCCACATTAAGTGTGAACAACATCTCCCTTCAGTAAGCCACATCACATACCGACTTCATAGCTGCGACATAGCATTGGCCGCATGAACAAGAAACGCGCCTCTGCCCTGTGGAAAGCTGGCGCCTTCGTCGTCTTCCTTATCGCGATCGTCATCGTGGCGTTCACGATCGACATCCCATCGGTCGAAGAGATTCAATCGTGGGCCGAAAGCACCGGGCTGCTCGGCGCGGGAATCTTCATCCTCGCCTACGCGATCCTCACCCTCACACCGGCGCCCAAGGCTGTCATCAGTATCGCCGCGGGCCTTGCCTGGGGACTCTGGATCGGAACGCTACTGGTTCTCGTCGGCGCCGTTGCGGGAGCCGCAGCATCGTTCTGGATCGGTCGGATGCTCGGCCGCGACGCCGTGGAGCAGTACACCGGTGGGCGGGTGCGGGCCGTCGATGACATGCTGCAGAAGCGCGGGTTGCTCTCGATGATCGTGCTGCGCCTCATTCCGCTCGTGCCCTTCACCGTCATCAACTACGCCGCGGGCCTCACCGCCGTGCGCGTGCGCGACTACATGATCGGCACGACCATCGGCATCATCCCCGGCACGATGGCGTTTGTGGCCGTCGGTGCCTACGGGGCCGAACTTAACGGCGGTTTCTACATTGCCCTCGCCGCGCTCGCCTTGCTGACCATTGGCGGTGGCGTCGTCGCTGGCCGTATTCGCAAGAAGGATGCTGCTGCTGCTGCTGCTGCAGCGGGGGAGAGCTCAGCGCTTGCCCCGGATGCCGCTGGCGACGCTGTTGGTGGTGACACTCTCGTTGGCGACAGTGCTGCTGCTGGCGACACTGCTAGCGGCGACAGCGCTGGCGACATCACCGCGGAGAAAATCTAACGATGCTGGATGTCCAGCTGCGTCGAGCAGTCAGCAAGCCTCTGAACGCCCTGGCTTCGGCTCTCGACGTGCCCTGGATCACGCCTGACCGGCTCACGGTGGCCGGGCTCGTTATCGGGCTGAGCAGTGCGGCGCTCGCCGCCACCCAGCTCTGGGCTCTGGCGGCGGTCGCGTGGCTGCTCTCGCGAGTGCTCGACGGGCTCGACGGAACGCTGGCTCGGCGCCGGCTTGTTGCGGCATCCGCCCCTCGTTCGGCCACCGCGAGCGAAGCGGGCGGCTTTCTCGATATCGTCGCCGACTTTGTGGTTTATGGCGCGACTGTCGTGGGAGTCGCGATCGGTGCCACGACTGCATTCGCTGCGCCGTGGTGGCCGTTCCTGGTCGTCTTGTTTGCCTATTACATCAACGGGGCCGCGTTTCTGGCGTTCTCGTCGATCGCCGAACGCACGGGCCGCACGCTCTCGGATGACGACAACCGTTCACTGTTCTTCCTCGGTCGTATCGCCGAGGGTGGCGAGACGGTGTTCGTTCACACCCTGTGGCTTGTGCTGCCGTTCTTCGCGTGGCAGATCGCGATCGTCTGGAGCATCGTCGTACTGGTCAGCGCCGCCCAGCGCATGATCGTCGGCTACCGCCTGCTGCGCTAGCGCGATCCGCGATCCGGCGACTGGCGACCAACTAACAGCGAGCCAGCGAACCGCTACCTTCTAGTCGCGCGGCTTGCCCACAATCGCGCGGCGCACCCGCACGAGCAGTTGGATGGCCGACGCCACGATTCCGCTCTTCAACCGGTATTGCACGTCGGCAATCGCGGCGGTCCAGAGCGCATCGCTAAAGGTCGGGTACGCGTGAGTGGCTCCAGCGAGAGTGCTGGTCGAGAGCTTGGCGCTCACGGCAACGGTCAGTTCGCCCAGGCTTTCGCCGGCGCGCGGGCCGACGATAGTTCCGCCGAGAACGCGGCCGCTTGAGCTGACGACGATCTGGGCAAATCCATCCTCTTCGCCCTCAGCGATGGCGCGATCGGTAGCGCTGTGCTCTCCAGTGAAGACGCGGTGCTTGCCGTCGACAGCATCCGAGGCAGTGAGGCCAACGGCGGCAATCTCAGGCGAGGTGAAGGTGACTCGAGGAACGACGGCCTCGTTGAACTTACGGCGCAGTCCCAAGATCGCGTTGGTGCCGGCGATGCCGCCGCTGACGCCCGCGATGTGGCTGAACTTCGGCAGGCCCGCCACGTCGCCGGCTGACCAGATGTGCTTGTTTGCGGTGCGCAGCGAGGCATCCACGTCAACGTAGCCCTGTTGAGTGAGGGCAACGCCAGCGGTTTCGGGGGAGAGGGTGCCGAGGTTGGGAGTGCGACCGATCGCGGCGAGCAAGCGATCGAAGGGAACGCGGCTGCCGTCATCAAGAACAACTTCGCCACTCAGGCCATCGCTCGAGACGACTTCAACGGCGCTGCGGCCGTGAAGCACAGTGATGCCGTCGCGGTCGAACGTCGTCTGCAGCACGGCGCTCGCACGCTCTTCTTCAGCGGGCAGAATGCGGGCGCTGCGGTTGACGATGGTGACGTCAGATCCGAGGCGGGCCATCGCTTGACCGAGTTCGCTGCCGATCGCGCCGCCGCCCAGTACGACAAGGCGCGCGGGGAGTTCGTCGAGTTCCCAAATGCTGTCGCTCGTGAGCATCTGGATGCTGTCGGTGCCGGTGAAGGTCGGAACGCGCGGCACGGTGCCGGTCGCGATCACGGCCTGCGCGAACGTGTGCGGAACACCGTCGATCTCGAGAGCATGACGGCCAGTGAATTGAGCAGTGCCGTGGGCGACTTCGATGCCAAATTCGGCGAACGCCTCGGCAGAGTCGTGGGGTTCGATCGTGGCGACGGCGCTCTGCACATGGCCCATCACGCGGGCAAAGTCGACTGTGACATTGTCGGTTGTGACTCCGAATCGCTCAGAGCTGCGCGCGACATGCGCAGCATGGGCGGCCGCGATAAGAGACTTCGACGGAACGCAGCCGGTCCAGAGGCAGTCTCCACCGAGGCGGTGACGTTCCACGAGCAGCACTCGCGCGCCGAAGCGACCCGCAGTTTTAGCGGCGACGATGCCTGCGCTCCCCGAACCGATGACAATGAGGTCCCAGTGGGTGGGCGTGCTGTGCTGCGGGGACATGCGATCTCTTTCCTGAGCCAAGGGGGCAATTGCCCCCCTACTTTCTAGCAGCGTGCTGTTCAGCGAACCGTACGCTAGATCACAGTTCCGAGGGATACCCCGGGCGTAGTCTCGGCAAATGGCTACCGAAACTTCTGCACAGTCCACTGCCGCTGAGGCTCCTCGCTACGACGGTCTCAAGGCTGTCTTCATCAACTGCACGTTGAAGAAGAGCCCCGATATGAGCCACACGCAGGGGCTCATGGATAAGAGCATCGACCTCATGCGCAGCGCCGGAGTGCACGTCGACAGCCTGCGATTTGTCGACCACGACATCGCGATCGGCGTCTACCCCGATATGCGCGAGCACGGCTGGGAGAAGGATGCCTGGATGGACGAAGTCTGGCCCCTCATCGAAGCGGCCGACATCCTTGTGATCGGCGGACCGATCTGGCTCGGCGACAACTCGTCAGTGACGCGGATGCTCATCGAGCGTCTTTACGCGATGAGTGGCGAGTTCAACGACAAGGGTCAGTACGTGTTTTACGGCAAGGTCGGCGGCGCACTCTTCACCGGTAACGAGGATGGCGTGAAGCACTCCGCCATGTCGCTGCTGTACAGCCTCCAGCACATTGGCTACGTCATCCCACCCGCAGCGGATGCCGGCTGGCTCGGCGAGATCGGCCCCGGTCCCAGCTACCTCGACGAGGGTTCGGGTGGCCCCGAGAACGACTTCACTAACCGCAACACGACCTTCATGTCGTGGAACCTCATGCATCTGGCGTCGATTCTCAAGAATGCCGGCGGTGTGCCGGCCTATGGCAACTCGCGAAAAGAGTGGAACGATGGCGAACGCTTCGGCTTCGACGCCAACCCCGAGTACCGCTGATCACCAGCCTGATCGTGTAACGATGGTCTCGTGCGGCGCGCAAATCGCGTCAGCACCGCTGGCGAGCGATCGTCCGTGGTCGCCGCAGCGAAGGGACCATGAACCTCTGATGCCGATCGACAACGGTTCCTTTAGTTGCCTGAGCGAGGTTGATCTCTTCTCCGATTTGTCTCCTGACGAGATCGAAGCGATGGATCGCATGGCGCCTTCCCGCTCGTACTCGCTCGGTGAGATGGTGTTCAGCCAGAGCCAGCCGGTGACCGCCCTCTTCATTTTGAAGAAGGGCCGCATCCGCATCTTTCGGGTGACCGAAGACGGCAAAGCGCTCACGATGGCGATCCTCGAGCCCGGAGCAGTCTTCGGCGAAATGATGATGGTCGGGCAGCGCATGTACGACAACTACGCCGAAGCGATCGACGACGTAGAAATCTGCCTCATGAACACGGCAGATGTGGAGCGCTACCTCATCGCTGACCCCCGCATCGCGATCCGCATTTCGCGGCACCTGGGCGAGCAAGTGGTTCGCCTCGAGGAGCGCCTCACCGATCTCGCGCTGCGCCCGCTGCAGTCGCGCGTGTGCAGCACTCTGCTTCGCCTGGCGGAATCGGCGCGCACTCCGCGCTTCACGCATCCGACCATCCGCCTGAGCCACGACCAGCTCGCCGGGCTGCTCGGCGCCACCCGCGAATCGACAAGCAAAACCATGTCTGAGCTGGCCAGCCGCGGCATCATTCGGCAGGGGCGCGCTCGCGTCGTCATTCTCGATGCGGATGCTCTGGGTCAGCTAGCTCGCCAGTCCAGCTAGCGGGAGAGTAGTAACTACTCTCGTGCGCAGTAGAGCGATGGGTCTACCGTGCAGGCATGGATGCCTTACAGAGCCCCAAGAAAGGGGTGGCAAGTTCACCCATTCGTCGCTCGGTCGCGATTGCCGGCACCGTTCTGGTGGCGTTGACGCTCGGCGGCTGCACCCCTGCGACTCCTGATGGGGGAGCCCCGCTACCATCGGAGCCGGCAGCGACCTCCGAGCCGGAGCCGACGTCTGCTCCGGAACCAGAAGCTGAGGCGCTCACCATCCCGGAGTGTGACGCCCTTTACCCGATCGCTGATGCGCGGGCTCTGTGGGGCGACAACACAGAGCTGTATTTTGAGGGAGATGCGACCGATGTTGGTCACTACACCTCAGAGCCGATCGCGGCTATAGACACTCTCGGCGCAAACGCGACGATGGGGCGCACGTGCCTCTGGGGCATCCCCAACTCGGGTGCGATCTTCGGGCTCACCGTAGCCGACGTGACGCCAGCAGACGCCGACTTGCTGACAGCCGCCCTGATTGGCGAGGGCTATTTCAGCTTCGAAAGCCGAGGAGCAACATCGCTAATGCTCGAGGCAGAGGGCCCAATAGCGCCCAGCGGACGCACTCACTACCTCATCGATGATCTCTGGGTTTATGCCGGGGGTACGCGGTTTAGCGTCTCGGTCCCCGTGGCAAATGCTGCGCTGGAGCAGGTTCGTGCCGCCAACCCGACCCGAGAGTATTAGGACACTGAGAGCGGTACTCGCGGGAGTCAGAGGTGCTTCCTTCCTGCGGGAGCAATACGGGGTTACTCTTCAGTCATGAACAGTGAACGCGAAGGTTGCTCGGGCAATGCTGCGGCGACTCGGGGACGCATCTCGGCGGTGGCGGCATCCGTCATGATGCTGAGCATCGCCCTCGCTGGCTGCGTGCCGACCGCCACTGAAACAGCGATACCCACGACGAGTGCGCCGTCAGCGACCGCGTCGCCGAGCTCTACGCCGCTGCCCACGCCGGACCCGCTGATCATCCCTGGCTGCGACACGTTGTTGCCGTTGACCGACGCGAAGAGCTTCTTCTCGACGAGCACCGAAAAGCTAGACGAGCAAGACTCTCTGGCGATTACGGGTGAAGAGATCCCCGAGATTGCCGCGGCGAAGTCGGATGCCAGCATCGCGAAGAACTGCATCTGGGGCGTGCCGAATTCCGACGGGGTCTTCTCCGCTTCCCTTGGTGACATTTCTGAAGCCGACATCACGGCGCTGACAGAGGCTCTGGTTTCCGCCGGATATCAGGGGGCGACTGACAACAACATCGCCACGCTCGAGTTCATCTCCGAGAACGAAGTCGGAACGACGGCGACCACCCACGTGCTCACCGGAGACCTCTGGATTCTCGTAACCGGGCCCTCAGTTGACCTCACCACCCCGGTCGCGATGGCCATGCTTGATCAGGTGCGCCTCGCCAACCCCACGCGCACCTACTGACCGACGCTCGACTAGACCATTTCGTAGCAACTCTCACATTTTGGCCACAACCCTGTAACGGGCAGACAGGTGGGTCTACCCTTCTGGCATAACGACGGATGCGAGGAGAGCCCCATGAATGAGCAACTACGACCTGTCCACGTTTCGATCGCTGCGGCATCCGCTGCCCTGATCGTGTTGGCCTTGACCGGCTGCGTGCAGTCTGAGACGGATGCCGCGATAGATAGCGCGACGGAACCGTCACTGGCGCCGTCAAGCGAGCCGAGCGAACCTACCGCTGAACCAACTCCCGTTGTGGAGCCGCTCGTGATTCCCGAGTGCTCGACGATGGTGCCCCTCGAGGTCGCTAAGAGCTCCTTCTCTGAATCCACGGTCCTTTTAGCGGAGGAGGATTTTGTGGACGTGAACGAGTGGTCTATGCCCGAAGAGGCTGCTGCGATCTCGAACGCATCGGTCGCGAAGGACTGCTGGTGGGGAGTGCCCCGCGGCGATGGGTTCTTTGGGCTCGCGGTCATCGATATTGACTCCACCCACCGCGCGACGCTAGCTTCCGCCCTGCTCGACGAAGGGGCAGTAGAGACAGCGTTAGGGAGCGTGACTGTATTGAACGTGTTGACTTTGAGTGGGTTGAACGACATCTATGACACTCACTATTTCGTCGACGACGTGTGGATTCACGGCACCGCCAATAATGACCGGCTGTCTACGAAACTTGCGGATGCTGCCCTCGAGCAGATTCGCGTAGCGAATCCCACGCGCGCCTACTGACTCCGGCCTTCCTCCGCTAACGTCAGTAGCAACCACTCATGCGCTCCCGGGCGCACGATCTGTCTACCCGCAGCGCACTAATGACTGCGGATGACCGACGTGGGATGGCAACCAAAGCGACCGTAAATCAAGTTTGCACAGTCAATCTTGATCATGTACGTTTTGTCTAGCCATCCAATGACGGATAAGGCCTAGGAAGGAACCTGGATCCAAGTGAACACAACTCTTGATTCCAAGAAACTGCGAGGCCTCGGCATCGCATCGCTCTTGGTAACAGCACTCACGCTCTCCGCCTGCACAGCACCAGCAGAAGAATCCACGCCCGACGCCGGTGACCTCCTGATCTCTCAGGAAGCCTGCGACCGCAACGCCGCGGTCGGCACTATCACCTATATCTCCGGCTACGGCTACTCGGCCAGCGCCGGCCAACTCGATGTCTTCCTCGCCGACGAGCTCGGCTACTTCAAGGACCTGTGCCTCGACGTAGAGATCAACGCGTCCGGCGCGAACGGGCAACAGCTCGTCTCGTCCGGCCAGGCCGAATTCACAGCCCTGGGTTCGGCATCCGATGTCATGCTCGCCGCGGCGAACAGCAAGAACCTCACCGCGGTCGCGACCTACGGCAACACCCCGCCGTTCTCGATCTTCGCCAACGAGAAGATTAAGAGCCTCAAGGACCTCGAAGGTGGTTCGCTCGGCTACTTCATCAACCTCACTCCGATCGCCTCCGCCATGCTGGATGCCGCTGACGTCGATGTCAGCAAGGTCGAACTGATCAAGATGACCAACTACGACCCCACCGTCGTCACCCGCGGTCAGGTCGACGCGATCGTTGGCTACGCCTCGAACCAGCCCGAGAACCTTCGCGCTCAGGGCCTACCGTTCAGCGAGTTCTTCCCCTCTGACGTTGGTGTTGAGGGCACGTATAACGTCATGGAAGTTAACTCCGAGTTCCTCGCCGACAACCGTGAAGTCGCCGCTGACTTTATGCGCGCCTCACTCCACGCCCTGCAGTTCTGCCTCGACAGCTCCGACGAATGCATCGACATGATCGCGCAGCTCGCCGAAGACAACGGTCAAGGTTCCGCCTTCCCGCGCGATCAGCTCGAGCGCACGTGGAATGTTGAATCGCAGTGGGTCAAGGACAGCAACAGCGGACTCCCCGGAGCCCAAACTGCCGCTGACTGGGAGGCCGAGTACAAACTCGTCGAGCAGTTCGGCAACGTCGACACCCTGCCCGCCATCACCGACATGATGGATGAAACGCTCGTCGCCGATCTCTATGCAGACGGCGAACTGATTTGGCCGGGAAACTAACCCGACCACCCCACTCGGATGCCGCACCACCCCACCCGGTGCGGCATCCGGCATCACAACCAGGGAGTAACTGTGGAAACCGCACAGCCACACGCCGGCGTTCATATTGAGAACGTCTCCAAGAGCTTCGGCCCCGAGGGGGCGCGCACGCTCGTGCTCAACCATGTGAGCCTCTCGATCAAGATGGGCGAGTTCGTTTCCGTGATTGGCCCGAGTGGCTGCGGAAAGTCGACCCTGCTCAAAACTGTTGCCGGCCTCATCGATGCCGATAGCGGCACGGTCATGGTCGACGGGATGACGGTGAAAGCTGCCACGAAGAACAAGATGATTGGTCTTGTTCCTCAGTCTCCGGCGCTGCTCCCGTGGCGCACAGTGCTCGACAATGTGCGCCTGCCGATGACGGTGAATCCGAAAGCGAACGCGAACCGCAACCTGCGTGACCCCCGCGAGATTTTGGAGTCCTTCGGATTGGGCGCCGCGCTCGACAAGTACCCCGGCCAGCTCTCCGGAGGAATGCAGCAGCGCGTCGCTATTGCTCGCGCGTTCGTGTTCGACCCGAGCGTGCTGCTCATGGATGAGCCCTTCTCGGCGCTCGACGAGATGAACCGTGACGCTCAGCGACTTGGCCTGCTCGATTTCTGGCAGTCCAACCGCAAGGCCGTCATGTTCGTGACTCACTCGGTGCCCGAGGCGATCATGCTCTCTGACCGCATTGTGGTGATGGGGGCCCACCCCGGTCACATCGCCGAAATCATCGATGTTCACTTGCCCCGCCCCCGCACGATCGACGTGTACGAGACCGAGGAGTTTCGCCACCTCGAAGGCCACGTGCGCGAAACACTGCGCGAAGTGATGGGACAAAAGAGTGCCTAAGTCACGCAAGAACGAGGACAGCATGTCAGCAACCGATACGTCGACTCTCGCGGTTCAGGCCGCGACGAGTGCAACGGGCCGCCGCATCTCGCCGCTCGCTACCGCCAAGTTCAAGCAGAACCTGCGCTGGACCAATTGGGCTCCCGCCGTCATCACTTTCGTGATCGCGGCCGCGCTCTGGCAGATCACGGCGATCGCGAATCCGTACGTGATTCCCACGATCGACCAGGTCTGGATGAGCCTCATCAAAGACGCCGACACGTACTGGGCCAACATGCTCGTGACGGGTCTTGAGGTTGCCGTGGGTGCCAGTTCAGGCATCATCGCCGGGTTCATTCTGGCGATCATCATGGCCGAGTTCCAGGTCATGGAACGTGCTGTCATGCCGCTCGTCGTAGTCGTGATGGTGACGCCGATTGTGGCGATTGCCCCCGCGCTCGTCGTAGCCTTCGGTTTCGGCATGACCCCGAAATTCATCGTGACCGCGCTGGTCGTGTTCTTCCCCATGCTCGTCAACTCGCTTGCCGGGCTGCGAGACGTGGATGACCGTGCTCTCGACGTGATGAAGACACTGCACGCCAGCCGCTGGGAGATCTTCCGCGACCTGCGTTTCACCGGGTCGATGCCCTACGTCTTCGCGGGGTTGCGCATTGCGCTTCCGCTCGCAATCGTTGGTGCGGCCGTTGCCGAGTTCGTTGCGGCCGGCCAGCAGGCAGGGCTCGGATCCCTCGTCACCATCGCCGCCGCGCAAGCAAATCTCCCCGTGACCTGGGCCAGTATCGCGCTGCTCTGCCTCATGGGAGTCATCCTGATTTCTCTGCTCGCCCTCGTTCGTAAGCGAGTGCTCTGGTGGAGCGACGGAGCCGCTGTGGGTCGCTAAATCCCCGTCGCTGGCACCTTTTCCCACCACACCTCTGCCCTTTTCCGCATCCCCACCCCCAAACTTTCTCCCCACCACGAAAGGTTTCACCATGAAGAAGCTTCGCTTCGGTCTATTCGAAAACCCCCAGGCCAACGACTCGGGAACGTCCACCTGGCGTCACCCCGATAACAAGCGCGACATGTTCGATCGCCTCGACTACTGGCGTGAAATCACGACCATCTGCGAAGAGGCCGGCTTCGACTTCATGTTCTTGGCGGATGCCTGGGGCTGGGCCGACGTCAACGGCGAGCGTCCCGAGATCTGCTCGGTCGAGGGCCTCGACCTGCCGCGCCTCGACCCCGCGATTCTGGCCGCTGCCCTCATCTCGACCACCACGAACCTCGGACTCGTGCTCACGGGATCCACTCTTCTTGAACAGCCCTATGCCTTCGCTCGCCGCATCGCGAGCCTCGACCACCTCTCGGGCGGTCGCATCGGCTGGAACGTTGTGACGACGGGTACCGCTGAAACGGCTTCGCAGGCGTTCGGGGTTCCGATGGTGGCGCACGATGAGCGCTACGACATGGCGGATGACTTCATGGAGGTCGTCTACAAGCTGTGGGAGGGCGCCTGGGAGCGTGACGCGCTCGAGCGTGACAAGAATGGTCGCTTCGCCGACCCGGCTAAGGTTCACCGCATCGAGCACGATGGTCCGTACTTTAAGTCGCACGGCTATGGAAACTCCTCGTACTCGCCGCAGGGCACCCCGGTGCTCTTCCAGGCCGGCACCTCCCCGCGCGGTCGCGAATTCGGCGGCAAGCACGGCGAGGCCGTCTTCCTCGGTGGCGGCGCTGTGGAGAAGGTCGCCGAGCAGGTGGCCTCCATTCGTGAAGAAGCCGTCAAGAACGGTCGCGCTGCCGACTCGGTCAAGATTATGTCGGCCTTCACGTGCGTGATCGGCGACACCGAAGACGAAGCCAAGGCCAAGCTGCAAACGGTGCTGGATGCCGAGAGCCCCGACGTTGCTGTCGCCTCCTACGCGTGGTTCACGGGCCTCGATCTCTCGTCCTTCGACCCGGCGACGCCGATGAAGGAGCTGCACACCGAGCTCTCGCAAACCCAGATCACTCGCTTCGGCGACCAGACCGTGGGCGACGTTCTCAAGCAGTGGGCCGGCAACGGTGTGCGCAGCAAGCCTTTCGTGGGCACCGCGGAGCAGATCGCGGACGAAATGATCGCTCTCGCTGAGGGTGCTGACCTCGACGGCTTCTTGCTGACGCCGATGATTCAGCCCAGCTCGACGGTCGAATTCATCGAGAAGGTGCTGCCGATTCTGCGCGAGCGCGGAGTGGCGGGCGAAGGCTATGACGCCCCGACGCTGCGCGAGCGCCTGCTCGGAACCGACGACTCGATCTTGCGCGACGACCACCCGGGAGCGGCGTACCGCGCCACTGCTGCGGTCGAAGCGACGAGCTAGCTCGTAGTGGCTCGAGCGGGACGGTCGCCATTTTCACCGGCAAAGACGTAGTCGCCGGAACGGATGCGACCGATCACGTCTCGAGCCCACTGCTGCTCGCCGCGCAGGCGTGCGGTCGCGAGTTCGAAGATCTCACGCACGTAGGCGGGGGTCGACGCCGAGGCTGCGACATCACCAATGTGGTACGTATTGCTGGCAATGCGGGCGTCGATTTCGGTGACGCGATGTTCGAGCCCGGCGAGCACTTCTTCGCGCTGCAGGGCGTACATGAACGAGGTCAGCACCATGACGGGTTTGGTATCGAAAACTTCGACGGTCCAGAGAGTGTCGCGCAGCATCCGGAGCAGTTCAACTTCGCCGGCTTCGGTCACGCTGTAGGTCGTGCGCTCGGGGCGGTTACCGGCAGATTCGGTGCCGTTCTCGGCGAGGTAGCCATCGTTCTTAAGCGAGCGAAGGGCGTTGTAGATCGATCCGGGCTGAATGTTGGCCCACTCGTCGATGTGCCAGGTCATGAGTTCGCGGCGGAGAAAGTAGCCGTGAACTGGCTGAAACTGATTCACAGCTCCCAGCACGACCAAGCGAGTTGTAGTCGACATGCCCCCAATCGTAGGGCACGGCTTCCGTTGGCAGGGGTGAAAGTCAGTTGTTTACATGATCAAAAATGACTAACATGTAGTCACATGTTCAAACTTGACTAGCAGTAGCTGGTTGAACATCACGAATAAAGGAGTCCGCCCATGTCCCACAAGACCACTGCGGAAGAAGTTTCTCCACAGGTTGCTCTTCGTCGAGCACTCTCCCTCTTTCCCACCGGTGTCGTGGCCCTCGCCGCTGTCGTCGATGGAGTGCCCACCGGCATCGCCGTTAACTCGTTCACCTCGGTGTCGCTCGATCCGCCCCTGGTCGCCGTCTGCCCCGCGCGCACCTCCACCACGTGGCCAGTGCTCGCTCGGGCAACCCGTATCGGGCTGAGTGTTCTTGGCGCCGATCAAGAGCAGACTGCGCGCAGTCTCGCCTCCCGCACGGGCGATCGCTTCGCCGGCATCGACTGGCGAGCCACCGAGGGTGGGGCTATCCACATGGATGGTGCGGCGCTGTGGCTGGAGTGCGAGATTCGCAACAGCTTCGATGGCGGCGACCACGAGATCGTGACCCTCGAGGTCACCCACTCCGAGGCCTTCCCCGAGGTCACTCCTCTTGTCTTCCACCTCAGCCAGTTCCGCGGGCTGTAGGTCGGCAGAGTGCTCGCTGCGCTCTACTCGACGCCTCCTCACGGGCTCGCCGCTAGGGTTGGCGTAATGGATCATCCACCGACGCTGAGTTTTCGCGGCACCGTCGTTCACGGCGATAAACGTGGTCGTGAGCTCGGCTTTCCGACCGCGAACATTGCGGTCGCTGAGCACCCTGAGCACCCTGAGCACCCTGAGCACCCTGAGCGCGCTGAGCATGCCGGCTCCCACGCGCTTCCGGTTGATGGCGTCTACGCCTGCTGGGTCACTTTTCCGCCCGCCACCGAGCGGCACGGTGCCACGATCAGCATTGGTGACAACCCCACCTTCGACGACGTGACTGAGCGTCGCGTCGAAGCGTTCATCCACGATTTCGATGGCGACCTGTACGGCGCCGAGGTCGAATTCACGGTGCACGCGTGGTTGCGCGGAATGTTCCGTTACGAGAGCCTCGACGCGCTCATTGAAAAGACGGCGGCGGATGTCGCGGCCTCGCGCATCGCTCTGGCTGGTCCCGCCCAGCTCCCGTAACTATCGCGGCTCCCCAATTTGCTCATCTGAGCATTTCGGGGCCGCTGTTTCGTTAGTCTTAGCGCATGCTTCTCAGCGATCGCGACATCCGGGCCGAACTCTCCACTGGCCGTATCGGCCTTGACCCGCTCGATCTCGACATGGTGCAACCTTCGAGTGTTGACGTGCGGCTCGACCGCTTCTTCCGTCTCTTCGATAACCACAAGTACCCCTTTATCGACCCGGCGGTCGATCAGCCCGACCTCACTCACCTCATGGAGGTGGATGCCGACCAGCCGTTCATCCTTCACCCCGGCGAGTTCGTGCTCGGTTCCACCTTCGAGCTCGTGACTCTGCCCAACGACGTGGCGGCGCGACTCGAGGGCAAGAGCTCGCTGGGGCGCCTCGGTTTGCTCACGCACTCCACGGCCGGCTTCGTTGACCCCGGCTTCTCGGGTCACGTCACTCTCGAGCTCAGCAACGTCGCCACGCTGCCGATCAAGCTCTGGCCCGGCATGAAGATTGGGCAACTCTGCTTCATCAAGACCACCTCGCCGGTGGAATCGCCCTATGGCTCGGGCCAGTATGGCTCGCGTTACCAGGGCCAGCGTGGACCCACAGCGAGCCGCAGCTTTCAGAACTTTCACCGCACTGACGTGCGCGCGAATGACGCTGGTTCGCTCGGCGGCTAAGCCTGGGCTGATCGCGCCGAAGTGAACGTTAGATCACGATCCGAATCGTGGTAGTTGTTTAATCCTCAACCTCGCCTAATGTCATCTCATGAGCACATTCGGGGATTCGGGATCACGCACTGCACGACTGACCACGCGAAGGATTATCGCTACAGCATCCGCGGCTTTGGTCGCTCTCGTGCTGGCTGGATGCACGAATCCTGTTGGCGAAGGTGTCCTCTCATTCGAGCCCACAGCGACTCCCGTTGAATCCACTCCAGCGCCTGTCGCTGAGCCGCTCGTGATCCCGTCCTGTGAGGAATTGCTCCCCTTGAGCCAGGTGGCGCAAGAGATGGGCGACACCACTGAACTCTTGCGGGTAGAGAACACCGGCGAGTTCGAGCTCGCGTGGCCTGGCCGCTATGAAGGGTTCGAGGACTTCTTGGCGGAGGTCCCGCTGAGCCAACAGTGCACCTGGGCTCCCACGGGGAGTTTTGAAGTCTTCGTAGAACTGATGGTCGCCGATACCTCGAACACTGACCTCGACGCGCTGCGTGCCCACATTCTGGAGTCCGGCTACGTAGCGGCTGAGAACGGTGGGGTTGAGACATACACCGGGCAAGCCGAGGGCTCATCGCGCGATCGATTCCCGACCCATCTTCTCGTCGACGACCTGTGGATCTACGTCACGCCCTATAGCCAAGAGCTGGCCCTCAGCCACGGCAACGGTGCGCTCGAGCAGATTGCCGCAGCTAACCCGACTCGCGGGTACTAGTCGTCGCGCTGGGCGCCGAGCTGTTCCAACTGCCAGCCGAGCCACGGGCTAAACGCGAACGGGGTTCCGGCCACGGCGGCGTGCAGCGCTTGGGGGTCAACCCAGTCGAATTCGTCAACTTCGTCGGGGTTCGGGGCTGCGGCATCCGCTGTCACTGCACGGTAAACGGGGCAGATCTCGTTCTCGACGATGCCGGAGGAGTCGACGGCGCGGTAGCGAAAGTCGGGCAGCACCAGTTGAACGTCGCTGATGGTGATTCCCAGTTCATGCTGGGCGCGGCGGATGATCGCCGCTGCCATGTCTTCGCCGGGGGCTGGATGCCCGCAGAACGAGTTCGTCCAGACGCCAGGCCAGGTGAGTTTGGAGAGCGCGCGACGCGTGACCAGCACTTTGCCCTCGGCGTTGTACACGTGGCACGAGAACGCGAGGTGCAGCGCCGTGTCTGTCGTGTGTACGAGAGCTTTGTCGGCAACGCCGATGTGCTCGCCGGTATCGGAGAGAAGTACAACCTGCTCAGGGATTTCACTCATGATCGCGATAGTCTGCCTAGGTGGAACGAAACGAATTGCCGCACCTGATGTGTCGGCTCTCACCCAGCCTAACCAATGCGATTGAGCCCGCGGGGAGCTGGCGCGCGTGAGTGCTCGTCTCACGCTCTACGACCGGGTCGCCGAAGACGCGGCCAGTATCGTCATCCGCAGCTACTCCACATCATTTTCGGCGGCATCCCGACTGCTCGGCAAAGACATCCGTCAGCACGTTGAGAACATTTACGCGCTCGTTCGGGTCGCCGATGAGATCGTCGATGGCGGTGCCGAAGAGGCCGGTCTCGACCTGCTCGCTGTCACGCGTCAGCTGAACGAACTCGAGCGCGAGACCGAACTGGCCATGGAGGTGGGTTTCAGCTCGAACCTCATCGTTCACGCTTTCGCGCTCACCGCTCGGGAGGTGTCGTTCGGTGCAGAACTCACCGCACCCTTCTTTGAGTCGATGCGCATGGATCTCAGCGAGAAAGAGCACGACCAAGAGAGCTTCGACCGCTATGTGTACGGCTCTGCCGAGGTGGTGGGGCTCATGTGCCTGTGTGCTTTCTTGCACGGCCACGAGGTCAGTGACGAACAGCGCGCCAAGTTCGTGCACGGCGCTCGCGCCCTCGGTGCAGCTTTTCAGAAGGTCAACTTTTTGCGTGACCTCGCCGACGACTTTGAAACGCTCGGCCGTAGCTACTTTCCCGGTATCGATGTTGCGACGTTCACCGAGGCCGAGAAGATTCGTCTTCTTGACGACCTCGACGCCGATCTGCGGGATGCCGCCATCGGTGCCGAGCTGCCGGCGAGTAGCCGCAAAGCGGTTGCGCTCGCCCATTCCCTGTTTGCCCAGCTCTCCAAGCGCATCCGGGCTACCCCGGCCAGCCAATTGGTGAAGACCCGGGTGCGTGTTCCAGATGTTGTTAAAGTGCGGTTGGCTGCGGCGGCCGCGATGGGAGTGACCCCTCGACCATGAGTGATGTTGTTGTAATTGGTGGCGGTATTGCCGGTCTGGCGAGTGCAGCATTGCTCGCAAAAGAGGGCCATTCGGTCACTCTGTTAGAGGGTCTGCCCGAGGTGGGCGGCCGCGCTGGTTCGTGGGAGCACGAGGGGTTCCGTTTCGACACGGGCCCGTCGTGGTACTTGATGCCCGAGGTGTTTGACCACTTCTACAAGCTCATGGGCACGAGCGCTGACGAGCAGCTTTCGCTGGTAACCCTTGACCCCGGTTACCGGGTGTATTTCGAGGGCGAGAAAGAGGCGCTCGACATCTCGACCGAGCTCGAAGAGAACCTCGCGTTGTTCGAGAGCATCGAGCCCGGTTCAGGCGCTCGCATGCGCCAGTACTTGGTGTCGGCTCAAGAAACGTACGAGCTCGCCAAGAAGTACTTTCTCTACACGAGCTTTGCCGACCTGCGCACGAGTGCAACGAAAGAGGTGCTCGCTAAGGCGGCCCGCTTCATCCGGTTGCTCATTGAGCCGCTGTCGAAGCTCGTGGCTCGCACCGTCAAAGACGATCGCCTGCGCAAGGTTCTCGGTTACCCCGCCGTCTTCCTGGGCTCGTCGCCGTACCTCACTCCGAGCATGTACCACCTCATGAGCCACCTCGATCTTTCGGATGGCGTGCTCTACCCCATGGGCGGGTTCACCCGGGTGATCGAAAGCATCGCCGACGTTGCGCGCTCGGCTGGCGTCGACATCCGCACCAGCTCGAAGGTCACTCGCATCGTGACCGTTGCGGGCGTGGCACGAGGTGTTGAATACACGGATGCCGCGGGCACGAAGCACACGCTGAATGCCGACACCGTTGTTTCCGCCGCCGATCTCCACCACACCGAGACCACGATGTTGGCGCCGAGCGAGCAGACGTACCCGGCCTCGTATTGGGCGAAGAAGATTCCTGGCCCCAGCGCTTTGCTGTTGTACCTGGGCGTCAAGGGCGAACTGCCCGAGCTCGAGCACCACACGCTGCTGTTCATGAAGGATTGGCAAGAGGGCTTCGAAGCAATCTTTGGCAAGGAGCCGAGCGTGCCCGAGCCCGCATCGCTCTACATTTGCAAGCCGAGTGGTGTTGACCCGAATGTTGCGCCTGAGGGGCACGAGAACGTGTTCGTGCTGGTGCCCATTCCGGCCGACCCGTCGATCGGCCACGGCCACATTGACGGTGACACCGCCGGTGAGAGCGATCCCCGCATCGAGAAGCTTGCCGACAAGGTCATCGCCCAGATCAGCGAGTGGACGGGTGTCCCCGACCTCGCCGAACGCATCACCGTGCGCCGCACTCTTGCTCCCGGTGACTTCGCTGACGACCTGAACGCCTGGCGCGGTACCGCCCTGGGCCCGGCTCACACTCTGAAGCAGAGCGCGTTCTTCCGCGCGGGCAACGTGAGCAAGAAGGTCAAGGGTCTGTACTACGTGGGTGGGTCGACGATCCCGGGTATCGGTTTGCCGATGTGCTTGATCAGCGCCGAAGTGCTCGTGAAGCGCCTGCGCGGCGACACCTCTGCCGGGCCACTCGCTGAGCCGCTGACGCCGTCGGTCGTTCGCTCGCCGCAGGGCTAGCAATGATCGTTCTCTACCTTCTTGCACTGCTGATTTCGCTCACCGGCATGGTGGTGCTTGATCGCCGATTTGGGCTGTTTTTTTGGCGTGATGCTCGCCGCGCGCGCATCGTGTTGCCGGTCGGGGTGCTGTTCTTCCTCGTCTGGGATCTGTTCGGCGTCGGCCTCGGTATCTTCTTTCGCGGTGAAACTGAGTTCATGACGGGGCTGCTGGTGGCCCCCGAGGTTCCGCTCGAAGAAGTCTTCTTTCTCACGCTGCTCTGCTACCTGACGATGAATGTCTACGGCGCACTCAGTCGTGAGCGCTCGTCGACAGCGAAGGCGGGTGCCGCATGACGTACTGGCTACTCAATGCCGTTTTCCTTGCCCTTGTCGTGGCGCTCGTGATTGCTGTCGTGGTGCGCCAGCGCTCGCCGCAGTGGCGGGCTATCGCGATCACGATGGGTATTCTGCTGGTGATGACGGCGGTGTTCGACAACGTGATGATCTCGGTCGGACTCGTTGGGTACAGCGCGGATGCCATCAGCGGCGCCTTCATCGGCGTCGCCCCCTTGGAAGACTTCGCCTACGCGGTCGCGGCCGTCGTTGCGCTGCCGTGCCTGTGGTCGCTGCTGGGGTCACGTCGAAAGGACACCAATGCTTAAGGATCTCTTTCTCTCCTCGCGCCCCCTCAGCTGGGTCAATACAGCCTTCCCTTTTGCGGCGGCGTATTACTTGACCGCCGGCGTGATCGACCTCACGTTTGTGATCGGCACGATCTTCTTTCTCGTGCCGTATAACTTGGCGATGTATGGCATCAACGATGTTTTCGACTACGAGTCTGACCTGCGCAACCCGCGCAAGGGTGGGGTCGAGGGTGCCCTTCTTGCTCCGCGGATGCACCGGCCAACGCTCATCGCCTCCGCCGTCACGACTATCCCGTTCCTGATCTATCTCGTGATCGTCGGCAACCCCCTCTCGTGGTTGGTGCTGGCAATCAGCATGTTCGCCGTCGTGGCCTATTCGGCTAAGGGGTTGCGTTTCAAGGAGCGCCCCTTCCTCGACTCCGTCACCTCGAGCACCCACTTCGTGTCACCCGCGATCTACGCGCTCGTGCTTGTGGGCGCTGTGTTCACGCCGCAGCTCTGGGCCATCCTTGGTGCGTTCTTCTTGTGGGGCGTCGCATCGCAAGCTTTTGGTGCTGTGCAAGATGTGGTGGCCGATCGCGCCGCAGACATTTCGTCCATTGCCACGGTGATTGGGGCGCGAGCCACCACCCGCTTCGCCGTTGTCGCGTACCTTGCTGGCGGCATCCTGCTGCTGTTCTCTGACTGGCCGGGCCCGCTCGCCGCCATTCTCGTGCTGCCCTATGCGGCGATGTGTGCACCATTTTGGAACATCACGGATGCCACTGCCGAGTCAGCAAACCGCGGCTGGAAGAACTTTCTGGCCCTCAACTTCGTTACGGGCTTCTTTGTGACGATGCTGCTCATCTGGTGGGTGTTCATCCGCTAGAAGAGCGGATCTGGCACCGGCACAGAAACAACCGCAGCAATGTGAGGCAATTCCTCACTATTCTTCTGATTGAATAGCGCCTATGACTGAATCTGAGGTGCGTCACGGGCGTGCTCCCTCGACGCGGTGGCGTCGTGTGCGCATCGCGGCTATCGCGCTGGGCTCCATCCTGGTGCTCATAGTCGCTGCCGCCGGTGCCTTCGTTCTGTCGCTCTCGTCGACCATCGACAACGTCGACAAGATCGAGCAGGCGTTTCCTGAGGAGTCATTGCGCCCGCCGACGGCAGAGCCTGTCGATGACAATCCGGTCGCGCAGAACATTCTTTTGCTGGGCTCTGACACTCGCGGATCGATCGGCAACGATCTCTCTGACACCGAGGGCACGCGGTCAGACACCATGATGATCGTGCACATTCCGGCGGACCGCGAGAGTGTTCAAGTGATGTCGCTCATGCGCGACTTCTGGGTGGAGATCCCGGGCCACGGTTCCGCCAAGTTGAACGCGGCGATGTCGTATGGCGGCGTTCCGCTCGCCGTGCAAACCATCGAGGGCATCATTGACTCGCGCATCGATCACGTCATGATGGTCGACTTCGAAGGCTTCAAGGGAGTCACGGATGCGCTGGGCGGCGTGACGATCAACAATCCGACCGCGTTCACCACCGGCAGCAATTCTTACGCCCAAGGCGAGATCGAGCTCAACGGTGAGCAGGCGTTGCCGTTCGTGCGCGAGCGCTACTCGTTCGTCGACGGCGATTACACCCGGGTAGCTAACCAGCAGCTGTTCATCAAAGCGGTAATGGCCAAGGTGTTGAGCAAAGACACTCTCACGAGCCCGGCCAAGATCAGCAACCTCGTGAGCGCGTTGGCGCCGTATGTGGCCGTCGATAACGAGTTCGATTCTCGCTACGCCGCATCGTTGGGGTTCGAGCTGAACGAGGTTCGAGTGAGCGACGTCAACTTCTTCACGATGCCCACGCTCGGCACGGGCACTCAGGGCGACCAGTCGGTCGTCAACGTCAACTGGGATGAAGTGCCCAAGATTCAGCAGGCCTTCAAGAACGATCTCCTCGGCGAATACGTTCCCCCGCCTGAGTAATCTCGCGGAGTAGACACAGTTGTCGCTTTACGCTGACGGAAAGTTGAGTGCCGCCCAATTATTGTGATTGACTGAACATAAGTGTCCCCGCGGATCAACCTAACGCCGGTGACCTTTGTTCAGAGGATTCATCGTGATGAGGTCTTTTACCCCACGGGGGCGTTCACGTGCTAGCTAACGCCTTGAATCGCTTTCTCAGTGCTGTCTACCGCCGCGGAGCCCTCGCGCGCGTAGCGACTCAATATTCTGTCGACGCCGCAGCATGGATGCTGGCGATCGTGGCTGCCGTGGTGATGCGCTACGAATTCGACCTGACCCGCATCACGTGGCTTCCGTTGCTCGCGCTGGTCATCTGCATTTGGGTTGCTCAGGGCGTTGTCGGATGGGCGCTCTTCTTGTATCGGGGCCGACACCCTTACGGCAGTTTCGCTGAAGTGCGGGCGTTGCTGACCGCTGTTCTTATCGTTGGCTTGCTTTTGGGGATCCCGCAGTTGCTCTGGGGCACAGTCTGGATGATTCCGCGCAGCACGATGTTCATCGCGATCCCGATTGCCTTTGTGCTCATGGGGTCTGCCCGGTATCTCAAGCGCCTATTAGTGGAGCGCTCGATGGGGCCGGCGGCTGATTCCGAGCGCGCGCTGATCTACGGCGCGGGCTATTTGGGAGCGGTGACCGTGCAGCGCATGATCACCGACAAGGAATCTCCGTACATGCCGGTGGCCATGATCGATGACGCTCCCTCGCGCCGCTTTGCCTGGCACCACGGGGTGCGCGTCGAGGGTACGGGCGCCGATTTGGCGAGTGTTGCGGAAAAAACCGGAGCTACGGTTCTGGTGGTGGCCGTAGCGCGCGCCGATGCTGATTTCTTTACCCGGGTTTCTGATGCGGCCACGGCCGCCGGGCTCCGAGTAATGGTCTTACCTTCGCTGGCCGAAGTGCTGGCGGGGCGTTCTCAACTGCGCGACTTGCGCGATCTCTCTATCGAAGACCTCATTGGGCGGCATCCGGTCGACACCGATGTGGGCTCTATTGCCGGCTATTTGGCCGGCGCACGGGTTTTGGTCACGGGCGCGGGTGGTTCGATCGGTTCAGAGTTGTGTCGCCAGATCTCCAAGTTCGAGCCCGCCGAGTTGATCATGGTCGATCACGACGAGACGGGTCTGCAGTCGACGCAGCTTTCGATTCTGGGGCATGGCCTTCTGGACACTAAAGATGTGGTGTTGGCGAGCATTCGGGATGCGGATGCCCTTCAGGCGGTCTTCGACGAACGTCGCCCCCAAGTGGTCTTTCATGCGGCAGCGCTCAAGCACTTGCCGATGTTGGAGCAGTATCCGGTGGAGGCATGGAAGTCGAACGTTCTGGGAACGTTCAACGTGCTGAACGCGGCGCGTTCGGTGGGGGTTACGACGTTCGTGAACATTTCGACCGACAAGGCCGCGAACCCGACGAGCGTGCTTGGGCATTCGAAGCGGATTGCTGAGAAGCTCACGGCCTGGGCGGCGAAAGAGACCGGCGAGAAGTATCTCTCGGTGCGTTTTGGCAATGTGATCGGCAGTCGCGGTTCGATGCTGCCCACGTTCACGTCGATGATCGAGGCTGGCGGGCCGCTCACGGTCACTCACCCGGATGTCACGCGTTATTTCATGACGATTCCGGAGGCCTGCCAGCTAGTGGTGCAGGCCGGCGGTATTGGCGAGGGCGCTGAGGTGCTGATTCTCGATATGGGGGAGCCCGTGAAAATTCGCGAAGTTGCCGAACGCATGATCGAGATGTCGGGCAAAGACATCGAGATCGTCTACACGGGTTTGCGCGCGGGAGAGAAGCTGCACGAGATTCTGGTGGGGACTCACGAGTCAGACGACCGTCGCGTACACCCCAAAATCTCGCACTCGCGGGTAAACGATCTCGACCCTGCCGAGCTCAACTTTGACCGGTGGCTAGAGCGCTGTCGTGCCGAGAAAACTGAAAAAGCGAATGATGCAGCGAGCACAGCAGGAGTGTTGAAGTGAGCACCAGAATTCACATGTCTTCGCCCGATGTGGGCGAGCTCGAGGAACAGTATGTCGTGGCCGCCATGCGCTCAGGCTGGATCGCACCCCTGGGCCCCGACGTGGATGCCTTCGAGAGTGAGCTGGCAGCCCGAGTCGGAGTCGAGCACGCGGTGGCGTTGAGTTCGGGCACGGCCGCCCTGCATCTGGCGTTGCTTGGTGTTGGGGTGAAGCCCGGTGACCTGGTTCTGACGTCGACGATGACGTTTGCCGCGACAGCTAACGCTATTGTCTACACCGGCGCACGTCCCTTCTTTATCGACTGCGAGATCGACACCGGCAACATGGATCCTGCCCTGCTGCGCGGGACGCTGGAGCAACTTACCCGTGATGGCGAGGCTGTCGCGGCCATCGTTCCGGTGGATCTTCTGGGCAAAACGGTGAACTACACCGAGATCTGTTCAATAGCTGACGAGTACGGCATCCCCGTTGTAGCTGATGCCGCAGAGTCTTTGGGTGCGACGCATAAGGGAAAGCCAGCCGGTTCTTTTGGGCGCGCTTCGATTATGTCGTTCAACGGAAACAAGATCATGACGACGTCTGGCGGTGGGATGCTGCTGACAGACGACGGTGAGTTGGCGCAGCGAGCCCGCTATCTTGCTACTCAAGCTCGGCAGCCGGTTGCTCATTACGAGCACACAGACATTGGCTATAACTATCGACTCAGCAATTTGCTGGCTGCCCTCGGGCGTGCGCAGCTCACTCGTCTCGACGAGATGATCGCACGCCGGCGCGCGATGCGCGAGCGGTACCGCGAGCTTTTTTCTCAGATCGACGGTGTGGAGATTTTTGGTGGGGCAAACGACGATGAGGACAACTTCTGGCTGACTTCGATCGTTGTCGATGAAGGCCTCACAGGATGGTCAACGGCCGAGTTGAGCGCTGCTCTTCTGAAGGACAATATCGAGAGCCGACCGCTCTGGAAGCCAATGCACCTGCAGCCAATCTTCGCCGATGCCCGACGTGCAGCCAACGGAAACTCGCAGTCGCTCTACGAGCGTGGTCTTACACTGCCGAGCGGATCGGCGCTGACGCTGATCGAAATTGAGCGAGTGCTAGCCGGCATACAAAGTCATGCGGGGTTTTGATGGTCGCAAGAAAGAAACGCTCTCTCTACGATCCTCTGAAGCGGGCGGCAGACTTGGTATGCGCCGCAGGCGCTTTGGTCGTTCTGTCGCCAGTCCTTCTCGTAATTGCTCTCTTGGTTCGCACTCAACTGGGTTCGCCCGTGATATTCACTCAAGAGCGGCCCGGCTTAGACGAGAAGATATTCCGGCTCCGAAAGTTCCGCACGATGAAGAATATTGACCCTTCCCACGGGCTGGTCACCGACGCCGAACGACTCACTCGATTCGGTAAGCGACTCCGATCGTCCAGTCTCGACGAGCTGCCCGCGCTGCTGAACGTTGTCCGCGGCGAGATGAGTATCGTCGGCCCACGCCCGTTGCTCGTTCGATATCTTGATCGCTACAGTCCTGAACAGTCGCGGCGTCACGAGGTGAGGCCAGGTATTACCGGATTGGCTCAGGTGAATGGAAGAAACAACCTCTCGTGGGAAGAGAAGTTCGCGTTTGATCTGCAATACGTGGATACAAGGAGCGCCGCTTTGGATCTAGAAATCTTGCGCCGAACTTTCTCGACCGTCTTGAAGCGTGGCGGTGTTGCTGCGGATGGACACGCGACAACTCATGAATTCCTTGGCACCCCTTCTCAAGAGCGTGAAGAACAATGACTGAGCGCGTCGTCGTAGTGGGTGCCGGCGGGTTTGGTCGCGAAACCCTTGATGTGATCGCAGCGATCAATGCTGACGACCCACAACCCACAATTCACCTGGTTGGTGTTCTTGACGATGCCCCGAGTGATCTCAACCTCACTAGATTGGCTTCCTTGGGCGTTGAACATCTGGGAAGCATTGAAAACTGGCTCGACGGGGGCGACCCGGCATTGTTCGCCGTTGCGATTGGTTCCCCCTCGGTCAGGGCGGCAATTGCCGCTCGTTTCGAATCACGCGGAGCGACGGCGGTGACGCTCATTCATCCGTCAGCCCTGCTGGGGTCTGAGGTGCAATTCGGCGACGGTGTGATCGTCTGCGCTGGAGCCGTGATCTCCACGAACGTGCGGATCGGCAACCACGCACATGTGAATCCCCACGTGACGATTGGTCACGACACTGAGCTGGGTGGTTGCGTGTCGGTGAATCCGGCGGCGACGATCTCGGGTGATGTGACCGTCGGATCGGGGGCCCTGATCGGAGCAGGAGCTGTGATTCTCGAAGGGCTGAAAGTAGGTTCGGGATCAATCGTCGGTGCTAGCGCCTGCGTCGTAAGGTCGGTTCCCGATGGAGTGACGGTTAAGGGGGTGCCCGCACGGTGAGAAGTGAGAAGTCGGTGTGCCTAATGGTGACGGACGAGGTCACAGCGGTGACGTTCCTTCGTGGCTACCTGGGGTTCTTGAAAGCAAAAGGCTGGGATGTTTCTGTCGTGGCATCTTCTACGGGGCGCCTTGAAGAACTTGCGCGGGCTGAAGGCGTGTCGTCTGAAAACCTGCCGATGAAGCGAAACCCTGCCCCAATCAGGGACTTCCTTTCCTTGCTTAACGCGGTACGTCTCCTGCTGAGGCTGCGGCCGAAAGCTGTCGTTGCAGCGACGCCTAAGGCAGGATTGATCGGAATGATCGCCGCGAGACTGACCGGTGTTCCCGTCCGCATTTATCAGATTTGGGGCCTGAGGCTAGAAACCGAAAAAGGGCTTCGCCGAGTATTGTTCTTGTCTCTCGAGCGCTTGGCTGCTCGTTTAGCGACGCAGGTCGTCGCCAACAGCCAGAGCCTCGCGGACGAGGTTCGGCGATTGGGCATTAGCTCGACACCGTTCGTGCTCGGGTCAGGAAGTTCGCATGGTGTAGACCTGCGCCGTTTTGATCGGGAAGCTGGTGACTTGCGTGATGGGAACCTTCCCACTCACGAAACGCTCGGGCTGAGCGAAGGCGAGTTTACGGTCGGGTACGTCGGGCGAGTGCACCGAGATAAGGGTCTCGCTAGTTTGCTGGCTGCGGTTCAATCGCTGTGCGACACCGGAATAAAAATAAATCTTCTCGTCGTTGGCCCGAACGAGGATTCGTCGTTAGCGCACGCACTCGCCGACGCAAACGGTGAGAATCTCAGAGTGGCTAGTGTTGGTCCCGTAGCCGACACTCGGCCGTATTTTCTTTTGATGAATGTGCATTGCCTCCCTACGCGGCGAGAAGGATTCCCCAACGTCGTGCTTGAAGCAGCGGCTTTGGGCGTGGCTACAATCACAACGTCAGCCACAGGCGCGCGAGATTCCGTTATCCCGGAAGAGACTGGTTTGATCGTGTCTGTCGATGACAGCGCCGAGCTTGCGGGCGCATTAGCGAGGTTCGCTACTGATCCGCAATGGGGCGTTGCGTTGGGTGAAAGTGCGCGTGTTAATGCCGTTCTAAAATATGACCAACGCACGGTCCTTGCGCTCCAAGAGCGCAACCTTAGTCAGGCTTGCGATTTTACAGGGAGCGAATCGTTGAACGGTGACCGGAGTCAGGAAAAGTGATCACCATTGATGCCGTTCGTATCGTCGAAAAGGCGAATTCTGTGATCGCCTATCCATTGGGGCTGTGGCGTTTTCGCTTGAAATGCCTTGCTCAATGAGGGTTCCTGTAACGCAAGGCGCACTCGACTTTCCGGGGTTTGCGTCACTGCTGATTCTGATTTTGTGTGGCACGTTCGTGTTGGTGACGAGCGTTCGTTCTGTGCGATCGGCCAATATAGGGGTGCCGGTTGTGCTGTCGGTGCTCGCTAGCGTGGGCCTACTCATCGTGAATACCTCGCTCGAGCCCTATTTGACCAACGACCAAACGACGTGGCACGCACTTGGCGTGGGCGCGGCCGACTTTCTCAATGGAACCTCGAGCCAATCGGTAGATTACGTTGCAGGGAAAGAGGGGTACATCTGGCTTTTGGGGGGACTCTACGCGATTGCTGGCAACACACCTTTAGTCCCAATCGCACTGAATATCCTGTTTCATGCGTTGCTGGTCACAACCGTCGCTGGAACGACCGAAGAAGTCGCTGATTCGTTCCAACTCGACGCCCGGGCAAAGGCCCGCTCTGTCAACGCTGCCGCACTTGCGACGGCCGTACTGCCCTCTATCGTCATCTGGGTGCCTGTGATCCTCCGTGAATCTTTCTCGATGTTCGCGGTATCGGCGGCAACCCTGTGCATGCTGCGTTTCGTGCGCAGCCGACGAGTTTGGTACCTCATCGCGGGGGCGCCGTTCTTGATCTCGTTGTACTGGGTCCGCGAATCATTCGCGCTCGCAGTGTTTTTTGCGCTCTGCGTTGGTGGCGTTTTCGTCGCTCTTCAAGCATCGAAATATTCAGCGCTGTTGCGCATCGCGCTTGTCAGCGCGGCCGTCATTGCGTTCCCGCGCATATTGCAGATTCTGGAATCGACCGTTGGCATCAATGAGGAAAGAGTTGTGACAGCGACTGCGGAACTCTCCTCGATCGCTGCGAGTGGTTTCGGCGGGCTCGGATACAACGCTTCGCTTTCCGAAGTCTTACTGACAACCGCACCGCGCGTCCTCTTGGGGCCGTTTCCATGGGAATTTGAGTTGAGCGGAGTCATGCTGTTGGCCGTTATGGAAGGCACGATCTGGCTCGTCGTGCTTGCCCTGGCCGCGCAAGCTATCGTGCGGGGGCGTAGGCTAACGCGACCGGGGGGTGGTCCGCTCGACGACCTCACGGCCTCACCAATCCTGCTCATCGTCGCCGCGGTTGTGCTTCTCGCCCTCATGCTGAGTATCGGCAACTATGGGATACTCGCTCGTCTCAGGCCGAATGCATTGGTTCTCATGATTCCTCTTGCCGGAGTCGCGGTCGGTTTGTGGCGGGACCGCACTCACACGGGGAAGGGTGAGAGCGGCCGAGAACGCGTCCATTCTGGATCGACTCGGGAGCGCAGAGTCGAATGAAAATCTTGATATCGCATTGGGGTACACGAGGTGCGGGGCCTCAGATGCAAGTGGAGATCGCACGAGCGTTCCTCTCGAGCGAATCTGCCGACATAGCGGTGAGTTTCGACGTGTCCAGTGAATCAGCGCAGAATTTGGGGTTGCTTCCGGTTCCCCGACTCGTCGTCGGTGGCCACAGATTTTCCTCGGGGAGGGGGCGACTATTTAGGCGCCTAATCGCACAACCGGCAACCGCCTGGAGACTGATTCGTTTTTGCCGTACTCATTCGATTGATGTCATTTACGAGGTGATGGATCACCCGCTGCAACTTGTACCGCGAATCCTCGCCCGGCTCTTCGGTATTCGAGTGCTCACTAGCGTTCACGATGCAACTCGCCACTCGGGAGACAAGAGCCGGTTTTTGGACCTCGTATCTCGTATCTCTCTCAAGGCGACCGACGGCGTTATGACGTACTCCGTGGCTTCAGCCCAGGAACTCAAGGCGGCTGGACTGGCTGCACGAGTCCCGGTTTTTGACACGGTCCTTGGTGCGCGTGGCTCGTCGAATCAAGCGCTCAACGCGAGGGAACCGAAGAACGCAACGTTCACCGTTGGCTTCTTCGGCCGAATCGAAGCGTACAAAGGAATCGCGCGCCTGGCCGGAGCGATCGTTCTGCTGAGGGAACGTGGGTTTCCGGTCCGGCTCTCACTCTACGGACGGGGGCGGCTGACGGCCCTCGAGCGAACGCTGCTCGGGCAAGCGCGGGCAGGCGTCAATAGCGGATGGGTCGCTGACGAGGATATTCCGGGTGTCATAGATTCGTTCGATATTTTGGCGCTCCCGTATGACGACGCTAGCCAATCTGGGGTGATCGGCCTTGCTTTGACCTCTGGTATTCCGATCGTGGCAACGCCGGTCGGGGGCCTGCGAGAGCAAGTTCTTGATTCAGGCGGCGGTGTTCTTGCGCGGGGGATGAGCGTGGAAGACTTCGCTGACGCGATCGAGGGGCTGATTTCTGATCCGGCGCTGTATCAATCGCTCTCTGAGCGCGGGATCGAAGCCGCCCACTCTTCTTACTCATGGGACAGAGTGAGTTCAGACATCCTCTCTGCAACGCGGCTATTGGCGAAAGCACCGCGACAATGACGCAAGCGAGAAAGGTAAGGGGGGTCACAGCGCGACAGTCTATCTATGGTGCGATAAACACCAGCACCGTTCAAATAGTCGCGATACTAGCTCTCACACCGCCGGACTACGGCGTATTTTCTCTCTATTACATCGCGTTCGCCATTGCGTCGTCGGTTACTTACTCGACGATCGCCGAAGCGTGGATCCGGTCAACGCGAACTGGGCGTGCACGGGTTGCCTGGGCGGCGTACTGCACAGCTTTAATTACCGTCGCTTCCTCAGCCTTCATAGTAACGGCCGTCATCGGGGCTGCCTCCGGAGCGCCGGTTCTGGGGCTCAGCTTTGGGGTGGCGATCTTCCTCACCACCTACCGTCTCGGGGCTCGGTACTTTTCCGTAGCGGTCAACCACTTCCGGCTGGTCGGCCCCGCGGATGTGGTCGGGGCCGTAGTGATGGTTTTGTCTTTTTGGGGCTTTCAAGAAATCGTTTCCACGTTGACGGCCCTCGCTCTTGCCTGGATGTCTTCCTCGTTAGCCGCTGTTCTGCTTTCTGAGCGACCGAGAATTGATCGGCGGTTTGGCCCCCGCCGATGGTTTCGAGCGCACAAAGAATCGATCAGCGTTCTTCTTGTCGACTCTGCCCTGTCCGACCTTGGGTCCGTAGGCGTGCCGTTGTTGCTAGCTCCGTTATTGGGGACAGCGAAATTTGGGGTGTATCGAGCGGTGTCCAGCGCCGCGCTCCCCGTGCGACTGATGCTAAATCCGGTCCGGCCACTATTGGGGCGGGTGAACATCCGTGTGTTCTCATCGGGGCGCACTTTCGCCGCCGCATCGTTGGGGGCTGCAGTTATTGGGGGTGCAGCCTATCTTGCTCTTTCCGCCCTAGCAGCCGTCGACTGGTTAGACGCCAGCGTGCTGAACGCGCTCGCGAGTTACGCATTACCCGTAGCGATTTTTGTCGGAAGTAATTTTCTGGGAATGCTCTACTACCTCGTTGGCCGAGCGCATTTCTCGGCACGACGCCTGTTGCTGTATCGGGTTGTTCAAACTGTTGGTGCGCTGATCCTCCCCGTGGGCGGGTATGTTCTCGATGACCTCTCGGGCGCTATCTGGGGTTACGCATTGGTCAGCGTCGCCAACGCCGCATTCGCTGCGTGGTTAGTGCGTGCTGAAGGCCAGGTTTCACAAGTTGTCGAGACAGAGTAGATGCGGGAGAGCGAAACAATGAAAAGTGCAGCTATACGATTTGCCCGTAAAGTGCGCGACCGCCTAGATCGCGGTCTGGCAGTTCTGGGTAATAGCACCCGTGGGTTCCGCGAGATTCAAGAGAGTGTCGGCCTGGAGAGCTCGACGCAGGCGAATGTCTTGTTGTGCGCAGCTCACGGTTCTCTAGGGGATGATGCGCTTCGAGCTGGAACGGCGGCGGTGGCAGCTGGCATGAACAAATCGGTTGTTTTTTGGGCCCCGGGATCCGTCGACGAATGGCCTGTCGATTCGCAAATGGGCCCAGTGAAATCGGTAGATTCGCTCCGGTTCGGTAAGACGGGACTGCTCCGAAAGCGTGGACAGATGCAGTTTGCCGGAGCCGACTTGTACGCGATTGGAGCTGACACCATAAGCGGAGACTATTTGCACGGATACTTAGCGCTCCAAGTCGCAGCGCTTAGTCAGTCTGCGCGCGCAGGAAACCGTGCCGCTCTGGTGAACTTCAGCATCACTCCTGCCCCGAGTCGGGTGGCGCTTCGCCTACTGCGGTCGTTACCGAGAGAGGTTGAACTCTGGGCGAGGGACGAGCTCTCTCAAGAGCGCGCGCAGCGCTTGTTGGGCCGCGAGGTAGGTGTCGCACCCGATATCGGCGCCCTGGCACCGAAGATCTCATCCCGCCGCACGAAAGACGCTGTTGACGCCATGGGGCCGTATATATGCCTTTCGCCTAACGCCCACTTCCAGACGCTCGGGTGGTACTCGCGCGATGAGCTAATAGATTTCTGGTCACGAGTTGCTGCGGAGTTCCTTGCAGATTACGAAGTTCTGTTGCTCCCTCACGATTTGCGTGCGCGGCCCGGCGATGTCGAACTTTGCGGTGAAATTGCTGCCGCCGTGGGGGTACAGAGCGGCCGATCCTTAACGGTATTTACGCCGGAGTCCGCGGGCGAAGCTAAGGCAGTACTGGGCGGGGCCGAAGGAGTCGTCTCAGGAAGAATGCATGCTTGTGTCGGGGCGCTTGCGAGTGGTGTGCCTACTGTCGGGCTGGAGTATCTGGGCAAGTTCTCGGGACAATTCACATGGTTCGGGCCGCTCGGAAGAGTGTTCCCCCTGGAGCAGTCTGTCGAAGTTGAGCAGACGACAGCGGCGCTTCGCGAATTGATCGCGGTTCGACAAGCGAGCAACATCGAATTTAGGCCAGCCGTGGTCGCGGATTCTATGAGGTGGATGTCAAAGGCCTGAAGGGCAAAGCCCCGAGTAGATGAGCCGGATCGCCAAGTGTGGGCGGCATCCCCCAGAAGTCGAACCCCGCAGCGCGCGATAGGCTTGGCATTCACTATTTGGGGGTAGGCACGTGCACGAAGGGCCCCGCGCTACGCGTTTTCGGCGCCGCATTACGGGAGTGCTGTTCGTGGGGTACGCGCTGTTTGTGGCCGCGATTACGCTGACTCCGCAAATGCCGGGCACCGGCACGGTGTCACGCGTGGCCTATCGCCTGCTTGAAGCGCTTCACAGCCGTGGGGTGCCGCTCAGCGTCAACTACCTCACCATCGAGTTCATCGGCAACATCCTGATGTTCGTGCCGCTCGGCATCCTGCTGGCCATGCTTCTGGCTCGCCGCCACTGGTGGATGCTGCTCTTCGCCGGCACCCTGATGTCGGCCGCTATCGAGCTCAGCCAGCTGCTCTTTCTGCCCTCGCGCTACCCCGAGGTGCGAGACCTGGTCTCTAACACCACCGGCTTTCTCCTCGGAGCGCTCGCCGCCATCCTCATCCGGTTGCTCGTCGCGCACCGCGACACCCTCGTTGAGCATGACCGTCAGCATGCCGAACGATCCCGCCGCCGCTATTTAGCGCGACGCGGCAGCGGTCCCTACTAGGCGCTACGCCAGCAGCATTGGGCCGCGAGGCTACGGTGTGGGCGAGGCCGCTCCCTGAAGCTGCGCGTGCAAGTTCTTGGCCATCGTCTCGAGCACGGTCACCGTCGTTCGGTACTGCTCGTCGGTAACGCCCGCAGTCGCCTTAGTGCGTTCGCCCGCGATTACCGCCGCGAGGCGCTCCACCACACCACGACCGCGCTCGGTGAGATCAAACAGCGAGCCGTCCGTCGTGAGCCAGTCGCTTTCCACCAGCTCATCCAGCGACTCCCGCGATGTGGTGTGTGGATCAAGCGCGGGTGCTATCGGGGCCACAGCTTTCTTGGGCAGCAAGAACGGCGCGATCTCGATATCGAGTCGATCGATGCCTGCGGGCCCCTTGACGAGCACGACAAGAAGTTGCCACTGGCGGCGAGTGATGCCGTGCTCTTCGAGGGTGAGGGCGAAGAGGTCGTCGATGATGCGGTCAACGACCTTCACCCAATAACTGATGGGTTGTTGCGTGTCCATAATCTGAGATTACTCCTGTTCTCAGTGCACGAAGCCAACCAGCCCAGAACTACCAACGACGATCGCGAACTAGTCGATCACCGACTGCTTCGCTTTCACCGGCAGCATCAGCACGAGGCCCGCGAGCAGCACGATCACGATTCCGATGATGCCGAAGCGCGTGTCTCCCGTCATCGCCACAAAGAGAGTAAAGAGGCCGGGAGCCAAGAAGCTCACGGCGCGACCCGTGGTGGCATAGAGACCGAAGATCTCGCCCTCGCGCCCGACCGGTGTGATGCGGGCAAGGAAGCTGCGGCTTGCTGCCTGCACCGGTCCGACGAAGAGGGTCAAGAAGAGGCCAGCAATCCAGAACCCGGTCTTGGCGTCGCCGACGAAGAGCACAGCGAGACCGGCGAGCACGAGACCGATCAGTGAGCCGATGATCACGTTCTTGGCGCCCAACTTGTCGTCGAGCCATCCGCCAATAAAGGTTCCGATACCGGCCACGAGGTTAGCGGCGACCGCGAAGTAGATGACCTCACTAGGGCTGAAGCCGAACACTTGCGCGGCAATGATCGCGCCGAACGTGAAGACGGCGGCGAGGCCATCGCGGAACACCGCGCTCGCGAGCAAGAACATGAGCACCTGCGGGCTCTTCTTGGCGAGAGTCTTGATGGTGCCAAAAAGCTTGGCGTAGCTGGCGAAGAAACTCACCCGGTTCTCGCGAGCACCGGCGGGAATCTCCGGCACAGCAATCAACACCGGGATCGCGAAGATGGCGAACCAGGCCGCCGAGGCCAGAATGGCAAAGCGGATGTCGAGGGCTCCGCCATCCGAACCAAACGGCACGTTGAGCAGGCCGTTGCCCGTATCGCTGCCGAAGTTCTGAATGAACAACACGAGCAGGATGATCAGCAGCACGATGCCGCCGATGTAACCCATGCCCCAGCCGAAGCCCGAGACGCGGCCCACCGTCTTAGGGGTGGAGACCTGCACGAGCATCGCGTTGTAGTTGACGCTCGCGAACTCGAAGAAGATGTTGCCGGCCGCCAACAGCGCGGCGCCCAGGTAGATATAGGAGGGGATCGGTACGACGAAGAACATTGCCCCCATCGCCACCACGACTAAGCCGGTGTTGATCGCGAGCCACAGCTTGCGGCGACCGGAGCCGTCAGAGCGCTGCCCCAAGATGGGCGCCAAAAGGGCAACGAGAATTCCGGCAATGGTTAGGGCGCCAGAGATCACGGTCGTGTTGCTTGCCTGGGCAAGAACGAGCGCCGGGTTCTTGTCGTCGCCTGCCGCTGCGGCCACGATCTCGGGATCGATGAACAGTCCACTCGCGAGGTAGGTGCTGAACACGAAGGTTGTGACAACCGCGTTGAACGCTGCGGAACCCCAATCCCAGAGCGCCCACGCGCGCACGCGACTCTTCGGAATCGCCGATTCCGTGATGAGGCCTTGCCCGACCGTGCCAATCGCGCGCGTGTTCGAGACGCGCGGAACAGCCGGGGTGCTGGGGGCGTCGTTGTCGCCAGTGTTGTCCTTCATGCGAACAGGCTAGTGGTGTGCAGTAAATAATGGGGGCTCACGCCGCAGCGCGCCGGTTGAGCGCTGAGCAGCATGCCATCATCAGCGGCATGAACTAGACCACTTTTTCGCTGAAAGACTGATTCATGGCCTAGGGAGCAAGCCCAGTCGAAGGTGGCGCGACCGGAGATCCGACCTCGGCGAACGCCGAGTGCTCGTGGCTGTCATCACCGCGGCAGCCCTATGTTTACGGGGATTTTTCATCATGGTGGCGTGCGCACAATTTGTATCATTTGGTAACGAATTGCTGCGGTGGGGGACAAATCGGGGTACTTTCGAAGACGTAGACGGTTTCGTATACCTGTCTTCGATGTCTCCCGAATGGTCTCTTTTCATTCGCTGACCCGATCCGACCGCCTCACCCGCGATTTAAGGCCATACCTGTGAAGTTTTTTACGCACTCTCTGCTCGCCGTAGCCCTCGTGGTGGCGAGCATCACTGTTCCCGCCGCCGTTGCGACCGCGGCGGGCGTTCCCGATGTGCAGCTCACGAGTGAGGTGAGTGCCTCCACTCTGTACGGCAGCGACGTGTCGGTCACGCTCTCGGTGCAGCAGTCATCGGTGCCAGCGATCAACGCCTACAACCTGACTTTCACTGACATCCTGCCGGTGGGCGCTACGCTCACCGACTCGACCTACCCCGTGAGTGAACAGATCCTGTTGTCGGATGGAACGACCAAGGTAATTTGGAGCAACGTCGCTGACCTTTCAGCAGGCATCGTGCTGCCGCTGACCTACTCCTTTGCGTATGACCTTCTCACTTATGACGTGGATGCCACGTTCACAAACGACGCGGAAGCGTTTGTTAACTCCAACCCGCGCATTGTCGTTGAGTTCGATCTTGAAACCGGCGAGGTTGACGAAGACACTCGCACCGGGTGGGACACGGCGACTTCCACCACCACGTTGGTGCCCTTCGAGCTCAAGAAGCGCGAACCGAGTACCGAGGGGGAACTCCAGCGCGGCGTTCACGACAACAAAACGGTCTATACGCTCGAAATCACCAACAACAGCGTTAACGACAGCACCAATTTTTCGATCGTCGACTACTTGCCGGCGGGGCTTGAATTCCTCGGATGCACCAGCCAAGACAACACTGCGGGAACCGACGAGGAGTACACCGGTTCCGGTCGCATCGACGACACCCCGTTGCCGGCTGCTGTTGATTGCAACGGTTTCGTCCCCACGACTTCGACGGTGACCGTTGACCCCGACGGAGCGGGTCCGCTCCCTAACGCTGTTTACACAAAGGTGGAGTGGACTTCTCTCGGCACTATCGTCGCCGGCGCGACGCTCACCATTAAGTACGCCGCTGCTATCCCGCTGCGGGAGAACGAAGCATCGGCGCTGAACGCCACCGCGAACCTCGACAACAACACGGGTCCACTCACCGAAGAAGAGCAGCAACTCAAGAACTACGCGGTTGCCACGGGAACCTACGGGGCGTCGGTGTACACCGATGACGACACTGCGACGGTGACTGCCGAAGACGTCGCCATTCAGAAGTCCGTCGATCAGCCGGCCATCGCGCAGGGTGGTACGAGCATCTGGTCGCTCGACTTCCAGTCCTCGGAATACGCGCTATCTACGAGCAACTTCACGATCGTCGATACAATCCCGGATGGCCTTGACTACAAGTCCAGCGCGCCGGCCGCTGATTCAGCGGTGACGAATGCCGACGGCACCATCACTCTGTCGTGGGATTTCCCCGGTTTTGTGGCCGCATCAGAATCTCGAACGATCACGGTGACGACAGAGGCCCGCACCGACTACCGCAACGGTGGTGGCCCGGTGAGTTCCAACGACTCGTGGACGAACTCGGTCACCCTGGTGGGGACCGCGGAAGTCATCACCGACAGCGGCGCGAACACTTCGACCCTTCCTGTGATCGATGAGTCGAGCGCAGGCCAGACCGCGCAGGGCGTCAGCATAAACAAGCGCGTCGCTCAGCCGGCGGATATCGCGACTACCTGTGGGGCTGAATCTGGCCTGGCTTTCAGCGAGACCGTTACTGGCCCGTTCCATCCCGGCGACCTCGTGTGCTACGAATTGACCGTTGACTTCCCCGGAATTCTCGACTCTCTTGACGTTGCCGTGGCCGACTTCCTTCCCGCCGGTTTTACGTATGAAGCTTTCGAGTACACCTCGGCCAGCACCTTGACGGCAGCCGATGGCATCGTCTTCTCCAACGACGCGGGCTCACCTCTGCTCAGCTGGAACGTGGGCGACGTCGATGCTTCAGCCGAATTCCAGGTTCTTATTTCCGCCCGGATCAGCGACCCTGCCGCGATCACTGATGGTTCGATTACCGCGAACATCATGAAAATGACGTACGAGAACAGCGCCGGCGATGTGTTCCAGCTGCGCGATCAGGCCGACACACTCGTCGAAAAGCCGATCGTCACTGTGGCCAAAGGCATCACAGAGCTCAACACGAATCCGATCAGCGGCGCGCCTGTCGATACCCTCACGGTGCAGGCGACTGATCGGGTGACTTACTCCATCACTGTGACCAACGACGGAAGCCAAGCGGCCGAGAACATCTCGATCCGAGACAATTTGCCGGCGCTTCTGGAATGCTCCGACATCCCGACCGGCAACATCAGTGATGGTGGGCTCTGTTCCGGAGGCTCCATTGAGTGGACTGTCCCCGGCCCCGTCGCTGCCGGTGATAGCTACACCGTGACCTACGACGTGATCACCCCGGCAGATTCGTCGCTAGGCGATGTGTTTCTCAACACCACCGGTGTTCGCAACTACGAAGGCGACACCAACAACGGTGGCCCACAGGTATACGTTCCCGAGAACAATATCGATCCGACTCTCGAAGACGACGCCAACAGCGATGAGGCGACCGACACGGCGACCGCTAGTGTCGAGCGCCCCACCGTCGTCAAGACGGCGACAACCTCGATCGACGAGGGTGGAAACAACGCCGCCTCCGAAGCAACGATCGGCGAACTCATCACCTACACGGTGACCACGACGATTCCCGAAGGCACGAGCGCGTTCGGCGACCCCGCCGTGACGGACATCATCAGCGACGACCTCGAGATCGTGGGTGATCCGACCTTTACCGTTGATGGAGGCTTGGAGCAGAACGCGACCGTGAACGGCCAGCTCGTAACCGCGCCGTTGGGGGCGACCTACGTGAACGCGGCTGGCACCGGTGACGATCTCATCGTGCTCACGATTGTTGTGCGCGTGCTCGATGCCAGCGGCCCTGTCCGCAGCGACGTCGTCTCCAATAACGCTACGTTTGCGTGGGATCACGTCGATGGCTCGAGCGATTCCGGGGTGAGCGACAGCGTCACGACAACCATCGTGGAGCCGGACATCAGCCTGCAGAAGAGCAGTAATGCCGTAGACGGCATGGTCGCAGCGGGTGACGTCATCGAATACACGCTCGCACTGCGCAACAGCAGCGCATCCAATGTGTCGACTGCTCACGACACGGTCATCGTCGACACTCTGCCGGATACGGTCCAGCCTCTCAACGGCACCGGCGACCCCGTCACGGCTGATGCGACGCTCCCCGGCGGCGGAGTGTGGGATCAAAGCGAGCGCACGATTACCTTCACTGTCGCGAGCATCGCGCCGGGCGCAGGCCCCGATTTCACCTACAGCGTCGAGGTCGTTAACCCCTTGCGCGGTGGTGCCACCATCGTAAACACGGCGGATGCGACCACCACTTCGATCGCCGGAGAAGTTCCCGACGAGCGCACGTCAGAATCTGCCCTCGGAACAGAAGAGGGCGGGTACCAAGACTCCAGCATTGTCACGCTGCAGACACCGGGCGTGGGCGTCAACAAGACGGCAACTCCGGAGACGCGCACGATCGGCGAGGCCGTGACCTATACCGTCGACGTGACTATCCCGTCGGGCGTCCTCGCAGACGACGTCACCATCATCGACACGATGCCGGCCAACGTGCGGTTCGGCGCCTTCAACGATGACGCTGTCTGCGATCAGGATGGCTCCGCGTGCAGTGAGGAAGTTGACCTCATTGGTGCTCCGAGCACGAGTGACCGCACCATTGGTTTTTCCATTGGTGACTTCGACCCGGCTGTGGCTGAAGATCGTGTCATCACGTTCAGCTACACCGGCATCGTGACGACGGCTGCGACAGATGGCAGCACGCTCGTGAACACGGTTCGTCCGTACTGGAATGACGAAAACCTCGTCGATGGAACGCCGACGACAGTGCCGGCCCCGGCAGACTTTGCCAACGACGGAACCCCGTCGACCGCGAACACGCAGATTGTCGAGCCGACGCTCACGATTGACAAGGCTGTCGAAGATCAGACGGCCGACTCCGACACTCGCCGCGCCAAGCCCGGTGATGCCCTTGAGTACACGGTCATCGTGACCAACACGGGCACCGCGCCAGCCTATGACGTCACTGTCACGGATACTCCGGATGACCGCGTTACCGATTTCACTTCGGTAGACCCGGCCGGTGTCACGAACACCGACTCTGACCCCTCCGATGGAACCCTGAGCTGGAGCATCCCAGGCCCCATCGCTGTCGGCGACTCTGTGGAGATCACCTACACAGTGACGATGCCTCTTCTCAGCGGGAGCGACGCAGTGCTGACCGGCGCAGAGATCGTCAATACCGCGGATATCTCCGGATACTTCGGTGTGCCAGCTGCAGACCGAGATCCCGCGATCGACTACAACGAATACGACGATGTAACCGCCGATGTGGTGAGCATCGAACTCGATCTCGCCTCGATCGGAAACTACATCTGGTACGACGTCAACAACGACGGTGTGCAAGATCCCACTGAGCCGGGGCTCGCGAACGTCGGTGTCACGGTGGTCGGATTGGGTGCCGACGGCACGTTCGGCACTCCCGACGATAAGACGTACAACACCGTCACCGACAGCGAAGGTGAGTACCTTGTACAAAGCCTGCCCAGTGGCATCTACCGCGTCACGGTAGACGCCGCAACGCTTCCCGCGGGAATGACAGCAAGCTACGACTTCGATGGCACCACGGTCACGCCAAACGGTGTGTGGCAGGGTGCGCTCGCCGAAAATGGCGAGGAACGCGATGTCGACTTCGGTTACACCGGTACAGGCTCCATCGGCGACTACATCTGGTTCGATCAGAACTCGGATGGCATCCAAGATTCAAATGAGCCAGGCCTTCCCGATGCGACTGTCACGGTCGTCTTCGGCGGACAGGATGGCGACCTCGCAACGACCGCAGACAACGTAACCGTCACGACCACCACGGATGCCGACGGAAACTACACGGTCAACAATTTGCCCGCTGGTCCCTACTCCGTCACGGTGAGCGACCTGCCCGCCGGATACGCCGTCGTTTCTGACCCCAATGGGGGAACGAGCGCAACGTCGACAACCGCATTGACGGCCGGCGAGGACCGTACTGATCAGGACTTCGGATACAACGGCACCGCATCCATCGGTGACTACGTGTGGCTCGACCGCAACAACGATGGCGTTCAAGACCCCACCGAGCGCGGCATCAACGGCGCTCAACTGCAGTTGACGTGGTTCGGTAACGACGGCATTGAAGGCAACGGCGACGACGGCGTGTTCCTCACGACCACGGATGCGCTGGGCGCCTACTCCTTCACCAACCTGCTGCCGGGTGACTACTCGGTCGAGGTTTTGGGCGGATTGCCCGACGGTGTTGTCAACAGCTTCGACAGCGACGGAAACAACAACTCGCAGACTCCGGTCTCTATCTCTGTCGGAGATGCGGTGACGAGCGTTGACTTCGGTTACTTCGCAGACTCTGTAATTGGAGACCGTGTGTGGTGGGACCGTAACTCTGACGGTGTTCAGAACGTGGGAGAGCCTGGCCTCGGAAACGTCGACATCAGCGTCACCTACTTCGGTGCCGACGGCGTCGCGGGCGGAACTGGCACCAACACCGACGTCGTGTACACAGCTCAGACCGATGCTGATGGTGACTGGATCATCATCAACATTCCTGACGGCGAGTACCTCGTTGAAGTAACGGCGGGAATCCCTTCGGGATTCGCTCAAACCTATGACGACGATGCGGCAACCGAAGGATTAGGCGGCCAATCGCAGACCACCCTCGACGCCTCCGACCTCAACCAGGACTTCGGCTACAACGGCGACTCGAGCATTTCAGATCTCGTGTGGCTCGATCTGAATAACGACGGTGTGCAGGATGCCGGTGAGCCAGGTCTTGCCGGTGTCGACGTGACTCTGGTCTGGTTTGGCGCAGACGGCGTTGCCGGCGGTGGCGATGACGTGACGTTCGTCGAAACCACCGACGACAACGGAGAGTATTTCTTCGGCGGTCTTCCTGAGGGCAACTACTCGGTAACGGTAGACACAGCAACGCTGCCGGCGGGACTTCTTCCATCGTTCGACGCGGATGCTGGCACGAACACGCCCACGCCCGGCACGCCAGCTTCAGGAGTCGCAGCGAACTCGACTACGGCAGTATCGCTGCCGGCTGACACCGATCTCGACACCATCGACTTCGGTTACGCCGCGACTGGTTCGCTCGGTGACACGGTGTGGCTCGACCAGAACAGTGACGGCGTCGTTGACGCTGACGAAGTGGGAATCCCCGAGGTTGGGGTGACGCTGACGTGGGCTGGCCTCGACGGTCTGCTCGGTACCCCCGACGACGTTGTGTTCACGACAACGACGGATGCGAGTGGCAACTACCTCTTCGAGCACCTTCCGACAGGAACCTTCACGGTGGAGCTGGCGAACTTGCCGGCTGGAGTAGCAGCGACCGCCGATCCCGATGGTGGCGCTGATGATGCGTCGCAGCTGGTGCTTTCGGCGGGCGAAGCCAACCTGGAGCAGGACTTCGGTTACGCCGGCGACGCGGGAGTAGGCGATCTGCTCTGGCTCGACGTCGACAATGATGGCGTTCAGGGTGCGAACGAGCCCGGCCTTCCGGGAATCGTGATCACCATCACCAGCCCCGGCACCGATGGAGTGTTCGGCACGGCTGATGACATCGTCATTACGGCGACAACAGATGAGAACGGCAACTACCTCGAAGAGGGGCTGCCGGCCGGAGAAGTGCAGGTCTCGTATGACCCCACAACGCTCCCCGAGGGATACGTGCCCAGCGCTGATCTTGATGGTGGCGACTTCTTCGACACCACGGCAACGTTGGTCTCCGGAGAGACGCTGCTCGATGTCGACTTCATCGTCATCGGGAGTGCCACCTTGATCGGTGCTGTGTTCGATGATGCGGATGGTGACGGAGTTCGTGACACGGGCGAGTTGGGCATCCCGAACGCCACGGTTGATGTGGTGTGGGCCGGGCCAAACGGTCCCGTCACTATCACCGTGGTCACTGACGCCGACGGCGCGTGGGTTCTCACGAATCTGCCGGCGGGAACCTACACCGCAACGGTCGATCTGAGTTCGGTGAGTTCGGACTACCGTCCGTCGACCGGAACCTCATCAACGGTCGAGCTGCCGGCGTTCGGCTCGCGGTCGGTTATTCAGGGGCTGACGAACCTTATGTTGGCGTTCACCGGATCCAACATTGCTCTCGGAGGAGGGCTCGCGGTTCTGCTTCTGCTGCTGGGGTTCGCGCTCACTCGCCCACGTCGGCGAGCGGGCACTGCCACGGCGCCTGCAGTGGCTGCGCTAACGACAGGTAAGTAGTACAAATTCGCGCCTGATCGCGGCGAGAGTGCGGGGCTAGTTGCCTGCACTCTCGCCGCGTTTGTGTCGTGGGCGGGCCTGTTAACCGCTGTTTTTTCAGGAGTCAGCGGTTTGGGGGACTTTTCGGGGGACATAGACAACCCATTTCACCCGCTTACTAGGGCTGCAGGGATCATCGGGTGTCGCGTACCTTGGGTAGCAGTGTTACAACTGGGTCCTCTCTATGGGGGACTCGACTGCAGCGCTACATACCCGAGAACACCCGAGTTGCTTGCGACCTACACCCGATAATTTGGTAGGTCGGAGGCCAATCCCGAAGGTCTTACCCGTGAAGTTTTTGCTGCGCCCATTGCTCGTTGCTGCCCTGATGGCGGCGAGTATCACTGTTCCCGCGACGATCGCGACGGCCGCTGAAGCGGACATCGCCGTCAGCGTCGACCGTGAGGTGACCGCAGCTACGTTGTACGGCGATGATGTCTCCGTGACGCTCACTGCCCAGCAGAGCTCCGGCACCAACGCGTACAACCTCACGTTCACCGACATCTTGCCTGCGGGGGCAACGTTGGTCACGAACTCCATCTACGGCGCACCCGAGATGATCGCTCTCGACGGTGGCGCCACGAAGCTCATCTGGAACAACGTTGCCGACCTCTCGTCGGGCGCCGTTGTTTCGCTCACGTACTCGTTCAGCTACGACACGCCTCCCTACGTGGTCGGCGACACCTTGCCAGGCGTTGCTGAAGCGCTTGCCAACACCAACCCGCGCGCGCTGGTGAAGTTCGACAAAGACGGCGACGTCGTTGAGTCATCGCGCACGGTGGGTGGTTCGGCAGAGTCGAGCACCAAACTCGTACCCTTCATCCTTGAGAAGACGGAGCTGAACAGTTCCGAAGACGAACTGCTGCGCGGTGTGCGCGACCACCAGACGGTCTACGAACTCACTGTCACCAATAACGGCGTCAACCCCAGCTCTGACTTTACGGTCACCGACTTCCTTCCGGCTGGGCTCGAATTTCTCGGATGCTCCGCCGCCGATAACAGCACCGTGGACTCCAACGAATATTCCGGATCCGGCCCCATCACCAGCTTCCCGGCCGGTGTGAACAATGACAACTGCGGAAAGTTCGCGCCCGTCACCAGCACCGTTGTGGTTGACCCTGACGGCGACGGCCCACTGCTAGAAGACGTCTACACGAAGGTTGTCTGGACGATCGATGGCCAGCTCGCTACCGATGGCATCATCACCATCCGTTACGCCGCCGGCATCCCTCTGCGCGAGAACGTTGCCTTCGACGGTGAAGCCACCGCGAACCTCGACAACAACACGGGTGACGTCACGTACGACGAGCAGCCACTCACCAACTACGCCGTCACCGACGGCACCTACTCCGGTGACGGAAAAAGCTACAGCGACGACGACACCGACACCGTTTACGCCGAAGATGTCTCGATTCAGAAAACTGTAAATGAATCGGAAATCACGCAGGGCGCGGAGAGCATCTGGACGCTCAACTACCAGTCCTCCGAATATGCGCTCTCCACGGGTGCAATCATCATCACCGACACGATCCCTGACGGACTCAAGTACACCGGCAGTAACGCAGAAAGTTACCAAGTATCGGTCGACGACACGGCCATCGATGGCACGACCACTGTTGTGTGGGAGATTCCTGCTTTTGGTGGAGCCTCTGCCAGCGGCGCGATCGAGGTCTACACCGAGACCCTTGACGAATACCGCAGTGGCAAGGGACCGGTGAGCTCGAACGACTCCTGGACGAACACCGTCGATCTGGCGACAGCCACCACCATCATCAGTAAAGACGGTATCGAGACCTCAGAGATCGAGATTCTCGATACCTCAAGCGCTAGCCAGCAGGCCAAGGGCATCACGCTCACGAAGAAAGTTGCTGAGCCTGTTGACCAGATGGATGGTGCCTGCGACACCATCGACGGTCTCGACTTCAAGGACGAGCAAGCTGCGGGCGTGTTCCACCCGGGCGATTGGGTTTGCTACGAACTGACCGTGCAATTCCCCGGCAAGCTCGACACCCTCGACAACGTCGTGAATGACTTTTTGCCCGCTGGTTTCACTTTTGTCAGCTACGCCGAAACTGCGCTCAATGACGTCGATTCGACATTCGTCGAGGTAGACCCCGCGGACCCCACACGCCTGCTCACCTGGAACGTCGGAAACGTCGACAAGGGAACCACATTCCAGGTGCTGGTCACCGCCGAGATCACCGACCCCGCCGCCATCACCGATGGCGACATCACGTCGAACCTCATGAAGATGACGTACAAGAACACGGCTGGCGATGTCTTCCAGCTACGTGATGCCGCGGACACTATCGTCGAGAAGCCGATCGTTGCGCTCACGAAGGGAATCACGAAGATCGACGGCGAAGCCGTTACCGGTGCGCCGAGCAAGAGCGAGACCGTTCAGGCCACCGACGTCGTCACCTTCGAAATCGTCGTCGCTAACGATGGCGGGCAGGATGCTGCCAAGGTCGAGGTGTGGGACAGGCTGCCTTCAGGCTTGGCCTGCAGCGATGTTGTCGCCAGCTCGCTCGCTGGCGGCGTGTGTGCGGGTGGAATCATCACCTGGACGATTGACACCCTTGCGGAAGACAAGAGCACGACTCTCAGCTATGACGTCACTATCGCGGCCAACGCATCCGCGGGCTTCGACTACACGAACACTGCCGGCGTACGCACCTACCAGGGCAAAGCCAACACGGGAACACCGACCGACTACTACCCGGTCGAGAACATCGACCCGACGGTAGAAAAGCTCGCTAACAGCGACGAAGCGAAGGATGTCGCGACGGTAAGCATCCCCGACCCGACCATCGTCAAGAGCGCCGCCACGTCGGTCGTCAATGCCGACAACCTGGCGGCGGAAGCCACCATCGGCGAGCTCATCACTTACACGGTGACCACGACGATTCCGCAGGGCTCGAGCGTGTACAACAAGGCAACTATCACCGACAAGGTGGATGCGCGACTGTTGCTCATCGGCACCCCGACCTACGTTCTTCGGAACGACGACGGGGTGACCAACGGAACCGCAACGGTGGGCGCTAACCAGCTAGTGACGGTCGCGCTGCCGACGCCGTACGAGAACCTGCCCGACAGCGGCGATGACAAGGTCACGATCACGATCACGGCTCGCGTTCTTGACGCCAGTGGTCCCTCGATGTCGAACACGGTCAAAAATTCGGCCATCTTCGCGTGGGATCACGCAAACGGAACGCAAGCAACTCCCGTCTCCAGCAATGAAGTCAGCACGCTCATCGTTGAACCCCGCATTGCGGTAACGAAGAAGAGCAACGACCCCGACGGCATCGTCGAACCCGGGCAGCCCGTCACTTACACGGTGAAGGTCAGCAACAACAGTGCTGCAAATGTGTCGACAGCGCACGACACCGTTGCGGTCGACAAGATCCCTGCGACCATTGAGCTCGTCGGCGCTGACGGCAACCCCCTCGTCGACGGCGCAGCTGTCGGATCGTATGGTGTGTGGAACAAATCAACTCGCGAGGTCGTCTTCACGCTGGGTGACATCAAACGCGGTGCGTCCATCACCCTCACGTACAACGCCAAGGTCGTCAACCCCTTGGTGAGCAATTCAGTGCTCACCAACACCGTTGTCGCTACAACGACCTCGCTCGCGGGAACCGCCACGGGAGAGCGCACCTCGACCTCCGGCAAGACTGGCTACAAGGCGACCGCGAAGGTCACGCTGCAGGCACCCGCCATCAGTTTGGTCAAGACCGCCACGCCGTCAACGCGCACCATTGGTGAAGTCATCGACTACACCGTCGTCGTAACCATCCCGAAGGATGTCGTCGCGTACGACACCACGATCGTCGACACCATGCCGACTGACGTGCGCTTCGGATCCTTCACGAGCGCAACCTGCGATCAAGCGGGCGAAGCGTGTGTGGGTATTCCGGCGCTGAAGGACTCCGTCATTGGCGTCACACCGGCGGCAACAGATCGCCAAATCGGCTACTTCCTTGGTGACATCGTCTCGTCGACAGCCGACCGCACGGTGACGCTGAAGTACACCGGAGTCGTCACGACGGCAGCAGAAGACGGCGATGTGCTTCGCAACACGGCCATCCCGCGCTGGAACTTCGAGAGCAAGGTCGACGAGGCACCCACGAGTGTTCCGAAGTCCTTCGATACCGCTGGGTCTGCATCGAACGCCGATGCCAAGGCTGTGGAGCCGAAGGTCACGATCGATAAGGCCGTTGAGGGCCAAGACGGCGACAGCGATGCTCGCCGAGCCAAGCCAGGCCAGGAACTCAAGTACACGATCGTCGTGCGTAACACGGGCACGTCGCCCGCGTACGACGTAGTGGTCACCGACACCCCTGACATCCGCACCACGATCTCTGGCATCAGCCCGGCTGTGTCTAGCCCGGTTGCTGCCGGAAGCCTTGAGTGGACGATCGCGGAAATCCCCGTGGACGGCTCAGTCACGATCACGTACACGGCAGCCATGCCGCTGCTCAGCACGTCGACACTCGAAAAGCCTGTCGTCGCCAACACCGCAGACGTCCCGGAATACTTCGGTGTTCCCAAGGCCAAGCGCACTGTCGCCGATGACTTCAAGAAGTACACCGACGTCACCGACGACACCGTTCGCGTCACCCTCGATGTTGCATCGCTGGGAGACGTCATCTGGTTCGACATCAACAACGACGGAACACAGAATGCTGCGGCTGCCGGCGTGACGGCTGAACCTGGCATCGCCGGAGTCACCGTAGACGTGATCTGGGCTGGCCCCGATGGCAACTTTGCGACAACCGGCGACAACGAGACGTTCTCGGCAGTTACCAACGCGACGGGCGGCTACCTCGTCTCCAACCTGCCGGGCGGGCAATACCGGGTGACGGTGGATGCCACGACGCTTCCTGCGGGAATGACGCCGACGTTCGACCTCGACAATGGCATCGACGTGCCGAACGGCGTCTGGCAAGGCTCTCTCGCCGCCGATGCTGAGAAGCGCGACGTTGACTTCGGTTACACCGGAACCGGCTCGATCGGTGACTACGTCTGGTTCGATCAGAACAAGGACGGCGTTCAGGATTCCAACGAGCCTGGCCTGCCGGGTGCAACCGTGACTGTTGTCTCTGGCGGCCTCGATGGCGTGCTCTCGACGACGGGTGACAACATCACCTACACGACGACGACGGATGCCGAAGGCGCCTACACGGTAGGCCAGCTTCCCGCAGGGCCCTACTCCGTTACCGTCTCGAAGCTGCCCGCCGGCTTCACAGTGGTCTCCGACCCCGATGATGTCGTTGACGCAACTTCGACGCTCACGCTGACCGCCGGCGAAGACAACGAAGAGCAGGACTTCGGCTACGCCGGAACCGGCTCGATCGGTGACTTCGTGTGGCTCGACCGCAATGGCGACGGCAAGCAAGACGACACCGAGCCCGGAATCTACGGCGCCACTGTTGAGCTGACCTGGCTCGGTGCTGACGGCGAACTGGGCGGCGGCGACGACGCGGTCTTCACGACCACGACCGACGCTGATGGCAAGTACCTCTTCCCGAACCTGCTTCCGGGTGACTACTCGGTCGCAGTAACGGGCGGGCTTCCGGATGCCGCGGTTGCGAGCTATGACCGTGACGGCAACAAGGATTCCGTGACCCCGGTCACGCTCACTGCTGGCCAGAAGATTGACGATGTCGACTTCGGCTACGACGTGACCTCCGTCATCGGAGACCGCGTGTGGTGGGATCTCAACAGCGACGGCGTTCAAGACGACGGCGAGCCGGGCATCCCCAACGTCGACATCCGCGTCACCTACCTCGGCACCGATGGTGTTCTGGGGGGAGAGGACGCTGCTGGCGACCTCATCTTCACGGCGACCACTGATGCTGACGGCGACTGGACTGTCACCGAGATCCCTGATGGCAGCTACATCATCGAGGTAGTGGGCGGCGTTCCTGCTGGCTTCTTCCCGACCTGGGACAGCGACAGCCTCACCACGAACCCCGACCAGAAGTCTGAAATTGTCTTGGAGGGTTCGAACCTTGAGCAGGACTTCGGCTACGTTGGCGACTCGAGCATTTCAGACACCGTGTGGCTCGACCTCGACAAGGACGGCACGCAGAACAACGGCGAGCCTGGCCTGCCCGGTGCTGAAGTCACTCTCGTCTGGTTTGGACCGGATGGCGTGGCCGGCGGCGATGATGATGTCACCTTCGTGAAGACGACCGACTCCAACGGCAAGTACCTCTTCGGCGGACTGCCTGAGGGCGACTACTCCGTGACGGTGAACACCGACACGTTGCCGACCGGCGTCACCGCTACCTTCGATGCGGATGCTGGCCCCAACCAGCCCACCGCAAAGACTGACCCGTCGAATGTCGGCCCCAACTCCACGACCGCTGTGGCTCTGCCGGCAGCGACCGACCTCGACAACATCGACTTCGGTTACGTCGGTACTGGCTCGATCGGCGACACCGTGTGGCTTGACCAGAACGGTGACGGCATTGTGGATGACTCCGAGTCAGGAATCGCCGAAGTCGACGTCACGCTCACCTGGGCTGGCCTCGATGGCGAATTGGGCACGGACGACGACGTGGTCTCGACCACGACGACCGATGCGAACGGCAAGTACCTCTTCGAAGATCTCCCCTCGGGACTCTTCACGGTGGCACTCGCCAACCTGCCTGCCGGTCTCACGGCAACCGCTGACCCGGATGCGGGCGACGACAACACATCGCAGCTCACCCTGGCTGGCGCTGAAGCGAACCTCGTTCAGGACTTCGGTTACCGCGGCGACGCGGGAGTCGGCGACCTGGTCTGGCTCGACGTCGACAACGACGGCGTGCAGGGCGAGAACGAGCCCGGTCTCTCCGGAATCGTGCTGACAGTGACGAGCCCCGGCGCTGACGGAATCTTCGGCAGCGACGACGACATCATCATCACCACGACCACGGATGAGAATGGCAACTACCTCGTTGAGGGGCTGCCGGCCGGCGACGTGAAGGTCTCGTACGACCCCACGACGTTGACCGAAGGCTTCGTGCCACGCTCTGACCTTGACGGCGATGTGCTCTTCGAGACAACGGCAACGTTGATCTCGGGCGAGACGCTGCTCGACGTTGACTTCGTCGTTATCGGTAGCGCAACGCTCAACGGCGTGGTGTTCGATGACCCGAACGGCAACGGCGTTCGCGACAGTGGAGATAAGGGAATCGCTAACGCGACCGTCAACGTGGTCTGGGAAGGCCCGAACGGTCCGGTAACGATCACCGTGATCACCGACGAGAAGGGTGCGTGGGAACTCACGAACCTTCCGGCCGGAACGTACACAGCGGCTGTCGACCTTGCGTCGGTCGATGCTGAATACCGCCCCTCCACGGGTACTACTTCAACGGTCGAGCTGCCCGCCTTTGGCGAGCGCTCGGTCATCCAGGGACTCACCACTGTGATGCTCGCCTTCACGGGTTCGAACATTGCCATGGGAGGCCTGCTTGCTGGATTGCTCTTGTTGAGTGGATTGCTGTTCCTGCTGCCGTCACGTCGGGTGCGCGGCGAAGGTAAGCAACTCCTCGCTATCGAGAAGTAGCAACAACAGCAGCAAGCGAGAAGGCGCGATGAGCGCACCGGGCGTCGGGCCCGGTGTACTCATCGCGCCTTTCGTCGTGGTGCCCGGAGCAGCACCTTGAGTCACTCCCACTCAACTTTCAGCTATGTGACTTGACTCTCGAGCCGCGCAGGAGCAAACTTGATACAGCGCGACTCAAGTTCGCACAACTCAACGCTTAAAGGAGTAAGAGCACATGGCTCGAGCAGTAGGTATTGACCTCGGAACCACGAACTCCGTAGTTTCCGTTCTCGAAGGTGGAGAACCCACCGTCATCGCAAACGCCGAAGGAATGCGCACTACGCCATCCGTCGTCGCATTCACCAAGGATGGCGAAGTCCTCGTTGGTGAAACCGCCAAGCGTCAGGCCGTCACTAACGTTGACCGCACCATCGCATCCGTCAAGCGCCACATTGGTACTGACTGGACCGTTGCCATTGACGACAAGAAGTACACCCCGCAGGAGATCTCCGCTCGCACGCTTGCCAAGCTCAAGCGCGATGCCGAGCAGTACCTGGGTGAAGATGTCACCGACGCAGTAATCACCGTTCCCGCGTACTTCAACGACGCTGAGCGCCAGGCAACGAAGGAAGCCGGTGAGATCGCGGGCCTCAACGTTCTGCGCATCATCAACGAGCCCACCGCTGCAGCACTCGCGTACGGCCTCGACAAGGGCAAGGAAGACGAACTCATTCTGGTCTTCGACCTCGGTGGTGGAACGTTCGACGTTTCGCTGCTCGAAGTGGGCAAGGACGACGACTTCTCGACCATTCAGGTCAAGTCGACCTCGGGTGACAACCGCCTCGGTGGAGACGACTGGGATGCCCGTGTCGTTGACTACCTGATCCAGCGCTTCAAGGACTCGACCGGTGTCGACGTCTCGGGCGACAAGATCGCTAAGCAGCGCCTCAAGGAAGCTGCTGAGCAGGCCAAGAAGGAACTGTCGTCGCAGATGTCGACGAGCATCCAGCTCCCGTACCTCTCGCTCACCGAGAATGGCCCCGCCAACCTCGACGAGACCCTCTCGCGCGCCAAGTTCGAAGAACTGACCGCCGACCTGCTCGCACGGGTAGCAAAGCCCTTCAACGATGTCATCAAGGAGGCCGGCGTCAAGCTTGCCGACGTATCGCACGTTGTTCTCGTGGGTGGATCGACCCGTATGCCCGCTGTTGTTGAGCTCGTCAAGAAGCTCACTGGTGGCAAGGAGCCCAACAAGGGCGTAAACCCCGATGAGGTCGTCGCCGTTGGTGCCGCACTTCAGGCTGGTGTCTTGAAGGGCGAGCGCAAGGACGTTCTGCTCATCGACGTCACCCCGTTGAGCCTCGGTATCGAGACCAAGGGCGGAATGATGACCAAGCTCATCGACCGCAACACGGCCATCCCCACCAAGCGAAGCGAAACCTTCACCACGGCGGATGACAACCAGCCTTCCGTCTCCATCCAGGTCTTCCAGGGTGAGCGTGAGTTCACTCGCGACAACAAGAACCTCGGAACGTTCGAGCTCACCGGCATCGCGCCGGCGCCTCGTGGCATCCCGCAGGTTGAGGTTACTTTCGACATCGACGCCAACGGCATCGTGCACGTGTCCGCCAAGGACAAGGGCACCGGCAAGGAGCAGTCGATGGTTATCACCGGCGGCTCAAGCCTGTCGAAGGATGACATTGAGCGCATGGTCCGCGAGGGTGAAGAGCACGCTGCAGAAGACAAGGCACGCCGTGAGGCCGCTGAGGTTCGCAACAACGCTGAGCAGCTCGCGTACTCCACCGCAAAGCTCATCACCGACAACGCTGAGAAGCTGCCAGAAGACGTCAAGACTGAGGTTCAGGCCGACGTCGACGCACTCAACTCGGCACTCGCTAGCGATGACGAAGCGGCTGTAAAGACCGCCTTCGACAAGCTCACCGAAAGCCAGCAGAAGATCGGCGAAGCAATCTACAAGCACCAGGAAGAAAACCCTGAGGCCGCTGCAGAAGGCGACGACGCACCCGCTGGTGAGAGCTCAGACGAAGACATCGTTGACGCTGAAGTTGTTGACGAAGACGAAGCTGACACGGACAAGAAGTAATGTCTCCCAAGAATCGCGACCACGACGAGAACCAGGATCCGGTGATCAATGACGCAAGTCAGAGTGATTCGGAGACCGGCGACGTGAGTGCGTCTGACTCGGCTGCCGCAGAGAAATCTGCGGCAGCCGAGGGGCAGCCCTCCTCTGCTGAGGATGCTGCCGCGGGCGCCGACAAGGCCCCCGACGAGCTGAGCGAAGAAGACCAGCGTCTTCTCGACGAAGCAAGCCGGGACCTCGTTGCCGAAATGCGTGATCAGATGTTGCGTGCGCAAGCCGAGCTGGTGAACTTCCGTACCCGCGTAGAGCGGGATCGGGTGTCGAACCGTGAAGCTGTAATCGCCGACGTGATTCGTTCGATGTTGCCCGCGCTTGATGACCTCGATCGTGCTGACAAGCACGGCGACATCAGGGAGGGAACCCCCATCGCGCTCGTTGCTCAGAAGATCAATGCGAGCTTTGAGCGGTTTGGCCTGCGCAAGATCGGCGAAAAGGGCGAAGCCTTTGACCCCGCTTTTCACGAGGCCGTTGTTCACTTGAACGACCCCGAGGCAACACAGAACACGATCGCTGACGTCATCGAGCCGGGCTACATTCTTGGTGAGCGCGTAGTGCGTGCCGCGAAGGTTGCTGTCTCTGGCCCCGCTGACTAGGGCCGGGGGTGGCGTGTAGTGGCTAGCCAAGATTGGTTCGATAAGGACTTTTACAAGGTGCTCGGGGTGTCGAAAGACATCTCCGAGGCCGACCTGAAGAAGACCTATCGCAAACTCGCGCGTCAATTCCACCCGGATTCGAACCCGGGAGATCCGAAAGCTGAAGCGCGCTTCAAAGAGATCAGCGAAGCGCACTCCGTGCTCTCTGATCCCGAGACGCGCAAAGAATACGATCAGGTTCGTGCCATGGGATCGGGCGCTCGCTTTCAAGCGGGCGGCCAAGGCGGTCAGGCTGGCGGCTTCGAAGATGTCTTTGGTGGCATGTTCGGCGGCGGCGGCCAAAGTTATGGCGGCGGTCAAAGCTACGGCGGAGGGCAATCGGGCGCGAGCTTCGAAGACCTCCTCGGTGGCATGTTCGGCGGTCAGGCCGGCCCCGGTGGCGGCCCCGGTTTTCGGGGCGGCCCCGCCAAGGGTCGCGATCTAGCCGCGAACACGACGCTCGACTTCGCGACTGCCATCAACGGCGAAACAATCAAGCTCCAGCCTGCGGGCGGGCGACCGATGAACGTCAAGGTTCCTGCGGGAGTCAGCGACGGTCAGAAGATCCGCCTCAAGGGCAAAGGCGAGCAGAGCCCGAATGGTGGCCCGGCTGGCGACCTCGTATTGACGGTGACCGTGCGCAAGCATCCAGTATTCGAACGTGACGGCAACAACATTCGTGTTGTGGTGCCGATCACGTTTGTGGAGGCCGTACGCGGTGCCACGATCGAGGTTCCCACGCTCGGCGGTGCTCCGGTGAAACTGAAGGTTGCACCGGGAACCCCGAGCGGGCGAGTACTGCGGGTCAAAGGCCGCGGAGTAGCGACAGCAAAAGCGACCGGAGACCTGCTTGCCGAAGTGCAAGTGGCGGTGCCAAGTCACCTTCCGGATGCTGCGCTCAAGCATCTCGAGGCCTTTGCTGACGCGATGCCCGCAGAGAACCCGCGGGACGACCTGATTGCCCGAGCCAGGAGCTAAGAACTATGGATGAGCTAACTCCCGCGTTTGCGATCGCCGTTGCGGCGGAGCTTGCGGGAATGCATCCGCAGACGCTGCGACAGTACGACCGTCTGGGTCTCGTGTCACCCACGAGAACCAGCGGTCGGTCGCGGCGTTACTCTATGCACGACGTGATGCAGTTGCGTGAGATCGCGGCGCTCAGCGCCGAGGGTCTCAACCTCGAAGGCATCAAAAGAATTCTCGACCTTGAAAATCAGGTCACGGGGCTCACCGCTCGCGTGCGCGAACTCGAAGCGGCGCTCGCTGATGAGATGCTCTCTAAGCCGGGCCGCCGCGTGTTCGCGGCGGGTCAAGCCGGCGAAGTGATCTCGCTGCGGGCAGGAACCCGAGCCGAACGCACCGACCAAGTCGTGCTGTGGCGCCCCTTCGTGCGCCGCGATAACCAGCTTCCGCGCTGATGATGAGCGCGGCACACCCTCAGCACTCGCCACTACGGTGGGAGTTGTGATGTTCCGCGAAGCACCGCCCCTCGGCACACGCGCAATTCTGCGCCAACGCTGGAGCGAAGTCTCCTTTCTGCACTGGAAAGTCGACCCCGCCGTTGTGGCGCCGTTCATGCCCGAAGGCTGTCGCCCCGACACCCTCAACGGCAGCTCTTGGGTGGGGCTCATCGCGTTTCAGATGTCACAAAGCTCATTCTTCGGCGGCCCCCGCATCCCGTGGCTAGGCGACTTTCCCGAAGTGAATGTGCGGCTCTATTCTGTCGACGAGAAGGGGCGGCGTGGCGTCGTGTTTCTCTCGCTGGAGGCCTCGCACTTGATTCCGGTTCTCACCGCGCGGGTCGCTTTTGGCTTGCCCTACCAGTGGGCCTCGATGAAGATCGGGCAGCGTGACGGGCAGATTGCCTACAAAACTCGGCGGCATGGCCAGCCGGATGCGGCATCCCACATCATTGTGCGACCGATCGACGACCGGGCGGCCAGCGTCTCACTCGCGGCCGACGCCGAGGCCACCTTTCTCACCGCGCGCTGGGCGTTTCACGAAACTCACCGTGGACGCACGATCTACGCTCGCAACCACCATGAGCCCTGGCCCCTGCAGCCGGCCGAATTGGTCTACCTCGATGATGGCCTGCTTGCCGCAGCAGGGTTCGAGGGGCTAGCAGACCGCGCCCCCGATTCCGTTCTCTACGCCAGCGATGTTACGACGGTGTTTGCGGCACCTCAGCGGCCGCTCCAGATTCGAATGCCTCAATCGCGGCCAGTGTGGACATCTCAGCGCTCTTCTTAGGTTCTGAGAGCAATATGCCTACCTTGCATAGACAATTTTGTGCAATATGGTCTCACCAGCACAAATGAGCATTGCCTCTTGGGTCGGTCGGGGCCATGATGAGTAACCACAACGTCATATAGGCACAACACGATTGAAACGATGAACCTAGAGAATGAAGGCACGGGGATAGTTCCCGTTCGCGCGTCATTTTCTCGGTTTATCGCCGCAGGCAACGACGCCGAATAACGCAGGAGGCACCATGACGACAGTTCGCGCAGCAATCACACAGACCACTTGGACGGGCGACAAAGAGTCGATGCTCGACAAGCACGAGCAGTTCGCTCGGGATGCGAAGGCGCAAGGCGCCCAGATCATCTGCTTCCAAGAGCTTTTCTACGGTCCGTATTTTGGGATCACTCAGGACAAGAAGTACTACCGTTACGCCGAGCCGGTTGATGGCCCGATCGTTACGCGCTTCCAAGCCCTGGCTAAAGAGCTCGACATGGTCATGATTCTGCCGATCTACGAAGAGGCAATGACGGGTGTGTATTACAACACCGCCGTCGTCGTCGACTCGGATGGCACCAATCTCGGTTCGTACCGCAAGCACCACATCCCGCACCTCGACAAGTTCTGGGAGAAGTTCTACTTCACCCCCGGAAACTTGGGCTTCCCCATGTTCAACACCGCCGTCGGCAAGGTCGGCGTTCACATTTGTTACGACCGCCACTTCCCCGAGGGCTGGCGCGAGCTTGGCCTCAACGGTGCCGAGATCGTGTTCAACCCGAACGCCACCAAGCCCGGCCTTTCCAACCGTCTCTGGGAGGTCGAAGGCCCCGCAGCAGCAGTGGCCAACGGCTACTTCGTTCTTCAGCCCAACCGTGTCGGTCTCGAAGACAACGAGTACGGCGACGAAGCCGTTGATTTCTACGGCACCAGCCAGGTCATCGACCCTCGCGGAAACTTCGTCGGCGAGCGTGGCTCGGGAACCGACGAAGAGATCATGATTCGCGACCTCGACATGAACCTCGTGCAGGAGATGCGCGATGACTGGCAGTTCTACCGCGACCGTCGCCCCGACGCCTACCTGTCGATCCCTAAGTAAGCCACCACGTCAGCCCTAGGTTGTCTTGGCGCCTGGGGAACAGTAGGCACACGACATCGCAGAGGAGCGAATCATGGCCACCACTCTCATTTCCGGCGGTACGGTCGTCAGCTCAACGGGGCGCGCCCCCGCTGACGTCCTGATCGACGGCGAAGTAATCAAGGCAGTGCTGTCACCCGGCAGCACGCTGTTTGGAACGGATGTTGCGGCATCCGTCGACACCGTCATTGATGCCACGGGAAAGTACGTCATTCCCGGCGGCATTGACGCGCACACTCACATGGAGCTGCCCTTCGGCGGCACCGCGGCAATCGATACCTTCGAGACGGGCACTCGCGCTGCGGCGTGGGGCGGCACGACCTCGATCATCGACTTTGCGGTGCAGACCTATGGCGAACGCATCGAGGATTCTCTCGCCGCGTGGCACGGCAAGGCTGGCGGCAACTGCGCCATCGACTACGGCTTTCACCAGATCGTCGGCGATGTCACACCGGAGTCGCTCAAGTCAATGGCCAAGCTGCCCGACGAAGGCATCACGAGCTTCAAGATGTTCATGGCGTACCCGGGCGTTTTCTATTCGGATGACGCGCAGATTCTGAAGGCCATGCAGGTGTCCCGCGACACCGGTCTCATGACGATGATGCACGCCGAGAACGGTCCCGTCATCGACGTTCTCGCCGAACAGCTCGTGGAGCAGGGCAAGACTGACCCGTACTATCACGGTGTCGCTCGTGCCTGGGAGATGGAAGAGGAAGCGACGCACCGAGCGATCATGCTCGCGAAGCTCACCGGTGCTCCGCTGTATATCGTTCACGTCAGCGCGAAGCAGGCGGTCGAACAGATCGCCGGCGCTCGTGACCGTGGCCAGAACGTCTTCGCCGAAACCTGCCCGCAGTACCTCTACCTGAGCCTCGAGGAACAACTCGGTGCTCAGAGCGAGCAGTACGGTCACTTCGAAGGCGCCAAATGGGTGTGCTCGACTCCGATTCGCTCGCGCGAAGAGGGCCATCAGGATGCCATGTGGCAGTCGCTGCGCACCAACGATGTGCAGATGGTCTCGACCGACCACTGCCCGTTCTGCATGAAAGACCAGAAAGAGCTCGGGCTCGCCGACTTCCGCAAGATTCCGAATGGAATCGGTTCAGTCGAGCACCGCATGGACCTCATGTACCAAGGCGTTGTCACGGGAGAAATCACTCTCGAACGCTGGGTTGAACTGACGAGCACTACCCCCGCTCGTATGTTCGGAATCTATGGCCGCAAGGGCGTTATCCAGCCCGGTGCCGACGCCGACATCGTCGTGTACGACCCCAACGGTCACACCTCGATCGGTATGCCGGTCGACGAAAACGGCAAGCCCACGGGCAAGAAGCACCACATGAACATGGACCACGCTGCCTGGGAAGGTTTCGAGATCGACGGCCACGTCGACACCGTTCTCTCCCGCGGCAAGGTCATTGTTCACGACGATCAGTACCTCGGTTCGAAGGGTGACGGCCGCTTCATGAAGCGTGGCCTCACCCAGTACCTCACCTAAATCAGGCTCGCAGGCAGCATCCGAGTGGCTCAGGCCAGCGGATGCTGCCTTGGCCTACCTTCCACCACGAACCAGGAGCACCATGGAATTCGGAGCAGTACTTCAGACCAACCCGCCGTCGGCACGCACGGTCCAACTAGCGAAGCTTGCAGAGGCGCACGGCTTTGACTACGTCTGGACGTTCGATTCCCACATTCTGTGGCAAGAGCCCTATGTGATCTACAGCCAGATTCTGGCCGAGACCCGCAGAATCAAAGTCGGCCCGATGGTCACGAACCCGGCCACTCGCGACTGGACCGTCACGGCTTCGACCTACGCCACGCTCAACGAGATGTACGGCAACCGCACCGTCTGTGGCATTGGCCGGGGCGACTCGGCCGTGCGCGTGACCAACGGCAAGCCCACGACTCTGAAGGATCTGAGGGAGTCGATTCACGTCATCCGTGAACTCGCCAACTCGCGTTCGGTCGAATACGGCGGAGCCCAGTTGCAGCTGCCGTGGAGCAAGGGCTCGGAGCTCGAGATGTGGGTTGCCGCCTATGGCCCGCTCGCGCTCAAGCTCACCGGTGAGGTCGGCGACGGCTTCATTTTGCAGCTTGCCGACCTCGACATTGCTGCCTGGATGATCAAGAAGGTGCGCGACGCCGCTGAGGCTGTCGGGCGCGACCCGATGTCGATCAAGTTCTGTGTCGCCGCTCCGATGTACATCGGTGAGGACTGGGAGCACATGCGCGACCAGTGCCGCTGGTTCGGAGGAATGGTGGGAAACCACGTCGCCGACATCGTCAAAAAGTACGGCTCTGATGGTGACGTGCCGAAGGCTCTCACCGACTACATCGAGAAGCGTGAAGGCTACGACTACAACCAGCACGGTCAGGCGGGTAACACTCACGCCGACTTCGTGCCCGACGAGATCGTTGACCGGTTCTGCCTCATGGGCACCGCCGAGCAGCACATCGAGAAGCTCGAGAAGCTGCGCGAGCTGGGGGTCCACCAGTTCGCTGGCTACCTGCAGCACGACAACAAAGAGGAAACGCTGCGCGTCTACGGCGAGACGGTTATTCCGGCTCTCACCGAAACAGTGACGGCGAAGGCCTAACCCGATGACGGCAACCCAAAACGATAAGCGTGGGGAGGTTGCCGTCCGCCCCGCGAGTTCGCCGGGTGCGCTGGCTAACCCCGCGCGCGCTCGGCTGCTCGGTGGCTTCGGCTGGGGCATCGCCGGCGTAGTCCTCATCGCGCTGCTCTGGGAGGGCTATAAGTTCTTCGGCCCCGACAACGGCGTGCTGATTGGTGAACTCCGCGTTCTTCCGCGCACGACCGACCTGGCCATGCCGCACCTCTGGGACATGATGGTGCGGTTGGCCGAGCCGGTCACGCGCGCCGATGGTGCGCTTCCGCTCTGGGCCGTCGTTGCCCTTGCTGCCCTCACCACGCTCGGCATCGCCGCGGCGGGGTGGGCTGTGGGAGTGATCGTGGGCATCGCCTTCGCGCTGCTCATGCAGCGCTGGCGTCTGGCCGAGTTCGGGCTGCTGCCGTGGATCGTCATCAGCCAGACTGTGCCGCTCATCGCCTTCGCCCCCGTGGTGAAGAGTTGGGGCTCGCGCGTCGAAATCGGCTCGTTTGAGTGGCAAGACTGGATGTCGGTCGCGCTCATCGCGAGCTACCTCGCGTTCTTCCCGATCACGGTCGGCGCGCTCAAGGGGCTGCAGTCTCCGGACCGCATCCACGTCGAGCTATTCGAGACCTACGCTTCGGGCTACTGGCCGACGCTGCTGCGCTTGCGACTGCCGGCATCCGTTCCCTATCTTCTGCCGGCACTTCGCCTCGGCGCGGCCAACGCCGTGATCGGTGCGGTCGTGGCCGAAGTGTCGACGGGACTTCAAGGCGGCATCGGTCGCCTACTTATTCAATTCGCCGGTCAAGCATCGGGTGACCCCTCCAAGGCGTGGGGCCCCATCTTCGGCGCGATCGTTCTCGGGCTTGTAGCGGCCGGTTCGGTCGCCCTGCTCGGCGTGATTCTCAAGGACTACAGACGAACCGAGGAGGCCGCATGAGCGACCAGATCCCGACCACCACCGGTGCCATCAACGTGGGCGACACGATGACGGCGGATGCCGCTGCCGTGCGCGTGCGCGGAGTGAACAAGCAGTTTCAGACCGCGACCGGCATCGTTCACGCGCTCGAGAACATCGACCTCACGGTTCAGGCCGGCGAGTTCGTTTCGCTCATCGGTCCCTCGGGCTGTGGCAAGTCGACGCTCATGCGCCTGATCGCCGACCTCGACGATCCGACCTCGGGGGAGTTGACGGTGTTTGGCAAGACGGCCACTCAGGCTCGTCTCGATCAGGATTACGGCATCGCGTTTCAGCAGGCCGGGCTTTTGCCGTGGCGCTCGGTCGCGGCAAACGTGGCGCTTCCGCTCGAACTGCACGGCGTCGCAGCCGCTGCCCGTCGCACTCGCGTTGCGGACCTTCTCGACATGGTGGGCCTCACCGAGTTTGCCGACCGCTTTCCCGATCAGCTCTCGGGCGGCATGCAGCAGCGCGTTGCCATTGCGCGCTCGCTCGCTGAACAGCCGCGACTGCTGCTGATGGATGAGCCCTTCGGTGCGCTCGACGAGATGACTCGCGAGAAGATGCAGACCGACCTCGTGCGCATCGCCGCCGATACCGGTGCCGCTGTCGTGTTCGTGACGCACTCGATTCCCGAGGCCGTCTTTCTCTCGGACCGCGTTGTCGTCATGTCGCCGCGACCGGGTCGCATCAGCCAGATCGTCGAAATGCGACTGGATGCCGCCGAGGGCCGCGAAGAACGCGACGACGACCTGCGCGAAGCATCCTCCTTCTTCGAAATGGTTACCGAAGTGCGGGAAGCGCTGCACGGCGGCGCGGACCACTCGGCCGGCGACGGAGCGGGAACAGCGCGGGGAGTGGACACCCGATGAGGGCGGATACCAGCACTACGGCGAACGCGATCGTCGGTCGCGGCGTTGGCGCGCGCCGCTCGAAAGGCTGGACCCCGCGCACGGAAGCGACGCTACGCATCGTGGCACCGATCAGCTTCGGGCTGATCGTGCTCGTGATCTGGCAACTGCTCGTGACCGTCGGTGGCGTCTCGGACTACCTACTACCCAGCCCGATCTCGATCGTTACGGAGCTCGTAGAGTTCTGGCCCTCCGTTGTTTCGGCCACTGTGCTCACCGGTACCAACAGCCTGCTCGGACTCCTGGTCGGCTCGCTCGTGGGAATCGTTTTCGCCGCAGTTGCCGCTCGCTGGCGCATTGCCGATCAGATGAGTGCCCCGATCGTGGCGGCGCTCGCCGTCGTACCGATCGTTGCGCTTGCACCCGTGCTCAACTCGATGTTCGGAGCCGACAGCCAGTTCGGCCGTCAAGCAATTGCGGCCATTGCCTCGTTCGTGCCGATCTTCATCAACACGCTGCGCGGGTTCCGCCAAACGAAGCCCGTGCACCGCGACCTGATGAAGGCCTACGCGACGAACTCCGGGCAGATGCTGATGAAGCTCACGTTGCCCACCGCCCGCCCGTTCATCTTGACCGGCATCCGTATCGCCTCCTCACTCGCCGTGATCTCCGCCCTCGTCGCGGAGTACTTCGGCGGACCACGTGGAGGTCTCGGCAGCCTGATTGCAACCTCGGCAGCCTCTAGCGCGTATGGCCGCGCCTGGGCGTACGTCGTGGCATCCATTGCTCTCGGGTTGCTCTTCTATCTTGCGACGCTCGCACTCGAACGACTGGTGCTGCGTCGCGTTCCGACCGGGGGCTCCCGATGACAGCGCCCCGCAGAGAAAAGAAAGGGAGATAACCGCTCCACCCGCAGTACAGCAGTACCGCAGTATCCACTTGCACCGTGAATCTGGAAGGTCTGACATGAAGTTCACCAAACGCCGCTCACTAGCGGCCGGAGCGTTTGCCGTAACGGCAGCGGTCCTCCTCGCAGCATGCTCCACCGGCGACGGAAGCGACGGCGGTTCGTCCGAGAACGCTGACGGCCTCACCGAAGTGAAGCTCCAACTCCAGTGGCTGCCGCAGGGGCAGTTCGCTGGCTACTTTGCCGCCGCCGATCAGGGCTTCTTCGAAGAAGAGGGCCTCGACGTAGAAATCATCCCGTCGGGCGGCGACATCGTTCCGCAAGACGCTCTCGCTAACGGCGATGTTGACTACGCCGTAGCGTGGGTTCCCAAGGTTTTGGGTTCCATCGAACAGGGCGCCAACCTCACCGATATCGCTCAGATCTTCCAGAAGTCGGGCACCCTTCAGGTGTCGTGGGCTGACTCGGGTATTGACTCGGTCGCCGACTTTGAGGGCAAGAAGATCGGTTCGTGGGGCTTCGGAAACGAGTGGGAAATTTTCGCAGCGATGGCTGCGGAAGGCCTCGACTCCTCCACCGTGCAGATCATCACGCAGGACTTCAATATGAACGCCTTCCTGCAGGGCGACATCGACGCCGCGCAGGCCATGACGTACAACGAGTACGCTCAGCTGCTCGAGTCGACCGACCCCGACACCGGAGAGCTCTACCAGCCCTCTGACTTCAACGTCATCAGCTACGAAGACACCGTTGGTGCCATGCTCCAGGATGCAATCTGGGCTGACACCGAGCGTCTCGACAGCGACGAGGACTACCAAGAGACGACCGTCAAGTTCCTCAAGGCCGTCGTCAAGGGTTGGATCTACTCGGCTGAGAACCCCGAGTCTGCTGCCGAAGGCACCGTTGCTGCCGGTTCCGGTTGGGGCCCCAGCCACGAACTGTGGATGACCAACGAGACCAACAAGCTGATCTGGCCGGCCGAGAACGGCATCGGCGTCATCGACGAAGCTGCCTGGGACCGCACGGTAGAGGGCGCCATCAGCGCCGTCAACGAATCGGGCGCGAGCCCCATCACCACGGCCCCGCCGGCAACGGCCTGGTCGAACGACTGGATCATGAAGGCACTGGAAGAACTCGAAGCCGATGGTGTCGACACCACCGGTTCCAGCTTCAGCCCGATCGACGTCACCCTCCTCGAGGGCGGCAACTAGTCGCACTGAATAACCGCTAGTCGGATGCCGCCCTTACGCTCGTGAGGGCGGCATTCGTTTTCTTGCGGCACAGCTTCACTCGCAGCACCTGTTTCATGTCAGCACCGCTTACTTACTTTGAAGGGCCAGCGCCATGACCGAGAACGACTCCCGAGACCTCGACGCCTACGCGCTCGAACTCGATCAGGCCCACATCTTTCATTCGTGGTCGGCACAGACTCCTGCCCATGCTTCCGCCGTGAGCATCAAGAGTGGGCTCGGCACCCGCGTGTGGGATCACGCCGGGAATGAATATCTCGACTTTTCTAGCCAGCACGTCAATGTGAATCTGGGGCACCAGCATCCGGCTCTGCTCGAAGCTATTCGGGTGCAGTCTCAGTTGCTCGCGACGATCTCGCCGCCGACGGCCAACGTGACTCGTGGTGAAGCGGCCAAACGTCTGGCCGCGGTCGCGCCCGAGGGCTTCAATCGCGTGTTCTTCACCAATGGCGGTTCAGACGCCAACGAGAATGCGATGCGGATGGCGCGGCTCTACACCGGGCGCGACAAGATTCTTTCGGCGTACCGGTCGTATCACGGCAACACCGGCAGCAGCATTGTGGCCACGGGTGACCCGCGCCGCATCCCGAACGAATTCGCGCGCGGGCATGTGCACTTCTTTGGTCCGTACCTGTACCGCTCCGAGTTCTGGGCGACGACGCCCGAGCAGGAGAGCGAACGCGCACTGCAGCATCTGCGGCGCGTGATCGAAGCGGAAGGCGCGGAGACAATCGCGGCCGTGCTGCTGGAGCCGATTCCGGGAACTCCGGGCATTCTGCTGCCGCCGGCCGGCTACCTCGCCGGTGTGCGCGAACTGTGTGACCAGCACGGAATCCTGCTGATCTTCGACGAGGTGATGTGCGGTTTCGGGCGCACCGGCGAGTGGTTCGCGTTCGATGCCTTCGATGTGCGGCCCGACCTCATCACCTTCGCCAAGGGAGTGAACTCGGGCTATGTTCCCGTCGGCGGCGTGATCATCGACGACCCGATTGCAGCGTTCTTCAATGACCGGGTGTTCCCCGGCGGGCTGACGTATTCGGGGCATCCCCTGGCGGCGGCCACCGTGGTGGCGTCGCTCGACACCATCGCCTCCGAAGGGGTGCTTGAGCACGTGCGCGACATCGGCGAGAACCACATTGGCCCGGCGCTTGAGGCTCTTGCTGAACGGCATGAGGCCATCGGAGAAGTGCGCGGCCGCGGAGTGTTCTGGGCGATCGAACTCGTCACCGACCGGGGCACTCGTGAACCAGTGCCGGCCGCAACGATGGCGCGCATTCGGGCTGGCCTTGTGGAGCGTGGCTTGTTGCCCTTCGTTACCGAAAACCGCATCCAGGTGCTGCCTCCGTGCGTTGTCACGCCCGCCGAAATCGCCGAGGCGATGGAGATTTACGATGCGGTGCTGACGGCCGAACTGGGCTAGCTGTCAGCGGCGTTGAGGGCCGGCTGAGGCATGCGTCTTTCGCTGGGGTGAGAAGCGGGCACCTCATCGCGCGTTTTTCGGCAAGCGCACAGGGGAATGGATCACACTCAGGGGAGCACAGCCGCAGATTCACCCTCTGAGAAAAGTTTGAGCCATGATCCCCCGCAGCGCAGAACGACCTCATCGTCAGGTCGACGCTGCGCCCACACAGCGCGTGAGCACCTCCTTTTCGCGCATGCTGCGAGCGTCGTGGCAGCTCGTTGCGATGACGTTCCTCGCGCTGGCGCTCATCACCGGCATCGTGGCGATGCATTCGCTCGTGTCGTCCGGCTCGCATTCTGAAATGACGATGGCGGCCACGATGTCTATGGGCGACGGTGCCGCAACGGAAGCAGCGCCGGCTGGCGCCACGCTTGCTGCGCTCGATTGCTCCGGATGCGGGGGCGAGGCATCCATGGTTCTCATGTGGTGTGTGCTCGCGCTGCTGACCGTCGCGCTCCTTCTGGCCGCGCCTGCCGTGATTCGAGGCTGGGGCAGTTTCCTCAGCCAGTGGTCGTTGCTTGCGGTGCTCGTCGCTCGGTGGGCTCGCGCTGTTGCGCCGCGCCCGAATCTCGCCACTCTCTGCATTAGTCGAACCTAGGAAACGCTCTGTCGACTCAGGGTCGACGCGTCCTGGCGTGACCGTTCTGGTCCCGCTCCTACTAATGACTTATGTGGAGAACTAAAAGATGAATACTCGTTCGACGGCTACGGCCGCAATTGCCCTGACGGCGCTACTGACGCTGTCGGGATGTGTCAACGGAATGACCGACGCGGGGCCCAGCTCCGACTCATCATCCACCAACGCGGCCGCAGCCGCTGACGCCAACATGACGGATGTGATGTTCATGGCGATGATGATTCCCCATCACGAGCAGGCCGTGGAGATGGCAGACATGGTGCTCGCCAAGGACGGAATCGACGAGCGCGTCGTTGCGCTCGCCCAAGATATCAAGGCCGCGCAAGGCCCCGAGATCGATCTCATGAGTGGCTGGCTCGATGACTGGGGCACCGACATGGGCGATGGCATGGGCGAGATGAGCGGCATGGATGGCATGGACCATGGCAACGGGATGATGAGTGAATCCGACATGGAGGAGCTCAACGCGGCCAGCGGAGACGAGGCCTCGCGCTTGTTCCTGGAGCAGATGATCGTGCATCACGAGGGCGCGATTGATATGGCGCAACCGGAGCTGGAATCCGGGCAGAACGCGGATGTTATCGAGCTCGCTCAGAAGATTATCGACGCGCAAACTATCGAAATCGCACTCATGCGCGACATCCTTAGTTCTCTGTAGTGGAGAAGGGCCTGCCGCTTACGAGCGGTGGGCCCGCCCGCGCCGCAACAACGGCCTTATTCGGGCACGAACTCCTGACGCACAGCACCGTTGGTTGCGCTCTCGATATAACCGAAGTCGTGGTCGCTATTCAGGATGATGGCGTCGTTAGCCAGGGCATAAGCGGCGATCAGGCAGTCAAAGGCGCCGGCAGCACGTACGCGACCGGTAGCCCACAGGGCGTGCTGAATGTCGAGGGCTTGGCTGGTCGAGGGGTGTTCGAGCGCGGGGAGAAAATGCTCCATGTCTTCACGCAGCTCCGCGTACTCGGTCTCCGTTCGCGCTGAATGGCAGTACTCCAGCACTTGGGGCGGGCACGTGATGATGAGGTGCTGAGGTGAAAGCGCTCGCAGTCGTACGGCTATGGTCGCGCTTCGAGCGGCTTTCTGCCAGATGCTGTTGTCGACGAGGTACGTGGCCACTACTTGGCGGTCGGTCGCGATGTGGGAGCGTCGATCTGATCGTCATCAAACGTGCGACCGATGATGCGCTCGACGGCAGCCGGTTGGCGGCGCAGTGCGATAAGAGTGCGCAGGGCTAAATCGACCGTCTCTCGGTTGCTGCGTGAGCCGGTGAGGTCGCGCGCGGTACGCAGTTCGGTGGGATCGATGTCGATGGATGTCACGGTCATGAGCGGCCCCTCTCTATATATCTGAATATATAGTACTGGGGCTGAAAATACGGGGCTGTGGAGTGTTCCGGCGCCCGAACGCATAAACGGCCTTCCGGCCAATGCCGGAAAGCCGTTTGAGGGGGTGTGCGCTTGTTTAGGCGGCGACGGTGGCCAACTGCTCGGTGCGAACGGCTGCCATTCCGCGGGTCCACGCGGTGAGCTGGTCGACCATCGGCGCGAGCGTGCCGGCGTTCTGCTCGGTCGGAGCGAAGACGCTGAAGTTCTCGAAGTCGGTGAACAGCGAGAACATGACGGAGCGCTGCACGTGCGCTACCTGCAGTTCGGAGAGGATTCCGCGCAGGTGCTCGACGGCGCGAACGCCGCCCATCGAACCGTAGGAGACGAAGCCAGCAGCCTTGTTGTTGAACTCGGCGTTGAGGTACGAGAGGGCGTTGACCAGAACCGGGCCCGCGCTGTGGTTGTATTCGTGGGCCACGAAGATGAAGCCGTCGAATTCGCTAATCTTGGCTGACCACGCTTTGGTGTGGTCGTTTTGGTAGTTCTGGTACGCGGCGGGGTAGGGCTCGTCGAGCATCGGGAGGTCGAAGTCGGCGATGTTGACGATTTCGAACTCGGCGTCTTCACGGGTCGAAACCTGGGCGAGAACCCACTCGGCGACGGACTGGTTGACGCTGCCCGGGCGGCTAGCGCCCGTAATGATCGCAATCTTGGTCATGCTGTATCCCCTTAGGACGAAGTTTGTTGACGTGTCACTAAAGATGTTGTCATATCAACAATATGGTGTCAAACTAATTCTTGCGAGTAAGGAAAAGAGGCTGTGATGACGAACGCACGCGAAATGGATGACCGCGAAAACGCCGTCTGGCGCGGGTTCGTCAGCGCAACGCAACAGCTGGCGTCGTCTCTCGACAGGCATTTAGTTCAGGATGCTCAGCTCTCCGGTCCGGAGCACGCGGTGCTCACGGCGCTCACCGACCACGCCGAGCAGTCCGACACTCTCCTTCGCGCCCGCGATTTGGGCTTCGCACTCGGCTGGGACCGCAGCCGCCTCTCTCACCTGCTCAAGCGCATGGAGACCCGCGGCCTGCTGGAGCGCACGAGCTGCCCCTCAGATGCTCGCGGGCTCAACGTGCAGATCACCGCCGACGGTCTCGAAGCGGTGCGGCAGGCGTCATCCGGTTACCTCGAGTTTGTGCGCACGCACTTCTTGGACCTGCTGACCCGCGAGGAGCAGGATGCCCTGGCCTCGGTCAGTGACAAGATCAAGTCCACGCTCGAGCCGCAGTGCGATTCGGCGGCCGCTGCTTCGTAGCGCAGGGCTCGCAACGAAGCGCGGTCAATGCGGCCGGTTCCGCTACTCGATCGTTTTTTCGGCGGGCTTCTGAGCGTTCATCTGCACGACGCCGGCAAGGGTTACGAACACTGCAATGCCGACGGCGAGCATCGCGACTGTGAGCACCGCGGCGTCGGCGGGCAGCATGGCGCACGCGGACGGGGTGTCGTCATAGTCGCAAGTGCGCCACGGCTGGAGCAGATAAATCACGGATGTGATCGAGCCGATCACGATGATCGCGATTCCCGTCAGGAAGAGCCTCAGCCCTCGTCGTTTGATCTTCACCACCTCACCCTACGGCACAATGATGAAAATGTCTCGAAAACTAATCCCCACGCGGCCAGTAGCGCTATTCGGGGATCTCGTCGGGCGGTCTCTGGCCAGCGCTAACGGCCAGGGCTATGAGCGCAACCGCTGAGATGACGAAGAGCGCGAACCCCGCAACGGTCGCACCGCCGACCCAGTCCGCAGCCCTGATCGGGTCCAGTCCTTGCTCTTCGCGAAGCCGATAGTTCACGCCTTCGATCACGGTGAGCGCGACCGCGGTGATGAGTCCGAGGCCACCCACCACGGAAAACCAGACGATGGCGCGCTTCACTGAATGACACCCTCAGGAGCTAAAGTCGTCGCGTCGTTCGACTCCGGATGTTGCTCGGTCGACGCAAGCGTCTTCTCAAGAACCTCGAACCGCAGGTCGTCCCGCTGGGGGATCCCGAACCGCTCTTCGCCGTAGGGAAAAGGCTTCGTGATGCCGGTGCGCACGTACCCGCGGCGTTCATAGAAGGCAATGAGCTCTTCGCGCACATCGATCACCGTCATTTGCATCACGCTGACGCCCCACTCGCGGGCGGCATACGCTTCAGCCTCCGCGAGCACCAGCTTGCCCACTCCGCCGCCTTGCTGATTCGGGTCGACCGAGAACATCCCGAAGTATCCGTTGCCATGGTCGTCGGCAACGTGCGCGCAGGCGACGAGTTGGTCGCCACGCTCGGCGAGCAGGATGCTCGATCGCGGTCGAGCGAGGTCGGCTTCCAGAGCTGCGGCATCCAAGCGTGCACCCTCGATCAGGTCAGCTTCGCTCGTCCAGCCGGCCCGGCTCTCTTCGCCGCGGTACGCCGAGGTGACGAGCGTCAGCAGCGCCGGTATGTCGTCGTGGGTAGCCGTGCGAAAGTTCGGGGTGCTCATCCCAGCATCCTAAGTGCGATCATGGTCGCCGAGCTTGCGGTGCCGATCGCAGCGAAGAGTCAGTCGGTGCGCGGCTTGTCGGGGTCGGTGCACTGCCCGCTTCCGAGGCCGTTCACCGGCTCACCGCCATTGCCGCACAGTGATCCGCCCGTTGGCGCCTCATCGACAACGGTTGTGGTGACAGCTGTCCATCCGACAACTTCTCCCGCCAATATTGGGTCGAGCTTGCTATCGAAAAGCTGGACAGTGCGCTCACCAATGAGGAGCCCTGTATCCGGATCGATGATGATTTCATGAAGAAATCCGTCTTTTTCTTCGCGGCCGAAGGCGACTCCGGTTCGACCGTTAAGTGTGGCTGCCTCATCGGTGATTTCAACGCCAGGGATCCCCGCAGCGGCCCGATAAAGCGCGGCACGAAGCTCCGCCGGAACCACACCGGTGCGCAGCGTTGTGGAGATGAAGTCGAACGCTTGACCATCTGCGCTCACCCCGTGGCCTGCGGTGACCCGATAAATGTAGTTGAGAAGGCGCTGGGGGTCGCGCGGCAGCTCATCCAACCCCCAGTCGCGTGGTTTGGAATTGTCGAAACCGCCGTATGGCGCCCGACTGATCTCCTCCTTATCGAAGGTCGCCCGAGCGGCCTCCTGCGCCTCCGCTTCGAAACCTTCGCCAAAGACCTTTATCGCTGCTCGCGGTTCGGTTACGTGAACCCATTCGTCTGAGTGGTCGGCAGGAATATACATTTGGGAGTTTTGTGTTCCGAGGTAGGCAAAGTGTTCCCAATCCGCGGTCTGCCCGCCTCCGCTGAAGACCGCCTCGGTGTCGACCTTCAGATACTGGCCCGGGCCCACAACCGGATCGGAGTTCTCGATCGCGGCAGCAGCGGCGTTGCCCAAGGCAGAGGCGGCAGCAGCATCCGCTCCACCTTGCCAGCCAGCGAGCCCTAGAACGTCAGTGAAAACCAAGGTCGCGACGAGGGCGCCAGCGGCGAGAGCGCTGGTGCCACTGAACAAAGCGATGCGCTTCTTAGGGTTCGGTCTGGCGATTGCCGGTTGTTGCCCGATGTGTTCGACCAGGCCTCGTCGACCGCGGCTCAGGGCCTCGGCAGACGGATCCGCGACGTCCTTACCGAACGATCGGAGCAGTTGAAGTTCGTCCACGATCCACCTCCTGTGCCGGCGCGACGCCAGCAGATTGGCGCAGCACTCGCCGCGCGCGATTGAGACGTGACCGAACAGTCCCGACGGGAATGTTCAAGGCGAGTGCGACGCCCTCATAGTCGAGGTCGCCCCACGCATACAGCAGCAGTGCATCCCGGTCGCGAGCAGGTAGCTTGCGAATTGCTCCCGCCAGAGCCCGAATCGAGAGGTCGGCGTCGAGTCGATCATCGTGATTCTCGACGACCGTCGCCGGAGGCCCCGAGGCCACGACCGCACGCAAGAACCGCGCTTCAGAACCCCGCTGTTTGCGGATCAGCACTGTCGCGATTCCGAGCAACCACGGCAGAGCACTCTCGAAGGCGCTATCGAAGCGGTTGCGCCGCTCAAAAGCGACCAAAAAAGTCTCGGCCATGATGTCATCCGCAGTGTCGACGCCCGCTCGCCGTGCCGCATACCGATAGACGGATGTCGCATGGCGGTCGTACATCTCGGCGAAGACCGCAGGGTTATCCCACGACCTCCGGATGATCTCGTTATCGCTAGTCACACTAGGTATTGCCCGATTGCTTGAATTAAGTTCACGATTGACTTTTCACGCGAGCGTAGCGCAGCCAGCTTTTTGCGGAGCGCGAGGAGAAGCGGGTGACGCTTAGAGACCTAGTGCGCTCAGGCATGGTCATTCAGATGAATGACCATTCTGCCGTTGGTGAGATCGGGCAGAGCGTTGTTATCGTCGCTGTCGGGGGCGGGCGCAGGGATCGATTGTTCCGCCTCCCACAGGAGATGTGCGGAGTATGCCGTGGGATGAAAAACTTCGTCAAACGGGGCGATGAACCCACCCGACATCTGCTTTCGAGGATTCGTTTCGTGTTCTCGAGCTATCTCCCATTTCCGCCATAGCGGCCACAGAAAGGGCAGGACGACAACTGCTGCACCGATGATTGCTAGAGCGATCCCCATGACTTCACGATAGTGCGGTAGTCCACAGTTTGCACTGATGGTGAGAAAAGATCTAGGATTGGGCTGAAGTCGTCAGGTGTGGGCACGTCGAGGTTTCGCAGTCGCCGCTGGCTACTTACATCCGTCACCGCCGCCGTGCTGAGCGCGGGTTTCTCGTTCGTGCCGCGGCCATAATGGGTCAATGCCGATCCTCAATAAAGACATGACGTTGTGTATTTCGCTCGCCGCACGACCCTCGAACCTCGGCACGCGATTTCACAATTATCTCTACGACGAGCTCGGCCTGAACTTCATCTACAAAGCGTTCACGACGAGCAACATTGAGGATGCCATCGCCGGAGTCCGCGGCCTGGGCATCCGGGGCTGTTCCGTGTCGATGCCGTTCAAAGAGGCAGTGCTTGAGCTCGTGGACGTTGTCGAGCACTCGGCTGCAGCGATCGAGTCGGTGAACACGATCGTGAACAATGACGGCGTGCTCACGGCATCCAACACCGACTATGAGGCCGTGGCCGACCTGATCGCACGCCACCAGCTCGACCCGACGTTGTCGGTGCTGGTTCGCGGATCGGGTGGCATGGCCCAAGCGGTCGTCGCCGCCTTTCACGGTGCCGGCTTTGCTGACGTGACCGTGCTCGCCCGCAACGTCGAGGCGGGCGAAGCGATCGCGACGAAGTATGGCTACCGCGCCGTGAACGTCGACCCGCAGCCGGGCCACGCAGTGATCGTCAACGTCACCCCGCTCGGGATGGCGGGAGACAGCGCCGACGAACTCTCGTTCACGCCCGATCACATCCGCGCCGCGCAGACGGTGTTCGATGTGGTGGCGTTCCCGGCCGAGACGCCACTAATCCGTGCTGCTCGGGATGCCGGAAAACTCGTCATCACGGGTGCCGAGGTCATCGCGCTCCAGGCTGCGGCGCAGTTCGTTCGCTACACCGGTGTCTCGCTGATGCCCGAGCAGATCGCGCGTGCTTCGGCGTTCTCGCGGGAGTAAACAGCCGCGCATGGCTCGGGCCCCTCGTTGCGTCGACCAAAAGTCCGTGACAGCCGCCGCAGTTTTCCCGATCGCGCTTCTCACAGCACCTTATTCGGATCAATCTCGCTAGGCGCCACGGTGGACGGGAGGTTTCGCACCGAGCTGATCATCAACCACTTCGCGACCTGAGACTGTGTGCCCGCGATTGGAACAGGAAGAGCGAGTCGCTAATGATTTATCGTCATTATTGTTGTATGGTCGGAGAATTATGTGCGGCGATTCTGGCGAAACTGAGCTCCAACAAATAATCTGTGCAATTCAGGACAGTGCTCTAGTGCGACCTTTCGACGCTTGGATGATGGCGATTGCCATACTTGCGCTGGTTTCGACGATTGTGATCGCTGTGCTGGTTGCCTTAGGTACGCGCCAACGTGATGCACGCGAACGACGTCTAGGCGCACGGGACTTCGTAGTCGGGCGCCTAGACGCATTGGACCCCGATCTTTTCGACAGCGAGGATGCGAGGGGTGACTTCCTGATGCAGACCGAAATGATTACGAGCGGAGCTCGGATTTTGCTGGGGCCCCAAGATGACGCGTTGGGGAAGCTGATCAAAGCCGAGTTTGATTACTCATATAGCGACCGCGTGAACCGCACGCCAATCAAATTTGTGCTCAGAGAGATGCAAGCAGATGTGAGCCGCGATACAAACAACTACATCGGCAATCGCAAGTATCGGAAGAAACTGCGGAAATACGTATCTGCTTTGCAAGGGCGGAACCTGGACGTGAAGAATTGGATTGGGCACTTCACAAAGGCGAGTTGACCGCGCTTGTGGATTCGCGATCTAATTCAGGGCACCCGAGTTGCCACTAGTGGGCGACCGACGTCGCCTCAGCCATCGCGAGTTGCTATCTCGTGGACGCTAAGACTAACGCGAGAGTGATATGTCCATTCGCCTTCGAGGAAACGGTAGAGTGCCGGGTTTGGAGATATTGTGTCGGGCTCGCAGGTGGGCGCATACAAATCGGGCCCTTTGCCCAGCGGTTAGTTTATCAAACGGGGTACACCGAAAAGGGGCACGGTGAGCCCGAAGGGCAGCCGCGGTCCCTAGCATTTTCTCCGGAGGTTTCTGGAACATTGAGCAAAAAGCATCCTCGATGCACAACCAGTCTGATGGTGTCAACTACTCGCGCACCGAAACCGTCACCGTGAACTTGCTGTTGCGACCGGCCTGGCGGGTGGGGCCGACGGTGCGGTTCAGATAGTCGCGATACCCGAGGTGGGTGTTGAAGACGACCCACAGTTCGCCGCCGGGTTTGAGCACGCGGCGGGCGTCAGCCAGCATCCGCAACGCAACGCCCGCATGCACGGTGGCGCCGGTGTGGAACGGCGGATTGCACACAATCAGATCAGCGCTGGCCGTCGGTCGTTCGGTGAGAGCGTCTTCGCGCGCGGCCTCAACTCGCGCTCCGACACCGTTCGCGTCGGCCGTTTCGCGGGTTGATGCCACGGCGGCGATGGACTGGTCGACGGCAACCACCTGCAGGTCGCGGCGGGCGAGGGCGAGCGAAACGGCGAGCACTCCGGTGCCGCTGCCGAGGTCGACGGCGGTGGCGGCATCCGGCTTCATCTCGGGCAGGAACGTCATGAGAAAGCGGGTGCCGATGTCGAGGGTGGCCCCGGCGAAAGCGCCACCGTGGGCGCTGACCGTGAGCTGATCGACGGGAAGCTCGGGTTCGCGCAGCACCGACGTCAGCGGGTAGCGAGCTTCGGTACTATCGCGTCGCGGGCCCAACGACGTGAGCGTGCGTGACTTCTGGCGAGCACGACCAGCGTTCACGTCGTCGAAGGAACGCGCCAGCACCTCATTCATCGCCAAGGTCATGTGCTTGATGCGGCCGCCCGAAATCACGACCACGTCGGGCGACGCGAAGCGGGCAATGGCCTGAGCCCACTCATCCAACTCGGCCAGGCTGCGCGGCAACTGCATCAGCACCAAGCGGGCGCCCGACAGCAGTTCTGCGCCCAAGGTGTGTGACGTGTAGTGCGGGGCAAGGTCGCCCGCGTTCTCGGCCAGCGCCAGCTCCGAGACCAGGGAGTCCTGAAAGACGCGGATGCCGCGGCAGTCGTGCAACGAAACAGCGCCCAGCGTGAGCGCGCCATAGTTGTCGCCCATCACGACGAGCTCGCCGGGTTGAATGTCGGCCAGCTGCGGAGCGGCCTCATCAAGAATGAGGCGGTCACTGGCATCCACCGCGAAAAGGTTAGGAGCTTCCACGTCGGGCCAACGTCGCAGAGTGGCGAACAAGTGCTCAGACATGGGGAACTCTTTCAGTGGCGCGACACCGCAAACAACGTGTGCGGCGGAGCCTCAAGCGTAACCGAGCGCCTTGAGCCAGCCCGGCTCGCAGAAGTGAGCGGCCCCAGCGCACCGCAGGCCGAGCCCCTTAACCCAGAAAGCGAGCGGCCCCCCACCAGGTGGGGCCACTCGCTCACGGGAATCTAGTTGTAGCCGCGCGTGATGTTCGGCTCGTCAATGCACAGAGGACATTCCTCGAGATGCGCTGACGGGATGCAGTTGCACATTAGCTGTTGGGTACGAGCGTGTACTTAGTAGAGAGGTACTCGTGGATGCCTTCCGAGCCGCCTTCGCGACCGATGCCGGACTGCTTCACTCCACCGAAGGGGGCGGCTGCGTTGGAGAGCACGCCCACGTTGAGGCCCATCATTCCAGTGTCGAGGGCATCGATCATCCGGTTTCCGCGAGCCAAGCTTTCGGTGAACACATACGAGACGAGACCGTATTCGGTGTCGTTCGCGAGGCGCACGCCTTCGGCTTCGTCGGTGAACTCCACGATCGAGACAACTGGTCCGAAGATTTCTTCGCGCAGGATGTCGCTGTCGGCGGGAACGTGGGAGACGATCGTGGGCTCGTAGAAGCTTCCATCGCCTTCAACGCGCTTGCCGCCGGAGACGAGAGTTGCGCCGCGCTTCACGGCATCCTGAACCAACTCGTCGGCTTTGTCCACGGCCTTGTCGTTGATGAGCGGACCAATGTTGACGCCGTCTTCGGTGCCGCGACCGATCTTCATGTCGGCGACGCGAGCGGCAATCTTCTCGGCGAACTCGGCGGCAACCGAGCTGTGCACGATGAAGCGGTTGGCGGCGGTGCAGGCCTGGCCGATGTTGCGGAACTTGGCCGCGATCGCGCCGTCTACAGCCTTGTCGAGGTCAGCGTCGTCGAAGACGACGAACGGGGCGTTGCCGCCGAGTTCCATCGAGGTGCGCAGAACGTTTTCGGAGGCCTGCTTGATGAGGGCCTTGCCGACGGGGGTGGAGCCGGTGAATGACAGCTTGCGCAGGCGCGAGTCCGCGATGATCGGCTCGGAGACTTCAGAGGAGCTCGAGGTCGTGACGATGTTGAGCACGCCAGCCGGCAGCCCGGCCTCTTCGAACAGCTTCGCCAAGAAGAGGGTGCTGAGCGGAGTGAGCGCTGCTGGCTTCACGACAACGGTGCACCCGGCGGCCAGAGCGGGCGCAATCTTGCGGGTCGCCATCGCGAGCGGAAAGTTCCACGGCGTAATAAGGAAGCACGGGCCAACCGGGCGCTGCGACACGATCATGCGACCGGTGCCCTCGGGGGTGTTGCCGAAGCGACCCGAGATGCGCACGGCCTCTTCGCTGAACCAGCGCAAGAACTCGCCGCCGTAGGTGACTTCGCCGTTGGCCTCAGCGAGTGGCTTGCCCATCTCGAGCGTCATGAGCAGAGCGATGTCGTCGCGGTGCTCCTGCACGAGGTCGAAAGTGCGGCGCAGAATCTCGCCACGCTCGCGAGCGGGAGTCGCGGCCCAGGCATCCTGCGCAGCAACGGCCGCGTCGAGCGCCCGCATGCCATCTTCGGCCGAGGCATCCGAAATGGTGCGGATGACCTTGCCGGTAGCGGGGTCGGTCACGTCGAGAGTTTTGCTGCCCGTTGCGGCAACCCACTCACCGCCGATGAAGAGCTGGTTCGGCACGGCTTCGAGAAGCTGGGTTTCGGTGGAGTTCGTCATGCGGTGTGCACCTTTCGTGGTGGAAAATCTGTGAGTCAGTCAAACAGCGTTAGCTGAACTTCGGCTTGGCGCCGCATGGGCGGGCACTGAGCGCGCGCTCACTGCCCGCTGCGGTGAATCAGGCGTTGGCGAGAGCGTCGCGAACGACGTCGAGGCCGTCAGCGATGAGCTCGTCAGAGATCGAGAGCGGCGGGAGGAAGCGGATGACGTTGCCATAGGTTCCACAGGTCAGCACGACCACACCGGCGGCGTGCGCTGCAGCCGCAACCTTCGACGTGAGGGCCGCGTCGGGCTCTTTCGTGGTGGGGTCGACGAGTTCCATAGCGATCATGGCGCCACGGCCACGAACATCTCCGATGCGGGGGTCGCCGGCGCGGAGGCCGTTGAGGCGGCCACGGAACGCGGTTCCGATTTCGCGGGCACGCTCGATGGCGCCCGACTCTTCGAAGGTGCGGATGGTGGCGAGCGCTGCAGCGCAGGCGATGGGGTTTCCACCGTACGTTCCGCCGAGTCCGCCGACGTGGGCGGCATCCATGACATCGGCACGGCCGGTGACAGCCGAAAGCGGAAGGCCGCCGGCGATGCCCTTGGCGGTCACCATGATGTCGGGAACAAGGTTCTCGTGGTTCGAGGCGAAGAGGTCTCCCGTGCGGGCGAAGCCGGTCTGCACTTCGTCAGCGATGAAGATCACGTTATTGGCGGTGGCCCACTCGGCGAGTGCCGGAAGGAATCCGGGGGCGGGCTCAATGAAACCACCCTCGCCCTGGATGGGTTCGATGATGATCGCGGCGAGGTTGCTGGCGCCGACCTGCTTCTCGATCTGCAGGATGGCGCGCGCTGCGGCATCCTCACCACTGATTCCGCCATCGCGGAACGGGTATGACATCGGCGCGCGGTAGATCTCCGACGCAAACGGACCGAAGCCGCTCTTGTAGGGCATCGACTTGGCGGTAAGGCCCATCGTGAGGTTGGTGCGACCGTGGTACGCGTGGTCGAAGGCAACAACGGCCTGCTTGCCGGTGAAGTAGCGGGCGATCTTAATCGCATTCTCGACGGCTTCGGCGCCCGAGTTGAACAGCGCGGTGCGCTTCTCGTGCGTGCCGGGGGTGATCTCGTTGAGCTTCTCGGCAACCTCGATGTAGCTCTCGTAGCCGTTGATCATGAAGCAGGTGTGGGTGAACTGGGCGACCTGAGCGGTCACGGCTTCGACAACGGCGGGGGCCGAGTTGCCGACGCCGGTTACGGCGATACCGGAACCAAAGTCGATAAGCGTGTTGCCGTCAACGTCGCGAAGAACGCCGCCACCAGCAGCTTCGACGAAGACAGGAAGAGTGATGCCGATCGCGGCGGCGACGGACCGCTTCTTGCGCTCGAGCAGTTCGAGCGAGCGGGGTCCGGGGATCGCGGTGACGAGGTCGCGCTTCTGCGGAAGCGAGGGGCCGCCGAGCGGGGCCGTGGGTGCGCTAGTCGTGGTGCTGGAAGAAGAAGTAGACATGGCCACCGGGATCCAATCTGTGAAGACGACGCGTGAGCTGCACAGGCGAGCGGCATCGTACAAAAACGTTTGGTTCAACCTAGTTCGCGGATGCCCGGCGCAACAGTCACAGAGTGGCAGCTTGGGCGGCGATTGCTGACAGAATGGCAGTAGGAGGATTGCCATGCCCACACCCCTCAGCGAGATCATCGCGACCGAGCGTCTCGCGCTGCGCCCGCTCACCGATTCGACGACCTTCGAACGCTCCGTCACGTGGGTGCATAACTCCGACCTCAACGACCCGACGCCGTTCGTTTCCGAGGGGCAATTGCTGCTCACGACCGGGCGCCAGTTCGTCGATAACGCCGCCCAAAGCACCGTACCGCCCGCCGAGCCCGCCGCCGATCCCACCGCTGGCGCCGACTTCGACTCGTACGTCGCCCGACTCGTGGCCGCCGGCGTCGCCGCGATCGGGTTCGGCACCGAAGTCATCACCCACGGAGTGCCCGCCGGGCTCGTCGCCGCGTGTGCTGCCGCCGGCTTGCCACTCTTCGAAGTGCCGTACCGCATCCCGTTCATCGCCATCAGTCGCCTCGTCGCCGACAACGAAGCCGAACAAACTCGCGCCGGATTCGACCGCGCGCTCGCCGCCCAAAACGACATCGCTCGCGCCGCCGTCGGCAAAGGGCGCCTCGCCGCCGCTGCCGCCGTCGCCGCTGAACGACTCGGCTGTCGCGTATGGATCTTCGACGCCGACGGTGAGCTCGTGAGCGAACCCGGCGACAGCCGCAAGCAGACACGATCTGCGGATGCCGCCCCTGGCATCCACAGGTCGGTCACCGATCTGCTGGGTCGGGCTCGTCGCGCGCGCGTCGCCGATGGCGCTGCTGGCGAGTTTCGCGTCGTGCAGACTCTCGGCTCCACTGGGAGGCTGTGTGGGGCTATCGCGTGGGTTCGCGACACCGAATTTGGGGCGCTCGAGCGTTCGGTCATGACGGTGTTGGCGGCGCTCGCCGAGGTGTCGCTCGAGCAGACCGAGAACCTCCGGGTGGGGCATCGCGCGATTCTGGAGCAATTGTTCCAGTTGCTCAAGGACGGCCGGGTCGACAGCGTGCGGCGGGCGGTGCGGGTGGCGGGCATCGAGTTGCCGGCCGACCGGTTTGCGGTCGCGGCCCTCGATCTCAGCGAGACGAGTGCGAGCGTGCGTGACGTGCTCGAGCGGCGGGCGGCGCGCTCAGACAGTCGCATCTTCGCCGTCGCGGATGGTCGCCACTTGCTCGTGCTGATCGACGCCAAACAGCTCGCCGCCGAACGTCGATTCTTTGCCGCGAGCGATCTCACCGTCGGTCTCTCGGCCGAGGTCGGCTGGCCCGAGCTCACGGTCGCGATCACCCAGGCCGTGCGCTCGCTCGAAGCATCACCGCCGGCCACGGTCACCGAGTTCGCGAGTCTCGTCGGCGAGAGTTTCTTTGGCCTGCTGGCGTCGAGTTCGGTCGCCGATATCGCTCACGCCCGGCTCGCGAGCGTCATCGAATCCACCGAGGGTCTCGGGCTGCTGCGGTTCGCGCAAGTGTGGCTGCGGCACAACGGGCAGTGGGATCCCGCGGCACGCGAGTTGGGCATCCATCGGCACGGTCTGAAGTCGCGGATGCAGCGGCTCTCCGAACTCACGAATCTGAGCCTCGACACCTTCCAAGGCCGCGCCGAATTGTGGGCGATGTTGGCCGCGATCGACCTCGGCGAAAAACCCTAACTTCCAATTTTCAGGATTTCGGATGTAGCCTACGAACAATTCACGGCGACGTCGCCGGACCTTTTCGAGCAGCGAGGAACCTCTCATGAAGACTTTTCAAGTGATCAATCCCTACACCGGCGAAGAGGGCACCGCGCACCCCGCCGCGAGTGACGAAGTCATCGAGCAGACCGTCGCGGCAGCGCACTCCGAGTACAACGGCGGAATGAACCGTGATCAGGTAAAAGAGCGCGCAGCGATCGTCACGCGCATCGCCGATTTGCTCGCCGAACGTTCCGCCGAATTCGGCGAAATTATCGTGCGTGAAATGGGCAAGCCGCTCGCTCAAGCAGTCGGTGAAGTCGAGTTCTCGGCCGACATTTTCCGCTACTTCGCCGACAACGCCGAAGAGTTTCTCGCCGACGAGCAAATTCCGTCCGGAGCCGGTACCGCGTGGATTCGCAAAAGCCCGATCGGTCCTGTTCTCGGCATCATGCCGTGGAACTTTCCGATCTACCAGATCGCTCGTTTTGCCGGCCCCAGCATCATTCTCGGCAACCCCGTTTTGGTCAAGCCGGCGCAGCAGTGCCCCGAGTCCTCGGCGGCGCTTGAAGCTCTCATTCACGAAGCCGGTTTGCCGGTCGGCGGCTACCAAAATGTGCTCGCCGATAACGACCAGATCGCCGCGATGATCGACGACCCGCGCATCCAGGGAGTGTCCCTCACGGGCTCCGAGCGTGCCGGTGCCATCGTGGGTGCCGCCGCCGGCGCCAACCTCAAGAAGAGCGTGCTCGAACTGGGCGGTTCTGACCCGTTCATCCTCATGTCTACCGACGACATGGATGCCACGGTCGAAGCTGCCGTCGCCGCCCGCGTCGACAACAACGGTCAGGCCTGCAACGGCGCCAAGCGCTTCGTCATCATCGACTCGCTCTACGAAGAGTTCGCCGAGAAGTTCAGCGCGGCAATGGGAGCGATCACCGTGGGTGACCCCATGGACGAGAGCACCGAGCTCGGCCCGCTGTGTTCAGTCGCCGCAGCCAAGGGACTCGAAGAGCAGGTCGCCGAAGCGGTTGCCGCTGGCGCCACCTTGCGCGTCGGAACCGGCAAGCGCGACGGCACCAAGTTCGCCCCCGCCGTACTCGAAAACATCAGCCCCGAGAACCCCGCGTACATCACGGAGTTCTTCGGACCGGTCGCTCAGCTGCACCGCGTCAGCAGCGAAGAAGAAGCCATCACGCTCGCTAACGCGACGCCATTCGGGCTCGGTTCGTACGTCTTCACGACGGATGCCGACCAGGCCGACCGCCTCGCTGACGGCATCGACGCTGGCATGGTCTACATCAACGAGGTCGGGGCGGATGCTCCCGAGCTGCCCTTCGGTGGAGTCAAGAACTCCGGCACCGGTCGCGAACTCGGTGCTCACGGCATCGACGAGTTCATGAACCGCAAGCTGGTCAAGCGCCCGTAACTACTGCGTAAAAAGGCCCCGGCCGCGCTGTACTGAGCAGTCGCGACCGGGGCTTTTTGCGTGCGTTCTTGATCAGGGCGTCACGGCTGAATACGCTCTACACCCGCCGCAATCGTCCGGCGGCAGTAACGTGCCGACACTCAATCCGCCCTAATCGATCGGGAAAAGAGCGACGATAAGAACCGCCATGAGGACAAGAGCGAGAGCCCCGACTGCGGCCATCACCGCGACCCACCAAGGCGCTTTCACTTGATCTTTTTCTCTCCGTGCGCGAAGAAAAATGCCCAAAGTAGCTACGAGGGTTATGAGAAGCACAGCGGCGAAGCCGAGCAGTACTTGAGTTGACATGTCACCCGCCGTGAGAATTGTGCCGTTGAGCTCCTAGACACAGCCCCGTTCTGAGGTCCAAGTTACTTGGTCAAACCGCCACAGACGAGCTACGGCTACGCGTCTCCCGCAAGGGATCGCGTGCCCGTGGCTCGTCTTTTCTTTCCCAGAGCGTCATAGCAGTCCGCGAGTTCGCGGTTCGCTCCGGCGAGCATCTCGGCGTCGCCGCGGGCGTTCTTCACGACTGTTTTCAGCAGCTTGATCGCGTCTTTGGGGCGACCCATTTCAGTAAGAACTCCAGCGGCGAAGCGTTCGATGTGCAGCGCACCGCTCGGATCATTGGCGGTCCGCAACGCGGCGGCGGCCTTCGTGGCCTGGTCGACGGCATCCTGATTGTCGCCCAGAATGTGCAGAGCGCGAGCCTTGGCGGCAAGCGTTGCGGCCCCCATCCACGGCGCCCGATTGGCGAGGGTGTCGGCTTCAACTTCGGCGAAGGTGGTGAGCGCCTCACGGTCGCCCAGACGTGCTTGAGTGGTGCCGAGGTCGTGCAGCACACCGAGGTAGATCACCCCGTCGCCCTGCGATTCACGCACCGCAGCGGCAGCGGTCAGCAAGGCCGAGCGCGCGGCAGCATGGTCGTCCCGCGCGGTGTGGATGCCGGCCACGCTGCGGGTGATGCGGGCGGCGTCATCGAGAGCGCCGACCTCGGTATAGAGGCTCGCGGCCATCGTCCAGACCTGGATGGCGGAATCCAGTTGTTCCGTCGCGGCTAGCGAGTGCGCCATGAACTCGAGGCTCTCTGCGCGAGCTTCTGCCGGAGCGCCGCTGGTGGTCTCGTGGTTGTAGATCTCCGTGAGCATCGCGATGGCTTCGGGGTGACTGTCGGTCATCACGAGCAGGTTTGCGACGGCTTTGCGGGCTTCCGTGTCGTCGATGTCGAGCTCGTGGGCGAGTTCGATGGCGTCGCGGAACCTCCCGAGAGCGATTGCTCGCTCTTGAGCATCCACCGCCATCCGACCCCCAAGAATGGTCGTGTGGTAGAGCCGGTCAGGAAGATCGATCGCGTCGTAGAGGTCGACGGCCTGGTTCACGGCGAGAAGAGCCTCGCTCGCCCGGCCGACACCCGCGAGCGCCATCGCCGAGAAACTGTTGGCCTCGGCGTGGGCGGTGCGATTGCGTGCGGTCGCGAGGAGCATGGTGCTGTACTCCAGCATCCGCTCGGCGTTGCCGTCGGCGAAGGCGATCTTCATGAGATGGCGGGCGGCGAAAAATTGGGTCGAGCCGGGGTCGTCGGCGGCGTTTGCCTGGAGATAGGCAAGACCGGCAGTCGAGTGGATGCGCTCCTTCTCGGCTGAGGGCTGGCGAGCCAGTACATCGGCGAGAGCGAGCAGGGCCAGCGCGTGAAGTCGGGGCGGCAACTCGTCGCCGTTCATCGTTTCGCGTTCCAGGGCGGCAAGGTCGTACGGCTCGGCGCTGCCGAAGAAAGCCAACCCCATGCGGGCCTGGCTTGCGGCTTCGAGGGGCTTGCCCAGCTCAAGCAACAGCGTGTGACGTTGGAGTGCGACTGCTTCTGCGGTCTCCAGCTGGCCCAAGCGCACGCAGCAGGTAGCAACGATCCCGAGCGCGACAACTCGCACTGCTCCCGTGGTGAGGTGCGCCGCTTGAAGGGCGGCACTCAGGGCCGGGGCGAAAGCCTCAGCGGCGAACAGCTCTTCAGCGCGAAGCAACCACTGTTGGCCCTCAGTGGGAGCGTCGATGTCAGAAAGAGCGAAGGCCATCTTTCAATTATCGCGACCTCTACTGAAAGCGCACTCCCCGCCTTCGCGGGGTAGAGCAGCTCGCCGCGGTGCCAGTGCGGCACCGCGGCGAACAAAAAACCCGTTAGTTGGCGCCCTCCGCAATCGCGCGCGCGGCAGCAGCATCCGAGGTCCGTCCCAGCTTCTCGAGGCTCTCCGCGAGGTCGAACGCGGTGATCTGGTGCAGCTGGGGATGCTCGGCAGTCTGCTCCATCACTGAGTTCAGTACGGCGACGGCTTCATCATGGCGACCCTCGGCGGCGAGAACACTCGCAACGAAGCGTTCACAGTTGGCGCCGGCGATGGGGTCTCCGGCGGCACGGTATTCATCGGCGGCGGTGAGGGCGAGGCTGACGGCTTTCTTGGGCTTGCCCAAGCTCGCGAGAGCTCGCGCCTTCGAATCGGTGACGTCGGCGTGCAGCCAGTCTGCGCCGTGTTCCGTCGCGAGAGCAAGCACCTCATCGAGTTGCTTGAGGCCTTCCTTCTTGCCCGCCTCAGCGTGCGCGCGGCCCGACTGGTGAAGAACCCGCACGAGAAGGTTGAGGTTCTCGGGGGTGGCGCGGGCGTGGGTTACTGCCTGCTCAAGCAACGCCGCAGCACTGTCGTGATCGCCGTGTTGGGCGTGCAGGCCAGCGTTGTCAGCGAGCGTGCGTGCCGCGCTCTGGGTGTCGTCAGCCTCGAGGTAGAGCTCGGTCGCGGTCTCCCACGTGCCTACAGCAGAGCCGGGTTCGCCGGCATCCGCGAAGCCATGGCCAAGCCAGTAGAGGGTCTCACCGCGGCTTCCCGGGGGAGCCTCGGCGGCAGTCTCTTCTTCGTAGAGCGACAGCAGCAGGTCAATGCCTTCGGATGACTCGCCGGCGCGAACCAGAGAGCGGCCGAGGGCGTAGCGCGCCCCCACGGTGTCGATCTCGAGGCGTTCGGCGTAGCGAACTCCGAGGCGGAACCGGCTGGCGGCATCCGAGAACGCTTCTGCCTCGTCGTAGAGCCGACCGGCGAGAATGGTCATGTCGTGCAGGGGGCCGACCGCGTCGATCGCGTGAGCACACTCGGCGGCGGCATCAGCGCTCGCGGCAGCCTCAGCAAACTCACCGCTGCCGCCCAAGATGCGAGCCCGCAGAGCGTGGGCATGCGCCAGAACGCCGCGATTGGATGTCGACTCCAGCAGTTCGGCGACGTACGCGAGTGCGCCGTCGGTGTCGCCCGCACTCGCCGCGAGGTCGGAGAGATACCGTAGCGCGTGGTCGCGCAGCTGAGGCACACCGCCTTCTTTGGCGTGGGCCAGGGCGCTCGTCGCGAGCTCGGTCGCCGCCTCGAGGTTGGGCTCTTCGCCGCGCAGCAGCACGCTCAACAGTGACACTTCGAGGTCAGCCCGCTGAGCAGGAGCAAGGGCGCTCGACGCATCGACCGCGATGCGGAGGGCATCAAGGTCTTCTTGCTCGGCGCGGCCAAACAGAGAGAGGCCGAGAAGTTCTTCGAGCGTCGCTTGAGCGTCATCGCCATGCTCGCGCAGGGCAGGGATGCGAGTGGCGAGCAACGTCTCAGCTTCTGCCAGATCGCCGGAGGCGACGAGTCGCGCAATCAGGGAACTGAGCGCGGCCGTGTGCTCCTGGCCGGTCGTCAGCTCGACCGCAGTGCGCGCGGCGGGCAAAGCGGGAGCAAGCCAGCCGATCGCGAGCAGTTCTTGGGCACGCAGCAACCAGCCAGCGGCATCCGTTGGTTCGTCATCGGCGGGGGTGGTGAGGCCGAGAGTTTCGCTCGTGAGAGGAAGGTCGAACTGCTCGTTGGCGAGTTCGTGGGCTTTCTGGATGCGGCGGGCGCGGTAGTCGTTGCCGGCGCGCTCGTCGAACTGGTCGCCGATCTTTGCCGCGGCAGCCCACATGGCGGCGGCGAGTTCTTCGGCCGTCCACGCACCATCGTGTTCTCCGAAGAGCGCCACGAGTTCGTGGTTTTCGGCACCGCGAACAGTTTGGGCACCGAAACCGGCACGGGTCACGGCATCCAGAAGCACTCCGGCAGCAACGAGACCCGAGAACTGGTTGTCGGCGTTGAGCTGGTCGTGCACGAACCACGAGAGGTGGCGTTCGAGCATGGCCAAGCCGCGAGCTTCGTTGCCGGTGACGGCGCAGAAGATGAAGTGGTTGGCGATGATTCCGAGGTTGTCGGCGTTGTCGCGGGCGAGGGTGTAGCTGCGAAAGTGGGCGGCCTTGGCGTCGTCAAAGCGACCGACGCGAAGGTAGGGCAGGAGGGCCCGCGAGAGTGCCGCCTCTGGCTCGTCGCCGCAGCTGTAACCGCCAGCGATGAGTTCATCGAACAGCACGATCGCTTCAGCATCGCGACCGGTTTCGGTGAGGAACCCGCTCGAGTCGCTGCGCACGCAGGCATCGCAGTGGCTGTATTCGTCGCGCGGGGTCGCAATTAGTTGGGTGCGGAGAGCCTCGGCCCGCTCAAGTTCGCCAAGGCGCCACGCTGTTGAAAACTGTGACGTCAAGACTCCACTCTGGCCGATGCCCGCCGCGCGGTAGTGCGTCGCCATATCGGCGAGCGCACCATCGATGTCGGCTGTGTCGAAGATGGGAGAGCTTGCAAGCGCGCTGGCAATCCATTTGAACTGCCACATGAGGCCAGCACCTTCGTGCCCGATGTCATCCGGAAAACGCACCGGGTCTTCGTCGTGTTTCGCCAAGCACCACGCGAAGGATGACAGCAGTACCTCGGTGTCACCGCCCATATTGGCGGATGCCGTCAGTCGAACCCGGGCGCGGTATTCGAGTTCTTTGTCCCCGATTTCGACCGCCAGCGCGATCGCTTCTTCGACGCGGGCGCGTTCCTCGGGCCCGTACGCGATGGAGTCAATTTCGCGGAACAGTTCGTTGATGCGGTCGGCGCTCATAGGGGAGAACTTTCTGGGAGGGAATCACCGAGTGCGACACTCATGGCAATCAGATCGGACATGGAATTGGTCATCATGGCGCGGTCGCGCACGCTGAGGGGGCGTTGGCTCGTGAGTAGTGCTTGAACGTAAAGCAGCTCGATGGTGCGAGAGAAGACGGCGTCATCGCGCAGGGTGGAGAGGGTGACGACAACGGGATTGTTCCAGTTGAGGCAGAGGCGCGCGAGACTCTTGCTGGTGCCGTCGCTCGCGAGGCGATCTTCGGCGAAGGCATCCATTTTGCCGAGCACGTTCTTCCACAGCCCCGGGCGGCTGATCTCGCGGGCACTGCGGCGGTCGATGGAGCGCAGCACTTCAGGGTCAGCCAAGTAGAGGCCGGTGACGTCGGCGGCGGGCACTCCGCGCACGATCACGGCGCAGTCAGCATCGGCGAGCACGGCACTGGCGCGGTCTTCGAGTTTCGCGACGACGCTGCGCACCTCCAGCGGCGGCACTTCGAGAAAGTCGAGCTCGTCAAGCACGCTCACGCGGTCGACGGTGAGGCCGTCCACAATCGTGGGCAGCATCCGCGCTATCTCGGTGTCGTAGATGTAGCCACCGTTGATCACCGGGCGGTCGGGGCTCGCGATGCTGGCAATCTGGCGAAATTCGTCCACCGTTTCGGCGTAGCGCAACTGCGTGTGATCGCGAGTGAGGCTCTCGATGGTCATACGCCCGAGAGTCGTTTCGACGCTGAGCCAGGGCGTGATGAACTTCGCGAGCTCTTCGTCATAAATCACCAGCGACTTGAGCGCCAGCGCATGAATCTGCACAAAGTCGTTCAGCTGGGCCGGATGCCGGGCCGCCATCTCCAGCACCCACTGTCGCAGTACGGTGCCGATGGCGGTGCGCGTGTGCTCGAGGATGTCGTCGTCGACGAGCGATTCGCGGCTGGCCGTGGGAGTGAGCGCGGTGCTGTTCAGCACGACGCGCACGAAGAACGCCCAGTCGGGAACGAGCGCATCCACGTTTTCACTCAGCAACATGCGGCCGAGGTAGACGCGGTTCGCCTGCCGGGCGCCGGGCGGTGGCGAACTCGGCAGCACGTACGCAACGCCGGTGGTGTTCGTGCCGGGCACGCTCAGCGGGATCGCGGCAAAGGGCTCAACGCCCAACAGCTCGCTGCCGTACCGAAGCAGGTCGGATGCCGACGCCGTGTGCGCCTCGAGGAACGGAGCCTCGTGCGTCACGGTTTCGGTGCCACCACCGGGCAGGTCAACGCGCACACCCACGGGCAAGAACTCGGCGAAGGTGCGAGCGAGCGCCAACACCGTGGGGGTGCTGAGCAGGTCGTGCTGGTCGAAGCGCGGCTTGAGCGAGACGGTGGTGCCGATGGGCAGGTCGCCCTCCAACTCGCGCACGCTGAACGTGCCGTCGCTATTGCCGATCCATTCGACCGGGGCTGAGCCGCGAGCGGAGCGGGACTGAATCACAATCTGGTCGGCCACCATGAAGCAGCTGAGCAATCCGATACCGAACTGGCCGAGGTAGTCGCTGCGGGGCAGATCAAAGATGTCGCGCTTGGATGATCGGCCCACGGTCGACAACAGCTCGGTCATCTCGTCGGCAGTGAGCCCGACACCGTCATCCTGAAACTGGAAGGTGTCGTTGTGTTCGCTCAGGGGAGTGATGCGGATGCCGCGGCTCGCGTCAGCTCCGTCGAGCTCGGCTCGCGCCGCGAGGGCGTCGCGCCCGTTCTGCAGTAGCTCACGCAAATATACGCGCGGACTGGAGTAAATGTGCTTGCTCAGGAGGTCGACAACCCCCGTGAGATTCACTTGAAAGGACTGGAGATCGTCTCGGGAATCGGCGTTCACTAGAAGAGTCTCTCACTTGATAAAGAATCTCTCGAAGTACTCAGCGTTCGTCTAGCCACGAACGGTCGCGCGGGTATAAAGTTGAGTCATACCAACTCAAGTTTGTGGAGGGTTTTAAATGGCGAACATGCAGGGTGCCCCGGGTACTGACGAAGAGCAAGAAAGTGCTCTTGAGAAGTACGGCGTCAATCTCACTGAGATCGCGCGCAGCGGCAAACTCGACCCCGTCATCGGGCGTGACTCAGAAATTCGGCGCGTCAGCCAAGTTCTCACGCGTCGCACTAAGAACAACCCTGTTCTCATCGGAGAACCCGGCGTGGGCAAGACGGCAGTCGTTGAAGGCCTCGCTCAGCGCATCATCGCCGGCGACGTCGCCGACTCCCTCAAAGGCAAGCAACTCATCTCTCTCGACCTCGCCGCGCTTGTCGCCGGCGCGAAGTATCGCGGAGAGTTTGAAGAGCGCCTCAAGGCTGTGCTCAAGGAGATCAAAGACTCCGACGGCGAGATCATCACCTTCATTGACGAACTGCACACCCTCATGGGTGCGGGCGGCGGCGAAGGGTCGGTCGCGGCCTCCAACATGCTCAAGCCCATGCTGGCCCGTGGTGAATTGCGCCTGATTGGCGCCACGACGCTCGACGAATACCGTCAATACATCGAGAAGGATGCCGCCCTCGAGCGACGCTTTCAGCAAGTCTTCGTAGGTGAGCCGTCGGTCGAGGACACCGTGGCAATTCTGCGTGGCCTCAAAGAGCGGTACGAAGCCCACCACAAAGTCGCGATCGCTGACTCGGCACTCGTCGCTGCAGCAACCCTCAGCAACCGTTACATCTCGGGCCGCAAGCTTCCTGACAAGGCCATCGACCTGATCGACGAGGCCGCGAGCCACCTCAAGATGGAGATCGACTCCTCTCCTGTTGAGATCGATCAACTCAAGCGTGCCGTCGACCGGCTGCGCATCGAAGAACTCGCCCTCAAGAAAGAAAAGGACGAGGCCTCCAAGGCTCGCCTCGCCAAGCTTCGCGAAGACCTCGTGGTGCAAAGCAAAGAATTGAGCGAACTCGAAGCGCGCTGGAAGATCGAAAAGTCGAGCCTCACCGGTGTTGGCGACCTCAAGACTCGCCTCAACGACGCCCGCATCAGGCTCGACCGTGCCATGCGCGACGGCGAATACCAGAAGGCCTCCAAGCTCAACTACGAGACAATCCCAGAAATCGAAGACGCAATCGCTACGGCCGAGAGCAACGAGCCCACCGGCCCCCGCATGGTCAATGACCAGGTGACCGAGGAGGACATTGCTGCCGTCGTCGCTGCCTGGACAGGCATTCCCGTCGACCGCCTCACCGAGGGCGAGACCGAGAAGCTGCTTCACCTCGAAGCGGAGCTTGGCAAGCGCCTCATCGGTCAAAAGGAAGCTGTGCAAGCGGTCTCCGAGGCTGTGCGCCGCACGCGGGCTGGCATTTCTGACCCCGATCGCCCCACAGGCTCGTTCCTCTTCCTCGGCCCCACCGGTGTGGGAAAGACGGAGCTGGCTAAAGCGCTGGCCCAGTACCTCTTCAACGACGAGAAAGCTCTTGTTCGCATCGACATGAGCGAATACGGCGAGAAGTTCTCCGTCTCGCGTCTCGTCGGTGCCCCTCCCGGCTACGTCGGATTCGAGCAGGGCGGTCAGCTGACCGAGGCCGTGCGCCGTCGCCCCTACTCGGTGATTCTGCTCGACGAAGTAGAGAAGGCCCACCCCGAGGTCTTCGACATCCTGCTGCAGGTTCTCGACGACGGTCGACTGACCGACGGCCAGGGCCGCACCGTCGACTTCCGCAACGTGATCCTGATTCTCACCAGCAACTTGGGCAGCCAGTTCATCACCGACCAGGAGCTGCCGTGGGATGCCCGCAAGGCCGCCGTTGACGATCTCGTGCGCAAGTCGTTTAAGCCCGAGTTCATCAACCGTCTTGACGACATCGTGGTCTTCCAGCCGCTGTCGACCGACGACCTCAGCCAGATCGTTGAGCTCGATATCGACCGTCTCGGCAAGCGCCTCACCGATCGTCGCCTGCAGTTGGCGGTGACCCCGGATGCGCGCACGTGGCTTTCGGAGCGTGGCTACGACCCGATCTACGGTGCGCGTCCGCTGCGCCGTCTTATGCAGCGCGAAATCGACGACAAGCTCGCTAAGGCGTTGCTGGCCGGCGACATTCGCGATGGTGACACCGTGCTGGTCGGTGTCGCCGACAACGGTGAAGGTCTCCGCGTGTCTCGTTCCGAACCAGACGCTGGCTGACTTACTCGTGCCAGCTAGGCGCGTGCCTTGGAGTGCGCGCCTAAAGAAACATCGGCCGATCGTCGTCGTTCTCGGTATCAATCGCGAGATCGACGACGACGGGAACGTGATCGCTCGGGCCATCGCCCTTGCGCTCTTCGCGGTCGATGGATGCCTCGGTGACGAGCTCGTCGAACGCGGGCGAGCCCATCACGAAGTCGATGCGCATGCCCTCGTTGCGGGGAAAACGCAGGCGCTGGTAATCCCAGTAGGTGTAGCCCTCGATGTTGCGGCTGCGCAGAGCATCGATCATTCCGGCCTCTTCGAAAGCCCGGAAGGCGGCGCGCTCGGCGTCGCTCACGTGAGTCTTGCCCTCGAATGCCGCGATGTCCCAGACATCGTGATCGAAGGGCGCGATGTTGAAGTCACCCATCAGCGCCAGTGGCTGCTCAGGGTTCTCGCTCATCCACTGGGTGGCCTGCGTCTTGAGGTTCGCGAGCCACTCCAGCTTGTAGGGGTAGTGCGGGTTGTCGAGCTCGCGGCCGTTCGGCACATACAAGCTCCAGAGGCGTGCGCCTTCGACCGTGACGCCAATGGCGCGGGCTTCGATGGGCACGGTGCCGTCATCGAGAGCCTTGCCGAAACCGGGCTGGGTATCGAAGCCGATCGTCACGTCATCCATGGGAAGGCGGCTCGCGAAAGCGACGCCGTTCCACTGGCTCAGCCCGTGAAGCTCGACCTCGTAGCCCGCCTCGGTGAACGCTTCCATCGGAAACTGTTCCGGCTTGCACTTGATCTCTTGCATCGCAAGAACGTCAATATCTTCGCGAAGAAGCCAGTCGACGACGCGACCAACTCGGGTTCTGATGGAGTTCACGTTCCAGGTGGCGATGCGCATGCTTCAACGTTAATAGGTCTACCCCTGAATTGGGCGACGACAGTGTCGGAGCCACCGCGTACAGTCAGAACATGAACCCGCTGAGTCTCGCCGACGCCGAAGCGGAGCAGTGTCTCGAACAGGCCGAGCAGGCGGAACAGGCCGATCGCCTTGACCGGCGCAACGCCATCATCGTGGCCATCTTGGGCTTTATCGGCGTCGTTTTCTCGGGCGCTTTGCTGATCCTGGGCCAGGGCAGCCTTTAAGGGATTGCCCGCAATGGGTATTCTGTACTCGTGACCGACGCCAAGCAGCAGCTCATTGAGCACATTTCCGCCGATGCCGTGTTCCACGGCGACTTCACTCTGACGAGCGGAAAGAAGGCCTCCTACTACGTCGACATGCGTCGCGTAAGCCTCGACCACCGCGTCGCCCCGCTGATCGGTCAGGTCATGATCGACCTCATCGCCGACGTTCCCGACATCTTCGCTGTGGGCGGGATGACGATGGGCGCCGACCCGATCGCTTCCGCCATTCTTCACCAGGGTGCCGCTCGCGGCCTCAATTACCACGCTTTCGTTGTTCGCAAGGAGCCCAAGGATCACGGCCGCGGCCGTCAGGTCGAGGGCCCCGAGCTCGAGGGCAAGCGCGTCATCGTTCTCGAAGACACCTCCACCACGGGTGGCTCGCCGCTCGCCGCGATCGAAGCTCTCGAAAAGGTCGGTGCGATTATTGCGGGCGTTGCCGTGGTTGTGGATCGGGATACGGGCGCCAAGGAGCGCATCGAGGCCGCTGGCTACCCCTACTACTCCGCGATTGGGCTGGGTGAACTGGGGCTGACTCCGTGACATCCGGAGAGAATTCCTCGGGAGCCGGCGACGGCAACGAGCCTCGACAGTCCTTCTTCAACTGGGGGCTGACTCCGAGTGACCCCGAGGCGACTCCGGAGACTCCGGCGTCACCGCCCGGCGATGCTGTGGACCCGAGCGAGCCCGAAGAGCCCACCCGCGTGCTGCCTCGCCAGACAGAGGAGCCCACCCGCGCGCTGCCTCGCCAATTTGACGTGGATGCCGGGGCGGCGGAGGCGCCCACGCCACGAGCTTCGGCGGCACCTCCGATTCCTCCCGTGCTGCCAGCCGCACCCGCCGCACCCGCAACACCGGTCGCACCGGCAGCACCGGCAGCACCGGTCGCCCCTGCCGCAAACGCGCTCCAAGTCCCGCTGCCTCCGCTGACTCCCGCTCCCGCTCCGGCAACGTCCGCGGCCGCGGCGCCCCTGGCCGTTCCAGAAGTGACGGGGCTACTCAGGCTGCCTCCCCTCGACGACGAGAACCGGCCCGAGACCACACCCGAGACCACACCCGAGCCCACACCCATTCCAGCGCCCACTCCGCAGCCGGCGCCGCTCGTTGAGCCGCCCGCAACCGAAGCGATGAACATCGCGGAGTTGCCGACGAGCGCAATGAACCTCAGCGACTTGCCCACGGGCGCAATGGATGTCGCAGACCTGCCCACCGGTGCAATGGACATCAGCGATCTCCCCACCGGTGCAATGGATGTCGCTGACTTGCCCACTGCAGCGATGGATGCTCCCACCCGGCGTCAGAGTCATTTCCCTCCCGGCGTTGATCCTGCCCTCGAGGGCGCCACCGAAATTCTGAGTGCTCAGTCACTCGCCGGAATCTCAGCCGATGCAGAGTCCGTGGAGCACGATGCCGTGGGTGACCTCTTCGGTGAAGACAAATTTGTCGAGTACGAAGACCAACTCCTCACCCCTCAGCCATCGGCTGTCGTTGTGCGACAGCGGGTTCCTCCACCTCCCCGCCCCCCGATTCCGCGCGGCCAATTGATCGCGATAGCGGTCGGCGGTGGGCTCGTTGCGGCACTGGCGCTGGTGGCCCTGTTCCTGCTCGGTACGCGCATCGGGGAGAATACTGAACCCGCAGTTGCGGTGTCGGCCAGTCCGACCGCGGTCCCCACAGAAACTCTTCCTGTTGTCGGGCCAGTGCCTCCCGGAACCTACCAATGGAACGAGATTGCGGGGGGCGAGTGCCTCGAGCCCTTCGCCTCGGCGTGGGAACAGGAGTACACGGTCATTGATTGTGCGCAGCCGCACGCAGCGCAACTCTTGACGGTCGGCACGTTCGAGGATGCCGCATCCGATCCTTATCCGGATGAGGGCGAGCTCGCGGCACGCACCGCGCGAGCCTGTTCCACTGATGCCGTGATCGACTTCGCCGCGGCAGAGTCGTTTGCTGATCTCGAGATTGTGGCAAGCTTCGCTGCGACGGCGTCCGAGTGGGATGCCGGAAACCGCGACTACTACTGCTTCGCGACGCGAGCGGGAGACGATGCCCTCACGGCATCCGTAGCTCAACCGCAAACGCCCGAAAACTAGCCCGCCGCGGTGGGGGAAGCACCTCCACCGCACTTCGCTCGCCGAGCCCGCGGCCCTCAGCCACGCGCTCGAGGCGCTAGCGCAACAGGTCTGCGACGCTGTCGAGAACCTCAGTCGGGCGGAACGGGTAGCGGTCGATCTCTTTTTGATCGCTGATTCCGGTGAGCACCAAGACGGTGTGGAGCCCGGCCTCGATGCCGGCGACGATGTCGGTATCCATGCGGTCACCGATCATGCCGGTGGTCTCGCTGTGGGCGCCGATTCTGTTGAGCGCTGAGCGGAACATCATGGGGTTGGGCTTGCCGACGATGTACGGCTCCCGGCCGGTGGCCTTAGTGATGAGAGCGGCGACCGCGCCCGTCGCGGGCAGGGGGCCGTCAGCACTCGGGCCCGTGGCATCCGGGTTGGTCACAATGAAGCGGCTGCCGTTACCAATCAGGCGGATGGCTTTCGTGATGGCTTCGAAAGAGTAGTTGCGAGTTTCGCCGATGACGACGTAGTCGGGGTTGGTCTCGGTCATGATGAAGCCGGCCTCGTGAAGGGCGGTTGTGATTCCGGCTTCACCGATGACGAAGGCGCTGCCGCCGGGAATCTGCTGCTTCAGAAAGTCGGCGGTGGCGAGAGCAGACGTCCAAATTGCCGCTTCGGGCACGTCGAGGCCCGAGGCCTTGAGGCGCGCGCTGAGGTCGCGGGGAGTAAAAATCGAGTTGTTGGTGAGCACCAAGTAGGGCTTCTTTTCGTCGCGCCACTGCTGCAGAAGTTCGGCGGCGCCAGGTACGGGGTGATTTTCGTGAACGAGCACGCCGTCCATGTCGGTCAGCCAGCACTCGATTTCGTCGCGATCTCTCATGCGCTCACTGTAGCGAATGTGGTCTGCTCCGACAGCCGTTTCGTGATGATGGCAATCGCGTCGGGGTTCTGCTCCACCAGTACAACGCGACGTTTGAGGGCTTGAGCTACGGCACCGGTCGTGCCGCTGCCCGCAAAAAAGTCCAGTACCCAATCGCCGGGCTGGCTGGATGCCTGAACGATGCGACGCAGAATACCCTCCGGCTTCTGAGTGGCATAGCCCGTTTTTTCTTTGCCGGTGGGGGAGACGATGGTGTGCCACCACACATCCGTGGGGAGCTTTCCGCGGGCCGCTTTCTCAGGCGTCACGAGCCCCGGAGCCATGTAGGGCTCGCGGTCGACCTCTTCGTTGTTGAAGTAATAGTTCTTGGGGTTTTTGACGTAGACGAGAATTGTGTCGTGCTTTGACGGCCACTTTTTGGTGGCACGGGCGCCGTAGTCGTAGGCCCAGATGATCTCGTTGAGAAAGCTGTCGCGGCCGAAAAGGGCATCGAGGGCAACCTTGGCGTAGTGAACTTCACGGTAATCAAGGTGCAGATACAAGGTGCCGCGGTCGTCGAGAAGGCGCCATGCTTCCTGAAGCCGAGGTTCGAGAAACTCCCAGTAGTCGGCAAAGGTGTCGTCGTAGGAGTAGAGAACACCCTTGATGGTGTCGTAGCTGTTGCCACCAAACCCGGTGCGGCTGCCTTCCGCTGAACGCTGCGTACTGATCGCTTGGCGACGTTGAGTGCGCCCGGTGTTGAACGGAGGATCAATGTAGATCAGCCGAAAACTTTCGTCGGGCAACGCTCTGATCGACGGCAGGTTGTCGCCGTGCACTACGAGGTCTGGTCCGTCGGGAGTCCAAGGCAGGGGCATGCACTGAGATTAACAGCCGCTGGCCGGAATTAACAGCGGGTGTCGCTTGTCCGCGGCCGCGTGAACCTCATCACAATCGCACTACGAAGATGCGAGAAAAGCCTGTCTTTTTGGTGTGAATCCTCAATCAGTGGTTTATGGTTGAGGGAGATGCGCTCACCCGAAGGGCGATTCGAAGACGATGTGGCGACCCACAATGTCAACGAATTAAACCCGGGGGAGAGAGAATTGCGGCACAACAGGAACAACGAGGAGCGCACACAGCGCACTGCTCGAACTCCGCTGATGCGGGCTGTCGCCTCTGTCGTAGCCTTCGGCCTTCTCGTGGCCGGTCTCACCGTCATGCCGGCAACATCCGCCGAAGCTGCTGTCGTGCAGTGGGGAACAAACGCCGGAACGTCGCCCAGCTACCAAACCACCGTCAACGGTGACTTTGTGATGGCCGGCAACGGTGTTCTCGCCTGCAATCGCCCGCTCTACACGGCTGCCCAAATCGGTACGTGTGCCGACTTGCACTCCGCTTCCGGCGGAAACGGCAATACGGCCAACGACAACTTCTACCTCGAAAACTCGAACACGGTAGCGGGATTCACCACCAACTCCAGCTCGGCGAACATCACGATTCCCGCGGGGGCATCCGTAAAAAAAGCCTTCCTGAGCTGGAGCGCCAACACGGGCGCGTTCACTGGCACCACCGACAATGCATGCACCACTGTTAACAACACGCGGGGAACCGCGCTCATGCCGGCTGGTTCTGCCACCGGCTACACCAGTGCTCCGGCCAAACTCAAGGTCGGAACGGGCGCGGTTACCTCCGTGGCCCCGACCACTGTGCTGCAAGACCCGGTGGGTACGCCCTCGGCGATCTACTACAGCGCAAGTGCTGACGTGACGAACGCCTTCGCTGGCGCTGCCACGGGAACCCCGCTCACGGTATCCGCGGGTGACATCTGGGCTCCTCAGGGTGCGGGTTGCTACGCCGGCTGGACCCTGACCGTTGTCTACGACTACGGCGTCTACATCCCGAGCAACCTCAACTCGGCTCCGCACCGCATCATCTTCTACGAAGGTCACGTTCGCATGACCGCCGCTGAGGCTCCCCTCACGGTAGCTTTCAACGGTTTCAGCGCCGTTGACACCGGAACCCGCGCCGGTTTCTCGCTCTATGAGGGCGACCGCATCATTCAGGGCGACATTGCTGAGTACTCTCGTGGCAACGGCGGCTTCACCCAATTGCCCAACAGCGCGGGCAATACCGGCAATATCGGTATTGGTCGAGGCGAGGGCTCCGTTCGCTACACCGCCCTTACCGACACTGGGCCGTTCACTAACCAGAGTGTGGATGTCGCCACCGTCGATTTGCCCAATGTGCAAACCGGCGACACCTCGGTGAACCTTCGGATGAGCACCAGCGGTGACTCCTATTTGCTGCAGAACGCCATTCTTTCGGTGCCGAGCGCGGGTATCAACGTCTCTAAGACCTATAACGGAACGCTTGACCAACAGTCACGAACTGCCACCGAGGCCGCAACGTTCACCGTCACCGTGACCAACTCCGGTGTCGGGACCCTGCAGAACATCGTGATCGCTGACGACCAGACCAACTGCGCACGTGCACTCACCGGTGTAACGCTCGCCCCGCTTCAGTCCTACACCTATACCTGTACGGCGAACGGCCCCACCACTGCAAGCTATGACTCAACCGCCACGGCGACAGCAAGCACGGTTGTCGGGAACAACAGCGCCACAGGAAGCGACTCCACGCGGGTTCTTCTGTCCTCCCTCACTCTCGCAAAGACGAGCGCGCTCGCCGCTGGAGCAACCGGTCGCGCCGGCGACACGCTGAACTACACATTCACCGTCAAGAACAACGGTGACTCACCTCTTACGGGCGTCGCCGTCACTGACCCGATGTCTGGTTTGTCGGCCATCACTTACTCCTGGCCGACGGGCACCGCGGGAGCGCTCGCACCCGGCGCTTCTGCCACGGGAACAGCGACTTACACACTGACTCAAGCCAACGTGGATGCCGGCTCCATCGCGAACACCGCGACTGCCACCGGTACGGATGCCGACGGTGGAGTCAAGCCCGTTGCGACAGCCAACCGCACCACCCCCATCCCGGTGAATGCCGTTCTCGAGACTAAAAAGACTGCCGCGTATGCGGGAGCCGGAGTCGGTAACGTCGGCGACACCGTCAACTACTCTTTCTCGGTCAAGAACACCGGTAACGTCACGCTCACTTCGGTGACCCTGACCGACCCGCTCACGGGCCTTTCGGCAATCGCGGTCACCTGGCCGGGAACCTCGGGGCGTCTCACGCCGGGTCAGACTGCCACCGGAACTGCGACGTACACGGTGAAGCAGGCCGACGTTGACGCCGGCAAGATCGTGAACCAGGCGACCTCGGCCGGCCGTACACCCAAGAACGTTGCGGTTACCGGAACCAGCAACGAAGTGACTTTGGCCACGACGCCTGCCGCCCCTGCTCTCGTCACAACGAAGTCGGGAACAGTGCCGAACCCTAAGGCTGTCGGCAGTGTCGTCACCTACAGCTTCAGCGCCAAGAACACCGGAAACGTTACGCTCACGGGCGTCGCCATCACTGACCCGCTCGCCGGGCTTTCTGCTCTGACCTACTCGTGGCCGGGAACCGCCGGAACCCTGGCTCCGGGCCAGACCGTGACCGCCACCGCGACGTACACCGTAAAACAGTCCGATGTGGATGCCGGTCTCGTGCGCAACACGGCCACCAGCTCGGGAACGTCGCCCAGCGGCACCGCCGTTACTGCGGCATCCCCTCGCGTTGATGTTGCGCTGCAAACTCGCACGCCCGCCATCTCGCTGACGAAGTCGGGTGCGCTCGCGGGCGGCTCGACCGCCGGCAGCACCGTGAACTACTCCTTCGTTCTCACCAACTCGGGCAACGTGACGCTCACCAACGCGGGAATCACTGACTCGCTCTCCGGTCTCTCGGCCATCACCTATGGCACGTGGCCCGGAACCACCGGCACCCTTGCTCCTGGCCAGTCCGTCACCGCGACCGCCACCTACACGGTGAAGCAGTCGGATGTCGATGCCGGCGCGATCGCCAACAGCGCGACCGCAAAGGGCACGCCTCCGACAGGTGCTGACGTCACCCGCACGACGCCCGCTACCGTTCCGATCACGGCCGATGCCAAGATGATCGTGACCAAGTCGGGCGCCTACACGACGGGATCCGGCGCAGTCGGCTCGGTCGTCACCTACACGTTCAGCGTCAAAAATGACGGAAACGTCACCCTCAGCCAGGTCGTTCTCGCCGACCCACTCTCGGGGCTCAGCCCGATCTCGGTAACGTGGCCCGGTGCATCCGGAGTGCTCACACCAGGCCAAACGGCCACCGGAACCGCGACCTACACCGTGAAGCAGTCCGATGTTGATGCCGGCTCGGTCAAGAACACGGCAACCGCTACGGCTAAGACTCCGTCCGGCGGCACGGTCACCCAGCCCTCTACGCAGTCTGTGGTGCCCACGGTAACGCCCAGCCGGGTCATCACCACCACGAAGTCTGCCGTCATTGCCGGTGGCGCAACCGGCAAGGTCGGCGACGTCATCAACTACTCGTTCAGCGCGAAGAACGACGGAAACGTCACGCTCTCGGGTGTGACCATTGCTGACCCGCTAACGGGACTTTCGGCGCTCACCTACTCGTGGCCAGGAGCTACAGGGGTGCTCGCCCCGGGCCAAACCGTCACCGCAGTAGCGACCTACACAATCAAGCAGTCCGATGTTAATACCGGCTCGGTCAAGAACACGGCAACCGGTAGCGGCACCCACGGCGGCACGACTGTGACCGATCCGTCTGACCAGGTGAGCGTTCCGACAGTGGCCGCTAACCCCGTCATCACGACGCTCAAGTCGGGGGCGCTCGCCGCCGGTTCGACCGGTCGCGCCGGTGACACCGTGAACTTCTCGATCAAGCTCACGAACTCGGGCAACGTGACCCTGACCTCGGTGTCGGCAGCCGACACGCTGCCCGGCCTTTCGGCGCTCGCCTACGGAACGTGGCCCTCGGGTACTACAGGAACGCTGGCTCCCGGCCAGTCCGTCACTGCGACGGCGAACTACACCCTCAAGCAGAGCGATGTGGATGCCGGCTCTGTTTCGAACACCGCCACCGGCTCGGGAACACCGCCGACCGGTGCCGCCGTCACGAGCACCAGCCCCGCCACGGTCCCGATCACTGCGGGCCCTGCCCTGACCGTCTCCAAGTCGGGTGCGGTCACCACGGGCAACGGTTCCGTTGGCGACATCATCACCTTCTCGTTCGTCGTTCGCAACACCGGTAATGTCACCGCCACCGGCGTCGGTATTACCGACACCCTCGCCGGTCTCTCGGCCGTTACCTTCGGCACCTGGCCGAGTGGCACAGCCGGCACACTCGCTCCGAACACTCAGGTCGCTGCTACCGCGACTTACGTGATTGAGCAGCTCGACGTCAACGTTGGCTCTGTCAAGAACACCGCTACGGCATCCGGCAGCACGCCGTCGGGCGGTACCGTGTCAGCAACGTCGCCGGAGGCAGTCGTTCCGACGGTGGCATCGTCGCCGGCCATCACGACCACGAAGACGGCAAGCGTTTCTGGCACGGGTGCGGTTGGTGATGTCATCACGTACACGTTTGTTGCCAAGAACACGGGTAACGTCACGCTGAAGGGCGTGACGATCGCTGACCCGCTCACTGGTCTTTCGGCGCTGACCTACGGCACGTGGCCGGGTTCCACGACGGGAACGTTGCAGCCCGGCTGGGAGGTCACCGCTACGGCGACCTACACAATCGTGCAGTCCGATGTCGATGCCGGCTCGGTCAAGAACGTCGCAACCTCGACGGGCAATTTTGGCACCACCGCTGTCAGCGGTCCTTCGCCGCAGGTGACGACTCCGACGGTCGCGTCCGTGCGCACACTCTCGCTCGCCAAGACCGGCGTGCTCGCTCCCGGCGGCACGGGCGTCGCTGGTGACACCGTCAACTACACCTTCGTGGTGCGCAACACGGGCAACGTCACGATGACAAGCGTCGGCGTCACCGACCCGCTTCCCGGACTCTCCGCGATTACGTTCGGCACGTGGCCCAGCGGAACCGCTGGTCGCCTGCTCCCCAACACTCAGGTAACGGCCACGGCGACGTACGTTCTGAAGCAATCGGATGTCGATGCCGGTTCGGTCGCCAACACGGCAACCACGCGCGGTACGCCCCCCTCCGGTTCTGCCGTTTCGGCTACGGACCCAGCCACTGTTCTCGTCGCCGCCAACGGCGCTCTCGCCGTGACCAAGACCGGTGCAGTGACCTCGGGCACCGGCGGCGTCGGAAGCACGATGACCTTCTCGTTCTCGATCACCAACCCCGGAAACCTGACGATGACGGGAGTCGCGATAGCGGACTCGCTCGTAGGGCTCTCAGCACCGGTCTACACCTGGCCGACTGCTACCGCAGGACGCCTCGCTCCGGGTGAAACGGCCACCGCCACTGCCACCTACACGGTGAAGCAGGCTGACGTAAACGTCGGTTCGGTAGCGAACACGGCTACGGTCTCGGGCAAGACTCCGAGCAACGCCACGGTCACCTCTGCGCAGTCGACCGCCACCGTTCCCACGATCACCGGTGCACCTCAGCTCACCACCACGAAGTCGGCCAACGTGACTTCGGGCGCCAAGGTTGGCGACTCGATCACGTACTCGATCGCAATCGCGAACACGGGAAACCAGACCATCACCGGCGTCACCCTGACCGACTCGCTCGCGGGTCTCTCTACTCCGGTTGTTACGTGGCCCGGCGTCGCGGGCACCCTCGCTCCTGGTCAGACCGCAACAGCCCTCGCGGGCTACACAGTGAAGCAGTCGGATGTTGATGCTGGCTCGATCGCCAACACCGCGTCGGCAGCAGGAACAGCTCCCGGCGCGACTCCCGTCAGCGATGACTCGAACCCTGTGGTCACCACTACGGTCGCTCCGGCGCCGACGCTCTCCCTCGTGAAGTCGGGCGCACTGCCCGCTGGTTCCACGTCGGTTGCTGGCGAAGTAGTGACCTACAGCTTCGTCATCCGAAACACCGGAAACGTCACCATTACGGGCGCTGCGGTCACCGACCCGCTCTCGGGTCTCTCGACCATCACCTACGGCACGTGGCCTTCGGGAACTACCGGAACGCTAGCGCCGAACACTCAAGTCGTCGCCACCGCGACCTACACGGTGAAGCAGACGGATGTCGACGCGGGCTCGATCGCGAACACGGCGACCGCTAATGGCACGGGGGTCAGCGGCGGCGCCGCGACTGCGGTCACGAGTAGCGCCACGGTTCCTCTCGCTACCTCGGCGAAGCTCACCGTCTCTAAGACCGGTGCAACGGCTGCGGGCGCGAACAAGGTTGGCGATACCGTCACCTTCTCGTTCGTCGTCAAGAACACCGGTAACGTCACGCTCTCGAGCGTGGGTATCACTGACACTCTCACGGACCTCTCGGCTGTCAGCTTCGGCACCTGGCCGGGCGGCACGACGGGAGTACTGGGCCCCAACGATCAGGTAACCGCTACGGCGACCTACACAATCAAGCAGTCCGACGTGAACGCGGGCTCCGTGAAGAACACGGCTACGGCATCCGGAACGCCGCCCTCGGGCCCCGTCGCGACGGCAACGTCTACCGAAGCAGTGGTGCCCACCGTTGCTGCCTCACCCACGCTCGTGACAACGAAGAGTGCTGTTGTGGGCGGCACCGGAACCGGCATCGTCGGCGACACGATCACGTATACCTTCACTGCGAAGAACTCCGGTAACGTCACGCTTACCGGAGTCACTCTGACCGACCCGATCACCGGACTCTCCACTCCCACGTACGTGTGGTCGGGTGGCGTTAGTGGCCAGCTCAACCCCAACGGAACCGTCACCGGAACCGCGACCTACACAATCACGCAGACGGATGTCGACGCCGGTTCGGTCAAGAACATTGCGACCGCCACGGGTACGCCTCCGACCGGTGCTGTAGTGACCGCTCCGTCGCCGCAGGTCGTCACGCCGACGATTGCGTCGACGCCGACGATCGCTGTGACCAAGTCGGGCGCTCTCGCGCCGGGCGCGCAGGGTATTGCGGGTGACGTTGTCACGTGGAGCCTCTCGCTCACGAACTCCGGCAATGTGACGCTCACCTCGGTAGCAGTTACTGACTCGCTTCCCGGCGTCTCCGCCGTGACCTACGGCACCTGGCCCTCGACGGCAGGAACCTTGGCTCCGGGCCAGAGCGTCTCAGCGACGGCAACCTACGTTCTTAAGCAGGCCGACATCGATGCTGGCGCTGTCTCGAACACCGCTAATGGTTCGGGTACTCCGCCGCGGGGTTCACCGGCTACGGCAACTGCTCCGTCAACCCTTCCCCTTGCCTCGAACTCCACCATCACACTCGCCAAGACCGCGGCCATCGTCTCTCCCGGCACGGGTGTGGTGGGCGACACCATTCGTTACACCTTCTCCGCCGAGAACACCGGTAATGTCACGCTAACCAACGTGATCATCAACGACCCGCGTCCCGGTCTGAGCGCACTCACCTACGGCACTTGGACGAGCGGCACTGTTGGCCGCCTGGCCCCCGGACAGACCATCACGGCAACAGCGGACTATGTAATCCGCCAAACTGACCAGAACGCCGGCGTTGTGAACAACACGGCCTCCGTTTCGGGCAAGCCGCCCGTGGGGCCGAACACCACCGCGACGGCGGCCGCAGTCGCAACTCCCACCGCCACGCGCGTTCCCGGCATCCTCACCACTAAGACCTCGAGCGTCGCCGGAACCGGTGCCGTCGGCGATGTCATCACGTACACGATCACCGTGCGCAATACGGGAAACACCACTCTCACATCGGTGTCGGCAAGTGACCCGCTCTCTGGCCTCAGCACGCTCACCTATGGCGCTTGGCCCGGCGGAGTCACGGGAACGCTGCAGCCCAACACGCAGGTTGTGGCCACCGCGAAGTACACGATCAAGCAGTCCGATGTGAATGCTGGCGCAGTCACAAACACGGCGACCGGTCAGGGCACGTCACCCTCCGCCGGCGTCATCACGGATCCCTCAGATGAGGTCGTTACGCCGACCGCCGCGGCGAACCCCGTGGCGACGTTCTCGAAGACCGGCGCGCTCGCGCCCGGTGCTGTCGGCGCTGCTAACGACGTGATCACGTATACCTTCACGGCGAAGAACACTGGAAACGTGACGCTGACGGGCGTCGTCGTCGCTGACCCGTTGAGTGGTCTCGGCACGATCTCGTACTCGTGGCCCGCTGCCGACGGTGTACTCACCCCAGGCCAGACCGTCACGGCTACCGCGAACTACACGGTGAAGCAGTCCGATGTGGATGCTGGCTCGGTCAGCAACACCGCAACGCTCACGGCGACCCCGCCCTCCGGCACGTCCTTCACTGAGACTGATCCCGAGACGGTATCGATCACGCCCGCTCCCGGTATTACGGTCAGCAAGCTCGCTTCTGTCGGCGGAACGGGTGAAGAGGGCGACGTCATCACCTACACGATGACCATTCGCAACACGGGTAACCAGACGCTCACTGTGGTGACGCTCATCGACAACCTGCCGGGACTGGGCGCTCCTACTTTTGTCTGGCCGGGTACTCCCAACGAGCTCGCACCGGGTCAAACGGCGACCGCTACCGCGACGTACACGATCGATCTTGACGACCTCAACGCGGGCGAAGTAACGAATACCGCGAGCGTGACTGCCCAGACTCCCGGCGGCGGCCCCGAGGTGAACGCAAGCTCCGGCCCCGTCGTAGTGGCGACCGGTGACCAGCGCCCCGAGCTCAGGACAACGAAGACCGCCAGCGTCGTGCCGAGCCCGGCCGCTGAGGGCACCACGATCACGTACTCCTTCCTCGTGGAAAACACCGGAAACGTGACCATCGAGAACATCGTTCTCGACGACCCGCTTCTCGGTGGCGCAACGCCGACCCTGTCGGCGACGTCGCTCGACCCCGGCGAATCTGCCACGGCAACTGTGAACTACACGATCACCCAGGCGGATGTCGATGCCGGTTCAGTGACGAACACCGCGAAGGCTGTCGGTGACACCACTGGCGGTACTCCCGTGAGTGTCGAAAGCCCGGTCTCGTCGGTTACCACTCCGACAGCACCAGCAGCCCCCGGTATCTCAGTCACGAAGACGGGCACCGCCGCGCAAGATGCGGGCGACCTGATCGACTGGAGCTTCACCGTTACCAACACCGGTAACGTCACCCTCAGCGGCGTGACCCTCAACGATGCCTTGACTGGGGTCACTCCCGTCCTCGGCACCTTCCCCAGCGGTGTGTCCGGCCAGCTCAATCCCGGAGACAGCGTGTTGGCAACCGCCGATGACTACGTTGTGACGCAGGCGGATGTCGACTCGGGTTCCGTCGTGAACACCGTGACCGCATCCGGTACTCCCGCTCGCGGTGCCGTCGCTAACGCGAACACCGCGGCGACTGTGCCCTTGACTCCAGATGCTGGTGTCACGATCGTTAAGTCGGCAGCTATTGAACCCGGCGAAGACGGCGTCAACGACACCGTCACGTTCACCTTCACCGTCACCAACACCGGAAACGTGACGCTCGGCTCGATCAGCATTGTGGATCCGCTCGATGGTATTTCGGCGATCAACTATGACTGGACGGGCAACCCCTCTCAGACGCTCGCTCCCAACGGCGTGCTCACTGCGACTGCCACGTACATCCTCACGCAGGCAGACATCGACCGCGGCTTCGTCGACAACGACTCAAGCGTGCTCGCCTCGACACCTGCTGGCGACATCCTCGATGAGGACTCGAACACTGTCACCGTGACGACCGACGCAGCGACGCCCTTACTCGTCACTACGAAGGACGCGACGCGCAACGGCACCGGTGTCGTCGGCGACACCATCAGCTACACAATCACGCTGCTCAATGACGGAAACGTCACGCTGACGGATGCGGCGATCACCGACTCCCTCGCGGGCCTCAGCGAACTCGTGTACGGCGAATGGGTCTCCGGCGTCGACGGCGAGCTCGCTCCCGGCGAGTCCGTCGCGGCTACCGCGAACTACACGATCACTCAGGCGGATGTAGATGCTGGCTCCGTCAGCAACATCGCGACCGGCGACGCCAAGTCTGCGCGCGACGACGCTGCCATTTCGGATATCTCTCCTGCCGCGGTCACGCCTCTCGTTACCCAGTCCGCTCTGATCTCAGCAACGAAGACCGGTGTTCTCGAGTCTGGTGCTGAGGGTGAAGCGGGTGACACTGTTGAGTGGTCCTTCAGTATCAAAAACGATGGAAATGTGACACTGAATGGCGTCACCTTGGCGGATACCCTCCCCGGCCTCTCGGCCATCACGTACACGTGGCCTACGGCGACCGACGGTGTCCTCGCTCCGGGGGCGACAGCAACGGCTGTAGCGACCTACGTGCTCAAGCAGACCGACGTGGACTCCGGTTCCGTTGTAAACGCCGCGACACCATCCGCGAAAAACCCCAGCGGAGCGGCTGTGCCTGGGGCGCAAGTGAGTGCATCAGTCAACGTCGAGCGCAAACCTGGTCTCAGCGCCATCAAGACCGGCGAGCTGGAGCCCGGTGGGATCGGTGAAGTCGGCGATGTCATTTACTACTCCGTGACCGCCACCAACACGGGTAATGTCACGCTCAGTGGCGGCGCTCTGATCGACCGTCTTCCCCGCATCTACGATGTTGTGATCAGCTGGCCAGACACCGACAACGTGGGCGTCTTACTCGTGGGGGAATCGGTAGTCGGAACCGCGTCGTACGTCATCACGCAAGAAGACGTCGATAACGGATTCCGTAACAACACTGCCGGCGTCACGGCCAATTCGCCCAACGGCGTGGCTGTGGAAGCGAATACGAACACCGTCATCATCCCCACCGTTCGCCCTGCTCCGCTCCTGACGGTCGACAAGACCGCTGTTGTCACCGACGGCGACGGCGAAGTAAGCGACGGCGAACTTGGCGACACGATCGGTTACTCGTTCACGATCACGAATGACGGAAACGTCACGATCGACGGCATCACCCTTGCTGACCCGCTACCGGACCTCGTTGGCCTGACGGTCAACTGGCCCGCCGCCAACACGACGCAGACGCTCGCGCCGACCGAAAGCGTTACCGCAACGGCTACCTACGTCATCACTCAGGACGACGTGAACGCGGGAGAAGTCCGCAACACGGCAACCGCGAGCGGAACCGGCGCGCAAAACACCCCGGTTACCGGCTCTTCCCCAGAGGTCGTCACCCCAGTCGATGAAGCTGCTCCGTCGCTCACCGCGACCAAGAGCGCGGCTCTCGCGGCCGGTGCTACGGGCGTCGCGGGCGACACCGTGGAATTCAGCTTCACTGTGGCCAACGACGGAAACGTTTCGCTGACATCCGTCGACCTCATCGATCAGCTCCCGGGGCTCACTGGCGTGACCTTCGGCGCGTGGCCGACAGCGACCGACGGGCTGCTCAACCCGGGTGACGCTGTCACCGCTACCGCTACCTACACGCTGCTTCAGAGCGACATCGACGCTGGCTCGCTGGCGAACAGCGTCAACGCTTCGGGCGTGCCTCCTACAGGTTCCGCGGTAACGCAGCCCGCTTCCGCGACGCTTCCGCTCACGGCAGCACCCGACTTCACCATTACGAAGACGGGTGACTTGGGAACCCAGCTGGGAGAAGTAGGCGATGTCATCGACTACAGCTTCAGCATCACCAACTCCGGAAACGTCACGCTCACCGGTGTCGTACTTGTTGACTCCAAGCCCGGCCTCAGCGCGCCGGTAATCGTTTGGCCCGGAGACGACCGCGTGCTCGCTCCTGGTGAAATCGCGACCGCTACGGCGACGTACACGATTACTCAAGAAGATGTCGATGCGGGCTCCGTTTCGAACACCGCTGAAGCACTCGGTTCTACGCCCGCTGGTACGGAGTACTTCGAGTTCTCTGATCCTGCGGTGAACCCGACGATCGACCGCACCGATTCGGTGACCATCGACAAGGTGGGAACCACTCCGGACGGCGCGGCCCTCGGTGACCTCGTGCAGTACGACTTCACAGTCGAGAACACGGGCAACACGACGCTAACGGGCGTCGCGATCGACGACCCGCTCGTCGGCCTCTCGACCATCGTCTACTCGTGGCCCGGAGCAGCCGGTGTGCTCGCGCCCGCTGAGACTGCGACCGCCACCGCGACGTACGCGATCACTCAGGCCGACATTGACCTCGGTTACGTGCGCAACTCGGCGGATGTTGACGCCACCTCACCGCTCGGTGCGGTCGATGATTCCGTCGGCCCGATCGATGTGCCGACCGTTACCGCGGCTGCTGCGATTGAGACCACCAAGAACGGTGCGCTCGAGGCCGGTGCAACAGGATTCGCCGGCGATACCGTCGAGTATTCCTTCACTGTTCGCAACAGCGGCAACGTCACGCTCACGGGCGTGACCTTGGACGACCCGCTGGAAGATCTCAGCGCCCTGACCTACACGTGGCCGACCGCAACCGATGGCGAATTGGCTCCCGGCCAGAGCGCCACCGCGGTTGCAACGTACACGCTGACTCAGGCGGATGTTGACGCCGGCAAGGTGGACAACACGGTGACAGCAGAGGGCACAACGCCTGACGCCGACACGGTGGACGACACGGCTGACGAGACCGTCACGATCACTCCGGCACCAGTGCTGACTCCGTTCAAGTCGGGAACGATCCTAAACGGCGGAATTGGTGCCGTTGGCGACACTGTCGAGTACCGTCTCACCGTCACCAACAACGGAAACGTTACGCTCTACGACGGCAAGCTCCTCGACCCGCTTCCCGGGCTCTCTATCCCGGTGATCACGTGGCCAGACAACACCAAGCCCGGAGAAATCCCGCCGGGTGAAACGGTGCTTGGCGTTGCCACGTATCAGCTCACGCAGGAGGACGTCGACCGCGGTTTCGTTCCGAACGAAGCTGACATGTCGGCAGAGACTCCGGCCGGGCTCCTCGTTATCGAAGCATCGAACAAGGTCATCGTTCCGACTGTTTTGCCTGCACCGAACATCACGGTGACGAAGTCGGGCGCGCCCCAGGGCACTGCCGACCTCGGCGACACGATCGATTACTCGTTCGAGATTCTCAACTCGGGTAACGTCACGCTTGATTCCGTGACACTGACCGACCCCCTGCCGAACCTTTCCGCGATCACGATCACGTGGCCCACTCCGGCGACCCCGGGCGTGCTCGCTCCGGGTGAGATCGCTACGGCTACGGCCGACTACGAGATCACGCAGGATGACGTGGATGCTGGCGCCGTTCTCAACATCGCGACCGCTGACGGCGTTGACCCCAACGACACTGACGTCACGGACGATTCGGCTGCGAACACCATTCCGACTGAGACGATCCGTGCTGAGGTCGAGCTCACCAAGAGCGGCGTACTCGCTGACCCGGCTCGCGCCGACGAAGGCGACACCGTCAACTGGTCGTTCGAACTGAGCAACACCGGAAACGTCACGCTCACCGGCGTAGAAATCGTCGACACCCTCGCGGGTATCTCGACGCTGACCTACACGTGGCCCGGCATCGACGGAACGCTCGAGGTGGGCGAATCGGTCACCGCAACGGCCACATCCACGCTGACGCAGGCTCAGGTCAATGCGGGAACCATAGAGAACGATGCTGTCGGTTCAGGCACCCCTCCGCGCGGCGACGACGTGAGTGACCCCGCGACAGCGGCAGTCGTGCTCGCCTCGCAAGCCAGCATGGCGGTCACCAAAGTCGGAGCAGTCAATGGCGCCGGCAACGACGGCGACACGATCGATTACGACTTCAGCATCACCAACACGGGTAACGTCACCTTGACGCTCGTCGACCTAGTCGACGCGCTCGTTGGTGTCAGCAGCCCCGTCTTCATCTGGCCTGGAACGACAGGAGAGTTGGAACCAGGCGAGAAGGTTACGGCGAAGGCGAACTACACAATCACGCAGGCGGACGTCGATCGCGGCAGTGTTTCAAACATTGCCACCGCGAGCGGCAAGCCTCCGATCGGTGACACGATCACCGTCAGCACCTCGGTCACCGAGACGACGGTTGCCCCGGCGGCTCCAGCGCTTCTGCTGACGAAGTCATCGAGCACCGGTGCCAGCGCCGGCGTGAACGACATCATTACGTACACATTCGAGGTGGAAAACACCGGAAACGTGACTGTTGATGAGATCGTGCTCGCCGATCCCCTGCCCGGCCTCAGCACTCCCGTAGTGGACTGGCCAGGAGCCAACGGAGTTCTTGCCCCCGGCGAGAAAGCGACCGCGACGGCAACATACGCGATCACCCAGACTGATGTGGATGCGGGAACGGTCGACAACACCGCGACCGCCAACGGCACTTCGCCGACCGACGTGGCGGTGGCAAGTAATCCAGCCGCAGCGCAGACGCCGACGGATGCTGCTGCTCCTGACATCCTCGTAACGAAGAGTGCTGCTCTCGCTCCTGGTTCCACCGGCTTCGAAGGCGACCTCGTGGAATACGAGTTCTCGCTGACGAACACCGGCAACCAGACGCTCACCGCAGTCTCACTGGCCGACCCGCTTCCGGGTCTGTCTGCTCTGGTGTACTCGTGGCCTACCGCTACGGCAGGAACACTGGCACCCGGTGCGGTTGTTACCGCTACCGCAACGCACGAACTCACTCAGGCCGATATCGACTCTGGCTCGGTGGCCAACGTCGTGACCGGTAGCGCAACGCCGCCATCCGGGGTTGCCTTCACCGAACAGGCTCCGGCTGCCGTGGCGATCGCCGCGAATGGCGAGCTAGAGGCTAAAAAGTGGGGAGTCTTGCGTGCTGGGGGAATCGGCCAGGTCGGCGACTGGGTCGACTACCGCCTTGAAGCCACCAACACTGGTAACGTCACGCTGATCGACGGCGAGCTGCGCGATCCGCTTCCGGGTCTCAGCATCCCGACTATCACGTGGCCGAACCCGACACAGCCCGGCGTTCTGTTGCCGGGCGAGACCGTGCTCGGCGAAGCATCGGTTCAGCTCACGCAGGAAGACGTCGACCGCGGCTACATCTCCAACATCGCCGACATCGGCGCTACTGACCCGAATGATGATGACGTTCCGGCGACCACCAATGAGGTCATCGTCTACACGGTTCAGCCGCAGCCGAGCATGACGGTCGTAAAATCGGGCGCAATCGCTCTGACGGGCGAGAACGGCGTCGGCGACACCGTCGAGTTCGACTTCGAGGTTCGCAACACCGGTAACGTGACGATCGGTTCAATCGTTGTCACCGATCCGCTGCCCGGAATGACCACGCCGACTGTGCAGTGGCCGACCGCTGTGGAGACTCTGGCTCCGAACGAGACCGTAACCGCCACGGCCAGTTACGAGATCCGCCAGTCGGATGTCGACCGCGGTTTCGTAGAAAACACGGCGAGTGCTACGGCAGTTCCGGTGCGCGGCGATCCGATCGCGGCCACCTCGAACACGGTCGAAGTTCCCACGGAGGCTCCGAGCGTTGTGGTTTCTGTCACCAACACCGGTGCGCTGACGAACCCGGGCCCAGCTGTAGAAGGCGACACAGTCACCTGGAACTACAGCTTCACGAGTACGAGCAACGTGACGCTCTCGGGCGTTGAGCTGAGCGACTTCATCGGCTCGTTGCCCGCAGGCGATTACACCTGGCCTAACCCTGCAGCTCCGGGGGTTCTCGCTCCCGGCGCCACGGTCACGGCAGTTCGCGTGCAAACGCTGACGCAGGCCGACATCGACTCGGGCGCTGTATCGAGTGTTGTCACCGGTGAGGGAACGCCCACGGTTGGCGCTGCGGCGACTGCCACAGCACCGGCGACCGTCGCTCTCGCGGCTGATGGCCTGCTGCAGGTGACAAAGTCGAGCGAGTTGGCCGTGGCCGGCGCGAATGGCCCCGGCGACACGATCGATTACACGATCGTTGTCACCAACACCGGAAACGTCACGCTTCGCACGGTGACGATTGCCGACAGCATCGAGAACGTCTCAATCGACTCGATCGTCTGGCCCGCTAACAGCGGCGTGCTCGCTCCGGGTGAATTTGCAACGGCTAGTGCGACGTATGTTCTCGAACAGGATGACGTTGATCGCGGTTATGTCGACAACACGGCATCCGTTCGGGGGCTCACTCCCGGCGGCGACGCGGTAACGGCGAACTCGAACGTTGATCGTGAACTCACGGCGGAATCCGACCCCAGCATCACCGCCGAGAAGTCGGGAGTGATGACTTCGGGATCGGGTGAAGCGGGTTCGGAGATCACCTACAGCTTCATCGTCACGAACACCGGAAATGTCACGTTGCGCCTGGTTGGCGTGCTTGACCCGCTGATCGATGTTGTTCCCTCTGACCTCACGTTCCCGTCGGCGACCGGTATTCTCGGCCCGAACGAGCAGGCCATTGGCTCTGTGGTGTACACGGTGACGCAGGCCGATGTCGATAACGGAACCGTCGAAAACACGGCAACCGCGATTGGAACGGCGCCTGACGGCACTGAAGTAACCGGCGTCTCGAACACTGTGTTCAACCCCACTGAAGACGCTGAGCCTTCGATCGTGACGACGCACACTGCGGCGCTTGCGGCCGGAGCCACCGGAGTGCTCGGCGACGGCATGAACTACAGCTTCCGCATCAGCAACGACGGCAACGTCACGCTCAACGGCGTAACGCTCTCGAACACGATTCCGGGACTCACCGACTTCGTCTACACCTGGCCGAACCCGGCCGCTCCGGGCGTTCTCGCGCCGGGCGAAAGTGTCACCGTGACGGCGACCCGTCTTGTTGACCAGGCGGATGTCGACGCGGGTGAAGTACGCAACGTTGCTACCGGAGAGGGCGATTCACCGTCGGCGACCGCCGTTGACTCGGACTCGGCCGTCACCATCGTGCCGCTCATCCAGGCGCTGTCGAGCATTGACATTGCCAAGGCTGGCGAACCGCGCGATGCGGGTGACCCCGTCGTTGTAGGTTCGTGGATCGACTACACCTTCACGGTGCAGAACACCGGTGAAACCACCCTGAGTGGTGTCACTGTTGCTGATCCGAAGGTCGGAACGACTGCGGTCGTCTACGGCACGTGGCCGGCGGCTGACGGCGTCTTGGCTCCGGGGGAGTCGATTACGGCAACCGCGAGCTACCAGGTCACCCAGACTGAGTTCGATGCCGGTTCGGCGTCGAACACCGCGAACGTGACCTCGACGAACCCGGCGGGCGACAGCATCCGAGACACGTCGAACACCGTCGTGGTTCCCACCGCACTGGGCGCCCCTGAAATCAGCATCACGAAAACGCAGGAGCTGGCTGCTGGCTCGACCGGTTTCGCTGGCGACACCGTGGAGTTCACTTTCGAGGTCACTAACGACGGCGATGTCACGCTCAACGGCATCACGATTGCTGACGACCAGATTGATCTCAGTACGCTGACGATCACCTGGCCGGGCGCTCCGGGCGTTCTCGCTCCGGGCCAGTCGGCAACGGCAACCGCAACGTACGTTCTCACTCAGGATGACGTGGATGCTGGCTCGATCAGCTCCGAAGCATCCACGGCCGGAACGCCGGTAGTGGGCGATGTGGTGACCGATGTGGCCACTGGCTCGACACCGATCGACGCAGACCCGTCAATGACCATCACGAAGACGAGCTCGTTCGCGACTCTCGCTCAACAGGGCGCGACCGTGAATTACGTCATCGAGGTAGTCAACACGGGTAACGTGACGCTCACCGCGGTGACGGTCACTGACCCGAAGCCCGGCCTTTCGGCACTGACCTACAACTGGCCGGCCACGCCGGGCGAGTTGGCGCCGGGGCAGAAGGTTGTGGCCACCGCCACCTACGTGATCGCTCAGGCGGATGTTGATGTCGAACAGACCACTAACGTGGCCACTGTCGACGCCAACGCTCCCGCCGGCGCGATCGAAGCGCAGGAAGCGACGAACGTGCTGCCGATCCCGAACGTGGCCGCGATTGGTCTCACGATCTCTGGCGTTCTCGGCGCAGGCCAACAGGGCTTCCCCGGAGACGTGGTGACGTTCACCTACGTTGCGACCAACACGGGAACGAAGCCGCTGACCAACGTCTCGATCAGCGACCCCCGCGTCGGACTCTCACCAATTAGCTATGGCCCCTGGCCGGGCGCGGTCGGTGTACTCCTGCCGGGTCAGTCGGTTACGGCTACGGCAACCTACGTCATCCGTGAACGGGATGCCGGAACGACGCTGTACGAGACAGCGACCGTGACGAGCACCGAGCTCGATTCGGGCGACCCGGTAGTGGCTACAGCCCAGACAAGTCTGCAGCTACCTTTCAAGGCACTCTCTTACACTGGATCAGACCCCCGAGGAACCCTCGCGACCGGGTTGGGCACACTGCTCGCCGGGCTCGCGCTGATCCTGCTCGCACGCAGAAGACAACGACAGGAAGAATCATGAAGCTCCCCACACGCTTGACCGTTACCGCTGTTCCTTTCGCAATTCTCGCCTTCACTTTGGCAGGGTGCACGAACGATGGCACCGATGGTCAGCCTGAGCCCGAAGAGACTTCGAGCTCGGCTGAACAGACTCCGGGAGTAACGGACATCTCGGATGCTCCCGGTACCGGTGAGGACCTTGAAGGTGCTCTCACCGACTCCACCGTCAACGAGTGCGAGCGCACGGGCGACGAGTGGACCGTGTCGGGCGTCGTAACGAACTCCACCGATGCTAGTGTCACGTATCGCATTTACGTGTCGCTGCTCAATGGTGCCAATGACACTCGCGCTCTCACGCAGGTGGATGTCGATGCGACTGAGCCGGGGGACACCTCCGACTGGGAGACCGTCATTCCTGTTGCTGAAGACGAGCTCACCTGCGTGCTGCGCGTCGAGCGCTACGAAAGCTAGTCTTCCGGGCGCCCAGCCCCTCAGCGCCGTCACAGGCGTTGCTGCCGAGAGGCGGTACTGAGGCTGGGCCGCCGACGACTATCGTGGAATGGTGACTGAACCGAACCCCAGCGTCGAGCTGTCAACCTACGGCGTGGGGCCCTGGCAGGGCGAACTGCCCACCGAACCCCACTACGATCCCGTGCTGCTCGAACGCGGCGATACCCGCAACGTCATCGACCGGTATCGCTACTGGAACATGGAAGCGATTGTTGCCGACCTCGACGTGACGCGTCATCCGTTCCACGTTGCCATCGAGAACTGGCAGCACGACATGAACATCGGTTCGATCGTGCGCAGCGCCAACGCGTTCGGCGCCGATACCGTGCACATCATCGGGCGGCGGCGCTGGAACAAACGTGGCGCCATGGTTACTGACCGCTATCAGCACGTGCTTCATCATCCGGATGTCGCGGCCTTCGTCGAGTGGACTGAAGCCAACGACCTGCCGATCATCGCGATCGACAACGTGCCCGGCAGCGTGATCATCGAGACGTATGACATGCCCCAGCGCTGCGTGCTGCTCTTCGGCCAAGAAGGGCCCGGGCTGTCGCCCGAAGCCATCGACGCCGCGACGGATATCGTGGAGATCAGCCAGTTCGGTTCGACCCGTTCGATCAACGCTTCCGCCGCGGCCGCCGTAGCGATGCACAACTGGATCACGCAGCACGTGAGCTTTACGAAGTAGGCCCGCGCCGCTCGATCGGGCCCACCGCGCTCTGCTGTTAGCCTCCGACGACTACGTCGACGGGGGCGATGATCATACGGTGGTGTCCAGCAATTCGTGATTTACCGGTAACGGCGAGCGATAGCCCGTCCGTTGCAGTGTCGCTTGACGTTCCGACGCTGAAGATCAGCTCGCCTGGCTCGACGATGCGCTTCATCTCAATGTCGGTGTAGGCGCTGAGCTCGGGGCTGATCGTGAACGAGACGTGCGCCGTTTCGCCCGGTTCGAGGGAAACGCGCGAGAAACCGACGAGCTTCTGAACGGGTCGTGCCACGCTGGCAACGGGGTCGGAAAGGTAGACCTGCACTGTCTCGGAGCCGGTGACCGCACCAGTATTCTTCACCTCGACTGACAGCGTTGTCGTGCCGTCGACGTCAAGCGTTTCTGTGGCAAGGGCAGCCGGTGAGAGGGAGAACGTGGTGTAGCTGAGTCCGTGACCGAACGCGAACGCCGGTGAGGTGGACTGGTTCGAGATCTTGTCGATCGTGCGGGTGAGCGGCGCTCCCAGGTAGAGGTGTTGTCCGCCGCCCGTCGTGAGGGGAATCTGAACGGGAAGTTTTCCCCCGGGATTCACTCGGCCGCTGAGCACGCCGACGATAGCGCCAGCGCCTTCTTCGCCCGGGATGAAGGATTGAACAGCAGTGCGCACGCGGTCACCATAGGTGAAGGCGTAGGGGCGTCCGCTGTTGGTGACCAGAATCACTGACGCTCCGGTGTCGAGCACAGCATTCACGAGTGCAGCTTGCGAACCCGGCAGCGCGAGATCGACGGCGTCGCATCCTTCGCCAGAGGTTCCGCGGCCGAACATTCCGGGCAGGTCGCCCACCGTGAGAATGACCAGGTCGGCGTCTTTGGCCAGTTCGACAGCTCGCTCGAGGTTGCCCGTCTCCGGCCCGAGAATGCTTGCGCCAGCCTCGTGGGTGACGGTCGCGTCGGGGAACTCGGCGCTCAGTGCGTCGAGGAACGACGGCACCTCGATGCCCAGTCCGAATTGCGGGTAGCGCGGCAGCACGTGCACGGGGTATGAGTAGCAGCCAAGCAGCGTTCGTGGATCAGCGGCCATCGGCCCGAGTACGGCGATGCGACCCGAGAATTCGGGAGCGAGGGGCAGAAGGTCGTCATCGTTGCGCAGCAGCACGATGGATGCTTCCGCCACGGTGCGAGCGAGGGCGCGGTTATCAGCGGAGTCGAGTTCGATTACTCGGCCGTGCGTTTCGGGGTTCTCGTCGAGGAGACCCAGCTGGGCTTTCTGCAGCAGCACACGATGAACCGCGCGGTCGACAAGAGCTTCGTCCATCTCTCCGGAGCGCACCGCTTCGACGAGTGGGGGAAAGCACATGCCGTTGGGGAGTTCGACATCCATACCGGCCGCGAGCGACAGCGCGCCAGCAGAAGCGGCGTCGGGGGCAACCCCGTGGGCGCTGGCGAGGAAGGCGATGGCCCAGTAGTCAGAGATGACTGTTCCGGTGAAGCCCCACTCGTCGCGAAGGAGCCCGGTGAGGAGCGCCCGATCGGCGGCAATGGGAACACCGTCGATATCGCTGTAGGAGTTCATGACCGAGCGCACGCCGCTGTCGCGCACGGCAACCTCGAACGGCACCAACATCACGTCAGCGATCTCGCGTGGACCAGCCGAGACCGGGGCATGATTACGCCCCGAGGCAGACGCGGAGTAGGCCACGAAGTGCTTCAACGTGGCGATGAGGCCGCTGGCTTCCAAACCGCTGGTGTAAGCGGAACCGACGGCGGCCACGAGTACCGGGTCTTCGCCGATCGTTTCCTCAACGCGGCCCCAGCGGTAGTCGCGCACGACATCCAGCACTGGTGAGAGGCCTTGGTGCACTCCAAGAGCCCGAAGGTCGGAACCAATCGTCTCGCCCACCTTCCTGGCGAGAGCGGGATCGAAGGTTGCGCCCCACGCGAGCGGAGCCGGGTAGACCGTCGCCCCCAATGAGTTAACGCCAGTGAGGCATTCTTCGTGGGCAATAACGGGGATGCCGAGTCGCGAAGCATCCACGACCAGTTGCTGCTTTTCTTGCAGCCGTTCCGTGACTTCGGAGACCGTTCCCGGCTCAGTGCCGATGACGCGGGTGAAATGGCCGAGCCCAAGAGGGGCAACCTGATCGAACGGCGGACGGCTAGCGCCGAGAGTGTCTTGCATGGGCGCTACGACTTCACCAGCGCCACGCTTGTCAAACCAATAGCCGACGAGTTGCGCGACCTTCTCTTCGAGCGTCATTTCCTCCAGCGCCGCAGTTGCGCGCTGCTCGTCAGAGAGCGACGTGTAATGCCAGGCGGCAGCGAGGGGGGAAGAAGGGGGAGAGGTCGTCAAGAGTGGTTCCTGTCTGAAGGCGGTGCCGTTGATTCACGGACGACGAGGCGGGTAGCGAGTTCGATGTGGTGGGAGTCGAGATGCTCACCGGCGGCGAGCTGCTGAACGGTACGAAGAGCCACCCTGCCGATGTCTTGCAACGGCTGATAGACACAGGTCAGCGGGGGATTTGCCCACGACGCAACATAGGTGTCGTCATAGCCAACAAGGCTCAGGTGCTCGGGAACGCGAATGTCTAGCTGGCGCGCAGCTTCCAGCACACCCATTGCTTGCGCATCACTTGAGGCAACAATGGCGGTGGGGCGATCGTCGCGACTGAGCAGCTCGTGCGCAATGCGTTCAGCTGCATCATGGTCGAAGCCCGTGTGGGAGATGAAGTCATCCGGGACAGTTATGCCTGCGGCATCCGCTGCGGAACGAAAGCCATCGACGCGGGCACGGGCGCTGAGTGATTCAGCCGGGCCGCCAATGATCGCAATGTTTCGGTGGCCGAGTCCGATGAGGTGCTCCGTTGCGCTGCGGCCCCCGATCCAGTTGGTGGAGCCGACGGAAGCGACTGATGACTCGTCCATGCGGAGAGGGTCGATAAGTACGATCGGCAGAGCTGACCGAGAGATTGCTTGATGGGTTGCCCCTGACATTTCGACCGTGAGGATGATCGCTCCCAAGCGGCCCGACCGATTGAGGCGACGGATTACCTCTTGGTCGGATTTGTGAGGGCTGGGGCGAAAACGGCCGACGACAACATCGATTCCGGCGTCTTCGGCAGCGATGGTGACGCCGCGCAAAATTTCCATGGCGTACGGGCTGGTGAGTTTATCGACGAGAAACTCGATCGTCGGTGCTGCGGCAGCGCCGCGGGGGCGACCGGCGCCGTAGCCGGTTGCTTCAATAGCGACTTCGATTCGAGCGCGCGTGGATGCCGCGACGTCGCTACGGCCGTTGAGCGCTTTTGAGGCGGTAGCGATAGAAACGCCGGCATGTTGGGCGACGTCGTTCAGCGTCGGCCGCTGTGCTTTCGTGCTTTCCATGGTGCTCCTAATGTCGAGATCGAAAGACTATCCAAGAACTCGAAAACTTTCAATGATTCACCCACAACATTTTGGTGCACTCTGCAACAAATATTTGACAGTGCCCGCTTTCTGGCCATAGTGTGACTCCCGAGACACCGAAAGTGCTTCGAAACATTTTCGAGAAACAACTCAACGAAGAGAAGTGGGACACATATGTTGCGGGCCAAAAAGCAAAGATTCATGACTGGCGTTGCGGTACTTACAGCGGGGATTCTGGCGCTCACCGGATGCAGCGGCTCCGGTAGCGACGGCGGCTCTTCAACGGCAGTCGTCTGGGGAGTAGAGGGCGGGCAGTCAGCCTCCTACGAAGCCGCGGTTGATCGTTGGAACGAAACCAATCCCGACAGGCCTATCGAACTTCAGATGTTCGGAAACGACGGCTACTCCGACAAGCTCCGCATCGCTCTCGGAGCGGGTCAAGGGCCCGACTTGATGTTTGGTTGGGGCGGCGGAGTGCTCGAAGGCTACGTTGACGCCGGCTACATCGATCCCATCGAAGATCCCGAGATCACCGACCGCTATCTCGATGCAGTGAACGACAACGCCACCTTCGATGGTGCGGTGTATGGCGCTGCCATCAACAACATCCAGCCCGTTGTCATTCTGTACAACAAGGCTGTATTCGAAGAAGTGGGAGCTACTCCTCCCGAATCATGGGACGACCTGATGGATCTCGTTCCGGTCTTCAATGACGCCGGCGTCGCGCCGATCGCGTTGGCTGGAGCGAGCAAATGGCCGCAGCTGCCGTACATCTCGTACCTGGTCGATCGAATCGGTGGCCCCGAGGTCTTCGACGCGATTGTCGCTAATGAGCCCGACGCGTGGTCCGACCCGGCCATCGCGGAATCGATCGACATGATTCAGGACCTCGTCAAGGCTGATGGCTTCAACTCAGACTTTGCCGCACTCGACTACGGAAGTGGAGCTGCGGATGCACTGCTCTACACCGGCAAGGCCGCAATGATGGTCGCTCTTTCTCAGGCCTACTCCAACATCCAGACCAAGGCCCCCGATTTCGTCGACAGCGGCGATCTGGGCTACGTCACCTTCCCCACTGTCGGCTCAGGTTCGGGAGACACCACAGACCTCGTTGGAAACCCGTCGAACTACTGGTCGGTAGCGTCAGCGGCCACAGACGCTAATAAAGCGACTGTCACTGACTTCCTGGCGACCGAAGTGATGAACGACGCCTACATTGGTGAAGTCCTCGAGCGCTCTGCCGTTCCCGGGGTAAGTGACGCGAAAGATCTGATTGACCAGCGCGACGACGCCGACTTCCAGTCGTTCGTCTTCGATCTGTCGGATGACGCTGCGAACTTCCAGCTCTCCTGGGACCAGGCACTATCACCCGCTCAGGGCGCCGAACTCACGGTTCAGCTCGACCGAGTGTTCCTGCAGGAAATCGACGCCGACGAGTTCATGCAGCTCATGAACGCGACAATCAAGTGACGACCGTAAAAACGACGACGGGGGGCATCCGTGCTCCCCGTCGTGGGTCGGCGCTCGCTGCTAGACAACGGTCAGGCGGGCCGTCACTCTGGTTCTTGCTTCCCGCAGCGCTCTTGTTCGGTGGCTTCGCCATCCTGCCGTTGCTCGGGGCAGTAGTTCTGTCGTTCACGCAGTGGAGCGGGCTCGGCACGCCGCAGTGGCTGGGAGCCGATAACTGGCTCTGGTTCGTCACCGACCCCGTGACCTACACGACGCTCGGCATCACGTTCGCCGTGATGTTCGGAAGCCTGCTCGTTCAAGGCCCGATCAGCATGCTCCTTGGAGTGTGGATCGCGCGCTCGGGAGGGTTCCGATCCTTCGCCGGACTCATCTTCTTTGTTCCGCTTCTGCTCTCGTCGGCGGCGGTAGCACTTGCCTACAAGAACTTGCTCGACCCGAACTTCGGACTCTCCACGCAAGACGGCTTCGGATGGCTCGCGCATAACTGGCTCGGTGATAAGAACACGGTGCTCATCATGGTGATTCTGGTGATCGCGTGGCACTTCGTTCCCCTTCACACGCTGCTGTACCAGGGCGGTGTGCGTCAGATCCCCGCTTCGCTTTATGAGGCGGCATCGATCGACGGTGCTGGCAAAATCATGCAGTTCTTCACGATCACCGTTCCGCAGTTGAAGTACACCATTGTGACGTCATCCACGCTGATTGTGGTGGGATCGTTGACCTACTTCGACCTCATTTTCGTGATGACAGCCGGTGGGCCGGGATACGCGACACGCGTGCTGCCGCTCCACATGTACCTCACCGGGTTCCGCTCGGCAGAGATGGGCAAGGCAAGCGTGATTGCCACCGTTCTCGTGCTGATTGGGCTCGTGCTTTCGCTTGCGCTGACGCGCTGGAGCGGGTTCTCGAAAATGAAGAGTCAACAGGAGGGAATGTAATGAGCACCACCACTTCAGTGGATCCCGTGCGGGTCACTGCACCACCCGTTACTGCACCGCCGACTAAGTCTGCGCCCGTGCGCCGGCGGCCATCGCTCTTCAGTAAGCACACCAACATTCCTGGCGGTCTGGGGGGCGCGCTCTGGCTGATTATCGTTGTCATCCCTCTCTATTGGGTTCTGACCACCAGTTTCCGCAGCAGCACTACCTTCTTCTCCGACGCACCGTTGTCGCTTCCCTCCGAGCCGACGCTCGCCAACTATGTCAAGGTCTTCGACTCGGGATTCTTCGGCTACTTCACCAACTCGGTCATCGTGACGATTGCGGCCGTCATCATCGCGGTATTTGTCTCCCTATTGGCGGCGTACACGATTGCACGGAACACCCACGTCGTGTCGCGGACTGCATTTTCGCTGGTGTTGCTCGGCCTCGCCGTTCCGCTCCAAGCGGCAATCATCCCTATCTTCTACATGCTTTCTCAGATGGGGCTTTACGACACTTTGCTGGCCCTGATCATTCCGTCAGCCGCCTTCGCGATTCCGATCACCATTGTCATTTTGGTGAACTTTCTCCGGGACATCCCGGGCGAGCTTTTCGAGTCGATGCGTCTCGAAGGTGCTACGGACTGGATGATGCTGTGGAAGCTTGTGCTTCCGCTGTCGCGTCCGGCCTTGATTACGGTCGGCATCTATAATGCTCTTGGCGTGTGGAACGGATTTCTCTTTCCGCTGGTGCTCACTCAAAGCCCATCGGTGCGGGTTCTTCCGCTTGCGCTCTGGAGCTTTCAGAGCGAACTCACGGTAGACGTTCCCGGGATTATGGCCGCAGTGGTCATGTCGATGATCCCGATCTTGACCTTGTACATCTTCGGGCGTCGACAGCTCGTTGCAGGCTTGACGGCGGGATTCGGAAAATGAGCGACAATTCATCAACAGATTCAACGTACGACTCGAGCGCATCGTGGCCCATTGCCGCTGCGATGCTCCCCTTCGCAGCGAGCCAGGATGCTAGCCCCGAGGCGTGGTTTGATCAGCTCGCGCAGGTCGCATTCGAAGGTATCGATAGCGTCGATGTCACCGACAACTGGGTGCAGGCGGGCGATCTTTCGTCGGCACGACTCGAGGAACTGTCGGCCGTTATTGCAGAAGCTCACCTGCGACCGATTGCGATCTCCGCAATACGCCGAAGCGTCATCGACCCGGAGGCGGGCGACGATAATCTCGCGTACAGCCACCGCACCCTCGACGCTGCTGCCAAGCTCGGCATCCCGCTGGTGAGTTTCGGGCTGCACCGACCACTCTTGCCAGGACAAAAGACTTCGCAGTGGTTCTGGACCGAACCCGGGCCAGTCGACGATCAAGACGACGCGACCTGGGATCTCGCGACCACGCGCATCCGCGAACTCGGCACGCACGCCGCCGACCTCGGAATCGCGGTCTCGCTTGAGATGTATGAAGACACGCTGATTGGCACTGTTGATGGCGGGCTCCGGCTCGTGGAATCGGTAGGGCTTTCCAACGTTGGCCTCAACCCCGACCTCGGTAACATGTACCGGCTGCATCGCGATGTCGAGGACTTTCTCGAAGCAAGCGCGCGCTGCGCCCCGGTGTCTAACTACTGGCACGTCAAGAACTACTTTCGCGACGAAGATCGCGAGCGTGGCTTCGTCACGACCGTGCCCGCGCCCATGGAGTTTGGCTCGATGAACTATCGGGCCGCCATCACTGCCGCGATCGCAGCGGGGTTCGCGGCACCGTTCTGCGTCGAGCACTACGGCGGCGACGGTCTTTCCGTCGCTGCCCGCAACGCGGATTACGTGCGACGCATGATTGCGGTCGCACTCGGAGAAGCACGCACCGCCGTGCGCGGACTGGAGAGCTGACAATGACAAACGTGACGGTAATCGGCCTCGGCGCGATGGGCCTGCCCATGGCGACCCACTTGACGAAATCCTTCGACGTGAAGGTGTACGACATCAACCCCGTTGCGCTCGAGAAAGCCGCAGCGGCCGGGGCTATGCCGGCGTCGTCGCTCGAACAGGCAGCGGATGGTGCCGACGTCGTCGTGCTGATCGTTCGCGATGCCGCGCAGCTTGAATCAGCCTTGTTCGGAACCAACGGTGTCGCGGATGCGCTGGTACCAGGGTCAGTTGTCGTCATCACGTCGACCGTCGGTGAGACCGCCCTGGTGCGCTCCGCCGATCTCCTTGCCACTCGGGGCATTCTCTGTGTGGACGCCGCCCTTTCTGGCGGACCGGTTCGCGCGGAAACCGGCGATCTTCTCATCATGGTCGGCGGCTCGCCTGAGGCGCGGTCTGCAACGCAGCCGGTACTCGATGCGCTCGGTTCTACCGTGTGCGTTGTGGGCGACAAAGTTGGCCAAGGCCAGCAGCTTAAGGCGGTCAATCAGCTTCTGTGCGGCATCCACACCGCAGCGGCTGCTGAAGCCCTCGCGCTGGCGCATCAGCTCGGGCTTGACCTCGACATGGTTATTGACGTTCTCGGCGCGGGCGCTGCCGCCTCGTTCATGTTCGCTGACCGTGGTCCTCGTATCGCGCAGCAGTTGCGCGGGGAAACCCCACCGCTTCGTTCGCGACTCGACGTGATCGGCAAAGACATGGGTATTGTCGGCGACGTTGCCCGCGAGCGGAAAGTCAGCGTTCCGCTGGCGAGCGCGGCGGAACAGTTGTATCGCATGGGCGAAGCAGCGGGACTTGCTGCAGAAGACGACTCGATCATCAGCACGCTCTTTGCTGCGAGCGACAAATGACCGTTCTCTTCAACGACCCTTCAGACTTTGCCGAGGATGCTCTCGACGGCTTTGTAGAGCTCTACGCCGATCGCCTGTCAGGAGTACCCGGTGGTGTGGTCGCACATCGTCGCGGTGAGCCCAAGGTCGCTGTAGTCATCGGTGGCGGATCGGGCCACTACCCAGCATTCGCTGGCCTCGTCGGTCCCGGTTTCGCCACCGGCGCCGTTGTGGGCAACATTTTCACCTCCCCGTCGGCCGCACAGGTGTATTCCGTAGCTAAGGCTGCGAATGAGGGCAGTGGTGTGGTTCTGAGCTTCGGCAACTACGCCGGAGACGTCATGAACTTCGGAATCGCGGCTGAGCGTCTGCGCAGCGAAGGCATCGATACGCGCATCGTGCTTGTCACCGATGATGTGGGTTCCTCGCCCGAAGCAGATCAACGCCGTGGAATTGCCGGCGACTTCACGGTCTTCAAAGTGATGGGTGCTGCCGCAGCGGAAGGACTCTCACTCGACGAGGTTGAGCGTCTTGGCCGGGCTGCGAACGACTCCACTCGCTCACTCGGTGTTGCATTCTCTGGATGCACGATGCCGGGTTCAGCCGAGCCGCTGTTCTCCATCCCGTCCGGCTCGATGAGCGTTGGGCTCGGAATCCATGGCGAACCAGGGGTGCGCGACGTTCCGCGGCTCACCGCCGATGAACTTGCTCGATTGCTTCTCGATGGTGTTCTGAGCGAACGGCCTGTCGGAGACTCGACCCGCGTCGCTGTCATCCTCAACGGGTTGGGAACGACGAAGTATGAAGAACTCTTCGTCGTGTGGAAGGCGCTTTCGCGATTGCTGAAGGATGCTGGTTTAGCGGCAGTAGGAGTTGAGGTCGGAGAACTCGTAACGAGCCTCGACATGGGCGGCTGTTCGCTCACCCTGATGTGGCTCGATGAAGAACTCGAGCGCACCTGGACTGCTGACGCTTACACTCCGGCGTACCGAAAGATCAGCGCGGGCCTCGACAAGCTGACCCCGGTCGAGCCGGGAGCAGCATCGATCGCTCAGGCCTCCGCCCCAGAATCTACGGAAGCATCGCGGGCGCTGATGCCCCTGCTGGTGGCCGCAGTCTCGACCGTTCGCGCTGTCCTGCACGACAACGCTATCGAGTTGGGCGACATCGATGCGGTTGCGGGTGACGGCGATCACGGCCGCGGAATGGTCAAGGGTATTGACGCCGCTGCCGGAATCGTCGATAACGCAACGTCGGGTGGCGTTGCGTGGAACCTTCGCCAAGCTGGGCGCGAGTGGGCCACCCGCGCCGGCGGAACCTCCGGAGTTCTCTGGGGTGCCGGCCTTGAAGCCGCAGCGGAAGCGATTCGCGATGACCGTCTTGAGTACGACGCCACTGTCGTAACGGACGCTGCCGAGGCATTCCTCGAGGCTATTCAGCAGTTAGGCGGAGCTGAGGTGGGCGACAAGACATTCGTCGACGCGCTCGTGCCGTTCATCCACACTCTCAAGCGCGAAGTAGACCGCGGTGAGGAGCTCAGCGTTGCCTGGAGTAACGCTGCCGCTGCTGCAGCACTAGCGGCAGCAGCGACAGAGAGCCTGACGCCCAAGAAGGGCCGGGCTCGACCACTCGCCGAGCGCAGCATCGGAACACCCGACGCTGGCGCAACCTCATTTGCGTTGATCGTTGGAGCACTCGCTCAACCCCGCACAGCCTGGAAGGCAGATTCATGAGCACTACGACCCCGCTGATCCGCGTTGTTATCGGTAGCGACGATGCCGGATTCGACTACAAAGAAATATTGAAGGCGGATCTCGAAGCTGATCCGCGTGTAGCCTCCGTCGTCGACGTCGGAGTTTCCGAAAGCGAATCGACGGCGTATCCGCACATTGCGGTGGATGCCGCTCGCCTAGTCGCCGCCGGCGAAGCCGATCGCGCTCTCCTCGTGTGCGGCACTGGTCTTGGCGTTGCGATCGCCGCCAACAAAGTGGAAGGAATTCGTGCGGTGACAGCCCACGATTCCTACTCCGTGGAGCGAAGCGTGTTGTCGAATAACGCCCAAGTGCTGTGCTTCGGTCAGCGCGTCGTCGGGCTCGAGCTTGCGCGACGCCTTGCTCGGGAGTGGCTTGGATACACCTTCGACTCGTCGAGTGCCTCCGCAGAAAAGGTCGCAGAAATCGAACGCTACGAACTGCGTCCCGCTGTCTGATTAGCGGTTTCCCGCACATCCGCCACTCGCCTCCCGGGCTCAGCGGCATAACCAAAGGAGTCGGTTCGAGTGGGAATCGCAGCAGAGACATTAACGGTCGGGGTAGCCACGCCCCTCAGCGAAGAACTGTGTGCGCTGATCGAATCGTTGGAACCGCGCGTGCAACTGATTCGCGACCAGTCGTTGTTGCCGCCGATGCGATTTACGGCGGACTACGCGGGCGATCCCGACTTTCGTCGCACACCGCAGCAGCAATCGCAGTTTATGCAACTGCTCAACTCTGCCGACGCCCTCTACGGAATCCCCGATCTGTCGACGCCTCTGCTGAAAGAGGTTGTGCAGCAGAATGACGGTCTTCGCTGGGTTCAGACCATGGCGGCGGGCGGTGGAGCTCAGATTCGAGAAGCAGGCTTCACACGGCACGAGCTCGATCGGGTGGCGTTCACCACCTCCGCGGGAGTGCATGGCGGGCCGCTGGCGGAATTCGCATTATTTGGGTTGCTGGCCGCGAGCAAGTCGCTCCCTCGGCTGCTTCGGCAGAGCCAGGCACACGAGTGGAGTGAGCGGTGGCCGATGGCGCAGCTCAGCGACCAAACGATACTGCTCCTCGGACTCGGCGGGATTGGGTCGGCGCTGGCCGAAAAATTGAGTGCGCTCGGCGTTCATGTCATCGGGATGAGCCGCCGCGGCGAGACCGTTCCCGGAGTCGCCGAGATCATCGAACCGCACAACCTGCCCGCGGCAATTCAACGCGCCGACGCAATCGTGGTGTCGCTGCCGGGGACTCCCCGCACCGAAAAGCTTGTCGACGCCGAATTTCTCACGATGGTCAAGCCCGGTGTCACCGTGGTCAACGTGGGGCGCGGCAGCGTGATCGACGAACAGGCTCTGATCGCTGCGCTCGAAGACGGTCGTGTCGGCTTCGCGGCCCTCGACGTCGTAGAAACAGAGCCTCTGGTGGAGTCGAGCCCGCTCTGGGAGATGGACAACGTGCTGTTGAGCCCGCACACTGCAGCGCTGAGCTACGCGCAAGAAGAGCAAATCGCGCGACTATTCGCTCGAAACGCCAGCGCTTTTCTGGATGGTCGTGCCCTGCGCAACGTCGTCGACACGGTGCATTTCTACTAACGCTGCTCTCGCTGCGGCCGTCGCGATGCACAATGGAGTACCCAGCACCGGCGCTTCACGAAGTAGGGACCTATGACTCAGCCCGCGAAAGTCACCATTATTGGCGCCGGAATCGTGGGGCTGTGCACGGCCTGGTTTCTGCAGGAGCGTGGCGTTGAAGTCACAGTTCTCGACCGCACGGGAGTTGCCGCGGGCGCGTCGCTGGGGAACGCTGGCTGGGTTGCTCCCGCCCTGACTCTTCCGCTGCCGGAGCCTTCGATCTTCAAAGTCGGCATCAAGGCCGTAATCGACCCCACCTCGCCGGTGTACGTTCCTCTCGCCGCCAACTCGACCCTGCTGCGCTTCCTCGCCGGCTTCGCGCGGCACTCGACACCCACGATGTGGCGTCGCAACATGGTCACCTTTGCCGAGATCAACAAGTGGAGCCTCGACTCGTTCGACCGCATGGAAGAGGGCGGAGTTTCCGCCGCCCTCAAGCACGCCGAACCCTTTCTGGCGGCCTTCACGAGTGATGCCCATCGCCAGGTCATCACCCACGAATTCGATGAGGTCGCCGCCGGTGGTGGTCACGTGAGCTTTGAGAAAATCACGGGTGACGAGCTGCGTGAGTTCGAGCCGAGTGTCTCGAAGCTTGTGACCCATGGGCTGCGCGTGGATGGCCAGCGCTTCATCAACCCGCCCTCGTTCATGCAGGTGCTCGCGGCATCCGTGCGCGCTCGCGGAGCCACGATTGTGGAGGGCGCGAAAGCGACCGGCATCCGCGACCTCGGCGCTGCCGGCGTCGCCGTCGACGTTGAGGGCCAGAACGCCGTGCTGAGCAACGAAGTTGTTATTGCGACCGGAACCTGGCTCGGTGACCTCGCCCGCCAGTTCGGCGTGCGCCAGGTCGTGCAGTCAGGCCGCGGCTACAGCTTCAGCGTGAAGCCGCCCGTGATTCCGACGCACCCGATCTACCTGCCCGCCCAGCGCGTAGCCTGCACACCCCTCGGGGATCGGCTGCGCGTGGGAGGCATGATGGAATTTCGGTCAGTGGATGCTCCCGCCGACTCTCGCCGCATCCAAACCATCGTCAATGCCGCGAGCCCGATGTTCGACGGCGTCGACTGGGATGCCCGCGAAGAAGAATGGGTCGGCTCACGACCCTGCACTCCCGACGGCCTGCCACTCGTGGGTGGCACGCGCTCGCCGCGCGTTCACGTTGCCGGCGGTCACGGCATGTGGGGCGTCACGCTCGGCCCGTTGACGGGGCGGATGCTCGCCGACTCGATCACCGGTGGTGACAAGCACCCGCTGCTGACGGCTTTCGACCCGCTGCGCTAGCGCTAATCGCACTCGATTTCGGGTTCGGATTCGGGCTGAGGCTCGGGCTGAGGCTCGGGCTGAGGCTCGGGCTGAGGCTCGGGCTGGGACTCAGGTTCAGGCTGGGGTTCTAGCGCTGGTTCAGGCCGTGACTCGGGGCGGGGCCGTTGCGGGTTTGGGTCGGCCTCGCGCACTCGATCAACGAGCTCTCGCCACGGGCCGACGAGTTGCTGCTCGGCGATGACCGCTTCGTGCGGTTCGCAGTGGATCTCGTAGGTGTAGCGGTCGGGCATCGTGTTCTCGGTCGGATGCTCGTTCCACGGTAATTCAGAGATGAGCAGGTACCACTGGTCGGGGTCCGGCTGCTCGTCGACAACGACAGCCCACTCCACGCGTCGACCGAGCAGGCCTCCGCTTCGCCACACCTGTACCTTCACAGATGCATGCTATCCCGTCGCCGTGCGGGTGAACAGGGTGGAGCCCCGGAGGGCGCAGCGGTTCAGCTCGCTGCCGGAACCACTCCCACCAGCGCCCAGCCTGCTTCAACTGCGCGCTGCTCATCAGAGTCATCGCCGAAGCGAGCAATCGCAGCCGCGACGGTGGCGGCAGCGAACTCCGAGAACTCGCTGCGGGGAGTGAGCGATCCGTTGGTGAGGGTGTCGAACCAGATCTGACCGGCACGCTCCCAGGCAAAACCACCCAAGCTGTCAGCAGTGCTCCAGAAAGCGCGGTTGGGGATGCCCGAGTTCAAGTGCACTCCGCCATTGTCTTCTTGCGTGACGATGAAGTCATCCCAGTGCGCAGGCTGCGGGTCTTTGCCGAGCACGTCGTCGTCGTAGGCGGTGCCCGGTGCTCGAAGGGAACGCAGCGCGTTGCCTTCGACCTCGTCGGTAAAGATTCCTTCGCCGACGAGCCAGGAGGCTTCGCCCGCGGTTTGACCCCACGCGTACTGCTCCACGAGTGCGCCGAAGACGTCGGAGACGTGCTCGTTGAGGGCACCGCTCTGGCCGCGGTACACGAGGCCGGCGGCGAACTCCGTGACTCCGTGCGCGAGCTCGTGGCCGATGACGCTCAGCGAGCGAGTGAAGCCAGTGAAGATCTCACCGTCACCGTCGCCGAAAACCATACGGCTGCCATCCCAGAATGCATTGTCATACTCTCGGCCAAAGTGCACGGTCGCTTCGAGCGGCGACGAACGGTCGTCGATCGAATCGCGCTCGAACACCTCCCAGAACAGGGCGAAGGTGTGGCCGAGGCCGTCGTACGCTTCTGACACCGAGGCGTCTGCGGTCTCGGGTTCGCCCTCTGACCGCACGAGCACGCCCGGCAGTGTCTCGCCCGTTTGCGCATCCGAGATTGCCCGGCTGACAGTGCCGCGCGCAACGGCAGTCTGGTCGGGACGAAGCGATCGCGGCGGCAGCGTGTGTTCGTGCCGCCCATGATCGAGATGATCATGCCCGATGTCGGTGAGCGATCGGCGCGCGGCATGAGCGGCGCGCTCGAAGCGAGGGTCCTCCAGCGTCGCGATTCGCGACAGCAAAAACGGGGGCACGATCGCGCACAGGGCGCGGGGCGATTCAGCGGGGGAAACGGGGGAGTTCGGCATCCGGAACATGCTTCATGCTGACACGGACCACTGACCTTGGCGACGATGGCTCACGATTCTCACGGAGTCCCCAGCAAGGCCCGCCCAGCAACCCCGCCACGCAAGAAATCGCTACGACAAGCAAAACTCTGCTCTCGGGTAGACTGAGGTGTAATCCCCCCACTTCTTCGAAGGGATCCACCATGCCAGCAATCGTCATCATCGGCGCCCAATGGGGCGACGAGGGCAAGGGTAAAGCCACCGATCTTCTCGGTAGCCGCATCGACTATGTCGTCAAATTCAACGGCGGAAATAACGCCGGACACACCGTCGTCATTGGCAGCGAAAAGTATGCGCTGCACCTTCTGCCGTCGGGCATCCTCACCGAGGGCGTCACTCCGATCATCTCCAACGGTGTCGTCATCGACCCCGAGGTGCTTTTTGAAGAGCTTGACGCTCTCATTGCCCGTGGAGTCGACGTCTCCAAGCTGCTGGTGAGCGCCAACGCGCACATCATCACCAACTACCACCGCACCCTCGACAAGGTGACGGAACGCTTCCTCGGCAAGCGCCAGATCGGCACGACCGGCCGCGGAATTGGTCCGGCGTATGCCGACAAGATCAACCGTGTCGGCATCCGAGTTCAAGACCTCTTTGACGAGAACATTCTTCGCCAAAAGGTTGAGGGCGCTCTCGACCAGAAGAACCACCTGCTCGTAAAGGTCTACAACCGTCGTGCGATCGAGGTTGAAGAGATCGTCACCGAGCTGCTCAGCTATGCCGACCGTCTGCGCCCCATGGTCACCGACACCGGTCTGCTGCTGAACAGGGCCCTCGACGATGGCCAGATTGTGCTCTTTGAGGGCGGCCAAGCCACGATGTTGGATGTCGACCACGGCACGTACCCGTTCGTCACGTCGTCCAACTCCACCTCCGGTGGCGCGGCTACCGGTTCGGGTGTTGCCCCCAACCGCCTCGAGCGCATCATCGGAATCGTCAAGGCCTACACAACGCGTGTGGGTGCTGGCCCGTTCCCGACCGAACTGCACGATGAGTCGGGCGAGTTCTTGCGTTCCCACGGTTTTGAGTTCGGAACCACCACTGGACGTCCGCGTCGCTGTGGTTGGTACGACGCCCCCATCGCCCGCTACACGGCGCGCGTGAACGGTGTCACCGACTTCGTGCTCACCAAGCTCGACGTGCTGACCGGTCTTGCCACGATTCCCGTCTGCGTTGCGTACGACGTTGACGGTGTGCGCTTCGACGAAATGCCCGTCTCGCAGTCCGACTTTCACCACGCCGTGCCGATCTACGAAGAGTTCCCCGGCTGGACCGAAGACATCACCGATGCTCGCACCTTCGAGGACCTCCCGAAGAACGCGCAAGACTACGTGCTCGCCATCGAAAAGATGAGCGGCGCCCGCATGTCAGCAATCGGCGTCGGCCCCGGCCGCGACGAGATCATCGTTCGTCACGACCTCGTCGACTAAGTACTTCTGTAGTTAGTTCGTAGCCAAGCGGCACGTCCCAGAGAGATCCGGGGCGTGCCGCTTCTGCGTTAACGGCACTTCGCCGTTGGCGGTGCGAGCGTGCAGCCGATCGAATATGTGGTGGCGCCCGCTCGGGAGGGGCTGGTACCGTCGGTAGCTCCACCGAAAGGAGTAATCATCAAGTATCTCAAGTACGGCTCTGCCGCGATGCTGGTTTTGCTCTTTCTCTCTCTTTCGTGGCGTCGCGACGGCATCATCAGCGATTCGCTTGCGCTGGTTCTTCTCCCTCTGGCGTTGATCGGGTTCGCGGCCTTCACCCTCGCAATCGGGCTGCGTTCCATGAAGCCCGACAAGGGCCTGGGCGCCATGACGGTGGTGGGGCTCGTCGCCGTCTTTGTCGCGCTCGCGGGCACGGTCGTTTCATACTCCGTAGTCATCGCTGGCGGAACAGAAGGCTTCATCTATTTCCTTGTGAACATCAGCCTCGCCCTGACCGGAGTGATTCTGGTCGTGGTCGGGTCTCGGCGGGCTCAATCGGAGCATCACGAGTCCACTCCATCCGCGGGTGGGCCCTCCGAACCTCGGTAGCCAATCGGGGATTGCTGGACTGAACTGCTGCAAAAGGTGGGTGAAAGTCCGAAAACCGCGGGTGTGCGAGCTCCGTGGGGTGGGAGTATTTGTGAGTGACCGTAACGCGCCCGCAGCCCCGCATCCTTCAGGGAACTTTTGTCAGTGTTGAGCCCCTGACCGAAGCGCACCTTGCCGACCTCTGGCCTGCCCTCGGTGTGCCCGAAGTGTTCGCCGGCGGCTACGGTCGTGGCCCGGCCGGGTTGCCCGCCGACGAAGCATCCTTCATTGAGTGGATGCGCGCCGGCTACCTCGGTTACGCCGACCGGATGCCGTTCGCCATCCGCTTGAACTCTGGCCCCGATGCTGGCCGGTTGGTGGGCGTCAGCACCCTCGGTGATCTCGACGACGCGAACGCTAATGCGCACATCGGCTGGACTGCCTATACGCCGAGCGTCTGGGGCACCGCGGTGAACCCCGAAACGAAACTCCTGCTGCTGGGGTTCGCCTTCGACAACGGCTATAACCGGGTGCGGCTCCAAGCGGACTCCATCAACGCTCGTTCGCGCGCCGCGATCCTCAAGCTCGGCGCGACCTTCGAGGGCATCCAGCGCCAACACCTGCTGCGGGCCGACGGCTCGTGGCGCGACACCGCGGTGTACTCCGTGATCGACACAGACTGGCCAGAGGTGAAGGCCGGGCTGCTCGCCCGCCTCGAGCAGGAGCCGCGCGCGTGAGCCGGCCCGCTGCTTCCGCTGGCCGGGTTGAAAAGCATGACACCGCATCCACTCTCGGCACGACGCTGCGCTTTGCGGCCGCGGGCCTCGTCTGGGGCTCAAGCTTTCTCTTCATCAAGGTGGCGCTGGATGGCGTGAGCTTCGGCCAAGTCGCGTGGAGTCGGGCAGTGCTCGGCGCTCTCGCGCTCGTCGTGGTGTTCGCGGTCAGCCGCCGTAAGCTCCCGCGCCAACCGATCGTGTGGGCGCACTTCACGGTGCTGGCGTTCCTCTTCGCGGTAATCCCGTACCTACTGTTCGCCTGGGCGGAGCAGTACGTGAGCTCGGGCCTTGCGAGCATCTACAACGCGACGACACCCATCATGACCGCTATTTTCGCGACGCTCGTGTTCCGGGTCGAGAAGCTGACGCGCTCGCAGATTGCAGGTGTCACGCTCGGCATCTTTGGGGTACTGGTGATCATCGCGCCCTGGCAGGCCGGCGACATCAGCGGCAGCCTGCTGGGCCAACTCGCGTGCCTCGGTGCTGCGCTCTGCTACGGCGCCGCCATGAGTTACCAGCGCAAGTTCGTGGCGCCCTACAAGGTGCCCGGCGTTACTTCGGCCACCATGAACATCGGCATCGCGGCCGTCATCTACCTTCTGCTCACCCCGATCATCGCGACCGGGCCGGTGAACCTCACCCTCCCCGTCGTGGCCAGTCTGCTCGCCCTCGGAATCCTTGGCACGGGAATGGCGTACGTCTGGAACTACCGAGTGCTCGCCGAATGGGGCCCCACCCGCACCTCAACCGTCACGTACATCACGCCCGTGATCGGCGTCATCCTCGGCTTCGTCATCCTGAAAGAGACCATGTCGTGGCACGAACCCGTCGGCGCGGTGATTGTTCTCGTCGGAGTGCTGCTGGCGCAGGGGCGGCTCACACTGCCCGGGGCTCGGGCGCGCTCGCAGGCCGGCACTGCACCGGAATCTTCCGGGTCGTAGCGTCGCAGGCGGGAGCTCGTTGACCCGATTGTGCCCGCTGAGCACTCGCTGAGGTAAAGATTTCTATGAATCCGGCGTGAGCGCGCCGGTTCGTGGTGTTCGGCTCATGCCGGTCTGTGACACTTCTCGAATGTCCTCCCCCTATCTTGTGCGTCGCATTGGCGTGGGCGCTGCCGCGCTCGGTGTCCTCGCCGGCGTGACGGCACTCATTGTCGCGATCGCCTCCGTTCCCGACTCCTCGTCGAACGGTAATGCGGATGCCGCGACTGTCGCCTCCGGAACGCCCGAGGTGCACGCGCTCAGCGCCACCACCGGCACTCTTGTTGGTGGCGAAGCGATCACCATCACCGGTGCTTCGCTCGATGCCGTCACGGATGTCACATTCGGTGGCGTTTCTGCCGCAGATGTCGTCATTGCCGACAGCGGAACGCTCACCGCCGTCGTGCCCGCCGCCGTCGACTTTCAACCGGCGACCGTTGCCATTGAAGTAGTAGCGGATGAGGCCCCTGTAGCGGCCGCAGCCGATCTCGACTACACGTACGAAACATCCACCGCGGTAGACCGCCAGATGGAATACCTGCTGACGCACTGGAACGATTACAACGTCGACGAGTACGGCGACCTTAACTCGGTCGGCGGCGACTGCGCCAATTTTGCGAGCCAATCACTGCTGTTACGCGGATGGGAGATGACCGACGAGTGGTTCAACTACGACGCCGGTTCAGACTGGAGCGGCGCGTGGGGCTATGTGCCTGCGTTCGAAAACTGGCTCACCGCCAACCCCGAACTCGGGGCCACGCAGCTCAGCTTCGACGAGCGCGACCAAGTGAAGGTCGGCGACCTCGTTGTCTTCGACTGGAACGACAACGACTACCTCGACCACATTCAGGTCGTCTCCTCAGTAGAGACCGTCGACGGCGAAATCGTCATCAAGATGGTCGGCCACAACCTCGACACCAACTATCGCGACCTCGACGAAACCATCACCGTCGACCACCCCGGCGCTACCGGACACTTCTGGAGCATCCCGTAGCGCGAGCCGCGGATCGCGAGGCGTTAGCTGTTTAACGCAGCGTCGACGATCGCCTTTGCTTCGGCCTGCACGAGTCGCAAGTGCTCGGCGCCCTTGAACGACTCGGCGTAGATCTTGTACACGTCTTCGGTGCCACTGGGGCGCGCAGCGAACCACGCAAACTCCGTGGTCACCTTCACGCCGCCAATCGCGGCGCCATTTCCCGGAGCCTCCGAGAGCTTTGCCGTGATCGGGTCACCCGCGAGTTCGGTGGCCGTGATTGCAGCCCCACTCAACTTACCCAGCTTGGCCTTCTGCTCTTTGCTGGCCTCGGCATCCACACGCTCGTAGGCGGGGTCACCGAACTCTTCGACGAGTTCTGCGTACAAGACGGATGGCGTCTTGCCGGTGACCGCCAGAATCTCGGCGGCCAGTAGGGCGAGCAGGATGCCGTCTTTGTCGGTTGTCCACACGGAGCCGTCTTTGCGCAAGAAGCTTGCGCCAGCGCTCTCCTCGCCGCCGAACGCGACCGAGCCATCAACGAGTCCGGGAACGAACCACTTGAAACCGACGGGCACCTCGATGAGGTCGCGGCCCATCGCGGCAGCAACCCGGTCGATCATGGAACTGGAGACGAGGGTCTTGCCGACGGCGGCATCCGGGTTCCAGCCCTCGCGGTGCGTGTACAGGTACTGAATCGCGACGGCCAAGTAGTGGTTGGGGTTCATGAGGCCGGCGTCGGGCGTGACGATGCCGTGGCGGTCGGCGTCAGCGTCGTTGCCGGTGAGGATGTCGAACTCGTCGCGGCGGGCGACCACGGAGGCCATCGCTGATTTCGATGATGGGTCCATGCGAATCTTGCCGTCCCAGTCGAGCGTCATAAACGCCCAGGTCGGGTCGACGTCGGGGTTTACGACGGTGAGGTTCAGGTCGTATTTCTCCGCGATGAGCTTCCAATAGTTGACGCTCGCGCCGCCCAGCGGGTCAGCACCGATGCGGATGCCGGCCGTGCGGATCGCGTCGATGTCGATGATGTTCTCGAGGTCGTCAACATAGCGCCCGCGGAAGTCGTAGCTGCCCGCTGCCATGTTCGCGGCGCCGTCGTCGCTGGCCGCGCCCACGTGCTTCACGGCCGTGTTGCCCTCGGCGATGATCGCGTTCGCGCGGTCCGCGATCCAGCCGGTGGCGTCGCTATCGGCGGGGCCACCGTGCGGCGGGTTGTACTTGAAGCCACCATCGCGGGGCGGGTTGTGGCTGGGCGTGATGATGATGCCGTCGGCGAGGTCGTCGTTGCCGGCCGCGTTGTACGCAATGATCGCGTGGCTCAGCGCGGGGGTCGGAACGTAGTCGTCGAACTCATCTTTCAGCGCGAGCACGCCGTTAGCGGCGAGCACCTCGAGAGCGGTGGTCTCGGCGGGCTGAGAGAGCGCATGGGAGTCGCGGCCAATGAACAGGGGGCCCGTGATGCCCTGCGCAGCACGATATTCCACAATCGCCTGCGTGATGGCCGCGATGTGCACTTCATTGAAAGCGGTGTCGAGCGCAGAGCCACGGTGGCCGCTCGTGCCGAACACGACGCGCTGCTCGGGCACCGAAACATCCGGAACCAGCGCGTAATACGCCGCCACCAACTCGGTCACATCGATGAGGTCGGATGCCTGGGCTGTCGTGCCTGCGCGATCGTTCATGCAAACCAGTCTTCCACCTTCACTCGGCGGTGCGCGCGTCATGTGGCAAACACGCAGCCTTCAGAACCCCTAAAGTCGTTGTATGGCAGCAGGAGATCAGGCCCACAACGACAACGTCGACCCCGAAGTGCGCGAGCAGCTTTTGGGCGCCCGCCGCAGCATCGACAACATCGACGCGGCGCTCATCCATTTGCTGGCCGAGCGCTTCAAATACACGCAGCAGGTCGGCCACCTCAAAGCCACCAAGGGACTGCCGGCGTCGGACCCGAACCGTGAGCGCGACCAGATCGCGCGCCTCAAGTCGCTCGCCGAAGAGTCGCACCTCGACCCGGCCTTCGCTGAGAAGTGGTTCAACTTCGTCGTAGCCGAGGTCATCCACCACCACGAACAGATCGCGTCGGGCAGCGAGCCCGAGTCCGGCAAGTAACTGCGTCGTAGCGCGCGTGCAGCACGCTCGGCGCAGCGGCCGCACCGAGCTAGCGCGAGATTCGCAGCACGCTAGCGCGCGCGGATGCCGTGCTGGTCGAGCACGTCGAGGAACGTTGTCGGCTCGGGACGCACCCGGTGGTTGCCGGTCTGTTCTGCCCAGAGCACGGTGCCGGTCGCGTCGGTGATGATCACGGTCGGCACGACGGTATCGCCGCCGGCGGGAGCTCCGGCGCTGAAGATGACGGGCGTGCCGCCGGGCTGCACGATGTCGAGCGCGGCGGCGGCTGCGCCATCCGTATCGATGTAGAAATTGACGGGGATGTCGAAGCGTTGTGAGAGCTCTACGGTGTCGGCGGGCTTTTGGGGGCTGATGATCGCCACGGCGACTCCACGGCGATCGAGCTCGCGGTACTGGTCGGCGATCTGGGCAACCTGGGCCATGCAGAACGGGCACCAGTTGCCGCGAATGAACATGAGCACGTGCGGTTGCTGAGTGAAGATGCTGCTGTCGACGGCAGCGCCATCCACGGTGGTGAGCGGAAACCGCGGCAGGGGCTCGTCGACGCGCACGGGCTTGGTCGAGACGTGCTGCACCGAATACCAGTAGTTGTAGCCGAGAATCACGGCTAGCCCGAGAACGGCCACGGCGACCGCAAACGGCCCGGCCGAGAACGACGCGACGACACCGACGACCGCAACCGAGAGCTGAACCCACGGATGCCGGCGCTGAGCAACCACGAGGCCGGGCATCAGCAACGCCAAATAGAGCGCATACGCAGCCCACGGCAGGGCAGCAGCGAGCCACCACGGTTGTGTTTCCGTGATGGCGCGCGCGACGACGAACGCAATCACCCCGAGGGCTAGCGCGGCCGTAACCTCGCCGTAAACCCTCTTGATGAACTGCACGTTAGGCGCCGAAAGCCTCCGCGAGCGTTCCGCGGTGAGCCGTGAGCAGCTCTTCGAGGGTCAGGGTGAACTGGTCCTGGATTTCGAGGGCGGGGGCGGCAGCATCCGTGACTCCGATGCGCACGGCGGGGTAGTCGCGGCCTTCGCAGAGTCCGCGGAACTTCACGTCATCTTCGCGAGGGATCGACACGATCATGCGACCGGTCGATTCGCTGAAGAGGGCGGTGGCGGCGTCGATTCCGTCGCGCTCGAGAAGTTCGCCGAGCCACACGCGGGCGCCAACGCCGAAGCGCATGACAGATTCTGCGAGAGTCTGGGCGAGTCCACCGTCGGCGAGGTCGTGCGCGCTGGCGATGATGTTCTGCTCGTTGCCGGCCTTGATGAGGTCAGCGAGACGACGCTCGGCAGCGAGGTCAACCTTGGGCGGCAGGCCACCGAGGTGGTCGTGGATAGTGCCAGCCCACGCCGAACCGTCGAGCTCAAGCGCGGTGGTGCCGAGTAGGTAGATGTTGTTGCCCTCGTCTTGCCAGCCGCTCGGGATGCGCTCAGCTACGTCACGGATCAGGCCGAGCACCGCGACCACGGGGGTCGGGTGGATGGGCACATCACCGGTCTGGTTGTAGAAGGAGACGTTTCCGCCGGTGACGGGGATTTCCATCTCAAGGCAACCGTCGGCGAGACCTTCAACGGCGCGGCTGAACTGCCACATCACTTCGGGGTTTTCGGGGCTGCCGAAGTTGAGGCAGTCACTGACGGCGACGGGGTTGGCGCCGGTGGCGGCAACGTTGCGGAACGCTTCGGCCAGAGCGATCTGGGCTCCGGCGTAGGGGTCGAGCTGGCAGAAGCGACCATTGGCGTCGGTCGCGACAGAGAAGCCGAGGCCACTCTCTTCGTCGATGCGCACCATGCCGGCGTCATCCGGGAAGCTCAAGGCGGTGTTGCCGAGCACGTAGCGGTCGTACTGGTCGGTGATCCAGCTCTTGTCGGCGAGGTTGGGGCTCGCGAGCAGCTGCAGCATCTGGTCGCGCAGCTCGATGCCGTCCTTGGGGCGAGCGAGGCCCGAGGCGCTGTCGGCCTGAAGTTTGTCGATCCACTTCGGGTAGGCGACGGGGCGGTCGTAGACGGGGCCATCGATGGCGACGGTGCGCGGCTCGACGTTCACGATTTCTTCGTCGTGCCAGTTGATGATGAGGCGGCCGGTGTCGGTGACTTCACCGAGCACGCTGGTTTCGACATCCCACTTCTCAACAACCTTGAGGAAGCCTTCGAGCTTCTCGGGCTTCACGATCGCCATCATGCGTTCTTGGCTCTCGGACATCAGAATTTCTTCTGCCGTGAGGGTGGGATCGCGCAGCAGTACCTTCTCGAGTTCGATGAACATTCCACCGTCACCGTTGGAGGCGAGCTCGCTCGTGGCGCAGCTGATGCCGGCAGCACCGAGGTCTTGGATGCCCTCCACGAGGTCACCCTGGAACAGTTCGAGGCAGCACTCGATGAGCACCTTTTCGGCGAAGGGGTCGCCGACCTGAACGGCGGGGCGCTTGGTTGGGCCGCCTTCGGAGAAGGAATCGGAGGCGAGGATGGATGCTCCGCCGATGCCATCGCCACCGGTGCGAGCACCGAACAGCACAACCTTGTTGCCCACGCCGCGAGCGTTAGCCAGGTGCAGGTCTTCGTGGCGCAGCACTCCCACAGCGAGCGCGTTGACGAGCGGGTTTGCCTGGTAGACGGAGTCGAAGTACGTTTCGCCGCCAATGTTGGGCAGGCCGAGACAGTTGCCGTAGAAGCTGATGCCCGAGACGACACCCTTGGCAACGCGAGCGGTGTCTGGATTGTCGATGGCGCCGAAGCGGAGCGCATCCATGACAGCAACGGGACGAGCACCCATGGAGATGATGTCGCGAACGATTCCGCCGACGCCGGTCGCAGCGCCCTGGAAGGGCTCGATGTAGCTGGGGTGGTTGTGGCTTTCGATCTTGAAGGTCACAGCCCAACCTTCGCCGACGTCGATGACGCCCGCGTTTTCGCCCATGCCGACCATGAGGTTCTTGGTCATGTTCTCGCTGACCTTCTTGCCGAACTGGCGAAGGTAGTTCTTGGAGGACTTGTAGGAGCAGTGCTCGCTCCACATGACGGAGTACATGGCGAGCTCACCGCTCGTGGGGCGGCGGCCCAGAATCTCGCGAATCTTCGCGTACTCGTCTGGCTTGAGGCCGAGGGCGCCGTAGGGCTGCTCTTTCTCGGGCGTAGCCATCGCGTTCGATACCGTGTCGGCAACATGCTGGCGGGAATTGGTTGAGACGTCAGTCACGAGGGGCTTCTCCCAGAAGATTATGGATGCCGGGGTGCTCACGCCGGCCGCCTCCAGTCTACCTAGGCGTGGGCTCGACGAGCCCCAGCAGACCATGCCCCTAATCCGATGAGCGCTCTGCGCGATGGTGAAGTTATCTGGCGCTGGGCGTCGGATCGGGGCAGAGTTGTTCGTAGTAGAGATGAGAGGCAGCCCAGAAGGGCGCCCGTTGACTAGGGAGCGGCATCGAAATGCACTATTTGTTGTCAGTGATCCATGATTCGGCCAGCCTGGCCACCCCATCCGAGATGGCCGCCATCGACGTTTTCAACGAACGGCTGCAGGCTGAGGGCCAGTGGGTCTTCGCCGGTGGTCTCGGCTTCCCGACGACCGCCACCGTGGTCGATCACCGCGACAAAGAAGTGCTCTTCACCGACGGCCCGTTCGTCGAATCTAGCGAGTACCTGGCCGGCTTCTGGATCATCACCGCACCCGATCTCGACGCAGCGCTCAAGGTAGCGTCTGACGGGTCGAAGGCTTGTAACCGAAAGGTTGAAGTGCGCCCGTTCCTCTAACGGGTCTAACGGGCAAGAGGCGATCAAGCGTTCCTGCGGATGCAGTGAGCGTGGTCGACGCTGTGCGGTCGGATAGATCGCAGACTCAGAACGCCATCAGTGCGAATCCCGCAATGATGCTCAGGAAGCCGATTCCGGTGAGGATTGAACCGATGAGGATCGCGCCGTTCGTGCGGCGAGGCCGCGCGAGACTCCAGCGAGAGGGATGGCACTGGTCGTAGTGCAGAGTGACGTGGGCACCGACATCCATGATGGGAACTTCTGACGGCTCGTGAAGGATGGAGTATTGCCTGCCGTCGCCATCGGACCATCGGAAGCCCTGAAAGCCTCCGGCTTCGAAAACCTCGGCAGTGGTCGCGATCCACTTGCACGCCCGCAGAGCGAGAATCCACCCGAAGATGAGCAGCGGGATGCCGGGGACGAGTCCGACCCAGGACATCGTTTCGAGTACCACTCCTAAAGCGCCCTCAGGTCCGGTCATTCTGCAATATTATCGGCCGCCGGGGTCCTGGATGGTGTCGCTGGAGTCTGTTCGGAAGCCATTCCTCATTGGTTCGAGTCGGCCAGCGCCGAGATCGCAGCGAGGTGACCGTCGAATGCCATTTTGCCGGTGGGGGTGAGCTGCACGGTTGTCGTCAGTCGTCTGTCGTCGCGCTGCGGCGAGGGTTGTTTCGAGGTCGTGGCGTAGCCGAGCTCCACGAGGATGCGGATTGTCTTGGAGAGACTCGCTTCGCTCATGCCCAAGATGTTGATGAGGACGCGAAACTCGGCGGAGTCCAGCGGGCGAAGAACTGCGCACAAGCGAAGTCGGGTGGACGCGTGAATTGACTCGTCGAACCGAGGCTCAGCGGCCATGACGGATTTCCTGCGCCATGGTGCGGCTGAGCATCCGAAGTCCGACGATCGTGACGACCGCAGCTAGCGCTGAGTTCAAGGCGATCGATCCGGAGAGCTCTGAAAACATGATGCCGAGGGATGCGCCAAATAGCGCGACTTCGACCGTCACGAGCGTGATCACGATCGCTAGGCTCCTGCGCCCCACGGGCTTCATGATTGAGACGCCCATCCTCTTGTCGCACTCTTTGTCGAGCGCAGTGGAGGCGCTGATCAACAGGACGCTAATGAGAGTCACGATCCACATGCTGCCCGACAACGGTGCGGCAACGATCACCGCGGTGATTGCCGCGGACGCGAGGGTGTGCCACCACGGATGCTGGGCCACGCGCTGGGCGAGCGCCTGTCGGTCTGCGGTGATGAGATCTATCTGCGCTCGTGCGTCATCACGCTCGGTGCTGCCGGCTTCGCTTTCCATGCGGTTGAGTGTATTACTTTCCATCTCGGAAAGTAAGCAGTAATGAAGATTCGTCACCGCGCTGGATTCTGCACACGGCGGTGCGTCTAGGAAGCGGTCGCCGCGATTAGACCGCGGCGAGATCGAGCGAGCGCTTACGGCCGGGGAGCGCGAACCAGCGCCCGTCATGTTGGCCGACGCGAATCGGATGCGCGAAGGCGGTCGTGACGTTTTCGGTGGTCAGGACCTGTTCGGCTGGCCCGGCCTGCGAGATCCGGCCGTCTGCAATCAAGGCGGCATGGGATGTCGTAGAGGGCAGTTCTTCGAGGTGATGCGTCACGAGAATCGAGGCCAGGCGCGGAAAGTTGGCGGTGAGCCCATCGACGGTTTCGAGGAGTTGCTCGCGCGCCGCGACATCCAACCCAGTGCTGGGCTCGTCGAGAAGCAGCAGGTCAGGCTCGGCGATGAGGGCGCGCGCAATGAGCGCTCGGCCGCGCTCTCCCTGCGACAGGGTCGGCCAGCGGTGGGCTTCCTTGCCCGCCAAGCCCATCTGTTCGATCAGTTCTGTCGCGCGGTTTGTCTGCTGCGCGGAGGGATCCCAGCGTGCGGGAATCTCGAGGGATCCGGTGAGGCCGGTGAGTACGACATCCCGAATCGTGAGGGGTGCGTGAAGCGGATGACGCGGGTTGACGTGCCCGATCGAGCGCCGCAGTGCTTGCAGTTCGACCCGGCCGAGGCGTTGCCCGAGGATGTCCACAGTTCCGGACGTCGGGTGCGCTGAAGCGCCAACGAAGCCAAGAATGGTGCTTTTGCCGGCGCCGTTGGGGCCGAGGAGCGCCCAGTGCTCGCCCGCGCGCACGGTGAGATCGACCTCGTGGAGGATGGTGCGCTCGCCGCGGCGGAAGGTGACGCCGCGCAGCTCGACGACGATGGGATTGCTGCTCGCGGAGTCGTTGGGGTTCACGGGGGAGCTTTCGTTCACGAGGGTGCTTTCGCTGATCAGGGTGCTGATGTTCATGAGAGGGCTCGATGCACGCCGGTGAGGTGCGCTCGACTGCACTCGGCCGCTGCGGCCGGGTCTCGCTCAGCGATCGCTTCGACGAGAGCGGCGTGGGCGGCTTGGTCTGCTTCGTAGTCGTGGGCGGGACGCAGCTTCAGCATCTCGATCATCGCTACGCGCACTCGTGGCACGAAGCCGTAGAACAGTTCCAGCAGCACTTCGTTGTGGGATGCCGCGACGACTTCCCGGTGAAGCGCCATGTCGACGTCCGCGAACTCTTCGGCCGAGTGGTGCGAACCCGAACGATGGGCGAGTGCTCGGCGCATCGCCCGCAGATCTGAGGGTGTGCGTCGATGTGCCGCGAGGGCGGCGGCTTCGGCCTCGATGGCAACCCGAGCTTCGAGGACGGAGGCCACAGACACTCGGCGCAGCACGACATCCCAGTCCTCAGCGATCTCGGTCGAGATCACGAAGACGCCGGAGCCTTGACGGCTTTCGAGCACGCCTTGCCCGGCGAGTTCACGGATGGCCTCCCGCAACGTGGAGCGCCCGACCCCGATCTCGGCGGCCAGCGTCGTCTCGCCCGGCAGCTTGTGCCCCAAGGGCCACTCGCCGGCGCGGATGCGCCCGAGAAGCACCTCGGCTGCCTGCGCGGCGAGCCGCACTTGTTGCACTGCTGATGCCATGCAGGTGCTCCGATCGCTGTGTTTGTCTGTCTCGTAACCTTACACCTCAGACAAGTTGCACGAGCCTGCTCGGTGACGTGACTGTGGCATCGATACAGGACGGATTGGGGCGCTTCGCCTCTCAACTGGCCGCTCGGGGAAGCAAGCCTAAGAAGCCCGGAGCTCTTGCCCAAGCGGGTAGGTCCAGCTAGCATTGGAAGTGCCTCCCGTTACGACGGGGAAGGAAGAAGACCTTAGAACCCCAGCCGGACGACTGGATCTAGGGTCTTTCGTTTTTTCCTGACGAAAATTCCTCGGGCGTTAGGGATTCGCTAGTACACCGGTGAACTACGAAAGTGTGTGACAAGGCCTCGAGGTGACTCTTCTCGCCTAGATAATCGGCGTTGATTGCGCCGAGTGCAGCGTCAGCAATCCACAACAGCGGCTCGTCGCCGCCACGAAGGTGAGTGATGCGGACGCCCTTGGATTGGCCAGAATTCTGCAAACCAACAATGTGGGCGCGATCTAGCTTGTCCTGCTTGGGGCTGCGGCTCTCGAGCGTGACGTCCTGGACATTCATCGCGGTCATCTCCGAATAGAAATCACCAAGGCACTTTCGGCGGAAGCGTTCAGTTTTCTTTTGCCGTGTGGAGCGATGCGCAATCACTACATTCATGGTCCCCAGTTCACAAAGCAACGCGATAATTCGGCGTCGTCTGGACTCGCTCTCGTCAGTCCAGTGAAGTTTGATCTGCCCGGGCAACAGCAGGGGGCGAAGCCGCTCGCGAACGTCTTCGCATTCGTCGACGGGCACGAGAGCCGCACCGATCAGATACTCCTGCTGGCTCTCTCCGCGGTTCGCGGACGACTCATCGGCGAAGGCGTGAAACGTAATCGGGGATGGCACCCCTGCTACGGTACAGCGGTCGATATCGTCCGATGCGGGGAATCCAAGAACTGTGGAGTCGGGAACACAAGGCGGCAAAGTTCACCACAAGTTGTCTTGAGTTATTCAAAACAACTGATACGGTCGTACTCATGGAAACAGTGACGGATGCGGCGCTCGCCGACACCCTGCGAGAGGCCGGTCTCAAAGTGACCGAGCCCCGCGTCGCTGTGCTGACCGCCCTTACCGAGATCCCGCACTCCGATGCCGACACGATCTTCGGGGCGGTTCTACCGAGTGTGCCCGGCACCTCCCTCCAAGCCGTGTACGGAGTGCTGGCGGCGCTCACGACGGCGGGCTTGCTGCGCAAGATCGAGCCGGCAGGGTCATCCGCTCTCTATGAACGCCGCACTGGCGACAACCATCACCACATCGTGTGCACCGAATGCAGTGCTGTGCGTGACGTGGACTGTGTTGTTGGTCATGCGCCGTGCCTCACACCATCCGACGCCGGCGGCTTCACCGTGCACACCGCCGAAGTGAACTTCTGGGGCGTTTGCCCCGATTGCCAGAACGCTCTCACCAAAAAGAGCGCAGACTGAACAACACAGACAGAGCTGTCTACGCTGTCGCCCCATCTTCAATTCGCCACTAATCACCCCCACATAAAGGAGACATCGTGACTGAACCCACGACAACCCAGGCCGGCGCACCCATTGCGAGCGACGAACATTCGCTCACTACGGGTCCCGATGGCGTAACCGCACTTCACGACCGCTTCTTGGTCGAGAAGCTCGCCGCGTTCAACCGCGAGCGTGTGCCGGAGCGCAACCCCCACGCCAAGGGTGGTGGAGCATTCGGAGAGTTCGTCGTCACCGAAGACGTGTCGCAGTTCACGAAGGCCGCCGTCTTCCAAAAGGGCACTAAGAGTGAAACCATTCTCCGCATCTCGTCGGTAGCCGGTGAACAGGGCTCGCCCGACACCTGGCGCGACGTTCGTGGATTCGCACTGCGTTTCTACAGCACCGAGGGTAACTACGACATCGTCGGAAACAACACCCCCATCTTCTTCTTGCGCGATGCAATGAAGTTCCCCGACTTCATCCACTCGCAGAAGCGCATGGGCGACTCTGGTCTGCGCAACGCCGACATGCAGTGGGACTTCTGGACCCTCTCGCCCGAAAGCGCCCACCAGGTCACCTACCTCATGGGTGACCGCGGTCTCAGCAAGTCGTGGCGCCACATCAACGGCTACGGATCGCACACCTACCAGTGGATCAACGCCGCCGGTGAGCGCTTCTGGGTGCAGTACCACTTCCACTCCCGCCAGGGTGTCGAACTGATGGAAGCCGCGGATGCTGAACGCATCGCCGGTGAAGACGCCGACTACTACCGTCGCGACCTCTTCGACTCCATCGCCAAGGGCGACTTCCCCACGTGGGACGTCTCGGTTCAGGTCATGCCCTACGAAGAAGCCAAGACCTACCGCTTCAACCCCTTCGACATGACCAAGACTTGGTCGCACGAGGACTACCCACTGATTCCGGTTGGCCACTTCACGCTCAACCGCAACCCGGAGAACTTCTTCGCGCAGATCGAGCAGTCAGCGTTCTCGCCGTCGAACATGGTTCCCGGCACCGACATCAGCCCCGACAAGATGCTGATGGCGCGCGTGTTCTCCTACCCGGATGCCCAGCGCAACCGCATCGGAGCAAACTACAACCAGCTCCCCGTCAACCAGCCTCACGCCTCCGAAGCGCGCAACTACCAGCACGAAGGCGCCATGAACTACAAGATCGGTGACGCTGCAGCGCGCACGTACACGCCGAACTCGTTCGGTGGACCGGCAGCTCAGCCCGAGCTGGCTGGCGAAGGCGGCTGGGCAAGCGACGGCGAACTCATGCGCAGCGCTCAGACCCTGCACTCCGAAGACGACGACTTCGGTCAGGCCGGAACGCTCTACCGCGAAGTCTTCTCGGCAGAGTCGAAGGCTCGCTTCATCGAAACCCTCACCGGACAGGGCCGTGGCATCACCGTTCCCGAGATCCTCGAGCGTTTCTACTGGTACTGGGGCAGCGTGGATGCCGAACTCGGCGCCACCCTGCGCAAGACCGTTCCCGGCAATGGCGACACCGCCAACGAGGAAGCTGACCCCGTCGGAGTCGGCCCCGCCGAGTAGCACTGAGCTGAAACGGCATCGCTAACGCGAAGTCGAACACCGGATGCCCGGTCCCCGAACGTTGGGGGCCGGGCATCCGTGCCTTAAGAAGCGAAGAGGCCTGCTCCGCAAGCGATCGTGCGTTAAGAGGCGAGGGCGAGAGCGCCATCGATGATCGCGACGGTTCCTCCGAGGTAGGCCACGATGATGACCGCAATGCGCGCTGCTCGATGGCTGATGTGACGAGTGAGCACTTCACCCAGCGCGAGCCCGACGAGCAGTGAGCCGATGATGAGGATCCAGCTGGCGACATCCAAATTGGGTACCACTCCGCCGGAGAAAATGGTTTTTGTGATGAGGGCAGACGAGCCCACAATCACAAAATAGGGCTGCAGTGTGGCCGCGAAGTTCACTTGCGGCCAGCGCATCAGCACCGCGTAGATGCTGAGGGCCGGGCCGCCGACTCCCGCAGCCGTATTCATGAAACCTGATGCTGCCCCCGCCACAATTGCCGCCGGGCGGGCCGGAACGATGTGTTCAGCGCGCGTGATGAGCAACGTCGCGGTGAGCGCCACAATGACGAGCACCCCAACGCTGAGCTGCAGCACGGAGCCGGGTAAACGAGTGACGAGCAGCGAGCCGGGGATGATCGCCAGCACTGCCGGGATCGCCAGCCACGCCAGGGTGCGCCACTCGATGTGGCGCCAGACGCGCGGAATGATGAGCAGCGACGAGACCACGCCGCACAGGTTCACGACGAGCACGCCGTCGAACGGGCCGAGCAGAATCACGATCAGCGGCGACGCCACGAGCGCGAAACCCATGCCCGTAATGCGTTGAGAGAGTGCTCCTATAACGACGGCGAGAGCGACAAGAGCGAGCACCGCCCTAGCCTAAGCGGATGCCGGGGTTGCGCCAGACCGGAGCAGGCTCAGAGTGCGGCTCGCCGCCGCGAGACAGTGGCGATGCTGGCCCGGCTACAGGTTTTTGGCGTAGCAGACGCTTAGTTCTTCGCCCACGTAGTCGCCGAAGTTTTCAATACGGCTGTAGCCTTCGCGCTCGTAGAAGCGCATCGCGTCGGGCTGGGCTGTTCCGGTTTCGAGGGCGAGGGTCGTCGCTGACTGCGCGCGAGCCCACTCCTCGAGTCCCTTAAGCACAGCGACCGCAATGCCGGTGCCGCGCTGGGCGGGTGTAACGTACATCCGCTTCACTTCAAAGATCTCTTCGCTGAGCTCACGGAGCCCGCCGCACCCAGCCGGAACGCCATCAACGTAGGCGATCAAGAAGACGACAACAGAGTCAGCGTTCGGCTTGACGCCGGGTTCGCTGTCTTCTGTTCCGTACCGTGCGGTGAGCTCGGCGCGCTGTGCCGCACGCAGCATGACCGAGTCGGCATGCTCGAAGGGAACGCTGCGGAGTTCGAGTTCGTAAGTGTCTTCCACGTCAGAATTCTAGTCTGCGTGTCACGCGGAGCTCGCCAAGTGTCGACGACGCTGTTAGCGGTGATTAGTTGCGACTCGGGAAGATTCCTAGGTGGCAGAGTGTCCACGTCATGTTGTTAGGCGTGACCGCGCTCATGTCGGGAATGTTGAAGGTGGTGCGACCATTACCGCCGTAGGTGGTCCCTAGAAGCGAGAAGAGTGCAGTGTTGTTTGCAATTAACAGTTCACGCCCATCGGCCACGATGCCTTCACCGGCGTAGCTTGATGCTGTCAATGAGAGGGTGCCCAGATAGCACTCGTAGGTTCCGCCGTCACCCGCGCGATTAACGCTACTTCCGAAGCTGTCGGAGAGAGCGGAATTACCGGTTGCGCCTGTTGCGCCGGCAGCTCCTGTTGCCCCAGTTGCGCCGGCAGCTCCCGTTTCGCCTGTTGGGCCCGCGTCGCCCTGAGGCCCCTGCGGGCCGGCCGGGCCGTCAGCGCCGTTGGTGCCCGTTGCGCCGGTGGGGCCTGTGGCGCCGGTGAGGCCGATGGGGCCGGTCGCTCCGGTGAGTCCGATGGGACCGGTGGGTCCTGCAGCGCCGTCTGCGCCGCTAGTGCCGTCTGCACCCGCCGCGCCGTCTGCGCCATTAGTGCCGTCTGCACCCGCCGGGCCAGTGGCTCCCGTCGGTCCGCTGAGCGCGGTGCCCCCGTTCGCCCCGGTGAGTCCTGTTGCGCCTGTCGCGCCATTGAGACCGTCGGTGCCATCAACGCCATCTGTGCCGTCGATTCCATCAGCGCCGTTCTGCCCGTCTTCGCCGTCGGCGCCGGCCGCGGCAGCATCGGTCATGAAAACTGCTTCGACGAAACCGGCACCGCACGAGTCGCCGGCGTCAATGAGCTTGATTGCTGAGGCGGTGGTGTCAACGCAAGCCTTCTGCAGTGCATCCGCAGAACTGCCCTGGCTTGTGCAGCCGGCGAGCATCACGGCGGCAATCGCTGCCCCCGCAAGCAATCGAAGCGAACGTGAGGGAGCGCGAAGCGGTGAAGGCAAGAATGATCCAGTCAATTGAGGTGGCGCCAAGATGCGCCAGTGGTTCATGCCAATCTATCGATGCGCGACAAGTGGACTACGAGAGGTCTCGACCCCCATTAGTAGGGGTGCGTTCGCGCGCCACCACGACATTCGCAGAGAGGTTGCCATCGTCGACCCCGCCATCGTGATGATTGTGCTGGTTTCGTGGTCAAACTAACTCCGTTGTGCGTGAGCACAGTGGGAGGGTGCAGACTTTGAACTATGGAGAAAGCGAACGCCTTCAACGACGCGGTGCGCGCTGTTCGCGACGGCGCACGTGATGCAGATGAATCCGCCACCCAGCTCATCGCTCTGCTGACTGACAAAGAACTGCTCGGCTTGCTCGACGGAGACTCTCCTCGGCGACTTTTGCCCTTCATCCCTGTCCTTCTCGGGCGGCGACCGTTCGTGGCCGGAGCCGTTGCGCGGCTCGGAATTCCGGGCATCCGCTTCAGTGATGGTGCTCGCGGTGTCGTTATCGGAGCGGCTACGGCGTTCCCCGTGACGATGGCGCGGGCGGCGACGTGGGATCCAGAGCTTGAGCAGCGCGTCGGGGTGGCGATCGGTGCCGAGACCCGCGCGCAGGGTGCCAACTATTCGGCATCGGTGTGCATCAACTTGCTGCGGCATCCGGCCTGGGGCCGCGCGCAGGAATGCTACGGCGAAGATCCGGTGCTCGTCGGTCAGATGGGCTCGGCCCTTACCCGCGGCGTTCGGGTGCACACGATGGCGTGCGTCAAGCATTTCGCGCTTAACTCGATGGAGAACGAACGCTTCGAAGTGGATGTCGCCGTCGATGACCACGCGCTGCACGAGGTGTATTTGCCCCATTTCAAGGCGACAGTGGATGCCGGAGCCGACTCGATTATGAGCGCCTACAACCGAGTGCGCGGCGAGTACATGGACGTCAATCGCGCCCTGCTCACCGACGTGCTGCGCGACGAGTGGGGCTTCACGGGCTTCGTGACGAGCGACTGGGTGTTCGGCACCCACGATGCGGTCGCGAGCCTCGAAGCCGGCATGGACATCGAAATGCCGCTGCGGATGCTGCGGGCGCGCGCACTGCCGGCGGCGTTGCGCAACGGTCAGCTCGACCGCACCACCGTGCTGCAGTCGGCTCACCGCATCCTGAGTACCAGTATTCTTCATGCCGCCACGCGCGAGCAGCAGGAGCCAAGCGCGACCGTCATCGCCTCTCCCGCGCACCGGGCCCTTGCCCTTCAGGCCGCCGCCGAGTCCATCGTGCTGCTCAAGAATGACGCCATCGATGAGACGCCACTGCTGCCGTTGCCGCGCACCACGCGCCGGCTAGCAGTCGTCGGGCGGCTTGCCGACGGAGACAATCTGGGCGATCACGGCTCATCGCGGGTGCGGCCGCCGTCTACCGTTTCTCCGCTGCAGGGGATACGCGAAGCGTTCCCCGCGGCACACATCACGACCGATTCAGGCAAGAACGAGAGCGCTGCGGCCGCGCTCGCCGCGCAGGCAGAGGTCGCGATCGTCGTTGTCGGCCTCGATCAGCATGACGAAGGCGAGTCGGTGGTCACCGGGGGAGTCGACGTCGGCATTCTCGGTCGCGCATTTAATTCAGGTTTGTCCCGCCGCATTTTCATCGGATTGGCACACCTCGCCGCACGCTTCGTTCGCGGTGGCGATCGCAGCTCGCTCGAACTGCGGCCATCTGACGCGAGTCTCATCAGAGCCGTTGCCGCAGCCAACCCGCGCACGGTGGTGGTGCTGGTAGGCGGCAGTGCGATCGTGACCGACGCCTGGCGCGAACGTATCCCGGCGCTGGTTCTGGCCTGGTACGGCGGTATGGAAGGCGGGCACGCGCTCGCGAGCATGCTCACGGGAGACACCGAGCCCGGAGGCCGGTTGCCGTTCGTCATCCCGCGCGACGCAGCGCACCTGCCGCCGTTTGATAGCGCGGCTAAAGCGGTCGTGTACGACGACAAGTGGGGTCAGCGCCACCTCGATGCCACCGGCGTCGCTCCCGCCTTCCCGTTCGGATTCGGCTTGGGCTACACCACGATGACTCATGAACTGCTCGATCACACGTTCGCCGACACTGGCGGCACCGCTCGCGTTCTCGTCACCAATACGGGCAACCGCGCCGGCTCCACCGTGGTGCAGCTCTATGCTGCTGACGTGGCGGCCGAGCATCCGGTAGCCCAGTTAGTCGGCTTTCAGAAAGTCACGGTGCCGAGTGGGGCGAGCGCGACCGTGCAAATAACACTCGATGCGGGGCCGACGTTGCAGCGGGATCCGAATACTCGGCAGTGGAGCGCGCGGTCAGGTGAGTGGGCGCTACTCGCGGCTCAGTGCAGCCCTTCCGACTGGGCCGGAGCGGTGCCGTTTCGCCCGACCGCTGACTAGCGGATGCGGGCTGCGACGAGCGCTAGAACTGCTACTGCGCTCGCGGCGACGGCTGTGCGTGCGGAAGCGCGTCGATGCGGACTCGCAGCGAATCGTCGTTGCGCAGCACGGCCCGAATTAGGCGGCGGCCCTCCCACCGAAGCGACGCGAGCGTCTGGTCGGGGCGGAGCACTAACTCTCCCTCGGTCGACGCGTACCGCTTCTGCAGGTCTTTCAACTCATCCGCTTTCAGGAGTGCCACCGTGCTGTTATCGGTGGGATCCGTCAGCCGCACTAGAGCAGAATCTCCCCGCAGATCGCTCGCCACCAATCGCTTTTCACTGGCGGCAAGAATGGCTTTTTGAGCGTCACGAGTTACGACGATCGGGCGGCGCGGGCCGTCGAGCAGTCCGGTGAGAACGTCGGCTGCGGCATCCGGGCGGCCGGTCTTTTTCGCCGCCGCCTGCATTCGGGCAAGTCGCCCCGGTTCTTGCAAGATCCGGTCGATCTTCCACCCGAGGGTGGTGACGTTGTTGCAGCGAACAGCAGCGCCCTGCTCCATGAGGTAGTCACCGTTACGAACTTCTTGACCCGGGATGGGGTTCACCAGCACCATGGGCAATCCCGCCGCCATGCATTCGGAAGCCGACAACCCGCCAGGCTTGCCCACGAACAGATCGGCGCTTCTCAGTAGCGCCGGCATCTCAGTCGTGAACCCCAGAACCTGAAAACGGTCGTCAGCCCCGACAAGTCTCTCAATGTCTGCGCGAGTCTCGACGTTGTGCCCGCACACAACAGTTGCCGTGAACGCCGAGCGCATATGAAGCGTCTGTCGCACGACAGCGGTGGCGTAATCCCCGCCCGCAGCGCCTGCAGAAATCAGGATGTGCGGGATGTCGTTGGTGACGCGATCGGGCGCAACGTCCGACGGTGTACTGATGGGGATGCCGGTAGCAGCCACGCGATCGGACGGGAAGCCGAGCGCCATCAGCTCGACCTTGCCCTCCTCACGCGCCACATTGAACGAGTGGAAGGCGCTGGTGAGCCACAGCCCCTGCGGGTCGTAGTCGGTCGTGACCACCGCTGTTTTGGCGTCAATCACCCCGCGCATGAGAAGGGTCGCCATGAGCTGAGCCGGGAGGAAATGGGTACTCACGATGGCGGTCGGCTGAAAGCGTTTGATGGCCCGAATCACGGGGAGAGAGTTGGCCTGTGTCCACGGGTCGATGGGGCCGCGACGCCAAAACGGGGCGTCACTGACGTCGTACGCCCAGTCGAGCAGCCAGGGCAAACCCTTGGCGAGTACGAAATAGCCCTTGCCCAGCACGTCGCGGTACAGCGTGCTGCTGACCTGCAACACGTCGAGCACCTGCACCTCGGCGACATCGGTGCGGGCGTCACACGCTTGGCGCACAGCCGCGGCGGCGCTGTTGTGACCCGATCCGACCCCGGCAGACAAGATCAGAACCCGCTCTCCGCCAGCAGTGGGGAAATGAGCGGGCTGGGTGTCTGGCATGGGGAAATGATAGTCGAGCCCGATGCGGCCGCGCCCGGAGTGCGTGGCGTAACACCTCCGGCGAATTTCTTAGAGCCAGCGGTGCTCGGTGGTCGCCACCCGGGCGGCTTCGGCAAAGCGGGCGAATCGTTCGCGCTCCACCGCGTCATACGTTTCTGCCGCCACGGATGCTTCGAGCCGGTCGATCTGCGCCGCCACCGCTTCTGACTGCTCGGTGCGTTGCGCGCGGTAGCCAACCTCTTGCAGCAGTTGGTACAAACGCTCCACCACGCCGGGGTCGCTCGCGCCATAGCGCCGTGGCTGAGTCAGGGCGACGTCGAGCAGGTTGATGAAGTTGTGGGGCTTGATGATGACGCGCACGATGTCGTCATCATCGGTGAGGCCGCGCGACTGAATCTCCAGGTCCGCGAGCGAGCACAGCGTCGCTGAAATATGCCCGAGCGTGTGCACGGCCGTCGTGGGGTCGTTGACTCCGGGGGAGAGGGCGCGCGCCGTGATGTCGACGAGTTGCCGGATGCCAAAACCAATATCTTGGCTGGCCGTGCGCTCGTAAGCGAGGCTGACGGCACCGACCAGCGCGCTGTTGATGGCGTCGCGCGCGTCGTCATCCAGATGCCGCATCGGGTCGCGGGGCCACCAGCGAAGTACGGGGGTTCCGCTCACGACATGGTGGCCAACCGTGTGTTCTTCGCGCGCCACGATGTCGTTCTTGATCGCGATGGTCAGCAAGCGGGAGCGGTCGCTCGAGCGGATGAACCCCGAACGTTTGGCCAAGGCAAGTTCGATGCGTTCGGCAGGTGGCCAGGCGGGCAGTTCCGTTTCACCGGTAGCCATCGTGGATGCCACCAGCTCGATGGTCTTGCTGGTTTCGAGGTAAACCTGCCGCATCGTGGTCTCAATGCGCAGCTGCCGCGCGAGGTGCGCGAGAAAAAGCGTGAGCATGACAACGCTCGCCAGGGTCAGCAGCGACGCCAACGTCACCGCAAGGCGGGGCACGATCGGGTCGATGCTGTCATCGCCATCCTGAACTGTGCGCAACACCGTGAGGGCGTAGGCGAAGGTACCCACGAACACCGAGAGGGTCCAGTGCACGGTCTGGTCTTTGAGGAAGGTGCGCAGCACACGCGGCGATGCCTGGCTGCTGGCCAGTTGCAGTGCAACGACGGTAAGAGAGAAGGTAAGAGAGGTCGCCGTGATCAGCGAACCCGAGATGGCCGAGAGCACGGCGCGCGCGCTTTCGGGGCCACCGGCGAACAGAATGCGTTCGAACGCGGCCGGAAGTGAGTCATCCACGGCGCGGTCGATCAAGGGGATCACGATGCCCAAGATCACCGCCAGAATGATGGACATCGTAGGCAGCGGCCAGAGTTCAGCTGCGATGCCCTCACGCAGCGTGGCGATCCAGCGGCGCAGGGAATTGCGACGTGCACTCTGTGTTGCTAGCTCGCTCATGACAGCCCTCTCGAATCGCCCCAGTTAATCACGTCAGGCTTTGTTGTGGTGCCTGCCCCTAGGGTGGAACAACGCGAATGAAAGGAAATCACTCGATTGTTTGAATGGGTATCGTGGCTGGGGCTCGCCGTAGCCGTACTGATTGCGCTCGTCGCGGTCGTCATTGGCATCGGAGTGATCTCGCTCGTTGTGCGGGGAATCTCGCGCGTTCGCCCCGGGGTCTACCAAACCCTCGCTCAAACGCGTCAGCGCTTACGAGTGCTGATGGCCTTGCTTGCCGTGTGGGCAGCGATTTCGATCACGCTCCCGGTCGCAGACCTTCGCGACGTCATCGATACGGTTTTCCTCATCGCGGTCATCGCGGCCGGTGGCTGGCTGCTGATCGCGATCATCAACCTGCTGCTCAATCGCACTCTCGCTCGCTACCCGACCGATGTTCCCGACAATCGGGCCGCGCGCCGGGTGCGCACCCAAGTTCTCCTAATCCGCCGCGTTCTTGCCGCCGTGATCGTTATCGTCACGATCGGTGCCATTCTTCTCACTCTCCCCGGTGCCGAAGCCCTCGGTGCGAGTGTTCTCGCCTCCGCCGGCCTTGTTTCCGTCGTTGCCGGTATCGCCGCGCAGTCGGCGCTCGCCAACGTATTCGCGGGAATGCAGCTCGCCTTCAGCGACGCCATCCGAGTGGATGACGTCGTGATTGCCGATGGCGAGTGGGGCCGTATCGAAGAGATCACCCTCACTTACATCGTCGTCAGTATCTGGGATCAGCGTCGCCTCGTGCTGCCCTCCACCTACTTCACGACCACGCCATTCCAGAACTGGACGCGTAACGCCACCGAACTGCTCGGCGAAGTGAACTTCGACCTCGACTGGCGCGTCAACATCGACCAGATGCGCGAGCGCCTCAGCAAGGTCGTCGAGCGCACTGAACTGTGGGACGGCCGCACCGCCAACATCCAAGTCGTGGATGCCAAAGGTGGCTTCGTGCGGGTTCGCGTACTGATCAGCGCTGCCGACTCCGGTGCGCTCTGGGATCTGCGCACTCACGTTCGCGAAGAAATGGTGACCTGGTTGCAGGCCAAGAACCCCGCGGCGCTTCCCCGCACGCGCGTCCTCATGGTCGAGAACGAAGCTGCAGTGCGCACCAAATCGTCGGCAGCGCCTCAGAACCGCGGCCTCTTCAGCGGTAGCGCCGAAGCGGATGCTCGCCGTCAAGAATTCACCGGCGCCATCCCGGTGCAAGATAATGTTCCCGAGAACATGCCCACTGAAGGGCCAGACCACGCGCCAGATCGCGCCCCTACAAAGGACTAATACGTATGCCGTCCGTCGACAGCGTTGTCTCCGATCGCATCCTCAGCGCACGCAGTTGGGGCCTTGTTCCTGCAGCGCTATTGAGCGGCTCGGCCGTACTGATGTTCTCGCTCCGACTGCCGCTGCTCGGTTACGTCGTCGTGGCAGTCGCGCTCGCCGCGGCCTGGTTCACGGATAGCCGCAAGCTCACTGAAGGGCTCGCGAAGGACCTGTTGCTGATTGCGGTCGGCATGATCATCGTCTCGACGGTGTCGGTCGAAGCTGACATCAGCTGGGGCAACTTCTTCCTGCTCGGGTTCGTGCTGGCCGCGGCGGTAGCCGTGCCGTATGCCATCTCGCGCTTCGTGTTCAAGGATCGCCTCATCCGCTTTCCGTGGCGGGGCGGCTGGCCGTGGAACCGAGTTCAGTGGGGCTACCTGTTTCTCGTGCTCTTTCTCGGCTGGCTCATTCTGCCGTTCTACTTCATCACGAGTGGGGTCTATCTCAACTGGCCCATCGTCACGACGCCCGATGAGATTGGGCGCCTGTTCGTCGGCGTGAACGCCGTGGGGACGTGGGATGAGCTCTTCTTCATCCTCACCGTCTTCGTGCTCTTTCGCCGTCACTTCCCGGTGTGGCAGGCGAACCTGCTGCAGATGGTGATCTTCGTGGCGTTCCTGTGGGAACTCGGTTACCAGTCGTGGGGCCCGCTGCTCACGATCCCGTTCGCACTCTTGCAGGGCTGGATCTACTCGACCACGAAGTCGCTCGTCTACGTGCTGAGCGTGCACCTACTGTTTGACGCGGTCGTGTTCCTCGTCATCGTGCATGCGCGCAACCCGGGTGTCATCCCGTTCTTCTTGCTGTAGCGGATGCGCGGCGAGCCCACCTCGGGGAAGCGCCGCAGCCGTGCCGCGAGGTTACTCTTTGCCGCCGGGAGGACCCGCGATGAGAAGCACAACGTAGAGCAGAATGACGGCGCCAGCGATGAGGGCCACCAAGATGTACGGGTGATTCAAGAACCAGCGCATCGTGCGGTCGATCCAGCCGGCATCCCGCGGATGATCGGATGCTTCTTTGCGCCAGTCGCCCTTCAGACGTCCTGAGCGTGCAAGCCACAACTCCACCGGAATCGTCGCGTACGGAATGACAGCGCTACCGATCGTGAGAACGGCGGTGCCGACGCTCCAACGCTGGTTCACAGTCAACAACACGGCCGTGGCACCGTAAGCCAGGAAGACGAAACCGTGAATGGCCCCACCGATCGACACCGCGACATCCAGCCCCGCCGTAGCGCGCAGGATGAGGCCGGTGATCAGCAGCGTCCAGGTGACCGCCTCAGCGAAAGCAAGAACGCGGAATAGTGACTTGGGCGTCGCAAACATGGGCTGAACTTTCAGTATTAGGCGTTGGCCATCAGCGAGCTGATCGCGCTCGTGAAGAACGTGAGGCCGTCGGTGCCTGAACGCATCGCTACGCGGGTGTCTGGGCCAAAGCCTTCTTCGGTCGCGTGCTCGGGATGAGGCATAAGGCCCACAACGTTGCCGCGCGCATTCGAGATGCCGGCAATGTCATTCGCCGACCCGTTGGGGTTGACCTCGAGGTAGCGGAACACGACCTGGTTTTCACCCTCGAGACGATCGAGCGTTTCTTGGTCAGCAATGTAGCCGCCCTCACCGTTCTTCAACGGGATGATGATCTCTTCGTCTTCTTTGAAGCCGTTGCTCCACGCCGTGTCGACATTTTCGACGCGTAGCTTCTGGTCGCGGCAGACAAAGTCTCCGTGGTCGTTGCGCACGAGGCCGCCGGGAAGCAGGTGGGATTCCACCAAAATCTGGAAGCCGTTGCAGATGCCCAGAACGGGCATTCCGCCATTCGCTGCCGCGATGACTTCGCTCATGATGGGCGAGTGCGCTGCGATAGCGCCGGCACGGAGGTAGTCGCCGTAGCTGAAACCGCCGGGCAGAACGATGGCATCCACGTTCTTGAGGTCGTGGTCACCGTGCCATAGGGCTACCGGCTCACCCCCACCCAGCTTGACCGCACGCTGAGCGTCACGGTCGTCGAGCGAACCCGGAAAGGTGATGACTCCGACGCGCACTATGCGCCCTGAGCGTCGTCGGCAGGGCGAGCCTCGCCAACGTAAATGACGTCTTCGATCACCGTGTTGGCGAGAAGATCGTTCGCGATCTCGCGGGCCTCAGCCAGCAGCTCATCAGTGATGGGGCCGTCAACGGTGAGCTCAAAACGCTTACCGATGCGCACCGCGCTGAACTCGCTCTTGTCAAGACGGACGAGGGCGCCGGCTACGGCCTTGCCCTGAGGATCGAGGATTTCAGCCTTGGGCATTACCTCGACGACGATTGTTGGCACCGAATCACTCCATGATTTCGCGCGGGAAGATGCCCTCAGTCTAGCGGAGCGCAGCGGTGCGATGGACTCTGCTCTGAGTTGCTCCGAAGTCGGGGCAACTGCCCCGTGCGATCACACCGCGGCCCGAGCATCCGGCCCAGCCTCAAGCCGAACTTCCGCCCGAACAACGGTCCACGGTACGCAAATCACACGTGAGGATGGCTAGAATTTTGGTGGTCTGTGGGAGCATGTAACGGGGGCGCAGGGGTGTCTTCCGAGATCGTCTAACGAAAGGCCGCTGTATGGAGCTTCGCGACTACATACGCATTTTGCGCAAAAGCTGGCTACTGATCGTGGTGCTGATGCTGGTGGGGGTCGCTAGTTCCGCGACGTTCTCCATCCTTCAGACTCCGAAATACAGTGCATCCTCGAAGGTTTTCGTCTCCACGGCGAGCGATGGAGGGTCTGTTTCTGACCTTCAGCAAGGTAACTCGTTCACCGTGCAGCGGGTCAAAACTTATTCACAGTTGGCGATCACGCCCATCGTGCTTCAACCCGTCATTGACAGCCTCAACTTGGATACCGAAGTCGATGCCCTCGCTGCGAATGTCTCGGTGTCCGCCGTTCTCGATTCCGCCGTTCTCGAAGTTTCCGTGGTCGACGCCGACCCGGCGAAGGCTGCTGAAATCGCCAACGGCATCGCAGAGAGCTTGACGACCGTTGTGCAACTCATCGAAACCCCCGAAACCGAGGGTGCCGTGAGCCCGGTGAAGCTCACAACGGTGCAAATCGCTGAAGCGCCGTCGGCCCCAGTGAGCCCACGCGTTCCCCTCAATATCGCCCTCGGGTTCCTTGTGGGACTCGCTCTCGGTGTCGGAATCGCAGTTCTTCGCGAGGTCCTAGATACCCGCGTTCGCAACGAGCGGGACCTTGAACTCATCTCTGATGCGCCCATCATCGGCGGAATCGCTTATGACCCCAAGGCGGCAGAACGTCCCCTGATCGTGCAGTCCGACCCGCGCAGTCCTCGAGCGGAATCGTTCCGCACGCTTCGCACCAACCTGTCGTTCATCGACTTCGGTGAGCGTGACCGCGCCTTCGTGATCACGAGTTCGGTAGCTTCAGAGGGCAAGAGCACCACCGCGGCGAACCTTGCAATCTCGCTCTCGGATAGTGGTGTGCGTGTTCTCCTCGTCGATGCTGACCTGCGCAGGCCAAAGGTTGGCGAATACATGGGGCTCGAAGGTGCAGTGGGCCTTACTGACGTGCTCATCGGTAAAGCAGACCTTAAAGATGTGATGCAGCCGTGGGGCCGCAACAAACTGTTCGTGCTCCCCGCTGGACGAATCCCGCCGAACCCCAGCGAACTTCTTGGCTCCATAGCGATGGCCAAGCTGATCGAGGTATTCAATAGGGAATTCGACTACGTCATTTTCGATGCGCCTCCACTATTGCCCGTTACAGACGCGGCGATCCTCGCAAAACGCGTCGGCGGAGCGATTTTGGTGATCGCGGCCGGAAAAACTCACAAGGGCCAAGTGCAGGGTGCCGTAGCGGCGCTCGCGAACGTCGATGCGCCGATCTCCGGACTGGTACTGACGATGCTCCCGACGAAGGGCCCCGACGCTTACGGCTACGGGCACTATGGCCATTCCTATGGCTACGGGTACGAAATAGACGAAGCCAAAAAATAGCTCATGACTGACATCAGCGACTTTTCCTTCGACATGCTCGAGCCCGGCGCTCGGCTTGGTGAGTCAGCGTCCACCGAGGTTGATCCGAGTCACACCTTCACGATCCTCTCGGTCTGCACGGGAAATATTTGCCGGTCACCGTTAGCGCAGCAGTTGCTCGCTGTTCGGCTCGCAGCAGCAGGGGTCGAGGCAACAGTGTTGAGCGCCGGCACCTCAGCGCTGGTCGGTCGTTCGATGCCCGAACCTGCTGCAGAGCTGTCGGTCACCTACGGAGGCACGCCCGCTGGGCATCGTGCTCGTCAAATTGACGAAAACCTCATCGAGCATGCGGATCTTGTGCTCACTGCCGCGCGCGAGCACCGCGCCGACGTCGTGCAGCAATCGGTGCGCGCACTTCGCTATTGCTTCACGCTCAGACAATTTGCTCGGATAGCTTCCGCTCTCACTGATGATGATTTTGCTTCCATCGATTCTCCACAGGCGCTCGTCGCAGTGGTCGCGGCGCAGAGAGGCTTCGTGCCGCCTCCCGAGAATCCTGACGATGATGACGTAGTCGACCCGTATCGGCAGTCGCAGGATGTGTACGACGAGTCGGGAACGGTGATTGATCAGGCTGTGACCCAGATCGTTGCGGCATTCGTTCGCGCGATGAAGGGGCGGGTGACCCCTCATGACGTCTAGTCTTCCGGAGCGTGAGAAGCCTCGCCCGTCGACACGATCATGGCGCAGCAGGTTGCGGCGCAATTGGCGAACCTTGGCGATCGTCGGCGTATCGATTTTCTTGATCGCGGACATCATCCTGGTCGTTGTCGCCCTCGGGGTAAACGACAACGATGACACCGCTCCTTCTAGTGCGCCCACCTACGTAATTGACGCTCCGGCCAGCCCCGCCGCGACTCCGACATCAACGCCGACGGCCACCACCCCCGCTATTGCTGCCGCCCCTCGGGTTTTTGCCGCAGCAAATGGTACGAGCGCGTGGCGTGCAAACGCGGCCGTGTGCAGCGATGCACCCGCCGTGTTTGAACGCAGTGACGACGGCGGTGAGACCTTTTCGAGCGTCGATCTCGAAGCTTTTGACATCAGACAAGTGCTGGCTATTCGGGCTGACAGCGAAAGCGTCGTAACGATTGTCGCGGCCGTCGGAGATGGGTGCGAAGTCAGCGAGTTCCGCAGCTTTACAGCGGGTGCCTTCTGGGCCGACTACGAGGCCGGAGATGGCGCCGCCGCTTTCATCGACTCGGCAGAGCCCGCGACCGTGCAGTTTCCCGACCGCGATGTCGCTGCTCCGTGTGCTCCGCTGCAGCTCGCTGAGGGAGATTCTGTCGCAGTGCTGTGCACCAATCAGGTGCACGTTCTAGATGCCGACGACGGCTGGCGCGAAGTTAGCATTCCCGGTGCGCTGGCAATCGCGGCCAATGACTCCGGCTTTGTCATCGCCGCCGCTGGCGGAGAGGACTGTGCCGGAATCTCAATCTTGTCTCTCGAAGCGAGCTCGGCCGAGGCGCAAAAGGTTGGCTGTTTCACGGCGGAAAGTGCGCCGCAGGCAGTCTCGATCGCCCAAGCCGGTGACGCTGTGTGGCTCTGGTCTGGTTCTAGCGTCTCGGTGTCTACCGATGCCGGAGCTACGTGGTAATCACCGCGCGGTAAGCGCTAGCGCGCACACGCGCTGGTGGTAAGACAGACTGTACCCATGGACATCGACCGCGCCGTGCAATCCCGCATCGTCCGCACGCTCGTTGCGGGGCAAGTGCTCGCCGGGCTGGGCCTCGGAGCAACTGTTGCAGTGGGGGCGATTTTGGCCGCCGATCTTGGCGGCGAGGCGCTCTCGGGTGCGGCGGCGACATCCAGCACGCTCGGTGCTGCGCTCGTCTCTATTCCTCTGGCGCGGTTGGCGGCTCGCTGGGGTCGTCGCCCCGCGTTGGCGCTCGGGGCTGGCGTTGCCGCCGCGGGCTCGTTGATCACTGTCATTGCTGTCGGTGCCGGATTCTTCCCACTCCTGATTCTGGGGTTTGCGATGCTGGGCGTCGGCACGGCGGTTGGCCTTCAGGCGCGCTTTGCTGCGACGGATGTTGCGGCTCCCCAGCACCGGGGGCGTGACCTCTCACTCGTGGTCTGGTCGACAACGATTGGCGCTGTCGCCGGCCCGAACCTCGTAGGTCCTGGTGAAGCGATAGCGCAATGGCTGTCGCTGCCGACCAATACGGGCTCATTCGTTTTCGCGATTGCGGCGCAACTCGGCGCTGTCGCGCTCTACCTCGTGGCGCTGCGCCCCGATCCTCTCGTTCTGGCTGGCAATAAACCTGTCGAGCCGGCAGCTGCCGCGGATGCCGGAATCGTCCGCGGTCGTGGCCCATTGGTTTTCGCGATTGCCGCCATCGCGATCAGCCACGCGGTCATGGTGTCGATCATGGCGATGACACCCGTGCACTTGCTCCATCACGGAGCGAGCCTCACGATCATCGGCTTCACCATCAGCTTGCACATTGCCGGAATGTACTCGCTGTCGCCGGTCTTCGGTTGGGCGAGTGACCGTTTCGGTCGCATCCCGACAATCCTTATCGGGCAGGCGCTCTTTGCGGCATCCGTGCTGGTCGTTGCTTTGGGTGAGCTCAGCAATACGGCCGTCACCGTGGGTCTCGTCTTGCTCGGTCTCGGCTGGAGCGCCTCTACGGTCGCTGGTTCGGCACTCGTTGCTGACCTCTCGACGGGAGCGATGCGGCTACGCATTCAGGGTCGAAGTGACACCATCATGAGCCTTGCCGGGGCGGTGGGCGGTGGTTTCGCCGGTCCCATCCTGATCATGATCGGCTACGCCGGGCTCGCCTGGGGAGCTGGCGTACTGGTGCTCGTTGTTACCGCGGCAGCGCTCGTGGTGTGGCGAGCCAAGCCCGCCACACCATCCGCACCGCGTGATGCTACTTCTGAAGTACAGCCTGCAGGTCAAACGTCAGAGTGATGTTCTCGCCAAGGAGAACACCACCGGTTTCGAGCGCAGCGTTGTAGTTGATACCGAACTCGGTGCGGTTGATGACGGTGGTGGCGCTTGCCGCGGCAACAGTCTGGCCGTATGGGTTGGTGGCGATGCCGCCAAATTCGCCCTTCAGCGTGACGGGCTTGGTAACGCCACGAAGTGTGAGGTCACCTTCAATGGTGAGGTCGTCGCCGTCGATGTCCATCGAAGTCGAGGTGAACGTGGCGGTGGGGAACTCCTCCACGTTGAAGAAGTCGTTGGTGCGCAGGTGGCCGTCGCGGTCAGGCTGGTTGGTGTTGATCGTTGCCATGTCGATGGTGGCGGTGATCGAGTTCTCGGCAGGCACTTCTGAGGTGACGATGGTGCCCGAAAAACCGTCGAAGGTTCCGCGAACCTTGCTGATCATGAGGTGCTTGACCGTGAACGCAACGGTGGAGTGCGTGGGATCGAGCTGCCAGGTTCCGATAGCGAAGTTGGTGTGGGTGTCAAGAGAAGTAGTCATGCCTACGGAGAACTGTGACCGGTGTCTTCTTATTCCACGATTCGGTCATCAATTCTCGGTAGGCTCGCACTATGGACACCACGGGACTCGACGAATTTCTTGAGCAGAGCGACTTCTCGGGCACGGTGCTGATCAAACGCGGCAATGCCACCATTTACGAGGCTGTCGCAGGTAAAGCCAGCCAGCGTTGGGACGTGCCGAACACGGCTGACACCCGCTTCGATTCCAGCTCGATTACCAAACTCTTCACGAGCGTGGCCGCCCTGCAGCAGGTCTCGAAGAATGACCTCGACCTCGAGACATCCATTCACCATTATGTTGACCTCGCCGACACCGAGATCGACCCCGCCGTCACGCTGTTGCACGTGCTCACTCACACGAGCGGCATTGCGGATGACGTGGATGAAGAAGAGGGCGAAAGCTACGCCGATCTGTGGGCAGAGTTCCCCACCTACACAATTCTTGAGCCCGCCGACCAGCTCCCCACCTTTGTGAATAAGGAGTCGCTTGCGGAGCCCGGCGTCGAATGCGTTTACACCAACGCGGGCTATGTTCTCGCGGGCTTGGCGCTCGAGAAGGTCACCAAGACCGACTACCGCCAGTACATTTTCGATGAAGTTTTCGAGCCGGCCGGCATGGTCGACTCTGGCTTCTATGACCGTCGGGATGCCGCTCCGCGCGTTGCCGAGGGCTGGGACTACCTCGACGGCCGCTGGGTTTCCAACATCTACAGCGCCCCGCCCATTGGCCTGCCCGATGGTGGAGCTCACGTGACGGCCGCCGACCTCATTCGCTTCATTCAGGCGGTGCGCAACGGCGAGCTGCTCGACACCGAGTTCACGGAAGAGTTTCTCACTCCGCAAGTTCAGTACGACGACGAGACCTGGTACGGCTTCGGGCTCGAGTTCGACATGAACGAAGACGGCACCGTGCGCAGCTACTTCGCCGACGGTGTGAGCCCCGGCGCCTCCGGAATCGTGCGCCACTACCTCGAGGCGGGTCTCGACGTTGTGGTGCTCTCCAACTCCGAAGAGGGCGCGTGGCCGGTCATCCGCGAACTCGACGAACGCCTCGGCGGCTAATGAGCGCACCGGCAGCACCCAGCGCGAGCGGTTCTCGGTTGTCGGATGTCGCGAAGCAGCGTGTGGTTGATGTCGAGAACTGGCGCTCAGGTGCCTGTCCCTTTCTCCCGAGGGGTGCTACTTTTGGTGCTAACGAATAATTCCTCGCCTTTGTCAATGTGGCTTGGCGCTGAGAATGGATCGTCCGTGACCGAGGAGGATGCCCTCCAACCGCACGCGTGAATTCCGGCGAAGGGGTCGAGGCAATGGTTGATGGCGGGAGCATTCCGCTTGACTCTGTCTCACGAGAAATCGTGGTTCGTGTTCAGCGTTTGGTCAAGCGCTATGGCGACGATGTTACCGCGGTCGACGGGGTCAGTCTCGAAGTCGCGCGCGGTGAGATTGTCGGTTTGCTAGGCCCCAACGGGGCGGGCAAGACAACAACAATCGAGTGCATCGTCGGGCTGCGTCGGCCGACTGAGGGATCTATTTCTGTTCTTGGAGTAGACCCCGCGAGAGTACGCGACGTAATTACGTCCCGCATTGCGGTGCAGCCCCAGTCTGCAAGCCTCCTTGAGTTCCAGACAGTGCGTGAAACCGTGGAACTGTTCGCGTCTTTCCATCCCAGCCCGCTTTCTGTCGAGAGTGTTCTTGCTGATACCGGCTTGAGCGATCTTGCGAAGCGGAGGGTGAAAAAGCTCTCGGGAGGTGAAAGGCGGCGGCTGTTGCTCGCGGTAGCGCTCGTGGGCGACCCCGAGTTGTTGGTGCTTGATGAGCCTTCGGCGGGCCTCGACCCGTCCGCTCGCCAGTCGCTCTGGGCGCTCATTGAATCGCTCAAAGCGCGCGGCAAGACTGTACTTTTGTCGACCCATCACATGGATGAAGCGACCAAACTGTGCGATCGAGTCGTCATCATCGTTAAAGGCCGTGTAGCCGCTGAGGGCACTCCAAGCGAACTGGTGCGACGACACTCCAGCGTGAGCTACGTCGAATTCACCGTGCAGGAGACTGCGAGTTCCGAAGACTTGGAAAGCATCGTGGGGAGCCCCTACAAACGTCACCAGGTTCTTGGTGGAGCGAGGATAGCGGCGGAAACCACCGACCCGGATGGTCTCATTCGACGCGCAACTTTCAACGTGCGTGTGCAGTCGCGCGATTTTGCTGTGCGCTCCAGCTCGCTCGAAGATGTCTTCCTCGACATCGCCGTAAACGGAGGCCCGCATGTTGGCAACTGATCGTTTTCAGGGCTCAGCCTTTGCGGAGCTGTCTAAGGCGAGCACTCGGGAACTTTTTCGGAATGTAAAAGTCGTCCTTAGCCTCTCGGCACTATTCTTCTTTTTCTTGCTACTCACGATCGCGATCAATGTGATGGTCAACGACGGGCCCCAACCAGTTGTCGCCGTCGTTGCTGACAACTCTTACGGTGCAGATCTTGTGACGGAACTCACGCAGCGAGGGATCGAGGCCGAGGAGGTGGCGGAAGCTGCCGCGCCGGTGGAAGGCGGGTATACCGCCATAGTTCGATTCGCGAATGGTGAAGCAACGGTTACCCTCGCCGCTAAGGGGACGCCGGCGTGGATCGAGCTCGCAGATGCGGTGCACGATGGGGGGATCCCGAGTGCAGACATCCGAGTGATGGATGCCAACGGTTTCGAATCGATCGACTTTCTCCGGCAGAACTTGGCAACCGTTCTTGTGATGGGTTTTTTGGGGCTTGCTCTGCTCGGAACTGCGGTGCCCTTGGTCACGATGAGAAGACAAGGCACTCTCCGCCTATTCGGCACCACGCCTGTGCGACGGCTCACATTCCTTGTCGCGCAGACTCCCGTTCAGTTCGGATTGGGCGTGTTGCAGAGCGGAATCGTAATCGGGATCGCGGCCGCCAGCGGCTACATCGAATCGTTCAATGGCGTCAGGCTATTCGTCACGCTCCTCCTGGGGCTCGCGATGTTCTTCGCGTTCGGATATCTCTTAGCGGCACGCTCGAAAAACCCTGAAGTAGTGCAACAGTTGGCTGGAGTTTTGCCCATCTTCATCGCGCTGTCGTCGGGCATAATGTTTCCGTTGCAGTCGCTGCCAGAGGTGTTTCAGCAGCTTCCGAAGTTTCTCCCGACGACCTGGTTTATGCAGGCCGTCAGTGCAGATATCGCCGGCGCTCAACCGTTCGTGAGCGTCTATATTTTGTGGGCGATGATGGCGGCGACCGCTGCGCTTATGGCTGTGATTGGGGCGCGCTTGTTCCGCTGGGACCAGGGCGATCTGTGACGACCGCAGCCTGAAGCCTGCTGCAGCAGCAGCACGGCTGGCTTGCTAGCCAGCTAGCGCGCTACGGCGCGGTGCTCACCCGAATCTGGTTGGCCCAGGGGTCATCGAAGCTGAGGGTCTGGCCATCGTGACGCAGCGGGATGCCGTGGTGCGTCATCCGTTCGCCTAATGCTCCGAGGTCGTCGGCGCTCGGCACCGTGATGTCGATTTGAGCGAGTCCGAGTGCAGGCAGGCGCGGACCAGCGCCGCTCGAGTTCCACGTGTTCATGGCCATGTGGTGGTGGTAACCGCCGGCGCTCACGAACACGGCGCTGCCGGGAATCTCGGTGGTGGCGGCGAAGCCGAGTTGGTTCACGTAGAAGTCGCGCGCGGTGGTGACGTCGCCGACCTGCAAGTGCACATGACCGACGCGGGCGCCCCCAATCGCGGGTTGCTCGACGGCGGCCTCGGTGAGGTTTGCTTGCAAGAATGCGTTGGGGTCGAGAAAGAGCGTGGCCATCTCGACGGCGCCGTGAGTCCAACTCCACTGGGTGCGATCGCGATCCCAATACAGTTCGACGCCGTTGCCCTCGGGGTCGGTGAAGTAGAAGGCCTTGCTCACGAGGTGGTCGGCGCTGCCCGTGAAGGTTTTCGGGTAGCGAGTGGCCACCGAATAGACGGATGCCGCCAGCGGCTCTTCGGTATCGAACAGGATGGCAGTGTGGAACAGCCCGGCATCGCGCGGGCTCGCATGCTTGAGCGCGGGCGAGTGCTTGAGGATCACGACGGGCGTGGTGCCGCGACCGAGAACGACCGTGTCAGGAGACTCGCTGAGCACAGTGAGGGCCACGGCATCCCGGTAGTACGTGGTGAGCGCGTCGAGGTTCGCGACGCTGAGCGTCACGGCGCCCATGGCGGTGTCGGCGGCAAGGAGGTCGTTCATGATGGCTACAACCTTGCCGCCAACGGCGCTATTCCGAAAGCCGCCCTGTGGCGGGCTGTCGAGACGAACGTGGAGAGCGCGCGAGCCTAAGCGGCGGCGCTTACGCCCTTGAGGTCAGCGAACGCGCGCAGCCCAGCAGCCAAGCGAGCAACGCCCTCCTGGAAGATCTCGTCGCGGCCGTTCGAGCCGTACATCACGCGGATGTAGCCTTCGCCGGCCGATCCGAACCAGTTGCCCGGCGAGACACCGAGCTGCTGAGTGTCGACGAGGTGTTTGACGACTTCGAGCGAGGTGCCGAGCTCGGCGATGTTCACCCAGTGGTAGAAGCCACCAGCCGGCATGGACGCGCCAACACCGGGGATGCCCTGGAGTGCATCGTAGATGTCGTGGCGACGCTTGTTGTAGATCGTGAACCACTCGTCGGTGTACGCAGGGTTCTCGTAGGCCGCAGCAACACCGTACTGAGCGAAGGTGTTCGTGGGGCCCACATAGTTGAAGGTCGCGATCTTGAGCATCGGCATGATCTCGGCCGGGGCGACGAGATAACCCACGCGGAAGCCGGTGAGACCGAGGTCCTTCGAGGTTCCGAAAACAGTGAGGGTGCGCTCACGCATTCCCGGCAGAGTGGCAAAGTTCACGTACTCCGCTCCGTCGTAGATCTGGCGCTCGAAGTCTTGGTCGACGATGACGCCGAGGTCGAACTCTTCTGCCAGCGCTGCGAGCTCCAACAGGTTTTCGCGCGTGTAGACGGTGCCGGTGGGGTTGTTCGGGTTCGTGATCACGATGGCGCGGGTGCGCTCCGTGATGCGCGAGCGGAATTCATCCATCCGCAAGGCGAAGCCATCTTCTTCGTAGGTCGGAACCTCAACGCAGACCGCGCCCATCTGGTGAACGTCGTTGATGTTCTCGGCGAATCCGGGGTTCGTTACGAGAACTTCATCGCCCTGGCCGGGGCGGATGCAGATGCGAATTGAGAGGAACAGTGTGAAGGCCGAGCTGGGTCCCACCATCAGTTCGGTTTCGGGATCGATCTCCATGCCGTTAAAGTCGCGCAACTTGTTGACGAGCGCGGTCTTGAGGCGAGGTTCTGCGTAGCCGTTATCGAGCGAGTAATGGGTCTTGCCCTCGTCGAGCGCCTGCTTGGTGGCATCGATGACGTGGTCGGGCAGGCACTTGTCGGGCGCGAACGGGTCCGCACCCATCATCATGATTCGACGCTCAGGATCAAGCCCGGCGTAGAGGGAAAAGTCGGGAGCGGCGAGGTCTCGCCACGAATCATCGATGCGCACGGGGCTACTTTCTGTTGGGGTGGTTAGTCGTCGAGATCGAGATCGAGGATGTGGGTGAGCGGCGATGTGTCGTCGACGCGGCCAAGACTGATCATGGCTTCCACGCGCTGAAGACCGGCGACGGCCCCGAGTTTCTCGAGCAGCAGCGACTGCAATTCAGCATGATCTTTCAGCCGGAAGCGGGCCATCATGTCGTAGGTGCCGCTCAGAATCAGGATCTCCGTGAGAGAGGGAATCGCTTGCAGAGCCTCAATGACCGTCAGCATCTTGGCATCCGACGTGATCTTGATCGGGATCACGACGAGCATCGGGCGGCCCATAGCCGACCAGTCCATCTCGATGCTGCGGCGGCGGATGACACCCGTGCGTTCGAGGCGGGCGACACGCTCGCCGACGCTGGGCGCCGACATCCCGACCAGCGTGCCGAGGCTGCGCAGCGAGACACTGGCGTCTTCGTGCAGGTGACGGATCAACTGAAGGTCAATCGTGTCGAGTTCGACCTTCGGGGTGCTCTGCTCGAGCAGATCAATGATCTTCGAAGCCTCAGTGGCGGCTGCCGGATCAGTCATTGTTCGCGAACCCGTTGGCCTCGAGGTTATTGAGCAGGTCGAGCGTGAACTGGATGTGGGTGAGGTAGTCCTCGAGGTAGCCGTGTTCGTTGTAGCCGTGCATGTTTCCCTCCGGTCGCAGCGTTCCGGTGGGCGAAATCAGGGGAGCCCCCAGATGCTCCAGGAAGAATGCTCCCGGTCCGGAACCCGTCATCACATCGTAGACGACCGGTTCTGCCTCGAAGGCTTTGGCGGCAGCGTCAAGAACGGAGACGGCGAATGGAGTGTCTACCGGCGAGAACGCGGGCTGCATCGTACGGATGAGCTCGACTTGAATGTCGGGGGCGGTGTCGCCCAGGAACGACTTCACGGTCTCGAAGCAGGCGTGCGGGTCCATGCCGGGAACGAGCCCGAAGCGAACTTTCGCGGTGCCCTTCGCTGGAACGCTGTGGCTGACGCTCGGGTCTATGTCGAAGCCGGAGAGGCTCATCGACGGGGTGAAGATGAAACGTTCCTTCAGTTCTGCGGCTGGCAGATCCTTCAGGGGGTTGACGCCCGGCAGGCTGATGGCGTCGCCGGGGAGCGAGAGCTCTTGCGTGCGCGCCTTGGCCGCGGCATCCGGTCGCAACGCCGAATCCGTGAAACCGGGAACGGCGATGAGGCCGTCCTCCGTCGTGAGAGACGTGATCGCTCGCATCAACTCGAGCGGTGCGGAACGCAGAATCTGCGAATACGAGGGGTGCTGATTGGAGGCCAGGATGTTCAGGCTCAGGCTGATCTCCATGCCGCCACGGCATCCGAAGCCGACTGCGGGGCGACCGTCGTCTTCACGAAGGTAGCTCTCCCACAGCACGGCATCGGAGCTGAGGCGTTCGGAGTTCTCGGCCAACACGGTTTCGAGGCCGGGGCTACCGATCTCTTCACACGGGTCGGCGAGGTAGATCATGCTGTACGGCAAGCCGTCCGGGTGATCCTCAATGAACAGCTCGAGCGCGCGTAGGCGGCTCGTGACATCGGCCTTGTCGTCGCAGGCACCGCGGGCCCACATGGCACCGTCGCGGATTTCTGACTCGAAGGGGCCGGAGATCCACTGGTCGAGGTCGCCGACAGGCTGCACGTCGTAGTGGTTGTAGAGCATGAGCGTTTTGTCGCTCGCTCCGGGGAAGTAGGCGACGACGACCGGCCCGTATTCCGGAATCTCGATGCGCTCGACGCGCTCGCTGAGCCGGCGAAGCTTCTGCTCCAGCCAGTCAGCGGCAGCTTCGATGGCAACGCGATCGCTCGCCACAGAAGGAAAGCGACAGAATTCCTGCCATTCGCGGATGCTCTGCTCACGCTCGGCATCAATACGGGGGTCGCGCACGATTAGACTCCTCGGGAAATGGCGACGGGGGTGAGCTCGTACGGGTAGTCCGTGATGAGCTCGGCGCCGTCTTCGGTGACGAGAACGATGTCTTCGAGGCGAACTCCGCCGAAGCCCTGGCGATAGCAGCCGGGCTCGATGGCGATGACGTCACCGGCAACCAGCACGGCGTCGTTCTGGCCAAGGCCGGGAGCTTCGTGAACTTCGAGGCCGATTCCGTGGCCGAGGCTGTGGAAGTAGCCCTCGTTGAGAACCTCACCCGGCTTCTTGGTGAGCTGCGTGGGGTAACCGGCGTTGCTGATCGGCTCGCACGAGATGCGGTGCAGCTCGGCGACCGGAAGACCGGGGCGGATGGCGGCGAGCGTGTTGTCGAACGCTTCCTTCACGATGCGCCAGTACGTCTCGAGCTCTTCGTTGATCTCGCCCTTGACGAAGGTGCGGGTCATGTCAGAGTTTCCCCCGGACTCAGTGTCGCGGGGGCAGATGTCAACGGTGACGGGCTCGCCCTCGAAGATCTGGCCCGAGCCAGCGTGGTGGCCGATGCAGGTCTGCTCGCCGTGAGCCACGATGAGGCCCGCGTCTTCGCAACCATTGCGCAAGAAGGCGGCGCGGATGCCCGTCTTCAAGTCTTCACACGTGAGGGGCTTGCCGTCGATGAGCAGTCCGCCATCGGCGCCAACCGTTGCGGCTTCCATCTGGGTGGCGACGTGGGCAACGCCCGCTTCGGCGGCGATCTGCGCGCGGCGCATGCCGGCAAGCTCGGCCGGCGACTTCACGCGGCGGCGCATCTCGAAGAGGTCGTTGTCGACGTTGAGTTCGATGCCGGCTTCGCGCAGGTGGTCGGCAACGCCGAGGGGGAAGGTGGAAGGAACGCTGGCGCTCTTCACTCCGGTGCGGAGGCACGCCTCGACCAAGCAGTTGAGTTCGGCGAGGTCGGGGCCCTGGCCGGAGGCGCGGAAGTCGTCGAAGCCGAGTTCCTCAAGCGGGAACACGGTCATGTTCTCGACGTCCCGCATCCGAGCTGCTTCGAGCGACTTGATGGCGGTGTACCGCTTGCCATCAACCTCGATGTAGAGGAACGGGTCGTGGACCTCGTGGGTGATTACGTGTCGCATGTCTGCGGACATCGTGCTCGAAAACATGAGGACTGGTGCGCTCGTCATCGTCTCTACTTTCTTAGTTGCTCAGTGCGGCAGGATGCCGTCATGGCGAAACCTTACGGCATCCCTGTAAACACAATGATAGGTCATGTGTCCGTTTTGTAAACTTTTGTAAGGCTTGAGTGCGCCTCAACCTAACAACGAGGTAACATTGTGGCACTTCGCTTTAGGTCGCGGATTTCGAGGCCTAAAGTAAGTCCAACGCCCGGCGCGGCCCACAGCTCGCACCGTAGGCGCTCATTGCACAGGAGGAAGCATGAAGGCATCACGTTTCGGGCTGGGCGCTGTTGCGCTCGCCTCGGCGGTCTCGCTCACTCTCGCCGGCTGCGCTAGCAGCGACGGCGGAGATTCGGGTGACGTCAACCAGACCATCACCACCAACGGAAGCGAGCCCCTAGGCCCGCTCATCACCACCGGAACCACTGAAGTAGGTGGCGGCAAGATTCTGACCTCCATCTACGCGGGGTTGGTTTCGTATGCAGCCGATGGCAGCATCCAGAACGACGTCGCTGACTCGATCGAGTCAGAAGATGGCCAGAACTGGACCGTCACGCTCAAAGACGGCTGGACCTTCACCAACGGTGAAGCAGTCACCGCTCAGTCGTTCGTTGACGCCTGGACCTACGGGGCAACCTTTAGCAACGCTCAGTCGTCGTCGTACTTCTTCGATGACATCGAAGGCTTCAGCTACGAAGAAGACTCCGAACTCACTGGACTCTCGGTTGTCGACGACCTCACGTTCGACGTGACTCTCGTTGCCCCCGAGGCCGACTGGCCTCTGCGACTCGGCTACACGGCGTTCATGCCCCTGCCGACGATCGCTTTCGAGGACATGGAAGCCTACGGCGAGAACCCCGTCGGTAACGGTCCGTACATGATGGATGGCGACGACGCGTGGGAGCACGATGTGCAGATTGCGCTCGTCACCAATCCTGACTACGACGGAACGCGCACACCCGCTAACGGCGGCGTGACCTTCAAGTTCTACACTTCGCAGGATGCGGCTTACGCCGATGTTCTGGGTGGAAACCTTGACGTTCTCGATGCTGTTCCCGACAGTGCCTTCGGCATTTTCGAGGACGAGTTCGGCGACCGCGCTATCAACCAGCCGGCAGCCATCTTCCAGGCCTTCAACATTCCTTACTACCTCGATCACTTCAGTGGCGAGGAAGGAAAGCTGCGTCGTGCTGCTATCTCCATGTCGATCGACCGTACTGAGATCACCGACGTAATCTTCCAGGGAACCCGCACGCCGGCAACCGACTTCACGTCGCCCGTAGTCGACGGTTACTCGAGCGATCTTGCCGGTGCTGAAGTTCTCGACTTCAACCCGGAAGAAGCTCAGAAGCTCTGGGCTGAAGCGGACGCGATTTCACCCTTCGGTGACAGCACGTTCGACATCGCTTACAACGCAGACGGTGGCCACCAAGGCTGGGTTGATGCAGTAGCGAACAGCATCAAGAACACGCTCGGCATTGAAGCGATCGGCAAGTCGTACCCCGACTTCAAGTCGTCGCTCGAAGACCGTGTTGCTGGCACGTTGACCGGTGCAACCCGCGCCGGCTGGCAAGCCGACTACCCGTCGCTCTACAACTTCCTCGCACCGCTGTACCAGACCGGTGCTGGCTCGAACTATGAGGGCTACACCAGCGCTGAGTTCGATGGACTCCTGAAGGAGGGTGCCGCAGCTCAGACCGTTGATGACGCGACCGCTCTCTACCAGGACGCTCAGGAAGTTCTGCTGAACGACCTCCCCAGCATCCCGCTGTGGTACTCCAACGCCACTGGCGTCTCGGCGGACACCGTCGAGAACGTTCAGTTCGGTTGGGATTCAGTTCCGCTGTACTACGAGGTCACCAAGGGCTAATAGCTCTCGCGTGAACTAAACCAGGGATCGAGCCCGGGTCGACTTCGGTCGGCCCGGGCTTTCTGTTGTGCGGATGCACTGCACTGCACTGAGCGGTGCTGCCGGGATGACGCTGTTGCTGGGAGTGTGCTGGCGGGCTTGACTTAGAGTGCACTCCAACTCTTAGAGTCGCAAGCATGATCTCCTCCGCAGAAATGACAGCCCACCAACAACCACTCGAATCGAACTTCGGCTACCGCAGCACGGCATCCGAAGTGATCGCCGGCTTCGACCTCGCCGGCAAGACCGCTGTTGTCACCGGCGGCTACTCGGGCCTCGGCTTCGAAACGGTGAAGGCGCTCGCCGAAGCGGGCGTTGCTGTGATCGTTCCCGCCCGTCGACCTGAGAAGGCGACCGAAGCGCTCGACGGTCTGGCGAACGTTCGCGTCGAGAAGATGGACCTCGGCGACCTCGACTCTGTCGCTGCCTTCACCGCGGGGATGCGCGAAGCCGGCACCCCTGTCGATCTCATGATCAACGCCGCCGGGGTCATGGCGACCCCCGAACAGCGCACGCCCCAGGGCTGGGAAATGCAGTTCGGCACCAACCTTCTCGGCCACTTCGCGCTCGTCGCGGGCCTCGAAACTCTGCTGCAGGATGGCGCGCGCATCGTGTCGTACTCGTCGATCGGCCACTGGCGTTCGCCCGTGAACTTCGACGACATCAACTTCGAGTCCACCCCGTACGACCCGTGGGTTTCGTACGGTCAGTCGAAGACGGCGGATGCTCTGTTCGCTGTCGCTCTGGATGCTCGCCTGGCCGGCCGCGGCATCCACGCGTTCTCGGTGCACCCTGGTGGCATCATGACGGAACTGCAGCGCAACCTACCGCGCGAAGAACTTCTTGCCCGCCAGTGGATCGACGAAGAGGGCAACCCGAACCCGATGTTCAAGACGCCGGCCGAGGGTGCGTCGACCGGCCTCTGGGCAGCGACCGCCCCCGAGCTCGCTGAGCGTGGCGGTGCTTACTGTGAAGACTGCTCGATCAAGGGGGTCGTGGCGGATGACCAGACCGACATGATGATCGGCGGCGCTAAGGCCTGGGCGATCGACCCCGAGTCTGCCGAAAAGCTCTGGGCTGTCGCGGTGAAGGCGACCGGCTTGGATCCGTTCTCTAGCTAAGCCGGCGGACGCGAGCCGGTCGCCGCGGCGGCGCGCTAGCTCGGTTCGAAGGTGGGGTAGTCGGTGTAGCCCTCGGGGCCGTCTCCGTAGAAGGTGGCGGCGTCGGGGGTGTTCAGCGGCAGGTTTTCTTGCCAGCGATACACGAGGTCGGGGTTTGCGATGGCCGGACGGCCCACAACAACACCCTCGGCGTAACCGTCACTCACCAGGCTAAGAGCCTCATCCCGAGTCGTGATCCGCGCGAAGCCACTGTTAAGCAGCACTGGTCCGCCGAAGCGAGTGCGCAGTTCTTGCACGAAGGCGCCGGCGGGTTCGGCGTGCAGAATGCTGAGGTAGGCGAGGCCGAGCGGGGCGAGACCGTCGACGAGAGCGCCGTAGGTCGCGAGTACGTCGGCGCTGTCTGTCTCTAGCGCACCTTGGATGTTGTGGGCTGGCGAGATGCGGAGCCCCACGCGGCCGGCGCCAATCGCCTCGGCGACTGCGGTCGCAACTTCGATCACGAAGCGAGCACGGTTTTCGGGGGAGCCGCCGTACTGGCCCTCGCGCTGGTTGGAGGCGGGGGAGAGAAACTCGTGCAGCAGGTAGCCGTTGGCGGAGTGCAGTTCGACGCCGTCGAATCCTGCCGCAACAGCGTTGCGCGAGGCCGTGACAAACTCATCAATCACGCCGACGAGCTCGCCGTCGGTGAGGGCATGGGGAACTTGGAAGGGCTTCTTGCCCTCGTAGGTTCGAGTTTCGCCGTCGATCGCGATCGCGCTGGGGGCGACCGGAGTGTGTCCGCCGTTGGTGGCTTCGTGGCTCACTCGCCCGGCGTGCATGACCTGCGCAACGATTTGCCCGCCCGCCGCGTGCACTGCGTCAGTCACGTGCTTCCAGCCCTCTAGTTGCTCGGGCTCGACCAGTCCGGGCTGGCCCGGGAAACCCCGCCCAGCATGGCTCGGGTAGGTGCCCTCGGACACAATCAGGCCGAGCGAGGCGCGCTGCGCGTAGTGCTCGGCGACCATCGGGCCGGGAATGCCGTCTTTGCCCGAGCGGGTGCGAGTGAGTGGTGCCATCACCAAGCGGTTGGTCAGGTTCAGCTCGCCGAGGGTCGTGGGGGAAAACAAGTTCACAGCGGATCTCTTTCTGTCGGTCGTATCAAACTCAACATTGACCGGCCCGCACTATTCCTCCCTGAGAAGATGCTCCGATTAGGGGTTCGGGCTGAGGGTTTTGCGCATCTGCTGCGTAGTGACGGTGTAGCCCGAGGAGCCGTAGAGCGAGACGGCGGGAGTGTTGTGCCCGAACACGTTCAGCTCAAGGGCTGGCACGCCGGCATCCAGCACCGCAGCTTCGACTGCTGCGAGAAGCGCGCGACCGAGGCCGCTACCTCGGCGCTCTTCCGCCACTTGGATGTCGAATAAATAGGCGAGGTCGGGTGACCCCTGCGGGTGGTCGAGGCTGACCCACGCGTGCCCGACGGTCGCGCCGGCGGCATCCGTTCCCTGCAGGAACAGCATGCGGGGAGTGTCGATGCCCTGTGGGAGGAGTGAGGCGTTGTCGGCGATGGCTCGCTCGATCGAACCCTCGAGTGGCCAGCGCCCGATCGCGACTTGCTCGGCAGCGAACTCTGCCGTCGTTGCGTGCTGCCACGCGTCGAACTCACTGGTGGTCATGGGGCGGACGTTCACTGTTCTCATGGAGAAATGATCGCAGGATTCTCCTCATGCGTCGGGTGCGCCACTCGTCACCCTCTTCTCGGACGGACGTGGTGAACTATTCGCGCGCTGCGTGCCGGCCAATCTGCCACATCTTACGGTTTTGACTCATTTGCAGCCCTACCGCCGTGCGCACAGGAGCCGCGTCTACTCTGGGTTAGACCTCCCGCTTGCACCGTTCTGAAAGTGGAGGGGTGAACTCCAGCCCGGCGTCTAGACCTACGGTCTCTCGTCTTACTAAGGAAGAAGCGATTCGCCTGTGACCTCCGCGACGAAGACCGCCCCGCCCGCCGCTCTCAGCGTGAAACGCATCCGCAGCTGGTCGGCGCTTTTGGGCGTGCTCAGCGCCGCCGTCGTGCTCGCCGTTGCCGAGTTCTTCGCCGTCTTTATCTCGCCCGCCAGCAGCCCGGTGCTCGCCGTCGGCTCGCTCGTGATCGACCTCGCGCCGTCGTGGTTGAAAGATCTCACCATCGCGCTGTTCGGCACCAACGACAAGATCGTGCTGTTGCTCTGCGTGGGGCTCTTGGTGCTCATTCTTGCTGTGGCGGTTGGCCTCGTGGAGTATGCGCGGCCCAGCTGGGGCGTCATCCTGCTCGTCTTCATCGGCGTCGTCGCGACGATCGCGGTCACGACCCGCGCCCAAGCGTCCGCAAGCTGGCCAATGCCCACCGTTCTCGGAGTGGTCGCGGGTGTACTCGTGTTGCGCATCACGATGATTCGTTTGCGCCGTTGGGTCAGTTCCATTCCGGTCGCGCCTGCCACGACGCCCGCCGGTACCGCGGCGGCCGCGCGCGCTGCTAGCGCTCAACGCTCATCTGCCACTCCCACCCGTGTGCCAGCCGCCTCCAGGCGTGACTTTCTGCGCATCGTCGGCGTCGCCTCTGTCGGCGCGGTGCTCGTAGGAGTCGGCGCCCGCGTCGTCAACGCCAGCGCCTCCGTCGTGGATGCCGTGCGCACCGCTCTCAAACTGCCTGCCCCCGCGGTTGCGGCCCCCGCTATCCCGGCCAGCGCGAGTCTCGATGTGCCCGGTATCTCGTCGCTCATCACTCCGAACTCAAACTTCTACCGCATCGACACCGCTCTTGTCGTTCCTAACGTCGACGCGGATGAGTGGCGACTGCGCATCACGGGAATGGTCGAGAACGAGATCGAAATTTCGTTCGCCGAACTGCTCGAGCTTCCCCTCGTCGAGACCGCCGCAACGCTTTCGTGCGTATCGAATGTGGTCGGCGGCAACCTCGTGGGCAACGCTATGTGGCTCGGCTACCCCATCCGGGATCTGCTGGCGAAGGCGAAGCCGCTGGCTGGCGCCGACATGGTGCTCTCCCGCAGCATCGACGGGTTCACCGCGAGCACGCCGCTCGAAGCGCTGCAAGACGAGAACCGCGAGAGCATTTTGGCGGTCGGGATGAACGGCGAACCGCTTCCGCAACAGCACGGCTTTCCGGTACGGATGGTCGTCCCTGGTCTCTATGGCTACGTGTCGGCGACCAAGTGGGTCGTCGAAATGCAGGTCACGCGCTTCGCTGATGCGACCGCATACTGGACCGATCGCGGCTGGTCGGCCAAGGGCCCCGTCAAGACTCAGTCCCGCATCGACGTGCCGAGCTCAAGCGTCACGGTCACGGCAGGCACCGTCGCTGTCGCGGGTGTCGCCTGGGCTCCGCACACGGGAATCACCGGCGTCGAAGTTCGCATCGACGGCGGCGAGTGGCAGGCCGCCGAACTGGCAACCGCGATCTCCGCCGACACCTGGGTGCAGTGGGTGTACCCGTGGGAAGCCACTAGCGGCAACCACATCATCGAATCACGCGCGACGGATGCCGGCGGCACTACCCAATCGGAAACTCCCGTTCCCGTCGTACCCGACGGTGCCGAGGGTTGGCACCGTGTTGGGGTGCAGGTCTCGTAGCTGCCACCGCTCGACGCTGGCCGGCTCTGATCGCGGCCCGCGACTGTCCGCCGCGCCCCTACCCGCTAGGCGCGGTCGTGCAACGTGATGTTGTATCCGTCGAGGTCGGCGAACGTGAAGGTGCGACCGAACGGACCATCGACGGGGGCCGAGATGATGGTGATGCCGTCGGCAGCGAGGGTGTCGTGGATGCCTTGGGCGTCGGGCGCGTGCATCCAGATGCCGACACCCAGCCCGAGTTGTGTGACTGAGTCGAGGTCAACGCCGGGGGCGGCGGAACGCACGGCGAATGCGGCCGGGGTGGTGCCGAAAACGATCGCGTGGGGCGGGCCTGGCTGGCGAGTCACGCCGAGATACTTTTCGTAGAAGGCGCCGGCGGCGTCAAGATCGCGAACCTGAAGTGATATGAAGCCGGGGCCGGATGCGGTGGTCATTGTTCTCCTCGTGTAGATGTCAACTAGTTGACATCGCACACTCTATGTCAGAATATTGACATGACGCAACAGCCCGCCGGAATCGATCTCGAAACCTCGCTGGGGTACCTCCTCAAGGAGGCTTCCAGCGCGCTCCGGTCTGCCATGGAAGCGGTGCTGCGCCCGCTCGGGATGAGCATCACGCACTACTCCTGCCTAGAGCTCTTGGCCCAACGACCCGGCCTCTCGAACTCTGAACTTGCTCGCGGAGCATTCGTTACACGCCAAGCGATGAACGTGCTCCTGCAATCTCTCGAGCGCGACGGTTTTGTCACCCGTCCCGCACAACCCGTCGCTGGTCGGGTGCTCCCTGTTGAGCTCACCGCCACTGGCCGACGCCAGCTGGCCACCGCCAGCGCTGCGGTCAAAGATGTTGAAGACCGGATGAAGTCAACCCTTAACGCAGGCGAGCAAGCGATGCTGGGGGATCTCCTGGCTCGGTGCGTGACGTCGTTGCGCGAGCAACCGGCATCCGCTGCCCAGCCGGCCGGATCGCGGCCGCGTTCGTGAGTGAGCCGGTCTGCCGCCACCGTCGACGAATCGCGGGCCGACGGCCGGCAGCACGTGGATGTTCGGCTCCACGCCCCGCTGCAGGGTGAGTGGTTCCGCTACGCCGCGCACTTCACCTACCGCTACAAACCGCTCTGATGCGGGGTTTCCCCGTCGGACCCGTTTACAACGGCGTGCTTCAGGCGCACTATGAGACTCATGAGTCCACAGAGCGAGTCACTTCAGGTCGAAATCGAAGAAGTTGAGATTTCCGGTTTGGCGAGGATGCTCACCACGCTCAGCACTGGTGTCCCGAACCAAACGCTGCGCTTTATCGGTCGTGTCGGCGGCGAAACCCTGTATAGAAGCGGCTCCTTCTCGTCGAACCACATGTTCGATCCGATGAACCCGGATGAGGCTTACGCGCCACGCATGGCCGAAACCTTGGCGAAGCTTCGCCACGAGATCGAAGCGGATGGCTGGGTCGAGACCGCGAAGGGCGAGCAGTCGTGGGCGCTCACGTTCGGGCGAGCATAGGTCGACCCTGCAGCCGAGGAAACCAGCTAAATCCACCCCTGCTGCCAGGCCTTGTCGGCGGCGTCGTGCCGCGACTGCGCGTCGAGCTTCGTCATCGCCGAGGACAGGTAGTTGCGCACAGTCCCGGGTGCCAGGTGCAGAGCGTCGGCGATTTCTTGCACGCTCATCGTGGAGCGGCTGAACCGCAGCGCGTCCAACTCGCGGTCGGTGAGGGGGCAGCGTTCGGCAGTGAGGGCCGTCGCCGCAATTTCTGCATCGATGTAGCGTTTGCCGGCCACCACATCCCGGATCACAGTGGCCAAATCTTCGGCGGGCGTCGACTTGGGAACGAAGCCCGAGACGCGCGCGGCGAGAGCGCGGCGCAGCACTCCGGGGCGTGCGTGGCGGGTCACGATGACCACCTTTGTCGCGACGGTCGAGAGGATTCGCGCTGCCGCCTCAATCCCGTCAGCCTGGGGCATCTCGAGATCGAGCAGGCAGACATCCGGTTGCAGTTCAAGCGCTTGCTCGGCTGCGGCAACACCGTTGTCAACGCTCGCGACGACCTCGATGTCGGGCTCAAGATTCAGCAGCGCGCTGAGGGCGCCGCGAATGAGGTGTTCGTCATCGGCGATCAGAAGGCGGATGACGCGGGCCGGCGCCGTGAGTGCCGTTACGCCGGTCTCGCTCGGGCCAGTCTTTCCTACGCCGGTCGCGCTCATGCCTTCACTCCCGCACGGGCCGGAATCCGCACGCTCAACTCGAAGCGTTCCCCGCTGGGGTCAACCGCAGCCACAAGTTCGCCCTCAAGCGCGGCGACCCGATCCCGCAAGCCGGCGAGCCCGCTCCCGGGAGTGCCGCTCGACGAGACACCGCTCTGCACGGCGTCGTTGCTGATCTTGAGAGTGCTTTCGTTGTCAGTCGCGTCGAGACGAATCGACACCTGAGTGGCTTCGCTGTGACGCAGGATGTTCGTGGTTGCTTCTCGCACGACGAGCCCGAGTACGCGGCGTGCATCGGCGTTCGCGGGCATCTGGCCGACAACGAGCTCACATGCGGCGCCGGCTGCCGTCAGCACTTCGCGCGCGTTCTCCAACTCGTCGCCGAGCTCGACTTCTCGATACCCGGCCACGAGTGACCGAGTTTCTTCCATGGCCTGTTTGGCGATCATCCGCGTCTCATGAATGTGTTCGCGGGCGGCTTCAGGGTCGATGGCGAGCATCCGTTCGGCCAGCTCAGACTTGAGCGCAATCACCTGCAAATGATGCCCTTGAATGTCGTGCAGGTCAGAGGCGAAGCGCAGCCGTTCTTCGGCGACGGCAAGGGCGGCGGCACTCGTGCGCAGGCGGTCGAGGGTGACAACGACATCCCACCACCAGAGACCCGACAGCACCATGAGCGGCAGGAGGAGGCTGTAGAAAATCACGAGCCAGAAGTCGCCGGTCACTCCGGGGTTGACCGGGCCACCCAAGAGTGCGGCTGCCACGAACGGATGAGCGATCGAGATTGCCAGTCCACCCGCGAGCAGGCTCCAGAGTCGGCGGCGCGAAAAGAGGGGTGCGGCAACGCAGACAGCCATCCAGAGCGGAACCGCGGCCAAGAAACCGACCTCGGGTCGGAAGAGGCCGATCACCCAGACCGCAGCGGCCGGCGCTACAAGCGCGATCACCCACAGAGTGCTCGGGATGCCACGCCCACGCTCGGTGCGCAGGAACCAGCATCCGCGAATTTGGGCCGCAGCCGCTACAAGGCTGAGCGCGACGAGAAGGCCATCGAGCAGTGAGCCCGATGCTCCGAAAATGGCAAGCATATTCAGGATCACGACCGCGTTCAGCACGATGTAGAAAAACACGATGGAGCCAAGCGTGTAGTTCCAGGTGACGCGCACGCCACGCACACCACGGGCGTGCTCGCCGTCGAGAGGCGGCGCAACTGAGAGGGTGGTCGAGGCGGGCATGGGCTCCAGCGTAGAGCAGTGACATTTGTCACGGTCGCGGGTGCGAAAGTGCTGCGGATGCTGTGACACGGTGACACTGCCGGGCCGTGTCCGCCGCGGCGAAGATTGAATCATCCCCGGCACCCCAGCCGATGACGAGCCGGGCGATTTCTGTCATCACCTCGCGAAAGGCATCCCATGTACGACTCTTTCACGTCCTTCACATCTGGACTCCCCGAACTTCTCCAGTGGTTGGGTGTGATGCTGATCGCGGCGATCCCGTACGTGGAGTCGTATGGCGGTTCGGTGATCGGAATCGTCGCCGGCGTAAATCCCGTCGTGGCGATCATCGCGGCGATCGTCGGAAATGTGATCTCGATGCTGATCTTCGTGTTCGCCGCCCACGGCGTTCGCGCCAAGGTCGCGGCGGGTCGGGAGCCCAAGCCAGAAACGCCGCGTCGCCAGAAGCTGCGCGAGCGCTTCGACCGCTACGGGGTTGTCGGAGTCAGCCTTCTCGGCCAAACCCTCTTGCCCAGCCAGATCACCTCGGCCGCGATGGTGTCATTCGGTGCTTCGCGCAACGCTGTGATCCAGTGGCAAATCATCTCGATCATCATCTGGGGCGTCGCCTTCGGGGTGCTCGCGACGTTCGGGATCACGGCTCTGCGCTGATGCCGAAGCGTCACGGGCTGCCTTGAAGACCGGATGCCCGTGACGTTAGCGCACCATCCGAACGCCGATGAACAGCGGCGTCTCAGGGTCGATGTCTTCGGCTCCAGTGAACTCGAAGCCATTACGGCGGTAGAAGGCTTCTGCGCGAGGATTGTTCTTGGCTACCCAGAGTGATGCAGGAGAGTCGCCCAAGGTCGCGTCGAGCAAGGCCTGGCCGACGCCGCTGCCATGGTGTGCTTCCAAGACATAGATCGCGTTAAGTTCGGTGTCGTCCGATGACCCGGTTTGTTTGGTCGAGGGGGCGCGCTGAACGCAGGCGAATCCGATGATCGAGCCGGCGTGCTCGGCGAGCTGGATGCTCAACTCCTCGCTCGGATTGTTGAGGATGTGAGTCCACATTTTCTGTCGCTTGGCCAGAAACTCGTCGGTGAAGAAACCCTCCGGCAACAGGTGAGAATAGGTTTCTCGCCAGCTCGCGACATGCAATTGAGCGAGAGCGTCGGCGTCGGCAGGCACTGGGTCGCGAAGCGTGGGGGTCATCTGATTATCGTGGCAGTTCCGCCCCGGAAAATATAGATCTGACGCTTTCTCTTGTTTGATTCTTGCGACACAAGGTATGTTCAACCGCATGGTTGAAAGCGCAGCGAGCACCCAACTCCGACGCGGAGTCGTTGGCCCCTGCATTCTCGCCCTGCTCTCGACGGGCCCACGCTTCGGGCTCCAAATCGTCCGCGAACTGAACGACGTCGGTCAGTTGCTCACCAGTCAGGGCACCGTCTACCCGTTGCTCAGCCGTTTGCAAGAGGCCGGGCAAGTCAGCAGCCACTGGGAAGTGAATGACAGCGAGCGACCGCGCCGCTATTACAGCCTTACGGATGTCGGCCGTCGCGACCTCGAACTCTTCCGTGAAGATTGGCGCCAATTTTCGGGCTCTGTCGGAACGCTTCTGCAGACCATCCCTTCCGCATCCACTGAAAGCGAGTAGTCATGAACTCTGCAGCCGAGCACCCGCTGGTCACGGCCTACCTTCGCGAGTTCGATGTCTCCTCCGCGCCCCTGCCTGCACCTCGTCGTCTCGAGCTTCGCGAAGAAATTGCGAACCATCTGCGCGAGACGGTTCCGCCGGAGTCGTCTGATCTCGAGGCTATGCATTCGATCGCCGCCTTCGGCTCGCCTGCCGAGATTCTGGGGCAAGAGGGCGTCACGGATCGCGCCGGCGCAACTGCTGACCCCCAGCAACGCCGTACAGCGCTCGTGCTCGGCGCCGTCGTTATCGCTGCTGCGGGTCTCGCGGCCGGGATGTTCTTCTGGCCGCCGACACCGACGGGCAGCGGTACCGACTCAGAACCGCAGCAGCCCGCCGCTGGGCCAACTTCGGTGGTGAACGAAACCCCGACCGGGCCTGAACGAGTCACCGACGGTACCGCCTACTTCGAGTACCTCGCCGCCATCGAAACTATGCCCGAGCCGCTGCCCGCCGGTGCGGCCTACCCCACTGGGGTGCCAGCGGGTTTGAATTCCGGACAAACGGATGACGGACTGCTGCAGTCCGGAGCGGGCGAAACAGTCGCCCACTTCACTTGGTTGTGTGCGTGGGAAGCCGAAGACTTGAGCGCCGCCGCCGCTGACGACGCCGAACGCCAAGTCGAGGCCGAGGCCATGCTGACGCAGTGGCCGAGCTACGGTTTCGTCGTTGACCCTGATGACGGCTGGGCGACGAACGTTCTCGAACCGTTGAGTTTCGGCGATGTGGCGGGGCTGCAGCAAGATTTCCCGCAGACATGCGCTCAAGCGGGCATCCTCAACGTCACTGCTCCCTAGGTGCTCTGCGGGTTCACGTGTCGTCCGCGGTATCTAGCCTTCGATCTACACTGGGCGGATGCCGACCCGCCTACTGACTGAAGATGACCGGCCGCTTCTGAGAGAGGCAACACTGGCGAACATGAACTGGTGCGCGCCGCGTTTCGGCTTCGACGACCTCGACCAGTCAGCAGAACTCGCGCACTACTATTCTGGCTTCCCGAGCGAAACCGACTTCGGGATGCTGGATGAAGCTGACGGTGTCGCCCGCGCAGTCGCCTGGCTGGTCTTCTTCCCCGCAGAGCACCCCGGCTACGGTTTCGTCGATGAGGCCACCCCCGAGCTGAGCATCACGACGTTCGAAGGATTTCGCGGGCAAGGCATCGGCTCGGCGCTTCTCGAGCAACTCCTCGCGGAAGCCACAGCGAGAGGCCTGCCCGGCATCAGCCTGAGCGTGGAAGATGGCAACCACGCCCGCTCGCTGTACGCGCGGCTGGGATTTCAGGTGGTCGGTCGCTCCGGTGACTCCGACACGATGCTGCTGCGATTGCCGCGAACGGCGTCGATGGAATAGCAGCCTTAAAGGAAATCAGCCCGAGCCGTGAGGCGAGCGGGCTGATCGTGATTTATTCAAGCCAACACTCAACTACGCGGTAAGCCGCTCAATCAGCTCGCGATAGCGCGCCGCCGTCTGCTCCACGATGTCGGCGGGAAGCTCAGGCGGAACGCCCTGCTTGTCCCAGTTCGCCGAGAGCCAGTTGCGCACGATTTGCTTGTCGAAGCTCGCGAGGCGACCGGGGCCACCGGCGGCGTGAAGTTCGGCATCCCAGTAGCGGCTGGAGTCGCTCGTCAGAACTTCGTCGGCCAGCACGAGGGCGCCGGTCTCCGGGTCAGCACCGAACTCGAACTTGGTATCAGCGAGAATCACGCCCCGGGTTTCCGCAATGGCGGAGGCTCGAGCGAAGATGTCGAGCGAAGCATCCCGAAGCGCCGTCGCGACCTCGGCACCGACGAGTTCGACGGTGCGCTCAAAGCTGATGTTCTCGTCGTGCTCACCCATGGGTGCTTTCCACGCCGGGGTGTAGATCGGTTCGGGCAGGCGGTCGCCGTCGCTCAAACCAGCCGGCAGCGCAATTCCGCACACGCTCTGCGACTCCTGATACTCCAGCCAGCCACTGCCCGAGAGGTAGCCGCGAACGACACACTCCACCGGATACATGTCCAGCCGCTTCACGATCATCGACCGGTCCGCCAGCTCTGCAGGCGCTTCGACACCAGCGGCATCCGCCAAATGGTTCGGAACGTCAGGCAGCTGCGCGAACCACCACTTGCTCAGTTGCGTCAGCAGAGCACCCTTGCTCGGGATGCCCGGCTCGAGCACATGGTCAAACGCACTCACGCGATCGCTGGCAACCATGAGCACAAGCTGTGGCTCGTCGGCGCGCACATACAGGTCGCGCACTTTGCCGGAATAGGTCAGCGTCCAGGCGCTCGCCGCAGCAGAGTCAGCCGAAGCCGCGCCAACGCCGCCAGCATCCGCAGCACCGTTCACAGCGTCACTCACTGGGCGACGCGCAACGCGATATCGGAGCGGAAGTGCGCACCTTCAAGATGAATGTGGCCGAGGGCTTCATACGCGCGCTCGCGGGCGACCGCAAACGTGGCTCCCGTCGCGACGACGCTCAGCACGCGTCCACCGGTGGCGACATACTCGTCACCCTTTTTGGCGGTGGCCGCATGGGCGATGGTGATTCCGGGAACGGCGAGTGCCGCATCCAATCCGGTAATCGGTCGACCGATCTTGGGATTTTCGGGGTAGCCCTCGCTGGCCAAAACCACTGTGACGGCAACGTCGTCGGTGAAGACGGGAGTCGCGTGGTCGGGCAAGCCGCCGGTCGCCGCTGCGTAGAGCAGTGAGCTCAATGGCGTGACGAGGCGGGGGAGTACAACCTGCGTCTCGGGGTCACCGAAACGTGCATTGAACTCAATGACGCGGATGCCGTCCTTCGTGACGATGAGGCCACAGTAGAGCAGACCGATAAACGGTGTCTGCTCGTCGGCAAGCTGACGGATCGTGGGGATCGCGATCGTGTCGATCACTTCTTCCACGAAGTTGTCGGGGAGCCAGTTGAGGGGCGAGTAGGCACCCATCCCGCCGGTGTTGGGGCCGTTGTCGCCGTCATAGGCGAGCTTGTAGTCCTGAGCGGGCGAGAGCGGAACAACGTTGTGGCCATCGCTGAGCAAGAAGAGGGAGACCTCTTCGCCCGCGAGGTATTCCTCGATAAGCACGCTGCCGTAGGTGAGCCAGTGCTTGGCATGATCAGCAGCAGCATTGCGGTCACCTGTGACAAGAACACCCTTGCCAGCGGCGAGACCGTCGGCCTTCACGACGTAGGGGGCTCCGAACTCGTCGAGGGCCTCAAGTGCTTCTTCGAGCGAGCCAGCGCGGTGCGCGCGCCCGGTGGGCACGTTCGCGGCATCCATGATGCGCTTGGCAAAAGTCTTGCTGCCCTCGAGCGCGGCGGCAGCCTTGCCCGGGCCGAAGACGGCAATGCCGCGGCGGCGCAGATCGTCGGCGACACCAGCAACCAGGGGGGCTTCTGGCCCAATGATGACCAACTCGATGTTGTTGTCGAGCGCGTACGCCGTGACGACATCACCGCGCGTGGGGTCGAGCGCGACCGTTTCTACGACCGACGCGATACCGGCATTGCCGGGGGCAGCCGTGATTCCGTGCGTCTCCTCCTCACTGAGAAGTGACGTGACAATGGCGTGCTCGCGGGCACCGGATCCAAGAACAAGAATTCGCACAACGACAGCCTAACGAAGCCCGCCGCCTCAGTTGTTAGCGTTCAGCCCAACTTGCTAGCGTTCAGGCATGGCAAAGCTGAAAATAGCCCCCATTGCAGGCGAAGCGAGCATCCGATTGGTGCGCGATGGTCGGGCAGACCGCGACGCTACCGCCACAGCGGTTCGCTACCTCTTGCAGGTGTTGGCGACGAACGCCGAAGGCAATTCGGTCGAGGTTCGCGTGCCACCCTTCGGCGCTGTTCAAGCCATCGAAGGCCCGAACCACACCCGTGGCACACCGCCCAATGTGGTCGAGATGGATGCCGCCACCTGGATTGCGCTCGCCACGGGAACACGTCAGTGGGCCGAGGCCCTCGGCTCCGGCGATATCAGTGCCTCGGGGTCGCGCGCCGACCTCAGCGGCTATTTGCCAGTTGTGTGAGAGAGAATAGTGACGTGAGTATTGCGCCAGAGAACGAGCCCGCGGCATCCGCCCCGCAGCAGCCTGCGATGAAGACCACGGTCGAATCGATGGGTGTGAGCATTCGCCGCGCGCCCAAATATGGCGCGTTCATGATCGTCGGTGGCGGCCTCGGCGCCATCGCCGCGTTCATTCTCACGATGGCGTTCCCCGTTGATCCGTCCGTCGGATTCGGGGCTCTCTTCGGCTACTTGAGTCTCTTTGGTATTCCTGCCGGTGTTGCCGTCGGCGCTCTCGTCGCACTTATCGCCGACCGTTCTTCGCGTCGTCGCGCCACGGCTGGAACCGCCGAGCACGAGATCTCGGAGCCCGAAGTGTACGAGGGCACGCTCGAATAGCGAGCGCTAGCTCAACCCACTACTGCGATAACTGCTGCTGGCGACGAAAGCCGGCGCCGGTGCTAGCGCGACCGCTAGCTCAGCTGAGTCTTTTCGAGCCAGTCGAGGTAGTCGGGCGTGATGCTGCCGGAGACGTACTCGCCGGTGAAGCAACTCATCTCGAGTTCGGAAACGTTCGAGCCCTCCACGATCGCGGCTTGCATGTCGGCGACCTCTTGATAGATGAGGGCGTCGGCGCCGAGTTCCATGGCGATTTCGGGGATCTTGCGACCGTGACCGATGAGCTCTGCACGGGTCGGCATGTTGATGCCGTACACGTGCGGGTAGCGCACGGGCGGTGCGGCTGAAGTGAAAGTGACCTTGTTGGCGCCGGCTTCGCGAGCCATCTGAACGATCTCTTTCGAGGTGGTGCCGCGCACGATCGAGTCATCCACAATCAGGATGTTCTTGCCCTTGAACTCGCTACCCATCGCGTTCAGCTTCTGCTTCACGCTCTTCTTGCGCTCGGCCTGGCCGGGCATGATGAACGTGCGGCCCACGTAGCGGTTCTTGTAGAAACCTTCGCGGTACTCAACGCCGAGCTTCTGCGCGACCTGCATGGCGGCGGGGCGTGAGGAGTCGGGGATGGGCATGACCACGTCAATGTCACCCATGGGGGTGAACTTCGAGATGGTGTCGGCGAGCTTGTCACCCAAACGCAGGCGAGCTTCGTAAACGGAGATGCCGTTCATGATCGAGTCCGGGCGAGCCAGGTATACATATTCGAACGAGCACGGAATCAGCACCGGTGCCTTGGCGCACTGCTTGGAGAACATTTCACCATCGGGCGTAATGAAGATTGCTTCGCCCGGCTCAACATCCCGCACCAGTTCGTAGCCGGCACTTTCAAGCACGAGAGATTCGGATGCCACGATCCACTCGTTGCCGACGAGACCAGTCTGGCGGCGGCCCAATACGAGCGGGCGGATCCCATAGGGGTCGCGGAAGGCAAGCAGACCGTGCCCGGCGATCAGCGCGATCGCGGCGTACGAGCCCTCGACGCGGTCGTGCACGCGCGAGATCGCGGTGAAAACCTGCTCGGGATCGAGGTCGAGCCCCGAAACCTGCTCTTGAAGTTCGTTGGCCAACACGTTGACGAGAAGTTCGGTGTCGCTCGTGGTGTTGAGGTGACGGCGGTCGATGCGGAACAGTTCGTCGGTGAGCTGCTGCGTGTTCGTGAGGTTGCCGTTGTGAACAAGGATGATGCCGTAGGGCGCGTTCACATAGAAAGGCTGCGCTTCGTTCTCATTGAAGGCGTTGCCCTTGGTGGCGTAGCGCACGTGGCCGAGGCCGGAGGTGCCGACGAGGTTGCGCATATCGCGCGTGCGGTACGCCTCACGAACTTGGCCGTTGGCTTTCTGCAAGTGCAGGGTGCTGCCGTCAGAAGTGGCGATACCCGTGGAGTCTTGACCGCGGTGCTGCAGAAGCAGCAGAGCGTCATAAACCTGCTGGTTGACGGGCTGAGAAGAGACGATACCGACAATGCCGCACATGCTTTCGCGTGGCTCCCTGAGGTCGTAGAGCGCGTACCCGGTGTGAGTACGGTCTAGCTTCTCACATCCGGCCGTTCTGCTGCTGCGCTGTGAGGGCTGCGGATGCGTCGCGGATGGGGTGCGGCAACGGCTCGGGCAGCGGCCTGCGGCATCCGCCCCGGCTGCGTGCGGCAACCCGCAGACCGGTACGCTGGAGCCGTGACCGAGAACTCTTCTTCCAGCTATGCCGCAGCCGGTGTTGACACCGCCGCTGGCGACCGTGCCGTCGAACTCATGAAGGCGGCCGTCAGTGCCACTCATGGGCCCAACGTTGTGGGAGGGTTCGGCGGCTTCGCTGGCCTCTATGACGCCTCGTTCCTCAAGGACTACACGCACCCGCTCATGGCGACATCGACGGATGGCGTGGGCACAAAGGTTGCGATCGCTCAGGCTCTCGACAAGCACGACACCATCGGCCAAGACCTCGTCGGCATGGTTGTTGACGACATCATCGTGGTCGGCGCCAAGCCCCTCTTCATGACCGACTACATTGCGTGCGGCAAGGTCGTTCCCTCCCGCATCGCCGACATCGTTGCGGGTATTGCTCGTGGATGCTCGGCTACCGGCACCGCGCTGGTCGGCGGCGAAACGGCAGAACACCCCGGTCTTCTCGGGCCCGACGATTACGACGTTGCCGGTGCAGCAACCGGTGTGGTCGAAGCCGGATCTCAGCTCGGCCCGCACCTCGTGGCCGATGGCGACGTGGTGATCGCTATGGAGTCCTCGGGCATCCACTCGAACGGTTTCTCGCTCGTTCGCCACATTCTGGCCAACAACAAGGTCGGCTACAGCGACCACCTCAACGAACTCGGCGGAGTCGTCGGCGAGGTGCTCCTCGAGCCGACCCGTCTCTACACAATGCCGTTGCTCAACCTGCTCGATGCGCAGCCCGGCGCCGTGCACTCGCTTAGCCACGTCACCGGTGGCGGTATCGCCGCGAACCTTGCGCGCGTGCTGCCTGTCGGCTCGTGGGTTGAAGTTGAGCGGTCGACCTGGTCTCCGCCGACCGTGTTCCGGGTGCTCTCCGACCTGGCCGGTTCCAGCCTCGAAAGTGCCGAAGGAACCTGGAACCTCGGCATCGGCATGATCGCGATTGTGGCCGCGGATGCTGCCGACGCAACCATCGCCGCCCTCACGGCTGACGGCATCCCCTCGTGGGAAGTCGGTCGTGTCTCGATGGCCGCTCGCGATTTCACCGGCTTCGAACAGGGCGCCAAGGGTGTCAACGGTGGCGCTGTGCGCTTGAGCGGTTCGTACGCGAACTAGCGCTACCTTCGGTGGGCACCCGCAGCACCCACCATTCGTGATCCTGACGTTGTTCTGAGGCGTTGAAGCCATGCCCCTTCGTTCCATCCTCGCTGCGGTGCTCGTCGCCATCATTTGGGGGCTCAACTTCGTCGTCATCGACGTCGGCCTCGAAGGCATGCCGCCGACGCTGTTTCTGGCGCTGCGCTTCCTGGTCGTAATCGTTCCCGCGATCTTCTTCGTGCCGCGCCCCAAGTCGCGCTTTCGCGATGTCGTGCTCATCGGGTCATTCATGAGTTTGGGGCAGTTCGGCCTGCTCTACACGGCGCTCGCGATCGGGATGCCGGCAGGCCTCGCCTCGCTCGTGTTGCAAGCGCAGGTCGTACTCACCGTTGTCTTCGCAGCTCTCGCCCTGCGAGAAACTCCCACGCGCAGTCAACTCGTTGGCGTCGCCCTCGGGGCAGCCGGCCTTGTTGTCGTGGGGAGCGGTCGCGGCGTCGAGACACCCGTTCTCGCCTTCTTCGTGACCGTGGCCGCCGCAGCGTCCTGGGCGATCGGCAACGTGATTGCGCGTCGGGTCGGGCGAAGCGGCGCGACATCCTCACCGCTCGCGGGGCTTTCGCTCACGGTCTGGTCGGCCCTGGTCGTGCCGATTCCGATGCTTGCACTCGCTTTTGTCATCAATGGGGCGGATGCCGTCGGCTTCGCCCTCACTCACCTCACCGTTCCGCAGCTGCTCTCCACTGCCTACACGGCGTGGCTCGCCAGCCTGGTCGGGTACGGCATCTGGAACACGTTGCTCGCCCGGCATGCAGCATCCGCCGTCGTGCCGTTCACGATGCTGGTTCCACCGATCGGCATGACGACCGCGTGGTTGGCGCTTGGTGAGGTTCCGACGGTGATCGAAGTAGTCGGCGGAGTGATGCTGCTTCTCGGCGTCGCCATCACCACGGGTGTGCTCGGTCGAAGCCTGCGAAAACGCCGCCAACAATCGTCGTAGCGAGGCCGCATTTCGCGAGTCCCCGGGTGCCACGAAGGCGAATGGCGGTGCCGTGCGCTTGAATGGGCGCTATGGCAACTCAGAAGCCCGAACCCTCGGCTGACAACGCACGCGACGCCCACAATGCTGCCGACGTGCACCCCGCAGAACTCGACGAGCAGCATCCTGCGGGAGATGACCAGCAGGATCACTCCGCAGCCGAAGATGCTGTACACGAGAGTGACTCCGAGGATGCCGCCGAGGGCACCGAAGCCGAGGGCGACAACTCGCGCCCGGACCCCCTCCTCGCGCGAGACGGCTCACCCGCCGCCGCGCTCTGGAGCCTCAACTCGCGCTGGCGTCACATCAACCACGGCTCCTACGGCGCCGTCCCCGTCTTCGCTCAATTACGTCGCCTTGCGTACCTGCAAGAAACTGAAGCCGCACCCCAGCGCTGGTTCGGCGCTGCGCCCGAACGAGTGGCGAATGCCCGGGCCGCCCTCGCCGACTTCATCGGAGTGGATGCCGACCGCTTCGCTTTCGTGCCCAACGCCAGCGCCGGCATGACGGCATCCATTCGCGCACTGCAGCTCCAGCCGGGCGACGAGGTCGTCATCACCGACCACGCCTACGGAGCGGTCACATTCTCGGCCAAGCGTGAAGCCCGCCAGCGTGGGGCCAAGGTGCGCACGGTGCCCATCGAGTTGGATGCTTCACCGGAGCAGATCGTGACCGTGCTCGGCAAGGCGCTCGCCCAAAAACCTGCAGGCCTCATCATCGACGCTTCCACCTCCGCTACGGCGCGCGAGTTTCCGGTCGCGGCGCTCGCGGAGCTGGCCAAGAAGCACGGAGTTCCCCTGCTCGTGGACGCAGCCCATGCGCCGGGCGTACAGAGCCGGCCTGCAGAAGGCGTCACGGCATCCGCGTGGGTCGGAAACCTGCATAAGTTTGCGTGTGGTTTTCGTGGCGCTGCGGTGCTCGTCGCCGAGAAGAAGTTCGCGAAAGAGCTGTACCCGGTAATCGACTCGTGGGGCATGGATGAGCCGTTCCCCGCACGCTTCGACCACCAAGGCACCCTCGATTACACGCCCTACCTCGCAAGTGTGGACGCGATCACGGGTCTCGAAGCTCGCATCGGGTGGGACGCGATCCGCACGTACATCGAGTCGCTTCTCGAATACTCGACCGATGTCGTTGCCGATGCGCTCGACGCCGCGTCAGGCGAAGAGTCGCGCGTCGATGTTGGAGCGCCAGCGCCCGGAATGCGCCTGTTGCGGCTGCCCGGCACCATGGTGACCAACCATGCAGATGCACTGAACCTTCGTCAACGCATCACCGACGAGCTGGGATTCGAAACCCAAATCACGTCGTTCCGTGACACCGGCTACCTTCGTCTCTCCGCTCACGCCTACAACACGGCAGATGACTACGAACGATTTGCGGAAGATGCTGTTCCGGCTTTGGTGAGCTGGAGTCGCGAGAGCTAGCGGCTGCGAAGCACGCTCAGCGCTTCTCACGATCAGGCCTTAACGACAAAGGCGAGCATCCGGCCCCGAGGGGTTAGATGCTCGCCTTTGCTATAAAACGTTGCGGTGAAGATGGCCTATTAGGCGCTACGGCTTTCGTCGTCGTCTTCATCGTCTTCGGTGTCGTACTTATCGCTGTACGAATCACCAGCGGAGTACTCCGGCCATTTCTCACTGTCTTCGGAAACCGGGACAGTGCTTTCTGAACCGCCCAACTCTCGAGCGAGCGCGCCGTAGTTGGTGTCAGGGCTGAAGTACTTCAAATCCCGAGCAACCTTGGTGTGCTTTGCCTTTTGACGGCCGCGTCCCATGCGAGACCCCCTCATACGTCTGTCCCGGTGCGCTGACGGTGGCCAGCGAACGAGCGAACAGGGATGGATGAAAACTAACCTGAAGTTTAGCACGCAAGAAAGAAAGAAAGGTCTGGGTTCACGGTGCACACGGAGCGTTTGGGCGGGTAACGTTAGCGCGTGACATCCACCACTGAAACTGACACCTCCGTTGTCGTGATCGGTGCTGGCCAAGCGGGCCTCTCTGTTGCCTTCTATTTGCGGCGACTCGGTCTCGACCCCGGCAACGATTTTGTGCTGCTCGACCGCGGTCCTGGAGCGGGTGGAGCGTGGCAGCATCGCTGGGAAGCTTTGCGCATTGGCTCGGCCCATCGCATCAATGATCTGCCGGGCCTTGACGAGCTCGGGTTGAGCTTTGAAACCGCAGACCGTCACATGCCCGCCAAAAAAGTTGTTGCCGACTACTACCGGGCCTACGAAGATCACTACGGGCTGCAGGTCGTTCGTAATGCGGATGTCCTTGCCGTCGATAACTTCGGCGAGCACCTGAACGTCACGTTCTCGCTCGACGGCGAAGAGACCAAAACGGTCAGCACGATGCTCGTCATCAATGCGACCGGCACGTGGGGTGCTCCGTTCATTCCCTGGTACCCCGGCCTCAAATCGTTCGACGGCCGTCACCTTCACACGAGTGAATACCGCAGCGCTCGCGAATTCACCGATCAGAGTGTGGTCGTCGTGGGCGGCGGAACATCGGCGATCGGCTTCTTGCTCGAACTCGAGAACCTCGCCTCGAACCTCACCTGGGTCAGTCGTCGCCCGATCGACTTCCTCGAAGACGGCCCCCTCAATCTTGAAGCGCGCAAAGAAGCGGTGCTCGTGCAGGATGAAGCAGCGCGGGCCGGGCGCGTACTGCCCAGCATCGTCAGCGGCACGGGCGTTCCCCGCACCCGCCGCATCCAAGCCGGCATTGAACGTGGCGTTCTCACGCCGCGCCCCATGTTCTCGAGTATCGAACCGAGCGGAGTGCGCTGGAAAGACGGCGCCTTCCAGCAGGCAGATGCCATCATCTGGTCGACCGGTTTCCGGCCAGAGTTACGCCACCTTGCTCCTCTGAAGCTGCGCGAAAAAGAGGGCGGCATTGCTGTCGGTCAGGGTGTTGCGTGGAAGGACCCGCGCGTCTTCTTCGCCGGGTACGGTCCGCAGGCATCCACCATCGGTGCCAACCGAGCGGGGCGGATGATCGCCCGCCAGGCCATTGCCACGCTCAGCAAGATTCAAGCCATGAAGAACGGGCGTTAGCTAGCCCGCGGATGCCACCGCGCGAATGAGGTCGCGCAGCTCGCTGAGTTGGGGCCGGTTGTCGCTCGCGCGCCACTGCATTTCGAGTGCCAGTGTTGCTGGCTGCGCGAGTGGAATTGCCACAAGGTCTTCGGGCAAATGGCCAACGAGCGCAGCGGAGACGAGCGAGAAGGCGCGGGCTTCTGACAGAAGGTACAGTCGCGATCCGACGATGCGGGGCGGGCTCACGAGAAGCAGCGGAGTAAGCCCTCGCGAAGTGCAGATCTCGAGCAGGTAGTCGAAGTAGGCGGGGTTCTGCTCGCGCGGCCACAGCAGCAGCGGCAGATCGCCGAGCTCGGGGAGTTCGAGCTGGGCGGAACCCGCTAGCGGGTGCTTGCGGCTGAGAGCGACGAAGACCTGTTCGCGCACAATCACTTCGGTCTCGTAGCCCTCGGTGGCATCCAGAAAACGGCCGAGGCCGATGTCGGCGTGTTCGCTCTCGAGGCGGGTGGAGACGCCGCCCGTGTCGACGAGAACGTCTTCGATGCGCACAGCTGAAAGACTCTGCTCGGCCCGACTGATCACGGCGGGGAGGAGTCGGTTGACCACGCTCGGCGACGCGACGATACGGGCCGTGCGAACGCGGCTGGGTTCGTATAGCTGCACGGTGCGAATAACGTGATTCGCGTGCGTGAGCAGCTGGCGACCCTCGGTCGCCATCGCTTCACCGGCGTCCGTGAGGGTGGCAGAGCGGCCCGAGCGGTCGAGGAGGGCAACCCCGAGAGCGCGTTCGAGGCGACTCACTTCTTGACTCACGGTCGGCTGCGAGATCTCCAGTGCATCCGCGGCCCGCCCGAAGTGCCCGGCGTCGGCCACGGCAACGAAAATCTCCACCTGACGCAACGTGAGTTTCATAGGCTAAGGCTATCTAAACTGCCACCACTCTTTCTGGTTTCTTTGCAATCGACTGGCTACGGTTGGAGCACCAGCGCGCCTCCGGCGAAGCCTCAGCGACGAGCACCAGCGAAGAAAGAGATGGACTATGTCTACTCCCGTCATTCACGTTTCCCAGGAAGTTCAGGATGCGGTTCGCGAGAACCGCCCCGTGGTCGCCCTCGAATCGACCATCTTCACGCACGGTCTCCCTCGCCCGCGCAACCTTGATGTTGCTCTCGAAGCAGAAGCCGGGCTGCGCGCCCGAGGCGTGACGCCCGCCACCGTCGGTGTCTTCAACGGCGTAGCGACGGTCGGTCTCAGCACCGAACAAATCACGGAACTCTCGAACACCGACAAGATCGCCAAGGCCAGCCTGCGCGACCTTCCCGTCGTTCGGGCGCTCGGCATCCACGGCGGCACCACAGTTGCCGCCACCGCCTTCCTCGCCCACCACGCTGGGGTGAAGGTCTTCTCGACCGGCGGCCTCGGCGGCGTGCACCACGGAGCCTCCGAAACCTTCGACGAGTCTGCCGACATGACCACGCTCGCGCAGATCCCGATCCTCGTCATCAGTGCCGGGGTGAAGTCGATTCTCGACATCCCCGCCACCCTCGAGCGCTTCGAAACCCTCAACATTCCCGTCATTGGTTACGGCACCACCCAGTACCCGGGGTTCTACGTCACTGACTCGGGATTCAGTATCGGCTACTCGGTAGACACCCCCGAAGAAGTAGCCGCGGTCGTGAACGCCCGCGACGAGCTCGGGCTGCCACAGTCGGTATTGCTGGCCAACCCGGTTGCCGCCGACAAGCAGCTTCCGCCAGATCAGCTCGACGACATCCTCGCCCGCGCCTGGGCCGAAGCCGACAAGCAGGGCATCAGCGGAAACGCTGCGACGCCGTTCCTTCTCGACTTCATCCAGAAGGACACCAAGGGTGTCAGTCTCGACGTCAACGTTGAGGTCTACCGCGGCAACGTTGCTCTCGGCGGACTCATCGCCACGGCGCTCACCCGCTAGCGGCGAACCCCTCGTGCTTGGAATCATCGGCGACCTCGTTGAAGACGTTGTCGTCTGGCTGGCGGAACCGCTGAGGCATGGCACCGATACGGCGGCCGAAATTTTTCACACCCGCGGCGGTAGCGGCGCGAACGTCGCAAGTTTCGCAGGCGGACTTGGCCCGACGAGATTCATCGGCTGTGTGGGAGACGATAACCTCGGCACCTCGCTCGTGGAAGGGCTCGAGGCTCAGGGCGTTGATGTTCGGGTACAGCGCAAGCACGTCACCGGCACCGTCATCATCCTGATCGATCACGATGGTGAACGGAGCATGATTCCGAATCGTGCTGCGTCGACCATGCTCGATGAGGTTCCGGATGAGTGGCTCGACGGTCTCGAACTGCTGCACGTTTCGGCGTACTCCTTCAACGGAGCGCCCGTCGGTGAAACCGTGATCGATGTAATTCGTCGTGCGAAGCAGCGGGGGATTCTGGTGTCGATCGACGTCTCCTCGACTGGCATGCTGGCGCAGTTTGGTGTCGACCGTTTTCTTGATCTCATGGTCGATCTCAATCCCGACTTCTTGATCGGCAACGAAAGCGAGATGGCCTGCCTCGGCATGGTCGTCGATGGCCACACCGGAGCTGTGGCCGCGCGCCTAGCGAACACGATCATCGTCACCAAAGCGGGAGCGTCGCCCACGATCGTGCATGAGCCAGGGCAGACGGTGATGGAGGTAGCTGTGCCGCCGGTTCCTGAAGTTCGCGATCTCACGGGCGCTGGCGATGCCTTCGCCGCCGGGTTTTTGACCTCGTACCTCGCCAGCCGAGACCTGCAGAAGGCGTGCGTGGGCGGTCACGCTTCCGCAGCCCTCGTGTTGGCTTCGCCGGGAGCGTCATCCGGAGCAGCGTCTAAAATCGACGAGTAATGACTTCTCTCTTTGTGAAAATCTGTGGCATCAGTACGCCGGATGCCGCCCTGGCGGTAGCCGAGGCGGGTGCCGATGCGATCGGGTTCGTCTTCGCTCCCGGCAGCCCGCGTCTCGTGACTCACGAACAGGCGCTCGCGCTCACGCAGGGGTTGCCGTCGCGGATCGAGACCGTCGGCGTTTTTCGCAACCAGCCGATTGACGAGGTGCTCGCTACCGCTCGCCGTGCCGGCGTCGCGACCGTGCAATTGCATGGCGATGAAAGTGATGCTGACTTCGACCGGCTGCGCGCCGAGGGCTTCGGCACAATTCGGGCGATCTCAGTAGAGGACTATCGCCGCCGCAGTCTCGCCGGGGATTTGCGAGCGGATGACCGGCTCCTGATCGATGCCGTCGAGCCCGGTGCTGGCGCTACCTTCGATCCCGCGCTTCTGGAGGGCACCGCTCTGCCGGAGTCCTGGATTCTCGCCGGTGGGCTCACGCCCGACAACGTCGCCGAACTCGTGCGCACGCTGCAGCCCGGCGGGGTGGATGTCTCCAGCGGCGTCGAAGCGAGTCGCGGCGTGAAGGATGTGTCGCGCATCCGCGACTTTATTGCTGCTGCTCGTTCTGCCTAGCGCCCGCTCGGTGCGGGGGATCAACGGCGCTAGCCGCTCGGCTTAGGAAGCTAGCGCGATCAACCCGAAGTAGGTTGCGGCCGCGACGCCGATGCCGCCGACCAGGTTCGCGAGCACGCTGATCACGGCAACCCGCATCCGCTTCAGCGACACGTTTTGCATCGTCTCTACGCTGAGCGTGCTGAAGGTCGTGAGGCCACCGCACAGCCCGGTGAGCAGAATGATTTCGAGGTTCGCGTCGATGGTGCCGAGGTGCGCCAGCCCGGCGAGGGTGCCCCCGAGCGCTGAACCGACAACGTTCACGACAAGAACGGCCCAGGGAAATCTCTTGTGCGACGCGAACGCGCGCGCCGTCAGATAGCGCAGCACTGCCCCGATGGCACCCGCACCGAGGATCGCAAAAACCACGCCGGCCGTCATTCGTTCACCAGGTCGGGGCGGCTCTGTCGAGCGCGTCCCAGATAGAGTCCGAAAGCAGCAGCGGTGAGACCAAGAACGAGAGTGGCTGCGACGTAGATGACGGCGGGTAGCCACTGATCGGCACCGATGAGGTGAACGGCGGCCACGGCGAGCGCGGAGAAGGTAGTGAACGAGCCGAGGAGCCCAGCCCCCAGACCGGCACGAGCCCAGGCCGGCGACGGCGCCCAGAGTTCGGCGACGACAAGGGCGAGAACGAAACTGCCCAGAATGTTGGCGATCAGGGTGGAGACAGGGAAGAGCCCGTCGTTCGTGGCGAACGCCAAGTCAAGGGAGAAGCGCAACCCAGTGCCGACTGCACCGCCGACCGCGACAGCAGCTATTTCACGAATCATGTGCTGCCTTTCGTGGGCCAATGCTCAAGCGGGTGCCGTCTACACGATCACCCTAGGGCAATTGGCGGATGCTCCGCGTCATCCATCCCGCTCGGCGATGCCCCGCACAGTCCTAGACTGAAGCCATGACCCGAACTGCTGCGCGCCGCCGTCGTTGGCCGTGGATTGTGCTTGCTGTTGTCGTGGCGCTCCTCGTGCCCATTGCGATCATCGTCGTGCCGATTCTGACGCACGAGAGCGCGGGTCAATCGAGCCAGCAGCTCGTCGACGGAGAATGGCCGCTGTCGGTCACTGCCGAGGGCGATGACGGTCGTACCCGCACGTTGACTCTTGCTGGAGAAAATGGCGAACCGATCGACACCGAGGCGCTCGTTCGCGATGAGCGGGTGGTCGTGACCGGAACCGGGTACGACGGCACTCAAGGTGTCTACGTTGCCGTGTGCGTCATCCCCGAAACGCCTGCTGACAAGCCGGGGCCCTGCATCGGCGGCGTACCGAGCCAGCAGCAAGAGAACGTTGCGGAGGGCACGGTGCAGTGGGCTCCCAGTAACTGGATCAATGCTGACTGGGCGTGGCGACTCTTCGGCGCTCGCAGTTATGACGACACGGCGACCGGCACCTTCACCGCGTATCTCGAGCTGGGAGACCCGCTCGGCGAAGACGCCGACTGCATCACCAACGAATGCGGCATCTTCACGCGTAACGACCACACGGCGCTCAATGACCGTGTTCAGGATGTCTACGTTCCCGTGCGCTTCACGGAGTAGAGCGCTGCTGCGGCGAATAACGCTTGCGGCATAACCTGCTGCGCCGGTGAGAGCGCTCGGAGATAGCAACAGCGGCTAGCAAGAGTGGCTAGCTGACGGCGACGTCGGGGGTCGGCTCCGGAACTGCTGTTTCTGCCGAGACGGCAGCGGGCACCATGAGCCGCGGAATCGTGAAGTGCACGATCGGGCCGATGAGCAGTGCAAACGCGAGAGTGCCCCAGCCGAGGTTGCCGCCGAGGATTGCGCCGATGGTCAGTACGACGAGTTCGATGCTGCTGCGCACGATCCAGATTTTGCCGCCGTAGCGGTGGTGGATGCCCGTCATCAGGCCATCCCGCGGCCCCGGCCCAAAGCGTGCCCCGAGGTAGAGCCCCGTGGCGATGCCGAGGAGCAGTAGGCCAGCGACGAAGACGAGGATGCGCAGGGCGAGTCCTTCGATTTCGGGGAGCATCCACAACCCGAGCTGGGCGCTGGGCCCGACGAGGGCGACGTTGAACACGGTGCCGATGCCGGGCTTCTGGCGGATCGGGATCCACAGCAGAAGCACGATGAGGCCAATGATGTTGGTGACGAAGCCAAAGGGGATTCCCGTGCTGAGCGAGACGCCCTGGCCAAGAACATCCCAGGGGGCCACTCCGATTTCCGCACGAATCATGAGCGCAATGGCGAAGCCGTAGAAGAACAGGCCGAAGCCGAGCTGCGCGATGCGTCGCGTCATGGTGAGGCGGGGAGTCATAAAAGCATCCAATTACGAAATTGGACTCGGAGCAAGAGGCCAATCGGGCTAGTGTGGCCTCATGAATAGCCTTTCGGCCCGTGCATTGGTCGTCATGATGGGCGAGTGGCGTGCCGCCGGAGCCAATGCTGCCTATCTGGCCGTCTCCGACCGCATCCGACTTCTCATCATGGATGGCCGCATCCTGACCTCAACGCGCCTGCCGGCTGAACGGGAGTTGGCGCTCGCTCTCGGCGTGAGCCGCACCACGGTGACAGCCGCGTATTCGGCTCTCCGCGAGGGCGGGTATGTCGAGAGTACGCGCGGATCGGGCAGCGTTGCCCAATTGCCTCATCGTGCCAGCCTGATTCCCGATCCCGCCGCCCCTCAGATGCTCGACTTCAGTAAGTCGACGATCGCGGCGGCTCCCGAAGTAATCGAGGCGTCTCGCCGAGCAGCAGAACAATTGCCGGCGTACTTGGGGGAGTCGGGTTTCGACCCGGTGGGTATCCCTGTACTGCGGGAGGCGATCGCTCAGCGGTACGCCGACCGCGGTCTGCCCACGAGCCCCGACCAAATCATGGTGACGCTCGGCGCGCAGCACGCCATCGCGCTCATCTCTCGCACGCTCATGTCGCGTGGCGACCGTGCCCTCATGGAGAACCCGAGTTACCCGCACGCCCTCGATGCGCTGCGGGCGGCCGGCGCTCGCCTCGTTCCGGTCGGGGTCTCGACCGAGACCGGCTGGGATGCCATCGCCGTCGAGCAGGCCATCCAGCGCACGAGCCCTTCGCTCGCCTATCTCATGCCCGACTTTCACAACCCGACGGGCCAATCGATGCCTGACGAGTTGCGTGAGAAGGTGCTGTCGCTCGCAGCGCGACACGGTACGGCCGTGATTGCCGACGAGACGATGGCCGAACTCGACCTCGATGGCGCCGGCAGCCGACTGCCCTTCGCGGCACACGGCAATGCCATCTCGGTGGGCTCGGTCGGCAAGACAGTCTGGGGTGGACTGCGCACCGGCTGGATCCGCGCCGACCACGCCACCATCCGCCAACTCGTTCGTGCTCGCTCCGCCGGTGACCTCGGCACCCCGCTGCTCGAACAGCTCGTCGTCACCAACATTCTTGAGAGCTATCCGATGATTCTGGATGCTCGGCGCACGTCTCTTCGCGCCGGCCGCGAGCACCTCTCCTCCCTCCTCGCCGAGCAACTGCCGTCGTGGCAGGTGCCGCACACCCCGGGCGGAATGACCGCGTGGATCAACCTCGGCCAACCCGTGAGCTCACAACTCGTACTTGCTGCACGCAATGAAGGACTCGTGATCGCCGCCGGTCCGCGCTTCGGGATGGATGGCGCGTTCGAGCGATTCCTCCGCATTCCGTTCAGCATGGGGTCCGCAGAATTGGAACAGGGCGTCTCGGCGCTCGCCGCAGCCTGGTCGACCGTGATGCGGCATCCGTTCTCGCCGGCCAGCAGCGAGTTCGCGAACGTCGTCTAACGCTCTGCGAGCCAGAGGGCGGGAATTCGCCTGCCTGCGAGGCCGCCAACCTCCGGCAGGTTTTACGCAGATGTAATCTCGCGAGAGTACGCGGAATACTGAGCGTGCTGAGAGAATTGATTTAACCAAGAAGTGGTTTTACGACCGCGCCCGCGTTTAACAGCAACGAAAGTTCCCTCGTGCATCTGCTCTCCGTTTTCTCCTTGCGTAACCGCGCTCTGATCGCGCTCGTCACGATCGTCATCGGAATTTTTGGTGGCGTGGCTCTCACGTCGCTCAAGCAGGAACTGATCCCGTCGCTGTCGTTGCCGCAAATCTTCATCGTCTCGACCTACCCGGGCGCATCACCCGAGGTGGTCGATAAGGACCTCGCGGGGCCGCTCGAAGCCGCCATTCAGGGCGTCGAAGGGCTCGAGTCCACGACCGCAACCTCAAACTCGAACTTCGCCAACATCTCGGCATCGTTCGAGTACGGCACCAACATTGCCACCGCCGAGCAAAAGATTCAGCTCGCCATCAACCGCATCTCGGGCCAGCTGCCCGATTCGGCAGATACCCAAGTCTTCACTTTCAACTTCACCGACCTGCCGGTCGTGCAGATCGCCGTATCGAGCGACCTCGACCCTCTCGAACTCTCGAACAAGCTCGAAGCCTCCACCCTTGTTGAGCTCAATAAGTTGGATGGCGTCAGCGACGCTAGCTTGCTCGGAACCGCCACTCAGCGCCTGGTTATCACTCCCGACCAAGACGAACTCTTCATCAACGGTCTGAGCAACCAAGACATCCTCTCGGCTCTCGATGACAATGGCGTGCTGCTGCCCGCTGGTGAAATTACCGAAGACGGTCAGACCCTCACGGTGCAGGCCGGCCAGCGAATCACGACAGCGGACGGCGTTGCCGAACTGCCGCTGCTCGGTGGCTCGAACACCGATGTCGTCACGATCTCTGACGTCGCTACCGTCGAGGTCATCGACGACCCCGCGACCGGCATCTCGCGCGTCAACGGCGAACCCGCACTGACAATCGCGATTACCAAGAGCCCCGCCGGCAATACGGTTTCTGTCTCCGAAGCCGTTCTCGAAGCGATCCCCGAGCTCGAAGACGCCCTCGGCAGCAACACTCAGTTCACCGTCGTGTTCGACCAAGCGCCCTTCATCCAAGAGTCCATCGATAGCCTCACGACCGAAGGTCTGCTCGGCCTCGTCTTCGCCGTGATCGTGATTCTGGTGTTCTTGCTGTCGATTCGTTCGACGCTCGTCACGGCGATCTCGATTCCGGCATCCGTGCTCATCACCTTCATCGGTATGCAGGTCTCGGGTTACACGCTCAACATCATCACCCTCGGAGCACTCACGATCTCGATTGGTCGAGTGGTGGATGACTCGATTGTTGTTATCGAGAACATCAAGCGCCACGTCTCCATGGGAGAGCCGAAGCTGCAGGCCATTCAGAACGCGGTGAAGGAAGTTGCGGGAGCCATCACGGCATCCACCGTGACGACTATTGCGGTGTTCCTGCCCCTTGCCCTTGTCGGCGACATCACGGGAGAGTTGTTCCGCCCGTTCGCGCTGACGACCGCCATCGCGCTTGCCGCGTCGCTCTTCGTATCTCTTACAATCGTGCCGGTACTGGCCTACTGGTTCCTTGGCAACAAGGTCGCGCCGCGTCACACAGAGGCTGCCGTCGAGCACGCCCACGCTGCCGGCCTGCCGCAGGAAGAGAAGACCAACGCCCTGCAGCGCGGCTACCTGCCCGTGATCAAGTGGACGCTGAAGCGCCCGCTGGCGACGCTGCTCGCTGCAGTGTTGCTGCTCGGCGGTACCGTGGCGCTGATCCCGTTCATGAAGACGAACTTCATCGGCGACAGTGGCCAGAACACGTTGACGGTCAACCAGTCCTTGCCGCTCGGCGCCAGCCTTGAAGCTCGGGATGACGCGGCCAAGAAGGTCGAAGAGGTTCTGATGGACCTCGACGGTATCGAAACCGTGCAGCTCTCCATCGGCTCCAGCGGCGGCTCGCTGCGGGCCGCATTCTCGGGCAGTGGCGCCAACGCGTTCTCGCTCACGACAGACCCCGATCTCGACCAGACTCAGTTGCAAGAAGATGTGCGCGACGCTGTCGCTGGTATCGAGGATGCCGGCGAGATCACCCTTGCCGCCGCCTCCAGCGGCTTCGCTTCGAGCGACATTGAGATCAACGTCACCGCCACTAGCGACTCTGAACTGCGTGAAGCATCGGATGCCCTGCTCGAGCAGGTACGTGACCTCGACGTCGTCGCCGAGGCCACCAGCAACCTCTCAGAGCAGCAGCCCTTTATCTCGATCGTCGTTGATCGCGACAAGGCCGCAAAGCTCGGCCTCAGCGAGATCGCGGTGGGCGGAATTGTCACGGGCGCGATGAACCCGAACGCGGTCGGTAGCGCCGTCATCGACGAATCGACGCTGTCGATTTACATTCTCAACGACCTCGCCCCCACCACGATCGAGGAGTTGCAAGACTTCGAGATCCCCGGTGCGACCGGACTCGTTCCGCTGACGGACGTCGCAACGGTCTCCGTCGAAGACGGCCCCGCGAGCATCACCTCGGTGAAGGGTGTGCGCAGCGCAACCCTGAGCGTGACGCCGAGTAGCGACGACGTGGGAACGGCATCCGCCCTGGTCGCGACCGCTGTTGACGAAGCAGAATTGCCCGCCGGTGCATCGGCTGAACTCGGTGGTGTTGCCACCGAGCAGACGGACGCATTCCAACAGCTCGGCCTTGCCCTGCTTGTTGCAATTCTGATCGTCTATGTCGTGATGGTTGCGACCTTCAAGAGCCTGCGCCAGCCGCTGCTCTTGCTCGTGTCGGTGCCGTTCGCGGCCACGGGAGCTATTGCGCTTCAGGTGATCTCAGGCATCCCGCTCGGTGTCGCGTCGCTCATCGGTGTGCTGATGCTGATCGGTATCGTCGTGACCAACGCGATCGTGCTTGTTGACCTCATCAACCAGTACCGGGTCAAGGGCATGCGGGCGCACGACGCCATCATTGAGGGCGCGTCACGTCGACTCCGCCCGATTCTGATGACGGCTGCCGCCACGATCTTCGCTCTGCTCCCGCTCGGTATCGGTGTTACCGGTCAGGGCGGCTTCATTTCGCAGCCGCTCGCCATCATCGTTATCGGCGGACTGCTCTCCTCGACGGTTCTGACGCTCGTGGTTCTTCCGGTTCTCTACTACGTCGTTGAAGGCGCCAAGGAGCGCCGCGAAGACAAGAGAGCAGCGGGAACGGATCGCAAGAGTCGGCGTGCCGCCAAGAAGGCCGGTCGCGAGACTTCGGTAGCGGCTCCCGCCGAGTAACCGGCAGCCGTCCGCGGCAGTTCGCGGCGCATCCTCACCGTTCGAACCCATTTCCCCCAGATGCTTTAAGCTGGTCTGGGGGAAATGGGGATTACTTCATGATCGATGCTGGGGGAAGCAGCGCACTGGGACAGCAGATTCCGGTGCCGATGGTACGCACAGAAACGCTCAGTTGGGCGCAGAAATCGTGGGCATCAAGCTCCACTATCTGGCCAACAATTCCCCCGAAAGTCGCGCCCTTGACGGTCGCCACGCACGTGCTTTTTGCGCTGTTCCTCGTGGTGGCGCTGGTGGGTGCCAGCACGTACTTTTTCGAGTACTTGGCGACGAGCGCTACCGAGTTGAATCGTCAGCTCGTTGTTGGCGTGATTGCCGCTCAACTCGTGATCGCTGTCGCGGCAGTAACGATGGCTCGCTTCAATCTCGCCGTGGGTGCTGCACGCTTGTTCTTCCTCTTCTTTGTCGTTTCTGCGGTGTTAGCGGCGATCACCACGGTGCTCGCCATCGTTTTTGATCCCGAGTTGGCCTTCGCTTTTTCGACAATTCCGCAGCTTGCCAACCTGCCATCCCTCGTCGTCGCCGCAGTTTTCGTCGCGCTCTCGATCGTGGTCTGGGTGAAGATAACCGACCAGGTCAGCAGCTTCACGCGCTGGCGCTCGACCGTACTTACTGCGATGGGAGCCGTCTTTCCTCACGGGCAACGCGAGCGCCACTTTGCCAGCGCGCCCGTCATGGTCGACGCGAACTCGGGGGAGCTCGAACGTCGCCTCGCTGTCGCCGAGCGGCTGACGGCGCCACTGCTCGAACAGCTCATCCGCATGCCGGCCGTGACGGTCGTTCAGGGTCTCGAAGTTCCGGGGTCTCGCACGGCGCATGTTGGGCACGCGGTTGTCGCCGGCAACCAGGTCGCGTTCATCGATTCCTTGCTGTGGGCGCCGGGAGAATATGCTCTGGATGCGTGGGGCCGAGTGGTGCGCGACGGCAAGATCGACGAACACATTAACGTCACTACCGCGATCGCTGAACAGCGTCTTGCGGCCGATCGGCCTCAATTGGTGACCAAGTCGTGGGCTGTCGTGCACCGGCTGGCGGATGCTCCGCTCACGATTGCGTGCGAGCCCAACAATGCCGTGCGGCTTGTCACGCCCGAGGAGCTGCTGCGCGAAGTGGGCGAGTGGCTTGCTCCCGTTGGAGAGCAGCTTGATGTCTTCGCGCTGCAGTTCGCGGTCAACTCCCGCCTCAAGTAGAGCGCGGGCATCCGGCGCGCTCTCGCTATCTAGCGGCTCATGCACTAAAGTGGCTGAGTCGGCTCAAGACAGCGCGAAATCTCGCGTATGGGTTTGTAAGTCTTGCGGGCCGGTTTGCCAGTCCATCCAACTGGTGACAATCACACGAATGTATGTGACGGCCTCGGTCAAAGACTGCCCGGGTTCAGTAGTGCAGCGTACGAACACTCAAATCAATTGATGGCTAGCTAGTCAACCTTTAGCTAATTACATCGGCGAGTGTTGGCGTGCGCGCGTGCTCCACGCACTAGATGTGTTCCATCTAAGAACAACCCGGAAAGAACAATGCCTAAATTCAATAAGCCTGCCACCGGACGTGGCAATAGCGACTTCAACTCTGGTGCTCCCAAGCGCGGCGGTTCACGCAGCGAAGGTCACCGCGGATTCCGCCCTGACCAGGGCGAAGCCCCCAAGCGCCGGTGGAGTGCGGATGACCGTGCCGCTCGTACCGGCGACAACCGCTCCGGCGCCGCTCGCGGCGGCCGCGGCGACAGCCGTCCCGACTGGACTCCTCGTGAGAAGCCTGCCCGTGGTGCACGCCCCGAGCACGGCGACCGCAACGACCGCCCTTCGTATGGCGACCGTCCCCAGCGCAACGAACGCGGTGCCTACGGCGACCGCCCGCAGCGCGACTCGCGCCCCGAGCGCGGAGGCCGTCCCTCCTATGGTGACCGTCCCGACCGCAACGACCGCGGTGCTTCCGCTGGTCGTAGCGAGCGTCCCTCGTACGGTGACCGTCCTGACCGTGGTGGCCGTCCCGAGCGTGGCGGTTACGCCGGTCGTTCAGAGCGCCCGTCGTACAACGACCGTAACGATCGCGGTGCTTCCGCTGGTCGTAGCGAGCGTCCCTCGTACGGTGACCGTCCTGACCGTGGTGGCCGTCCCGAGCGTGGCGGTTACGCCGGTCGTTCAGAGCGCCCGTCGTACAACGACCGTAACGATCGCGGTGCTTCCGCTGGTCGTAGCGAGCGTCCCTCGTACGGTGACCGCCCCGAGCGTGGTGGCCGTCCGTCGTACAACGACCGCACTGAGCGCCCCTCGTACAACGATCGTGCTCAGCGCACTGAGCGCCCTGCGTACAACGACCGCAACGACCGTGGCTCACGCCCCGAGCGTTCAGAGCGTCCCGCGTATAACGATCGCGCTCAGCGCACCGAGCGTCCCTCGTACGGTGACCGCGGAGCATCCGCTGGTCGCACCGAGCGCCCGTCGTACAACGACCGTGCCCAGCGCACGGAACGCCCTGCCTACAACGATCGCGCCCAGCGCACGGAGCGCCCCGCGTACGGCGACCGTCCCGACCGTGGCAGCCGTCCGTCATACAGTGACCGCAGCGACCGCCCGCAGCACAGCGAGCGTCGCGAAAGCTCCTACTACCCGAACCGTGACGAGAAGTCCTCGCACGAGCTGCAAGAAGATGTTGTTCTTGAGCGTCTCGAAGCGAAGGCAGTCACCGCCAGCGATGTAGAAGGTAAGACCTTCCTTGACCTGGGTATCGGCTCGAACATTTCGCGTCAGCTCGCGTCCATGGGTGCAGAATCGCCATTCCCCATCCAGGCAGCGACCATCCCCGACGTTCTCGCCGGCAAGGATGTTCTCGGCCGCGGAAAGACTGGATCGGGCAAGACCATCGCTTTCGGTGCGCCTCTCGTGGAGCGCCTCATGGAAAACAATGGTGGCAAGGATCGTCAGATGGGCCGCAAGCCGCGCGCCCTCATCCTCGCTCCGACCCGTGAGCTTGCTCAACAGATCGACCGCACCATTCAGCCCATCGCTCGCAGCGTTGGCCTGTTCACCACGACCATCGTGGGTGGCGTTCCTCAGTACAAGCAGGTTGCTGCCCTCACCCGTGGTGTCGATGTCATCATCGCGACCCCCGGCCGTGTTGAAGACCTCATCGAGCAGGGTCGTCTCGACCTCAGCCAGGTGAAGGTCACTGTTCTCGACGAAGCAGACCACATGTGCGACCTCGGGTTCCTCGAGCCCGTTCAGCGCATCCTGCGCGAGACCAGCGAAGGCGGACAAAAGCTGCTGTTCTCCGCAACTCTCGACAAGGGTGTTGCCACGCTCGTCAAGGAATTCCTGGTTGACCCGGCCGTGCACGAGGTTGCTGGTGAAGACCAGGCCTCATCAACGATCGACCACAAGGTTCTGCTCATCGAACAGCGCGACAAGCGCGCCATCATCAAGCAGCTCTCTGCCGGTACGGGCAAGACTCTCGTCTTCACCCGCACGCGTGCGTTCGCTGAAGAGATGGCTGAGTTCTTGAGCATGGGTGGTACCCCCGCCACGAGCCTTCACGGTGACCTTAACCAGTCGCGTCGTACTCGCAACCTGCAGATGCTCACGAGTGGCAAGGTCAACGTGCTCGTCGCGACAGACGTTGCAGCCCGCGGCATCCACGTGGATGACATCAGCCTCGTTATTCAGGCTGACGCTCCCGAGGAGTACAAGACGTACCTGCACCGTGCTGGCCGTACCGGTCGTGCCGGCAAGGTCGGAACCGTCGTGACGCTCATCCCGCGCAACCGTCGTCGCAAGATGGACGAGCTCCTCGGCCGCGCCGAGATCGATGCAGAGTCGGTCGACGTAGCGCCCGGTGATTCGTTCGTCGACAAGCTGGCCGCGCTCTAACAAGCACCCCGCTCACCCGAGCACACGAAAGCCCCGGATGCCCCGCTCACGTGGTCGGCATCCGGGGCTTTCTGCGTTTCTTCGGTCGCTGTTGCTGGGCGGAGAACCGGGCTCTCGCTGCGGAGTAAAGTAGCGATTGAAACGGGCCACGCCGTCTCCAGTGACTAGAGAAGGTCTTTCGTGAATCCGCAGCGTGAGGAGAAAAGCTCGCCGGGAACACGTTCCGCGCACCGCCGAAAACTCCCCACTCAGCGAGTGCCGCTGTGGCTGCGAATCGTACTGACGGTGGCCGTTTTGGCGCCAGTGCTCTGGTTCTTCGTGATCCCGCAATTTGCTGATGCCGAAGAGTCGTTTGAGGCCGTGAAGGATGTGTCGCCGTGGCTGATCGGCGGCGCTCTGCTTCTGCAAGTGCTTTCGCTGGTGTCGTACAGCTCGTTGAGTGGAACCGTGCTCGGATGGGGAAAGCTGCGGTTTCGCACCCTGCTCCGCATCGACCTGTCAGACCTCGCGCTCAACCACACTCTTCCCGGAGGTGGGGCTACAGCGGCCGTCGCTAGGTTCCGCTTTCTCACGGCGGAGGGCATCCCGGCTAAACGCGCGCTCAGCGTGGCCGCAGTGCAGGTCGCGATCTCCAATGTGGCGCTCACGATGGTGTTTGGTGCGGGCATCGTTCTCGCTCTCGCGCAGATTCAGGGCGACACGAGTAACTATGTGCTCGCCGGTGTCGTCGTCGTAGTTCTGGTGGGTTCGTTGGTGGGCGGAGCCTGGCTTCTGATAGCGCGCACCGAGGGCGTAGCGCGGTTCGCCACAGTGCTCGAACACCGCTTCCCGTTCATCGGCAATCGGCTCTCGGGGCTCGTGCGATCCATCGCTGGCGATCTGCGTACCCTCGGTCACGACCGGCGCAGACTCGTTTTGGCGGTGCTTTTTGCGCTCGGCAATTGGGTCTTCGACGCCGCCTCCTTGTGGGTGATGCTTGCCGCCTTCGGGCATCCGCTCGCTCTCGGCCCGCTCCTGACCGTGTACGGAGTGGCGAGCATCATCGCGCTGTTGCCGCTGACTCCGGGCGGGATTGGTTTGGTCGAGGGAATCACGGTGCCCGCGCTGGTCGGGTTTGGGGTTCCCCAAGCTGCCGCCCTGCTCGGAGTTATCGGATGGCGCGTGGTCGAGTACTGGCTGCCGATCCCGGTGGGTGCCGGCGCCTACCTCTCCCTGCGTTTGAGCCGCCTCCGACGGGCCGCCTTAAGAAACCACTCGGCCGACAGCCGCCTACCTCATACCCAGCACGACCGTAGCCTCAGGAACCCCTCATGACCGCAGCGTCAGACCAGAGCACCTCCGCCAGCAACAGCGACAGCGACAGCGACAGCGACAGCGATGGCGCCGCCAACGCCGCTGAGGCTGAATCCGCCTCCCCGCTGTGGGCTTCTGATGAAGAGTCCCTGCACGCCAGTCTCGGCAGCACTCCGGCTGGATTGACCTCTGAAGCAGCAGCCAGCATCCTTGACCGCGTCGGCCCTAACCGACTCAACACTCGCACCGAAGACTCAGCGTGGCGTTTGCTGGGCAGGCAATTCATCAGCCCGATCGAACTCATTCTGATTGCGGCGACCGTGCTTTCTGGCGCGCTCGGCGACTGGACGGATGCGGCCATCATTCTGGTCATTTTGCTGCTGTCGGGAATGCTCGGCTTCTTTCAAGAGCGCAACGCGGGGCGAGCGATGAGCGCGTTGCTGGCCACAGTAGAGATTTCCGCTGTCATAAAACGGGACGGCAAAAATACTGATGTTCCGGTCAGCGAAGTGGTACCGGGCGATGTTGCGGTGGTTTCCGCTGGCGATCTCATCCCCGGCGACTGCCGGGTGCTCAGCTCAAATGCGTTGACCGTCGACGAATCGGCGTTGACGGGCGAAACATTCCCCGCCGAAAAGTTGCCGGGCACTGTGGCGGCTGAAACCCCGATCACGGGGCGCAGTAACGCGGTGTTCCTTGGTACTCACGTCTCCAGCGGAATGGGCACCCTGCTTGTGGTGCGCACGGGCGCACACACGGAGATCGCGGCGATAGCGGACCGACTCGCGACGCGGCCACCACAAAATGGTTTCGAGCGCGGGATGACGTCGTTTGGTGTTCTGCTCACCAGACTGATGGTTGTTCTCGTCGTCGTGATCTTCGCCATCAACCTGATCTTGCAGCGGCCGATCATTGATTCGGCTCTGTTCTCCTTGGCGCTTGCTGTCGGGTTGACGCCCCAACTATTGCCAGCGATTGTGAGCATTAGCCTCTCTCAGGGCGCGAAAATGATGGCGAGAACGCGAGTCATCGTGCGTCGTCTCGACGCTATTGAAGACTTCGGGTCGATGACCGTATTGTGCTCAGACAAAACCGGAACGATGACCGCGGGCGAGATTGAACTCGATAGCGCGGTCGCTCTTGACGGAACACCGAGTGCCCGGGTGGCGGAACTGGCTAGCCTCAACGCTGGGCTTCAACTCGGGTGGAAGAATCCGATTGACGCAGCCATCATTGCCGCGAATTCCGTGTCGGCATCGGCGGTAGCACTCGACGAAATTCCTTATGACTTCCACCGTAAGCGCCTCAGTGTGTTGGTGCGTCGCAGTCCGGGGGAGGAAGCTGTCCTGATTTCCAAGGGCGCGCTCGATCCGATTCTGGCGGTGTGCTCGCATGCGGCAGGCGCCGAGGGCACGGTTCCCCTTGCCGACGTGCTCGAGAGCGTCCACCAACGTTTTGCTGAGCTGAGCGCTCAAGGTTTCCGGGTGCTTGGCCTCGCGACTCGTCACCTTTCCGGGCAGGAGAAAGTATCGACCGACGACGAAACGGGGATGACCTTGGTCGGACTGCTGACGTTTGCTGACCCCGTGAAGGCGGATGCCGCGAGCACCCTCGCTGATCTGAACGCGAGCGGGGTGTCTGTTCGGATGGTCACGGGCGACAACCGGCTGGTGGCGGCGCATGTCGCCCAGCAGGTGGGGCTCGACGTCGGCACGGTATTCACGGGATCCGATATTGATGCACGCGACGATGCCGCGCTGGCCATCGCGGTGCAGTCAGTACAGGTGTTCAGCGAGCTGAACCCGGTGCAGAAAGAGCGCATTGTGCACGCGTTTCGAACTGCGGGAGAAGTGGTCGGCTATCTCGGTGACGGCATCAATGACTCTCCGCCACTTCACGCTGCCGACGTGGGTATTTCGGTCGACACCGCGGTTCCCGTTGCCAAGCAGTCCGCGGCAATCGTGTTGCTTGATAAAGACCTGCGCGTGATTCTCGATGGTGTCCTTCAGGGCCGTCGCACCTTTGCCAACACCATGAAATACATTTTCATGACCACGAGTGCCAATTTCGGCAACATGCTCAGCATGGCGATCGCCGCGCTCGTGCTGCCGTTCCTACCGTTGCTGGCCGGCCAGATTTTGCTCATCAACTTACTGACGGATCTGCCGGCAACGTTCATTGCCACCGATTCCGTTGACAAGGCGCAACTTCGCCGCCCGCAACGGTGGAATGTAAAGCTCATCCGCGACTACATGTTTGTCTTCGGTGCCCTCAGCTCGGTGTTCGATCTGGCCACTTTCGCAATCCTGCGCTGGGGTTTCGACGCCGAGGCGCCGGAGTTTCGTAGTGCCTGGTTCCTTGCCTCGATCCTTACCGAGGTCGGGGTGTTGTTTGTGCTCCGAACTCGCGGGCGGTTCTATCGAAGCAAGCCAAGTCGTTGGCTCGTGATTTCCAGCATCGTTGTCGTGATCGTCGCAGTCGCGATTCCATACTCGCCGGCTGCTTCGCTGCTGCAGCTCGTGCCGATCCCGCTTGAGTTGTTAGCGCTGGTGCTGCTCGTGACTCTTACCTATGTGATTGCAACCGAACTGGTCAAGCGGATTTTCTGGCGTCGGTGAGCTGAATGACCGCTGCCGCTGTCTTCTAGAATCAATCCATGAACGAGAAGCCATCACTGGCAGCACGTGCGGGTTCAGCACTGGGGCACGCCACTAGCTCCGCTGCGCACGGAACGCGCGAAGCGATCCGTAAGAACCCCAAGGCGAACCGCGTTTATCGCACCACCGTCGGTGTCGTGGGCGGAACGACCGTTGCGCTCGGTGTGGTGCTCATTCCACTACCTGGCCCCGGTTCCCTCGTGGCCATTGGCGGGTTGGCGCTTCTCGGTACCGAGTTTGAACCAGCGAAGAAGGCCAGTAATAAAGCAAATGCTCTGGCCCGCAAAGCGCTTGTCGCAGCTAATGAGAAGCGCAAGCGACGAGCGGCTCGGCGAGCCGCCGCCGCCGATGCCGCCGCCGATGCCGCCGCCGAGGCGGAGGCGGAGGCCGGGGCAGGGGCAGCTGAGGCTGAAGCCGCATCCACTCACCGGGCCGACGCCTAAAGCGTCATCGCCGGACTAAGGCCTGTGCCGCATCATGCAGGCACTCGACAAAAGCACCGGCGACTTTGTCGTCGTGACGGGCGGCGCGAACCGCGATAAGGCGAGACGTTGGTGATCCGGTGAGCGGAATTGCCACGATTGACGGCGGCAGCAGATGGCGCACCGATTCGGGCAGGATGCTCGTGCCGACTCCCGCCGCCACAAAGCCCAGTGCCGTCTCCTGATGCACGACCTCTTCGACGACGTTGATAACGCCGGCGGCGGCATTGAATACGGCAGAAACCCGGTCGACGTAGCCCGGCATGAGCGCTCGCGGATACGTGACCATCGGAATTTCGACAATCTCGTCGGCGGACACTTCGCTGCGATGCGAGAGTGGATGATCGGCCGGGAGGCAGGCGACCAAGAGTTCCTCGAAGACGACTTCGGTGATCAACTCGGTCGATGGGTCAGTGCTGGTGGGAAGCTCATCGCGAACAATGGCGACATCGAGAGTTCCCGCGAGGAGGCCAGCGATCTGTTCGCCCGACGTGAGCGGTCGAAGATCAAGGGTGACGTGGGGGCGACGGGCGCGAAACAGCTGAACCACCCCGGGCAGCACGGTGTAGTTCGCGGAGCTGACGAACCCGACGGTGACTCTGCCGGATAGCCCTTCTGCATACTCCCGCATCTCATCCTGAACCGTGTTCACGCTGCTCATGATGGACCGCGCGCTCGCTTGCAAATGAACACCGGCCGGGGTGAGCCTCACCGATCGAGTGCTGCGCTCGAACAGTGTCGTACCGAGTTCTTCCTCGAGACGACTCACTTGAACGCTCAGCGGAGGCTGCGACATGTGCAGTCGTTCGGCCGCTCGTCCGAAGTGGAGCTCGTCGGCTACGGCGAGGAAATAGCGCAGCTGACGAAGTTCCATCTCCGAATAATAGGCGGACAGTATTACCGGCATATTTCGGCAATATTACGAGTGTTTCGCTATCAATCCGGGGCAAAAACGGTATTGGAGGTGCGCGCAATATCTATGGATACTTTCCCTAACGCACCCCGATCCAAAGGACATTCCGTGACATCTTCCGAGCCGACCGAGACCGTACCCAGCACGCGAATCGACATGTTGTACCTGAGCGAGCCAGAAGTGATTGCCGCTGGAGTAAAAGACATGGCGCGCTGCATGGAAGTGATGGAAGAAGTGCTCGTCTTGGTCGCTAAAGGTGACTACCGCATGGCCGGCAGCTCGGCGAACTCTCACGGTGCCCAGATCAGCTTTCCCGCGTCGTCACCCTTTCCGGGGATGCCGTTGGATGCCGCCGACCGCCGCTTCATGGCCATGCCGGCCTACCTGGGTGGCCGCTTCGATACCGCCGGAGTCAAGTGGTACGGATCGAACATCGACAACCGGGAGCAGGGGCTGCCCCGATCCATTCACCTCATTGTTTTGAACGACAAGGTGACGGGGGCTCCTTTCGCGATCATGTCGGGCAACCTTGAGAGTGCCTATCGCACGGCGGCCGTGCCCGGTGCTGCGGCGAAAAAACTGGCCCCGGTCAACGCGAAGTCGCTCGGCATCATCGGTCCTGGCGCGATGAACAAGAGTGCGCTGCACGCGATGACCACCGCGCGTCCGACGCTCGACACGATCCGTATCAATGGTCGTCGACGTTCGACTTCGGAAGCTTTCGCGGCTTACGTTTCGCAGAACTACCCGCAGTTCACCACCATCGAGATCGCCGAAACGATCGAGGCTGCCGTTCGGGATTCCGACATCGTCTCAGAGGCTGTTACCGGTCTCGTCGGTTCGGAAAACTACCCCTACATCGACGGCGACTGGATCAAGCCCGGAGCATTTCTGAGCCTGCCCGCGAACCTCAAGATGGACAAGGAATACACCCTCTCTGGCAAAGCTCGCCTCATCGCTGACGCCAAGCCGATCTACGAAGCGTGGGCAGAAGAATATCCGGCCCCATCTCACGAGACGGCGTTCGGCATGATCGGGCTCTACTGGCAAGACCTCATCGACGCCGGCGACCTTGACGAATCTCGAGTCGTGAACATCGGCGATGTCTTTGACGACAGCGTTGCGGGTCGCGAATTCGACGAACAGCCGGTGTTGTTCAGCGTCGGCGGGATGGGTGTCGAAGACGTCGCGTGGGCAAAGACCGTCTACGATAACGCGCTCGAGCTTGGCATCGGTACGAAGCTCAACCTCTGGGATTCGCCCAACCTTTCGTAGCGACGAAACGGCAGAGCGCGGCGTCTCGCGCTCTGCCTCGTCAGCACCACGGCCGTATCGAACGCACGACCCGCACGACCTGCGTCACCCGTAAGGCCCGTGACACCTGCATGACCTGCATCACCTGCACCACCCCTCTGTGGCCCACCGCCCTGGTGTGCCCCCAACCCTGTGGAGTGAAAAGTGGATTCTGGAAACGTCGCCTGGATATTGACCAGTGCAGCACTCGTTGCGCTGATGATCCCGGGCCTTGCCTTGTTCTATGGCGGGATGGTCTCCTCCCGTCGCATTCTCAACATGATGATGATGTGTTTCGGCGGTGCAGCGCTCGTCGCCGTGCTGTGGGTCGCGTTTGGGTATTCCGCTGTTTTCGGGGACTCTCTCGGTGGCCTCGGTCTGCTCGGTGATCCTCTCGAGTTCGCCGGCCTCGACGCAGCCCTTATTGACGATCCGGATGCCGGCATCCCGCTCGCCCTCTTCGCTGCATTCCAGCTGCTATTCGCTGGGGTGACGACGGCGCTCGTGGCGGGGGCTGCAGCAGGCCGGATGAAGTACGGAGCCTGGCTCCTCTTCGCCGGCCTCTGGGCAACCTTCGTTTACTTTCCGATCGCGCACTGGGTTTTCGCTTTCGATAGCGACACCGCCTTGGGCGGCTGGATTGCCAACGCTCTCGGTGCCGTCGACTTCGCTGGTGGCACGGCCGTGCACATGAACGCCGGTGTCGCGGCGCTGGCGCTGGCGATCGTCTTGGGAAAGAGCAAGGACTGGGGCAGCCCGGTTCGCCCGCACAACCGGCCGCTCGTTCTCATTGGAGCGGGTCTGCTGTGGATCGGTTGGTACGGCTTCAACGCTGGATCCGCCCTTGCTGCCGGTAACGCCGCCAGCGTCGTCTTCCTCAACACAACGGTTGCTGCCTGTGCTGGTCTTCTCGGCTGGGCCGCTGTTGACCGACTTCGTCATGGAGCAGTAACCAGCCTCGGTAGCGCGTCTGGACTGATTGCGGCTCTCGTCGCCATCACCCCGGCGTGTGGCGCGGTATCACCGCTCGGTGCGATCGCGATCGGTGCGATTGCCGGTGTCGTCTGTTGCTTGGCTATCGAGTGGAAGTTCCGCCTCGGGTTCGACGATTCGCTTGACGTCGTCGGTGTTCACCTCGTGGGCGGCATCATCGGAACCCTTCTCATCGGTTTCTTCGCAACTTCAGCAGCGCCGAACGGTCGCGCTGGACTCTTCTATGGCGGCGGCTTCGAACTCCTGGGAGTGCAGAGCGTCGCTACCATCGCCGTGCTGGTCTACTCCTTCGCAGTGACCTGGCTAATTGCGAAACTGATCCAGAAAACGATCGGTCTCCGCATCTCTGAAGAGCACGAAATCACCGGCATCGATGAGCACCACCACGCCGAGCGGGCCTACGACGATGATGAGGTTGTTACCTCAGCACGGACCGTCTGACCATGGAACGCGGTGCCGCAATTCGCCCCGTCAGAGAGCTGCCGGCGACGCGCTGGCGGAACGGGCTCGGGATGACCCGACAGGTGGCCTCCTCGTCTGGCAGCGAACAACCCGACTGGCGCATCAGTATTGCGACGGTCACGGACGGCACCGCGTTCTCCACCTTCGACGGCTATGGCAGAGCGTTCACTCCGCTCGCCGCCGGTCGTATCTCCTTGCTGCAGGGCGGCGTTGAGCTATCACCGGATGCCGATGGTGCGGTGCGCTTCGACGGAGGCGTGGCCATCTCCGCGAGGGTTCGCGGAGGGGCGTCGCTGGCGGTGAATGTGATGGCTCGCACGGGCCTTCACGAGTGTTCGCGCTGGCGCACCGTGACCGGGGAGTTTGTCAACGACGACCCCAGTATTCGGGCGGTCATTCTGGCTGGCGGCGCTGTCTCGACCTTGGACGGCGTGAAGGTCTCAGCCCCAGCGGTGATTGAGCCCGGCAGTTTCGTGCAGTGCACTCGAGCGCGGTTTCTAGAGATCCACATTTGTTCGACTACCACCGACTCTTCCTTGAGACAGGGGCACCTCGCATGACCCGGATTATTGTTGTCGGCGCCGGCCTTGCCGGATCGGCTGCGGCCTGGCGACTCGCTCAGGGCGGTCACGACGTCACCGTTCTCGAACGCACGTCTCCCGCGAACGAGTACGGCAGCTCCCACGGATCGGCGCGGATCTTCCGTTTCGCCTACCCCGAGCGTTTCTACACCGAGCTAGTGGTGAAGTCGGCGAGTGGGTGGAGCGAGTTGGAAGCCGCGCATGGCTCCCCGCTCATCACGAGTACGGGCGCGGTCGACTACGGCAGCAGCCGCAATCCTGAAAAGCTTGCCGAGATTCTGGCAGCGTCAGGAGTCAGCCATGAGCTGCTCACAGCGAGCGAGGCCCGTCAACGCTGGAACTTCGCGTTCGACACCGCAGTGCTGTGGCAGCCAGGCGCCGGCGTGATCGATGCGGAACAGTCCGTGGAGGCGATGCTCGCTCAGGCGCAAATGCTGGGGGCTGAAGTGCGCGGTGACACCACGGTCACCCAAGTTCTCGCTACGAGCTCGGGCTACCGGGTCGCCACGGCGACGGGAGAATTCTTCGAGGCCGAACAGGTGGTGATCGCCGCTGGAGGCTGGCTGCCTGATCTGCTGGGCGATCTTGCGCTGCCCAGCAGCTTTCTGCAGGCGTTCCCCGCGCTCGAAGTGCGCCAAGAACAGGCCTTCCACTTTGAGTACCGAGACCGCGAAGTCGAATGGCCGACCTTCATTCACAAGACGGATGAGATCCAGGTCTACGGGCTACCGGGCGGGCGTGACGCCGACTTCCGCGGTCAGAAGGTTGCCGAATACAACGGCGGCAAGAGCATCCGCTCGGCAGCTCAGCACGATCGACAGGTGGATCCGGCTAATCGTCGGCGAGTGGTCGAGTACGTCGAGCGGTACCTGCCCGGGCTCGTTCCCGAACCGTATGCCGAAACGACGTGCCTGTTCACGAACACCCCCAACGAGGACTTTGTCATCGATCGGGTCGACGGCATCACGATCCTCTCGCCGTGCTCCGGTCATGGGGCCAAGTTCGCCCCGCTGATCGGTGAACTCGCGGCCGCGCTCGTCGCGGGGGAGTCCGTTCCGAGCCGTTTTCGCCCCGGCCTCCGTGCCGCAATCTAACAAAGCGAGATTTTCATGAATGACATCGACGCAGTCTCCCCCGTCGCCGCACCGCACGCTCCCAGCACCGATACGGTTCCTGGCCTCCTCGCTGAGATTGAAGCAATCGGGGCCGATCGTCTGCGTGGCGGTTACTCGCGTCCGGTCTTTTCGGCAGCGGAACTCGAGCTGCGTGAGTGGTTCATCGCGCACGCCACTAAGCGTGGCCTCGACGTTGAGATCGATCCCGTCGGCACGATTCGCGCGTGGTGGCACACGCCGTCTCGGACGATGACGGGTGCTGTGCTGACGGGCAGTCATCTCGATTCCGTTCCTGGCGGTGGGGCGTTCGATGGTCCGCTCGGGATCGCGTCGGCACTGGTCGCGGTCGATCTCCTCCGCGCTCGCGGTTTCGTTCCTGAGAAGCCTCTAGTCGTTGCCGCCTTCCCTGAAGAGGAGGGTTCCCGGTTCGGCGTCGCGTGCTTAGGCTCACGGCTACTGACCGGGGCCATCACTCCGGAGCGCGCGCTCGCTCTTCGCGATAACGACGGCGATACCTTCGCTGAGGTGCTCACCCGCAACGGGTTCAGCCCCGAATTCGTCGGTCCCGATGTCGACGGCGTGCGTGCCTTCGACTCTTTCGTTGAACTCCACGTCGAGCAGGGGCGCGCGCTCGTCGATCACGACGCGGCTGTAGCAATCGGCTCCAGCATTCTGGGCCACGGGCGGTGGCGTGCCAGCATCCGTGGTGAAGGCAACCACGCGGGAACCACGCTGATGAGCGATCGGCGCGACCCCATGGTTGCTGCCGCGCGCGCTATCCAGACCATTCGGGATGCTGCGCGAACGACGCCGGATGCACGCGCCACCGTTGGTCGGCTGCAACCGGTGCCGGGCGGCACGAATGTGATTGCGTCACGGGTCGACTTCTGGATCGATGTTCGCCATCCGGATGATGTGGTCACCGCTGCGCTCGTGGAGTCGATTCGGAATGCTCTAGCGCTGATCGCGGCTGAAGAAGGATGCGAGGCAGAACTCACCGAGGAGTCCTTCAGCGCGACCACGCACTTCGATACCGCGCTGCGCGGCACGCTCGAATCGTTGCTCCCGGATGCGCCCGTGCTCGATACCGGTGCTGGTCATGACGCTGGCGTTCTCGCCTCTTTGATTCCGACCTCGATGCTTTTCGTGCGCAACCCCACCGGCATCTCTCATTCGCCAGAGGAGTACACCACCGACCTCGATGCGCAGCTGGGCGCCGAGAAGCTCGCCGATGTGCTGCAGGGGTTGCTTGTGGCGTAAAAGTTGCACGACTCGGCTGGCTGCTGGCTGCTGGCTGCTAGCGGCTGCCGGCGCGCTGTTGCCAGCTCGCTACTCCAGTGGTACCGGCGCGGACTCAGCGTGCAATCGCACCGAGCACAGCCGCCAGGCGCGCCGGAAAGTTGTCGGGCACCGCGGCGGGCAGCGCATTGGTGGGAAACCAGCGCACGGCTTCGCTTTCGTCGCTGACCGCGACAGCATCATCCGGGGTGGCGAAAGCGACGAAGCCGACATCCCAGTGGGCGGCGCACGCGAAGCCGCGGTGCAACTCGTGACGGTCGAGATCGACGATGGCGTCCGAGCGAAGGGTGAGGCCTGCGATGCCGGATTCTTCGCGCGCTTCCCGCAGGGCGGCATCCGCGACCGACGCATCCTGGGGTTCGAGGTGTCCGCCGAACTGCACCCAGAACTGCCCCTTGCGGTGAAAGCACAGGAGCACGTTCTCGAAGTCGGGGGAGAACACGAAGCAGGAGGCGGTGACGTGTTCGGGGCCGCCGTCGCGCTGCAGGGCATCTGCTCCACCGGCAGCGACGAAAGCGAGGTAGCGCTCGCGGGTGGGAGACGCAGGAAGGGCGGCCAGGTCGGTCAGAAAGTCATCGGCGATCACGTGACCATTATCCGTGGGCCGACTCGCGGTAGTGGGGTGAAGCTTCCTTCGCGAGGTTGAGGGTCGGTATTGGCCCACAAGCTTAAAGGTTTGCTGGGTAAAAACAGTTATTCGCTGTACAGTGAATAACATGAATTCCGGAGCAAAACGAGCCAGTGAAGCGGTCATCCGTGTGCTTCCGTCGCGCCTCGCCGCCTCTGTTCGCATCGTTGGCGACGAGGGTGCTCAGCTCGTGGTGGCGTGGGAGAGCCGCGACGTAGTGATCGCGCCTGTATGGGCAGGCCAAGGATTTCCGCGGGATTTGGAGCGGGCGCTCTACCTTCACAACGCGGAAGTGCCGCCCGACGTGGTGTTTGCCGCGAAAGAGTTCTCCGCTGGTGCGCGACAGATCTTGACCGAGAGAAACCTGAATTGGGCGGATGAAGCAGGCAACGCCTCGATTGTGCTGCCGGGGGGGATCTATATTTCGAGAGACGCCCCCACGCCAGTTCCCCAGAGAAACCGCGCTGAGGGGTGGACTCCCGCCATCGCGTCCGTTGCTGAAACTATCCTTTCAACCCTCTTGCGCGCTGGAAGTGATCCCACGCGCAGTGCGAGAGCGCTCCAGTCCGTTAACGCAATTGCGCAGAAGGCGCACCTTTCTGCCGGCCGGGTATCGGAGATATTGCGACAGTTTGATCGAACGGGCTACACCGAAAAGGTCGGTCCGCGAAGGGGACCCGGATCAGTGCGTTTTGTCGAAGATTCCACCCGGATGCTCAGCGACTGGGCCGCGTGGCACAGAGCGGTTCCGGTCGAGTCGACAGGGATGCACCTGCTCTGGGGCAGTCCGCGGGAGTTCGTTACGAGAAAGCTCGCGCCAGTGCTGGATTCGCGCGAGTGGGCAGTGACGGGCTGGCTCGCTGCGGACCTGATCGCACCCTTTGTCACCGAAATTCCCACAGTTTCTGTTTACGTAGACCGTGAGGTTTACGTAAACGAGCTCACATCGATCGCTGATCGCGTTGGACTGCGTCGAGTCGAATCTGGTCCGAGGGTAATTTTCATGCCCGCCGGACCGCAGGTTTTAGAAGCTTCTCACATGCTGGGTGAGATTCGCGCAGTCTCTCCGATTCGGCTGTATGGGGATCTACTCAAGCAACAGGGTCGTGGAGTGGATGCTGCCGAACACTTGAGGGAAACAACAATTGGCTGGTGAAAACGAGCGTACGTTGTCCGCTCGCGCGCTCGCTGAGGCTGCTCTTGCGGGTCTGATGGAGAGTATCGGGGACCACACAAAAGTCACCGTAATCGGCGGGATGGTCCCACAAACGCTCACATCGAGAAGCCCGACGCCGCATGTCGGAACCGCCGACATCGACATACTGCTTGACGTTGCTCCCCGCTATGACCGCGACGACGACGATTTCGGGTGGTTGCAGGTTGCCCTTGAATCAGCTGGCTTCACGAGAATCGAGCAGGGTGGCGGCTGGCGATGGCTCGTCAAGATTGAGGACAAGGCCGTGGTTGTCGAGTTCATGTGTGATGTTCCTGATTCTCAGGGACTCACGATCCTGTTACCGGGCGCACCGCAGGTAGCGGCACTCAATTTCGCAGGTCCGGCACCCGCGTTGCATGACGCCGTCGATATCCAGCTCAATCGCGGGCCTGGTTTGCCGGCAGTGCAGGTTCGATTCGCTGGACTCGGAGGTTATCTTTTGGCGAAGGCGACTGCTGTTGTGAGCAGGGGGCTCGATAAAGATTTCTATGATTTCGTATTCGTAATTCTGAACAACGATGGCGGCGGGCCGGCAAAGGCTGGGCAGGATGCGGCATCTGCGTTGCCCCAGCATCCGACCCACGATTACACCGAAACGATTCGCCAAGCAGTCTCGCTCTGTGGCGCGGCCGACGCCCGAGGAGTTGTGGCATTCGTTGGCGAGATGCAGGCGGCGGGCGACTCAACGCCTGCCGACATCCTTGCCCAAGATGCCGTTGCGGCGGTAGGTATGTTTTTCGAGGCGTACCTCGAAGGTCTGTAGAACTCACCGAGCGTAGTCGCGTGAACCCCCGATCGAGGCGAAACTAACTGTGTCGGGAATCCAGTCGTGGAACTTTGTCAGGCGCCGGCCGTAGTGTTCGATCATGACTTCTCATGATGAAACACAGAACGAACCGATTATGGATGGCGCTACCGAGGCTTCCGCAGCAGCAAAGCACGAGGGCAAGGAAGAGCAGGCCGCGGCCGACGCCACGCGGGACAGTGCGCTCGAAGACAGCGTGCGCAGTGTTCGGGCGCTCGGCGAAGATCGCACAGCCTAGCGCGACGCCGGCGCGGCCCCAATCGAACAGAAGTGTGGCGGTCGTCGCAATAGTGCAATAGGGTATCGGCATGTCGGATACTCACAACGAACGTGCCCTCGAAGATGACATCGTTACCGACTTCAGTAAGCGGATGTCGTACGGCTCGTATCTAGAACTCGACACGTTGCTGAGCGCGCAGACTCCGCAAAGCAAGCCCGAGCATCACGATGAGATGTTGTTCATCATCCAGCATCAGACCACGGAGTTGTGGCTCAAGCTCGTGATTCACGAACTCCTGTCGGCCCGCGAACTGATCGCGACCGACAACCTCTCGATGGCGCTCAAGCACATCGCCCGCGTCAAGCACATCCAGCGCACCCTCACCGAGCAGTGGTCGGTGCTCGCGACACTGACGCCGAGTGAGTACTCACAGTTTCGCGACTACCTTGGCAGCTCATCCGGGTTCCAGTCGTACCAGTACCGCGCGGTCGAGTTTCTGCTCGGCAACAAGAACGCGGGCATGCTGAAGGTCTTCGAAGCGCATCCCGAAGCGCATGCCCTGTTGAGCAAGTTGCTGGCCGAGCCGAGTGTCTACGACGAGTTTTTGCGTTACCTCAGCCGGCACGGCTACGAGGTTCCGGATGCCGTCCTCAATCGCGATGTCACCCGAGGGTACGAGCAAAACGATGACCTCATCGACACCTTCCGCCACATCTACGACAACGAAAGCGAACACTGGCTCGCCTACGAAGCGTGCGAAGAGTTCGTCGACCTCGAAGACAACTTCCAACTCTGGCGGTTCCGTCACATGAAAACCGTCATGCGCATCATCGGCATGAAGCGCGGCACCGGCGGCTCAAGCGGCGTCGGCTTTCTGCAGAAAGCGCTCGACCTCACCTTCTTCCCCGAGCTGTTCTCCGTGCGCACCGAGATTGGCCGCTCGTGAGCGCCGACCCAGCCTCCGAACCTGCCCTCAGCGTCGACTACGCCGTCGACGGCTACTGGCTGCGCGAGTGGCACGGCCCCGCCACGGTGCGGGTGAGCCCCCACGGTATTCGACCGATTTCGGATGCCGCGACCCCGACCGCAGTGCGTCTTCCGGGAGTGCTACTTCCGGGCTTTCGCGACGCGCACGTGCATCTCGGGCTGACGGAGCCGCGCGCTCTCGTGGCGGGCGGTCTCGCTGCCGTCGACGACCTGGGTGGGCATCCCGATCGCCTTCGTGAGTGGGCTGGTGATGATGCGGTGCCGGCCGTGCACTATGCCGCGGCGTTCATTACGGCGCCGGGCGGGTATCCGAGCAATCGGGCCTGGGCGACGACGCTCGCGGTGGCTGAGGTCGAAACCGGCGAGCAGGCAATGGCGGCGGTCGCAGAGCAGCTCGCTGCCGGAGCCACATTCATCAAGGTCGCCCTCAATTCTGACGATGGCCCGGTCATCGACGATGACACCCTGAGCGCTCTCGTTGAGCACGCGCACAGCCGCGGCGCCGAAGTGGTGGCCCACGTGCAGGGTGTCGGCCAGGCGCAGCGTGCATTCGTCGCCGGAGCCGATCGCCTCGCCCACACGCCGTGGACCGAGAAGCTTAGCGACGCTCTGATCGCCGAGATGGTGCAACCGAATTCCCGTTTTCTTGCTGGCCGCCACTCGTGGATCAGCACCCTCGACATCCACGGTTATGGCCAGCGTGGCCGCGATTTTGCGACCGCGAGCGACAACCTGAGCCGCTTCCATGCCGCCGGCGGCACTGTTCGCTACGGCACTGATCTCGGCAACGGTGACCTTCCTCCCGGGCTGAACGAGCGCGAGCTGACCGCGCTGCAGGATGCGGGCGTGCGCTACGACGCTCTCTTGCGGGCTCTCTGCTTGCCCGGATTCGGCAGCACCGTGAGCTACCTGCCGACCGTGCCGCGGGCGGATGCGAATCTCGCGTCGTGGCTGATGACCGCCACCGTCGTGACCGCGCGCGAATTGCTGCACCCCGAGTTTGCTGCCAGCGCAGCACGGGTGGCCGCCACGAACTACGGCGGCGACGAGGCCGTTTCTGCCGCCACAACTCCCATCCCGACCGCCTGGAGGATCGACCTATGACCGACACGACCGCACCTTTTGACACAAGCGCCGAAGCGGCGGCAGCCTTCGATGCCGCCGATCCGCTCAAGCAGTACCCGGCCAAGTTCGTGCGCTCCGCCGAAGTGCAGGCGTACCTCGACGGCAACTCGCTCGGGCGACCCACCACTGCGAGTGCCGCCCGCCTCGCCGAGTTCGTTGACGAACAGTGGGGCGGCCGCCTCATCCGCGGCTGGGACGAGTCCTGGTACGAACTGCCCTTGACCCTCGGCGATCGTCTCGGCGCTGCAACGCTCGGCGCGGCTCCCGGCCAAACCTTCATCGGTGACTCGACCACTGTGGTGCTCTACAAGCTGATCCGTGCCGGCCTCAGCGCCCGCCCCGACCGCAGCGAAATCGTCATCGACACCGGCAACTTTCCGACTGACCGCTACCTCGTCGAGGGCATTGCGGCCGAACTCGGTAAGACCTTGCGCTGGATCGATCCCGCGAGCGACGGGGGAGTCACCGCTGACGAGATGAAGGCCGCCCTCAACGAGAACACGGCGCTCGTCGTGATCAGCCACGTTGCCTACCGTTCGGGCCATCTTGCCGATATGCCTGGCATCACTGCGCTCGTGCACGAAGCGGGCGCTCTCGTGCTCTGGGATCTCTGCCACTCCGCGGGAGTCGTCGAGACTCAGCTCGATGACTGGGGCGTCGACCTTGCCGCTGGCTGCACGTACAAATACCTCAACGGAGGCCCGGGCTCCCCAGCCTTCGGCTACGTGCGTGCCGAGCACATCGAGGCCATGACCCAGCCGATCCAGGGGTGGATGGGCAGCAACACCCCCTTCGAAATGGGCCCCGGTTATGCGCCCCACGACGGCATTCGTCGCTTCATCAGTGGCACGCCCTCGATCGTCGGCTCGCTCGCGATGCAAGACATGCTCGGGCTCATCGAAGAGGCCGGCATCCCCGCGATCCGTGCCAAGTCGATCGCGCTCACCGAATACGCGCTGGCGCTCATCGACGAACTGCTCGTGCCGCTCGGCGTCACCCTCAGCTCGCCGCGGGATGCCGCCGAACGGGGCAGCCACGTCACGATCGACCACGAGAGCTTCGCCGCCGTGAACGCCGAACTCTGGAAGCAGGGGATCATCCCTGACTTCCGTCGACCCCACGGCATCCGTCTCGGATTATCGCCGCTCTCGACAACCTTCGCCGAAGTTCAGTTGGGTATCGCCGCCATTCACGAGCAGCTCACCCAGTAATCGCCCGTGATTCTGGATGACTTCGACTCCCGCCCGGGGAGTGCGACCTCGCTACTGCGCACCTTTGTGGGCTCGCAGCTGCGTCAGCTCGGGGGCTGGATCTCGTCGGCGCATCTCGTACGCATTCTCGAGGCGCTGGGAGTACCGGCCAATGGCGCTCGCAGCGCCATCGCACGAGTGAAATCCAAGGGGCTCCTTGTGCCAGAAATGGCGCTCGGCCAGCAGGGCTATCGGGTGAACCTCGAAGCCGTGCCGATGCTTGAGAGTGGCGATCGCCGCATTTTCAACTTTCGCCAGCAGCGCGAAGCTGACCAATGGTGTCTCATCTCGTTTTCCATCCCGGAGTCGCGCCGGGATGCCCGCCACCAGTTGCGGCGTCGTCTCGGCTGGATCGGCTGTGGCACCGTCGCGACCGGGCTGTGGATTTGCCCCGCCCATCTCAAAACAGAGGTCTTGGGCATCCTCAACGACCTTGATCTCAGCGACTGCGCGACGCTCTTTATCGCCGGTCGCCCCGAAGCAAATCGCTCGTTTGCGGATGCCGCAGCCGAGTGGTGGGACTTAGACCGCTTACGTGAACTACACGACCGCTTTCTCGCGCAGCACTCCGCTCTCGTCGGCCCCGCGTCGAGCGACGCCGAAGCCTTTGCGTGTTACATCCACGCGCTGGATCAGTGGAGGGTCATCCCGTACCTCGACCCCGGGCTACCGAATTCGGCGCTTCCCGCGGACTGGCCGGGGCAAGCGAGCCTCGATCTCTTCGGCCGCCTTTCGCGCTCGCTCGCGGCGCGGGCCCACGCTTTCGCCCGCTCCAGCGGAAGGTAGCTTCGCCCCTCCCTCCCGCGCCGCACGCACGCGACACTGATCAACCGCGCACAATAACAATGGGTTACGCGCACATGAGCAATCCGTTTAAAACCTTGGAATGAGCTGTGTGCGCGGCTATCGTCTGTCATACCCCTATTGGGGGTAGACCGCCGATTTCACTATTCATAAGGGGACTGCCCGCTATGCATCCACGAAGTAGCCGGCCACTGCGATTCGCGATCGGGGCTCTTGCCACGTCGTGCGCTATCGCATTGACCACAATCACAGCTCCGGCCGCCCTGGCCGCCGAAGTAACAGCAACTATCGCCGACGTTCAAGGCACTTCCGCCGCGAGCACCATGGTCGGCAACACCGTCACCGTCGAGGGCGTTGTCACCGCTGACTACCGTGGGGCTTCTGGCTACCGCGGGATCGTCATCCAGACTCCGGGATCGGGTGGCGAAACCGATGCCACGCCGGGCGCCTCCGATGGAATCTTTGTCTATCTCGGCAGCGCGAACCCCGCCGTCTCTCTCGGAGACAAGGTCACCGCTACCGGCACCGTCGACGAGTACTTCGGGCTGACTCAGCTCGGTTCGGTCTCTGCAGTCGAACTGGTCACGGCCGCAGCTGACCTCGACCCGGCTGACCTCGTTCAGGCATCCGCTCTCGACGCCAGCGTTGTTGGCTCCGACCGCGAGTCCCTTGAGTCGATGCTCGTCACTCCCACCGGCGACTACCTCGTGAGCTCCAGCCACCAGCTGTACAACTACGGCACCCTCTGGCTCAGCCCAGAAGAGCTCGCTGTCAAGAGCACCGAGACTACGGATGCCGGAGCCGACGCCGATGCGATCGCCGCCGCTAACCGTGCCAGCCGCATCTTCCTCGATGACGGCTACAGCAGCCAGATCTCGTCGAGCTCGCACCCCGGTGAGCAGCCGTACTTCTCGGCCGACTCTGTCGTGCGCAACGGTGACACCGTTGAGTTCCCCGCAAACCCGTACGTTCTCAGCTATGGCTTCGACGACTGGCGTTTGCAGCCGACCATCGCCATCAACGACTCGAGCCCGGCGGAATACCGCCCCACATTCGAGTCCACGAACCCGCGTGAAGAATCGGCGCCTGTTGTCGGCGGCGATTTCAAGGTTTCGGCCTTCAACGTCTACAACTACTTCACCACGCTGAAGAGCGAAGATTCGGATGCTCGTGGCGCTGCCACTGCTGAAGAGTTCGCTATCCAGCAGTCGAAGATCGTCGCGGCTATCAACTCGCTCGACGCGGATGTCGTCGGCCTGATGGAGATCGAAAACTCCATCAAGCTGGGCGGAAACCTCGACGAAGCGCTCATGGATCTCGTCGGTGCGCTCAATGCTGCTGCCGGGGCAGGAACGTGGGACTACGTTCGCACGCCTGCAGCGCTCAACGATGCTGCGATCACCGACTTCATCACGAACGCGATCATCTTCAAGCCTGCTGCGGTCACCCCTGCGGGCGACAGCTTCACGCAGGTTGACGAGACCGTCTGGGACATCGCGCGCGAGCCGATCGCTCAAACCTTCGAGTCGAACGGCGAGCTCATCACGGTGATTGCTAACCACTTCAAGTCGAAGGGTGGTTCGGGAACCGAGCCGACCGATGGCCAGGGCTACTTCAACGTGGAACGCGTTGAACAAGCGAACGCCGTCAAGGACCTCGTTGACTCGATCGCTGCAGACGAGACCAAGAGCGAGAATGTCGTTCTTCTTGGTGACTTCAACGCCTACTCCGAAGAAGACCCTATCCAGGTCTTCACCGAGGCCGGCTTCGTTGACACTCTCGCCGCTGAAGGCGACAACGAGTACACCTACAGCTTTGATGGTGAACTGGGGTCGCTCGACCACATCATCGTCTCGCCCTCGCTCGCTGAGCACGTGACTGATGCTGCTGTCTGGAACATCAACTCGCCCGAGTGGTCTGACCGCGGCTACGCCTTCGGTGCCGCTGAAGCGGGAACGGTCTTCCGTTCGAGCGACCACGACCCGATCAGCATTGGCCTCAGCACTGAGGCTGCGCCGGTCGAGATCGAGATTCTCACCACGAACGACTTCCACGGTCGTATCGAAGCGGGCAGCGGCATCCCCGGCGCAGCAATGCTCGCGGGCATGGTTCGTTCGTGGGAGTCGCAGAACCCCAACACCACGTTCGTCGGTGCCGGTGACTTCGTCGGAGCCACGACGTTTACCTCGTTCATCCAGAACGACCAGCCCACGATCGACGTGCTCAACGAAATCGGACTCGACACGAGTTCGTTCGGTAACCACGAGTTCGACCAGGGCCGTGCCGATGTCGACGACCGCATCTTGGATGCCGCCGACTGGCCTTACCTTGCGGCGAACATTTACGACCGTGAGACCAACGCTCCCGCGTACGACGAGTACTTCCTTCAGGAGTTCGAGGGCGTCAAGGTTGGCTTCATCGGTGCGATCACCGAAGACCTCAACGAGTTGGTTAGCCCCGAGGGAATCGCTTCGCTCGAAGTTCGCGGAGTTGTCGAAGAAGTTGACCGCGTAGCGGACTATCTCACTGATGGAGACGACTCCAATGGTGAAGCAGACGTTCTCGTGCTGCTGATTCACGAAGGTGCGGCATCCACTGATATCGCCGCTTCGATGGATGACTCGGCATTTGGTCAGATCGTCACCGACGTTAGCCCCAAGATTCGGGCGATCGTTTCTGGACATACTCACCTGGCCTACGACCACGAGATTGCGGTCGACGGCATGGATGACCCGCGCCTGGTGATTTCTGCCGGCCAGTACGGTTCGTACTACGGTCACTTCGACCTCAACGTCGACCCGGCCACGAAGGAGATCATCGACTTCGACGCTGAGGTTCTACCGATCGAGGGCTTCGAGCCGGATGCTGCAGTGCAGGCAATCGTCGACGAAGCGACCGCAGCGGCTGCCGAACTCGGCAACGCTTCAGTCGGTGAGATCTCCGAGAGCATGTACCGTGCGGTGCAGACTCCGACGGCGGCAGCGCCGTTCCCCGAGAACCGCGGTGGAGAGTCGACCCTCGGCAACTTTGTTGCTGACGTTCAGCTCTGGGCAGCATCCGATTCAGATGCCGAGATCGCGTTCATGAACCCCGGTGGTTTGCGCACCGACCTCGTGTACGAGTCCTCGAATGAGAATGACCCCGATGGCAACGTCACGTACCGCGAGGCCGCGAATGTGCAGCCCTTCGGCAACACGCTCACGACGATGTCGCTGACGGGTGCTCAGATCAAGTCGGTGCTCGAAGAGCAGTGGCAGCCCGCTGGCGCCCAGCGTCCGTTCCTCAAGCTCGGTGTTTCGGAGGGGCTCACGTATTCGTACAACCCCGCCGCAGCGCAGGGTGAGCGAGTGACCGCGATGTACCTCAACGGTGTCGCCGTGGATGTTGCAGCCAGCTACACGGTGGTCGCTAACTCCTTCCTCGCAGCCGGTGGCGACAACTTCGCCACCCTTGCCGAGGGTACGGATCGCGCCGACAGCGGCCGCGTCGACCTGCAGTCCATGGTCGAGTGGTTCGAAGAGAACACGGTTGCTAACCCGCCGCTCGAACAGCGCGCCATCGGTGCTGTTGTTTCGGCTCCGGATGCCGACGGTTACAACCCCGGAGACGACGTCACCCTCGACCTCTCGTCGCTCACCTTCAGCCGCGGCGGCTCAGACGCCACCACGGTCGAGGTTTCGGTTGATGGCGACGTGCTCGGTTCGGCAACGATCGACCGCACCATCGTCGACACCACGGATGAGCAGGGTCGCGCTAGCGTGACCGTTACGATCCCCGCCGGCGTACCTTCGGGCACGCTCGCGCTGACCGTCACGGTTCCGGGAACGGATACCGCTGTTGTCGTTCCGATCGAGGTTGCGACCACGGCTGAGGTCATCGAGAACACGAAGGCCCCGGGCATCCGCGGCAACGTTCAGGTGGGCAAGACCGTCAAGGCCACGAACGGCAACTGGAGCGTGAAGTCACCGGACTACAGCTACCAGTGGCTGCGCGATGGTCAGCCGATCACTGATGCGACCGACAGCCGTTACCGCATCACGACCGACGACATCGGTACCGAACTGAGCGTGCAGGTGACTGCAAGCAAAGACGGATACGCGGATGGCGTGGCTGAGTCCGACGCGCAATCGGTGGAGAAGATCTCCTCCAGTGTTCGTTCGAGCCTCTCCTCCTGGTTCGTCTGGGGTAACCGCTCCGTCACGGCGGATGCCAGCGTCTCGGTCGGCAAGGATGGCACGACCGCTGGCGAGGTGACCTTCTATGACGGTCGCACCGCCGTCGGCACGAGCACGGTAGACAAGCGCGGCAATGCCTCGCTGAAGCTGCCGAAGCTCAGCCGTGGTATCCACTTCATTACGGTCGAATACTCCGGTAACGACACGGTGGAGTCGAGCTCTAGCTTCCCCCGACTGGTGTTCGTCTTCTAGATAACACCCGGCAGCTAGCCACATAATGCGAAGAGGGTCCCGCGCTGCGGGGCCCTCTTTCGCGTTGCGCCTGTTACAGAATTTTCCAGATTGATGAAATAAAGTTGGCCCGCTGATTGCTACTAACTATGGTGAGCAAGCTCCCATCGATCTCCAACCTGCGAAGGAACCCCTGAATCATGGCTAGTCGTATCTATAAGAACGTCACCGAACTTGTCGGCAACACTCCTCTGGTTCAGTTGAACTCAGTAACGGATGGTGCTGGCGCTACGGTTCTCGCGAAGCTTGAATTCCAGAATCCCTCGGCCAGCGTTAAGGACCGCATCGGTGTTGCGATCATCGACGCCGCTGAGAAGGCCGGCGCCTTGAAGCCCGGCGGCACCATCGTCGAGGGCACCAGTGGTAACACCGGCATCGCACTCGCCATGGTTGGTGCTGCCCGCGGTTACCGCGTTGTACTCACGATGCCCGAGAGCATGAGCAAGGAACGCCGCATGTTGCTGCGCGCCTTCGGTGCCGAGCTGGTTCTGACCCCCGCCGGCGAAGGTATGCGCGGCGCAGTTGAGAAGGCTGCCGAGATCGTTGCCAACACCGAGGGTGCTGTCGCCGCTCGCCAGTTCGCGAACGCCGCCAACCCCGCCATTCACCACGCCACCACGGGCCCCGAAATCTGGAACGACACCGACGGAACGGTCGACATCTTCGTTGCCGGCATCGGAACCGGTGGAACCATCACGGGTGCGGGTAGCTTCCTCAAGGAGCAGAACCCCGAGATCAAGGTCGTCGCGGTTGAGCCTGAAGAGTCGGCCATCCTCAATGGCGGCGCTCCTGGCCCGCACAAGATTCAGGGAATCGGCGCCAACTTCGTGCCCGAGATTCTTGACCGCGATGTCTACGACGAGGTTCTCGACGTCAATATCACGCAGTCGGTCACCATGGCTCGCCGCCTTGCTGCCGAAGAGGGCATCCTCGCCGGTATCTCCTCAGGAGCAACCGTTCACGCCGCTCTCGAACTGGCCAAGCGCCCCGAGAACGCCGGCAAGACCATCGTCGTGATCATCGCGAGCTTCGGTGAGCGCTACCTGTCGACTCTTCTGTACGAAGACCTCGTCGACTAAGACGTTTCGCCTCAATCGCTGATCGCTAACCACCACTAACGACGGATCTCCCTATTGTTTGCTCGAACTCGTGAAGACATTGCTGCTGTGCGCCGGCGCGACCCGGCTGCCCGCGGCTCCTTCGAGATCTGGCTGACCTATTCGGGAATGCACGCCGTGTGGGGCTACCGGTTCGCACACTGGTTGTGGACCGCGCGGGCATTCTTCCTTGCCCGCGTGGTCTCCCAGTACGTTCGTTTCTTGACGGGCGTAGAGATTCACCCCGCCGCCGAACTTGGCCGCCGCGTCATCATTGATCACGGCTCCGGTGTCGTTATCGGCGAGACCGCCATCGTGGGCGACGACGTTCTCATCTATCACGGCGTAACTCTCGGCGGCACGAGCTCGGAGGGCGGCAAGCGCCACCCCACGCTCGGCAGCGACATCGTTGTGGGCGCGGGTGCCGCGATCCTGGGCAACATCACGATCGGTTCCGGATCCGTCGTGGGTGCTGGCGCCGTTGTCGTAGCGGATGCTCCCGCCGACTCTCTCCTCGTCGGAGCTCCCGCGGTCGCGCGCCCGAAGCGCGGCACCAAGGCCCCCGTCGACGACTTCGGCTACACCGACCCCGCGATTTACATCTAAAACACCCCGCGATCTACATCTAGCAGCCCGCTAGTCCGTCATCGACGGAGGCGACCAAGGTACTCACGATCTGGCGCAACAGTAAGTTATGCTCAGCGTTATGGTGACTACAGAGCTGCTGCCCGCTGATCCCGAAGTTGGCGGCATCGTCGTCACGAATGTTGCTCGCTCCTTCGGTGATGTCCATGCGGTTAGAGATGCAAGTTTCGTCGCCGTGCCCGGAACGGTTACTGGCCTCATCGGTCCCAATGGTTCGGGCAAGACCACGCTCATGCTCATGCTGGCATCGTTGCTTAAGCCGGATGCCGGCAGCATCCGCATCGCCGGTTACGACCCCTTCGGTGAGACGGCCGAGGTCCGTTCGCGGTTGGGGTGGATGCCCGACGTGCTGGGATCGTGGGCGACGATTAGCGTGCGCGACACCTTGACTTACGCGGCGCGCATGTACGCGATGGACAAATCCACGGCGGCGGCTCGAGCAGCGGAAATTCTCACGCTTGTTGATTTGGGCGATCTCGCCGACAGCCCGACCCGCGTTCTCTCGCGAGGGCAGAAGCAACGGCTCAGTCTTGGCCGTGCACTCGTGCATGACCCTGCAGTGCTGTTGCTCGATGAGCCTGCTTCGGGCTTAGACCCGGTGGCGCGCGCACATCTACGCACCCTCGTCCGTCGGCTTGCCTCCGAGGGCAAGACCCTTCTCGTCTCGAGTCATGTTCTTTCCGAACTCGATGAAATGGCGGATGGCGCCGTTTACCTATCGAAGGGCGTCACGGCATCGGCGGAGGCGCTGGCGCGCAGTCGCGCCACGGCTCGACCCTGGCGCATCCGCTCGAGCGACGTGGCGGCGCTGCGGGCAGCACTCATTGCGGACGGCATCGCGGATGAAGCGATTGCGACCGATCGTACTGACCTGCTCGTTGCGATCGACGGCGAAGCGGCAGCATCCGAACTTCTTGCTCGACTGGTCGGGGCAGGCGTTGCGATCAGCACGTTTGCGCCCGCTGTGGGCGATCTCGAACATGCCTTTATCGACTTGAGCTCGGCGGAAAGCAAATGAGCCCGTTCATCTCCGGCGTCGGAGTGATTCTTTCCCTCTCGCTTCGCCAGCGCGTGCGTACGAGGAGCTGGTACATCCTTCTTGCCGTCTTCGTCGCGCTCATCTTGATCGTGACGGTACTGCTGTCGTTCGCCCTCTACGGATTCGGCAGCGTAGACAACGGCGCCGCGGGGGTGTACTCCACCGTCATCTATTTCGTTCTGCTGTTGGGTACGCTCGTGGCACCTGCCTTGAGCGGCAACGCGATTAATGGCGATCGGGATGCCGGCACTCTCGCCACCACTCAAGTGACGCTCATCACCACCGGCCAACTGATCGTGGGCAAGTTTCTTTCAGCCTGGATCACGGCGCTCGCGTTTTTGGCGGCCGCTATCCCGTTCCTCGTCTACGCAGCTCTTGCTGGCCAGCTTCGCGCGAGCACCATCATCGTGTCGATCGTCGTGCTTGCAGTTGAACTGGGCGTCGTTGCCGCGGTCGGAGTGGGGCTTTCGGGGCTCCTGTCGCGCCCGCTGTTCTCCATCGTCGTGACGTATCTGGTCGTAGCGGCGCTGAGCGTTGGCACGATTATCGCCTTCACTCTTGGCGGGCTGGCACTGCAAACTACCGCGACTCAGACCGCAAGCTACGGCATGGAATACGACAGTTCCGGCAAGATAATTTCGTGTTCGGAGCCCGAAGAATATGACTACCAAACGCCACGGTTCGACCTGTTCTGGGGTGCGCTCGCGGCAAACCCCTATGTGATTTTGGCGGATGCCGTGCCGACGACATACGACTCGAACGATCAGCCGACAGACCTTTTCGGCTATTTCAAGTTGACCACCCGCATGGCTCAAATTCCGCAGGACTACGGTTACGCCAACACCTGCGTCGTCGGAGAGTTCGATCAGTATCCCGATTCCCCGACCGCACGTAGCGTAATGGAGTCCACCACTCCGAGCTGGGCCGTGGGTCTCGCAACCTATCTCGTGCTCGCTGGGGCGCTGCTGATCGGCGCCTGGGCTCGAACCAAGACTCCGGCGGCAAAGCTGAGCCGCGGTAGCCGCATCGCCTAGACGACGCGGCCCTCGCGGGGTTAGCCCATCGTGTTAACGATGAGGCCGATGTGGGTGAAGAAGTTGAGCGCGCCGAACAGCAGGAATGCGACTCCGCCGAGAGCAAGGGCGATAGCCGTAACCCACTGAACCTTGGTGGGAGCGCTGCGGACGGCGAAGCTGCGGGTGGCAAACGGGAACAGCAGTGCTCCGAGGCCGACGAGCGCGAAGAGGCCCGACATGAAGATCGCTTCAACCCAGGGCCACTCGGCGAATGCACCAGAAATGGGCTCCTCGGGCGGGGCCGCAAAGAGCTGGAAGATCACTCCGGCGAACGCGATTGCTACGAGGGCAAGGCCGAGACCGAAGATAAGAACGCCGAGAGGCTCAGCGGTGCGAGCGATCGCGCGGGCGGCATCCTTGGATTCTTCGAGCACGGATGCGCGACGCCAGAGTACAAAGCTTGCGGCGAGAAGCAGCACGCCGAACGCGAGGCTGGGCTCGCCGAAGATGATGTTGTCGAAGGGGAAGTAGGCCGCGAAGGGCCACGTCAACGTCATGTGTGCGCCAGTCACGGTGAGAATGACGCCCAAGACTCCGAAGTTCACGGCATACCCTCGGAACTCCACGTCGGTTCCGGCCATGAGTTTGCGAGCAAACAACACGAGACTGAGCAGGCCTGCACCGGCAGCCACCGCCATGATCGTGTTGTAGGTCGGCATTTGCGTCCAGTCGATTACTAATCCTTGATCCATATCGCCAGTTAACACCTCACCTCGGTACTAGTCAAAGTTGCCCATTCTGCCGTTAAGTGCAACGCGGTCGCAGGCCTCAGGTCTCATTCCGGTTGCGGTAGACAACTCTGTAGCGCAAGCGCTTGCATAACGGTGCGCGCGTGACCTAGCGTGAGTCATGAACACGCTCTCTTGATCTCCACAAGCGGGTGAGTTCAGAGCTGCAGTTGTTCCCCCGCACGCTGCTCGGTCTGCGGGCAAACCTCGACGAGGAGGATTTGTATGATTTCCCATAACTTTCGGCGGGCCCTAGTGCCCATCGCAACTCTCGGCGTGGCCAGCATGGTTCTCACGGGCTGCGCCTCCGGAACCAGTGGCACCGGTGGCCCCGGCGATGCGGGTGAAGCGGATGGCGTAGTCACCATCTACGGCACCATCGCCGACACTGAAGCGGAACTTCTCGAAGAATCCTGGGCCGACTGGGAAGAAGAGAACGACATCGACATCCAGTACGAGTCGAGCAAAGAGTTCGAAGCGCAGATCAGCATCCGCGCTCAGGGTGGCAATGCCCCTGACATCGCGATCTTCCCGCAGCCCGGCCTTCTCGGCGACCTCGCTTCGCGCGATTACATCCAGCCGGCACCCGAGGGTGTCGCCGCCAACGTCGCTGAGTACTGGTCAGAAGACTGGGCCGCGTACGGCACCACCGGAGACACCCTCTACGGTGCGCCCCTCATGGCCAGCGTTAAGGGCTTCGTGTGGTATTCGCCATCGCAATTCGCCGAGTGGGGTGTTGACGTTCCTGAAACCTGGGACGACCTACTGGCTCTCACGCAGACCATCGCCGACGAAACCGGAACCGCACCGTGGTGCGCTGGATTCGGTTCGGATGCCGCTACCGGCTGGCCCGGCACTGACTGGGTCGAAGACCTTGTGCTGCGCGAAGCTGGGGCTGACACCTACGACAAGTGGGTCTCGCATGAGATTCCGTTCAGCGATCCCGCGATCGTCTCGGCCTTTGATTCGGTCGGAGACATTCTTCTCAACCCTGACTTCGTGAATGCCGGCTTCGGTGACGTGAAGTCGATCAACTCCACGCCGTTCGGTGACCCGGCCCGCGCTCTCGGCGACGGAACCTGTGCGCTCCACCACCAGGCATCCTTCTTCGACGGTTTCATCCAGGACCCCAAGAACGGAAATGCCACGGTGGGACCGGATGCTGACATCTGGGCCTTCGTGACCCCGTCCGTTGAAGCTGGCGGCAACGCCGTCACCGGTGGTGGCGAAATCGTCGGAGCTTTCTCCAACGATGAAGAGACCATCGCCGTGCAGGAATACCTGTCGAGCGCCGAGTGGGCAAACTCTCGCGTAGCTCTCGGTGGAGGCAGCAGCGCCAACAACGGCCTCGACCCCGCCAACGCGAGCAGCCCCATCCTGCAGCAGGCTATCGAGATTCTGCAGAACCCTGACACGACGTTCCGCTTCGACGCTTCCGACCTCATGCCGGGTGTTGTGGGCGCTGGTTCGTTCTGGACCGGAATGGTCGACTGGGTCAACGGCAAGTCAACAGAAGAAGTGCTCTCGACCATTGACGCTTCGTGGCCCTCTGAGTAGAACTGTTCATAACTGAACGTGGGCTGGAGCAGCGATGCTCCAGCCCACACTCGAAAGGTCGCTCATGTCAGCTTTTCTCTCGTGGATAGCCACTCTCCCTTCGCTGGCGCAGATCCCGCTTGTGCTTCTGGCGTTCTTTGCGGTGATCGCGCTGCTGATCTTCTTCATCGAGATTGCTCCACGCAGCGGCCGTAAATACACGATCATTCGTGCAGCGGCCTGTGTCTTATTCCCCGCGCTTATCTTTCTAGCCCTCGGCTCCGTGTTGTGGGCTGCCGCCGCAGCAGCTGTATTCGGCGGCCTCTTCTTCCTTCTCGATTACCGCTCCAAGCAGGGCGCTGGCTACTTGTTCCAGCTCGTCGGTTTCATGAGCCCCGCGGTATTCCTGCTGGCGATCGGCCTCATCTACCCCACGATTCAGACCACGATTCAAGCGTTCATGAACAGCCGCGGAACGCGATTCGTTGGCCTCGAGAACTTCATCTGGATCTTTACGCAAGACACCGGCATCCGCACCGTTCTCAACACCGTCGTGTGGGTATTGATCGTGCCGACGGTGTCCACGATCTTCGGCCTCGCCTACGCCGTCTTCATCGACAAATCGCGCGGCGAGAAAATCTTCAAGATTCTGGTCTTCATGCCGATGGCAATCTCGTTCGTGGGTGCCAGCATCATTTGGCGCTTCGTCTACGCCGTGCGCCCCGAAGGGCAAGAGCAGATTGGTTTGCTCAACCAGATTGTGGTCTGGATGGGCGGGCAACCGGTCGACTGGATCTCCAATTCCCCGTGGAACACGTTCTTCCTCATCGTCGTGCTCATCTGGATTCAGACCGGTTTCGCCATGGTGATCTTGTCGGCAGCGATCAAGGGCGTTCCCGCCGAGCAACTGGAGGCCGCGGAGCTTGACGGCACCAACGCCTGGCAGCGCTTTATCAATGTGACCGTGCCGGGCATCCGGAGCTCACTCGTGGTTGTGCTCACGACGATCTCCATTGCCTCGCTGAAGGTCTTCGACATCGTGCGCACCATGACCGCCGGGGCGAACGAGACCAGCGTTATTGCGAACGAGATGTATTCGCAGTGGCAGGGCTTCGAGGTTGGTCGTTCTGCCGCCTTCGCCGTGGTGCTGTTCGTGATGGTGTTGCCGATTGTCGTGTACAACGCGAGACAGATCGCTAAGCAGAGGGAGATCCGATGACCGCGACAGTGCCCGCCAAGCTTCCGCTCGACAAGAACGCGAAAAAACAACTGGCGCGCGGCGAGAAAAACGGAGCCGCCAAGCGCACGAAGAAGCGCCTCACGAGCCGTGGGGCGACTATCGCCGCGCTCGTTATCGCGGTGCTCTGGACGACGCCGACCTTCGGACTCTTCGTGTCATCCCTTCGCCCGCCGGAGGAGATTCTGCGCAACGGCTGGTGGACGATCTTCCAAAACCCCGGGTTCACGCTCAATAACTACACGGAAGTTCTGGCGGCCGGAAACAGCACGCTGAACCTCGCCGGGGCGTTCATCAACTCGATCGCCATCACACTGCCGGCCACGATCTTCCCCCTCGTGATCGCCAGCCTCGCAGCCTACGCATTCGCGTGGATCAAGTTCCCGGGACGCAATTGGATCTTCATCGGGGTCTTCGCGCTGCAGATCGTTCCGCTGCAAATGGCGCTCGTTCCGCTGCTGAGCCTGTTCTCTCGCGGGCTCTCGATCGGTGACATCGAACTCTTTTCCAGCCTGAACGCCTCCAACTCCTATTCTCAAGTGTGGATAGCGCACACGATCTTCGCGCTTCCGCTCGCGATCTTCTTGCTGCACAATTTCGTCTCCGAGATCCCCTCCGAGCTCATCGAAGCGGCACGAGTGGATGGCGCTGGTCACGGCCAAGTCTTCTTCCGCATCGTGCTTCCGCTGACAATGCCGGCGATCGCCTCGTTCGCGATCTTCCAGTTCCTTTGGGTGTGGAACGACCTTCTGGTGGCGTTGGTGTTTGCCGACGGACGCGTCGCTCCAATGACGAAACTCCTGGCGGAGATCACCGGTAGCCGGGGTCAAGACTGGAACCTGCTGACCGCCGGTGCCTTCATCTCGATCCTTGTGCCGCTGCTCGTGTTCTTCGCACTGCAGCGCTACTTCGTGCGCGGACTGCTCGCGGGTTCGACGAAGGGGTAGCAAGTCGAAGGCCGCGCGCTAGCCGCCAACCACGAGTAGTACACTCGCGGCGATGCCGAGCACAATGCCCACATACTGCACGGGCGCGATCCGCTCCCGCAGCACGATCGCGGCCAGCAGAACGGTGCCGGCCGGGTAGAGCGCGGTGAGCACAGCGATAACCGAAAGGTCGCCCGTGCGTACGCCCGTGATGATGGCCATGTTGGCGAGCACGTCGAGCGTGCCGCCGGCCATCGCAAAGTAGATTCCGCGACGCCAGAGGGGCGATCGGGCGGGGGCTGGCGCTCCGGATCGTTTTCGCTTAGCCAGCGCGGTCACCGCGAAGAACGTGCCGAACATGAGCAGCGCATTCACGACACGGTTTCCGACGACCGGGATGATGCCGGAATCGTCGGGGGCGGCATCCAGAATCACAAAGAATAGGCCAATCGAGACGCCAGCGCCCACCGCCATCAGCAGGGCTTTGGCGCTCGGGCGCACGGCACCCTTTTCGGGAACGAATCCCACAAGCACGACAGCGATGAGCGCGACAGGGATAGCGATGAGGCCGAACGCACCGAGTGATTCTCCGCGCAACAGACCCACGGTCACTGGCACAATGGCCGACATCACAGCGGTCACGGGGGAGAGGATGCTCATCGGGCCGATCGCAAGGCACGCGTAGAGCAACCCGATCGCGAACGCGCTGTTCACGCCCGCGAGAGCACCGTAGAGCACCGCTTCTGTCGACCACACGGCGGGAACGAACGGGAAGATCAGCAGCAGCACCGCAAGGCCGGTGACGGCTCCGACTGCAGTGGCCAGAATGGCGCTGATTCGCTTCGCCGCTATGCCGCCGAAGAAGTCAGCAGCACCGAAAGTGAGCGCACCCGAGAGTCCGAGAAATACGGTGAACATGGCGCCTGTCGCTATGGGGACGAATCAAGCCAATGGTAGTGGCTGCGCCTAGACTTCTCGGCATGGTGTCTGCCCAGTCTGTTCTTGAGTCCACGTTCGGTTACGACTCGTTCCGGGGGCAGCAGGGCGAGATTATCGACACGATCGTGCAGGGCCGTGACGCCCTCGTGCTCATGCCTACCGGCGGCGGCAAGTCGCTGTGCTACCAAATCCCCGCGATCGTTCGCGAGGGCACTGGCGTTGTCATTTCGCCCCTCATTGCCCTGATGCAAGATCAGGTGGATGCCCTCGCCGCCGTCGGCGCGCGTGCCGAGTTTCTCAACTCCACCCAGTCCGCCGACGAGCGCACTCGCGTCGAAAACGCGTACCGGGCTGGTGAGCTGGATCTGCTCTACCTCGCGCCCGAGCGCCTCCGCGTCTCGTCCACCGTGTCACTGCTCAAGCAGGGCCAGATCGGGCTCTTCGCCATCGACGAGGCGCACTGTGTGGCGCAGTGGGGCCACGACTTTCGCCCCGACTACCTGCAGCTCGATGTGTTGCATGACCTGTGGCCGAGCGTCCCGCGCATCGCGCTCACGGCCACCGCGACCGAAGCCACTCGCAAAGAGATCGCGCAGCGGCTGAAGCTCGATAGCGCTACTCCGTTCGTTTCTAGTTTTGACCGGCCCAACATCCAGTACCGCATCGAAGCGAAGGCGCAGCCGCTGCAGCAACTGCTTACGCTGCTGAACACCGAGCACTCGGGCGACGCCGGCATCGTGTACTGCCTGTCGCGGGCCTCGGTTGAGAAGACCGCGCAGTTCTTGGTCGAGAACGGTATCCCCGCGCTGCCGTATCACGCGGGTCTCGACTCCAAGATTCGCGCCAGCAACCAGAGCCGCTTCTTGCGCGAAGAGGGCATGGTCATGGTCGCAACGATCGCTTTCGGCATGGGCATCGACAAGCCCGACGTGCGCTTCGTGGCGCACCTCGACTTGCCCAAGAGCGTCGAGGGCTACTACCAAGAGACGGGTCGTGCCGGTCGTGACGGCCTGCCCGCGACCGCGTGGTTGGCCTACGGCTTGCAGGATGTCATGCAGCAGCGCCGCATGATCGATCAGTCGGGTGGCGACCTGGCTCACCGCCGCAATCTGAGCGCTCACCTTGATGCGATGCTCGCCCTGTGCGAAACCGTCGAGTGCCGTCGTGTGCAGCTGCTCGGCTACTTCGGCCAGGAGTCCACAGCGTGTGGCAATTGCGATACCTGCCTGTCTCCGCCCGAGTCGTGGGATGGCACGGTCGCGGCCCAAAAGCTGATGTCCACAATTGTGCGACTGGAGCGCGAGCGCAACCAGAAGTTTGGCGCGGGTCACCTGGTCGACATCCTCATCGGCAAGACCACACCGCGGGTGACGCAGCAACGTCACGACGATCTCGCGACCTTCGGTATCGGTTCGGATGTGTCGGAGCAAGACTGGCGCTCCGTCGTGCGGCAACTGCTCGCGCAATCGCTGCTCACGGTGCAAGGGGAGTACGGCACGCTCGCGATCACTCCCGAAAGTGGGTCGGTGCTGAGCGGCGACCGCACCGTGAAGCTGCGCAAGGAAGCACCGCGCAAGGCTCGCGGTTCGGGTGCCAGCGGCGGTGCCGCCAAGCGCAAGGTCATGACCGATCTGCCCGCTTCGGCGACCGACCTGTTCGAGAACCTGCGCTCGTGGCGTTCCGGTGTGGCTCGCGACAACGGTGTTCCCGCCTATGTCGTGTTTGCGGATGCCACTCTGCGCGGTATCGCCGTGACCAGGCCCGAGTCTCTCGCCGAGCTCTCGGAGATCAGCGGTGTTGGCGAGAAGAAGCTTGAGACGTACGGCGCCGCTGTGCTCGCGGTTGTGGCCGGCGGATCAGGTGAGGCCGAAGCCGGAAGCGGTGCTGTCTCGGCAGCTGTGCCGGCGTTCGCTGCAGCAGCTCCAGGTGCTCCGGCGCGTCAGTCGCGGCCCGCAGCAGCATCACGGCCAGCGGCTTCGAGGCCGGCATCGCGCCCGGCCGCGTCACGCCCTGCTCCGACCAAAGCGACCCCAGTTCCCGGTGACGAAGACGACATCCCGTTCTACTCGGATGACGACGCTCCCTACGACGGACCGCCTGAGTTCTAGACCGCTGCGAGGGGAAGCCGGATGATGATCCGGGTGCCTTCTCCGACAGCGGACTCGACTTCTGCGCTACCGCCGTGCTGGGTAACAATTTCGCGCACCACGGCGAGGCCAATACCGGAACCCACGATGTCGCGAGCGGTGGCTCCCCGCCAGAGCCGATCGAAAACGTAGGGCAGATCGTCAGCAGGGATGCCGGGTCCGGTGTCCGAAATTGTGAGTACGGCTTCGTTCTCCTGTGCGGCTACCGCGATCGTCAGTGAGTCTTGGTCGCGGCAATAGCGCACAGCGTTGGCGATAACGTTGCCGATCGCTTGATGAAGGCGGTCGGCGTCGCCCTGCACGAACACCGGCGCGGGCAACTCAGCGACGACGCGCAGCCCAGCCGCGCGAAGCTGGGCGGCGTGAAGCGCTAGCTCTTCCTGGGCGATCTGAGCCAAATCGACACGGTTCTCGTGGGGAAGGGCGCCGGCGGATTCGGCGGCAGACAGCTCGGCGAGATCCGCGACTATGCGTCCGAGCCGGAGCGATTGATCGTGCAGCGCCGCCAGGCGTTCAGCATCGGGGTCGATCAGACCGTCGCGAAGCTCTTCCAGACCTGCTTGGAGGGCGGCAAGGGGAGTGCGTAGTTCATGGGCAACATCGGCCGTGAGTTGGCGACGGTCGCGCTCGGAGCGAGCAACGTCATCGGCCATCGCATTGAACGCCACGGCGAGCTCTCCGAGTTCGCCCGGCGCTTGGCCAGCCACCCGTGAGGCACGATCGCCGGCGGCGAAAGAGCGGGCGGCAGCCGTCACCATGTGCAGCGGCCCGACGAGAAAACGCGTGACAATCCAACTCGCTGCGAAGGCGATCGCGAGAGCGACGAAGGCGGCGATCACGATCCACTTCCACGCGATATCGACCACTGGCGACGATGTTGAGGCCGATAGTGCGACGCGCACGGAGCCTACCGATGAACCGTCGACGGTGATCTCGGCAACGCTGGCGGAGGAACCGAGAACTCCGCCTCCGCCGGGAGAATTATCGTTGGGGATTCCGCTCGAAGTCACTGTTGTTCCCGAAGCGTCGAGGATGACCAAGCGAGCGGATGCCGCCTCCCCGATCCGCACAGCACGGGACAGGTTGGCGTCATCCCAGTTTCCCGCACGCTGGTAGTCCTCAGCAGCAGCGGCGGCGACGGAGTCGGCGACCTCTTGGCGGTCTGCTTGTTCGCCAGCTTGCACCCCGCGGTCAACGCCGGTGAGGGCGGCCCCCGCTAGTACCACTACCGTGGAGAGGGCGACGGCAACGAAGGCCAGGAGAATGCGGGTCCCGAGCGCACCGAGTCTGAACAGGTTGAGGCCGGAGGAGCGCGTCATCGCTGTTCCTCGTCTCTGCTGAGTCCGAGGCGATAGCCGACACCCAGTACTGTTTCGATGACCTGAGATCCCTCGGCGCCCAGTTTGCGGCGCAGGTTCTTGATGTGGGAGTCGATCGTGCGCTCGTAGCCTTCGTATTCGTAGCCGCGAACCCGATTCACTAACTCGTAGCGTGAATAGACCCGCCCGGCGGCAGCGGCGATGGCAGACAGCAGCCCCCACTCGGTGGGGGTGAGGTCGAGCTCCGCGTCATCCAACCAGGCCCGGTGGGAATTGTCATCGATTCGGAGCCGCCCGCCGCCGTAGGTCGCGATCTCACTTTCGGCTGCGGAGCCTCCGTGGCGATTGAGCACCGCCTGAACGCGCAGGACCACTTCGTGAGGGCTGAAGGGCTTCGTAACGTAGTCATCGGCCCCGAGTTCGAGCCCTCGAATGCGTTCCTCCGTCGAGCTTCGCGCGGTCAAGACAATGACCGGGAGGCTGCCCAGGGCTTTGATCTCACGAAGCAGGTCGGTGCCTTCGATGTCAGGTAGGCCGAGATCGAGCAGCACGAGATCTGCCGAGGCAAACAGTGTGAGGGCTTCGGCCCCCGATCCCGTGGTCAGCACGGAAAATCCGGCGCGCTCAAGGTAGCGGCGAAGCACCTCGCGGATGTCTCGCTCATCTTCGACGACCAGCACGGTTGGCATACCTCACCTTATTCCACGACGCGAAAATGCAGTCTCCACACCATCTCCACACGGATGCGTCCTGTCCTCCACACCGCACGAGCACTGTGGAGCTACACCAAGAAAAAGGAGAACCACATGCGCAAGGCAACCATCATCACCACTTCGATCGTCGGCGGCGTCGTCGCGGTCGCTCTCATCGCCGGGTCTAGCTTCGCTGTCGGAGCAAAGGTCGGCCACATCGCGAACACCGCCGGATTCAGCCAGAGCGGTCACTCTTTGGAACGTTCAGATCGCATGATGGGCGATGAGTCGCCGTCGTGGAAAACAGATCGTGACGGTCGCGGCGGCCACGGCTCGGACCACTCCGAGACGGGCGAGATTAGCGGTCTCGACAGTGGCACGCTGACGGGCGAACAGGAAGCGACGCTCTCACTGATGGCCGAGGAAGAGAAGGTCGCCCACGATCTGTACATCGAGTTTGGCGATCTCTATGGCGACAAGGTCTTCGGTAACATCGCTAATGCTGAGAGCAACCACCTGTCGGCAGTGCAGACGCTGCTCGAACGCTATGAGCTGACCGATCCCACCGTCGGGCAAGCCGTAGGCGAATTTGATTCGGAGAGCATGCAGGAGCTTTATGATTCCCTCCTCGCGCAAGGCTCCGAGAGTCGAGACGGTGCCTACGAAGCAGCCCGCACGGTCGAAAAGACCGATATCCGAGACCTTGCAGCCGCAGCGGATGACGCGACGGCGCCTGACGTAATCGTCGTCTACGAACGACTGCTCGCGGCATCCGAAAAGCACCTGACGGCGTTTGGCGGTTGATGCCGGAAGGCTGGCGGGCCACCGGCGGCAAGGTGGCGCGCCACTGACGGGTGGCTGGCGTGGCCCGCATCCGCCGTATCGTGGAGTATTGGTCACATGAACGAAACACGCATAGTTGACCTGCGCCGAGAGCGCGGCTGGACCCAAGAGAAGCTTGCCGCCGAATGCGGAGTTGGCATCCGCACCATCCAACGATTGGAGGCGGGTAGCGATGCCAGCCTCGAGACGCTCTCGCTCGTGGCCGATGCGCTTGGGGTGCCCGTTCGGGATCTCTTCGCCGCGATCGAGAGCGATGAATTGAGCGGGCGGGTTGACTCCTTTGAATCGCGTGCTCAGGACCAGCAGCGCGCTCGCAACCGGGCGTTGAGCGCCTGGGTGTGGCTATTCATCGGTGTGGGGGTGGTCGTCAGCATGTTCAGCTTTGCGATCAACACCCAGTTTTCGAGCGTGGGTTTGGTCGCCTACTGGCTCGGCGGCACTCTCATCTTCATCGCCCTAGAGCGCCTTGTTCTCGAGCCGTACCTTGAGCGCACATTCCCGCTGTCGCGCAGCAAGCGTGAGCGCAAGCTGCAGCGGAGCCGCGAAATCTAACCTGTTTGACTCAGGTTAGGTATGCCATACTTAGGCAATGCTTACCTTGGAGCGCGAGATTGCGAAAGATGCCCGTCCGGGCTATCGGCCGTTCGCTGCGCGGGTCGAAAACATCCGGGTACTCTCGCCTCATTTTAGACGCGTCACCTTCACAGGCGCCGAGTTCGAGACCTTCGGAACTGACGGCTTCGACCAGCGCATCAAGATCGTTTTCCCGTTGCCGGGCATCGGCCTGAGCGACGTCGGTGCCACCGATCCGCAGACCATCGCCGAGGGCACGTGGTACGCCCGCTGGCGTGCACTGCCCGACGAAGCCCGCAACCCGTTCCGCACCTACACGATTCGTGCCGTGCGCCCCGAACTCCGCGAGATCGACGTTGACATGGTCTTTCACGGCGCTAATGGCCCCGCTGGCCGCTGGCTCGACAACGCGGCGATCGGCGACGAGGTAATCATCGTCGGGCCCGACGCAGCAAGCATCCACTCGGGTATCGGCATCGACTGGCACCCGGGCCCCGCCCGCACCGTTCTTCTGGCTGGTGACGAAACATCCGCCCCCGCCATCTGCAGCATCCTTGAACGCCTCGACCCCAGCGTGCAGGCGCACGCGTTCATCGAGATTCCGGATGCCGCAGACCAGCCGCCGCTGAACCTTGCGAGTAACTGCCACGTCACGTGGCTTTCGCGCGGCGAGCAGCCCGCAGGTTCCGCGCTCGACCCCGCCGTTCGGGCGTGGACGAAAGCTAACGCCTCACTCGTGTTGCCCGCACTCTCGCCGGCAGCTCAACCCCTCGGTGACATCGACGTGGACACCGAGCTTCTCTGGGATTCGCCGGGCGAAGCATCCGGAACGCACTTCTATGCCTGGCTTGCCGCCGAGGCCTGCGTCATCAAGCTTCTGCGTCGCTTTCTCGTGAGCGAGACCGGCGTTGACCGCAAGCAAGTGGCGTTCATGGGGTACTGGCGTCTCGGCAAGTCCGAAGCGCAGTAGCTCGCACCACCGCACCCGACCATGACCCAGACTGCTCCGGCTTCGCGCGCACGGCTGAGCCTGCGCACCCAACGCTGGGTCACTCTCGGTTCTGCCCTTGGGCTGCTCGCGATTGTGCTCGTGCTGAGTCTGGCGCTCGGCGCTCGCGGCGTTGAGTTTTCTCAGATCTGGCAAGCGCTCTTTGCCCCCGAAGCAGGCAACAACGATCAGCTCGTGATTCGCGAACTGCGGCTGCCGCGCACGATCGTCGGGCTCCTCGCCGGGCTCTCGCTCGGCGTTGCCGGAGCTGTCATGCAGGGCGTCACGCGTAACCCACTCGCCGATCCCGGGCTGCTCGGAGTCAATGCTGGTGCGTCGCTCGCGGTCGTGTTTGCGATCAGCGTGCTCTCGATCACGAACCCCACCGGCTACATCTGGTTCGCCTTTGCCGGAGCTGCCGCGGCGGCCACCATCGTCTACGCGATCGGCTCCCTCGGCAGAGAAGGCGCAACCCCGGTCAAGCTCGTGCTCGCGGGAACCGCCGTCACCGCCGGCATCACCTCCGTCATTTCACTCGTTCTCATCTCCGACACCGACACCCTCAACACTTTCCGTTTCTGGTCGGTGGGCTCGCTCGCCAGCCGTGACCTCGAGGCCGTGCGCCTCACGATCGGGTTCGTCATCGCCGGTGCCGTCCTTGCGATCATTTCGGGGCGGATGCTCAACCTCGTCGCCCTTGGAGATGACCTCGCTCGCGGCCTCGGCCAGCGGGTCTACGTTGCGCGGGCAGTCGCCGCCGCAGCTGTCGTACTGCTCTGCGGATCTGCCACTGCGCTCGCCGGACCGATCGTCTTCGTCGGCCTCGTGGTGCCGCACATCGTGCGCCCTTTCACGGGCCCCGACTACCGCTGGATCATCGCCGTCTCCGCCATCGTCGGCCCAAGCCTGCTGCTCATCGCTGACATCGTGGGTCGCCTTATCGTCGCGCCGTCCGAACTCGAGGCGGGGCTCGTTGTTGCCGTCATCGGTGCTCCGGTCATGATCGCGCTCGTGCGCCGAGTGAAGTTGGCCGGGCTGTGACCGCCGTGCCCGGTGCGAACGTGGGGGCAAGTCCAGCCTCCCGAAACCCGCTGGCGGCTCGCACGGTACGAATAGTCGTCGGGCTGAGCGTCGTCGCCGTAGCACTCGCTCTCGTCAGTATTGCGGTTGGGGCATATACGCTCACGCTGCCCGATCTGCTCGCGACACTGGTCGGTGGTGGCACCTCCTCCGACCAGTTCATCGTGTTCAAGCTGCGGCTGCCGCGGGTGCTGCTCGCCATTCTGGTGGCGGTGGGCTTCGGCCTCGCCGGGGCCCTGTTCCAGACGCTTCTCCGCAACCCGCTAGCGAGCCCCGACATCATCGGTATCAGCGGGGGAGCCAGCGTTGCGGCCGTCCTCAGCCTGCTCGTCTTCGGCGCGACCGGCCTCGTTGTCTCGCTCTCCGCCCTGGGTGGAGCCCTCCTCGTGGCCTTCACGATCTACCTGCTGTCGTGGCGCTCCGGCATGAACGGCATGCGCTTCGTTTTGATCGGCGTTGGCATCGCATTCATGGCGCAATCGGTGATCGGCTACCTCATCACGCGCGGCGACGTGCGCGACGCGCAACAGGCGCTCGTGTGGATGGTCGGTGGGCTCGGTGGTGCCAGCTGGGATGACATCCTCATCATGGCCGTCAGCCTAGCCATCCTGTTGCCTGCCGTCTTTTTGCTCGCATCCAAGCTCCGGATGCTGCAGCTCGGCGATGATCTTGCTGCGGGTCTCGGGGTCTCTGTGCAGCGATCGCGGCTCGCCCTCATCGTCGTAGCCGTCGCTCTCGTCGCGATCGCGACAGCACTAGTAGGGCCACTCGCCTTCGTCGCGTTTGTCTCCGCCCCGATCGCTCGACGCCTGGTGCGCGGGGGAGGTCTCGCGCTCGTGCCGAGCGCGCTCGTCGCCATCGTTCTCGTGCTCGGTGCCGACTTCGTTGCTCAACACCTGCTCTCCACTGGCACTCAAGTGCCCACGGGGATCGTCACCGGCATTGTGGGCGCCCCCTACTTGCTGTGGCTCATCTCCACCACCAACCGCGAAGGACGTGCATCGTGAAGCAGAAACAGGCGCACACGCTCCGCGCCGAGAACATCACCCTCAACTACGGTGGCCGCGATATCGTGTCCGACTTGAGCGTCGAGATTCCTGACGGCAAGGTCACGGTGATTGTGGGCGCCAATGCCTGTGGCAAATCGACGCTGCTGCGGGGGCTGTCACGATTGCTACGACCGGCGTCGGGTCACGTCACGCTCGACGGACGTGACATCCATTCGGCGCCCTCGAAAGAGATCGCGCAGGTCGTAGGTATCTTGCCGCAGTCCCCGATCGCGCCAGAGGGCATCACGGTTCGCGATCTGGTGGCTCGCGGGCGTTACCCGCATCAGGGCTGGTTTCAGCAGTGGTCAGCAGCGGATGAGGCAGCCGTCGAGAACGCACTCGAAGCGACTGACACGGCCCAGTTAGCATCGCGCCGCATCGAGGAGCTCTCGGGTGGGCAGCGCCAGCGGGTCTGGATCGCGATGGCCCTGAGTCAGGACCCGGACATTCTGCTGCTCGACGAGCCCACAACGTTCTTGGATGTGCGCCACCAACTTGATGCTCTCGACGTGCTCGCCGACCTCAATCGCGAACGTGGCACAACGATCGTCATGGTGCTGCACGAACTCAGCCTCGCCGCCCGCTACGCCGACCACATGATCCTCATGTGCGAAGGGCGCGTCATCGCGCAGGGCACTCCCGCTGAGGTGGTGACTGCCGAACGGATGCTGGAGGCCTTCGGCCTTGAAGCCCGGATCATCGAAGACCCGGTCTCGCATTCGCCGATGGTGATTCCGCTGAGGCGGCGTTAGCGCGTTACGCGGTTACCCGCGCACCTCGTCATTAGCTCGCCTCGGCGCTGTTGGCGACAGCAACTCCGCTTGCACTATTCACTAAGGCAAGCCTATCCTTACCCTGCACCCATAGTCCGATCGAGGAGATCAATGTCACGCCGACCCCGCCTCGCAGCATTCGCTGCGGCCACCGCTGCCCTCATTGCGTTGAGTGGATGCGCCGCGTCCACTTCCGAGTCCGACACCGAAGCGCCGGCAGCATCCGACGCGTTCCCGGTCACGATCGAGCACGCGTTCGGCGAGACCGTCATTGAGAGCGAACCGCAGCGCGTCCTGACCCTGGGCTGGGGTAGCGGCGACGCCGTTCTCGCCCTCGGGGTTGTACCTGTCGGCATGGAAGCTCAGAACTACGGCGGCGACGAGAATGGCGTTTTGCCATGGGCGGCGGATGCTCTCACCGAGATGGGTGCCGAGACCCCGCTGATCTTCCCTGCCACCGCGGATGCTCCCGCTTATGAGCAGATCGCGGAAGCCGCTCCCGACCTCATCCTCGCCACCTACTCGGGAATAACTGAAGAGCAGTACGACCTGCTCAGCGAGATTGCCCCCGTCGTCGCCTACCCCGACCAGCCGTGGACCACTCCGTGGCGCGACGTGATCAGCATCACGGGCGCCGCTCTCGGCCAGTCGGCTGCAGCGGATGAGGTCCTGGCAAGCATCGACGCTCTCGTCGCGGAGAAGGCGGCCGAGAATCCTGAGTTCGAGGGCAAGACTGTCGCTGCGACCTTCGACGTCGGTGGAACCTTCTACGTCTACAAGCCCGCCGACCCCCGCGTCGAGTTCTTGCTCGACCTCGGTCTCGAGAATGCACCCGCCGTTGATGCTCTGTCGAATGGCGACTCCACCTTCTTCTACACGCTCAGCTACGAAAAGCTTGACGACCTCGACAGCGACCTGCTGATCGCGTACGCCGAGACCGAAGAAGTCGGCGACACCTTCGCCGCGCAGCCGTATGCGCAGAGCATCCCTGCTGTCGCGAACGGTGGCCTCGTTGCCGTCAATGGCGCATCGCTCGTCGCGTCAGTGTCGCCTCCCACGGCGCTCTCTCTGCCCTGGGGGATCGATAGTTTCGTAGACGCGATTGCTGGCGCTCTGAACTAACGCACGTGCTCGTCCACAGAAAAGGCCCCGCCGACATTGCGTCGGCGGGGCCTTTGTGGTCTGCGGTTGTGCTAGCGACTAGCGACTAGCGACTAGTGGGAGTGCTCGGCCGGCGCTTCGCCAGCTTCTGCAGCCGCCTGCTGTTCAGCAACCTGCTTGTGAACCTCGACCATGTCGAGATTCTTGGCGCCTTCGATGACCTGCTCGAGAGCAGGAGCGGGGAGGGCGCCAGGCTGCGAGAAGACGAGTACGCCTTCGCGGAACACCATGAGCGTCGGAATCGAGGTGATTCCGGCAGCGCCCGCGAGTTCCTGCTGGTCTTCGGTGTCTACCTTGCCGAACGTGATGTCCGGGTGGGCTTCGCTTGCGGCTTCAAAGATGGGCCCGAACTGCTTACAGGGGCCACACCATTCAGCCCAGAAATCAACAAGCGTGATTCCCTCTTTAGTGATCGCCTGGCCAAAGTCTTCTGAGGTGAGTGTGATTGTCGACATAGTTACATCCTTTCATGCACCCCAACAACGGCGGCTGAACAAAGATTCCCGGGCCAATGGTCACTGGATTCGCACGACATCCCACAACGCTACGGCGACTGTTTTGCGGTTTCGCACAAACGGATGCGGTGGGTCCGGCATCCCCTTGGTTGACGGTGCACGAGACACTTTGCGCGCGCGCAGACCGGTCGTACGTTGTGGTTACCGCACTTTCACGAATCGAGATAGCCATGACCCAGGTTCACAACCACACGGCGACCGAGTCGGCGCCGGAGTCATCCACCCCCGCCGACGACGCCGCGACCTCCAGCACTGCAGCTGCCGCTAACGCTGCTGCTGCTCCCACCATCAACGTTGAATGGTTGGGCGAATACCTTCTCGGTAAGTGGGCGAAGGAGCGCAAAGAATCGCGCACGCTGATGTCGAACCCTGAGTTCCATCGCGTCGACGGTCTCTCGATGGAAGACCACCGCGAGCGAGTGCTTCACCAGCTCTCGCTGCTCGTCGACAACAACGCTGTTCACCGCGCATTCCCGGTCGACCTCGGCGGCGAAGACAACCACGGCGGAAACATCGCGGCTTTCGAAGAGACCGTTCTGGCCGACCCGTCACTGCAGATCAAGTCGGGCGTGCAGTGGGGTCTCTTTGGCTCCGCCGTTGTCCACCTCGGCACGAAGGAACACCACGACAAGTGGCTTCCCGACATCATGAGCCTCAAGACTCCCGGTGCCTTCGCGATGACCGAGATCGGTCACGGTTCGGATGTCGCGAGCATCGCCACGACCGCGACCTACGACCCCGACACTGACGAGTTCGTCATCAACACTCCGTTCCGTGCCGCCTGGAAGGAATACCTCGGCAACGCGGCCCTCCACGGCAAGGCAGCGACGGTCTTCGCCCAGCTCATCACCAAGGACGTCAACCACGGCGTTCACGCGTTCTACGTTCCGCTGCGCGATGACAACGGCCCGCTCCCCGGAGTCTCGACCGAAGACGACGGTCTCAAGGGCGGCCTCAACGGTATCGATAACGGCCGTCTGCACTTCGATCACGTTCGCGTACCTCGCACCAACCTCCTCAACCGCTACGGCAACGTCGACGAGAACGGTGACTACACCTCCGACATCGACAGCCCCGGCCGTCGCTTCTTCACGATGCTCGGCACGCTCGTTCAAGGCCGCGTCTCGCTCGATGGCGCCGCGGTGCTCGCGAGCAAGCTGGCCCTGAACATCGCCATCAAATACGGTTCGGAGCGCCGCCAGTTCACGGCATCCAGCAACACGAACGAAGAAGTGATTCTGGACTACCAGCGTCACCAGCGTCGCCTGTTGCCGCGCCTGGCGCAGACCTACGCGATGTCGTTCGCGCACGAGGAGTTCCTCGACAAGTTCGATGGCGTTTTCTCGGGTCGCTCCGACACCGATGCCGATCGTCAAGACCTCGAAACGATCGCGGCGGCGCTCAAGCCGCTCAGCACGTGGGCTGCGCTCGATACCCTGCAAGAGGCCCGCGAGGCTTGCGGCGGTTCGGGCTTTATGGCCGAGAACCGTCTCACGCAGATGCGCGCTGACCTCGACGTTTATGCCACCTTCGAGGGCGACAACAACGTGCTGCTTCAGCTCGTTGCTAAGCGCCTGCTCACCGATTACTCGCGCAAGTTTGCGGGGGCGGATGCGGGTGCGATGGCTCACTACGTTGCCGACCAGGTCAACGAGGCCGCCGTCAATCGCACGGGTCTTCGCCGCTTCGCTCAGAACGTGGTGGATTTCGGTTCCACCGCCCGCTCGATCGGCTACGTTCGCGACACCGACTCGCAGCGCCAGCTGCTCACCGATCGTGTCGAAACGATGGTGGCGGATGTCGCGGGCAAGTTGCGTCCGGCCAGCAAGCTTCCGAAGGCCGAGGCTGCCGCTCTCTTCAATAGTCACCAGAACCAGCTCATCCTGACCGCGTACGCGCACGGCGAGCTGCTGCAGTGGGAGGCGTTCACTCGCGCTATTGAGAAGATCGAAGACAAGGACACCGCTCAGGTCATGACCTGGTTGCGTGATCTCTTCGGCTTCACGCTGATCGAGAAGAACCTCGCGTGGTACCTCATGCACGGTCGCATCTCCACGAACCGCGCTCAAGCCATCACCGACTACATCGATGACCGTCTGTTGCCGCGTTTGCGTCCGCAGGCTCTGGATCTCGTGGCTGCGTTCGGTCTGACCGACGAGCTGGTGCGCGCACCGATTGCCTCTGGCCTTGAGGCGAAGCGCCAGAACGAGGCTCGCGACTACTACGCCGCGCGCCGGGCATCGGGCGAGGAGCCCGTGCATGAGAAGGATCTGAAGCAGAAGACGCGCCGCTAAGCGCCTGCACTAAAAAAGGCTGGTTGCCCGCACTATGCGGGCAACCAGCCTTTTCTGCGCGCGCTGCACGCCGAGCTAGTTGCTGGGTGAGTCGGTTGCTGGCGCGAGCCAGCTGCTAGGCGTCGCTCGTGGTCGCTGAACTCTCGTCTGCTGCCGTGCCTTCGGCGTCGTCGTCGCCGCGACGTCCGCTGTCGAGGCGGAGGCTCGCGAGGAACCCGAACGCCAAGAAACCGGCAGCCGCGAATGCGGAATACCGTGTCGAGTCGGTGAAGGCCTGGCGGGCGTCGGCTGCGGCATCCGGAGACTGAGCATCGAGGGCACTGATGCCGGTGCCCGCGGAGTCGACGACGAGGTCGACGATCTGGCTACGTGCCTCTGAGGGAATATCGGCGCGCTCGGCGAGCTTGGCATCGAGCCCGGTGCCGAGGCTCGAGAAGAGCACGGTGCCGAGAATTGCGATGCCCAGCGCGGAGCCGATCTGGCGGGCGGTGCTTTGGGTTCCCGAACCTTGACCGGACTGGCTGAGCGGAACATCCTTGAGCACCACGCTCGTGAGCTGGGCGGTGGCGAGACCGACACCAAAGCCGTAGACAAACAGCCCGGGGGCTATGTGCCACCAGACGGCGTCGGGGCTCAGAACAAGTGCCACGAGCAGGATGCCGATGATTTCGGCACCGATTCCGAACCGAACAATCGTCACGGGAGTGACCTTGTTGCCAAAGGCTCCCGCGAAACCGCTCGCAACGAACGAGCCAATAGCCAGAGCGAGGATGACGAGGCCGGTCTGCAGGGCGTCGTAACCGAGCACGTTTTGAAGCCACAGTGGTAGCGAGAGGATGATGCCGAACTCGCCGAGCGCGACGATCATCGCCGCGATGTTTCCGTTGCGGAACGAGGGAATCTTTAGCAGCCCGAACGCGAGCATCGTCGACTTGCCGGCACGTTCGCGAGCGAAACCCCACCGCACAAACACGATGCCACTCACGAGAGCGAGAGCGAAGGCGAATGGGATGGGGGAGACATCCAGTGTCCAGAAATCGGGAGGGGTATCGCTCAAGAACCAGCCGTAGCTGCGGCCCTCGATGAGGGCGAAGACGAGCGACGCGAACAGAACGACGGAGAGAAGCGCGCCTACGACATCCACTCGTCGCTGGGCGGACGGCTCTTTCGACTCGGTCGCATAGATCAGCACGCCGATGACGATGATGATGCCGAGAGGCACGTTGATGCCGAACGCCCAGCGCCATGAGTAATACGTCGTGAGCCAGCCGCCGAGGAGTGGGCCGACAGCGGCCATTCCGCCGATCGTGGAACCCCAGACGGCGAACGCGATGGCGCGTTCCCGACCGCGGAAAGTGGCGTTGATGATCGACAGCGACGACGGGAGGATCATGGCCCCGCCGATGCCCTGCACGAGGCGGGAGGCGATCAGCAGTTCTCCGCTGGCAGCGTTGGCCGCCAGGATCGAGGAGAGAGCGAAGACGATAACGCCGATGAGGAGAACGCGGCGCCGGCCGTAGCGATCAGCGAGCGTACCGAATACCAGAAGGAGAGCGGCGAAGACGAGCGTGTAGCTCTCCTGTACCCACTGCACCTGGGTGGAATTGAGATCGAGATCTTCGACGACCGACGGGATCGCGACGTTGACGATTGTCGAGTCGACAATGATCAGCGCCACCGCAATGCTGATGAAGAGTAGCCCTAGCCAGCGCTTGCGGGAGGCGCGACGCTCGTTCATCGGGCGGTCTGTTCAGCCCTGAGGCGTGCGGCGGTGAACACCGCGGCACTGGCGAGCACCGCGACGAGAGCGACGATAGCGGCGACCGCGGTTGGCTGCGAGATGAGGTCTCCGGTGAGGCGTCCGACGGCAACCCACGCGAGCCCCCAGCTCAGCGAAAGAGATGGCGCAAAGTGCGCGCGGCCGCGGGCGGCCAGCGCGATACCGACGGCGCCGGCGACGAAGACAACAGCGACGCCCCAGACATCTTGCGAAACGCCGAAGCCAGTAAACCCGGTGGCGGTGAGCCACGCGGCGATGTTAGCCGCGGTCGCGACGCAGACCCAGCCAAGGTAGAGACCGATCGTACCGTCTGTGATGACGGCATCGATCGCGCCGGCGGCGGGCAGCTTGACGGTAATCAGGTATGCCCTGACGAGCACAACGAGCAAAAGAATAATCACGGGAACGCTTAGGGCGAGCATGTCGAACTGGATAGAGAGAATCCAGGCCGCATTCAACACCAGAGAGGCAGCAACCCAGTACCCCACGCGACGGTGCAGTTCGGTGTTGGTCTGTTTCGGCAACATCTGCCAAACGGCGTACGCAACGAGACCGAGGTAGATGATGCTCCAGATGGTGAACGCGGAGCCGGCCGGGGCGATGACGGTAGCGTCGGCGCTCAGTGCACCGCCCGCAACTTCTTCAACAGGGGTGCCGCCATAAGCGCCGGAGCCCACGAAGGCCCCGATGAGGGCAAAGGTCGCGCTCGCAGCAACTGTGATCTGGCGGACTACATCTTTAGATTCGCGCATGACGTTCTCCTTAGGCTTGCTGCCAGCCTAGAACTCTTGAAGCGGAGTTAGCCGAAGAATCGCTGAAATAGGCATGGCGCTCAAAAGCTATGTGCGACGGCACGAATCGTGACAGTGGGCCGTGCGACCCGACGCGATTGTTACGCGAAGCCGCCGAGCAGGCTGGGCACCGCGAGGTTCACGAGCAAAATGACGCCGGTGAGGATGACGACCCCGCCGATAACGACGAGAACAGCCTTGCCCAGAGCGGTGACGACGGAGATGAAGTTCATGCTTCGATGCTACCGCAGTGCCCTCTGGCTAGAGCGATACTGTGCGGAACCCCGCGTTGCCCATCGAGGAGTCAGGCGTGTTCTGCGAGCGAGCCGAGTTGCGGTACCGGTTGCAGTACGAGATGTGGCACAGGTAGCTGCCGCCGCGAAGCACGCGCACGGTTCCCTCGCTCGGGCCGCGGGGGTTCGCGGTGGGGGCATCGACAGGCAGCGTCGCGTAATAGTTCGCGTCGTACCAGTCAGAGCACCACTCCCACACGTTGCCGACAGTTTGGAAGAGTCCGTAGCCGTTGGGCTCGAAGGTGCGCACGGGCGCAGTAGTCAGGTATCCGTCATCGAGGGTGTTGGTGCGGGGAAAATCACCCTGAAAGATGTTGGTGCGCCAGCCGCCGGCATCCATCTCCTCGTCACCCCACGGGTACTTGGCCTGGTCAAGGCCACCGCGCGAGGCGTACTCCCACTCAGCTTCGGTGGGCAGCCGTCGCCCTGCCCAGGCGCAATACGCTTCGGCATCGTTGAAGCTGATGTGCACGGCCGGATGATCGCCCAGTCCGTCAAGGTTTGAGTCACGCCCGCCGGGGTGCTTCCAATCGGCGGCGTTCACGCCGAACCACCAGGGCGCGCCTGCAGCCTGGCCCACAATGTCTGCGTCGGGCGCGGCCACCGCGAGGTGGAACACCGCCGAGTATCCAAAGCTCTCAGCCTCGGTGAGGTAGCCCGTGGCGGCCACGAAGCGCGCGAAGTCGTCGTTGGTCACGCTAGTGACATCGATCGAGAATGCTTCGAGAGCGACCGGATGCTGGGGCACTTCGCCATCCGCTGCATTGCGGTCACCCGAGGAATCACCCATCACGAAGGTGCCCGCGGGGATCGCGGCTTGCTCGACGAGGTGGTCGCCGGAGCCTGCTGCCGAGGTCACCGATCCACTATCGGCAGAAGTTGCGGGAGGGGCGGAGAGCGGCATGCCGAGCGGCGCCGCCGCGTTGCGCTGAGGTGTGCAGGCGCAGTTATCGCCGCAGCCCCCTGTCGTCACGTCATCCATCGTTCCAGCCTACGCCCGCGAGGTGGCGGCGTAGTTGAGCAGCTCAGCCGCAGTGCGGTTGGGGTGGGCCTCTAATCTTGGTGCCCAGCACCTGATGCCGAACGTCGGCGCCGGTAGTAAAATCAGCCTGTGACTTTCAACGACAACGCTCGCATCAATTCCGACCGAGTCTCTCGCCGTGGCCCGGGCAAGGGCTTCGCAATCGGCGGCGGCAGCGCTCTCCTTGTGGTGGGGCTATTCATCGCGTCCCAGTTTCTCGGGATCGACCTCACGGGCCTCGCTGGTGGCGGTAGCACCGGCAGCGAGCAGCAACAGGGGCAAGCGCTTTCGGAGTGCGAGACTGCCGGGGCGGCTAACGACAGCATCGATTGCCGCATCGCGGGGGCCACAGATTCGCTCGATACCTACTGGGCCAGTGAAGTTGACGGTTACCGCACCACCAACGTCGTGCTGTTCACTGACCAGACGACCACCGGATGCGGCAGTGCGACGAGCGCGAGCGGCCCGTTCTATTGCCCGCCTGACGAGAAAATCTACCTCGACACCGCGTTTTACGATGACCTGCGCACCCGTTTTGGTGCTACCGGCGGTCCCCTCGCCGAAATGTACGTAGTCGCGCACGAGTGGGCGCACCACATCCAGAATTCCACCGGAATCATGGAGGGAATTGACCGTCAAGCGACTGGCCCCTCGTCTGATTCGGTTCGCCTCGAACTGCAGGCTGACTGCTTCGCCGGCGCTTGGGTGGGGGCGGCATCCACGATCAAAAATGACGACGGGGTTGTCTTTCTCGATCCTGTGACGGATGCCCAAATTGCGGATGCTCTGAGCGCTGCATCGGCGATCGGCGACGATCGCATCCAGGAGTCGACGCAGGGGCAAGTCACTCCGGAAACGTGGACGCACGGCTCGAGCGATAAGCGCCAGCAGTGGTTCACGACCGGACTAGAGGGTGGGCCGAGCGCCTGCAACCTCTTCGAGGTCGCGACGCCGTAAGTTTCGGCCGGGGGAGTGCAGTGCAGGCTTCCCCGTCGGAACTGGCTGCAAGTACGAGGGCAAAAAAATGACCCTCGCCCGGTAGAAGCCCGGGAAAGGGTCAAGTGGCTCCGACGGGCGTCGATCCCGTGACCTCACGATTTTCAGTCGTGCGCTCTACCAACTGAGCTACAGAGCCGTAAGAGTTTCCTCCTACTCGCAAGAGCTTCCCCTTGCTACAGAAAAAGCCCCTCCTTGCGAAGAGGCTTTCTGTTTGCGACCCTGACCGGACTTGAACCGGCGACCTCCGCCGTGACAGGGCGGCGCGCTAACCAACTGCGCTACAGGGCCAAGCTATTAAATTCTGTGTGTGTCTGGTGACCCCAACGGGATTCGAACCCGTGCTGCCGCCGTGAAAGGGCGGTGTCCTAGGCCACTAAACGATGGGGCCTCGAAGTCACAGAACTTCTTAGCTACCGAGGGAAAAGCATACGGTGCGTTTCGTGATTTACCAAACTGAGAAGCAAACTGCCTGATATTTCTCGAAGCGCTTTTTCCAACAGGCTTAAATGTACCCGACTTTTGAGGCGCCGGATACTACGTTCGATGAGAGGTTGAGGTTTGAGGGCCAGCTGAGGTCACCGTGAGGTATTTTCTCCGCGCGGCTGATTGCTCTTCGCCGGAGCACGCTACCCCTGAGAGGACTGATGAAGGCCATGCATTCGAGTCGAGGGATCGCCGCTCAACGCAGTCTTCGTTCCGTGGTTCTCCGCGTTTTCGGGTTCACCGCCGCGCTCAGCCTCGTCATAGGCGCGAGTGTTGTCGCGGGCACTAGCCAGGCAGCGTTCGCCGATGACTACCCCACGTGGGGTGATGTCACCGAGGCTCGTGACGATGAGGCCGCCACCCAAAAGATCGTGGAGCGCATCAAGGCAGCTCTCGTTAAGCTCGAAGCCGATGCCGCGGCTGCCCAGAAGGTGGCCGAAGAAAAGGGCAACATCTGGCAAGAGGCCGACACGAAATATCAGGCCAAAGCGACTCAGACTGAAACTCTGCAAGAACAGGCGGATGCCGCCAGCATCGAAGCCGATGAAGCAGAGACGCGCATCGGCGAGATCGCTGTGCGGCTCGTGCGTGCCGGCGGTGGCGACGTGACGACCAATCTCTTGACCAACGCTCAAGACGCAGAGACGCTGCTCTACAACTTGGGGATGTCGTCGAAGATTTCGCAGCAGACTTCTTCTCTCTTCGACCGGGCCGTTCAGGCACGCAATACGGCTCAGTCGCTGAGCGACGCTACTGAAGTTGCTCGCGCTGAACTTGAGGTTCTCAAGATTGCTGCGGAGGAGGCCTTCGTGGAGGCCCAGGCCGCAGCTCAGGCCGCCGCTACGGCTCTGGCCGAGCAACAAGAGCGCGAGATTGAGTTCGAGGCTCAGCTCGCCGCGCTGACTTCTGCTCGCGAGGCGACCGAAGCGAGCTATTTGGAGGGCGTGCGCAAGCGTGAGGCCGCCCGTGCAAAAGCTGCGGCGGCGGCTAACGTTCCCAACCTTGACGCCGGTGAAATTAGCTTGAGCGGTTGGGCTCGCCCCGCCGCGGGATACATCACGTCGGTCTACGGCTATAGCTCGAACTACGGTTCCAGCTTTCATAAGGGAACCGATATTGGTGCTGGTTGTGGCGCTGGTATTTACGCAGCCTCGAGCGGAACGGTCGTTTACGCCGGCTACGGCTGGAACGGCGGCTACGGAAATTACATCATCCTGGAGCACGCTGGCGGCGTTCGCACAGCGTACGGTCACATCGTCGATGGCGGCATCCACGTGTCCTACGGCCAAAGCGTGGCGGTCGGAACCAAGATCGCCAACGTGGGTACCACCGGAAATTCCACCGGGTGCCACCTTCACTTCGAGGTTCGCCCGCAAAGTTGGAACACCACCAACCCCGTACCGTTCATGTCGAACGAAGGCATTCGCCTCGGCTAAATTGGTGCCCGAGCGTTGAGGCGGGCCACAGGCGGGCCACAGGCGGGCCTTCAGCGAACACTAGGTTCATCAAAAGGTTGAGACTTTTGGGCCGCGTGTTGTTAGTGTGGTCAATGTTATTCGTGTGACTAATGGCCATTGGTCCGCACTGAACAAGCCTTAGGGGAACAATTGAAGGTCATGCATGCGCGTCGGGGGACCGCAGCAAAGCTCACGCTTCGCTCACTTACTTTTCGTTTAATCGGTTTTACCGCCGCGCTTAGCCTCGTCGTGGGCGTGAGCGTCGTTGCCGGAAACAGCCAAGCCGCCTTCGCCGATGACTACCCCACCTGGAGCGATGTCACCGAAGCTCGCAATAACGAAGCGGCGACTCAGGAAGTTGTCAACCGCATCAAAGCGGCACTGATCGAGCTCGAATCGCAGGCCGCTGCTGCTCAAAAAGATGCCGAAGATAAAGGCAACGTTTGGCAAGAGGCCGACACCAAGTACCAAGCCAAGTCTGCTCAGACCGATACTCTGCAAGATCAGGCGGATGAGGCCGATACAGAGGCCGAAGAAGCTGAGAAACGGATCGGCGAGCTTGCTTCGCGACTCGTGCGTGCGGGCGGCGGAGACGTCACCACCAACCTGCTTGCTAATTCTCAAGATGCAGACGCTCTGCTCTACAACTTGGGCATGTCATCCAAAATCTCACAGCAGACCTCTGCACTGTTCGATCGTGCAGTGCAGGCGCGAAACACGGCTCAGTCGCTGTCGGATGCCGCAGAAGTGGCACGGGCAGAGCTCGAAGTTTTGAAGATTGCCGCCGAAAAGGCATTCGAAGAAGCGCAAGCTGCTGCAGCTGCCGCTGAAGTTGCCGTCGCCGAACAACAAGAACGCAAAATTGAATTTGACGCCCAGCTCGCCGCTCTCACCTCAGAGCGGGTGACCACCGAAGCCGACTACCAGGCCGGTGTGAAGAAGCGTGAAGAAGAGCGCATCGCCGCCGAAAAGGCTGCCGCGGCCAAGGCCGCCGCACAGGCTAAAGCTGATCGGGCGGCGGCGGCAGCAGCGGCCGCTAGCTCAAGCGGAGGCTCGAGCAGCGGCTCCAGTGGCGGCTCGAGTTCAGGTTCCGGATCCTCGAGCTCCAATGGCTGGACAAAGCCGGCCTATGGCTACATCACGTCGGTCTACGGCTACAGCTCGAACTACGGTTCCAGCTTCCACAAGGGCACGGACATCGGCGCAGGCTGCTACGCGAACATTTACGCGGCATCCAGCGGCAAAGTTGTGTACGCCGGTTATGGCTGGAACGGCGGCTACGGAAACTACATCATCCTCGAGCACGCTGGCGGCGTTCGCACCGCCTATGGCCACATCGCGCCCGGCGGCATCAAGGTGTCGTATGGCCAAAGTGTGTCAGCGGGAGCCAAGATCGCCGAGGTTGGAACCACCGGAAACTCCACCGGCTGCCACTTGCACTTCGAGGTTCGCCCCAACGGGTGGGACACCACGAACCCCGTGTCATTCATGTCAGGTAAGGGCGTTGGCCTCGGCTAAAGTCTGAGCACACGCTTGAGGCAACGGAGTCTCGGGCAGAGGGAGCACGCCATGCACTCAGTTGCCGGACTCGTTGTCGTGATCACGGGTGCTGCCCGCGGCATGGGCGAGATCTATGCTCAGCGAGCGGTTGCTGAGGGTGCGGCTAAGGTCGTGTTGCTCGACGTCGACGCTACGGCTCTGGATGTCGCAGCCGCCGCTCTGAGCGCTGCGGGCGGCTCGATCACGAGCTACGTCGTCGATCTCTCGTCTCGCACCGCGATCGAGACTGTCGCCGAACGCATCCGCGCTGAAGTGGGAACCCCACACGTGCTTATCAACAACGCGGGCATCGTGCGCAGCGGCTACTTCTGGCAGCACGACGCTGTACGCGACATTGAAGCGACGATGCAGATCAACACGCTTGCGGCCATGTACCTCTCGCGCGAACTGCTGCCCGCGATGATCGAGGGCGGAGCGCCCAGCCGCATCCTGAACATTGCGTCAGCGGCAGGAACTCTCTCGAATCCGAACATGAGTGTGTACGCGGCATCCAAGTGGGCCATGATCGGCTGGAGCGATTCTCTGCGGCTTGAGCTCATCAAAGCGGGGCATGCGCAGATCGCGGTGACCACGTTTGCGCCCAGCTACATCAGCACGGGAATGTTTGCCGGAGTGCGAGGACCACTCTGGACCCCGATCATGACTCCCGAAATTGCGACCTCGGCGGCGTGGGCGGCCATGCTGCGCGGCAAGCCCCTGCTTATGAAGCCGTGGACGGTAGGGCTCGCTCGCGGGCTCAAAGGCCTCCTGCCCACTCGGGCGTGGGACTTCGTGGCCGGCCGAGTCTTCAAGGTCTACAACTCAATGGACGAGTTCACCGGGCGCTGAGCCGCTCAGCCCGGTTAAACGCCGATGGCGAATGCCTGAGCATCCGCCATCGGGGTGACACGTGCGGTACGTGAGCACCGCGCGTGAGGAGTGTTGAGTGCTGCTTAGTGGCCTTCGGCCTTGAGCTTCTCGAAGCCAGCCTGAACGATGGCCTCTGCTTCGGCGGCGTCGCCCCAACCGTCGATCTTGACCCACTTGCCGGGCTCGAGGTCTTTGTAGTGCTCGAAGAAGTGCTCGATCTCTTTGCGCGTGAATTCGGGAACATCGTTGATGTCCTGAATGTGCGCCCAGCGCGGGTCCTTGGCCTGAACGCAGATGACCTTGGAGTCGATGCCGCCGTCGTCGCTCATGTTGAGTACGGCAACCGGGCGAACCGAGATTCCAACTCCGGGGAAGGTGGGGGCATCGAGCAGAATCAGCGCGTCAACGGGGTCGCCGTCGAGGCCGAGAGTGTTCTCGAAGAAGCCGTAGTCGGTGGGGTAAGCGAAGGTCGTGAAGAGAAAACGGTCGAGAAATACGCGACCGGTTTTGTGGTCAACTTCGTACTTGTTCCGGCTTCCGCGCGGAATCTCAACGACAACGTCGTATGCGGCCATAGAGCTGCTCCTAAGAAAATTATGGGGTTGCTGCAATAACGTTACTGGATGCACTCCGAACGGCGCCCCCGTCTTACGCCCGCAATTGCTGATGTTCGGCGTGCAGTGCGCACCGCGCTGGGCTCGCTGCCGGTGCCCGCAGACTCAGAACCGCTCGTTCTTGTCGCCCTCAGCGGTGGCCCCGACTCGCTCGCGCTGGCGGCCGCGACCGCCTTCGAAGCCACCAAGGCGGGGATGCGGGCCGGCGCCGTGATCGTGAATCACAACCTTCAAGACGGGTCAGCGGATGTCGCCGCCGCCGCCGCGCAGCAGGCGCGCGACCTCGGGCTCGACCCCGTCGACATTCGCTCGGTACTCGTTGGTGACGCCGGAGGCCCCGAGTCCGCTGCCCGCGACGCGCGCTACGCGGCGCTTGCCGCTGCCGCCGCCGAGCACGGCGCCATCCGCGTGCTGCTCGGCCACACCCTCGACGACCAAGCCGAAACCGTGCTGCTCGGTCTCGCCCGCGGCAGCGGAGCGGGCAGCCTCAAGGGGATGGCAGCTGACACGGGCCAATACTTGCGGCCGCTACTGGCCATCGCGCGAATCACAACCGTTCAGTGCTGCCAAGACTCCGGAATCGTGGCGTGGAATGACCCGCACAACCTCGATACCTCGTACACGCGAGTGCGGGTGCGGCAGACCGTATTGCCGTTGCTGGAAAGCGAACTGGGGCCCGGCATCCGCGACGCGTTAGTGCGAACCGCAGACCAAGCACGCGAAGATGCCGACGCTCTCGATCATTTTGCCGAAGAAATGGCCGAAGATTTGGCCGAGATTTCGGAGGCCGGAATCTCGTTGCCGGTGCGTGCGCTCGCTGCGAATCCTGCCGCGCTACGCCAGCGTTTGATTAGGTTGGCGGTGGCCAGCGAGTTCCATGTGTCGCTCAGTCGAACGCACACTCTGGAGATCGCGAGGCTCGTCACCGACTGGAGGGGGCAGGGACCGATCGACGTTCCCGGCGTTAGGGTTGAACGACGAGAGAATCTTCTCCACTTTTCGGCCCACAGTGAGGAACGCGATGCAGTTTAGCGACGTCGAAGGAGACCTCAGCGAGGTCCTTCTGACCCAGGAAGAGATCCACGAGAAGATCGCCGTGATGGCGCGTCAGATCGAGATCGACTACGCCGGCGAGAAGGTGCTGCTGGTTGGTGTGCTTCGCGGTGCCGTCATGGTGATGGCCGACCTGGCTCGCGAATTGGCTCTGCCCATCGAGATGGACTGGATGGCCGTCTCCTCGTATGGCGCCGGCACGCAGTCCTCGGGTGTCGTTCGCATTCTCAAAGACCTCGACAGCGACCTCGAGGGCCGCAAGGTTCTTATCGTGGAAGACATCATCGACTCGGGCCTCACGCTCTCGTGGTTGCTCGGCAACCTCCGCAGCCGTGGTGCTGCTTCGGTAGAGATCTGCACGCTGCTGCGCAAGCCGGATGCCGCCAAGGTCGAAGTTGACGTCAAGTACGTCGGTTTCGACATCCCCAACGCGTTCGTGGTCGGTTATGGCCTCGACTTCGCGGAGAAGTACCGCAACCTTCGCGGAATTGCAGTGCTCGCTCCCCACGTGTACGCGTAGGGCCGGCTGAATGCGGGCGCGGGCAGCCATTGATCAGGCGACCGACGAGATCGTTGGTCTTTTTGAGAATCGAGTAGCGGAACAGAAGGCTCCGGCCTCGTTCTTCGCGGTCTTCGGACCCGACGGCATCGTGCTGGAGGGTGGCTACGGCGAGAAGGTTCTCGGCGACGGCAATGCTCCCGATCGCGATACGGTCTTCCGCATCGCGTCGTGCACCAAGAGCTTCACGTGCACGATGTTGCTGATGCTGCGCGATCGGGGCCAGCTGAATCTCGATGCACCGATCACTGACTTCGTTCCGGCGTTCACTCCGCTGGAGCCGACCGCCGCTCCCGTCACTCCGAGCGTGCGCCAGCTCATGACGATGTCGGCGGGGTTCCCGACCGACAACCCGGTGGGCGACCGCTTGGAGGAGATGACGCGGGCCGAGCTAGACGAGTTTATGGCGGCGGGCATCCGCTATTCGAGCACGCCCGGCACTCGCTTCGAGTACTCGAACCTTGGCTACGCGCTGCTTGGTGAAGTCATTGCCGAGATCACGGGCCTCCCCTATATCGAGGCGATTGCGGCCGAAATTCTGGAACCGCTCGGGCTCACTTCAACGACCTTTGCCGAAGATCCGGATGCCGATACCGCCCTCGGCTACCGGCTCGCGAATGGGCAGTGGCAAGTTCAGCCGTTCACCGGGCCCGGAGTCTTCTCGGCCATGGGCGGCTTGTTTTCGAGCGCGACCGACCTTGTTCGTTGGTCGCTGTGGCTCGCGGGCGCCCTCGACCCCGAAGACACCTCCGACGGTCCCCTGTCTGCTGCCAGCCGCCGCGAGCTCCAACAGATTCAGCGCGCCGTGCCCGAGGGCATGTCGAAGGCCGCAGAGTTCTCGGAGCCGACCGGGCACGGCTACGGCTACGGACTTTTCATCGATGAGGGCACGACGAAGATCGTGTCGCACTCGGGCGGTTACCCGGGCGTGAGCGCCCACATGCGCTGGCACGCACCGACCGGGCTCGGCATTGTGGCGTTCGAGAATGGCACCTTTGCTGCATCCTCGATTCCCGCGACGCAGGCTCTGCAGGCTGCGCTCCACGCCTATGGCGAGCTGACGACGCCGACAGCCGCGTGGCCAGAGACTCTGGCGGCACGCGAGGTCTTCGACGGGCTCGTTCGCGCGTGGGATACGCCCACCGCCGACGAGCTTGCTGCCGTGAATCTGGCGCTCGATGTTCCGTGGACGGAACGCATCGCCGGAATCGCGAAGGCGATCGCCGAAGTGGGGCCACTCACGAGCGCTCCGCTGACGGAACTGCCCCGCACGCTTCGGGATACTCCGGCAGCGACGAACTGGACGATCGAGGGCGAACGTGGGCGACTCACGTGCCATATCTTGCTGGGTCCGGAACTGCCGCCGCGCGTTCAGACCTTCACCGTGAAGGCCGAAAGCAACTAGCGCAGCACAGGCAGGTGCTAGCGGCGCCCATTGCGGTCATGATCGCGAGTGGGGCCCGAAAAACTGGCATTACGCCGAGGGCAAACACGCAGTGGTCTTGCAGCGCGATACCGATAACCTTGCAGCACGTTTCTTCAGAGAGAGGCACTGGGTCACCCGACTCGGAACATCATGGATTTTAAGCGCATTTTTCGCGGCCCAGTCCCGTACATCATCATCGGTATTGCCGCTGTGTCGATCGCCGCGAGCTTTCTGCTCGGCGAAGGCTACAAAGAGGTCTCCACTCAAGAGGGTCTCGACCTTCTTCAGGGATCGACAGTGTCCTCAGCCACCATCATTGACGGTGAGCAGCGCGTTGACCTCGAGCTCTCCAAAGCAGACGGCGACAACGGCACAAAGGTGCAGTTCTACTACGTAGCGCCGCGTGGCACCGAGATCGTTTCTGCGGTCAACGGCGCCGACGTGAAGGAGTTCAACGACAAGGTTCCTCAGGAGAACTTCTTCGTTTCCTTCCTCTCGATCATGCTGCCGTTCCTGATCATCGGCGTGATCTTCTTCTTCATCTTCAGCCGCATGCAGGGTGGCGGCGGCAAGGTCATGCAGTTCGGCAAGTCGAAGGCCAAGCTCGTGGGCAAAGACACCCCGCAGGCAACATTTGCGGATGTCGCTGGTGCTGACGAGGCCATCGAAGAACTTGAAGAAATCAAAGACTTCCTGAAGGAGCCGGCCAAGTTCTTGGCTGTCGGTGCTCGCATCCCGAAGGGCGTACTGCTGTACGGCCCTCCCGGAACCGGTAAGACTCTGCTGGCCAAGGCCACTGCGGGTGAAGCTGGCGTGCCGTTCTACACAATCTCCGGTTCTGACTTCGTCGAGATGTTCGTGGGTGTCGGTGCAAGCCGTGTTCGTGACCTCTTCGAGCAGGCCAAGCAGAATGCTCCCGCGATCATCTTCATCGACGAGATCGATGCTGTAGGTCGTCACCGTGGTGCCGGAATCGGTGGCGGTAACGATGAGCGTGAGCAGACTTTGAACCAGTTGCTGGTCGAGATGGATGGTTTTGACGTGAACGCCAACGTCATCCTGATCGCCGCCACCAACCGCCCTGACGTTCTCGACCCCGCACTGCTACGTCCCGGTCGTTTCGACCGTCAGATCGGTGTGGACGCTCCCGACAAGATCGGCCGCAAGCAGATTCTCGAAGTTCACGCCAAGGGCAAGCCCATGGCCGAGGGAGTCGACCTTGAGGTTCTCGCGCGCAAGACGCCCGGCTTCACCGGTGCCGACCTTGCCAACGTGCTCAACGAAGCAGCTCTGCTGACGGCGCGCTCGAACGCGCAGTTGATCGACAACCGCGCTCTCGACGAGGCTGTTGACCGCGTGATGGCCGGACCGCAGCGTCGCTCGCGCCTCATGAACGACAAAGAGAAGCTCGTCACGGCGTACCACGAGGGTGGTCACGCGGTGGCTGCCGCCTCGATGCGCAACAGCGATCCTGTTACCAAGATCACGATCCTTCCTCGCGGTCGTGCGCTCGGATACACGATGGTGATGCCACTCGAAGACAAATACTCCGTATCGCGCAACGAACTGCTCGATCAGCTTGCTTACGCCATGGGCGGCCGCGTCGCGGAAGAGATCGTGTTCCACGATCCGACCACCGGCGCCTCCAACGACATCGAAAAGGCGACGTCTATTGCCCGCCGAATGGTGACCGAATACGGTATGAGCGCTCGCATCGGTTCGGTGAAGCTTGGGTCCGGTAACAGCGAGCCCTTTATGGGGCGCGACATGGGCTCTAGCCGCGAATACTCCGACGAGCTCGCCAAGATCGTTGATGAAGAGGTTCGTCTCTTGATCGAGAAGGCCCATGACGAGGCCTGGCAGATGCTGAATGAGAACCGCAAGGTGCTCGACACGATTGCGCTTGAACTGATGGAGAAAGAGACGCTCGACCACGTTGAGCTCGACAAGATCTTCACGGGCATGGCCAAGCTTCCCGAGCGCCCGCAGTGGCTTTCGAGCGATGCCCGCCCTGTCTCGCAGTTGCCTCCCATCAAGGTTCCCAAGAAGAAGGTTGTCGAAGCAGACGCCGAAGTAAACGGCGGCGACGACAGCACGCCCTCGAAGCCGGCACGCACCCCACGGCCACGCAAGTCGCCTGGGGTAGCACCGGCCTAGGCGCGGCATGTCGATCGACCTCGCACGCATCGAAGCTGCGGTAGCCGAGATTTTGGCTGCCGTGGGCGAAGACCCGAACCGGGCTGGCCTCACCGCCACCCCGCGCCGGGTGGCTTCGGCCTACGCCGAGTTCTTCGCGGGCAACGAGATCGATCCGCTCACTCACCTCTCCGACAGCATCGAGTTCACGGCAAAAGCGGATCAGACCGGCGAGCTCGTGCTGCTGCGTGACATCGAGTTCCGCTCGATGTGCGAGCACCACTTGCTTCCCTTCTTAGGTGTGGCGCACGTCGCCTACATTCCGGATGAGCGCATTATCGGGCTCGGAAACATTGCGCGGGTCGTCGAAACGATTGCCGCGCGGGCGCAACTCCAAGAGCGACTGACCGAAGAGATCGCCGATGCCTTCGACGCCGGCCTCTCGCCCCGTGGCGTCCTTGTCGTGGTGGATGCCGTGCACGGTTGCGTGTCGGCGCGCGGTCCGCGCCAAACGGCGAGCTCCACCGTGACGCTCGCCTCGCGCGGGGCGCTGAGCGATCCCGTCGAGCGCGCCGAAGTGATGGCGCTCATCGGGCGAGGGCACGATGCGTAGAAACCCCCGCGTGGAGGTTCCCCAGATCATGGGAATCCTCAATGTCACGCCGGATTCTTTTAGCGATGGCGGTCAGTTCCAGCACGTTGATGCGGCTATTGCCCGTGGCATCGAGCTGCGCAACAACGGTGCGGATGTCGTCGATGTCGGCGGCGAGTCGACTCGCCCCGGGGCCGAACGGGTCTCGCCCGCGCTTGAGCAGCAGCGGGTAATCCCGGTGATCGAAGCGCTTACCGCAGAAGGCGTGACGGTGAGCATCGACACGATGAATGCGAAGACGGCTCTCGCCGCGGCGAAGGCGGGAGCATCCATCATCAACGATGTGTCAGGCGGACTCGCCGACCCGGAGATGTATCGTGTCGTCGCCGAAACAGACCTGTTGTATATAGCGATGCACTGGCGTGGGCACAGCGCCGAAATGGACCAGCTCTCGCAGTACGGCGACGTCGTTGCCGACGTGCGCAGCGAGCTCAAGGCGCGGTTAGCCGAGATGATGGTGTGGGGAGTGAAGCCCAATCGCGTGGTGCTCGACCCCGGTCTCGGCTTCGCGAAGAAGTCGCGTCACAACTGGGCGCTGCTGGCACGGATCGACGAGTTGACCTCGCTCGGGCATCCGGTGCTCATCGGGGCTTCGCGCAAGAGATTTCTCGCGTCGATGCTGCCGGCCGACGCGCCTCCTGCCGACAGAGACCTCGCTACCGCCGTGATCAGTAATGTCGCGGCCGAAGCCGGAGTGTGGGCCGTGCGCGTGCACGATGTTCCCTCGACCCAGATCGCACTTTCCGTGTACCGCGCCATGCAGAAGGGCAAGAAATCATGAATCCTGCACTCGACGAAATTACGCTCACGGGCCTGCGCGCCACCGCCTTCCACGGCGTCTTCGATCATGAACGTCGTGATGGTCAGACCTTCGTCATCGACGCGACCGTGTACCTCGACTTTGCCGCTGCAGCGAGCTCCGATGACTTGGCCCGCACCATCCACTATGGCGAACTCGCCGAAGAGATCGTTGCCGCTGTCGAGAGCAATCCCGTGGACCTCATCGAGACAGTAGTGGAACGAATCGCCGCGGTCATCCTTGCCCACGACGCCGCCGTCAGCACCAGGGTGACGCTGCATAAGCCCGAAGCGCCCATCACCGTCCCCTTCGCCGATGTGGCCGTCACGATCACGCGCCACCGTGCTGCTCGCGCCCAGACCGCAGGCTTCAGCGCAGTTCCCCAACCGCTCTCATGATTCGTCAACAACGACTGCGCGTTGAACTGCCGGTCATGCTTGCCATCGGCAGCAACCTCGGCGACCGCGAAGCGACCCTGCGCGATGCCGTTCACGCCATCAACGCCATCGAGGGTGTAACTGTGGATGCCGCCTCGAGCATCGTACAAACGCCAGCGTTGAAGCTTTCCGGCATCGATCACTCGGCCCCGGCGTATCTCAATGCGGTCGTGTCGGCTCGCAGCGCGCTGGAGCCCCACGCCCTTCTCGCTGAGCTGCAGCGCATCGAGGCCGATAACGGTCGCGTGCGCGACGAGCGCTGGGGCGACCGCACGCTCGACATCGACATCATCTCGTTCGCTCACCTGCAGGTGGATGACGAACTGCTGACGATCCCGCACCCTCGCGCCGCCGAGCGCTCCTTCGTTCTCGTGCCGCTGCTGCAACTCAACCCGCACGCGACTCTCGCCGGGGTGGGAGATGCTGTTGTCGCTCTGGCGGGTATTGAGAATGATGCCACCGAGTTCGAGGCGGAACCGCTGTGGTAGCCCGCACCTCCGCACTGCATCTGGTGACGATTGCCGCCGCGGGCGCTGCGGTCGGATGGTTGCTTGAGGTTCTGCTCACGGCATCCGGAAACCCCATTGTGTTGCCGTCGATTGCACTGGCGGTTTCGCTCTTTCTTATCGCCGTCATCGTGGTGATGTTGGCGGTGCCGGTCTACCGTTCTTCGCGCGGGCTGCGCAAAGAACGCGTCAACCCCTTCTTTGCGCTGCGCGTCGTTGTGCTTGCGAAAGCATCGAGTTTTTCGGGCGCTCTCTTGGGTGGTGCCGCTCTCGCGGTCGCCGTCTATCTAGTGAGCCGCACGGTTTCGCCGGGAACGGGAACCGTGGTCACGAGCTTTGTCGTTTCGGGCGGCGCGGTAGTCTTGCTGATCGCAGGGCTGGTTGCCGAACGTTTGTGCACCCTGCCGCCTGATGATGACGACACGTCATCGCGGCGTGCGACAGACCCCCAAGGAGCAGCGTGACCCAGCGACTCGATCTTCCCGACGCCGAGTGGCGCGGAGTTTCCCGCAAGTACGCGTTCGTTGAGGTGGGCGGGCTGCTCATCGTGGGCGTCATCCTCTCGATCGCTGCCTCGATCCCTGCCTTCGTCAGTGGCATCAGCTGGTTCGCGGCGCTCCCCATTTCGTTGGGCATCATCTTTCTCATCAACATCCTGCTCACCCCGCGTCGTGTGCGCGCCATCGGCTACATGTTGCGAGAGGATGACCTCGTCTTTCGCCGCGGACTGATGTTCCGCCGCGTGGTTGCTGTGCCCTATGGCCGCATGCAGCTCGTGGACATCAACCGCGGACCCCTCGACCGCGCCGTCGGCCTCAGCGAACTCAAATTTGTGACGGCAGCGGCATCCACCGGAGTAGTCATTCCTGGCCTGCCCGAGCAGGATGCCGAGGAGTTGAGAGACACGCTCGTCGCCCTAGCCGAAAGCCGCAGGGCCGGACTGTGAGCGATCCGCACGAACCGGGCGAGCCTGATTTTGCACCGGAACCCGCGCACCTGAGCGCTGCCGAACCACCGCCGGCGGCGCTGCCAACAGAACCTGCTCAGCCACCGGCCTTCGGCGCTACCGAGGATGCTCCGGCGGTGCCGCTGACCGTGCCCGAGAGCGCGCGTCGCCTCGCCGACGGGGAATGGCACCGGCTGCACCCCGCAACGCCATTCCTGCGCGGTGGAATTGCCTTCGTTGCGATCATCGGTGTCATCATCGTTAACGCCCGCGACGTCTTTCTCGACACTATCTTTGGCGGCGGCAGCCGAGAACTGCAGTTCCTCGAGCGCTTCGCCGAATCCAGCCTGATTCTGTTGGCGATCCTCGCCGTGATCGTCATCTTGTTGCTGAGCGTTGGCGGTTTCTATCTGTCATGGCGGATGCACACCTTCCGCATCACCGATGAGCTCGTCGAGGTGCGCAGCGGCATTGTGTTTCGCACCAACCGTCGCGGTCGCCTCGATCGTATTCAGGGCATCAATATCTCGCGCCCCTTCTTGGCTCGACTCTTCGGGGCCGCCAAGCTTGAAGTGAACGTGGCTGGTCAGGACGCGAATGTCGAGCTGGCCTATCTGGGGTCGAAGGGCGCGGATGACTTGCGCCTCGCGATCCTGCAGCTTGCCTCGGGCACGCGGGCAGCCGAAGCAGCCGCAGCAGCAAGTGTTGCTCCGGTCGGCGTCGGAGGACTCGTCGAATCCCGGGTCAACGAACTTCTGGCCCCCGAGCTCGACCCGAACACGGCACCGCCAGAGTCGATCGTGCGCATCAGCATTCCGCGGCTCATCGGGTCGCTTCTGCTGAGCGGGCCGACGGTGTTCGCTGTGTTAGCGGCCATCGGCATCATCACCACGGTCGTCACCACGGGTGATGTTGGATGGATCTTCATTATTCTTCCCGGTTTTCTGGGGCTCGCCGGTTATCTCGGATCGCGGCTCACGCGGTCGCTGCGGTACTCCATCGCGTCGACGGCCGACGGCATCCGCGTCGGGTATGGCCTGCTGTCAACGACAAACGAGACGCTGCCCCCCGGCCGTATCCACGCGGTCGAGGTTTCTCAGCCGCTCATGTGGCGCCTCGCTGGCTGGTGGGAAATCAAGATCAACACCGCGTCGCAAGCGGCGAGTTCAGGCGGGGCCACCGCCAAGACGACACTGTTGCCCGTGGGTGATATGAACGATGTCCATCGCGTACTGCAGCTTGTTCTACCGAGCCTCGCCGATGAGAAATCGCGCGAACTGCTTGAGTGCGGCCTCGCTGCCGGAGCCCACGATGACGACTACGTCACGTCGCCTAAGCGCGCGGCGATCTTGCGCTGGTTCTCTTGGCGTCGCAACGGTTTCGCTTTGATTTCGGATGCCGTGGCGCTGCGCAAGGGAGCCATCTGGCGCTCCCTCGTGCTGGTGCCCCAAGCGCGCATGCAGAGCGTCAGCATGCACGAAGGGCCGTTGTTGCGTCGGATGCGCCTCGCGGAGCTGCGTGTTCACACCGTTGCTGGGCCCATTTCGGCCACGATCGGTGCCATGGATCGCACGGATGTCGTGCGTTTCTTCGACGAGGTCGCTCACGCCGCGGTTCACGCCGCCGGCGTCGACACGAGTCACCGCTGGCGCAGTGCTGCCGCGGCACCTGAGGTCGCCGCAGCGACCGAAATGCCCGAAGCCGAGACTGTGCCTGAGACACAGGCGGCGCCCGAGGTTCCCGAGGTTCCCGCAGCGACCGCGATTCCAGCGATTCCAGCGATTCCAGCGACTCCAGCGACTCCCGAGAACCTTGCACCTTCGGAGGACCACGCGTAATGGCACAGGCAGCAGGCCGGCTCGGAATCGGCATCATTGGCGCGGGCAAAGTTGGGCCAATTCTGGGCGCAGCGCTTGCGGGCGCGGGTCACGCGATCGTCGGTATCGCGGCATCCTCGGAACGCAATCTGGAGCGCGCGAGCGCGATTCTTCCGGAGGTTCCGGTGCTCGACATCCCGACACTGGTGGAGCGCAGCGAACTGGTCATCCTTGCAATCCCCGAGGGAGAGATTGAGTCTTTCGCTCAGGGTCTCGCCGATGCCGGAGTCTGGCAGCCGGGGCAACTCGTGCTGCACACCGCCCCCGGTCTCGGCTATGAAGCCTTGGCTCCAGCACTGAAAGCTGGCGCGATTCCCCTTGCCGTGCATCCGGCCATGGTGTTCACGGGAACGAGCCTCGACCTCACCCGCCTGCACGAAACCTATTGCGCCGTGAGTGCACCCACCCCGGTGCTGCCGATCGCTCAAGCGCTCGTTGTCGAGATGGGTGCCGAGCCGATCGTCATCGCCGAAAGTGAGCGCGCCGCTTGGGCCGAAGCGGTCAGTACCGCAACCAGTTTCTCGGCCGCCATTGTCGGCCAATCCCTTGATTTGCTCGCGAGCGTTGGCGTAGATGCCCCCGCTCGCGTTCTGGGACCGCTACTGCGCTCCTCGGTCGAGAGTGCGCTCGCGCGTGCCACAGCGACTAGCATCGATGTTTCCTTGCTCGACCCCGAGCCGAGGCCCCATTCACAGGAGGACCCCTCGTGAGTTCACACCCCCGCCCGCAAGTTATTGAGACCGTCGCGGGTATGCGCGATGTGGTCGCGCACGAGCGCGCCGCTGGCCGCACCATTGCTTTGACGCCCACGCTGGGCGCGCTTCACCAGGGTCACCTCGCTCACGTCGAGCGTGCTGCCGAACTCGCCGATGTGCGCATCGTCTCGATCTTCGTCAACCCCACGCAGTTCGGGGCCAGCGAAGATCTCGACAAGTATCCGCGCACCATGGACGAGGATCTCGACATGCTGGGCGCGATGGGTGTTCCCTACGTCTTCGCTCCGAGTGTGGAGGAGATGTATCCGAAGGGGCCGACCTCCACCACAATTTCCGCCGGCCAGATCGGAACGATGTTCGAGGGCAAGACGCGCCCCGGTCACTTCGACGGTGTGCTCACCGTCGTCGCCAAGCTACTCGCGATCACGAGCCCGCAGTTCGTCACCTTCGGCCAGAAAGATGGCCAGCAACTCTTTCTCGTTCGCCGCATGATTACCGACCTCAACATCCCGGTGCAGCTTGAGATCATCGAAACCGTGCGCGAAGAAGACGGTCTCGCCCTCTCGAGCCGCAACCAGTTCCTGGATGACCACCAGCGCGAAGCCGCCTCCATCCTGTCGACCGCATTGAACGCTGCGACCTCGGCCGCCGACAGCGGCCTTGATGCCGTGATCGCCGCAGCCCAGGGCGCGCTCATGGGAGCGTCAGGCGTCGAGCTCGACTATTTCACCGTCGTCGATACCGACACCTTCATGCCGGTGCCCGATGGTTACCGTGGACCAGCTGTCGCTCTTGTCGCCGCACGCGTGGGGGAGACCCGTTTGATCGACAACGCGACCCTCTACGTCGGCTAGTTTTCGTCTGCAGTTTGAGGCGCGGCAGTGCGCGGCTATCCCGGCTACGATTGAGGGCGTGAATGACGCTGCTAACGCCCCCGAGCCCACCGAAGCTGAAGTTTCTGAGCAAAAAGCCGTTCGGTTAGAGAAGCGTCAGCGACTCATCGATTCGGGCGCTGAGGCGTACCCGGTTGGCGTCGCCATCACCACGAGCATTCCGGCCGTGCGCGAGAAGTACCCGTCGCTTGAAGCGGATGAGACGACCGGCGAAGTCGTCGGTCTCGCAGGGCGCATCGTGCACCTCCGCAACACCGGCAAGCTGTGCTTCGCCTCGCTGCAGTCCGGTGACGGGCAGCGCATTCAGGTCATGGTTTCTCTCGGCGAAGTGGGCGACGAGTCGCTCGCGCTGTGGAAAGAACTCGTTGACCTCGGTGACCACCTGTTCGTGAGTGGCGAGGTCATTTCGAGCCGCCGCGGCGAGCTTTCCGTCATGGTCAAGGAGTGGAAGATCGCGTCCAAGGCCGTTCTCCCCCTGCCGAACCTGCACTCCGAGTTGAGCGACGAACAGCGCGTTCGTAGCCGCTACCTCGACCTCATCGTTCGTGACCAGGCCCGGTTCACGGTGCGGGCTCGCGCCAAGGTCAACGCCAGCCTGCGCGCCACGTTCGCCGCGCACGACTACCTCGAAGTCGAAACGCCGATGCTGCAGACGATGCACGGTGGGGCATCCGCTCGCCCCTTCGTCACGCACTCCAACGCGTTCGACACCGAGCTGTACCTGCGCATTGCGCCCGAGCTGTTCTTGAAGCGCGCCGTCGTCGGTGGCATCGAGCGCGCGTTCGAGATCAACCGCAACTTCCGCAACGAAGGTGCTGACTCCACGCACTCGCCTGAGTTCGCGATGGTCGAGGCCTACCAGGCCTATGGCGACTACAACCAGATGGCCGACCTCACTCAGGAGCTCGTTCAGAACTCCGCCGTTGCTGTCACCGGATCGATGCTCGTCACGCTCGCTGATGGCACCGAGTATGACCTTGGTGGCCAGTGGGCGCGCATCTCAATGTACGACTCCCTCAACGAAGCTGCCGGCCTCAGTGTCACGCCGCAGACTTCTGCCGACGAGCTGAAGGTGCTGGCGGATGCCGTCGGCATCGAGGTGACCCAGCCCACCCACGGCAAGTATGTCGAAGAGCTGTGGGAGCACTACGTGAAGCCGGGCCTCGACCTCCCGACCTTCGTCATGGACTTTCCCGTCGACACGAGCCCACTCGTGCGCGACCACCGCACCATCGAAGGTGTTGTCGAAAAGTGGGACCTCTACATTCGTGGATTCGAACTGGCTACCGGCTACTCCGAGCTTGTTGACCCCGTGATTCAGCGCGAACGTTTCGTGGAGCAAGCACTCCTGGCTAGTCAGGGCGACGTTGAAGCAATGCGCCTCGACGAAGACTTCATCCGCGCTCTCGAGCACGGCATGCCGCCGACCGGTGGAATCGGTGTCGGTGTCGACCGTTTGCTGATGGCCATCACGGGCCTCGGCATCCGCGAAACCATTCTGTTCCCGCTGGTGAAGTAAGTAGCTCGACGATGGCCGACCCCATGCCCGAGAACACTTCTGATGGCGCTGCGACTGCAGGCGGCGCTGCGACTCCGGATGCCGCTGCCGCTTCAGATAGCACCGTGACGTCGAACGCTGCCGAGACGCCGAAGAAGTCGACGATCACGCCCATGCGCATTGCGCTGTGGGTGCTTGTGGGCGGCGCTGGACTCTTCATGGTGCTGACCGGCCTCGTTGGCGTCTTAGTGAAGGCTCAGTAGTGGATCGCAAATCATCGCGCCTCATCATGACTGTGACTCTCGTGGGACTTGTCGTTCTCATCGCCATTGTCACCCTGGTCAACGGTTAGGCTAGAGACGTGCCTCAAGAATTCTGGTCTAACGCGATCTTCTCCGTCATCCCGACGATCGCAGTGGGCGCTATTTTTTGGTTCGTTATGGCAGCGATTATTCGCTCTGACCGCACCGAGCGCAGCAGCTACGCCAAGATCGAGGCTGAAGAGCGCGCCAAGATGGCCGCAAATTCAGAACTTTAGGCTGAACGGCTGGCTGAGCTGAACCTGCTGGCTGGGCTGAACCGCTAGCTGGGCTGAACCTGCTGGCTAGGCAGAGCCCCGCAGTTTGAGCTCGGTCGGCAGTATGCGGCCGCGAGTTTCGGGCACTATGCCATTGACGAGTTCCAGCACCATCGATGCTGCTTCGCGTCCCAGCAGGTCGGCCGGTTGACGCACTGTCGAGAGTTGGGGCTGGCACCGCTGTGCCCAATCGCTATCGTCGAAGCCCACGATGCCGACGTCGCCGGGGACCGAGCGACCGCTCTCGCGAAGCACGTCCATGGCGCCGGCAGCCACAGCATCGGATGCCGCAAATACTCCGTCGAGGTCGCCAGCGCGTTCGAGAAGGGCCTTCATGCCTTCAACGCCGCTCTCGCGCGAGTAGAGCGGAAAGTCGACAACCAAGTTCTCGTCGAACTGGTCTCCCAGGGCATCCCGAAAGCCGGCTAGGCGTTCGCTACCGGAGTCGCGGTCGAGGGCGGCGGCAATCATGCCAATTTTCTTGCGGCCAGTGGCCAGAAGTTCACGGGTAATGTCTCGGGCGGCACCGCGGTTGTCAATGCCGACGTAGGGCATATCGGGAGCGCTCATCGGGTGACCGACGAACACGGCGGGGAGGCCGATGTGGGCGATGGCATCGGCAATCGGGTCGTGCTCGCGGGCAGAGACGATGACGGCACCATCCACGAAGCCGCCCTGGAGGTATTCGGCGATGCGGCTGCTGTCGCGGTCGGAACCGATGATGAGGCACACCAGCTGGTAATCGGCTTCGGAGAGACGCTCGTTGGTGCCGAGCAAAATGGCGCCAATGTTGGGATCCTCGAGAAAGACGGAGTGAGGTTCGTGCACGATGAGGGCGATCGCCTTCGACCGTTGAGTCGCGAGGTTGCGGGCCGCCATGTTGCGCACGTAACCGACTTTGGCGATGGCCTTCTCGATGGCTTCGCGGGCGGAATCGGAGACGTAAGGTTCGCCGTTCAGCATGCGGGAGACGGTGCCGCGAGACACGTTCGCTTCCGCGGCGACGTCGAAGATTGTCGCGCGGCGCGGCCGTGCCCCAGGGATTGCCATGCCCCCATGCTAGCGCTCTCCTTGGCCGCGCACGTCCCCGCGTTTGTGGGGCTGTGCGCGTTCACAGACACGCCGGATACTTGACACGACCAAACAAGCTCGCTTAGTGTGTGAACGCTCCCAGAAACCTCCCGAGGTTTTTGTCGACCACGATCTGTGCACGTTCACAGAAACGGGACGTAGGCGGGCAGAATTGCTGCTCGACAGCCCCATCCATTGCCAAAGGAGGCACGCGTGACCACACCCCGCGCAGATCGCGTCGCGAGCTGGTCACCCGATTCCCTCGTTCTCGGTTGTGACTACAACCCCGAGCAGTGGTCAGAGGATGTGTGGCAGCAGGATGTCGCCCTCATGCGTGAGGCCGGGGTCACCCTCGTCGCCATCAACATCTTCGGCTGGGCCGAGATCGAGCCGCGAGCGGGGCAGTACGCCTTCGATCGTCTCGACGCCATCATGGATCTGTTGCACTCTGCCGGCATCCGCGTGAACCTTGGCACCGGCACCTCATCGCCGCCCGCCTGGCTTACCACCGCGCACCCCGACATTCTTCCCACTGCCGCCGACGGCACCCGTCGCTGGCAGGGCGGTCGCCAAGGGTGGTGCCCGAGCTCGCCCGAGTTCCGTACTGCGGCTCTCGGCCTTGTCGCTACAGTCGCCGAGCGCTACAGCGAGCACCCCGCCCTCGCGCTGTGGCACGTGTCCAACGAACTTGGATGCCACAACGCGCACTGCTACTGCGACACCTCGGCTGCCGCCTTCCGCGTCTGGCTCGAAGCGCGCTACGGCACGGTCGATGCCCTCAACGCCGCCTGGGGTACTACTTTCTGGAGCCAGCGCTACAGCGAGTGGAACGAAATTCTGCCGCCCCGCGCCACACTCTCCTCGGCCAACCCGGCGCAGCGCCTCGACTTCAACCGCTTCAGCTCCGACGAACTTCTCGGCTACTACCGCGCCGAAGCAGAACTGCTGCGCAAGGTCAGCCCGATCCCGGTCACGACGAACTTCATGGTCACCGCCCACATTCGCAGCCAGAACTATTGGCAGTGGGCGAGCGAAATGGATGTCATCGCCAACGATCACTACCTCGATCACCGCCTGCCGCATCCGAACAGCGAATTGTCGTTCGCAGCCGACCTCACACGCGGTCTCGCACAGGGTGCGCCGTGGGTGCTCATGGAGCAGGCCAGCAGCGCCGTCAGCTGGCAGCCCCACAACCTGGCCAAGCAGCCGGGTGAAATGCTTCGCAACTCGTTGACGCACGTTGCTCGGGGTGCAGACACGATCTGCTTCTTCCAGTGGCGCGCGTCGCGACAGGGTGCCGAGAAGTTCCATTCGGCCCTGCTTCCTCACGCCGGTACTGACACTGCTGTGTGGCGAGAGACCCTCGACCTGGGTGTGAAACTCCACTCCCTCGAGCCTCTCGCGGGCACCCGGGTCGAGGCGTCCGTCGCTCTCGTCTTCAGCTGGGAATCCTGGTGGGCAGCCGAAGGTGACTCCCAGCCGTCGTCGGCCGTGCGCTACCTCGAACAGGTTCACGCCGCCTATGCCGCCGCGAGTGCCAACGGGGTCACGGTCGACATCGTCGCTCCCGGCGCCTCGCTCGACGACTACAAGCTCGTCATTGTTCCTAGCCTCTACCTCGTGGATGACGCGAGCGCGGCCGTCATCAGCAATTTCGTTGCGGGCGGAGGCAACGCCGTTGTCACTTTCTTCTCCGGCATCGTTGACGAGACAGACGGCATCCGCCTCGATTCCACGGGAGAGACCCCTCCCGGTGCCTTCAGCGACATGCTGGGGGTGTGGACCGAAGAGTTCATGCCCGTGAAGCCCGAAACTCGTCTGCTGCTCAACGATGGTGGCCAAGCCAGCATCTGGGCCGAACACGTGCGCCCGACCACGGCGGATGTCGTGGCCGAGTTCGCGAACGGCCCGATGCCCGGTGGGCCGGCCATCACTCGCAACCGCTTCGGTTCGGGAGCCGCGTGGTACGTGGCTACCGCGCTCGACGCCGCCAGTTTCGCTGACCTGATGGGTCGTGCGCTCAACGAAGCCGGAGTCGATGCTCTCGAATTGCCGGAGGGCGTTGAGGTCGTGACGCGGTCGAACGAGACAGATCGTTTCCGCTTCGTGATCAATCACAGCGCGCATGAGATTTCTTTCCCCGCCGACGGCGCAGAATTGTTGACGGAAACTACAGTCACCGGTTCAGTGACTGTTCCTGCTGGTGGCGTTCGCGTCATCCGCCTGACTGTCGAAGAAGGAGCAACGCGATGACTTCGAACATTGCTAAGCCCGCTACACCCCCGAAGGCGGTGACGAAGAAGGTTCGCCGTGCCACCAAGGCCACGAACAACCGGGGAGCGGTGATGTTCTTCATCGCGCCGTTCTCGATTCTCTTCGCGCTGTTCTACATTGTGCCGATTCTGGTGGCGATCTATCAGTCGCTGCTGACGGTCGAACGAGAAGGCACGTTTGGCAAGCCAACGGAGGTCTTCGGCGGCTTCGTGCAGTACGCGCGCGTCTTCCAGGATGAGGCTTTCTGGTCATCCATTCTTCGGGTTCTCAGCTTTGGTGTCGTGCAAGTGCCGGTGATGCTTGGGCTCGCTTTGCTCTTGGCGTTGTTGCTTGACTCGCCGCTCGTGAAGGGCAAGCGCTTCTTCCGTCTCGCTTTCTTCGCGCCGTATGCGGTCCCGGGTGTTATCGCGGCGGTCATGTGGGGCTTCCTGTACTCACCGAACCTGTCGCCGTTCACCGCGATCACCAAGGAGATCAACTTCTTGGGTGCCGATCTCGTGCTGTGGTCGATCGCCAACGTGGTCACCTGGGTATTCGTGGGCTACAACATGATCATCATTTACTCGGCGCTGCTGGCTATCCCGAGCGAGATCTACGAGGCTGCTCGTCTCGACGGAGCATCGCAGGCGCGCATCGCGTGGTCGATCAAGATTCCGTTGATCACCCCCGCCATCACGCTCACCGCTATTTTCTCGATTATCGGAACGCTGCAATTGCTCGCTGAGCCTCAAGTCTTCAAGAGCTTCACGTCGGCAGTGACCAGCACCTTCACCCCCAACTTGCTCATTTACTCGACAGCGTCGGTGCCGAACGTGAACCTGGCCGCCGCTTTCTCGGTCGTGCTGGCGCTCTTCACCTTCGCGCTCTCGTTCACCGTGCTCAAGTTCACCCAGCGAAAGGCTGACTGATGAGTGCCACGAAGACTGCCGCAAAGAAGCACCACGGCCCTCGCGAAAGCCTGTTCTCTCGCTCCGGTGCCATGCTCGTCATGGCCATCTGCACGTTCTACTTCCTGGTTCCGATCTGGTGGTTGTTCGTGGCGGCGACGAAGGATCGCAGCGACTTTACGACGAGCGCACCGCTCTGGTTCGCCGACTTCAACCTGTTCGAAAACATCGGCAACCTGGCCACGTACCGCGACGGTCTTTTCTTCCGCTGGATGCTCAACAGCATTCTTTACGCGGGAGCTGGCGCCGCCGTCGCTACGCTTTTCGCGACGATGATGGGTTATGCCCTCGCGAAGTATGATTTCCGCGGTCGCGAAACTCTCTTCAACGTTGTGCTCGGTGGCGTGCTCGTTCCGGCTACGGCGTTGGCCCTTCCGTTGTTCCTGGTCTTCAGCCAGGTCGGCGCGACCAACACCTTCTGGTCGGTGTTCCTGCCGAGCATCGTGAGCCCGTTTGGTGTCTATCTCGCTCGGATCTACGCGACCTCGAGTGTTCCGGATGAGCTCGTCGAGGCTGCCCGCATCGACGGTTCAGGTGAGGTGCGTACCTTCTTCACGGTTGCAACCCGACTCATGACCCCGGCGATGGTCACGATCTTCCTTTTCCAGTTCGTCACCATTTGGAACAACTTCTTCTTGCCGCTCATCATGCTGCGCGACGAGAAGCTATTCCCAGTGACCCTCGGTCTGTACATCTGGAACAGCCAGGTCAACCAGATCCCCGAAATTCGGGCCTACGTGATCATCGGCGCACTGCTGTCGATCATCCCGCTCATCATTGCTTTCCTCAGCCTGCAGCGCTTCTGGCGCAGTGGGCTAGGAACCGGCGCACTCAAATAGTCGCCTCTCGACCACTCGGCTTGCCCCGAGGGAATCCCGCACCACAATCACAATCAAGGAAGGTAATCGCATGGCTAATCGCATAGCTCGCGCTGGAGGAGCATTGGTGCTCGTCTCCGCGCTCGCACTCTCAGCATGCTCAACCGGCGCCGGCACAGATGGCGGCACTGACGCCGCTGGCGCCTGCACCCCGTCAGACGGTCCCGTAACACTCGACTTCACGACGTGGCTGCCCGGCATGGAAGACGCCGCAGCAATCTGGAACGAAAAGAACCCCGACATCCAGGTCAAGGTTCAGACCGGTCCTAACGGTCTTGGTGGAACGTACAAGAACTTCTTCAACCAGATCGAGGCCGGCAACGCGCCCGACCTCGGCCAGATTGAGTACGACGCCCTGCCGAACTTCCGCGTTCAGGACGGCGTTGTTAACATCGCCGACTGTGCCGGAGTTATGGATGCTCAGGACCAGTTCATCGACTGGACCTGGAGCCAGGTCACGTTTGGTGAAGACGACGCTGTGTACGCAGTGCCGCAGGACACTGGCCCCGAGGCACTGTTCTACCGTGCTGACCTGTTCGAAAAGGCCGGCATCGCCATCCCGACGACCTGGGACGAATACGCTGAGGCAGCAAAGCAAATCCGTGAAGAGGGTGGCTACATCACCAACTTCTCGCAGAGCGACATCAACGCCTTCGCCGGTCTTGTATGGCAGGCTGACGGCCAATGGTTCAAGAACGATGGCGAAGCGTGGGACGTAACCCTCGACTCGCCCGAGTCGATCAAGGTAGCTGACTACTGGCAGGGCCTGCTTGACGACGACCTCGTCGCTACGCTTCCGGCGTGGACCGATGAGTGGAACAACGGCTACAACTCTGGTGAGGTCTGGAGCTGGGTCTCCGCAGTGTGGGGTGCAAACTCCATCACGAGTGGCGCACCTGACACCGCAGGCAACTGGGCAGTCGCACCGATGCCGCAGTGGAACGAAGGCGACTCCGCCGCCGGTAACTGGGGCGGATCGAGCACAGCAGTTCTCAAGGGAAGCGAACACCCCTACGAAGCTGCACAGTTCGCACTCTGGTTGAACACCGACCCTGAGGCACTTGCCAGCATGAACAAGACGGCAAACATCTACCCGGCGACAAAGACGGGTGGCAACCTGCCAGCATTCTCCGAAGGTCTTGACTTCTTCGGTGGACAGAACATTTACGACGTGTTCGCTGCTGCCGGCGCTGAAGTCAACCCTGACTTCACATGGGGCCCGACTATGACGCAGGTTTACACCGACGTTGCAGACGGATTCTCCGGCGCGATCTCCGGCTCAGGCACCCTCACGGATGCTCTGACCGATGGTCAGCAGAAGACAATCGACGCCATGAAGGCTGCCGCGATTGCTGTCAACGAATAACACGAACGACATCGTTCACCTCCGTGCCGCGGGCACCAGCTTCGTGCTGGATGCTCGCGGCACGGGCGTGCCGTCGATCACGCACTGGGGTGCAGACCTCGGAGAACTCTCCGCCACGCAATTGGCGGCGCTCGCGGATTCACGCGAGCGGGCTCTCGGGCCGAGTTCCATCGACGAACCTTCCCGGCTGAGCATCGTTCCCTTGCTCGCCGAGGGTTGGAGTGGTGTACCCGGCCTTGAGGGGCGCCACGATCACCGCGCAGCCTCCGCTGCGGGTGCTGCTGCCGGAATGGGGCGACTACGCCGCCCCGCACTGCGCACCGAGAGCATCGAGCATCCGGAGCCCGGCGTTGTTCACATCACTCTGGTTGATGCCGCTGACGCTGTTGTCGCGCTGCGCCTCACCGTCACTTTCGAATTGACCGCTGCAGGCGTGCTGCGCAGCCGTTCGCAGCTCACCAACCATGCCACCGAGACTTTTGAGCTCTCGTTGTTGGCCACCATTCTTCCGCTCGCGCCTGTAGCGCGCGAGCGACTCGACTTCAGCGGAATCTGGGCGGCCGAACGGCAGCCCCAGCGCTCCGCCATCGACTACGGCACCTGGCTTCGCGAGTCGCGCCACGGCCGCCGCGGCCACGATGACTCGTACCTCACCGTCGCCGGCTCGCCCGGCTTCGGCTTTCGTCACGGCGAGGTCTGGGCAACGCATCTCGGCACCAGTGGCGACACCCGCATGTGGATCGACCGTTCCGCCCTCGGCCAGAGCACTGTGGGTGCTGCTGAGCTGCTGGCACCCGGCGAAATCCGCTTAGCGCGTGGCGACTCCTACGCAACACCGTGGGCCTACAGCGCATGGTCGGATGCCGGCCTCGACGGACTAAGCGACCGTTTTCACACCTGGTTCCGTAGCTTGCCCGCGCACCCCTCGACGCCGCGCCCGCTCACGCTTAACACGTGGGAAGCCGTCTACTTTGATCACAACTTTGAGCAGTTGGCGGCGCTCTCTGACGCTGCCGCCGAAGCCGGGGTCGAACGTTTTGTGCTCGATGACGGCTGGATGAAGAACCGCACCGACGACAAGCGTGCCCTCGGCGACTGGACTGTCGACGCCACGTCGTGGCCCGACGGGCTCTCTCCCCTTGTCGATCGCGTGACCGCAAGCGGGATGCAGTTCGGGCTCTGGGTCGAGCCCGAGATGGTGTCGCTTGACTCTGATCTTGCGCGCGCGCATCCGGAGTGGATTCTGCGTGACGAAGACCGTCCTTTGCCTAAATCATGGCGCAACCAGTTTGTTCTCGACCTCGACAACCCTGCTGCTTTCGCGCACGTGCTCGACGCGATCAGCGCCCTGCTCGACGAGTATGCGATCAGCTACCTCAAGTGGGACATGAACCGCGACCTCCTCGGTGGTTCAGTTCATCGGCACGTCGCCGCGACCTATCGCCTGATGGATGAGCTGCGCGAGCGTTATCCGCACGTTGAGATTGAGTCCTGTGCCTCGGGCGGTGCGCGGGTGGATGCCGGAGTGCTCGAGCGAGTGCAGCGAGTGTGGCCATCCGACACCAACGATGCCCACGACCGGTTCTCGATCATGCGCTGGACGAACCTGCTCGTGCCCTTCGAATATCTGGGATCACACGTTGGCTCGTCGCCGGCGCACACTTCGGGGCGTTCGCTGTCACTCGGCTTTCGACTCGCGACCGCGCTCATGGGGCACTCCGGGATCGAGTGGGACCTCACCTCGACCACCACTGAAGAGCGAGCTGCACTGCCCGTCTGGGCGGCGGCGTACCGTTCGCTTCGCGGCCTCATTCATACAGGGCGCGTCGTGCGCGGCGAGCTCCTCGCGAACGAACCGATTGTCACCGGCGTCGTCGCGGATGACGCCTCCGGTTCGGTCGCCGATGCCGTCTTCTGGGTGACGCGCCTCGACACTCCCTCCGATGCGGTCCCTACCGCCCGACGGTTACCCGGGCTTGACCCGCACCGTGGCTACCGCGTCAGTCCCGTTGACGTGGGGGCGCCAGCGGCAACCTACCCGGGCACTTCGCCGGCCTGGTGGCACGCTGGCGAACTCACGCTGCCGGGTTCAGTACTGGGGTCAGCGGGTCTTCAACTGCCGATCTTGCACCCTGACGAAGCGCTTGTGTTGCGGGTGACTGCGGTCTAGCGGGCGGCGAGCTGCTACAGGCGCGGCTTGAGCCTGATCGTGGGCAATTCAGGGGCGGGCAGCGGATGCCCGTTGAAATTGTCGACGCTACCAAAGCGTCCGGAGGGATTGCCTGCCTCGATCACGTCGGCCTGCCACTGCGCGCGGAACATCACGATCTCGTCGTGACTGCGCCCGATGAAGTTCCACCATATGACAATGGCTTCGCCGAGCGGTTCTCCTCCCAGAAGCAGGACTCGGGCATCCGTCGTCGCCGTGATCGTGAGTTCGGTCAGGCCGGGAGCGAGATACGCGAGCTGATCTTCGGGCGTCTCGACATCAGCGATGGTCACGTCGCCGGCATCCACGAGTACGCCGTGTTCGAAACTGGCGTTGAGAGCGAGGGTGATGCTGGTGCCTGCCGGCACGTCGAGCTGGGCGCCGAGAAGCGGTGAGAAAACTCGGGCGGGCGACGAGACGCCGGCGAGCTCGCCGATAAAGACGCTCACCGTCGCGCCCTGATGCTCAAACGGCGTCGGCACGTAGTTCTCGAAGGCGGGCGCGGTGTCGCGGTGGGCATTCGGCAGGGCGACCCAGAGCTGCGCGCCGTGCAGCAGCGTCGGCTCGGCGGGGGACACCTCGGAGTGTGAAATGCCGCGACCGGCCGTCATGAGATTCAACTCTCCGGGCCGCACGGTGGCGAGACTGCCGACGCTGTCGCGGTGCTCGATGTCGCCAGCGAAGAGCCAACTGACGGTCTGCAAGCCGGTGTGCGGATGAGGCGGCACGTGCATCCGCGTCATCTCGGGTCCGTAGTGATCGACGAAGCACCAGCCGCCGATGAGGGAGCGCGAACGCTGCGGCAGCGTGCGCCTCACATTCATCGCGCGCGGGCCACCGAGAGGAACCTCGCGCGGCGAGAGCAATTGCGCGCCGACACCCTCCTCGTTTTCACACAGCACCTCGGCCGGGTTCTTCTCAGTGTTACTCACGGCGGCTCCTCACCTCAGTGAGAGCTAGCGTGCCACAAAAATAACTCCGCGATAAGTGGGGTCGCCGAACGCGACCATCTGATCGAGCACCGCGATCGAGACGGGCAAATCGTGGGAATCAACCCAGGTCTCGCCCTGCTCGGCCGTGATCCACGGGTCATTGAGTAGAACGGTGTCACCCTTCACGGCGTGCGCCACGACCCAGTGTGGAGTCGAGGCATCGTGCATGGGCTCTTCTTCGATCAACAAGATCGCGAGTTCGCCACCCGCCACACGCTCGGTGATCTGCTCAATAGACAACGGGGCCGTGTGCTGCTGGATGCCGCGGCTCGCCGCTTCGGCCCGAGACTGCTCTTGCAGCTGCTCCCGGAACGTGCGCTCTTCGCCTTCATAGGTCTCGAGGAGTGTCGGCTCGGTCGTATCGAGGTGCAGTTCGAGACTGATGGTGGAGGCCGACTGCGCGATCACATCGTGAACAGCGACGGCGAGACCGAGGGGTTCGCAGGCTGGAAAGTTGGTGGCCGAACGCCAGAAGGCGAGTTCGCGCTCGCGGGCATCCTCGTCTTCGGTGTCGGCGAAGGGTTCGAGGCCTAAGTGGCTGAGAGCCGTCATTGCGGCAACCGCACCACACGTGAACAGCGTGGTTTGGCCGTAGTAGCGCAGCTGCTCGTGTGGCCAACCGCCGTGCCACAGCACGAAGCCGCGCACGCCCTGCGTGCCGTCGGCCGAGGAGATCGGGGTGCGCAGTTCGGCGAACCCGACGTTGGCAGCGAAGGCCGGCAGCTCGGCGTCGAGCGGGAGTTGCCATTTGAGGGCGGCGTCGCCTCGCTCCGCGGAAGCCGCGATCAGTTCGCCGAGAAGACTCTGGGCGGCAGCATCGCCGTCGGCCCAGAGGTCAACGAGCTTCGTGTAGCGGGTATTGGGGCGACCGGAGGTGAGGGCTGCTGCACTGCCGGCGGGGGAGCCGAGCATCCACACGCGGGGGTTGTACGGCTGGCGGTCGCGTTGCCATTGGGCCGCACGCTCGGCGCCGAGCGCCTCGAGGAGATGGGCGGGAAGCTCGGCTGGAGTGAGCTGAACGAGAGCAGTGCCAATGGTTGCGCCAGCGGCGGGTTCAGTTGTGCTCGCGTCGGTCGTGTTCGCATTGGTCGAGCGTGCGGCGGCAGAGTCAGCAGCAGTGGAGGTGTCCACGGGGTCCTTTCGGGGCGAGGTCGGGCGCTTGTGGCGCCGAGCTCAGTGAGTGGGTGCTTCGTGAATCGACGCTGCGACCAGCGCCTGCGTGTAGGGATGTGTTGGGGCGGTGAGCACGTCGTGGCACTCGCCGGACTCGACGACCTCGCCGTGACGCAGCACGTAGACGCGGTCGGCAAGCTGGCGCACCACCGCGAGGTCGTGGGAGATGAACAGGATCGAGAGCCCGAGCTCGACCCGCAGTTTCGCGAGCAGATCGAGAATCTGTTTCTGCACCGAGACATCGAGCGCCGACACTGATTCGTCGCAGATCAGCAACTCGGGCTGCACGGCCAGCGCGCGAGCAATCGCCACGCGCTGACGCTGGCCGCCCGAGAGCTCGGCGGGTCGCTTGCGGGCGAACTCGGGCGGCAACTCCACGAGCTTGAGCAGGCCATTGAGGTCGGATGCCGGACGCCCGGCCACCCGCAGCGCCAACTTCAGCGAACGCCCGATATTGATCATCGGGTTCAGCGATGAGTACGGATCCTGGAACACGATCTGCATCTGCTGGGGTGCGCGAGAAGCGCGGCCCGGAGCTAGGGCGACACCGTCGAAGGCGATCACGCCGCTCGACTCGTGCTCAAGCCCGGCGATGCACCGCGCGATCGTGGTTTTGCCCGAGCCGCTCTCGCCGACAATGCCGACGGTCTCGCCGCGGCCCACCTTGACGCTCACGCCGTGCAGCACGGTCTTGTCGCCGAAGCTCTTGGTGACGTCGGTCGCGACAACAAGGTCGCCGACGCCCGAGGGGTCAGTGGAGGCGCTTGCCCCGGATGCCGTACGTCCGTTCCGAGCTGAGCGATCGGTGAGCGAGGGGTCGGCTTCGATCAGCGCCCGAGTGTACGGGTGGCTTGGCGCATTGAGCACGGAGCTCGTGACCCCGCGCTCTACGATTTCGCCGTGGCGCATCACGAGCACGTGTTCGGCTCTGCCGCGCACCATGCCGAGGTCGTGCGAGATGAGTAGGGCGGCCATGCCGCGCTTTTCTTGCAGCCCGCGCAATAGGTCGAGAATCTCACCCTGGTTGCTCGCGTCGAGAGCTGTAGTCGGCTCGTCAGCGATGAGCAGTTCGGGGTCGGTGGCGAGGGCCGCCGCGATGGCAACCCGTTGGCGCATTCCGCCGGAGAGTTCGTGCGGGTAGGCGCGGGCGACATCCGCGGGCAGGTTCACTTCGGCGAGACTCTGGGTGACCAGTGCGGCACACTCGGCCTTGCTGAGGCGAGTCGCGCTCGCAGCCTGAATCGTCATCGCGATTTGGGCGCCGCAGCGGTGCACGGGGCTCAGGCTCGTGAAGGGATCTTGCAGCAGCAACGAGATGCGGCGACCGCGGGTGGCCCGCCAGACGGCATCCGTGGCCGGCAGTTCGATCGTGGTGCTCGTGAGCGCGATGGTGCCCCGGGCGCTGAACCCGGCAGGCAACAGCCCGGCGATTGCTTTGGCCGAGAGCGTCTTGCCCGAACCTGATTCGCCGATGAGGGCGAGAGTTTCACCGGGAGCGATCGAGAAGTCGAACGGTTCCACAGCGAATCCGGCCGGCCCATCGATGGAGAGACCGGTCACGGTCACTTGGGCGGTTGAGGCTGTGCCGGCGGCAGCGCCGTTCGTCACGTTGAGCTGAGTCATGAGCGTCCCGTCCGGGTCAAGCGTTGGCCGAGCCAGTCGCCGACAAGGTTTGCCGCCGAGGCGACACCAATGATGAGCAGTGCTGGCACAAGAACGGCAGCAGGATTGTCGATCATGATCGCGCGACCGTCGGTGAGTTGACGGCCCCAGTCGGCGGTGCCGGGAGCGACGCCGACGCCCAAAAACGACAGCGACGAGAAGGCGACGAGCGCGAAGGCCACATTGAGCATCGAGTTGGTGATGATGAGTGACGAGACGTTCGGCAGCACCTGCGTGAACATGATGCGCGCCTTGGAGAGCGACAGCATTTGGGCTGCCTCCACGAACGGCCGCGCGGCCTGCTCCATTACTCCGGCGCGCACAATGCGGATGTCCGAGGGCGAGAACAGCAGAATCAGCAGCAGCACGGTCATCCAGTAGCCAGCGCCGAAGACGCCTGCGACCACGATCGCGGCCAGCAGCAGTGGAAGAGAGAACAGCAGGTCGGTCCAGCGACCGATGATGAAGTCGATCGGGCCACGGAGGTAGCCCGACACCGTGCCGAGCAGAATACCGAGCAGCATCGATCCGAGCGCAACACACACCGGACCAACGAGGGCGGATGCCGCTCCCGCGATCGTCAGAGCAAGCACGTCACGACCGAGTTCGTCGGTGCCGAGAAAGTGACCGGGGCTGCCCGGGGGCAGCAAGGAATCGAGGATCGACTGGGCTGTGGCATCCGGGGCAATCAGGTTGCCGAAGAGCACCAAGAACGCGACGACGCCGAGCAGGGCGAGCGACAACCAGACGGCCACTGGATGCCGGCGGCGCGAGCGGGGAAGTTTCGCTAAGACGATAGCTTCGGTGCTGCTCACTGAGCACTCTCCTTCGCGCGGATGCGGGGGTCGAGGAAGACGTAGGCAAGGTCGGCCAGCAGCGCGATGATCGCAATGGTCACGGCCACCAGCAGGGTGAGCGCTTGCACGACGGCGATGTCCTTGAACAGCACGGAGCCCTGCAACAGGGTGCCGAGGCCGGGTAGCGCGAACGTCGTTTCGGCGAGAACGGTGCCGCCGACCAGGAACGTCAGCACGAGGCTGGCGCCGGTGACGATCGGGATGGCGGCGTTGCGCAGAGCGATCAGGTGCACTTGGCGGTCGGGTAGGCCGCGCGCGCGACCAAAGGTTACATAGTCGGTTTCGAGTTCGCGCAGCATCGCCGTGCGGGTCAGTTTGAGGATGATCGCGCCGAGCCCGAGCGCCAGAGTAATGGCGGGCAGCACAAGGTGCCAAAGGGTGTCGAGGCCGCCATCGCCCGCGCCGTAGACCGGGAAGATGGGCACGTAGAACGCGAAGACATAGAGAAGGAGGAGGCCGACGGCGAAGGTGGGCGCACTGAGGCCGACGATGCCGAAGCCGGTAGCGAAGCGGTCGATCCAGCTTCCCGAACGAACGGCGCTCTGAACGCCGAGGGGAACGGCCACGACGAGCGCGAGCAGAAACGCGAGTCCGCTGAGCGCGGCGGTGATTCCGAGGCGCGAGCCGATCACGTTCGAGACCGAATCTTGCAGGCGGATTGACTGCCCGAAGTCACCGGTGAGGGCGTTGCCCAACCAGATCAAATACTGCATATACAGCGGTTGATCGAGGTTGTATTGCGCGCGGATGGCGGCAATCGCTTCGGGCGAGGATGCTCGGTTACCGAGCAGGTTCTTGACGATGTCGCCGGGGGCGAGATGCAGCATCGAGAAAACGATGATGGAGAGCACCAACAGAATTGCGAGGGTGCCGAGCACGCGCACCACAAGCATGCGGCCCAGGGACCGAGCTTGTGATGCGCGTGCAATCGGGGTGGTTGTCACAGATTATCCAGCGGGGGTGAGCAGGGTCGGCCACGCGGAGATGAACGCGAATGAGCTGTAGCTCGCCATGTCGATGTCCTTCGAGAACGCGGTGGCGGATTGTCCCCACCAGAGCGGAACGCTGATGACGTCTTCTGCCTGCAGAGTTTCGGCCTCGATGAGGAGGTCGATGCGGGCACTCGGGTCCGTCTCGGCGCCCACACGCTCGAACAGCGAGAGAACTTCGGGGTTCTCGTAGTTCGAGATGTTGTAGTCGCCGAGCATGTAGGTCGAGACTTCGGCAGGGTCACCCAGCGTGGAGAAGTACCACATGAGACCGACGCCGTAGCTGCTGTCTTGCTCGAGGCTCGCGAGCCATTCTTCGATGGGAACTTCACGAACGTTCAGCGTGATGCCGATCTTGGAGAGGTTCTCGGCGAGCGACTGCGCGGCGGTACCGAGCTGCGGTCCCGTGGAGGGGAACAGGATGTCGGTCTCGAAACCATCCGGGTGATCGGAGGCTGCGAGGGCTGCCGCAGCGGCGTCGAGGTCGAACGGGTACTGCGGAATCGTCGAGAGTAGGTCACGAGCATCATCGGCGCTATAGACGCTTCCGAGCGACTCGGGAGTGGCGATGGCAGTGGCTACTTCGCCGTGGCCGCGCAGCAGCTTGTCGACAATCGTGGTGCGGTCAACACTGTGGGCGAAGGCTTCGCGCACCTTCGGGTCGTTGAACGGCTCAAGGGCGGTGTTGAAGTACATGCCGACATAGGAGAGGTCGTTCACGTAGTCGACGCGCATGTTGTCGAGGTCTTCCCACTGGGTCGACTGCGCGAGCGGCACGTTGAACGCCACGTCGATGTCGCCAGACTGGGCGGCAAGAAGGCGAGTGCCCTCATCCGGAATGAACTTCACGTTGATGTTCTTGACCTCGGGAAGGTCGCCCCACCAGGTGTCGACCCGTTCGAAGTTCACGTGGGAGTCGGGAACGAACTCGGTGACCTTGTAGGGGCCTGAGCCCAGGAGCAGCGCGCTGCTGGTGCCCACTTCGCCGTTGTTCTCTTCCCAGAACTTCTGCGACGTGATGAAGGCGGCGCCACCGGTGCTCATGTTGGCGGCGAAAGCTGCGTCGGGGGCGGAGAGCGTGACGGTGACTTCAAGGTCGCCGGTCTTCTCAACGGTGTCGACGCCACCCAGGTAGTACGAGAGGCCGGGCGAGCTGGTCTCGTCGCGCGCCTGCTCCAAGCTGAACACGACGTCGTCGGCGGTGACCGGGGTGCCGTCTTGGAACTGAGCGTCGTCGCGCAGTTCGTAGACGTAGGTCACGTCATCCGGCTGGTCCCACGACTCGGCGAGGCCGGGCTGTAGGGCGCCGTCAGCATCGATCGAGACGAGACCTTCTTGAGTGATGGAGGCGATGTAGTAGTTCAGGATGCCGCTCTCGGCGCCCACATAGAGGCTCGAGAGCGATCCGGGCAGAGCAACCGTGATGGTGTCGATGTTGCCATCGCCGGTCGGAGCGCTCGACGTGGCGCAGCCAGCGAGCAGAAGGGCGGAGGCGGCAACGGCGACGGTGGACGCCCGAGCCCCCTTGGCCAGGGTGGAGTTAGTCGATCTCATGCGAAGTTCGTGCCTTTCGGTGAGCGTTACAGGAGGTGTAAAGGGAGAGGATGCAAATTTCGCGCGTTGGAGGTGCGAGTGCTGTGACAGTGCCGCGCGGTCACTGCTGGTTTTCCGGGCCACCTCGCGCATGGCCAGCAGCCGGAGGGCTACGGCGATGCTGGGGGTGTCGGCGGAGTCGTCGAGCGTTGTCGCATAGATGCGTCGACGAAGTTTGGGCTGCAGGTCGAGGGCGACGACGCCATCGGGCAGGGTAATGGTGGCAATGGCAAGTTCTGACAGGAACGTCACGCCGATTCCGGATGCCACGAGCGCGAGTGCTGCGCCGGTGGTTGTCACATCGTGCCGCAGGGTGGGTTTTTCGCCCAGCCCGGTCGCGACGGCAACGAGTTGCTCGGTGCAGGTAGCGGGGCCACCGACCCACGTGAAGGGGAGCAAAGCACTGACGCTCGCCGTGGCACCGAGCTGGTCAGCAATCGCGCGCGGAACAATCGCGAGCACGTTTTCGGAGAGCAAGAAGCGCGAGCGAAGGCCATCGGCGCTCGTGTGCGAGCCGGATGCTACCGAGTGGTCGCTCGTATAGCGGTAGTCGAGGGCGATATCGGCACGGCCGTCCGCGACCGCGGTGAGGGCGGCATCCGGTTCGGCTTCGCTGAATTCAACATGGATGCCCGGAAACTCGCGATCGAGGCGCGAGAGCAGTGGCGCGATGATGCTGGCAACGGCGGCGGGAAACGCGGCGAGGCGAACGGAACCACGGTCGAGACCGAGGTGAGCGGTGAGGTCGCTCGCTGCAGCGGTGACAGCGGCGTCGATGCGGGGAGCGTGGCGGGCGAGCAGGGTGCCGGCTTCGGTGAGTTCCATGCCGCGCGGTGTTCGGGCGACGAGGGCGATGTTCAGGCGGGCTTCGCTGCGCTTGAGGTGCTGGGTGATCGCGGGCTGGCTGAAACCGAGCCGGCGAGCGGCCGCAGAAACGCTGCCCGTTTCTTGAATGGCAACGAGGATGCGCAGCATGTGAAGGTCGAGAGCGCGCGTGAGTTCGTCAAGGGTGGCGGATTCGTGCGGTGCGTCCTGCATAACGACACCTTATGGCCAAACACCCCCGGCATAACGTTACGGAATGATTAACTTTGGCTATGAGCGATCGCTGCCGCTAGCGTTCTGCGGTCACGAGGAGTTCGCCGACCTCGCACTCAAGCGCTTCGCACACCGCAAACAGCGTTGAGAAGCGGATGGCGCGGGCCCGATCGTTCTTGAGAATGGACAGGTTCACGACGCTCACCCCCACAATTTCGCTCAACCGCGTGAGCGTCATCCCCCGTTGCTCAAGCAGTTCATCGAGCCGACAGTGGATGCCGGTGACGCCGTTGTCGTACGCCCCAGGACGGATTCTCTCGACCTGCGCTTATTACGGGCACAGAACATAAGCTTGAATCATGAAATTCCAGCGGCGGGTCATGGGCGCCCTTATGGCGGCCGCTGTGCTTGCGCCGGCGCTGGGAGGCTGCACGTCTTTCGGTGACCAAGAAAGCGATCTCGCCATCGCCGAACTCACCCCTTCGCAACACGAGCTACTCGTGGAGAGCGTCGCGAGCGTGCGGCAGATTGCGGGCATTGGTGAAGTATCTGCCACCGCGATCGCGAGCGAGCTGTGGGAGAGCGCCGTCATGGTCCAGGTGGATGTGAGCGAAGGCTTTGCGTCGGAACAGACGCGAGCCATTGCCGCAACGATGAATCGAGCATCCGACAACGACCGAGAACCTCTGCTGCCTGCGGCATTCACCATTCGAGTAGCGGGGGATGCTGCTGGCAGTTTTCGGGTTGCAACCCTCGGGCTTGATCCGGATGTGGTGGTCAACAACTTCACCTACTGGCAAGCGATCGAGGAAGCGGCCGGCACTGAGCTCAATATGATCCTCTTCCCCAGCGGTTTCGATGACGGGGTCTATTCGCGAATAGTCTCAGCGCCCGGTGGAGTGCCTTCGCACGAAACGATCACCCAGTTCATTGATAACTACGACGCGATCGCTGCGATTGTTCCGCTTCAGGCGAGCGACGGCAACTTGTTCTCCAACGGCAGCAACGGCGGTAACGGCGGCTACGAAGGGTGGTCGCTGCCTGGGCTGAGTGCCAACGGTCCACTTCCGCCGAAGGAAGTTATTGAGCTCGTCGACGAGATCAGCCAGTTTGTTCCACTGCAAGAAAACTCCTGGTATGACCTCGGTGAAGACCTCCCCGAGTATTCACCGGAGGGGGTGACGGTGCGCTGGACGGATGACGACACCGTAGTGCAGGGCCGGGATGTGTCGATCTTCTCCGGCGAATATCGTGAGGAAGATTGGCCAGCAATTGTGGCTGCTGCAGCGGGCACCACCACTCTGCCCGGGTTGGACTTTCGGTACTTCTCTTTCGAGCGCGAGTTTCGATTTCATGTCTCTCCCTGCGATGGATCAATCGAGCAGACCGCAGACGACCAACTACTCTTCGATGCCCTCTCGGCGAGCGGCATTGCGTCGGTCGAAGACATCGCTCCGGGGTTCTGCACCCCTGACTACTACTAGCCGCTAGCCCACGCCTGCGCACGGAACCTCGGGAGCTGGTCTACGCGTTTCTTAGCGCTGGCCGTACCCAGTCACGCCTAGGGCGAACAGCGGACTATTTCGCGATTTCTCTGGTTAGTCTCTTTACATCGGTACCGAATCTGTAGCGGTATCTAAGGAGTGAAGAGATGTTTGAGAGATTTACCGACCGCGCCCGTCGTGTAGTCGTTTTGGCCCAAGAAGAGGCCAAGATGCTCAACCACAACTACATCGGCACTGAGCACATTTTGCTGGGCCTCATCCACGAGGGTGAAGGTGTTGCCGCTAAGGCGCTTGAGTCTTTGGGTATTTCGCTCGACTCCGTGCGCGAGCAAGTGCAAGACATTATTGGCCAGGGTCAGCAGCAGCCGACCGGCCACATCCCCTTTACGCCGCGTGCCAAGAAGGTACTTGAACTGAGCCTGCGCGAAGCGCTGCAGCTCGGTCACAACTACATCGGCACCGAGCACATCCTGTTGGGTCTCATCCGCGAGGGTGAAGGCGTTGCCGCTCAGGTTCTGGTGAAGCTTGGCGCTGACCTCAACAAGGTTCGCCAGCAGGTCATCCAGCTGCTCGGTAGCTTCCAGGGCAAAGAAGCTGTTGCCGTTGGTGGTAACGACGCTACGCCTGACAAGGGATCGCAGGTTCTTGACCAGTTCGGCCGCAACCTCACTCAGGCGGCTCGCGATGGCAAGCTCGACCCCGTTATCGGTCGCGAGAAGGAGATGGAACGCGTTATGCAGATCCTCTCCCGCCGCACCAAGAACAACCCCGTACTCATCGGTGAACCCGGTGTCGGTAAGACGGCTGTTGTCGAAGGCCTCGCCAACGCAATTGTTGCCGGCGACGTTCCCGAGACGCTGAAAGACAAGCAGCTCTACTCGCTCGACCTCGGAAGCCTCATCGCTGGTAGCCGTTACCGCGGTGACTTCGAAGAGCGCCTCAAGAAGGTGACCAAGGAGATCCGCACCCGCGGCGACATCATCGTCTTCATCGACGAGATCCACAGCCTCGTGGGTGCCGGCGCTGCTGAAGGTGCCATCGACGCAGCCTCCATCCTCAAGCCACTTCTGGCTCGTGGCGAGCTCCAGACCATTGGTGCAACGACCCTCGACGAATACCGCAAGCACTTTGAGAAGGATGCCGCGCTCGAGCGCCGCTTCCAGTCCGTGCAGGTGCACGAACCTAACCTGCCGCACACCATCAACATCCTTAAGGGACTGCGCGACAAGTACGAGTCGTTCCACAAGGTATCCATCACCGACGGTGCCATTGTTGCCGCAGCGAACCTCGCCGACCGTTACGTCGCCGACCGTTTCCTGCCTGACAAGGCCATCGACCTGCTCGACGAGGCTGGCGCACGCCTGCGTCTGTCGATCCTGTCGGCACCTCCCGAGCTGCGCGAATTCGACGACAAGATCGCCGATGTTCGCTCACGCAAGGAAGGCGCCATCGAAGACCAAGACTTCGAGAAGGCCGCTAGCCTGCGCGACGAAGAAAAGAAGCTGCTCGGAGAGCGTCTTCGCCTCGAGAAGCAGTGGAAGTCGGGCGACGTCGGCGCGAGCGGAATCGTGGATGAAGGTCTGATTGCCGAAGTTCTGGCAGCAGCAACCGGCATCCCCGTCTTCAAGCTCACCGAAGAAGAGTCCAGCCGCCTTATCTTCATGGAGAAGGCACTGCACATGCGCGTCATTGGTCAAGAGGAAGCCGTCTCGGTTCTCTCCAAGACCATCCGCCGCACCCGTGCTGGTCTCAAGGACCCCAACCGCCCCAGTGGTTCGTTCATCTTCGCCGGCCCGACCGGTGTCGGAAAGACCGAACTCGCCAAGGCGCTCGCGGAGTTCCTGTTCGATGACGAAAACGCTCTCATCTCACTCGATATGAGTGAGTATGGCGAGAAGCACACCGTGTCACGTCTGTTCGGTGCCCCTCCCGGATTCGTAGGATTCGAAGAGGGCGGCCAGCTCACCGAGAAGGTGCGCCGCAAGCCGTTCAGTGTTGTGCTCTTCGACGAGATCGAGAAGGCTCACCCCGACATCTTCAACTCGCTCTTGCAAATCCTCGAAGAGGGTCGCTTGACCGACGGCCAGGGTCGCGTGGTGGACTTCAAGAACACCGTCATCATCATGACCACCAACTTGGGTACTAAGGACATCACCGCTGGCCCCATGGGCTTCCAAGTGGAAGGTGACTCGGCAACGAGCTACGACCGCATGCGCGGCAAGGTTGTTGAAGAACTCAAGAAGCACTTCAAGCCTGAGTTCCTCAACCGTGTTGACGAGACCATCGTCTTCCCGCAGCTCAACAAGCCTGAGTTGCTGCAGATCGTTGACCTCTTCATCAAGCGTCTCTCTGAGCGCATGATGGATCGCGACCTCACCGTCGAGATCACTGCCCCCGCCAAGGAGCGTCTCATCGAAGTCGGGTTCGACCCCGCCCTCGGTGCCCGACCGCTTCGCCGCGCAGTGCAGCACGAAGTGGAAGACGCTCTCAGCGAGAAGATCCTTCACGGCGAGCTCAACGCCGGTGACCACGTTCATGTTGACTTCGTTGACAACAAGTTCGTGTTCGTCACGAGCCGCCAGCCCGGTCTCCCCGAAAAGGAGCCGGCCGAGGTCGAGGCCTAAACCTCAGCCCTCACTCCAGACGACAACGGCTGGGCAACACCTTCGGGTGCTTGCCCAGCCGTTTCGTCATGTGCGGCAGGGGAGCAGCACTGCGAGCATCAACGTGTCGGAGAAACCCGCAGCGCGGTGCGACGCTGGGCGCTCCGCCAGCGGTACCGTTGCTGCGTGACCACCTTCAGCATCCGCCCGGCACGAACGCACGACGTGCCGGCCATTCAGAGCCTCATCGAACCACTGGTAAACGAGCGCATCCTGCTCGGCAAAGACCTCGTCGTGTTTTATGAGGCGGTGCAAGAGTTCCGTGTTGCCGTCGCTCCCGACGGCTCTGTGATCGGATGCGGGGCCCTGCATGTGATGTGGCACGACCTGGCTGAGGTGCGCACGCTTGCCGTCGACACCGATTGGCTCGGTAAGGGTGTCGGGCACGGATTGATGGATCACATCGAGGCGGATGCGCGCACGCTGGGTCTCGACCGCCTATTTTGTCTCACCTTCGAGACGGCATTCTTTGAACGCCACGGCTTCGAGCCTGTCGAGGAAGAGATTGTCGATCCGACCGTTTTCGCCCAGTTAGCGCTCTCTCCCGACGAGGGTGTGGCCGAATTCCTTGATCTTTCGCGGGTTAAACCGAATACCCTCGGCAACACGCGCATGCTGAAGCGTCTTTAGAGGCCTTTGACGCTTAGCCTTGCGGTATGTCGACGTTCAGGAATCCAGTCGGCCCGCAGTCAAGCAGCGTCTATTGGCGCCGGCGCTTGATCGTCGGGTTAGGGCTCGTTGCTGTGATCGCAATCATCCTCTTGATTGTGTTCGGCCCCAAGGCCTCGTCTGGCCCCGCCTCGACCTCGCCCAGCGCGGAACCTTCGGCAGTTGCCTCAAGCGCTCCCGCGGCAACGAATGCATCGGGTGTAGTTATTTGCGATCCCGCGAAACTCACGCTCGACGCCGCAACGGATGAAACAACGTACGACGAGAATCAGAACCCCCAGTTGTCGTTCTCTATCACGAGCACGATGACGGAGCCGTGCGCTATCGAGGCCGGCAGCGACATTCAAGAGTTCGTGATCACCAGCGGTGACGACGAGATTTGGAATTCGACGCACTGCCAGACGGAGGGCGAGCCGCGCACCATCGAACTGCAGCCAGGCGTCGAGGTGAAGTCGAGCACGATCGAGTGGGATCGCACCCGCTCGGCCCCCGACACCTGTGAGTCGGATCGACCGGCCGTCACGGCGGGGGGCGCCAGCTACCACCTTGAGGTCACGGTCGGCGACATTAGCTCTGAAAGCACTAAACAGTTCTTGTTGAACTAACCCGGATAGGCCATGTCTTCTTCAACCTCTGCGGCGCAAAGCGCCGAATTTAGTTCCCCCATGCTCGCGCAGGCGCTTGAAGCCGGCGACCCCACATCGGTGGCGCTCGCACTGCGCAACGATCGAGTGATGGTTCCCATGCTGGTAGAAATCGGCAACGGCGACAGTGCGGCGGGTGCTGCCGAGCCTCAAGTGCGGGTCTTCCGGCGCGGGGATGCTGACAAGTACATGCTGTTGCTGTTCTCGTCGGTTGACACCTATGTGGCGATGCTTCCTGAAGAGTTAGATCACCAAGTCGTGGCATACCGCGCGGAGGACCTCCAGGCTTTTCTGGAGACCAATAAGGGAGTGCTTGAGTCCGTCTGGTTTGACGTGGCCGGTCCCCACGCGATGCAGGCATCGGCCGACGACATTCTGGATGCCCTCACACTTTCGTGACGGGCGTCGCCACGCCTGATTTTTTTCTTCCCTCGGGACCGAACTAGTTTGGTTCGACCGCTGACCCAGTTCAGGGGACAAATGGGTCAAAATAGACCATTTACAGCTAATTTCGGCACTCTTTAGGGTTACATCCAGACTCGCGCCGCCATCAATGTTATAAACAGGCCTTTCTATCCCCTGTCTGAGCCAGTTACTCTGTTCCACGTGGAAGACAACAGTTTCGGTGTGCCAGCGGGATGGTACCCAGACCCTCTAGGTTTGCCCCAGTTGCGTTGGTGGGATGCCCAAGCGTGGACTGAGCACACCTCAGACGCCCGTGCCCCTATCGTTGTGCAGCCGTCAGCGACCAAGCTGGCCTTTGCGGATGACGATGACGACTTCGAGGATGACATCGGCGGATACCCGTCGCGTCGCTCGCAGCGCGATAACGATCGCGATGGTGCCGAAGGCTTCCTGACCACCGAGACTCTGAGCGAACCGGAGCCTGAGACGGCGCCCGTTCATGATGAACTCAGCGCTCAGCCTCTACTGGCGATGACACTGCGTGAACTCGAAGCTCCGGCCGACGAGACGCGCGAAGTCGACGAACCTCTGCTGCTGCCTAAGGCCGCCGCCGCTCACGCGAACACTATGCCCGGCGCATCCACGCTGAGTTCCTATGCCGAAGAAGAGGCAGCGCCTGAGCGCGAGATCCGCCAACACCGTACTTACAACGCAGCAGTGTGGCTCATCGCCATTTTGCCGCTCGTGCAACTCCTGACCAGCATGTTCCTCATCGCGGGTGCGGGGCTCGGTGCGAACCTGCCGCTGCTGCTCGTTGTCTGGATCGCTCCCTACATTGTGGTTCTCGGCCTTGCCGCGTACGACAACCTGCTTCTGCAGGTATGGGGTCACGAGAACCCCGCAAATGCTGCGTGGGCATTCTTGACCGCGCCGGTCTACCTGGTCATGCGCGGTATCCGCACTATGCGCGAGACCGGTAAGGGCATCGCCCCGATCGCTACTTGGTCAGCAACTCTCGTCTCTCTCGTAATCGGCATGCTGATTCTTCCGGGGCTCATCATTTCGCTCATCCCGCAGACGTTTAGCGGTCAGATCGAAGATTCGATTCAGGCGCAGGCGTCAGCGCTCGGCGCGAACATTGAACTCGACTGCCCGGCGACACCGCCGGTGCTGATCGGTGACACCTTTACGTGTCGCGCAGTGAAGCCCGCAAATGGGCAGAGCGACTCGATTCTGGTGAGCTTGCAGCGCGAAAACGGCTGGATCAGCTGGCGCGTAGAGGACTGGGGCATTTGGAGCTTGTTCGGCTAGCCGCTCGGCTTCCACAGTTTTAGCTGCAACGGCGGCTCGTCTTCAGGCGGGTCGCCGTTGTTGCGTTACGGGGCGACGATGTCGCGGCGACCGCTTCGCTTGACCACGGCAGCCGCAGCGGCGAACCACGGGGCTGCATGAAAGCTCAGTGAGGCCGGTGGCCTAGAACTCGGGAATCTGAACGCGCTCGTCAGTGGCGCCGGCGAAGGCGAGGCGCAGCGCTTCGCGAACATGAGCAGCCTCTGAATCGATCACGGTGCCAAACCCGAGACGAGTCGCTTCGGCGCGCCGCTGCTTCGACGAAGAGGCGGGGCGAATTTCGCCTGCGAGGCTGATCTCGCCTACGACAGCCATGGTGGCCGAGAAGGCTTTGTCTTTGTACGCGCTGGCAATGGCGAGAGCGATCGCCAAGTCGGCGCCGGGCTCAGTGACGCGGATGCCGCCCACCGTCGAGACATACACGTCGAAGGTAGACAGCGGAATTCCCGCGCGCCGCTCGAGCACCGCCAGCAGCATGGCCACGCGCGAGGCGTCAACGCCGTTCACGACGCGTCGCGGCTGGGGAGCTTGGGATTTCACGATGAGCGCCTGAACCTCTACCGGGAGGGCACGTCTGCCTTCTAGGGCGATAGTCACGCACGTGCCGCTGACGGGCTGACGTGCGTGGGAGAGGAACAGGCCACTGGGGTCGGAGACTTCGGCGATGCCTTCGCCGGTCATCTCAAAGCATCCAACTTCTTCGGTGGAGCCGAAACGGTTCTTGTGTGCGCGCACAAAGCGCAGCGCGGTCTGGCGATCGCCCTCGAACTGCAGCACGACATCCACCAGGTGTTCGAGCAGGCGGGGCCCCGCGATGTTGCCGTCTTTAGTGACGTGACCGACGAGCAGAATGGGCAGGTTTTGGTCTTTGCTGACACGGATGAGGGTGGAGGCGACTTCGCGCACTTGCGATGGCCCGCCGGCGATTCCCTCAGTCGCGGCGGAGGCGACGGTCTGCACCGAGTCGACGATGACGAGCTGGGGTTTGACGTGGTCGATCTGGCCGAGGATGGTGCCGAGATCAGTTTCGGCCGCCAAGTAGAGCGAGGGGTGCAGAGCATTGGTGCGCTCGGCCCGCAGCCGCACCTGACTGACTGACTCTTCGGCTGTGACGTACAGCACGCGCTGGCCGGATGCCGCTGCGCGCGACGCGACCTCGAGAAGTAGCGTCGATTTACCCACGCCGGGCTCGCCACTCAACAGAATGGCGGCGCCGGGAACCACACCGCCGCCGAGCACGCGGTCGAACTCGGCGATGCCGCTCGGCCAGTGTGCGACCGACTCAGCCCCGATCTCGGTGATCGAGCGTGCGCCGCGTGCCTCAGAGACCGCGACGGTGGAGACTCGTTTCGTGATGCCGGTGGCAGTGCCCGCGTCGGTCACCGTGCCCCACTGCTGACATTCGCCGCAGCGGCCTACCCATTTAATGGAGGTCCAGCCGCACTCAGTGCAGCGAAAATTACTTACAGCTCGGGCCATGGTTCAAGAGTAGGCGGCACGACTGACACCGCTACGCGAGGGTGAGGAACAGCTTCTCGATATCGTCTTTCGTCATACCGTCGTGGTTGCCCTGACCATCAGCGTCTTCGGTCGAGCATGACTGCAACGCGTTGGCGATGATCATGAAGCCAGCGCGATCGAGGGCCTTGCTCACGGCCGAAAGCTGCGTCACGACATCTTTACAGTTCGAGTCCGCGCCCATCGATTCGATGAGGGCGCGAAGCTGTCCCTCGGCGCGCTTGAGGCGATTCATCACCTTGCGCATCGCTTCGGGATCGTGGCCAGCATCGGCAGCAACTGCCGTGCTCTCCGCGGTGGCGGTGGCGGTGGCTGCAGCATCCGTCGTCATGATCAGTTGCCCTTCGCGACAGGCAGGCCAGCGTTGCGCCACGCCGACGTGCCACCTTCAACGTTGACGGCGTCGAAGCCTTGAGTGCTGAGCCATTCGACGGCCTGAGCGCTGCGTCCGCCACTTTCGCAAATGACGTAGACGGTGTCATCGCGGTCGATCTCTTCGACGCGGGCGACAAGTTCACCGAGTGGAATGCTGGCCGCCGCGGGCGCATGCCCCGAAACGTATTCGACCGGTTCGCGCACATCAACGATGACGGGGTTGGTGAGTTCAGAGAGTGTCTTGGGGGTGATGGTGATCATGAGGTTCCTTAGGGGTGAATGAGGTGCGTGAGCGATTGGTGGAGGGCGAAGCCGCTGGTCTAGGCAGTGGCCGCACTCCACGTGCGGTAGCCACCGTCGAGGTTCACGGCATCGAAACCATTCTGGGCGAGAATGCGCACGGCGGTGTGGCCGCGCTGGCCCACCTGGCAGTGCACGATGACGCGGCGGTCACCGAGTTCGTCGAGGCGGCCGCGAAGCTCGTCCAGCGGAATGTTGACGGCGTGCGGGATGGCGCCGCGTTCGAATTCGGCGGCAGTGCGAACATCCACCAGCAGCGTTCCTGCCGCGAGTTCAGCGTCGATTTCGTGCCACTGAACCGAGGCGCTGAGGTCGTCGCGAAGGTTCTTCGCAACATAACCGAGGTGGTTGATGGGGTCTTTGGCGGAGCCGTACTGGGGCGCGTAGGCGAGTTCGAGGTCCGCGAGAGCGCTCGCGGTAATGCCGAAGCTCGTGGCGGTGGCAAGAACGTCCATGCGTTTGTCGACGCCCTCTTGGCCCACGGCCTGAGCCCCCAAAATAAGGTCGGTCGTGGCATCGACAATCAGCTTGAGCGAGAGCGACTGAGCGCCGGGGTAGTAGCCAGCGTGAGACACGGGGTGGGTGTGAATGACGCGGATGTCGCGGCCGGCGGCCCGCAGCGCACGCTCAGTCGAGCCGAGGCTCGCGACGGTCAGATCGAAGACTCCCACGATCGCTGTGCCGAGGGCGGGCTTCGAGGCCACATCGTCGCCCGCGAGGGTGTCGGCAAGGTAGCGGCCGTCGCGGTTGGCGGGACCGGCGAGGGCGACGAGCTCGTGCTCGCCACTGATCGCGCCGATTTTTTCGGCGACATCGCCCACTGCATAGATGTGTGGCTCGCTGGTCTTGTAGCCGGCGCCGACACGGATGCCGCCCGAGGCTCCAGTGGCGAGGCCAGCGTGTACGGCGAGGGCATTGTCGGGCCGCACTCCAATCGCTGCGACGACGACGTCTGCCGCGACGCTCGTGCCATCGCTGAGGCGCACGGAGGAGGCATCCACCGTCACCGCTTCTGTTCCGAGGCGTAGGTCGATGCCGTTGGCGCGCAAATGGGCTTCGACGGGCGTGACCATCTCGGCATCGAGAGTGCCCAGAATGTGGGCGGGGCGCTGTACAAGGGTGACGTTGAGGCCGCGCTTGGCCAGGTTCTCGGCCATCTCGACGCCGATATAGCCAGCGCCAAGCACGACTACGTTCGCGGTCGTTGGGTCGAGGTCGCCGAGGGAAGAGTCGAGGGCGTCGACGTCTTCGATGTTGCGAAGCACGAGCATCCGCTCGCTGCCGGGGATGGCCGGGATAGCCGCACTCGCGCCGGTAGCAATGACGAGCTCGTCGAAGTGCTCAGTGTTTGTGGTGTCGTCGTCGCGGTTGTGCACCGTGATGGTGTGGCCCGCCGGGTTGATCGCGGTGACTTCGTGGTTGACGCGAACGTCGAGACCGAAGCGGCTGCCGAGGCTGGCGGGCGTTTGGAGCAGGAGCTCGTCTCGCTCGGTGATGACGCCGCCCAAGTAATAGGCGAGGCCGCAATTGGCGAACGAGACGTGACCGCTGCGTTCGAAGATCACGATTTCGGCGCGCTCATCGCGGCGACGCATGCGAGTGGCGAAGGACATTCCGGCCGCGACGCCACCAATGACGAGGATGCGACGGGGGCGTGGGGTACTGGCGGAGCTCATGGTTCGAGCATACCCCTAGGGGTATGACAGCCCACTGCGTGTTCTCGTCGGGCGAAACTGGGTGGGCGTCAGATTGCTGAGGAATGCGCGATTTTGCGCCGATCGTGTTTACGATGGAGCGACGAACAAGGGAGCTTCCACGTGGCCAGCAACAATTTCGATCCTCGGTTCGATGCTGCATTCCAGCGTGGCTACGCAACGGGGGAGCCCGGCGCGGAGGCCGACGCCGCGGAGGCCGACATCTTCGCTCCGCTGATGCCGACGCCGACGCCCAAACCTGCGTCTTCGCCAGTGCCGCCAGTGCCGCAAGCGCGACCAGTGCCGTCTTCGTCGCCTGCCCAGTCACCCTCGCTCGCACCGGAAACGGCGAACTCTCCTGGTCAGCAGGCAGGGCAATCGCAGTATGTGGATGACTCGGGAGAGCCGACGGAGGTGGCGGCGCCGGCCGAACCCACGAGTCTCGCTCGCAACCCATGGCTCTATGCGCTGTGGGCCCTCGGTATCGGCGGGCTAGCCGCCGCTTCGACCGCTTTATGGTGGGCCAACAGCATCCTTTATGGCGTGGGAAACATCGAGGTGGCGAGTTACGAAATGGTCGCAACAGTGCAGTCGCTAGCGCCGATCGGGTTCTCGTTCGGCTCACTTTCTCTGGTCGGCGCGCTGCTCCTGCACGGGCTCAGTTGGATGCGCCAGAACTCGTGAACGCACGTCGCGGATATCTGTACTAAACTCTCTCCCGGTACCGTGTCCGAGCGGCCGAAGGTGCAACTCTCGAAAAGTTGTGTGTGTGAAAGCGCACCGTGGGTTCAAATCCCACCGGTACCGCCAAAGAAAAGCCCCAGATTCTTTTAGAATCTGGGGCTTTTTTGTTCGCTCGGGAGGGTGGATCGGGCTTCGCGGTGGCGCTAGCGCTCGCGGCGACTGGGAGGCTTCAGCGCAGAAAAGGCGGCTGATATGGTGCAATCGCCAGATCGATTAGTCGCTCTTCTGAACCGAACGAAAGTGGTGCCGTGAACCCTCTTGACACTCTGCTCGACGAACTCGCCGTTCGAGACCTCTCCCACCGTTACGCCATGGCTCTCGATAAGAATGATGTCGAGATCTGGCGGTCACTGTTTTCGCGCGATGTGGTTTTCGAGAGCGGCTCCTCGGCGCCCCGCGGATATGACGATGTGGTGCGCATCCCGGAGGATCAGCTGAAGCGCTACGCCAAGACCCTGCACTCTGTCACCACTCAGCAGATCCGGGTTGATGGCGACACCGCGACGGGAGAGGTCTACTGCATTGCGCATCACCTCTATGAAGATTTTCATCAGAACGAGCGGCTGCCGTTCGATCTCGCGCACAACTTTCTTATTCGGTACGAGGATGAGTATGTGCGCGAAGAGGGGCGTTGGGTTTTTTCTCGACGACGCATCCTCACTGAAGCGCGCTTCGTACACCAGATCATTCCTTCGGCGACCTAAGGCGTTCTAGGCGTTCTAGGCGCCCTAGCGACCGCCGAGACCCCAGTGGTTTTTTAGCTCGGTCGGGAAAAACGGTTTTGCCCCCCGAATGGCCGGGTCAAATCCCCAAGAGTCCCTAGTTTACGTGCTCCGTGTGCCCCGTTTTGGGTACGCTCAGTCCCCGGAAGAGGGGACTATACGCGCGCCGAGGGCTCGCGTAGCGTTCAGTTCGTGGGAAAAACCGGGGGGTTTCGAGCGCGACGCACAGTCGTACGCGCATTGGGAATGTTTGCGATCGTGGGGGTATTAGCTTCAGGCTTGGCGTTCTCTTCGCCGACGCCAGCAGCGGCATCGGGAGAGGGCACTATCCTCTCGCTGGTCAACAACGCACGGGCAGCTGAGGGCCTTGGCCCGTTGAAGTTGGACTCGTCGCTGAGCTCGGTATCGAGCGCGTGGGCAAAGAAGATGGCGGCCAACGGGGTGATGGCTCACAATCCAAACTATTCGTCGCAGATCAAGAGCGGCTGGACTCGTGCAGCTGAGAACGTTGCCCGTGGCTGGACATCACCGACCGCCGTGCACGATGCGTGGATGGACTCCTCCGGGCATCGCGCCAACATCATGGGCGATTACACCCACATCGGTATCTCGTTCCTCACTATCAATGGCACGACGTGGGCCGTTCAGAACTTCGCTAAGTACGGCAAGAGCGTTCCCGCACCGGCCGTTACGCCGAGTGGCGTCGAGCGCCTCTCCGGTGCTGACCGCTACTCGACCGCAGTTGCAATCTCGCAGGAATACAAGCCCGGCGTTGACGTCATCTATGTCGCAACCGGCGACAACTACCCGGATGCGCTGAGCGCTGCGCCTGCCGCCGCGATGCAGGGCGGGCCTCTTCTCTTGACACCACCGACAGGGCTTCCCACGGTCGTCAAGAACGAAATCAAACGTCTCAAGCCGGCACTCATCGTCGTCGTCGGTGGTGAAGGTGTGCTGTCGAAATCCATCTACTCGCAGCTCTCTAAGCTCGCCCCGAAGATTCGCCGCGACGGGGGAGCGAGCCGCTACGAAACCTCGCGAATCGTGGTCCAGCGGGCATTCCCGCAAGGCGCGGACACCGCATTCTTCGCGACGGGTGCCAACTACCCCGATGCGCTGAGTGCGAGCGCCGCAGCCGGCAGCACGGAAAGCCCCGTCATCCTCATCGATGGCAAAGCTAACGGAGTCGACAGTGCGACAGCCAAACTGATCGACCGCCTCGATGTCTCGGACATCATGATTGCCGGCGGAACCGGAGTTGTGTCATCAAAGGTCATGAAGGCGCTGGATGCCCAGCCCGGCATCGACTCCACCACCCGCTATTCCGGTAGCGACCGCTATGCGACATCGCAGGCGATCAATGACGCCAGCTTCGATACTGCACCGCGCGCGTTCTTCGCCGTCGGTACTGGATACGCGGATGCGCTCGCCGGAGCTGCTCTTGCGGGCAACACGTCGGCTCCGCTCTACGTAGTGCCAGGTAACTGCGTGCCGAAGAGCGTCGTCGGAAACCTGAAAGACTTCGACACCTCGAACCGGGTGCTGCTCGGTGGAACGGGAGCTCTCGGCAACGGAGTGGCCAAGATGACTCCCTGCTCCTGATCGCGACTGACAAGAGCCCCGTACTCCGCAAGGAGTGCGGGGCTCTTGCGTTGCCCGCTGCCGCTCAATGTCTGCGGCCTAGCGTTTAGCGTTCGATCGGGTGTTCGCGCTGCTGTGGCGCGTCGAGCTCTGCGATTTCGAGCTCGGTCGCCATCCGGAATCCGCCGCTCGCTGGCGTCTCGATAGCGTGACGCGGTTGCCCTCGAGTTGCCCACAGGCTCGCGCCGATGGAAGTGGCGAGGATGAGGAAGATCACACCGAGCGACAGCGTGGTGGAGATGTAGTACACGTCGAGGAGAAGCATCTTGACGCCGACCCAGACGAGCAAGAGGGCGAGCCCAATCTTCAGGTAGATGAAGCGGTGCATGAGGTCAGCGAGCAGAAAGTACATTGCGCGCAGGCCCAGGATCGCGAAGGCGTTCGCGGTGAAGACAAGGAAGGCTTCATCGGTGACCGCGAAGATTGCTGGGATCGAGTCGACCGCAAACACGATGTCCGTGATTTCGACGAGTACCAAGACGGCCAGCAGCGGGGTGGCAAGCAGCACGCCCGCTTTGCGCACGACGAACTTCTGGCCGTAGAAGGCATCCGTCATCGGCACGCGGCGACGGAAGATCTTGAGCACCACCGACTTCTCGGGGTTGTAATGCTCGTTGCGCTTGCGGAGCATCTGGATGCCCGTGAACACCAAGAAGGCACCGAACACGTAAAGCACCCAGGCGAAGCTGCTGAGCAGCGCTGCGCCGGCGGCGATAAAGATGCCGCGGAACACGAGAGCGCCGATGACGCCGAGAAACAGCACCCGGTGTTGAAACTGCGGCGGCACGGCGAAGGCCGAGAAGATGATGGCCCAGACGAACACGTTGTCGACCGCGAGTGACTTCTCGATCACGAAGCCGGCGAAGTATTGCTGGCCGAACTCTGCGCCGAACAGCCACCAAATGATGCCACCGAAGGTCACGCCGGAAGCGACCCAGACGACCGACCACGCTGCGGCTTCACGCACGCTGATGACATGGGCGGTGCGATGTGCAATCAGGTCGATCGCGAGCATCACGAGAATGACACCGACGACAGCGAGCCAAGCCCACAGGGGAACGTTCATGAAACAACTCCAGAATGTTAGAAATTCTGGAGGTCTCGTCGAGCCTTTTCAGGCCCTAGCTGCACCGGGCCATGATGACACGACCGTAATGACGATGAGCTTCGCGGGGACTACTCCCCTCCGTGCTCATAACTGAACCATAATTCCGGATGCCGCTCAACGGGTCAGCGCCCGGATGAGGTGTTTTCTCAGCTTGCGCCGGTGACCGTGCGGCTCTTCGAGAGGGCTGATCGCTGATCGCGCTGCTCGCAGGGGCGCTGTTCGTGCGCCTAGCTCAACGAGACGTCGAGCATGTCTTCGAGGGTCTCGCGCACGAGAGAGTCGCGGGTGTCGCGGCTTCGAAAGTTGACGAGTTGGTAGGCAGACGTGGCATCCACGAGTGCGAAAAGAACGAGGGCGACGCGCTCGGGGCTTACGGTGGCGAACTGGCCGGCATCCTGACCCTTACCGATGATGCCGATGGCGAGCGCGTGCCAGGAGTCCATTGACTGGCGGGCGGCTGCGGCGAGCAGGTCGTTGCGTCGGCCGAGGCTCCACGCGTCTGCCCAGACTTCGCCGACGTTGTCGCGGGTCGGATCAGCGAGAGCCTCGAGAAGAGCGCGAAGCTGGTCGAGTGGGTCGGCGGGGGCGTGCGCGTGTCGTGCGACCTCGGCGATCTCTTTCTCGGCGATCGACTCGAAGGTGGAAGCCACGAGGGTTTCCATGCTCGGTTCATAGTGGGTGATGAGGGGCGCGCTGACTCCGCAGTGCGCGGCAAGGCTGCGCAGTGAGATGGCGGCGAGGCCACGAGTCAGGGCGATCTCTTGCGCTGCTTCACGAATTTCGGATGCCCGTTCGGTGGCGTTTCGTCGTCGGGTTGTGCCTGCTGCCATCCTCGCAGTGTAGCTGCTATTGACTCTTATTGAACAGGTGGTAAATAATGGAGGGATGAACACCATTAACTGTGACGTCGTCATTGTCGGAGCCGGCGCCACCGGCCTCACCGCAGCACGCGATCTTGTCGCCGCCGGCAAGACCGTGATCGTGCTTGAAGCGCGTGACCGCATCGGCGGACGCCTGTGGACGAACTCCATCGACGGCCAAATGTATGAGATCGGTGGTCAGTGGGTATCGCCCGACCAGACCGCTCTCATCGACACGCTCGCCGAGTTGGGCCTCGAAACTTACTCGCGCTATCGCGAGGGCGAGAGCGTCTACGTCTCGCAGGATGGTGTGGCTCGCCGCTTCACCGGAGACATCTTTCCGGCGGGAGCCACGACCGAAGCGGAAATCACTCGGCTCATTGCCGTACTCGACGAACTCGTCACCGAGCTCGACCTGCAGGCCCCGTGGGAGCATCCGCGGGCGGCAGAATTCGACCGCATCTCGTACCGCGCGTGGCTCGAAAGCCAGAGCACGGATGTTGAAGCGATCGACAACATTGCCCTCTACGTTGCCGAGGCAATGCTCACGAAGCCCGCTCACGCATTCTCGCTGCTGCAGGCGTTGCTCATGGCGGCCAGCGCCGGCAGCTTCAGCAACCTCGTCGACGCCGATTTCATCCTCGACAAGCGCGTCGTGGGTGGCCTGCAGCAGGTGCCGCTCGTGATGGCCGCCGCCCTGGGCGAAGATGTCGTACGACTGTCGCAGCCGGTGCGTGAGATCCAGTGGAACGCCACGGGCGCGACCGTTACGAGTGACGGACTTAAGGTCACGGCGCAGCACGTGATCGTGGCCGTGCCGCCGAACCTTTACGACCGCATTGACTACGTGCCGGCTCTGCCACGCATGCGTCAGCAGATGCAGCAACACTCGTCGCTCGGTCTCGTGATCAAGGTGCACGCGACCTACGCGACCCCGTTCTGGCGTGCGGCCGGGCTTTCGGGCACGGCCTTCAGTCCCTACCAAATGGTGCACGAGGCCTACGACAACACCAACCACGGCGAAGAGCGCGGCACCCTCGTGGGCTTCGTGTCGGGAGAGAAAGCCGACGAACTGTTCGCGCTCGATCCGGCTGACCGCAAGCAGCGCATCCTCGAATCACTCGCGACCTATTACGGCGACGAAGCACTTACCCCGGCCGTGTACTACGAAAGCGACTGGGCCGCCGAAGAGTGGACGCGCGGTGCCTATGCCGCCAGCTTCGACCTCGGTGGGCTCACCCGCTACGGCGCTCTGCAGCTTGAGCCCGTTGGCCCGATTCAGTTCGGCTCCAGCGACCTCGCTGCCGAAGGGTACCAACACGTTGACGGCGCCATTCGGGTCGGACACCGGTTGGCATCCACCATTATCGACGCGCCGAAGGGCTAGCCATGAGCTGGAGAATGCCATCCGAAACTGCCGCCCACGAGCGCACTTGGATGGCGTTCCCCCGCATCGGGGAAACCCTTGGCGCGACCGACGCTGAACGCGAACTCGGCTACGCCGCCTGGGCTGACGTCGCCAATGTCGTCGCCGAATTCGAACCCGTCTCGATGGTCGTTGACCCGACTGAGATGGTTCGTGCTCGGCGGATGCTCGCCAGCAGCATTGAGCTGCTCGAAGCACCCCTCGACGAGTTTTGGATGCGCGACATCGGCCCCACGTTCGTGCTCGACGATGAGCGCCCCGGCATTCTCGGCGCCGTCGACTGGATCTTCAACGGCTGGGGAGCCCCGGAGTGGGCCGAGTGGGAGAAGTCGGCTGCGATCGGTCGTGTTGTGGCCGAGGCTTCGGGTGCCGAACTCGTGAGCTCGCTCCTCGTCGCCGAGGGAGGCGGACTGCACGTCGATGGCGAAGGCACTGTGCTGCTCACGGACACCGTTCAGCTCGACCCGCGCCGCAATCCGCTCGCCGACCGCGCTCGCGTCGAAAGCGAAATGCTGCGCACGATCGGCGCGACTCATGCGGTTTGGCTGCCGCGCGGCCTCACCCGCGACTACGACGACTTCGGCACCAACGGGCACGTCGACATTGTCGCGACGATCGCGTCGCCGGGGCGCGTGCTGCTGCACGCTCAACCGAACCCCGAGCATCCGGACCACCAGGTCATGGCCGAGATTCGGGCTGCGCTCGAAGGCCAGCGCGATGCTGCCGGGCGCGAGTTCGAGATCGTTGACTTACCCGCGCCCGCCCTGCTGCGCGACGACCACGGCTTCGTCGACTACAGCTACGTCAACCACCTCGTCGTCAACGGGGGAGTCATTGGGTGTGGCTTCAATGACGAGGTGGCGGATGCTCGAGCCGCCGCCATTCTGGGGGACGCGTATCCCGGCCGCGAGGTGCGCATGGTTGACTCTCGCGAGATTTTTGCGCGCGGAGGCGGCATCCACTGCATCACCCAACAACAACCTCAACGGCCCGGCCTCAGCGACGATGCTGCTGCCGCACCAGAACCGGGAGCGATCGTATGAGTACCTTCAACGTCGTAGAAGCGTCCATCGCCGAGTTGCAGGCGGCGCTCGCCGCGGGCACCCTCACGAGTGAAGCGCTCGTCACCGCGTACCTCGAGCGGATCGATCGCTACGACCGCAGCGGGCCCAAGCTCAACGCTGTCGTTGTTCCTAACGCCGAGGCGCTCGCCGAAGCGCGCGAATCGGATGCGCGCCGGGCCGCTGGTCAGCTGCGGGGGCCACTCGACGGCATCCCGTACACGGCCAAAGACAGCTACCTGCATCGCGGGCTCACGGCAGCGGCGGGCAGCCCCGCCTTCGCCGACCTGATGGCGATGAGGGATGCCGCCACCATTGGGGCCCTGCGCGACGGCGGAGCGATCTGCCTCGGCCTCACCAACATGCCCCCGATGGCCAACGGCGGAATGCAGCCCGGCGTCTACGGCCGTGCCGAGAGCCCGTACAACGCCGAGTACCTCACCGCCGCCTATGGTTCGGGATCGTCGAACGGATCGGGCACCGCAACGGCCGCGAGTTTCGCGGCCTTCGGCCTCGGTGAAGAAACCTGGTCGAGCGGCCGGGCGCCGGCCTCCAACAACGCCCTCTGTGCCTATACGCCCTCGCGCGGAGTGATTTCAGTACGCGGCAACTGGCCCCTCGTGCCCACGATGGATGTCGTCGTGCCGCACACCCGCACCATGGCCGACCTGCTCGCCGTGCTCGACGTGATCGTGTTTGACGATGCGGATGCTCGGGGCGACTTTTGGCGCTCGCAGCCGTGGATCGAGATTCCGGCGGCGTCGAGTGGGCGACCGGAGACGTATTTGTCGCTGCTGGTGGAGGCGGGAACTGACGCTGGCGAAGGTGCGCCGGCTGCGGCGCCTGAAGCGGATGCCACCGCTGGCTCCGCTGCTGCCGCGCTGCCGTTGGCGGGCAAGCGCTTCGGCGTTCCCCGGATGTACATCAACCGCGACACCGAGGCGGGCTCGGGTACGCGAGGAGTCGGCGGTCCGACAGGAACCGCGATCGACACCCGCCCGAGCATCCTGACCCTGTTCGACCAAGCGCGCAGTGACCTGGAAGCCGCCGGCGCCACCGTGGTCGAGGTCGACTTTCCGGCCGTCTCAAACTACGAGGCCGACCGCGCCGGAGCCCCCGCGATCGCCACCCGCGGTCTCGTGAGCCCCGAGTTCTTGAAGCGCGAAATCGTCGACCTCTCGGCGTGGGCGTGGGAAGACTTTCTGCAGGCCAACGGCGACCCGAACTTCGACACCATCGTCGGGGTCGACGGCAGCACGATTTTCCCGGTGACGCCGGGCACTCCGCACGATCACTATGACGGCTTCGAAGACGACATCGCGGTGTACCCGACGCAGGTGCGCGACCACCCGTATGCGGCATTCACCGACATCCCCGAGCTCGAAAGTGGCGTGCGCGGCCTCGAAGAAACTCGCCGCATTGACCTTGAAGAGTGGATGCGGGCCAACGAGCTCGACGCCGTAGTCTTCCCCGCGGTCGCTGATGTGGGCGCCGCCGATATGGGCACCAACCCCGCCACGGCAGCGGCCGGTTGGCGAAACGGCGTCTGGGTCGCGAACGGAAACCTCGCGATTCGGCACCTGGGCATCCCGACCGTGACTGTTCCTATGGGGCTCATGGACGACATCCGGATGCCCGTGGGAATTACCTTCGCGGGTGCTGCGTACTCCGATCTCGACCTGCTGCGTATCGGTGTCGCGTACGAAGCGGTCTCGCAGCGTCGGGTGGCGCCGCCGCGTACTGCGCCGCTGACTGACTAGGGTGGCCGTGGCGCGCTAGCGAACGCTGACGCTTGCCTGCGCGCGCGGTCGAACCCGCTGCCACGCTCACCGCTACAGCTGCTTGATCATCTCGAGTTCGCGCCGGGACTTGTCGAGTATGTAAGGGACCGAGTGCCGCGTGAGCACGTAGCCACGACCCTCATAGGCGGCGCGAGCCCGCGCGTTGTCTTCGTGCACGCCGAGCGTGAGGGTGCTGCCGTAGGTGGCTGCCCACTCTTCGATAGTCGAGAGCAGGGCATCCGTCACGCCAGCCTTGCGGCCGCGGAAGTCGGGCGTGACATACACACCAACCAGGAGTGGGCCCGTGGTGGCGTCAGGGACGTAGCCCCCCATCGTGCCAATCCAACGCCCGTCGGTCGTGATCGCCGCAATCGCGATGCCGCGCGGATTCTGACCGCGAACCGCTCGAAAACGCCAGTCTGCTTCGGTGGCGCTGCGGGCGCTATCGAGTCGCTCGGCAAAGCCCATCGGGGTGTCCGCGAGCATCTCAAGCCGCAGCGTGCGAACTTCGCGCCAGTCGTCGGCATCCGTTCGTCGGATCGTGAACTCTGGCGTGCGCATGATCTGGAGTCTAGTTGCGGGGCGCGACCGCGGACGCTGAAGCGGCTGAGCCCGCACGACAGCGGGAGCCTTGACAGTGAACGTATTCAGGAGCAGACTAAGCGTTCCACCCCCTCTGACAGTTTGATGTCACGGATTGCAAGCTGTCTCGCGTTTCTACTCGAATCTCAAAGGGTCGCGCTGATGAACGCAGTTTGGAACGAAGAAGTTGCACGAGAAAAGTCTCGTGTCGTCTACAGCCGTGGGGATTTCAACGCCCACGTTGGCGACCTGAGGTTGCGACTGCGACGATCGGGCTACATTCTCGACGAGCAGTGCCAGTGCCCCGAAGAGTCGTATTGCGAGCACGTGCAGAAAGCCGTATTCCTTTACCAGAAGTTCTTTCGACTGCCGCTGTCTGGTCGAATCGACGTGCAGACGTTGAAGCTGATGTCACAGATTCGTTGTGCGTGCCCTGACGTTCCCGCTGAGGTGGTGCGCGCAGAAGACCTCAGTTCTGCGGGAGATCCCGAGACCGACCCGTTCACGATCCAGTTCAACTCACAACCATGGCCTCGTTATGACTTGACCTACAACGTCTACAACTCCACCCCCGATATGGCGGGCGAGGTGGATGCGATCGATGCGGCCTTCGACGTGTGGGCTGCGGTGTCGCCGCTCACCTTTGAGCGAACGGGTGGGCTTAGCGCCGACATACAGTTGGGTTGGGAGACCGGAGACCACGGTGACGGATCTGCATTCGACGGCCGCGGTGATGTGGTCGCACATGGGTTCTTTCCCGAGGATGGGCGAGTCCATTTTGACGAGGCTGAGACGTGGCGGGACTGGGCTCACCTCCCTCCTTTTACGTGGCCCGGACCCTCGATTGAGTTGCTTAGATTTCTCTCGTCGCAAGACCTTCGCAACACAGCGATCCACGAGATCGGCCACGCACTTGGGCTGGGACATTCGCGCGAAGGAAGCGCGTCGATGTATCCGTACGTCAATAATGGCGACCACACTCTGGCCGAGGAAGATATTCGCGGCATCCTCAGCCTGTATCCGTTCCGCGTGGGGTTCCGAGACCGTGCTGCTGTCGCGCACCTGCACGCTTTTGCCGGCGGAAGCCACTCAGCGGTTGTCGATCTGGGGCGCGAGCGCCGGTTCTTGGCATGGGGCGAGACAACGTTCGTTGACCCCCTCACCGACTACGACCGCGACAACGGCATTGCCATGGACATTTTCACGGTCGACGGCACTTCCCCAGCCGCGGTGGGCACCGGCGGCGAGCATCTTGGCGCACCAGGAGCACCAAGCAATCTCTTCCCCGGCGCAATCGTGGGCCGGGGGCGTCGGGTGCAGTTTCGGCTGAGCACTTTCCATTCTTCGGATCTCGAAGCGTACGGAGTCGGATGCATAGTGGTGCTCGACGACTGAATCCATCAGGGCCCATCATCATTGGAGCGAAAGCATGAACATATACATCGTCTACGACAAGAAAACTGGCGAGGTCGTGCACACCGCCAGCTACTACGAGTTGGGAAACGATGATCCGGTCGCGGCACCGGAATCTGACGTGCTCGCACTCGCACACCATGAATCGGGGCGCAAACTTTCCGAGCTAGCCGTCGCGAGGGCACCGGAGACATTCGACCCCAGCGACCGCACGAAAACCCTCTCCGTCAATCCCGCTAAAGGCGTCTGCTCAGTCGCTGATCGCAAGCCGAAGACCGGGAAGAAGGCCAAATAATGGACGCGCATCAAGTGAACCTGTGGAATTTTGGTTCAGGCTCGACGACAGCGGAAATCAACCTTGGGCGTCGGCGCAGTTTTCTCGCCTGGGGAAGCGTCACATTTACCGACCCCCTGACTGACTACGACCGCGACAACGGTGTTGCGATGGAGGTGTTCCAAATTGATGGCAGCACTCTGGGCTCGGTCGGCAGTGGGGGTGCGCATTTGGGCAGCTCGGGTTCCACGTCGAACCTTCGCCCGGGCGCGTTCCGTGGCTCCGGTCAGCGGATCACTTTTCGACTGCGCACGTTTCATGTTTCAGATTTAGAAAACTACGCTGTTGGGTGCGTGCTGGTCTTCGACTAGGGCCCCTAAGGGCCACTGCTTTACGCACACTTCGTCGGCGTCGGCGTCGGCGCCGTTGTTCGGCGCAGCTGGCGTACCGTAGCGGGTATGGATCACGCGCTCATCCCCGCCGCCGTCATCACCGTGTCTGACCGCAGCTTTCGCGGCGAGCGAGCCGACACTTCGGGGCCGCGGGCGGTCGAGCTGCTCACGGCGCAGGGTTATGCCGTGTCGCTGACGGTGATTCCGGATGGCGCGGAATCAGTCACTGCCGGCATCCGAGCCGCGCTCGCTGCCGGTGCCCGCATCGTCATCACGAGTGGCGGAACCGGAGTAGCACCCCGGGATCTCACGCCCGAGGGAACCCGGCCCGTGCTCACGCGAGAGATTCCCGGCATCGCCGAAGAGTTGCGGCGCGAAGGTGCCCGCCACACGAAGATGGCGGTGCTGAGCCGCGGCCTTGTCGGCATCGCGGGTAACGCTCTCGTGGTGAACCTGCCGGGGTCAACGAAAGCTGTTGAAGAGGGGCTTGCGGTGGTTACGCCGCTGATCGGTCACATTCAGGAGCAGCTCGATGGCGGGGATCACTAACCCACAAGTTTCACTCCGGAGCCGGATAGTGGGAGCCGGGAGCCGGGAGCCGGGAGCCGGGAGCCGGGAGCCGGGAGCCGAGTGCAAGAGCGCGGGCGCTCGCAGCGAACTACTCCGGCCGACGCCAATCGCCCGACCGGCCGCCCGATTTCGCGAGCAACCGCACGTTCTCTATCTGCACGGTCTTGTCCATACCCTTGACCATGTCGACGATCGCGAGAGCCGCGACCGACACCGCGGTCATGGCTTCCATCTCCACGCCGGTGCGGTCGGCGGTGCGCACGGTCGCGGTGACGGCGACTCCGTCATCCGTCACTTCAAGGTCGACGGTCGCGCCGTGCACGCCGATGATGTGGGCGAGCGGCAGCAGTTCGGCGGTGCGCTTAGCGGCTTGGATGCCAGCGATGCGAGCGACCGCGAGAACGTCACCCTTGGGAGCGTTGCCCGAGCGCAGCGCCTCGATGATCACGGGGGAGCAGCGAACGAAACCCTCCGCCGTCGCTTCGCGCACGGTCGGGGTCTTGGCGGTGACGTCCACCATCCGGGCTTGGCCAGCGGAATTGAGGTGCGTGAAAGGCTGATCGCTCATGACACCAGTGTGACAGCCAGCAGGTCGCCTTCGCGTACCTCGGTCACATCCTCGGGCACGAAGGCCAACGCGTTGGCGCCAGCCAAGCTCGCAACGAGATAGGAACCGGCGCCGCCCGCGCTTGCGGGACGAACGGATGCAGCCCCCGCCTCATCCTGTTCGACGACGGCCGGCATAGCTTGCGCCCGCCCCGCAGGGCTGCGCCAGCCCGTCGCGACGGTGGCGGTGAGAGTGCGGCGGTGGACCGCTGACCGGCCCGCCATCGTGAGCAGCGCGGGGCGCACGAAGGTCTCGAACGACACGAAGACGCTCACGGGATTGCCGGGGAGGGCAAAGATCAGCGGGCCGGCGACGTCGCTGCTGTTGCTGTTGTCGTGGTCGCCGCCAGCATCGCCGGCCGGGCCACCGAGGGGAGCCGGGCCTACCGGGAACCGGCCGAACCCTTGGGGCTTGCCGGGCTGCATCCGCACCGGTCCGAACCAGACGCCGAGCGGGGCGAGCACGGCTTTCACCACGTCGTAGGCGCCGACGCTCACGCCGCCTGAGGTGACAAAGGCATCGACCTCGGGCGCATGTTCCTCGAGCATCTCGCGCAGGGCATCATCGTCGTCGACAACCGAGCCGAGCTGAACGGGGATGCCGCCACACTCGGTAATCATCGCCGCCAAGAGCAGCGAGTTCGAGTCGTGAATCTGGCCACGCTCCAGCGGTTCTCCCGGCTTGCGCAGTTCGGTGCCGGTCGAGAGCACGCCGACGCGCGGTGCAGGGTGAACAGTGAGGGTGCTGATTCCGGATGCCGCGGCGGCCGCCAGATCGCGGGCGCCGAGAACGCGCCCTGCGGTCAGCACCGGATCACCGGTGCGAACGTCGGTGCCGGTGCGGCGGATGTGGGCGGCGGGATTCGGGGCGCTAAAAATAAGAACGGTGTCGGTGCCCTCATCGGTGTCTTCGATGGGCACGATGCAGTCCGCGTCAGTGGGCACTGCGGCACCGGTCATGATCCGGGCAGCTTCGCCGGGCTGCAATGACGGATTCTCGGCGGAGCCTGCAGGAAGGTCAGCGACCACCCGGAGCGCTATCGGTGTCTCTGCTGTGGCGGAGATGGAATCCGCGCGCCGGAGCGCATAACCGTCCATCGCGGAGTTGTCGAAACCGGGAACATCGACCGTGGCGTGCACGTCGGCGGCGAGGGTGAGGGCCAACACCTGCGCGATCGGAACGCTGACGACCGGCAATGGTGCGACGTTCGCTAGAACGCGAGCGAGGTGCTCCGGGATGCTGATCGACGCGGGGGAGGCTGCCATCATTCTGCCGAGCCTGACGGCGCCGGACCGGATGACGCCGATCCCGATGGCTCTGCGCTGGATGTTGCCGAGTCGGATGGTGCCGCAGACTCCGGTGCCAAGTCCGACGCAGCGGCAGCAGCAGCGGGCTGGGTGGCATCGCTCGCGGCGGCAAGCGCAGCTCTCGAGAGAGCATCCGCGCTTCGAATGGCCGAGGACGGGTCGGTTCCGGCCGCGGCGGCCAGACCAGCGGCGTAGCCGACAAGGAATGTCGTCACGGGAGCCGCGGGCCGGATCACTGAATGCGCAGCGACCCCGGCGAGATCCAGAATCCCATCGACATCCATCGCGGCACGAAACTCATCGCTGGCGATGCCCAGCTCGCTGCTGAGGTGCGCAGCCCAGTCGTCGAGGCGTTGGCGTTCTTCGGAGTTCATTGTGCGGCTTCTTTCGTTTCTGTGGTCGGATCAGTGGCGCCGAGGCGAGCTGCGTCTTCCCACGTATCAACATCATCGGTGGCTCCGGGCAGAGCCACCACGGGCTCCAGCCTCAGCGGTTCAATCAGTTTTCTCATCGAGAGCCCGGTCAGGCCGTCGGCGTCGAACCGCGCGAGGGCGCTCTGGAGGGCGCGGCGGCGATACAGGCAGGCAAGCGGCTGACGGTGACCAGTCGCATCGACGGAAATCACGCCATCCACGTCGGCGGGAGCGGCAGCGAGGGCATCTACGAGCGCTGGCACCTGGGCAGCAATGCCCGGCATGTCACAGGCAAGAACAAGGATGGCGTCGCTCTCGCTGGTGCCGTTGGTCGCGAGGTGGTGAACGCCGGCGGCAAGCGCAGCAGCGGGCCCCGAAAAGGGCGGATTCTCGCGCGTGATGAACACCGTAGTGTCCACGAGGTCGGGATCAATGGGGCCGACAACGATGCAGGTGCGCGCCACACTGGATGCCGCCGAGAGCGCGTGCTCGAGCAGGCTGCGGCCTTGCACGCGGAGCGTTGCTTTCGCCACAGATCCCAATCGGGACGAGCGACCTCCGGCGAGCACCGCCGCATCGATCAGCATGCAGCCACTCTAAGCGACGGTGCAATCGGCGTCACTATCCGGCGCGAGTTGTGGTCGCTGCTGCCGTAGCTGCCACCACCGAGATAGTCTCGATTGCGGGGCGGCGCAGAATCCGCGGCGCTCCCGAGGAGGCAGGCAGCGTGAGCAGAATCACCGCACGACGCAAGATCACCCGAGTGACTATCGGTTCGCCTCCGGCATCCCGGGAGGATGTTCTCGCGGTGGAAGAGCCGCTCGAGATGCGCGTCAACGGGCGCTCGCTTGCCGTCACAATGCGCACCCCCGGTGACGACTTTGACCTCGTCGCGGGCTTTCTGGTTTCCGAGGGAATCATTACCTCGGGCGAGCACTTTTTCGCCGCACGGTACTGCGCCGGTGCCACCGTCGACGGAGTGAACACCTACAACGTCGTTGACGTCACCCTGGCGCCGGGCGTGCCGGCCCCCGATCCCAGCCTGGAGCGATCGTTCCTCACGACCAGTTCCTGCGGACTGTGCGGCAAGGCGAGCATCGATGCCGTGCGCACCAAATCGGCGTTCTCTGTCGCCGAGGATGCCGCGCGAATCGACGCTGAGCTGCTGACGACGTTCCCCGAGAAGCTGCGCGAAGCGCAAGACGTGTTCGAGAAGACGGGTGGATTGCACGCGGCGGCGCTGTTCGATGGAGTGACGGGCGAGATGCTGGTGGCGCGCGAAGACGTCGGGCGGCACAACGCCGTCGATAAGGTCATCGGCTGGGCCGTTAAACAGAATTTGCTGCCCCTGTCGGGAACCGTGCTCATGGTGTCGAGCCGGGCGAGCTTCGAACTCGCGCAGAAGGCCATGATGGCGGGGATCCCGGTTCTGGCCGCCGTCTCTGCACCATCCTCGCTGGCCGCAGAATTTGCCGAAGAGGTTGGAATGACGCTCGTCGGCTTCCTGCGCGGACAGTCGATGGTGCTCTACGCCGGGCAAGAACGCATTGTGCAGAATGAGTCTGTCGACGCGAACTGAGCGTACGGCCCCGCGCTAGCTCATCTGCGGGGCATCGTCTTCCACCGCGGGGATGAATCGCACCGCCATCGCCTTATAGCCGGGCGTATTCGATTCGCGCGCAACGAGCTCGCGGTGCACGAGGTTGTTCGCTTCGGGGAAGTACGCTGCCGCGCAGCCCCGCGGGGTCGGGTAGAAGACGAGGCGGAACTTGTCTGCCCGGCGCTCCTGCCCTTGGAACGTGCTGATGACATCCACGAGGTCGCGGTCGGCGAACCCCATGTCGGCGGCATCGTCCTTGTTGATGAGGATGACGCGACGACCACCCGAGATGCCACGGTAGCGGTCATCCAGACCGTAGAACGTGGTGTTGTACTGGTCGTGGCTGCGCATCGTCTGCAGAATCAAGTGCCCGGGAGGCGGCGTCAGATACTCGAGCGGGCTCACCGTGAAGCGGGCCAGACCGATGTCGGTGGCGAAGCTGCGGGAGTCGCGCGGCGGGTTGGGCAGCACGAACCCGTTCTTGGTCCTCAACCGTGCATTGAAATCGGCGAAGCCCGGCAGCACGCGGGAGATGTGGTCGCGGATAACGTCGTAGTCCTCGGCCATCGCTTTCCAGTCCACCGGGTGATCCTCGCCCAGAGTGGCGATGGCCATGCGGGCGATGATGACGGGTTCCGCGAGCAGGTGATCTGACACCGGCGACAACCGACCCTGGGTGCTGCGCACGACCGACATGGAGTCTTCGACCGACAGCACCTGACGGCCGCTCGGATGCTTGTCGTCGGTGTCGGTGCGACCTAGCGTGGGCAAAATCAACGAGGTGAGTCCGTGCACCACATGAGAGCGATTCGGCTTGGTCGACACGTGAACGGTTAGGCCCACCCGCTGAAGCGCGTTACCGAGCGCTTCGGTGTCCGAGGCCGCGAGCGCGAAGTTTCCACCCATCGATACGAACACGTCGACGTTGTCGTTCTCGAACGCTTCGACGGTGTCGACCGAGTCGAAGCCGTGCTCGCGGGGCGAAGTGATTCCGAATTCCTTGTCGAGGGCATCCAGCATCCACTCGTGAGGCTTCTCCCACACGCCCATCGTGCGGTCGCCCTGCACATTCGAGTGGCCGCGCACGGGGCACGCACCAGCGCCGGGCTTGCCGAAGTTGCCCTGCAGCAGGAGCAGGTTGATGATCTCCTTGAGCGTGTTCACGGAGTGAGGCTGTTGCGTGAGACCGAGTGCCCAGCAGATGATCGTGGCCTTCGACTCGACCATCATCTGAGCAACCTTGGCGATCTGGAGGCGAGAGAGGCCTGTCGCTGCTTCGGTCTCGTCCCAGTCGATCGTCTTGCGCGCGGCCCGGTAGGCATCGATGCCGTCGGTGTTCGCTGCGATGAACTCGTGGTCAACTACGGAGCCGGGAACCCGCTCCTCTTCCTCCAGAAGCAAGTGGCCGAGAGCCTGGAACAGCGCGAGGTCGGCACCGACCTTGATCTGCAGGAATTCGTCGGCCAGGTTGGTGCCGCCCCCGACGACTCCCTTGGGGGTTTGTGGATCCTTGAAGTTGAACAGCCCGGCTTCGGGGAGCGGATTGACGGCGACGATCTTGCCACCGCGGTCTTTACATTCGGCCAGCGCCGACAGCATCCGCGGGTGGTTCGTGCCGGGGTTCTGGCCAATGACAAAGATGAGTTCAGCCTCATGGATGTCTTCGAGCGAGACGGTGCCTTTACCGATACCAATCGTGGGGTTCAGAGCGGAACCGGATGATTCGTGGCACATGTTCGAGCAGTCCGGCAGGTTGTTGGTGCCGATCGAGCGCGCGAAGAGTTGGTACAGAAACGCCGACTCATTGGCCGTGCGGCCGGAGGTATAGAAGACCGTGCGCTCGGGAGTGGTGGCGCGGATCTTCTCGCCGATGAGCTCGAAGGCGTCGTTCCAGGAGATCTGCGAGTAGTGAGTGTCGCCGGGGCGGATGACGACCGGATGCGTGATGCGGCCCTGGTTGCCCAGCCAGTATTCGGTCTTCTCCGACAGCTCGGCGATGGAATGCTGCGCCCAGAAGTCCGGAGTGACAGTGCGCAGCGTGCTTTCTTCGGCGACGGCCTTGGCGCCGTTTTCGCAGAACTCCGCAACCTTGCGATGGCCTTGCGATTCCGGCCAGGCGCAGCCGGGGCAGTCCGTGCCGTCACGTTGGTTCAGCCGCAACAGTGAGCGTGCGGTGCGGGTCACACCTGCCTGCGCGATTCCCCGATCCAAGGCCACGAGCACGGCTTCAACGCCGGCCGCCGACTTTTTCGGCTTCTTGACGAGCAGGTCGTCTTCATTGATGTCGTCAACCGGTGCTCCACGTTTCATCTCCCCATACTGCCCCCAATCGATGGAAATTCGTAGACAATCTTGACCAAACATCTAAGAATTGATCAGGTTAACGGTTAGCCTGTGATTCGCGGCCGATTTGCCGACAGCAACGTTGCTGTCCTGCACGCTTATTTGTACCGAGGAGAATGTCCATGAGCTGGCTTGATCGAGAACACACCATTGCCCCTCCCGGCTTCAATCGCTGGTTTGTTCCGCCGGCCGCATTGGCGGTGCACTTGAGCATCGGTCAGGCCTACGCCACGAGCGTCTATAAAACCGCGCTCGTTGATCACTTCGACGCGAGTCTCACTCAGATCGGTGTCATCTTTTCGATCGCCATCGTCATGCTCGGGTTATCGGCCGCGATTATGGGAACGTGGGTTGACCGCAGCGGTCCGCGCAAGGCCATGTTTGTCGCCGCGCTGTTCTGGTCGAGCGGCTTTGTGATCGGTTCGCTCGGTATCTTCTCCAACCAGTTGTGGTTGGTCTACGTCGGCTACGGCTTCATCGGCGGTATCGGACTCGGGATCGGCTATATCTCGCCGGTGTCGACCTTGATTAAGTGGTTTCCGGACCGTCCGGGCCTCGCAACCGGCATGGCCATTATGGGGTTTGGTGGTGGCGCGCTGATCGCCAGCCCCGTTTCTACGGCATTGCTTGCGCTCTACGATCCCAACGCGGGAACCGAGGGCTGGGTGGCCAGCGGTGACGCCGTTGGCAAGTTATTCCTCACGCTCGGGCTCATCTACCTCGCGTACATGATGTTTGGCGCGTTCACGATCCGGGTGCCCGCCGACGACTGGACTCCGGCCGGATTCGACCCGACGAAGGTCAAGGCAAAGTCATTGGTCACTAGCAATCACGTGTCGGCGAGCAACGCGATCAAGACACGCCAATTCTGGCTCGTCTGGATCGTGCTCTTCTGTAACGTCACGGCGGGGATCGGCATCCTCGAGCAGGCGGCTCCCATGATCCAAGACTTCTTCCGACAGGCCGACGGGCAATCGTTGGTCACAGCCGCCGTGGCCGGTGGTTTCGTCGGTTTGCTGTCGATCGCCAACATGGGTGGCCGGTTCGTCTGGTCGTCCACGTCCGATATCACCGGGCGCAAGAACATTTACATGATCTATTTGGGCGTGGGGGCGGTGCTGTACGTGCTGCTGGCTCTGGTGGGATCCAACACGACGGCGCTGTACGTGGCGCTCGCTTTTGTGATCATCTCGTTCTACGGCGGCGGTTTCGCCACGGCGCCGGCGTACTTGCGTGACCTTTTCGGCACGTTCCAGGTGGGCGCCATCCACGGTCGACTGCTCACTGCCTGGTCAGCAGCTGGCATCGCTGGCCCGCTGATCGTGAACTCGTTCTTGGATGCCCAGGGTGCGCCTGGCGAGCTGACCGCTGCGGCGTACCAGCCCGCGCTGCTGACCATGGTGGGACTGCTCGTCGTGGGCTTCATCGCCAACCTCATGGTGCGGCCCGTGAATTCCACCTTCCATGAACCGTCCACAGTGGGGTCGAAAGACCTCACGATCTCCGCGGAGGCCTGACATGAAGAAAGCACAACTCGCGATCGTCTGGGCGTTGGTCGGTATTCCGTTGCTCTACGGCGTATTTCAGACCATGACGAAGGCTTCGGCGCTGTTCGGCTGAGCAAGCGGCGGGCGAGCGAGGGTCGAGCGGCGGGTGAGCTGTCGAATAGCCGAGCACTCATATCGAAGATGCGGGGCAAACGCCCTGAAAGCTCCGCAGTTGCGGTGTTACGCTGTAAATTATGGCGCAATATCGGATTAGTGAGGCTGCAGGGCTCCTCGGAGTAAGCGACGACACCGTGCGGCGCTGGATCGCGACCGACGATCTACCCGTCGCGCTCGACGACGCCGGTCGCCAAGTGGTCGACGGTGCGCACCTTGCTCACCGCGCTCAAGAGCGTGCGCAGCAGGCCCAACTGGCGGCAGCGGCATCCGAGTCAACGAGCAGCGCTCGCAACCGGATGGTCGGGCTCGTCACGGGCATCCTCAGCGACACCGTGATGTCTCAGGTCGAGCTGCAGTGCGGCCCGCATCGCATTGTGTCGCTCATGTCGACGGAAGCGGTGCGCGACTTGAAGCTCGAAATTGGTTCGCTCGCAGTCGCCGTCGTGAAGGCGACGATGGTCGTGGTTGAGGCGCCGAAAGACAACTCCTAGTGATGTGGAGTGTGCGACAGCCGCGGCAACGGGGCAGGCGGGCGCGACGCCGAGTTGGCGTGCTGACGACGGTCGCCGCCGCCGCGATTGCAGGCTTGGTGGGGCTTTCCGGATGCTCGGCAGCCGACCCGGCACCGGCATCCACGTCTTCTGACGGCGCACTGCAGGGTGAGCTCACGATTTTTGCGGCGGCCTCGTTGACCGCGTCGTTCACCGAGCTGGCCGAGGCATTCAGCGCGGAGAATCCCGGCGTCACCATCGCGCCGATCTCCTTCGACGGCTCCTCTACTCTCGCCACCCAGATCAGCGAGGGTGCGCCGGCTGACGTCTTCGCCTCCGCGGATGACGCCACAATGCAGCAGATCGGTGACGAACTAGCGACTGTTCCGGTGTCGTTCGCGAGCAACGAATTGCAGATTGCGGTGCAGCCCGGCAACCCGCGGGACATCACGACCCTGAGCGATCTAGCGAAGCCCGGCGTGCAGGTTGCCCTGTGCGCGCCCGCGGTGCCGTGTGGTGCGGCAGCCCGCATCCTGCTCGACGCCGCCGCGGTCGACCTCACACCGGTGACCGAAGAACAGAACGTCAAAGCGGTGCTCACCAAGGTTGAGCTGGGCGAAGTGGATGCCGGGCTCGTCTATGTCACCGATGTGCAGGATGCGGCGGGAACGGTCGACGGCGTCGCGATCGCCGACGCGGCAACGGCTCGCAACAACTACCCGATCGCCGTGCTGAACGAGGCTGCGCAACCCGCCATCGCGGCCGCCTTCGTGGACTTCGTGCTCTCGGCGCCGGGGCAGAGCATCCTCGCGAGCTACGGATTCGTGAAGCCATGAGTGCCGTCTCGCGCACGACTGCAACCGCCGGCTCCGGCATCCCGCGCCTGCTCTACCTGCCCGCGGCCCTCGGTTTCGCCCTGCTGATCCTGCCTCTTGTTGGGCTGTTTCTGCGTGCCGACTGGCCGAGCGTTCCCGCCGCGATTGTCTCGGACGAAGCGCAGTCGGCGCTCTGGTTGTCGTTGCAGACGGCGCTCGCCGCAACGGTGCTGTGTCTCATCGTCGGCATTCCGCTCGCGCTCGTGATCGCTCGCTCGGGCAACCGCTTGGCGGGGCTGTTGCGCGCGCTCACCACGCTCCCGCTCGTGATGCCCCCGTTAGTCGGAGGCATCGCCCTGCTCTACCTTCTCGGACGCAACGGGCTCGTCGGCAGCGTGCTCGAACTGTGGTTCGGCATCCGCATTCCGTTCACGACCGGTGCCGTCGTGATCGCGCAATCCTTCGTGGCGCTGCCGTTCCTGGTGATCTCCGTCGAGGGCGCGCTGCGCACCGCGGGCACTCGCTTCGAGTTGGTCGCCGCCACTCTCGGCGCCGGGCGCTGGACAGTGTTTCGTCGCGTCACGCTGCCGCTGATCATGCCGGGCGTCATCGCCGGCACCGTGCTCTGCTTCGCTCGCGCCCTCGGCGAATTTGGCGCCACCGCCCTCTTCGCCGGCAACGCCGCAGGCACGACCCGCACCATGCCTCTCGCCATCTACACCGCGTTCAACGGCGCCGGCGTGAGCCAAGATTCGGCCATCGCCCTGTCGCTGTTGCTTGTCGTGGTAGGCATCGTCATCCTCCTTCTGCTGCGCAGCTGGCGCACGACCCCGGAGCTCTGAGCCATGACATTGGATGCCACCATGCAGGTGAGCCGCGGATCGTTCACCCTCGACGCGAGCGTCACAGTCGCGCCCGGCGAAACGCTCGCTCTGCTGGGCCCGAACGGCTCGGGTAAGTCGACGCTGCTCGCTGTCATTGCCGGGCTGCTCGTCCCTGAGTGCGGCACGGTGTCGGTCGACGGGCGAGTGCTGACCGAGGTTCCGAGTGCCGTCGATCGCGCCGACGGTCGGGCTGTAGATCGCGCGAGCGGCGGGCGCGTTAGTCGCGATCGCGCTGGCAGCGGGCGCGCTAGTCGCGGGCGGATGACCGTGGTGCCGGCTCATCGCCGCCGCATTGGTCTGCTCGGGCAAGACCCGCTATTGTTCCCGCACCTGAGTGCTCTCGAGAATGTGGCTTTCGGGCTGCGCGCACACGGCATGAGAACGGACGAAGCGCGGGACCGAGCATCCGAATGGCTCGACGCCGTGGGGATGAGCGACTACGCAGCCCGCACACCTGCCGAGCTCTCGGGCGGCCAGCAACAGCGTGTGGCAATCGCCCGCGTGCTGGCGATCGAGCCGGATGTGCTGCTCTTCGACGAGCCGATGGCTGCCCTCGATGTGCAGAACGCCTCGCTCGTGCGAACCCTGCTGCGCGAGTGTCTGTCGGCCCGCGTCTTCGCCGCCCACATCGGAATCGGTGGCCGCCCGCCGACGGCGCCTGCCACGATCGTCGTTACGCACGATGTGGTGGATGCTCTGGTGCTGGCCGACCGCGTCGCCATCATGGATGCTGGCCGCATCATCGACAGTGGCGACGTCGCTCGGGTTCTGGGCGAGCCCGTGAACCAGTTCGCGGCCGCGCTCGTCGGCCTCACCGTGCTGCACGGCATTGTCGAAACCAGCCAGCTCGTGCGGCTCGCGGATGGGCGTGCTCTCGCCGTCGACAGCATCGTGCCGGCGGTCGGTACGGAAGTTTCGGTCGCGTTCCCGCCGTCCGCGGTGACGCTGCGCCGGGAGTCGCGGGGTGCCGCTCGGGCCGACGGTGCTGCGACTGCAGCGCCCGGAGTCGCGGACTCCGCACGTGTCGAGCCCGCCGCATCCGCCCCGCCTCTGCCGCATGAATGGCTCGCCACCGTCGATCTGCTCGAGCCCGGACTCAAGGGGATCCGCGTCACGCTCCTAGGCGACACCGTCGTGGCTGAGGCGTCGGCCGCCGATCTGCTCGCGCGCGACATCGCGCCGGGGGACCGCGTCGTGGCGTCCGTCGATCCGTCTCAGATCACGGCCTATCTGCGCCGCTAATCGGCGCTCCCCGCGAGGGTAATCTGCACCACACAGCGGAACTTTTAATCCTCTGAACAGTCCCGTCGCTCTTGGGATGCGCGTTGCTAAGATTTGCTCATGCGCGTGACGAAACTCAGAGTGTATCCAGTGAAGTCGTTTGCCGGCGAAGACGTCGAATCTGCCGCGGTGAATCCGTGGGGTCTTGACCAGGATCGCCGCTGGGCCATCGTCGATAGCGCGGGCGACACTCTCACCGCTCGCCGCCACAACCAGCTGCTTGGCCTCTCGGCGCACGCCCTGAGCGAGACGGCAGTTCAGCTCTCTGACCGCGAGGGCTCCAGCGTGACCGTCGACATGGCGGATGGCGGCGACACGATTGAAGTGAGCCACGACGGGCAGGGCACCGCGCTTGCCGCTCGCGGAGACGTCAACCGTTGGTTGAGCGAACGTGTCGGCCTCGACGCACGACTCGTCTGGCAGTCCGACCCGACCGTGCGCGCGATCGACCCCGAAGACGGCGGCCAGCCCGGAGAAGTTGTCTCGCTCGCCGACGGTGGCCCGCTGCTGCTCGCTTCCGAAGCGTCGCTTCGACAGCTCGACGAGTGGACGGATGAGAACGACGAACCGCTCGACATGATCCGATTCCGCCCCAACGTGATCATCGACGATCTCGAACCCTTCGTCGAAGAAAGTTGGACGCACGTCACGATCGGCGACGTGCGCTTTCGCGTCACCATGATCTGCGACCGCTGCGTGATGACCACGATCGAACCCACCACGCTCGAGCGCGGCAAGGAACCGATTCGAACCCTGGCGCAGCATCGCCAGCGCGACCACAAAACGTGGTTCGGCATCCGCCTGGCTCCGCTTGATGGCGGTCGCATTCACGTGGGCGATGCGGTCGAGGCGACGACCTCGGAGGTTTCGCAGCCCGCAGCGGGATAGTGTGACGGAATGAGTTCCTCCGCGGTAGTGCCTCCTTCTGCGAACGCGCTCGCAGATGTGGCGGCGAACGCCCTCGTGGATACCCTCGGCCGGCCGCTGCACGACATCCGTTTTTCGGTCACCGACCGGTGCAATTTTCGGTGTGTGTACTGCATGCCCAAGGAAGTTTTCGGGGCTGACTACGCGTTCATGCCGCGCGACGAGCTTCTGAGTTTTGAAGAGATCACGCGGCTGGCGCGCATTGCCGCGCTGCACGGTGTGGAGAAGATTCGTCTCACTGGCGGCGAACCGCTACTACGCAAAGGGCTTCCAGAGCTGGTCGGAATGCTGTCGAAACTCACGACTCCGGCGGGCAAGCCCCTCGACCTCGCGGTCACGACCAATGGCTCCGCGCTCGGCCACCTTGCGGTCGCGCTGAAGGAAGCCGGGCTCAAGCGCGTCACGGTATCGCTCGACTCCCTCGACGACGCCACCTTCCAAGCCATGAACGACGTGAAGTTTCCCGTCGCGAAGATTTTGGCTGGTCTCGATGCCGCCCACGCCGCCGGGCTCGGCCCCATCAAGATCAACATGGTCGTGAAGAAAGGGCACAACGACAAAGACATCGTCGCGATGGCGCGCCACTTCAAAGACACCCCGTTCATCCTGCGCTTCATCGAGTACATGGATGTCGGCACCACCAACGGCTGGCAGCTCGGCGAGGTTGTGCCGTCGGCTGAGGTTGTCGCTCGCATCAACGCGGAGCTTCCTCTCGAAGAAGTCGCCCCCAACTACAGCGGCGAAACGTCGCAGCGCTGGCGATACCGCGATGGCGGCAACGAAATCGGTGTGATCTCGAGCGTCACGCAGTCCTTCTGTCACACGTGTTCCCGTGCCCGCATCTCGGTCGACGGCAAGCTCTACACCTGCCTGTTCGCGAGTTCGGGTCACGACCTCCGCGCGCTCATGCGCGACGGTTGCACAGACGACCAGCTGTCGGATGCCATGGCGAGCCTGTGGCGAGAGCGCACCGACCGCTATTCAGAGTTGCGTTCGCTCAACACGCCGCGCCCAGCCGGAGCCGACGGCACCGAGCCCGGCGCCAAGAGAATTGAAATGTCGTACATTGGTGGCTGACATGAGCATTCACATCCGTTACTTCGCCGCCGCAGCCGAGGCTGCCGGGCGCGATGAAGAGCACCTCGAAATCGAGGTCGGAGCCACCCTGAGCACGCTCAAGGCTGTGCTCATTGAACGCTATGGCGCCCTTATGCAGCGCGTCGTCGAGTCGGGCTCGTTCCTGATCGACGGCGTTGTTCGCCGCGACCCCGCGCACGCGGTGGGTGCTCGCGTCGACGTGCTGCCGCCGTTCGCCGGCGGCTAAGGCGCGACTCGACCGACCCGCGGTGCCGCCTCGGCAACGCGACCCAGCGACGCACGACCCGCAGCGCCGCTTGGGAAACGCGACTCAGCTGTGCGTGACTCAGCGACCTACGTCCGCGCGGAGCGACTCGCTACAGCCCGACCCATTCGGTCGCGCCGCCGGCGAGCTGCTGACGTTTCCAGATCGGCACCGTCTTCTTAATGCGCTCCACGAGCAGTTCGCACGCCTCGAAGGCTTCGCGGCGATGCGCGGCAGAGACCGCTGCCGAGAGGGCGATGTCCCCAATCTGGAGCAGCCCGACGCGGTGCGCCGCCGCAATCGCGAGGCCCGTTTCGGCCGCCACTTCAGCGCAGCACCGAGCGAGCAGCGCCTCGGCTTCGGGATGCGCCTGGTACTCCAGCGACCACACTTCATTGCCGCCGTCGTGATTGCGCACCACACCCGAGAACACGACGACCGCGCCCGACGCGGGGGACTCCACAGCGCGACGGATCGCGGCTTCATCGATGGCGGCATCCGAGATGAGGGCGAAGCTGGCCGGGGTCTGATCGTTCACTTTTAGTACCTCGCGAGCGCAGGATCAATGACCTGCGAGTAGTCGTCGATGCCGCCAACCAAGTGGCGGATGTTGGTGAAACCGGCGCCCTGCAATAGGCGCAGAGCGCGTTCGCTGCGGATTCCGTGATGACAATATACGACGACTGGAATATCGGCGCGGATGTCGGCAAGCCGGCCCTCAAGGCCACCAAGCGGAATCAGCTCCGCCGTCTCAATCGCGGCAATCGCAAACTCGAAGGGCTCCCGAATATCGATCAGCTGCAGCGCAGCCTCCGTGGAGAGCAGGGCCGCCAGTTCGCGCGAATCGATCTCGTCGCTCACGCCGCCGGCAGCGTCGCTTCCGCTCGTCGCGCCAAGCGCGCCGGTCGCGCCGGTGGCGCTCGTGTCGCCGGCCCCGCTCGAACCAATGGCAGCAGGCGTCAGACCGCAGAACAGTTCGTAATCAATCAACTCGGTCACGGCATCCACTTCGTCGCTGGTGGCGTATTCAAGTTCGCGAAAGCGCCCGCTGAGCGCGTCGTAGGTAGTGACTCGGCCCAGAAGTGGTTCGCCGATTCCGGTGAGGAGCTTCACGGTTTCGGAGCACATGATGCCGCCGATGATCGCGCACACGGTCGGCAGCACTCCGCCTTCGGCGCACGACGGCACGGTGCCCGGCGCGGGGGGAACAGGAAAGAGGTCGCGGTAGGTGGGGCCTAGGCCCGCCCACGCCACACCGGCTTGGCCGCCGTAGCGCAGGATCGCACCCCACACGAGCGGTATTCCCGAAAGCGCCGCGGCGTCGTTGACGAGGTAGCGCGTGACGAAATTGTCGCTGCCATCGAGCACGAGGTCGTAGGTGGCGAAAAGTTCGAGAGCATTGCTGGAATCGAGCCACACGTTATGGGCAACGAACCCAATCTCGGGATCGACTCGCGCGACCGTGTCCGCCATGGAATCGAGTTTGCTGCGCCCGATGTCGGCGACCCCGTGGGCGAGCTGGCGGTGCAGATTGGAGAGCTCAACGGCATCCGTATCGATCACACCAATGGTGCCGACGCCCATCGCGGCGAGGGCAGGGATGGTGGCGCTGCCGAGGCCACCCGCGCCGACGACAAGCACGCGAGAATTCGCGAGGCGACGCTGGGCGATCTCACCAAAGTCAGGATTGGCCAGCTGGCGTGAGTAGCGGATCAGGCGTTCGGAGCTGAGCGGCGCGCCCGGCTCCACGAGCGGCTGGCGGTCAGTCTGAGCAGGCAATGTCACGAGGCGATCCTTACCGCGCCGAAAGCGGCACAACCACGATTCTACCGTTTCGGATGCTGCGAAGTCGGGCTTAATCGCAGCGTCGCTGCCTACCGATAGGGTTTGTGCGGGCCGGAGATCTCGGCCCACCACCCGATAGAAGGAGTACCCCATGGAAGCCGCCGTAATCGCCGCCTGGACGTTTGTTTCTGAAGCGCCGATTCCCGAAGACGTCATGCCTATGCTCCTGCCGGGCGAGCAGCCCATCGCGGCCTACAAGACGTTCCGCGACAGCGCCGTGTTCACCAACAAGCGCCTCATCGTTCGTGACGCTCAGGGCATCACGGGCAAGAAGGTGGAGCTCTACTCGCTGCCCTACTCGAACGTTCTGATGTGGTCATCCGAGAACGCCGGAACGCTCGACTTCAACGCTGAGCTCGAACTGTGGACCCGCGCTGGTCACATCAAGATCAAGGTCGGCAAGGCCATCGACGTGCGCAAGCTCGATATGCTCATCGCCAACGTGGTCATCGGCGCGAGCTAACAATACGAACCAATGCACGGCGGGGTGGGGCAATGAAGACAGACTTCAAGAAGACGCTCGACGCGTATAAAGCGCGCCACAACGAATTCAGAATTCTGGATGTCCCACCCCAGCAGTACCTGATGGTCGACGGCCACGGGGCGCCCGGTGAAGGCAGCGACTACACGACCGCGATCGCCGCGCTGTATCCCGTGGCGTACACGCTGAAGTTCGCGAGCAAAGCGCTCGACCGTGACTACGTCGTGCCGCCGCTCGAAGCACTCTGGTGGGCCGACGATATGGCGGCGTTCACGACCGGCCGCGATAAATCGCAGTGGGACTGGACAGTGATGCTGCTGACCCCCGAGTGGATCACCGAGCAGATGTTTCAGGATGCTGTGGCGGTGGTCGCTGCCAAGAGCAAGACTCCCGACAGCCTGCCCGCCGACCTCGGCAAAGTTCGTCTCGAGACCCTCGCCGAGGGGCTGTGCGTGCAAACACTCCACCTCGGCCCCTACGACGATGAGGCCGAGATTCTGGCGCAGCTGCACGACGAATTCATCCCCGAGCAGGGGTTGCGGATGACCGGCAAGCACCACGAGATCTACTTCAACGACTTTCGCAAGGTCGAGGCATCCAAACTTCGCACCCTGCTGCGGCAGCCCGTCGAGCGGGCCTAGCGAGCACTCTGCGGCGGCAGCCTGTTGAGCGAGTCGACGAGATTTCTTAGCCCGCCGCTACCCCTTGAACGCGCCACTCAACGCGCCGGCAACGAAGTAACGCTGAAGCGATGCGTAAATCACAATGATGGGGATCGCCACAATAATTGTGGCTGAGGCGAGTAGCGGCCACTGGCTCGCATACTGCCCCTGAAAGGCCTTGAGTCCGAGCGAGGCCGGATACTTGTTCTCATCGGAGAAGACGACTGTCGCGAGGATGATCTCGTTCCACACCGTGAGCGCTTGCAAAATAAAGGCGGTCACGAGCACGGGGGTCGACAGCGGTGCAACGAAGGTGAAGAGGTAGCGGAAGTAGCCAACACCATCGATCGCAGCAGCCTCGTCGAGTTCCAAGGGAAACGTGCGCAGATAGCCCACGATAAGCAACGGGCCAATACCAACGGATGCCGATAGCAGCAGCATGTAGCCAATTTGAGTGTCGTAAAGCCCCAGTCGTAGAAGCATCTGGAATTGAGTAACCAGCGCGACCGGAAGGAACAACCCCAGAACGAACACTGCATTCCAAGCACCGCTACCGCGCATAAAGTTCCGGGCGACAGGGAACGCCATGAGAAGGGACGCGAACGTTCCGACGGTGGCACAGACGAGTGTGTAGACAACAGAGTTGATCAGATAGCGACCGAAGTCGACAGTGTTCCACGCGTCCACGATGTTGCTCCATTGGAGCGTCTGCGTGACTCCAGCGGGATCGACGAAGAAATCCCCCTGAGTCTTGAGGGCAGTGTTGACGACGAAAAGCAGTGGTAGTGCAAAAGCCAAAAGCACCAGGACGATGCCGAGGTAGATCAGAAACGTTGAGCCTTTGGGTAGTCGCGAGCGACTCTTTCCAGTTTTCATCGTCTTCGCTGTCCTTCGAATTGAACGTGCCGAGTTTTCTGCTTGTGGGATGACGCTCATAGTTGGTTCTCCCGGCGCCGAAGAAACCAGAACGAACCGAGCGCGATGACTGCGACGAACATGAACTGAATGATCGAAATTGCGGAGGCGTAGCCCTGCTCAGCGCCGCGGTCGGGATCGATTCCGAATCCGACGCGATAGAGCAGCAAGGAGAGCACGGACGTGGAGTCGTTGAGGGCCCCAGTGAGCACATAAATCAGCTGGAACGATTGCAGCGAACCTATGATCGAGATGAGCACGTTCGTCGTAATAGAGGGGGCAATCATCGGGACGGTGATGTTCTTCAATCGTTGCCATACGTTCGCGCCATCAATATCCGCGGCCTCGTAAAGTTCCTGCGGGATAGCTTGAAGGCCGGCGGTGTAGATCAGTGACGCGTAGCCGAGCGTCATCCAGATCTGCACGAAGATGCAGAGTAGAAGCGCCAGATTGGGGTCTCCGAAGAACGATGACCGGAGTCCGAATAGAGATAAGAACGACTGTGCGGGGCCGCCGATGGGGTTGAAAATGAGCGTCCACAGCATTCCGACGACCGTGACACCGAGCACGGTAGGTAAGAACACCACTGAGCGGGTGAACAGCGCAAACTTCGATTGACGATTGAGCAGCACTGCCACGAAGAACGCCACGACGTTTTGAATCGCCGAGACGCCGACGGCGAAAAGCAAGGTGTTAATGAGGGCGTTGGAGGTCTCCGACACCTGTGAGGGGCTGAAGAACCTCACATAGTTGTCGAGTCCGACCCAGTTGATGGGAACCCCGGTTACTCCGGTGATGTCGGTGAACGAGAGTCCCAACGTCGCGACCGCCGGAATAAGCGAGAAGAACGCTACGAAGATGAAGGCGGGATAAAACCCGATCTTGGGTGCGGCAGAACTGCCGAAAATGTTCGCAGTCATACTCTCCTACTTTGACATCAGTGCGCGATTAACACGGGGTGTGGCGGGGTGTGAACGCCGAGCCTGCGCATCCAAACCCCGCCTCAAGAATTGCTAGTTGCCGGTAGTGGCCGCGAGCCATTCTTGCTGGGCGCGATCCTGCGCTTCGCTGGCGGAGTCGATCTTGCCCATCGGTGCAATATCGGCGTAGTTGAGGGTCTTAGGGCTGCCGCTCGAGGTGTGGAAGATGTCTTCCCAGCCGAGCTGAAAAGTTTCCAGGTACGGCTTGATCGGATCGAGGGCTGCGGAGAGCTCGACACCGGGTTGGGCGGGAATCACTCCGCCGTCGACGGCGAAGGTGGCGTAGTTTGACGGCTCAGAGAAGTACGCGATCCAACGCAATGCTGCATCTTGGTTCTTCGATGATGTGGGCACTGCGAAAGTGAAGTCGATCTTTCCGCCGAGGGTCTGGTTGTCAGCCGCGTTTTCACTCCCGGGGAACGGAAAGAAACCGTAGTCGAGGTTGGGGTTGGTCTCGGTGAACAAGGTCGCAGCCCACGTGCCATCGATCGTCATTGCTGTTTGCCCGCCAGCGAACTGGCCCTGCGCGGTTGCGTAGTCGACCCCGGCGAAGGAAGGGTCAGCGTATTCATAAACGGTCTCGGTCTGATCCATTACCGTGACGAGTGCGGGGTCATTCCACGCTGCGCTGCCATCCCAGAGAGCCTTCTCGAGGTTCACGCGGTCATCAACAGTGGGGAAAGCGCTCTGCATTGCCGCTTTCGGGATGAGGCCGACTGGCCAGTTGTCTTTCCCGCCGATCGAGAACGGGATGATGTTGTTCTTGTCGAGAGCCTTCATCGCAGCGACGAACTCTGTCCATGTCGTTGGTGCTGATGTCACGCCAGCCTTGGCGAACAGTTCCTTGTTGTAATACACGCCTGTGTAGTAGTTGAGGCTTGTGGGAACTTGATACGTCTTGCCGTCGACCGAGAGTGCATCGACAACCTCAGGGAGATAGTTGGCCAGAAATTCTTGGTCTCCGAGGTCGACCCAGTTTCCGGCATCTACCCCTTTGATCCAGTCCGACTCCGGTGTTCCGGTGACGTAGTCAGGGAGCGGCTGTGCAGCGATGCCGGTGGAACCCTCGGTGATATCAACCTTTCCTGCGGCTAACCGAGCGGAGCGGGTAGACGGGAGGTCATTGGTCTGGACGAAGTCCAGGTTCACCTTGATGTCAGGGTTCGCTTCTTCGAAGGCCTCCGTCATGGCGGTGAGCGCCTTGTCCGTGGGGGGATTCGAGTGGAGCAAAATGTTGAGTTCGTCGGCGGAGCCGTTCGTCGCGCTGTCGGACGAGCATGCGCTGAGTCCCACCATCGCGAGGGTGGCAACCGTGGCGACGGCTGCGCCGCTGAGCCAGCGGTGGCGTGAAAGCTGTGTGTGCATGGCGTACTTTCCTCTCTGAAAGCCAACTCGGGGCGGTCCTCGAGTCGGGGGCTCAGCCGACCGTTGCGATGCTCGTGTGCATCGCTATTCACTCGTGAGCGACGCGGTCTTGCTAGCCTTGGGACACGAGCATAGCTTAACCGCTTCAGTTTGCAATCGCGAATAGCGAAGTAAAAATCATCCTTATTCTCAGCGAACTATGCACCTGTCAGCATCTTTCGTGCTGTTGATCCCGAATTCGGAGTGGAAATAACTGAAGCGGTTAACTTACACTCCCACTAGGTCGTTCAATTATTGCAGCGGCGCTGCGGTCGAGCTGTTGCGAGACCATTTGATCTAGGAGGATTCCGCTATGCGTTTTACCCAACCGCTCCACGACGGATGGACATTGGCAGTCGACGCTGCGGGAAAAACGCCCGATCTTCCCCCACAAGCCAGTGCGTTGGCGGGCGCGACGTTCGCTGCCGCAGTACCGGGGAGCACCCACACTGATCTGCTGGCGGCAGGAATCATCACTGACCCGCTAATCGAGACGAATGAGAAAGACGTCGCCTGGGTAGCGCGCGCCGATTGGCGATACGACTCGAAATTCCTCTGGGCCGGGCCCGCGGCCGAACGAGTTGAGCTGGTGTTTGAGGGGCTCGACACCGTCGCCGACATCGAACTGGATGGGGTTCCTGTTGGTTCGACCCGCAATATGCATCGCTCGTACCGATTCGATATCACGGACACCCTAAGCGACTCGGGCAATGCGCTTGCGGTTCGATTCACGAGTGCCTACACGGAAGCCGAACGCTGGAAGAAGACGCTTGGTGACCGCCCCAACGCCTACCCGGAACCCTTTAACTTCATTCGAAAGATGGCCTGCAGCTTCGGTTGGGATTGGGGGCCAACTCTTGCCTCGGCGGGAATGTGGCGTCCGGTGCGGCTTGAAGGGTGGAGCACTGCTCGAATCGTGACCGTGCGACCCCTCACTGGGCTCGATGGCGATACCGGCATCCTTACTGCGCACATCGACCTTGAGCGATCCACGCCAGGCGCCGACGTTCCGCTCATGATCGATCTCGACTTGGGCGACGGGGGAACCACCCGCGCTGAGATTCCCGCCGGAGTCGACTCTGCGACTATCGATTTCGCTGTTCCGCACGTGCGCCGGTGGTATCCACGAGGGTATGGCAGCCCAGAGCTCTACGACTTAACCGTTACGGTTAGCCGAGCAGATAACGGTGCAACGCTCGATACCTGGCAACGCCGGATCGGATTCCGCTCAGTGGAAATTGACCGCAGCCTCGACGAAACTGGTAGCCAGTTCGTGTTCGTCATCAACGGCGAGCGAATTTTTGCCAAGGGCGTTAATTGGATACCGGATGACGTCTTTCCGGGTCACATGACGGCGGAGCGATACCGTTCGCGGTTGCAGGACGCAGTCGACGCCAATGTCAATCTTGTGCGTGTCTGGGGCGGTGGCATCTACGAGGAGCATGCTTTTTACGACGCGTGCGACGAGCTGGGCCTTCTCACGTGGCAAGATTTCCTTTTCGCCTGTGCTGCCTATCCGGAAGAAACCCCGTTCTTCGATGAAGTTGAGGCAGAGGCCCGCGAGAATGTGGCGCGCCTTTCGAGTCATCCGAGCCTTGTCATTTGGACAGGGAACAACGAGAACTTGTGGATGCATCAGGAGAAGAACTGGGCAGAGGAGCCAGGCGGAAAACTGAGCTGGGGCGAAAAGTTCTACCTCACGCTCTTGCCGCGTATCGTCGCCGAAGTCGATCCGTCGAGGCCCTACACAGCCGGGAGCCCCTGGTCGGGGGACCGCGATATTGAGCCAAACCATGTTGACCACCAGACTTTCCACTCGTGGGATGTCTGGAACGAGCGGGACTATCTTCACTACCTCGACTCCACACCACGGTTCGTTTCCGAGTTCGGGTGGCAAGCGCCCGCTACGTGGGCGACCCTCACGGAAGCGATCTCAGATGAGCCTTTAGCGCCAGAGTCGCCGGGGATGCTTCACCACCAGAAGGCGTTCAGCGGTCCGGAAAAGATGGCTCGGGGTCTCTCTCATCATTTCGATGTTCCGAGCGGATTCGACGATTGGCACTTTCTCGCTCAACTCAACCAGGTGCGGGCGCTTGAGGTCGGTATCGATCACTGGCGTTCGCATTGGCCGCACACAGCGGGCACGATTGTCTGGCAACTCAACGACATCTGGCCGGCGGTGTCCTGGTCGATGATCGATAGTGCGGGAAGACGGAAGCCCTCCTACTTTGCGTTAAATGACGTGTACGCGCCTCGACGGTTGGCATGGCGTCGCACCGAGGGCACGCCCGCGCTGATCGCGATGAACGATGAGCAAGCTCTGTGGTCTGGCCCGGTTACGGTTCGTGTGGTGCGCAACGACGGTGAAATCCTGAAGAGCCACACGGTCGATATTGCGGTGGAACCGCATTCGTCGACGGTGGCTGTGTTGCCCGCATCCATCACGATTACCGATCCCACTCGCGAATTCCTCGTTGCGGATGCCGACGGCCAGCGTGCCGTTTTCTTCGGCGTCGAAGATAAGGATTTCCATTTCGTAATTCCCGTACTCACCGTGGCGGCCGTTGCGACCGAAAGCGGGCTCACGGTGTCGGTCACTAGCGATGGCATTGCTCGAGATCTTCTTGTTCAAGCCGATCGGATGCACCCCAGTGCGCACAGCGACCGTGGGTTCGTTACTCTGCTGGCGGGAGAGACCGCACGCTACGACATCCGCTCTGAAGTGTTACTCGATCCGGCACTGCTTGATGAGGCGTATGTGATCACTGAGCTTGCTTCAGTGATCGCCGATCGACTTCGCTCGTCTCCCCTAGAGTTGACCTAATACCAGTGGAGGGATGACACGTGGCACGAGTCACTATCAACGACATCGCCTCGAGTGCTGGGGTATCGATTAGCGCGGTTTCGTACGCGTTGAACGGGCGCAAGGGAGTATCGGAGACAACCCGCCAGCGAGTGCTTGCTGTTGCGGATGAGATGGGGTGGGCGCCCTCGAGCGCGGCTCGCTCCCTCACCGAAGCAAAGACAGACACTTTCGGGCTTGTTCTGGCGCGGGACCCTAAGGCGCTTGGCATCGAGAGCTTCTATATGCAGTTCATCGCCGGCATCGAAACGGAACTCGCCAAGCGTTCCTATGCGCTGCTGCTGCAAGTGGTGAGCGACACCGCCGCCGAGCTGGAAACTCATAGAAATTGGCTCGCGAGCAGGCGCGTAGACGGCATTATTGTTGTCGACGCGCGGGTGGATGATCCGCGTCTCATCGCGCTCTCAAAACCAGGGGCGCTCCCGACTGTTCTGTCCTGCGACCCGACGATCGCGAACGGCATGATGGATGTCTGGACCGATGATGCCGCGGCGATGAAGGAAGCCGTTCGCTACTTGGCGAGAGTGGGCCACCGTCGTATAGCGCGTATCGCGGGAATCGCTGAACTTGGCCATACGGCTGTTCGGGATGCAGCGTTCCGCGAAGCGATCGCCGAAAGTGGCATTGATGGCCAAATCATGAGCACTGATTACACAATCGAGCAGGGTGCTGCGGCGACGCGGGCGGTACTCGCCGCCAGTGACCGCGCGACAGCGATCATTTACGACAACGATTTGATGGCGGTGGGAGGTTTGAGCACGGCCACCAGCCTGGGTTACTCAGTGCCGAATGATCTGTCGATCATTGCCTGGGATGATTCCGCGCTGTGTCAGGTGACCTATCCGGCGCTCACCGCGGTCAGTCACGACGTGATCGCTCTTGGTGCTCATGTCGCTCGGCGGCTGTTCGATTTGATCGATGGCGCCCATCCTGATGCTCATCTCGATTCAGTACCCCAGCTCGTCATCCGCGGGACAACGGGCGCAGCGCCGAGCTAGCTCGACGCCTGGCCGCCCGAACTCGGTCTGCGTAGGCAGCGCGAGATTCAACCTATCCGCCCCGACCCAAGGAACATCATGCTCACAGATCTGACTGCGATCGAGCTAGACAATTACCGCAGCGCACAAACCGAGCCGAATGACTTCGACCAGTTTTGGGCTGAGACCTTAGAGCAGACGCGTAGCCATGATCTCGGGGTTACGGTTCGTCGCGTCGAGAGTCCGTTGCGCACGATCGACATTTACGATCTCAGGTTCGCCGGATACGCGGGCGAGCCGGTTGCAGCCTGGCTTCGGGTGCCTTCCGGAATAGAAGGTCCGCTGCCTGCACTCGTGCAATTCGTGGGATACGGCGGCGGTCGAGGCAAAGCGGAAGAGAACCTGCTGTGGTCATCGGCTGGCTTCGTTCACCTCCAGATGGACACGAGGGGCCAAGGCTCTGCTTGGAGTGCGGGCGACACCCCTGATCCTCACGACGCTGGAGTGCACTATCCGGGATTCATGACGGCTGGGATTCTTGACCCGCAGACCTACTATTACCGCCGCGTTTTTTCTGACGCAGTGCGCGCGATCGAGGCTGTTCGCTCGTTCGACTCTGTAGATGCACATCGGGTTGGCACGTTCGGTGGCAGTCAAGGAGGCGGAATCTCGCTGGCTGCCACTGCGCTCGTTGGCGATCTCGCCGCATCCGCTGCATTCGTGCCGTTTCTTTGTGATTTCCGCCGTGCCGTTCTGCGCACTGACGAGATGCCCTATGCCGAAATCGCCCGCTACCTGGCGGTGCACCGAGATCGCAGTGACCAGGTCCATTCCACGTTGGAATACTTCGACGGTGTGAACTTCGCCCGCAGAGCGCGCACTCCGATGTGGTTCTCTGCCGGGCTGATGGATAAGATCTGCCCGCCCTCGTCGGTCTACGGCGCGTTTCACGAGTACGCCGGGGAGAAGAGTATGACCCTCCGGGAGTACAACGGTCATGAAGGTGGACTCATCGATGATGATCTTGCGGCTCTGGAATTCTTCCGGCGCTCAATGGGGATGAGCTAACTAGCCGCGCTCGAGGCGTCCAAGTTCCGCATGCTGCTGCGACAACCGGTAGACACGGTCTAGACACGAGCGTCTGAACAACGACGTCGTGCGAACCGAGCAACGGCCGGTCGTTTAGGCTGATCCGATGGAGAATTCTGAGCCGCAAGGCGCGTTCCTCACGCCGCGGCGCGAGTGGGCTTATGCGTTTCGCCGGGCCTATCACGGCTTCATGCTGCATCGTGGAATCGACTCCGCCGCCACCCTCGCGTTCTTTGCTGCGCTCACTATTTTGCCGGCCGCGCTCAGCATTGTCTCGGCTTTCGCTATCGCGCAGGGCAAAGAGCAAGCAGCCGATACGGTGCTCGATCTTGCCGATGAGATCCTGAAACCGGCCACGCTCGAACTCTTCACCGAACCGCTCACTCAGCTGTTCTCCGTCGGAAGCCCCGCGCTCGCCTTGATCATTGGGCTGGCCTTGAGCGTGTGGTCGCTGTCGAGCTATGCGACCGCTTTCGGTCGGGCCGCCAATAGTGTCTACGAAATCCAAGAGGGTCGCCGGTTCGTTAAGTTCCGTGGGCTGATGCTGGTTCTCTCCGCCTTCTTGCTGATTGCATTCGCTGCCGTCGTCACCCTATTGCTCACCACCACTCGGGTCGCGACCGCCATCGCGGAAGCCCTCGGCTTTGGTGAACCCTGGATCACGATCTGGGCCTACGGCCGCTGGCCGGTGCTCGCTGCCATCCTCACCATGATCATCGCGGTGCTCTACTACTACACGCCCAACGTGCGCCACGATCGGATGCGGTGGGTCAGCACCGGGGCCCTGTTCGCGATCATTGCGTGGGGTCTCGCCACCACAGGCTTTGGTTTTTACGTGTCGACGATCGCCAATTACGACCGGGTCTACGGCTGGCTCGGCGGCGCGCTTGCGGTGCTCATCTGGCTGTACATCAGCAACCTTGCCCTCGTGGCCGGTATCGAAGTGGATGCCGAATTCACGCGCCTTCGCCAGTTGCTAGCCGGTGTTCCCGCCGAAAATACCGTGCAGCTGCCGCTGCGTGACACCTACCGCAATCTCGTGCTCGCCCGTCGCCAGGCGGCAGACGAAACGCGGGGGATCGCGATTCGCAATCGCTCTACGGAATAGGCGCTAGCTCCACCTGCACGATGCGGTCGTCTCCTTCGCGAGGGTCACCGCGGCCATCCGTGTTGTTGGTGAGCATCCAGAGACTGCCATCGGGGCCGGGAGTGACGTCGCGGATGCGCCCGAACGTGTCGACAAAGGATTCTTCTGGCGATGACGTGTCGATGGGATAGATCTCCCACAGCCGTTCACCGCCGAGCCCAGCCATAAAGAACGTTCCCTGAACGTAGGTGAGGCCGCTGGGGCTGGCGTCGTCGGTTGCCCACTGCGTTGCGGGCTGGGTGAAGCGGTCGTCGTCGGAACCGCCCTCGACGGTGGGCCAGCCATAATTCGCTCCCGCGGTGATGATGTTCAACTCATCCCAGGTATCTTGACCAAACTCGGACGCCCACAACTGTCCATCGGCATCCCAGGCCAGTCCTTGGGGATTGCGATGGCCGAGAGAGTAGACCAACGAATCGGGGAACGGGTTATCGGCGGGAACCGCGCCGTCAGGCGTCATCCGCAGAATCTTGCCGTTGAGGCTGTTGGGGTCTTGCGCCAGCTCGGGTTCGCTCGCATCGCCGACCGTGGCGTAGAGCATCCCGTCGGGGCCAAACGCGATGCGGCCACCATTGTGCACCCGTGATTTTTGAACGTCGGTAAGGATCTCGGTGCTGGCTCCCAGCGTGTAACTGCCGGCGGCGCCCGTGAGGTCAAAGCGGAGGATGCGGTTGTCAGTCGCGGTGGTGAGATAGGCATATAGTGTCGTGCCATCGAGGGTCGCGAGCCCGAGCAAACCACCTTCGCCATTGGGAGCGGCATCGCCGATCACCCCGACCTCTCGCAGCTCACCGTCAGCCGTGAGCTCTTTCACCAGCCGAGTGTCACGTTCGCTGATCAGGGTGGAGCCCGACTCCAAGCGCACCATTGACCAGGGAGCTTCGAGGCCGGTGACGATCGTTTCTGTTGATGCTTCGGCGTCGACGGTTACCGACGAAAGCGACCGGGGCGGAACATCCGTCGTCGCTGCGGGGAGCGGATTCGACTGCGGGGTTTGAGTGCAGCCTGCGAGCAGGGCGAGGGCTACCAGCGGCGCGAGAACCATTAGCGGCACAGGGATCGAGCGCGGGGTGAGAGCACGCTGGTGAAGAAGCATGCGTCTATCCCACCCCACAATCGGTGCGGGCGAAAGGGTTCAGGCCGAATCGCCGCGCACGGGCACGCCGACGCGGCCCTTGAAGCTGCGCAACCGCAGGCTGTTCGTCACGACGAACACCGACGAGAACGCCATCGCCGCACCCGCGATGAGCGGGTTGAGTAGGCCAAGCATCGCGATCGGAAGCGCCGCCACGTTGTAGGCGAACGCCCAGAACAGGTTGCCGCGGATGATGCCGAGGGTGCGCTTGGCGAGGCGAACCGCGTCAGCCACGACGAGCAGGTCGCCGCTCACGACGGTGATGTCGCTGGCGGCGATCGCGGCATCCGTTCCACCGCCCATGGCAATGCCGAGGTCGGCGGCGGCCAGGGCGGCAGAGTCGTTCACTCCATCGCCGACCATCGCCACAACCCGGCCTTCGGCCTGCAGCTGGCGGATGACGTCGAGCTTTCCCTGCGGAGTAATCCCGGCGTGCACATCGGTGATGCCCACCACACTGGCGACGGAGGCTGCCGCTCCGGCGTTGTCGCCCGTGAGCAACACGGGGCGCAAGCCGAGGCGGACGAACTCGGCAATGGCGTCCGCACTGCTTGCCTTCACGGTGTCGCCGACAACCAGCACGCCTCGCGCGTGGCCGTTCCACGCGATGACCATCGCGGTTGACCCGGCAGCTTCAGCTTTCTCGACTAAGGCGCGGGCGGCATCCGACACGGTCTGGTGCTGGTCAGTGGTGAGCCACGACGGCTTGCCGACGAACACCACGGTGCCGTCGATGGTGGCCTGAACTCCGGTGCCAGCGTGGGCGGCGAAGTCGGTGACGGCGGGTAGTTCGATGCTGCGCTGTTCGGCTGCTGCGACTACGGCACGGCCGACCGGATGCTCGGAGCCAGCCTCCACGGCGGCGGCGCGTGCCAGCACGAGCTCTTCGTTCTCGCCCTCAAGCACCTCGATACTGCTGAGGCGCATTTCGCCGGTAGTGACGGTGCCGGTCTTGTCGAGCACGATGGTGTCGACGGCGCGCGTCTGTTCCAGAACTTGCGGTCCGCTGATCAGTATGCCGAGCTGCGATCCCCGGCCGGTGCCCACGAGCAGGGCGGTCGGCGTTGCCAGGCCGAGGGCACAGGGGCACGCGATGACGAGCGTGGTGACGGCGGCCGTGAAGGCGAGTTCGATGGGCCCGCCGGCGATCATCCAGCCGACGAAGGCAACCACGGCAAGCACGAGCACGACCGGAACGAAGATTGCTGAAACACGATCGGCGAGACGCTGGATGTCGGCTTTGCCGGTCTGAGCGTCTTCGACCATGCGACCGAGTCGGGCCAGTTCGGTGTCGCGGCCGACGCGGGTGATTTCGATGACGAGGCGTCCGCCCACGTTGAGGGTGGCGCCGGTGACGCGGTCGTCGGGGCCGACTTCGACGGGCACCGATTCGCCCGTGAGCATGCTCGCGTCGACGGCAGAGTTGCCTTCAATGACGAGGCCGTCGCTGGCGATCTTCTCGCCGGGGCGAACGACGACGTGGTCGCCGACGACGAGCGAGGAGACAGCAACGCGCTGTTCGACGCCGCCGCGCAGAACGGCGGCATCCTTCGCGCCGAGCTCGAGCAGGGCACGGAGCGCTGCCCCGGACTCGCGGCTGGCGCGCGCCTCGATGTACTTGCCGAGCAAGATGAACACGGTGACGGCAGCGGCAACTTCGAGATAGATCTCGCTCGAGCCACCGTGGGGAGTTCCGAAGAACGTCATCGTCATGTGCATGCCGGGCTCGCCCGCGCCACCGAAGAAGAGGGCGTAGAGCGACCAGCCGAAGGCGGCGATGATGCCCAAGCTGATGAGGGTGTCCATCGTCGCTGCACCGTGGCGCGCGTTGGTGGCGGCGGCACGGTGGAACGGCCACGCACCCCACACGACAACCGGTGCCGTGAGAGTCAGGGCAAGCCATTGCCAATACGTGAACTGCAGCGCCGGGATCATCGACATGAGCACGACCGGCACGGCCAGCGCGGTGGAGATCTGCAGGCGGCGCAGTACTTGCGAAGCCCAGTCGTCGTCGCTGTTTTTCGCGCCGGTGCTGCCGGTGCTGCCGGTGCCGTCGGTGTCGTCGCGTTCATAGACCGGCGTCGGGATGACGGCGCTATACCCGGCAGCCTTCACCGTGTCGAGAAACTGCTCGGTGTCGGTGCCCTCGGGTGCTCGAACGCGAGCCTTCTCGGTGGCGTAATTGACGGTCGCCTCGACGCCAGGGAGCTTGTTGAGCTTGCGCTCGATGCGGCCCGCGCAGGAGGCGCAGGTCATTCCGGTGATGTCGAGTTCGACATCCAGCAGGTTGACGGTGCTGGCGGATGCGCTGCCGTCGTTCGTCACGGGCTGGCTGTCACCAGCGGCGTTGCGGTTCGCGGTCGGCAGGTTGTCGGCGGGCATCAGAGGCTCGTGACGAGCGTGTAGCCGGCCTCCTCGATTGCGGCGCTGACGGTGGCGTCGTCGAGGGGTGATTCCGACGTGACAGAAACGGTGGAGGGCAGACCCGAGACGAGGTCAACGGTGACGGCGGTCACGCCATCCACGTCGCTGAGTTCTTCGGTGACGCTGCTGACGCAGTGGCTGCAGGTCATTCCTTCGACCAGGTAATCGGCGGTGTGGGTCATGATTCTCCTTCGATTGCCGCGGGCGCTCGGCGCGGGCGGAAGTTGTAGTGAAAAGCGAGTATTAGGAACGAACGAGGCGCGCGATCGCGGCACTGGCTTCGCGCAGTTTCTCGTCGGCGACGGGCCCACCTTCGCGCGCGGCTTCGGCAACGCAGTGGCTGAGGTGATCGTCGAGCAGGGCGAGTGCGACAGACTCGAGAGCCTTCGTCGCGGCCGACACCTGCGTGAGAACGTCGATGCAGTAGGTGTCTTCTTCGATCATGCGGTGGATGCCGCGAACCTGACCTTCCGCGCGACGCAGACGCTTGAGCAGCTGCTCTTTGTTGTCGTCGTAGCCAGGCATGAAGACCTCCGCGTGTGCGTTCGGATTGATACCCCTTGGGGGTATCTCTATTAGACGCCTGTCGCGGAGAGAAGTCAACCGCGGCCACGAGCGGTGTGCGTGCCTAGGCCACGAGTGAAAGCCGGACCAGTGCCGACTCGAACGCTGAGACCGAGCCGCTTACGGCATCCAACTCAGTGCTGTGCAGAACGGTGCTGATGCTGCCATCGTCGTGATGGGCGATCACGACGGGGAGCCCCGTCCTAACGACGTGCTTAATTTCGGCCCGAGTGATTTCGTTGCGGTGGCGCACGTCGAGGGGCACTCCGAGCCGGCGGACCATGGCATCCCATTCGGGCTTACGGCGAATCGGCGAGTGCGTGATGTCGCACAGTGAGCACGCGGCGGTGCCGAGCAAGTGGCCGATGACGTACCGCGTTTCGCCCCACACGCCACCGTCAGCGTTGTAGATACCGGTGTAGCGGATGATCGCCATGGTGTCCCCTTTGCTCGGCACGGTGCCGATTTTCCCTCTGTGCAGAGTCATTCGGAGACGTCGGGCTGAGCGGATGGGTGCGATCGAGCAGGCGGGCATCCTGCAGTCGGATCAGTCGCGGGCCCTGACTACTGTTCGGCGACGGTGTGGGCTCGGGCTGCTCGTGCTTTTCTCCACACGATCACCACAGAGATTACTGCCACGAGGGCGATGGTGACGAGGATGAGCGTCGCATTTGCGTCGATCCAGGTCGTGAAGAAGCGTGCGAAGCCTGAGCCGAGGATGCCGCCGGTGCCGCCGTCGTAGAGGTAGGTCAGGAACAGGCTGTACGGGTAGCTGATGGCGGCGGCGATGATCATCGTGACGATGCCGATACCGGTTGCGGCAGCGAATCCTCGGCCGGCGACGGGCAATCGCCCCGATCCGCGAGCGAAGAGGTCGAACGCAATGAGGATGGCAAACGGTGAGGTAGCGGCGCCCGCGGTCGGCGAGTTGAGTCCGAAGACGGCCGCGAGGATGGCGGCGATAGGGATAGTGAGGAGGGCGATGAGGATGCCGCGGCGGTACCGGTAGGGCTTGTCAGGCTCGCGGATGATGTTGCCGCGGCCGTGCTGAGCGGCGTTGATCTGAGCTTCGGCTTCAAATATGCGGCCCTGAGCGTGGGCATAGTTGCCAGGGCCGGGGTTTTGGTACATCTCTGACATGGTCATCACCTCGCGCGGTGCGGCGGGATTTTCTCGCCAGGCACCAGCTTGCTAACTCTCAGGCTAGCTAAGTATTTCTCTAAAAGGGAGCCCGTGGCTCGTGGATGATGGCGACGCAACGGTTGCGGGGGCATATCACGGTGATGCCTATCGTCCGGTGCGGAGACCCGACCACGCGGTGACTGCCTTGCGAGCGAGTTCGCTCAACCGCGACGCGAACCCCGTCGGGATTTCTTGTTCGCCGAGTGGTTTGCCGTTGAGGATGATGCCGGGGGATGACGCATTGATGGTCATGACGTGATTGGCGAACTTGTTGGCTGCATTCGCCGAGTTGGCGGCGGAGGACGACAGGGCTTGGCGCGACGTTTCGAAGCGGTTGGTCGCGGTGGTTGCAGCAGCATTGGCTTTCGCCATCAGGCTGTCGCGGTGCGCCGCAACTGCTTTGGCGGCGTATATAACCACGACGAGGATGGCAAGTACAGCGGTGACGATGAACGGAACGGTGATTTGCTCGGCCCGTGTGGGGAAAGGAAACTCGGTGCGCCCCGTGAGGATGTCCTCAATGATGCCGGTCGTGCCGCCGTTAGATACGTAGGTGTTGAAGAGCCCGGAGAGCAGTCCGGCGACGGCTCCGAGAGCGGTGGCGATCGATCCAACAATGAGGGCGAACAGAAAATCACGGCCGCGTGTGACGGTCTGGCGCGAGCCCACGGCAAAAAGTTGAAAGGCCGTGAGCATTCCGACCGCTCCGAAGATGGCGCCGATTCCAAAGCCCAGCAGGCCAACAAGGATCGCAGCGGCGAGAGCGAGGGGAATCGCGAAGAGGGAGAGAAATGCCCCGAGGGCGAAGTTGTAGGGCGTGGTGTCGGTGGGCGTGGTGCCGGCGGGAAGGGTGCCACCGTTGATGTTGGTGGCGGAGATCATGGTGCCGGAGTGACGTTCGAGCGAGCGCGCGTGCTTGGTGGGGCTCTGATTCGTGGAGAGACCTGACATGATCGCGACCTCCGATCGCACCGCAACGGCTACGTTGTTCGAGTTACCAGAGTAGCTTTCTTGCCGGTGAAGCGGCAGGGAGAGTGCGAATTCTTCTAGCGGCGCGGATGTACTCTGCCGCGATTAGTGCGCATGGATCGCGATCGCTAGGTCCCCGAGAGGGTCGCCGCCTGCGGTTACCCACGCAGGGCAAGCGCGAACGGCAGCACGGCATCCGCCCCGGCGTCGCGGAGTGCTTTCGCGGCGATCGTGAGGGTCCAGCGGGAGTCGACGAGGTCATCGACGAGCAGGATGGGGCCGTTGGGCAGTTCGCCGCCAGCCCATTCGAACTGTTGCCACACGCTCGCAAGCCGGTAGGCGCTGTTGCCGCCAGGCTCACCCTGTGGTCCGGCACCGGTGAGCGAGAGCGACCCGAGGTAGGGCAGCTTGCCGGCGCTGGCGAGCGCTTCGGCGACGGATGCCACGAGTTGTGGTCGGCGACGTGACGGCATCGAGATGACGGCGACGGGGCGCTCATCCCACCCCCAGTCGGCGAGTACGCGCACGCACGCGGCAACGAGCGCGGGGCTTGCTGGCGCGTCGGGGGTGCCGGGGGCGAAGAGGGTGCGCAGGGTGCCGCCCCAGCCGAGGTCGGTGAGGCGGGCGAGGGCGCGGCCTTCGAGGGAGCGTTGGTCGGGGTTGATGCGTCCGCGCACGGGCACGCCGACTTTGTCGGCTCCGGTGGGCCATTGGGCGCGGGGCTCGATGGGTACGCCGACTTTGTCGAGGGTGGCGGTGGCGCGGGTGGTGGCATCCGTGGTGATGTCGGTGGGGTACCAGATGCCGGCGCAGTTGTCGCAGCGGCCGCAGGGGGTGGCGGTGTCGTCGTCGAGGGCGCGTTGCAGAAATTCCATGCGGCAGCCTTCGGTGCCGGCGGGGAGTTGTTCGTAGTCGAGCATGTTTTGTTGTTCGGCGCGGCGGGCGGCAGTGACTCCGGCGTAGCGTTCGGCGTCGTAGCTCCAGGGTTGGCCGGTGGCGGTCCAGCCGCCTTGCACGCGGGCGACGGCACCGTCGACATCCAACACTTTGAGCAGCAGTTCGAGCGGGCTGCGGCGCAGGTTCACGCGCGCTTCGAGCGCGGGGGTGGAGACGGGCCCGGCGCCAGAGTCGGCGGCGGCGGTGAGCTCGGCGATCACGAGTTCGGCGTTGGCCTGGTCGGGCATGGATGAGGTGGCGAAGTATTCCCAGATGTCGCGGTCTTCGGGCCCGGGCATCAGCAGCACGTCGGCGTTGTCGGTGGCACGCCCGGCACGGCCGACCTGTTGGTAGTAGGCCACGGGGGAGGAGGGGGCACCGAGGTGGATGACGAAGCCGAGGTCGGGCTTGTCGAACCCCATGCCGAGCGCGCTGGTCGCAACGAGCGCTTTGACGGTGTTGTTCTTGAGCGCCTGTTCGGACTCTTCGCGTTCTTGCGGGTCGGTTTTGCCGGTGTAGGCGCGCACATCCATGCCGCTGTCGCGCAGCAGTCGCGCGGTGTCCTCGGCGGCCGACACCGTGAGCGTGTAGATGATGCCGCTGCCGGGCAGTTCGGCGAGGTGGCTCAGTAGCCAGCCGAGGCGGGCGCGGGCATCCGGCAATTTCAGTACGCCCAGGCGCAGGGATGCTCGCGCGAGGGGCCCCCGGATGGTGACGACTTCGGTGCCTGCCGTGGCTGTGCTCTCGGTGGCGCTCGTGGTGCCTGCGGGGTTTTCGTTGCCTGCGGTGCCGTCAGTGACGCCGGTTGTCCCACCTTCGAGTTGGGCGGCGATGTCGGCGACGACGCGGGAGTTGGCGGTGGCGGTGGTGGCGAGCACGGGTACGCCGGCGGGCATGGTGGCGATGAGTTCGCGCAGGCGGCGGTAGTCGGGCCGAAAGTCGTGGCCCCAGTCGCTGATGCAGTGCGCTTCGTCGACGACAAGCATCCCGATGCGGTTGATCAGGGCGGGCAGTTGGTTGTCGCGAAAGCTGGGGTTGTTGAGGCGTTCGGGCGAGACGAGCAACACATCAACTTCATCGTCGGCGAGCTGCTGCTGAACCTCAGCCCATTCGTGCGGGTTGGTGGAGTTGATGGCGACGGCACGAACTCCGGCGCGGGATGCCGCGGCAATCTGGTCACGCATCAAAGCGAGCAGTGGCGACACGAGCACGGTAGGCCCCGCCCCTCGCCGGCGCATGAGCAGCGTAGAGACAAAGTAGACGGCGGACTTTCCCCACCCGGTGCGCTGCACCACCAACGCACGGCGGCGCCCATCGACGAGCGTCTCGATCGCCTCAAACTGCCCCTCATGAAAATCGGCAGTCTCATTGCCCACAAGCGTGCGAAGAACGGTCAGGGCCTCAGTGCGGGTATCTGTCACGTGGCTAGTGTGTCAGGGGGTGCTGACTTTTCGGTGCGGGCAGTGAGCAGGCGATCGCCGCGGCACCGCTAATCCGTCAAGTTCGTGTGGAAGTAATCGAAAAGGCCAGCGGGGATCGGCTTCTCGAAGCGCAAGCGCATCCGAACGACTGAGAGTTCTTTTCCTGAGCCATTCGGCATCGTGGTCTGCTCGGCTTTTTGTGCGGTTGCCTGGCCGAGGTAATAGTGGCCAGGACCATCGGCGTCGCTCTTCTTCGAGAACACGTGGATGTCGACAGCGTTGTCCAAAATCTGGCGCACCTCTTTAGTGTCCAGTGTTGTTCTGCTGCGCGTGTACCAAAGCATGGTGTGGGAGTCGAGCAGCTCATCTTCGTAGGCAGTGCTCTCTGACACGTCGTCCGACTTGTGGAGCGTGACGAAAATTGGGCAGGTGCTCGTGCCTGAATCCACTTTGTAGCCGTAGATCGTCGAGTACATGTTTTTTCGCCAGTTGAGGAGCCGGCTGGCGTCCTTGCGGGAGTACTGACTGCCGGGGGTGAAGGGTCCGACTCCGGGATAACGACTGCCCGTAACTTGCAAGCCAGTATCGATGAGGTCATCGAGATGCCCTCGAAACGCGGGGGAAGTTGCGTACGCGTCCGCGAAGGCCCGCGTCAAGGTGACAGCCCCATGACTGTATTCAACCGCAGGGCCCGGACTCTTGAACATGGCGACTTCAGAGACCGTATTGAAGTCGAGAGTAAGGCTTCGAAGCACGGACTGTAGAACGGTGCCGTTCTCTGGTAATCCTTCTGCCGCGAGAACAGCTGCGGCAGACGTGTTGGTGAGATTTCCGTCGGACAGCAGCTGACGGAGAAGGAGTAATTCGTGGGGTCGCTTGGCCGTCAAGAGTTCTTTCGACACCACGGTGAGCGCTCGTGATTCGGCGTCAGAAAGTGGATTCTCGGCGAGCTTCACCTTCGCGAGAAGCTCTGGGTAGTTGCCTACCTTCGTAGCGAGCACGATCGGGTCCACGGATTCGAATGTCAAAAAGTCAGTGAGCCGCGGGATGCGGCCTACTCGATTGCGGACGGTTTCGATCGCGCCCTTGAGGTTCTGCAGACTGTCGAGCCTCACAGAAGCGAGCGACCGAAGAACTCGCTCTTGGGAGATCTGATCGAAGCGCACGCTAGAGAGCCCTGCAAGCACGCCCTTTTCCTCGGCCGCGATGAGGTTCTTGCGAATCGACTCTTTGTTGAGGGAATCGTCGCCAAAGAGTGCGATCGGAATGAGGAAGTTGTTCTTGTAATTTCCGATGAAGTCGATGACAACGAGGTATTCCTTGCCCGCGACTTTTCGAAGGCCGCGGCCGAGCTGTTGCACAAACACGATGCTCGATTGAGTGTGACGCAGCATGATGATCTGATTCACGCTCGGGATGTCGACGCCCTCGTTGAAGATATCAACCGTGAGCACGTAGTCGAGCTCGCCAGCTTCCAGCTGCTGCACGACGGCTTCGCGCGCCGCGATCGAATCCTGACCGGTCAACGCCACAGTGCGGAGTAGCTTCCCCCGGAGCGTGCGCTTATTGAGCTCGTCCGAGAGCGCATGTGCCTCTTCTTTACGGCTGCAGAAGATGAGCCCACGCGGCGCTACGCCCGACTGACCATAGGTCTCGATTGAGTGCAGGATGTGGTCGATGCGCTCTTGAGTAACCAGCCGCGAAAGCGGACTCGCCTCGTCGGTGGTCAACCCGTCGTTGAAGGTGATGTCGGCGACGCCGTAGTAGTGAAAAGGCGCCAGCATGTCGAGTTCGAGCGCTGAGTTGAGCCTGATCTCGTAGGGCACGTTGTAATCGAAGAGCTCGAAAATATTTTCGCCGTCTGTGCGCTCGGGCGTGGCCGTCATCCCCAGAAGGAACTGAGGCCGAAAGTGGTCGAACACTTTCGTGAAGCTCTTCGCCCCAGCACGATGAACCTCATCGATCAGGATGTAGTCAAAGCTCTCTGGGTCGAGTTCGTCCAGGACGTGCTGTTGCGACAAGGTTTGAATGGTGGCGAACACGTAACGTTTGTCGTCATCTCGGCTGCTTCCCGAAATCTTCCCAAAGTCATCGGCAGGGGCGCCGAGCACCTTCTGGAATTCGACAATGGCGCGATCAAGAATTTGCTCGCGGTGGGCGACGAACAGTAGACGCTGCGGGTCGACAGCGCGCACATCCAGTGCCGAGAGAATTGTCTTCCCAGTACCTGTAGCCGAGATGATGAGCGCCCGGTCCTTGTGAGCAGCGCGCACAGTTGCGATCGCGCTCAGAGCATCAACCTGCATGATGTTGGGCGTGATGGAACCGATCGGCTGCGGTTCGTCCTCGTGCGTTGTCGGGTGGCGGCTCGGTCGTAGGCGACTGGCTGGAGGCTGGTAGCTCGCGGCGTAGTCATCGATCCACTCTTGAGTGAGCGGCGTTGAATTGAAGAGTTCTTCGTCGAGAAGATTGGTGAACTGTTCAGCGAGGTCGCTATCGCGAGCCGCAGAGACGCGGAGGTTCCATTCGTGGTTCTTGGCGAGTGCGGACTCGGTCAGGTTCGAACTCCCGAGTACAGCGGTTACGCCACTGGGCTGTTGGAAAACGTAGCCTTTGGGATGGAAAGCAGTCTCATTGTGGATCCGCACATCGATTCCGAGCGTTGTCAGGTTGAGCAGCTCAGAGAATGCGTGGGGTGAGTTGAACCCTAGGTAGTCAGAGGTGATGATGCGCCCAACGCCCTGGAAATCAATGAACTCTTGCTTGAGTAGGGCGATCGCACGCGGCGACACGAAGGCAACGGAGAACGTAAACGAGGACGCTCGTCGCAGCTCGGTGCGCAGCGCTCGGAGCATCGAATCGGTCTCGGTGTTGAGAACTAGATGAGGGTGTAGTCGCCGAGGGGCAGCGGCGGTCTTATCGACGTAGCCGAAACGGACATCCTGCCGAAACGGCTCGATTTCAGGCAGGTCGACTGCCATTAGGCGCTCGCCGCTTTCTCAATCAGTGCGACCGCGGGGATGTCGGCAGGAGCCCAGTCGAGCGCACTCAGCTCGGCAGGTGCGAGCCAGCGCACCTCCGCATGTTCGGTCAGCACCGGTGTGCCGGAGAGCAGCTCGCAGTAGAACGTCGTTAGCGCGACGGTTCCGAAGTCGTATTCGTGAGTCGTGGTGGTGATCAGCTCGCCTACGGCCACCTCGCACTCAAGCTCTTCGGTGATCTCGCGCGCGAGGGCATCGCGGGGAGCCTCGCCGGCTTCGATCTTGCCGCCGGGGAACTCCCACATCCCGGGCAAGGCTCCGCCGGATCCGCGCTGGGCGCACAGAATCAGACCATCGCGCACGATGACTGCGCCGACGACGTTGATCTGTTTCTTCACTACTGACCCTTCTTGGCGGCTGATCGATTCCAGAGACTCTTCTTCTCCGGCTGAGTCGCCAGTGGCTCGCCGTTCAGCAGAATACCGGGACTGTTGCGCGGGGTAGCGGAGGCGGGAGCGTTTGCCGGAGCGGCGGTGTGAGCATCCGGAGCGCTCGACCCATTCAAGGAGTCAGGGGGCTGAACGTCGGCAGCTTCGCGACGAGCGGCCAAGGCATTGCGGGCCGCGCTCACCACCAGGATGACTGAGAACACGATCACGAGAAGCGCCGGGATCAGCACCTCGAGAATGCTGTTGCTGAGCTGGAGTTCGACCCGGCGCGCGAAGACGCTGCCGAACAGGCCGCCCTTGTCGCCGGCCGAGATGAAGGACCGGTAGACGGCTGCGAGGTAGCCGCTGACGAACCCGAGCGTCACGGCGATAGCGCCGATCAGGGCGCTCAGGGCGAAGCCGGCGCCGCTGATCGTTTTGCGGCGAGAGCCGAACGTGAAGAGTGTGAAGACGGCCAGCATCCCGATCGCGGCGAAGGCTGAAGCGAATCCGAAGCCGAGCGATGCCAGCACCGTCGTCACCACTAGCGCCAGCGGGATCGCGAGCAACGCGAACGCGACACCGCGCCCAAAACTGTAGGGACGCGGGGCGGGGTCAAGAACCTCAGTCACAGCAGGGCCTCCATCGGTGTTCATGCGAGCCAGTGCGCGGCTGCGGCTGTTGAGCAATCGCTGCAGCGCGAGGTCGGGCAAGGGGTTTCCCCTGCGATCATCATCGAGACTACTGTTCGCGCGCGGTCGCGAGCCACTGTGGCAGCTCGGGCGCCACCACCTGTGGCGGGTGTCAGTGGGGCCGGTCCCGGATGCCGAAGCTACTTCTTGGGCTTCTTTTCGTCGAGCGATTTTCCGTTGAGCAGGATGCCGCTGGAGGATTCGTTGAGGGTGGGGGAGAGTGCGGGGCTGCTTGTTGCCGTTGTCGCGTTTTTCTCAGGGGCGGGACTTGGTGCGGGACTCGGTGCGGCCCCTGGTGCGGTGAACTCGGAAAACTGCTCCGCCGTCAGTGCTCGCACCCGGCCTGTTCCGTTCACGATCTGAGATCTGAGCTGAACTATTCCGATAGCGAGCACGATGCCTACGGCGCACACGACCAGAATTTCGGCGCGGCCCTCGCTCACTCGTTGGCTGAGGACGGTGGCGAAGGTGTCGCCGAGAAATCCGCCATCTCCGGAGACGGCCAAAAAGGAGGCGTAGGAGTGGGCTATCACCGCGGCGCCGAAGCCGAGCACGACCGCGACCCCGCCAATGGTGATCGCGGTGACGAGCGCGCGCCCTCGGAGCGGTGACCGGTGCGATCCCAAGTCGAATAGTTTCAGCGCGACCCACATTCCGGAGGCGGCGAAGAATATCCCGATCATTTGCCGCACGCCTGTTGCCAACGCGATCACCGTGGGAATGAGGATTGCCACGGGGATTGCTGTGAGGGCGAGCACGAATCCGCGTCGCGGTGCGTACTGTTTCGCGAGGCGTGCGGGAACCTTTTTCGACAGCCTGACTATTGCTTTATAAGTATTTTTTGTCATGACATCGCTGTTGTCGGTTCGCGACTTGTGGGGGCTAGCAGTGCTCAACAGGGTGTCCATTCAGTAGACCTCCGGATGCTGGAGGGGTGCTTTCAGGCGACGATTTCTGGGCCACGTCTCGGCCTCGCGGATCAGCATAACCGACAGCGAATATAACGCGAGCGACCCTTATTCACCCGTGACGGCGTCAATAGGGAACAGCGGCGATGCTGCGACGGCATCACTACTTCTGGCAGCTCGGGCACCACCACATGTAGCGGGTGTCGGTGGGGCCGGTGCCGAGCTGATCCGACTCGATGCGGGTGCCGCAGCGCAGGCACGGTTCGCCGCGTCGCCCGTGCACCCAGTAGCGGGGTTTGCCGCGCGGCAGACCGGTGAGGTTGCGGATCGGGCGGTCCTTGTTCACCATGATCGCCTTGTAGCCGAGCGCGACGAGGCGTTTCGGATCGGCGATCTCGCCGATGGGGGTGTGCGGGCGCACACCGCGCAGAAAGCTCAACTCGTTCGCGAACACATTGCCGAGGCCGGCGAGGTTCCGCTGATCGAGTAGTGCGAGTGCAACCGGGCGTGCTGGGTCTGACAGCAGGTTTGCCAACGCGAGTTCGGCATCCCAATCGGGGCCGAGCAGGTCGGGGCCTAGGTGCCCCACGATGCTGTCTTCGGATGCCGTGGGTACCACCTCAAGCAACCCCAGTTCGAAACCTATCGCCACTTTCGTTGCCGTGCTCAGCACCCCGCGAGCCAGGTAGGAGGGCTTGCGCCACCGTTCCCCGGCGCCGTAAATCTGCCACACGCCCTCCATCTTGAGATGGCTATGAATGGTGAGGCCGCCGCTGGGTTCGCCCGCTGTGGCTGCGCCCGCGGCTGTGCCTGCGCCTGAAGCTGCAGAAGCCGAGGCGTCGGCGGCCGGCGCAACCCGAATCAGCAGGTGCTTGCCGCGTGGCACGACACTCGTGACGGTCTGGCCGCTGAGGTCGAGGGTCGCGAAGGCGGGCACCCGAAAGTCGGTGCGAGTGAGAACTTGACCGTCGAGAGCCGCGCGCAGTTTGGCTGCCGCCTTATAGACGGAATCACCCTCAGGCACGGAGCCTCAACCCCTGCGGAGTGGGCACGAAACCAGCCTCCACGAGAGCTTTGCCCACGGGAGTGCCGACGGCGAAGTCGCCATTCACCTTCTCGATGCGCAGCTTCGGCAGCGTGCCGCGGAGGGTGCTCGTGAGCGAACGCGTCGCGGCATCCACGACAGCTGGTTCCAGATCGAAGGCCAGCAGCGACTTGCCGCCGCGCTCTAGGTAGAGGGCAAGATGCCCATCGACCATCACGACGATCGCACCCGCCTTGCGGCCCGGGCGATGCTTCTTGGGAGCATCCGCAGCGGATTTAGCGGCTGTCGCCCAGCCTTCGTCTGGCGACGAGGGGGCGTCCGAGTCGCTCCCTGCGGGATTAGCTGTCGACGAGCCAGCACTTGCACCAGAACTGCCAATACCGCCAGAATCTTCACCAGCATCCTCGCCGCCAACCACCGGCCACCCCAGCGCCGCCCCGTAGGGGTTGGCGGGGTCAGTCGCGGCGAGAGTGATCGCGCGAAGCTCGGGCGCAGCATCCGGATCCCGCGTGAATCCACGCAGGCGGTCCACGGTCGCGCCGGTCGCGAACTGGGCCGCGCCGAGACCGTCAATGAAGTAACCGCGGCGTGCCCGGCCGGTTTCTTCGAAGCCGCTCAGGACGCGGTACGTCAGGGCGAAGCCACCGCGGATGCCCTCGCTCACGACAGCGCCGCGAGTCACGACCGCGTGCCGCTCGAGCATCAACTCGGCGGTCGACTTGGCGCGCACGGTCGTGTCACCTTCGGCCGTCTCGAGCAGCGCCCACCGGCCGGACGCACTCGGCGGCCCAGCTTGAGCGACGGTCGACACGCGACCGCGATAGGCCCGAGCCCGCGCTGGACGAGGGGCCCGCGTCGCCCGTTGAGTCCCGCCGAGATGCGCCCGCAACGGCGCAAAACTGTCATTGGTGATGAGCGAACGCCACACCAAATCCCACAGTTCCTTCAGCAGCACCTTGTCATCCGTGCTGCCCACCTGGTTCGACAGTTGTCTAAAGAAGAACGCGCCACCACCGGCCAGCGCCTCGAGAATGTTCTGCTGCAGTTCGCTCAGCCCGTCGCGGTCAGGTGCCGGAAGCGTCAGCGCCGCGGTCGCCGCCGGGTGCAAACTAATCCAGCCATCGCTGCCCGCCAGCGCGCCCTGCCCGGCCCAGACCACCTCACCCGAGGTCGTCAGTTCGTCGAGCCACGCGGGCGAGTAGTCGCGTACGCGCGCGCTCAGAATGAAGTTCTCCCACGCGGATGCCGGGGCTGAGTACCCAGCAAGTTGGTCGATGGTCTGCGCCAGGCCATCAATACCGCGCAGGGAGTCACCGGCAGCGGAGACGTGTTGCCAGGCGGGCAGGAACCGACCAAGCGTCGCGTCGGACACCGGCTCGACCTCTTGCCGCAGTGCCGCGAGCGAACGACTGCGCAGGCGACGCAGCACATCCACCGAGCACCATTCGGTGCCACTCGCTCCGGGGCGGAACTCGCCATCGACGACACGGCGGTCAGCCGCGAGGCGACGCAGGGTGTCCTGCACGACGGCGGTTCCGAGGCCAAAGCGGGCGGCGGCATCCGCCAGTGTGAAGGGTCCGTGGGTGCGGGCGTAGCGACTCACGAGGTCACCGACGGGATCGTCAACGGGCTCGATGAAGGCGGCCGGAACGCCGATCGGCAGCGGCACCCCAAGGGCATCGCGCAGGCGAGCGGAATCTTCGATGACGGCCCAGCGGCGTTCGCCCGCGATGGTCACTTCGAGCACGCGGTTCGCTTTCGCGAGCCCGGTGAGGTCGGTCGTGAGGGCGGCGCCGGTTACGAGCGAGCGCGCTTCGATCTCGGCGACGGACTGCGGGCCGAGCACGCGCAACAGATCGACGAGCCCTTCCGCATTTCGGGCATGACGGTCAGGCACGAGCCGCTGCAGTTCGTTCTCGGTCTGCTCGATGACGCCGGGGTCGAGCAGTTCGCGCAGCTCAGCGCGCCCCAGCAGCTCGGCGAGCAGCGCCGGGTCAAGCGAGAGCGCAGCGGCGCGACGCTCGGCCAGCGGCGAATCACCCTCGTATACGAAAGCGGCCATATAGCCGAACAGCAGGCTGCGGGCGAACGGCGACGGTACATCCGTTTCTGTCTCCATGACGCGGATGCCGCGGCTGGCGATGCGCTTCGTCAGCGCCGTGAGCGCCGGCAGGTCGTACACGTCCTGCAACACTTCGCGCACGGTCTCAAGCACGATCGGAAAGCTCGGGTACTTGCGCGCCACATCCAGCAATTGCGAGGCCCGCTGGCGTTGTTGCCACAGCGGCGAACGCTTGCCGGGGTCGCGGCGCGGCAACAGCAGCGCACGCGCAGCGCACTCCCGAAAGCGCGCGGCAAAGAGGGCTGAGCCGCCCACTTCTTCTGTGACAATCTGTTCGAGCTCGTCAGCGTCGAACACGAAGAGGTCGGCACCGGGTGGGGCGGCATCGGTGTCGGGGATGCGCACGACGATGCCATCGTCACCGGCCATGGCTGCGCCATCCACTCCCAGCTGTTCGCGGATGCGCGCCGTAATCGCCAACGCCCAGGGTGCGTGCACGGGCATGCCGTACGGGGAATGCAAGATCACGCGCCAGTCGCCCAGCTCATCGCGGAACCGCTCCACCACGAGAGTCGTGTCGCTCGGAACGTGCCCCGTCGCCGCCTTCTGCTCGGTCACGAGGGCGAGCAGGTTGCTCACGGCATGCTCATCAAGCCCGATCGATTCGGCCCGAGCGCGCGCATCGTCAGCGGATGCCGTAGCAATTTCTTTAGTGAACGCCCCGATGGCTTCGCCCAGTTCCGCCGGCCGACCCAGGCCATCGCCCTTCCAGAACGGCACGCGACCTGGTTGCCCGAAGGCGGGGGAGACGAGCACTTGGTCATGGGTGATGTCTTCGATGCGCCAGCTGGTGGTGCCGAGCGCGAAGACGTCGCCGACGCGCGATTCGTAGACCATCTCTTCGTCGAGTTCGCCCACTCGACGGCCGGGAGCTCCTGCTTCGCCGCCGATCATGAAGACGCCGAAGAGGCCGCGGTCGGGGATGGTGCCGCCCGAGGTGACGGCCAAGCGCTGCGAGCCGGGGCGACCGCTGATGGTGCCGGCAACGCGATCCCACACCACGCGCGGCCGCAGCTCCGAGAATTCGTCGCTCGGGTAGAGGCCACTCAGCAGGTCGAGGGTCGCGTCGAAAGCGCTGCGGGGCAAGGTCGAGAACGGCGCACTGCGGCGCACGGTGTCGAACCAGTCCTCGATGTCGATCTCGTCGAGTGCGACAGCCGCGACGGTTTGCTGCGCGAGCACATCGAGCGGGTTCGTCGGCACCGAGAGAGCCTCGATTTGCCCGCTGCGCATCCGTTCAACAGCAACAGAGGTGTGGATGAGGTCGGTGCGGTGCTTCGGGAACAGCATGCCTTTAGAGATTTCCCCGACTTGGTGCCCGGCTCGCCCAATGCGCTGAAGCCCGCTTGCGACCGACGGCGGCGACTCGACCTGAATGACCAGGTCGACGGCACCCATGTCGATGCCGAGTTCGAGCGAGCTGGTCGCGACAACACAGCGCAGCACGCCGGTCTTGAGATCATCTTCGATGATCGCGCGCTGGTCCTTGCTCACGGAGCCGTGGTGTGCGCGGGCGAGCAGCGGAGCGGCGCCCATCGTGGAGCCGCCCTGCGCCATCATGTCGGAGGGTGGCTTCCACGGTTGTTGCGGGGCGGCGTAGGCCGTGGCATCCGCACTGGCTTGGCTGCGGGCGCGCGCTTCGTCGCCGTCGACGCTGCCGTCGTTCATCCGCTCGTCATAAATCTCGTTGAGGCGTGCGGTCAACCGCTCGGCGAGGCGCCGAGAGTTCGCGAACACGATGGTGGAGCGGTGCTCGAGAATCGCATCGACAATGCGCTCTTCGACGTGCGGCCACAGGGATGCCGCCGACTCGGGCGTTGCTTCATCGTCACTGCCGTCGCCGCCGCTGGCTTTGCCGCGCGCCGACGCCACCGTGCCGGGAATCGTCATGTCGGGCACGGGAACGACGACGCTCAACTCGAACGTTTTGGTCGACGGCGGATGTACGATCGTCACGGGGGAGCGGCCGCCCAAGAACCGCGCCACTTCTTCAATCGGTCGCACAGTCGCTGAGAGTCCGATTCGCTGCACGGGTTTCGCGAGCAGAGCATCCAACCGTTCGAGCGACAACGCCAGATGCGCGCCACGTTTGGTAGCGGCGACGGCGTGCACCTCGTCGATGATGACGGTGTCGACATTCTTGAGGGTCTCACGGGCCGCCGAGGTGAGCATCAGGTACAGCGACTCGGGGGTCGTGATCAGGATGTCGGGAGGAAGGCGGGCAAGCAGGCGCCGGTCTTGCTGGGTCGTGTCTCCCGATCGCACGCCCACGGTGATGTCGGTCTCACCGAGCCCGAGCCGGCGAGCGGTTTGGGTGACGCCGACGAGGGGAGCGCGAAGGTTGCGCTCGACGTCAACGCCGAGGGCCTTGAGCGGAGAAATGTAGAGCACGCGCGTGCGCTGCTTGGGGTTCGCGGGCGGCGGACTCGATGCCAGCTGGTCGATCGCCCACAGGAACGCGGCGAGCGTCTTGCCCGACCCCGTGGGGGCAACAACAAGTGCGTGCGCCCCGGTAGAGATTGCATCCCAGGCCCCGAGCTGGGCCGGGGTGGCAGCATCGAACGCGCCCTCGAACCACTCTCGGGTGGCGGGCGAAAATTTGCCGAGCACGTCGCTCATGTCTCTATCTTCGTCGCAACCCCTGACAGAGCCCTACGGATTTCGCCGTAGGCGTGCAGCGCGACTGTCAACGGCGGTAACGACGCACCACACGCGAACGCCGTTCACTCGCGGCCGCAGAGCGAACCGCACCATGAAACGCTACGAGTGCGTGTGCAAGAAGCTCACAAAGTCGTTGAGCTCGTCGGTCGAGATCGCGTGCGCGAGCCCCTCATAGATGCGGGTCTCAGCACGCGTGTGGTCGACGAGCCACTCTTCGGTGCGCTCGATCGCGGCGGTCGGAATGACCGGGTCATCAGTGCCACGACCCCAAAATACGGGCGGGCGGATGCTCGTGAGCGCCGCGTCACCGGGGTGCTCGGCGCTGGCCACGAACCCGGAGAGTGCGACGGCACTCGCGAAGCGTTCCGGGGCGAGCCGCAAGAGTTGGAGCGACATCGCGGCCCCCTGCGAGAAACCGAGGAGACTCACACTCGTGTACTGCTGGGTATCGAGCCATTCGAGCACGGCGTTGGCGGCGTCATCCACGCCAGAAACCTGGGGGAGTCCGCCGCCGCTCAGATCGATGGGGAACCACGAGAACCCGCCGCTTTCGGGGATCGGTGCTCGCAGCGAGGCGATTACGGGGCCGAGTGGCAGGGCGGGAGCCAGCGAGAACAGATCGCCCTCGTGGGAGCCATACCCGTGCAGCAGCACGATGAGCGGGCGGCCGGCCCGTTCGCGTTCAGGGGCCGACCAGAGCACTGCGGAGGAATCGATCTGCATGCCCAAAGCCTACGCGGCGCGGCTAGGGACCGACTGTGACGGCAAGTGCCGTAGAGAAGAAGTCGAACTTCTCGCCGAACGTCGGGATCGTAGCGGTCTCGCACGTCAGCATTGCGACAAGAGCGCCGCCAGAATTCGGCATTGACCGCGCGACGATTTCAGTGCTCATGGCGACATCGTCAGCGTTTCTTTGGCTGATAGTCGCCGACAGGAAGTCGATCGTTGACCCGCTTTCGGCAGCGACGACGGGAATGCTGGTCGCTGCGCCGGCATTGATCACCAACGCCTCAGAATTGCCGGCCGTCAGTGCATCGAGCTCCTGAGAAAGCAGATCAGCGGAGAGCACGGCATCCCCAGCATCCTCGGCGTTGGGTGCAGCGAAGCTCTGCGAAGCGATCAGCTCGCACCCGGTGGCATCGTCTCGATACGCCGCGAGGCCGACCAGATCGAGGTTGAGGGGCTGCCAGGTCGGGTCGAGGGTCAACGCCCACACGGGGTTGCCCTCGAAGATCGCACTGCCGTCGATGGGGACGTGATTGGTTGCCGATACCTCGCCACTCGGATCTTCGCCAGAACCCGAAGAAGCATCATTGTCGACCCCACAGTATCCATCGGCGTAACAAATTACGGTCTGTAGTGCGCGGTCGAGAACAACGTTGGCAATAAGCGTATTGGCGATACCTGACACGATCATCACGGGAATGCCGATGAGCAACGCCCATGCCCACCAGGGCCAGCGACGCCGAACGGTTGAGGTCACAACGGTGCTCCCGTGATCGGGATGCTCCTGCCCAGCGGTAATAGGCGGGGTGTGAGCTGGGTGCTCAGCGTCGGGCAGCGCCGGGCTTGAGGGCTCGGCAGAAGTGGAGGCGTTCTCGGTCATGGTTCCCTTTCGCACGGCAGGCGAGTGCCCGCACAGGAACGCTAGTTATGGGTGTAGCTACCGCCACCCGAAACCGCGAGAATTGTGCACAGCGGCGGCGCAGGTCAGGGTGTGGAGGTTTAGAAGCCGGCCGTCACCGTGAGCCCGCTGACGAGGTCGTTGAACGGTGACTCCCCAGCTTCGTAGACCGATGTTTCGCACAAAACCAGCGCGGCCATGATGCTGCCCGACGCGGGCATACCCCGCACCAGAAGCTCTGAGACCCGAGAAGTTCCTTCAGAAGATTCCTGGTACTGGGCTGTGGTCAAAAATTCAATGCTGACGCCGCTGGACTCGGATGCCACCGCGACGTCGACTACGCCCGAATCCAGCTCTTGCATCGAAACGCCGTTCAACATAAGGGCGTCAAGTTCTTCCTGCATCGCTGCTTGGGACGCTGCGAGATCGCCTCCGGCGGGAGTGCTCACCGCAGTCTGACGTTGGGAGGTGACGATGTTGCAGCCGGTGGCGGGATCTCCAAAACTATTGATGCCATCCTCGTCGAAAACCTTGATCTCCCAGTCGGCATCCAACGGTACGCCCCAGACGGGCGGCTCACCGAAGTTGGCGTTGCCGTCGAGGGTGATGCGGTCACCGCTAGCGGGCTCCGCTGGTTCTTCGGCGGAGATAGGCGGCAGGCCTTGCCCGCAGCTACCGGGAAGGCTGCAATCCTCTTTGTTTGCGATACCGACGATGACGACGGCAACGATTACAACGGTGACAATCATGCCGATGACGAACAGTGCGGCGGCGATGATCAGAGCCCAGGCCCAGCCGGGCAGGCCCGACTTGGCAGCCGTGTTATCGGCAGTGTTCACCGGTACCTCTTCGGGTGCCGAACCGTGCGGTGTCTCATCAGTCATGGTGCCCTCTCAGCGAAAGGGCGCATGCCCATCTGAGGAATGTTAGCGAATCGGCGCGACGTTGGCGCGCACTAAACGTTCCGTGATGGGTGACAATGGAGCATGAGCTCCGTCGGCACACCAGACCCCAACTCCTCGTGGCTATCAGACGAAGAGCTCGCTGAGACACGCAGACGCTTACCTCTTCTCTACGTTGAGGCTGTTCCCGTACGCGTGGATGGGCTGGGTCGCGTCACTGAGGTCGGCACCCTGGTGCGCGGCAATGATGGCGAGATCACTCGCACCCTCGTCTCTGGCCGTGTCATGTTTGGCGAGACGTTGCGCGATGCTCTGTTTCGTCATCTGGAAAAGGATCTGGGCCCCATGGCCTTCCCTCTCCTGCCCGCAAGCCCGACCCCGTTCATGGTCGCCGAATACTTTCCGTGGCCCGGCGAAAGCCAGTTCACGGATCCCCGCCAGCATGCCGTCTCGATGGCCTACGTCGTTCCCGTCACCGGAACCTGCGAACCGCGTCAGGATGCGCTTGAGCTCACCTGGCTGAGCCCCGCCGCAGCGGTCTCCGACGACGTCACCGCCGACATGGAAGGTGGCCGCGGAGCACTGTTGCGCGCCGCCCTCGCCTCCGTCGGCGTTCTGCCGTAACTCGCGAGCCCCACCACCCGTTAAACGCCGAAGGGCGACGAACCCCAACCCAACATTGCTGGGTGAGATTCGCCGCCCTCAGACGGTAAAGCTGTGTTGAGCTAAGGCTTAGCGCCCGCTGCTGGATGCACGACGGTTGGGTCGTACGACCTGGCCGACGCGAACCGGTCCGCCGTTGCCGGCCTGAGCGCGACCCTTGCCACCGCGCGGACGCGAGGGGGCTTCGGACTGCTGCTGGCGAGGCTGGTGAGTCGAACGCTGTTCGCTCGAACCCGATCCCGCTACAACGGCGCCACGGCCGGAACCTTGGCGATCGTTACGCTGCTGGCCACCGCGAGCGCCATCACGAGCGCCCTCACGCGAACCATCGCGAGCGCCATCGCGGGCTGCACCGTTACGGCCGCCACGAGCGCCACCGCCACCGTTGCCGCCACGTCCACCGGCGCCACCACGGCCACCCTCGCGGGCACCGTCGCGTTCGCCTTCGTAGAATCCGGCACCTTCGCCACCGCGACGTGAACGCTTGCGCTGGGCGTTGGCGCCCTGCGAGCGTCCACCCTGCGACTGGCCACGCACGGGAGCTGCGGCACGAGGCTCAGGCTTCACGTATTCGGCGACCTCACCGGTCAGGGCCACTACGGCATCCGACTTGGCGTTGACGTGCTGCGGGGTCACCGTGATGGCGGCCTTACGCAACAGCGCTGCAGTGTCTTTGCGCTGGGTCGGAAGAACGATCGTCACAACGTCGCCCTCTTCACCAGCACGAGCGGTACGGCCACTGCGGTGCAGGTAGGCCTTGTGCTCTGCGGGCGGGTCAACGTGGATGACCAGCTCAATGTTGTCGACGTGCACGCCGCGCGCTGCGACGTCCGTAGCAACAAGCACCTTCACATCGCCAGCGGAGAACGCGGCGAGGTTACGGTCACGGGCAACCTGCGAGAGGTTTCCGTGGAGGTCAACGGCGGGGATTCCGGCATCCGTCAACTGGCGTGCCAGCTTCTTGGCGTGGTGCTTGGTGCGCATGAAGAGGATGCGGCGGCCGGTGCCCGAAGCAAGCTTTTCGATGAGAACGCGCTTCGATTCAACGCTTTCGGTCTCGAACACGTGGTGGGTCATGGCGGAGACGTGCGAGGTCGCTTCGTCAACCGAGTGCAGAACCTCGTTGTGGAGGAAGCGGCGAACCAGCTTGTCTACACCGTTGTCGAGGGTGGCGCTGAACAGCATGCGCTGTCCATTGCTCGGGGTCTTGTCGAGGATGCGGGTGACGACCGGCAAGAAGCCAAGGTCGGCCATGTGGTCGGCCTCGTCAAGCACGGTGATCTCGATTGCGTCGAGGCTCACGAAGCCCTGCTTCATGAGGTCTTCGAGGCGACCGGGGCAGGCAACGATAATGTCGACGCCGGCCTTGAGGGCAGCAACCTGGCGGTTCTGGCTGACGCCACCGAAGATCGTGGTGGTGTTGAGGCCATAGGCGGCAGCGAGAGGCTCGATCACAGCAGAGATCTGCGTGGCGAGTTCACGGGTCGGCGCGAGCACGAGTCCGAGCGGGCGACCCGGGCGACGCTTGCCACCGGAGAGCTTGCCGCCGAGGCGAGCAACCATGGGGAGAGAGAAGGCGAGGGTCTTACCCGAGCCCGTCTTACCGCGGCCGAGTACGTCGCGGCCGTTGAGGGTGTCGGGAAGGGTGTCGAGCTGGATGGGGAACGGCGTGGTCTTGCCATCGGCTGCAAGAGCAGCAACGAGAGGGGCGGGTACGCCAAGCGAGCTAAAAGTTTGTTCAGTCAAAACGGTGGTGCCTTTCGGGCATAAGTAACAGATGGGCGTTACACCGGAGGCGCACACGCACAGTTCGAATTGAACGTGGCAGTGCTGATCTACACCGACCCAATCAGGCGCTTCGCACGGATGCGGCACACAGGTCAGATCTCGAACTTACGTTCGGCGCGGATTACTCCAGTTCGCCGGAGAAAGTTTTCTACGAGCCACACGTTTCTGATTGACGTGGGCGAGAAGAGGGAAGCGTTCTACGACGCAGGGAAACATATTTGTTTCGCAAGTAACCCCAGCGTAGCAGCAACGCCCCTAGTAGCGCTCGCCTACCGGCACTTGCCCAGCCAGAGTGTTGCCGGCCTGCGCCAGCGGGCAGGCCCACGCGGGGTCGTAGGCACACGACGGGTTGTACGCAAAGTTGAAGTCGAGCACGAGCGTTTCGGGCGTGCTGCCCGGCCCCAAGTCGGCACCCTTGACGGTGTCGAGAAGGTAGCGGCCACCACCGTAGGTGCCGCCCTTCACGCGAGAGAGAGCATCCTTCACCGGGATGAAAATTCCGCCGCCATACGACGCCAAGCGCCACACTTCGAGCAAACCAACCGACTCAATCTCGACCGTACCGAGCAGGTCGAACGGCACTACGCCATCCGTTCCCGTCTCGACGTCCATACGGCGACCGTCGCCCGGAACAATGGATGCTTCGAAACGCCAAGCGGGATCGTAGGCCTCGAACGGCAGCCCAGAGAAGTCGCGCAGGTCCTCCGGCAACAGCGGCGAGGCTGGATGCGAGGCGAACATCTCATCTCGTCCCGCACGCCACGCTGCATGGGCGCTCGCGGCATCCGGATTCTCGCGAATAGCGGCGTAGAGAGCAAAGTTGCGGCGGCGCCAGTCGGCTACCTGAAGAGCGGTCATGGGTTCAGGCTAACCCGCGCCGCCGACAGCGAGCTTGGTGCGGTCGGCTACTTGTCTCGTGAGAGCAGCGCCCGCACTTCACTCTCGGCGGAAGCGAGCCGCCGAGCATCGATAGTCTCGCCCGCCGAGAACAGGTCAACGATTCGAGGGTCGACGTAGCTCTTCTTGGCAATAGCCGGAGTATTGCCGAGCACTTCGGCGGCGGCCTCCATCGCTTGCCGAATCAATCCCGCGCGTGCCCGTTGGCTCAGCTTCTTCACGGCCACGTCGGTAGCAGCCGTGCTCACCGCCAGACTCGACGCCGCCGCGATCGTGCCACGCAGCGTGCGAAAGTCTTTCGCCGTAAAGTCGCCGCCCGTGCGTTCGCGCACGTAATCGTTGATGTCCGCAGCGGTGAGGGCACGGCGCTCGCGGCCTTCGCGCCACGAGAGAACCGAAGCATCGGGAGCGCTGCGAAGCCGCCGCCGGATGAACTCGGCGAGGTCGGCATCCACAATTTCGCTTTCCCACTGCTGGCCACTCTTGGCGGGGAAGCAGAGCTGCACGCGGTCACCGATCACGGTGACGTGATCGCACAGCAGCGTCGAGAGACCGTGGCTGCCATGCTCTTCGGCATAACGTTCGCTGCCGACGCGCAAGGAGCCGGTGTCGAGCATCCGAAAGGCTGCGGCCAGGGTGCGTTCGCGAGGGTCCTCGCTCGAACGCAGCGTGCGAGTGACGACGCCGCGCGCGCCGGGCAGCACGGCGGCAAGTTCGAGAGCGCGATCGAACTTCACGCGATCTTGCCGTTCGCGCCACGCCGGATGGTAGATGTACTGACGGCGGCCCGCTTCGTCGAAACCGGTGGCAAGAACGTGCCCGTTTTCGTAGGGAGAGATCCACACGTCGGTCCAGGCGGGCGGGATGCCGAGCGACGCGAACCGCGCCTTGAGATCGGCTTCGGTAACCGTTGCGCCCGCAGGGTCGCTGTAGCTAAATCCCTTACCTGATCGCTTGCGCGAATATCCGCGCCCTGTTGTATTGCTCCGCCGCAGTCGAGGCACCGCATGTTCCTTTCGCGCCCACGATTCGGCTCGCTAGCCGACGGCTGAAGCCAGAACGGTCAACCTAAAGGTTGAGATTACTTCTCCTAGTTGTGCCCCAACCCCAAGACGGCGCAAGACGTCGGAGTGCTATGCCGCGCCACTGCCAGAACGCCCAATAGAGCGGCCACATCAGGGGAGTGAGAACGCCTGCGCTGAACACGAGTTGGTCGCGGTAGAGGGTCTTGCCTCCGGGGGCGGCGCTGATCGCCATGGAGTGCTCCCACTGCGTGACGAGAGCGAGAGGCCCACTGAGCCCGCGGCCGCTGTCACGCATGATTCGAACACCGTCAGGGGCATCCGGGAATGACACGTCAATCACCTGTCGGCCAACAGGGAACTGCCCGGCAGCAGACATCCGCACCGGATGCTCGCCCGCGCCCCACAGTTCGGGAAAGCCACCGACCTCGAGCGAAGTGAAGGTCGAGAGCGGGGCCGACACCTCCTGAAATACAGAAGGACTGCGGATGGCACGCCACGCATCGTCGGGGGCACAATCGAGTTCACACTTCAGGAGCACGCGCATCTTTCCAGTGTCCTCCTGTCTGGTGCAGGAAGCCAGAGCCGAAACCGAAAGCTCCCCGACAATCGGCGCGCGCCCTACACTGGACGCACCGATTCGGCAGGAGCCCCGATGTCTATTCCTCCGCACACGAACCCCAGCCCTGACGGCACTGAGCCGGAAGCGCCTGCCGGCATTTCTGGCGCCACTCCCGTGACGATTCCCGAAACGATGACCGCCGTAACCGGGCGTCACTATGGCGACACAGATGTGCTCGCGATTGAAACGCTTCCCACTCCGCTGGCCGCGCCCGGAAAGCTTCTCGTAAAAGTGCTTGGCTCCTCGGCCAACGCGCTCGACTGGCGACTACTGAGCGGCACCCCGCTGTTCGTGCGCCTCGTGATGGGCCTGCGTAAACCCAAGCGCCTCATTCCCGGGGCGGATGTCGCGGGCCGCGTCGTTGCGGTTGGTGACGGGGTTACCGGCTTCGCGATCGGTGACGCTGTTTTTGGCGAGGCAGCCGGCGGAGCGTTCGCCGAGTATGCGACCGTGACCGCCAAGAACTTTGTCACCGTGCCCGCCGGCATCGATTTCGTGGCGGCTGGAGCGACTCCCGTCGCGGGGCTCACGGCGCTGCAAGGTCTGCGCAGCAAGGGGGCGGTGAAGCCCGGCGACCGGGTGCTCATCAACGGCGCCGCGGGAGGTGTGGGCACCTTCGCGGTTCAGCTCGCACGCATCCTCGGAGCGACTGAAATTACCGCCGTCTGCAGCGGTCGCAACGCCGAACAGTCGCTGGCTCTCGGCGCGACCCACGTCATCGACTACGAATCCGAGGACTACATCGAGGTCGGCGGCCAATACGACGTCATCTTCGACCTCATGGGCAATCGCACCGCCGACGACATGCGCACCATTCTCGCCCCCGGCGCCCGCTTCGTGGGAGTCAGCGGCCCCATGACTAACCGGTGGGTCGGCCCGGTTTTCCACCTGATGCGAATGGGGCGAGCCTTCAAGGGATCGGATGTCACGTTCCATCAGTTCACCGCTGGTCCCACCCCCGACGACCTCGCCTACCTTGCCCAGTTGCTTGCTGCCGGGGAGCTTGTACCCGCGATCGAACGCGTCGTGGGCCTCGACGGGGTCGTGGATGCCATCGACCAGATCGCCTCCAGCCACAGTCAGGGCAAGGTCGCAATCGTGCCCGGTGGCATCGTCGGCGAGGGTGCAGGTACAGTCTCCTAGCGCAGCATGCCGCGGGATCACCGTGCGCTCGCAGGTGCTGCCGCCGTCACATTTGGTAACCAAAGATGACGCGCGCACACCCGCGCCTTAGCCTCGAGAAATGAACGATCCGCGTACCCAACCCCAGTACCAAGTCCGCTTTGGCTTCGGTCGCGCGCAAGCGCACGAGTTGAGCGACGGCGCCGATGTTGTCGTGTGGGCGGATGCTCTCGCCGACGGTTCCACGCCCGCCCCCGAGCTGCCCGGACCGTTCGCGATTCTCAGCGCCGGCACCGGGGCAGCCACAGCCGTCGCCGAATGGGTTATCGCGCAACAAGAACTCAAAGGTGACCGCTTCACCGTCGCCGTCATCGCTGCCGGAACTGCGGACGGCGGATTCACCGTCGACGACCTCCTGGCGGGAGGCGCGATTGTGGATGCTCTCGCGGATGCCGGAATTGACTATATTTCTCCGGAAGCGGCATCCGCTGTCGCCGCTTTCACTGGCCTCAAGTCAGCCCACAACCACTTGTTGTCGGCGAGCACGGCGGGTCAGTTGCTGATTCAGGATGCCGGACGCGGCGCCCTCGATGCGGCCATTGTCAGCAATGCTTCAGCCAGTTTTGCCATCGTTCAGCACAGCCGGGAACTCGTTCGGGAATGACCATTGCTCCGTGAGCGTTGAACCGGAGGGTCACTGACTGCGTTACCTGTCACTGACTCACCCCGACCAACTCAATGGAGGACAGTATGAAGGCAGTAATCGGCGACACCGTCATCGCAGAAGCACCCAAGGAAGACCTGCTCAAGATTGAGGGCAACTGGTACTTCCCGCCGGCCAGCGTGAACCACGAACTGCTCGAAAAGAGCCCCACCCCGTACCACTGCCCGTGGAAGGGTGACTGCCAGTACTTCGTAGTCAGCGCCAACGGCCAGAAGTACCAGGACCGTGCGTTCAGCTACCCGAACATCCTCCCGGGCGCCGCAGAGCGCGTCGGCAAGGACTTCTCGAACTACGTGACCTTCTGGAAAGAGGTTCAGTTCGTCGACTAATCGACAACTGAGAGCACCCCTTTAGTGCGCAGTCAGCGTGCCGCATTGCGAGCACGGTGGCTGCGCACTTTTGCGCGGTTGCCGCAGCGCTGCATCGAGCACCAGCGGCGGTTGTTCGAGCGTGATTCGTCATAGAAAACGAGCGCACAGTCATCGGCGGCACATTCGCGGATGCGTTCGAGCTGGTCGTCGCCAAAAAGGAAGACCGCTTCGCGCGCCAGGGTCGCGAGCGCCTGACCGGTGCGAACGCGGGTTCGGCCGGCCTGCAGGCTTCCGCCGGTCAGCCGGGGCGGAACATCCGGGGTCGCAGCGAAAAGATTGATGATGTCGACCAGGCGAGAGTCGGGAGTACCGTTCACACTGAGCGTGGTGGCGATCGAGGCAATCGCTTCACGCAAGCCCTTCGCGTCAGTGAGGTCGCGATCGGTCACCGTGCCATCGCAGGCCTCAAAGCGGCCCTCGAGCCAGGTCGCCAGATCGGCAGGAGTGTTCAGTCGTTCCCACGCGGGATTGTTGCCCATCGCGCCGGTGTAGGCGAAGTCGAGCGCACGCGCTCCCGAGTCAAACCACCACTGCCGCGACGTGCTCGAGGTAAACCACTGGCCAGTGGCGCCACCGGCGTTATCGGCGGTGGGCGTGACAGTAGGAGCAGTGGTTTCGGGATGAGGCACCTAACCATTATCGCCGGTTACGGGATGCCCCGATGACCGGTCGCGCTCGCGGCTGGCCTCTCGCGTCAGGCATCGGTCACCACGCTGTGGGCAGCGTCTCAGCTGGATCGCCTAACCGCGCGGCCGCGCCACCACCCGGTGCACCCAGTCAATGCGATTGGCCGTGCTGAACTTGCGAGAGCAGAGCCCGCACGCGAGAACACGGGTCGGTTTGCGATAACGGTGATGCTGGTGACCGGCCGGGCAGGTGCCAACCCAGGGCGCAAACTCATCGGCGATCGCTCCACCGTGCAGTCGCTTGCCCTCGTAGCCGAGCTCTTTCGCTACGGCCTTCCATTGCGCTCCGTGCCCGGCACCGGAGCCCGCCATGGCGTGCGCGATCTCGTGCAGCAGAATCTGGTGAATCTCGTCATCCTCGTACCGCGCCGCCAAATATCGCGACACCGAAATGCGCTTGTGCGTGAAGTTGCAGAGCCCGGCGCGCGTTTTGGCGTTGTCGAAGGTGAACTGCCAACTGTCATCCAAGTGCAATCGAATGAGAGCATCCGCCCACACGCGCACTCGGGAAAGTTCAGCCACCTGTCGAGGCTAATGGATGGGCGGCTAGTCGAACCGCACGCGGTTATCGGCTGGCTCGACCGCATCCGCTTCGGTTGCTGCTGCGATGGATGCTGCACGCTCGGCTTCACGCTGAGCGCGGGCCCGGCGACGCTTGCGTTTGCGGGCGCCCGAGATGATCCCGCTGGCGATCATGAACCCGGCGTAGACGAAGAGGCCGATGGCAATCACGGGAACGAGCCAGCTCTTCGCGTTGCCGTTGACGAAATTGCTGACGTAACCAATCCACGGAACGCTGTACCAGAGCTTGCCCTGCACCTGAACGGGCAAAACTTGCAGCTCGTCGGCGACGTCGTTGTTGTCGCCCTTCAAGGTAAAGGTGCGGCTGCCGTCGCTTGAATTGGTGATTCCGGTAACGCGGTGCGTGATGACGCCCGCCTTGCCCGATTCGATTTGGTAGGTGATGACGTCTCCCACGACGATCGCATCAGTCTCGAGCGGCTTGACGACGATGAGCGTGCCGGGCGGCAGGTTCGGCTCCATCGAGCTTGTCAGCACTGTCAGAGGCAATGCGCCCGCGAAGTTGGGAACGATGATGACGAGCGCCCCCACCAGCAGTACGAGAGCGAAGAGGCCGCCACTAACGCCCATGCCCAGATAGTAGAGAATTCCGCGGGACTTTTCTTCGTCAGCGTTGGCGGTGTCGCGGGTGGCTGCACGAGTCGAGAGGTCAGACATCGTCAGCGTCCTTTCGTGTGCGTAGGCCGACTATCCACGAGATGCCGGCGCCGACCAGTGCGGCCAAGAACAGGATGAGTACAAGGTACTCCTGGTAGAGCCGCCATGAGTTGGGGTCGAGAGTAAATCCGCTCGGGAAGGTCGGAGTGAGTCCGTTTGCCGAGTCGACTTCGGGGCCGGCAAGCGCTGGGCTCGGACTCGGGCTCGGAGTCGGGACTGTCAAGGCGGTTCCGCTTACGGCGACCGCAGTGCCGTCGAGGCTGCTGGGCGTGTTCGGTGCGCTAGGCGACGCGGGTACGAGCACAGCCGTTGAACCAGAGCTCGCGCACTGCGTGGCCGGGAGGCTGCCGGGTGTGGTCTCCGACAGCGTGAAGCGAAGCGAGACGGATGCCGTGGCTCCCTGTCCCCGCAATCCAGTCAGTTCGCCGAGATCGAGCGTCGCTGTCACGGGCACGGTCTGGCCAGCGGCGATGACCGTCCCTTCGTTGGTAACGAGGCACGGTGCTGCTGCGCTGAGGGAGTGTGAGGAGCCAGCGCTGCTGGGCGCGCTCGTGGTCACGGTCAGGGCATCCGCGTAGGTCGTATCGGAGAACGATACATCGCGCATCGTGACTCGAAGATAGCCCGCGGCGGTGCCGGTGTTGCGCACGTAAATGGTCTCGGTCTGGCTATCGCCCGGGCTGAGCAAAGCGACGCTGTCGAACACGGCGCCCGGGTAGGTGCTGGCAAAGCTCACGCCGTCAGCGCTGAGTTCAATGTCGCCGACGCCCGTTGCGGCAGAGGCGGAGGAAGCACTGAGGAGCGCGACGATTACTGCGAGAGCTATGACGCCCGCTCCGGATGCACGTCGGGTTAGGGGCCACATACGCTGCCGCCGTTGCCTTTGTTTGTCGATACGATCGCGACCGCGGCCGAGTCCACCGACTCCGATCCATCAAGAGCAACTGCGCGGACCGTGACTTCGGCATTGACGCCGTGTTCAGCGAGTTCGACTGAGGTGTCAGTTGTGGTGCGGTTGAGAACGCCGTTGAAGTAGATCTTGTAACCGCCGTTGGGCGAATCGAATCCCGTGGGCGCGGTCCACGACACGATGGCAATCTTTTGGTTGTTATGAGTCTCACAGCGGATCGCGCTGGGGGCCTTCGGCGCCGAATTGACGGCGACCGATTGCGTGAACGAGCGACCCGCTTCGGCGACAACATCGGTGGCATTCCAATTGGTGCCAGCGCTCGAGTTGACAGCGAACGTCGCGGTGGTCGTCTTGCCTGCTTGGCTAACGAGGCTGCCCGTGAACGTGGTCGAGGTGCACAGGATAGCGCTGCCGGTCGAAGCCAGCTTCATGTTGAGGGTGCTCAGCGATACGGTTCCACCGGCCAGTGTCGTCGATACAACCGGAGTTGTTGCGGCGCACGAGGAGTTCGTGCCAACCCAGAACTTCACGGCAATCTGATCACCGCCGAGTGTTCCGGAGCGCGTAATAGCGATGGTGGAGACCGTTGCTTCGACCGTTCCGGTGTTGCGAACCGTAATGGCCTTGGTGAGCGACTGATTGCTCGCGGTGTAGGTGTGCGGTCCGAGTGCGGAGATCGTGGATACGCCGCTAGCGGTCGCTGTCGTCAGAGCGACGGCACCGGCTGAAGCGGTAGCGGTCTGTGTTGACGAGGCGCTCCACGCGGCGAAGCTGACACCCGAGACGAGCGAAAGAAAAACAACGAAGCCAGCGATGAAAGAGATCCGAGTGGATGACTTCATTCCTTGGTAGCTCAGAGGCGATCGGCGATCTGCTGTGTGCATTATTTCTGCACTCCAGAGATGGTCGCGGTGATTGCGGCGCTCGCGGATTGCGCACTCGCGGGCGCGTTCGCCGGCAGAGCGACGACGAGGCAGGCGCTCGTGCTGGCTCCGGCGGCGACGGTGCTGTTCAGCGTTCCGGAGGGAACACCAGACGTGGGGCACGCGCCGTTGGCGACCGTGATCGTGAATGGATTGGTGGCGGATGACGGGGTCATCTTCGCTGCAATCGCAGCGGAAAGTACGAGGGGCACGTCACCGGTGTTCGTCACGGTGAAAGTGCCAGTTACTGTCTTGCCCGGCGCAAGAGCCGACCAGTTCAACGCCTGGCTGCTTACCTTGAGGCCTGCAGTGCCAGCGGTGACGGTCGCGCCGGGTGCCGCGGTAGCCGAAGCATTGAGGTAGGCGTACGTGCCGCCGGTGCCAACGAGGCCGAGCGAGACGGCGATGGCCACAATGGCCAGTGCTTTGATGGCGCCGAAGGTGCCCTTGCCGAGACTGGCGAGCGGTGATGCGGAACGGCGCTGGTGGCGGCCGTTAACCATGTCAAGGCGGTGCGACCCTCGGACTGTTGTCGAGTTCATGGTGCACCGCCTTTCGATGAGCTTGCTATCTACATACTGTGAAGAGGATTGCGGGGTGTGCGTCCCCCCAGACCGCACACCCCGCCGGGTAAAACTAGTTCTTCTGCGAGAGCGTGACGGTGAAGTCGTTGAGGTTGACCGATCCGGTCATTGCCTTGTTCTCGTCGCCGGCGCCTTCGTTCGGGAAGGTGATCGTGACGGTGACGACCACTTTCTGCGTTCCCTGGTTGGTGACGATTGCGTCGGTCGCCTTGCCGTTGACGGTGAACGCTGCACTGGTTTCGAGCTTTGTAGCGAGGTTGACGTCCGCGTCGGACTTGAAGTCAAGCGCGGAAATCGAAGCCTTGCCGATAGCGGCGGTGGCCTTGAGGTTGTCACCGGTGGCGGTGACCTCGAAGGTACTTGTGTACGTGAGCTTGTCGCCCGGAACAATCTTGATGTCCTTGAGGTCAACCTTCTCGTTGTTGAAAACCCAGACGCCGGTGTCGGCGGCCTTGATGTTCAACGTTCCGGCGGTGATGGCTGATTCGGAAGCGACCGTTGCTGATGCGTTCCACGAGGCGAGCGTTCCTGCTCCGCCGAGGAGAAGAGCGATTCCTGCTGCACCTGCGATGGAGCCTTTGACGAGCTTGTTCATGATGTCCTTTCGCGGCGCAGCAAGGCTGGCCGGGATGAATGTGGTTCGGGTTATCGGGATTCAAGAAGCTGTGTGCCGGTTTCGGGTTCCTGCATCTCAGGTGAGTAGAAACGAGGTTCGGGCCTCGCTCTCAACTTCCTAAAAACGAATCTATATGTCCTCCCTAAGGAGGACAGTCCCCAGTAATGGGGGGCACCCCATGTCCGCACCATGGGGGACTAGACACACTCGTTTGGGGGACGAAATACCCCGTTTTTACGGGGCTGTCGCCCAAAAACCGCGAAAAGGGTACAACGCTTGTACCCCGAAAGTCTCAGAAAAATCGGGGTACAAGGGGACAGATCTGTCTATCCTCTACCCGGTTTGACCTGAAAAATATTTTTGGATGGGGGTGGAGATTTCACCGCAGTGGCGTCTGTGACGACCGGAGAGCTTCCAATAAAGTCCAAAAGTTCCACACCGGCAACCACTTTTGAGGGGTGCGGACCGCCGGCAAGAAGCCGCGGCATCCAGTGCAGGGGGAGTGCCGACGGAGAACCGACGAGCACGATGTTGCCAAAACGGCGTCCTTTGAGAATCTGAGTCTCAGCAAGAGCGGCCACATGGCCGACCGTGTGCTTGAGAGTTGCGGCCTGGCTGCGAGCAAAAGCGAGCCCCGGGCCATCCGCAACATTCACCACAACAACGCCCTCCGGCGCGAGCAAGGTCATCGCTTCCTCGTAGAACTCGACACTCGTCACGTGAGCGGGAGTACGCGCCCCGCTAAAGACATCCACGACCAGAAGATCGACAGCACCGCGCATCCCGGCCGGAAACTTCGCCAATACTTCGCGGGCATCCCCGTGACGAACGCGGATGGAGGCCCGCTTCGACCACGGAAGTTCGGCACGAACAAAGTCCACAAGATCCGATTCCAACTCGACAACCTGTTGGCGCGAGCCGGGGCGCGTGGCCTCAACGTAGCGAGGGAGGGTGAGGGCGCCACCGCCGAGGTGAACCGCGCTGATGGGGGCGCCGGGTTCCGAGAGCTGGTCAATGACGTGCCCCATGCGCTGCACGTATTCGAAGAACAGCTGGCTGGGGTCATCCATATTCACGTGCGATTGCGGAGTGCCGTCCACAGTGAGGGTGAACGCGCCGTCCTGCCAACGGTCAGGGGCGATCTCGGCAAAGTGGCCGCTCAATTTCAGGGTGGTGCTGGGATGCTCGGCCATGGCATTGACTTTGCCACACTCCGTCGTGACATGCAGCCGCGCTCGCGGGCTCCAGAACTGCTGAGCGGTACGGTGAAGCATGGCCGACACGAACCGCGAACTTCCTCCCCACCTCCAGGCGCAATTGAACGCGCAGTCCTATGTGGGGCCGGCGACGTTCGGAATGCGGCCCATGCTGAGCGAACCCGAGCAGCTTGATTCCTGGAAGCCGGATGTCGCGGTCGTCGGAGCTCCGTGGGATGACAGCACCACTAACCGCCCCGGCGCTCGCTTCGGCCCGCGAGCGTTGCGCGCTAGCGCCTACGACCCCGGCACCTATCACCTCGACCTCGGTGTCGAGATCTTCGACCACCTCGATGTTGTCGACTACGGGGATGCCATCACGAGTCACGGAATGTGGGAGCTATCGCGGGCCGCGATTCACGAGCGCGTCTCGCAGGTCGCCAGTCGCGGCATCATCCCGTTCATCATTGGTGGCGACCACTCCATTACCTGGCCGGCCGCGACGGCGGTCGCCGAGCACCACGGTTTCGGCAATGTCGTCATGATCCATTTCGATGCGCACGCTGACACCGCCAACATTCTCGAGGGCAACCTCGCCAGCCACGGAACCCCGATGCGCCGTCTCATCGAGTCGGGCGCTATCCCCGGCCCCAACTTTTTGCAGGTCGGCCTCCGTGGCTACTGGCCGGGAGAAGAAGACCAGAAGTGGATGCGCGATAACGGCCTCAAGCACTTCATGATGCAAGAGTTTTGGGAGCGCGGCGTCAAGGAGATGATTCCCGAGATCATCGCGGCGGCAAAGGCGCGAGCATCCAAGGTTTATATCTCGATCGACATCGATGTGCTTGACCCTGGCTTCGCACCGGCAACGGGAACGCCCGAGCCCGGCGGCTTCGCGCCCATTGACTTGCTGCGCATCATCCGCCAAATTGTGCTCGAAACGGATGTCGTGGGCTTCGACGTCATGGAGGTCGCGCCGGCCTATGACCACGCCGACATCACCGTAAACAACGCCCATCGGCTCATCTGGGAGGCCTTCGGGGCGATGGCGGCGAAGAAGCGAGCAGCGGGACTCACAGCAAACCCCTAGTGGAAAATCTCAGATAGGTCAAGAATCGGGTGGACACGGCGTGCCAAACCGGCTTATAGTGGATCCTTGCGCTCCCAGACAAATTAAGCGGTCATATTGCGGACAGCTGGGTGCCCCGAGTATAGCGGCGGGGCGTTTCTGGTGAGCATTTCATTACCGACCGTCAATCATCTTGACAGACGAACCCGACGGGGTTCACGGAGGTTGTTCCTTGGCTGCTGCGCGCGATGCGTCCACCAATAAGTCCCCCAAGAATGGCCGCGCAGCTTCGCGGCTTTCTTTCGCTAAAATTACTGACACACTCACGGTTCCCGATCTGCTTGCATTGCAGACCGAGAGCTTTGACTGGCTCGTCGGCAACGACAGCTGGAAAACTCGTGTAACGGATGGTGTTGCCGCTGGCCGCACCGATCTGCCCACACGCAGTGGTCTCGACGAAATCTTTGAAGAGATCTCGCCGATTGAAGACCTCGGTGAGACGATGCAACTGTCGTTCACCGATCCAGAGCTCGAAGAGCCGAAGTACTCCATTGATGAGTGCAAGGAGCGCGGCAAGACTTTCGCTGCGCCTCTGTACGTCAACGCTGAGTTCATGAACCACCTCACCGGTGAAATCAAGACTCAGACCGTCTTCATGGGTGACTTCCCGCTCATGACGGCTCGCGGTACCTTCATCATCAACGGAACCGAGCGTGTTGTTGTTTCTCAGCTCGTTCGTTCGCCCGGTGTGTACTTCGACCGCCAGCCCGAGAAGCTCTCCGACAAGGACATCTACTCGGCTCGCATCATCCCGAGCCGCGGTGCTTGGCTTGAGTTCGAGATCGACAAGCGCGACCAGGTCGGCGTTCGCATCGACCGCAAGCGCAAGCAGTCGGTCACTGTCTTCCTGAAGGCCCTCGGCCTGTCCAGCGAAGAGATCCTCGAGGAGTTCAAGGGCTTCCCGTCGATCGAAGCCACCTTGGAAAAGGACAACATCCTTACCAAGGAAGAGGCGCTCAAGGACATCTACCGCAAGCTCCGTCCGGGCGAGCAGGTAGCTGCAGAAGCCGCACGCGCGCTTCTTGACAACTTCTACTTCAACTCGAAGCGTTACGACCTCGCGAAGGTTGGTCGTTACAAGATCAACCGCAAGCTTGGTCTCGACACCGACATTAAAGAGTCGGTCCTCACCGTTGAAGACATCATCGCCACCATCAAGTACATGGTGTCACTCCACGACACCTCTGCTCCCAACGTTTCTGTCAGTGACAGCGGCGCGGCGACCATCAAGGGTGTTCGCGATGGCAAGAAGGTCGATCTTCGTATCGACATCGACGACATCGACCACTTCGGTAACCGTCGTATCCGTGCCGTGGGTGAGCTCATCCAGAACCAGGTTCGTACCGGCCTCAGCCGTATGGAACGTGTCGTTCGCGAGCGCATGACCACGCAGGACATCGAAGCGATCACCCCGCAGACTCTGATCAACGTGCGCCCCGTCGTCGCTGCGATCAAGGAGTTCTTCGGTACGTCGCAGCTCTCGCAGTTCATGGACCAGAACAACCCGCTCGCGGGACTGACCCACAAGCGTCGCCTTTCGGCGCTGGGCCCTGGTGGTTTGAGCCGTGAGCGCGCTGGTGTTGAAGTTCGAGACGTTCACCCGTCTCACTACGGCCGTATGTGCCCGATTGAGACTCCTGAAGGCCCCAACATTGGTCTGATCGGTTCGCTCGCATCGTTCGCACGCATTAACGCCTTCGGTTTCATCGAGACCCCGTACCGTCGTTTGATCGACGGCGTTGTCTCGACGACCATCGACTACCTGACGGCAAGCGATGAAGATGACTACATCGTTGCGCAGGCAAACGCGCCTCTTACCAAGGACATGCGGTTCGCTGAGCCTCGCGTTCTTGCTCGTAAGAAGGGTGGCGAGGTTGACCTCGTTCCCGTTGAAGACATCGCCTACATGGATGTCTCGCCGCGCCAGATGGTGTCGGTAGCGACCTCGATCATCCCCTTCCTCGAGCACGACGATGCAAACCGCGCACTCATGGGTGCCAACATGCAGCGTCAGGCTGTCCCGCTGCTGCGCAGCGAGAGCCCGCTTGTCGGAACCGGTATGGAAGCCTTCGCCGCTATTGACTCTGGTGACGTTGTCACCACGCTCAAGGCTGGTGTCGTCTCTGAGGTTTCTGCAGACGTTGTTGTTGTTCAGCTCGATGAGGGCGGAACGCAGGAATACTTCTTGCGCAAGTTCGACCGCTCTAACCAGGGCACGAGCTACAACCACCGCGTTATCGTCAGCGCCGGAGAGCGCGTCGAAGTTGGTCAGGTCATCGCTGATGGTCCCGCAACGGAGAACGGCGAGCTCGCCCTCGGAAAGAACCTCCTCGTGGCATTCATGCCGTGGGAGGGTCACAACTTCGAGGACGCGATCATCCTGAGCCAGAACCTGGTAAAGGATGACGTACTGTCGTCGATCCACATCGAAGAATACGAAGTGGATGCTCGCGACACCAAGCTCGGTAAAGAAGAGATCACGCGCGATCTGCCGAACGTTAGCCCAGAACTCTTGGCTGACCTCGACGAGCGTGGAATCATCCGTATCGGTGCTGAGGTTCGCCCCGGCGACATCCTCGTCGGCAAGGTCACGCCTAAGGGTGAGACTGAGCTATCGGCTGAAGAGCGCTTGCTCCGTGCCATCTTCAACGAGAAGAGCCGCGAAGTTCGCGACACCTCGCTGAAGGTTCCCCACGGTGAGCAGGGCACGATCATCGCTGTCAAGGAATTCTCCGCAGACAACGATGACGAGCTTGGCTCGGGCGTCAACCAGCGTGTTGTTGTGTACATCGCCCAGAAGCGCAAGATCACCGAAGGTGACAAGCTCGCTGGTCGTCACGGCAACAAGGGTGTTATCTCCAAGATTCTGCCTGTCGAAGACATGCCGTTCTTGGCCGATGGAACCCCGGTCGACATCATCCTGAACCCGCTCGGTATCCCCGGTCGAATGAACTTCGGTCAGGTTCTCGAAACCCACCTCGGTTGGGTTGCGAAGCAGGGTTGGGAAGTTGAAGGCAAGCCGGATTGGGCCAAGAACCTTCCGGAGGAAGCGTTCAGCGCTGCTCCCGGAACCAAGGTTGCTACCCCTGTATTCGACGGTGCGTACGAAGAAGAGATCGCGGGTCTTCTTGACTCCACGACTCCTACTCGTGACGGCGTTCGTCTCATCGACCACACGGGTAAGACCCCGTTGTTCGATGGTCGTTCGGGTGAGCCGTTCCCGGCTCCCGTTTCGGTCGGATACATGTACATCCTCAAGCTGCACCACCTCGTTGACGACAAGATCCACGCTCGTTCAACCGGTCCGTACTCCATGATTACTCAGCAGCCACTCGGTGGTAAGGCTCAGTTCGGTGGACAGCGCTTCGGTGAGATGGAAGTGTGGGCGCTCGAGGCCTATGGTGCCGCATACGCTCTGCAGGAACTTCTGACGATCAAGTCGGATGACATCCTCGGTCGCGTCAAGGTATATGAAGCCATCGTTAAGGGCGAGAACATTCAGGAGCCCGGTATCCCCGAGAGCTTCAAGGTTCTCATCAAGGAAATGCAGTCGCTGTGCCTCAACGTCGAAGTTCTTTCGGCTGACGGTTCAACGGTCAACTTGCGCGACTCGGACGATGAAGCGTTCCGTGCCGCCGAAGAGTTGGGCATCAACATTTCCGCGCGGTTCGAGTCCTCGTCTGTTGACGAGATTTAACTCGACCGACCACGACTGCAGAACTTTCGAAGAGAGAAGATAAATTGCTCGACGTTCACGCGTTTGATGAAATCAAAATCGGTCTCGCTACCGCCGACGACATTCGTCGCTGGTCGCACGGTGAGGTAAAAAAGCCAGAGACCATTAACTACCGCACACTCAAGCCGGAGAAAGATGGTCTGTTCGGCGAACAGATCTTCGGACCTTCGCGCGACTGGGAGTGCTCCTGTGGCAAGTACAAGCGTGTCCGCTTTAAGGGCATCGTTTGTGAGCGCTGTGGTGTTGAAGTAACCAAGTCGGCTGTGCGCCGTGAGCGCATGGGCCACATCGAGCTCGCCGCTCCGGTTACCCACATCTGGTACTTCAAGGGTGTTCCGAGCCGTCTCGGTTACCTGCTTGACATGGCACCGAAGGACCTCGAAAAGGTCATCTACTTCGCTGCCTACATGATCATTTCGGTTGACGAAGAAGGCCGTCACGCTGACCTGCCTGCGCTTGAGAACGAGATCCGTCTCGAAATCAAGACGCTTGAGGGCCAGCGCGATTCCCGCATCGCTGACCGCTTGACCAAGTTCGAGGAAGACCTCGCCGCTCTTGAAGAAGAGGGTGCGAAGGCTGACCAGAAGCGCCGCGTCAAGGATGCTGCTGAGAAAGAAATGTCTCAGCTGCGCAAGTCGATCGACGAGCAGATCTCGCAGCTTGAGCGCGTGTGGGAAGACTTCCGCACCCTCAAGATCGGTGACCTGAAGCCTGAAGACTCCGTCTTCCAGGAACTGCAGGACCGTTTCGGTAGCTACTTCGAAGCGTTCATGGGTGCCGAGGCAATCAAGAAGCGTCTTGAAGCCTTCGACCTGGCGCTCGAGAGCGTTGAACTGCACGACCAGATCGCTAACGGTAAGGGTCAGAAGAAGATCCGCGCCATCAAGCGCCTGCGTGTAGTCAACTCGTTCCTGCAGACCGGCAACTCGCCGGCCGCGATGGTTCTTGACGTCGTTCCGGTTATTCCTCCGGAGCTTCGCCCGATGGTTCAGCTGGATGGTGGCCGCTTCGCGACCTCCGACCTCAACGACCTCTACCGTCGTGTGATCAACCGAAACAACCGTCTGCGTCGTCTCCTTGACCTCGGTGCCCCCGAGATCATCGTCAACAACGAGAAGCGCATGCTTCAGGAAGCCGTTGACGCGCTGTTCGACAACGGTCGTCGTGGTCGCCCCGTAACGGGAACTGGCAACCGTGCCCTCAAGTCCTTGAGCGACATGCTCAAGGGTAAGCAGGGTCGTTTCCGCCAGAACCTGCTCGGAAAGCGCGTTGACTACTCCGGTCGTTCGGTGATCATCGTTGGACCGCAGCTCAAACTGCACCAGTGTGGTCTTCCCAAGCAGATGGCTCTCGAGCTGTTCAAGCCGTTTGTTATCAAGCGCCTGATCGACTTGAGCCACGCCCAGAACATCAAGAGCGCTAAGCGCATGGTTGAGCGTGCACGTCCGCAGGTCTGGGACGTACTCGAAGAGATCATTCGCGAGCGCCCCGTGCTGCTGAACCGTGCACCAACACTGCACCGTTTGGGCATCCAGGCATTCGAACCTCAGCTCGTTGAGGGTAAGGCTATTCAGCTTCACCCCCTCGTCTGTGCTGCGTTCAACGCTGACTTCGATGGTGACCAGATGGCTGTTCACCTTCCGTTGTCGGTTGAAGCACAGGCTGAAGCTCGCATCCTGATGCTCGCCAGCAACAACATCCTCAAGCCGTCTGACGGTCGCCCGGTGACCCTGCCCACACAGGACATGATCATCGGTCTGCACCACCTGACCACGCTCACGGAGGGTGCTGTCGGCGAAGGCCGTGCGTTCTCGTCGGTCGCTGAAGCGATCTTCGCGTTCGACCAGCACTCGCTCGACCTCAACGCGAAGGTACGTCTCCGTCTCGACGGCGTCTACCTCGCTGAGGAAGACGCTCCTGAGGGATTCGTTCAGGGACAGTCCAAGCTCATGGAAACGACCCTCGGTCGCGCTCTCTTCAACGAGGCGCTCCCGAAGGACTACCCGTACATCGAGGCACTCGCTGACAAGGGCCAGATTTCGGCCATCGTCAACGACCTCGCTGAGCGGTACGTGAAGGTGGATGTTGCTTCGGCTCTTGACGCGATCAAGGACGCTGGATTCCACTGGGCGACTCGCTCCGGTGTAACCGTTGCGCTGTCCGACATTGTGACCCCGCCGACCAAGCCGGAAATCATCGGCCGCTACGAGAAGATCGCAGCGAAGGTTCAGGGCCAGTACGAGAAGGGACTCACGACCGACGCCGAGCGTCGTCAGGAGCTCATCGAGATCTGGAACAAGGCGACCGCAGAAGTAGCGACTGCCATGCAGTCCAACTTCCGCACTGACAACAACATCAACCGCATGGTGTCGTCGGGTGCTCGTGGTAACTGGATGCAGGTTCGTCAGATCGCCGGTATGCGTGGACTGGTATCGAACCCGAAGGGTGAGATCATCCCTCGCCCGATCGTCCACTCCTACAAGGAAGGCCTGACCGTAGCCGAGTACTTCATCTCGACTCACGGTGCTCGTAAGGGACTGGCCGACACCGCACTGCGTACTGCAGACTCCGGATACCTCACGCGTCGACTCGTTGACGTGTCGCAGGATGTCATCATTCGTGAAAACGACTGTGGCACCCGCAAGGGACTGGACATGCCCATCGCAGCGCAGGACGCTGATGGCAAGTGGATCCTCGACGACAACGTTGAGAACTCGGTCTACGCTCGCAGCCTTGCTGCGGATGCCGCCAACGAGAAGGGCGATGTAGTCGCCTCTGCTGGTGCAGACGTCGGAGACGTTCTGCTCGACAAGCTCGTTGCAGCCGGTGTTCACAGCATCAAGGTTCGTTCGGTACTCACGTGTGAGTCCGCTGTTGGTGTGTGTGCCGTCTGCTACGGCCGCTCGCTCGCAACCGGTCTTCTCGTTGACATCGGTGAGGCTGTCGGAATTATCGCCGCACAGTCGATCGGTGAGCCCGGAACCCAGCTGACCATGCGTACCTTCCACACCGGTGGTGTTGCTTCGGCAGACGACATTACGCAGGGTCTTCCCCGCGTTACGGAACTCTTCGAAGCTCGTACCCCTAAGGGTGCAAGCCCCATCGCAGAAGCCGCTGGCCGCGTCACGATCGAAGACACCGACCGCAGCCGCAAGCTGATCCTCACGCCAGACAATGGCGACGAGCCCATCGCTTACCCGGTACTGCGTCGTGCAACCCTCCTCATTGAGGATGGCCAGCACGTTGAGCTCGGCACGCAGCTGCACGTCGGAAACGTTGACCCGAAGGAAGTTCTTCGTGTTCGCGGTGTCCGTGCCGTTCAGCAGCACCTCGTCGATGGTGTCCAGGGCGTTTACCGCTCGCAGGGTGTACCGATCCACGATAAGCACATTGAGGTCATCGTTCGTCAGATGCTCCGCAAGGTGACTGTTGTTGACCACGGTGACACCGGACTCCTTCCGGGTGAGCTGGTCGACCGTTCGAAGTACAACGAGCTCAACCGCGGTGTTCTCACCGAGGGCAAGGCAACGGCATCCGCTCGTCAGGAGATCTTGGGTATCACCAAGGCTTCGCTGGCGACTGAGTCGTGGCTGTCGGCCGCGTCGTTCCAGGAGACCACCCGCGTTCTTACGCAGGCGGCCATGGAAGGCAAGTCTGACCCGCTCATGGGACTCAAGGAGAACGTCATCATCGGTAAGCTCATCCCGGCTGGCACGGGATTGGCTCGCTACCGCGATGTGTCGGTCGAGGCAACGGAAGAGGCGAAAGCCGAACGTTACCCCAACCGCATCTTCGCTGATGATGCAAGCCTCACCGAGAGCGACCTGAGCTTCGTCGACTTCGACAGCTTCAGCTCGAACGATTCCACGCCGGGAACCTACAACTAAGTAGTCTCGGCATCACCTCCGGGTGATACCACGAAGGGTCCCCGTCATCGCGACGGGGGCCCTTTGTCGTTGGTGAATAGCGCGGTGCTACGGCGCAGGAATTTCGATGCGGGAGAAGCCAGCGTCATCCGTCACCATTGTCGCTACGAGTGCGCGGCCGGCGGGCAAGAGCCGGATAGTCACCGCCCCCGTAACCGCGTCGTCCAGAGTACGAACGGCCGCCTCTGTGACGGCGGCAAGAGCAGCGCTAGGAAGCGGCAGCGGGTAGCGGTCGTCGAGCAGCACCACCGTGGCGCCACGGCGTCGCGCGCGTTGTACCGCCGAGACGATCTCAGGCAGATCGAGCTGACGCGCACGAAGGCTGTCACGCAGACGAGCCTCGGCGATCACAAGTTCGGCGCGGTCGTCATCCGTCAGTTCAACGCCATCGGCAATCCGCTGCAACTGGGCGCCGACGGCAGCGTCGAGGCCCGCAAGCCTACGGGAGCGCTCGGCCGTGCGCGCAAGTGCTGCGGCCTCGGCGGCTGCTCGTGACGTTTCGATCGAGCGGATGTCATCCAGACGGCGCCGCGTGCGCCGCATGCCGAAGGAAAACAGGGAACCGACGAGCACGTAGGGGGCTTGGCGCGCGACGAGCAATATCGCTTCGAGCAGGCGGCCGTCTGTTGAGAGCCCCCAGAGAAGAACCGTGATGGCGATGCCGACAAATCCCAGCCACGCGACCAGATCGCGTCGACGCAGGCTGAGGTAGAACATTGCCAACGCTCCCGCGCCGACATACCACTGGGAGAACCCGCCGACGATTGAATTATTGGAGGAGATCGCGGTGGCCACCACGCAGGCGACGCTGACGTAGATGCTCACGCCCAGACCGACGCGGGGTTGAGTGTCGTGGGTCAGAACGAACCACACTGAACCGAACAGGGCTATCGAAATCCACACGGGAACAGCGGAGTGCACATCGTCGAGCGACAGAAGTGCCAACACTGAGATGGTGACGAAGTAGTTCCAGATCAGAAGGTGAGCGCCGAGCCCGGTGATCTGGGGCAGATCGAGCCGCCCTCGAGGCGTGGTTTCTCGAGTCATTCGCTCCACCCCACGGTTACTCGGGTGCCCTTATCGGGCTGCGACCACACCGACGCGCGGCCGCAGGGCAGGGAGTTGACGCGACCCAGGATGCTGACGACGATACCCAGTCTGTTTGCAGGTACCGCTGCCGGGTCGAACCCTTTGCCATCGTCGATGATCGTAATTTCCACTCCATCGGGGCGCAGCGTGAGACGCACCTCTCGAACGACGGGTGCTGCTTCTCCGCCGGCGTGCATGACGCTGTTGCGCAGCGCCTCGACAGTGGCTTCGATCAGTGCGGTTGCGATCGGCGAGGGGAGCGCGGCATACCGCTCGCCGATCACGGTGAACGTCGCGGAATCCGTAGTCTCGGCGACGGACGAGGCGAGCCCCTGCACGAAGTAGTCCATGTGGATGAGTTCGGGAACCGTCGCGCTGGTGTCGCTCAGTTCGCTGAGGCGGGCGATCGTGCGCGCCGCTTGCGCACGGGTCGACGCCGATTCGCTGCGTCCGGCCCCCGCAGCAGCGAAGATCGTGGCGATCACTTCGTCGTGCACGAGAGCGTCGAGGTGAGCCTGCTCTTCACCGCGAGCAGTGAGGGCGGCGGCGCGCATCGATGAGGCGCGGGCGGCAACGCTTGCGGCATCCACTTCTCGGCCGGCCGCAATCGCGACCGTGGCTACCGCGGTGAAGGCCGCGCAGACGGTGATCGTAAAGAAGGCGAACTGAATCGCGAGTGAGACATCCGCACCGCCGTCGGCGACGATCCGGATCGGAGCGATCACCATTGACGACGCCAATAAGAACAACCAGGCGGCGACCGGTCGCCACGCGATTGCGGCGGGGGTGGTGCCCAGTGCGGTCAACCCCACGACCCACGGTGCTGCCTCGGGTGACATGGGGCCGTTGATGAAGGCGGGGATCCAGCTGAGCACGGTGACCGTGAAAATTGCGGCATATGCCCCATGCAGAATGCGAAGTTGACGCAGTGAGCTCCACGGTGCGACCGCGGCGATAACCAAGGGCGTTCCGAATATTGCAATACCCGCGGCAAGTTGCCAATGAGGAATGAGGTAGTCGGCCTGCTCAAAGAACGAGGGTGCGGAAAGAGCCAAAAACATGACCGCGGCGGCGGCGAAAACGAGCGTCATGATCCGGATCACGGCGAGTTCGGCTCCGCCCTCGTCGCGGGGTGTCGCCGTGGTGTCGTTCACGACGCCTGTACTGCTCACGAGTGGGGAGGAGGCAGGATGCCGTCTTCGACAGCACGCTTGTAGAGGTCGACTTTGGTCGCGGCGGGCCGGCCGGCCATCGCGTACTTGTGGCGGATGCGGCGCACATATTCCGCGACGGTGCTTGCCGAGAGCCCCGCCCGGTGCGCGACAGCGACCGACTTATCTCCGGACGCATAGTGCGCGAGTACCTCTTGCTCTTTGGGGCTGAGCCCCGCGGCAGCGAGTTCTGGGTCGGAGTCGAGCGCCGCGGCCCAATCTGTAGTGACGACGGGGTTGCCGAGAGCGGCCTCCCGCACAGCGTCGACAATGACGTCGCGGGATTCCGACTTGCGCACGATACCGAGAACTCCGGCCCGGGATGCTGCACGTACTTCAGTAGCGTTGTCTGCTGCGGTGAAGACGAGAACGTTGAGACCGCGCTCGCGCAGCCACGCCACGTTCTCGTCGACGGTGGTGCCGTCGGAGAGGCGGACATCCAGAACGACGAGATCGAGTTCGGAGGCGACGGACTCCAAGTCACGCACGCTCGCGGCGGAACTGTGCAGGATGATGTCGGGGCTGTGGGAGAGCAGGGAAGCAAAGCCCAATTGCACCGTCTCGTGATCGTCCACATGCCCTATTCGATAGGTGCGTGGCGGTGGGTCGTGCTCTGACAAGGGTGTCCCCGTTCGGATCAGGGTAAGCATGAGAGTGGCACTAATTTCGGGTTGCCAACCACAAATCTACCGGAACTTTCTGTCTGTCCCCCAAACGGGTGTCATTGATACTGACGACTGCCGCAAAACCTCGCGCGATGCGACTATCGGTAAGTCAGCAATCGAGGGCGGGGGAATTACGTATGAATCGTCATGCGGTGAACGATCTCGTCGACTGTTCTCTTCAGCGCTGGTATCGCCTTGTTGCGGAGTGGCGCCAGCCCGTCTCGGGCACCGAAGCCGGCTGCGTGTCGTGCCGCGATTCAACCTTCGCCGCGTTCGATCGTTCCGGGCAGTGGCCGCACGACCTCATCCACTCTTTTGTGGAGACTCTAGACGTCGTCACTTTTCAGCTTGCCGTATCCCTTCATGAGGAACGTCATTGCCGTGGCGAAGATGCGCGCTCGACGAAGCCATGCTCCGGGTGCTTCTCGACCGCGCGCGCAACGGTTCACGCGTGCGCCCAGCGCCATGCTCAAGACATCTCCGATGTGATTTCGGAGTGCGCGATGCCCCGACTGGCGGCGTACATCGAAAAAAGCATCAATTTGGCACTCAATGCTGCGACTCGCGGCGAATGGGCTTCCTGAAACGACCTGACTACCCCTCACACGTGGGTCTAGTGATGCTCCTGTGACTCGATTAGCGTTGGACTTCGCTAAGACCTTGGGGGGAGGCACGCGTGACAACACTTGCTGAAGTACTGATTCTTCGCGGAATGATGCCGATTGAGAGCATTGATTCTGTGGGAACGTCACACACCGACGAGGAAGCACTCGTCCGAAACTTACTCGACAGCGGCACGATCTCGCCGGCCCAGCTCGCTTCGGCGCGTGCAGCACAGGCTGGAGTTCCGTTCGTCGAACTCGTCGACTTCGCCGTCGATAACCAGGCTGTCGCCCTCGCCCCCGCCGCAATTTGCCGCCGTCACGAGGTTCTACCGATCGCCTTCAGCGAGGGCTACCTCGTCTTGGCGATGGTTGATCCCGGCAACATCTTTGCCCTCGATGACATCCGCTCGGCTACGGGCCGCCAGATTCGCGTCGTGGTCGCTGAGCGCAGCGACCTGCAAACGGCACTCGACCGCTTCCACCGCGCTGACGGTGAGCTTTCCAGCCTGAGCAACGAACTCGAGCAAGAAGCGACGACGACGGATGTCGCTCTCGCCACAAACAGCAACGAACCGACCGAAGACGACGCACCGATTGTTCGCTTCGTGAACCTGCTCATCAGCCAGGGCATCCAGGACAAGGCATCCGATATTCACATCGAGCCCGGTGAGCACGACCTCGGTGTTCGCTACCGCATTGACGGTGTGCTGCACGAGATGCAGCGTGCCCCGCGCCAGATTCAGAACGGCGTTATTTCTCGCCTCAAGATCATGGCCGAAATGGACATCGCTGAGCGTCGTAAGCCTCAGGATGGCCGTATCTCCGTCATCCACGGTCAGAAAAAGATCGACCTTCGTGTTGCCACGCTGCCAACCGTGTACGGCGAAAAAGTCGTTATGCGTATTCTCGACAACTCGAACACGACTCTCGATCTGAGCCAGCTTTACCTGCTCGAGCACAACGCCAAGATTTACAAAGAGGCGTACTCCAAGCCCTACGGCATGATCCTTGTGACCGGTCCTACGGGTTCCGGTAAGTCGACCACGCTCTACACCACCCTCAATGCCGTTGCTCGCCCGGAGATCAACGTCATTACGGTGGAAGACCCGGTGGAGTACCGCATGGCGGGCATCAACCAGGTTCAGGTCAACCCGAAGGCGGGCCTCACGTTCGCGAGTGCTCTGCGCTCGATTCTGCGTTCTGACCCGGATGTTGTTCTCATCGGTGAGATCCGAGACCAAGAGACGGCGCAAATCGCCATCGAAGCCGCGCTCACCGGCCACCTTGTGCTGAGCACTCTGCACACCAACGGCGCACCGGCCGCGATCACGCGACTGATCGAGATGGATATTGAACCCTTCTTGGTTGGCTCCGCTATCGACTGTGTAGTCGCTCAGCGACTCGCGCGTCGCCTGTGTGACCGCTGCAAGCAGCCTGCGGTTCATAACCCGCAGGACCTCGTTAACTTGAAGGTCGGCTTCAACCCAGAAGGCCCGATGCCGACCTTGTACGCACCCGTCGGGTGCACCGTGTGTTCCAAGACGGGATACCGCGGTCGTATTGCACTGCACGAAGTGATGGCAGTGACTGAAGAGATTGAACGTCTTGCTGTTGCTCGTTCGTCGAGCGCGGAAATTAACCGCGTCGCGATCGATCAGGGCATGCGCACTCTGCGCATGGACGGTTGGGCGAAGGCTCAATTGGGCCTGACATCCATCGAAGAGATTTTGCGCGTCGTCGCCTAAGACGCAGTACCTGGGGGAATTATGGCTAAGCGGATTTATGACATCCCGTCTCAATCGGTAGACGAAAGTTTGTTTACACCGAAGGGACAGAGCGCGCCTTCGGGGCAGAGCGTCCCGACCGACGCACCACCGCCCATGCCGGGCACAAGCGTTCCCGGTGTTGACAGCCCGCAGGCTGCGGCGGCTCCATCGCCGTTCCCAGAATGGGCGCAGACGGGGGCCGCACCGTCGGCTTCAGCAGCGACCGTTCCGGCCTCACCACTTCCGACGATCCCGCCGCCTTCTGGTTCGATCAAGAGCACCGACACTGCTGGTGTGCCCGTGCCTCCGGCACCGCCGGTCTCAGCAACTCACGCTCCGGCCGCTCACTCCGAGCCAGCTCCCGCTGAGGCGCACGCCGCAGCGCCGGCAGCGGATGCCGCTGAAGGTGGACGCCGCGCGCGCCGCATGGCTACCGAGCCTGTCACCTCGATCGATTCCCTCGACGAACTCTTCCGCCAGGCCGCCGCTGGCGCCATGTCGCAGACCTCGGCCGCAACGTCGGCTGCGGGGGCGTCGCTTCCGGTCCCAGAAGCCGCCGCGCCTGAGGTTCCGGCACCAGTGCCTGCTGCAGCGGCCGCACCCGCGGCCGCAGTATCTGTGCCCGCGCCTGACGCACCCGTCAGCGAAGCCGCTCCGACTCCGTCGCCGACCGCTGCTGAAGTCCCGTATTTCACCGAAGACACCGCGACTCCGCAGCCCGAGGCTCCGACCCGCATCATGGACACCGTGTCGTCAGACACCCCGACCGTCAAGTTCCCCGCGCAGTCTGCGGCTGATGGCGGGCTACTTGACCTGCCCGACATCGCGCCGGCCGCTGATGGCGACTTGAACTTCCCGCCTCCCGGAGCCGACGAAGGTCTACTGAGCTTCACGAGTGGTTTCGGCGCACCCGACTCACCGTTGAACCAAGAATCGCAGCTTCTCTCGGTGCCCAAGATTGTCGAAGAGGACCGCGAAATGCGTCCCGAGATGGAGCTGACGGCGCGCGAGGGTTCTAACCCCGAGCTGCTCGACGCTCTCAAAGAGGTTGTCTACACCGGCGCCTCCGACCTCCACATTTCTTCTGGCGCCGTGCCGATGATCCGTGTCGATGGTGGCCTCCAGCCGCTCAAGGGCATGGGGGAGTGGGACAAAGACCGCACCCGCGACGCGCTGTTCAGCATCCTCGACCAGAAGCAAGAGGAACAGTTTCTCGAAGTTCTCGAGCTCGACTTCGCGTTCGAACTGTCTGAGGCCGCTCGTTTCCGTGTGAACTACTACATGGACCGCGGCAACATGGGCGCAGCTTTCCGAATCATTCCGACCGAGATCAAGCAGCTCAAGGATCTTGGTATTCAGGAATCGGTGGGAAATTTCTCCACTCTGCCGCGTGGACTCGTGCTCGTTACCGGACCAACCGGTTCGGGAAAGTCGACGACTCTTGCGGCGCTCATCGACCTTGTGAACCGCACCCGTGCGGACCACATCGTGACCGTTGAAGACCCGATTGAGTTCCTTCACGGCAACCAGAAGTCGCTGGTCAACCAGCGCGAGGTTGGCCGCGATACCCACTCGTTCACGAACGCGCTCAAGCACGTTCTGCGTCAAGACCCCGACGTCATCCTGATTGGTGAGCTTCGAGACCTCGAAACCATCTCGATCGCGCTGACGGCGGCTGAAACTGGCCACCTCGTCTTTGCCACCCTGCACACTCAGGATGCTGCGCAAACCGTTGACCGCATCATTGACGTCTTCCCGCCGCACCAGCAGGGCCAGGTTCGCACCCAGCTTGCGGCGGTGCTGCAGGGCATCGTGTGTCAGACGCTGGTTCGCCGCGCGAGCGGTAAGGGGCGAGTCGCCGCTACTGAAGTGCTCACGATGACGCCGGCTATCGGAAACCTCATTCGTGAGGGCAAGATCTACCAAATTCCGTCGGCGATGCAGGCCGGTCGCGGTATCGGTATGCACACCATGGACCAACACCTCGCTGGCCTCGCCAAGTCGGGTGCGATCACTGAAGAGGCCGCAATGGCCAAGGCGCACGACCCTGAGGGCATGCACCGACTGATGGGCGAGAGCTCGGGAGCGGGGCACTAATGGCTGCGACAACATCCGCGACAAAGTCCTACGACTACAAGGCGCGCGATCAAGCCGGCAAGGTCGTCAAAGGGCGCATCGACGCTGCCAACGAGAATCAGGTTCTGGCTCGGCTTCGCACGATGGGGGTAAGCCCCATTTCCGTGACCGAGGGCGGCTCTGGAACAGGTCTCAACAAGGAAATCAACGTCGCTTTCTTGCAGAAGGGGGTGGGTCTCGACGATCTCGCGGTGATGAGCCGTCAGATGTCGACGATGATCTCCTCGGGACTGTCGCTGATCCGGGCTCTCGTCATTCTGTCGGAGCAGACCGAAAACCCGACTCTGGCGAAAGCTTTGAGTCAAATTCGCGTCGAGGTCGAGACCGGTGGCACGCTGTCGGATGCGTTCGCTAAGCATGGCACCGTCTTTCCGCCCATCATGATTCACCTGGTTCGTGCGGGTGAGACGGGCGGATTCCTCGACAACGCGCTGGAGTCGATCGCTAACAACTTTGAGAGCGAAGTCAAGCTCCGCGGAACGATCAAGTCGGCGCTGACCTACCCGGTCGTAGTGCTGATCATGGCGATCGCTGCGGTTGTCGGCATGCTGCTGTTCATCGTTCCCGTGTTCGAGCAGATGTTTGCTGACCTCGGCGGCGAACTTCCGCTGCTCACCCAAATGCTCGTGTGGGCATCCTCGGCCATGAAATTCATCGCTCCAGTGCTCGTGGTAGGCGGAATCGCTTTCTCAATCTGGTGGGGCAAGAACAAGCACACCGAGCGCGTGCGTAAGTTCGTCGACCCCTGGAAGCTGCGAATGCCCGTGTTCGGGCCGCTGTTCCGCAAGGTGTCGATCTCGCGCTTCACGCGTAACTTCGGAACGATGCTCGGTGCCGGTGTTCCGATTCTTCAGGCGCTGTCGATCGTGGGGGAGACCTCGGGCAACTACGTCATCGAAGAGGCGCTGCGGCGCGTCGCGGATGCCGTGCGCCAAGGTCAGTCCGTTTCAGACCCGCTCATGCGGGAGCCTGTCTTCCCGTCAATGGTGACCCAGATGGTGTCGGTCGGTGAAGACTCGGGATCGATGGAGGTCATGCTCTCGAAGATCGCTGACTTCTACGACGACGAGGTGCTGAAGACTACCGAACAGCTCACCGCGCTCATTGAGCCGCTCATGATCGGCGTGATCGGTGCGATCGTCGGTGTGATGGTTATCGCCCTCTACATGCCCATCTTCGCCATCTTCGATCAGATCAAGTAGTCCCGGAGAAATAGGCACCTAGCAGCCCCAGGCGGGGGCATCACGACCCGAGTCGTGGTGCCCCCGTTTGGCATTTAACGAGTCGGCACCTACCCCTAAACTGGGCGCGTAAATCACTGCGACTCGCCTGTTCCCCCTCAGACTGGGGCCAGAAATCAGGCGGTTCACCCCCGTTTGTGGGATTCTCAGGTTGCCCACATGTTGGCATTATTTTCTGTGGGGGGCTGAGAAGCTAATTTTTTCTGGGGGCCCCTGTCCAAGATCCGAACACTAGACAGGAAAACCACAATGATCGCACGTATGAATGAAGCACTGCGCAGCAAGCGCGCCGACCTCGAGAACGACCAGAAGGGCTTCACCCTTGTTGAGCTCCTCGTTGTCGTACTGATCATCGGCATCCTTGCCGCGATCGCTATCCCCTTCTTCCTGAACCAGCGCCAGGGCGCTTGGGAATCACAGGTCAAGTCGGACATCGCCAACGCTGTCATCGCGGCTGAGACCTACGCTGTGGGCGCCAACGGGTCGTTCACGGGTCTCGACTCCACGACTGCGGATGCCGATGGGAATCTTCCCCTTGCGGCCAACGGTTACAAGGCCACGCCTTCTGTCGAGATTGAGGTTGCAGTTGTGGACGCGAACTCCTACACGCTTACCGCTAAGCACACGGAGTACACCGACGTGACATGGGTATACACCAGCGCCGATGGAACTACCGAAAAGAGCGACGACTAACAAGTCCGCTTAGGGCTTAAGAAACGGGGCGTCGCCAAGCGGCGGCGCCCCGTTTCACATCCAGAGAGTGATCGCTCTCGAGAGATACCCGTCTCTCACGTACCACCCAAACCCTTACTAACCCGAACGAAAGGGCTCATCATGCACAAGGTTTTGCAGCGACTGCGTAGCTCCGACGCAGGCATGAGCCTCCTTGAAGTCGTCGTTGCGATGATGATCTTCGCAATGGTTTCGCTCGGCGTGCTTCAATCGCTCACGACCGTGCTCACGGTCACTCGCGACAACCGCGCCCGCGTTGTCGCCACCAACTTAGCTTCACAAGAAATCGACTTGGCTCGCAGCGCTGAAGACGTATTCCAGCTGTTCGATGCCTCGTACACCAAAACTCTCAACGGCGACGACTTCACCGTCGTGCGCTCCACCGGCTGGGTATCCGCAGGTGATGACACCGTTGCGTGCAGCGCCGGTGGCGGCGCTCTGCGCTACAAACGAATCAACGTCGAGGTCACGTGGCCGAACATGCGGCCGGGTACCGAGCCAGTGCGTTTTGACACTCTTCTGGCGCCGAACAACCGGATTAACGATCCCGCGCTGGGCACAATCCTTGTCTCTGTCACGGGAGGCGCGGGCGACGGCATCGCTGGCGTGTCCGTCAGCGCTACTCCTTCGTCACCTGCCGCGGGAGCGCAGACTCCCAGTACCACCATCGATGCAACGAACGTGCAGGGCTGCACCTTCATACTCAAGGTGGTTCCGGGCAACTATGACGTAACAGTCTCTCGCTCCGGATTCATCACCGACGATGGTCAAGCATCGGCGCCTAGCAAGCTGGCAAGCGTTGCCGCCGGTAAGGCAGTTTCCTTGTCGTTCAACTACGATGCGGCAGCAAAGTACCGTCTTGACTATGTGGCTGCTACGGCTCCTTCGAAAGTTCAGATGCCGACGAACCTCGCAACGACGATGCTCAGTTCGTACGGCCCCTTCGTGAGTCCTGCGACGAACACCAATGCGGATTTCTATCGCAACGTTGACCTTTTCCCGTGGCGTTCGGGCTATGAGGTATTCGCTGGGCGATACATCGCGCAGCCGCAAGACACGGGTAGCACCGAGAAGTATTGTCTCTCGCCGAACCCAGCAGCATGGCCCGAGACGACCGTCGGGGCAGTGACGTATCGCTCGCCGGCCAACGTTCAGACCGCGGCTGTTCCCGGTGGCAATGCTAGTGCGGTAGTGCCCATGGGGCTCGTGGCAGTTTCAGGGCTTTCAAACTCTACAATTCGAGCTGTTTCTCTCGGGGCTGTCGCAGGCAGCGGCGACCCGGGCTGCACTCAGGGAGACATCCTAGATTTCAAAAAGATCAATTCGAACACGACACACATTGCTCTGCCCTATGGCACCTGGGAGATTCAGAAGAAATCGAGCGGGAGCTGGGGCGCGCTGGGTAGCATCTTGTCCCCGATCCTTGGCGGCGGCAGCTCGACTTCGAGCACCGTGGTTGTCGATCCGAGAGTGGCGTCCTGATGAACATCATTCGAACCGCCCTGCTCGCCCGGGTTCGTCGTATTCGCAATGACGACTCGGGAGTGACCCTCGCCGAACTCATAGTGACGATCGCGCTCTTAACCATGATGCTCGCGATGGTGATGACGATCTTCATTAGTTTCACGAGGTCGTTCACGAGCGATAGATCTGCTTCAACGAACACATCGTCAGCGACCGTAGCGATGAACGAACTTACCCGCGTTATTCGGTCGGGCACTCAACTCAAGACGCCTAGCGGAACGCTCTCACCGGTTTTCAGCGAGGCTACGGCCGAGAAGGTCGCGCTCACTGCCTATCTCGATACCCAGGCTGCATCGCCACGCCCCGTGAAAGTGATGTTCGAAATTACGGCCGATCGCACCCTTGTGGAGAAGCGTTGGGAAGCGACCGGAGAGAGCAACGGTGTCTTCACCTTCAAAACCGGTACTCCGAGCTCCGAAAGAACCATCGTTCGCCAGATTGCCGGTAACGGTACCCCTGTATTCAGCTATCTCAAGAGTGTGAATGTCGCTACTGCCGGGGCGCCCACCGAGACTTTATGGACTGAGAGCGATCCCTTCTCGAAGATTATCGCTGTCACCGTTTCGATGACCGTGCAGACGGACCCGTCTGGCGAAGCGGCGACAGCAACTCTCCTCAACACTGTCGGTATTCCTAACCTCGATGTTCCCCGAATTGGATTCACACCATGATTCGTTTATTGCGTACCCGAATCGCGGGCGACCGCGGCGCCGCCTTGCCTATGGTTATTGGCATCACCGTTGTCCTTGGGCTGCTCGTCACCACCGCTGTCACCTACGCGACCGGTAGCTTTCGGCAGTCCACCGCAACCGAAGAGTGGTCTGCCTCTCTGGCCGCGGCTTATGCGGGCGTAGAGGATTATCAGAGTCGCCTCTCTGAAGACACCTCCTACGTTCAATATGGAAACCCCGCTGCGGCTTTCAGCATCTCTACGGGTAGCAGCGTAAAACTTCCAGCTGTCGCTCAGAAAAACAACGCCTTCAACGTGAAGGTCGACGAGCCTTGGCAACCGGTCCCAGCGGGCCAGGGCGACTCTTTTTTCCGCTATGAGGTTGACAACTCAAAGTACGCCGGTACCGGTAATGTGCGAATTCGTTCTACCGGCAAAGTGGGGGGCGAGACTCGTTCGATCGTTGCCGATTTGCGTCAAGACGGTTTTATCGACTTCCTTTACTTCACCGATTATGAGATGCAGGACCCTACGTACACCGGCGTCTCCAATAATTGTGTCAAGCACTGGTGGGCTGGTCGCGAAGGAATTTCCGGAAACTGTGGCGAGATCGCCTTTGGTGGAGACGATGTCATCGCGGGTCCTGCGCACTCAAACGACACTATTAGAATCTGCAACGCGACCTTCTTGGGGGACGTGACGACCGCCTACAAGCCAGTCGCTCCTGACACTCTGCGCTACACGGCGGAGCAATCGAGTGGCACTCCTTGTACGGGGCAGAATTTCGGCGAGAACGCTGGCCCGTCATTCAAGGAATACATCGGCATGCCGGCGACCAACTCCGAGCACCTTCGAGAAACTCGCGCAGATTTGACCGCCGACGGTGTTCCTCGTCCGGGATGTCTCTACACCGGACCGACAGAGATCGTTCTCTTGGCAAATGGCAAGATCTCGGTCACGTCGCCGTGGACGAAGAAAACGCGAATCACCGGGTCACCGGCTTCAGGCTTCTCCGACAACAGCGCGTGCGGCACTGCGGCCCAGCTGGCGTCGGGTTCTCCGTTTACTCTGCCGGCTAACAACGTCATCTATGTCCAGAACGTGCCTACTGTCAGCAGCGACCCAAACTCGTGGGGATGGAACGAGCGTCCTTCAGGGCTCAAATGCGAAGGAGAGTCGGGAGGAACCGGTAACGGTATCGGATACCCGGTTACCGACGAGTACGTGGCATCTGGAGCCTACGGTTGCCGTTCTGGCGATCTTTTCGTGGAAGGAACACTCAGCGGCCAGGCTACGTTATCGGCCGAGCATTACATCTACGTCATCGGTGACATCACCTATAACGACCCTGAAGTCGACTTGCTGGGGTTGGTCGGTAACGACGCAGTCTGGGTGTGGAATCCCGTGAAGTACGTCTACTACTACGGCTGGAAACTGCGCCCAATTAACGACAGCAACGGAGACAAAGAGCGTCGAATCGACGCCGCAATTATCTCGGTCTCGCACACGTTCCTAGTCCAAAACCCGAGGTACGCACCGTCGAATGCAGTACTCACCGTGAACGGCGCCATCGCGCAGAAGTTCCGCGGGATTGTGTCGAGCAATGGCGGTGGGTACTCGAAGAACTATGTTTATGACGAGCGACTCAAGTTCACCGCGCCGCCTAAGTTCTTGTCGCCGGTGACAACGACATATGGGGTAAACGTGTGGATTGAAGTTGAACCCGCATTCAGCGCAGCTGGTGCGCCAACGTCATGACCGCAACAACATTGGTGATCGTCTTTGCAAGCCTTGTGGGTTTAGCGGTGGGGTCCTTCCTTAACGTGGTGGTGTGGCGTGTGCCGCACGGCGGAAAGCTGTCGACTCCGCCGAGCGCCTGTCCACGATGCGACCATGCGATTCGCTCGCGCGACAACGTTCCCGTGATCAGCTGGCTGATCTTGCGTGGCAAGTGTCGAGACTGCGGAGAGCCGATTTCGCTCCGTTACCCGCTTGTTGAGGCAGCGACGGCGATATCGTTCGGGATCATCGCTGCTGTGACTGGGGCGGAAACGACGCTGGTGTGGGCTCTGCCCGCATTCCTCTACTTTGCGGCGATCTCTATCGCGCTGACTCTCATTGATCTCGACACCCAAACGCTTCCCAACAAGATTGTGCTTCCGTCGATTCTCGTGGGGCTCGCGTTGCTAGCTATCGCTAGTGCGGGCACGGGAAACTGGTCCGCGCTTCTTGGAGCAGTGCTCGGCTCACTAGCGCTTTTTATCTTCTATTTCATCGTGGCCATAGTTTCACCGCGAGGAATGGGAATGGGCGACGTCAAGTTGGCCGCTGTTGTCGGGCTCTATCTCGGTTGGCTCGGTTGGGGAACGCTGGCGGTGGGGGCTTTTGCAGCGTTCTTGTTGGGCGGGCTGTTCGCCATTGCGCTTTTAGTATTCAAAAAGGCGGGTCGCCGGTCGGCGATCCCGTTCGGTCCGTGGATGATCGCTGGAGCCTGGATTGGCATAGCGTTCGGCGCACAAATGTGGAATGGATATCTGGTGGCTGTCGGTCTTAGCTGATCGTCGTCTGGGGGGGAAATATGGGAAAGAAACTAGTGGGGTTGGACATCGGTTCCACAGCAGTACGTGCTGTGGAAGTCGATAGTCCTCACCAACAACGACCGACGATCCTCCGTTTCGGAGAAGTGGCGCTACCGGAGGGCGCTGTCAAGGCGGGCGAAGTCGTCGACTCGGCAACCGTCACGGCAGCGATTCGTAAGCTCTGGTCGTCCAACGGCTTCAAAACGCGCGATGTCGTGATGGGAATCGGTAACTCAAAGGTGCTTGCGCGCGATATTACGGTTCCGCGCCTCCCGCTCAACCAAGTGCGTGAGTCTCTTCCGTTCCAGGTTCAGGACCTCCTGCCGGTCCCCGCATCCGATGCGTTGCTCGATTTCTATCCGGCGAGCGAGCTCGAGGGTGAGACCGGGCCCATGCTCCAAGGCATGCTTGTCGCGGCGATCAAAGCTCCGCTTCTCGTGAACGTTAACGCCGCGGTTGCTGCGTCCGTTCAGCCTGTCAACGTCGATCTCTCTGCGTTCGCGCTCACGCGATTGTTTGCGGGTGGCGAGTCGGGCAACACGACGACTCTGCTCGTTCACATCGGCGCCGCGACAACCACTCTGGTTGCGCTCGAGGGCCATGTTCCCCATTTCATTCGGTTTTTGCCCAACGGCGGCGCCGATATAACTAAGGGAATCTCGCAGCGGCTCGATATCTCAACGCGAGACGCCGAAGCGATCAAGCGTTCAGTCGGCGTCGTCGCCGCTCGTGCGACAGCCGAGCAGCGGCCCGCCCTCGAAGTGTCGTTCGAGCTCGTCAACGAGACTCTTCTGGCGATTCGCGCCACGATTCAGTATTTCCAGAACGCACGCAACAACAGGGCGATCGACCGCATCGTGATGAGCGGCGGTGGTTCTCGACTTCTCGGGCTCGCAGAAACAGTGGGGGAATTTACGAAGGTGCCCACAACGCAACCCGATCCATTCTCGTTTGCCACAGCAGCACGAGGACTACGAGGCACTGGAGACGCGCAAGACATGTCTGTGGCCCTCGGACTGGTAACAGGAGCATCCGCATGAGTGAGAAGAAGCCCGCAGCGCGGCGTGAAGTAAAGGTCACGATCGCGTACCCGCCCTCGGCAAATTTGCTGCCTCCTGAAGTCGGGCTGCGCAAGGCGGCGGCGCGCGCCAGAGGACGAGCTATTTTCATTGCCCTCGTGGCTGTTGGCATTTCGGTGTTAGCGGCCGTGGGAGCAAACATTTATCAGTTGCAACGCGCTGTTACCCTCGAAAACGCTCGGTCACAGACGCTCTCGTTGACTACCCAACAGGGCGAATACAGTGAGGTACGCACGGCGAGTCAACTGTTGAGTTCCACTGAGGCGGCTCGCGTATTCGCGTACTCGACGGAAGTTTCGGTGAAAGGCCTTATCGACGGCCTCAATTCGAAGCTCACGAGCGACATGGTGGTGTCGACCTATAGCTTCGACACGGCGAATCCGCTTCAAGCATTCTCCCCGTCTGTATCGCCGCTAGACACGGAGTCAATGGCTGCGTTCTCACTGGAAGTCACCGGCGGCTCTGTGGCTGTTATCGATGATTGGGTCCGCAAAATTTCCAGCGTTGACGGCGTGGTACAAGCCACATTGTTGTCGACCACTCGCGAGGAGGGAAGCACCTTCTCCGGTTCAGTAGTCGTGTTGGTTGGTGACGCTGCTCTTCTCCATCGTTTCGATGGGATAGTCGCAGACGCTGAGGCAGCCGATGATGAAGCAGCGGCGACGGAAACAACTCCGGCACCGACTAACTCCCCGGAACCCGATTCCGACACGAATGATGAGGAAAACGGCTCATGACGATGACACGAATGTGGAATGTAATTGGTGTGGCAGCGGCGCTGCTCATCTTGTTGCTGGGCTACGTCGTCGGAGTTTCGCCCGCTCTTGCTGCCGCTTCAGTATCTGACGACGATCTCGTCGCGGTCGAGGCGCAGAATCAAGTAAAAACGAACGAGTTGGCAGCGCTGAAAGCACTGGCCGAAGATTCTGATCAGCTATTTGCCGATCTTGAGATAGCCCAAACTTCGGTCCCCGGAACGCAGCTATCGTCAGAGTTCGCGCGTCAGGTGAGCAACCTGGCGTCTACCGCCGGAGCACAGTTCGATGGCCTTGCCTACTCTGGGGTCGCTGAAGCGCTAGCGCCAGAGGCCGAGGCCCCCGCAATCGTGACGCCTGAGGTTGACGGAGAAACGGAAGAAGATTCGGAATCTGAACCCGCGCCTGAAGCGGCACCGGAGGCCCCGTCAGGGCCGTCGGCTATCCAGTCTGTACCGGGTCTAATCTCGGTTGGCGTCTCAATCAAAGCAACGGGCTCTCGCGCGGACCTCCTCAAATTTGTGAACAGCGTCCAGCTGTACCAGCGCGCCTTCTCTGTGACGTCTGTCGAATTGCGCATTGGTGCCGACTCCGGAGGGTACGAACTCGATCTGCAGGGTGCGGTCTACGTTCTTGCGACGAGTGGGGTGCCGCTTACATCGAGTGATGACTCGGGCGGGGTAGTCAACTAGAGACACTCCACCAAACGTCTGATCAAGAACGCCACGACCTCTCGGTCGTGGCGTTCTTCTCGTTTCTGGGAATTGCTTCAGTACACTGAGAGCATCAGTCGCTGGCACGAGGAGGCAACAGTCATGACCGATCCATCTGTAGAGCGTGGTTCTTCAACCGAGAACGATGACAACATTGAGGATGCTGTAGTGGTCGACGAGACGACGTCCGAAGCGGATGCTTCGCCCGCGGCCGCCCCCCTCGTAGAGCCCGTTGCGGAGCCTGCAGCGCCCGCGGCCACCCTGGTTCACGACGACTCCACGCTCGAGGCGGAAGTTGAGCCGATGGCCACCCCCGTCGTCGTTGCCGCGCCTGAGATCAGCGCCGAGTCCGACTTCGAACCACAGGCAGAAACTCAGCCAGAGCCCCACCCTGAACCAGAGCCGGCCGTCGTCACGGCCGCCGCTGGTGTGGCATCCGGTGAACCACGCGTTGTCTACGTCACGGCACCGACCCCGCCCAAGGTTTCAGGCAATCGCGGCTTCGGCGTGTTCATTGCGCTTGCCTCCACGCTCGTGTTCGCGCTTGTTTTCGCCATCGTTGTGGCGATCATTAGCGCGGCAGCAACTGGCCGCATCGCTCTTGCATTCGTTCAAGCTCCCTCCTTTTATGTTCCGGTGGCATTCTTCGCTCTCGGGGCGATCGTTGTCGCTCTGATCGTGAACCGTGCCGGTTGGGCCGCTCACGTCTTCTCGAGCATCATCGTTGGCCTCGTGGTGTACTTCGGCACCATCGGCGCACTCTTGCTGATCAACGGCGTCATCCAGACCACCCCTGAACAAGCGCAAGTGTTGTTCGCGGGGGCGTTGGCTGATCCGTTCATCATTGCTGCCGGATTGCTCGGTCGCGAAGTGTCCCTGTGGACCGGTGCGCTGGTGGCTAAGCGGGGCCGCAAGGTCACGCTGCGCAACGCCGACTCGCGGTCGCGGTGGGAAGCCGAGCTCGCCGAGAAAACTGCTGCTCAGCGCTAACGGCACTCGCGCCGTCGCGTGCCCTGTTCTGGAGCCTGCGTGTGCGCTGTGATCATTTGACCCCGGTACACCCGGGGGGCTATTCTTTCTGAGGTGTGCGCTTTGCTGTGCGCTTGAACTATGCCTGTTGAGGGTCACCGCGTCAGCGGAGTTCGGGTGCATGTAACTCCGCACCACAGGGTTCAACCTTCTGGTTGACCCCCACGGCATATCCATAAACCATCCGCAGAGCTCATTCATTTGAGTTGTGGGGCCGGGGCGTGGGTCCAGATGAACTCGATGTTTTGAAAAGAACAGCGAATGCTAACCATCATGACGCTGTCACCGTGCAGCAAATACAAGGAGTAATTTAGTGCCCACCATTCAGCAGTTGGTGCGTAAGGGACGCTCGCCGAAGGTCGTCAAGACCAAGGCTCCCGCCCTTAAGTCCAACCCGCAGCAGCGCGGCGTTTGCACGCGTGTTTACACAACAACTCCGAAGAAGCCGAACTCGGCTCTTCGCAAGGTTGCTCGTGTCAAGCTTTCTAACGGTACCGAGGTCACGGCCTACATTCCCGGCGAAGGTCACAACCTTCAGGAGCACTCGATGGTGCTCATCCGCGGTGGTCGTGTAAAGGACCTCCCCGGTGTTCGCTACAAGATCGTTCGTGGAGCGCTCGACACCCAGGCCGTTAAGAACCGTAAGCAGGCTCGTAGCCTCTACGGCGCAAAGAAGGATAAGAAGTAATGCCTCGTAAAGGACCAGCACCAAAGCGTCCCGTAGTCGCGGATCCGGTTTACGGCGCACCCATCGTCAGCCAGCTTGTCAACAAGATTCTTCTTGATGGCAAGAAGGGCCTCGCTGAGCGCATCGTTTACGGAGCACTCGCCGGCGTGGCAGAAAAGACCGGCCAAGACGCCGTAGTCACTCTCAAGAAGGCTCTCGACAACGTACGCCCGACCCTCGAGGTCAAGTCGCGTCGTGTCGGTGGATCGACTTACCAGGTTCCTGTTGAAGTCAAGTCGCACCGAGCAAACACGCTCGCACTGCGCTGGCTCACGAGCTACGCCAAGGGTCGTCGTGAAAAGACGATGACTGAGCGTCTCACCAACGAGATCTTGGACGCATCGAACGGGCTTGGCGCCGCTGTAAAGCGTCGTGAAGACACCCACAAGATGGCCGAGTCGAACAAGGCATTCGCTCACTACCGCTGGTAGTCAGCACCTCGCAGTGAAGCGAGTCAGGCGCTGTCTGGCTCGCTTTACTCGTGAGATTTTCGCTTCACCAACATACTTCGGAGGAACCTGTGGCACAGGACGTGCTCACCGACCTGACTAAGGTCCGCAACATTGGCATCATGGCTCACATCGATGCCGGCAAGACCACTACGACTGAGCGCATCCTGTTTTACACGGGTGTAAACCACAAAATTGGTGAAACTCACGATGGTGCGTCGACTACTGACTGGATGGAGCAGGAGCAAGAACGTGGCATCACGATCACGTCCGCTGCTGTGACCTGTTACTGGAACAAAAACCAGATCAACATCATCGACACCCCCGGCCACGTTGACTTCACGGTTGAGGTGGAGCGTTCGCTCCGCGTTCTCGACGGTGCTGTCGCTGTGTTCGACGGCAAAGAGGGTGTGGAGCCGCAGTCGGAGACTGTATGGCGCCAGGCCGACAAGTACGACGTTCCCCGCATCTGCTTCGTCAACAAGATGGACAAGATGGGCGCGGACTTCTACTACACGGTAGACACCATCGTTAACCGCCTCGGCGCTCGTCCGTTGGTTCTTCAGCTCCCGATCGGACTCGAGTCCGAGTTCGAGGGTGTTGTAGACCTCGTCGAGATGCGTGCACTCACATGGCGTGGAGACTCCAAGGGTGACGTTGAGATGGGCGCTAAGTACGCCATCGAAGAGATCCCCGAAGACCTCAAGGAAAAGGCTGCGGAATACCGCACCGCTCTCCTCGAGGTTGTTGCTGAAACTGACGACGCCATCATGGAGCGTTACTTCGGCGGCGAAGAGATCACCGTTGCAGAGATCAAGGCTGCGATTCGTAAGCTCACGGTCAACAGCGAGATCTACCCGGTTCTCTGTGGTTCTGCTTTCAAGAACCGTGGCGTTCAGCCGATGCTCGATGCTGTTATCGACTACCTTCCTTCGCCGGTTGACGTGCCTCCCATGGAAGCAACCGACCCCCGCGATGAAGAGAAGATCATCATCCGCAAGCCTGACGCTAACGAGCCGTTCTCGGCTCTCGCGTTCAAGGTTGCTGTGCACCCCTTCTTCGGTCGCCTTACGTACATTCGCGTGTACTCGGGCCACCTTGACTCTGGTGGAGCGGTAGCTAACTCCACTAAGGGTAAGAAGGAGCGCATCGGAAAGATCTTCCAGATGGCTGCCAACAAGGAGATCCCTGTTGACAGCGTTACCGCTGGTCACATCTACGCCGTAATCGGCCTCAAGGACACCACTACCGGTGACACGCTCTGCGACTTGAACGACCAGGTCGTTCTCGAGTCGATGACGTTCCCGGAGCCCGTTATTGAGGTTGCAATCGAGCCGAAGACGAAGGCTGACCAAGAAAAACTTGGTATTGCTATTCAGAAGCTGGCTGAAGAAGACCCCACGTTCCGTACCGAACAGAACCAGGAAACTGGCCAGACGGTAATCAAGGGAATGGGTGAACTTCACCTCGACATCCTCGTCGACCGCATGAAGCGCGAATTCAACGTTGAAGCCAACGTTGGTAAGCCGCAGGTTGCGTACCGCGAGACCATCCGTCGCATTGTGGACAAGCACGACTACACCCACAAGAAGCAGACTGGTGGATCGGGACAGTTCGCTAAGGTCCAGATTTCGCTTGAGCCCATGGAGGTTGAAGGCGACAAGATTTACGAATTCGTAAATAAGGTCACCGGTGGCCGTATTCCTCGTGAATACATCGGCTCGATCGATCAGGGTTTCCAGGCCTCGATGAACGTCGGAATCCTCGCAGGATTCCCGATGGTCGGCGTCAAGGGAATCATCCTCGATGGTGCTGCTCACGATGTTGACTCGTCAGAAATGGCGTTCAAGATCGCGGGAACCATGGCATTCAAGGAAGCAGCACGCAAGGCTGACCCAGTTCTCCTCGAGCCGCTCATGGCGGTCGAGGTTCGTACTCCCGAGGAGTACATGGGAGACGTCATCGGTGACCTTAACAGTCGCCGCGGACAGATCCAGTCCATGGAGGACGCGACCGGCGTCAAGGTCGTTCGTGCCCACGTACCACTGTCGGAAATGTTCGGTTATGTCGGTGACTTGAGGTCCAAGACCTCGGGTCGCGCGGTGTACTCGATGACGTTCGACAGTTACTCTGAGGTTCCCCGCGCGGTAGCTGACGAGATCGTTGCAAAGAACAAGGGCGAGTAATCGCTGCACTACCAGCGCGCAACTAACATAGATACACACCAACTTGCAGATCATTCGGCAGTAGTAAGTCGTCGGATGCGAAGCAACCGAGTCCTGAGGAGGACCCACAGTGGCTAAGGCCAAGTTCGAGCGGACCAAGCCGCACGTAAACATCGGAACCATCGGTCACGTTGACCACGGAAAGACCACGCTCACGGCAGCGATCTCGAAGGTACTTGCAGACAAGTTCCCTTCGGCAACCAACGTCCAGCGTGACTTCTCGTCGATTGACTCGGCTCCGGAAGAGCGTCAGCGCGGAATTACCATTAACATCTCGCACGTTGAGTACGAGACGACCAAGCGCCACTACGCACACGTAGACGCTCCCGGTCACGCTGACTACATCAAGAACATGATCACCGGTGCTGCTCAGATGGACGGTGCAATCCTCGTGGTTGCAGCGACCGACGGCCCCATGGCCCAGACTCGTGAGCACGTTCTGCTCGCGAAGCAGGTTGGTGTTCCTTACCTGATGGTCGCACTGAACAAGTCCGACATGGTTGATGACGAAGAGATCCTTGAGCTCGTTGAGCTCGAGGTTCGCGAACTCCTCTCCAGCCAGGGCTTCGACGGCGACAACGCTCCCGTTATCCAGGTCTCAGGCCTCAAGGCACTTGAGGGCGACCCCAAGTGGGAGCAGTCCATCCTTGACCTCATGGATGCTGTTGACGCAAGCGTTCCGGACCCCATCCGCGACAAGGACAAGCCGTTCTTGATGCCGGTTGAAGACGTCTTCACGATCACTGGTCGTGGAACCGTCGTTACGGGCCGCGCTGAGCGTGGAACGCTTTCGATCAACTCTGACGTTGAGATTGTTGGAATCCGCCCGACCCAGAAGACCACGGTCACTGGTATCGAGATGTTCCACAAGCAGCTCGACGAAGCATGGGCTGGCGAGAACTGTGGTCTGCTTCTTCGTGGAACCAAGCGTGAAGATGTAGAGCGTGGACAGGTTGTTGTTAAGCCTGGTTCCGTTACTCCTCACACGAACTTCGAGGGAACCGCATACATCCTGTCAAAGGATGAGGGTGGGCGTCACAACCCGTTCTACGCGAACTACCGTCCGCAGTTCTACTTCCGTACCACCGACGTCACCGGCGTCATCACGTTGCCTGAGGGCACCGAGATGGTTATGCCTGGCGACACCACTGACATGACCGTTGAGCTTATTCAGCCCATCGCCATGGAAGAGGGCCTCGGCTTCGCCATCCGTGAGGGTGGACGTACCGTAGGTGCCGGTAAGGTAACCAAGGTTCTGGCGTAAGCTCAGTAACTAATTACGACGAGGGTCGGGCCGAAAGGCTCGGCCCTTCGTCGTTTAACTGCAGTGTCGTTTAACCCGCGCGGCCGGTCAGGCGGCTGGTGAGGGCGCGAGCGGCCGCCACCGTTGCGGTGCCGAGGTCCTCCCAGTGCTCGCCGACGGCATCCGTGCGAAAGGTGAGCCCGATGGCGGCCGTGGGGTAATCGTTGCGATCGAGAGCCGCTGCGCCGACCGACGAATAGTCGGCGGTGACGTCGCCGATCTCGCTCGCCCAGCCGCGCGTGCGGGCGGCATCCAGCATCCGGTCCAATTCAGCAAGAGTCTGGGGTCCGGCGGACTGTCGACGCGTGAGTGAAGCCCGCACCGGATACAGCGCGCGCACTTGAGGCGCGGTGAGGTGCGAAAGTATGGCGCGTCCGGTAGCAGTGAGGTGCGCGGGCAGGCGCACGCCGACGGCCGACACGGTCGTGGGCGCCCGGGGTCCTTGCACTCGGGCGGCGTAGCTGACATCCGACCCGCTCAAAACGGCGAGGTGGGCCACGACCGGTATCGGCGCTTCGCGAGCAAGGGTGTGCATGAGCGGCGTGGCGAGAGCGGAGAGCCGCTCGCTGCGCAACGCTGAGGTGCCAATCTGGGCGACAAGCGCGCTGAGGCCGTAGGTGCGATCCTCGGGGTAGTGCACGACGAAACCCTCATCGACCATGACGGCGAGTAGTTGATAGACGGATGACCGGGGCAGGCCGAGCTCGCGGGCGAGGGCCGAAGCGGGCACCGGTCCTTTGCGGGACGCGAGATGGCGCAGCACCGCCATGGTGTTGCGCGCGGCTGGGATGCTGGGCACGATTCCCCTGTCTGAGATCTCAGACACCATATCGCGAATGGCTATCGCAGCAGAAGGGCGATCAGCGTTCACTGGGATCATGAACCCCGAAACCCCGCAGCCTGTCTCTCTCGGCGTTGGCCCCGTCAGCATCGCCGAGGTCGTCGCTGTTGCGCGCCACCATGCGCGAGTCTCGATATCGACGGAAGCGATCGCTGAGATCGAGACTTCGCGGGCAGTAATTGAGGCTCTCGCGAACGACGTTCGGCCGCATTACGGGGTGTCTACAGGTTTCGGTGCCCTCGCCACAAAACACATCGCTCTCGAGCAACGCGTGCAGTTGCAACGCTCGCTCGTTCGCAGCCATGCTGCTAGCTCCGGTGCTGAGATTGACGCCGAGGTCGTGCGGGCAACCATGCTGCTGCGTCTCTCCACGATGACGACCGGCCGCACCGGAGTGCGCCCGGTCGTTGCAGAAACTTACGCCGCACTGCTCAACGCCGACATCACGCCGATCGTGGGGGAGTACGGCAGTTTGGGCTGCTCGGGCGACCTCGCTCCACTGGCGCATTGCGCGTTGGCGGTCATGGGCGAAGGAGACGTGCGTGTCGCCGGAGAGTTGATGCCGGCATCCGCCGCGCTGAAAGCGGCCGGTATTGAGCCAGTTGTGCTGCACGAAAAAGAGGGCTTGGCGCTGATCAATGGCACGGACGGGATGCTTGGCATGCTGTCCATGGCCATCACCGATCTGAGCGCGTTGCTCACCACTGCCGACCTCTCGGCGGCGCTCAGCGTCGAGGGTCTCGCGGGAACAGACAGTGTCTTCGCTGAAGATCTCCACGCCCTCCGGCCCCACCCCGGCCAGCAAGTGTCCGCCGGCAACATGCGCGCGGTGTTGCGCGACTCGGGAACGATCGCAGCGCACACCACCAACGGCTTCACCCGGGTGCAGGATGCCTATTCCTTGCGTTGCGCACCACAGGTGCACGGTGCGGCGCGCGACACGGTCGACCACACGAGACGAGTCGCCGAGCGGGAGCTGCAGAGCGCGATCGACAATCCCGTGGTCACCCTCGATGGCCGCTTGGAGTCGAACGGCAACTTCCATGGTGCTCCCGTGGGCTACGCGCTCGACTTCCTCGCGATCGTGGCGGCCGACGTCGCCAGCATGAGCGAGCGTCGCACTGACCGGTTCCTCGACAGCAACCGCAACGGCGGTTTGAACGCGTTCCTAGCCGCGGATCCCGGGGTCGACTCCGGGCACATGATCGCGCAGTACACCCAGGCCGGGATCGTCAGTGAGTTGAAGCGGTTGGCGGCTCCGGCATCCGTCGACTCAATCCCCACCAGCGCCATGCAGGAAGACCACGTGTCGATGGGCTGGAGTGCCGGACTGAAACTGCGACGCAGTATCGACGGCCTCTCGCGGGTTCTGGCGATCGAGCTGCTGACCTCTGCGCGCGGCATTGAGATGCGCGGTGAGAAGCCGTCGCCAGTCTCGGCCGCCGTCATCACGGCTATGCGGGAGCGCGTACCCGGGGCAGGTCCCGACCGCTATCTCGCCCCTGACATTGCCGCGAGCGTCGAGCTCGTGCAGTCGGGGGCCCTCGTCTCAGCAGCACGTTCCGTCACCGAACTTCACTAGGAGTAGTCATGATTCAGGCACAGCGCGGTTCCACCCTCACCACTCTCGGCTGGCAGCAAGAGGGCGCTCTGCGCATGCTGCAGAACAACCTCGACCCGGAGGTCGCCGAGCACCCCGAAGATCTCGTGGTTTACGGCGGCACAGGCAAGGCGGCCCGAGACTGGCCCAGCTACCACGCGATCGTGCGTTCGCTCACGACGCTCACGGGCGATGAGACGCTGCTGGTGCAGTCGGGCAAGCCCGTTGGCGTAATGCAGACGCATGAGTGGGCCCCGCGCGTACTGCTCGCCAACTCCAACCTCGTGGGGGATTGGGCGAACTGGGATGAGTTCCGCCGACTCGAGCAGCTGGGGCTCACGATGTACGGCCAGATGACGGCCGGATCGTGGATCTACATCGGCACGCAGGGCATTCTGCAAGGCACCTACGAAACGTTTTCTGCGGTCGCGGCGAAACGATTCGGCGGCACCCTGGCGGGCACCATCACTCTCACGGCCGGCCTCGGAGGCATGGGGGGCGCTCAGCCACTCGCCGTAACCATGAACGACGGTGTTGCGATCTGCATCGATGTTGACCAGAGCCGCATCACCCGGCGCATCGATCACGGCTACCTCGATGTCGAGGCGAAGTCGCTCGCGCACGCGGTTGAGCTCGCCGTGGCTGCACGCGACGCGAAAAAGGCGCTCTCGATCGGCGTGCTCGCGAATGCGGCCGCGGCCGTGCCTGAGCTACTCGCGATGGGTGCGCCCATCGATATCGTCACCGACCAGACCAGCGCGCATGACCCGCTGGCGTACCTCCCCCTCGGCGTGGAATTTCACGAGTGGGAGAGCGCGCGCACCCACCCCGACTTCGCCCAGCGTGCTCGCGAGTCGATGGCCATTCACGTTGAAGCGATGGTGGGCTTTCAGCGCCAAGGTGCCGAGGTCTTCGACTACGGCAACAATCTGCGCACCGAAGCGCGGGCGGCGGGGTATGCGGATGCCTTCGCATTCCCGGGATTCGTGCCGGCGTACATCCGTCCATTGTTTGCGGAGGGTAAGGGGCCGTTCCGGTGGGCTGCCCTCAGCGGCGAAGCCAGCGACATCCACAAGACAGATAAGGCGATTCTCGAGTTGTTCCCCGAGAACGAATCGCTCGCGCGCTGGATCAAGCTCGCAGGGGAGCGGGTGCACTTCCAAGGTCTGCCCGCGCGCATCTGCTGGCTCGGCTATGGCGAACGTGACAAGGCTGGTCTCAAGTTCAATGAGATGGTCGCGTCGGGTGAGCTCGAAGCGCCGCTCGCGATCGGTCGCGATCACCTCGATAGTGGCTCGGTGGCGTCGCCGTACCGCGAGACAGAAGCAATGAAAGATGGTTCGGATGCGATCGCCGACTGGCCGTTGCTGAACGCTCTCGTCAACACCTCGTCGGGTGCCACGTGGGTGTCGATTCATCACGGCGGCGGCGTTGGCATCGGCCGTTCGATCCACGCTGGTCAGGTGACGGTCGCCGACGGAACCGAGCTCGCCGCCCAGAAACTTGAGCGCGTGCTCACGAACGATCCAGGAATGGGCGTGATCCGTCACGTCGATGCTGGTTACGATGAAGCCATCGCGGTCGCTGACGATCTCGGCGTTCGCATCCCCATGAACGAGGCTCCGCTCACGAAGGGTGACCATGCTCAACGCTGATCCGCTCTGGCCGCGCGCGGGAGACTGGCCCGCGCCGGTCGCCGACGAGTGGGCGGATGTCGCCCTCATCGGTCTGCCAACCTCGCGCACCTCACTCTCGCCGACTCAAGCGCACACGACGCCCCAGGCGGTGCGGGAGGCTTTGCGTCGCTATGCCGCGCTGTCTGATCTTCGGATCGTCGACGCCGGCAACGTGCGCGAGCCTGACCTCAACGAAGAAGGTGCCGTCGAGGCGGTCGCTGGTCTGCGTGCTGAGCTCGTCATTGCCCTCGGTGGCGATAACGCGGCTACCGTGCCGACGGCTCTCGGTCGCTGGGGCTCGCAGATTTCCACCGCCGGCCTCATCACGCTCGATGCGCACTACGACCTGCGGGACGGAACGAGTAATGGCTCGCCGGTGCGACGCCTGCTCGAAGCTGGCCTCGATGGGAGCCGTGTCGTGCAGATTGGTATCGAGCCGCTGGCAAATTCACTCGCCTACGCTGACCGCGCCCGCGAGGCGGGAATCACCGTCATCACTCGCGACGAACTGCGCTCGCGGTCGATGGACGATGTCATGGCACAGGCGCTCGAGATTGCGGGTGCCGCTGGTGGGCCTATCCACGTCGACCTCGATGTGGATGTCTGCGACCGCGCGGTTACCCCCGGTTGCCCTGCCTCAGTGCCGGGTGGCATTGCGGCGATAGACCTTCGCGTTGCCGCGCGTGCTGCGGCTGCGCACCCGTCAGTCTGTTCAATTGACCTTGTCGAAGTGGATGCCGCGGCTGACGCCGACGACGAGCGCACGGTGCGCCTCGTGGCCTTGTGCGTTCTCGAAGCGATCTCGGGAGTGGCGCTGCGATGACAAGTACGGTTATCACAAACATCGGGCTGCTCCTCACTCATGACCACGAGCGGCCCGAAATTGAGGATGCCGCAATCGTCTTCGAAGGTGGCCTAGTGGCCTGGTGGGGCCCAACCGCCGAAGCGCCCGCTGCCGACCTCCATGTCGATGCCGTTGGTCGCTGCGTGCTTCCGGGCTTCGTCGACAGTCACAGTCACCTGCTGTTCGCGGGCGACCGCTCGCAGGAGTTCGAAGCTCGGATGGCGGGCCGCCGCTACGAGGCTGGTGGCATCCGTCGCACCGTCGCTCTCTCGCGGGAGGCGAGCGACGACGAGTTGCTCGCAAATGCCACGATGTTAGTCGCGGAGATGCGCCGCCAGGGCACGACCACTATCGAGATCAAAAGTGGCTATGGGCTCAGCGTGCGCGATGAGGCGCGGATGCTTCGTCTCGCCTCCACGCTCACCGACGACACCACGTTCTTGGGCGCCCATGTGGTGCCGACCGAATACGCCGATGACCGCGCCGCCTACGTTTCCCTTGTAATGGGGGAGATGCTCGAGGCCTGTGGCCCGCTCGCGCGCTGGATCGACGTGTTCTGCGACGACGGTGCTTTCTCCGAGGCAGAGACGCGCGCGATCATCAGGGCGGGGCAGGATCGAGGCTTGGGCGCTCGCCTCCACGGCGCGCAACTGGGCGAATCGGGCGCGGTGCAGCTCGCCGTCGAACTCGGTGCCGCAAGCGTCGATCACTGCACCTATCTCTCCGATGACGACGTAGACGCGCTCGCCGGCAGTACGACGAGCGTTGGCCTCTTGCCCGGCGTCGAGTTCTCGACCAAACATCCTTTCGTGGATGCACGGCGCCTGCTCGACGCGGGAGTCGCTGTGGCTCTCGCCAGCGACTGCAATCCCGGCTCCAGTTTCACGTCGTCCCTTCCCTTCTGTATCGCTCTCGCCGTGCGCGAGATGGGCATGACGTCGACTGAAGCGGTCACTGCAGCGACCCTCGGCGGAGCGCGTTCGTTGCAGCGCGATGACGTGGGCCATTTGCGACTCGGTGCGAGAGCAAATGCTCAGATTCTGGATGCCCCGCACTACCGCCATTTGGCGTACCGGCCAGGGGTCCCGCTGGTCACCAGCGTCTTTCTGGAAGGCATTCACGAGCAGGTGCGGGCGTAGGCCGAACCGTGCCCAAACTCCGGCAATTAGGCGGCAGCGGATGCTGGAATTACAGAAAATTGCGGAGTGCTTCGTGCCCCGGCGCGACGCCGCACAAATCCGACACGCCCGGGTTGCAGTAAGTGCTGCGATGTGACAAACTCTTCTAGTTCAACATTTCGCCGCCACGTGCGTGCGGATCACTTCCAGTCAGTGCCTAGTTCCACATCGTGTGACTCATGCAAAGCGTGAATCACACACCGTGTAGCAGCTAGGCCGCGGGGAGCAGAACCAAGCTAAACCAACTCCCCAATATCAACTCGAAAGAGTTTGTGCTGCGGGAGACGCGCGTGCCAGTTCGTTGGCATGTGCTCCTCGCGGCTTCGCGGGTTGGTATCACAAGCAGTGACAGCAAGAACTTGACAGATAAATAGTGGTGCGAAAGCAAAAGTGCTGAGCGTCTTCGGGTGGCAACATCCGGCGTCGAACAGCCCAGGTGCACGCAGTGCAGCCAAAGTACTAAGGGAAGAGAGCCAGTCATGGCGGGACAAAAAATCCGCATTCGACTTAAGTCGTACGACCACGAGGTCATCGACTCGTCGGCACGCAAAATTGTTGACACGGTTACCCGCGCGGGTGCCACGGTAGTTGGCCCGGTGCCGCTGCCCACAGAGAAGAACGTGATTGCAGTTATCCGTTCTCCCCACAAGTACAAGGACAGCCGCGAGCACTTCGAGAAGCGCACCCACAAGCGGCTCATCGACATCATTGACCCGACGCCCAAGGCTGTGGACTCGCTCATGCGTCTCGACCTGCCGGCCGACGTCAACATCGAGATCAAGCTTTAGCTCGCGCAGTTATTGAGCGACAGAGCCGATAAGGAAAATAATGTCTACAACTAAGACGACCAAGGGTCTGCTGGGCAAGAAGCTCGGCATGACGCAGGTTTGGGACGAGAACAACAAGCTCGTACCCGTGACCGTTGTCGAAATCACCCCGAATGTGGTTACGCAGCTGCGTAGCCCCGAGGTTGATGGATACAGCGCTGTTCAGATCGCGTACGGCCAGATTGACCCTCGTAAGGTCACCAAGCCCCTCGCCGGTCACTTCGACAAGGCAGGCGTTACGCCTCGCCGTCACCTCACTGAGATTCGCACCCCTGACGCCGCGGAGTACACCGTTGGCCAGGAACTCGCTGTCGACATCTTCACCCCCGGTGCAAAGGTCGACGTCGTCGGCACGAGCAAGGGTAAGGGTTTCGCCGGTGTTATGAAGCGTCACAACTTCAAGGGTGTATCTGCAAGCCACGGTGCGCACCGTAACCACCGTAAGCCTGGTTCCATTGGTGCCTCGTCGACCCCCAGCCGTGTCTTCAAGGGCATGCGCATGGCCGGTCGTATGGGTGGTGACCGTGTAACGGTCATGAACCTCGCTGTCCACTCGATCGACCTCGAGAAGGGACTCGTGCTCATCAAGGGCGCTGTTCCCGGTGCTCGTGGCCGTATCGTCTTCGTCCGCAACGCAGTGAAGGGGGCGTAGTACACATGGCTACCTCCATCGACGTCATCGACGCCAAGGGCAAGAAGGTTGACTCTGTCGAACTTCCCGCCGAGATCTTCGACGTGCAGACCAACGTTCCCCTCATCCACCAGGTTGTAGTTGCACAGCGTGCAGCTGCTCGTCAGGGTACGCACAACACCCTGCGCCGCGGTGAAGTTTCGGGTGCTGGTCGCAAGCCGTTCAAGCAGAAGGGAACCGGTCGCGCTCGTCAGGGCTCGATCCGTGCTCCTCAGATGAAGGGTGGTGGAATCGTTCACGGTCCACACCCGCGTGACTACTCACAGCGCACCCCCAAGAAGATGATTGCTGCCGCCCTTCGCGGTACCTTGTCTGACCGGGCCCGCGGTGAGCGCATTCACGTCATCGACGCTTTCGCTGTAGACGGCAAGCCGTCCACGAAGAGTGTTCTCGCGCTGCTGAACAACATCGCACCGAGCAAGAACGTTCTCGTTGTTCTTCAGCGTGACGATGCAACCAGCATCAAGAGCATCCGTAACCTCGACACCGTTCACGTGTTGACCTACGACCAGCTCAACGCCTACGACGTTGTCGTCAGCGACGACATCGTGTTCAGCAAGGGCGCGTTCGACGCGTTCGTTGCGTTCAACACCAAGTCTTCGAACAAGGAAGAGGTCAGCGCATGACCGTCACGTACAAGGACCCACGCGACATCATCATCGCTCCCGTGGTTTCCGAGAAGAGCTACAACCTGATCGACATGGGAAAGTACACCTTCGAGGTTGACCCCCGTGCGAACAAGACCGAGATCAAGCTCGCTATTGAGAAGATCTTCAGCGTCAAGGTCGACTCGGTCAACACGTTGAACCGCACGGGCAAGACCCGTCGCACTCGTTTCGGCATGGGAAAGCGCAAGGACACCAAGCGCGCCATCGTCACGCTCAAGTCCGGTTCTATCGACATCTTCACCGCTGTCGGCTAAGGACCAAGGAGAAACTAATGGCTATTCGCAAGTACAAGCCCACGACGCCTGGTCGCCGTGGTTCCTCGGTTGCAGACTTTGCTGAGATCACTCGTTCGACGCCAGAGAAGTCGCTTTTGCGCCCTCTGCCCAAGACTGGTGGCCGCAACAACGCAGGTCGCATCACGAGCCGTCACGTTGGTGGTGGCCACAAGCGCCAGTACCGCGTAATCGACTTCAAGCGCAGCGACAAAGATGGCGTAAACGCCCGCGTTGCCGAGATCGAGTACGACCCCAACCGCACCGCACGTATCGCTCTCCTTCACTTCGTTGATGGAACCAAGCGCTACATCGTTGCTCCTAACAAGCTCAAGCAGGGCGACATCATCGAGTCGGGTGCTGGTGCTGACATCAAGCCCGGTAACAACCTCCCGATGAAGAACATCCCCGTCGGTACGGTTATCCACATGATTGAGCTTCGCCCCGGTGGCGGCGCCAAGATGGCCCGTTCCGCTGGAGCCTCGGTTCGACTCGTTGCAAAGGAAGGCCCTTACGCCCAGCTGCGTTTGCCCTCCGGAGAAATCCGCAACGTTGACGTTCGTTGCCGCGCAACGATCGGCGAGGTCGGCAATGCCGAGCAGTCGAACATCAACTGGGGTAAGGCCGGCCGCATGCGCTGGAAGGGCGTTCGCCCGACCGTCCGTGGTGTTGCCATGAACCCTGTCGACCACCCTCACGGTGGTGGAGAAGGTAAGACGTCCGGTGGACGTCACCCCGTTTCCCCTTGGGGCCAGGCAGAGGGGCGCACTCGTAAGCGCAAACTGCCCAGCGACAAGCTCATCGTTCGCCGCCGCAATGTCGGCAAGAAGCGCAAGTAGTAGGAGAGTCAGAAGATGCCACGCAGTCTGAAGAAGGGCCCCTTCGTCGACGACCACCTCCTACAAAAGGTTGTCAAGGCGAATGAGGCCAAGAGCAAGAACGTAATCAAGACCTGGTCGCGCCGCTCAATGATCGTTCCAGCAATGCTGGGTCACACGATCGCGGTTCACGATGGTCGCAAGCACATTCCGGTGTTCATCACCGAAACCATGGTTGGTCACAAGCTCGGCGAATTCTCGCCGACTCGCACCTTCCGTGGACACGTGAAGGACGACAAGAAGGGTCGTCGCCGCTAACGCGGTGGCGTAGGAGGTAGAGAAATGGTGGAGTCGATCGCACGTGTGCGTCACATCCGCGTGACCCCTATGAAGGCTCGTCGCGTTGTCAACATGATCCGCGGCAAGCAGGCACATGAGGCACTTGCAATCCTGAAGTTCGCACCTCAGGGCGCAAGCGAGCCCGTGTACAAGCTGGTTGCATCCGCAATCGCTAATGCGCGAGTCAAGGCAGACAAGACGAACAGCTTCTTGGATGAGCAGGACCTGATCATCTCGAAGGCTTTCGTTGACGATGGAGCAACGCTCAAGCGTTTCCAGCCGCGTGCCCAGGGCCGCGCGTTCCAGATCCTGAAGCGCACTAGCCACATCACCGTCGTTCTGGCCACGCCAGACCACGTCGTTGAAGCCGAGGCCGACAAGGCAGGGAAGAAGTAATGGGACAGAAGGTAAACCCCTACGGTTTCCGTTTGGGAATCACCACCGACCACGTGTCGCGTTGGTTCTCTGACAGCACCAAGCCGGGTCAGCGTTATAGCGACTATGTGGCAGAGGACGTAAAAATCCGCAACCTGCTCAAGTCGAACCTCGACCGCGCAGGTGTTGCTCGCATTGAAATCGAGCGCACCCGTGACCGCGTTCGCGTAGACATTCACACTGCCCGTCCGGGTATCGTGATTGGCCGCCGCGGCGCCGAGGCAGAGCGCATCCGTGGAGAGCTCGAAAAGCTCTCCGGCAAGCAGATTCAGCTCAACATCCTCGAGGTTAAGAACCCCGAGGCTGAAGCTCAGCTCGTTGCTCAGGGAATCGCAGAGCAGCTTGCTGCTCGTGTCGCTTTCCGTCGTGCAATGCGCAAGGGCCTTCAGGGCGCCCAGCGTGTTGGTTCGGTCAAGGGTGTTCGCATCCAGGTATCGGGTCGTTTGGGTGGCGCAGAAATGAGCCGCTCGGAGTACTACCGCGAAGGTCGCGTTCCGCTGCACACGCTGCGTGCAAACATCGACTACGGCTTCTACGAGGCCAAGACCACGTTCGGTCGTATCGGTGTCAAGGTGTGGGTCTACAAGGGCGATATCACCAACAAGGAGCTCGCTCGCGAGCAGGCTAACCAGAAGTCGTCGCGCCCAGAGCGTCGCGATGGTGGCGACCGTGGTGGTCGTCGCACCGGTGGCCCGTCATCCGCACCTAAGGCAGAAGCCCCCAAGGCTGAAGCCCCTAAGGCAGAAGCACCCAAGGCAGATGCTAAGGCTGCAGCAGGAGTTGAGGCATAACAATGTTGATTCCGCGTAAGGTCAAGTACCGCAAGCAGCACCACCCCTCCCGTAGCGGTCACGCTACCGGTGGAACGACGGTGTCGTTTGGCGAGTACGGAATTCAGGCTCTGACGCCGGCATACGTAACGAACCGCCAGATTGAGGCAGCTCGTATCGCTATGACGCGTCACATCAAGCGTGGTGGAAAGGTGTGGATCAACATCTACCCCGACCGCCCGCTCACCAAAAAGCCCGCTGAAACCCGCATGGGTTCCGGTAAGGGCTCGCCCGAGTGGTGGGTCGCCAACGTCAAGCCAGGTCGCGTGCTCTTCGAGCTCAGCGGCGTGGACGAGACGACTGCGCGCGAAGCACTCACTCGTGCAATTCACAAGCTGCCCCTCAAGGCACGCATCATCAAGCGCGAGGAGGGCGACGCATAATGGCGATCGGATCCAAGGAGCTAGCCCCTGTCGAGCTAGACACTTTTGAAGACGAACGACTTGTTGACGAGCTGAAGAAGGCGAAGGAAGAACTTTTCAACCTTCGTTTCCAGGCCGCAACCGGTCAACTGGAAAGCCACGGACGTATCCGCGCTGTCAAGCGCGACATCTCCCGCATCTACACGGTTATCCGTGAGCGCGAGCTGGGCATCCGTGCAACTCCTGCTGCTGTTGAGGCTCCCGCCAAGGAGACCAAGAAGCGCAGCACCAAGAAGGCAGATGCCGCGGCTGAGACCGCTGCAGACGCCACTGACGAGACGAAGGAGGCGTAGTCATGGCCAAGGTTGAAGACAACAAGACCGCGGAGACCGCCGAGGTCGCTCGTGGGTACCGTAAGACCCGCCGTGGTTTGGTAACGAGCGACAAGATGGATAAGACCATCGTCGTTATCGTTGAAGACCGCGTAAAGCACCCGTTGTACGGCAAGGTTATTCGCCGTAACTCCAAGGTGAAGGTTCACGACGAGGCCAACACGGCCGGCGTCGGTGACTCCGTACTTATCAGCGAGACCCGTCCGCTCAGCGCTACGAAGCGCTGGCGTCTGGTCGAGATCCTCGAAAAGGCTAAGTAATGCTTCAGCAGGAATCCCGAGTAAAGGTTGCCGACAACACCGGCGCCAAGGAGCTCCTCACGATTCGCGTTCTCGGTGGCTCCGGCCGTCGTTACGCAGGTCTCGGCGATGTCATCGTGGCAACCGTCAAAGACGCTATTCCTGGCGGAAACGTCAAGAAGGGTGAGGTCGTCAAGGCCGTCATCGTTCGCGTCATCAAGCAGACTCGTCGTCCAGACGGCTCATACATCAAGTTCGATGAGAACGCGGCTGTAATCCTCAAGTCCGATGGCGGAGACCCCCGTGGTACCCGTATCTTCGGGCCGGTCGGCCGTGAGCTTCGTGACAAGAAGTTCATGAAGATCATCTCGCTCGCACCGGAGGTGCTGTAGTTATGGCAAAGATTCGCAAGGGTGACCTCGTACAGGTCATCAGCGGCCCGACTCAAGAGCGTGGCGGAAGCCGCGGCAAGCAGGGTCGCGTCATCAGTGTTATCGCTGGGAAAGACCGCGTTGTCGTGGAGGGTGTCAATTTCGTCACCAAGCACGTCAAGGTCGGCCAGACTCAGCGTGGAACCAAGACCGGTGGCATCGAGACGATGGAGGCACCGATTCACGTGTCCAACCTCGCTCTCGTTGACCCCGAGACCAAGCTCCCGGCTCGTGTTGGCTTCACCGTCAGCACCGATGACCGTGGCAAGACCACGCGTGAGCGCTTCTTCAAGAAGTCGCGCCGCGTAGAGACCAAGAAGTCGGCGGCCGCCAAGGCTGAGCCGAAGGCTTCCAAGAAGGATGCCGAGAAGGCAACCGAGAAGGACGCAGACTAATGACGACGACTGCACCTGCTGCTGGCAAAATCCAGCCGCGCCTCAAGCAGAAGTACCGCACTGAACTCGCGGAACAGCTCAAGAAGGACCTCGGTCTTACCAACGTCAACCAGATTCCCGGCATCGTCAAGATCGTCGTGAACACTGGTGTTGGTGAAGCTGCTCGCGACGGAAAGATCATCGATGGAGCCGTCAAGGACCTCATCGCGATCACCGGTCAGAAGCCCTACGTAACGAGCGCTCGCAAGTCGATCGCTCAGTTCAAGCTCCGTGAAGGACAGCCCATTGGCGCACACGTCACCCTCCGTGGCGACCGCGCTTGGGAGTTCCTCGACCGCTTGATCACGTTGGCACTTCCTCGTATCCGTGACTTCCGCGGCCTGTCGGACAAGCAGTTCGACGGCAACGGTAACTACACCTTCGGCCTCACGGAACAGTCCATGTTCCACGAGATCGACCAGGACAAGATTGACCGCGTTCGCGGTTTCGATATCACTATCGTCACCACCGGCAAGAACAACGAAGAAGGTCGCGCACTGCTTAAGGCACTGGGCTTCCCCTTCCGTTCCGCTGAGAACGCATCTAACTAACCAAGTAACACCGATCAATCAGGTCGGCCTTCGTGTAACGGATGCCGAAACCAGTTGAGACAGGAAACACATTATGACAATGACAGATCCGGTCGCTGACATGCTGACCAGACTGCGCAATGCCAACTCGGCGCACCACGACAGCGTTTCAATGCCCTCGAGCAAGCTGAAGACGCGCCTGGCAGAAATGCTGAAGGCAGAGGGATACATCCTCAGCTGGACGAACGAAGACGCTCGCGTGGGCCAGACCCTCACGATCGAACTCAAGTACGGACCCGCCCGCGAGCGTTCCATCAAGGGAATCAAGCGTGTTTCGAAGCCTGGTCTTCGTGTATACGCTCGCTCGACCGAAATCCCCAAGGTTCTTGGCGGACTCGGCGTGGCGATTTTGTCCACCTCCTCCGGTCTTTTGACCGACAAAGAGGCGACTACGAAGGGCGTAGGTGGGGAAGTCCTCGCCTACGTGTGGTAACCAAAAATGTCACGTATCGGAAGACTTCCTATTGATGTCCCCGCTGGTGTCACCATCACCATCAACGGCCAAGACGTCGCTGTAAAGGGCCCGAAGGGTGAGCTCGCGCTCTCCGTCAAGGCTCCCATCGCTGTAGCACTCGAAGAGGGTCAAGTTCTTGTAACTCGTCCCGACGACGAGCGCGAATCGCGTTCGCTTCACGGCTTGACCCGTACGCTCATCGCCAACCAAATCGTCGGTGTCACCGAGGGTTACACCAAGGGCCTTGAGGTCGTTGGTACTGGTTACCGTGTCACCGCAAAGGGCAGCTCAGTTGAGTTTGCTCTCGGGTACTCGCACTCGATCACCGTTGACCCGCCCGCAGGCATTAGCTTCGCGGTCGAGGGAAACAACAAACTAGTTGTCAGCGGCATCGACAAGCAGGCGGTTGGCGAAGTAGCAGCCAACATTCGTAAATTGCGTAAGCCAGAGCCCTACAAGGGCAAGGGTGTGCGCTACGCCGGCGAAGTTGTTCGTCGCAAGGCCGGAAAGAGTGGTAAGTAGACATGGCTCTCGGAACCAGAGGTAAGAGCAAGTCGGCCGCTAAGGGCCGTCGTCACGCACGTCTCCGCAAGAAGGTTGTGGGCACTGAGGTGCGCCCCCGTCTCGTGGTTACGCGCTCAGCGCGTCACGTGTTCGTCCAGGTTGTCGATGACTCGAAGGGCGTAACCGTCGCTTCTGCATCGACCATGGAGTCGGACATGCGTACGTTCGACGGAGACAAGACCGCCAAGGCACGCAAGATCGGTGAAATGGTCGCCGAGCGCGCGAAGCAGGCCGGTGTCGAAGCCGTCGTATTTGATCGTGGTGGAAGCCGTTACGCAGGACGCGTAGCAGCTATCGCCGACGGAGCGCGAGAGGGTGGATTGAACCTGTGAGCGACAACGTGGACAACAAGACAACAAACAAGGAGCAGGCCGTGGCCGCTGAGGCGACTAGCGCCATCTCCGTTCCTGAGGTCGTCGTAGACGCCCCAGCAACCGACGTAACGAGCGAGCCCCGCGAGGCTCGTCGTGGCGGCCGTGAGCGTGGACCAGACCGTGGTGGCCGTGGCGGAAACAACAGCCGCGACAACGACAAGAACCAGTTCCTGGAGCGCGTCGTCACCATCAACCGTGTATCGAAGGTAGTCAAGGGTGGTCGTCGCTTCAGCTTCACCGCTCTCGTCGTCGTCGGTGACGGTAACGGCATGGTTGGAGTCGGATACGGCAAGGCTCGCGAAGTTCCTCTCGCGATCTCCAAGGGTGTCGAAGAGGCGAAGAAGAACTTCTTCCGCGTTCCTCGCGTCGGCGCTACGATTCCTCACTCGGTTCAGGGCGAGGCAGCTGCAGGCGTAGTTCTGCTGCGTCCCGCATCCGCTGGTACCGGTGTTATCGCTGGTGGACCCGTTCGCGCCGTACTTGAGTGCGCCGGTATCCACGACGTTCTCAGCAAGTCGCTCGGTTCTTCGAACACGATCAACATCGTTCACGCTACGGTCGCAGCGCTCAAGGAGCTCGAAGAGCCTCGCGCGGTTGCTGCTCGTCGTGGCCTCGAGGCAGAACACGTTATCCCGGCACGCTTGCTGCGCGCCGAGGCTGAAGCTAAGGCAGGTGTCTGATGGCTGGTCGCCTGAAGGTAACCCAGATCAAGTCCAAAATCAGTGAGAAGCAGAATCAACGCGACACGTTGCGCAGCCTTGGGCTCAAGCGCATCGGCGGCGTGGTTATTCGCGAGGACAACTCGCAGAACCGTGGTTACGTCAACACGGTTGCTCACCTTGTCAAGGTCGAGGAGATTGACTAATGGCTGACGAGAAAGAAACTCCAAAGAAGGCGGCAGCCCCTAAGGCTGCTGCCGCTAAGGCACCTGCTGCCAAGAAGGCTGCACCTGCAAAGGCTGCTGCTGACAAGGCGCCCGCTGCGAAGGCATCCACCACGAAGGCTCCTGCGAAGTCGACCGCTGCTAAGGCGTCAACTGCAAAGAAGTCGTCTAGCGACGATGTTGTAAGCCGCCCGCAGGTTCTGAAAATGCACCACCTCCGCCCCGCTGCCGGTGCCAAGAAGGACCGCATGCGTGTTGGTCGTGGTGAGGGATCCAAGGGTAAGACCGCGGGTCGAGGTACCAAGGGAACCAAGGCGCGTTACAACATGCGTGTTGGTTTCGAAGGTGGAAACATCAACTTCGTCATGCGTGCACCTAAGTTGCGCGGATTCAAGAACCCGTTCCGTGTTGAGTACCAGGTTGTAAACCTTGAGAAGCTCGCGGAACTGTACCCCAAGGGTGGCGATGTAACTATCGCTGACCTCGTGTCGAAGGGCGCCGTTCGCAAGAACGAAAAGGTCAAGGTTCTTGGTCAAGGCGATATTACGGTTAAGCTGAACGTTGTAGTTGACAAGGTCTCCGGCTCTGCCGAGCAGAAGATCGTTGCAGCCGGCGGTTCGGTTCAGTAACTGTCACTACGACAAACGTTAGTGTTGTGTGCGTCACACCGGTGGCACGCGCAAGCAGGTTGAGTGGGGAATCCCGCAAGGGGTTCCCCACTTGCCCGTAGTACATAGATAAATCGGAGGCCTTGTGTTTAAAGCTGTCGCGCGGATTGTCCGCACGCCTGACCTTCGCAGGAAGATCGGGTTCACGCTAGGCATCATTGCGCTGTTTAGGCTTGGCTCCTTCATCCCCGCGCCGTTCGTTGACTTCGGTAACGTTCAGGCCTGTCTCGCAGCTAATGCTTCGAGTGGCGGGTTGTACGACCTCATCAACCTCTTTAGTGGTGGGGCGCTTCTCCAACTTTCCGTATTTGCACTCGGAATCATGCCGTACATCACGGCATCGATCATCGTGCAACTACTCCGCGTGGTCATTCCGCACTTCGAGACTCTTCACAAAGAGGGCCAGTCCGGCCAAGCAACGCTGACGCAGTACACGCGTTACCTCACCATCGCTCTGGCGATTCTCCAGTCCACGACACTGATCACGGTTGCCCGAAGCGGCGCACTGTTCCAGTCGGCTGGCGTGGCTGAATGTAGCCAACTCATCACCAACGATGCGTGGTACGCCATTCTGCTGATGGTTATCACGATGACCGCCGGTACCGGCCTCATCATGTGGATGGGCGAGCTCGTCACAGAGCGTGGCATCGGTAACGGCATGTCCCTGCTGATCTTCACTTCGATCGCTGCAACCTTCCCGAGTGCTCTCTGGGGTATCTACGTTGCCAGCGGAATCGAGACCTTCGTTCTTGTACTCCTCATGGGCATCCTCATCATGGGCGCCGTAGTCTTCGTCGAGCAGTCCCAGCGACGGATCCCAGTTCAGTACGCGAAGCGTATGGTCGGCCGTCGCACCTATGGCGGTAACAACACGTACATCCCCATCAAGGTCAACATGGCCGGCGTTATCCCCGTGATCTTCGCCTCATCGTTGCTCTATCTCCCTGCTCTTATCGCGCAGTTCAACCAGCCACAAGCTGGCGAAACTTCCGCAGCATGGGTCGTCTGGGTCCAGAACAACCTGGTCTCCGGCGATAGCCCGATCTACATGATCGGTTACTTCCTGCTCATCGTTGGCTTCACTTACTTCTACGTAGCAATCACGTTCAACCCGGAAGAAGTTGCCGACAACATGAAGAAGTACGGTGGCTTCATTCCCGGTATCCGCGCTGGTCGACCGACCGCCGAATACTTGGATTACGTATTGACTCGTGTAACGTTGCCCGGCTCGCTGTATCTCGGCCTTGTGGCAATGATCCCTTTGATCGCGTTTGTGGTCATCGGGGCCAACCAGAATTTCCCATTCGGCGGAGCTAGCATCCTGATTATCGTTGGTGTCGGTCTTGAGACTGTCAAGCAAATCGATTCGCAGCTGCAGCAGCGCCACTACGAAGGTTTGTTGCGTTGACACGACTTCTCTTGATTGGTCCTCCTGGTGCTGGAAAAGGCACGCAGGCTGCTCGTCTAGCCCAGATTTACGGCGTTCCGGCAATCTCAACAGGCGACATTTTTCGCAGCAATGTGAAGAACGGCACCGAGTTGGGGAACGAGGCGAAGGCATTTATGGATGCCGGCGACAATGTTCCCGACTCGCTGACGAACGCGCTCATTCGCGATCGCCTCGAAGAAGATGACGCCAAGGACGGCTTCCTTCTCGATGGCTACCCCCGCACTACTGATCAGGTGCGCGAACTTGACGCCTTTCTCGCGAGCCATGGCTCAGCGCTAGACGTTGTGGTCGAGCTTGAAGCTGATACTGAAGTCGTCGTGGGACGCCTGCGTAAGCGCGCTCTCGAACAAGGCCGAAGTGACGATACCGAGGAAGTGGTACGCCACCGCCTTGAGGTCTACAGCGAGCAGACCGCGCCGCTGATCACAACTTACGCGAGTCGCGATGTGCTGGTCACGATCGATGCCCTCGGTGAAGTCGACGCTGTCACGGCGCGCATCACTGAAGCTCTTTTTGATCGCGGGATCAAGGCCACAGACGCCGGTTCGCGCTAGTTTCGAAACTGCAGAAATCCCCGTTGCCTACTGGCGGCGGGGATTTCTTCGTTAACAATGAGCTCGCGTTGGCGTTGAGGTCGGCGTTCGTTTAGTCCTCGATGCCGCGAACTAATTCCTCGATGAAGGTCGGGAAGTCCACGGCCTTTTTCACCAATTGTTGGACATAGTCGCGGTCGGAAAATACCGTGACGAACTGGTCGAACACGGTTTGAAAAGAGCTTCGTCCCGCTGCGCTGAACGCGATGAGCGCAATAACATTGACACGATTCTCGCCCCAGGGCATCGGCGTCTCATTGATTACGATGCTGATTGCGGTGCGATGGGCGTTCATGGTCATGGCGTGGGGGACCGCGAGTGTATCGGTGAACGCTGTTGACGACATGCGCTCACGCTCGATCGCGCCCGTGATGTAGCCGGCATCGATCACGCCGGCGGTGACCATGCGCGTCCCCAGCGCGGCGATCATCGCCTCTTCGCTCGGAGCAGTGAAGTTGCGGAGGAAGAGCGCGGGATCGAAGAAGCGGAGGAGTTCATCCGTGAGCTGACGTCGGCGGCGCAGGCGACGCACGCGGCCGATGGCGCGCCGGATCGCATCCACATCCGTCTCGGTGAGGAACGGTTGAATTAGCACGACGTTGTCAGCGAATGACCGCAAGTCGATCGTCGTGAGCACGAGGTCGGTGGAGAGTTCGGCCAGATCTACATCGTTTCTGGTGATCACAATGCGCAGCTGTAGTTCGTCGCCAAGCACAGCTTCGATTCGCTCTCGCAGAATCACGTGGAGGTCGTGGTAATTGGGGCAGACCAGAGCGGCCGTAAGCCGGACCTCCCGCTTTGCCTGCCGTTCGAGATGCGAGCCCACGTGGAGAGCAATGTAGGAAATCTCATCGTCGTGGATGAGGATGCCTTCGTCACGTTGAACCTCGGCCGCGATGAAAACGGCGAGCTCATAAATCATCGGGTAAGTGGTCTTAATCGACCGCGTCATCGGGTTGCGCGAGTACGAGAGGTCGTGAGCCCGTGCGATGAGGTTGCGCACGTGAAGGGACAACCTCATGATGAAATCATCATCGTCGAGGTCGATGAGGTATTCCTCGCCCACATGCTGCACTGTGCGACGAACGCGTGTGATCAGTTCCTCAAGATCTACATCAGCGGGGGAGCTGGGGCTGGTCGCCCGCGTGATGACTCGGGTCGTGAGCAGTAGCTCGATCTCCATGACGTCTTCTTGGCGCAGGTTGGCACCGAAATGGGTCGTGATGAGGGTCGCAAGATCGCTTGAAAACGCCGCTGAATTTGTCGATGCGTCCTCTGGCTCGGCGGCCGACGGTGTAGCGAGCGCAGCTTCCGATGGTCCCGAACGGTCTGCGGCGATAGCGACGTGCAACAGCACGTGATTGATTCCATACTCGTTGACGAAATAGCCGTGAGAATCGAGCAGAGCGAGTAGCTCGGTTTTGAAGGAGCGGAGATCTGACGACTCGAATTCGCGTTGGATGCTCTCGAGCTCGAGGAACCCTTGCGACTCTTCGTGCCTAAACATAGCGCTGAGCAACCGGCGAAGACTCGGCTCCGTTCCCGCCAAGATTACTAATGGCCCGCGGCGAGAAAGAGTGAGGCCCGATTCCTCCACGACAGCTTTTACCTTGCGGAGGTCGGCCTCGATTGTTGACTCGCTCACGAAGAAACTGGCCGCGAGAGCGTGGATGTCGGAGCCCTCGGGGGCATCTCCGAGTCGTCGAATTAGGTGATAATGGCGATCGCGCGGGCGCTCAGACTCGCGATTCGACGCTCCTTTGAGAAACTCGGCGTAGTTCTCGCGGTTGAGGCGGTAGCCCGACGTCGAGGACTCGATAACCTCGAGAGGGAGCGCTGACGACTTCACGGCGGTGACGTAGCTGCGCACGCTGCGAGTGGTAACCCCGAGCTTGTCTGCGAGCTCAGCAGCGGTCACCCACGCCTCAGACTGGGCGAGGTGTTCTATGAGTCGCGCGTGTTTATCGAGCATGAGATAACCATTCTTGCGCATGAACCTTTCCGCGGGGGCGGAATCTTCTCTAGTGGAACTCGCAGGTGCATCACAGCGACGATAGACACTCAAGGAAGTTCGTTTTATTTTCGCGAGGAGGCGATCAGGTGTCTACAGTGCTGGTTCTCTGCGGTGCAGGTGCCTCGAGCACCTTTTTGGCTCATGCGCTGCGCCGTCAGGCAACTATTCGTGGGATCGCCCACACCTTCACACCGGCAAGTGTCGCCGCGTTGAGTATGCCTCTCACGTCGGTAGACGTCGTGCTGGTCAGCTCCCACGTCTCCGACTTCTTCGATCAGGCAGAAATTGCAGCTGCGGCGATCGGCGCTAGAGCTGTACAGCTCCCGGCGATCAATTTCAATGCCGCTGGAGCAGACCTCGCCCTCGACCTACTCAACGCTCTCCCTCAGGTAACGACAGAAAGCAGCAACAATGGCTGAACAAACTATTCGGGTGGCCTCAGCGCACGGGCTTCACGCTCGCCCCGCTTCGCTCTTCACTCAGGCGGCGGCTGCCTCTGGTCTCGACGTCACCATCGCCAAAGGCGATAAGTCAGTGAATGCCTCCAGCATCCTGAGCGTTATTTCGCTGGGTGTAACGCATGGCGACGAAGTCACCATTACGGCTGAAGGCGATGGCGCCGACGCTGTCATCGCTACCCTGACTGAAATTCTCAGTACCGATCACGACGAGAGCTAGTCGTGTTCGGTCGCTTCCCTCGCAGTATCCTCACATCACAGATATCGGAGTAAAACAATGACAACGTCGTCTACGACCGCCAAGAGTGGCGGTGCGCGCGTAGGGGTCCAGAAATTTGGAACCTTCGTTAGCGGAATGGTGATGCCCAACATCGCGGCATTCATCGCTTGGGGCTTTATTACTGCACTGTTCATCCAAACCGGTTGGCTGCCGCTGCTCGGTATCGACGCGGTATGGGTTCAGCAGCTCGGTGGTTGGAGCCTCGATCCTGAGGTCACCAACACGGGTCTCGTTGGGCCGATGATCACGTACTTGCTTCCCTTGCTGATTGCGAACACCGCAGGACGCATGGTCTACGGAACGCGTGGTGGCGTTGTCGCCACGATCGCGACCGTGGGTGTCATCATCGGTGCGGGTATTCCGATGTTCCTCGGCGCAATGCTCGTTGGTCCCAGCTCTGCGTGGGTCATGAAGAAGATCGATGCTCTCTGGGCCGGCAAGATTCGCCCCGGCTTCGAGATGCTCGTCGACAACTTCTCCGCCGGAATCGTAGCCATGGTTCTTGCAATCGCTTCGTTCTTCTTGATCGCACCGATCGTCACCGCGATCAGTAACGGCCTAGAAGCAGTTATCGCATTCCTCGTTGACAACAGCCTGCTGCCTTTGGCCAGCGTGTTCGTTGAGCCAGGCAAGATCCTCTTCCTCAACAACGCCATCAACCACGGTGTATTTACCCCGCTGGGAACTGCGGAGTCGCTCGAAAAGGGTCAGTCGATCTTGTTCCTCATCGAAGCAAACCCTGGCCCCGGTCTCGGCATCCTGCTCGCCTTCCTGGTATTCGGTGTCGGCCTGCTGCGCGCAAGCGCTCCGGGCGCCATCCTGATTCACTTCGTCGGTGGTATTCACGAGATCTACTTCCCGTACGTATTGGCTAAGCCGCTACTCGTTGTAGCTGCGATCGCTGGTGGAGCAACGGGTGTTCTTACGAACGTCATCTTCCAATCAGGTCTGCGTGCACCGGCATCACCGGGATCGATCATTGCGGTAATCGCACAGACACCTCCCGGAAGCATCGTCGGCGTTCTGCTGTCGGTTGTCTTCTCGGCGGCTGTTTCGTTCCTCGTCGCCTCGATCATCATCCGTGCCGGCCGCAAGCGCGACCTTGAAGCTATGGCAAATGGCGACGATGCTCTCGCAATGGCTGTCGCTAAGAACGAGGCCAACAAGGGTAAGGGCAGCTCGGTAGGCGACCTGCTCGGAACCGGTGCCGCTGCTGGTGCGACCGCTGGTGTTGCCACTGGTGCTGCCACTGCAACGAAGATCCAGAACGTTGTGTTTGCGTGTGACGCAGGCATGGGATCGAGTGCCATGGGCGCCACCGTTCTTCGGAACAAGTTCGCGAAGGCTGGCATCGAAGGTGTCAACGTCACGAACAAGGCGATCGCCAACCTCGATGGGTCGGAAGACCTCATCATCACGCAGAATCAACTGACGGATCGTGCCACCGAGAAAGTTCCCGGCGCAATTCATGTTTCAGTTGATAACTTCATGAACAGTCCGAAATACGACGAAGTCGTAAACATGGTTAGCGAATAACAGGAGAAATCATGAGCAAGGTACTCGAGCTAGACCAGATCAAAGCGGCTGGCACCGCTCGCACCAAAGAAGAGGCCATCGCTGAGGCGGCGGAGATTCTGATTGCTGCTGGCGCGGTAACGCCCGAGTACCTTGGCTTCATGAAGGCCCGTGAAGAGATGACATCAACATTCATGGGTAACTTCCTAGCCATCCCGCACGGCACGAACGAGGGCAAGGACACAATCTTGTCGTCTGCGCTCTCGTTCGTGCGGTACGCGGATCCCATCGATTGGGATGGGAATGAGGTGCGCTTCGTCGTCGGCATCGCCGGCAAAGACGGTGGCCACATGGACACTCTCGCCGCTGTTGCCACGATTTTTAGTGACAACGATGAAGTGCAGAAGCTCATCGACGCTTCGGGCGAAGATGAACTGCTCGCTCTACTTTCTGAATTGAACAACGCATGAAGGCCGTACACTTCGGAGCCGGCAACATCGGCCGCGGCTTCGTTGGTCTGATTTTGCACAAGGCCGGCTACGAGATTGTGTTCGCGGATGTCGCAGCAGAACTCATTGATAGCCTCGCCGCCGCAGACAGCTACCAGGTGCACGAAGTGGGCGCCGAGCCCCGCACCGAGACCGTCGATAACTTCCGGGCTCTCAATAGTGCGAGTAACGAAGCTGGTGTGATCGAAGAGATCGCCACCGCTGACATGGTGACCACCGCAGTGGGCCCCAACATCCTCAAGTTCGTTGCGCCCCTGATCGCTCAGGCCATTAAGGCTCGTTCGGCCGACTTGCCGCCGTTGCACGTGCTTGCCTGCGAGAACGCGCTGTACGCCACCAACAATCTGCGCGCCGAAGTAGCGGTTGCCGTCGACGCTGACACGCTCGCCGCGAAAGCAATCTTTGCGAACACTGCCGTTGACCGTATCGTTCCGGCCCAAGATCCAGCTGCCGGTCTCGACGTCACGGTGGAAGACTTCTTCGAGTGGGCCATCGAGAGCGCGCCATTTGGTGACAACGTTCCGCAGATCGCTGACGTTCATTTCGTCGAGAACCTCGAGCCGTATATCGAGCGCAAGCTCTTTACCGTCAACACCGGCCACGCCACTGTGGCCTACCACGGCTTTCTTCGGGGAGCAGAAACGCTCTCCGCGGCCATGGCGATCCCTGAGGTTGCCGCTGAGGTCGACGCCGTATTGGCGGAGACCAGCGCGATGCTGATAGCGAAGCACGGTTTCGACGCCTCGGAGCACGCCTCCTACGTCGCGACCTGCACGCGCCGGTTCAGTAATCCGCACTTGCCCGACACTCCTGAGCGCGTGGGCCGCAGTCCGCTGCGCAAACTGTCGCGCAACGAACGTTTTATCAGCCCGGCCAGCGAACTTGCAGCCTCCGGAACGACTCCGAGCGCTATCCTGCGTGCGGTCGGTGCGGCCATGCAATTTAGCGTGCCGGAAGATCCCGAGAGCGTGCGGATGGCGGAGCTGCGGTCATCGCTGTCAGCCCCCGACTTCGTCACAGCAGTAATGGGACTCCATAACGGTGACGCCCTCTACGACGCGGCCGTCGAAACTGTAAGAGCGCAATCTTAGACCCAACTTGGCGAAACGCCCGGGATTAGCGTAGGCTTTCTCTTTGGTGTTTCAGGCCGATTTTTTCGCGCCTTGGCTTTGTCAAAAGTCACTCACCACAATCTACGCAGACCAGCGAACCACACTTATAGCGACGAAGAGGCTATGGCCAAAAAAGACGGTGTCATTGAGATCGAAGGAGCAGTAGTCGAGGCTCTGCCCAACGCGATGTTTCGTGTTGAGTTGACGAACGGCCACGTTGTGCTCGCGCACATCTCCGGCAAAATGCGACAGAACTACATTCGAATCCTTCCGGAGGACCGTGTAGTTGTAGAGCTGAGCCCGTATGACCTGACTCGCGGCCGGATCACTTACCGCTACAAGTAAAGGGCGCTGGAAAGTAACGTCCACTTTTCCTTTGCAGGGCTAGTGGAACGAAGACAGCGATTCACAAGGAAAAATAATGAAGGTTAACCCCAGCGTTAAGCCCATCTGCGACCACTGCCGCGTTATTCGCCGCAACGGACGCGTCATGGTCATCTGCAAGTCGAACCCGCGCCACAAGCAACGTCAGGGCTAAGGTTCCGCGAGCAGATCGCACGGCTGCGCGGGTGGGGCGAGCGATCGCCACACACCGCAGCACACAATTCAATACACAGAACTAGCAACACCAGATCCTGCGTCCGCGAAAGCGGGCACGGGGGACACCATCGGTTGGAGGCCGGTGCACAGGTGCTGCTACAGACCTCCACTCATCAACAGGAGAAGCCACTATGGCACGTCTAGCCGGCGTCGACATCCCACGCGACAAGCGTGTAGAGGTCGCACTGACTTACATTTACGGTGTTGGCCGCACGAGTGCACTCAAAGCACTCGCCGACACCCAGATCAGCGGAGAGATCCGCGTACAGGATCTCACCGATGATCAACTCATCGCGCTGCGTGACTACATCGAAGGAAACTTCCAGGTAGAAGGTGACCTCCGTCGTGAGGTTGCAGCAGACATCCGCCGCAAGGTTGAAATCGGCAGCTACCAGGGTATCCGTCACCGCAAGGGACTGCCCGTTCACGGACAGCGCACGAAGACCAACGCTCGTACCCGCAAGGGCCCGAAGCGCACCGTAGCCGGCAAGAAGAAGGCCCGATAGACCCTGGGTTCAACCCCAGCGTCGTCGCCATCAACGTTTTAGGAGAAAACAATGGCAGCACCAAAATCGGCCGCTCGTAAGCCGCGTCGTAAAGAAAAGAAGAATGTTGCAGTGGGCCAGGCCCACATCAAGTCAACGTTCAACAACACCATCGTGACCATCACCGACCCGACCGGCGCAGTCCTTGCCTGGTCGTCGTCAGGTGTTGTCGGTTTCAAGGGTTCGCGTAAGTCGACCCCTTACGCCGCACAGATGTCTGCTGAGTCAGCTGCGCGCCAGGCTCAGGAGCACGGTGTCAAGAAGGTAGACGTTTTCGTCAAGGGACCGGGTTCAGGTCGCGAAACTGCGATCCGCTCGCTTCAGGCTGCTGGCCTCGAAGTGGGTTCGATCAACGACGTAACACCGCAGACGCACAACGGTTGCCGTCCGCCCAAGCGTCGTCGCGTTTAGTTTCACGCCGTACTAACGAGGCAACTCGCTAGTGCTGGTGTCGTGTAGCGAGGGCCCCTCGTGGCCCTCGCACACAGTTCCAGCGCACAACTCAATACAACGTCGGGCCAGCCACCCGTCGCCCACAAGTGTCATATAGCGGACACTTTGCCGAAAGGAATCACCAGTGCTCATTGCACAGCGTCCCACCCTTGCTGAGGAGAACATCTCCGAATTCCGTTCACGGTTCGTTATCGAGCCGCTCGAACCCGGTTTCGGTTACACCCTCGGAAACTCACTTCGTCGCACCCTTCTTTCGTCGATCCCCGGAGCCGCTGTAACCAGCATCCGTATCGACGGAGTTCTTCACGAATTCAGCACCGTCGCCGGTGTCAAAGAAGACGTGACCGAGGTCATCCTGAACATCAAGAACCTCGTAGTCTCCAGCGAGCACGACGAGCCCATCACCGCTTACCTGCGCAAGCAGGGTGCGGGCGAAGTTACCGCGGCTGACATTTCTGCACCTGCCGGTGTAGAGATTCACAACCCGGAACTCGTCATTGCAACGCTCAACGACAAGGCCAAGTTTGAACTTGAGCTGACGATCGAGCGTGGCCGTGGCTACGTCACCGCAACGCAGAACCGCAGCGAGTTCAGCGAAGCCGGCCAAATTCCGGTCGACTCGATCTACTCGCCCGTACTCAAGGTCACCTACCGTGTCGAGGCAACTCGTGCCGGTGAGCGCACTGACTTTGACCGTCTCGTTGTGGATGTCGAAACCAAGTCCGCAATCACTCCTCGCGATGCAGTGGCTTCGGCCGGTCGCACGCTGACCGAACTGTTTGGTCTCGCTCGCGAGCTCAACACAGCAGCAGAGGGTATCGAGATTGGTCCTGCACCGGTTGACGCCGTGCTTTCGACCGAGCTCAGCATGCCGATCGAAGACCTTGATCTTTCGGTGCGCAGCTACAACTGCCTCAAGCGCGAAGGCATCAACACCGTAAGTGAACTGGTTGCTCTTTCTGAGACCCAGCTCATGAACATCCGTAACTTCGGTCAGAAGTCGGTTGATGAAGTGCGCGACAAGCTGGTTGAGATGGGACTGTCGCTGAAGGACAGCGTTCCCGGATTCGACGGAGCACACTTCTACGGCGGATACGCCGACGACGAGACCAACGCTTGAGCCACTGGCTCGAACCTTTGACACTGGAGAACTAGAAAATGCCTACACCTACTAAGGGCCCGCGTCTCGGCGGTGGACCGGCGCACGAGCGCCACATGCTCGCCAACCTGGCCGCAGCCCTGTTCACTCACAAGAGCATCAAGACAACGGAAATGCGTGCCAAGCGCCTGCGTCCCGTTGCTGAGCGCCTGATCACGTTCGCGAAGAAGGGTGACTTGCACAACCGTCGCCGCGCGCTCGGAATCATCAGCGACAAGACCGTCATCCACGAACTCTTCACGGTCATCGCGCCGCAGGTTGAGAACCGCGATGGTGGTTACACTCGCATCACGAAGCTTGGTTTCCGCAAGGGAGACAACGCTTCGATGGTTCAGATGGAGCTCGTTCTTGAGCCCGTTACACCTAAGAAGAAGGCCCCGAAGGCTGCAGCTAAGGCTGAGCCCAAGGCTGCTGCAGAAGAGCCCGCCGTAGAGGAAGCTCCTGCTGAAGAAGTTGTGACCGACGAGGTTGCAACCGAAGAGACTGCAGAAGAGAAGTAACTTTCTTCGCTTGAGAAGACCCCGGCTCCGCTTCATGCGGGCCGGGGTTTTCTCGTTGAAATAGGGTTGAAGTATGAATGAAGAGGCACCCGCTATCCCGGCGCCTGAGTTGGATGCCATCCATTACACGCGCTTGCGGCTCGACATTGCCTATGACGGTACGAACTTCTTTGGGTGGGGAATTCAGCCACCGCCGCTGCGAACGGTCCAAGGGACCATCGAGGCTGCCCTAGCGATTGTGTTTCGTCGCTTCGGAGTCACCCCTCAGCTCGTTGTTGCTGGGCGTACTGATGCGGGCGTACACGCCACCGGCCAAGTGGCACACCTGGACCTCACCGACCGACAACTGCACAGTCTCGATCGTCCCCGCCGCGGCAACATGGGCGGTCGACGGTACGACGGCCCCGCATCCTTGGCTCGCAGAATCAACGGCATTACCGGCCTCGAGTCCGATATTTTTCTGACGCAATCGGCCATCGCACCCGAGGGCTTCGACGCGCGCTTCTCGCCGCTGTGGCGCCGCTATGAGTATCGGATCGCCGACAACCTGTCGCCGCGGGACCCTCGCCAGCGCAACCACACTCTCTGGTACCCGGCAACGCTTGACGTCGACGCCATGAACGTGGCTGCGAAAGAACTGCTCGGGCTTCACGACTGGGCCGCGTACTGCAAACCACGCGAAGGTGCCACGACGGTGCGCACTTTGGAACATTTCAGCTTTCGCCGAACCGATGAGGGGATCATCCTCGCCGAGGTGCGTGCGGATGCGTTCTGCCACAGCATGGTGCGTTCGCTCGTGGGGGCAGGGGTACACGTGGGGCAAGGCAAAATTGACGCCACCCGCCCCGCTGACATTCGCGACGAGCGCTCCAAACGAAGCGAGTTCAAGGTCATGCCGGCGAAGGGCCTGTCGCTCGTCGAGGTGGGGTACCCGCCAGACGACGAACTGGGTGCACGTGCAGAGCTGACCCGCTCGCGCCGCGAACTCTTCGACTGAGACTGGCGAACCCGCGGGGCACGCGCTGAGCTGTTCCTGCTCTCTCTGACGTTTGCCGTAGGCGCAGTGTTCCGCTAGTGTTGACCCTTGGTGTCTGCACTATAGGGTGCGACATCCGATCATGAGCCCTCCAACCGGCATTGTTTCTTCTGAAACAACCATCGGAGCGGGATTCACGAACACCTCACTCGATCAATGAAAGCAGCACTATTGTGACGCGTACATATTCGCCCAAGCCCGACGACATCAAGCGGGAATGGGTCATCATCGACGCAGCCGACATCGTCCTCGGTCGTCTCGCCAGCCACGCAGCTATCCTGCTCCGCGGAAAGCACAAGGCCACCTTTGCTCCGCACATGGACATGGGTGACTTCGTCATCATCATCAACGCTGAGAAGGTAGCCCTCACCGGTTCCAAGCTCAAGCAGAAGAAGGCTTACCGTCACTCCGGTTACCCGGGTGGGCTCACAGCCACCACGTACTCCGAGATGCTGGAAAAGCACCCCACGCGCGCCGTTGAAAAGGCCATCCGTGGAATGCTCCCCAAGAACTCGCTCGGCCGCGATCAGCTCTCGAAGCTGAAGGTATACGCCGGTGCTGAGCACCCGCACGCTGCTCAGCAGCCCACGCCGTACACCCTCGACCAGGTCGCTCAGTAGCGCCCGCGCTTCACGAAGCAAAGAATTAAAGGACTTATTACAGTGGCTAAGATCGAAGATTCAATCACCGAGGGTGCACCCGAGTCGTACACGACCGAGTCGGCAGCAGTTGAGGCGCCCAGCGCACCTCGCCCCGTTCTCACCGTTCCCGGCGCAGCCGTAGGACGTCGCAAGCAGGCTATCGCCCGCGTGCGTCTCATTCCCGGTTCGGGCACCATCACGGTTAACGGCCGTGAGCTCGCCGAGTACTTCCCCAACAAGCTTCACCAGCAGCTCATCAACGATCCGTTCAAGGTTCTTGACCTGCTCGGCGGTTACGACGTCATCGCACGCATCACCGGTGGTGGCCCCTCGGGTCAGGCCGGCGCACTGCGTCTCGGTATCGCTCGTTCGCTCAACCAGATTGACGAAGAGAACAACCGCGCAATCTTGAAGAAGCATGGCTTCCTCTCTCGCGACGCTCGCGTCAAGGAGCGCAAGAAGGCTGGACTCAAGAAGGCCCGTAAGGCTCCGCAGTTCTCGAAGCGCTAACCCGCTTTCCCTGCTAGCGATAACGCATGGCACGTCTTTTTGGTACGGATGGTGTTCGCGGCTTAGCGAACAGTGATCTTACTGTCGAGCTTGCGCTCGGTCTGGCTCAGGCGGCAGCAGTCGTCCTGGGCCAAGGCCGCGTTGCTGATGGTCGGCGCGCTTCAGGCCGCCGACCGGTTGCCGTTGTCGCACGCGACCCCCGCGTATCCGGCGAATTTATTTCCGCCGCAGTATCCGCGGGGCTCGCGAGCTCGGGCGTCGATGTCTTCGACGCCGGAGTAATCCCCACCCCGGCAGCAGCGTTTCTTGTTGCAGACTTCAAAGCCGACCTCGGAGTCATGATCTCCGCGTCGCACAATCCCGCTCCTGACAACGGAATCAAATTCTTCGGTCAGGGCGGCACCAAACTTCCCGATGAGGTCGAAGACCGCATCGAAGCCGCTCTCGCCGCTCCGAGCCTCGCTCCGACCGGCGTTGAGGTCGGCCGCATCCGCCGCTTCTCCGATGCTGAAGATCGCTACGTCGTTCACCTGTTGTCGACGTTGCCAAATCAGCTTGCCGGCATCCACGTCGTGCTCGACTGTGCTCATGGCGCAGCGGCAGGCGTCTCACCACAGGTATTCACGGATGCCGGGGCCAAGGTCACCGTAATCGGTGCCGATCCTGATGGCATCAACATCAATGATGGAGTCGGATCTACGCATCTCGACAACCTCGCTTCTGCGGTTCTCTCGCACGGCGCCGACGTCGGAATCGCTCACGATGGTGACGCCGACCGGTGCCTCGCGGTCGACAAAGAGGGCAACATTGTTGATGGCGACCAGATCATGGCGATCCTGGCGGTATCGATGGCCGAACGCGGTGTACTCCACGACCGCACGCTCGTCGCGACCGTCATGAGCAACTTGGGACTCCGCCGCGCGATGGCAGAGCACAACATCAAGATGCTCGAGACCAAGGTCGGCGACCGCTACGTTCTCGAAGCCCTGGGGGCCCGCGGGCTCTCCCTCGGTGGCGAACAATCCGGTCACGTCATCATGACCAAGTTTGCGACCACCGGCGACGGCATCCTCACGGGATTGCACCTGGTAGCCGAAATGGCTCGCACCGGCAAAACGCTTGCACAGCTTGCGGCTGTCATGACGGTCTACCCGCAGGTTCTCGTGAACGTGCGCGGAGTAGATCACCACTCGCTCGGTTCAGACTCGGTCATCGCCGACGCGGTTGCCGTTGTCGAGGCGGAATTGGGTGACACCGGGCGCGTGCTTTTGCGGGCATCCGGAACGGAGCCTATGGTGCGCGTCATGGTCGAAGCGGAACATCAAGAAGTCGCTCAGCACATGGCTGACCGTCTTGCCGCGGTCGTTCGCGCCCAGCTCAGCTACTAGGTCTTGCGCAGCAGAACTTTCGAGACGGCGTGATCGGCGTCCTTGCGCAAGATGAGCGAGGCACGAGGCCGAGTCGGGCGAACATTCTGCGTGAGATTGGGCTCGTTGGTACGCTTCCACACCTCACGGGCTCGGGCACGGGCGGCGTCTTCGTCGAGGTCGGCGAAGCGGTGAAAGTACGAGCGCGGGTTGCTAAAGGCGCCGCGCTGTAGACGCAGGAAGCGCTCCTCGTACCAGCGCGCAATATCGCTGGTTCGAGCATCCACATAGATAGTGAAGTCGAAGAGGTCGCTTACGGCGAGGTTCTTACCCGCGATAGGCGGTTGGAGCACATTGAGACCCTCGACGATGAGAACATCAGGCTTACGCACGGTCACCGTCGCATCCGGGACGATGTCGTACGCCAAGTGGGAGTAGAACGGTGCGCGCACTTCTGGCTCGCCCGCTTTGATCTTGCTGACGAAGCGCAGTAGAGCTCGACGGTCGTAGCTCTCGGGAAAGCCTTTGCGTTCGAGGATGCCGCGGCGTTCGAGTTCGGCGTTGGGGTGCAGAAACCCGTCGGTCGTGATGAGCTCGACACGAGGTGTTCCCTCCCAGCGGGAGAGAAGTTCGCGGAGAAGGCGCGCAATCGTCGATTTGCCGACGGCGACAGAACCCGCAACGCCAATCACGAAGGGCGTGCTCGACGTGGTTGCTCCCAAGAATTGGGTAGTGGCGGCGTGAAGTCGCTGAGCACTCTCGGCGTACAAATTGAGCAGGCGGCTGAGGGGCAAATACACCTCGGCGACCTCAGTGAGATCGAGTTCATCGCCCAAACCGCGCAACTCAATGAGCTCCGCCTGGGTGAGGGGAACTTTCATCTTGGGGGCAAGTTCAGCCCAATCGCTCCGATCGATGTCAAAAAAAGGAGAAATGTGACTGTGTCCGGAGCCATGTTCATGCATCCGGAACATCCTATCTGCGCGCAGATACCCAGTTTGGGGAACTAAACTCGTTTCCATGTGTGGAATTGTCGGTTACGTCGGTAACAACAAAAGCCTTGAGGTTCTCCTCGGCGGTCTCAAGCGTCTCGAATACCGGGGTTATGACTCCGCCGGTGTGGCGATTATTGATGAGGACGGTGAGCTCGGAACGCGCAAGCGCGCTGGCAAGCTCCAAGTTCTCCTCGATGATCTTGACGCTACTCCGCTCAATAACGGAACGACCGGTATCGGCCACACGCGGTGGGCAACTCACGGTGGCCCGACCGACGTCAACGCTCACCCGCACTTGAGCACCGACCACAAGCTCGCGCTCATTCACAACGGAATTATCGAAAACTTCTCCGAGCTGAAGAATGAGTTGCTTCTCGACGGCGAGACGTTCGAAAGCGAGACGGACACCGAGGTCGCCGCTGTCCTCGTCGGCCGTGAGTACAACAAGACCGGTGATATCACTGCTGCGATGCAGGCGGTCGTGGCGCGATTGGAAGGTGCGTTTACCCTTCTTGCCATCCACAAAGATCAGCCCGGTGTTGTTGTCGGCGCCCGCCGCAATTCACCTTTGGTCATCGGCTTGGGCGACGGTGAAAACTTCATGGGTTCCGACGTCGCCGCCTTTGTGGAGTTCACCCGTCGCGCGGTTGCTGTCGGCCAGGATCAGATCGTAACGATCCGCCCCGATACCGTGCTGGTAACCGACTTTGACGGCAACGCCGTCGACTTCGAAGAGTTCGACATCGCGTGGGATGCTTCGGCATCTGAAAAGGGCGGTTGGTCGAGCTTCATGGCTAAGGAAATCAGCGAAGAGCCGGATGCCGTAGCCAACACGATTCTTGGTCGTGTTCAGGATGGTCTGGTCAAGCTCACCGAATTTGACCCTCTCGGCGACGAGGTCATCGCCAACATCGACCGTATCGTCGTAGTTGCGTGTGGAACTGCGGCCTACGCCGGCATGCTGGGCAAGTACGCCATCGAGGCGTGGGCTCGCGTTCCTGTTGATGTAGAGCTCGCTCACGAGTTCCGTTACCGCAACCCGATTTTGACCGAGCGCACGCTTGTTATCTCGATCAGCCAGTCCGGCGAAACGATGGACACGCTCATGGCGGTCAAATTCGCGATGGAGTCGGGGGCGAAGGTTGTCTCGGTGTGCAACACGCACGGCGCAACGATTCCGCGCGAGTCGCACGCGGTGGTCTACACGCATGCGGGCCCCGAGGTCGCTGTGGCATCTACGAAGGCTTTCGTCGCGCAGGTGACGGCGCTGTACCTCATCGGTCTTCACATCGCCGGCGTGCGCGGCACGCTCAGCGACGAAGGGATTCGCGAAAACGTGGCAGAGCTTCAAGCTGTGCCCGAGAAAATCTCCGAAGTTCTCATTACCTCGCAGTCGATCAAGCAGCTAGCGCACTGGATGACGGACACTCAGTCGGTGCTCTTCCTCGGTCGCCACGTCGGCTACCCGGTCGCGCTCGAAGGTGCTCTCAAGCTCAAAGAACTCGCCTACATTCACGCTGAAGGTTTCGCCGCTGGCGAGCTTAAGCACGGCCCTATCGCGCTCATCGAGCCCGGCCAGGTTGTCTTTGTGATCGTTCCCAGCCCGCGCGACCCGAATTCGCTTCACAAGAAGGTCGTCTCCAACATTCAGGAGATCCGTGCTCGGGGCGCTCGCGTCATTGCTATCGCTGAGAAGGGCGACGCGGCGGTGCTTCCATTCGCCGACGAAGTCATCCCGATTCCTCTCGCTGGTTCGTTCTTCGAGCCTCTGCTTGCTGTCATCCCGCTGCACATCTTCGGTATGGAGCTTTCTGCTGCGAAGGGACTCGACGTCGACCAGCCTCGCAATCTCGCGAAGTCTGTCACCGTCGAATAGGTTTCATCGTGATCGTGGGGATCGGTGTGGATGTCGTCGACATCGCCCGCTTCGAGCGTGCGTTGCAGCGCACACCGACCCTCACAGCGCGCCTGTTCTCTGAGAGCGAACAGCTCAAAGAGGGCAAACCCCGCCCGCTTCGATCGCTCGCTGGAAGATTCGCAGCGAAAGAAGCGCTCATTAAGGCGCTGGGAGATTCGAGCGGAGTCACCTGGCACGACATGCGAGTCGTGTCGGACGCACTGGGAAATCCCTCGCTCGAGCTCCACAACTCGACGAAAGATATTGCTGATCGTCGGGGAATTACCTCGGTTCATCTTTCGATGAGCCACGACGCGGGAATCGCGATCGCCTATGTCATTGCGGAGGCCACCCCATGAGCGATCTTCGACTCGCGACGATCAATACTGCGGCCATCAGCCACAACATCGAAGTGCTGCGTGCTCTTGTCGCGCCTGTTAAAGTCATGGCCGTTGTCAAAGCTGACGGCTATGGCCATGGGGCGTTTGCCAGCGCGCGAGCGGCTCTTGCCGGCGGTGCCGATTGGCTCGGAGTTGCTGACCTCAACGAAGCGTTCGCTCTGCGCGCGGCAGGAATCGATGCTCCACTCTTAGCGTGGTTGCATCAGCCGGGCGCAGCATTCGGTGACGCGGTGCGCGCGGATATCGACCTCGGGGTGAGCAGCCTTGCTCAGCTGACTGAGGTTGCCGCGACATCCGACACCGCCTTCGTGCACCTCAAGGTAGACACCGGCCTGCACCGCAACGGTGCTTTTCTGGATGAGTGGCACCAGTTTTTCGAGGCTGCCGTCGCCCACGAGCTTGCGGGTCGTATCCGCGTGCGTGGGCTGTGGAGTCACCTCGCCAATGCCGGTGCCGAACATGATCTTGAACAGATCGAGCAGTTCTCTGCCGCGATTGCGATGGCTGAATCGGTCGGCCTACGCCCCGAGTTGCGGCATCTTGCTGCTTCGGAGGGCGCGATCAAGCATCCGGCGGCTCGCTTTGACCTCGTTCGGGTGGGAATCTCGAGCTATGGGCTCTCGCCCGCCACCGATGTGGATGTCGCCGCTCTCGGACTCGTTCCGGCAATGACGCTTAGCGCTCCCGTCATTTCAGTCAAGCGCGTTAAGGCCGGCTCAGGGGTCTCCTATGGTTACGCGTACCGTTGCGAGCGCGATACGACGCTTGCCCTTGTTCCGCTCGGTTATGGCGACGGCATTCCGCGTCAGGCCTCGAACCGGGGACCAGTTTCAATTAACGGCGCCGTCGGTCGCGTGGCAGGCCGCGTAGCGATGGATCAGATCGTGGTGGACATGGCAGACGCAACCGTCGCGATCGGCGACGAAGCGATCCTCTTCGGCGATCCTGCCGCGTCAGTGCCGAGTGCCGATGACTGGGCCGAAGCGGCCGACACCATCAACTACGAAATCGTGACCCGAATCGGGCCTCGGGTGACGCGCAGGTACGAATCATGACCACCTTTACTGTAGCCACCCCCGATCGCATGGCTGAACTCGGAGCAGCTATTGCTGCTCGATTGGGAGCCGGCGATCTCGTGTTGCTCAATGGTGAGCTCGGGGCTGGCAAGACAACCCTGACGCGCGCGATTGGCGAGACTCTCGGCATCCGAGGCACGGTCACGAGTCCGACGTTTGTGCTGGCGCGCACGCATCCGCGACTGGATGACGCCGGTGTGGAACTGTCGCCCCACCACGCTCCGCCACTCGTTCATGTCGATGCGTACCGTCTTGGTAGCGCGGTCGAACTCGACGACCTCGACATCGACTTCGAAGCATCCATCGTGATCGTGGAATGGGGCGCCGGATTGCTCGACGGTGTGAGCGACAGCTGGCTCACCGTCGACATCGCCCGCCCGATCGGTGGCGGCGCGAACGCCCACCATCTCCCGGGAACGGGAACGGGAACGGAAACGGAAACCGACACCGACACCGGGGCCGACGACGCCCTCGACCCCCTCGACGACTTCGACGACGAGGCCATAGAACCGCGCACGGTGACCGTGACGGGCACTGGCCCGCGGTGGACAGATATGGAGTGGCTCAATGCTGTTAGCGATTGATACCTCGGCGGGCACGACCGTGGCGGTCGTGGGCACCGACGGTGTGGTGCGCGCGGAACGCGATTCTCTCGACACTCGTAAGCATGCCGAGGTAGTCGGCGATTTCATCCACAGCACCCTCGCCGACGCGGGAATTGCTGTAACCGACCTGACCGGTGTCGTGGCGGGAATGGGCCCTGGTCCCTTTACCGGCCTGCGCGTGGGCATCGTGGCGGCTCGGACTTTCGCCTTCGGTGCCGGTCTGCCGCTGTTTCCAGTGGTCACCCATGACGCTCTCGCACTCGGCGAAACCGAGCCCGTCGTTATCGCGACTGACGCGCGCCGCAAAGAACTGTACTGGTCAACCTACGAGGGGTCGGATGCCGCAGGCTTGCCGGTACTCGTCGAGGGCCCTGCCTTGGCATCCGCCGCCGAACTCGCCACGAGCGTGCCCGGTTTCGAGCACTTCGCGCTGCGGGACACCGAGCCGGTGCACGCCTCGCGGCTCGCACGCCTCGCTCACTTGCTTCGTGATAACGATCGTCCGTTCGCCGGTGAAGAGGCGCTCTATTTGCGCTCTCCCGACGTCACCCTTTCCGCAGGACCGAAACGAGTCACCGCATGAGTTGGCAACTGCGCCGCGCTACGATCGACGACCTCGACGCCATTATGGCGATTGAGGCGAGCGAGTTCGCCAACGATGCATGGTCGAGCGACATGATGCGGGGCGAGCTCGGTGATAACCACGGTTATTACCTTGTCGCGACAACGCTCACGGAGCCCGCCGTGGTGAAGGCTTACGCGGGCTTACGCGCCCCGTACCGCTCGGGCCAGGCCGACATCCAAACCATTGCGGTTGCTCCGGATGCTCGCCGCCATGGAATTGGTCGTGCTCTGATGCACGCGCTTATGGTGGAGGCGCGCGATCGTGGCGCCGCCGAGCTATTTCTCGAAGTGCGCGACGACAACCCCTCGGCGCAACGCCTGTATGACTCGCTCGGCTTCGAGCGCATCGCTGTACGCCCTCACTATTATCAGCCGGATGGGGTGGATGCCATCGTGATGCAACTGACGATTCCTGAACCGAAACTAGCTCCGGCGGTCGGCCAGTGAGCGCGGGAGCCGCAGCGGCCACCGTCTCTAGCGAAAACCTTCAGTCTGCGCTGTCGGGGGTGACTCCGGGTAACACCACCAACCCGCTCGTGCTGGGTATCGAGACAAGCTGTGACGAGACGGGTATCGGTATTGTTCGCGGCAACCAGCTGTTGGCGAATGTGATTTCGTCATCAATGGACGAGCATGCTCGGTATGGGGGAGTGGTGCCAGAGGTTGCAGCGCGCGCTCACCTCGAGGCGATTCAGCCGGCTCTTGAGCAGGCGCTTGCTGAAGCGGGCGTCGAACTCAGCGAACTCGATGCGATCGCGGTAACGAGCGGGCCAGGGCTTGCCGGAGCCCTTATGGTCGGGATTGCGGCGGCGAAAGCGCTCTCTGTGGCCACGGGTAAGCCGCTTTACGCCGTCAATCACCTCGTCGGGCACGTCGGGGCTGACGTTCTTCGCGACGATGGCACTGAGATTGATCTGCCCACCATCGCACTGCTTGTGTCGGGTGGGCATACCTCGTTGCTGCACGTGCGAGACCTTGTAGCGGATGTCGAATTGCTCGGCGAGACGATTGACGACGCCGCGGGAGAAGCGTTCGACAAGGTGGCGCGGCTGCTCGGTCTTCCGTATCCCGGCGGGCCCGAGATCGACCGCGTTGCCGCGACCGGTGACCCCACGGCTATCCGTTTTCCGCGCGGTCTGAGCCGATCGAAAGATCTCGAGCGTCACCGCTACGACTTCTCATTCTCGGGTCTCAAGACTGCGGTTGCCCGCTGGGTTGAGCGTGAGCAAGATGCCGGAACTGATTTCTCGCAAGCGGATGTTGCCGCGAGCTTTCGTGAGGCTGTCGTGGATATTCTTCTCACCAAGGCCGTCGCGGCCTGTATCGATCGCGATGTGCCGCGGTTGCTTCTCGGCGGCGGAGTCGTCGCGAATGCGCGCGTGCGGGAGCTCGCGGCAGAGCGCTGCGCGGCCGCTGGTATCGAGCTGCGCATCCCGCCTTTGTCGCTCTGCACGGATAACGGGGCAATGATCGCCGCATTGGGCGCCCAACTGGTGATGGCAGGCAAGAGCCCCTCCACGTTGGGGTTTAGCGCCGATTCGACCCTGCCGGTAACCCAGATTCAGGCCTAGCGCCCCTCTAGAGCCTGTTCATCCTGCGTTGACAGGCTTCTATCAGGCTGAGAATATAGTGGGGCCGCAATCGGCCCCGCCATTTAATAAGGAGCACTTCGTCATGTCAGAACCCACCCCCTACGCCGCAGCACCTGTTGGCGCACCGGTTGCCAAGTGGAACGTCCTGTCCATCGTCTCGCTCGTCACCTCGGTTATCGGATTGAGCCTCGTCGGTATTATCACGGGCCACATTGGCATGAGCCAGATCAAGAAGACGGGTGAGCAGGGCAAGGTGCTCGCCATCATCGGTCTGATCCTTGGTTACCTCGGCTTCGTCGTCGCGCTCATTCTCGGAATTCTCTTTGTTATCGCTTTGTCGCTGGATGGCGTTAACTCTTACTAAGCTCCGCAGTTGTCTACGAAAGGGCCTGTGCAGACGCGCGGGCCCTTTCGTTGTAAGGCGCACTTGCTAAAGTGTGCGCATGGCTACCAATAACTCAGACGGCGCTATCCCGCCGATCGTCTCGCCCTCCGCATCCTCAACGTCGGATGCCCCGCTCGCGAAGGCCACACCCTCCGCCAAGAAGCCCGCGGCGAAGAAAGCCACCACCGCCTCGTCGGCGACTGCAGCGAAGCCTGCAGCCAAGAAGACGACGACCTCTAAAGCTGCTCCGACCAAGGCCGCCACAACCAAAGCCGCGGCCACGACCAAGGCCGCCGCTACAAAGGCGGCGGCAGCCAAAACGACGGCCGCCACCACCGCTGCCGCAAAGACCGCCGCATCCAACGAGACGCCTCCGGCTGCAACGACTGTTCCGGCACCGAGCGTTGATGCTGATGCGGCCGCGAGTGTGCCGCCTGTTCCTCCGGTGCCGCCTGTTGCTCCTGCTGCGGCTGCGGCTGCTCCCGCTGCTCCCGCTGCTCCCGCTGCGGCTCCTCCGGTTGAGGCGGCGCTTCCTGCTCCTCAGGCGGCTCCCGTTGCTTCGCCTTCCGACCCCTACGCCGCAGCGAGCGGCACTCCGGTTCCCGGCTACTCACCTCACGCGACTCCGGGTCAGGCCGCCTACACGCCGGTTCCGGCTGGTCCACCACAGGGACTGTCGATCGCGTCGATGGCCACGGGAATCGCCAGCATCGTGCTTACGTTCATGGCGCTCGGTTTTGTGCCCGGAGTGGCCGCAGTCATCCTGGGCCACCTGGCACAGAAGAAGCAGCCCCACGCGCGCGCCTTCTGGCTCACCGGCCTCATCACGGGTTACGTCGCGGTCGCTCTGGGCCTTCTCACCGTGATCGGGTGGATCGTTTTCTTCTTTTTCATATCGAGCAATAGCTTTGGTGGTTCCTACTACGACGGCTACTAAACCGTCGTTGCTGAGGTTTCGGTAAACGTCGTTCGCTGTGCGAGCAGGGCGCGACGTTTACCTCCTACACGCGTAAGAATCAGCGTTGCGCTGTTCTCGCCCTTGAGCGAGAGAGACGTTCTGAAAGTCGCGGGGTCGATATCGACCCCGCGCTTTTTGATTTCCAGAGTCCCGATTTTACGGTTGGCCAGCTCCTTCTTGAGCGTGCGTTTGTCGAGAGCAAAATCGGCCACAATCTCGAAGCAACTAGCGAACGGGGTCGGGACTGCGGCATCCGCGCTGAAATAGGCGATGGAGGTATCGAGCATGCGACCGTTTAGCTGCCGAGCAAGATCACCGATGAGGCGGGCGCGGATGACGGAGCCGTCTGGCTCGTAAAGGTACTGTCCCAACTCTCCCGCAGCTTCGTCTTCGCTGTCGGCGGCCGCCGTGAGCTCGGCGGTGCCGTGATCGCCGATGACGAGCGCAGCGCGACGGATGCCGGGGCGAGCCACTGCCCCGAACCAGAGTCCCAGTTCGACGACGTCGCGGCCGACCGATACCCATTGGGCTTCGGCGTCGTGCGGGATGAGGTCGCGATCGATGCCCGGGCCGAGCTTGATGCCGGTGGGGTAGCGCTCGGCGAGGCCGAAGGCGAAGTCGAGTGACGGGGTCCAGTCGGCGGGGTTGGTGAGGCGCACGCGAGCATCGCGGCGGGCGGGATCGAGGTAGATGCCGTCGATACCGGTGAGGTCGGCAGACTCGGCATCACCGTGAACTACCTGAGCGTTATTCCAGGGGGCGAGGTTGAAGGCAGCAATAGCGGCGGTGGTCTCATCGCGTTCGACGGCGGTGACGTTGAGTTCGAGGGCGGCAATGGCGAGAGCATCCGCGCCGATGCCGCAGCCGAGATCAGCGACCCATTTCACTCCCGCCTTCGCGAAGCGGCCAGCGTGCTGAGCCGCAACGGAGAGCCGCGTTGCTTGCTCGAGCCCGGCTTCGGTGAAGAGCATTCGTTCGGCGAACGGCCCAAATTTGCCCGTGGCTTTTGCGCGAAGTTTCGATTGGCTCAGAACTGCGGCAACGAGACCGGGACTATGGCCAGCTTTGCGCAGCTCGGCCACGGTGCGCACAATTTCGTCACTCGACTGCCAGGTCGGCAACGAGTCCAAGAGGCGAAGGCCTTCGGCTGAAAGTAGCTCGCGCAATTCGCTCTGATTCATTCTCTAACCGTATCCGTATCCGAATTGGCACTCACGTTGATCGAGTGCCAACCAAGCCGTATAGTTGATCTGGCACTCCTGCACGGAGTGTGCCAGCCCAAGCACTTTTAGAAAGAGGTCAAACGTGTCGGTGTCCATTAAGCCGCTCGAGGATCGCATTGTTATCAAGCAGGTCGATGCAGAACAGACCACCGCGTCTGGGCTCGTCATTCCTGACACTGCGAAAGAGAAGCCCCAGGAGGGCGAAGTAGTCGCCGTAGGTCCCGGTCGCATTGACGACAACGGAAACCGCGTGCCGCTTGACATCGCTGTAGGCGACAAGGTCATCTACTCCAAGTACGGCGGAACCGAGGTGAAGTACGGCGGAGAAGACCTTCTCGTACTTTCGGCTCGCGACGTTCTCGCAGTAGTCGTTCGCTAACGCGATACTCATTTCTTGTCCGCCGTTCGCGGCGTGACAATGCGAAAGCCCAGAGCCTCGGCTCTGGGCTTTCGTCGTCCCCGCAGAAATGGGCGGGGCGATGACTCAGAGCCGAGGATGGCGCAGACGGTTCGTCGCCAGCCCTAGGATTTACAGGTGACTTCTCCTGCGCCCGCAACCGACCGCGTTTCTTCGAGCGGTCTCGGCTTTGCTGTCTCCGCCTATGCGCTGTGGGGCGGGCTGCCGATCGTATTCTTCCTGCTCAAGGAATCGGGCGCGATCGAGATTGTCGCGTGGCGCATTGTGCTCTCGCTCGTATTTTGCGCAATTTTGTTGGTATTCACCCGCGGGTATCGGCGCGTGCTCGCGATCATTCGCGATCGCAAAACTTTTTGGACTCTCGGCCTCGGTGGAGCGTTCGTTGTCGTCAACTGGCTCATCTATGTCTACGCGAGCCTCAACGGCCACGTCGTGGAAGCTTCGCTCGGCTATTTCACCAATCCGATCGTCACGGTGCTGCTCGGTGTTGTCATTTTGCGCGAAAGACTGCGTCCGCTCCAATGGATAGCTCTCGCGATTAGTGCGTTTGCCGTGCTGGTGCTCTCGATCAGCTACGGCAGTTTTCCCTGGATCGCTCTCGGCCTTGCATTCAGTTTCGGTTTCTACGGCCTTGTCAAAAAGAATGTTGGACCGAAAGCGGATGCTATCGGCGGTCTGGCCGTTGAGACGGCATTCCTTGCTCCGATTGCCGTCGTCGCCTTGATCGTGCTCTCCGTCGACGGGCAGCTCACTGTGGGCACTGCCGGTGCCGGACACCTGACGTTGACGCTCTTCCTGGGCGTAGTCACTGCGACGCCGCTGATTCTGTTCGCTGCCGCGGCGCGTCGGCTCCCTCTCACCTACATGGGTTTGGCGCAGTATCTTGCCCCCATCCTGCAGCTCATCGTCGGCGTTTTCATTTTTCACGAGACAATGCCGCCAGAACGCTGGTTGGGTTTCGCAATCGTGTGGCTGGCATTGGCCATTCTCACTTTTGATCTGTTCCGTCACTCGTCCCGCACGCGGCTGGGTTCCGCCGCCGAGGCGCCCGGGGCACCGTAGTATTCGTCTGAAGGCCCGCCCTCACCCGAGGAGCGCATGCCGAGGAAGGCAGGGAAATGACGAGATCTCGTTCGACTCGAGCTGCGGTCGTCGCAGCGGTGGTCGCGTGCGCCCTTGCCGCCTGCAGCGCTCCCGCGCCGCCTCCGACGCCATCGCTTCCCGCAGTCGCGTCGGCCACGGCAACACCCGCCCCGCAAATCGTTCGCACGGGCGATGGCGTGCTGCGCATCGGCACGATTTTCCCCACGAGCGGCACCTTTTCCTTTTTAGCTCCCGCTCAGAAAGCGGGAGTAGCGGCTGCGGTGAAAGAGGTGAACGCTGCCGGGGGAGTGAACGGCGAGCCCGTAGAAATTGTGGCGGTCGACTCTGGCGAGGCCAAGAACACGAAGTTGGAGTCTCACTTCGCGACCCTCGTGTCGAAAGATGTCGACGTAGTAATTGGGCCGTCATCATCGGCACTGGCGCAGCGGGTAATTCCGCTGGCTATCGACGCACAAATTCCGGTCATATCTCCGGCCGCGACGTTCTCGAGTCTCGACGACGTTTTTGACGGCGGCTATTTTTTCCGCACTATCCCCGCGTATGACCAGCAGGCGTACGCACTCGCAGCTGCGCTCGCTGGCGGGGAGACTCCGAAGAAAGTCGCACTCGTGTATGTGGCGGACGAGCAAGGTGCGGCGCTTCACGACACGGTGGTGACTGCGCTCGCCGAGTATGACAGCGAGCTTGTGGCGGATAAAGTGTTCGAAAGTTCGACCACAAAGTTCGATGAGATCGTGGCGAGTCTGAAGGACTCGGCCCCCGATGTGGTCGTGGTTGGATCCACCTATGACTCGGAGAAGGCAACCAAAGCTCTCATCGAAAAACTCATCGGCGCTGGCTTCACCGGATCTGAGCTATGGCTCACGTCGCTCAACACGGGGGACTATTCACAGGCGTTCAAGAATGGAACCCTCAAAGGAGTTCGTGGAGTGATCGAGGGCTACCAGCCTGCCAAGTCGTTCATCTCCACGCTCACAGCAACAGACTCCACGCTCACCAGCTACCGGTATGCCGCTGAAGCCTATGACGCGACGATGCTCGCAGTGCTGGCGGCGATCGTCGCTCAGGATGACGCGGGCGCTGCGATTGCCGGTTCGCTCTATGACGTCTCAAAAAATGGCGTGAAGTGTTTGAGTTTTGCTGAGTGCCTTGATGTTCTCGCAACAACAAACGACATCGATTACGACGGGGTTTCTGGCCCGGTGAACTTCACACCGGACGGAAACGTTGAGCCCGCTTTCTGGGGCTATTACACGTATGACGGCGAGAACAAATTCGAGTACAAGAGCGGTGGCGTGTTTGGCTAGTTCGGGTGCCTCCCGCACCGGGGTGGCTTTTTGGGGTACGGATTGGCCCTCCAGAGTTCGCTTTTTCAGGATTGACCACTACCGTAACTATGCCGCTGTCTGTATTGGGCGGTAGAGAGGAGCGACTGTGATGACATCCGTTTTCGTAGGATCACCCAAGTCGCGCCGAACCCGCCGTGGGTTCGCGACAGTTGCTGGCGTACTCGCCGCTGTGCTCGTGTTGAGCGGATGCTCAGCAGAGGAGCCTGTTGAGGAGCGCCCCGCGCCCAAAGACCTCACACTGACGATCGGTGCACTCGTGCCTGAATCTGGGGCGCTCGACAAGTTTGGCCCCGCAGTGTCGGCGGCGATCGCTCTCGCGGCACAAGACGTCAATGACGCCAATGCCAAACTCGTCGTGAACGTAGAGACCAGCGACTCCGGCGACTCCAGCGACTCGACTCCCGAAGATGCAGCAACGGAGCTGCTCGATGCCGGCGCGACGGTGATCATCGGTGGTCTCTCGAACGGCATCTCAAAAAAAGTGGTCGACATGATCACTGCTGCCGGAGTCGTGGAGATCTCGCCGGCGAATGACTCTCCGGACTTCTCGAACTACGACGACAGCCAGCTGTACTGGCGCACCTCCCCGTCCTGCGCGCTCGAAGGTTCCGCGCTCGGGGCCGCTATGGCCGAGCGAGTTGACGGCTCTATCGCGATTCTCTCGGAGGATGCGTTGTGCGGCCCGCTTCTTCCCCGCGCCGTCAGTGAAACTTTCTTGCGGGGAGGCGGCGAAGTCATTTACCAAGAGACTATTAATGACAAGGCCACCGGCCTCACCGACACGATTGATGCTGCGATCGAAGCGAAGCCTGATGCGGTAGCAATTGTCGGTTCTAAGCAAGCCGAGAAGATCGCTAAGGCGTTCATCAAGGCCGGATACTCAGGAGATCAGCTGTTCTTCACCGGCCTCTCGCTTGGCGATCGCGACTCGGACTTCACCAAGGGAGCCCTCACTGACTCGATAGTCACCCAACCAGGGCTCGACATCGACACGATTACGGACTTCACGGACCGTCTGCTCGAAATAGACCCGAGCTTGAAGGACTTCAGCTACGCCGCCGAAAGTTACGACGCCGTAATTCTTGCGAGTCTCGCTGCATTGGTGTCACAAGACACCTCGGGTACAGCTATCGCAAGCGCTCTGCAAGAGGTGTCGGGCGGAAGTGGTGATGGTGAGGTTGCTCTCAACTTTGCGGATGCCGCGAAGATTGTGCTCGATGGCCGCACGGTAGATTACGACGGTGTTTCAGGCCCGATAACCCTCAGTGACAATGGCGACCCACAGGGCGCCATCATCGGGATTTACCAGTACGGTAGCGACAACGTGTACACCCGAATCGGCTAAGTAAAACCTGCGTTTTCCAAAAGTCTACGAATGGTAACGATTCGAAGAGCGTTACAAGGCTGTAGTACAGATGTATTGTGCAGACGTCTCGGGTGGGCATAGCTTGACAGTGTGGTGACACAGTGGTGCCACGTTTGATTCCTGAACACATTCGAAACGCAAGGAGCAACATGAGCGTATTCGCGAAGGCTACGGCCTCCCCTTCACGGTCCAAGCGGACCCTGTTGAGCGGTCTCGCAATTGTCGGTGCAAGTGCACTGGTATTGGCCGGCTGTGCAAGCACTGACGGAGAAACTTCCACAGGTTCCGAGGGTGGCGAACTGTCGCTGAAGCTCGGAACGGCACTGCCCGTAACCGGCAACCTCGCATTCCTCGGCCCGCCCGAGATCGCAGGAACCGAGTACGCAAAGTCGCAGATCAATGAAGCAGACGCCGGCATCCAGGTCGAACTGATTCAGGGTGACTCCGGTGACACCGACAACAAGGCATACGAGACTGAAATCCCTCGCCTGCTCGGTGAAGACGTTTCCGCAATTCTTGGTGCAGCATCCTCGGGTGTTTCGCTTCAGTTCATCGACCAGGTTGTTGGCGCTGGAGTAATTCAGTTCTCGCCGGCAAACACCTCGGCCGCATTCACGGACTACGACGACAAGGGACTGTACTTCCGTACCGCGCCTTCCGACGTGCTCCAGGGTGAGGTTCTCGGTAACCTGATCGCTGGCGATGGTCACGAGACCCTCGGCATGATTGTTCTCAATGACTCCTACGGAACCGGCCTCGCTGGCTACACGCAGGAAGCATTCGAAGCAGCCGGCGGTGAAGTTGTTTCGCAGCCCACCTACAACACCGGTGACACCACGTTCGATGCTCAGATCTCCGAAGTTCTTGCTTCTGACCCTGACGCCATCGCACTAATCACCTTCGAAGAAGTGTCGACCATGCTCCCGAGCATCGTCAGCAGCTTCCCCGCTGAGAACCTCTACTTCGTAGACGGTAACCTCGCGAACTTCGGTGACGAATTCGCTGCGGGCACCCTCACCGGCGCCAAGGGAACCCTCCCCGGCCTCAGCGTAGACACGATTGCCGACTTCACAACGTCGCTCAACGAGTTCTACGTAGAGTCCGGCCAGCCTGAGCTCGAAGAGTTCAGCTACGCAGCAGAGTCCTACGACTCGGTAATCCTTCTTGCTCTCGCATCGCTCGCAGCCGGCTCGACCGACTCCGCAGCAATTGCCGAGAAGCTTCAGGAAGTATCGGGTGGCTCTGGCAACGGCGAGAAGTGCACCACCTTCGCTGACTGTGCTGAAATCATCAACGGTGGCGGCGTAGCTGACTACGACGGCATCTCCGGTCCGATCACCTTCGACGACCTCGGTGACCCGACTGAGGCCAAGGTTGGTATCTACCAGTACGGCGACGACAACACCTACAGCGCTTTCTAAGTCTCACTGAGACCTAGCTTTCGCTAAGAGAAGGCCCCAACCCCTCGCGGGTTGGGGCCTTTTTCGTGTGCGGGACTGTGGTGGCGCGAACTGGGTCTTCCCTGTGGGCCTCGCGTGCCCTCTGAGGCGTGTTCACGAAGTCGGGTGCAGCGTTGCCCCGCGCATGTGTCGTTGAGTGACCCTGAAAGCGTTTCACTGTCATCACCGCACTCGAGTCAAACGTGAAACTGCATCAGGTCGCACTGTAAGCGCGTTACCCCGTCCCGACGTACTCATAGATGGTTCGGTACGAAACAACCGCTCAGAACGTCTCTGAGCGCTGCGGGCGCTGTGGTGGGGGAGCAGGATGCTGCTGTGTGGCCTTGCTTGAGCCTCACTGCCGCTCACGGCGCACCAAAAAGGCCCCATCCGAACGAATCCGGATGGGGCCTTATGTGCAGCGTGTGGCTAGGTGCCGAGGGTTCCCAGGTAGAGCCCGATGACCTTGGGGTCATTCAATAGCTCGCGCCCGGTGCCTTCGTAGGCATCGTGACCCTGGTCGAGAACGTAACCGCGGTCACAGATCTGCAGGCAACGACGAGCGTTTTGCTCGACCATGATCGTCGTAACGCCGGCCTTGTTGATCTCCGATACCCGGATGAACGCCTCATCCTGCTTCACCGGCGAGAGTCCAGCGGACGGCTCGTCGAGAAGAAGAACGTGGGGGTCCATCATGAGTGCTCGCGACATCGCGACCATTTGGCGCTCACCACCCGAGAGCGAACCCGCGCGCTGCTTCAAGCGCGATTTCAGCTCAGCGAAGATACCGGTGACGAACTCGAGGCGCTCGTCGTAGATCTTCGGGTTTTGGTACAGCCCCATCTGAAGGTTTTCTTCAATGGTCAGGCTCGGGAACACGTTGTTGTTCTGAGGAACAAAGCCAACACCGCGCGACACAAGCTTGTTTGCCTTGAGTCCAGTGATATCGTCACCGTTCAAACTGATGGTTCCGCCGCGAACCTGAACTTGGCCAAAGATGGCCTTCAGCAGGGTCGACTTGCCAGCACCGTTCGGTCCGATAATTCCGATGAGCTCACCCGGGTTGGCGACCAAGTTGCAGTCGTTCAGGATGTTCACGCCCGGGAGGTAGCCCGCGGTGAGGTCCTTGACGTGGACTACCGCGTTCTCGGTGGGGATAGCGTTCACTTGCCAGTCTCCTTGCGCTTAGCGATATTCTCGTCGAGTTCTTTTACCTCTTCGACGAGATCGATCGCGGCCGTGTTGAGCTCGCCTTCGATGCGGCCAGTGACCACGCCGAGGTCGACATCCTGATGCGAACCGAGGTACGCATCGATGACGGCTTGGTTCTTCATGACCTCATCGGGCGGCCCTTCAGCAACGACCTGGCCCTCAGCCATCACGATCACCCAGTCGGCGATGTGACGCACCATGTGCATGTCGTGCTCCACGAAGAGCACGGTCATGCCCTCGTCTTTGAGATCCAAGATGTGGTCGAGCAGCGACTGGGTCAACGCGGGGTTGACGCCGGCCATCGGCTCATCCAACATCACCAGAGTCGGCTGGCTCATGAGGGCGCGCGCCATTTCAAGAAGCTTGCGCTGACCGCCGGAGAGGCTGGCGGCGAAGTCTGACGACTTGGCATCGAGCTTGAACTTCTTGAGCAGAACGATCGCGCGCTCTTCGATCTCGGCTTCTTGCTTGCGCCAGAGAGCGGGAATCATGCCGCGGAAGATGTTCTCCCCGATCTGATCCTTCGCGCCGAGTTTCATGTTCTCGAGCACCGTGAGGAGTCCAAGAGCCTTCGTGAGCTGGAACGTACGCACCTGGCCAAGTCGTGCAACCTTGTGCGCCCCCATGCCCGCGAGGGAGTGACCGTCAAACGTCCACTTACCCGCGTCGGGCTTGTCGAAGCCGGTCAAGAGGTTGAACAGTGTCGTCTTGCCGGCACCGTTCGGACCAATCAACGCGGTGATCGCATTGCGGGGAATCTCGACGTGGTCGACATTGACAGCGGTCAGACCACCGAAGGTGCGACGGATGCCATCAGCGATGATGATCGGATCAACCTTGGCGACACCGGCAACGATCTCGCCCTTGTGAAGCCCTGTAGTTTTTGCGCGTTCCACCGGCGCAGCCGGCATGTCGTTACTTGACAAAGGTCAGCTCCTTCTTGTTGCCGAGGATGCCCTGTGGTCGGTAGATCACGAGCAACATCAGCGCCACACCCACAAGGATGAAACGCACCGTCTGCGACTGCGTCGTGGTCATGAACGGCAAGAGGCCGATGTTGACCATGGCGGGAAGCAGGTTGCTCAGGAAGGTTTGCACCGCCCAGAAGATCACTGAACCGAGAATCGGTCCAAAGATCGTCGCAGCTCCACCGAGCAGTAGTGCGGTGTACACGAAGAACGTGAGCGACGTCACATACACGCCGGGGTTTACCGACGCGGGCAGGGCGTAAATGATTCCACCCATCGCTCCGAAGACACCGCCGAGCATCAGCGACTGCAGCTTGTACGAGAACACGTTCTTACCGAGGGCGCGCACGGCGTCTTCGTCTTCACGAATTCCCTTGATGACGCGACCCCAGGGGCTACGCATAACGGCCCAGAGGATGAACGCGGCAAGCGCGAGTACGGCGATTCCGAAGATACGAACCCACCAACCGTTGGCGTTGTACTCCCAGGGGCCGAAGCCGTAGGTGCCATCCGGAATGGGGTTGAACGAGCGGAAGCTCGCGTGGTAGCCGCTCAGTCCATCGGCGGAACCGGTGTACTTGTCGAAGGTCGTGGTCAGGAACAACAGACGCACAACCTCGGCCGCAGCAATCGTCACGATCGCGAGGTAGTCACCGCGCAAACGCAGGGTGGGAATACCGAGGATGAGTGCGAACACGAGCGAGCCGCCGATACCGACGAGCATGCCGCCCCACCACGGGAAACCGAAGGTGAGGATTGAGATCGCGTAGCCATAGGCGCCGATTGCCATGAAGGCAGCCATACCCATGTTGAGCAGACCGGTGAAGCCGAAGTGCATAGCGAGACCGAGCGCCGCGAGGGCGTATCCGATCGTTGCGGGTGCAATCAGCGATGACCCGGTGTTGGAGAGAATTTGCAGAATATCCATGTGCGGCCCCTAACCTATTCTCTCTTTGCGACCCAGGATGCCCTGAGGTCTAAACAGCAGGATGACGATGAGTACTACGAGTGCACCCACATATTTCAGGTCGGACGGAATGAAGAGACTCGAGGTCTCCACAAGGATTCCGACGATGATCGAGCCGACCAGCGCGCCGAAGGCTGTTCCGAGTCCACCGAGGGTAACCGCGGCGAAGACGAGCAGCAGAATCTGCGCTCCCATGTCCCAACGGATGCCCGGGCGGAAGTAGGCCCAGAGAACACCGGCAAGGCCGGCCATCGCTGCGGCGAGAATCCAGACAACGCGCACGACCTGGTCGACGTCGATGCCGGATGCTGCGGCGAGCGACGGGTTGTCAGACACCGCTCGGGTTGCCTTACCGATCTTGGTCTTCACCAGCCACCACGCGAAGATCACGATCACGACGATGCTGACGACCATGCTGATCATGTTGGTTTGGCTAAGCGACACCGATCCGAAGAGCGGGATGTCGGGGGAGTCAGAGCCGGGCAGCTGCTCGGTTCCGCCACCGCGGAAGTACTGGAATGTGTAGCGCAGTGCCAGCGAAAGTCCGATTGAGACGATCATGAGCTGAACGACGCCGACGCCCCTCTTTCTGAGAGGTTTCCAGAGCCCGGCATCGAGAGTCCACCCGAAGCCGGCACTGAGGAGGACGGCAAGGGGGATCGCAATCCAGATGGGCCAACCGAGGTCGACCGAGACTATGAGCGCCATCACCGCACCGAAGGTCACCATTTCTGCGTGCGCAAAGTTGGAGAGCCCAGTGGTTCCATAGACGAGGGAGATGCCGATGGCAGCAAGGCCGAGCATCAAACCGAAGTTGACACCGTTGACGATGCGCTCAACGAACTGATCGAAGAAGCTCGTGACGTTTCGTTCACCGCGACCGATGAAGAAGTTCATGACGGTCGAGCCACTCGGGCCGATCATCGCTTCCTTCTCGTTGGGAGTGTCGTCTTCGCCGGTCTCGTCGATCACTGCAATGCCGTCAGGCAGAGTGGTTTCGTCGAGGGTGACGACGAACTCGTCGCCTTCGGGCACGCCTACTTTCCAGCGACCTTCAGCATCCGTGGCTACCTCAACCTCATAGCCGCCTCCGGAGACGGTGAGTAGTACACCCTCGAGAGCCTCGCTATTGAGCTTGACGTTACCGATGATGCTGTTGTCGTATTCGTCGACGTTGATTTCGTCGGCCATAGCTGGCAGGGACATCAGAGAGAAAGCGGCAGAAAGCGCAATAAGTAGCGCTAGGAGCACTCCCCATCGGTTTTTCCGCTGCGTGCGGCGATATTCCGCTGTGTTCACAGGACCTCCAGAGGGGTACCCGACGGAATCAAGAATCCCGCGGGTTCTGACGTGTCGACGGCAATGACGACACCGGCCGATTGCGGTCCGACATACAAATGCTTGTCGGGTACAAAGCGGTGAAGCCATTATGCGGGGGAATGTTCTGGCACGAAACCCGTTAATATTGATTGGCCGGAGATTTAACACAAGATCGCCGGTTTCGCACTCCCGCCGTAAGGAACATTTAACATGGAACAGCCAGACCCCTTCGGCTTCGTCGGCCTCACTTATGACGACGTAATGCTTTTGCCCGGGCACACCGACGTAATTCCAAGCGATGCTGACACCAGTTCACGTCTTACCCGCAGAATCCGCGTATCTTCGCCCCTAATCTCGTCGGCGATGGATACCGTCACTGAGGCTCGAATGGCTATCGCGATGGCTCGCAACGGTGGTCTCGGGGTGCTTCACCGCAACCTCTCCATCGATGATCAGGCTGCCTACGTCGACAAGGTCAAGCGCAGCGAATCCGGCATGATTACCAATCCGGTAACAACTACGCAACAAGCGACCGTTGCCGAAGTGGATGCCCTCTGCGGGCAGTTCCGCGTCTCTGGTCTTCCGGTTATCGAAGAAGACGGAACGCTCGTGGGAATCATCACGAACCGCGACATGCGCTTCATCGAACCTGAAGACATGGACTCGGTTCTCGTGCGTGACGTCATGACGACGACGCCTCTCATCACCGCTCCCGTCGGAATCGATCGCGAGGGCGCGATTGCTCTCCTTAACAAGCACAAGATCGAAAAGCTCCCTCTCGTTGACGAGGCCGGCAAGCTCAGCGGCCTCATCACCGTCAAGGACTTCGAAAAGACTGATCAGTACCCCAACGCCACGAAGGATGACGAGGGCCGACTGCGCGTCGGTGCTGCAATCGGATTCTTCGGAGACGCGTGGGAGCGTGCGGAGCGGTTGCGAGATGCGGGCGTTGACCTCATTGTCGTCGACACGGCCAACGGTGAATCCGCCGGCGTGATCGACATCGTTCGCCGTCTCAAGGCTGACTCGTCTTTCGACGCGATCGACATCATTGGCGGCAATGTCGCTACTCGGGCAGGAGCACAGGCTCTGATCGATGCCGGTGTGGATGCCGTCAAGGTCGGCGTCGGCCCCGGCTCGATCTGCACCACCCGCGTCGTCGCCGGTGTTGGCGTGCCGCAGGTGACCGCTGTCTACGAAGCGTCGCTCGCCGCACGCGAGGCCGGCATCCCGGTCATCGCTGACGGTGGACTCCAATACTCCGGTGACATCGCCAAGGCACTCGTGGCCGGTGCTGAAACCGTCATGCTCGGTTCGCTGCTCGCGGGAACCGATGAGAGCCCCGGCGACCTCATCTTCCTCAACGGCAAGCAGTTCAAGAGCTACCGCGGCATGGGCTCGCTCGGAGCCATGCAGACGCGCGGCAAGAAGACCTCGTACTCGCGTGACCGCTACTTCCAGGCGGATGTTCCCTCGGACGACCAGTTGATCCCCGAGGGCATCGAGGGTCAGGTTCCTTACCGCGGTCCGGTCTCCACGGTGATGTACCAACTGCTCGGTGGCTTGCGCCAGTCGATGTTCTACACCGGGGCTCGCACGATCCAGGAGCTGCAGCAGAAGGGCAAGTTCGTGCGCATTACTGCCGCTGGCTTGAAAGAATCGCACCCTCACGACATTCAGATGGTTGTTGAGGCACCGAACTACCGTCGCTAACAACGGCATGCTTGCTGGCGTTCACGCCAGAGAGCGAGTGGGCTAAATACGCAGAAGGCCTGCGGAAAGCAATTGCTTTCCGCAGGCCTTCGCTGTTGCGGGGGTCTCTGCTGTCACGTCACCGGCACGTGCGCACTAGGCGGACACGTCACGGCGGTTAAACACGAACCCGCCAATCGCCAGGGCGAGGGCTGAGATGCCGAAGAGGAGTGCGAGCGCACCCCCGTCGGCTCCGTTGCTGAGCGGCGAATCTCCGAAAGCCCAGTAGTAAGGGGAAAGGGCATGAAGCCACTCGACGTCAGCACTCTGATTGCCGAGCGAGTTCAGCACATAGCCAAGCAGGGAGATGGCTGCTGCTGCCGCGGAGGCGTAGGTGCGGCGACCGGTGATCGCGCCGACGGCGAGTCCGACGCTGGCGGCGAGCACTCCGAGAGCCAAGAGCGTGAGGCATCCGCCAATCACGTTGATCGGTTCGAGCTCGATTCCCGAGGAATCGTTGAGCGCGAGAATCAGCAGCGCCGAGACCACGGCGAGCCATGCCAGGCGCACGATCACGCCGAGGCTGCGTTCGACCATGATCTGTACCCGAGAGACGCCGTGGGCGAGCGTGAGTTCGAGAGAGCCCGACTCTTCGTCGCCCGCGATTGCCGCCGAGCTCCAGAGCGTGGCGGCGATCGTGAAGAGTACGAAACCGATCAGCCCGAGGTACGTGGCCTGCACATAACCGGCACCGCTGGCGAGGTCTTCGAACCCGAGCGTGCTTGCCAGCCCCTCGGGTAGTGAGTTGATGATCTCGTCGAAGCCGGCGTTATCGCCCGAGAACGAGGAGTACAGCGGCACGTAGAGAAAGATCGCGCCCGCGACTCCAGCGGTCCAGCCCAGCAGTCCGCGCCAAGAGTCGGCGAGGTTGCGTCGAGTGAGCGGAAGGATGGTGCGCTGCGACGTTCTCATTTGCTTGCCTCTTTCGAGTACAACTCGATGACCGAGGACTCAAGATCTTGCTCTTCGACCCGGAGGTCAACGACGTGGAAGGGAGCAATCGCCTTGACGAGGGCATCGATGTGTCCCTCGACGGTGCCCGTGACCTGAACCACCTCGCCCTCGGTGACAGTGAGGTGATCAAGGTTCGGCAGCGCGGCGAGCGCTGATTGGATGCTCGCTGCCGAGGCATCCGCGAAGTCGACGAAAACGCGGCGCACGGCGCTGGCGCGCAGGCTCGCGACATCGCCGACCTTGACGATCACGCCGTTGCGGAGGACGGCTACTTTGTCGGCGGCGTTCTGGATTTCGCTCAGCACGTGCGAGCTGAGGAACACGGTTTGACCGTTGTGCTGGGCTTCACGCACCATGCTCAAGAACTCTTGTTGAATAAGGGGGTCGAGGCCGCTGGTGGGTTCGTCGAGCACGAGCAGCTTGGGGTCGTGCATGAAGGCCTGAACGAGACCGAGTTTCTGTTTGTTGCCTTTGGAGAGCGTGCGAACGTGACGGGTGAGATCGAGCCCGAGTCGTTCGGCGAGCTCGTCAACGCGACCGGGGGCAACGCGCCCACTGATCTCTGCGTAATGCTTGAGCAGTGAGCGGCCGGTGACGCGGCCTTGAAGAAGCAATTCTCCCGGAAGAAAACCGATCTCGCGGCGCAGTGCAGCGCCACCGCTGAGCGGGGAGCGGCCGAGCACGGTGGCCTGGCCGGAGGTGGGGCGGATGATGTCGAGCAGCAACCGCATTGCAGTGGTTTTGCCGGCGCCGTTGGGGCCGATCATGCCGAACACGCTGCCGGTTTCGACGGCGAGATCCATGCCGTCGAGGGCAGTGTGGCGGCCGTAGCGCTTCGTGAGCGCCCGGGTTTCAATGGCGAGAGTCATGGGGGAGGCCGCAGCCTCGTCCTTTCGTGAGGTGACTCAGGGAAAATAGCCGTGAGCATTGCGTGCGCTGACGACGTGGTACTCATTGTCGCTGATGGGCAGGTATCAGCCCACCCCATGCGCGGTAGGCTGGAGTAGTGAATGATTTCGAGATTGGCCGCGCCAAGCGCGCTCGCCGCGTCTATTCCTTTGATGACATCGCTATCGTGCCCTCGCGCCGTACGCGGGACCCGCGCGATGTCTCGGTGAACTGGACGATTGACGCCTACACCTTCGACATCCCCGTTATCGCGGCTCCCATGGACTCCGTGGTGTCGCCCGCGACGGCTATCGCAATGGGAAAGCTCGGCGGCCTTGGTGTGCTCGACCTCGAAGGTCTCTGGACTCGTTACGAGAACCCCGAGCCCGTGCTCGAAGAGATCCGCAATCTTCCCGCCGACCAGGCGACCGCGCGCATGCAGGCGCTGTACTCCGAGCCGATCAAGCCGGCACTCGTGACGCAGCGTCTCGCCGAAATTCGCGAAGCCGGAGTGCCCGTCGCCGGCGCGCTCAGCCCGCAGCGTACGAAAGAACTTCACCAGACCGTGGTGGATGCCGGAGTCGACCTGTTCGTCATCCGCGGCACAACCGTCAGCGCCGAGCACGTCTCCAAGACGAGCGAACCCCTCAACCTCAAGGAGTTCATCTACGAACTCGACGTTCCCGTGATCGTGGGAGGAGCTGCTACCTACACGGCGGCGCTGCACCTCATGCGGACCGGTGCTGCTGGCGTACTCGTCGGGTTCGGCGGCGGAGCCTCCAGCACAACGCGGACTGCTCTCGGCATCCACGCTCCCATGGCCACCGCCGTAGCGGATGTTGCTGGCGCTCGCCGCGATTACATGGATGAGTCGGGCGGCCGTTACGTTCACGTCATCGCTGATGGAGGCCTCGGCACGAGCGGCGACATCGTCAAGGCGATCGCGGTCGGCGCAGACGCCGTCATGCTGGGCAGTGCCCTCGCTCGCGCGACGGAAGCTCCCGGTGGCGGTTACCACTGGGGTCAAGAAGCGCACCACTCCGAATTACCTCGCGGCAACCGTGTTGAAGTCGGTCAGCTTGCTCCTCTCGCCGAAATTCTTAATGGTCCGTCGGCTCACCCCAACGGCCAGTCGAACCTCATCGGTGCGCTTCGCCGCTCGATGGCCACGACCGGATACTCGGATCTCAAAGAGTTCCAACGGGTCGATGTGGTTGTCGCTCCCTACAACACGCTGTAGCTGAAACCGCGCGCTGAGCGAATGCTCGGCGCCAGATGCTGGAAGATCAACAATGGTCACACCCCGATCGACTGCTTCGGCGGCGTCTGCCGAACCCGCACCGGCAGCGGAGACGGCACCGGCGACGATGTGGGAGATTGCCCGTCGGCCGCGTTGGATCGGCGCACTCATTTTGGCGCTCGCGATCGCGGCGAGTTTCGCGGCTCTGGGGCAGTGGCAGTTGAGCCGCAGCCTCGAAGGTGGCGACATCACCGAGCAGCAGTCCGAAACGGTCGAGGTGCTCGACTCTGTCGCCACGGCCCAAGCTCCGCTTTCGTACCTGACGACCGGTCAAACGGTCACGTTCGAAGCCGAGTTGATCGCGGGTGACTACATTGTGCTCTCCGAACGTAACAACGATGTCGGGGGGCGCGGCTACTGGGTCGTGGGCCACGCCGTTGAGCCGAGCGGTGCCAGTGTGGCGGTAGCACTCGGCTGGGCTGCGACGTCGGATGCCGCGGCATCCGCTATCTCGCAGCTTGAGGCTTCGCCACCCGCGTCGACCATCACGGGCCGGCTGTTGCCGACTGAGTCACCGCAACAGTCCGACTTTGAGCAGGGGCAGCGCACGGCTCTTGCCGTCTCTGAACTCGTGAACCTGTGGGCTGAGGTGCCCGCCGGAACCTACGGCGGTTACGTGGTTAGTTTCGATGCTCCCGCTGGCCTCGAAGCGATCGATTCTCCGCCGCCATCGACCGAAGTTTCGCTCAACCTGCTCAACGTGTTTTACGCCGTGGAGTGGGTTGTGTTTGCAGGCTTTGCGGTGTTCCTCTGGTACCGCCTGGTGCGGGATGTCTGGGAAGAAGAGCGCGAAGTTTCTACCCCTGACCCGGCCGTAGACTAGAACCATGGCTCTCGGTCCCCGGCTTTCAGATATCCCCAACATTCGTCGCACCCTCAAGTTTTACAAGGTGTCGTCGATCATCACCGGTACCTTCCTGCTCGTGCTCTGTCTCATGATGGTGTTCCGCTATGGCTTGGGTGGCGATATCGAGCTCAACGGCCCCTCCGCTTTCTTGACGCTTACGCCGAAAGAGCTCGTGCAAGGCATCAACGTCTCGACGATCATCCTGATCGTTCACGGCTGGCTCTACGTGTTCTACGTGGCCGCCGACTTCATCCTCTGGCGCCTGACGCGGTATTCCTTCTTGCGCTTCCTTTACATCGCCCTTGGCGGTGTCATCCCCTTCCTCTCGTTCTTCCTTGAACGTCAGGTACCGCGCCTCGTTGAGACGAAGATCGCGAAACTCGAATCCGCTGCAGCTGCGAAAGCGGCCGGCGCTGACTCCGCAAAGGCAACTGCATGACCGATTCCACGGCCACCTCCGCAGACACGAATGCTCGACCCGTTCTCGTTGTCGACTTTGGCGCTCAGTACGCGCAATTGATCGCACGCCGCGTGCGCGAAGCCAACGTGTACAGCGAGATTGTTCCTCACACCATCACCGCGGAAGAGATTGCGGCCAAGAACCCGGCCGGCATCGTGCTGAGCGGTGGCCCGTCGAGCGTCTACGAGCCTGGCTCGCCCGACCTCGACCCCGGCATCCTCACGCTCGGCGTTCCGGTTTTGGGTATTTGCTACGGCTTCCAAGTAATGGCTCGCCAGCTTGGCGGCACCGTTGCTAAGACCGGACTGCGTGAATATGGCGCCACCGACATGACGGTTCAGGGCGGCGGCGGTTCGCTGCTCGCTGACCAGCCGAACGAGCAGACGGTGTGGATGAGCCACGGCGACGCTGTGACCGAAGCCCCGGAAGGCTTCGAGGTTCTTGCCAGCAGCGATGCGACTCCGGTTGCCGCGTTTGCGAGCAAGGAACGCGGTCTCTACGGTGTGCAGTGGCACCCCGAGGTAAAGCACTCAACTCACGGCCAGAGCGTGCTCGAAAACTTCTTGCACGATGCAGCAGGCATTCCTGCTGACTGGAACAGCGGCAACGTGATCGCTGAGCAGGTCGAGCGCATTCGCGAGCAGGTCGGTTCGGCTCGCGTGATCTGTGGTCTCTCGGGTGGAGTTGACTCCGCTGTTGCCGCCGCGATCGTGCACAAGGCCGTCGGCGATCAGCTCGTCTGCATCTTCGTTGATCACGGTCTGCTGCGTCAGGATGAGCGTCGTCAGGTTGAAGAGGACTACGTCGCCTCGACCGGTGTGCGTCTCGTCACCGTCGACGCCGTTGACCAATTCATGGATGCCCTCGCCGGAGTCACCGACCCCGAGACGAAGCGCAAGATCATCGGTCGCGAGTTCATTCGCAGCTTCGAGAAGGCTGCCGAAGCCCTCGTGCTCGAGAGCAAGGGCGGCGAAGACACCGTCAAGTTCTTGGTGCAGGGAACGCTGTACCCGGATGTCGTTGAAAGTGGCGGTGGAACGGGCACGGCCAACATCAAGAGCCACCACAACGTGGGCGGCCTGCCCGAAGACTTGCAGTTTGCTCTTGTGGAGCCGCTGCGCACCCTCTTCAAGGATGAGGTGCGCGCGATCGGTCGCGAGCTGGGATTGCCGGAGGTCATTGTTGGCCGCCAGCCCTTCCCTGGCCCCGGCCTCGGCATCCGCATCATCGGTGAAGTCACGCACGACCGTCTCGAACTGCTGCGCAAGGCTGACGCGATCGCTCGCGCCGAGCTCACCGCTGCGGGTCTCGACGACTCGATTTGGCAGTGCCCCGTTGTTCTTCTCGCCGACGTTCGTTCGGTGGGCGTGCAGGGCGATGGCCGCACCTACGGTCACCCGATCGTGTTGCGCCCGGTGTCGTCCGAAGACGCAATGACCGCCGACTGGACGCGCCTGCCATACGACGTGCTCGCCAAGATTTCTAACCGCATCACCAATGAGGTGGATGGGGTGAACCGTGTGGTTCTCGACGTGACGTCGAAGCCACCGGGAACCATCGAGTGGGAATAAGTCGTTAACGAAAAGCCCCCGTCACCCGGCTAATGCCGAGGTGACGGGGGCTTTGTCGTTAAGCGAGCGTGAAGTTAGTTGCGAATGATCGAGAAGAAGCGCAGCAGCTCGAGGTACAGCCAGATGACGGTGACCATGATGCCGAAGGCACCCTTCCAGCCGTACGCGCGGGGAGCGCGGTTGGCGACACCCTTCTGGATGTTGTCAAAGTCGAGAACCAGCGAATATGCGGCCATGATCACGACGAGCACACCGATGATGGCGCCGAGCGGGATTCCCATAAACGTGACATCGCGCAGGCCCTGAGCGGACTGAACCACTCCCGTAGCCATCAGAACGACGTTGAGAAGTGTGAACACCACATAGCCGATGAGGGCGATCATGAAGATCTTGGTGGCCTTCTTCGAGGCGCGAATCTTGCCGCTCGCGAAGAGGGCGAGAGTGACACCGACGACGGCAATGGTGGCGATGACGGCTTGAGTCACCACTCCGCCTGACGCATTTTCGAAGACACGCGAAATGCCGCCTACAAAAACGCCTTCGAACGCGGCGTAGGTGAGAACAAGAGCGCCAGATGGCTTCTTCTTGAAGATATTGACGAGCGCAAGGACGAAGCCAATGAGCCCGGCGCCGAGCCACAGCAAGGGGAGGGCGGGTACGAGCATCCAGCTCAACGCGGCGCCGACGACGAGAATCGCGAACGCGCCAACGGTCTTGGCAATGGTGTCTTCAACGGTCATAACATCGCCAGAAGCAGGAACTGCCTCACGGTTGTACATGTCGTTGAGCTGCTGGTTGGAGACCTGGTTCGCTACGGCGATTCCGCCGCGCGAGCTGAACGCAGCATCGCGGGAGAAAGCGGGGTTATTGAGTGCCATGATTCCTCTGGTTGGTGTGGTGTCACCCTTTAGTGACGCACCCCCAAAACTACCGGAGTTCGCTGAGAAATACCGGACTTTCAGGCTCGCTTGGCTGCGCTCTGAGCGATCAATTGTGCCGTCCACGCCGCGCCGACGAGCACGACCACCGAAATGGCAAGTGCTTGCGGCATCGCCGAGTACTCCTGAAAGAACTGAGCGAGGACGATGCCGTTGGCAATAGGCAGGGTCAGAGCGAGGTACGAGATGAGCGGGCGATGTCTCACGATGAGCCAACACAGCAGGGGAATCGCCAGAGTCCACATCGACATCGGGCCGGTGAGCATGATCCAGATTTGGGTGACGGCGGGCAGAGCAACGATCATCCGGCGCCAGCCCTTCGCAGGCATGATCGACCAACCCACCACCGTGGACGTCGTGCCGATGAGCAGGATGATGAGGGTGTAGTTGTTGGCACCCTGCAGGTGCATGGCGCCGGCGAGGATGAGTACTAGGCCGGCGAAGTATCGATCTTCGTAGCGCCCCCACCTGAGCGGGAGGCGACGGGTCGGCTCCCAGTCGCGAACGAGCGAAAACTGCTCAGCTGACATTGGTCAGAAGCGAGTACAGCAGAATGCCCCACACGACTAACCACACGTATCCCAGAACGGTGGCGACGCGGGCCATGACCATACCGCGCTCGCCGTTCTCCTTGATTTGGCGCATCGCGATGTGCCCAAAGATCAGAGCCGGGGCACCGGCGAAGGCCGCGAGAATGAGAGCGAGAATCGCAACCGGGTTAGTTCGCGGGGCTGCCAGAGGGGCCGGGCGCGTGGCATCAGCCGAGGTTGGTTCTCCGCAATAGATGCAGAATTTCCACTCGGGTTGCACTGCGGCAGCGCATGACGAACATTCGGGCATGCCTCAATATTAGTGGCAGGCGATGAAGCGCATATTCTTGGAGCAATGATCACCACCATTCGCCCGCTTGTGATCGGGCACCGCGGGGCAAGCGGCTATCGCCCAGAGCACACCAGAGCCGCCTACGAACTTGCGTTCACGCTGGGAGCGGATGCGGTGGAACCCGACATCGTGGCAACCCGCGATGGCGTGCTGGTGTTGCGTCACGAGAACGAGATTTCGGGCACAACCAATGTGGCTGAACATCCGGAATTTGCGGCTCGGCGCACCTCGAAGACAATCGACGGCAAGGCGATCACGGGCTGGTTCACCGAGGATTTTACGTGGGCTGAGCTCTCGACATTGCGGGCGCGGGAGCGACTGCCCGAGGTACGGCAAGCGAGCACGAGCCACAACGATGGGTCGCCGATTCTGCGTCTGAGCGAACTGCTCGAGATCGTTGACCAGCATCCGGAGGGACAGCGCCGCACCTTGAAGATCGTGGCGGAGATCAAGCACGCGAGCTACTTTGCATCGATTGGGCTGCCGCTGGATGAGTTGTTCGCGCGCGACGTGCGGGAGTGGGCGACGGCCGACAACCTCATCATCGAATCGTTCGAGCAGAGTGTGCTGCATCGCATCCGCGAACGTGGAATCCCAGGGAAGCTCGTGTTTTTGCTCGAGTCGAGCGGGGCGCCCTCTGATCTCGTCGCCCGCTACGGCTCGAAAGCGCGCAGCTATGCCGAGCATCTCAGCGACGCCGGTCTCGCCGCGCTCGCCGCCGAAGTGGACGGCATTAGCGTCGATAAGAAGATGCTCATGGTGAAAGATCTCGGGGGCAACCTCACGGGCACCAACGACCTCGTCGAGCGCGCCCACGCCGCTGGGCTGCTCGTTTTCTGCTGGACGCTGCGCGCTGAGAACCGGTTCTTGCCGAAGAACTTGCGCTCAAGTAAGCAGCCCGAACAGCACGGCAATTGGATGTCGGAGTTTCGCACCCTGATGGATTCCGGGCTCGATGGTGTCTTTGCCGATCAACCCGACCTCGCCGTCACCGCGCGCGGGTAGAGTCGAGGGGCGATGACGACAGCTCTTGACTCTCATGACCCTGGCCGCTCAGACGACGGCACTCCCGTTGGCGACCCTCTGCTCGACGGGCTGAATCCGCGCCAGCGCGAAGCCGTCGAATACCGCGGCCCCTCGCTATTGATTGTGGCGGGTGCTGGTTCGGGCAAGACGAGCGTGCTGACGCGTCGTATTGCCGGACTGCTGCGCTCGCGCGAGGCATGGCCGAGCCAGATTCTGGCCATCACCTTCACCAACAAGGCCGCGGCCGAAATGCGCGAGCGCGTTGGTGCGATCGTCGGTGATTCGGCTGAGGGTATGTGGATCTCCACCTTCCACTCCGCGTGCGTGCGCATCCTGCGGCGCGAAGCGGAAGCCTTTGGCTTCTCGAAGAACTTCACCATCTACGACTCGGCCGACAGCAAGGCCTTGCTCAAGCGGATTCTCAAAGAACTCGACGCCGACATGTTTGGCCTCACCGTCAGCAAGGCCGCGAACCGCATTTCGCAGCTCAAGAACGAACTCACCGACGTCGACAGCTTCGCGCGGGATGCCAACCTCAGCGACCCGACAGAAAAGAAGTTCCTTGAGGTCTTCCGTCGCTACACTCGCGGTCTGAGTGACGCGAACGCTTTCGACTTCGACGACCTCATCGGTCAGACGGTATACCTGTTCCGGGCGTTCCCTCACATTGCGGCCACCTACCAGCGCCGCTTCAAGCACATCCTTGTTGACGAATATCAGGACACCAACCACGCGCAGTACTCCCTTATTCGAGAGTTGACGCGGCCGCCGGCTCCCGAGCAATTCGAGACCTCGCCCGGCGTGCTCGTGCAAGGTCACACCAACGAGCTTGAGGCCGCCTCGCTCACCGTGGTGGGCGACAGTGACCAGTCGATTTATGCGTTCCGCGGGGCCGACATCCGCAACATCGTCGAGTTCGAGCGCGACTTTCCGCGGTCGACCGTGATTCTGCTCGAGCAGAACTACCGATCGACTCAGACGATTCTGGATGCTGCCAACGCGGTGATTTCCCACAACTTTGACCGCAAAGACAAGAAGCTCTTCACGACGGTCGGGGCTGGCGACAAGATTGTGGGCTTCACCGGTTACTCCGGGCACGACGAAGCGCAGTTTGTGGCGGATGAGATTCAGAAGCTTCACGATGAAGGCGTCGCTTACAAAGACGTTGCCGTTTTCTATCGCACCAACTCGCAGACGCGTGCGCTGGAAGAAATCTTCATCCGCGCAGCCCTGCCGTACCGAGTTCTCGGTGGCACCAAGTTCTACGAGCGCGCGGAAATCAAGGATGCGTTCGGGTACCTGATTGCGGTTGCTAACCCGGCGGATCCGTTGGCTTTGCGCCGCATCATGAACACTCCCAAGCGGGGCATTGGTCCGGCGACCGAGGCGGCCCTGCAGGCGTGGGCGGATGCCCGGGAGATGACCCTGCGCGATGCGATGCGCAACGCCTCCGAGCTCGGGCTTGGCCCTAAAGTCACGAAAGCGATCCTCGGTTTAGCTGAGGTGCTCGACGAAGTGATGGCGAAGGTCGCGACATCCAAGCCCGCAGACATTTTGACTGAACTACTCGAACGCTCGGGCTACCTTGCCGCCCTGCGTGCCTCGCAAGACCCGCAGGATGAAGCGCGCGCCGAGAACGTGGACGAGCTCGTGGCCGTGACCAAGGAGTTCGGTAAGAACAACCCCGATGGCACCCTGCTCGACTTCCTCACCGAGGTGTCGCTCGTGGCCGCCGCGGATGACCTCGACGACTCGAGCGGAACCGTGTCGCTCATGACGCTCCACACCGCGAAGGGCCTCGAGTACGACTCCGTGTTCCTTACCGGTGTTGAAGAAGACCTGCTGCCGCACCGCATGTCGGCCAACGAGCCCGGCGGCCCCGCCGAAGAGCGTCGATTGTTCTACGTGGGCATCACGCGGGCCCGCAAACGACTCTTCCTCTCGCTTGCCATGACCCGCGCCCAGTTCGGCGAAGTGAATGTGGCGATGCCGAGCCGCTACTTGCAAGAGATCCCGACCGAACTCATAGAGTGGAAGCAGTCGCCAGGAATGGCGAATTCGCGCGGAGGAACCCAGTCGCGCGCGCTCAACGCCCGCCGCGATGGCAACAGCGGCGGAGGCTCGTGGTCCGGTTCGCTCCGGGCCGCGGCAGCGGGCGGATTGCCTCCGGCCCCTCCGCGCGCCAAGACCGAGTGGGCCAATGCGGTCACGGCAACCGTGCGCGACAACGGCGACCTCACTCTGGCGGCGGGCGACCGCATCCGCCACACTGACTTTGGTGACGGAACCGTGAACCAGGTCACGGGCGCTGGCCCTAAGAGCATCGCTGACGTTCAATTCGACACCGCAGGGCGCAAGCGCCTGCTGATCAAGATTGCTCCCATTGAGAAACTTTGATTCCGAAGGAACCCCGCAGTCGGGCACGCCGCGCCATGCGGAGCCACGACTCGTTGTTCCGCGCGTTCGACCGCTCGACACCAACGATGAGCTAGCGCAGGCGCTCGCGGCAGTGCGGGTTGAACTCAAGTTGCCGACCGAGTTCAGCGCGGAGGTCGAAGAGGCAGCGGATGCCGCCGTCGCGGCGTTCGAGCCGCCCGAGCTCGATCTCACCAGCATTCCGTTCGTCACGATTGACCCCGAGGGTGCCACCGACCTCGACCAGGCGCTCTACCTGGAACGCACCGACGAGACGCTGCGCGTGATGTACGCGATCGCTGAAGTGCCCGCGTTTGTGTTGCCCGGTTCGTTGGTCGACGCCGAAGCCCGCAAGCGTGGCCAGACCCTTTACGGTCCCGACGACCGGGTGCCGCTGCATCCGACGATCATCAGTGAAGATGCGGCGTCACTGCTTGCCGGGGCTACGCGACCCGCTTTCGTGTGGACCTTCGATCTGGATGCCGCGGGCTCCGTGATCGCGACAACTCTCGTTCGCGCGCAAGTGCGTAACCGTCGCCAGTACAACTATGTGGAAGTGCAAGAGCTGCTCGACAACGATCGCGCGGACGAATCGCTCTCGCTGCTGCCCGAGTTCGGTCGCTTGCGCACCGAACTCGAACGTCAGCGCGGGGGAGCGAGCCTCAATCGGCCCGACGAAGAAGTCGCCGTATTCGATGGCCAGTACGTGATCGAGCGCCGTGCGTCACTGCCGATCGAGGACTACAACGCCCACGTCTCGCTCATGACCGGCATGGAAGCCGCGCGCATCATGCTCGAGGGCAAGGTGGGCATCCTGCGCACGATGCCCGCGCCCGACGACGAAACGCTTGAACAGTTCCGCCGTCAGGTAGCGAGCCTCGGATGCCCGTGGCCCGAGAACCAGAACTATGGCGAGTACCTGCGTACTCTCGACCACTCCGACCCTCGCGCTCTCGCAGCGACTCACGCCGCCACGTCGCTGTTCCGTGGAGCGGGCTACACGCCGTTCGACGGCGAGCTGCCCGAAGACACCATCCAGGCTGCTGTTGCAGCGCCCTACGCTCATGCGACCGCGCCACTGCGTCGCCTCGTCGACCGCTTCGTGCTCGTGGCGTGTGAAGCGATTGTGGCTGGCCGGGATGTTCCGAAGTGGGTTCGTGAAGCGCTCCCGCAACTGCCCAAGATCATGGGTCGCACAAGTCAGCTCGCGTCACAGTTCGACCGCTCGTCGGTCGATGTGATCGAAGCGGCACTGTTGCGGCCGCGCGTGGGCGACGAGTTCGAGGCCACGGTGGTCTCCGAGCGCGGCGATGGTGGCGTCATCCAGATCGCTGATCCGGTGATCACAGCCCGCATCTCCGGCACGGTTTCAGCCGGCGACACGGTGCGCGTTCGACTCGTTTCTGCCGAAATTGCGACAGGAACCATCGAGTTCGAACTCGTTTAGGGCGCTTCAGCTGAGGCGGATGCAGCAGCAGCCGCCCCGTTAGAACTTGCCGGAGTTCACCCAGGTGCTCGGGTCGGTGATCTCCTCGGAGACGACCCAGTGCTCGACGATGAGGCCATTCTCGACGCGGTAGAGGTCGATCAGGGCTTGCGCAATTCCGTCTTTGTCGGCCGCCGCGAGAACGGCGACGAAGTTTCCCGACCCGATGAGATTGTGAATCTGCTGGTAACGCACTGCGTGTGCATCGGCAAACGCAAGATAGGCGTCGCGGCCGTCGGCAATCAGTGGGTCGTGCTGGGCGAGATCGGGGTGCACAAACGACGCGGCGAGCGTGCGGTCGCCCTCGATGAGAACCTTCGTCACGTATTCGAAGACGAGCCGTTTGTTGACTTCGGTCTTGTCGAGATCGGTAACCTCGGTCGGGCCATCAAACGGTGTGCGCCCGCTCACGCTCGTGGGCTCGACTTCGGCGATCATGTCCCAGTGCTCGATGAGCTTGGCATCGTCGTCGGTGTCGAAAATGTCGGCGGTCACATAGGTGAATTCGCCGTTGTTGAGCTTCTGGCGGGCCTGGATGAAGACGAAGTGTCCATCTTCGAAGCCGCGAACGATCTCGATGTCGCGGATGGGGTTGCGGGTGGTGAAGTTTTCGAAGAATTCGATGAATCCTTCGCGGCCGTCGCGCACGGGCGTGGAGTGCTGCGTGTAGCGCTGGCCCGCGTAGCTGTTGATTGCGTCGACGTAGTTGCCGTCGCGGATACCTTCAAGATAGAGGCCCGTGACGTTGTCGAGTCGTTGTCCCATGGAGTGCTCCTAGCGGCGAGGTGAGGGGGCGCGATTGCGTGCTTAAAGCCTCCCGCGCAACGAGACGCGAGCACAGGTGCGACCGTGACTGCTTATGGTGCAAAGTGGACAAGGTGGCGCCGGAACTCCGCGGGCGAGGTGCCGATCACGCGCTCGAAGAACTTCGTGAAGTTGGTGGGCTCGCTGAATCCGAGCGCCGTCGAGATGGATGCCACCGTGCCGTCGTTGTGTGCCAGCAGTCGCTTCGCCTCGAGCATGAGCCGCTCATCCAGGAGCGCTTTGGCGGTGAGGCCCGTGACGGTTTGGCAGGCGCGGCTGACAGTGCGCTCGGAATAGCCGAGGCCAGTGACGTAGTCGCGAACATTGCGGCTGAGGGTGAGGTCACGTTCGAGGGCGGCGCGAAAGGCGAGGTAGGCGTGGGGGAGGGCGCCCCGGCCAGGCTCGCTGCTCGCGCGTTGATAGAGAGCGACGAGGGCAGAGAACAGTGCGGTGAGCAGGGCGACGGAGTGCTCGTCGGGCGTGAATCGCTGTTGTTCTCGCTCGATTGCGGCGACAAGGTCGAGCGCGGTGGTGAGCGAGTGCTCGCCGAGGTCGGCGTGAGTCGGGGCGCCGGGGAGCCACGCCGCGGTTTGTGGGGCAGCGGGTAATGCTACGACCACACTGGCGCTGAGATCGTTCTCAACGTGCCACTGCTGCACCTGGCCGGCGCGCACGAACAGCACGCGTCCGGGATGCAGGGCGACCGTCTGAAAGTCGACGGTGTGGGAACCGCTACCGCTACGGATGACGATCATGAGGTCAAAGGAGGGCCGCTGCGCGCGTTCGAAATACGCCGGGCCCATTCGCTCTACGAGCGCCGCGTAGTCGAGTGCCTCGACGGGGAGAGCGTGACCTAGCTCGCTGGCGAAGTTGACCGGCAGTACGGTCCCGTCGCGCTCATCGTCAATAGTGGCCACACGCTGATGGTAGCGCGCGGGTTCGGAAGGCCGTGCAGTGCAGGATCGTTCAGGTGGCAGTCAGGGCTGACCCCTAATTTGTATCTATGACTAATTGTCGAATTAGAACTCTCGGGTTCAGGGCGACATCCTGACTCGTAGGTTGAGCCGCGGGCGGCTCGCTGCGGTCTCTATTGACGTAAGCGGCGCATGCCGGAGAAGGGCACATTGATGAATCAGTCGATACCGCGCGAACTACGCATCGCTCTGTGGGTAATAGGCGGCGTCCTTGCGGTGCTCGCCGTCGTAAATGGGGTCCTGCTGCTCCCCGACGGATCGGACAATTGGTGGATCAGCATCAGCCTGCTGGTGTCATCCGGAGTGTGCCTGACTATTGCCGCGGTGAACACCAAGCGCTGAAGACTCGGTAGTGAATAGCCAGGAGTGAACACGGGCGCAGCTCAGCGCTAGTTCAGCGATCGCCGGAACGATGCCAGATACCGCCGCTGCGCCGCGAAGCGTACCCAGCGGGGAAGGCGCGGGTACACGGCCCGCGTGACCCGCATGATCCGGTCGAAGCGTCTCGGGTGGTGGGGGAGCGCATAAGCCTCGCGCAGTTCAGCGCTCAGGAGCCCGGCGGTCAGCACTCGCACGAGCGGCATCGAGGCGCGGAGCCACCACGGTCCGCCGGTCGGATGCAGTAGCTGCTGGGCAACTCCGCGGCTCGCGTCGGTGACGCGCAACGAGGCCACGCTCTCGTTCCAGTAGGCGGCGAAGGCCGCGCGGTCGGCAGGCCACAGCGTGCGCGGGACACCCAACGCCGTCGCGATCACGGCGTAGTCGGCGAGCAGGGTTTCGGCGTCCACGTCGCGCAGCGGCCCGAAGACCAGCTCACGCACCCGCATCGCTGTGTCGTAGAGCGTGGCGGCGACCCACAACTGCAGCTGCGGGTCACGGGCGTCATAGCTGTCGGCTCGCACCGGGCGGTGAGCCGCGCCCACGCGCCGGGCGACCTCGGCAGCCTCGGCCGGGGTGCCATACACGGTGACGTAGAGATAGGTGAGGGTGCCGTTGAGGCGATCCAAGGGGCGCCGCGCAAAGTCGCTGTGCTCAGCGACTGCCTGGCCCACAGCGGGGTGCGCGATTTGCAACAGAATGGCCGCCCCGCCTCCAGCCAACAGAGCGACGTCGGCAGAGACATCCGCAATTCTGAGAGGGGCGGATGCGGGCATGAAGCCAGTTTAGGAGTGCTCAAACACAAGATTTGCTGATCTTTCGCCCTGTACAGCCCGCTATCGGAAAACCCACAACGTTAGGCACGGTAAGGTTTTCTATTGGCGCGCGACTCATGGAGCCGACCAATTTGGCACCGATTCGCCGCCTTCCCCACTCACCATTACGCGCGGATTGGAATGAGCAGCGTGGATCTATATGAGTACCAGGCCAGAGATGTATTTGAGTCTTATGGCGTACCAGTACTTGCCGGCCTGATTGCCGACACCCCAGAAGAAGCCAAAGCAGCAGCCGAGAAAATCGGTGGAACCGTTGTAGTCAAGGCTCAGGTCAAGACCGGCGGTCGCGGCAAGGCAGGTGGAGTCAAGGTTGTTCACAACGCCGACGACGCCTACGCCGCAGCCGAGCAGATCCTTGGTCTCGACATCAACGGTCACACGGTCAAGCGAGTAATGATTGCTGCCGGTGCTCGCATCGCGCAGGAGTTCTACTTCTCCGTGCTGCTCGACCGAGCAAACCGCTCCTACCTTTCGCTGTGCAGCGTTGAAGGTGGAGTGGAAATCGAGGTGCTTGCTGTTGAGCGCCCCGAGGCTCTCGCCAAGATCGAGGTCAACCCGCTCACGGGTATCGACCTCGCCAAGGCCACCGAAATCGCGACCGCTGCTGGATTCTCCGCAGAGCTCGTCGAAAAGGTTGCCCCTGTCTTCGTGAAGCTCTACGACGTGTACAAGGGCGAAGACGCCACTCTCGTTGAGGTCAACCCTCTCGTGATCACCGAAGACGGCGACATCGTTGCCCTCGACGGCAAGGTCTCGATCGACGAGAACGCCGACTTCCGTCACCCCTCGCACGCTGAACTCGAAGACGCTGACGCTGCCGACCCCCTCGAGGCGAAGGCTAAGGCCAACGGCCTCAACTACGTCAAGCTCGACGGTGAAGTGGGTGTCATCGGTAACGGTGCCGGCCTCGTCATGTCGACGCTGGATGTCGTTGCTTACGCTGGCGAAAACCACGGTAACGTGAAGCCCGCCAACTTCCTCGACATCGGTGGCGGAGCATCCGCTGCTGTCATGGCCGCGGGCCTCGACGTCATTCTCAACGACCCTCAGGTCAAGAGCGTGTTCGTCAACGTCTTCGGCGGAATCACCGCGTGTGACGCTGTTGCTCACGGAATTGTGGGCGCGCTCGCCGAGCTCGGTGACTCCGCCAACAAGCCTCTCGTTGTTCGTCTCGACGGCAACAAGGTCGAGGAGGGTCGCGCGATTCTTGCTGAAGCGAACCACCCCCTCGTGACGCTAGCCGCCTCTATGGACGAGGGCGCCGACAAGGCTGCCGAACTCGCCAACGCCGCGAAGTAAGGAACCGAGCATGTCAATTTTCCTCAACAAGGACTCCAAGGTCATCGTTCAGGGCATCACCGGCGGTGAGGGCACCAAGCACACCGCTCTCATGCTCGCTGCTGGAACCCAGGTCGTTGGCGGTGTCAACGCCCGCAAGGCTGGCACCACAGTCACCCACGGCGACGTTGAGCTGCCCGTGTTCGGCACTGTTGCTGAAGCCATGGAAAAGACGGGAGCGGATGTTTCGATCGCTTTCGTTCCTCCGGCCTTCACTAAGGATGCCGTTATCGAAGCTATCGACGCTGAGATGCCGCTGCTCGTCATCATCACCGAGGGTGTTCCCGTCGGCGACTCTGCCGAGTTCTGGGCTTACGCGCAGGAGAAGGGCAACAAGACCCGCATCATTGGTCCGAACTGCCCCGGAATCATCACACCCGGTGAAGCACTCGTCGGCATCACGCCCGCGAACATCACCGGCAAGGGCCCGATCGGTCTCGTCTCCAAGTCGGGAACGCTCACCTACCAAATGATGTACGAACTCCGTGACCTCGGATTCTCGACCGCTATCGGTATCGGTGGAGACCCCATCATCGGCACCACGCACATCGACGCTCTCGCAGCGTTCGAGGCTGACCCCGAGACCAAGGCAATCGTCATGATTGGTGAGATCGGTGGAGACGCTGAAGAGCGTGCCGCTGACTACATCAAGGCACACGTCACGAAGCCCGTTGTGGGTTACGTTGCGGGCTTCACGGCTCCCGAGGGTAAGACCATGGGTCACGCCGGTGCGATCGTTTCTGGCTCGGCCGGAACCGCTCAGGCCAAGAAGGAAGCTCTCGAAGCTGCCGGTGTGAAGGTCGGCAAGACGCCGTCTGAAGCCGCCAAGCTCATGCGCGAAATTCTCGAAACTCTGTAGCTCGCACTTTCGCTACGCCGAAGCGCCGCCGTCCACTGGACGGCGGCGCTTCTTTCGTTAAGGGATTGTTCGCGCCGCTACTCGCGCAGCTCGTGTCGCACGGGCTTGAGCCGCTCGGGCGCGTCGGTCGCTGCGGGGAACTCGCAGATGAAGCGGCCCGTGTAGCCGAAAAGGAAACCGAAGGTGCGGTTGTGGATTTCGAGGGCAATCACGAACTCGTTCGTCTCGTCGTCGAACGATTCCGTGAGATCGGCGCGGCCGCTGAAGAGCATCGGAAAGCGGAACGCGAGCGGGCCCTCATAGAAGCGTTGAGCATCCGACCTCAAGCGCAGGGAACCGTCATCGTTCACCGACAGGTCGAGATCGACCGCAAGGTGCTGGTGAGTGCCGAGATAGTCGATGATGCGGTCGCCGGCCGTGTTGAGCACCATCGTCGCGTCGAAGCGTGTCGGCTTGGCCCGCACCGTGTACTCCCGCACAAAGGTCACAGTCTCCCGGCCGAAGGGGTCGCGGTAGGGGTAGTTCTCGATGCGAAAGGGAACGTTGTCGCCAACATCCGGCGTCAGGATGTTACGGAACCACCCGATCCACAGGAACGGCACCGTCCACCAGGGGCCGCGTCGGATGCGCGACATCACGCCAGCGCCCACTGCTGCATAGCCGCTCTCTAGGCTCACGCCAAAGCGTTTCTGCAGCATGGGGTGCAACCGCGCAAAGTCATCGCCGAGAACGGTCTCAAACATCGAGGTCATGGTGTCTCCAGGGCGGAAAGAGTGGCTGGTGCATCATCCATGGGGCGGCCGCGGCGCGGGAAGCGAAGGCAGTTGCGTGCACGGGGCCTGCCCGGCTTCCAGAAGGCTAACGGTGAGTGCGGCTCGATGTCGCTTTCAGCCCACAGCCGCAGGCTGTCGAAGCTCCACGCAGTCATCCAGCCCACAAACGGGCGGATGAGAATGCGATCAAGAACAGCGCCCCAGGCCGGCTCGTAGTCATAGCCGGTGATGAAGCGCGTTCCGCCGGGGATAGGAACATAGCGCCAGTACCCGCGGCCATCTCCCAGCGGAGAGAGGCGGTCTTTGGTCGTGAACTTGAGCGCCGACGTTCGGGTGCCGTCGGGGCGCTTGATCTCGCCGCGGCTCGTGCCCGTTCCGGTGATGGTGTGAAAAGGAATCCGTCGTTCGTAGCGAAAGCGATAGCCCTCGCTGTCTAACGTTTCAGTCGGACTGATGCGGCTGAAGCGGAGATCCCACCGGGTGTGATTTTCGGCGACCTGCGTGAGTCGCCACACTGTGTCGATATCGGCCGCGATGTCGATTTCAACGTAGATCGGGGCTTGTCCCATGGTCTCCAGTATGGGCGAGAAAGGACCGCGGGCGCGCGTCCCCCAAAGAGCGGACAATGTGTCACGTTCGGGTAACGATGACCCCAAGACCACCCCCTGTTAAGGGGTAGAACGCGCATATAGTGGCTCTTGGTGAGTACCCGAACAGCCGCTTTGCAAGCACGCCCTGATCAGCGTGTGTACGTCACATAAGCAAGTCCCATTCAGAGAAGAATAGGAATATTCGTGAGCATTCGAAGAATCATTTCGGTGGTGGCAACGACAACTCTTGTCGCCACTTCCTTGGTTACCGGCGCCGCCCTCGGCGCCACAGCTGCACCAACATCCATTGGTGGCGGCGGCCAAACTGAATTCACCCCGGGGCGTTACATCGTCACGATGGTGGATCAGGCGGCAGCTACCTACGACGGTGGCGTGCGCGGCTTTGACGCAACAACTCCACCCGAAGGCGAGCAACTCGACACTCGCCGCCAAGTAGTGCAGGACTACACCGAGTATTTGGAAGAGCAGCAGGAGGATGCCGCGGCGTCCGTCGGAGCTGACATCGATTATTCGTACACGCTTGCAACCAACGGCTTCGCAGCCGACTTGACCGCGGCCCAAGCAGTTGAGCTTTCAGCCAACAAGCTTGTTGCCTCGATCGTTCCGGATGAGCTGAAGAAGATCACCGCAGCGCAGCGGTCAACTGAATTCCTCGGCCTCGAAGGCGCCGAGGGGCTCTGGGCCGCCACGGGCGGAGCGGAAACTGCCGGCGAAGGCATCGTCGTAGGAGTGCTCGACACCGGTTTCGCTCCCGAGAACCCGGCCTTTGCCGGTGACGCTCTCGGCAGCACGCCAGGCGCCGACCCGTACCGTGATGGCGACTCCACTGTCTTCGAGAAGTCAGATGGCCAAACCTTCACCGGCGTCTGCACCGAAGGAGACCAGTTCGCCGCCGATGACTGCACGACCAAGGTCATCAGCGCTCGCTACTTTGTTGACGGCTTCGGTGCCGGCAACATCGGTGACGCGGGCGTTGGCGAATACCTGTCGCCGCGTGACGGTGACGGCCACGGCTCGCACACCGCGAGCACGGCAGCCGGAAACCTCGAAGTTGACGCCAACGTTGGCGGTAACGCACTCGGATACTTCTCCGGGATTGCGCCCGCTGCCAAGATCGCTGCCTACAAGGTGTGCTGGAGCGGACCCGACCCTGTCGAAACGACAGACGACGGTTGTGCATCCACTGACCTTCTCGCTGCTATCGACCAGGCTGTCGCTGACGGTGTTGACGTGATCAACTACTCGATCGGTGGAGGCGCTGCCACAAGCACCGTTTCGCCCACCGACCAGGCCTTCCTCGGTGCTGCTGCTGCTGGCGTCTTCGTCGCAGCGTCCGCCGGAAACGACGGCCCCGGCGCAACGACGCTCGACAATGCGGCACCGTGGATCACCACGGTCGCTGCCAGCACCATCCCGAACTACGAAGCCACGGTCACCCTCGGTGACGGCCAAGAGTTCGCCGGTGCGTCGATCACGGTTGACCTCGACCCCGCCGCGGAACCGCTCACGGGTGAACTCGTGTACGCCGCGGATGTCGCGCTCGAGGGCGCGGTCGACCCGGCCCTGTGCCTGGCTGACACCCTCGACCCGGCTCTCGTTGACGGCAAGATCGTGGTCTGCGACCGCGGCGTCATCGCCCGCGTCGACAAGTCGGCCGAGGTTGCTCGTGCCGGTGGTATCGGCTCGGTTCTCGTCAACGTCACGCCGAGTTCCATTGACCTCGACACTCACGTGATTCCGACCATCCACTTGGATGCTCCGTACCGCGATGCTGTTCTGGCCTATGTTGCAACCGAGGGTGCGACGGCAACGTTCACTCCCGGAAACGAGACTGCGTACCAGCCGCCGACACCTCAGGTTGCTGGCTTCTCGTCACGTGGCCCTGTCGAAGCCGACGGTAGCGACATCATTAAGCCCGACATTTCAGCACCCGGCGTCGGAATCCTCGCCGCCAGTGCTAATGCTGAAGGAGCCGAGCCGACGTTTGCGCTTCTTTCGGGTACCTCGATGTCGTCACCGCACATTGCGGGCCTTGCTGCCCTGTACCTCGGTGAGCGCCCCAACGCGACTCCTGCCGAGATCAAGTCAGCCTTCATGACAACCGCCTACGACACTGTGGATGCCGACGGAAACCCCGTCACCGATCCCTTCACGCAGGGCTCGGGCCACGTTGACCCGACCAAGTTCTTTGAACCTGGACTGCTCTACCTGAACGGTATCGGCGATTGGCTGTCCTACATTGAGGGCGCTGGCTACGACGTGCTCGACCCCGCGGTCGAAGCAATCGATCCCAGCAATCTCAACCTGGCATCCATCGGTATCGGCTCGTTGACGGCGCCAGAAACGATCACTCGCACCGTGACCTCCACTCAGGCGGGCACGTTCGAGGCATCCGTCTCGGTTCCCGGAATCGACGCCACGGTGTCGCCATCCACGCTGACTTTCGGTGCGGCAGGCGAAACGCAGAGCTACGAAGTGACGATCAGTCGAACGGATGCTCCGCTCGACCAGTTCACTACGGGTGCCCTCACGTGGACCAGCGGTGACACCGTCGTACACAGCCCCATCGCTGTGCGCCCCGTCACAATCCTCGCGCCGGAAACAGCCAGCGGAACCGGAACGTTCGGTGCCGTTGAAGTGACCGTCACGCCCGGTGGGTCTGGCGACATTCCGTTGACCTCCACCGGTCTCACCGCGGGAGTCTTCTACGAAGATCCCACGGGTACCGAAACCGAGCACTCGGGTTCCGGTGCTGCCGGGGACGAGTTCGAGTACACGGCAACCGTGCCCGAGGGCACCACGTACGCGCGCTTCGATCTCGACTCCATCGATGACACCGCTGACCTCGACCTCGTCGTGTACCTACTCGATGACGCAGGCACGCCCGTTACGGGTTGGCAGTCGGCTACCGGTTCGGCAGACGAACGCGTGAACCTCGTCGATCCGGCTCCGGGCACGTATCAGGTCACGGCGTCGGTTTATGCGGCCAACCCCGCCACCGCGTTCGACGTGCGAACCTTCGCCGTTGTTCCTGGTGCAGGAGAGCCGCTGGGTCTCGACCCCGAGGTTCTTGCGGGCGTTCAAGGTGAAGCCGTGAGCTACACCGCATCGTGGGAGGGCCTAGCCCCGTTCACGAACTACCTCGGAATCGTCAGCTATGGCGACACGGGAGCAACAACCGCAATTGAGGTTGTGACGCAAGACGACGTTCAGCCGGGAACCCCCGTGAACACCGTTCTGCCGACGATCTCGGGCAAGCCGCTGGTCGGCAAAAAGCTCACGGCTAGTGCCGGCGAGTGGGATGTCGACGGGCTGAAGTTCAGCTACCAGTGGCAGGCGAACGGCGAGAACATTGCCGGCGCCGATAAGAGCAAGTACACGGTCACGAAGGCTGACGAAGGCAAGGCGATCACCGTCGTTGTCACCGCCAGCAAGAAGGACCTGCCGAGCGCGAGCGCAACCTCCGAGGCTGTGATGATCAACTACAGCTCGAGCGTGAAACTGTCGGTGAGCAAGCACGTCGCGTTCTCGTGGAACACCGTGAGTGCCACCATCCGTGTCGCAACGGGTGAGGACGCTGCGGCAACCGGCACCGTCAAGGTGACGGTGGATGGCAAGAAGATTGACACCATCACGCTCGACGAGTCAGACAACGGGAAGGTGACGGTAATTCTGCCGAAACTCGATCGCGGTCTGCACCAGGTGCGCGCGCAGTTTACGCCCGCTGGCGATAACGTGACGGGCTCGAAGAGCAGTAACGACTGGGTCTGGATCGTCTTCTAGGCGCAATTTGCCCAGAAGCTAACCCTCAACAACAACGGCTGGTCACCTCCCCACGGGTGGCCGGTCGTTGTTGCGTTAAGCGCGCTCCGGTGAGAACCGCTAGTCGTCCTGCGGGCGACGCACGACGGGCGGCGGCCACGAGGTGTAGCCGAGCTCGCGAGAGATGTTGCGCGCAGTTTCGCGAAGCACATTCAGCACGTTGTCTTCTGGCGGCCATTCGCTCGACGGCATGACGACCGCGACCGCAGCGATGACGCTTCCGTTGCGGTCGGCGATCGGGGCTGCGATTGACGATTCGCCGAGAACGGCCTCGTCTTCCTCCGTGGCAATGCCGCGCTCGGCAATCTGCGCAAACTGCAGAATGAGTTTGGAGGGGTCGGTGATGGTGTCGCCGGTGAGGCTACGCAACGGTTTCTCGAAAAGCTGGTCTGCGGCATCCGCGTTGTAGGTCAGCAAGATTTTGCCCATGGCCGAAGCGTGCACCGGGATGGAGAGCCCAGTTTCGGGCATTTGCTCGCTGCCGTCTGGCCGGTTGTTGTGGTGGATGACGATGACTTCGTCAAACAGTTCGGCACCGAGGCGAACGGCGAGCCCGGTGCGCCGCGAGAGTTCTTGGGTCCAGCGCATGGCTCGTGCCCGCACATCGAGGGTGTCGAGGTAGACATTGGAAAGTTTGAGCAGTGCCGGGCCGAGCATGTAGCGGTTGCCGTTGGGCTCTTTTGCGACCAGACCGTGGGCCTGAAGCGACTTGACAATGCCATGAACTGTCGAGGGCGGAAGGCCGAGATGGCCGGCGAGTTCGGTGATGCCGAGGTGGCGCGCACCCTGAAGCGACGAGAGCACTTGTGCTGCTCGATCAATGGATTGGATCACCGTTGTTCCCCGTCATTTAGCCGGTATTCATTATGTCTGCGCCTGCGGTCTACTTTCGAACCGTGCGGGCTTGACAAGATGTAACTGAACGTAGCATATTCGACATTATCGAATAACGTTCCGATATTTTGGAACGCGGCGACACCCGGTCGCACGTGCATTTCAAGTTCAAAGGAGAACTAATGGATGAGAACAAGCAGTGGCAAAAGTTGGCTGCAGAGTTTCTTGGAACCGCTTTTCTAGTCTTCGTCGGTGTTGGCTCCGTGCCCGCGACGTTCATCCTGAACGGTGACGAGCCCTTCACGATGGCGAGCCTCGGAATCATTTCGTTCGCCTTCGGACTCATCGTTGTCGTGACGGTGTACGTGTTCGGTTATATCTCCGGTAACCACATCAACCCGGCTGTCACGATTGGTCTCGCCGTCGCCGGCAAGTTCGCGTGGCGTGAAGTTCCCGGCTACCTCATCGCTCAGTTGCTTGGTGCTACCGCCGGTGCTTTCGCGATTGTCGGCGTTCTCGGCCAGGCTGCAGTTGACGCCGGCTTGGGAGTCGCCTCCTTCAACCCCGACACGATCCCGGTTGGCCAGGCCTTCTTCGCCGAATTCATCGGAACGTTCATTCTCGTGTTCACCGTCTTCGGTGTGATCCACCGCAAGGCAGCCCCCGGCTTCGCCGGACTCGCCATCGGTTTCGTCGTCTTCGCCGCCATCATTCCTGTTGGCCCGATCACCGGCGCGTCCATCAACCCGGCCCGCACCACCGGCCCGATGCTCGTTCAGCAGATCATGGGCGGCCAAGTTGCGTGGGAGCAGCTGTGGGTCTATCTCGCCGCAGAACTGCTCGCCGGCGTGCTCGCCGCTCTCGCGTTCGGCTTCATCTCGAAGACCGCCGCTGACAACACCACCCTCACTGAAGCACTCACGGAAGAGAAGGCTAAGTAATGAAGAAACTGATCAACACCCCCGAATCAGTCCTGGCTGACGCGCTCGCCGGAATCGACGCCGCGCATCCCGAGCTGAAGGTCGACCACGTCAACCGCGTGATCTACCGCGCAGAACCCACCCGTGCTGGCAAGGTCGCCCTGATCTCCGGCGGCGGCTCGGGCCACGAACCGCTCCACGGTGGCTTCGTAGGGTTCGGGATGCTCGACGCCGCGTGTGCTGGTGAAGTATTCACTTCGCCCACCCCCGACCAGATGCAGGAAGCCACCAAGGTCGCTGACTCTGGTGCCGGCGTGCTGCACATCGTCAAGAACTACACCGGCGACGTCATGAACTTCGAAATGGCCGCCGAAATGGCCGAAGCGGAAACCGGCGTGAAGGTGGCCTCGGTCGTCGTCAATGACGACGTCGCGGTGCAGGACTCGCTCTTTACGGCAGGACGCCGTGGGGTTGGCCTCACCGTTCTGCTCGAGAAGATCGTCGGCGCCGCCGCTGAAGAGGGTCAGGACCTCGCCGCGGTCACCGCACTGGCTCACCGGGTGAACGACTCCGGTCGTTCCATGGGCATGGCGCTCACGAGCTGCACCGTTCCCGCCGCCGGCAAACCGACCTTCGACCTGCCCGACGACATGATGGAAATCGGCGTCGGCATCCACGGCGAACCCGGTCGCCACCGCGAGAAGCTGGCGGATGCCGCCTCGATCGCCAAGCAACTGGTCGACCCGATCCTGGCCGACATGGACTTCACAGGTGCACCGACCATTGTGATGATGAACGGAATGGGTGGCACCCCGCAGATCGAGCTGTACATCATGTACAACGAGGTCGCGAAGCTGCTGAAAGCCGCCGGAGTTGAGGTTGCGCGCACCCTCGTCGGCGACTACATCACGAGCCTCGACATGGCTGGCTGCTCGGTCACCATCCTCAAGGCTGACGAAGAAATGTTGAAACTATGGGATGCCCCGGTGAACACCGCCGGGCTCCGCTGGGGAGTCTAAGAACAATGTCTACAAGCACCATCTCTCTCGACCAACTGATCGCCTGGCTCTCGCGGTTTCGCGATCTCGTTACCGAGAAACAGAGCTATTTGACCGAACTCGATTCGGCCATCGGCGACGCTGACCACGGCTCCAACATGGTTCGCGGAATGAATGCGGTAGTCGAGAAGGTTGGTGCAGAGCCCGCGTCCGCCGCGGACGCACTACTGAAGTCGGTAGGAATGACTTTGGTAACGTCCGTCGGCGGCGCGAGCGGCCCGCTCTACGGCACGCTGTTCTTGCGCATGGGCGTCAACGCTGGCCCCGTGACCGAACTCGACGCGGCCGCCCTCGGGGCGTCACTGCGAGCCGGTCTCGAAGGCGTCGTGGCGCGCGGCAAGGCCGAAGCGGGAGACAAGACTATGTTCGACGCGCTCGCCCCGGCATTGGATGCGTGGGATGCTGCCGTCGCTGACGGTGCAGACATCGCCGCTGCGGCATCCGCAGCGTTCGCTGCCGCTGAAAAGGGTCGCGATGCGACCGAGCCTCTCGTTGCCCGCAAGGGTCGTGCGAGCTACCTCGGAGAACGTAGTGCTGGCCACCTCGACCCCGGTGCTACCTCGAGCACGCTGTTGCTTCAGGCGCTCGCCGAGACCGTAGCGAGCTGACCGTGATCGGCATTGTGGTGGTGAGCCACAGCCCGGCGCTCGCGCGGGCCGCGGTGGATCTCGCCCTAGAAATGGTGGGGGAGACCCCGCCGCCGATCGCTATTGCAGCCGGCGCCGGCGACGGCATCATCGGTACGGATGCCGTGAAGGTTGCTGAGGCAATCGATGAGGTTGCCAGCGGCGAAGGCGTTCTCGTCTTCATGGACCTCGGTTCTGCGGTGTTGAGCGGCACCATGGCCACCGAGTTCATGACGACGACCGACGAAGTTCGACTCACGGATGCTCCCTTCGTGGAAGGTCTCATCGCCGCGATTGTGCTGGCCAACGCCGGCGCATCGCTCGACGAGGTCGACCGCGAAGCTCGGGCCGCCATGGGCCCGAAGCAGAGCCAGCTTGCCGATCAGGGCGGTGCTGCGCCGGCGGCGGAATCGAATCCGAACGCTGCCGAAGCTGTTGCTGCTGCGGATTCTGCTGCCGCTGCTCCGGCTGCTCCCGCTGCTCCGGAAGCGACGACGGCCGGTCCTGCCGAAATCACGACGGACGCCACCCTCGTCAATCCCGATGGCTTACATGCACGACCGGCATCTCTCATCGTGCAGGCGCTCGCGGGAGTGGACGCGACGCTCACGATCGCCGACGTCACCGCGGGCAAGGGTCCGGTCTCGGCGAAGAGTCTGATCGGAATTATGTCCCTCGGGGCAGCCAAGGATCACGTTCTGCGGTTTACGGCCACGGGTGATGCTGCGCAGCAGGCAATCGACACTCTCGTAACCATGACGGCCGATGGTTTTGGGGAACTCGCGAACTAAGAACTCAAGGCTCCCCATTTCGGGGAGACATGTTCTGCGCTCTGCGGTAAGCCCCCAGCACTCTTGGGGGCGCTGCGGGGTACTCTCAGCAACGACATGAATCGCCAGCTCACCCTCCTCTTCGCCGCCTTCGAGGCGCTGCTTGTTGTTGCTATCGGGATCGCTATTCCGCTGGTTCCGCTCACGCTGTTGTGGGGCATCCACTACGGTTTGGCGATCGACTGGACAGTGTTCTGGCGTGCGGCAGTCGATATTTGGCTGGTCGGTCACGGCACCGACATCACCGTGGTGCTCGATCCGGCCGTAGCAAGTACGGTTGGCCTTCCTGCCGCGAGCACTCCCGTCACAATCACGATGGCCCTCTTAGGCTTCGCGCTCCTTACGCTCCTGTTGGGGGTGCGTGCTGGTCGTCGGGTCGCGGAGACCCCGCATCTGCTCCTGGGCACGCTCTCCTCCCTTGCAACGTTCGGTCTAGCCTCGCTCGTGCTGACCCTGTCGGCGCTGCACCCGGTGGCGAGTCCGTCGCTGTGGCAGGGAATCGTGCTTCCCACCCTCGTCTTCGCGCTTGGACTGCTCATCGGCAGTCAGATCGTGTCGGCTAGCAATCCTGTTTCGGGAGTCATCCGTCGCTGGATTGGTGGATGGCCGGCTCACGTTCGCACGATTGTGGCAACGTCGTTGCGCGGCGGTGCGATCGCGGCTGCCGCTTTGCTCGCTGTCGCGTCTCTGGTCACGACAGCGGCGATCCTCACGTCGTTCGCCGACATCATCACCCTGTATGAAGGACTTCACACCGAGGTTCTCGGCGGAGTTGCGGTCACGATCGGCCAGCTTGCTCTTCTACCGAACATTGTCGTGTGGGCAGCCTCGTGGCTTGTGGGGCCGGGGTTCGCGATCGGTACCGGTTCTGCTGTGTCGCCGCTTGCGACGACTCTCGGGCCTGTTCCCGCTATTCCCCTCTTGGGCTCATTGCCCGGGGGCGAACTCGCTTTCGGTTTTGTGGGCCTGTTGGCTCCGATCGTGGTGGGGTTTTTGGTGGCCGCCATGCTGGGCCCGCGTATCGCCGGCGAGCTTCGTCGTCGCGAGCTGGCGATCGTTGCGATCGGAATCGGCGTCGTTGCTGCGGCCATTATCGGACTTCTGGCGTGGGCATCCGCGGGGTCTGCCGGTCCGGGACGTTTGGTGGATGTCGGTCCTGAACCCTGGGTAGTCGCAGCGTGGGCTGCTCTCGAGTTCTCGGTCGCCGCGGGGCTTGGTCTCTTGGCGTCCGCTCGCCCCGAACGCGATAACGACGGGTTCGCTGAGCGCTAGGCTGGGTGCGTGCTCACACTCGTTGTCTTGATTTCCGGGGGCGGGTCTAACCTCGCTGCCCTGCTCGAAGCGGCCGAGAGTGCCGACTTTCCCGCTCGTGTCATTGCCGTCGGCGCTGACCGCGTTGCTGACGGGCTCGACCATGCCGAGCATTACGGCATCCCCACCTTCTCAGTGGCGATGTCCAACTTCGAAAACCGCGATGCGTGGGGCGACGAACTGCTCGAGCAGATTCGGTTCTGGAACGCCGACCTCGTGGTGCTGAGCGGCTTCATGAAGTTGCTGCCGCCGCGAGTGGTTGAAGCACTTTCGCCCAACATCATCAACACGCATCCGGCGTACCTTCCCGAGTTTCCGGGAGCCCACGCGGTTCGTGATGCTCTAGCCGCTGGGGCGACCCAGACCGGTGCCAGTGTTATCAAGGTCGACAATGGTGTCGATAGTGGTCCGATCATCGTGCAAGAGCGCGTGGCTATCGAGCCCGGAGATACCGAAGAACATCTGCACGCCCGCATCAAGCCGGTAGAACGGCGCTTGCTTGTGCAGACGATCGAAGACATTGCCACCAATCGCATCAACCTAAAGGAACTCTGAATCCCATGAGCGGCCCAAGCCACAATCCTGCCGATTTCCGCGAACGCAACGTTGTTCCGATCCGCCGCGCGCTCATCTCAGTGAGTGACAAGTCGCGCCTGCTCGACCTCGCTGGCGCCCTCGCCGATGCGGGAGTTGAACTGGTGTCGACCGGGTCGACAGCCAAGACGATTGCTGAGGCCGGCTACGACGTGACCGAGGTGTCGAGCGTTACAGGTTTCCCGGAGTCGCTCGACGGCCGCGTCAAAACGCTCCACCCTGCCGTTCACGCCGGCATTCTGGCCGATCTCCGCCTCGAATCACACGAAGCTCAGCTCGCTGATCTTGGCATCAAAGCGTTCGACCTTGTCGTCGTCAACCTTTACCCCTTCGTCGAGACTGTCGCTTCGGGTGCCGCTCCGACCGACATCGTGGAGCAGATCGACATCGGTGGCCCCGCCATGGTGCGTGCCTCCGCCAAGAACCACGCCAACGTCGCGATCGTCACGAGCCCTGACAGCTACGACGAGATCATGGCGGCTGCAGCGGGGGAGGGCACGACTTTTGCCCAGCGTTATGCGCTTGCCTCGGCGGCGTTCGCCCACACCGCGGCCTATGACACCGCCGTGTCGCAGTGGTTCCTGACCGGTGCCCTGCTGGGTGAGAATGCGGATGCCGCGGCATCCGCCCCTACGCTTCCCGAGCACCTCACGGTTGCCGCCGACCAGCTCGCCGTACTGCGCTATGGCGAGAACGCCCACCAAGAAGCCGCCCTGTACGGTGTCGCCGCCCAGCCCGGAATCGCCCAGGCCACGCAGCTCGGTGGCAAAGAGATGTCGTACAACAACTACGTGGATGCCGACGCCGCTCTGCGCGCCGCCTTCGACCACGAGACTCCCGCGGTCGCCGTCATCAAGCACGCCAACCCGTGCGGAATCGCCACCGCGGCCACCATCGCGGACGCTCACGTTTTGGCGCACGCCTGCGACCCCATCTCGGCTTACGGCGGAGTAATCGCGGCCAATGGAATCATCACGAAGGCAGCAGCGGAATCTATCGCACCGATCTTCACCGAAGTTGTGGTTGCTCCCGGCTTTGAGCCCGAGGCGCTCGAGATTTTGAAGGCCAAGAAGAACCTGCGCTTGCTGCAACTGCCCGAGGGCTACGCCCGCGGCAACCGTGAACTGCGCCAGATCTCGGGCGGCATGCTCGTGCAAGAGCTCGACGCACACTTCTCGCCGGCATCATCGTGGACGCTTGCTGCGGGAGACGCGGCCGATGCTGCGACACTCGCCGACCTTGAGTTTGCGTGGCGTGCCGTTCGCGCGGTGAAGTCGAACGCTATTTTGCTGGCTGACGGCGGAGCATCCGTGGGTGTCGGTATGGGGCAGGTCAACCGCGTTGACTCGTGCCAACTCGCGATTTCGCGGGCGGGGGATCGGGCCAAGGGTTCGGTTGCGGCCAGCGACGCCTTCTTCCCCTTTGCTGACGGATTGCAGTTGCTGCTCGATGCCGGTGTGCGTGCGGTTGTTCAGCCTGGTGGCTCCATTCGCGATGAAGAGGTCATTGCCGCAGCGATTGAAGCTGGCGTGACGATGTACTTCACCGGAGAGCGCCACTTCTTTCACTAAGCGCGGCATTTCGCAGTGTCACGGTCGCTGACGTGCAGCCGTGAAGTACTCGTGTGCGCTCTAGGCAAAAACATAGATTGATACAGATAGGTTTGTGCGCATGATCAGTGTGGGACGGCGCTTCGCCGCAGCTTTTATTTCAGGACTTGCCGTTGCCGGCACTGTCTACATCGCGACCGGTTTGGTGTTCTTCACCGCCAACGGGGCGGCGGCAGAGAACCTGCTGGCGATCGGCGAATACTTCTTGCCGATGGCCCTTGTGCTGTTTGTGCTGTATTCCCTGGCGGCAACCCTGGAGATCAACCGCTACTGGTACACGGCTGCGGTGACCGGCCTCGTGCTGGGTGTCGCTGCCGCGTTCTTTGGCACTGCGCTCGGCATCATCGCCACCGGCGCTGAATGGAACCCGGAGGCCGTTGCCTTCATTCTGGCCACGCTGCTCGGTACCAACCTCATTTTTGTCGTCGCCACGATCATCGCTGCGATCACCGTCGGGCGCCGGGTGTGGGTTGCCCTCGCCGTTCCGGCGTTTCAGCCGACCACGCTCACCGCTCTGGTTCGGGCGCCGTCGTCGCGCATGGCTGAAGGCGAACTCACGCACCTCGATCGCGTGCCCGTCGATGCCGAACTCGCGGACGCCCAGTGGGAGGGCTACGTTGCGGCTCTTCAAGCAAACGGTTTTGAGACCATCGAAGTGCCCGCCGCTGATGAACTGGCCGACTCTGTCTTTATCGAAGACATCGTCGTCATGTTCGGAGACGTCGCCGTGCTCACGAGTCCCGGCGCTGAAAGCCGCCAGGCTGAGACCGATGCCGTTCGGGCCAGCCTCGAAGATTTGACGCTCGAGTTGCATGAGATCACGCAGCCGGGAACGCTCGATGGTGGCGACGTGCTCAAGGTGGGCTCCACGGTGTACGTCGGCCGTGGTGGTCGCACGAACGCCGAGGGCATCCGCCAACTCCGTTCGATCGTTACTCCGCTCGGTTACACCGTGATCGCTGTTCCCATCGAGAAGGTGTTGCACCTCAAGAGCGGTGTGACAGCCCTTCCCGACGGCACGATCATCGGGTACCCCGATCTCGTCGACAACGTGGACGTCTACGACCGTTTCTTGGCTGTGCCCGAGGCAGAAGGCGCGGCGGTTGTCGTGCTGTCGGATGACGCTGTTCTCATGGCATCGTCGGCGCCCAAGACTGCGGCGCTCATCGAAAACCTTGGGTACCGCGTCGTGACTGTTGACGTGTCAGAGTTTGAGAAGATGGAGGGCTGCGTCACGTGCCTTTCCGTTCGAATTCGCTGAGTTGAGACTCTGTCAAAAAATTTAGCAATAACGATTGTGGTTAGGCCGGAGCAGGCATATTCTAAAAGGCTGTCTGCTGTGAGTCTGGCTGACGAACTGCAGCGGTTCACGGTCGCGCCGTAGCGACCCGCAGTAGTCACGATCATCGCTTGCGGTGATCCCTTTTCGTCAAGGAACCACGTTGTCTCACGAGTCTGTCCAGCCCCCGCGCGTTAAAGCCGTGGGCACCTTTGCGGCTATCCGCCGTTTATACCCCTACGCCAAACCGGCGATGCCCCATATCTACCTCGGAATGGCAGCGGCGCTAGCGGCTGGCATCGTGGCACTGCTGATCCCGCAGGTGCTGCGTTCGCTCGTGGACGGCCCGCTTCAATCGGGGGACTCCAGCGAGATCTGGCCCGCCTTCTTCATCGTTCTCGGGCTCGGTATCGTCGAAGCGATCATGATCGCACTGCGGCGGTATTTCGTACTCACGCCGGGCACCCACGTTGAGGCGCGCATGCGCAACACCCTCTACATGACTCTTCAGCACTTGCCGGTGAGCTTCCACGATCGTTGGCCGAGCGGCCAGCTGTTGTCGCGTGCCGTCAGCGACTTGAACCTCATCCGTCGCTGGCTGTCGTTCGGTCTGGTGCTGCTCGTGGTCAACGTGCTCACGATCATCGTGGGGCTGCTCTTCCTCGTGAATATCTCGTGGGTCCTCGGCGTGATCTTCATCGTCACCTCGATTCCGCTCTGGGTGTACGGCTACGTCTTTGAAAAGAAGTACTCGATTGTGGCTCGCCGCAGTCAAGACCAGACCGGTGACTTGGCAACGGCTGTCGAGGAGTCAGTTCACGGCATCCGTGTGCTGAAGGCTTTTGGTCGCGGCAAACATGCGCTCGTCGGATTCTCGGCTCAGGCTGAGAGCTTGCGCGGCACCGAGATCGAGAAGGCTCGTGCCATTGCAGGCATCTGGCTGTGGCTATTGCTCGTTCCCGATGTCATGTTCGCGCTCGGTCTGCTGGGCGGGGTCTGGCTTGTTGTCGAGGGAAATATTTCTGCTGGTGACTTGGTCGCGTTCTTTGCGACGGCGACCGTACTGCGCTTCCCCGTTGAGTCGATTGGCTTCCTGCTGTCGATGACGTTCGATGCGCGTACCGCTGCCGACCGTTTCTTTGAAGTGATGGACTCCGAAAACCCGATTACGGATCCTGACAACCCCGAAACGATTACGGAGAGCAAGGGGCACCTGAAGTTCACCAATGTGCACTTCCGCTATCCGGATTCGCCCGCGAACGTTCCCGACCTCGTGAACGGTGTCGACCTCAGCATCGAGCCCGGGGAGACGATGGCTCTTGTCGGTCTGACCGGATCGGGTAAATCGACGATCACCGCCCTCACCACACGGCTGTACGACGTGACCGGCGGTTCGATCAGCATCGACGGTGTCGACATCCGCAACCTCACGCTGCTTGAGTTGCGGCGGCACCTCGCCATGGCGTTCGAAGATGCCACCCTGTTCTCGTCGAGTGTGCGTGAAAACGTGCTGATGGGTCGCCCGGATTCAACCGAAGAACAACTGCGCGAAGCGCTCAGCATCGCTCAAGCCGACTTCGTATACGAACTGCCCAACGGTCTTGACACCCTCGTCGGGGAAGAAGGTCTGAGCCTCTCCGGTGGTCAGCGCCAGCGTCTCGCACTCGCTCGCGCCGTAGCGGCGAGGCCCGCGGTGCTCGTGCTCGACGACCCGCTGTCTGCACTCGATGTCGACACCGAAACCCTGGTTCAATCGGCACTGGGCAAGGTGTTGAGCTCCACCACGGCGCTCATCGTCGCTCATCGACCATCGACGGTGATGCTCGCCGACCGTGTTGCTCTTCTCCAAGACGGCAAGGTCACCGCCGTCGGAAAACACTCTGATCTGCTGGCAACCAGCGACCACTACCGGTATGTCATATCCAGTCTCGAAGAGGAAGAACAGGAGGTCAGCTCATGAGCGTGATGGGAACCTCCGGCGAAGAGCGTAACGACTACACCAAAGATGAAAGCCGCCAGATTCGCCAGCGATCGCTGCGACTGCTCGGCTCGCTGATCGCACCCCTGCGAGCCCGCGTTATTCTCACGATGATCGTTGTCGTCGTGAGCACTGCAGCTCAGGTTGCAGGCCCCGCGCTGATCGCGTTCGGTATCGACAACGCTCTGCCCGCGCTCATTGATGGCAACGCGCTACCGCTTGGGCTGACAGTGGGGGCCTATCTCCTCACGGGCATCGCTGGCGCCTCCATGATCGCCTGGTACACCGTGCTCAGTGCCCGCGTGAGTCAAGCGATTCTGTTCGATCTGCGCAAGCGAGTCTTCTTGCACACTCAGCGCTTGAGCCTCGAATTCCACGAGAGCTACACCTCGGGCCGCATCATCGCGCGCCAAACGAGTGACCTCGATGCGATTCGTGAACTGCTCGACTCGGGTATCAACCAGCTCGTTCAAGGTGCGCTCTACATGGGGTTCATCGCGATCGCCATGTTCTCGCTCGACTGGGTCAGCGGAGTCATTCTGTTCTGTGCCCTTGTGCCGCTGGCTTTCTTGACCCGCTGGTTCCAAGTGCGGTCGCAATTGCACTTCCGCGCGACGCGTACTGCCTCCGCGAAGCTGATCGTGCAGTTCGTTGAAACCATGACCGGCATCCGTGCCGTGAAGGCGTTCCGCAAAGAGGAGCGCAACCGCGAAGAGTTCGGTGGGCTCGTCGAGAACTACCGGGATGCCAACGCCCGCGTCATTCAACTGTTCGGAATCTTCGACCCGGGTCTCGTTCTCATCGGAAACGTTGCCCTCGCGATGATTCTGCTCGTGGGCGGTCTGCGCGTCTCCACCGGTGATCTTGCGATCGGCGCCCTGCTGGGTGCGCTGCTGTATGCCCGCCAGTTCTTCGCTCCGGCGCAAGAGATGGCAATGTTCTACAACTCGTACCAGTCCGCTGCGGCGGCCCTCGAAAAGATCTCGGGAGTGCTCGAAGAGCGCCCGACGGTGGCCGACCCCACGACTCCGATCGACCTGCGTAAGGCCAAGGGAACCGTGACGTTCGATGGTGTGGAGTTTGCTTACAACTCGGAGAAGGTGATTCTGCCGAAGTTCGATCTTGAGCTGCCGGCCGGTCAGACCGTCGCGATGGTGGGAACCACCGGGGCCGGCAAGTCGACGCTCGCCAAGCTGATCTCGCGGTTCTACGATCCCAGCCAGGGAACGGTACTGCTCGACGGCGTAGACCTCCGCAAGCTGCATCCGAAAGATTTGCGGCGCGCGATCGTGATGGTCACGCAAGAGGCGTACCTGTTCTCGGGAAACGTGGCCGACAACATCGCGCTCGGCAAGCCCGATGCCACTCGCGAAGAGATCATCAATGCAGCCAAAGCGGTGGGCGCGCACGAGTTCATTGAGGCACTGCCCAACGGCTACGACACCGACGTGAACAAGCGCGGTGGCCGCGTGAGTGCCGGACAACGACAGCTGCTGTCGTTCGCTCGCGCGTTCATCGCCGACCCTGTCGTGCTGATTCTGGATGAGGCAACCGCGTCGCTCGACATTCCGAGTGAGCGTCTCGTGCAGGCTGGCCTGCAAACGCTGCTCGCCGATCGCACCGCTGTCATCATCGCGCACCGTCTTTCGACGGTCGCGATCGCTGACCGCGTGCTCGTGATGGAACACGGCCGCGTCATCGAAGACGGTACGCCGCAGGAACTCATTTCGGGCTCCGGCAAGTTCGCGCAATTGCACGCTGCGTGGCGTAACTCGCTCGTTTAGGGCCGGTGTCGCGCCAGCCTCAGGTTGACGCGATACCCGCCGTCGGGCATCCATTTCAGCGGCGTTGATTCGGCCTCGTAGCGTTTGAGCGCCTGGTCTTCGTGGGCAAGGGGTGGATGCCCGCCCGAACGGATGACGCGCCACCACGCCACCTCAGAACCGTAGCGGGCCATCACGGTGCCGACGGCGCGCGCGGCTCTCGAGCCGATCGTGGCAGCGACCTCGCCGTAGGTCATCACACGCCCGGGCGGAATCGACCCGACAACTTCGAGCACGCGGCTCACGAAATCGTCGCTGGGGGCGGGCATGGTGAGCGTCGAGTTAGCGAGCGGGGGCGCGCAAGAGGTACAGCGGAGAAGTCACGCTCTAGAGCGTGTACTCGCCGAGCTTCTCGCCGTACTGGGTTTCGCCGACGATTTGAAAGCCCACTTTGAGGAAGAACTGCTCGGGGCCGTCGTCGCCCTCTTCCCAAATGGCGGTGATGCGGTCGAAGCCACGGCTGCGGGCTTCTTCGGCAAGAGCTTTGACGGCGAAGCGGCCGATTCCACCACCCTGGGCGTCGCCGGCGACGTTCACGCGCCAGATGCAGCTGCGGAATTCTTCTTGCGACGCTTCGGCATCGAAGTTGCCACGGATAAAGCCCACGACGGTGTCGCCGTCGAGCACAACACGGGGCCACGACGTGAGCGGATCGATGTAGGCGTCCGCAATCGCGTAGGAGGGCGGAGTGACGAACTGCTCCTGCCCGCGTCGAAGCGAGAGGTTGTTGGCAGCCACGATGGTGCTTGCCGATAATTCTTCAAGTCTTAGCTCACCCATGGATACAGGCTAACCCGCAGTAGACAGATGCGCCAAGGTATCTCGATGTCGAGATAGTTAGGAAAAAGAGTAAGCTGGTGGAGGCCACTAACTAAGGAGCAAAGCTTGTCCAAGATCAAGGTAGAAGGCACCGTCGTCGAACTCGACGGCGACGAAATGACGCGAATCATTTGGCAGCGGATCAAGGACACCCTGATCCACCCGTACATCGACGTTAACCTCGAGTACTACGACCTCGGCATCGAAAGCCGCGACGCAACAGACGACCAGATCACCATCGATGCGGCTCACGCCATCCAGAAGCATGGTGTTGGCGTTAAGTGCGCAACCATTACCCCCGACGAAGCCCGCGTTGAAGAATTCGGCCTCAAGAAGATGTGGCGCAGCCCTAACGGCACCATCCGCAACATCCTTGGTGGCGTTATCTTCCGTGAGCCGATCATTATCTCGAACATCCCGCGTCTGGTTCCGGGCTGGAACAAGCCGATCATCATCGGTCGTCACGCCTTCGGTGACCAGTACCGCGCCACCGACTTCCGCTTCAAGGGCAAGGGAAAGCTGACCGTGGAGTTCGCTCCCGAAGACGGCTCCGAGCCCATGAAGTTTGAGGTCTACGACTCCCCGGGTGATGGAATCGCTCAGGTGCAGTACAACCTCGACGACTCGATCGTGGACTTCGCTCGTGCCAGCCTCAACTACGGCCTCACGCGCAACTACCCCGTGTACCTCTCGACGAAGAACACGATCCTCAAGGCCTACGACGGTCGCTTCAAGGACATCTTCGAAGAGATCTTCCAGACCGAGTTCAAGGACAAGTTCGAAGCAGCGGGCCTCACCTACGAGCACCGCCTCATCGATGACATGGTCGCTTCGGCCATGAAGTGGGAGGGCGGCTACGTCTGGGCCTGCAAGAACTACGACGGCGACGTTCAGTCCGACACCGTAGCTCAGGGCTTCGGCTCGCTCGGCCTCATGACCTCCGTTCTGGCCACGCCAGACGGAAAGGTTGTTGAGGCAGAGGCCGCTCACGGAACCGTGACGCGTCACTACCGCCAGCACCAGCAGGGCAAGCCCACCTCCACGAACCCGATCGCATCGATCTACGCGTGGACCCGTGGACTCGCTCACCGCGGCGTGCTCGACAACAACCAGGAACTCATCGAATTCGCTTCGACCCTGGAAGATGTCGTCATCAAGAGCGTCGAGGCCGGTCACATGACCAAGGACCTCGCACTGCTCGTCGGACCGGACCAGAAGTGGGAAACCACCGAAGAGTTCCTCGACACGCTCGACAAGAACCTCGCCACGCGCCTCGCATAATCTGCGTCTCGCGCGGTAACTGACTGGCTCGCGCCACGACGTTCCACGAAGGGCCCGAAAGCTTCGGCTTTCGGGCCCTTTTGCGTGTGCGCCCTCGCAGGAAAGTCACCACCTCGCTCACTACGCTGGGGCGGCGGGTGATGGCAGGTGCTCGCTCGTGAGGACCGCGAGAGCGCGACAGCCTGCCACGCGTGCATCGTGAGGAGACAACAGTGACCGTCGTCATAGCCGGATGTGGTGACCTTGGTATCGAGGCAGGGCTCCGCTTTGCGGCGCTGGGGCATTCTGTAGTGGGCCTACGGCGCTCGATCGAGAAGTTGCCACCCGAAATCGCTGGGCAAGCGGTCGACTTGTCTGCGCGGATACCGGTTCTTCCCTCCGATACCAGCATCGTCGTAATTGCGGTCAGCCCCGATCAGCGCACGCGCGAGGGCTATCGCGCGACCTACGTCGACAGCGTGCGGAACATCGCCGCTGCTATCGAGCGAGACTGCGCTGCTGCACCGAGAGTTATTTATGTCTCCTCGACTGCCGTCTACGGAGTTAGCGATGGCTCTTGGGTCGATGAATCGACTCCGGCGACGCCGTCGACGGAGACAGCGACCGTGTTGCGGGAAGCTGAAGAGTTGTTGCTCGAGAGCGTCGCCAATTCGACGGTTCTTCGCTTGGCGGGAATCTACGGGCCGGGTCGCACCCGACAGATCGACCGCATCCGTGCCGGCGACGAAACGGTGGCATCCGCCCCTTACTTCACCAATCTGATCCATCGGGATGACGCTGCAGCGGCCATCGTGCACCTTGCGACGATGGCCCTCTCGCCCGCCAGCATCTATGTCGGCGTAGATGATGAGCCGGCCGATCAGCGCGAGGTTATCGAGTTTCTCGCTCGCAGTATCGAGCAACCGATTCCGCTCGAACGTGCAGGCGGTGTCACCGATGGCAGGGGCCGCGGTAAGCGCTGTCGCAATGCGCTCCTGAAAAGTACAGGCTTCTCGTTTGCTTATCCGAGCTACCGCGAAGGGTATGCGGCAGTGCTTGCGGGGGAAGGCACTCGTCATCGTTGACGTCGTTCACTGAGTGAGCGTCTTGGTTCTCATCTAACGTTCGGCTAGCACTCGGCCAGTGTTGAGGATCGCTCCCTAGCGTCGAAGCGCAGCACAACTGCGCAACCGTCGACGAATTGGAGACACAATGTCATCTCACAGCCACGCAACAGCAGACCAGCTCGACACCATCCGCTCCATCATGAAGAGCACTCGCATCGCGATGCTGACCACGGTCGCCGCGAGCGGTTCTCTGCACAGTCACCCCATGACAGTGCAAGAAGCTGACTTCGACGGAGACTGCTGGTTCCTTGCCTCCGACACCGCGGATGCCGTCCAGCAGCTTCAGGCCCACCCTCGCGTTAACGTCTCCTACTCGGGCTCCTCGCAGTGGCTGTCGCTCGCCGGCACCGCCGAAGTCGTGCGCGATCAGGCGAAGAAGTCGGAGCTGTGGGGTTCGTTCACCGACGTGTGGTTTGAGGGCGGCGAGACCGACCCCTCGGTCGTTCTGATTCACGTCAAGGGCGAATCGGCCCAGTACTGGCAGAGCCCGGGCAAGGTCGCGACTCTTGTCGGTGTCGTCGCCGCGAAGGTGACGGGGGATGAGCCCAAGACTGGGTCCTCCGAATCCGTGACCGTCTAACTTTTTCGATAAGCACCCACACAGAGGGACGAGGAACTGATGAAACGACTTCCCGTATTGCGAAACGTTGACCGCCTCGAAGAGGCCACCTCGCTCGACCCTGCGGTTGAGAAGACCCGGGGAATCGTGGAGACAGTTCTTCGCCCTCGGTGGTTGCGAGATGTGCTGAACGGAGTGCCGCTCGGGCACCCCGTTCATCCGTTGGGCGTTCATGTCCCACTCGGAGCATGGATTTCGGCCGGCGTGCTCGACGCTGTGCCTGGCACCGAACAGGCATCGCGTGCTCTCGTCGGCGTGGGAGTGCTGGGAGCGAGTGGCACGGCAGTCGCGGGCTTTGCGGACTGGTCGCAGCTGGACGAGAAACAGCAGCGCGTGGGCATCGTGCATGCCGCGGTCAATATCGTGGCCACGGGTTTCTTTGCGGCATCCTTCGTGCAGCGTTCGCGCGGAAAGCACACGAGCGGCAAAGTGCTGAGCTATGCCGGGCTTGCGATTGCCTCGGGCGGCGGCTACCTCGGTGGGCACCTGACCTATCGGCAGGCCGCGGGCGTCAGTCACGCGCCGGATGTCGAAGCCACCTTCCCGAGCGGCTGGCAGCAGCTGGCACCGCTCACTGACTTGCCCGAGGGCGCTCTCGAGAAGCGTGTCGTTGCCGACACCGAAGTAGTGGTCTTCCGTCGGGGTGAGCGGGTCTCGGTGCTCTCGAACACGTGCAGCCATCTCGGGGCTGAGCTTCACGATGGCTACGTCGTCGAGGACGATTCCGCTCCGGGCGGCGCGTGTGTGGAATGCCCCTGGCATCAGAGTGCGTTCTCGCTCGATACAGGCGAGGTCATCCACGGTCCAGCGACGAGTCCGCAGCCGCGCTTTGAGAGCCGCGTCGTCGACGGCACGGTCGAGATTCGGTTGCCGCGCTAGTCGAACCGAATGCCCTGAGGGTCTGAACTGCGCAGAGCGAGCCCGAGCACGACGATCGCTCCGAAGGGGAAGAGGGCGAGAAATGCCCACCCACCCGAGAGGTCCGAGTCGTGCAGGCGGCGTACGCAGATCGCGATGGCGGGGATCGCAGTGAGCAGTACCCAGCCTCCTGCGATAAAGGCGAGGGCCACGAGCACCGGCGAATTGGCCGTCGTCTCGCCACTCCAGCTCGCGAGGCTCAGGGACGGATAGACGAACGACCCGAAGGGCCCGAAAGAAAGTTCACCCGCTAAGGGCCGCCCCGCGATCGCGAGTGGTGCCACGACCTGCAACACGGTGATCACGACGATGTTCACGAGCATCCACCACCAGTATTCGCTGCGACTGGCGCGACCGCGCATCCGGAACGAACGATCGAAGAATCGTCGCATCGCCGCCCGCAGCGACGCACCGGGGAGCGGAGCACTCTCCGGGTCGATCGTAGGTGGTGCCAGCGGGGCGAAGGTCATGCCCACAGCTTAGGTGAGAGGTTGTCGCTTTGGAAGGGATGCTGGCTCCGTGGCAGAGCTGCTGCTGGCTGCGACGGGAGCCGAGTCAGCAGGGAGGGTCGGAGCCGGGGTTCCCGACGATGCGGCCATCTGAGTCGCGTGCTCGAGGAGTACTTGCTTGAGCTCGGACACCTGCTCCGTGAGATCTTTCACTTCGCGACGGGTGGCAACGTGCGAGAGTTCGTCTTGGGCGGCGACCCGTTCCACGATCCACGAAGCGAGCGTCGCGGTCACAACACCGAGCAGGGCAATGCCGGCCACCATTACTCCACCGGCAATCACGCGGCCGAGCGTGGTGGCGGGGTAGATATCTCCGTAGCCGACCGTGGTGATCGTAACGAAGGCCCACCAGATGCCGTCGCCCAGATTGGTGATCTGGCTGCCCGTGATGCTGCGCTCGGTATCCAGAATGGCGAGCCCGGCCACGAAGACGAGTAGCAGCGACGAGCCGACGGCATAGGTGAGAACGCCGCCGCGCACAGCGGTTCCGGCGCGACGCTGCAGAACGTTCAAGAGAGTGACTAAACGCAGCAGGCGCAGCGGGCGCAGCATGGGCAACACGACAACAAAGAGATCGAAGATGTGCTTGCGGAACCAGAACCAGCGGTGTTCAGCGAGAACGAGATTCACGGCGTAGTCGACCACAAAAACGACCCACGTGACGGCGATAATGACTTCGGCAATCAGCATCGGAACACCGTCGAGGTTCGCGATGACTTCCCACGCGTAGGCGATCAAGAAAATCACAGCGGCGACAGTGAGAGGGATGTCCATGATCTGTTGCCAGCGCCGTTGAGTCATACAACGAGCCTAGCGAGGCATAGCAAGCCGACAGTGCGCTGCTGCTTAGGCGAGCCTGTGCTGGCTGGCCGGATGCCGCCAACAAGAGTAGAACGAAGGTATGGCTCCTACTCGCTCCGTGACTCTGCGCTCAGCGGTGCGCCGCTACCCGCTCGTGGCACTCACGGTCGTGGTCGGCGTCGTCGGGTTAGCGTTGAACTGGACTCCAGCATCCGCCGTCGTGCCTTGGTTGCTGTCGCTGTATGCGCTCGCCGTGGCGGCACGCGAAGCGGTGTCGATGGTGCGCAAACTTCTGAAGCGCGAGTTCGGGCTCGATGTGTTGGCGGTCACCGCGATCGTAGCGACGGTAGTAGTTGGCGAGTATTGGGCGAGCATTGTGATCGTGCTGATGCTCACCGGTGGTGAAGCGCTGGAAGATTTTGCGGCCGGGCGAGCGAAGCGCGAGTTGAATGCGCTGCTGGGTCGCGTTCCGCAAACGGCGCATCAGGTGACGACTGCCGGCGACATCATCGACGTGCCCGCTACCGAGGTTGCCGTAGGGGATCGTCTCGTGGTGCGGCCTTCGGAGATCGTGCCGGTGGATGCCGTGCTGGTATCCGCCGCGACATCCGTCGACGAATCGTCGCTCACCGGCGAGAGCATGCCCGTGGAGAAAGTGACAGGAGACCTGCTCTTGAGCGGGTCGGTGAATGGGCCAGAAGCTGTCACGGTGCAGGCGAGTGCTCGAGCATCCGACAGCCAGTACCAACGCATTGTGCAGCTCGTCACCGAGGCAGCGGCGAGCAAAGCGCCCATTGTGCGGTTGGCTGATCGCTATGCGGTGCCCTTCACGCTCGTGTCGATTGGCTTGGCCGCGATCGCCTGGTGGATCTCGGGCGACCCCGTGCGGTTCGCTGAAGTGCTTGTGGTGGCGACCCCGTGTCCGCTGCTGATCGCGGCTCCGGTGGCGTTTATGGCCGGGATGTCGAGCGCTTCGACCTACGGGGTCGTCGTGAAGAACGCCGGAACCCTCGAGGTTTTGGCCCGAGCAAAGACCGTGGTTTTCGACAAGACAGGCACGCTCACGAGCGGTCGGCCGGTTGTTGTCGACGTTCGGCCCGAAGGCGCGCTCACGGCCGATGAATTGCTGGCTCTCGTGGCGGCGGCGGAGCAGTACTCCTCGCACGTGCTTGCAGCCTCCTTGGTCGATGCGGCGAGGCAGCGCTCTCTCGACCTGCCCGAGGTGTCGGATGCTCGCGAAGTTGCCACCCACGGTGTGCAAGCCCGCGTCGGCAGCCAACTTGTGACCGTCGGTAAGCCCGCGTTCGTCGCCGAGCAGGCACCCGGGCTGACCCGGATCGACCTGGCAAGCGGCGAAGCCGCCGTGTACGTGGGCGTCGATGACCAGTACGCCGGCGCGATCGTGATGCGGGATGCCGTGCGACCCGAAGCGCAACGAACGCTCACGGAGTTGGGTCAGTTGGGCATCCAGAACACCCTGATGCTGACGGGTGATGTGGAGGAGACTGCCCGCAAGGTGGCCGATGAACTGCACATCAGCGAAGTGCACGCCGAGTGCCTGCCCGAAGACAAGGTACGACTCGTGCATGCGACAACGCCGCAACCCGTCGTGATGGTCGGCGATGGCGTGAACGATGCGCCCGTGTTGGGTGCTGCCGATGTCGGGATTGCGATGGGCGCGAAGGGCTCGACGGCGGCAAGCGAATCGGCCGACGTAGTGATCCTCGTCGATGACCTTCACCGGGTGGTGTCGGCAGTGCAGGTCAGCCAGCGCACCGTGCAGATTGCTCTGCAGAGCATCTGGATCGGTATCGCGATCAGCATTGGGCTCATGCTCTTCGCCATGACCGGAGCGCTGCCCGCCGTGGTGGGCGCCGCGCTGCAGGAGGTCGTTGATCTCGTCGCCATTCTCAACGCGTTGCGCGCGCTAAGTCTGAAGCGTCGGTTGAGGAGCACGCCGAGCAGCGCTCCGGACCGCGCACGGGCGTCGAGCTAGTAGCCCGAGAAGTAGTCGGTGTGGATGCGGCGGGCACCGTTTGCTCGCAGAGTCGACTTGAGGTCGTTGACGAGCGCGGGCGGGCCCGAGAGGTAAGCACGGCGGTCGGCCAGATCGGGCACGAGCGCGGAGAGAGCGTCGCTGTTCAGGCGGCCCTCGCTGCCGAGCACCCAGCCCGCAGGCAACGCGGCGGCTGATTGCGGCCCGAAGACGATCACGCGCACTCCCGCCTCGACGAAGAGCCCGCTGAACGGCAAAGTTTCGGTGCTTGAGGTCGCATAGATCAGCACGATGTCGCGTTCTTCGTCGTGCAGATGGGAGTGCGCGATCTGGCTCGCGAAGGGGGTGACGCCGATGCCGCCCGCAACGAGCAAGAGCGGTTCGGTGGTCTTTCGGGGGAGTACGAAGTCGCCCCAGATTCCGGTGCCGTTCACATCGGCACCCCGCGGCAGCGCGAGCAGAGCGTTCTTGAAGCTGCTGGTCCTGTCAGAAACGGTGAACGTAACGGAGACAGTGGCGCCGGCATCCGGGGCCGAGGAGATGGTGAAGTAGCGCCGCGCTCCCCGCTGGTCGGGCGAGGGGTGCGGCAACGAGAGCTCAATGTATTGACCCGCTCGGAACGAGAGGGGGCGGTGCGGGGCAAAGGTGAGTTCCCACGTTCCGGGGGCGATTTCTTCTGTCTCCGTGAGCGTCATCCGGATGGTGCGTCGCTGAGTGAACGCGAAGGCGACAAGGTTGCCGATGAGGAGCGCCAAGAGAGGGTCGCTGTAGAGGCTACCGACTGAGAAAGGGATCGCGAACAGGAGTGCGACGAGGACGGCCAGGCTCAGACGTTGCCAGCGTCGCGGCGGCAGGGTGAGAGGTTCGCTCAGCATGAAGCCGGCAAAGAAGATCATTTGGGATGACAGGAACGTGAAGCTCAGCGCCTCGGTGAGGTCGCCGCCGTTGGCGAGAGTGAGTGCGATGCGGATGCTCGCCGCCACGACCACGAAGGTGAGCCCGAGATCGAGGCGTTGCGTGCGGTACAGGATGAGGAACGCGGCGACCAGAATGACGGGTTGCAACCAGGGGGTTCCGATCCACCAAGTCGGAAAACCGAGCGGAACGAAGATGAAAACATACGCGCCCAGAGCAGCGGGGTTGAAGATATGGCGCCCGCGGAATGCAATGAGAAACTTGGATGCCGCCGCGATCGTTGAGGCGAGGGCGATCGCGAGCAGCCCACTGAGCTGCAGGCTCGGCGCCATGATGAAAAACACCAGCAGGCCCGTGATGAGCGACGACTCGAGGTGCGCTCGCTGGCGCACGATGCGAGCGCCGAGCCAGCTGGCGCCGTAGCTAAACGCGACGGCAATCGGCAGGCTCGCGAGCAGTGCGAAAGGATCGGGCGAGATCAGGCCGCCAAAGGCGAGCGCGATCGACACAACAGCCAGTCCGGCAAGACTGCCGAGCACGAGCTTGTACATAGCGATCGCGCCGAGAGTTCGATCGAGCCAACGTGTCATAGAAATACTTCTCCGGGGAGGTGTGCCGAGTGCTCGACTCGGCCGGTTGAGTGCATCCGCACCCACTGAAAATCGAACTCGGCTTCGAGCTCAGCGGGATCGGCAAAGAAAAGTGCGGTGGCGAGGCCGTCGGCTTCGAGGGCAGTGGGGGCGATGGCCCAGGTCGCGATAATGCGGTCGGTCGGCTGCCCGGTGCGGGCATCCAGAATGTGGTGCAGCCCGGCCCAGGCTCGACGGTTGGGGGCTGAGGCGCAGATCGCTTCGTTGCTCACCGTCACGACACCGATGGCCTTGCTGGAGTCGAGCGGATGCTCGAGCGCGACCCGCAGGTCGCCAGCGCCGCGATGCAGAATATCTCCGCTCGCATCCACCGTGCTGGTCGTGACGCCGTGCTCGGCGAGCACCCCGCCCACGAGATCGACGAGGTAGCCCTTGCCGGCGGCACCTACATCGAGCACGGCGGGGGTGAACGTGGTGAGAGCGCTTCCGTTCCAACTGATGGCTTCGTGCCACTCGGGCACCCGCGTGCGGGTGGTGGCGGGCTGTAGCGAGTAGGTGCGGTCGTAGCCGAGCTCTTCTAGAGCACGGCCGACGAGAGGGCTCATGGCGCCGGCGGTGGCGTCATAGAGACGACGGTAAAGCTCGAACAGCGGGGGAGCATCCGCGGGAAAAGTGTAGGTGCCGGGAGTGCGGGCAATCGCTCGCACAAGGGAGTCATCGCGAAAGCGCGAATAGGTGCGGTCAAACAGCTCGATTCGTTGCGCGATGGCAGTCTCAACGACAGAGCCGAGCGGCTCTGCGGTGTCGATCTGCCAGGGCGCACCGATGGCATCAAACTGTTTACTGGGCGAGGGCATCCGCCTTGATCGCGTCGACGGCGTTGTTGAAGCCGCCGCTCGTGAGGGAGGAACCGGCTACCTTGTCGACGGAAAGCTCATCGATGTTCTTGCCCACGACTTCAGCCGCGATTCCGTCGATGAACTCGCCCTGAAACTGGATGGAGTTCGGGTTCTCGCCATAGCCCACGACGGTGACGTCGGTGATGGTATCGCTGGCGAGCGTGAGGGTAACATCCACTTTTTCTGGGCCGTTGGGGGAGGTATAGTCGCCCGACTCCGTGTAGGTACCGTCGGCGTACTCAGTGCCGGTCGCGGCCGCATCGGGGGCGGTGGTATCCGTCGAACCGGAGTCGGTACTGCTGGTCGCCGGCGACGAGCAGGCGGAGAGTGCACCCACGAGGGTGACACCGGCAAAGAGGGCTAGGGCGATCTTGTTGTCGGTGAGGTTGCGCATGGGGCTCCCAGAGGTTGGCGAATGTTCAGTATGCCCGAGCAACCCTGACGAGAAGCTGGTGTTTCACGATGTTTGCTGTCTCACGTGGCCGCAGCGTCAGCGCCGTCAGTCTCGCCGTCGGCATCCTCAAGTTCGGGCGCGGCGTCAATGGCCTGTTCGAGCTCGTCGACGAGCAGCGAATTGGGCGCGATGATTCCACCCCGGTAGCCGGCACGAGCGATCATGTGGGCCGAGACGGGGGCGGTGATCATCTGAAAAATGAGCAGAAAGATCAGGAGCAGAATCGTCGAGAGCTGGCGTTCCTGCAGGGCGATGGCCAAGAGAATGAAGGCCAAGCCCAGAATTTGGGGTTTGGTCGTCGCATGGAGGCGTGCGATCGCATCCGGAAAACGCAGCAGGCCAACCCCGGCGGCGGCGGAGAGAAATCCGCCGAGCAGCAGGAAGATACCGGTGAGGATGTCGAGCACAGTGTCGAGAGTCATGAGTTTGTTCTCCTCGACACGTACCGGGCCACGACAACTGAGCCGAGGAACGCCGTGGTCGCCAGCACGAGCATGGCGGGCAGACTGCGGGTGTGGCCGTTGTACACCATCTCCGCTCCGAGCCCACAGATGATCGTCGTGAGAAGCATGTCGGAGGCGATCATACGGTCGAGAATCGAGGGGCCGCGGATGATGCGATAGAGCGCCAGCAGCGCTGCGAACAGCAGCATCAGACCGACGGCGATGAAGACCCATTCGTTCATCGGGTGGCCTCCGTCTCGTTAATGCGGGCAAGGTCGTCGGTGGATCCGATGGCGCGAACAATGCGAGCTTCCACTACGAGTACGTGGGCACGCATCTTCTCAACGTCGGCAGCCGTGGTCGTGTCGAAGGTGTGGAAGTACAGGATGGCGCGCTCGCGATCTACTTCGATAACGATCGATCCGGGCACCAGCGACATGGCGATCGCGTCGAGGGTCATGACGAAGTCGGAGCGAGTGCGCAGCTGAACGGCAATGACCGAGGAGGTGGGGATCGGTCGCGGGTTGAGGGCTTGGAACGCGACAGTGAACGACGCCAGCGTCACGTCGGCGATGAAGTAGGCCAGAAAGACGAACGAGTACCAGAGATTCAGACGCCCCGAGATGTCAGCCGGAGGCAGATACAGCACCCGCGTGACGAGAATCGCCACGATGAAGCCCGTGAGCAGATTCAGCCAGGAGAACTGTCCCCAGAGAACGGCCCAGAGTACGACGAGCCCGAGCAGCAATGGCAATTGCTGCCAGACACGCCCGCGCACCTCGGAGCGAGAGACGGCGGGTTCGGATGCGGTTTCGGATGCGCTGGCCCCGCTGGTTGTGCTGGCGGGCGTAGGCGCATTCTCGGCGGCGCTCATTCGAGACCTCCCGGGAAGACGGTGTTCACGTAGTACGCGGGGCCATCGATGTTTTCTCCGGCGTTGGCGCTCAGGTCAAAGAGCGGGGTCGCGAATATCGTGAGGGCGACGCTGACCGCGACCATCGCTACTGTCGCGCCGACCATGATGCGGGGCGTCGTGCGCGTCGTGGCAACAGCGGTAGTGCTCTCGTTCTCGGTCGCCATTGCCGGCGGGTTTTCGTAGTCGGCGACCTCTTCCGCGTCACGCCAGAAGACCATGCTCCAGGCGCGGGCGAGGGCATACAGCGTGAGCAGCGAGACGGCCGCACCGCAGCCGATGAGCACCCACGCGAGCGTGGAACCGTTGTTCGCTCCGGCTTCGAACAGTGCCAGTTTGCCAAGGAATCCGGAGAACGGTGGGATGCCGCCGAGGTTCAGCAGAGGGATGAAGAACAACACCGCTATGAGGGGACTGGCCTTGAGCATCCCGCCCAGCCTATTGATACCGGTGGTGCCACCCTGGCGTTCGACGAGCCCCGTCGCCAAGAAGAGGGTGGTCTGAACGATGATGTGGTGAACGATGTAATACGTCGCTGCGGCAAGGCCCGCAGCGGTATCGATGCCGATGCCGAACAACATGAAGCCGATATGGCTGATGAGCGTGAACGACAGCAGTCGTTTGATGTCGGATTGCGCGACCGCTCCTAAAATTCCGATCACCATCGTGAGCGCCGCCACGATCAGCAACACGGTGTTGAGCTCGCCATCCGGGAAGATGATCATTTCGGTGCGGATGATCGCGTACACGCCGACTTTGGTGAGCAACCCGGCGAACACCGCGGTGACCGGCGCTGGCGCCATCGGGTATGAGTCAGGCAGCCAGAACGACAGCGGGAAGACGGCGCCTTTGATGCCAAACCCGATCAGGAGCATGACGTGCAGAACCAGTTGAACGTCGGCCGGCAGCTCGGCAAGGCGAACCGTCAGCTGAGCGATGTTCACGGTGCCGGTCGCGCCGTAAATCATCGCGATAGCCGCCAAGAAAATGGCGGAGGAGACCAAGCTGACGACGATGTACACCGTGCCGGCGCGGATGCGTGGCTCGGTGCCGCCGAGCGTAATAAGCACGTAGCTTGCTACCAGCAGAATTTCGAAGCTCACGTAAAGGTTGAACAGGTCCCCGGCGACGAAAGCGTTGAAGACGCCGGTGGCGAGGATGAGGTAGGTCGGGTAGTAGATAGAGACCGGGGTTTCGCGGTCACCGTCGGCGAGACCCTGCCCCACAGAGAACACCAAAACGGCCAAGAGCACCGCGGCGGAGACCACGATCATTAGCGCCGAAAGTCGGTCGACGACGAGCACGATCCCATAGGGCGCGGGCCAGCCACCGACTTCGACGGCGATAGCGCCATTGGTGTTGACGGCCACGAGCAGTGCAGCACCGATCACGAGAACGGCGCTGAGCACGCTCACCGTGATGAACGTCTGAACGCGCGGACGTTTCGCTTGGGTCAGGGCTGCTGCTGCGCCGAGCAAGGGCAGCAGAACGACCAGAGTGGTTAGTGCGCTCATGCGTCTGCCTCCTTCTTGTCGATTTCCTGCTGGCGGCGTTCTGCCGCGAGGCTCTCTTGCTCTTCGCGCTGCTCTTGTTCACGCAGGTCTACCGCGGTGGAAATGGCAGCCGCGGCCCGGGTTCCGAACTCGGTGTCGTCAGCCGCGACGTCACGATCGTTAGTGACCGAGCTGCGGCGGCGGCCCATCGCGAGGTCTTCAGTGTCGTCGTAAACCACATCCGCATTGGCCAAGCGCCAGGAGCGATAAATCAGAGCGAGCAAGAACGCAGATACACCGAAGGTGATCACGATCGCAGTGAGGATGAAAGCTTGCGGCAGTGGATCTGCCGTTGCCGCGTCTTCACCAAAGAACGCCGCAGCGCCGGAAGGGCCGGACATGATGAGGATCAGCAGATTGGTGGCATTGCCCACAAGCAAGAATCCCAGTAGAACGCGCGTCATGCTGCGTTCGAGCAGGAGGTAGACGCCGACCGAGTAGAGCACGACCATGATGACGACGAGGGTGAGCGAGGCGTTCATATGGTGCTTCCGCTCTCGAGGCTTTCAGAGGACTCTTCGCGCTGACGGTCGATTTCGGCGCCCAGACTGCGGAGAACGTCCAGCACCATTCCGATGACAACGAGATACACCCCGATGTCGAAGATGGTGGATGTGGAGAACTCCACGTGACCAAGCACGGGGATGGTGGTCTCGAAGAACGTGGAGGTGAGAGCATCCGCCCCCAGCAGGAGCGGTACAGTCGCGGTGCCCGCAGCGAGCACGAGGCCAACGCCCAAGACTCGGCCGGCATCGAAGGGAGCTGCAGCACCGAGTTCATAGCGCCCACCGGCGAGGTAGCGACCGGCCAAGGCAAGCCCGGCCACCAGTCCCGCAGCGAACCCGCCGCCGGGCAGGTTGTGGCCGGCGAACAAGAGGTAGAGCGACAGCACGACCAGAGGGTGGAAGAGCAGGCGAATGACCACCTCGAGAAGGATCGACCGGTTCTCGGGGGCCAGCTTGCGACCGGCGAGCAACCAGGCGTTGCGCGTGGAAGGGTCTTGTACGCCCGGAACATAGCCGGAAGAGACAATTTCCCGCGACGGCTTGAGGCGCACGCGGATTGTTCCGCGGGCGCGAGCCTCAGAGACGCGGGGCAGGTTGTCGGTGCGGCTGCGCAAGAACACGAGGCTCGCGACGCCGGTTGCTGCCGCCACGATCACCGACAGTTCACCGAGGGTGTCCCAGCCGCGAATGTCGACGAGCACGACGTTGACGACGTTGCTGCCGTGACCAATGTCGTAGGCCAACTGGGGGAGTGCCTCGGAGATCGGGGTTGCGCTTCGCGCGCTAAGTGCCACGACCGCGACGACGCCCATCAGGAGCCCGACCGAGATGCCGACGGCCGCGCGCAGAACCCGGCGCGAGCTGCCGTGGGCTTTGCCGAGGCGGGCAGGCAAGCGGCGAAGCACCAACACGAAGGCGATGAGCGTGACGGTCTCAACCAGAACCTGAGTAAGCGCGATGTCGGGGGCGCCGTGGAACGCGAACAGCGCCGCCATTCCGTAGCCGACCACTCCAACGAGAACCGCCGCTTGGAAGCGCTTCTTGGCCGCGACGAGTGCAATCGCTGCAACGATCATGAGGGTACCGACGGCGAGTTGGGCTGGACTATCAAAGAGGCGGATGGAGTCGGGCCACGTGCGATTCAACGCCAGCGCGCTGCCCACCGAACCCACCATCACGAGCAGGATGACGGTGAGGTAGAACGGCAGCGAACCGCGCTGGGTGGTTGCCGTTACTCGTAGCGAAACGCGGTCGAGCGTGCGCAGCGTGGAACGGTACAGCTTGTTCGAGTCGACGAGGGCGGGTACCCGCGACTGAAGTGCGAAAACCTGCGTGCGCGCCCAAAACAGTGCGAGGCCGCCGAGGAGTGTGGCGGCAGAGATAAAGAAGGCGGCATCGAAGCCGTGCCAAAGCTTGAGAGAGTACTCGTAGCCCTCCGAGGGGAATTGCTGCGAATAGCCCTCGAGCACGGTTCCCACAGCACCAAAGAGAGGTGCGAGAACAAGGCCACTGGCCGCGAGAATGGCTGGGGATGACAAGAACCACACGTTCTCGTGCAGCGGGCGTACGGTTTCGACACCGTCTTTGCTGGCGAATGCGCCCCACAGAAAGCGGGCGCTGTAGGCGACCGTCAGGGTAGAACCCACGGCGACGCCGACGATGGCTATCCAGCCCAGCGCCGATCCCGCAGTTGCGCTCTCGAGGAAGCCAGCCAGCACGGACTCTTTCGCCACGAACCCTGCGGTGAAAGGGACTCCGGCCATTGATGCTGTGGCGATGATGGCAATGATGGTGAGGAATGGTGCTTCGCGGCCAAGCCCGCTGAGCTTGGTGAGGTCACGGGTGCCGACTCGGTGGTCGATAAGGCCGACGGTCAAGAACAGTGCCGATTTGAAGAGGGCATGTGCCAGAAGCAACGCGACTCCGGCAAGAGCCGCGGTTCGCGTGCCGAAACTGACGACCGTGAGCAAGAACCCGAGCTGGCTGACGGTGCCATAGGCAAGCAGAAGTTTGAGGTCGACCTGGGTGAGTGCGCGCCATCCGCCGACCAGCATGGTGAAGACACCGAGCCCGAGCAGCAGCGGTTGCCAGCCGGGGGTCTGAGCAAAACCGGGAGCCAGCCGCGCGATGAGGTAGATGCCAGCCTGCACCATCGCCGCAGCGTGCAGATAGGCGCTGACCGGAGTCGGGGCGGCCATGGCCGAGGGCAGCCAGAACTGGAACGGAACGATCGCCGACTTACTGATCGCGCCGACGAGAATCAGCATGATTGCGATCGTCACGACGGTTCCCTCGGGCGCAAGATCAACGAGGCGAGCCAAGCTGGCGGTGCCGGTGCGCTCGGCGAGCATCACGAGCCCGACCAGCATCACGAGGCCACCGGCGGTGGTGACGATCAGAGCTTGCATCGCCGCAATGCGGCTCGCGAGGCGACCGGTGTAGTGACCGATGAGCAGGAACGAGAACACCGTCGTTGCTTCCCACAGGATGAAGAGCAGATAGACGTTGTCGGCGATCACGAGGCCATACATTGTGCCCGTAAAAGCGAGGAAGACAGCCGCAAACCGACCGAGCCCGGCTTCGTCGGCAGCGAAGTATTTGATGCAGTACAGCATTACAAGCGTGCCCACGCCGGTGACGACGAGGGAGAGCAACCACGAAAGGGTGTCGACGCGAAAACTCAAATCGAGGTTCAGCTGCGAGATCCAGGGGATGGTTTCTGTCGGAGGGGTGCCCGCGAGAACGGCAGGAGTCTGCAGCAGGGTGAAGATAAATGCCGCTGCGGGAATGATCGCCGTGACGAAGAAGACGCGAACGCCCCAGCGGCGAGTGAGCGCGGGGACCACGAGAGAAACGGCCGCAAAGGCGCCGAGCAGCACGATCACGAGGCTCGCCGTTTCGAGCGGGGGCTGGAACCTTGCGGATTCAGGGCAGTTCTCCCTCAGGATGCTCGATCTGGTGGTCGAGTGTTGCCGCGCCGCCAGAGCGAATGGCGTTGCAGCAGATTGGCGAGATGGTCAGTGTCTTCGTCGCTGACATTCTACCGGACGGATATCTGGGGTAGCGGTGACGATGTCTCCGCTCACGCTCACGAGCTGCACAAAGACCACTTCCTGTTTTCTCACGCCGATCGCGGCAGTGGTTCTAAGGTCGATGACATGGCAGAAGTAGTGATCGTCGAGTCGGCAGAGGCAGCGGGCGAGGTCGCGGCCGACCTCATCGAGGCGCTCGTGCGCCAGACTCCGGATGCCGTACTCGGCCTAGCAACCGGGTCGACGCCCTTAACAACGTGGGCTGCGCTCGCGGCTCGTGCCCTCGACCTCTCTGCTGTGCGGGGGTTTGCCCTCGATGAATATGTCGGATTGCCTGCCGGGCATCCCGAAAGCTACCGCTCGGTGATCACCCGCGAAGTCGTTGAGCCGCTCGGCTTGACGCCGGAGCTCGTGCAGGTGCCGGCCGAGAGCGGCCCGATCGAAACTGCGGGGGATGACTACGAGCGCGCAATTATCGCGGCTGGTGGTGTTGACCTGCAGATTCTCGGAATCGGCTCGACGGGCCACATCGGCTTCAACGAGCCGGGATCCTCGTTCGCGTCACTCACCCGCGTGAAGACCCTCACGCAGCAGACGCGACTCGACAACGCGCGTTTTTTCGATTCGCCCGACGACGTGCCCATGCACTGCATCACGCAGGGGCTCGGCACCATCCAGCGTGCGGGGCACCTCGTCTTGCTCGCGTTTGGCGAAGTGAAGGCGGCGGCGCTCGCGGGAGCGGTCGAGGGGCCGGTGACGGCGAGCCTGCCGGGATCGGCAATTCAGCTGCACTCCACCGTCACGGTCATTGTGGACGAGGCTGCGGCATCCGAACTGAAGTACGCCGACTACTACCGCTACGCCTGGGAGAACCGCCTCGACTGGGAACGGCTGGGCTAAGCGCGACTGACGCTAACTAGCGCAAGACTGCGGCTAGCTAGCGAAAGATGATCGTGCGCGCCCCATCGAGCAGCACACGATCTTCGGCGAACCACTTCACGGCTTGCGTGAGGGTGCGGCTTTCTTCGTCTTGACCGATCGACATGAGTTCGCTTGACGTGCTGGCGTGGTCGACGCGCACGACGTTTTGCTCGATGATCGGGCCCTCGTCGAGGTCGCTCGTCACAAAATGAGCCGTGGCACCGATGAGCTTCACGCCGCGCGCGTGAGCCTGCTTGTAGGGGTTTGCACCCTTGAAGCCGGGCAAGAAGGAGTGGTGGATGTTGATGATCTTGCCGCTCAACTGTTCGCACAGTTCGGGGGAGAGGATCTGCATGTAGCGCGCCAGCACCACGAGTTCGATGTCGTGTTCTTCGACGACCTCGAGGACGCGGTCTTCGAAGGCCAGCTTCTGGCCGGGCGTCGTGACCGCGTGCGACTCGAACGGCACTTCGTAGAACTCGGCGAGTGAACCGAGATTGGGGTGATTGCTCATGATCAGCGGCAGATCAATCGGCAACTGGCCTGCACGCTGACGGTAGAGAAGGTCGTTGACGCAGTGTCCGGCCTTGGATGCCAATACGAGGGTACGCAGCGGGCGCCCCACCACATCGAGTTGCCATTCCATCGTGTACCGCTCGGTCACGGGGGTGAGAGCGTGCTCGAAAACCTCGCGCGGAGCATCCGACTGCACCTGCAAGCGCATGAAGAAGCGGCCGGTGTCGTCGCTGGAAAATTGCTGCGACTCGGTGATATTGCCACCAGCCTCAACGATGGCGCCACTGATGGCGTGAACGATGCCGGGCTTGTCGTCACAAGTGAGGGTTACGATCCAGTGCGTTGAGGTGGTCACTGATTTAGCGTACCGGTGCTGACGGTAGAGTTAGTCAAACATGAGCACGTCACGCATTCCTTCAGCTTCTCCGTCCGCTCAGGCTTTTCCGTGGGCTGGCCTCTTTACGCTCTCCGCATTGATTTTCACCTCGGTCACCAGCGAGTGGCTGCCGACAGGACTGCTCCCGGAGATAGCCGCCGAATTGTCGGTATCCGAATCGCAGGTCGGCCTGCTGATCACCATCTTCGCGGCCACCGTCGTGATCTCTACGGCACCTCTCGCTGCCCTCACGCGTAATCAGCCGCGCAAGAAGCTCGTCATCATCGTGCTGATTGTCTTTGTGATCGGCAACCTGCTGGCGGCCGTGGCGCCCAACTATGCGGTGCTCGTGATCGCGCGAATAATCGGCGGGCTCTCGCACGGTCTGTTCTGGGCTGTGGTTGGTGCCTACTCGGCCCACCTCGTTCCGCCCCATCAGGTCGGCCGCGCCGTTGCCGTGACAAGCGCGGGCGCTACTGCCGCCTTCGTGCTCGGAGTGCCCGTGGGTACCGCTCTCGGTCACGCTCTCGGCTGGCGCCTGGCCTTTGTCGTCATTGCGATCATCATCGCGGCCCTCACCATCATGGTTGTACGAATCCTGCCACCGGTGAACCACCAGCACCCTCTCGCCACCGGCGAAATCTCGATCCCGCTGCGCAAAGATCGCTCGGTTCCCGGCGTGATTTACGTGTGCATCCTCGTCGCGTTGGCGATGCTCGGCCACAACCTCTTCTACACGTACATCGTTCCGTACCTCATTGGCCCAGCCGGAATCGACAGTGGCGCCGTTGCCGGCGTTCTCCTGATTTTCGGAGCAGCCGGAGCCGTTGGCCTCGCATTGGCGGGCATGCTCGTTGATCGTTTCCCGCGCAGCATCATCCCCGTCACCGTCGCGCTCGTTGCGATCTGCGCGGCGCTCCTCGGCATGTTCCCGGCCGAACCCGCCATCATGTTCACCGTCATCGTGGTGTGGGGCATCGCCTTCGGCGGAGTCCCCGCCATGATGCAAACGCGACTCCTGCAGCTGGCCTCACCGCGCATGCGCGATGTTGGCTCGGCGTACCTGACCACCTCGTTCAACGTCGGTATCGGTGGTGGAGCGCTCGTAGGCGGCATCCTCCTCGACGAGTACGGCGTGATTTCGTTGCCCTACGTTGACGCCGGCATTCTGGGCGTCGCCGTAGTGTTCGCGATTGTCGGTGGCGAACTACTCAGGCGTCGGGATGCTCGATCAGCGGCAATTCGACGCCAGCAGCCCACACCGCCCGCACCCTAAAGTCGCGATCGAGCAGCACAGCGTCAGCGGCGAATCCGGGAGCCAGCGAACCCAGATCGCCCTCGCGGCCCACAGCGCGGGCGGGAACCGCGGTAGCCGCGGCAACCGCCTGGGGCACGCTCAATCCCACGTCGGTGATGGCGCGGCGCACTGCGGCATCCATCGTGAGGGTTGAACCGGCAATGACGCCGCTGTCGCTCAAACGGGCAACGCCGTCGGTCACGATGACGTTGAGCGAACCCAACTCGTACTGGCCGTCGCCAGCGCAGGCCGCCGCCATGGCATCGGTCACGAGCGCAATACGGCCGGGGGCCGAGGCGAACAGCATGTTCACGACATTCGGATGCACGTGAACGCCGTCGTTGATGACTTCGAGCGTGACACCCGGTGCTTGGAATGCTGCGGCCACGGGGCCGGGTGCCCGGTGGTGAATCTCGCGCATCGCGTTGAACGCGTGCGTCAGGATGCTCGCGCCGGCCTCGAATGCTGCACGAGTCTCGGCGTAGGTGGCGGCGGTGTGCCCGACGGCCACGCGAACTCCGGCGGCTACGAAGGCCGCGATTGCGTCGCTGCCGCGGGCAAGTTCCGGTGCAAGCGTGATCTGGCGCAGCGTGCCGTCGGCGGCCTTGAGGAGTTGGTCGATTTCGGCTGCGGTAGGAGACCGCAGAACGGCGGGATCGTGCGCGCCCCGAAATTCCTGATCGATAAAGGGGCCCTCAAGGTGGCTGCCCAGAATAAGCGGGTCGTGGCGGGCCAACTCGGCGACGGTCGCAAGATTCGCGAGTAATTTTTCGGGCGAGGCGCTGATGAGTGAAATGACCGACCGTGTTGTGCCGTGGCTGCGGTGCGCGGTGAGCGCCTGAGCGATCGCAGCGGGACCGTCGTCGAAGGCCGCTCCTGCTGCTCCATGCGAGTGGATGTCGATGAACCCCGGCGTGAGATAGTCGCCGCCAGCATCAGTAACCTCAGTCGCAGCATCCGCCCGGGAACGCCACGAGTCGCCGGTGCCGGTGCCCGCCACGAGAGTTCCTTCGAAGCCGACCCACGCATCCTGCTGCGAAACACCGTCGCTGACGAGCGTCGCGGAGTGGATGAGGCGGGTAAACATGGGGTCCATTCGGGGAGGTGGGAGCGCTCTACTCTGAACGTTGCGCGCCGCTGAGGTAGTCCAAAGTCTGACAGAAATAGGGGTTTTCTCAAGGGTGCTTTAGACCACTTGGGGTGTAGTCATTGTTCCGCGCCCGCGGAAAGTCGTGGGGTATCCACTGCGCGGCTCCAGCCTTCAGGCGGTATCTTGGAAGTATCCACCACCTGTCGCAAGGAGATCATCTGTGTCCTCGTTCCTTTCGCCTCTTTCTGAGGTAGACCCCGAGATCGCTGCGGTGCTCGCTCAAGAGCTCGACCGCCAGCGCAATACGCTTGAGATGATCGCGAGTGAGAACTTTGTTCCGCGCGCTGTTCTCGAGGCGCAGGGCTCGGTTCTCACGAACAAGTACGCCGAGGGTTACCCAGGGCGTCGCTATTACGGTGGATGCGAATTTGTTGACGTCGCAGAGAAGCTCGCTATCGAGCGCGCCAAGAGCCTCTTCGGTTCGGCGTACGCGAACGTTCAACCTCACTCGGGAGCCTCCGCCAACGCGGCAGTGCTGTCGGCAATCGCGCAGCCCGGCGACCGCATCCTCGGTCTCTCGCTCGATCACGGCGGGCACCTCACGCACGGTATGCGTTTGAACTTCTCCGGCAAGCTCTACGAAGCTCACGCGTATGGCGTGAACGAAGAGACCGGCGTTCTGGACATGGCGGATGTTCGTGCCAAGGCCCTCGAGGTTAAGCCTCACGTCATCATTGCCGGTTGGTCTGCCTACTCGCGTCAGCTCGACTTCGCCGAGTTCCGCTCAATCGCGGATGAAGTTGGCGCCGTTCTCTGGGTCGACATGGCTCACTTTGCTGGTCTCGTTGCTGCTGGCCTGCACCCGAACCCCGTTCCTTTTGCGGATGTCGTGTCGTCGACCGTGCACAAGACCATCGGTGGTCCGCGCTCGGGCTTCATCCTCACCAACAACGTTGATATCGCGAAGAAGATCAACTCCAACGTGTTCCCCGGTCAGCAGGGTGGACCGCTCATGCACGTGATCGCCGCCAAGGCGACCGCGTTCATGCTCGCGGCATCCGACGACTTCAAGGACCGCCAGGAGCGCACCCTTCGTGGTGCGAAGCTTCTCGCTGAGCGTCTTGTGCAAGACGACATGACCTCGCTCGGCGTTGACGTTCTCACGGGCGGCACCGACGTACACCTCGTGCTCGTTGACCTGCGCAAGTCGGAGATCAACGGTCAAGAGGGTGAAGACCTGCTGCATTCGGTGGGTATCACCGTGAACCGCAACTCGGTTCCCGCTGACCCCCGCCCGCCCATGACCACCTCCGGACTGCGCATCGGTACGCCGGCGCTCGCCACGCGTGGTTTCGGCGACGCCGAGTTCACCGAGGTTGCCGACATCATTGCCGAGGCTCTCAAGCCCGGTGCTGACACCGCAGCGCTTAGCGCCCGCGTTCGCGCGCTCGCCGACGCCTTCCCGCTCTACGAAGGTCTCGAAAGCCCCGGTAGCTGGGCCTAAAGAACCCTGAACCGGGCTGAAACAGCCTGACGCCAAAGACCTCGTCACCGTGTAATTGCGGTTGCGGGGTCTTTGCCGTTAAACGATGTGTACTTCGACACCGGCGGCCCGCATGCGGGCCAATTCCTCGGGGTCGGCCGTGGCATCAGTGATGAGGGTGTGCACGCTTGAGATCTCGGTAACCCGCGCGAGGGCGAGGCGACCGATCTTTGATCCGTCGGCCACCACCACGGTGCGCTGGGCATGAGTCACCATGGCGTTATTCGTGCGCGCTTCGGTCTCGTCGTGTGTAGTGACGCCTCCCTCTACCGAGATGCCGTCGCTGCCCAAAATGGCAGTGCCGACGTTGATGGCATTGAAAGTATTCTCGGCTAGTACCCCGACGAGTTCGAGGGATTGGGGGCGTAGCAGCCCGCCGGTCATCACAACTTTGAGCTGGGGATACGACGTGACGAGCCCAGCGATGGTGAGCGAGTTGGTGACGATCGTGAGCTCGGGGTGGGTAGAGAGCGCTCGTGCGACGTAGGCGGTCGTCGAACCGCCGCTGAGCGCGACCGCATGCCTCCCCGAGGGAACCAAAGTCGCCATGCGAGCGGCAATCGCTTTCTTGGCATCCTGCGATTGGGAATCACGAAAAGTGACCGGCAGCTCGTGCCGGGCCTCGATGACGGTGGCACCGCCATGAGTGCGCACCAAAAGCTGTTGGTATTCGAGCTCTGCAAGGTCGCGCCGCACAGTGGCCGGTGAGATCGAGAGTGTCTCTGCGAACTCACTCAGCGCTACTGACCCACGCTCTGAGAGAAGATCGAGGATAGCGATCATGCGCGTCGAGCGTTTAGTGGAGGCGGCGTGACGCTTCGTGTTGTCGATGACCATGCCACCCATTATCCATCCTTTGGTCGAATTCGCTCACCCATAGTGATCGTTTTGCGGCTATTGCGCTCATTATCTTGCGCGATTCACTCAGTGTACGTAAAGATCGATCCATGACCCACATTGTCTTTATCGGTGCGGGAAGCGTCGTATTCTCCCGCCAGCTCATTGCGGACCTCTTGCGCTTCGACGACCTTCCTCAGCTCACGCTCGTGCTGCACGATATCGACGCCGAGCGCCTGCGCGTTGCGGCGGAAACGGCCATGAGACTCTCGACGCAACTCGACCGTGCGGTCACCGTGGTTTCTACCCTCGATCGGCGCGAGGCGCTCGCCGGGGCAGACTTCGTGATCAATATGGTGCAGGTCGGTGGCATCGAATCGACCCGCACCGATCTCGAAATTCCGGCTAAGCACGGACTTCGTCAAACGATCGGTGACACCACCGGTGTCGGCGGTGTGTTCCGCGCCCTGCGAACCTTTCCGCTGCTCTCCGCCATCGCTGCGGACATGCTCGAACTCTGCCCGGATGCGTGGTTCCTTAACTACACAAACCCGATGGCGATGAACGTCTGGTGGCTGAGCGTCGTTGCCCCCGACCTCAAGGTTGCCGGAATCTGCCACAGCGTCTACTGGACAGTAAGCGACTTGTGCGACCTCATCGGCGTGAAACTTGACGACACTCGCTACCGGGCTGCTGGGGTAAACCACCAAGCGTGGCTCTACGAGTGGTCCCTCGATGGTGAAGACCTGTACCCGCGCCTGCGCGCCGCGATTGAGGCTGACCCAGAACTGCTTAATCGAGTGCGCGTGGAGATGTTCCGGCGCATCGGTTATTACCCCACGGAAACGAGCGAGCACTCCTCCGAGTACCTCTCGTGGTTCTTGCGCTCCGATGAACAAATTGCCCGGTTCCGGCTCCAGCCGCTTGAGTACCTCGGCATCAGCGAAGAGAACGTCGCTGACTTTGCACGAGCTCAAGATGCGCTCGCCGCGGGTGAAGAACTGGAACTCGAAGAGGGGGCCGCTGAATACGCACCCCAAATCATCCATTCGATCCTGACCGGCACCGAACGAATCGTGCACGTCAATGTGGTCAACCGTGGATTGATCTCCAACCTCCCCGAGGGTGCGATCGTCGAGGTGCCGGCAACGGTTGATCGCTCAGGGATTACACCGCACGTTGTCGGAGCGATTCCGACCCAGGGGGCAGCGCTCAACCGCAGCTACCTCTCGGTCGCCGAGCTCACCATTGAAGCGGCTCTCACGGGAAATTCTGATCGGGTCCGCCAAGCGCTGCTCGCCGACCCGAACGCGATTTCGACGCTCACCCCAGAGCAGATCTGGGCCCTCTGTGACGAGATGACCGAAGCGCACGCGGCCGTTCTGCCGGTGTCGCTCGGCGGGCAGACGGAGCTGATCCTGCCATGACTCTGTCTTCTGCCGGCGAACTCGTCGCGGCCGCCGTCGAGGGTAACCTCGCCGTGCCGGCGTTCAACGTCATCACCCTAGAACAGGCCGAGGCCATCGTTGCGGGCGCTGAGAATGCGGGCATTGGCGTACTGCTCCAGATCAGCGAGAATGCGGTGCACTATCACCGGCAGATGGAGCCGTTGCTCGCCGCCTGCCGCGAGATTGCCGAAGCGTCGCTAGTGCCGGTCGGCATTCATCTCGACCATTTCGAGAGCGCTGAACTCATCGAACATGCGCTCGAGGTTGGTTCTGGCTTGGGGGTGCGTTCTCTCATGGTAGATGCCTCGAAACTTGAGTATTCAGCGAACGTCGCGTTCACGGCATCCGTCGCGGATCACGCCCATGCGTTGGGCTGGTGGGTCGAGGCAGAGCTCGGTGAGATCGGCGGCAAGGATGGCGCCCACGCGCCGGGCGTGCGCACTGACGCCCTCGAGGCGCGGCAGTTCGTTGCCGCGACCAACGTCGACGGTCTCGCGGTCGCAGTGGGCAGTTCCCACGCTATGACGGAGCGTACGGCAGCGCTCGACATCGACCTCATCCGCACGATCGCCGAGTTGCTTCCGGTGCCTCTGGTGCTTCACGGGTCATCGGGGGTGGCGGATGACGAGCTGCGGCGAGCAGTCGAGGCGGGCATCCGCAAGGTCAATATCGGCACGGTGCTCAACCTCACGGCTACTGCCGCGTTGCGCGCGGAGCTTGCTCGAATGCCGGATGCTGTCGATCCCCGAAAATTTACCGCGCTGGGCAGCACGCAAGTGACTGACCTCGTTGCGCACTTGTGCTCTGTCGTCTGAAACTGACCAGCACGAAACGAGACTGGGCGGCAGGGATCGTGCCCGAGCGCGAGCCCCTGCCACCCGCTCTGGCGTTACCGGCCGAGCTACGCAGGCTAGCTCAGAGGCCGAGCACGCGGCGTGCGTTGTCGCGGTACACCGCCTGAAGGATGTCCCTGTCGAGCGCGAGCGCCGACACTGTCCATCGCCCTTGGGGTGGCACCGGATCGCCTGGCGCGTACGCGAAGGCCTCGTCCGCTGTCTCAAGAAAGCGGAAGTGCAACCGATACTGCTCGACTGTGATCGGGTAAATGTCGGTGCCGAACAAGACGCGATCGGGGTGGCGGGCGAGCAATGCGGCGAAGCGCCGCGGCTGTCTCCCGAGTTCTGCCATGCGTCCGCCAATATCGATCGTGTAGTTCGAACACGCATCCAGCAGGCGTTCCACGCGATCGAGATCTTCGGCGGCACAGCCGGCGTGAGCGCCGATGAAGGTCGTGCTGGGGCAGCCGCTCACTAGCGCGGCATGAGCGTCAAGCAACCGATCGAAGGTCGGGTGCACAGCGGTATCTCCGAACCACCACTCTTCGGCTTCGAGCAATTCGTCGAGTCGCTCGTTGTGGGCGTCGAGTGGCTCGAAGAAGGCTCGGGGGTCCGCGGTGTGAATGAGCACCGGCAGTCCCAGCTCGCCGGCAAGCGCAACAACGTCGATCACTCGAGGGTCGTCGGGCAGGATGAGGCTCCCATCAGCGTCACGAATGGTGAGCCCCAGGTCTTTCCAGATCTTGAGCCCACGAGCGCCACGTCGCGCACTGTCGTCGAGGGAAGCGCGTAATTGATCGACTCCGTCGGGCTCTGCGAGCAGAGCCCATTCGAGTTGGCAGAAGGTGAGAAAGCGGCCCGGGTAGGCGTTGTCATACCGCTCCACGTTGGCGCTAACCTCATCGCCCCAGAGCCCGTCGAGGTTCACGATGGTCTGCACATTGCTGCTGTCCATGAGAGAGACCAGAGCGGCGACATCCGGGATCATCCACTCGCCATTACTCAGCCAACGACCCAGATGGTTGTGCACGTCGATGGCGGGCACGGCTGCTTGATCGACCGCGCTGACGGGGGCTGATAGCTGAGATTGAGGGTGCCACGCCGCTAGGGGAAGGTGGCGAAGTTCATCGCGAATCGGGTCAGACATGGGTGCTCCTCTGAAAAGCAATCAATGAAAGTGATCATGTTGGGCAGTTTTCTTGTCAAACGATCACTTTGAGGCCACTATTGCACCACACCTTGCGACCTAGGGGAATCCCACAGCAAGTAAAAGCAAACGGAGAAATCGAATGTCGATCACTGCGACCGAAATCACTACCCAGCCGTCGATGTGGCGCACGGCTCTCGAACAGGTCGAGATCGCCCGCGAATTATTGGCCGCGCCCGGAGAGCGAGTGCTCGTCATCGGTTGTGGCACTTCAGCCTTCGTCGCTGAATCATTCGCATGGTTGCGCGAGAGCGCGGCGCTGGGCGAAACCGACGCCAACTACGCCTCCGAACTACGGGTCTGGCGGGACTACGACCGTGTCATCGCCATCACGCGCTCGGGAACGACCAGCGAAGTCATCGACGCTCTGGGCACAGTGCCCGAGGGCGTGCGCACAGTTGTGATCACGGGCGTAGCCGACTCACCAGCAGCGCTGCTCGCCAACGACGTACTCTTGCTCGACTACGCGGACGAAGAATCGGTCGTGCAGACACGATTCCCGACTACGTTCTTGTTTCTGGCGCGTGCTGCGTTCGGTCTCAGCGTTGACGGGTTGAGCGACCAACTTGATGCAGCGCTCGCCGAACCGCTGCCCGTCAACGCTGGTGACTTCGACCACTTCGTCTATCTCGGCACCGACTGGAGCTACGGACTCGCGCAAGAAGCAGCGCTCAAAATTCGCGAAGCGGCCCAGGCGTGGTCGGAGTCGTACCCTCTTCTCGACTACCGTCACGGTCCGTTGGCCGTCGCCCACGAAGGTTCGCTCGTCTGGATGTTTGGCGCGGCCGACGAGGCGCTTGCTGAGCAGATTCGCGCGACGGGGGCAACTGTTCTCCTCGGCTCCCACGACCCTCTCGTCGAACTCGTGCAGGCGCAGCGCCTGGCCGTAGAGCTGGCCGAAGCGCGTGATCTCAACCCCGATAAGCCGAGGCACCTCACCCGCTCGATCATTCTGAGCTAAATAGCCTCACCACCGCAGACCCCCAGCCCCACCCGCACAATTGATCCAGGAGTTAACAATGAGAAAACCCTCTTCTTCAGCATCGCGGCGCTTAGCAAGTATTGCCGTGACTGCAACTGCCGCTCTGGTGCTTGCGGGGTGTAGCGCGAGTCAAGGCGCTACAACCCTCGACCCCGAAGCGGATGTCACGCTCACGTGGTGGACGGGGCAGACGGATGACGCGCAAAAGACTTTGGAAGCCCTCGCCGCTGAATTTGAAGAGGACCACCCCAACGTGACGATCGATGTGTCGCCGGGCTCGTCCTCAACTGAGGAGCTGCTGCAGAAGCTCTCCGCCGGTTTTGCTGGAAATAGTTACCCCGATATTTCCTATTCCTTCGGTGCCTGGGCGAGTCAGCTCGAAAGCTCCGGCCGCACGCTCGACATTACGGAACAAGTAGCGGATCCTGCTGTCAAGTGGGAGGAGTTCTCCGAATCAGCGCGTCAAACGACGCAACCGACTGGGGACAAAACGATCGGGTTCCCGGCGATCGTCGATAACCTCTCTCTCATCTATAACAAGACCGTCTTCGATGCCGCTGGCGTCGCCTACCCGACGGACGATTGGTCGTGGGAGGACTTCCGCGATGCTGCTGCGAAGCTTACGGATGCTGCGACTGACACCTACGGCTACGCCTATTCGGTGTCTGGTTCAGAAGAAACCACGTGGCAGTTCTGGCCACACCTGTGGCAGGAGGGTGGAGAGATCCTTGGTGATGACGGTCTGGCCGCTTTCGATTCCGACGCGGGAGTTCGTGCTCTCACGCTCTTGCGCGACATGGCGATCGACGACAAGAGCATCTACCTTGACCAAACCGATACTAAGTTCGCGCAGCTCTTTGCGAGCGACCGCATCGGAATGATGACCTCTGGTCCGTGGCAGTTGTACGACCTCACGGTCGCAGGCACCGACTACGGGGTAGTGCAGCTTCCAGGAACAGACGGCGATCACCAGACCGTGTCCGGCCCAGATATCTGGGCTTTGTTTGACCACGACGACAAGAATCGGGAGTACTGGACCTTCGAGTTCACGAACTGGCTCACGTCAGCGGAACAGGACGAACGGTGGAATGTCGCTCTGGGCAACCTCCCTATCCGATCCTCGGAGATCGACTCTGCGGCATTCGCCGAACAGGTTGAGGCTTACCCCGGGCTCGACGTTATGGCCGCGAACAACGACAACGCTCTCCAAGCCCGCCCCACAGTTGAGGGCTACGTAGGCCTGTCGGAATCAATCGGCAACGCCATTTCCGAAGTCCTTCAGGGCAAGGGCGAGCCGAAGACTGCTCTCGAAGAAGCAGCGGCCGACGCCAACGATTCACTCCAGTAGCCAGTCGGAATAGAAGGAAATCATGACAACGAGACCGTTGCTGAAGCCGCCCCTCCGATCCCCAGGTGTGCAGCGCGCGCAGCGGTCTCGTCGTCGTTTTCGTGACGACCTGAGCGGTTGGCTTTTCGTCGCACCAGCGTCAATTCTGGTGCTGGGACTATCGTTCTTTCCCGCCGTCTGGTCGTTTATCCTGTCGCTCCAGGAATGGAATGGCTTCAGCGAACCTGAGTTCGTTGGTCTCGACAACTACTCCGCGCTCGTTACGGACGAGGATTTCGCCGCAGCGGTGATGCACACCGGTATCTACACGGCACTCTTTGTGCCGATGTCGGTGCTGGCAGGCCTCTTTCTCGCAGTGGCGCTCAACCGCAAGATCCGCTTCATCGGGTTGTACCGCACAGCTATCTTCGTACCCTTCGTCGCCTCAGCAGCGGCGACCGGAATTCTCTCGACCTACCTGTTCAACCCTCAGTTCGGGTTGGTCAACAATGTGTTGCGTGTTCTCGGACTTCCCGCTCAGGGATGGCTCGAAGACCAGACGCAAGCCATGTTCGTGATTGCGCTGATGTCGTTGTGGGGGCAAGCGGCCTTCACCACGGTGATCTATCTCGCCGCGTTGCAAGACGTGTCGCCCGAGCTTCTCGAAGCCTCTCGGCTCGACGGAGCGACCCCGTGGCAGTCGTTCTGGAATGTCGTGTGGCCCTCGCTTCGCCCGGTGACCATTTTCGTGACCATCTGGCAAACCATTGGAGCTATCCAGCTCTTTGACCTCGTCTACACGACGACGCGAGGCGGGCCGCTCGACTCCACCAAAACGATCGTTTATTACCTCTGGGAGCAAGCATTCCGCCGGCTCGAATTCGGCTACGGCTCAGCGGTGGCGTACGCCCTCTTCGCTCTCACCCTCGTTATCACCATCGGTGTCGTGTTGTATTCGCGTCGCCGAGGACAGGACGCATTCTGATGACCGCCCTTGATTCGCGCCCCACCGTCGATGAAGCTGTTCAGACCACGGTTGCCCCGGTTGCTCGCGCTCGAACTCCACGTCGGCGCCGAATGAGCGGATGGCACTTCGTGCTCGCTCCTATTGCCCTGCTCTTTCTCTTGCCATTCGTGCAGATGTTTATGGCATCAGTCTCTCCCGCCAAAGAACTCGTGAGTTATCCGCCGCCCTTCATCCCCTCTCGAATCGATTTCACCGGGTTCATCTTGCTCTTTCAGAACACCGACATCATGCTCTGGCTCCTCAACAGCACGATCGTGTCGGTGACCGGGATCGCCTCCCACCTCGTGTTCTGTTCGTTGGCAGGCTACGGCTTTGCCCGGCTGACCTTTCGGGGTAGAAATTTCGGCATATTCGCGATTCTGGGCACCATCATGATCCCGACCCAACTGCTCATGATCCCGACCTACGTGCTGTTCTCACGCTTGGGTCTCGTCGATGGTCTCGGAGCTGCAATCGTGCCCTGGCTCGCGACCGCCTTCGGAGTGTTTTTGATGCGACAGTTCTTCATGTCGCTTCCTCGTGAGCTTGAAGAAGCAGGTCGAATTGATGGAGCCTCTCGCTGGCAGATTTTCTTTCGCATCATTCTTCCTCTGGCTAAGCCAGCGCTCGCGACGCTGGCGATTTTCACACTGCTGGGATCCTGGAATGACTTGGTCTGGCCCCTCATCGCAATCAACAACGACAACGCGTTTACCCTGCAGTTGGGTATCGCCAATTTCCAGGGAACGCGACGCACGCAGTGGAGTCTTCTCATGGCAGCAAATGTGGTCGCCACGATGCCCCTCATCCTGTTCTTCCTGTTTGCTCAAAAACAGTTCATTCAAACCATGACCATGACAGGACTACGCGGATGACCGCTCAATACCCGGTGCTCGTTGTCGGCGACGCGAATGTCGATCTTGTCGTGCGCGGCGATGTTGTTCCCCGATTCGGGCAGGTCGAGCAGCTTCTGGAGCAAGCGAGCCTCGTGCTCGGCGGCAGCGCGTGCATCATGGCGTCTGGGCTCGCCCAGCTGGGGGTTCCCACGTCTGTTGTCGCAGTGATCGGTGACGATGAATTCGGCCGAGTGATGCGCGATTCCTTGGTCGCCGCCGGGGTGGATGTCTCTGCGTTGCACGTTGACCCACAGGTTCCGACCGGCATCTCGGTAATCCTTTCGACAGCGGATGATCGTGCAATTCTCACTCTGCCGGGAACGGTGCCACTGCTCACGAGCGCTCACGTGCTCGCGGCCGTGGAGTCTTCTCAGGCCCGCTGGGTGCACTTTGCTTCGCCCTTCCTGATGCCGGAGTTCACTGCGGGGCTCCCGGCGTTGTTGGTGGAGCTCAAAGCGCAGGGGATTCGCACCAGCCTCGATACCAATTGGGACCCGGCCGACGAGTGGGCAGGTCTGGGCGACGTGCTTCCGCTGATCGATGTGTTGCTGCCCAATCGCGCTGAACTTGATGCCATCACTGCGGCGGTGGGGGAGATCGAATGCCGCGTCGTGGTGAAGGATGGCGCAGCGGGCGGATGGTCGAGGTCGCCGGACGGCACGACGGTGCGCGCTCCGGGCATCCGCCTCGATGTTGTAGACACCACAGGCGCCGGTGACAGCTTCGACGCTGGCTACATTGCTGCAGCCGCCCATGGAGTAGCCGACGAGCAAACCCGCGTTCGCTGGGCGGCGGTGGCAGGCTCGCTCTCGACGCGCGCCTCCGGCGGCACCGGCGCGCAGGCAACGCTCGCTCAACTGCGGGAGCACCTGGCGTGATCACGGTTCTACTGCTGAGCCCTTCCCTCGACGTCACGTACCTAGTGGATGAGGTGGCCGTCGGAGAGATTCACCGGCCTCATACCGTGCTGCGTTCCCCCGGGGGCAAAGGTCTGAACCTCGCGCGGGCTGCTCACCGCCTGGGGGTGAGTGCATCAGTAGTGATGCCGTCCGGCGGTCACATCGGTGCGCTTGTTTCTGAACTTGCCGCCGCCGAGGGGGTGGCCGTGACCACCGTTCCCGTCTGGCAGCAGACCCGCAGCTGCGTGACTGCCATCGACGGGTTGGGGCTCACAGAGTTTTACGAACCGGCGCCTGACCTCAGCGCCACCGAACAGTCACAACTGTGTGCCGCGCTCGCCGCCGAGCCGGCTGGAGGGTGGACGGCGCTCTCGGGCAGCATCCCCGCCACGGTTGACCCACAACTCCTTCTCGACGCTCTCGCTGCGCGGGTGGCTCAGGGCGATTCCATCGCGATCGACACGCACGGCCCCGTGCTGGGGCGTGTTGCCTCAGAGCTTAAGCCGGCGCTCGTCAAAGTCAACCGGCACGAAGCCGCTGAACTGCTCGGCGCTGACGCCAGCGCTGCGAGTCTCGCCGCGCAACTTCGCACGATCACGGGCGGCACCGTTATCGTGACCGACGGCGTGGCCGGCTCAGTGGGAATCGATAGCACGGGCACGTGGAGTGCGCGACTGGATGCCCCCGCCGGGCGTTACCCGGTCGGTAGCGGCGACAGCTACCTCGCAGGCATACTCGCCACTCTCTCTCAAGGTGGTTCGCTGGCTGCCGCCCTTGCCATCGCGTCGGGGGCAGCATCCGCTAATGCCGCCGTTGCGGGTGCCGCCACCTTTGATCCGGCTCTGGCAGCGGATTTGGCTAGACGCGTCATAATCAACTCCGTCTGACGCTTCGCCGGGGGTGCTCCGAGGCGGTGAAAACGATGGCCGGCCGTTTAGCGTTTAATGGAGATGGCAGTTGTGTAGGTGGCCGCTCAGAGCAGGGGCCCGATTCGAACGGAAAACGATGACCGCAGTAAAGCTTGATGGTGTCGCCACGGCCACCGCCGTAAAGAACGAACTGCGCGTACGCGTGGATGCCCTCAAGGCTCGCGGCATCACTCCGGGCCTCGGCACCCTTCTCGTGGGCGACGACCCCGGAAGTCGTTCCTACGTTGCCGGCAAGCACCGCGACTGCGCCGAGGTGGGCATCGAATCTATTCGCGTCGACTTGCCGGCCACGGCATCCGCTGATGAAGTTCGGGATGCCATTGTGGCGTTGAACGAGAACCCTGCCGTCACCGGCTACATCATTCAGTTGCCGCTGCCCGCCGGTCTCGATGAGAACGCGATGCTCGAACTCATGGACCCCGCCAAGGACGCGGATGGCCTGCACCCCACTAACCTCGGTCGTCTCGTGCTCGGCGTCGGCACGAAGCTCGACTCGCCGCTGCCCTGCACCCCGGCCGGAATCGTCGAAATGTTGGAACGCTACGACGTTCCGATCGCGGGCAAGCACGTTGTTGTTGTCGGTCGTGGCCTCACGGTCGGTCGCCCGATCGGTTTGCTCCTCACCCGCAAGGGGCTGGATGCCACGGTCACCCTCACGCATTCCCGCACGACCCAGCTGGAGACCCACGTTCGCCAGGCGGACATCGTGGTTGCCGCCGTGGGTTCTGCCGCGCTGATTCGCCCCGAGTGGATCAAGCCGGGCGCCGCCGTGCTCGACGTGGGAATCACTCGCGTGATCGACGAAGCAACCGGAAAGGGCCGTCTCGTCGGAGACGTTGATCCGGCTGTTGCTGAGATCGCCGGCTTCCTGTCACCGATGCCCGGTGGCGTTGGCCCCATGACCCGCGCGATGCTCGTGAAGAACGTCGTCGACGCGGCTGAGCGGCTGTAACGGTGTCGTCGAAGCGTTCGGCGCAGCCGCAGGGCGGTCCCGTTAAACGCGCCCCGCGTAAGCGTCGTTTTCCGTGGGCTCGACTCTGGGTCTGGGCAGGCACCGTGGTGGCGTTCGGCTTCGCCATCGCGCTAGTGCTGAAAATCGTCAGCGAGTAACACGGCCGCTTAGCGGTCGCGCAGTGCTCCCATCGAGGGCGAGACGGCCGTAACGGTGGGCTGGCCCCAAGCGTGCTCAGCGAAGGCTCCATCGAGAGCTACCCGCACCCGGGATGCCGTGTCGGTATCGACGAGAGCGACGGCGACTCCGCTGAACGGGCGGCCGAGCATCCGCGCCCCTAAAGCGCCGGCGGCCAGAGCGGTTTCGACGGCAAGGTCAACCTCGGTGGTGGAGATGCCGTAGTCGTCGCGCAGGCTCGCATGCGAAGCATCGAGCAGGGCGCCGAGCAAGCGAGGGGTTTCATCGCGAATGGCGAGAGCCGCGTCGCGCACCCGTTGGTTTTCGGTAACGGAGTGCAGCGTGCGGCGCACTTCGTCATCCGCTGCGGCGGTATCGAACGCGTCGGCGGTGGGAGCGTCGGTATCAATGACGAGAAGCTCGAGACCGGCCGTCTGCCAGTCGAGGGGGAGCGGCTCGGGGCGTTCCTCGCCCTCAAGGCGCACGAGGGCGTGATCATCGAGGGCGAAGACACTCGCTGCAACATCGGCGTGTTCAGCCAGGTGAGCCGCGTGCTCGCCGAGGTTCCACAGGTCGCTGAGCGCGAGGGCCAAGGCTGCCTCGAGCGCGGCCGAGGAGCCGAGACCCGCGCCCACCGGCACGGTGGTATCGATGAACACGTCAACGCCGGTGAGCGACGCTGCGGTGTCGGATGTCGCCAATACTTCGTGCACAATAGCGAGCGCGATACGACTCCAACCCTGCACCTCAGTGTCGGCAAGCTCGTCGAGTTCGATCGAGACGAGCTCATCGACGAGGGCGCTCGCGATGCGTACGGTGCGGTCGGAGCGAAGGGAAGCGGCCAGCACCGTGCGACGGTTGATGGCTAGGGAGAGTTCGGCATCCGTCTCAGGGCTATCGGCGGCACCGAGCAAAGTGAGCCGGCCGGGAGCCGACCAGACGCCGCTGGCGGGGTGCCCGAACACGGCCTCAAAGTCGTGAAGAACGTCATCGCGAATATCTGACATGGCTGCTTCCTTCGTTGTTGCGTCTGCGCCGGTAGGCTGATGCGGTGAACGCGCCTACCGGAACCCAGTACATCATCACTCGAGCCACCGAGCAGGGTGAAGCGCGAGCGACCATCACCGAACTTGCCGCCTCATTGCGTGAGTTCAGCATTGGTGGGGTTGAACTCGTGGAATCCTACGCCGAATCGGCGATGCCACCCTTTGCGGATGGAATCGTGTTGGTGCCGTGGCCGAACCGCATCGAAGACGGTACCTGGATGCTTGACGGTGAGCCGCAGACTCTCGACATCACCGAGCGCGACCGCAACAACGCGATTCACGGGCTGCTGCGCAATGCCGGCTACTCGCTGATCGAACGCACCGAAGGTTCGGTCACCCTCGGCGCGACGATCTTCCCGCAACACGGCTACCCCTTTCACGTACACACCACGGTGCGTTACGAACTCGTCGAGGACGGCCTGCGCGTCAGCCACACCGCCACCAACCTGTCGGATGCCGCCGCCCCGTATGCGCTCGGAACCCACCCCTTCTTCAAGATCGGTGACACTCCCATCGCGGAGCTGACCCTCACGATGACCGCCGCCACTCGCTTCGAGTCGAACGAGCGCCTCATCCCGACCGGTGAAGTCGCTGTTGCCGGCACTGAGTTCGACCTCAGCGCGGGGCGCCCGGTCGGCGAACTCGATTTCGACACTGCATTCGGTGGCGTCGAGGTCGTCGAGGGTGTTGCCGCGCGCCTCACCGCGCCCGATGGCCGTGAGGTACGGGTGACGGTCGACGAGAACTTCGACTTCGTGCAGCTCTTCACGCCGCGCAACTTTCCGACGCTCACCGGCATCGGCCAGGTTGTCGCGATCGAGCCGATGACGGCAGCCCCCAACGCCTTCAACACGGGGCGCGGACTGCTCTGGCTTGAGCCCGGCGTCGAGTTCGCTGCAACGTGGGGCGTCGAGTTCTCGGCCTAAGGAGCCTGTCGTGAGTTCAACACCCCGAGCCCGCGATGTGCGGCGGTGGCGACGTTATCTCGCCGCCGAACGCGCTGAAGCGGCCGTGTACCGGGATCTCGCCTCCCGTCGCGCGGGTGAAGAACGCGAGATTTTGCTGGCGCTTGCTGCTGCCGAAAAGCGCCACGAAGACCACTGGCTGACGCTGCTGGGGGAGCAGGCCGGTCGCCCGCTGCCCACTGACCCCCGAACCCGGATGCTCGGCTTCTTGGCTCGTCGCTTCGGCTCTGTCTTTGTGCTCGCCCTTGCCCAGCGCGCCGAGTCACGGTCGCCGTATCTGGATGACGACGACGCGACCGACACGATGGCCGCCGATGAAGCCGTGCACGAGGAAGTCGTGCGCGCTCTGGCCACCCGCGGGCGCCAACGCCTCTCGGGAACTTTCCGCGCTGCAGTGTTCGGAGCTAACGATGGGCTCGTCTCGAACCTCGCCCTCGTACTGGGCATGAGTGCTGCCGGGCTGCCGAACGCCGTCGTGCTGCTCGCCGGCGTCGCCGGGCTTCTCGCTGGAGCGCTCTCGATGGCCGCGGGTGAATACGTGTCAGTGCGTTCCCAACTGGAGCTTGAGGCGGCGGCGGCCCACGGCCCGGTCGCGGTGGATTCCGTCACGCACCTCGACGTCGACGAAAACGAACTGGCGCTGGTCTACCGCGCTCGCGGCATGAGCACCCACGAAGCCGAGTTGCACGCCGCTGAAGTACTCGCGGGGCGCACGACGGAAGCCGCGACCGCAACACCAGAGCACAACCCGATCGGTTCGGCTCTGGGAGCTGCGGCATCCAGCTTCTGCTTCTTCGCGTCGGGCGCGGTAATTCCCGTGCTGCCCTACTTGTTCGGTGCAGAAGGGCTTGCCGCCGTGGTGATCGCGTCGCTGCTGGTCGGAATCGCTCTGCTCGTCACCGGCTCCATCGTCGGCCTACTCTCCGGTGCTTCGCCGCTCAAGCGGGCACTGCGTCAACTTGCGATTGGCTACGGCGCCGCTACCGCAACGTACCTCCTTGGGCTCCTCTTCGGTGTGAACTTGAGCTAATATTTGATTATCTCTCCGCTCTCAAGCACGTTGAGCTGGGTGCCACCTGCCGGATCCGAGCGTTTGGCTCTGGCACCGTCGTGGTCTCTGCGGCTGGGTCCTCAAGAGCTGGTCGACCTGAAAGGTAAGTGAGCGCCACGATGGCCGATGATTTGCACATAGACACCGCCGCGGTCTCCGATATTGCTGTACGGCTTAGCCACGTCGCCGACGCGGTGCCCGACAACCTCTCTATCGACGCGAGTGACTCGTGTAGCGCCGCGATCGTTGCTGCCATTGAAGATGTCAACATGTGGGCCCGCGTGGCTGCGCACGGTTTTGAGGGCAGGATTCGTGCTGCCGGGGTGAGCGCCAGTATGGCGGCTGCCGCTTTCGAGCAGGCGGATGCTGACCTTGCGTCGGCGGCGAAGGGGTAGCCGTGCCGCAGTGGGAGTGGTTAAACCCGGAACAGGGCAGCGCTAGCGGGTTAGCCGCTGGGGTATCCGCCCTTCGTCTTTCCGAAGCAAAATTCGCAGAAATTCGTCAGGCAACGATGGGATTCGTCTCTTCGATTAGTGATTCAGTGTGGAGCGGCGATTCAGGCGAAGCGTGGCGAAGTACCGCTCGTATCTCCGCCAATTCTTCGCTGGAGGTCGAGCGGGTCACGGGCGACATCGCGGCGGCCATGAGCACTTACGTTGATGACTTTGAACGAATTAAAGCGCAGACTCGAGATGCACAAGAAGTGCTTGTTCACGCCCAGAACGTGGTGTGGTCGCTGCCGGAAGAATCCTTCCTGAACATCCCCGGCCGAGTCGAAGAGGCGTGGGAGCGAGCGCGCGCGGTTGAAGCCAGTGCTGAAGCGGCCTACAACATCATGGTTCTTGCTCGGCAACGACAGGACGCTGAAGACGCCCTGATTTCTGCACTAGCGAGTGCGATCCCGACGTCGTGGCCGCTGATCCGCGCGCAATTTACGCGAGTGGGAATTGCTGGGGTTGATGATCTTGAACCAGACGAGATCGCTGAGGCCATGCGAGGCCTGGCCGAAGAGTATCTCTCATCAGGTTCGTCGGACGATCAACGTGAGGCTTTTGCTGAGCTGATGGCAGCGTACGGCTCTAATGAGCAGGTCATGTCATCGTTCTTTCAGAAGCTCGGCGGCGCTCAAACGGTAAATCTCATCGATCGACTCGGTCAAGATTTTTGGATGGAGACGAAGGCGAACCCCGAAACACCACCGCAAAGTCTGCCGTCGATTCTGTTAGCGCAGGCACTCCGCAACGGGCTATCGCTGGGTTCCGAATCGTGGTCAGCAGAGACCGCCACTGAATTTGCGAGCACTATTTTGCAAGAAAATGTCACGAGTGCAGACGGCGGTCCAGCCTGGACGAATGTCAATGGCGCGATCGCCTTCTTATTTTCTGATTCGGCAGAGGCGCCGATGGGCTCTCAGCTTTCGCTGGCTGTTGCAAACGAAATCGATGTCATGGAACGCGAAAATGGGTTCTTCCTCAGCGATTCAGAATCACCCCTTCAAGCAGGGGTTTTGCAGATGATGATCGCTGAGGACTTGCGCTCCGAAGGTTTCAAGGATCTAAGCGCGGATGAAGCTCTTTCCACCTCCATGCTTGACGCTGCGGATCGCGTCTTTGAGACGCTGGGATTGTATCCGGAGCAGGCTTTCGATTTTCTTGCCGACCCCGGTCAGGGCGGCTCCCGCATCGGGTACTGGTTTGGCGAGCGAGATTGGGCATCCCCGACAGGCTTCGACGGGGTCGCCGCATTGTGGTTTGGGGCGGCCCAGGTAGAAGGCGGCCCGAATGCGAACTTCGACTACGACGGCGCAGAGGGCGGCATAGGGCAACAGGAAGCTTCGATGACCGCCCAGATCATCAGAGAGTTAGCGGCTAACCCTGTCTTTGGGGTTGAGAAACTCACAGACGAAGCAGCAGTAGATCTCGCGGGAGCCCTTTCTCTGCACCTCGACGGTTTCGCTGCAGCAGAAGCCGAGGGGGCGTTTGTGCCTCGTGTTGCTGATCTGCAATACATGACGTGGGAGACTTCCGACGGTGAGTATCGCTCGGGGCCCAATGTTGATCTAAATCAGCTAGGCGAGGTCTTGGGGCAAGTGGCCGGTAATCCGAGCGGCGCTGTCGTGCTTCGCAGTGCGGCTCTGCAATTGTCAGAAGGCTATTTCGACGCGTTGGGCCCAAACAGCTCGGTGGACGACATTCAGAGCGCAATGGTTCGATCGAACGTCGTGAGCGGTCTGATCGACGGCGGCGGAGCGGGGGCGCTCATGGGAGCGGCTGAGCGCAGTGACCTAGAGCTTCAGGCCGAGATCTCCAGCGCAGGGGATGCCGCCGGTCTGGTGCTCGGCCTACTCCCGATCCCCGGCGGTAGTTTGGTGGAAGCCGGAGCCGGTGCGATCACCGACGCGATCGTGGGAGAAGCCCTTGATCGCGTGTTTTCAGATCACTCCACAGCTGCAGCTTTAGATAAAAACGCCGATCTGCTCCGCGGCGAAGCGCTGAGCCACGCCGAATTCGCGAACGCAGTCGCACTCCACGACATTCTCGGCACGGACAGGGTGGGTGGCTATCCGCGCTTCAGTGGCCTGGCAGGAGAAGAGCAAGGCTGGCTCGCCGGATTTTACCAATCGGGCGGTGTGGCAGAGGAGTTCAGAACTGACGGCTGGCTTGTTCGATACGAGCAGGCGTATGCGGCAGCTCAGGGTGATGCAAACGAAGGAATTTACTAGTGAAGATCTGTGCCCCCGTAGTCGTTGTGTTGGCGCTTGCCGCAACGCTCTCCAGTTGTGTTGCGGAGCCGGAGGTAGAGCGGGTGTGGCCGACGGTGTTCGAGACTCCGGACATCGTGTATTCGGTCGAGCCGGTGTCGGATTTGGGTGACAACGAGTGGGTGCAGGCTGCTCAAGCTTCGGCCCTTGGTGTTGACCTAGCGGTAAGCCTCGGCGATTTCAGCATTGAACAGTTCACCATAACGCGTACGAGGGAAGCTGCCGAAGACCAGTACTTGTGGTGGCGAAGCGAGTACACGAGCACCAATGACGGATTGGCTCCGCCGCACTACAAGGGCCCCCAGGTGCTGATGCCGTTATCTGTCGAGATGACGGGCGAGAACACGGCAACGGTGCGATTCTGTAACGCTACGACTGAAGACGAAATCTACACCCCCGAGATTCTCGCGGATGGCCGGGAGGTTTCCGTTCGTTTGGCGCAAGTAGATTCGCGGATCCTTGAGGTCGTTACAGTCCCCTCGGCGATCCGGTGCGATGCGACTGGGGCGGGTGTGGGCGTTTACGATCCGCAGTTCGCGCCGTTGGAGCCGATGGACGCTGCTGATGTCTCGCCGCCGTATGAGGATCTGTGGTACACCCCCAGCCCTCAGGAGTAGTGCGGTGTCCGTGCGTTGCGCCACTCTAACTGATGAAAACGAAGGAATTTCCTAGTGAAGATCGGTATGCCCGTAGTCGTGGTGTTGGCGCTTGCCGCAACGCTCTCCAGTTGTGTTGCGGAGCCGGAGGTAGAGCGAGTGTGGCCGACGGTGTATGAGACTCCGGATGTTGTGTATTCGGTCGAGCCGGTATCGGATTTGGATGACAACGAATGGGTGAAAGCCGCCAGAACCTCTCTATTTGGTTTGGGCATGGCGGTGAATCTGGGAGATTTCAGCATCGAGCAGTTCACCTCGACTCGTGATCGCGAGAGGGCTGCGGAACAGTTCCAGACTTGGCGAAGCGAGTACACGAGCACGGTTGACGGTCAAGCGCCGCCGCAGTTAGAGGGCCCGCGGGTGCTGCTTCCACTGTCAGTTGAGATAACCGGCGAGCACACCGCAACCGTGCGATTCTGTAGCGCTACTGCAGAAGATGGAATCTATCCCCCCGAGGTCCTTGCGGATGGGCGGGAGGTTGCGGTTCTTTTGAAACGGGAGGGTTCGGAGATCATCGAGGTTGGAGGCTACCCCTCGACAATGCGATGCGATGCGACTGGGGCGGGTGTGGGAGTTTACGATCCGCAGTTCCCGCCGTTGGAGCCGATGGAGGCCGCTGATGTCTCGCCGCCGTCTGAGGATCTCTGGTACACCCCCAGCCCTAAGGAGTAGTGCCGTTGCAGAGCGTTGGGCCAACTGATGCAAACGAAGGAACTTAGTAGTGAAGATCTGTGCCCCCGTGGTTGTCGTGTTGGCGCTTTCAGCAACGCTCTCCAGCTGTGTTGCGGAGCCGGAAGTAGAGGGGGTGTGGCCGACGGTGTTCGAGACTCCGGACGTTGTGTACTCGGTCGAGCCCATCTCGGATTTGGGCGGTGATGAGTGGGTGCAGGCTGCTCGAGCCTCGTCGTTGGGGTATGACCTAGCCATAAATCTCGGTGATTTCAGTATCGAACAATTCACCGCGACGCGCGAAAGGGAAAGGGCAGAAAGTCAGTACTTGTGGTGGCGAAGCGAGTACACGAGCACTGATGACGGTCTGGCTCCGCCGCACTACAAGGGACCTCGGGTGCTGTTGCCGTTATCTGTCGAGATGACGGGCGAGAACACTGCAACCGTGCGATTCTGCGACGCAACGAAAGAGAACGGAATCTATTCCCTTGAAGACATTGCGGATGGACGGGAGTTTGAGGTTCGGCTGGTGCAAGTAGATTCGCGGATTCTTGAGGTCCTTACGGTCCCCTCGGCGATCCGTTGCGATGCGACTGGGGCGGGTGTGGGCGTTTACGATCCGCAGTTCCCGCCGTTGGAGCCTATGGAAGCTGCCGATGCGCCGCCGCCGTATGAGGATCTCTGGCACACCCCAAAACTCCCGAATTAGCGGAATCGCCTTCGTCATGCTCGCTTAGCCATTTCGTCTACTGGGGTCGCTTGCCAGGTAGTGCGCAACGTACCTTCTCGGGCTACTATTCGGGGTAAGTCTCGGCTAAACCCGGAGGTCGCAATGGCTGCAGCACTCATCGTTGTCGATGTACAGCAAGGTTTTGATAATGCTGCCTACTGGGGGCCTCGCAATAATCCTGACTGCGAATCGAACATCGGGGTGCTCATCGGGCACTGGCGTCGCAAAGGCTGGCCCATTGTCTATGTGCGCCACGACTCTCAGGACGAGACCTCGCCGCTGCATCCGAGCGCTGCAGGCAACGCGTTCAAAGAGATGCTGGCCGGCACTCCTGATCTGCTTGTCACCAAGAGTGTGAACTCGAGTTTTCATGGCACCCCCGACCTCGACGAGTGGCTGAAAGCATCCGCTATCGAGTCGATTGTGATCTGCGGGATCACCACCAACCACTGCTGCGAAACAACCGCACGCGTGGGTGGCAACCTCGGCTATGACGTGACGTTCGTGATCGATGCGACCCACACCTTCGACAGGGATGGCCCCTTCGGCGAAGAAGTGGAGGCCGACGAGCTCTTCCGCATCACCGGAGTGAACGTACACGATGAGTTCGGTGCCGTTGCGTTGACCCACGACATAGTCGGCCCTGGGTCGAGCGCTGGCTACGGCGGAGTGGTGATTTAGCTCTCTGAGGCGGGGCCATGATCGGCTAACGCGGGGGAGTGTCACTGTGGGTCGGCGGCAACACCACGGTTGTCCGTAGTACCGGCTATTCTCAAAGAAGCTAACGGCACACCGATTTTCGGTCGCTGGGCACCTCAGCCAAGCTTTAACGACGGGGCCCCCATGATTGATCATGTTTCTTCTCCCGCGGTTGTGAACCGTGACGACGTTGTTCTGCACGATGGACTGCTCGCACTGAGCAATGACACCCTGACGCCGCGCGAAGCGGTGCGTGATGACCTGTTGTTTCTGCGCGGAGTCCTTGACGATGCGGAGATTTCTTTCCTGCTCGTGCGTGGAGACGGTGAAACTCCGGTTCTGGCGGTCGATTGGAAAGACCGCAAGGCGCTGAAGATTGCTTTGGTCGCTGCGTGTCAGAATGAGCCGTTTTATGTGAAGCCAGCGCGCATTAAAGAGAGTGGCAAGCCTGTCGCCTCGGATGCTCGTGACAGCCCCGTGCTCGTGGCCGATGGCGTGCTGGTCTCGGCGATCAAGGCGAAAGCGATGATGCTGTTCCGCCCTCGCGTTGAACCCGCCGGAAGGCTCCGCTTCGATGCGCCCTTCGGTGTGCGTCTCGAACTGTGGGAACACGTGCGCGATGAAGTCGTTGCGCCCAACCCAAACGCTCTCATGCGTCGCTGGCTACCGCGCAGTGAAGCAATGAGTGACACCGTCGAGTTTTATGGCCAGTCGTGGCCGACGCTCAAAGGTATGTTCGACCCGTTGGCCAGCGACATCCGGTTCGACATCGACATCGTGTTCTCGTGGGTCGATGGCGCTGAGGTGGAATGGCAAAAGGCGCGGGCTGCCCGCATGGCGAACTTCGTTGTGGGCGAGGGCGATGACTCAGAGGCCCGTTTTAGGCAGTTGGATGAACTGAAGTACGCGCTGCGTTCAATCCACCTGTTCGCCCCCTGGATTCGCAACATCTACATTGCCACTGATTCACCTCGTCCGGCATGGTTGGCCGAGCACCCTCGGGTCACGTTGATGCGCAGTGAAGATTTCTTCGCGAACCACGACGATCTGCCGACCCACAACTCTCACGCGGTCGAAAGTCAGCTGCACAACATCCCCGGTCTCAGCGAACACTTCTTGTATTCCAACGACGACATGTTCTTCGGCCGTTCGGTAAGCCCCTCCGCTTTCTTCACTCCGGGCGGAATCTCGAAGTTCATTGAAGCCCGCACTCGTATTGGTCTGGGAGCGAGCAGCATTGAGCGGTCGGGCTTCGAGAATGCGGCCCGTGTAAACCGCCGGCTTTTGCAAGAAAAATTTGGTGCCACGATCACTCGTCACCTAGAGCACGCGGCAACCCCGTTGCGCATCTCGGTCATGAAAGAGCTCGAGCACACCTTCCCAGAAGACTTTGCCCGCACGAGCGCGAGCGCATTCCGTCAAGCAACTGACGTGTCGGTTACGAACTCGCTGTATCACTACTACGCGCTGCTCAGCGGCAAGGCGATGATTCAGGCGGATGCCAAGGTCAAGTACGTCGACACGACTTCGCTCGAAGGTTTGCGCAAGATGCGCTCGCTGTTGCGCAAGCGCTCGAGTGACTTCTTCTGCCTCAACGATGGCAGCTTCCCCGAGATCTCGGCCGAAGATCGCGCGTCGGCCGTGCGCTCGTTCCTGGACGAGTACTACCCGGTTGCTGCCCCGTGGGAGTTGCCCGAAGCAGAGTAGCGCTACGCGCGTGCCCTATACCGCGACGGTGGCGGGCACGACGTGCGGGTTGATGGGCGGCGCGATGGTGATTCCTTCGCGCTCCAAAATCCCGGCGGTTTCCTCCGGCGTGACGTACGACAGGCTGCCATAGTCGCCCAGTGGCACGACCGAATGAAGCACTGTTTCGTCATAGACGTGCACGAGGTTGAATGACTGGGCGCCATCCCTACCGCGCGTACCGCCGACGGGCACGTTGAGGTCTTGCGTGTAGCAAGTCGCTGATGCCACTGAGACGGGGATGCCCGCGAACGTTGCAGTGGTCGAGTAGTGCAAGTGCCCGGCAATGATGCTGCGGATGTCGCTGCCGCGAATCACTGCGGCGAGTTCCTTCTGCGAGCGGAGTTCGACGGTGACGGCAAGATCGAGAACCGTGGGCACCGGAGGGTGGTGCATGGCGAGAATGGTGCCGTGGGGTGCCGGGGTGGCGAGTTCGTTCTGCAACCACAGCAGCTGGGCATCCGAAATATCGCCATGGTGGGCGCCGGGAACGGTCGAGTCGAGCGCAATGATGCGCAATCCATTCACGTTCACCACGCGGTCGATGGGCGCTGTGGTGGCGGGCTCGTCAAGCAGGGCGGTCGTAAAGGTGCTGCGGTCGTCGTGGTTGCCCATGACCCACACCACTTGGGCGCCGAGGCGGTGGGCGACCGGCTCAACGATCTCACGGAGCGCGCGGTAGGCGGCAGCTTCTCCCTTGTCAGCGAGGTCGCCTGTGATCACGATTGCTTCGGGGCGTGACCCGGATGCTTCGAGCTCGGCAAACAATTGCCGCAATTTGGTTTCACTGTCGAGACTGTCATACAGGCGCCGACCATCAGCCAGAAGGTGCACGTCGCTGAGATGTAACACGTAGTGGTCGGGTCGAGGGTACTGCGACACGTAGCCGGTCATGGGCGTAGTCCAGCACTCGAACATGGATGCGCGGTGAACATCGTGCGGCAAGTTGCGCACCGTCCCCCGGTTTCTGCCGATCGGGGTCAGATGGTGTGACCCGGTTTGGGGGCGTTATCAGCGCGGTCGAGAGCAACAAGCGAGATAGCCTCGTTTTGAAGGTGCTCAGGGGGAGTGCTCGTGGGGGAAGAATGACTGACGAACTACGCGCTGCCCGACCCGTTTCTCGGCCGGCAGCGCCAACTGATCTCACCGATCGGCCCGCGGCTTACTCGGTCATAGCGGAGCTGTTTCGGGTTCAGGAAACGATGGCGCAGCGTTCGCTGTTTCGTCGCATTTTCGGCTTCAGGCCGGTTCATCCGGATGCCCAAAGCTGGTTTTCAGGGGCGATCGGAGAGCGTGCCGTGGGAAAACTGCTCGCGCAGCTGGGCCCAGAGTGGACTGTTCTCCACGCCGTCCCCGTGGGATCAGGCGACAGCGATATCGACCACGTGGTGATCGGGCCGCCCGGTGTGTTCACCATCAATACCAAGCGCCATCGCGGAAAGAAGATCTGGGTCGTCGAACGCATACTCATGGTGGCGGGCCAGAAAACGGACCACCTCCGCAACTCCCGCCACGAAGCGAAGCGCGCGGCCGCACTGTTGGCGAAGGCCGCTGGCGTCGCCGTGGACGTGCATCCGATTGTGGCAATCGTCGAACCGGCATCCTTCACTTTCAAGCAGAGACCCGCGGACGTCAGCATCATGGATGCGCGCGCTCTCCCTCGGTGGCTGAAGCGTCGCAGGGCCGTGCTGGCCCCGGTCGAACTCTCGCGAATTATCGACGCTGCTTCTGAGGCTCGAACCTGGCACCCGACTGCGGAACTTTCGATCGATCCAACCGCTATTGATCGCTTCATTGAGCTCGAGCGCGAAGACAATCACGCACGCATCGTGAGAGTGGTGTGGGCAAGCGCTGCCGTCATCGCGGTCGCTCTCGTGGCCTATAACTTCGTGTTGCCTGCCATCTCTGCGGCAATGATCGCGGGTGTGGGCGCCCTGTAGCGACAGGGCTGTCAGGCTGAGCTAGTCCCGCCAGCTGTGCTGCGGCACCCAGCCGAGCAACCGCTCGGCTTTGGCGATCGACGTGAGCGACGTGTTGACTCCGAGCTCGCCGCGAACTTCCACGCCGGGGAACACCTCGGCGAGCAACTCCGCATTGGGGCGGGTCATGACGGTGTCGGCGGCAAAGATGTTGAAGACGTCATAGCCGGGGCGGGAGGTTTCCAGAGCCAGACGGATGGCGTCGGCGCCGTCGCGAGCATCGATGTAACCCCAGAGGTTCCACGACCGCTGTCGGGCATCCGCATCGAAGCTCGGAAACTGGGCGTAATCGGCGGGGGCCATCACATTCGAGAAGCGCAGCGCGGTGATGCTGAGGGTGGGGTCCCAGCGCACAAACTTCTGCGCCATCTCTTCTTCAAGGTGCTTCACCATCGAGTAGGTCGACTCGGGGCGTGTCTCGTACTCCTCGTCGAGCGGGATGTACGGAGGGGGAGTCTCGAACGGCAGCCCGAGCACGGTCTCGCTCGAGGCGTACGCGATGGTGGTGATGCCCAACCGCTTGCAGGCCTGAAAGACGTTGAAGGTCGCGTTCATGTTGTTGTGGAAGGTGGCCACATCAGACCAGAGGCCGGGGGCAGGAATCGCGCCGAGGTGGGCGACTGCATCCAGACCCTCATGCCGGTCGTTGACACCAGCGAGAGCATCCACTACTTGGCCATAATCGGTGAGATCGACGTATGTGAACTGGCTGCGGTCGGGGCCAGCCATATCGAGCACGATGACGGTGTGGCCGGCAGCACGCAGGCCGGCGACGGTCGCGCGCCCGAGCTTGCCATTTCCGCCCGTGACAGCGATGCGGAGGGGAGTGGATGACATGGTGGGCTCCTTGTACAGCGGTGCGAATGAATGTGAAGTGTAGACGGCAGGTTAGGCGCGGGCAGGAAACTCGGCGAGCTCCTGCTCCCAGGCCGCGACGGCGTGCCGCAGGTCGCGCGGAGAGATCGTGAGATCCACGAAAAACTCCCGCTCGCTCGTCACGCTCGGAGGTTGCGACTCGAGCCAGAGAAACACACGGAGAACGACGGCAGCCGGATCGAAGCTCACGACGCCGAATCCGAGGTTCGGTTCGAGGTGGGTCTGAGTGGGCTGCAGCGCATCCATGCCGTCCGCCGCCAGCGGCTCGATGAGCCCACGAGCAGCGCGCATCAACCAGGTGCCGAGGCTGCGGGCCTCGTCCACGAGCAAGCAGGGCTCGAGAAAGTTCCACTCCTCGGAGCCGCAGCGCGCACGCCCGTCGATCAGAAGCCAGTTGGCGTCGTACGGATCGGTGTGCACATCCTCGAACTGGTAGGCCATGGGTTCGAAACTGAGATAGTCCGATCCCGCAGCGTCCCGTAACTCCATAGTCAGGAGCCTAATCGCGGGCGGCTGTGACAGCCGCAAAGAATCGCATCACGTGCTCGTGTGAGCGAAGAAAAATGTGGGCCCGCCGGGACTCGAACCCGGGACCCGCGGATTAAAAGTCCGATGCTCTACCAACTGAGCTACAGGCCCTACATGTTAAGCGTACCGTGATCTCATGGCAGAAAATTTCCATAAGCCCACGCAGTACTCGACAGATAAGTTTGACACATATGTTGGCGGAGAAGATCCGGCCCAAATAATGCGTGCAGCCCACGATACAGCCCATGCGCTGGTCGATGGCGCACGCAACACCGATGACCCTGCGGTCGTTGACCGCATCGTCGCCTACACCGACAAAAACGGCATTGATGCGCTCGCCGAGCTGTGGTCGCGATCGAGCCCCAGCAGCCTCCCGGGGGCCCTCTGGCGTATCTATTTGCTGCGGGCGGTCATCCAGCAGGATGCGGTGGGCACGAGCCTGCTCTTCCAACGCGGCATCGACACTCTCACCACGATCGATGCTGCCGTCACGGGAGCAGTGAATCCCACGGGCCCGAACGAGATTAAAGATCTGGCGGATCAGATTCTGCGCGGCCTTTTTCATGGCGACTTTGGGGTCGCGTTGGATCGCGCAGCATCCTTCAGCCGCATCCTGGCGTCAGGCTCGACGAGCGTGGCTGATGATCAGGAGCTCCTCAACCCCGAGCGTGCGAGCGAGCTCACGACGAGAGCCGCCCGCTATTCGCTCATGGCCCTAGAGTTCACGGCCTGCGCGAAACTATTTCGCGCAGGCTCTCTCGACTAGTTGACGCCGGCGTGGTGCAGCTTCTCGAGCCGTTTGGCTCGGGCAGCCCCGGAGACCTGAACTGTCACGACGACGATCAGGGCGAGAATGAAGACCGCTGAGGCAAGAACGTTCGCTTCCGCGGGGATGCCGCGCGCTGCCGACACCCAGATGTACTTCGGGAATGTCGACACGGCGCCGGAGTTGAAGTTCGTGATGATGAAGTCGTCAAACGACAACGCGAACGACAGCAGGGCGGCGGCCAAAATTCCGGGAAGCAGCAGCGGGAATGTGATGCGCAGAAAAACCTGAAGTGCTGAGCCGTAGAGGTCGCGACCGGCTTCTTCGAGCGCCGGGTCCAGACTTGCGACACGAGCTTTCACGGCCACGACCACAAAGCTGATGCAGAACATGGTGTGAGCCAGGATGATCGTCAGCATGTCCTTCGGAACGCCGATCGACAGGAACTGCGCGGCGAGGCCGGCACCCAATACAACTTCGGGCGTCGCCATCGGCAGAAACAAGAACAGGCTCAGTTGCGAGCGGAACTTGAACCGATACCGCACCATCGCGATGGCGATCATCGTGCCGAGGGTGGTCGCGAGCACTGTCGCAACAGCACCGATGAAGATGCTGTTGGCGAAAGCCTCGCAGACGGCACCGTTCTGCACGTTGCAGACGTTGAGCCACTTGTCGAGCGTGAAGCCGCGCCACGTGATGTTCGACTTCAGCGAATCGTTGAAGCTGTAGACAAAGGTGTAGCCGATGGGAATCATGAGGATCAGCAGCGCCAAGGCACTGTAGGCGGGCAGCACCCACTTGCCGATGGAGTTTTTCACAGCAGGTCCTCCGTTCCGGACTTCTTTACATAGAAGCTCACCATGACAAGAATGACGGCCATCAAGATGATTGAGAGGGCGGCGCCAGCGGGGAAGTTTTGCAGCACTAAGAAGTTCGCCTCAATCACGTTTCCCATCATTTGGGTGCCGGTGCCACCAAGAAACTCACGACTGGCGTTGATGTAGTCACCCGCGGCGGGGATGAACGTGAGCAGTGTTCCTGCCACGATTCCGGGCATCGAGAGCGGGATCGTCACCTTGCGGAAGACGTGGAAGGGGCTCGCATAGAGGTCGCTGCCCGCTTCGAGATAGCGAACGTCGAGTCGCTCCAGCGTCGTGTAGAGCGGCAGTGTCATAAAGGGAATGAAGTTGTAAGTGAGGCCAAAGATTACCGAAAACGCCGTGCCGGTGACGTGAGCATCCGGCGCGAGTAGCGACACCGCTTTGAGCGATGTCACGAGAAACGACTCATCGGCGAAGATTTGCTTCCATGCCAGCGTGCGCAGCAGAAAGCTGATGAAGAAGGGAGCCACGACCATGACGAGGGCGAGGCTCTGAATGAGCGGCCACCGCCGGGCCTTCACGCCGATGAAGTACGCCAGTGGGTAGCTAATGATGAGTGCGAAGAACGTCGCCGCAAGGGCGTATCCAAACGAGCGAAGAATGTGCGGCCAGTATGCGGTGATGACGTCGGTGTAGTTTTCCCAACGAAAGGCGTAGCTGAACTCTCCGATGTCGCCGAACTCTGCCGGCACTTTGAACGACGTCAGCAGCAGCGACACCAGTGGGGCGAGAAAGAACAGAACCAGATACAACAGGCCCGGCAGCAGCAGAAGCAGAGCAACGGGGCTCTTGCGCTTAGCGCTGTCAGCGGATGTCGGGGCAGCGGTGGTCGAGAATGCTGCGAATGCCATCGCTATGCACCCTCAAGGTTCCGCTGCGCCGCGATCGATTGGGTGTCGAAGTCGGCCGCGAAGCGCGGAGCATCCGCCGGATCATCGTCGAGACCAAATCCGTGGCCAACGCCCCAGCTCACCCAGACGGTGTCGCCGAGTTTCTCGTCAGAGCCAAAGGTCATGTTCTGGGCGAACACAATGATCGGGCCCACGCCACTGATCTCTACGAGATATTGCGTGCTCACGCCACTGAACGAGACGTCGGTGACGCGGCCGGGGCCCATTATGTTGACGTTGGAATCCTGGGCGGGTTCGGCAGTGTGGAGGGTCAATTTCTCAGGACGCACACCGATAGTGATTTCGCCCGTAGTGCGGTGGGCGCGGTCTATCGGAACGACAATTTTGTGTCCAGCAATATCAACAGCAACGCCCGCGCTTGTGGTGTTCACGACGGGACCGGTGAACAGATTGGACTGTCCGAGAAAGTTAGCCACAAACGATGTTCTCGGCAGCTCGTAGAGTTCTTGAGGCGCACCCATCTGTTCGATGCGACCCTTGTTCATCACGGCGATGGTGTCAGCCATGGTCATGGCCTCTTCCTGGTCGTGGGTGACGTGAAGGAATGTGAGGCCGACATCCTCTTGGATGGTCTTCAACTCAAGCTGCATTTGGCGACGCAGTTTGAGGTCGAGGGCTCCGAGGGGCTCGTCGAGCAGCAGTAGCGCAGGGCGGTTCACGATAGCGCGGGCCAGCGCCACTCGCTGCTGCTGGCCTCCCGACAACTGTTGCGGTCGGCGGCTCGCGAGATGATCGAGTTCGACGAGGCGAAGCACCTCGTGGGCTTTACCCAACGGGTCGGCCATTTTGCGACGGCGCAACCCGAAGGCCACGTTTTCGAGCACGGTCATATGCGGGAACAGGGCATAGCTCTGAAACACCGTGTTCACCGGGCGCTGAAACGACTTCTGATGAGTGACGTCAGAGCCGCCGAGCAAGATGCGTCCCGATGTGGGTGCTTCGAGGCCCGCTACGAGTCGCAACGTAGTCGTCTTGCCACAGCCCGAGGGGCCGAGCAGTGCAAAGAACGATCCTGCCGGGATGGTGAGGTTCAGTTCTTCAATCGCGGTGAAGCCGGGGAAGCGCTTATGGATCCCCACCAACTCGAGGTCGGCACCACTCTCAGCGAAGGTGTCTGTCGTCATTAAGCTGCACCGAGAACGACACTCTGGAAGGCAGTGTTGAACTTCTGCTCTTCTGAACTGTCGAGCTCGCGGAAGACGAATGCTCTCGAGAGCATCTCGTCATCCGGGAAAATCAGCTTGTTCTCGGCCAATTCTGGGTCGATAGCCATGGCTGCTTCTTTCGCGCCGACCACGGGAGTGATGTAGTTCACGTAGGCGGCGACCTCGGCTGCTACGGCGGGGTCGTAGTAGTAGTTGATCATTTCTTCTACGTTCGATTTTGCCGGGCTGCCGATCGGCACCATGAAGTTGTCGTTCCAGAGCGTTCCGCCTGCATCGGGAACGATGAAGTCCCACTTTTCACCGTTTTCCGCGTTGAGCTGCACGATGTCGCCAGACCACACGATCGCAGCAACAGTGTCGCCATTAACCAGGTCCTCTTTGTAGGAGTTGCCCTTGATGTTACGAATCTGGCCGTCAGAGACCTGCTTGGTGAACTCTTCGATGGCGGCGTTGAACTCGTCGTCGCCCCACTCGCCGGCAATATCGATCCCCTGGTCGAGCATGATGAGACCCATGGTGTCGCGCATCTCAGAAAGCACACCGACGCGCCCCTTGAGTTCGGGCTTCCACAGGTCAGATACAGACTCGATGCCGGCGGGGAGCAGTTCCTTGTTCCACGCGATGCCGGCAAAACCGCCCTGCCACGGGATGCTGAACTCGCGGCCGGGGTCGAAACCAACGTTCTGCAACGACGGCAGCAGGTTGTCGACGTTGGGCATCTTGCTGCGATCCATCTTCTGGCCGTATCCAAAGCGGATGAGACGGGTGGCCATCCAGTCGGTCAGACACATCACGTCGGCGCCGATGTCTTGACCCAGCGAAAGCTGATCCTTCACCTTGGCGTAATAGGTGTTGTTGTCGTCAACCGCTTCGGTGTATTCGACGGTGATGCCTGTTTGCGCTTCGAACGCGTCGATGGTGGGGTAGTTGCCCGCGTCATCCACGTCGACATAGAGGGCCCAGTTGTCCCAGCGGATGAGTTTGTCCGTGGCGCTGGTGTCGGTCGCTGCGGTGAGTTCCTTGGGATCGGCGGAGCAGGCGGCAAGAGCCAGCCCGGTTGCACCGATCGCAGCACCGCTGAGGAGGGTGCGCCGGTTCATCGTGGCGCTCTGCGCACGGCGAACCAGTTCGCGAATCATCGGATCAGCGGGTAGCGGCTTGGACTTCATGAGAGTGCTCCTAGCATTCGTGGCGCGAACTGTTCCCATCAGCGCTGAAGGGTTGACCGATAGTTGCACATATGAGCCGAAAAATCATCAAAAAATGTCGGAAACATCGGCTTTGCAATCTACTTGTCACGAAATCCGCACAAACCGGAAACAAACCAGACGTGGCGATGTCACTTCATGGAGGATGCACTCAGCAAGGATTTTGCTACACTTTTCATCGCCGGGCCACAGTAACCCCGGGCTCCAAAATTAGCCGCTTCGAGCGGCCCTGCGTCGTGAGGCGTTCTCTGTGGCTCGGCTTTTCTTCTGCCTCCGGCCATCGTCCGCGAACCAGGTCAACGGTTTCTGAATACCGACCAAACCCTTTGCGCAAGGGCACCGAATTACCCACCAGTGAAAGCAACTGACGACAACCAGCGTCGGCCCTGCATCCACTGACTGAAGATTCGCTGCTGAACCCTACGAACTGCGATGAAGGAGCACAGGAACCTGTCATGCTTGCCCTTATGTCTCGTGAAGCTGATGTCGGCGCAACGCCCGAAGATTCGGGCGTGCCTGCCACGAGCCCGCAAGACCTATTAGAGCGTGTCGCCGCTGGAGATCAGTCCGCATTTAGCGAACTGTACGACCAGATGGCCCCTCGAGTTTTTGGACTCGTCAAGAGGCTCCTGCGCGACCACTCGCAGTCCGAAGAAGTAACGCAAGAAATCTTCTTAGAGATTTGGCAAACCGCAACCCGATTCGATGCGAATAAGGGTGCAGCGGTGAGTTGGATTCTCACCATGGCACACCGCCGAACTGTTGACCGTGTGCGTGCATCGCAGTCGTCTCGCGACCGTGACGTTCGTATCGGCATCCGTGATCACAACCCGGACTACGATCACGTCTCAGAAACCATTGAAGTCCGACTCGAACACGAAAGGGTAGAGAAGGCCATGTCCCGACTGACTGAACTCCAGCGCCAAGCTGTCTCCCTTGCGTATTACGGCGGCTATAGCCACAGTGAGGTGGCGACCATGCTCAAGGTTCCCGTTGGCACTGTAAAAACCCGACTACGTGATGGAATGATCCGCTTACGCGACGAAATGGGGGTGGCATCATGAACGACCGCAACGACGACCTCGCCGCCCAGTCTGGCGCCTACGCTCTCAACGCGTTGAGCCCAGAAGAGCGCGAAGCATTCGAGAAGCACCTCGCTGCTTCCGACGAAACCCGCACCGAAACCACCGAGTTGTCTGACACGGCGGTGGCGCTCGGAATGGCCATTGACCCGGTCACGCCGCCTCCTGCCCTCAAGGCAAACCTCATGGCGATGATTGCGCAGACTCCGCAATTGCCGCGCGAGGCAGACGTCGCCGTGGTTGCTGATGATGCTTCGAGCAGCGTGGATGTCGCATCCACGCCCCTCGCTACCGTCACGCCCTTGGCTGCCTCGGTTTCGCTCGCGGCTGACGACTCGGCTGAGCAGTCAAGCACTTCGGCGGCTGCCCCGGCATCCCCCGCGGAGCGCAAGGCTCAGGCCCGCTGGTTCACGCGTCCGGCGACTGCGTTGGCGGCTGTCGCCGCTGCGGTGGCGCTCATCGTCACCGGTGGCGTTGTTGCCGATTCCATCGGCCGCACGTCAATCGAGCAATCCAGCTTCGCGGCTGGTCAGGCAGACCAACTGGCGGCAATCAATGCCGCCAGCGACTCGCAACGACTCGTTTCCACTGTTGCGGGGGGCGCCACGGCGACCTTCGTGTGGTCGGGAGAACTCGCGTCATCCGCTGTCATCGTGGATGGTCTTGAGGCTTTGCCCGCCGACCAGGTCTATGAGCTCTGGTACATCGACGAGGCGGGCGCTCGCCCGGCCGGCCTCATGAATGCGGCTGACGATGGCCCCACCTGGCGTGTGCTCGATGGCGATATGGCTATCGGTGATGTTGTGGGTGTCACGATCGAGCCCAAGGGCGGCTCTGATGCGCCAACCACCGACCCGATTGTGGTCTTCGAAAGCGCGTAAACTAGTGTCGAGCCTCGGAGGCGAGGCTCGACTACCTAGGGAGTAATCATGATCGGCAGGGGAACCCAAGTTCTCCGCGCGCTGATCGTCGCTGCCTTCTCGGTTTTTATCGCCGCTACCGCCCACATTTTTGGCGGCGGCAGCGCCCCCAGCTGGGTAGCTCTCGTTCTTGCCCTCACGTTCGCCGCGCTCATCAGCATCCCGCTCGTCGGTAAGCGGATGTCGCTGACCCGCGTAGCGGTGGCGGTCACGATTGCTCAAACCTTCTTCCATACCGTTTTCGCGGTCATCGGCAATCCCGCTAACGTCGTTGCCCAGTCCGTCGGGCACCACGACGTCGCCTTCTCGGCGGCCACCGGGGCGATCAACCACGGAGCGCACGGCGCCGGTGCCATGACCGCCGGCCACATCATCGCGGGCATCATCACGATCGTGGCCCTGCGCCAAGGCGTCACCGCTCTCGGTTCGATCGCCGCGAGCGCTGGCCGCCAACTTCGCCGACTTTTTTCGCTGCAGGGAATTCCCGTCGTTATCCGACGCACGGTGGAGGCAAGCGCCGTCTGTCGTGACGACATCACCGCAACGCTGCAGTCGTTACGTTCCGTTGTCAGCCTGAGAGGGCCACCGACCGTCAGCGCGGTCTTCTCCTAAACCCTCTCTGCAGTGCGGTGGTCTTGTGCTGCCCCTGCCCACTCGCACGCGCCTGTCGTGATGGCACGGCGCGCGCTTCCGCTATGACAACGGAAAGCTGACAACTCAGATGACGTATCTGCGTACTTGTACGCGCGTACTCGGGGGAGCGCTTCTTGCTGCTCTGCTCGTGTTCGCATTACCTCAGGCGGCGTTCGCTCATGATCAGATCATCGAGCAGACTCCGAATGAGAGCGAGGTGCTTGAGATCGCGCCCACCGAGATCACTCTCGAATTTACGGGTGAACTGATGGACATCACTCAACTCGCCATGGTGGTGGATGCCGACGGCACCGACTGGGTCAGCGGACCCATGCAGGTGACGAGACGCACCGCCGTGCAACCGCTGCTTCCCGACCTGCCCGATGGCAGCTATCAGGTGCGGTGGCGTGTGGTGTCGAGCGACGGCCACCCGATTTCGGGCAGCTTCGAATTCGCGGTTGGTCAGGAGACTCCGGGGGCCACTTTTGGGCTCGACGAGGAAGCCTTGGCTGAGAATGACGCGGCGACAACCACTGCAGAAAATTCGACACCGAGCTTAAGTCCGCTCGTTGTTACCAGTTTCATCGGTGCCGGAATTGGCATCGCCCTTTTTGCTGGAGTCATCGCAGCGCGATGGTTCTGGATTCGACGAAAGCACTAATACCGAAATGTTTCGTACTACACGCACCAAGAAAACCTTCAGCCTGATCGCAGTACTCGCAGTACTCGCAGCAGGAGCGCTCGCTCTCGCTGGATGCTCGACAACGGCATCCACTGACAGCGAGTCCGACGACATGGAGTCGATGGCGACCACGCTCACGACCTCTGACACCTGGGTCAAGGCGATCGACAGCGGTATGACGGCTGCGTTCGGCATGGTCGAGAACCCCACCGATGCCGACATCACGATCGTATCGGCGACCACCAGTGCGTCTGACATGACCGAGCTTCACGAGACGCTCGAGAACGAGTCGGGCGACATGGTTATGCAGCCGATCGAAGGCGGTTTCACTGTTCCGGCAGGCGGAATGCTCATGCTGGAGCCCGGTGGAAACCACATCATGATCATGGGCGTCACCGACCCAATCCTTGCGGGCGACGACGTCACCGTCACGCTCACGCTCGACGACGGCAGCACCGTCGAGTTCACTGCTCCCGCCAAGGACTACTCGGGAGCCAACGAGAACTACGAAGGCGACGATGACATGGACGACGGCGACATGGACCACGATGACATGGAGATGAACGAATAAGTGTCTGAACCAATAGAGCCCGACACTTCGCGTCGGCTCTCGCGGCGGCACCTCCTCTGGGGCGGTGCCGCCGCGGCGGGCGTCGGCGCGGCAACAGCAGCCGGAGTGAGCATCGCTGGCGACGCTTCGGGTTCGGTCGCGCCGACGAACGCCGGTGAGGGTTCCCAGCCCGGCAGCACCGCGGAGTTCACTCCGCAAGAGGCCTTCGAGGGCGCGGTGCCTTTTTACGGCGTGCACCAGGCCGGAATCGAAACGCCGGCGCAGTCCAACGCCGTGTTCATTGCGCTCGATCTGCGTGACGATGTCGATGCCGCTAGTCTGCGGAGGCTGATGGGAGTGCTGACGGATGACGCGGCTCGCCTCACAGCGGGCCAGCCCGCTTTGGCTGACTCCGAGCCCGAGCTCGCGGTCATCCCGGCGCAGCTCACGGTCACTTTTGGCTTCGGGCCGCGCGTGGTGGCGCTCGCCGGAAAGTCCGCGCCAGACTGGCTGGGCCCGCTACCCGCCTTCGGCATCGACCAGCTCGACCCGGCGTATTGCGACGGCGACCTGCTTCTCCAAATTGCTGCCAACGATCCGCTGACGGTGACCCACACCGCGCGCATGCTGCTGAAGGACGCACGCAGCTTTGCTCTGCCGCGGTGGTCGCAGAGCGGTTTTCGACGCGCTGCGGGAGCCGAGAACCCGGCGGCCACCATGCGCAACCTCTTTGGCCAGCTCGATGGAACCGGCAATCCCTCGCCCGGTACCACCGAGTTCAACGAGGCCGTCTGGAGCACCGACGTTCCGGAGTGGCTGGAGGGCGGCACGAGCTTCGTGCTGCGTCGCATCGTCATGGACCTCGATGGCTGGGACAAGATCGACCGCCTGGGCCGCGAGGAGACCATCGGTCGTACCCTCGACACCGGAGCGCCCCTCACCGGCACCGTGGAGGGCGATGAGCCCGATCTGGAGGCGAAGGACAGGCTCGGGTTCCCTGTTATCCCCGCGTTCGCGCACGTTCGTCGGGCCAAGGAGCACGAGGCTGCGAACAAGATGTTCCGTCGGGGCTATAACTACGACGACATCGTGCTGGCGGGCGCCGAGAGCGTCTCCAACTCGGGGCTGCTCTTTGCGGCGTTCCAGGCGGATGTCGATAAACAGTTCGTGCCCGTGCAGAAAGCCCTCGACACCCTTGACCTCCTCAATACCTGGACCAAGCCCGTCGGTTCAGCGGTCTTCGCGATCCCGCCCGGCTGCCAGCCTGGCGGCTACATCGGGGACACGCTCTTCTAAAGAGCAAAATCAGAAGAGTTCGAAGTCTCGTGGTGAGCTTTATCGGGCTCGCAAAAGTGGTCTACCGAACTGCTGTCGATCTGTCACCTTCCCCCCAGTTTGGGTGGAAGGGTGCCTGCGCTCCTCACCGTGCGAAAGTCGCTCAGAGGTAGCTGCCCGCGCTCGTGGCGATCTGTCAAAGCATGTGTCCGGAGAGGGTCTTCGTCCCTGTTCGCGCCAGGGATGTGCGTGGTGCCTCTCTCTGCGAGCCTGACCCGGGCTGAATCCGAATTGCATGTTTGATCGGGTATTTTATCCACTGCATTTTGTCGGTGACTTCCGGATTTCGTGGCGCCGAGAGCGGGAAGTGTCGCGCGAAACCGTGCTCACACTGCATTTCTGGGGCCGCCGTAAGCGCACACTCTGAGTGCTTTTGTGCGCCTCGAGCGGTACCTCTTATGTCGCCCAAGTTAGCGATCCCGGTCGATTTGGGGGTAATCAGAGGCACGTGGAATGTCCGAGCGCACTGCTAATGTTCAAAAAGCTTAGAGCCTCTCAGGAAGCGCTGAGCTGCGTGTGACCTACGCCCGAGTCGCTTGAGTTTCTTGAGCGCGCTGAGAACGAGAACAGCCTGTTTTGCGGAGCAGATTTACGGAGGTGAGAGCCGATTGAGCAGTAGTGCAAGGTTGTCTTCTGCCAGAAAGCGCCCGCCTGTTTCTGCCTACACGAGTGCGAGCCCCGCACCGTTGCTTTCGGGAGCTGTGTCCGTTCTGTTGAGCGCAGTTCTTGTCGTGATCTCCTTGAAAATAGCTAGCCCCGCGAGCGTTCTTGGAATTAGCTTGCCGATGGTGCGCAGCACCGATTGGCTCCTGAGCTTCTCTGGATACCTCCTCACTCCGATGCTCGTTACTGTCGCGCTTGGTTGGGATCGCATCGCGCAACGGCGCGGTGCTCGCGACCGCAACTTTATTCTGAAGCCCCAATTTGGCTCATGGTTGAGAACCCTCGTTATCGTCGGTTTTGTGCTCTCGCTGTGGCACATCCTTAATTTGGCCCGCATCGTTGCGGGAGTGCTTACCGACGCGTGGGGCCTCGGATGATGCGCCGACTTCTCGGGGTCGCGGTGGCCGCAGTGTTAGCGGTCGGGCTTAGCGTCGTGCCGTCCCAACATGCTGACGCGATTGACCAGTTAGGTGCGAGCTTGTCGCCGACCGGCAACCTCGCCGTGCAGGATCTCCGCGAGTGCTTGAGTTCTAATCCGGCTGGCGCCCTCGATGTCTACTACTTGATCGATGCTTCGGGGAGCCTATTCGGCGCTGACGGCACCGACCCGAGTTTCGCACGAGCGGAGATACTTCAGAACAGCTTGGTGCAGCTTGCTCAGCTGAGCACTAGTTTCTCTGTGCAGTATGCCGCAGGTTTTTTCGGAACCACCTTCGTGCAGCCGACGGGTTGGCATTCAGTTGCGACTGACGAAACAGGTGGGGCGCTGAAGCGTGAGATCAAAGAGCAAAAAGATGGCTTGGGGTGGACTGACTGGCAATTAGGAATTGAGAGCGCGCAGTCTGCGCTCGCAGCGCAAAAAAAGGTTTCCGAAGGCTGTCAGATGATTATCTGGCTGACTGATGGGGGAATCAATCTCGGCGACGATAAACCGCTGGCTACAGATTCCGCGATTAACACGCTTTGTGGTGCGCAGGTTCAGGAAAAGGGCAGCGCTCCCGCTCTCGGTCTTGGTCAATTTGATGCTTTGCGCAGCGCAAACGTCAGCGTTTTTGGAACTTTGTTGAGCGTTGGAAACTCGATCAACTCATCCGATTTGTGGAAAATCCCGCTTATGCAGTCGATGGTTGAGGGAACATCACCGGGTTCGGATGCAGTCTGCGGTGAAGTTCCTGTGCCGCAAAGCTATTCGAATGGGGCGTTCATTCAAGCGACGGACACGACGCAGCTTTCTCGAGTGTTCTTGGGCCTCAGCGAGTCCATCGGCGGTGGGGCGTACGCTGAAATCGACGCCGAGGGACATTTTCAAGTCGATCCAGGAGTTGCGGGTTTTTCGCTCATCTCCGCTGACGGCGGTACTTGGAGCCTGACACCCCCGGGCTCCAGCGAACCTCTAGTGAGTAACGACCACTCGTCTGAAGACGCGCTGAGCGTGACGACATCGGCTGGCGCGCTTCTGATCAAATGGCCGACCACAGGAAAGGCGCCAGATTCAGGACAGTGGACGTTCGTCTCTAGCGAAGATCCCTATCCTGAGCTCTTGAGGTTCAGCGGTCTGAGTATCGAATTGGATTCGTTGTCGTCAATTGTCGCGCAATCTCCTACGTCTATCGCGGGCACGATCATGCGGCCGAGCGGTGAGCCCCTCGGCCTCCACAACTACAACTACTCGCTCACTCTCTTCAAGCGCGTCGCGGGAAGTGCATCGCTGACAGAGATCGCTACGGTCGACGCAGATGTGAACTCGGGCGAGTTTGCTTACGAATACACAGACCTCGGACCGGAGGGTAAATACGACATCGTCGCCAGCGTTACTGGGCTGACAACCACGACCACAGCTCTGGGGCTTGAAGACTTCTCCACGTCATTCCCCGTGACAGTTGAAGTACCGGAGAATTTCCCCACCATTGGCGCTCAGCCGATTATGTCGGGCCTCGTCGGGTCCTCGGGTGAGTCCACCGGCCAATTTACGATTGAGGCGCCAGCAGACGGGTCGGCTGGTCAAGCATGTTTCACCGAGGCACCCATTCCAGACGATTCACCCGACGCGGATCGAGCCTCGACGTGGGCTACCTCGTGGTCGATCGCCGGAGCTGAGATTGAATTCCCTAGCTGTATTGAAATCGAGGCCGGGAGCACAAACACGGTTGATGTCGCTCTGAGCAATTCGACTCCCGCAAACAGCACCGTGCGGGCGACCTTGACGATCGCCATGAAGTCTACCCAAGATACGACGCTGAATCAGAGCGTCGAGCTCACGGCGGTATCTACTCAACCCGTTAACGCCGCGATCTTGTGGTGGATGATCGTCCTCCTCATTCTCTTAGGGATTCTTCTCCCGTTGGGGCTGCTCTATTTCGTCAACTACGTGTCAGCCAAAATCGGGTACGGGGCGAAGCTGCAACGAGCGAGCTTTCCCGTAACGGTGTCCCCAGACGGCACGATAAGTAGTCGTAACGGTGCGAATCTGCGCGGCGCTGATGTCGGTACTGATGATTTCAAGTTTCAAGCACCACGGGAAGACGCGCGGAGCTTCCTCGACGCTGATCTCGGAACGCTGAAAGCGATGTCCCCAGTAAACCCCTTCGGCGAAGTTGCCTACGTGGTCACTCCCGCGGCAGGTCGCGTGGTTTTCGTGCTTGGCAAGACAGGCACGCGCCCGTCCAAGCGGGGGTTCCTTACCGGTCGAAAGGCCACTTTTAACGGACACATGAGCGATCTCGCCGCTGTGGTGGTGAGCGAGACGGAACATGTCGCGAAGGGTGGGGGATCTGCTATCAACGGCACCCTCGTCGTGTATGCGAAATCCCCGGGCGCGGGCCACAACGGTTACTCCGCACGAATGGCAGAAGTACTCAGTGCAAGCAAGCTGCGCGCAGCCATGGCTAATTCACGAGAAGCAATTCGAATCGAACAGGCCGCGGAGCAGCCCAAGGGGCGTAGCGCCTCGACGGTACCGTCAAACGCAGCGGCTCTGCTTCAGAAGGATGTTCCGGCGGCCGCAAGCAAAACACAACGGGATTCAGCGACTCCGCCTCCTCCGCTTAAGAAACGAGTGTCTTCGACACCCACCCCACCTTCCCCGGGGGGAACCGGTGTTGCGCCACGCGCAGGTCGATCGACGCCGAAAGCTCCCGCTAAGGGTCGAAACGGAACACCTCCACCACAGTCCCCGGGCGGATCGGGCATGCCCCCGCCACCCCCGCCACCCCCGCCTCCTCCGCGACGCAAATAATCTTCACTACCATCACCCGGCTCGTACGCACTACTAGGAGTAGACAATGCTCAGACCATTCCTCATCGTTGGCGTTGGAGGCTCAGGCGGAAAGACTTTGCGAGGTCTTCGCCACTCCCTCACCCTGCGGCTGCAGCAAGCAGGGTGGACCGAAGGCATCCCCGCAGCATGGCAGCTGCTTCATATCGACACGCCCCTGGCGCAAGATGGCGCGGACTATGCGCTTCCGTTCATGCCACCCGGTGACTACAAGGGACTCGTAGCGTCTGGCGCAGCCTACGACACTGTTTTCACGACCATCGCTGAGGGGAAGAAGATTCCCAACAGTGTTATTGACGACGTCAAGAGATTCTTACCTGACCCCAAACGCGTACCCGTTGACGTAACCAAGGGAGCCGGGCAATACCGCGCCGTCGGCCGCGCAGTTGTGCTCTCGAAGCTGGATACGATCGCCAAGAGCGCTCGCGAAGCGATCAACAAAATGTCGGATGCGTCCTCGGTCGCCCAACTGCAGTCGTTGGGCGAGTTGCTCGGCGCCAAGAACGAGGGCGGTGTGGTCGCGAACCCTACAGTGATCTTCGTATCCTCCATCGCCGGAGGATCTGGTGCGGGGCAGTACTTAGACGTAATCGAAGCCATCAAGTCCACTGCCAAATCTCAGCCGTGGGCCCACCAGTTCTTCAGCATCCTCTATGCGCCGGATGTATTTGACCAGATCAAGGGTGCAGCGGGCATCGCCAGTAATGCGCTCGCTACGATCTCAGAAACGATGTCAGGTTTCTGGACCCAGAACCCCTCGAACGCCACCATCGAGTTGTTCAAGAGTAAAGGCTTGAACCCGGCGTATGGCGGCGCGCGCGATCGAGTAGGCGCGGCTTACCCGTTCATCGTTGGTCGGCAAAACTCGAAGGTCTCGTTTGAGAACCAGGGCGAGGTTTACTCAGCCGTGGCGACCAGCCTCGCATCGTGGTTATCTGACGATAAGGTCCAAGACGATATTGATGCCTATGTCACAGGAAACTGGACTGCCAACGTAGGTGCTGGGGTCCTTCCCGACGAGACGCGTCTGATGCGGCCCATCGACCAGTCTCCTCCGTTCTCATCGCTCGGGTTTGGGCGCGTTTCGTTGGGACGCGAAAAATTCCTGGACTATGCCGCCGAGCGTTTCGCACGCTCTGGTATCGACCAAATGCTGTACGCGCACACTGAAGAAGATCCGAATTTCACGATTCGTACTCAAGACGAATGGATCGATCTCAAAGCCAGCCAAAGCTTGGAATCCTTTATCAAGGAAAGCGGTCTCGACGAAGAGACCGAAGAGCGCAACGATGTGATTGACGCGCTTCGAGCCGCCGATGCGCTCGCCGAGCTGTCGGCTGAATTCCGGTTTGATGTGCGTGACCGAGCAGCTGAATCAGGTTCGTTTGACAAAGCGGGTGGGCTGGACATCAACGAGTGGCAAGATCGCTTCGTTACGCTGTACAACGACCGCGCCGAGAGATATCTCACGAGGGACACCGCGAACCGTCAGCAGCGTCTCGACGAGTGGTTGACGCTTGCTCCCAGCCGGTTCACGGAGACGGTCGAGCGCGCGATTACGGTGCGCGGGCTCCCCGTGACGGTCGAGCTCCTGCGCAGACTGAGCGAGAGTGTTCGTAGTGCTTCTGACGGACTCAAATCCGAAGCGGACACGCGACGCCACTGGATTCAGCGACTTCCGGGAATGGTTACGGAGGCGCTCAGCCAATCGCCCAACCAAGATTCGATCCGGCCCGAGAGCGATGTCGTCGAAGCTGCGCTCGATCGCATCGAGCAGGCGCTCGATTGGGCGTCAGAAGCACGACTGCGCGACTGCGCTTCGCAGCTGCTCGCTGAGTTCCGGACCGATTTCCTAGAACCACTTCGCGTCTATCTGGCCGGCAGTCTCGAGGCGCTCCGTCTCCAAGTCGGTCAGCAAGTGCTCAGCGACGGTCGAGAAAACGAATACGATTTCTGGCCGCGCCGCAAAGACCACACCGTTCCTCGAAAGTTCCGCCCGGCTCCGAACGAACGACTATTAGTGCCGCACACCGATTACCCGACCGAGTTCGAGGACCTCGTAATTTCGACGTCGACTGAGGCGCGGTTCGATGATGCAATGAACGAGGTCGTTACAGACGTCTTGGTCGGTCCTTCCAAAGCGCAAATCGCGGACCCAAAGGTTCGTTGGGCCCTCATAGACGTCCCGCGTACGTGGCGACCAGCTGTGACCGCAGAGACCAGCCAGAAGGTCGCCACGATCCAGAAGCCGACGTTCGACTTTGCGTCGGATCCAGAAGTGTATGCGGACCGCGCCAAGCGGTGGATGCTGCGCCAGGGCACGGCTTTTGAGGCGTATATTACGCAAGATCTGCGAGGGTTCTTTGACAAGGACCACCTCAGTCCCAAGGTCTATAACGAGCGCAAGAGCAACTACCGCGAAGAATTGACCGCGGCACTCGGCAGCGCCGAGCCTTTGGTGAAGCTCAACCCGACCCTGTTGGCAATCGTGCATAACAAAGCGATCGGAGAGGGCACGCGACTCGTTTTCAGCTCGATCCCCTTCGCTGAGGGCACCGAGATGTATACGATCACGAAGTCGATCCTGACGGCACAGGGGGTCTGGGACGACAACACTTCCCGCGGGTGGTTCCGCGACGCGAAGGTCGATTCGATCGAAGTCTTCGCCATGTCAGGATTCCCGTACCAGCCGATCGTGATGGACTCAGTAATGCAGCCCATCGCGCGGGGGTGGCTTGGAGAATCGAATGGCGAGGACAGTCGGGCCGCTATGTGGAAATGGAAGCGGGCCCGGTTGCTCCGTGAAGCCGCTCCCGTCGATCCGCAGGTGTTCGACTCAATGTTGCGTGGTTGGTACGTTGCTAAAGCGCTGAGCCAGTTGCAAGTCGATAGTTCCAACGAAGTTCAGGGGCCCGAACTCAAGGTCTGGGACGGTGACAAAAATAGCTGGGCGGCGTTCCCGCATCCGTTGCTGTTCGGTGGATTCGCTCCAGCGTATGACTTCCCCGGAATTGTTATGGAGTCGCTGTCTATCGCTCTCGTGCTGTGTAACAGCGAAGTTTCGCTAGAGCCTCTTCGGGCGTACCACGTGCTTCTTGACTTGGGCGCGCGCGAGAGTGAAGCATCGAAGACTTTGGTGTCGTGGATTCGAAACGGCGCCATGATGTCGGATCGCAGTCCCGAACCGGCTCCCGAACGTGCGGGCGATGCTGACGGAAGTATCGGCGATCGAAAAACTCGTCTTATCGAGTTCTTCGACAACGAAATCGCTGAATTCACCGAGGAAGTCGCTTCCCCTGATGACCGGACATCCGTCTATAAGTATCCCGTTAGCTGGGAGATTCGGAACGAAATTTTGGAAGCTCTTAGTTCGTTGCGGGATTCAGTTGCTGAGACCAAAGCGGAGAAATCGGGAGTCTGATTGTGGCATCGACTTTTTGGCCGAAGGGCTCAGTAAGCGTCATCCTTTTGCCGAGTGGCGAACAAGGAGACGAGGTCCTCAAGGCTGTTCGAGATTGGACGCAGGCCGGGCTGCTTTCGCCTGCGCTGTGGGTCCGTCCCGAGGTAGTGGTGGTTAAAGAAGGTGCCCCTCCGCGAATTCCTGCGCTCCTCATCGCTCATTCAGCGAATGGCGACCTTGTCGAGGTCGAGCGCGACCTATTCGAAACACTGGCGCAGGAATCGATGAGTCTCGTGCGGATGGTCAAGTTGAGATCAGTGCAAGTTGATCGGCAGCTTGATGGGCTGCAGGATGCCATCAGCAGGGAGGTGCAGTCGTATGTCGGGCATGCGATGCCGCTGGTGAGCCCGAAGTCGAATAACGCCCGGGCTCGTGTCGACCTGGCGCGAATCACTCTGATTTGTGCACCGACGGAATTCGTCCTTGCTGATCGAGTCGCGTGGGGCGACGAAGACTCCAGCACTGTTCTCGTCGCTGCGCCCGAAGACCGCACGAGTCCATGGGCGGGCGACGCCTTCGTGCGAGATGACGAGCGATTTGTGGGCTTCGTGCTCATGCATCTTGCTACCGCGGCTGGATTGTGGACGAGCGCTCCCATAGGTACGCTCGAATTGTTCGACCGGGAGGCCTCCGCTTCAGAGAGCATTTGGATTCCGAGAGTCTTCGTCAGCGGCGTGTTGACAGATGGGCTGGCGCGAAAAGTTGCGGCTCGGGTCCTCGCTGACGCTGCAGATGCAAAATCTGCGCTGATCGACCCGCAAATGGGGATCCCGGCTGCAGGCACTGTCCCTATTCGCGATGAACTCGTGCAGCACTATATCCAACTGATGCTAAAGGCGAGCTTTGAGCTCGATGATGCTCGGCTTGAGTACAAGCCCTTTATAGCTGCGGCCGATGTCGATCCGCTGAGGATTGACAGCAAGCGTCAGCTCAGAGACTATTTTTCGTTTGTTAACGGAAAAGTGCTGCGCATCCCACATTGGTCGTTTATCTGGCTAAAAGCGCTGTTCTCTGGTTTTCTCAACCGCAACCTGCAAGGTAAGAGCGGGCGATATGTTGTGGGCGATCTTGAACGCCTAGACGCTCGTGACCAATCGTTGCTTGCTGCGCGCGATCGTGCTGCAGAGGTGGTGGCCCTGGCGAAGGGCAAAGAGCGCATGGTTTTGGAATCTACTCTTGTACATTCCACCCCTCGAGTTTGGGAGGGCATCCGTACCCTCATCTTTGGGTCGATAGATGCGAGTTCCGATCTGTCAGACAACGGATTCGCTCCTATCGAAGGAAAGATTCCGGTTTTCGGGCGCGTAGTTGACGTCGTTGCCGACCCGCGTGAAGTCTGGAAGCCAAAGAGCGCACGCGGACGGCAGATGTTCCCCACGGCCCTGGAATGGTCCACGGTGCGAAAGTCGCCTGAAGTACGCGATTCTTTCGTCGCGATCATTGACGATGCCACGTCGCTGATTGAAACCGCCGCGGCCGCCGCTATCGAGTGCGAAAAGAAGATCCGCGAAATTGGCGTCGAGGAGTCGGATTTGCGAAAGCAACTGCTCGGCAGCGGCGTGCTCAAATACAACAAGGCCGGCGAAGTTTACGTTCCGAAAAACGCCTCGACGGTGGCAGCGAAATTGGAACCAGAAGACAAGGACGAGGCTGAGTCCGGGGAACCAACCGCAGCCGCGATGCTTGAGCGTTATCGACAGATCCCGAATGAAGCAACTGGCTTCGATCGGGAGCTGCAAGAACACCTCGACACACGAATGTTTGAGACAGAGCGTCGTGACGAAACTACGCTCGAACTGGCTTCGTTCGATAGCTGGACGCTTGAACACTCGCACTCGTTCGAAAACCAGTTACTCGACAAATTGCAGAGCAATCGAGACCTCGCATCAGCACACACCAAGGGCTTCGAAAAGCAGCTCAGCGCGATAGAGGTTCCCCAAGCGGGCGAACTAGTTACTCTTCGTAAGCGTTTCCACCGGGTAGTCGCGCTGTGGGCTCTTATTCCTCTCACAATTGCTGGTTTGGTTTATTGGATGGCGTGGTCAACCAACGGTGATGACGCTGACTTCCGCCCGTGGAACCTAGTCATCTTCTTGGCGGTGGCGTGGTTGATTATCGTCATCGCAGCAATCAACATGGCCGGTAGTGAGTATTACCGCAAATGGTCAGCTTTCGAGCGGCGAGTGGATCTGATCACCAGCAGGGTTAACCAAGCCGAAGACGGTTGGGCTGGATCACGCAGGGAATGGGCGAGGCTCAAGAGCTTGCATGAGCAAGCTGCCGACTGGTTAGAAATTCTTGCTTCTGCACTGCACCACCCTTGGGCCGTGAACCCTGAACGACATCAACAATCGATCAGGACGCTAGAAAGCACGAACCTGCCTTTTGCAATGCATATCGCCAACGCGAATCCTTATAACGACGGCGCTGCGCATCGACTCGAACGGGACGCCGCGCCGACATTGCTTCGCAAGGGGTGGCGAGAGGAAGCCTTCCGCGATTTGCTCGACGAGATCGCGCGCGAAGTCGCGGTTTCCCCGCTCGCGATTGGCACTAACGCTCTGGATAACGACATCCCGTATGCAAGCAACAACTCGCGATCGATCGTCCGTTCGCACATGAACAAGCCCGAGATACTTGAGCGCGTTGCTGACCGACGAATCGCCAACTTGATCCTCGCGATTCAGCAGGATTCGATGACGGGCGGCGGCGTTGATGTTGTGCCGCTCACGACTGGACACTTTGATGGTCTGGCCGCTGATACTCACGGTGTTTCAGTAGACCGCACCGGCATCCAGTGGGATGCGCACCTAAGAGAGACGCTGGGAACGGCGACTGATGCGGTCCCGCCAATCAATCCTTTGGTGATTTCGTCGGTCTCGGTGCAGGCGGGCCACCACGAGGAACTCACCAGTTACGTGCTCGCGCCGGAGCGGCTGGCAGCTGGCTTCGATGCAACCACTGGCGAAGCGGTGAAGGTGATCGCCTACGACAACGCCTCGTCACCGTCCTTGGACCTCGTGGTACGTATCGATTTGGCGGGGCCAATTCCGATTGCGGCGTTGAACTTGTGGCGCGGCTCGTCAGGACGATCGTCGTCTTTGTTGGCAGCAGGAGAGAGCCCAACGTGCTCAACGTGTGGACGCGTTGACTGTCCTGGCGCCCAGAACCGGGCATGCAAGTTCGCCAGATCTGGGGTGTAATGGTGGCGAAGCTGGGGAACCCGGCGCTGCCTCGACCTCTTGAGATAGCCCTCGGCGTACTTGTGCCGACTCTCGTGTTTTCCGTTGGTATCCTGGGCTCGATAGGCCTCAATCTTGTCGGGCCTGCCGCAGCCCAGCCCGATGGAGCGAGCGAGAGTACGAGTACGAGTACTAGCGATCAGCCTGTCAGCAGCACCGCCACGGCAACCCCCACACCGGTGCAGGACCCACAGGCTGAAGCTGCGCTAGACCAGCTCGCGCAGCTAGCTGACGCGCCTGCCGGTTATCGAGACGGGTACGTGCGCGACTACTTCGGTCACGGCTGGATCGACACCGACCGCAATGGGTGTGACACTCGGAATGACATCCTTGATCGTGATCTAGAAGCGGTTATCTACAAGCCAAATACTCGGGATTGCGTGGTTCTCAGCGGGGAACTAGACGAGCTGTACACGGGAAAAACGATCAGTTTTCTTCGAGGGAATGAGACTTCCACGCTGGTGCAAATCGATCACATCGTGCCGCTGGGGTACTCCTGGCAAGTCGGGACAGCAACATGGCCGGAGGAGCAGCGAATTGCGTTCGCAAACGACCCTTCCAACCTGCTTGCAGCCGATGGCACGGCAAACCAAGTGAAATCGGCCAACGGCCCAGCGGACTGGATGCCGGATAACGAGGCTTTCCACTGCTCGTACATAGAGCGATTCGTCGGAGTCCTTTCTGACTACGCTCTCGCCATCAAGGCCGAGGATCGCATTGCGTCAGAGAGAGTGTTGCGTTCCTGCGTCTAGGAAGCCAGGAACACAGCGTACTCAGGCAGCTCGTTATCCGAACTTGCCGGAGACGTAGTCTTCGGTGGCCTGAACACTGGGGTTCGAGAAGATCGTGGTGGTGTCGTCGTATTCTATGAGCTTGCCGGGAGCGCCGGTGCCCGCAATGTTGAAGAAGGCGGTGCGGTCAGAGACGCGCGAGGCCTGCTGCATGTTGTGGGTCACGATTACGATCGTGTACTCCTGCTTGAGTTCTTCGATGAGGTCTTCAATGGCGAGCGTTGAGATGGGGTCGAGGGCCGAGCAGGGCTCATCCATCAGCACGACGTCAGGCTTGACGGCGATAGCGCGAGCAATGCAGAGACGTTGCTGCTGGCCACCGGAGAGTCCCGAGCCTGGCTTCTCGAGGCGGTCCTTTACCTCATTCCAGAGGTTGGCGCCCACAAGCGATGATTCAACGAGGTCGTCAGCGTCACTCTTGCTGATGCGGCTGTTGTTGAGCTTGACGCCGGCGAGCACGTTGTCGCGAATCGACATCGTGGGGAACGGGTTGGGGCGCTGGAATACCATGCCGACTTGACGACGCACGTTCACGGGGTCGACGCCGGGGCCGTAGAGGTTGTTGCCGTCGATGAGAACCTCACCCTCCACGTAAGCGCCGGGGATGACCTCATGCATGCGGTTGAGCGTGCGGAGGAAGGTCGACTTGCCACAACCGGATGGACCGATGAAGGCAGTAACCGTGCGGGGCTCAATCGTGAGCGAGACGCCCTCTACAGCGCGAAACTTGCTGTAGTAGACGTTGAGATCATTGACTTCAATACGCTTTGACACGAGTTAGGGTTCCTTCGGTTATCGACCGGTTTTGGGGGCGAAGATTTTGGCGATGACGCGGGCCAACAGGTTGAGTGCCATCACGATGAGGATGAGGGTGAGCGCTCCGGCCCACGCCCGATCGATGTAGGCCTGAGCATCCGTACCCTGAGAAATGTACGAGCTGTACACGAACACGGGCAGGCTTTGCATGCGGTCGCTGAACAGTGAGTAGTTGAAGTTGTTGGTGAAGCCGGCCGCGACGAGCAGCGGGGCGGTCTCTCCAATAACTCGGGCGATGGAGAGCATCACACCGGTTGTGATTCCGGCGATTGATGTCGGCAGCACAACCTTCAGAATGGTCAGCCACTTCGGCACACCGAGAGCAAACGCGGCCTCACGCAGTTCGTTGGGTACGAGGCGCAGCATCTCTTCGCTCGAGCGCACGACGACGGGGATCATCAGCACCGACAGGGCGACGGCGCCGGCGATTCCGACGCGAACCCCGGGGCCGAAGAACAGCACGACGAGGGAGTAGGCGAAGAGTCCGGCAACGATCGAGGGGATGCCGGTCATGACATCCACGAAGAAGGTGATTGCCTGGGCGAGGCGGCCGCGACCATATTCGACCAGGTAGATCGAGGTCATGAGGCCGATCGGCACCGAGATCACGGTGGCGGCAAGCGTCATCTGCAGCGTTCCGATGATGGCGTGAGCCGCACCGCCACCTTCGCCGACGACGTTGCGCAGCGAGAGAGTGAAGAAGTCGAGGTCGAAACGGGCTGAACCGTTGATGGCGACGGTGTACAGCAGCGAGATCAGCGGCAGGAGCGCGATAACGAAGGCGAGGGTCACCAAGGTGGTTACGAGGCGGTCGACGGCGCGACGGTGGCCTTCAACCAGTCGTGACACGGTGGTGAGTACGACCGCATAGAGTACGACGCCGAAGAGAACCGCTCCCACAATATTGAATTCGCTTGCGGGCTGGCCGGCTTGAATGAACAGGAAGATCACCACGAAGGTGGCAAGGCTGCTGATCAACATGAGCAGGGGAGCCCAGCGGGGCAGTTGCCCGGCGGCGTACGCGTTCTGGATGGGGCGCGCTGGTGTAGTGGTAGTCATCAGTTCGCTCCCGAGAATTCCTTGCGGCGGTTGACTATGTAGCGCGCGATCGTGTTGACGACCAGTGTGATGGCGAAGAGGATCAGGCCGGTCGCGATGAGCACGTTCACGTTGAGGCCGTAGGCCTCAGGGAAGCTCAGCGCGATGTTCGCAGCGATCGTCGAAGGGTTCGTCGAGCTGACCAAGTTGAAGGTGATCACGTTGGACGCCGAGAGCACCATGGCTACGGCCATGGTTTCGCCGAGCGCACGGCCGAGGCCGAGCATGGCGCCGGAGACGATTCCGGCGCGGCCGAAGGGAAGCACGGCCACTTTGATCATTTCCCAGCGAGTGGCGCCGAGAGCAAGGGCGGCTTCCTCGTGAAGTACCGGAGTCTGCAAGAAGACTTCGCGGCAGATGGCAGTAATGATCGGCAGGATCATGACGGCGAGCACGATCGAGGCGGTGAGGATGGTGCGGCCGGTTCCAGAAGCTGGCCCGGCAAAGAACGGGATCCAGCCGAAGTTGTCGACCAGCCACGAGTAGAAGGGCTGAACACCGACGGCGAGAACGTTTCCGCCCCAAAGTCCGAAGACTACGGAGGGCACGGCGGCAAGCAAGTCGATGATGTAGCCGAGAGTTGCAGCCAACGGCCGCGGTGCGTAGTGCGAGATGAAGAGTGCGATTCCGATGGCGATGGGTACGGCCATGAGAAGCGCGAGGCCGGCAGACCACAGGGTGCCGAACACAAGGGGGCCAACATAGGCCCAGAAGTTTGTTCCCTCAAGAAGAGTGGTCTTCTCGGGGTCTGCGGTGATACCGGGAACACCCTGCAACACAAGAAAAGCCGCGACAGCGGCGAGGATCGCGAGGATCAACGCACCGGCGGTGAGGGCTGTACCTGAGAAGAGGCGGTCTCCGGGGCGCTGCTTCGCGCGTATACGGGGGGCCGCAGTCGAGGTCATGTGTCGAGTATCCCTTATCCCTGGCGTGGCTTGGTGTGTCGTGCTGAGGTCGTGCTGTGGTCATGCGGGTTTCTGGACGAACGAATTCACGCCGCCCAGAGCAAAGTCTGCCCGACCCCGCTGCCAGTAGCAACGGGGTCGAAGCAGACTCGAGGTGTTACTTGATGGCGTCTACCGCAGCCTGAGCCTTCTCGAACAGCGTCGAGGAGATCGGGGCGGAACCAGCAGAAGCTGCTGCAACATCCTGGCCCTCAGGGCTGATGATGTAGGACATGTAGGCCTTCACGAGGTCAACGTTGTCGCTCGAGGCGTACTCGTTGCACCCGATGAGGTAGCTGATCAGAACGACCGGGTACACACCCGAGGCGTCGGATGCGCGGTCGAGCTCGAGAGCGAAGTCGGTTTCGCCGCGGCCTTCTGCGAAGGGCGATGCGTCAACGATTGCTGCTGCAGCTTCGGGGGAGTAGGGAACGTATTCGTCGCCAACCTTGACGGAAACGGTTCCGAGGTCACCGGCGCGCGATGCGTCGGCGTAACCGATGGTTCCGGTTCCGTTGGTGACAGCGTCAACGAGACCCGAGGTCTGAGGAGCACCCTCGCCACCGAACTCGGTGGGCCAGGTCTCGATCGATCCGACGGTCCAGACCGAGGGGGCAGCAGCCGACAGGTAGTCGGTGAAGTTTGCGGTCGTTCCCGAGTCATCGGCGCGGTGGACTGCGGTGATGTTCAGGTCGGGCAGCGTCACGCCGTCGTTCTGAGCAACGATGGCTGCGTCGTTCCACTTGGTAACTGAGCCGTTGAAGATTCCGGCGATCGTGTCAGCGTCGAGGTTGAGCGAGTCAACGCCCTCGAGGTTGAAGATGATCGCGATGGGGGAGATGTAGGCGGGGATCTCGAGGATGCCGGTGCCGGGAACACACGAAGCGAAGTTGTCTTCGTCAATTTCTTCGCTCTTGAACGCGCGGTCAGAACCAGCGAACTGGCTTCCGCCACCGATGAACGTGTCGCGTCCACCGCCGGAGCCGATGGGGTCGTACTCAACCGTGACGTTCTCGTTTGCGGTCTGGAATCCAGCAACCCATGCCTCTTGAGCTGACTGCTGCGACGATGCGCCGGCGCCAACGAGCGTTCCGGTGAGGTCTGACATGGTCTCGTCATCGCTGCCGTTGTCGGCTGCTGCTGCGCACGATGAGAGGAGGATGGTGCCTGCGATAGCAATGGCACCGATGGTGCCAAGACGCTTGAAGTTCACAGTTTTCCCTTCGGGATGTTGATTTCAGGTTTCAGGTCGGTGCGACCCAAATAGAAAACTTAGGCACGGCAGGTAGCCACTCTCGCCCGGTTAGGTAAACGGGAGGTAAACGACCCATCAACACCACGAAGTGCGGTCCCGGAATCCCGGGGATGTGAGCTATTTGATCGCGGCGACGGCGGCGAGAGCTTTTTCGTAGAGCGCGTCAGAAATCGGTGCTGAGCCGGCAGCCGCGGCGGCGGCCTGTTGGCCTTCGGGGCTGATGACGTAGTCAAGGTAGCCACGAATAACATCCACGCGATCGCTAGACGCGTACTCGTTGCAGGCGATCAGGTAGCTGATGAGAACGACCGGGTACACGCCGCTGGCGGTGGAGGCACGGTCGATCTCGACGGCGAAGTCGGTCGCGCCGCGGCCTTCGCCGAAGGGCGAGACGTCAACGATGGCGGCCGCTGCTTCTGGCGAGTACGAAACGTATTCGTCTCCGACTTTGACGGCGATGGTGCCGAGGTCGCCAGCGCGGGAGGCATCGGCGTAACCGATTGTGCCGGTTCCATTGGTCACGGCGTCGACAACACCGGAGGTCTGGGGCGCAGCTTCGCCACCGAACTCCAGCGGCCACTTCTCGATCGAGCCGACGGTCCACACCGAGGGCGCTGCCGCGGCGAGATAGTCCGTAAAGTTCGCGGTAGTTCCGGAGTCATCCGCCCGGTGCACCGCCGTGATGTTGCCGCTGGGCAGATCGACGGAGGGGTTCTGGGCAACGATGGCTGCGTCATCCCACTGGTCGATCTCGCCGGTGAAGATACCGGCGATCGTGTCAGCGTCGAGGTTCAACGAGTCGACGCCGTCGAGGTTGAAGATGATAGCGATGGGCGAAATGTAGGCCGGAATCTCCAGAATGCCGGTATCGGCAACACACGAGAGAAAATCGGCGTCGGCGATTTCCTCGACCTTGTACGCACGGTCGGATGCCGCGAACACAGCGCCACCACCAATGAAGGTGTCGCGTCCGCCGCCGGAGCCGATGGGGTCGTACTCGACCGTCGCCGCCACATTGGCGAGCTGGAAACCGCGAACCCACGCCTCTTGGGCGGCTTGCTGTGAGGAAGCGCCGGCACCGATGATGGTGCCGGAAGGGCCCGAGACGTCACCGACGGGAGTCTGAACGCAGCCGGTGAGAGCGAGTGCACTCACCATCGCGAGTGCGCTGACGGTGCCGAGGCGGGTGAACTTCACAGGGATCCCTTCGAGAAACTGACGTGCACGTCATTCTCTCGCGAATTCGTCAGGATTTCACCGCGCGGCAACCTCAGTTGCTTACGGGGAGCACGATCCGGCCTCAGGAATGGTGCGTTTCTACCGCTACAAGGCGCAATTTCTTCGTATCGCGCGCGAAGTGCAGTACCGAAAAATCTCCGGTACTCAACAACGCGGCGGCTCGCAGGTCGGCATCCGGTGTCGTGTGCGAAGCCTCAGCGAGAGCGCCCACAATTTGGGGGAGTACCGGGCCGTGACTGCACAGCACCGTCGATTTCTGCTTCTTGAGTCGCTTAGCGACAAGAGCAGTCACGGCGGCACCGTTGCTGCGGTACGCGTCTTGGCTGAGGTCGTCGGTGGCCTTGATCTCTAGTTCCGTGCGCTGGGCTAACGGCGTAATCGTCGCGAGGCAGCGAGCAGCGGTGCTGCTCAGGATGCGATCGGGGGCGAACGCGGCGATGCTGCCAGCGATGGTGGCTGCTTGGTCTGTTCCGCGGTGCATGAGCGGGCGCGTGGCATCTGGCCCGTCCCAGGTCTCGCCGGGAACGGCTTTACCGTGGCGCACGGCAATCATCGCGAAAGTGCGTGCGTTGCCGGCCTCGTAGACGGCAGCAAAACGATCGAGAACGTCGATGTCGTGCTCGTAGCTGACCTTCTTGCGCGCCTTCGCGAGCGGCAGCCACTCAAGCGACGATATTTCGTCGTTGGGAGTGAACTTCGCCAGCTCCAAAATGTGGTCGTTCACTTCGGCGGCCCAGTAGTGCACGTACTTGTCGCGGCCGTTGGCGAGCGTGTAGTGCACTTTGCCGAGCGGAACGCCGAGCTCAACGCTCAAACCGGTCTCTTCGTGAATCTCGCGCACGGCAGTCTCGGGCAGCAGTTCTCCCGGATCGAGCTTGCCCTTCGGCAGCGAGACGTCTTTGTGAACGGTGCGATGCACCAGCAGCACCCGGGGTTTGTCGTCGACAACTCGCCAGCAGACAATGCCTGCGGCGAGCACCGGTGTTGCCGCTGCGGTCATCGGCGAACTCCGCCTCGTTTGCGCTGCGTAATTCTCTTCATAAGGACATTCTGTAGGTCATTGAGCGGTTCGCCATCTTCGGAACGGCTGTGGCGCACCCAATCGCCCTCAGAATCGAGCCACCACGAGGCGGTGGTATCGGCGACGGCGAGGTCGAACATGTAGTCGAGCTCTTCGATGTGCTCCGGCTCTACGATGCGCACGAGGGCCTCGACGCGGCGGTCGAGGTTGCGGTGCATCATGTCAGAGCTGCCGATGAAAACCTGCGGGTCTCCGTCGTTGTGGAACGAAAAAACGCGTGAATGTTCAAGGTAGCGACCGAGCACGGAACGCACCCGAATGTTCTCGCTGAGGCCCGGAACTCCGGCGCGCAGCGAGCAAATGCCGCGCACGACGATATCGATCGGAACGCCCGCATTGTTGGCGCGGTAGAGCGCATCGATAATCGCCTCATCCACCATGGAATTCAGCTTGATGCGGATGCCGGAGGGCAGGCCAGCGCGGGCGTTCTTAGCCTCGTTCGCGATCTGCTTCACGAGGCCCTTGCGCAGATGGCGCGGAGCCACGAGAAGTCGCTTGAACTTTTTTTCGATGGCGTAGCCAGAAAGTTCGTTGAAGAGTCGAGTGAGGTCTTTTCCGACCTGGTCGTCGGCGGTCAGCAGCCCGAGGTCTTCGTACAAACGACTGGTTTTGGGGTTGTAATTTCCGGTGCCGATGTGGGCGTAGTGGCGCAGCTTGCCCTCTTCTTGACGAACGACGAGCGCGAGTTTGCAGTGCGTCTTGAGCCCGACGAGGCCATAGACAACGTGCACGCCTGCCTTCTCGAGCTTGCGAGCCCACGAGATATTGGCGGTCTCGTCGAAACGCGCTTTGATCTCTACGAGGGCGAGTACGGCCTTGCCGGCCTCAGCGGCGTCGATCAGAGCCTCGACTATGGGGCTGTCACCGCTCGTGCGGTACAGGGTCTGCTTGATGGCCAGCACATCCGGGTCAGCCGCGGCTTGCTCCAAGAAAGCCTGAACGCTCGTGGAAAACGACTCGTACGGGTGGTGCAGCAGGATGTCTTTGCGAGCGATGGCCCGGAAGATGTCGGCCCGCTCATTGCCCTCGGTGGGCATGAGGTCGGGGCTCGTAATCGGCACGTGCCGCGGGTACTTGAGCGCCGGGCGGTCGATGCGCGTGAGCTGGAACAGCCCGCTGAGGTTCAGCGGGGCGGGCAAGCGATACACCTCGTGCTCGGTGATCTTGAGTTCGCGCACGAGAAGGCCGAGCGTCACGTCATCCATGTCGTCGGTGATTTCGAGACGGATCGGCGGCCCGAAGCGGCGGTTAAGAATCTGCTTCTCGAGCGACTTGATCAGGTTCTCTGACTCATCTTCGTCGACGTTGACATCTTCGTTGCGAGTGACGCGGAATTCGTGGTGCGCCAGAATCTCCATCCCCGGAAACAGGGCGTCAAGGTGGTTGGAGATCAGATCTTCGAGGGGGATGTAGCGCAGCTGGTCACTGCCGTCATCCGGCAATTGAATGAACCGCGGCAATACGCTCGGTACTTTGAGACGCGCAAATTCTTCTTTTTGCGTCTTGGGGTTGCGCACGCGAATCGACAGGTTCAACGAGAGCCCGGAGATGTACGGGAATGGATGCGCGGGGTCAACGGCCAGGGGCATGAGCACGGGAAATATCTGGCTCGAGAAGATTTCGTCGACGCGCTCACGGTCTTCGGGGCCGAGGTCAGACCACGACTCAATGTGGATGCCTTCGTCATCGAGCGCGGGCTTGACACTGTTGCGGAACTCGGCAGCGTGACGCTCTTGCAGCGCGTGAGCGGCGGCGCTCAGCTCTTCGAGAACGTCGGCGGGAGCGCGACCGGTATTGGTTGGTACGGCAAGTCCGGTGTCGATGCGGCGCTTGAGGCCAGCGACGCGAACCATGAAGAACTCGTCAAGATTGCTCGCAAAAATGGCCAAGAAGTTGGCGCGCTCCAGCAGCGGTAGTGACTCGTCCTCGGCGAGTTCGAGCACTCGCTGGTTGAACGCGAGCCAGCTCAGTTCGCGGTCGAGGTAGCGGTCGTAAATCAACGTGCCGTCGTCGACGCTCGACGACTCTTCGATGTCATATTCATCGAGAGAATCTGTAGCGGCGCTGGGATCGGCTATCGCGCTGTCGTTGTCCATCTGATCATCCTGCCACTGAGTGATGAACAACGGATTAACTTGACGCGCGATGGGGAGAAAATCGGTGGAAGTGTGCCCTAGACCGCGATGCTGTCGGGCATGACATCTGCCGGAGCATCCGCTGGTTCGGAAACAGCCTCGACGGCCTCGGGCTTGGGCGCCTTCTCGGCTTCTTCGGCGATGTTGAAGCAGTAGCCCACGTTACGTACCGTGCCGATGAGCGATTCGAGGTCGCCGAGCTTGGAACGCAGTCGTCGAACGTGAACGTCGACGGTGCGGGTGCCTCCGAAATAGTCGTAGCCCCACACTTCGCTTAGTAGCTGCTCGCGCGTGAACACGTGGCCGGGGTGCGAGGCCAAGAAACGCAGCAACTCGAACTCTTTGAACGTGAGGTCCAGCGAGCGGTCTCGAGCCTTAGCCGAGTAGCTCGCTTCGTCGATCACAATTCCGGATGCGCGAATCTTCGATGCCGAACTCTCCCCTTCGCGGCGCGCCAGTGACAAACGGATGCGGGCATCGATTTCGGCCGGGCCGGCGCCAACGACGAGGAGATCGTCAAGGTGCCATTGGTGATTGACCGCAGCGAGTCCACCATCGGTGACGACTACGAAGAGCGGAACCGAGATTCCGCCGGAATGAAGAACGCCGCACAGCCCTTTGGCTGCGGCAAGATTGGTGGTCGCGTCGACGATGATGAGATCAGTGGTGGGCGCGGCAACCAAGGTTGCGGGCGCGGCAACGACTACCTCCACCGTGTGACTGAGCAAACCCAGGGCGGGTAATGGATCAGCGTCGGGCGCAGAGCTAAGCATCAAAATGTGTGCCATATGGCCTCCCCACTGCGTGAAAGAGATTCTACCGTGCGCCGCCGCGCGCTCGTGACGGCCCCCGCAGCGCCCGCTTCTCGGTACGATGGGTCAATGACTTGGCAAAAGTGGAGCGTCGTGCCGGTGTGGGCGTTGAGCCTCGTGGGCACGGTCATTATCGGTGCGGTTGCCGCGCCCGAGTCGCGCGTCACTTGGCTGGCGATCGTTCTCGCGGCCTGTGTCATCTTCACGTTCGTTGTTCAACTGCTCATTCACCGCAAAGAGGGCTTCGTCGCACGAGCAACCGCCAGCATGGTTGGCGCTCTCGTAGTTGTGGCTGCGGCCACAGCGATTTTCGCTCTCATTTAGTGCTGCTGGGCTGCACAGGGATAGGATTAGTACATGCTTCTCGCACTTGAGCTCTTCTTCGTCGGCCTTCTTGGTCTCGCGACGCTGTCTATCGGCTACGTATCGGTCGTTGTCGTCTACAACCTCTTTCGCGGCCAGCGCTAACAGCGCGCCATGGTAATTGAGCTCGACGCCTCCGGCCCGGCTGAACTAGCGCCACTTTCGTGGCTCGTTGGCCTCTGGGAAGGCACGGGTATCGTCGACTACAAGGTCGGAGACGAAACACGCACGATCGAGTTTGGTCAACGCGTTAGCTTTACCCACGATGGCCTTCCACACCTCAATTACAACTCCTACACCTGGTTGCTCGACGATGAGAAAACTCCCCACGTAACGGAGACCGGGTATTGGCGCCTTCGTCGCGCCGCGACCGCTGGCGACCCCGGCCCCGGCCTGCTGCCTGCTCTGGGGGAGCGCCCGTTCGGCTCGGCCGACGAGGTCGAAAAACTGCGCACTCCCAACGGCGGCTTCGAGATCGAGGCGTCCATCGTGCATCCGGGGGGTATCAACGAGTTTTACATCGGCGAAGTAACCGGCCCCCGTATCGATCTCGCGACCGACGCAGTCATGCGCACGCAGGGCGCTAAGGAGTACACCGCGGCGACCCGCATGTATGGCCTCGTCGAGGGCCATTTACTGTGGGCGTGGGATATCGCGGCGCTAGGCCAAGATTTGCGCACGCACGCGTCCGGGCGGCTCGCTCGTGTCGAATAGTTCGTTCTCGTCGCGCCCCGGAGCCATCGGAAACCCGCCCGAGCACTATGGCAACCCGTTTGGCGAGCAGCGTGCGCTGGTAGAAGGCCGTTCCGTCGTCGAACTTGCCGACCGCGCCATACTCACCATCACCGGCCCCGATCGCCTCACCTGGCTCGACTCTCTCACCACGCAGTCGCTCAAGAATCTCACTCCCGGCGAGAGTGCTGAAACGCTCCTCCTCAACCCCAACGGCCGCGTTGAGCACGCCATGCGGCTGGTCGATGATGGCGAGACCCTGTGGCTGCTCATCGATGGTTCACAGCGTGAACCGCTTCAGGCTTGGTTCAACCGTATGCGCTTCATGCTGCGCGTAGAGATCGCTGACCGTAGCGACGATTTCGTGACGATCGGCAGCTTTGGCGATGCGCTTGAGGTCCCCGCTGCCACCTCGCACGAGGTGCCGCTCGCCTGGGTCGATCCGTGGTCCTCCGTCGTGCGCGGTGGCCATCAGTACGCCACGTCACAAACACACCCGGGTGCTACGTGGAACTACCGCGAAACACTGGTCGCTCTCGATGCCGATCTTTCTGCTTTCGAGGCTGCGGGTTCGCTCGCCGTCGATGCCCTTCGCATTGCCGCCTGGCGCCCTCGCTTTAGCGCCGAAGTCGACGACCGCACCATTCCGCACGAATTGGACTGGATGCGCTCCGCCGTGCACCTCAACAAGGGGTGCTACCGCGGGCAAGAGACCGTGGCCAAAGTACACAATCTCGGGCATCCACCGCGTCGCCTCGTGATGCTTCACCTCGACGGCTCGGAGGGCGCCCTGCCCGAGGTCGGCGCCGAAGTGCGTCTCGGCGAGAAAACTGTCGGATCTGTGACGGCCTCCGCGCGCCACTTCGAGCTCGGGCCCATCGCGCTCGCCGTGATCAAACGATCCGTGGATGCCGCCGAAACACTGGCTGTTGCCTCCGACGTCGGCGAAATCGCGGCTGCGCAAGAAGTCATCGTTCCCACCGACGCCGGTGCAGAAGCAAACGTGCCCCGACTGCCACGCCTCGGAGGCGTTACTCGCGGCTAGCAGCAACATCCGCTCATTCTCGGTACTCTTGAGTCATGACTCACACCCTGATTTTGTTGCGCCATGGCAACTCCGAATGGAACCAAAAGAACCTCTTCACCGGATGGGTGGATGTCGGGCTCACTGACCAAGGCCGCACCGAGGCGAACCGTGCAGGCGAGCTCATCGCCGCGTTCGACAAGCAGCCTGACGTTCAGTACACATCGCTTCTCAAGCGTGCGATCCACACCGCCAACATCGCCTTGCAGGTTGCCGACCTCGACTGGCTGCCCGTGAAGCGCTCGTGGCGTCTCAACGAGCGTCACTACGGCGCGCTGCAGGGCAAAGACAAAGCTCAAACGCTGGAAGAGTTCGGCGAAGAGAAGTTCATGACCTGGCGCCGCAGCTTCGATGTGCCGCCGCCCCCGCTCGACGACGACGCTGAATACAGCCAGGTTCACGACCGCCGCTACGTGGGTATCGACGGCGAGATCCCGCGCACCGAAAGCCTCAAGCTCGTCATCGACCGCATGCTGCCCTACTGGGAATCCGACATCACCAAGGATCTCGCGGCCGGCAAGACCGTGCTCGTCACCGCCCACGGCAACTCGCTGCGCGCGCTCGTGAAGCACCTTGATGGCATCTCAGACGACGACATCGCGAGCCTCAACATCCCCACGGGTATCCCGCTGGTGTACGAGCTCGACGACAACTTCATGCCGATCAAGCCCGCCTACTACCTCGACCCCGAGGCTGCTGCTGCCGGCGCCGCCGCAGTCGCATCACAGGGCAAGAAGTAGCCCCGGCCTCACCTACGCGTTAACGCGCAAAGCCCCGACGAGATCGAATCTCGTCGGGGCTTTGTCGTGGAGCAACCTGTTTAGTCGTCGTCCTGAACCCAGTCGCCGGTAGCAAGGTATTGAACCTTCTTCGCGATGGAGACCGCGTGGTCGGCGAAGCGCTCGTGGTAGCGCGACGCCAGAGTGGCATCCACAGTATCGACTGCAGCACCCTTCCAGGTCTCGCCGAGCACCTTGTCGAACACACTGAGGTGCAGCGCATCAATTTTGTCGTCGTCGTTGCGAATCTCTTCAGCAACGCGCACGTCTTCATGCTTGAGCAGCTCAACCAGCTTGTTCGCGACCGCGACGTCGAGTGCACCGAGTTCTGCGAAGGTAGCTCGCAGTGACTTGGGCACAACCTTGTCGGGAAAGCGGTAACGGGCAAGCTGAGCGATGTGCTCAGCCATGTCGCCCATGCGCTCGAGCGATGCGCTGATGCGCAAGGCGCTCACTACAATTCGCAAGTCGCGGGCGACAGGTTGTTGACGAGCGAGGATGTTAATCGCAAGCTCATCGAGTTCGGCTGCCGCAATATCAATCTGGTCATCATCCGCGATCACTGTTTCTGCCAGTGACACGTCTGATTCATTGAATGCTTTTGTGGCGTTGTCTATTGAGACAGCCACCAGGCTGGCAATTTCCACGAGGCGATCTTGCACCTCGCGCAGTTCTTGTTGAAATACTTCGCGCACGCTATCTACGTCCCTTCGATACGGGCATGACGAAGCCCGCACGGCTTAGGCCACCCTGCCCGCGTTAGGTTAACAACAGGTGTTGGCGGCCTGAACTTTATCTGAAGTGAGCACTCGTCGCGAACTTGCGGCAAGCGGATGCTCCAGATGTAACTAATCTAGTCGGTATGGACTCTGCGTGGCTCGTGCCTGCCGCCCTCGCTTTTGGCGTATTTCTCGGCGGTGGCATGTCCTTTATCATTTACGCAGCCGCCAAGCGGGGCCAAAGAGCCGCCCACGTGGTCTCTTCCGCCGTGCCAGATGGCGTTGATCAGGTCATCGATGCGCTTGAATCCGCGGGTATCGTGCTCGATCCCTCCAACAACATCATGAAAGCGTCGACAGGGGCGCTGACCTACGGTCTTGTCTGGAACCATGCGCTCGTGCATCCGGAACTCGTTGAATTTGTTGACCAAGTGCGTCGCACCGGCGAGCCGATTGCTCAAGAAGTGCACTTATCGCGCGGCCCTTTCGGTGACGCCAACATTTATCTTTTTGTTCGTGTTGCTCGCCTCGGAACGCGCTACGTTTTGCTGTTGGCCGAAGACCGCACCGAGTCGTACCGCCTCGACGAGGTGCGGCGCGACTTCGTCGCCAACATCAGCCATGAGCTAAAAACCCCCATCGGTGCGGTCGGGTTGCTCGCCGAAGCGCTCGTCAGTGCCTCAGACGAGCCGGATCAGGTCAAGCGGTTCGCGAAGCGCCTCACGAAAGAATCACACCGTCTCGCTCGCATTACGCAAGAGATCATCGAACTCTCGCGATTGCAATCCGCCGATGGGCTAGCTGAAGCCGCACTGGTAGATATTGACAATGTCGTGTCTATCGCGATCGACCAAAACCGTGCCGTCGCTGAGTTCAACAAGGTTGACCTGGCTAGTGGAAAGCTCACCGGTTTCGAGGTTTTCGGGGACGAAACCCTGCTGGTGCTTGCGCTCGACAATCTTATTTCTAACGCCGTGCAGTATTCACCGGAGAATACACGCGTGGGAATCGGCGTTCGTCACCGCGATGGAGCTATCGAGATCTCGGTCACTGACCAGGGCGTCGGAATTCCCGACGATGAACTCGACCGCGTCTTCGAGCGCTTTTACCGCAGCGACCCCGCTCGCAGCCGTCACACCGGTGGTAGCGGGCTTGGCCTCAGCATCGCCAAGCACGTCGTGCAAAACCACGGCGGTGACATCCGCGTCTGGTCGCAGCTCGGCCAGGGCTCCACTTTCACGATTCGCCTTCCCGAAATCGATCCCGACGTAACCAACGCAACAGGAGATAAACAATGACCCGCATTCTGATCGTCGAAGACGAGCCGTCGTTGAGTGAACCTCTCGCGTTCTTGCTCGAGCGCGAAGGCTACGAGACGACGATCGCCGAAGACGGTCTCGCGGGGCTTGCCGAGTTTGACCGCAACGGCGCCGATCTCATTCTGCTCGACCTCATGCTTCCTGGTCTTGCGGGCACCGAGGTGTGCCGCGAGATTCGTACTCGCTCGAACGTGCCCATCATCATGCTCACTGCCAAGGACAGCGAAGTGGATATCGTGGTCGGCCTTGAACTGGGTGCAGACGACTACATGACTAAGCCTTACTCCACTCGTGAGCTCTTGGCCCGCATTCGTGCCGTCATGCGCCGCCGCGCAGAAGACATCGACGAGACCGACTCAGTGCTCGAAGCCGGGGGAGTGCGCATGGACGTGGAGCGGCACACAGTTTCTGTTGACGGCGCCGACGTCACTATGCCGTTGAAGGAATTCGAGTTGCTCGAACTCTTGTTGCGCAACGGTGGACGAGTGCTCACGCGTGGTCAGCTCATCGATCGAGTGTGGGGTGCCGATTACTTCGGTGACACCAAAACTCTCGACGTGCACATCAAGCGCATTCGTTCAAAGATCGAGAAGCTGCCGTCGCAGCCGAAACTTCTCGTGACCGTGCGTGGGCTCGGCTACCGCTTCGAAGACTAGAACGGGACAGGCGCACGCGGCTAAGGCCGCAGTGCGCCTGTTCAGCTAGTGCGAGTGTTGATCTCGCGAGCGGCTGTTGGTCTTACGAGCGACGCTTGGTCTTGCGAGCGAAGGTCATTCGCGCGAGCGTGGCGGAATCGTGCGCTTGTTAGCCCAGGGCGCTAGCGGGCGCCAGATCGGCGTAAATCGGGTCGTCGCTCGAGATGACGGGAACGAGCAGTTCGCTGCCGCTCTCGTTGCCGAACTGGAAGTAGATGGGGAACAGCTGACCGGCGCGAACGTCGGCATCGTTGATCACGATCATGTCGCCATCGACCTCGGTGCCGTAGCTCTTGACGTCGCCCGAAGAAACAGGCTTGGAGATGTCGATGCGCTCTCCGTCTGCCGATTCGTACTGGAGGCGAAGGCTGCCACTCGACGAGCTCGTGTTGATGATTGTCACCATGAGGCTAACGGCCGATTCGTCATCGTTGCTGATAGCAAGAACGTTGCGCACCTTGACGTCGCCGACCTCGGCGCCGATACCGTCGCTGGGGTCGTACTGGTTCAACGTCGCCGTAGGCGTAATGAACGAACAACCGGCGGTGCCCACGAGAAGGGACCCGGCGATAAGGGCGGAGGCTGCGGCGCGTGTCGCGCGAGTGAGAACTGTCACAGATTCATACTAATAGATAGCCGCGTCGAGCGCTTTACTTAGGCAACCCTTACCATGCGTTTACTGTGATAAACTGGGTTTTCTTCGAGAGGACCACTATTCATGTTGTTTGAGGTCGGCGAGACTGTCGTTTATCCCCATCACGGTGCTGCAACCATCACCGAGGTGAAGAAGCGCACCATCAAGGGTGAAGAGAAAGTTTATCTCAAGCTCAACGTAACTCAGGGTGATCTCACCATCGAAGTTCCCGCAGAGAATGTTGATCTCGTGGGCGTTCGCGACGTTATTGGTCGCGAGGGGCTAGACGCCGTGTTCGAGGTGCTTCGCGCGCCGTTCACTGAAGAGCCCACCAACTGGTCACGCCGGTACAAGGCCAACCTTGAGAAGCTTGCTTCGGGTGACGTCATCAAGGTTTCCGAGGTTGTTCGTGACCTCTGGCGTCGTGACCAAGATCGCGGGCTTTCAGCGGGCGAAAAGCGCATGCTTGCGAAGGCACGTCAAATTCTTATCTCTGAGCTTGCGCTCGCTGAGAAGACTGACGAAGACAAGGCATCGTTGGTTCTCGACGAGGTTCTCGCGTCCTAGTTCATTAGGCACGCTGCTTTGCACATGAGCACTACTGTCGATCCGCTCGTCGCGGTTATCGTCGTCGGCGCTGGTAGCGGCACCCGGCTGGGCAAAAGTGAGCCCAAGGCGTTTGTGCCCGTGGCCGGTCGTGCGACTCTCAGCCGCGCCCTTGAGCCTGTTTTTGCCATGACTGAACGCGCGCAAGTCATCGTTACGGTTCCCGCGACGTATGAGGCGACGGCTGAGCAGCTCATCAGCGACGTCCCGGGAGCGAATGACCGGGGGTTCACCGTCGTCGTTGGTGGCTCTACTCGTCAAGAGTCGGTCGCCACGGCGCTCGCGCTAGTGCATCCCGCCGTCGAAGTGGTTCTCGTGCATGACGCCGCTCGTTTGCTGGCGCCCCGCAGTCTTTTCGATGCTGTCGTCGCTGAAGTGCTGAGGTCTGGCGCCGGCGTCATTCCTGGCCTGCCCGTGACCGACACCATCAAGCGCACGGATGCCGAGGGTCGCATCCTTGAGACGGTTGATCGTTCAGCCCTTGCAGCGGTTCAAACTCCCCAAGGGTTTCCGCGTAGCCAACTCGTCGCGGCGCATGCTGCCGCTACCCACGAGTTCACCGATGATGCCGCGCTTGTCGGGGCGCTCGGGCATCCCGTGTCGGTAATCACCGGCGACCATTTGGCCTTCAAGATCACGACGCCTTGGGAACTAGACCGTGCGGAGCAGCTGCTAATGAGTCCTTCTGAATTCGACCTTCGCGTGGGCACGGGCACTGATGTGCACGCTTTCGATGCGGCGAAACCCCTGTGGCTCGCAGGACTTCATTGGCCGGATGAGGCGGGTCTCCACGGCCACAGCGACGGCGACGTGGTGTCGCACGCCATTTGTGACGCTCTCTTGTCAGCGGCTCAGTTGGGCGACCTCGGTAGCATTTTTGGTACCAGCGACCCTCGATTCGCTGCTGCTCACGGCGACGTGTTTTTGGCCGAGGCGCTGCGTTTGGTGAACCAGGCGGGCTTCGAGGTCGGCAACGTTTCTGTTCAAGTCATTGGTAATCGTCCGATCATCTCGCGGCGTCGGGTTGAGGCCGAGGCGCTCTTGAGCGAGATCTTGGGTGCCCCTGTCAGCGTCGCGGGAACCACAACCGATGCTCTCGGTTTCACTGGCCGTGGCGAGGGTGTGGCTGCGATCGCGACCGCGTTGATTCGCGCTCGCTAGTTTCCGCTCCCGCTGAGCGACTTATTGTCGCGACGCGACGACGAGTGGAATCGGCGTATTCTCGGTAGTGCGGCACGCCGCTAGCTCCGGGCGGTGGTTCTGGGCTCGCCCCGCGCGCTGCTGATAACCGAATGTGGCCTCACCGTCCATTGCACTCACGCAGGCGCGGCTCATCGCGCTGAGAAACAGGTACAAAATGTCAGAACGCACAGCAACAATCGTCTCTCCCTCCGGCCTCCACGCTCGCCCTGCAGCGCTCTTCACTCAGGCGGTGAGCAAGAGCGGTTTGCGCATCACGGTGGGCAAGGGCGACAAGGTTGTCAACGCCGCGAGCATCCTCGCTGTGATCTCGCTCGGGGTTTCTCAGGGAGAGACCGTAACGCTGTCTTCGGAAGACGAAGGCGCAGATTCAGTGCTCGATGAACTTGTAGAACTGCTCTCCACTGTCGAATAGCGATCGCGCTGCGAGGCCCACACCGACACGGTGTGGGCCTTCGTGCTTTAACGCGGTGGCACTGCTGAAATACCCAGTTTGGACACAGTTCGCAGGCGTATGTTCAAGGTAGCGGTCGATCACCGCGACAAGAGAAAGAAGGCGCAATGACAAACATTCAGCGTGTGACAGTTTTGGGTACGGGCGTGCTCGGGTCACAGATTGCTTTCCAGACGGCGTACAGCGGTTTCAACGTGGTCGCCTATGACATTAACGACGACGCTCTCGAGAAGGCTCGCGAGCGTTTCACCGGACTCGTAGACACCTACATTGCCGACGGAGTAGACGGCGCAGCCGATGGCAAAGCGAAGGACGCACTCACTCGCGTGCGCTTCTCGGCTGACCTCGGCGATGCTGTCTCCGAAGCAGACCTCGTGATCGAAGCGATCCCCGAGATCCTCGACCTCAAGAAGTCCACCTATGCCGAGCTGGGAAAGCTCGCCCCCGCACACACGATCTTCGCCACGAACTCCTCCACTCTGTTGCCGAGCGACATGAAGGAGTCCACGGGTCGCGTCGACAAGTTCTTGGCCCTTCACTTTGCAAACCAGATCTGGAAGTTCAACACCGCCGAGATCATGGGCACGAGCGACACCGATCCCGCCATCTTTGATGCCGTTGTCGAGTTTTCGAAGGCCATCGGTATGGTGCCGATTCCGATTCACAAGGAAAAGGCCGGCTACGTTCTCAACTCGCTGCTCGTGCCGTTCCTCAACGCGGCAGCTGAGCTCGGTGCTGATGGCTACGCCGAACCCGCTGACGTAGATAACACCTGGCGGATCGCGACCGGTGCTCCTTTGGGGCCGTTCCAGATCTTTGACGTGATCGGTCTCACGACCCCGTACAACATCATGTCCCACGGCGACGAGAACACGAAGAGGTTCGCTGAGTGGCTCAAGACGGAGTACATCGACAAGGGCTACCTCGGTATCGCGACCGGTCGAGGTTTTTACACTTACACGAAGTAATTGTCTGCGGCGCGGGGCTCTCTGGCCCCGCGCTGCCCTCAACCGTGTAATACCCAGCGGCGGTCGCTAAACTTGCTTAGTGACTATTCGCCTGTATGACACCCGTAGCGCCAGCCTCGTCGACCTTGACCCCCGCGAACCGGGCAAGGTGGGAATGTACGTGTGCGGCCCCACGGTGCAGTCAGCACCTCACATCGGTCACTTGCGTTCGGCCCTCGTCTACGACATTTGGCGCCGCTGGCTCACCTACCGTGGCCTCGATGTCACGCTCGTGCGCAACGTCACCGACATCGACGACAAGATTCTGAGCAAGGCAGCGGATGCCGCAGCCGAGGGCTCCACGGAACAGTGGTGGGCTCTGGCGTACCGCATCGAACTCGAATTCACGGCCGGCTACAACGAGTTGGGCATCCTGCCCCCGAGCTACGAGCCGCGCGCAACAGCCAACATCTCCGAAATGCGTGACCTGATCGCGCTGCTCATCGAGCGCGGTCACGCATACGCCGCCACCGATGGCTCGGGCGACGTCTACTTCGATACTAAATCCTGGCCGTCGTATGGCGAGCTCACTCGTCAGAAGCTCGACGACATGGTCGCTGCCGCCGACGCCGATCCGCGGGCCAAGCGCGATGCCCGCGACTTTGCTCTGTGGAAGGGCAGCAAGCCCAGCGAGCCTGCTTCGGCATCCTGGTCATCGCCATGGGGTGACGGCCGCCCCGGCTGGCACATCGAATGCTCGGCCATGTCTCGCCGCTATTTGGGTGGCGCGTTCGACATCCACGGCGGTGGACTCGACCTGCGGTTCCCGCACCACGAGAACGAACTTGCGCAGTCAACGGCGCTCGGCGATGAATTCGCCCGCCACTGGGTGCACAACGGCATGGTCAATGTAAATGGCCAGAAGATGTCGAAATCGCTCGGCAACTCTGTCTTTGCCCGCGACCTTCTCGATGCTGCCCGCCCCATTGTGGTGCGCTATTTGCTCGGTGCCGCACATTACCGCTCCACAATCGACTACACTGACACGTCGCTTGCAGAAGCTGAGGCCGCCTTCGAGCGCCTTGAGGTGTTCATCGAGCGGGCGTCGCGCCGACTGCGTGACACTCGCTTTGATACTGCGAACACCAACGAGGTGCCCGAGGCATTTGGCGAAGCGATGGATGACGACCTTGCGGTGCCGCAAGCGCTCGCGGTAGTGCACGAAACGATTCGTTCGGGCAATGCCGCCCTCGACGATGGGGATCTTGCAACGGTCGCTACGGCGCGTTCGCAAGTGATCGCTATGGCACAGGTTTTGGGTATCAACCCACTTGATCCACGATGGGGTTCTGATCGTTCAGAACCGGCTGTTGCTGCATTATCAGCACTGGTTGACAAGCTCATTGAGGATCGCAATACGGCCCGCACAGCGAAGGATTTCGCTGTAGCAGACCGAATCCGTGATGAACTATCAGCGGCGGGCATCACTCTAGAAGATGACTCGACCGGATCGCATTGGAGCTTGCCGTGACTGATCGGCGCTTCCGACAGGAGCAACACTCGTGAAAAACCCAGGTAACACACCCCGCGCAGGAGCGGTACGCAAGGGCCGCAAGGGCCCCCAAGTCGGCTCGGGAGGCCAGGGGCGTCAAGCTCTCGAAGGTCGCAAGCCCACCCCTAAAGCAGAAGATCGTCCGTATCATCCCGCCGGCAAGCGCAAGGCTGCTGCTGAGCGCTATGAAGCGGCCGGTGGAACTCGTCGCAGCGGCGGCAAGGGCTCTGAGGGTGGTCCCCAGCGTCCGAGTCAACCCAGTCGGTCGCGAGTAGCGAAGTCGGCTGACGAATCAGAGATGGTCACCGGCCGTAACTCGGTTCTCGAGGCTCTTCGCGCCAAGATCCCCGCTAACACTCTGTACATGGCTGCTCGCATCGAATACGACGACCGTGTAAAAGAGATCTTGAAGCTTGCCACTGCCCGCAATCTTGCCGTGCTCGAAGTGATGCGTCCAGAACTGGACCGTCTCGCGGGATTCGACTCCGTGCACCAGGGCTTTGCCCTCAAAGTGCCGCCGTACGAGTACGCGCATCCGATGGAGCTCCTCGACAAGGTTGAGGCGCGGGGTCAGGTTCCGCTGCTCGTAGCTCTCGACGGTATTACCGACCCGCGCAACCTCGGCGCTATCGTTCGCTCGGTTGCCGCGTTTGGCGGCCAGGGAGTCATCGTTCCGCAACGTCGCTCTGTCGGTATGACGGCATCCGCCTGGAAGACCTCCGCCGGTGCTGCAGCTCGTACCCCTGTGGCGATGGCGAATAACCTCACGCAAATGATCAAGGAGTACAAGAAGCGCGGTGTCTTCGTGCTCGGCCTCGACGGCGACGGTGACGTATCGCTTCCTTCGCTTCCGCTGGCGAAAGAGCCCGTGTTGATCGTCGTGGGTAGCGAGGGTAAGGGTCTTTCTCGACTCGTCACTGAGAACTGCGACGCGATCGTCTCGATCCCGATTAGCGCCTCCACAGAGTCGCTGAACGCCGGTATCGCGGCCAGCGTCACGCTCTACGAAATCTCGAAGCTGCGGGCCGCTGCTCGCAAGAAGAAGTAATACTGCCTCCGGCCTTGCCGGAGTGAAAAGACAGAGAGCCGCTGCCCCCTCGGGGACAGCGGCTCTCTGCGTTGGTGCGAGTGAAGCTAGCTGCTCGTGACGGCGTCGAGTGCTGCCGTGATGTCGTTCATGAGGTCATCAACGTGCTCAAGCCCAACCGAGATTCGAACTATTCCCGCGCCCGGCTTCGCCTCAGAGGCGACGGGGCGGTGGGTGAGCGATGCCGGATGCTGCACGAGAGTGTCGATGCCGCCGAGCGATACCGCGTGCGTGATCAGCTTCACCGATTCGGTGAACTTCGCTGCGGCGTCGTAACCGCCTGCAAGGTCGAGGGCGATAAGCGAGCCGGCGCCAGCGGATTGCGTGCCGATAAGGCCCGCCGGGTCTTGTCCAGGGAGGCCGGGGTAGAGAACGCGAGCGAGTGCAGGGTGTCCGTCGAGGCGGCTGGCGAGCTCACCGGCCGTCTCCTGCTGCGCCCGAACGCGCAGGGGCAGGGTGCGGAGGCCGCGGTGCAACAGGTACGCCGCAAACGGATGAAGAACTCCACCGGTGAGGGCACGAACGTTACGCAGAGCCTTCGCGTGCTCTTCGGTCGTGGCGATGACGCCACCCATGACATCCCCGTGTCCGCCCAGGTACTTGGTGGCGCTGTGCAGCACCATTGCGGCGCCGAGTTCAATCGGGCGCTGCAGTACGGGGGTCGCGAAGGTGTTGTCGACAAGGACGGGCACGGCGCCAGCGGCGGCAACGACCTTTTTGATGTCGACGAGTTCGAGAGTGGGATTGGCGGGGGACTCGATGATGATGAGGCCGGTGTTGGGTTGAATGGCGCTGGCGATCGAGTCGGCGTCAGCCCACGTGACAGTGGTGCCGAGCAGCCCGTTGTCGAGCACGTGGTCGGTTCCACCGTAGAGCGGACGAACGCCGACTACGTGGGGGCGACCGGCCGAGGCAATCGAGATCAGCACGGCGGAGAGAGCCGCCATTCCACTGGCGTACGCGACAGCGGCTTCGGCGCCTTCGAGGGCCGCGAGGCCGTCTTCGAAGCGGGCAACGCCCGGCTGCCAGAGTCGCTGGTACACCGCGGAGTGGCCGTCGATGAGGGGGTTTCCCGTAGCGAGGTTTTCGTAGGAATCACCGCCGACTTCAACGCTGGGCAGCGGGTTCGTCGTAGAGAGGTCGATGGAGGGAACGTGTGCACCAGATTCCTGCACGCCCTCCATTCCTGCGTGAACAGCAAGGGTTTCGAGATGGATGTCGTGAGGCAGCATGACTTGATAACAGCAGAAAGTGCGCTTCGAATCAACTCGCGTTGCAGGTTCTTCGCGAAATGTGACGCTTTTCGCATAAGCTGCGATTCAGGAGGCTCCCGTGACCGAATCCAACAGCTTGCCCATCGACGCCGTTGATCGTGCGATCCTGGCCAGTTTGGCGACCAATGCGCGCCGCTCCGGCTCCGCACTCGCCGCAGACGCTGGAGTGTCGGAGTCCACCGTCTCACAACGCCTGCGCCGACTTCACGACGAAGGCTACTTGCGCGGTTTCCACGCCGATATTGACGTCGCCAAACTCGGGATGAGCGTACAAGCCCTCATCTCGATCAAGCTCGTCAAGCACGTGCGAGAAGACGTGGATGCCTTTCGTAGCGCAGCTCCTCGCTGGCCTGGCGTGCTTGCTTTCTTTCACACCGGTGGTGGGGACGACTATTTACTCCACGTCGCGGCTCGCAGTGCGGCAGAGCTCAGAGACTTCATGCTGACCTACTTGGCCAGCCATCCAGCCGTCGCTCACACAGAAACCAATCTCGTCTTCGAGCACGTGACCGGTCGCGGTCTGGAGCAGCTGCTGTCGTAGCATCCGCTGCGCTTTGAACTAAACCTTGAGGCGCCAGTCTTCGCCATCATCGTCGGCGTCCGTAGCGCCCTCAGCGTCGAGCGGCAAGCTGATCGGCATCGTGAACGCCCCCGTGGGCGGATTGATCATCGTGGCCTCGTCGCGCCGGAACTGCAGCACGTTCTCCACATAGCTACTCACTGCCTCAGCGAGCGGGATATCGTGGCCGGAGTCTTGAGCCAGTTGGCGACGGTGGTCGAGCAACTGGTGGAAGGCCTCAGCGGGCTCGAGCTTTCCGCGCAACGCTTTGGGGATAGCCCGGATCACCGGCTCGAATACGCGCGCAGCCCACTCATGGGCCAGCATCTCTTCGTCCATGTCTTGCTTGTCGAACGCGGCCCGATAAGAATCCATGTCGTTGAGCAGGCGGCGAGCCTGATTCTCTTGGGCATCGAGCCCGGTGAGCCGCAGCAAACGGCGAGAGTGATGGCCGGCGTCCACCACCTTGGGCTGAATGCGCACGCGCGTGCCGGAGTCTTCAGTCTTGATGGCGAGTTCTTCAATGTCGAAACCGAGCGCGTTGAGGCGTTCAACGCGTTGGTTGATGCGCCAACGCTCGGAGTGGTCGAATCGCTCAGAACCCGTGAGCTCTTGCCAGAGGGTGCGGTACTGAGCGACGATCCCGTTGCTGATCTCGACGGGATCGATGTCTTCTTCGAGACGACCGCCGGCCTGCAGATCGAGCAGTTCGCCAGCGATGTTGACGCGACCGATCTCGAGGTCATTCTCTCGCTGGCCGTTGGAGAGGCGGTCATAGAGCTGACCGGTTTCGGCATCTACCAAATACGCGGCAAAGGCACCAGCGTCGCGGCGGAAGAGGGTATTAGAGAGCGACACGTCGCCCCAGAAAAAGCCGACGATGTGCAGGCGCACGAGCAGTACCGCGAGCGCATCCACGAGGCGCCGCGCAGTCTCGGGGCGCAAGCTCTGCGAGTACACGGCGCGATAGGGCAGCGAGAATTTGAGATGGCGGGTAACGAGAACAGACTTGAGCTCTTCACCATCGGCAGCCGTACGGTTCGTGACGATAGCGAGAGGATCGACACAGGGCACGTCGAGTTTCTGCAGCGTACGCAGCATCTCGTACTCTCGCTTCGCGAGTTCGCTTGACGTCTCCTTGATTGCGACAATAAACCCGCTGAGGTTGGCAAAGCGCACAAGGTGGCGCGAGATGCCCTTGGGGAGAGTCGCGATGGCGTCGTCGGGCCAGAGCTCAAGCGGTAACGACCAGGGGAGGTCGAGCAAGGCTGGATCAGCGGTCGCAGCGGTGATGTTGACGGAACCAGTCATTCAAATGTCCTTAAACAAGAACGAGCCCGCCGAACATCCGAACTGGGTTCGACGTCGACGGGCTCGATCGTAAAGCGAAAGTTAGCTTGCGACTACAGGCTTCTTGGTGAGGCGCAGGCCCGTCTCGGTGTCGAAGACGTGCACGTGGTGAGGCTCAGGGGTGAGGAAGACCTTGTCGCCGGCGTTCGGGTGCGAGCGGCCATCGACGCGAGCAACGATGTCAACACGCTCACCCTTGATGTCTGCGTGACCGTAGAGGTAACCGTCAGCACCGAGTTCTTCAACGAGGTCGACGTCTACCGGAAGACCGCTACCGGTCGTCGAGACGAGCACGTCTTCGGGGCGGATGCCGATCGTGACGGTCTTGGCGTCAGTGCCACCCAGCGTCTCAGCGTCAACCGCGACAACGGCATCACCGAACTGGAGGCCACCGTCGACGATGTCAACGCTGAACAGGTTCATGGCAGGGCTGCCGATGAATCCCGCTACGAACACGTTCTGAGGTGCTTCGTAGAGGTCGCGAGGGGTTCCGACCTGCTGGAGGAGGCCATCCTTGAGGACCGCAATGCGGTCACCCATGGTGAGCGCCTCAGTCTGGTCGTGAGTCACGTAAACCGTGGTGACCCCGAGTCGACGCTGCAGGCTAGCAATCTGCGTACGAGTCTGAACGCGCAGCTTGGCATCCAAGTTGGAGAGCGGCTCATCCATGAGGAAGACCTGGGGCTGGCGAACGATAGCGCGGCCCATGGCGACGCGCTGACGCTGACCACCCGAGAGGGCCTTGGGCTTGCGGCCAAGGTAAGGCTCGAGGTCAAGCAGCTTTGCCGCCTCGAGTACGCGTGCAGCACGCTCTTCTTTGTTGACGCCGGCGATCTTGAGCGCGAAGCCCATGTTCTCGGCAACCGTCATGTGCGGGTATAGAGCGTAGTTCTGGAAGACCATGGCGATGTCGCGGTCTTTCGGCGGAACGTCGGTGACATCGCGGTCGCCGATGAGGATGCTGCCATCATTGACCTCTTCGAGGCCAGCGAGCATGCGGAGGCTGGTGGACTTACCGCAACCCGAGGGCCCGACAAGTACGAGAAATTCGCCGTCTTCTACGTGAAGATTCAGCTTGTCTACAGCCGGAATCGTTGATCCCGGGTAGAGGCGGGTTGCATTGTCAAAAGTTACAGACGCCATTGTTCTAGTTTTCTCCTTCACCGGCAGGTACGTGCCGGACGATCCGTTGTGATGGACAGCGGTCGAAACCGCGTTGCGTCATTATTGCACTCTTTCGGGGGTCACTCGACCGAGTGGTCCACCCCAGAACGGTGCCGAACTTAGAGATCAGTTGGGTAATTCCCAGAGATTCCTTCTAAAATCGGTGGGTGCGCCGTAATTTCTGGGCGCCCGACACAGTGACACACATGGCGAATGAGGTTCGATTGAGCAACGGCAACTCCGGCGATGGCCGACTCACGAAGAATGAGCGTCGCGAAGCGGCACGGGAAAAAGCTCGCGTTCAGCGTGATGAACAAAAGAAGAAGGACCGCCGTACCAAGTGGATCCTTCAGGGCAGCGTCGGCCTAGCACTCGTTGCCATCGTCGCAGTCATCGCCTTAGTTTTGGTGAACTCCAACCAGCCCGCAGGCCCCGGCCCGCAGAACTTTGCCAGCGACGGCATCCAGCTCAATCAGGGGTTCATCGCCACACCGACCGATGCGCGCGCCTCAGATGCTGATCCAATCGCGAACGATCGGGATGAAGAATCCGGCGTTCTCGACATTCAAATCTATGTCGACTACCTCTGCCCGATCTGCGGTTCATTCGAGCAGACCAACGCGGAATACATCGAAAGTCTCGTAGAGAATGACGCCGCGACTCTCGAGATTCACCCCATTACGATTCTCGACCGCCTTTCGCAGGGCCAGCGTTATTCATCGCGGGCAGTGAACGCAGTGGCGTGTGTCGCTGACAGCTCGCCCAATGATTTCTACAGCTACCACAACACCCTGCTTTCCGAAGCCGTGCAGCCGGCAGAAAACACTGCTGGGCTCAGCAATGATGATCTCATCGACCTTCTCGATGTTGTCGGTGTGGAAAACACGGATGCAATCGCGGAGTGCATCACCGATGAGACTTTCAAGACCTGGGTCAAGAACTCGACCGCTCGTGCCCTGTCAGACCCGATCCCGAACTCGGATGTCGGAGAAGTGACCGGAACCCCCACGGTTCTTGTGAACGGCGTGAAGTACGAAGGTGCGGTCAACGACCTCGCTAGCTTCCAGGCCTTCCTCATTCAGGTCGCCGGCGACAACTTCAACGAGAACTCGACGCCGACCCCGACTCCCACTCCGGAGCCGTAACCAGCGCTAAGTTTTCCACGAAACAGGCCCCCGATCCATGAGGATCGGGGGCCTGTTTCGTTATGCAGAGGAGTGCTGGTTAGCCGAAGGTGTACGAGTACGCTTCAACGCCCTCGCTCACGGTCACCTCCAGTGTGCCGGTCTCAATCGTGTCTCCCTTGGGGATGATCGAGTATGAGTTCGGCGTACCGGAAACCTTGATGGTCTCCGTCTTGCCATCGCGCTTCACGGTGATCGTGCCTTCTCCACCGAGAACCATGCGAACTTCACTCGCGGTGTAGTTCAGCTTGATCGAGCCCTCGCCATTGCGGGGAGTCGCGTTCTGGAACGAAAGCTCCCAGTCGCCCTTGAGGGCGAAGCTGTTGTCCGCAAGCTTCGACGGGAAGCTGTAGGTGTTGGTTCCCGACGAATACTTCTGGTCGCCGCCGTAGTTCACTACCTTGCCGAGGCTGAGGTAGGTCTCCGGAGTCGTGGTTCCGGCTTCGGGAGTGTCATCGCTGACCTCGGTTGCTGGCGGCAACTGAACGTCAGGGTTGGCATCCACAAGGAGTTCGCGAATGAGCTTCTCGGTGGTCTGGTAGCTACCTTCACCGAACTTGATGTGGCGAACAACGCCCTCAGCATCGACGAGGTAATGTGCCGGCCAGAAGCGGTTGCGGTAGTTGGTCCAGGTGCTCAGGTTATTGTCGAGAGCAACCGGGTATTCGATCGCGTAGTTCTCGGCACCAGCCTTGACGTTCGCGGGAACCTTCTCAAACGCGTACTCGGGGGAGTGGACGCCGATGACGTTCAAACCGAGGTCCTTGTAGGCGTCGTACCAGCTGTTGATGTGCGGAACTGCACGCTGGCAGTTGATGCAGGAGTACGCCCAGAAGTCGATCAAAACGACTTCGCCGCGCAGCTCATCCAGAGTGATTTCTTCGTTGTTCTCGGTGTTGAACCATTCTTGGATGCCCTGAATGTCAGGAGCGATACCGCAGCTCTCGAGCTCGGTGCCACCGTTGGTGCACTGGTCGAGATCCTTGTTCTGCTCATTGACGAGGCCACCGAGGTTGAGCTGTTCTGCGATCTGTTCTGAGTTGCTGAACTGGTCTTGCAAAGCGCTCGTGTAGTCAGGAACGAGACGCTGGAGTGCCTGCGGCAGGTTGAAGACGAGGCCAATGGCCAGAGCGATCATGAGAACGCCACCCGTGACGCGAATCTTCTGCTGGTGCTTGCGGAACGTCTTGACGCGCTCGGCGACACGACGGCCGGCGAGAGCGAAGATGAGCAGCGGGAGAGCTGCACCGACAGCGAAGGTGATGGTGAGCACGATGGTCTCGGGCCCGATGCGTCCGGTCGAGCCAGCAACCGTGATCGCGGCGAGGACTGGTCCGGCACAGGGAACGTAGACGGCGCCGAGAGCGAGGCCAAGCACAAAGCCGCCCCGGTCTGTTCCCACATTCTTCTGCGGGATCCACGAGAAAGGCTTCTCCAGAATGTGCTGGAAAGCGGGGATGATCAGGCCAAGGCCGATCAGGACCAGAACAACGATGCCGGCCCAGCGCAGGAAGTCCTGCGGGAGGTTAAGCAGTGCCAGGATGAGGGAACCGATGAGCGTGAAGACGCTGAATGCGACAACAAGGCCGGCGATTACGAAGTAGGGGCGCCACGGTGAAACCTTGGGAGCAGCATCCTTCTCAGCAGTTGCTGTTGCCGTGGCTGTCTCGCTGATGGCGGCAGCATCGGATGCGGTGGGCATCGTGCGGCGAGCGAAGCGACGCTTCTTGGTTTCCCCCTCGCCGCGGGCGCTCATGGCACCACCAGACAAGAAGATGACCGGCAGGACCGGCAAGATACACGGGGATATACCCGTGATGATGCCTCCTAGGAAGCCGATGAGGGCGAGACTGAGCATGAGGTTCCTCCGCAGAACTGTGTGACGCCCGGAAGCCCGGGCGGTTGCACTCAGTTCGGAACCGTGGCCCGTAAGGGTTGGTCTGAGATTGCTACATCTTTACTCGTGGGGGTCTGCAGTGGGCTTCGGATGCCGTCGGAAGCGCCGCCCGAAGCGCCAGGCGAGAACGCTTCCGCCGAGGGCGACGGCCAGTGCGAGCACGGCGACGGCTAAGTAGCGCCACTCCGACGCGGGGGGGGTAGGGGAACGTATCTGACCAGTCGAGCCCGAGCCGCACGACGACGGCTCCCAGCATCCAACTCAGAAAGACGCCGCCCAGAGTGGCGAAGACCGAGGAGGGCGTCGGCCGGGGTCTGATCGCAGCGGTGGAGCGTCGAGTCATCGGGCGCGTCTTTCGGGTCGGTAGGAGCAGTCGAGAGGAGCAGTCGTTAGGTGCAGTCAGCAGAGCGATGGGGCCGTTGTGAGCCTACGCGCAACCAATCGCTACCTCCCTTATAGGCGAAAGCGATTTAAAGAAAGTTTGAAATAGTTCCAAACCCTTTTCGGGGGTGCCCCGAATAGTCCTGTGTAAGCCGGCAGCGAGTCGGTAAGCCGGGTCCATTCGGGGGCCACACACTTTCACCAAGGAGATTCACATGCGATCCATTAAGCGCAACACCATCGCCGCCCTCACGTTCGCTGCAGTAGCAATGGTCGGCCTCGCCGGTTGTTCCACTGGAGCAGCAGACGACACCGCAGCACCTGCTCCCGCAGAGAGCTCGCCGTCAATGGAGATGGACTACACGACAGACCTCGTCGGCGCCGGCTGTGCCGCCTACGCCGAGACCGTTCCGGATGGAAGCGGCTCGATCGTCGGAATGGCTCAGGACCCGGTAGCAGTAGCCGCGTCGAACAACCCGCTTCTCACCACCCTCACCGCAGCAGTATCCGGTGGCCTGAACGCCGACGTCAACCTTGTTGACACGCTCAACGGTTCAGAATTCACCGTCTTCGCTCCGGTCGATGACGCTTTCGCAGCACTTCCTGCTGAGACCGTAGAGGCACTCATGGACACGGCCAACGCCGACCTCCTGACGAGCATCCTCACCTACCACGTTGTCCCCGGCCAGATCTTGCCCGCCGACATCGCTGGTGAGCTCACCACCGTCAACGGCGAGACCGTAACCGTTGAAGGCAGCGGAGACAACATCACTGTCAATGGCGCCAACGTCATCTGTGGTGGCGTTCACACCGCCAACGCCACCGTTTACCTCATCGATGGTGTTCTTACCCCCGGTGCATAATTTGTAGCAAAACTCACGGGGATCCGCGCCTAGCGCGGGTCCCCGTTTTTGCGTTCCCGGGCCCGGAATTCTGGGGTTCTTGGCGCGAGAATACGTGGTAGACAGCTGACTCTAGGGTGCACGGAGCGATGCGGTTTCGTTACCCCGCGGCTTGACTTTCAACCGTCAACAGAGTTATTTTCTCTAAGTGAGCAATGAAGCCCTAAGCCGATTCGACGAAGCCACCTCCGTGCGTGCACAGGTGCTAACGATGCTGCGCGACCACGGTCCGCTACCCCGCATTGAACTCGCTCGGCGGGCGCACCTCAGCCCGACCACGATCACTCGAGCCGTAGCGCAACTGGCTGACGAAGGCGTGATCGTGGAGGGCAACTCCATCTCTCCCACAAAGCTCGGCCGCCCCGCCACCGAGATCTCCATCGTGCGCGACGCCTTCGTGGTCGTCGGCGTTCAAGTGGGCGTCGGCTTTGTGCAGCTCGGCCTCATCGATCTCCTCGGCGGCACAGTGGCCTCAAGCTCGCTCAGCTACGACATCGCTATTCCGGCCGCCGACGTTATGGTCGAAGCCGCTGGCGCGATCAACGCACTTATCGCGGCATCGGAATATGACCAGTCCATGGTCATCGGCGTCGGCGTCGCGGTACCCGGCCCCGTGGATGTCGCCGGCCGCAGCATCCTTCTCCCCATCAACCTCGACTGGCGAGACGTGCCCGTCGCCGACATTCTTGAGCCGCTGACCGGGTTACCCGTCACTGTGGAGCACAACGTGCGGTCCATGGCACTGGCCGAAGCCCGCTTCGGGGTAGCGAAAGACCTCGGCAGTGTCGCCTTCATCTACCTGCGCACCGGCCTCGGTGCCGGCCTCGTCGTCGAAGGCCAGCCCTTCGCCGGCGGCGTTCGCGGAGCCATCGAACTTGGCCACCTGCACGTCATCGACAACGGCATCGCCTGCGTCTGTGGCGGTAACGGATGCCTCGAAACTCTCGTGAGCGAAGGCGCCCTGCAGCGCCAGCTCGCCGAGGCCGGGGTTTCGGCGAACGGCGGGGGAGCGCTCACCGCGCTGTACGCGGCGGCCGACACGAACGACGTCGCCCGGGCATCCATCGACGCCATCATCACTCAGCTCGCCACCGCCATGTCAGCGATCGTGAACCTGCTGAACCCCGACGTGATTCTGCTCGGCGGCGCGCTCGCCGAGGTGCCCGAGGCTTTCTTCGAGCGTCTAACCGAGCAGACCCGCCAGCAAGTCTTTCCGCTTATCCGCCCCCTCGTTCGTATCGAGCCATCGTCGCTCGGCATGTACGCGGGAGTTCTGGGTGGCGGAACCGCAGCCCTCGAACGCTACTTCTACATCTAACCCATCACTTACCTACCCCACGAAGAGGATCAGACAATGACGTCGAACAGGAACGCGACATGAGCGAACGACAGGTCGAACCAGAGGCCCTAACCATGGCAACACCGACAGCCGTCGCGGAGGACACCGAAAAGGGCGAGCGTTCTCTCAAGGGTCTGTATGTGATCACGTTCTTCCTCGGGATCGGGATCTGGACGCTGAGCGCGGTACTCTCGCGCAACGCGTTGATCCCGACCCCGATCGACGTCATCGCGAGCTTTGCAGAACTCATCGGCAACGGCACCCTCTGGGGCCACACGGTAACGAGTCTCACCCGAGTCACGACTGGCTTCCTGCTCGGAGTAGCCCTCGCCATCCCGGCCGGCTTCCTCATGGGCTGGTACTGGCTTGCTCGAGGCTTGCTTGAGCCGTGGATTCAGTTCTTCCGCACCATCCCGCCGCTGGCACTCATCCCGCTCGTCATCGTGATCCTCGGAATCGGTGAAACCGCGAAGATCTTCGTGATCTTCCTCGCCGCCTTCCTCTCGTGCGTACTCGCTACCTTCCAGGGCGTGAGAAACGTGGATGTCACGCTCATCAACGCTGCGCGAGTGCTGGGCGCTGGAGACCTCACGATCTTCACTCGCGTCGTGATTCCCGCATCCACCCCGTTCATCTTTGTCGGTATGCGCGTCGCTCTCGGAGCATCGTGGGCCACGCTCGTGGCCTCGGAGTTGATCGCGGCGCCCACGGGCCTTGGCCGGATGATGCAACAGGCTGCGCAGTTCCTTCAAACCGACCGCATCGTCGTCGGCATCATCATGATTGGCGCCCTCGGCTTCATCATGGACCGTTTGCTTCTTCTCGCCGAACGGCGACTTACCCGCTGGCAGGAGACTCGCTGATGCCTCTCATCTCGATCAAAGACGTCACCAAGATCTACAACACGGAGCGTGGCCGCACGGTCAGCCTCGACAACGTCAGCCTTGACGTTGAACAGGGTGAGTTCATCACCCTCGTCGGCCCCAGCGGTTGTGGCAAGTCCACAATGCTCAACCTCGTCGGTGGTTTGCTCATGCCGACCTCGGGTCAGGTGCTCGTCAACGACGAACCCGTCAAGGGCCCCGGCCCCGACCGTGGCGTGATTTTTCAGCAGTACGCGCTGTTCCCGTGGCTGACCGCTCAAGAAAATGTGGAGTTCGGGCTTCGCCTGCAGAAGGTTCCCAAGAAGGAGCGGGCCGAACGGGCCATGCACTACTTGAGCCTCGTTGGTCTGCAGGACTTCGCCAACGCGCTTCCCAAAGAGCTCTCGGGCGGAATGAAGCAGCGCGCGGCCATCGCGCGGGCCTATGCCGTGCATCCGTCGGTATTGCTCATGGACGAGCCGTTCGGTGCCCTCGACGCCCTCACCCGAGTGCAGATGCAGGATGACCTGCTCGAGACCTGGGAGAAAGAAAAGCGCACCGTTGTCTTCATCACCCACGACGTGGACGAGGCCGTGTACCTCGCGAGCCGCGTTGTCGTGATGAGCCCACGCCCCGGTCGCATTAGCGAAATTATCGACGTTCCCCTCGCGTATCCCCGCGGGGAGGAGATTCGGCTCTCTCCGGAGTTTGCCGAGATCCGCGCCAGAGTCTGGCGCGGAGTGCACCACCACGAATGACCCAACCACTCATTACCCATTACGCATCAACAATCACAGGCAAGGACGCCCCATGAAGAAGAAAATGCTCGGCGCGGCAGCAGTCGCCGCAACATTTGCTCTCGCGTTGACCGGTTGCACGACAGACTCCGGCAGCACTGACAGCAGCGGCGATGAGCCCATCGCCATCAACGTTGGTTACATCGATACCAGCATCAACGGCGTTGGCATCATCGCCGTCGCGAACGACCAAGACCTTTGGAACAAGGCTGGCCTCGACGTTAACCTCGTTCCGTTCACCAACGGGCCCACGCAGATTCAGGCCATGGCCAGTGGATCACTGGACGTCGGCTACATCGGTGGTGGCGCCATGTGGATGCCCGCTTCCGGCCAAGGCACCGTTATTACACCCAACGAGAGCACCTTCGGTGACTACCTCATCGCTTCTCCCGAGTCGGGCGCTACCGGCATGGCAGACCTCAAGGGACTCAAGATTGGTGTTCCGGATGGCGGATCGGGCGAAATGATTCTCGCCCTCGCCCTGGAAGAAGCCGGTCTCACCGAGGCTGACATCGAGCGCATCCCGCTGGACCCGCCGAGCGTTGTATCGGCATTCGTTGCTGGCCAGATCGACGTTGCCGCCATCTTCTCGCCGCTGAGCGACCAGATCTTCGAGTCGGTTCCTGACGCGCAGATTATCGCGAACAACCGCGACTTCCCCGAAACCGAGTTCCTCGGAGCCTGGGTTGCCTCCAACGATGCCGCAGCGGACAAGACCGAAGCCCTCACGCGCTTCCTCGAAGTCTGGATCCAGGCCAACGACTACCGCATCTCGGACACCGAAGACACGGTTGCTCTCTCCGCGGCACTCTCGGGTGCTCCCGCTGACCAGCTGCAGAGCCAGGCCGATGGCCTCGAGTGGTGGACGTCTGACCAGATTCTGGCCGACAACGCTGATGGTGCCACGTTTGAACGCTTCGGTGCTTTCACACAGCTCTTCGTTGAGGTCGGTCGCCTGACCGCCGATGAAGCTGCCGCACCGGAAGACTTCATCAACGTCGACCTCTTCGCCGCCGCCAAGGACAACCTCAAGTGAGCAGTCGGCTAGGGACCGGTGCTCCGGTCCGCTTAGGGATCGTGGGCGCCGGGTTCGTAGCCGACTTCTATCTTCGAGCACTCGGCAGCATCCGCGGGCATGACGTAACGGTTGTTGCGGCACGCTCGGCGGAGTCGGGGGCAGCATTCGCGGAACGCTTCGGCATTCCGGTTGTTGTCTCCACTGTCGCTGAACTCGTGGAGCGCGACGACGTCGACATCGTCATCGTCGCGCTCCCTCAGGACCAACACGTTGCGGTTGTTGCCGCAGCGGCAGCCGCCGGCAAGGGCATCATTTGTACCAAGCCGCTCGGCCGCAACTCAGCCGAGGCTGCCGAATGCCTGCGCCTCGTTCGCGAAGCCGGCGTCTGGCACGCCTACGCCGAAACCGAAGTATTTGCTCCGGGCCTCGTGAAAGCGAAAGAACTCGTGGATGCCGGGGCCGTTGGTCGAGTGACCTCGGTTCGGGCGCGGGAATCCCACGGGCATCCGCACAAGCATGCTCGCGACGTCTCGCGTTCGGGCGGCGGACCACTGCGCGCTCTCGGCTGCCATTGCGTAGCCATCGGCCGCTGGTTCATCGGCTACGACACCGCTCCCAAGGAGGTCTTCGCGTGGGGTGCACGACTCTCGCGTGACGACGTCGAGACCGAAGATACTGCTGTTGCGCTCATTCGTTTTGAGGATGACCGCATGGCGCAGGTCGAAGTGAGTTGGGGCCACATTGCAGGGCTGGATGTGCGCAACGAGATTCACGGAACCGCGGGCTGGATCGGCACCGACGAAACCGGGGAGACGGGCATCCGTGCCTTCGCGGGAAACCCCGCCGACTATGTCGTCGAAAAGGCCGGAGCCGCCACAGGCTGGATCACTCCCGTGCCCGACGAGCCCTGGGTGTATGGCTACCACGGAGAACTCACCCACTTTGTGGAGTGCTATCGCGCGGGTGTCGAACCACGCCAAACCTTTGTTGATGGCTACATCGACAACGCAATCATTGATGCCGCCTACCGCTCGATGGAGTCCGGAACCTGGGTTCCGATCGACATGTCAGCGGTCTAGAGCAGCACGCTGAACGACGAAAGAACAACTATGACTGAGAACGCTAAGCGCCGCCCCAACATTGTGATGATCCTCACTGATGATCACGCTTCGCACGCCATTGGCGCGTATGGGTCGGTAGTGAACCAGACTCCGCGCATCGATGAGATCGCGCAGCTGGGGTGGAAACTCGACAATTGTTTCGCGACCAACTCGCTCTGTTCACCGAGTCGGGCATCCATTCTCACGGGGACATATAGCCACATCAACGGCGTCAGCACTCTCGTGACGCCGATCGATGCCAGCCAGCCCACCTTCGTGTCGCAGCTGAAAGAAGCGGGCTACCGCACGGCCATAGTCGGAAAGTGGCATATGGGTGATGGCGGCGACGCCGACCCGCAAAACTTCGACTACTGGGATGTGCTCATTGAGCAGGGCGAGTACCACGATCCGAAATTCTTGAACCCGGATGGGCTGCGCACGGTTCCCGGCTATGCCACCGACATCATCACCGATCTTTCGCTCCAGTGGGTTGACGAGCTCGACGGCGACGACCCGTGGTGCGTTCTGATTTATCACAAGGCACCGCACCGCCCGTGGGAGCCCGATGAGAAGCACGCCGGCATGTACTCCGACCCCATCCCGGTGCCCGCGACCTTCACCGACGACTACGAAACGCGCACGTCGTCGGCTCGCCGGGCCGCGATGCGCATCGCCGAAAACCTCAACGAAGACGACCTCAAGCAGACGCCACCCGAAGGGCTCACCTACGATGAGCTCGCCCTGTGGAAGTACCAGCGCTTTATGGAGGACTACCTTGCCTGCGTCGCCTCGGTCGACGACAACGTTGGCCGTGTCACCGACTGGCTGAAAGAGCGCGGCGATTTCGACGACACCCTCCTCATGTACAGCTCGGATCAGGGTTTCTTCTTGGGCGACCACGGTTGGTTCGACAAGCGCTTCATGTACGAAGAATCGCTGCGGATGCCGTTCGTGCTCAGCTATCCAGCGCAGCTCGCGGCGGGCAAGTCGTACGAGGGCATCGTGACCAACGTTGACCTCGCGCAGACCATCCTCGATGCGGCCGGCGTCGAGCACCACCCACGCATGCAGGGTCGTAGCCTCTGGCCCGACCTCATTGAAACCCCGGATGTCGAACCTGCCGAGGGTATGTACTACCGCTACTGGGAGAACGACGATGTTTTCCATCGCGCGCCCGCCCATTACGGGTACCGCACCGACCGCTACAAGCTGATCTTCTTCTACAACGACGGATTGGGTGTGCCCGGAACCGGGCCCTTCTCGTACCCCTCCGAGTGGGAACTCTACGACCTCAAAACCGACCCCGATGAGCTCAACAACGTCTACGGAACACCTGAATATGCTGAAGTCGAAGCCGACATGAAGGTCAAGATGTGGAAGGCGCAGGCCTCCTTCAAAGACGAGCCGCACCCCAGCCAGCCGAAACCGGTCGGCGTCTAAAACTTTTCTATAGTTTTTTGCAGCGCACGTGTCGATTCGGCACGTGCGCTGCGTCATGTCAGTGAGGGCAGGGAAATCCCCGGCCTCGAAAGGACATGATGATGCTGAACTTTCTGGCCATTGCCGTAGCGACGGTGGCAGGAATGCTCGTGGGATGGGCCTGGTTCTCGCCAGCCGTTCTCGGTAAGCCGTGGGCGGCGCGAGCCGGAATAGAGCTGAGTGCGAAGACTCCCGGGTGGGCGTATCTGTTGGCGCTCGTGGCCACGGCCATAACGGCAACGGTGCTGGCGCTTGCGGCGGCGATCGCCCACGGCCAGTTTGGCGGCTCGTTTCTGGCGGTCACGCTGGCGGTGGCATCCATTGGCTGGCTCGGGTTCACCGCATCGCGTAACGCTGTCGAGTATCTTTTTGAGAAGAAGTCCCCGACGCTGTTTGCGATCGATATGGGTCATCAACTCGCAGTTCTCATCGTCATGTCCGTTGTCATCGGCCTCTTCGGCCACACGTCACAGATCGGTTAGGGAAAAACCATGCAGTACATGATCCTGATTCACTCAGAACCCATGGACGGACCGAACCCGGGAGAACCGGGCTTCGACGAGATGATGGCGCCGTGGATGGCCTACAACCAGAAGCTTATTGATGGTGGTCACTACGTGGCCGCTGACCAGTTGCTCGGAGTCGAAACGGCGACGACGATTCGTCGGGCGTACGGTGCCGGCGACACGATTGTTGATGGCCCCTTCGCTGAGACTAAGGAACACTTCGGCGGCTTCTACATCGTGGAAGCCAAAGATTTGGATGAGGCGCTTGCGCTCGCTGCCGAGGTTCCGATTCCGGCAGGTTCGCTCGAGGTTCGCCCGGTGGTGCCCTCGTAGCGTGCCGGATAACTCAGAGGCGGTCACCCGCCTGGCGCGTGAGGAGAGTGCGCACGTGCTCGCTCTTCTCACGCACCGCTTTGGGCTCGATGTTGCCGATGACGCCGTGCAGGATGCGCTCGTCGAGGCGCTGAACTGGGCCGAGGTTCCTGACAACCCCGCAGCGTGGTTGTACACGGTCGCGCGCAATCGCGCTGTGGATCGGGTGAGGCGCGACGCTGCTGCCGCCCGACGGTTGGCGCGTTCAGCCCCCGATCTGGTGGCGGCTGCCCAGCAAAGCAATGGCGATCGCGACCCCGGCGGCAACGACGAGGAGGTGCCCGACATGATTGACGATGCTCACTACTCGGGCGACGAACACTTGCGTTTGTTGCTGCTCTGTTGTCACCCGGCACTGGGGCGAGACACCCAAGTGGCGTTGACCCTTCGACTGGTCGGCGGCCTCACGACCGCCGAAATCGCCGCGGCATTCTTGCTGCCCGAACAAACTCTCGCCCAAAGAATCGTGCGGGCCAAGCGCAAGATTCGCGACGCCGGCATCCTGCTCAGTATTCCGGAAGACCTCACGCTGCGAGTGGATGCCCTGCTCACGGTTCTCTACCTGATTTTCAACGAGGGTTATCTCTCGCGGGGGAGCACCGCTGGGGCGCGGATCGACCTCGTGGAAGAAGCGATTCGGCTCACGATCACCGCGCGCGAGCTGCTCCCGGGCAACCCCGAAGTTGAAGGATTGCTGGCGCTGGAGCTCTACGCTCGCGCCCGCCACGACACTCGCTTTCGCGGCGACGAACTGGTTCTGCTTGAAGACCAAGATCGGACTCGCTGGGACGGCGAGCTGATCGAGCAAGCGAACGGGCTTCTGCGCGGCGCGCTCGCACGGGTTCGGCCAGGGCCCTTCCAAACCCAAGCGGTCATTGCGCGTCACCATGCCACCGCGCGCACCGCGGCCGACACCGACTGGCCGGCCATCGCCTCCGCCTATGCGGTGCTGCTGGCAATGACGGGTGGCTCTCCCGTGGTTGCTCTCAATCGTGCCGTCGCGGTCTCAATGGCCGACGGCCCCGATGCTGGATTGCGATTGCTCAGCGGCATCACCGGCCTCGAGAACTATCACCTATATTGGGCCACTCGCGCCGAGCTGTCGCTGCGTGCCGGCGATGCGGATGCTGCGGCCGACGCCTTCGCCCGAGCGCGCGAACTGGCGACGAATGCCGCCGAGCAGCAGCATCTCGATCGGCGTATCGCGCAGCTGCGCGGACAGCTCTAGCTAATCGGCCGAACTCTCCTGCTTTGCGACCGTACTAGTCCGAGCCGCCAACCAGTGGGCTACGGCCGCGGCTTCGGCTGCGCGTAGTGGTGCTCGCCTAGCGCGCCCTTCTCCACCACGTCGCGGATGCGGGCTGCCCGCACCGCCGGCGTCTTGATCCCGGTCAGGCGCGCATAGATCTGAAAGCGCATGCTTCGGGTGAGGCTGGCGTGGAACTCCGCGGACGCAGGGTTCGCGTCGAGCGCGGCCTGCAGGTCTGGGGGTGTGGTCATGTTCTTCTGGCTGTAGGCGGCATCCCAGCGACCGTCGGCTTTGGCGCGTTCCACTTCGGCGAGGCCACCGGCGCGCATCGTGCCATCAGCGATGAGTCGAGCAACATGGTCACGATTCACTTGAGACCACGGGCTGTTCTTGCGGCGCGGAGTGAACGCTTGCAGCGTGTAGTCGTTATCGAGGCGCAGCGATTGGCCATCGATCCATCCGAAGCACAGTGCAACGTCGAGGGCTTCGCTCCAGGTGATCCCGGGCGCTTTCGACAGCTTCTTGCGCAGCTTGAGGCGCACGCCGTCGGGCGAAGGAGCGTCTTCGAGAAACGCAGTCCATTCGGCAATCGTGAGCTCAAGAATGGGCTTGTCGGCAAAGCTGGCCACGGCGTCGTCCTCCTCGAGGTATTTCACCCTCAAGCATCACAGCATCCACTGACGACTACTCCTGCTCGCTGAACAAAGACTGATTCGTCGCACGGGGTCACACAGGCGTTGAATAGGTCCATGCGAGCTACTTACATTTACGGCGCCGGCGATGTCCGCGTCATCACGGCCCCCGACCCGAAGCTCATCGAGAGCACTGACGCGGTCGTTCGCATCACCCGCGCGTGCGTGTGTGGCAGCGATCTGCACCCTTTCCATTCGATGCCGGCGGATGCGGATGCTCGCCCCATCGGTCACGAGTTCATCGGCGTGGTCGAAGAACTGGGTAAGGACGTTGCCACCCTCAAAGTCGGCGACTTCGTCATTGCCCCCTTCGCGTACTCCGACGGAACGTGCGAGTTCTGCCTCGAAGGGCTCCAGACGTCGTGCATCCACGGTGGCTGGTGGGGTAGCGGCGACATCACGGGCGGCCAGGCCGAAGCCGTGCGCGTGCCCTACGCCGACGGAACCCTCGTGAAGGTTCCCGGCACCGTTGACGAGTCGCAGTATGCGGGTCTCCTCTCGCTCTCTGACGTGTACGCCACCGGCTGGCACGCCGCCTACAAGGCTCGCGTGGCACCCGGCCAGACCGTTACCGTGATCGGCGATGGCGCAGTCGGCCTGCTCGCCGTGCTCTCGGCCAAGCAGATGGGCGCCGAGCGCATCATCCTCATGGGCCGCCACAAGGCACGTACCGATCTGGGTCTCACCTTTGGTGCGACGGATGTTGTAGCCGAGCGAGGCGACGAAGGTATCGAAAAAGTGCGCGAACTTACCGGCGGCTCGGGAAGCCACGCCGTTCTCGAAGCGGTCGGCTTCATGCCCGCCTACGAGCAGGCCCTCGGCGTCGTACGCGCGGGCGGTATCATCAGCCGTGTCGGCGTTCCCCAGTACGAGGATGCCCCGGTCGGACGTCGTAGCCTCTTCGGCAAGAACGTTGGCCTTGTCGGCGGGGTGGCCCCTGCTCGCGCCTACATCGAACAACTGCTGCCCGGAGTGCTCGACGGAACCGTGAACCCTGGCCTCGTCTTCGATCAGACCGTGAAGCTCGAGCAGACCCCTGACGGCTACACCGCGATGGATGAGCGCACCGCTCTGAAGGTGATGGTTGACCCGACGTAGCGGCCGCGCGGATGCCGCCGGCGAGCTTAGGGTCAGATTCGCGCATGCAGAAGACGTGATGCGCCAACTGAAGACGTCATGCGCCTGCTGAAGACGTGATGCGCCTACTGAAGACGTGAAAGTCCCTGCCCAAGTTCAAAGAATGCCCCGTGTACTCTGGTTTCGTCAGCCGGTCGCGCTCACGGATTGCCGGGGAGAGCGACCTCAGCCGCAGGTTCATTGTGCGAGGTAACTCTATGAAGGCAGCATTTCTCTACAGTGCGGGCGATGTCCGAGTCGAAACGGTTGCGGACCCCGTTATTCAACAGAAAACGGATGCCATCGTTCGGGTGGTCCGTGCCTGCGTCTGTGGGTCAGATTTGCACCCCTTCCACACCCGTAAGGCCGGCCCGACCGCTGCTCCCATGGGGCACGAAATGGTCGGCATCGTGGAGGAAATTGGCTCCGAGGTCTCCACGGTGAAACCGGGGGACTTCGTCGTCGCCACGTTTACTTACCAGGACAATACCTGCGTCTTTTGCCAAGAAGGTTTCCACACCTCCTGCCTCCACGGCGGTTTCTACAACAAGCCTGAGGTCGGCGGCTTCCAAGCGGAATACGCACGGGTGCCACAGGCAGACGGCAGTCTCGTGGCTGTGCCGGGCGTCGACGAGAAGAGTGAACTGCTCCCGTCACTTCTCGCCCTGTCCGATGTCTACCTCACGGGGTACCACGCCGCGCACATGGGGCGAGTCGGAGCAGGTATGACGGTGACGGTGATCGGCGACGGCGCCGTCGGGCTGTCTGCCGTCTTGGCGTCAAAGAAGCTCGGAGCCGATCGGGTCATCCTCATGGGGCGCCATGAGTCGCGCACTGATATCGGTGTCGAGTTTGGGGCAGACGAGATTGTTGCCGAGCGCGGAGAAGAAGGGGTAGCCCGGGTGCGCGAACTCACCCGCGGCGAGGGGAGCCACGTCGTCATCGAGGCGGTTGGCCACTTCCCGGCTTACCAGCAGGCCCTGGGGTCCGTCCGCGTGGGCGGCACGATCTCCCGGGTAGGCGTTCCGCAGTACTCCGAAGCGCCAATCGGATGGGGTTCGCTCTTCAGCCGCAACATTACGCTCACAGGGGGACCTGCCCCCGTGCGCGCCTATCTCGAGCCGGCGATCAAGGATGTGCTCGATGGCGCGATCACTCCGGGCCGCGTCTTCGATCGCGTGGTGAGTATCGACGAGGTGCCGCAGGCTTACAGCGCCATGGATGCCCGCGAAGCGCTGAAGGTGATGATCGCCTTCTAAGGAGAGAGCTGCTGTTTCGTCAGCGCGCCCACGACTGTAGAGCGGTTATCGCTCGGTCTAGGTGCTCATCCCGAACCGTCACGGCGAATCTCACGAATTGAGCACCGCTCGGACCGTAAAATTCGCCGGGGGAGACGAGCACGCCGATGTCGGCTAGCTTCATTGCGGTGTCCACTCCGCTTTCTCCCAGCATGGCCCACAAATACAGGCCGCTCTCCGATCCATGAATCTGGAATCCAGCAGCCTCGACGGCAGATCGGAGACGCTCGAGTCGGGAGGAATAGAGCGCGCGCTGTGCAACCACGTGCTCGTCATCGGAGAGGACTGCGCTGAGCACCTGCTGCACGGGCGCAGGGACGATGAGCCCGAGATCTCGTCGTCGCGATGCGATGTTCGTGATGAGATGCTCGTCCCCAGCCACCATTCCGGCACGGTATCCGGCCATGTTCGATTGCTTACTGACCGAATAGGAGGCGAGAACGTTGCTCCTGTCGTCACCGACCACTCGTGCGTCGAGGATGGACGGTATCCGCTCCCCGTCGACCTCGTTCAACACGGCGTAACACTCGTCGCCGACGATCACCGCACCGAGTTCACGAGCGCGAGCGACCGCGCGACGCAACTCGTCAACGGTCAGGATTTGGCTGTCGGGGTTGCGAGGGGAATTCAGCCAAATAAGTTTGGTCGCCTCTGGCCACAGGGCGGGATCGTCTTCAGCGACGACGTCGGCACCCACAGCTAGTGCCCCTGCGTCGTAGGCGGGATAGGCCAGCGCGGGGCGTACTACGACATCGCCCGCACCCAGTCCGAGCAGGAACGGCAGCAGACCCAGCAACTCTTTAGAGCCGATCGTGGGAAGCACTTCGCCCCGAGTGAGGGTGACTCCGCGGACACGATCGAACCAGTGCACCATTGCGTCGCGCAGTTCGACTACTCCAATGGTGAGCGGATAACCCGGCGCGCCACCCGCGGCTGCCAGCGCATCGATGAAGACCTGCGGCGTCGGGTCAACGGGAGAGGCGGTCGCGAGGTCTGCGAACCCACCCGGATGGGCGACGGCGCGACGACGAAGCTCCGCCTGAACATCCTTCGATGAAGGAATCAGGGAAGTCGGAGGCAATAGGCAGGCGATCACGCTGCAACTCCGGAGCGATCGAGTGGGAGCACCAATACTGCCGGGGGATCGGTCGATCGGGCTCCGATGTAGTTGAAGAAAGCGTTCATGTCGTTCACTAAACCAGCGCTTTCTATCAATCTCATGGGCGCCAACAGGCGTCCAAGACGAATCACCGAGCTCGTGACCGCACGGTTTTCAGCCGACGCTGCGAGCTGTCGAGGCTGCGATTCTGGATCAACGGGTGAGGCTTGGATCATGCGAACGCTGCCGATTTCGAAGATCAAGGAGCGTCGGAAGGAGCTTGGGCTGCAGAGAAGGGTTCGGCTTCGACCAGTCAGTGAAGCTCGAACAGACCCGCCGGCTACGCCACGATCGATGAGGGTGCCGCCCTCACCGTGGTGGTCGACCCGACATGGCGGCTCGACATCGACGACTGGTTAAATAACAATGTCGAAGGCCGTTAGGGTTAAAGCAACCCCGACGGCCCTCGACATTCTGTTGGGCCTCCTGTCGGATTCGAACCGACGACCCCCGCTTTACAAGAGCGGTGCTCTAGCCAGCTGAGCTAAGGAGGCTTGGGCCAACGCCCTATTTTAGACATGAATGCACCCATGCTCCCAACCACACCCCGAAGTCGGCGTCGTGCGCTCGCGGGAATCTTCGCCGCAATCGTCGCCGGCGGCCTCGTCGCAGCCCAAAGTCGCATCAACGGCGAGCTCGCTGTAGAGCTTCACGACTCCACTCTCGCCGCGTTAATTTCCTTCGGCTCAGGCCTACTTATTCTCACGCTCATCGTGCCATTCGTGCCCACCGCTCGGGCTGGTTTTCGTACACTCCGCACCGAAGTAACCAGCAGACGCCTGCCTTGGTGGTACCTCACCGGGGGAGCGTTCGGCGCTTTCTTTGTCTTGACTCAGGGTCTCGCAGCCACCGCGCTGGGCGTCGCACTCTTCACCGTGGCGGTCGTCGCGAGTCAAACGATCAGCTCCGCCGTGATCGACCGCGTCGGAATCGGCAGCCTTCAGAAGCGACCGGTCACGGTCTTGCGGGTGGCGGCATCCGCCCTCGCAGTGGGGGCAGTAATTTTCTCGGGCCTGGCCGACTTGCGCCTCGACGGGCCGTTCCTGCTCGTGTTTTTGCCGTTGTCAGCCGGATTCGGGATTGGCTGGCAGCAGGCCATCAACGGTCACGTGCGTCATGTGACGCGATCGCCGCTCACAGCCACGTACGTCAACTTCATCGTCGGTACCTCGGTGCTGGCGATCGCAGCGATCTCCTACGGCTTTGCGAGTGGCTGGCAGCACACCTTCCCGACCGACCCCACGCTGTACATCGGCGGCGCGATTGGTGTGATCTTCATCGTGGTTGCAGCGGTGCTGGTGCCGATAACGGGTGTGCTGTTCTTTGCCCTCGGATCGATCGCCGGCCAACTCATCGGGGCGCTCGCGCTCGAAATTCTTTTGCCTACAGACAGCGATGGGGTGGCACCGACCACCGTAATCGGTGTGGTGCTCACCCTCATCGCTGTGGCGATCGCGTCACTCTCGAGTCAACGACCGCCTAAAACTCTGCTGTCGAATTAGTCTTGTTCGTCGAACTCTAACGAGCTCGAGTTCAAGCAGAAACGGTCTCCGGTCGGCGTCTGGTGGGCGTCGTCGAACAAATGACCTAGGTGTGAACCACACGTGGCACACACAACTTCGGTGCGCACCATTCCGAGCGAACGGTCTTCGCGAAGCTCGACGGCATCCGGGTTGATGGCTTCATAGAAGCTGGGCCATCCCGAACCGGAATCGAACTTGGTGTCGCTCTTGAAAAGCTCAGCGCTGCAGGCGCCACAGCGGTAGGTGCCCGCACGCTTCTCGTCGAGAAGGGCGCCAGACCACGGACGGTCGGTTCCGGCTTCGCGCAGCACTGAGTACTTGATTCCGAGCTCATCGCGCCATTGCTCTTCGGTCTTTGTCACCTTGTACGTCATGTGGTCTCCTCTGTTCGTGAGCTTTCGCCGCTCAGTACATTAAACTCGGGGATGTGACTATTGATTCCGTGATCGCCAAGTCTTGGGGCGAATTAACAACATCCGAGCTCTACTCGATCATGAAACTGCGCACTGACGTATTTTTTGTTGAGCAAAAAGTCGACGAGACCGAACTTGATGACCGCGACCAAGAAGATGCCACACGGCACTATTGGATCGCTGACGAGCTCGGAGTCGCCGCCTACATCCGCGTCCTCCACAACGAAACCGCGGAATACCTCGATGGCCACTGCGTCATCGGTCGCGTTGTAGTGAGAGATGATCGCCGTGGCCAAGGTCTCGCGCAGATCATCATGAAGCGCATCGTCGACGACTACAACGGCCAGGCCATGATGCTGCACGCCCAGGACTACATCGTGCCGCTCTACGCCAAATTCGGATTCGAATCCTTTGGTGAACTGTACGAAGAAGCCACCATCATGCATCAGTCGATGTACCGTCCCGCCCAGTAATGCGCCGCCTCAACGTCTGCTTGCTCGGACCCGCCGCGCTCGTGGTCACCGCCGTCGCTATCGCACTGACGCCGATGACAAGCAACGCTGCGGTTCCGGATGCCGCGGGCGCGAGCCTTGCGCACGCGAATATTGCACCCGCCGATGCCACCCTTGCCGCCGACTCCGCCGTGTGTGATGTGTCGGATGCCGCGATCACCTGGGGCGTCAAAGAGTCGCTTCGGTCGTACATCAGCGGCACGATTGCTCACGGCGAGTGGGCTGTCGGCGACGGCGCCACTTACGAAACCCCCAATTTCGGTTGGGCTGCAGGCTCGGGCGAGCTCGACGCGGGCGAAGGCACGATCGCGTTCGACGGAACGCTTCGCTTCACGGGGCACGATGGCATCCTTGACACCACGCTCAGCGGGCTAGAAATTGTCTTTGACAGCACCCCGACAGCAGTCCTTATCTTCGATGTTTCGGGGACCACTCAAGATGGTCTCCCCGTGGATGCGGTCGACGTGAAGTTCGCCACGATTGACGTCTCAGCGATCTCGGTCGACGACGGCACAGCGGTGCTCGACAGTGCTCCAGTGACGCTCACCGATGCCGGCTCCGCTGCTTTCGGAACCTACCCAGCGGGCGAAGAATTTGACCCGATTACTGTGAGCTTCAGCGCAACGCCCGAGTGCATGCCTGAACCGCGCGCGACCTACCCGGTTGTGGCCCGCAACCTCATGGTGTTGGCGTCCGTTGTCGTAATTGTCGGTGGCGTCAGCGTGGTCTTCTTCGTCAGCCGTCGTCGCGGGACTGCTCGCACGCTCGAACCCACGAAGGACAGCAGCGACAGCTGAGCGCGATTTAGGAGCCGGAAGTCGGCGCGTAAATTGCGCGAGCCAGCGCATCCAGCACGGTGACGGTGCGGGGGCCGAAGCTCAGGATCTCGCCGTCATCCATCTCAACGAATCGTTGGTTCATGCCCGCCTCGGTGAGAGCCACTGCGGGCCGTGCTTCGAGCAATCCGCTCACGCCACCCACGCTTTCGAGACCGCCGGTCATCACCAAAATGAGATCGGGGTTTGCCGCAACCATCGCCTCGTCTGTCATCGGACGCATACCTTCGAGGCCAATCTCGGCCGCAACATCCACCCCGCCCAGAGCGTCGATGAGAACATCGGAGCCCGACTCTTGGCCGAACAAGTAATACACCCCCGAGGTGCCCCTCAAGTAGAGGAACATCATGCGTAAACGCTCACCGGAGGGCACGATTTCGGCGATTTCGGCAATCTTTGCGTCGATCTCGGCAGTCAATTGTGAACCCAGAGCTTCACCAGCGGCCGGAGCGCCGAATGCAGCGCTCGTTTGCCGCGCCAGCTCGGCAACGCCATCCACGGACGCCTCGGTGTCGACAAACACCACGGGAATGCCGGCATCCCGTAGCTGCACCACAACGTCGATCGGGCCAATCGACCCATCTGTCAGCACAAGATCGGGGCGTAACGCCAGAATCGCCTCGCTATTGACGGTATGAGCGTTCGACGTAATTACAGGCAATTCGGATGCCTCATCAAACGTCGTCGAGATATCTCGCGCCACGAGAGAATCGATCAAGCCCAACCCAGCGATCGTCGCCGCGATCGACCCTGAAATATCCATGGCCACCACGCGATCCGTCGACAGCACCGTCACGGGAACCTCGCCTGACAAATCATGGGACATGACGGTTACCGGCAACGACTGCGCGGGCACTTCATCCGGAACCGAAATACCGGAAGTCGGAAGCGCCGCCTGCACGAGCCCGCTGTAGTCCTTCGCCTCGTTCAACACCGTCAACGACGACAGCGGAGAGGAAAGGTCAGCGGTCACCGTCACTGCAGCAGTCTGCGCAATCGGCGAAGCCGAGCATCCGCTCGTAGCCAGCAGAACGCCAGACAACACCACAGCAGCAGTGAGGAGTCGGGTGCGCATAGAAACCAATCGAAGAAAGGGGTACTAAGGCAATCCTAACCTCGAGCGGCGCCGAATGGGTCCTCAAGCCGAGTCGCTCGACAAAGCCACACGGCCCACGCCCTAGGCTTACCTACACAATGGAGGTAGGCCGTGTCAGAAAACGAAAGCGCATCACGCCCCGCCACCGGCCTGTCTGAGCGCGACACCGCCATCCTCGACTTTGAGCGCGAATGGACCCGCCACGTCGGCGCAAAAGAAGAAGCAATCAGCTCCCAGTTTCACGTCTCCAGTGCACGCTATTATCAAATGCTCAACTCGGTAATCGACACCCCCGCAGCCGTACGATACGATCCCATGCTGATCTCGCGACTGCGCCGCACTCGAGACAAGCGCACGCGCGCCGTGCGCACCACCAATCACCACAACGAAGAATAGACAGACTAAGCAATGGCGAGTTATCCCAAAGACCGATTCGACGAACTGCCCGACGACGTCGAACGCATTGGTGCGCACCGTGGCCCCAAGCGACGCGGGCGCGGCTGGATCAGCTTCGCCTGGGCTCTGCTCGCCACCGGTGTACTCGTCTTCGGTGGCCTCTTCGCCCTCAGCCAATACCTTGATGACGACCTCGGGCTGCCCTTCTTCGCCAGCCCCGAAGAGACCATCGCCACCCCAGAACCCACCGCAACCGTTGCCCCGGTCACCGACCCCACCACCATTGACCCGGCACGCAAAATCACCATCGACGTGCTCAACGGCACCGCTGAAAGCGAACTGGACAGCACCGTACTCGACGAACTGACCGCCGCAGGCTGGCCCACTGGCAGTGCCGCACCAGCCTCCGACCGAGCCATTGAAGTCACCTACATCTATTACAGCAACGAAGCCGACGAAGACGTCGCCGCCGGGCTCGCAGCAACCCTCGATCGTGGAGAAATTCGCCTCGTAGAAGCCGACGTATTCCCCGCCGCTCAAATCACCATCGTCATCGGCGCCGACTACCTCGCATCGGCCACAGCCTCAACCGAAGAACCAACCGAATAGCGCACGACGAGGCGAAGTAAGCACCACCCTCACGCACACAACCGAGCGCTCCATGCTGACGCGGGCGCAGCCGCAGCGGGTGCGCTGGGCTGTTGTGCACTCGCCCCTGTCGAGCGCGCTGTGCTGTCGTGCAGTCGCCCCTGTCGAGTGCGCTGTGCTGTCGTGCACTCACCCCTATCGAGCGCGCTGTGCCGTCTTGCACTCGCCCCTGTCGAGTGCGCTGTGCCGTCTTGCACTCGCCCCTGTCGAGTGCGCTGTGCCGTCTTGCACTCGCCCCTGTCGAGTGCTAATTTTGACCTTGGCACTCGCATAGGCTGAGTGCCAACTTATTCGCTTGTACGACGTCCGGGAGGGACGAGAAACACACATGGCAAAGATCATTGCTTTCAACGAAGAGGCCCGTCGCGGCCTTGAGCGCGGCCTGAACATTCTCGCTGACGCCGTAAAGGTCACGCTCGGCCCACGAGGTCGCAACGTAGTTCTCGAGAAGAAGTGGGGCGCTCCCACCATCACGAACGACGGCGTGTCCATCGCCAAAGAAATCGAGCTCGACGACCCGTTCGAAAAGATCGGTGCAGAGCTCGTCAAAGAGGTAGCAAAGAAGACGGATGACGTTGCCGGAGACGGTACGACCACCTCTGTTGTTCTTGCACAGGCTCTCGTACGCGAAGGCCTCCGCAACGTTGCTGCGGGTGCAGACCCCATCAGCCTCAAGCGCGGAATCGAAAAGGCAACCAACTCGGTAATCGAGGCCCTCATTGCGAGCGCCAAGGAAATCGAAACCAAGGAAGAGATCGCGGCTACCGCATCCATTTCTGCTGGTGACCCCGAGATCGGTGCACTTATCGCTGAGGCGATCGACAAGGTCGGCAAGGAAGGTGTTGTCACCGTTGAGGAGTCGAACACGTTCGGCACCGAGCTGGAGCTCACCGAAGGTATGCGCTTCGACAAGGGATTCCTGTCGGCATACTTCGTCACCGACCAGGAGCGTCAAGAAGCGGTCTTCGAAGACCCTTACGTTCTTATCGTCAACGGCAAGATCTCGAACATCAAGGATCTGCTCCCCATCGTCGACAAGGTAATCCAGAGCGGCAAGCAGCTGCTCATCATTGCTGAAGACGTCGACGGCGAAGCGCTTGCAACTCTCGTTGTGAACAAGATCCGTGGCATCTTCAAGTCGGTTGCCGTCAAGGCTCCTGGCTTCGGTGACCGTCGCAAGGCTCAGCTCGCTGACATCGCCATCCTCACCGGTGGACAGGTCATCTCCGAAGAAGTTGGACTCAAGCTCGAGAACGCAACTCTCGAACTCCTCGGTCGCGCCCGCAAGGTCGTTATCACCAAGGATGAGACCACCATCATCGAAGGTGCTGGTGAAGAAGAGGCGATCGCAGGTCGCGTCAAGCAGATCCGCGCCGAGATCGACAACACCGACAGCGACTACGACCGTGAGAAGCTCCAAGAGCGTCTCGCCAAGCTCGCCGGTGGTGTTGCAGTCATCAAGGCTGGTGCCGCAACTGAGGTTGAACTCAAGGAGCGCAAGCACCGCATTGAGGACGCAGTTCGTAACGCCAAGGCAGCTGTTGAAGAGGGAATCGTCGCCGGTGGTGGCGTGGCTCTGATTCAGGCTGGCAAGATCGCATTCGACAGCCAGGCAATGGCTGACTTGGTCGGCGACGAAGCAACCGGAGCGAACATCGTTCGCGTTGCTATCGACGCTCCGCTCAAGCAGATCGCACTCAACGCTGGCATGGAGCCGGGTGTTGTTGCTGACAAGGTTCGCAACCTCGCTGTAGGTCACGGTCTCAACGCAGCTACCGGCGAATACGTCGACATGCTTGCTGCTGGAATCAATGACCCGGTAAAGGTAACGCGCTCAGCTCTGCTCAACGCATCGTCGATCGCTGGTCTGTTCTTGACCACCGAGGCCGTTGTCGCTGACAAGCCCGAGAAGAACCCGGCACCCATGGGTGACCCGTCGGGCGGCATGGACTTCTAAGTCCACCGCTTCACATAGCTTCACTGAACAACACAGAATGGGCGTCTCCTTCGGGAGGCGCCCATTCTGGCGTTAAGGCGTTGCCGCGAGACAACAGCTCACGCAACTGATTGCAGCCTCCCGGAGCATTTCGCTGCAGTGCGCGTACGTGTGCACATGCACGCTCAGTGTGCAGGGTTGCGCACCGCGCTGTGTGATCCGCCAGCGAGGGCTGTGTTGCGGTCTAGCGGGAGAAGAGACGTGCGTTAGCCGCTTCAATCTCCGCGTACTGCTGGCCGGCTTGGCTCAGCGCCGTATTGATGGCAGCGAGATTCTCCTCGACCCGCTGCTGGGTGGCTTTCCAGTCGGTCACGACCGTCGAGAACGCCGTGGCTGCCTGGCCCGTCCACGACCCTTGCAGGTTCGTGAGCTGTGCATGGAGGCCTGCTACCTCGGCTTGGATGCGGCCAATGGAATTCTGTACCGCTCCGGTGGCGCTGAGAACGGCTTCGCTATCTACTTGGTATCGAGTCATAACTCGACGATAGATTCTGGCGAAAACTTCGCGCCGCGGCTACTCGGCTTCGGTCACTTCTTCCGTGACAGCCTTGCTGGGGAGGAGGGGAAGTTCCACGCGGAAGGTTGCACCGCCGCCCGGCGTCTCGAGCGCTTGAACGGTCCCCTTGTGGGCGCTGACGATGGCCGACACGATAGCGAGCCCCAGTCCACTGCCGCCAGTGTCACGGTTGCGTGAGCTGTCGGCGCGCCAGAAGCGCTCAAAAACCTTATTGCGAATCTGCTCGGGGATGCCCTCACCATGGTCAATGACCGACAGCACAGCGATGCGGCGTTCATGATCGACACCGACGCCAATCTCTACGGGGGTGTCGCTGGTGAAGCGCAGCGCGTTCGTAACCAGGTTCGTGAGCACCTGACGGATCTTGTTCTCTTCTGCCATGACCACGGCATTGAGATCTTTCGGCACCGGCGCAACTGCCTGCGTAATTCGTGCAGCAGCTTTTGCCACTGCGGCAGACTTCTTGCGTGAAGCAAGACGCGAGAGGCGCGCGCCAGCAGCGGCAATCGACCCGGTTGCAAGAGCGGCGACGCCGCGCGCAGGGGTGGCGGGATGAGGGTCCGAGCTCTCGGGAATGGTGATCGCCGTGGCGTCGGTGTCCTCGTCTTCGTCGAGGAGTGGTTTCACGACGGCATCGGAGTCGATGCGAGGATTCGTATTGATCACGGTGACGACTCGGCCGGTGGAGGCGCGAGCATCCATCGCAGCATCGTTAGCGAGGGGGAGAAGGTCTACTTCGGTGAGCTGGGGAGGCTTAGTTCCGTCGATGCGCGCCAATTCGAGAAGGTCTTCGACCAAGCCGCCCATGCGGATGGCTTCCTTCTCGATTCGCTCCATAGCTTGAGCGACATCGTCAGGTTTGGTGATGGCGCCCATGCGGTAGAGCTCGGCGTAACCGCGAACTGTGACGAGTGGCGTTCGAAGTTCGTGGCTTGCATCGCCGACGAAGCGGCGCATTTGGTCAATAGTGCGCGCGCGGTCGGCGAAGGCGCGATCAATCCGACCCAGCATCGAGTTAAGGGAGCGATTGAGGCGCCCGACTTCGGTGTTGGGGGTGGCAACAGACAATCGTTGATCGAAGTCGCCATCGGCGAATCGCGCCGCTGTCGCTTCGACCTCTCGAAGGGGCGCGAAGGTGGAAGTCACCAGCAGTCGAGTAAGAGCCCCGCCGACAATGACAACTGTTAGTCCGAAGAAGAGAAAAATTGCGGCATATCGAGCAACGATCGCGTTCGAGTCACCCAAATCTCTCGCGATCACGATCGTGACGAAGTCAGTTCCGATCGTGCTCATCGCGGGGTAGGCGATAACCCTCCACTGGCCCCCGATGGTGGAGCTCGGCAGTGTGAACTCGCTCGTCTGCGAGCCAGCGACAGCGATCGTAAGCCCGTCAAGAACGGGGCGGGCGGCATCCTCGTCGCGGCTATTGCAGCGCATGGTGCCATCGTGGTTGAGAACGGCGAAGTACAGATCGTTGGGAAGTCGTGAAACGCTGCACTGCGGGTCGAGCGTCGTACCGGTGTACTGGATGGTGCCGCCGAGATCGTCGGCTGCAGCGCTGATCTTTTCGTCTGTCTGCTGCAGCAGGTAGTCCCGCAGCACGGCAGCGGTGCCGACGCCTGCGACGAGGAGCCCCATGGTCAGCAGAAGCACCGTGACTCCGGTGACCTTCGTGCGAAGCGAGATGCGGCTCCACGCGTCGGGGATGTTCTCCTGCATGATCTGAACGGTACCTTGCGTGGCTGGGAATCGGGAACAAATATGGCCAGCTCGACGCCCTAATTGGTGTCGAGCTGGCCATCCGAGATGGTTACGGCTTAGCGGCCTTCAGCATGTAGCCGAAGCCACGCTTGGTCTGAATGATCGGCTCTTCGGTGTGCTGATCCAGCTTGCGGCGCAGGTAGGAGATGTAGCTCTCGACGATGCCGGCGTCTCCGTTGAAATCGTATTCCCACACGTGGTCGAGAATCTGCGCCTTCGAGAGCACGCGGTTGGGGTTGAGCATGAGGTAGCGCAGCAGCTTGAACTCGGTGGGGCTGAGCTCGATCTGTTCGCTGCCGATCGAGACCTCGTGAGTGTCCTGGTCCATGGTGAGGTCACCGGCGCGGATGATCGTCTCTTCGTCATCCTGCATCGTGCGACGAAGGATTGCCTTGATTCGAGCGACGATCTCATCGAGGCTGAACGGCTTGGTGACGTAGTCGTCACCGCCGACGGTGAGACCCATGATCTTGTCTTCGGTGTCGTCCTTAGCCGTCAAGAACAGGATGGGGGAGGTGTATCCCGAAGCGCGAAGGCGCTTGGTCACCCCGAAACCGTTCATGTCGGGCAACATCACGTCGAGGATGATCAGGTCGGGTTCTTCTTCAAGAACTGCCGAGATGGTCTGTGCCCCGCTTCCTACCGCACGCACTGCGAAACCTGCGAAGCGCAGGCTCGTGGTGAGAAGGTCGCGAATGTTGGGTTCGTCGTCAACAATCAGAATCTTGGGTCCGTCAGCCATGAAGCCATTATCTGCATGTTTCCTGAACGTTGACTGATGGTGCGACGACTATGGGCCCGCTAGGCCGTCAGGTCCGCGGCATCCAGAATCGTGTAGCTGTAACCCTGTTCGGCCAAGAAGCGCTGGCGGTTCTGCGCGAAGTCTTGGTCGACGGTGTCGCGAGCAACGAGCGTGTAGAAGTTGGCGGGCAAGCCGCTCTCCTTGGGGCGCAGCAGGCGACCGAGGCGTTGAGCTTCTTCTTGACGCGAGCCGAACGAGCCGCTGACTTGGATAGCGACGGTTGCCTCGGGCAGGTCGACGGAGAAGTTGGCGACCTTGGAGACCACCAATACCTTGGTGATGCCTTCGCGAAATTCTTGGTACAGACGTTCGCGCTCGGCAACCGGCGTGGCCCCGGTGAGCTGTGGGGCATTGAGCTGGGTCGCGAGCGTATCGATCTGGTCGAGGTATTGCCCAATGACAAGAATGCGTTCGCCCTCGTGCTTTTCGACGAGCGCACGAACCACATTGATCTTGGCGGGTGCCGCGGCAGCAAGACGGAACCGTTCGTCGTCAGCCGAGGCTGCGTACTCGAGACGGTCGCTCTCAGGCAGATCGACGCGAACTTCGTAGCAGCTGGCGGGGGAGATAAAGCCTTGGGCCTCGATCTCTTTCCACGGCGCATCGAAGCGCTTGGGGCCGATGAGGGAGAACACGTCGCCCTCGCGGCCATCTTCGCGCACGAGAGTTGCGGTCAGTCCAAGCCGGCGACGCGCCTGCAGATCGGCGGTGAGCTTGAACACGGGGGCGGGGAGCAAGTGAACCTCGTCGTATACGACAAGGCCCCAATCGAGAGCATCCAGCAGAGCAAGGTGGGCGTATTCGCCCTTTCGCTTAGCTGTCAGAATTTGGTAGGTGGCAATCGTGACCGGCAAGATCTCCTTGGTCTGCCCCGAATACTCCCCAACCTCGTCTTCCGTGAGGGTGGTGCGCTTCAGAATTTCTGCCCGCCACTGACGAGCAGAGACCGTGTTGGTCACCAAAATCAGGGTGGTGGTCTTGCTTTGGGCCATGGCGCCTAAGCCGACGAGCGTTTTTCCAGCGCCACAGGGGAGAACGACGACGCCCGACCCGTGTTCGAAGAAGTTGTCGATGGCGTGCTGCTGGTACTCGCGCAGGCCCCAGCCCGCGGCATCCAGAGCAATCTCATGGGGTGTGCCGGGAGTGTAGCCGGCGTTGTCTTCAGCGGGCCAACCCAGCTTCAATAGTTCTTGCTTGAGCTGACCGCGAGCCCAGGCCTGAACAACGTAGGTGTGATCGCCGCGGCGTTCGAACAGCAAGCTCGCGACCTTCTTGGCGCGTGTAATCTCGCGCAGCACAGCAGGATCGGTAGCGGTCAGAGTGAGCGCACCATCATCGTCCCGGTCGATGACGAGTCGACCATAGCGGCCAACCGTCTCGGTGATGTCAACGCTGACGCTCTGCGGAATCGGGAACTTCGAGTACTTCTCGAGCGTCTCCAACATCGCGGGTGCATCGTGGCCAGCGGCACGCGCATTCCACAGGCCCAGCCGCGTAATTCGGTAGGTGTGAATATGCTCGGGGGCGCGCTCAAGCTCAGCGAATACCGCCAAATCATGGCGAGCGTCCTCCGCCAAAGGATGGGCGACCTCTAAGAGAACCGTGCGGTCAGACTGCACGATCAGGGGTCCGTCGGGGGCTGCGTTCATCCGACCAACCTTACGCCCGGATGCTTAGCGTTCGGTGGTCGCTTCCACCGCTACGATGCTCTTCAACGGCAAAGTTCGCTCGATATCCGCCGCACGGTCAAGCCCCCGCATTCGGCCGGCAGCGACGCTCGACGGTTCGAGCGTGTACTCGACCTCGCGGTCATCCGGCATTTTAACGGTCACTCGAAGCAGTAGCTTGTTGCGGATGGCGACCTCAATTTGCCGGGACAACCACGCTTGGTCTTCGTCGCCGGTTGCTCCACCCTGACCGTTGCGTAGCTTGACGAGCAGCTGTTCAGGGGCGGAGTCGTGTGCCTCGTCGGGAGTGGCGGTGCTCACTTGATCGCGGCGCAGCGACAGAATCTGACCTTCAGCGTCTTCGGCAGCAACGGGGTAGCGCGCGTCGCTGAGCGACCAGAACAGTTGCTCGACTCCAAAGCGAGAAACGAGTCGAGCACCTTCGCGGCGCAGCCCAAATGGACCAAAGTTGGGGTCGACCGCAATCGATTGCAGCATCACCGAATCGGGAGAGGACACGTAGCTGCCACCGGCGCTGTTCACGCCAACACGAACGAGGCCGTGGCGTGCTGCCGCCTCGTTGAGCAGATAGTCAACCGGTTGAGGAACACCCGTCAGCGAGATCTCGGCCAAGAAGCTGCGCATGCCCTCGAGGGTTTCGCCCAACGTCATTGCATGATGCAAGCTCGAACGGGAGATGCGATACGTGGATGCCAGAGCACGCGTCTCGACATCGGCGATCACGCGCAGCCGGGCATCCAGTTGCGGGGCCAACGGACCGGGCGAGATCACGGTGAGATCGGGCTGAACGTAGACCTGGTGAACTTCGTTGGGAAAGCTCTCTGCCATCACCGCCGCGGCCTCGGCCGGTGAGCGAGTCAGCAGGGCAATTCCAGCACTGCTCGGTAGCTGTTCGGCGGTGACACCCAGGAGGCGGGCGTCACGGGCGTAGCGACGCAGGCGTTGGAGCATGGCATCGACGCCGGCCGGGAACAACCACCGCACGTAGTCTTCAACGCCGCTTCCCCAGAAGCTCTGCACGCGGTCAGCGAGGATCGTGCGGATGTTGTCGGGCACGCCTTGCTGCCATGCCTCGGCAAGGTGCACCCAGCGGTCAGCAGCCCCGCGGGCCATCCACTCGGCAGCGGCGGCGGTGGGCATCCACTGGGCGTTAGTCGTTGCGATGAGCCCGGCACGTTCCGCGATGTCGACGAGCCCGGCAACCTTGTCGAGCGGAACGGACATGGACGCTGCCAGTCGCTTCGAGTCGGGAAGCGAGACGCCGCCGCGAGCCAGATCGCGCACCGGACTCGACCGCAATTGATTGATGAGCTCGGTGACTTCGTTGGTGGTGGAGAAGGCGTTCTCTGCCGCAATACTGTCGGTGCTGTCGCGCTGCGACGGTTCAACCGAGGTGAGGGTCGACGGCGGTGGGGTCTCCAGTAGCTCGCCCGTGGTGGGAAGGTCGTCGAACGGCCAGCCCGCGAGCTGGTCAGTGACGCCGTCAGGGGCGCTGTAACGGCCAGCCCGATGGATGAGCAGGGCGAGGCTCACGAGTCGGTCTAAGCGCCGCTGAACGGCGAGCTCATCAGCACCGAAGTGCCCGAGCGCAGCGGCGACCTCGGCGGCGGAGAGTGACGCGGTATCAGCGATCACAGCGAGAGTCGCGAGCGTGGGGCGGTCGAGTGTGCTGAGAACGCGTTCGACCGAGGTGGGCTGCTGCAGGGCATCCGCTAGATCAAAGAAATCGCTCACGGAGTTGGCGCGCACGACACGCGAGCGCAACAACTCAAGAAGGTGGTTGTCGTCTAATGCGCGCAATTGTGCGGCGAGCAGCAGAGCGGCATCGCTAATTGTGGCCATTCCGGTACTCACGTTGGCGGCGGCGCCCGTTCAGCACCACGAGGGTGATGATGAACACCACGCCCAAAGGCAAGGCAAATTGAGGCATAGTTATCACAGCGGGCCATATACCGTTATCGAATTCGGTTTGGCCCAGTGCAGTAGCGACGACTACGGCAACGAAGCTAAGCACAGCGAGTGCGATCGAGAAGGCGACGAGGTAGGCGAGCACACGCTCGATACGAAGGTCGCGTTCAGTTGAGTGATTTGTCACGTAGACAAGGATACGCGCCCGTTTACGTTCTAAGCTTGAGTCACGATTACAAAGGAGCATGCCCATGCCTACCGGCAAGGTTAAGTTTTACGACGACGAGAAGGGTTTTGGCTTCATCATGAGTGATGAAGGCCAAGAGGTCTTTTTGCACGCCTCAGCGTTGCCCGCGGGCACGACTGGGGTTAAAGCAGGTACTCGCCTAGAGTTCGGTATTGCTGACGGTAAAAAGGGTGCTCAGGCACTCTCAGTTCGAGTCATGGATGCTCCTGCGAGCATGACAAAGATCAACCGCAAGCCCGCCGATGACATGGCCGTGATCATTGAAGATCTGGTCAAGCTCATGGACGGCATCGGTTCCGGCCTCAAGCGAGGTCGTTACCCCGATAAGGCGCACGGCGCCAAAATTGCCTCAATGCTGCGAAAGGTAGCGGACGAACTCGATGCCTAATAGCCAGTACGAGAAGCTTGCTCGGGGAGCACTCCTCGAGATCACCACCGACGCATCGATTGGCGCGCTCGTGGGTGAGCAGGTCGAGAGCGACGGCACCGTTTCGGTGCTGTTCGCATCTGCCCTGCTGGGCTACCCGGGCTGGAACTGGACTGTGAGCGTTGCCCACGTCGAGGGCGAAGAGCCGACCATTCTTGAGGCTGAGCTCATGCCGGCCCAAGGTGCACTGCTTTCGCCCGATTGGGTGCCGTGGTCAGAACGTCTTGCTGACTACAAAGCAGCGCAGGCCGCTACAGAAGCTGCGGATGCCGAAAAGGCTGCTGCAGAAGAAGTCGATGACGACGATGATGACGACGACGATGACGAATTCGGGTCCTCCGTATTGCACGGCGGCGACCTTGACGGAGTCGACATCGACGCATCGGATGATGATGACGATGAGTCGGATGATGATGATGATGACGATGAGTCGGATGATGACGACGACGACGATGATGACGATGAGTCGGATGACGACGACGACGATGATGACGACGAGTCGGATGACGATGACGACGAGGAGTCGGACGACGACTACGACACCGGCGCTTTTCGCGGCGGCGACCACGAAGGCGTCAGTATCGATGACCTCGACGAGTCAGATGAAGAAGACTAGCGCGACTTCTTTCCGCGCCTAAGGTGCGTGTAGATCAGTCCGATAAGGCCGAGCACAAGCCCGGCCACGGCGCTCCACAACCACCAGAGGTTGCCGGCCTCGTTGAGCGGCTCGATAAAGAGCAGCAACACAGCGAGGCCGAGCACCCACAAGCCCATGCCCGCAAGCATTGCCTTGCGGTCGTCGGTCTGCACCGGCTCAGGGTCGGGCCGGCGCTCTGAGTCTTTCAACCAGATACGCACGGTTTCAGATTAGTGGCTGTTCGCGATCACGTAGTCGATCGATGAGACCAACTGGCGTACGTCATCCGGTTCGATGGCAACGAAGGTGGCCACGCGCAGCTGGTTGCGACCGAGCTTGCGGTACGGGTTGGTGTCGACGATGCCATTTGCCCGCAACGTCTTGTCGATAGCCGTGGCATCGATGGAGTCGTCGAAGTCAACCGTGACAACAACCTGCGAGCGGTGCTCCGGGTTGGTGACGAACGGCGTCGCGACGTCGCTGGCGGCAGCCCAGTTGTAAAGAACCGACGATGATTCGCGCGTGCGGGCATCCGCCCAGGCCAACCCGCCGTTGTCGTTGATCCAGTCGATCTGGTTCTCGAGCAGCAGCAATGTGCTGAGCGCGGGAGTGTTGAGGGTCTGGTTCAGGCGTGAGTTGTCGATCGCGTTCTTGAGCGACAGGAACTCGGGGATGTAACGACCCGAGGCCGCAATGCGTTCGACGCGCTCGATAGCGGCGGGGGAGAAGAGGGCGAACCAGAGGCCACCGTCTGACGCGAAGTTCTTTTGCGGGGCGAAGTAGTAGACGTCGGCCTGGTTGGCATCGAACTGAATGCCGCCGGCTGCGCTCGTCGCGTCAACAACCGTCAGAACGTTCGAGTCGTCGAAACGGCGAACCGGAGCCATCACGCCGGTGGAAGTCTCGTTGTGCGGGTACGCAAACACGTCGGCACCGTTAATGTCGTCGAGGTCTGCGAACGACCCGCCCGGGGCGGAAACTACGTGAGGCGATTCGAGGTGAGGTGCAGCGGCTGCCTTCGCGAACTTGGAGCCGAACTCTCCGAAGGAAAGGTGGGCGCTGCGGCGCTCGATCAGGGCGAAGGCTGCGGCATCCCAGAACGCCGTTGAACCGCCATTGCCCATGACAACTTCATAGCCTTCGGGAATCTGGAAAAGCTCGCCGAGGCCTGTACGTACACGGCCCACGAGGTCGCGAACGGGTGCTTGACGGTGAGACGTGCCGAGGATGGTGCGCGAGGCGGACACCAAGTGTTCGACCTGTTCGGGGCGCACTTTGGAAGGTCCGCATCCGAATCGTCCGTCGGCGGGAAGGAGGTCGCTGGGAATCGTCAGGCTAGCCATACGTCCGATTCTATTGGCCAGTACGGGCTAGTCTTGTTTCATGACCGATCTCGTTGACACCACCGAGATGTACCTGCGCACGATTCTTGACCTTGAAGAAGAGAACATCGTGCCTTTGCGGGCCCGCATCTCCGAACGTCTCGGCCACTCTGGGCCGACCGTTTCACAAACTATCGGCCGCATGGAACGTGACGGCCTTGTCGTCGTCGAAGGCGACCGCCACCTCGAATTCACCGAGGAGGGTCGCCGCCGGGCTACGCAAGTCATGCGCAAGCACCGCCTCGCTGAGCGGCTTCTCGCCGATGTCATTGGCCTCGATTGGGCGCTCGTTCACGACGAAGCGTGCCGGTGGGAGCACGTCATGAGCGAGCAGGTAGAGCGCAAGCTCATCGAAATGCTCGATCACCCCACGGAGTCGCCCTACGGCAATCCGATTCCCGGGCTCGAAGAATTGGGTGGCACCGCTGCTCCCTCGTTCAGCGCGGGCATGGTGAACATTGTGGAGCTCGTCGCCAAAGCGACTGCTCCTGTCGTTGGCCGCATTCGCCGGCTGGGGGAGCCGGTGCAGTTCGAGCCCGAACTGCTGCAGCAGCTCTTCACCGCTGGTGTCATGCCGGGCAAGACAGCCACTTTTGCCGCGGCTGACACCTATGTAGCGGTCACCGTGGAGGGCTTCGGAGAGGGCCTTGAGCTGCCCAACGAGGTAGCCGTGCACATCTTCGTAGAGAAGCCGTCGGCGTAATTTTCTGAATTCTCTGTTTACCGGGGCGTCACCGTCTCGTCATTCAATTCGGCGTGCCCGCGCGCAGTCGCATCCCAAAATTGGGTTAGCCTGTAGCCCTTGGAGTTCACGAATGAACCGGAGAATCGCATGTTAGGTAGGTGCAGCATCCAAACCGTGGATGCGCGTGCCCACTTCGACATACGACACAGCAGTACTGTGCGCGGCAGTTTTCGCGCGCTGAATCACTAGGCATCGTCTTACGACGGTGCCTTTTTGTGTTTCTGCCTCCTTTTCGCTGAATTTCAGGGAAGTCGATTGCCTGCAAGCCGTGCAGGCTCTTTCGAGAGGATGAGAATGCGCACTTTGGTCCTGAACGCCGGCTACGAGCCGCTCGCGGTCGTGTCTTTTAAGCGAGCGATCGTGCTCGTGCTGAATCAGAAGGCGACGATTGTCGCGGCCGATTCGGAGCATCCAGTCTGGGGCTCCACGGGAGCGTGGGAGAGACCGTCGGTCATCATCTTGCGCAATTATGTTCGCATTCCCTCAACGCGAAGGCTGCCGGTCTCGCGCCGCGGAGTGCTGCGGCGAGATGGCCACCGCTGCGGGTATTGCGGCGGTTCGGCGAACACCATCGACCACGTCATGCCGCGGTCGCGCGGCGGCGAAGACTCGTGGGAGAACTTAGTCGCGTGCTGCCTGCGTTGTAACAACGTGAAGAGCAATCGCACGCCTGCCGAGATGAAGTGGCGCCTGCTCATTAAGCCACGGCCGCCGCACACGAGCGCATGGCTTGTTAGGGGAATTGAAAGGGCACTCCCAGACTGGGAAGAATATTTGGCTCCGGCGGCATAACTGTTATGCTGTTGTGATTATTCCCGTTGTTCGAGAGTTGCCCTAGTTTCTTCTCGAACGTGCCATCTTAAGGTTCCCGATTGTCGCGTATGTCACCGAGTAGTACGGATGATTTCGGCGTGCCTTCGGTGAACCCCGCGGGTGAGACGCCCGTCTATCTTTCGCGTCGCGAAGCGCGGGCAGCTCGCGAAGCCGCAGAGAAGGGCGCTCCGGCCACAGCCATGAGCGTCGTGCCCGCGGTTGCGGTATCGGCTGAAGTCGTTGTGACGTCTGAGATTGCTGTCCCCGCTATCCCGAGCGCACCAGTGGCCGTCGCTCACAGCGTGACCCCTGCACCTTACGTACCCACTGCGTTCGCGAGCAGTGCTCCTTCTCGCATTCCCGCGGCACTTAAGCCGAAAACCAAGCGGGCTCGCACCAACCCTCTACGGGCGGTTGCCTCGATGGCCGTCATCGGTGGTCTCTTCGCCGTCGCGGGCTTGCCGGCGTATAGCGCGTCCGGGTTCATGTCAGACGAAGGAGTGGTAACGGCTGCCTCGGCTTCGACCTCGACTTCCGCTTTGGGATTCGCCGATGTTAAACCGGCTAGCGTTCAATCGGTTACGGTCAGCGCCGAACTTGACTTGCCGGTGCTCGAGCGCGATCAGTTCTCCGCGACTTCGCCCGAGGATCTCGAACAAATTCGTCAGCAAGCGGCGATTGCCGAAGCTAATTCCCTCTACGTCGCATCTGGCGCGCAAGCCTTGGGCGATGACTACCCGTGGCCGACCGCCGACGACACGCTTTCACCGCTCAACTACTACTACCGACAGTGCACCGACTTTGTGGCCTGGCGACTCAACCGTGATGTCGGTTCTTTCGCAGCCCCCTTCCGCTGGGCATGGTCAGACTTGACGCCGAACGGCGGAGACGCCTACCAGTGGAAATCTGCCTGGGAAGCGCACGGTTGGACAGTCAGCGACGCACCGGTCGCTGGAGCAGTAGCTTGGTTTGGCTGGGACAACCACGTTGCCTATGTCAAACAGGTCAACTCCGACGGTTCAGTGCTCCTCGAAGAGTACAACTACGTATACCGCTCGTACGGTCAGCGCACGCTGCAGCCGAGCGAAGTAGAAGCTTTCCTTTACCCTCCCGGGCAGTAACGTCTGACATCCTCGACAGGGCGAAGGCTTCTAGTTCGCTTGCGATCGCTTAGGTATAGTCGCAAGAGTGAATGAAAAAGACTTGCTTGGATTGTGGTCCGGCGCGCGGTTGCACATTATCGTGGCTCAGTTCGCCCCAACTTTTCTGCTGACCGTGGTCATTACCGCGCTGTCTCTCGGCGGGGATGAGTTCGGTTCTCTGCCCACCAAGGTTGCGGCGGCAGGTGTCTTGTTGGCATCCGGAATTCTCGGGGCGGTTGCTCAGTACACGTCGGCGAGTGAGGCGCAGGCGATCGCTCTCGAAATGCGCAGCCTCAGCGACCCGTCGCTCGTGATCAAGCAGATCATCAGCACGGCGTGGTGGACGCTCATCGTCAAGTACGTCACGCCGGCGATTTTCACGCTGATCTACGCCGCCATCCTCTGGCAACTTTTTCTCTAGCGCCCGGAGCTTTGCTTCGGTGCCGCAATCGGATTGTGGAGCTCGCTACGCTTCAGACCCGACTACAGCGTGGTGTTGAATGCTCCGCTGGGTAGGTCCTTCTCGCCTTGAATGATCGCATCAACGATGCGACGAGCTACGTAGTCGGGTTCCATGCCCTGAGGCATCCGCGGAGCCTCGCCTTGGATGGGTCGTGTGGCCAACCCCGTCTCGGTGTGACCGGGGCGTGCATCCAAGAGTCGCACTCCCTCGCGACGTAATTCGCGGCCGGCGGCCTGACCGAACGCAGCTAGAGCAGCCTTCGACGCCGAGTAAGTGGCCATGTTCGCGGTGGGACTTTCGCTCACGATACCGCTCAGCGTGACGAAGAAGGGTTCTCTCTGAGCGGCAGCAGAGTCGAGGAGCGCGGAGTGCGCAGCGCGGAGCAAGCTAATCGGCGCCGCGGTATTAACCGCAAAGAGGTCATCGACGGTGTCGACGGAGGCGAGCGCGGCCGGTCCGAAGGCGACCAGCCCCGCGGCGTTGACGACGCCGTCGAGCTGTCCATAAGCGTCTAGCGCCGCGGCCACCAGAGCGTCGGCAGCAGCCGGATCACGCAGGTCGGCATACACAGAAGTACCGAGCGCGGCAGTAGCTGTGCCCGACGCTTCCGATCGCGCGTGAAGAGTGAGGCGGGCCCCTTCGTCGGCCAAGCATCGCGCGACCGCTGAACCTAGGCCTCCCGATGACCCAACAACGAGAATTGATAATCCGCTCAGTGAAATCATGAACTGACGATACTGACTTTCCTTGAGAGCCGGCTGGTGTGCCGTCTGCGGCCAGAGCTCTCCGCTACACTCGAATCGCCAGCCTCTGTAGCTCAACGGAAGAGCAACTCCGTCCTAAGGAGCAGGTTGGGGGTTCGAATCCCTCCAGGGGCACTTTCTATTCGCGCATCCATCCCTTGTAAACGCTGGGATACAAGGGCCTTCGTTCGCGGGGCGTTTAGAGTTTGCCCGAATTTTGCCCCATTCCACGAAGGTTGCGGTGATCCAGCGGCGTTGGAGACGTCCTATTTTTTGGTTCTTCATCGTGTCGCCGTTGGCTAGAGCCCTGTTGCAAGGTCCGCGTTCGGCACCGTTTTTGAAAGAGGCGAATTGAGGGGCGTAGATATCCTTAAGAGATCGTGCGAATTTAGGAGGCTTGGCACGCTCAGGCTCTAAGGGAAGTCTTCCGACTGGCCTTCTTCGCTAGGTGGCTCGTCGAAATCGGTGCGACGGTGTTTTTGGTGGACATTCGTGACCAACCCCGGGGCTTAACGGACACGGAAATCTCGGAGTAGCTTCGCGGGCTCCAAACCTGCAGGCACTCGGCACCCACGGCTAGCGGCAAACTGCTGTGGAAATCGGGGGACATACGCGCACTGAATTCAAGCGGTCATTGCAGCAGAAGGTTTCCGATCAGGTCGATCGGCTTCTCGAACTTTAAGCGGTCGCGCGGTCGATCGTTGAGTTCTCGGGTGACTCAGTTGAGGTCTTTGTCGGAGCGGATGGAAAGGTCCGTGCCCTTGTGGAAATACCGGCGCAGCAACGCGTTGGGGCCTCATTGCTGGGGAGCGTGCGAGGCACCGAAGTCGATATCGGTGTCCGCATCGACGCTGGCGGTTTTCCAGTCCCGTATCTCCGGGCCCTGATTCCACGCCAATGCATGGCGCAGGTAATCAGGCTTTTTCATCTTTGCTATCACCGCGTCCCGAGCCTGTTCGGGTTTGTAACCATCGGGCAGGTGAAGGAGCATCGAGTAGTGCCCCATGGATCCGGTGATCCCTGATTTCCGCAATAACTCGACGAATTTCCGGGAACGAAACTGAGATCCTCGATCCGAATGAAGCATCGTACCCACCGGGTTGCGGGGCGCGACAGCGTTGCGAAGTGCCGCCACTGTTGGGTCAGCGGTCATCCTGGAATCGATCGAATAACCGACGATCCGATTCGAGGCGACGTCATTGATGGTGCACGTATACAGCTTGCCTTCATCGGTCCAATGCTCTGGGATATCCACGGGCCACAGCCGATTCAATGTGGCCGCGGTGAAATCGCGCAGTACGAGATCGTCGTGCACCGGCGGACCGGTACTCCCATTCAGGCCACGCTTCTTCAAGAACACGCCCCACGGACGCTGCTCGGAACACAACCGCACTCACTCCGCTCCGATGCCCGCAGCCCTGATTCGGCTTCAGCCTCATAGGAGATTAGTAGATCTCCGAACCCGGGCTCATCACGGTGAAGATCCACCGCGGCGTTCGCCAGGTGGGCGTTGTCCCAGTCTCGCCTCGAAACAGGTTTTGCCCTCCACTCGAAGAACGCTTGTTTCGAGAACTTCAACGCCCGGCAGGCCACCGCGATCGAAATCTGATCAGCAGCCAAGTCGAGAACCAGCGTGAACATCAATTCGGGAGCGACGCCTGCGACAGATACGCGGCAGCCCGGCGCAGGATTTCGACCAGTTGTTCCAGCAGCCGGATGTGCTTCTTCGCTTCCCGAAGCTCCGTAGTCTCGGTCTGGGTGGCACATCGTCTGACCCCGTCTTCCACATCAGCGATCTTCAGACGACGTTGTAGATACGACTTGGAGATTCCGAAGTCTTTCGCGATGCGACTGACCGGGGCTGCGGCCTTCCGGGCGACCGCGACCATGTCGCGACGGAACTTTTTCGGAAATGCTCTCGGCACGTTGACCATCCTTCCGTGAAAACCAAAATTCTCACAGTGTTGAAGTCAACCAAACCGACATCAGACCCCGTGGCCGATAGCGAAGCGCTTCAGCGCGAGCTGGGTGGTCTGAAAATGCCTTAGTTGCTCACAGGGTCCCTTCTGCGCTAATCGTGATCCGCTGGATGCGCTTTGCCCATTTTCTACGAAGGCCCCGTTCGCGATTGGTTCGGCATCGGTGAATCTGAGTCATAGCTCCTCGCGGCATTGTGTTGCAGCGGCCTGCGGAACGTGGCGTGGGCGTCATCGTTTTTCAATCGCCAATCGCCAATTGCCGTACGGCATTACGCGCGCCGTGAGGTGAGATAGCGCCCGAACGGCACATAAGCAGGCCTTCATCGACGGCGAAGCCGCAAGTGACTGGCTTGCCTGAGGTCGTGCAGAGAGAGCTATCTCCATTGCGAGAGAACGCGGTCAGGGGTACGCCCGTAGCTCCGAAACGGCATCGTTCAGAACGCTTGGTTGCGCGGACGATTCTTGGTGAATCGCTCGTTGCTCAGCACGCAATCGCCAACCATTTTGGCCACGAAATGCTAGATGCGGATTGGGGAATAAGCGGGTGCGTTCGCGGCGTCGGAGAGGGAGTTCTTCGCCGGAATATATTAGCCTCCTGTGTTTGAGGGCGAGGAAGGGGCGGGAGTGCTCGTCGTGATAACGGATGAATTAACCTGCCTAGTGCTCAAACGCTCGTATGCAGAACGAATATGCAGGTCGATTGTTGCATCGAGAGCTTCGGCCTCACCGCTGGAGAGAAGCTCAAGGAGCTCAGTGTGTTCTGGAACAATGATGCTGTGATAATCATCAACTTGAATTCGTCGCGTCAGCAGGTATAGCGCAACTTGCCATTTAATAGCCTGCCAAGCCGCGTGCAGTCTAGAATGGTCGGCCACGAGAAACACATGTTCATGAAAATCAAGGTCGAGACGAACGAGCTTCTCTTGATGACCGTTCTCCACAGCGTGTCTCATCTCATCGATGATCACTTTCATTGCTCTCACGTCTGCTTGAGTCCTGCGTTCCAGAGCCCTCGCCCACGCCAGCTTCTCGAGTGAGGTCCTGAGGGTAGACAGTTCCAAAAAGTCCTGCGGGCTCAATGTCACGACTGAGGCACCTTTGTAGGGAAGGGAAACGACGAGCCCCTCCTGCTCGAGATGGAATAGCGCTTCGCGAATTGGCGCCCGGCTGACCCCCAAGGAACTCGAAAGATTGACCTCGCTTAGCCGTTGGCCTTGGACGAGTCGGCCCTCGAGGATTTCTTCGCGAAGGCCGGCAACCGCAGCTCCCGCCAGTCCAGTGCGGTTAAGAATTTCCATGGCCAAACTATAGCCGGTCGGACGAAAAACTGCCGATTGTCGACAGTCTTCAATCTGTGATAGCATCGAGCGAAACGATCCTTAGTTCATCGGTTTCTCGCTTCCCCGAGAAGCTGGGCAAACTTCTGACAGGAGCATTCAATGAAATACAAACTGCGGGGCACGTTGCTCAGCGCGGCACTCCTAGTTTCCTTGACCGCTTGTGCCGCCGGCCCAAGCGCGGGCACGGGGGCGGGCCCTTCAGGGGGTGACGAACCACTTTACGGCGGCACAATTACAACGGCTGCAGCATCGGATCCGGAGACCTTTGACCCGGCGGCGTGCACCGGGGCAACCTGCTGGAACATGATGCGGATGATGTTCGATCGTCTCTACGATTATGAGAAGGCCACCAGTGAGCTGAAGTTGCAGGCGGCGGAATCATTCCCAGAGGTTAGCGATGACGGCCTGACCTACACGATCAAAATCAAAGACGGATTGACATTCTCGAATGGTGACTCTCTGACAGCGAACGACGTCGCGTATTCTTTCGCGCGGGTTCTCGACCCCGCCACAAAGGCTGGTCTCGCTGAGTTCTGGCGCGTCATCGCCGGATCGGAGGCTTATGCGGCTAATCCGACTGGGCTTCCAGAAGGGATTGAGGTAGTCGACGATCTGACAATCAAGATCACGCTCAGCTCACCGAGCTCCGCTTTTAAATATGTCATGGCAATGCCTGCAGGTTCCCTAATACCTGAAGGAAGCGGCTCGACCATCGGTAGCGAACCAGTCGGTTCCGGTCCGTTCGTGTTGGCCTCGTTCGAGCCGGGTAAAGAAATTGTGCTGGACAGGAACGACTCCTATTGGGACTCGCCTCGTCCGTATGTCGATAACATCCGCATGCTATTGAACGTCGACCCGGACAACCAGGTGTTGATGCTTCAAAAGGGCGATATCGACCTCATGGGTAGCCCGATTCCTCCGGCGAAGTTCATTCAACTTTCCACCGATCCCGCATTCAAGGATCGACTCATCAAGATTGAGAAGCCAAGCTCATACTTCCTGTCGATGAACGTCAACACACCTCCATTCGACAACCCGAAGGTTCGCGAAGCCGTGTCATATGCTTTCGACCGAAATGCACTGATCAAGCTGATCAGTGGAGAAGGAAAGCCGTCAACGGAGTTCTTGCCGCCTAACGTACTCGGTCACACGGGCGAGAAAATGACCCATGACCAAGACATTGACAAGGCCAAGTTGCTTTTGGCTGAAGCAGGATTTCCTGACGGCTTCCAAACCGAGTTTTACGCATGGAACGTGCCCCCGTTCTCGGGAGTGGCTCCTCAGATCCAGCAGGATCTGAAAGCCATTGGCATCGACGTCAAGCTCGAGACCCTTGCGCCGAATACATTTTTCGAGCTCCTAGGGGCAGGGAAAGCGCCCATGGCGTTGGACTTTTGGGTTGCTGACTTCCCGGAGGGTTCGGACTTCCTCCAAGCCCTTCTGTCTTGTGCCTCGGCTGTTCCTGACGGAACCAACTCTGCCTTCTACTGCAACCCAGAGATGGATGCGCTCGTTAGCGAAGCTCTAGCGCAGACGGACCCGGCTGCTTCAGAAGCAAAGTACAAAGAAGCCTCCGAGCTGATGCTGTCTGAGAACCCCGTTGTTCCGCTCTACTTCGGTACGAAGACAGAGATCGTCGGAGAGAACGTAGGCGGGTACTTTCCGCAGCCGATCTGGGGCTGGGACATCGGAGAGTACTGGAAGCTGGACGGTACGGAGTCGCGCTGATTGATTGGTGCCGCGTGGGTTGGGACAGAGCTCCTCTACCCTCCCAGGCGGCACCCGCTCCTGGACTTTGGTTAACCGGAAGGAAGCGAAAATGGGTGTGTTACTGGAAGTGAATGATCTCGTGGTCGACTTCCCGGCTGCGTCTGGTGTCTTCCACGCGGTAGACGGAGTCTCTTTCTCGGTTGCCGCTGGTGAACGTGTGGGTATTGTGGGGGAGTCAGGATCTGGAAAGTCCCTGACTGTGCAGGCGATCATGCGACTTGTCTCGTCTCCGGGGGTGATCTCTTCAGGGGTGGTCCGATTTGACGACGAAGATGTGCTTTCGTTCGGGACCCGGACCCTCCAGCGTTGGCGTGGCCATCAAGTCGCCATGATCTTTCAGGACCCAATGTCGAGTCTCAATCCGCTAATGCGCATCGGCCTTCAGATCACCGAGTCCCTTGAGACCCACTTAGGGATCAAGCGTAGTGATGCGCGTAAACGTGCTGTCGAGTTGTTGCGCCAGGTCGGCATCACAGATGCTGAAGCACGGATGAACGACTTCCCTGGTGCATTCTCAGGCGGAATGCGGCAACGGGTCTGCATCGCAATCGCCACGGCGTGCGCCCCTCGCCTTCTCATCGCTGATGAGCCAACCACAGCGCTCGATGTCACCGTCCAGGCTCAGGTTCTTGATGTTCTCGACACCATGGTCTCTGAGAGTGACACCGGTGTGATTCTGATCAGCCACGATCTGGGAGTCATTTCAAACTTTTGTGACCGGATCTTGGTGATGTACGCCGGCAGAATTGTCGAACAGGGCAGCGCTGCGCAGATTGTGGGCTCTCCACAGCATCCTTATACTCGAGCGCTGCTTCGCTCCATCCTCAAACTCGCCGATCCCATACCAGAGAGGTTGCGCACGATTGCGGGTGCTCCTTTGCTAGCGGGTCGACGTCCCGCAGGGTGTGCGTTCGCCCCTCGTTGCCCGATGGCAGTAGAGGAATGCCACACGACCGATCCTGCGCTGGTTCCTTTACTGGGTGAGAATGAAACGCGAGGGGTGGCCTGCGGGGTTGTAGCACCGGCCGCGTTCCAAGCTGTCGAATCTCCTAAGGGGGTGAACACGCTGTGACGGGCTCCCACGCGGCAGGTATCGATGGACCACGCGGGCGCGACGCGATGAGCGACCGCTCGCCATTCCGGAAAAGGCCAGACTCGGACCTGCTCGTAGTTGATGATCTCCACGTCAATTTCAGGCGCTCAGGCGGATTCCGTCAGCGTGCAGTGAGTGTGCCCGCGGTGCAAGGAGTGTCCTTCCGCTTGCAGGCGGGACAGACACTCGGTATCGCTGGTGAGTCAGGCTCTGGAAAAAGTACGATCGCTCGGACACTGATGGGAATTAACAGACCTGCTAGCGGGTCAATGCACCTGAATGGAAACGATATCGGGACGCTTAAGGGTCGTGAACTCATCGAGTATCGACGCACTATGCAGATGGTATTTCAAGATCCGTATGACTCCCTCGATCCCAAAATGAGGATCGGTGAAACACTTCTCGAAGCGATCAAGTTGCGCTCAGATCGAACGTTCCATCCCCGAGCGGCGGTCGAAGCGATCCTCGGACAGGTCGGCCTCTCTCGAGCATTCATCGATCGTCGGCCGGGCGAACTCTCCGGTGGACAACGACAGCGGGTGTCGATTGCTCGCGCCCTCTGCGTCGATCCTCGGCTGATTCTCTGTGACGAAGCGGTTTCGGCGCTTGACGTTTCAGTTCGGGCCCAAGTTCTCAACCTTTTGAAAGACTTGCAGGAAGAATTGGGTCTTGCCTACCTCTTCATCTCCCATGATCTCTCGACGCTTCGCTTCATGGCCGACCACGTCGGCATCATGTACCTTGGCAAACTTGTGGAGTACGGGACGAGAGACGATGTATTCGAGCGCCCACAACATCCCTACACGAAGGCCCTTCTTGCTGCGGTGCCAGAGCCGATTGTGCGGGAGACCGGAAGTCGGGTCGCGCGGCTGCGGCTGTCAGGTGAGCCTCCGAGCGCCGTTAACCCTCCGAGTGGCTGTAGCTTCCACCCGCGGTGTCCGATCGCGCAAGACATCTGCCGCACCAATGAGCCCACTATGCGAACGACAGCGTCGGGCCAGTTGACTTCCTGCCATTTTGCGGAGTCGACCGACTTCGTCGCGGTTACACAAAAGGGGGCCCAGACGTGAGCGAATCAGTCCCACCCGGCGTCGGCACTGGCATGGATTACGAGGAAACCATCGACGAGCGGCCGATGCGGATGCTTGAAGTTTGGCGCTCCCTCAAACGCGACCCTGCTGCCTTAGGCTCGTTGATGTTGCTCGTCCTCGTAATCGTGGTCGCAGTGCTCTCTCCGTTCATTTCGCCGCACGACCCACTGCAGACATTCAACGACATCGGCCTAGGGCCGCTGGGCCAACCGCTACCTCCGGGCACACCTGGATTTTTGCTCGGAACCGACGCTCTCGGCCGAGATGTGCTGTCTCGCCTCATCTCGGGCACACAAGTCTCCCTGGTGATTGGTATTGTCGCGAACGGGCTAGCGACGCTAGTCGGTGTGCTGGTCGGTGTGATCGCTGGTTATTTCGGAGGAATAATCGAAGCGATTCTCATGCGCATCACCGATGTTGTGATCTCGTTTCCCATTCTTCTGCTGTGCACAGCCCTGATTGCAGTGACGACTCGCAGCACCACGAACGTGATCATCGTGATTGCCCTCATCTACTGGACCACTCTGGCCAGGATCATTCGCGGAATGGTCATTTCTTTGAAGCAGCGGGAATTCGTGATCGCGACCCGGACCCTCGGTGTTGGACATCTGAAAATTATGTGGAAGCACATCATTCCGCATCTGCTACCAGCAATCATCGTCTATGCGACGTTGGGGATCGCCGCGTCGATCCTGATCGAAAGCGCGCTTTCGTTCCTCGGTATCGGCGTACCGATTCCGCAGGCCTCCTGGGGACAGATGATCTCCGACGGCAGCACATACTTCCAGATCGCGCCTTGGATGCTCTTCTTTCCAGGAGCCTGTCTGATCGTCACAGTGATGGCGTTCAACTTGCTTGGCGATTGGCTTTCCGAATTGCTCAATTCTTCAGCTCCGATGGCGAGGTAACCGGTGTTTTGGTGGTTTGCGCGACGGCTAGGTCAAATGAGTCTGGTCCTCTTCGGTGTTGTTAGTCTGTCCTTCCTGTTGGTGTATGCCGTACCGGCCGACCCCGCATCGACGTTGGCTGGCCCAAACGCAAGTGCTGAGACAGTTGCGTCGATTCGCGCGCAGCTGGGTTTGGACGCGCCATTGTGGCAGCAATACCTGGGTTTTATTGGGCGTCTGCTCAGTGGCGATCTCGGCACTTCCTACGTCCTTCGTGAAACATCGGTTTTTGAACGAATAATGCAAGCCCTTCCGACAAGCGTGCTCGTTGCTGTGGGTGGGCTGATCTGGCAGATTATCCTGGGCGTACCAGCCGGCATCTACGCGGCCTACCACCGTGGTGGATTTGCTGACCGTGCCGTAACGTTCCTTTCCCTTCTTGGTCTCTCCGCGCCGTCCTTTTGGCTCGGGCTGCTCCTCATCTACTACTTCGCCTTCAGCTGGGGGCTTTTCCCTCTCAACGGACTCGGCGATCCCGTTCTCTGGTACTTGGTGCTTCCGACATTCACTCTCGGTGCGGGAGGTGGTTCCTGGTACGCACGGATCACTCGAACGAACATGATTGAGATCCTCGAATCTCCCTTCGTCAGAATGGCTCGAGCAAAGGGCATGACCGAACGCACGATCTTGTGGCGGCATTGCTTCCGGCACGTCACTATTCCGCTAATAACCATGATTGGTTTGGACTTCGGCTACTTTCTGGGTGGCGTCGTCATCGTAGAGACCGTGTTCGGACTGAATGGGATCGGCCGCCTTGCATTCGATGCAATCTCGAATCTTGATACCCCCATGATCATCGGTACCGTCCTCTTCTCTGCAGTCTTCATCGTGGTAGTCAATTTCATCGTCGATCTGCTGTACTCCGTTGTAGACCCGCGCGTGAGATTGCAGCGTGCCTGAATAATCCGCAAATAACATCTGCCCTGTTGCGAACAATTTCTAGCAGGGCTCTACTCCGAAGGAGAACTACTATGACCGAAAAGCAACTCCGAGTCGCCGTCATCGGTGCTGGCCATTGGGCCGTGAGCTCCCATATTCCCGGCTGGCAGCGCGACCCGCGGGTCGAGGTCGTCGCCCTTGCCGATATCGACAAGGAGGCGCTGAAAGCCGCAGCGAAGGATTTCGGCATTGAGCGCACGGTGACCAACTACCGAGAGCTACTGGACGACCCGTCGATTGACGTCATCGATGTCGCCACCGGAAATGCGATGCATTTCGAGATATCCATGGCCGCAATTGCGGCAGGTAAGCACGTGCTCTGCGAGAAGCCAGTCAACAGCGACTACACGGAGACTAGGCGCGCTGCCGCACTCGCGGCTGCGAAAGGCGTCAAGACGAAGCTTGGCTTCACATTTCGATTCGCACCGGCCATCCAATACGCTAAGCACCTCATCGATCAGGGGTTCATAGGCGAGCCCTACATCTTCAACGGGTACGAACAAAACAGCCAATGGCTAGACCCCCAAACTCCCCTACGTCAAGCGGAAACCGATGCTGACACGTCGGTGATCGCAGTCTCCTCGATTGAAGGCTACGGGGCGCCGATCATCGACATCATGCACTGGTGGTTGGACGCTCCGATGACCGCCGTGGTGGGCACGATGCGAAACTTCGTGCCTGAGCGGATGGTCAGAGAAACAGGTTCAATGCATCGGATGAACATTGACGATGGAGATATGTGGATCGCGGAGTTTGAACACAACAGACTCGGCTCGATCCAGTCCTCCTACGTCACGGTCGGCAACTTCCCAGGGATCGAAGCTCGGATATACGGGTCGGAAGGCGCGATCATCGTTCGCCTGGTGGAGGAGCGTGGTATCTGCCAGACCATCAAAGTGGCCAAAAAGGATCAGGTTGAATTTGAAGAGATCGAAATTCCGGAGGCTTTCTTTCCCGAGGACGGAGCGTCAACAGAAGACTGGCCGTTCCTCTTTTATTCGAATCTATGCAAAGACTTCACCACAGAGATACTGTCAGGCGACTCCGTGAACCAAGGGGACTTTGTGCAGGGCGCCCTAGTGCAGGAAACCATCAATGCCTTTGAGAAGTCTTTCAGGGACCGGGCGTGGTGTGATTTTCCGCTATCTGGCTCGTCAGCACAAGCCGGTATGGGGCGCGCATGAATCCGGCGGAAGGGGCGCCAATTGAGGTCGAGCCCGCGCACATGTGGGGCGTGCTTGCTGACGATGGAATTGCCAAAAGAATGCTCGAAGAAGCTCTTGCGTCAGTGGATGTAGAGGGAGTGTCGTATGCAGACGCGCGATTGATCGAAGCAGAAGAACTTCGCCTATACAAGACGCTGGAGTCCAGTCTTGACGAACGGGTGGAAAACAACCTTGGCATCGGCATTCGGGTGCTTTATCGCGGCAGCTGGGGGTTCGCCTCGGTGCCAATCGAGGACCCCAGAGACGTTGTCGTCGCTGGCCATCGCGCATTGTCAAATGCTCGGAATGCCTCGAAGGTGACGAATGCATACCGTACGGAACTGGCGCCGTTGGCAGCGACCAGAGGCCGGTATGAAACACAAGTTATTTGTGATCCCTTCGCGGTCTCGTCCTCGGTCAGACAGGAACTGCTCGCCGAAATCTTAGATTCCGCGAGCGCGCCAAAAGCCGTTGTGATGGCACAGGCGGGGTTGAACGCGAAGCGTCAGCATAGGCATTTCGCGAATACCGAAGGCTCTATGCAGCACCAGCACCTCATGGAAACTGGGGCGATGGCGCTAGTGAGTGCCGCAGGGAATGGAACGGTGCAGCGGCGGTCATTTCCCAATTCCTTCCACGGAAACACAGCCCAAGCGGGCTGGGAATACGTGGCTGGACTGAGTATGGTCGAAGAGGCAGATCGAATCGGGCGCGAGGCCGTGGAGCTGCTCACGGCGCCACAGGCGCCCTCCGGTTTTGCTGACATCATCATCGGCCCGGCGCAGATGGCTTTGCAAATCCACGAATCAACCGGGCATGCTCTTGAACTTGACCGCATCCTCGGTGATGAGGCTAATTATGCTGGCACCTCTTTCATTGGGGCGGACGCGATAGGCAGGCTTCGTTACGGCTCTCCGGCCGTTAATATCACCTCGGACCCCACCGTTGAAGGAACGCGAGGATCGTTTGCCTTCGATGACGAAGGTGTGCCGGCGACACGGCAGGTACTGATTGAGAAGGGTATTGTCCGTAATTTTCTGTCTACTCGGGATTCGGCCGCTCGCATCGGTATGCCGTCGATCGGAGCTGCTCGCTCTGATGGTTGGGGCTATACCCCGGTCTGTTTCGCAACCAATGTGTTCCTCGAGCCGGGGACAGGCTCGACAACCGAACTGGAAGAGCGGCTCGGAGATGGCTACTACATAGACGATAACCGCAGCTGGTCGATCGATGAACGACGAAGCAACTTCCAGTTCGGGACCGAGGTGGCTTACGAAGTGAAGAATGGAAAGCGGGGCAGACTATTGCGTGGCTTCTCGTATGGCGGAACGACTCCAGAGTTCTGGCAGTCCGTGGAAGCCATCGCCGGTCCGGAGGAGTTCAAGGCATTCGGGATGCCCTGCGGAAAGGGAGAGCCCAAACAGTGGGGCTTCCTGGGACACGGTGCATCACCGACCCTTGTGCGCAACGTGCGGATTGGAGTGGACAGATGAACGGGCAGCAGAAAGCTGAGTTTGGTCCGATAATCGGTCACGACCGCGCGGTGGAGGCGCTGGAAAGCGCCCTCAGGGACGCACCAGCGGATCGGATCGAGGCTTTCGTCACCGGTCGCAGGGGTGAGTTCACTCGCTTTGCGGGCCGACGAGTGCATCAAAGCCAGGCAATTGACGAGGTCCAATTCATGGTGCGGGCCGAGGTGAACGGCAGGGCATCTCTGGCGGCTGCTAGCTCCATAGTCGGCCTCGACCGGGCAGTTGCTACAGCGAGCGCGTCAGCTCGTGAGCAGAGTGAACGTGGCATGTCGAAAGCGCCAGCGAGAGCGGAGAGAGGGTCAAGCGCCGACCTAGGGAACGTGTCCTGTATGGATTCAGGTGCCCTGCTCTGGGGCGAGGACACTGTTGGTTGGGACGTGGGCTCGCATGTTGCGCTAGCCGATCAAGCCATGTCGAGCGCCGGCCAGTTAGGCGGCGTTGCTGCGGGAATGTTCGGCCGCGCAGTTACCGAAGTGGCATTCCACGACCGTGAAGATGCAGTCAGTAGCTATGCAGCAGCGACCGAGGCGCAAGGGTCCCTGACCGTTCGAGTCGATGACGGGTCATCGCATTGGATGGACATGTCGCGTTCGTCGGAGCGGCTGTATGCACCAGGCGCTATCGAACGAACGCTCCGCGAAGCATCAGATTCTCGGAACCGGCAATCTCTGCCGCCGGGACAGTACGATGTCGTGCTCGGTGCGCTCGCTGCCGGTGAACTGTTGGAGTTCTTCGGGGAGTTCGGCTTCACCGGAAGCGACAAATCAGCGGGCGTTGGCACACCTGCGGCCCGTGCAGGCGAACAGATTGCTTCAGAACTAGTGTCGGTCCACGATGATGCCACCGCAGACGTCGGATTGCCGTTCCCGTTCGACTTCCAAGGAGTAAGAAAGCAGGATGTGCCGCTCCTGAATCGTGGGCGAGTGGCAGATGTAGTCACCGATCGCGAGACGGCCTTTGCCCTCGGAACTGCTCCCACCGGAAATTTTCACATCGCACGAGAAGAGGCGCCCCATGCCATTCCGATGAATGTGGTTCTTCGGCAGGCGAACAGTTCCGAACTGGAACTGATCGCCGGAATCGAACGCGGGGTGTACCTGCAGCGCTTCTGGTACACGAGAACTGTCGATCCAACGCGCTCGATTATTACGGGTGTCACACGGGATGCCTGCTTCATGATCGAGAACGGCAGACTGACATTTCCCGTTGAGTCGCAGCGCTTTACGGTCAGCGTGCTCGACTCTCTTGCGCGTGTTGATGGAGTCGGCTCGACATCGCTCAGCCAACCCTTGATGAACGTTTTCAACGGTTCAGCGACTGCGCCTCCCATCCGCGTGCGGGGATTCGCTCTCGGAACGCCACCTGTAGCAAGGGAAAGCTGAACATGACTATTCGAACCAACAGCGAACGCTTGGTGACGCAAATTCTTATGGGTGAGGTCTGGCCGCCGCAAGCGGATCGACACGGATATCGAGTCGATCCGGATGGCCATCCGTTCATCCTTCCTGGGATGGGCGGGGTGACGATGGGGGCCCGCGTGGGCGATCCAGCCACGGGTTATGCCACCGATCATCTTGAGCCCGGGCTATCCATTCGTCAGTCTGACGAAGAAGCCGATGCGGCCCTCCAGTTCTTGAGTTGCGTCGGAAACAGGGTAACTGTGCGTTCAGGGCCTGCAGCGGGCAGCAAAGGATTTGTCACTGGGCAGCATGCGTACGTGCTTGCTGATTTTTCGGATGAGTCGCTTGAGGGAATCGCTACGGGCGACCTCGTGAGTATCGAAGCACGAGGTCAGGGTCTCCGTTTCTTGGACCACCCGACTGTAGTCGTGAAAAATCTTGATCCTGAACTTTTGCCTCATCTTCCGTTTCGCGATCATGCGGATGGAACCCTCGAAGTGAGGGTGGCCATGCGCGTCCCGGCTGAGGCCGCCGGAGCGGGGGGTGGAATGCTTTCGGAGTTCGCCAACACTGATTTAATGGGAGCTTATCCTGGACTTTCCGAAGATCTTTCGCTCGGCCTTGAATCTCTGAAGATCGGTGACCTAGTGGTTCTTGAGGACCAGGACCATTCGTTCGGTCGTGGTTTTCGCCCGGGTTGGGTCAGTATCGGTGTCATCTCTACTGGCGAATGCCAACTCTTCGGACATGGGCCGGGTCCTTCAACACTGCTCACAGGGCCTGCCTCCGCATTCACGATTGTCGAGGACGATGGAGCAAATCTCGCGCATGGGCTCGCTAGCCTTGGAGCGCGACACAAGATTACCGGGGGACACGAATGAAGAAAGCAATTAGCAATAATCTCCTCGGTTTCGTGGAGCACGCATCGCTGACTCCGATGGTTTCTTACCGAGTCGACCGTGATGGTCATCCCTATGTCCCCATTGGTGACGGCGGGATTGTCCTCGGGGTGCATCTGGGAGATTCAGTCTTCGCAACCGACACCGATCATGCCGCAGCAGGGGTGACCCTTGTTCACCCGGACCCCGGCGCTCGACTCGGTTTAACTTCGTTCGCGTGCATTGGAAACCGGGCTTCAGTGCGCTCGGGCGCGGCGACTGGCGCAACCGGATTCGTGGTTGCCAAGCGGGGGGAGGCCGGGCGGGTCATCGTCGCCTTCGACGATGGAGTGATGGCGGCTCTGCTTCCGGGCGATCAGGTTGTCGTGCATGCCGTCGGGCAAGGTTCTCGGCCGGAGTCGCTCCATGCTGATATCGCGATGCTCAACCTATCGCCAGGTTTGTTTGACCGGCTGCCAAAAATTGTGGTCGATGGTGTGACCGTGTTCGACGTGGTGGGGGAGCTGCCGTCAAAAGTGTGCGGCAACGGAATTGGGCGCCCTGCCCACCAATGGGATGTCGACCTCGCTGTCGTCAAGACTTCTTCGGAGCTGGGTGAGTCGGGTATGCGCTTAGGGGATCTGTTCGTGATTCGCGACCTCGATGTGCGTCACAACATGGGCTATCGACGAAGCTGGGTGACCCTTGGCGCCATTGGGCACGGTGGTTCACCTCTTCCCGGACACGGGCCCGGATTTGTGCCATTGCTCAGTGGCCCAGCTGCTGCCCTCAATTTCCGGCTCTGGGGCGGCACCACTTCTGGTGACGGCATAGCTCGCCCCGCCATAACCACTGCAATGCTCGAAGCGTCCGGTTCATGATTGGTTCACAGCCCATCCCAATGCTAGTTATCGAAGCGCTCATCGGAGCGCTAATAAGAGGAGGATCATGAAGGTTCTGATCGCCAGCTATCTCGAGCCGAAACACATCGCGGCAATTCGGAATGCTCATCCGGAGATCGAGGTGATGTACGAACCGGAACTTCTGCCAATTCCAGAGTACGTGTCAGACCATGATGGTCCCAGACCAGATCTTTCTGCGGCCGACCAAGCGCGCTGGGATGCCATGCTCGCCAGCGCAGATGTGTCGTTCGATTTCGATTGGCAAGACCCGACATCACTTCCTACGAGGGCTCCAAACCTGCGATGGATCCAGGCCACCAGCGCGGGAATTGGTGGTTTCATGCAAAGGACGGGGCTCGATCAAAGCAATCTAGTTGCAACGACGGCGGGCGGGGTGCACGCGGTTCCACTGGCGGAGTTCGCGCTGACCGGAGTGTTGTACTTTGTTAAAGATCTTCCCCGCTTGCGCGCTCAGCAGCGCGCTCACCGCTGGGAGCGTTACACTGCGAGCCAACTGGCCGGGAGGCGAGTCACTGTTGTAGGCATTGGTGGTATGGGGGCCAACGTTGTTCGGATATTCGATTCGGTCGGTGCCAAAGTGACCGCTGTAGGGCGAGTCGGGGGATCGTATGAGTTGCCGGACAAAGTGCGAGTAACTGACATCTCGCAGCTCGACTCCGAGTTGCCAACGACGGACGTGCTTATCATGTGCACCGCTCTCACTCCCGAAACAGAAGGGCTGATCAGCGCCGCACGAGTAGATGCCTTACCTGAACACGCGATATTCGTGAACATCTCCCGGGGGCAGACTGTGGACGAAGACGCGCTCATTGCGGCGTTGCGCGAGGGGCGTCTTGCTGGTGCGGCCCTCGATGTGGTCCGCGAGGAACCGTTACCTGAAACGTCAGCCTTGTGGGATCTTGACAATGTCATAATATCTCCCCACTCGGCGGCGACGGTGGAAACGGAGAATGAGACGCTGACGGCCCTGTTCATTGAGAACCTCGGTCGCTTTCAACGAGGTCAGCCAATGATCAACGTTTTCAACGCCGACAGAGGTTACTGAACGACCCGCGAATCCTCTGCTACTTGCGGGGCAAGCCGCTGAGGATTCGCGGGCATTAGCGCGTGGATAAGAACAGCCGCTGTTGGCAGCCGTAGTGTGCCCCGTTTCGCGGGAGGCATGATGCCTGTTAGCTCTACGTCACTCGAGCGATCAACTGCACCTCTACTGGCGCATTGCCCGGCAGCATCGAGACGCCGATGGCGGCCCTGACAGGGGCAAGCGTGCCCGGGAAGCGCGACGCGAGAACTGCGCTAGCTGCGTCTGCGACGGAGCTCAAGCGAGTGAACGTGGGCGCCACAGACAAGTAGACCGTTAGAGAGACTGCATCGGTCAGCGCGTGCCCCTCAGGAACAACCGACTCGGCCGCCTCGAGCGCACGCATGGTCGCGACAGTTGCAGCGTAGCAGCCGTTGTCCTGGTTGACTTCCTCGCCGATTCGACCTGTGACCACGAGTACGCCATCAATGCGGGGCGTCATGCCTGCGGTATAAACCCACTCACCGGTGAGGCGAGCAACCGCATAATCGCCCGCCGCCGTTGGTGGAGAACTCATGGCCCAAAGATCCCTGCGCCATTCGCCAACCCTGTCAGGCAAACCACCATTCTTTCAAGTGCGCCGGCCCATTCTGCTTCATCACGCGCGTAGCAAACCCTGAAGTGGCCGCTACCTCGCGGGCCAAACTGATAGCCGGGTGAAACAACAACATGAGCTTCCTGTTGCAATGCACGGGCCACCTCAACGTCCGAAACTCCAAAGGAGGAAACGTCAACGAACAGGTAGGCGGTACCAGCTTGGGGGGAAAGCTTGACGCCTGGAACTTGGGAAAGCGCCGCGACCGTATCGTTCTTGATGGATTCAAGGTCTGCGATACGTTGCTGAAGAAAGTCATCATCGTCGGAGAGCCATTTCGCCAAAACTCGCTGCGCGTATGCAGGAGCGCGCAGCGAGGTCATCGCAAGCGTTTGTTCGACCGAAGCGATTACATCCTCGGGAGCCACGACAACCCCAATTCGGAAGCCGCTCATGGATTCGGTCTTCGAGGGACCGAGTAACGTGATCACGCGGTCCTCCATGCCTTTCTGTGAACGCAGGTGAGGGAAGGGTACGGTGCCGTAAACCAGACGACTGTACAACTCATCGACCAGCACCCGAAAGCCGCCCTCTACAGCCAGTTCAGCAATGCGAGCAATCATCGATTCCGGGTACACCGCACCCGTCGGATTATTCGGATGGGAGAACAGCAGTAACCGCGGCTGTTCCGGCATGAACTGCTCGATCACCTCAAGGTCAAGAGTGGGTTCGGGGCCGGTCAGATCGAGTGGAACGCGCTCGACTCGGGCTCCTAGGAATGCCAAGATGCGCTCGCAAAAAAGATAGTCAGGATCGGCCAAAAGTACGAGGTCGCCTTCATCGACCAGTGCCGACAACGTGGTGAAAAGAGCTCCTTGGGTGCCTGGCGTTAGGGCGAGTTGATCCGCCGAGACCCTCGATCCCATGAAACTACTGATCGAATCCGCGAGATTCTGCAGGACCTCCGGATCACCGCGATACGGCGTGTATGCCCAGGCTCCATTGGACACGGCCTCCTGAATCGCGGAACTTGCCCATTCTGGAGGGGGGAAGCGGACGGTATCGAAATGGGTGGTATCAAGTAGGCCGTGCCCGCCGCCGTCTAATTTTAGGAATTGGTCGGCTTCTCGAACTGACATACCAGGTTCCGCCTCTCGGAACGCAAGGTGAGTACGAGTGACTCGATCGCTTTGAGCTGGCGGGAGCTCAGGAGCGCGATTCTGCTGGGGTTGTGATGGTGTGGCCGTCTGATTGGTTGGTGCCGGCATACAAAACTCCTCCGTGCTGGGTGCCTTGCAAGGTCACCAGTCGATTGCTGACAGTATACAATCCTGACATCGACATCACAACTGCGGATGAGAAGCGGCCGCGTATCAAAATCTGCTCTCGCGGGGATGGGTCGAGAAGTGCGCGTGTACTAGGAGGGCCGTGACCCCGGTGCCACTCGGTTGAGATAGGCAATTCTCATGCGAGATTAAGATTGTGATGGCGGCAATTACGAAACTACTGTTGCTGGACGACTGCGCTGGTGATGTCTGATTCTTAGTGTTGAGCTTCGGCCCAATCGAACTCATGCGGGAATGAGCACCGAGGATACGAGAACATCCGTAGATTGACTTCAGTCTGGTGTTCAATTTCGATACACGTGCTACTCCTCTTACAGCACATGCCGTAGCCCGCACCAACCGCGTTGCGAACCGCTAGAGTCACGCTGGTTCGTTGAGCGACCTAGAGGGGCATCTATGTTTAGGGAAAGATTCGTTATCGTCATCGCACTTTCGTAACTGTTCTGGCCGGATTTTCGGTCGGTGTGATCCTCGAATCGTCCGACCATCAGGTGGCTCCGATCTCTGCCACTGCCCCAAATGAGGAGGCTGCGGAGGAGACCAATGAAGTCCCGATGCCTGTCGATAATTGAAGTATCTCGAACTCCATATCCCCCGGTTCGGTTGACGGCTGCCGCCGCGCGATGCCGGTAAAGTATGCGGCGGCTTCCGCGTCAGATCCCGTCGGAGCTTAAGGCTGTAGTTATAACTCTCCGAAGATGGCGAGGGACTCGCCGACCGGAGGCGTCGCCTGAATCGTTATTTTTACGTATGCCCCACTCGGGCGACAGCTAGCTACTTCTGACTGCGAAACGATTCGAGCGCAATCGATCGGCGGGAGTCTTACTTCCATGAGGACCAGGTCGCGCACGGCTACAGCATAGGGGCATCGTCGCGCTCAGGAGGGCAATGCTGACCCCGTATACCCCTGTTATCAAGCCGCGGCGCATCTGTAGAATGTCAAAGAGGTGGATAGTATCTTCACTGCGGTTGACGGTTCAGGTACGACGGGCAACCAGTCGGTAGAGGCGACAGCACTCGTACGAGCTGTCGCTGAAGCGAATCCCGACCGGTCGAGGTGAGCGTCGTTCCGTTCTGACGGCGGCCTTGTCGTTCGACGAGCTGAGTGGCTATTCGTACCGCAGCGACTCCACCGGGTCGGCCTTGGCAGCGCGGGCGGCGGGCAGGGTGCCTGCGAGGAACGCGATAGCCATGACGACGAGGATGATGACGGTGATCGAGAGCGGGTCGAATGCGATCAGTGTGAGTCCGGGGAGGTCCGAGAGCACCGCACCGGAGAGCACGGAGCTGATGGCGGTTCCGGCGAGCATCCCGATTCCGGCTCCGATGGCGCTGCCGAGGAAGCCGATGAACACGGCTTCGAGGCTGAAGAGTCCGAAGATCTTTCCGCTGCCCATTCCCATAGCTTTCATGAGGCCGATTTCGCGGGTGCGTTCCTGCACCGACATGAATAGGGTGTTCACGATGCCGAAGCTGGCGGCGAGCAGAGCAATGATGGCGAAGGCGTTCAACACGAGAACGATGGCGTCGATGATCGTCTTGACCGTGCCGAGCTGGTCGGCAACGGTTGTACCGGTGTAACCGGCATCCGCAAGATTGTCTTTCAACGCGGTCACGTCAGCATCGGTGGCGGCAGGATCGAAGCGGATGCTCGCCTCGGCGTAACGCTCCAGCTGGTCATCCGGTAAGCCGATGTTTTGGGTGTCGTAGAGGCTGTCGGTCAGGGCAGCGTTCACGACGAGACCGCCAGCGCCCGGAGCGGCGACGCTTTCTTCAGCGACTCCCACGATGGTGGCATCCACCAGGTGCTGGGTGCGCTCGGCATCGGTGATGGCGATCGTGAGGGTTTCGCCGACGGCTGCATCAGCATCCGCGAAGCCCAAAGGCTCGACAAAAGAGACAGGGAGGTCGAGCTCGAACGCGTCGGAGGCAGCATCCGGTTCTGCACCGGCAGCAAGCTGCACGCTCTGGCCAGTAACGAGTCCACCAACGGAGGTGACGTACTGGGTGCCGTCGCCGTACTGGATCCAGTCGGGCGTGATCGACTTGGTCGCTTCGACGCTCAGTACACCGTCGACATCGGCGATCGTGTCGAGATCGTCGGGGGTGAGCGCAACAACGGTTCCGCCCTCATTGGGCCCGAACCCGCCGCTGGAGACCGCATCAGGATCATATTCGGTGGGGCCTGAGGTGGGGCCGAAGCCGCTGCCGGCATCCGGCGTCACGGAGACAGTCATGACATCTTCAGCGCCGATCGAGGTCACGGTGTCGTCGATGTACTGGTTAATGCCGGTGCCTAAACCGTTGGTGATGGTGAGCGTGAACGCGCCAACGAAGATCGCCAAGATGGTCAGGATCGTGCGGGTCTTAGCACGGAAGGTATTTGCTACCGCCGTGGTGAAGAGGTCGAGAGTTTTCATGCGGCCACCTCCGTGGTGTCGTTGACGAGCAGGCCGTCGCGAATGTAGAGGCGGCGGTCGCAGCGAGCAGCCAAGTCTTCATCGTGGGTGACGACGATGAGGGTGATGCCGTGTTCGCGGTTCAAGTTGAAGAGGATGTCTTCGACAACAGCGCCCGTGGCGGTGTCGAGGTTTCCCGTGGGCTCATCGGCGAAAATGATGCGCGGGTTGTTGACGAGAGCGCGCGCAATGACTGAGCGCTGCTTCTGGCCACCCGACAGGTTCACTGCCTTGTTGCCGGCTTTGTCAGCCATTTCCAATTGTTCAAGGGCAGCGAGGGCGCGCTGCTTACGTTCGCTGCGCTTCACGCCAGAAATCTTCATCGGCAGCATCACGTTCTCGAGCACCGAGGAATTAGCGGTGAGGAAGAACTGCTGGAACACGAACCCGAACGTCTTATTGCGTGCCTGGTTGAGGCTCTTGCCGTGGAGGGCGCTCGTCTCGACGCCTTCAAGCTCAATGCTTCCGGATGTCGGAGCATCGAGCAGTGCGAGGACGTGCATGAGGGTCGACTTGCCAGAACCACTCTTGCCGATGATAGCAATGCTCTCGCCTTCGTTGATGTCGAAGGAGACGCCCTTGAGGGCATCGAAACGGTTGGGGCCGCGGCCGTAGGACTTATGGACATCCTTGACTCGGATGATGGGCGTTTTCATAACCACAAGCATCCTCGTCTGAGCGAACGAGCGAATCAGCCTGCGGTAGGCACCTGACTACCGCAATCGCAGTACACGCGACTGCTGCGGGAGGAGGATGCCGATGCTGCGCAGAACCGAGACAATAGGGGATGACTTCAGCAACCGAACCACACCCTGCGTCCACGCAGGTGCGGCCGCGCATCCCGGCGTGGGTCATCAACAGCATCCTCGCTGTACTCATAATCGCGGCGGCGTTCATCCCGTTTTCTGAAACAGGATTTCGTTCGACAAACCTATTCACGCTTGTCGTTACCCTGCTACCCGCAGCGATCTTGCCACTGCGGCATCGGTGGCCCATCCCCGTTCTTGCCGGGTTCATCGTTTTCTACGGAGTCGGCGCGCTCGCCGGCACTCTCGCCCCTGGCCTCGTGCTCGCCATTGCAGTAGCAATGTTCAGCCTCGCAAATCAGACCACCCGGCGAACGACCGTGATCGCCGGTCTTGCGGCAATGCTTGCCATGGGTATTCTCAGTCTCTTGGCCGCGCTGGGCGATGTTTTCGATCCTCGGGTTGTGCAGTTTCTTTTCACTATCGCATTTGCGGCAGCGGCTGGCGACGGTGCCCGTTCTCGGCGCGAGTTCATCGCCGCTATCACCGACCGGGCGGTGCGAGCCGAAGAGACTAAAGAGGCCGAAGCCAAACGTCGCGTCACCGAAGAGCGGCTGCGTATCGCGCGAGACCTTCACGATGTTGTAGCCCACCAAATTGCGGTCATCAGTTTGAACGCCGGAGTTGCTTCGGCCTCGCTCGAATCACGCCCCGAGAAAGCCCAAGAATCGCTCGGCACCATTCGCAGTGCCGCCCGCGTCGTGCTCGGCGAGATCGGCGACTTGCTCGACATGCTTCGTTCAGATTCGGATGACCCCGCCGACGCTTCTCTGCCGCAACCGGGTCTCGACGGGCTCGACAACCTCGTCGCCACATTTGCCGCCAGTGGCCTCGACGTGAACCTCCGCGTCGAAGGAGACCCCGGCATCGTCTCAGGCGCGACCGCGTTGGTCGCCTACCGCCTCATCCAAGAAGCGCTCACCAACGCTCATAAGTACGGGGCAGAAAGTCGCGCTCACGTTCTGGTCGACGTCGGTGAGAGCACGGTGAACGTTGTCGTGACGAATCCGAGCCGCCTCGGGACCGCTAGTGACAACCATCCGAGTAGCGCGGTGACTGCAACGGGAGTATCTTCCGATGGTGGCCGTGCGGCCGTCATCACCGGTAGCGATACGCGTGCAGTCGTCGGTAGCGATACCGGCACCGGGCTGGGCCTCGTCGGCCTGCGCGAACGGGTTGCGTCCGTCAGGGGTACCGTCGAAACCGGATTTGTGGGTGGCGGCTACCGCGTTCGCGCAACGTTGCCCCGAGCTCAGGGAGAAACTCGATGACTACTGTGCTTGTGGTCGATGACCAAGCTCTTATTCGCCAAGCGGTCTCAGACATTCTCTCGGCCGCAGACGGCATCGACGTGATCGGTGACGCCAATAACGGCAGGCACGCGGTCGAGCAGTCACTTTCGCTAGTGCCCGACGTGGTCATCATGGACATTCGGATGCCTGAACTCGATGGCATCGCGGCGACGGCGGCGCTGTGCGCCGAGCCCGCGCTAGCGTCGACCAAAGTTCTCATCCTGACGACGTTCGAGGAGGACGAGAACCTCATTGCCGCGCTTCGAGCGGGAGCGAGCGGATTCATCGGCAAAGGCTCCGAGCCCGAGGAGATTATCCGTGCGGTTCGTGCAGTGAATGCCGGGGAGTCGTTACTTTCGCCGGCCGCCACCCGCAGCCTCATCCAGAAGTATGTGGTGCCGCGCTCAGCGGTCGCGGGGCTGGCAGTTGGAATCCCTCCCGAACTGCTGCAACTGACGGAGCGTGAGCGTGAAGTGTTGCTTCTCGTTGCGCGTGGCCATTCGAACCAAGAGATCGCCGACGAACTGTACATCTCGCCGCACACAGCAAAAACGCACGTGAATCGGATCATGACGAAGCTCAGCGCCCACGATCGAGCGCAGCTCGTGATTGTTGCTTATGAGAGTGGCTTGCTCGCGCCGGGTGCGCGCTAGCCTCGTTTTTTGAGTTCGGCCTGGCGTTTTTGTTCGGCAGCGCGTTCGAGGCGTTCGAGACGCAGGAGATCGAGCAGCAGCAGCGCAATGGGAACAACCGAGACGATGCCCCACCACTCCTGAGTTCCACCGGTGGTGACATACACGACGTTGAACACAACGGCCCAGGCCAATCCGCCAATGAGCCACACTAGGCGCCACCACGGCGTTGTGAGCTGGCGGATGCGCGTGCGCAGTAGCGACGTCTTTGCCGGGGCCGCGTCTTCGGGTGATGATGCGGGGGAGATGTCGTCCATGGGGCAACTCTATGTTCTCCGGCTGCTCCGGCGAACAAATGACACCGCGACCGACGGTTTGATCGCGAACGATCTCACACTGCATCTGTAATTGCACGCGCGGAAACATTCAGAACCGAAATATGAGGCGTTCCTCGGCGTCTGGAAACTCAGCCGTAACACCCACGCGACACGTTTAACGTCCGCGAAACATAACTGAGGGGCTACCGAAACGCCGAGCCGCGATGCTTTGTCGTGCGGGTCGGTGGGAGTGGAATAACCCGACACTCACCGAAATCCGCCACAGCGATAAGTGTGCACCAGGCACACAAAGCGAAAGAGGTTGAGATGGATACAGTGGTTTGGGTACTCATTAGCACTGCACTAGTGCTGCTTATGACCCCCGGTTTGGCATTCTTTTACGGTGGACTCGTCAAAGAGAAGTCCGTAGTCAGCATGATGATGATGAGCTTCGGATCTCTCGGCCTTGTCGCCGTTCTCTGGATCCTCATCGGTGCAAACATGAGCTCGATCGACGGTTCGGTCTGGTCATTCTCCGGAAACCCGTTCAGCAACTTCGGTCAAGAAGGCGTTGCCGGTTCTGACCTCCTCGTCGTCGCTTTCGGTGGAACCTTCGCGATCATCACCACTGCCCTTATCTCTGGTGCCATCGCTGACCGTGCTCGCTTCGGTCCGTGGATGATCTACACCGGCGTCTGGGCAACTCTCGTTTACTTCCCCGTCGCAGCCTGGGTCTGGGGCGGCGGCTGGATTCAGAACCTCGGTGACATCCTCGGCGGCCTTCCCGCCGTGATCGACTACGCCGGTGGTACCGCGGTTCACATCAATGCTGGTGCCGCTGCTCTTGGTCTCGCACTGGTTCTCGGAAAGCGCGTTGGCTTCAGCAAGGACATCACTCAGCCCCACAACGTTCCTCTCGTACTGATCGGTGCCGCTCTGCTCTGGTTCGGATGGTTCGGATTCAACGCCGGTGCCGCGAGCGACCCTGACGAAGCCGGTCTGATCGTGTTCAACACGCTCGCCGCTCCCGCCGCCGGTATTCTCGGCTGGATCTTCGTCGAGAAGCTTCGCACCGGTAAGGCCACCGCCGTCGGTGCCGTCTCGGGTGTTGTTGCTGGACTCGTTGCGATCACGCCGGCCTGTGCAAACCTGACGCCCGGTTGGGCGCTCATCCTCGGTCTGATCGCCGGTGCAATTTGCGCTCTTGCCATCGAGCTCAAGTTCAACCTCGGCTTCGATGACTCGCTTGACGTCGTTGGCCTCCACCTCGTCGCGGGTATCCTCGGAACGATCTACCTCGGCTTCTTCGCCACCGACACCGGACTCTTCGTCGGTGGAGACGCTGGCCAGCTGGTAGTTCAGACCATCAGCGTTCTCGCCGTGGCTATCTTCTCCTTCTCCGCTTCGTGGCTGATCGGCACCGCGATTCAGAAGACCATCGGATTCCGCGTCACTTCTGAAGAAGAGATCGCCGGTATCGACCTCGCTGTCCACGGCGAGTCGGGCTACGCAATGTCTGCACGGGGATCCGTGCCGGCTGAGTAAAGCCCTCAACCTCGGGAGGGGCACGACTGTTATCGCGGTCGTGTCCCTCTTTTGGTGTTAACCGAAGAACCCCGCACCGGGCTATCACGCCGCGGTAGCGGGGTTTCGTTGTGTCCGAGAGTGTGTTGTGTCCGAGAGTGTGTTGTGTCGAGAGTGCGTTGCGTCTCAGGGAACGTGCGGTCGAAGCTCTACGGCTGAAGGCGCAGCCGTTCCCAGCCGCCCGACTCCGTACACCCGAAACGCACCCGATCGTGCAGGCGCGAACTGCGGCCCTGCCAGAACTCGATCGAGTGGGGTTCGACAACGAAGCCGCCCCAGTCAGCGGGACGCGGCACATCGCGCCCCTCGAACTCTGCTTCGAGTTCTGTCACTCGCTGCTCCAAGAGGGCTCGGGATGCGATGGGTTGCGATTGTTCGCTGGCGTGCGCCGCGATCTGGCTGCCTCGCGGTCGCGTGGCGAAGTAGTCGTCTGAAAGAGCTGCGGCGACGGGCCGAGCGGTTCCTTGCACGAGTACCTGCCGGTGAATCGAATACCACGGGAAGACCAGTGCCGCGGCAGGGTTCGCGAGAAGTGCTTGTCCCTTGATCGAGCTGTAGTTGGTAAAGAACTCAAAGCCAGCTTCATCGATCGCGCGCAGGAGAACCGTGCGCGCACTGGGGGAGCCGTCCGCATCCACCGTCGAGAGCACCATCGCGTTCGGCTCATAGACGGCCGCCTCGCTGGCGTTATCTAACCACAGTCGAAACTGGTCGATCGGATCAGCGAGCACATCCGAATCATTGAGCGGCAGTTGGCCGTAGTCGGTGTGTTGGCTCAATGGGTCGGACACGGTGGATCCTTTCGACGGCGGGCTGCATACCGCCGCAGTCCGCTGGTGGGTTTTAGTCTTCGTCTTCGATGAGGGTTTTGTTCTTGTCGGGGATGCCATCCTCGTTCATGTCGCGCTTGCGAGCGAGACGGGAGTCCCAGCGCAGGCTGATCGCGGCGAGAACAGCCGCGAGAGCGGTGCCAATAAGAATCGCGAGCTTGGCGCCGGTGGTGTGCTCGCTATCGGGGAACGAGAGTTCCGAGATGAGCAGCGACACGGTGAAGCCGATACCTGTGAGGAACCCGATGGGCAGCAGGTCTCGAAGTCCGATGGAGTCCGCAAGGCGGAATTTGGTGACCTTGGTGATCAATGCCGTCGTGCCGAGCACACCAATGATCTTTCCGACGACGAGGCCGACAATGATGGCGGCGACAACGGGCTGCACGAGCACATCGCTGACGCTCTCATCTCCACCGAGTGAAACTCCAGCCGCAAAGAACGCGAAGACGGGGAGTGCGATTCCGGATGACGTGGGCCTTACAGCATCGTCGAACGCGTGGGTGCGGGTGTCTTTTTCGCCGTGCACGAGCTTGGCCGGAACGGTGAAGCCCAGAACCACACCGGCGATGGTCGCGTGAACGCCAGAGTCGTGCATGAACGCCCAGGCGACGAGAGCGAGGGGGACCAAGAGCCACCAGCGCGGCTTGCGTGAGCGAACGACAAGACCGAAGAGCACGATAGCGACGAGCGAGAACAGCAGCGAAAGCAGGTCAATGCTCTCGGTGTAAAACAGAGCGATGATGATGATCGCGAGCAGGTCATCCACCACGGCCATTGTAAGCAAGAAGGTGCGGAGCGCTCGCGGGAGGCCACGGCCGAAGATAGCGAGTACCGCCAGGGCAAACGCGATGTCGGTGGCCGTGGGGATGGCCCAGCCGCCGAGTGCCGTCGAGTCACCAGAGATCAGAATGATCAGCGTGAAGAGCAGGGCGGGAAACAGCATGCCACCGATGGCGGCGAAGACAGGAACAGCGGCTTCGCGTGGTTTACGCAGGCTGCCCGCGATGAGCTCTTGCTTGAGCTCGACGCCTACGACGAAGAAGAAGATCGCGAGCAGGCCGTCTGCAGCCCACGTGGCGAGAGTGAGGTTCAAATGAAGCGACTCGGGACCGATGGTGGTTTCGGCAAGGGCTGCATAGCCTTCGCGCCACGGGGAGTTAGCCCAGATGAGCGCGATCGCGGCGGCCACCATCAGCAGGATGCCGCTGGTGGTTTCCATGGTCACCCACCGGCGTACTCGCTTGCGGGGGCTCAGCTTCTTAGTGGATGTGGTCACAAAATTCCAGACGTTGAGGTTCGTCAGCGGGGTCGCCGACGCAATCGCCGACCAGACTTCCCGGCACTCCAGCCCCAATTCTACCGCGTGAGCACCTGAGCGCCTGCACCATGCCGCGGGCGCAGCGCGGTGCATCCTGACCGCACGCTCCACTGACTATGGGAGTTGCCTCACAATCAGCGCTGTGGGTTGCTGACCGCCTCTCACTAAGGCAGCGTGGGGATTTCATTTCGCTGAACCTGGAAGGACGAACATATGCTCACCCTCACCGAAACAGCCACCACGGTCGTCAAGACGATCGTCGAACAAGACCCCGATGCGCAAGCCACGGGCCTGCGCATCAACGGAGAGCCTGGTGCTCCCAACCTCACCGTCGCCGTTGTCGCGGCTCCAGAAGCAGGCGACTCGGTTGTCGAGGCGGATGGTGCCCGCGTTTTCCTCGAGGAGAACGCTTCCGTGGCGCTGAGCGACAAGACTCTCGACGCCAACGTGGGCGAAAACGGCGCGGTGAACTTCGCCGTGATCGACCAGGCCTAACGAGCAACAAGCTTCAGGGTCGGTGACGACACGTTTGTCACCGACTCGCCGCTAGTAGCGGGCGAGAGCGTCAGCATCTCGAGCATGAGTAACCGACCGGCGGATGGCGTCTAGCGCCTCGACCGGATCAGTCTCGGCTTCAGCGATCATTAGCTGACGCTCCGCCTCTGCTAGTCGGGTGCGGGCGCGAGCACTGGCTCCGCCCCGCCCCACCAGCTCTCGAACAACTGAGATCTGACTCCGTGCCGCCACCAAGGTTCCTTGGTAGGCGGCACGGGCGTGTTCGAACCGCTGTTGCTGGTTCCGCGCCGTCGCGAGGGCACTGTCGAGTTCTGTGCGGGCATCGTTCAGCAGAGCTAGCTGTTCGAGCGGGCTGTGAAGATTGCTGGATGTCGCTACCGTGCGTTCCAGCGCCCGCTCGCTGGCGGCGATCGCCGTCAGGATGCGCGCACCGCTCTGGGGGTCGGGAGCCGATTCCGCCGCGAGTCGCGCTTCGAGTAGATCGCTGTGAGTGGCCTCGCGCAGCTGCAGCACGGCAGCAGCTGCTTCCGCGAGTTCGGCGAAAGCCTGGTCGGTCACTTCCGCTGCGCGCTCGGCACGATGCAACGCGGTGGCTGCGCCGCGCAAGGTGTCGGTGACCGCGTTGACGCCGGTAGGGCTGATGTTCGCGGCAGCGGCATCCAGAGCAGTTTCGGCCGCGGCGATCTCTGATCGTCCAGCGGCGAGTTCCCGTCGTGGCACGGTGAGAACGTCATCGTCATAGAGCTCTTCAGCGGCTGCTAGTTGGCGCGCCCCCGCCGCGTCATCGCGCTGCTGCCCAAGCCGAAATGCCTCCGTTAACTGGCCGCGCGCCTCGGCGAGGGCGCTCGCAAAATCGCAGGCGGCGTCCGCGCCGAATTGGGCTACCGCAAAACCGAGTTCGAGGTCGGCTTCGCGAACCCGGTCATCCAGCGCGACTAAAAGTCCAGCGGCGCGCGACTCGAGCGCCGATTGCGAGGCTGTACCGCGGATGCCGCGATCACCGCCGCGACGAAACAGCGTCACGAACGCCACGACTCCGACGGCCAGCACGAGTACCACGACGGTAGCCACCGCAATCGTGGTGCCGCGCACGACGTCGGCGGTATCGGTTGCGACAAGAACGGGCAGACCGAGGGAGAACATGCACCGTATTCTACGGTCGCGTGCCGCATGAACTGGGGGTGTGGCCAGCCGATGAGTCTTGCGAAACCCGCGGCAGTTACAGGCTTTATTGCGGGAAGGAGCTTAAGGTGGCGTTGTGTGGCGTGCAGATAAAGTTTCGGATGATTTCACGGGGGACCCAGAAACGGGCACCCCCGACGTTGACGACGCTGAAAGTGAGCACGCGCACCCCCACGTTCAAGTAACAGCGCCTCATACGCTGAGTTTTGGTGAGCCACACATTATGGCTGGAAACGTTGCAGAACCCACATGGACGCAATGGCGTGCGCAAATTTCTGAACTGGGTGGGCGTTCGCCTCTCATCCACTTCGTTGATTCGCCTCGTACGCGGGTCGACCTCTCAACAACCCACCCGGGCGGCCTTGCCCAGTTCATTACCGGCAAACGCACTCTGCTGTCGAGCCTCATTCGTGACGACGTCGCGCTGCGCTCGGCTAAGACCGCTGCAGGCGCCGTGGCAGCCAAGGGTCTCGAACTCGCAACAGCTCGCGGCATCGACTCCGTTCATTTGGGAGTCGGTATCGCGCGTTGGACCCATGATGACGTCGAGTTCTGTGCCCCCGTTTTGCTGCGCCCGCTTGCCATCCGTCGTCACGGTCGTGACTTCGAACTGAAGCTTCGCGGCAGCGCGTACTTGAACCCTGCGCTGGCTCGTGCTCTCGACGAGCAGTTCCGCCTTCGCCTCGATGCTGAGTCGTTCGTTGCTTTGGCCGATGCTGATGGAACCTTCAAGCCCAACCCGGTGATCGATCGCCTTCGCGGTCTCACCTCTCATCTCGATGCGTTCGCTGTCAGCCCGCGACTCGTTGTGTCGTCATTTGCGGATGTCGCTCATGGTCTTGCCGCCGATGCGGAAGATTTGCAGCATCCGATCCTCGACGCGCTCGCCGGCAACACTGCTGCCGCGTGGACCATCAAGGAGGGTTACGCTCCCGTTCCCGCGCTCTCGGCCGACGAGCGCTCGCCGCAGACGGACAACCTTCTTCTCGACGCAGACGCCGAGCAAGAGAACGTCATCGCGCAGATCGAAGCGGGCAACTCGCTCGTCGTTCGTACGCTTCCGGGCACCGGCGGAACCCAGACGATCGTGAACGCCGTCGGCGCTCTCGTCGCCCAGAACAAGCGTGTTCTTGTCGTGAGCCCGCGTCGGGCATCGCTCCAATCGATTGCGGATCGCTTTGCCGACATCGGGCTTCCCGGTCTTTCGGTTGCCCCACGCACGCTGCGCCGCGACATCATCCGCTCGATTTCTCGCAGTGAGAAAGCCAGCAAGCCCCAGATCGAAGACGTGGATGACGCGCTACTTCGTCTGCGCAAGATCATGCTCGACTACCGCGAGTCCATGTCTGTCACCGACGGTGTGCTTGGCGTCTCGGTTCTCGATTGTGTTTCGGAACTCAGCCGTCTCGCGTTGCTCCCCACACCGCCGTCGACGACCGCACGGTTGTCGCGCGAGGCAGTGGAGAAGCTTGCCAAAGATCGCAGCACCGCTACTGGTGTGATCATCGCTGCGGCCAAGCTCGGCGAATTCAGGTACGGCCCCGGAGATTCGCCCTGGTATGGCGCTCAGTTTGCCAACGGTGGCGAAGCGCTCAAGGCTCATCAGGTTGCCCAGCGCGTTAACTCACAGTTGTCAGAGTTGCTGGATGTCGCCAATCGTCTGGTCTCGAACACGCGTATGCGACCCTTCCAGAGCATCGATGAGCTCGGGGTGTACCTGCGTCTTCTCGTCGACTTGCGCGAAACGCTCGACCGTTTCGTGCCGACGGTGTTCGACCGCGCCATTACGGAACTTATCGCGGCGACTGCTCCGCGCCGTGACTTCCCCGAAATGACCGGCGCGAATCGTCGCCGGCTCAAGAAGCTTGCGCTGGAGTATGTGCGCCCCGGTGTTCGCGTGCCCGATATGCACGGCGCCCTCAAGCGGATTCAGAAGCAGCGGGTGCTGTGGCACCGCTTTGTTGCCGAGGGTGCGAGCCCCGCAGTACCCGTCGGAATTGGTGAAGTACAACGGTCGTACCAACAGGTCTCCGAAGACCTTGCTCTGCTCGACATCCCGTTGGGCATTGCTGATTCGCACGTCAACTTGTCGGCTCTGCCCATCCCGTTCCTGATCGAAAAGGTTGCGTCGCTCGCTGCGGAGTCTGACGTGCTCAATAACCTTCAAGAGCGCACCGCTCTGATGGGGAGCTTGCGGGACTTGAAGCTGGATCCGCTCATCGAAGACTTGGCCGAGCGTCATGTTCCTCAGGACCAAGTCGCTGCTGAGCTCGAATTGTCGTGGTGGAAGTCTGCACTCGACTCCATGCTCGAAGTTGATCGCGCCCTACTCAACGCCAATACGACTGTTGTCGATCGACTTGAAGCAGATTTCCGACTTGTCGATGAAGCTCATGCCTCTGCCAATGCCAAGCAATTGTCGTGGCAGATCGCCGAAAACTGGAAGATTGGTCTCGTTGACTGGCCCGATGAGGCCAGCGCCCTCAAGCGAGCGCTCGCCAAGGACCGCCTCACGTCCTTCGACGTGCAGACCTCTGCTCCGCACCTCTCACGCACGATCGCGCCGGTCTGGCTGGCCTCACCGTACGAGATCGATTCCGTCGTTGACACGATGCCGTTTGACACGCTTTTGCTCGTTGACGCTGGCGCCGTAACGGTCGCCGAAGCAGCGGGCGCCATCCGCCGCTCGAAGCAAGTCATCGTTATTGGTGACCCGGTCATCCAGTCTCCTACCCCGTTCGACACCGCAGTGCGCGACGCTACCGGCGACCTGCCGCAGCCCGTGAGCGACGAGATTCGTGAGGCGCTGGTCGCTGACTCAGCCTTTGCAAAACTCAGCGGGCTGCTTCCGACGCTGACCCTGACGCGCAGCTATCGCCCGGGTGGCGAAGAACTCGCCGAACTCGTCAACCGTCGTTTCTATGACGGTCAGATCGAATCCCTGCCGTGGGCTGGCAGCTTCCTCGGCCACGGCAGCCTTGCGGTCAGCTACGTCGCTGATGGCGTCGGCATGCCCGATCCTGACTCAGGAGCCGTCGAAAGCCCCGACGCCGAGGTGTCGCGCGTCGTTGAACTCGTTCTCGACCACGCCACGAAGCGCCCGCAAGAATCGCTCATGGTGATTACAGCGAGCCCCGTGCATTCGGTGCGGGTCATGCAGGCGGTTCTGGATGCGGTTAGCCGTCGCCGCCCCGAACTGCTCGACGTCATCATCGGCGATCGTGCTGAACCGTTTACTGTGACGACGATCGATCAAGCCGTGGCCCAGAGTCGCGACCGGGTGATCTTCTCCATCGGATATGGCCGCACCCCGCACGGTCGCGTGCTCTCCGACTTTGGTTCGCTCGGCGAGCCCGGGGGAGAGCGTCTACTCGCTGTCGCTATGACGCGTGCTCGTCGCTCGCTCGAAATCGTGACATCGTTCCGCTCGGAAGACCTCGACGACGGTCGCATGAAGCACGGTGCTGTGGCGCTGGCTGAAGTGCTCGACGAAGTGGATGCCCGCTACGCCGAGGTTCCCGTGCCCGATGACAGCGACCCCATGCTCGTTGACCTCGCCCGTCGCCTTGAGGCGCGCGGACTGCGCGTAGCTCTCGGTCATCGCGCCAAACTCGGCCTCGTCGCTTCGCGCGGAGGACGCTGCGGCACGATCGAGACCGATGCGATGGTTCACGAGTCAAGTCTGCGCGAATCGCTTCGGTTGCGCCCGGAACTGCTGCGCCGGCTCGGCTGGCATTATCTGCGCGTCCACGCGTTCGAACTGTTCAGTGATCCCGATCAGGTGGCCGATAAGGTGGCCCGGATGCTCGGAGCAGAGCCTGCTCCCACGACCGAGCCCATCACGATCGTGCCTGCTCAACGCCCCCAGCAGTAATGGAGCAACGCAGTGACGAGGCTGGCTCCGAGGTGACAGCGCCGCGGGTCAAGCGTTCGAAGAGTCGTCGGGTGACCACGGCCCCGCCGGCAGGATCAGATCCGCATCCGACGGGCGAGCCGGAACGGCACCAGAACAACGAAAACGACGAGCGACTCAAAGGCGACAAACCTCCGCATTGGGGGTAAGTTCCTTGGCCGCTCGCCGTGGGGCTCGAGCTTCGGGGGCAGCTCGAGTGAGAGCTAATGCATGTTAGTTGTTTTGCTTAGCGAGCAGGTCGCGAATCTGAAGAAGCAGTTCGGCTTCGGTCGGGCCAGCTTCAGGCTCGACCACGACGGGCTTGCGCGCGGCAGCGAGCTTGTTGGCGTAGTTCATCGGAGCAACGATGGCGAAGTACACCACGGCGGCGACGAGCACGAACTGGATAATCGCCGCGATGACTGCGCCGAAGTAAATGATTGCGCCGCTAGAGCCAAGCTCCACGGGAAGCGCTGTCGCGAGAGACTCGGCGCTGAAGATGGCGCCAATCAGCGGGTTGAACACCGCTTCAACGATGGTGTTGACGACTGCTGTGAAAGCAGCACCAATAACAACCGCTACAGCCAAGTCGACAACGTTGCCGCGCAAAATAAATTCTTTGAAACCGGAAAGCATAAGTGCTCCTAATCGTGGGGGATACGTCAACTATGACGCTTTAGCCGCCGATGGTGAAGCGGATGACGAAGAAGAACCGGAAGAACTTGATGCTCCTGACGAGGCCGACGAGCTCGTTGATGACGAATTTGACGATCCGGAGTCGCTTGAACTCGAGCCTGATGTCTTAGACGTTGATGCTTTCGAACTCGATGAACCCGAGCTCGAATCGCTCGAAGTCGTCGTGGAACGCGAGTCGTTGCGGTAGAAGCCCGAACCGTTGAACGTGACGCCGACGGCGGAGAAAATCTTGCGCAGCTTGCCCTGGCAGGCGGGGCATACGGTGAGGGAGTCATCGGTGAACGACTGCTGAATATCAAAAGCGTTGTCACACTCAGTGCAACGGTAAGAGTAGGTAGGCACGAGATCCTTAGTTGTGCTCGGTGATGGTGACAATCCCCGACGGGGTAACAATGCCATCCACTGGTTGGTCATGAATTTCGGTGGGAACTTCTGCCACATATTCGTTATCAAAGATCACCGCGTACACGGGAGGCTTGGTCTCCATAGAGCCGAGCGTTTTGTCGAAGTAGCCGCGACCCCAGCCCATGCGCATTCCGGAATGATCAACGGATGCCGCCGGCACGATAATAAGGTCGACATCGTTGATCGCGATCGGTCCGAGCACCTCGCTCGTCGGAGCGGGCATGCCGATGAGGTCTTTGTCTTCGTCTTCGCCGTCGTAGGGAGCCCAGTCGAGCAGGCCGTCGGCACGAGAGATGGGGAGCAACACGGTGATGTCGTGTTCGCACGCCCACCGCAAAAAACCACGGGTTTCGGGTTCGTCGGTGGTCGATAGGTAGGCCGCTATGGAACGGGAACCGAGGCGCTGAGCTAGGTCAATGAGGTTCTCTGTTACACCTGTGTTAAATTCTTCCCGCTCTTTCGCGGTACAGATGCGTCGGCGTTCGCGTAATTCGGCCCTAAGTGCACGTTTGTCGTGACTGACGTCGTCGGTCATATACGCATTCTACGAGACTGGCGCAGTAGCATGTACCCCATGGCTACGAAGATTACTAAAGCGGTTATCCCTGCTGCAGGTCTGGGCACTCGATTCTTGCCGGCAACGAAGGCAATGCCGAAGGAAATGTTGCCGGTGGTCGACAAACCGGCCATCCAATATGTTGTTGAGGAAGCAGTCGCTGCCGGTCTCACCGATGTGCTGATGATCACCGGGCGCAACAAGAACGCCCTCGAGAATCATTTCGATCGAATGACCGAGTTGGAATCCACCCTCCAGCAAAAGGGCGACACTGATCGTCTTTCCAAGGTCGAGTTCTCTAATGACTTGGCCGACATGCACTACGTGCGTCAGGGAGACCCGCGTGGTCTCGGTCACGCTGTTCTCCGGGCCAAGATGCACGTGGGCAATCAGCCTTTCGCTGTGCTGCTCGGCGACGACCTCATTGACGCTCGCGATGTTCTGCTCTCGCGCATGCTCGCTGAGCAAGAGGGGCGTAACGCCACCATCATCGCGCTCATGGAAGTCGACCCCGCGATGAGCCACATGTATGGCATTGCGACCGTGGAACCCACGGATGACCCTGACGTCGTTCGTATTACCGGTCTCGTTGAGAAGCCAGCTCAGGGCACCGCGCCGTCTAACCTCGCGATCATTGGTCGCTACGTGCTGCGTCCCGAAATTTTTGACATCTTGGAGCGCACCGATCCCGGTAAGGGCGGCGAGATTCAGCTCACGGATGCTCTGCAAGAGATGGCAGAAAGTGACATTGCCGGTGGAGTATTCGGCGTTGTCTTCCGTGGTCGTCGTTACGACACGGGTGACCGTCTTGACTACATCAAAGCCATCGTTCAGCTCGCGGTCGAGCGCGACGACCTGGGTCCCGAGCTGCGCCCGTGGCTGCAGCAGTTCAGCGCAACTCTGGAGTAGCGAGTGGCGTACGGCATTCCGACGCTCGGCGAAGGAAACATCACCATTCGGGCCATCCGGGTGCGCGACGCGAGGGCGCTGGAGAACGAGCTCCGCGATAACCGGAGGTGGCTTCGCCAGTGGGAAGCCACGAGTCCGGTCGGCCCCGCCTCGTTCGACGTGAAGTCGAGCATCCGGGGTCTGCTCCAGCAGTCTCGAGTCGGCACCGGACTGCCGTTCGTCATCGAATACAACGGTGAAGTGGCGGGTCAGCTCAACGTGTCATCGATCACCTATGGATCGTTGGCGTCGGCATCCATCGGCTATTGGGTATCTGAGCGTTTTGCGGGCAAGGGGCTCACTCCCACCGCTGTTGCGCTGGCCACTGACTACTGCTTCTTCCAACTCGGCCTTCACCGCATGGAGATCTGCATTCGACCCGAAAACGAGCCAAGTCTGCGCGTCGTAGAGAAGCTCGGGTTCCGTTACGAGCAATTGCGGCGCCGCTACATTCATATCGACGGAGACTGGCGCGATCACTTCTGCTTCGCGCTCACGGTCGAGGAGCTTCCGCAGGGGGTTTACCGCCGTTGGCAGCTGGGCCAAGCCCCCGAGCAGGATGCTCACATCCCTGCCGAGGACCGCCTAACAGCGTCTCGACCGATGATTCTTCCGCGCCGTTAGCGGGCGGACTCTCAGCAAGTTTTGAGATCCGTGCCGCGTGCCGACGGCCTGTCGCGCTCGGTTGCTCGTAGCGTATAGCCATGGAACTCACCAGCATCGGCGGCGGCGTCATGATCGCGCTCGCTGCGGCACTGTGGTTGGTGTACCTGATCCCCAACTGGTTCAAGAATCGCGAATACCTAGCCACCGAGCGCAATGCCGTTCGACTGCAGCAGACTATTCGTGTGTTGGCTCAGACCTCCGAAGTGCCGGATGAAGTTCGGGCCGAAGCTGTCGCGCGTCAGGCTGCCGAGCTCGCCAAGGCGCAGGTGAGCCAGGGACCGGTGGCGGTGGGTCGCCCGGTGACCCCGCCCACTCGGGAAGAAGTTGTCGCCCTGTCTGCGCGTCGCTTACGCCGAACGCGCGCTTTCACCGCGCTGGTTCTGCTCGCGAGCGTGGCCGTGGTAGCAGTTAACGTCGTCATGATTTTCACGGCCGGGGCGGCTCTCGCTTCAGGCACCTGGCTGGTTCTTGCCGCCGCGACTATGGCCGGTATCAGCGCTACATCAATGCTGTCGCGGCTCGCCGCACGTTCGCGTGCTCGCCGAAACGAGGCCGCGCCCACGACTCGCACCGCTGCACCCCGCCGTCGCGTCGTTCTTTCCTCCGATGCCCCCGTCGAAGACGTGACGTCGAAAGTCAGCTGGACTCCAGTACCGGTTCCCAAGCCGATGTACCTGACCCGCAGCAACGCGCCAGAGGCAGCGGTCGCTGCTGCTCGTCACGCCGGAAAGATCGATAGCGAGCTGCGGGCTGCCGCGGAATCTGCCGAGCAAGCCTTGCGCGCGAACACCGCTGCCATGGCAGCGGCAACGCGCGAAGCGGAGCTTGCGCGCGAAGCGAAAAAGACGCCGGCCCCACCGGCGCAAGCACCGGCGGCAACTCCACCGAGTCGCTTTGCGGGTATGGGCATTATCGAAATCGATGGTCGCACCCCTGACCTTGACGCTGCACTCGCTCGTCGTCGCGCCAGCTAAGCACCCTCTCCAGCGCGTCGTGTACGCCGGACATAACACTGGGGCGTACCGCTCGGTGGTTAGACCGAGCGATACGCCCCAGCGTCTCTTCTAGTGTTCGGTCGCGGCTTCAGCACCGTGGCCGGTGAGGGAGCGCACGTCCATCTCGGCGGCGAGATCGGGGTCTTCCGTGCGCGATGAGGTCACGGTGCCCAACCAACCGAGTGCGAACCCGAGAGGGATCGAGACGATTCCGGGATTCTGGAGCGGGAAGACCGCGAAGTTCACGCCCTCGCCCAGCATCGAGGTGGGAGTGCCACTCATTACGGGGGAGAAAACGATCAGCAGAATTGCTGCGGATAGCCCGCCGACCATGCTCCACACTGCACCGCGAGTGTTGAACCGCTTCCAGTAGAGGGAGTACAGAATCGTGGGTAGGTTCGCACTCGCCGCGACGGCGAAGGCGAGAGCCACGAGGAACGCGATGTTCTGGCCCTGAACTCCGATGCCTCCCGCGACCGCAAGAACTCCGATGACGACGACAGTACGTCGCGCAATCTTGACCTCGGCATCCGGGTCGCCCTTGCCCTTCTTGATCACGTTGGAATAGATGTCGTGAGCGAAGGATGCCGCCGCCGTGATCGTGAGCCCCGCCACCACCGCGAGGATGGTCGCGAATGCGATCGCAGAAACGAAGCCGAGCAGCAGTGGCCCGCCAAGCTCGAGCGCCAGTAGCGGCGCCGCTGAGTTCACTCCGCCGGGTGCATCCAGAATCGTCGCCGAACCGACCAGGGCCGCCGCGCCGTACCCCAAGACCAGGGTGAGGATGTAGAAGCCGCCGATGAGCCAAATCGCCCACACGACCGAACGTCGTGCCTCTTTCGCCGTAGGCACCGTGTAGAAACGCATGAGCACGTGAGGGAGGCCTGCCGTACCCAGCACGAGCGCGAGCGACAACGAGATGAAGTCGAGCGGGTTCGTGCCGTACTTCAGCCCCGGAGCCAAGATCGCTTCCGCGGGAACGGCGACCGAGTTGTCCACGGCGCTCTGCAGCACGCGAGACAGATCGAAACCGTTGAGGATGAGTACCCAAATGGCCATCGCGATTGCAGCGCCAACCAACAGGAACGCCTTCACGATCTGCACCCACGTGGTGCCCTTCATGCCACCGATGAGTACATACAGAATCATCAGACCGCCCACGATGGCGACGACAACTGATTGACCAACCTTGTCGTCGATGCCGAGGAGCAGGGAGACGAGGCCACCGGCTCCGGCCATCTGCGCCAGGAGGTAGAAGAAGCAGACCGCGAGCGTGGTTGCCGCTGCCGCCATCCTGACCGGACGTTGCTTCAAGCGGAAGGAAAGAACATCCGCCATCGTGAATTTGCCGGTGTTGCGCATGAGCTCAGCGACCAAGAGCAGGGCGACGAGCCAGGCCACCAAGAAGCCGATCGAATACAAGAAACCGTCGTAGCCGTTGATCGCGATGGCGCCCACGATGCCCAAGAAGGATGCGGCCGAGAGATAGTCGCCCGTGATGGCAAAACCGTTCTGCGGGCCAGTGAATGACCGCCCGCCGGCGTAGTAATCCGCAGCCGAAGCGTTGTTGCGACTGGCCCGGATCACGATAAAGAGGGTGATGCCCACAAACGCGATAAAGATTGAGATGTTGAGTATCGGATCGCTCTGGGATTCGGCATCGACAGCCGTCGCGAGCACGCTTACCGTGGAGAGAATCATGCTGCAGACTCCTTTGCTGCGAGGTCGGCTCGAAGCTCGGCGGCAAGAGGATCAAGCCGGCGGTTTGCGAAAGAAACGTAGGTCATGGTGATCACAAACGTTGTAATGAATTGGCCAAAGCCGAGCAGCAGCCCGACATTAATCACGCCAAAGACCGGCGTCGCCATGAAGTCGTGCGCGTACGCGGCGAGAATCACGTAGGCGAAGTACCAGACCAGAAAAAAGATGGTCAGCGGGAACACGAACGAGCGGTGTCGCCGTTTGAGTTCAATGAATGCTGGGTTCTTTTCCTCGGCTTGATAATCGAGTCCGGTACGAGCGGCGGGCGCAGTAGCGGTCTCGCCGGGCGGGGAACTTACTTTCTTCGTGGGGGAACTTTCATCAGACATTTGGGGCCTCCTTGCCACAAACAATTGATACGGGGGATAGGGGCAGAGCGTGAGTGGTGGACGAGATGGGAGCTACTGAGAGCGGATTCGACCAGCGGCTGTGTAGATCGCATCGAGCACGGTGACATCTTCAATCGTGGGAGGTATGCGAACTTCCTCACCGTCGAAGATCTGACGAATGGTTTTGCGCAGGATTTTTCCCGAGCGGGTCTTGGGGAGACGCTCGACGACCATGACATCCCGGAAGGCAGCGACCGGCCCAATGACCTCGCGAACCAGCGCCACAAGCTCAATAGCGAGAGCGCCCTCATCACGATTCCTGCCGTGCTTCATCGTGATGAAGGCCGCGGCCCGCTGGCCCTTCAGCTCGTCGTGGAGTCCGAGAACGGCGCATTCAGCGACATCCGGATGTTGGGAGATCACTTCCTCGAACGACCCCGTCGACAGGCGGTGACCCGCGACATTGATGACGTCGTCGGTGCGCCCCATCACGAAGAGGTAGCCGTCGTCATCGAAGTAACCGGCGTCACCGGTGGCGTAGTAGCCGGGGAACTCTGTGAGGTAGGAGTTCTCGAACCGTTCCGTGCTGCCCCAGAGCCCGATCAGAGCGCCGGGAGGAAGCGGCAACTGGATCGCAATGTTTCCCTCAGTACCGGGCTTCGTGACGTCATTGCCTTCGCGGTCGAGGATGCGGGGGATGAACCCGGGCATCGGCACGCCCGTCGAGCCCGCCTTCGACTCGAGCTGCTGAACACCGCGCGGGTTGGCGCAGATCGGCCACCCGGTTTCGGTCTGCCACCAGTGGTCCACGATCGGAACGCGGATGCCGTCGTTGGCCCAGTGCCACGTCTCCGTATCGAGACGCTCGCCGGCCAGGTAGATCGCCTGCAAACTCGAGGTGTCGTACTTCTCTAGCTCGTCGAGCGTGGGGTCTTCGCGGCGGATTGCGCGGAGCGCTGTGGGAGCCGTGTAGAGCACATCCACTGCGTAATCCTGGATGATGCGCCAGAACGTTCCCGCATCGGGGGTGCCAATCGGCTTTCCCTCGTAGAGCACCGTCGCCGCCCCCGCGAGGAGAGGGCCGTACACGATAAAGGAATGACCGACGACCCAGCCGACATCCGATGCAGTAAAGATCGTGCTGTCGGGCCCCACCGCGTAGATATTGGTCATCGCCCACTGCAGCGCCACAGCGTACCCGCCGGTGTCGCGCACAACACCCTTCGGGCTTCCGGTGGTTCCGGAGGTGTAAAGAATGTAGAGCGGGTCCTGCGCCCGCATTTCTACGGCGTCGGCGGGTAACGCGCTCGACTCGAGTTCATCCCAGTCCAGCCACGAGACGTCGGGAGAGCCGCCGCTGGCCGCGCCCGAGGTGTATTCAGCGATGTCCCCATCGATCTGGGGTCGATCTTTAACAACGACGTAGCGCACGCTGCCGGTGCTGAGCCCGATCGCCTGATGAACGATAGGCAGGTATTCCACCTGGCGAGAAGGCTCAAGGCCTCCCGTTGCGGTAACGATGACGGAGGGAGTGGCATCGTTGATGCGAACAGCAAGCTCGTTGGCGGCAAAGCCCCCGAATACGACCGAGTGAATGGCGCCGATCCGAGCGCAGGCCAGCATGGCAACGACGGCTTCGGAGATCATCGGCAGGTAGATGAGTACGCGATCGCCCGCGCCAACGCCGAGTTCGTGGAGAGCACCGGCGAACTTTCTGACGCGGTCAAGAAGCTCTGCGTAGGTGAGTACACTCTTTTCGCCGATCATTGCTGAGTCGGTGATCAGCGCCGGATGATGGCCGCGGCCAGCAGCAACGTGGCGGTCGAGCGCGTTGACGCTGATGTTCATGGTGCCGTCGGCAAACCAGCTGCCGTGATCGGTTCCCGGCTCCTGGGCGTGGCTGGGGGAAGACAGGGTTGGTGGAGTAATCCAGTCAACACAGTCAGCTTGTTGGAGCCAGAAATCATCGGGAGCACGAGTGGAGTGCTCGTAGATTTCGGCGTACGAATCGGATTGGTGTCGCAGGCGGGCGGCCACTCTGTGAACCGAGACTCGCTCTAGCGAAGGGGCATCTGGCATCAATTTCTCCTTTGAAATGTGTGCTGTGGATTCCCGGCGGGGGCTGGGGAATCCCGTGCTAGCCTCAGATTACGGAGGGGCGTACAGCACGTAATACCCCCGAAAGTTGGGAATCAGCAATGACGCAGATATCTGAACCAAGTGACTTTGATTTGATCCAGCAGGCCACTCGAGAGATTGCCTCGAGCACGGGCTTCAGCCTGTCGTTCGGCGGTCTCACCTCCGGCATCGAGCTCACCGTGAATGCGTTCAGTGGTGCTCGAACCGGCAAATTAGATGGCCTCAAAGTGAGAAAAGAGCGCGGCCTTGGCGGGCTCGCCATGGCTCAGCGCAGTCCACGTTTTACGCGGGACTACGAGCATTCGCCCGACATCACTCATGATTACGATGGGGCTGTCTTAGGCGAAGGCGTTGTCTCCCTCCTGGCGATTCCGATCATTGCGGGGGGAAGGCTCCGCGGGCTGATTTACGCCGGATCGCACTCTCTCGTCGAGCCGGACACGGCGGCAGCTCGACCAGCCGTAGCGATCGCTGCTGCACTGGGCAATGAGCTGGCTATTCGTGACGAAGTGACGCGTCGGATGGTGGCGCAGAGGTCACATCCGAGCAGGGGACTGTCTCCCGTTGCAGAGGAGTATCTTCGAGAACAGTTTGCGCAGCTTCGCCAGTTGGCGGCGACGGTGACGGATCGCGACGTCAGAAAGAAGCTGCACGACATCGGCCGCGGGCTCACAGACGCGCTCAGCGTTGGCGACGCCGAAGTGTTGTCGCGCGAACGTAGCCTGAAGCTTTCGCCCCGGGAGACGGATGTGCTGTCGTGCGTCGCGCTCGGGTACAGTAACTCGCGCACTGCTGCACTGCTGTCGCTCACTGAACAAACGGTCAAGGGATACCTGGGCAGCGCGATGAAAAAGCTCGACGCCTCATCGAGATTCACCGCGGTTTCGACGGCGCGCAAGTTCGGACTTCTGCCGTAGCGCGGCAACTCTCAGTCACGGATGCCCAGCATCCGTCTTCGCGGGCAAGTGCTGAGTGATATTGTTGCTTGAGCAGTACGGGCCCTTGGCGCAGTTGGTAGCGCGCCTCGTTCGCATCGAGGAGGTCAGGAGTTCAAATCTCCTAGGGTCCACAGCCTGTACAACTGCACGAACTGCACCAACTGCACAACTTCACCAAATGAGAAGGCCGCCCAGCCCGTCGTGAGACGGAATGGGCGGCCTTTCTTGTGCTGCGAGGGCGGGGAAGTTACGCGTCCTCGTCAGCGATGTTCATGAGCAGGTGACCAGAGGATACAGTCTGGCCGACGCTGGCATTCAGAGTCGAGACGATGCCGTCCTTGTGAGCGACGAGCGGCTGTTCCATCTTCATGGCCTCAAGCACGAGGATCAGGTCGCCCTTGACGACCTTGTCGCCCTCGGCAACCGCAACCTTCACGATCGTGGCCTGCATCGGGGCCTTGACCGAGTCGCCGGTGATCGTGTTGACGCTGGACGCTGCGCGACGCTTGGGAGCGGCCGACAGCGTTGCGCCGGTCGACGTGCTCGGTACGAGCTTGGAGGGAAGGTTCACTTCGACGCGCTTGCCGTTGACCTCGACGACCACGTTGTGGCGTGCGACGACCGGAGTCTCGTCGGCAAGGGATCCGGTCCAAGGCTCAATGTCGTTCTCGAAATCGGTCTCGATCCAGCGCGTGTAAATGCTGAACGGTTCGCTCGTGAAGGCAGGGTCGCGAACGATCTTGCGGTGGAACGGCAGCACCGTGGGGAGGCCAGCAACCTCGAACTCGTCGAGGGCGCGGCGCGAACGCTCGAGAGCATCCTCACGGCTGGAACCGGTAACAATGAGCTTGGCGAGCAGCGAGTCGAAGGCTCCACTGATCTCGTCGCCTGTCGTGACACCGCTATCAACACGGATGCCGGGGCCGCCGGGCACGCGCAGAACGTGAACCGGACCGGGGGAGGGCATGAAGTTGAGGCCAGCGTCTTCGCCGTTGATGCGGAACTCGAACGAATGACCGCGCGGGATGGGGTCGTCGTAGTCGAGAACTCCACCCTCAGCGATGCGGAACTGTTCGCGCACGAGGTCGATGCCTGTCACTTCTTCGGAGACAGGGTGTTCGACCTGAAGACGAGTGTTCACTTCGAGGAATGAGATCGTGCCGTCCTTGGCAACGAGGAACTCACACGTGCCGGCACCGAGGTAGCCCACTTCGCGCAGGATGGCCTTGGAAGACTCGTACAGGGCCTTGTTCTGCTCATCCGAGAGGAACGGGGCTGGAGCTTCTTCGACAAGTTTCTGGTGGCGACGCTGCAGCGAGCAGTCGCGGGTGGAGATCACGACAACATTGCCGTGAGCATCCGCAAGACACTGGGTCTCGACGTGGCGGGGCTGGTCGAGGTACTTCTCTACGAAGCACTCGCCGCGACCGAACGCGGCAACAGCCTCGCGAGTAGCGGAGTCGAACAGCTCGGGAATTTCTTCGCGAGTGCGAGCGACCTTGAGGCCGCGACCGCCGCCGCCGAATGCAGCCTTGATGGCAACGGGAAGACCGTGGATGTCAACGAAGTCAAGAACCTCGTCTGCACCCGAGACGGGGTTGAGAGTTCCGGGGGCGAGTGGAGCGCCCACCTTCTCAGCGATGTGGCGGGCCGAAACCTTGTCGCCCAGCTTCTCGATGGCTTCGGGGGACGGGCCGATCCAGATGATGCCTGCCTCGATCACGGCGCGAGCGAACTCAGCGTTCTCGGCGAGGAAGCCATAGCCCGGGTGGATTGCGTCGGCGCCAGAGCGGCGGGCGATCGAGAGAATCTTGTCGATCACGAGATACGTCTCTGCGCTCGTGGAGCCCTCGAGCGCGTACGCCTCGTCAGCGAGCTTCACGTGCCGAGCATCCCGATCCTGGTCGGCGTAGACCGCCACTGAACCGATGCCACTGTCTTTAGCCGCGCGGATAACGCGAACGGCGATCTCTCCGCGGTTGGCGATGAGTACCTTCGTAATACGAGCCATAGTGACCTAGCTTATGGGGAGGAGGGCCGAAGCCTTGGGCGGAAGCGCACAAAAATCTGAGACAAGCACTGTGGATGCCTACAGAGTCGGGCGATCGATGTTCCAGAGATCGGTCCACTCGGCATCGAACTCGCGCATGAGTTGGCGTACCAACGAGACCGAGAGCCCCACCACAGCATGCGGATCGCCTTCAATGCGTTCGATGAAAGCGGCGCCGAGGCTGTCGATCGTAAACGAGCCCGCAACCTTCAGCGGCTCTCCGGTAGCGACGTAAGCATCGATTTCAGCATCCGACATGTTGGAGGCAAAGCTCACGCTGGCGCTCGAAACGGCACCGGTCGCGCCACGAATTTGGCCCCCACGGTGATCGATCAGCCAGTGACCCGAGTGCAAGACGCCGGTGCGGCCGCGCTGCGCGTGCCACCGTTGCCGCGCGATTTCTGGTTCATGCGGCTTTCCAAATAATTCGCCATCCAATTCGAAAGCGGAATCTCCCCCCAGAATGAAGCCATCGATGGGGGCGCCGTTCACCAGCGCGCCGACAACTGCTTCGGCTTTGGCGCGCGCCAACAACTCAACAAGCGCGGGGCCATCGAGGGGTCCGGGAGCTGCAGCGGCCACAGCGTCTTCGTCAACGCCCGAGGCCAAAAGTACGGGGTCGACGCCCGCTGCGCGCAGGGTTGCGAGCCGCGCGGGAGAGGTGGAAGCAAGATAAAGGCGCACAAAGGCTCCTATGCTCAAGGGATGGGTGAATTGCTGGGCAAAATGATCGAAGTAGACGTTACCAACATTGCGCACGGGGGTGTCAGTGTGGCGCGGTACGACGGCCGTGTCGTGTTCGTCTCCGACGCGATCCCGGGAGAGCGGGTGCTCGCGCGCATTACCGACGACAAAAAGAAGTCGTTCTGGCGTGCGGAGACCGTAAAGGTTGTCACGCCGAGTGAGCACCGCCAAGAGCACGTCTGGTCGGCGGCGAGCGTTGATCGCGATCCCGACAACCGTGCCGGCGGAGCCGAGTTCGGCCACATTGAGCTCAGCCACCAACGCGAGCTCAAGGCTCAGATCCTCAGCGAGTCGCTTGAGCGTATGGCCAAGGTCACGCTCGCGCCGGTCGTTGAGGCGGTTCCCGGCGACGACGAACGCCAGGGACTCGGATGGCGCACACGCGTCAGCCTGCACGTTGACGAACACGGAAACGTTGGTCCGTTCGCGGCTCGCTCTCACCGCGTTATCTCGGTCGCCGATCTGCCGCTCGCCACTGCCGAGCTTTCGGATGGCGCACCGCTCGATCAGAACTTTTCTGGCTTCGATCGCGTTGACGTGCTCAATCCCAGCAGCGGCGGAGTTCGCCTCATCATGGGCAAGCAGAAGCCTCAGGTCATCACCGAAACCGTGGGGGAGCGCGAATTCACGCTGCTCGATTCCGGGTTCTGGCAGGTTCATCATGGTGCTGCTCAGGTGCTGACCTCGGCGGTGCAAGACGCTATTGACCCCGAACTATTTGACCCTGCGGCATCCAACTTGGATCTCTATGGTGGCGTTGGCCTCTTCGCCGCGGCCGTGGGCGACAAGTTCGGCCCCGCGACCAAGATCACCTCGGTGGAAGCGGAGTCGGCTGCCACCGACCATGCCGCGCGCAACCTCTCGGAATGGTTGGGTGCTCGCGCCGAAACGGGTCGCGTCGACCACTGGCTTCGCCAGCACCTGAAGGAAGCGACGGCCGCTGAACGCACGCGCCTTGAGAAGGCCACCATCATTCTCGACCCGCCGCGTTCAGGTGCTGGTCGTGAAGTGGTGGACCTGGTGGCTCGCGCTCAGCCAGCCCAGGTCGTTTACGTTGCCTGTGACCCGGTGGCGTTCGCGCGGGATGTCGCCTTCTTCGCGGAGCGCGGCTACGAGCTCTCGAGCGTTCGCGCTTTCGATCTCTTCCCCCACACCCACCACGTTGAAGCTGTGGGAACGTTCACACGTCGCTAAGTAGCCGTGTTGAGTGAACTAAAGCAGCATGATCGCGCTCTATCGCCGCTACGATAGGGCACAGAAACTCAGGAGGACGCCCCATGGCCCAGACAGAATCAGCCGGGACAGAGACGCCCGATCAGAGCGCCAATCAGAATATTGCCGTTGCGGTAGTAGATGATCATGAATCAGTGCGCTTGGGACTCAAAGCGGCGTTCATTGACGCTGGCTATGACTTCGTTCTCGCCGCGGCGACCGTGAAAGAGCTGGTCGAAGGTCTGGCCGGACGCGAAGTTGACGTTGTTGTTCTCGACCTGTCGCTCGGCGACGGCTCGACCGTCACCGACAACGTTAAAAACGTGCAAGCTACGGGGTCCGCGGTTCTCGTGCACAGCATTGCTGACCGCGTCGCTAGCGTGCGTGAAGCGCTCGCCGCCGGAGCCGCTGGGGTTATTCCGAAGTCGTCTGCCACCAAGACCGTTCTGGCTGCTGCGGCAACGGTGGCGCGCGGCGAGGTGCTGAATAACCTTGAGTGGGCGACCGCGATTGACGCCGACCGCGACTTCTCCAAAGCACAGCTCGGGCGCCGCGAACGCGAAATTCTTCACCTCTACGCTTCGGGCCTGCCTCTCAAACTGGCGGCGCAGCAGTTGGGTATTGGGTATTCCACCGCTCGCGAGTACCTCGACCGAATTCGCGTGAAGTACGTCGAGGTTGGGCGTCCGGCGCCGACCAAGGTGGACCTCCTCCGTCGTGCCGTCGAAGACGGTATTTTGCCCGGCTTGGACTCTGAAGGCGGCGATGGCCGCTAGCCTCGCGACGGCGCGACCGGCGCCCACGGCGAAGCAGCCGCGAAATCCGATCAGCCGGAAGCAGGTTGAACGGGTAATCTCGCGCTCGGTCGCGGTGATCGGCGTCGTTTTCGGCGCACAAACCGTGCCGTGGCTGCTGGGTCAAACGGCCGAGGCTCAGCCATGGTGGTTGCTGAGCGTTGTCCCTGCCCTCTTTGGGCTTCTCATCGTTGTCGTCGTCGCGTCATTCGCCAACCGCGCCGTGCGAGCGATGCACGGAACGTTCGCCGTGGTCTATTTCTTGGCGCTGATCAGCTGGCCGTTTACGGTGCTCCCCGGTGCTGAAGTATTCAGCGGGATTCATTGGCTGAACTATCTCCTCACGGTTGCGACGGCGATGGCAGCGATCGCCTTCAGCCGCATCGTGGCGACCGTCTATTTATTTGCCGCGCCACTGGTGTACCTGATCGTGCGCATCTTGCCGGTTGGCGGCAGTGCGCCGTGGCAACTCGCCGTGCTCGAGGCTGTCTACGCGCTCATTTTGGGCAGTGCCATCATGATCATCGTCACGATGCTTCGACAAGCAGCGACCAACGTCGACAACGCTCAAGCAACGGCACTGCGGCGTTACGGCAATGCGGTACGTCAACATGCCACCGAGGTCGAGCGAGTTCAGGTCGACTCGATCGTGCACGACAGCGTGCTGACCACCTTCATTTCGGCCGCCCGCGCCTATTCGCCGGATGCCCAACGACTTGCCGCGGTCATGGCAGGAAACGCAATTGGTCACTTGCGTGAAGCTGCGGCGACCTCGCCCGATGACATCTCTACTGTTCAGGCCACCGACCTCGCTCACCGTGTAATTACGTCGGCTGAGTTGCTTGCCTCAAACTTCACGTGTGCCGTTCGGAGCGTCGGTGCGCGGTCGCTGCCGGCTGCCGCCGCTGAAGCCGTTCATTCCGCGGCCGTCCAGGCGATGATGAACAGCCTCCAGCATGCGGGCGGCTCCGATGTACTGCGCAGCTGTGAAGTACGCGGACTCGAGGGAAATGGCATAGAAGTGGTCATTACAGACACCGGTGCCGGCTTCGACCTCGATCGAGTACCTCACGAGCGACTTGGCGTGCGCGTGTCGATAGTGGAGCGCGTGGCAAACGCCGGTGGGCGCACCGCTATCGCCTCGATCCCCGGAGAGGGAACGCGGGTGTGTATTCAGTGGCCTCATGGCAATCTCAGCGACGAGGTCTCGATGCGAACCAAGACTGAAGCTGCCGCAGCAACGGCAGCTGAGCCCGCACCGACAGCCGCACCGACTGAGCCGGAAGGAACGCTGTGAACATCGGAGTTCCCCGCTATCTGATCGTCGGCTTGGCCGCGCTCTTCTCGGCGTACCACATCGTGTTGGCCAACTACACGATCGATATCCCGAATCGCCCCGGACCGATCTATATCGCCATGGTTCTCTATGGCGTCGCCACCATCGTGAGCTTGCTCCCTTGGGGCCCCCTGCGCATGCCCGTGTGGATGGCGACGTTCAACTTCGCCACCGTGGTGGCCATCTCGCTGTTGGTTGCAAACGAACTCGATTTCACCCGCGAGGGTGGCACGGGCTACGCGACGTGGTACGTCGCGGCCAGCGGAACGCTCCTCACCATCACCTCGACCCGGGGTCGTCATACTTTTGCGTGGCTGGGGATCGGGTTCCTCGTCGCGCATACGTTCAGCCTGGGGCCAGTGGGCCCGGCAGGATTATTCAGCCTCGGAATCGTCGGCAGCGCATCCTGGGTAGCGGTGTCGCACGTGCTCAGTAGCGGCTTAGCTAAGGCATCCAAAGACGCGCAGCGGTTCATCTTGGCGGAGCAGGAAGCGACGGACTGGCAAGCGGCGCAGGATGCTCACGTACACGAGCGTCAGTTTAGGTTGGAGCAAACCGGAACCATGGCTCTGGAGATGCTGGAACGAATTCGAGAGACGGATGGCGATCTCTCGGATGCAGAGCGACGCGAGTGTCTGAATCTTGAGGGTGCGATTCGTGATGAGATTCGCGGTCGCAAGCTGCTCAACAACGCTGTGCGAGACCAAGTCATGATTGCGCGACGTCGTGGTGCGACCGTTACGTTGCTTGACGAGGGTGGTATCGACGATCTCTCTGACGACGATCTCGATCGAGTGCTCAATCGACTCGCTCAGGCGATTCAATCGACGAGTGCCGACAAGGTGATTGCACGCACAGTACCCGAGGGCTCGGATGTCGCGATCACCGTCGTGGGACTGCACAGCGCCGGCGATGGTGAATCAAGCGCGCTAGGCCAAGACTCTCTCGAAGAAGACGTCGTTGACATCTGGCTGGAGATTCCGCGCGTCGATACCGTCAGCGCCTAGGTGTCTCTCAAGCCCTAGGCATGCTTGTAAGGGCCTCTCGGCTTTTATGCGCCCGCAATCCCGCTGTGGTGCACCGCGGGGCCTGAAAGCAGCCCTCGCGGCGTTACGCGGCCCGCTGGCCGCAACGGCGGCGGCAGTGTGCCCCGGCTGCCTGCCGCGAACTGCGCCGTTAACGGCGGAAGGGCCGGAGTGGCTATAAGAAGCACTTCTCCGACCCTTCGCTAGAACCCGGATCAGGACGATAACCCGAATATCGTCCTGATCCGCCCCCAAAGAATTGGCCCGCTTACCCTAGTCGGCCAATCTTTGGCGGTGTAACTCCTATGGAGATTCACCTAGCAGTTAATATTCTGCACCACTCAAACAACTAACAAAGTCGGTTTTTAGGGGGACTCTCGGGGGACAATTTACGCATTCAAGGTGTGAATTGACCTGAATTGCCCGCTTTGCAACGAAATCCGTACCCCGCGAATGGGGTACGACTTCGAAACCACAGGTTTTAGGCGAAACACCTAGGAAAACCACCGTCATCGAGCCTCGAGCACCCTTGTGCTAGCGCCGAGCGCTCGCGTTCCATGCCCCGGGGCCCGGATGAAGCGGCTCACGAATGGGGCGCTGACTGCGCGCCCACGCCGACACGGGAGCCACATCATCCGCTCCGGCAAGCTCTGCTGACTCCAGAAGGGCAGCACGAACAACAGCGGTAACCGCTGCTGCTTCTTCGGGCGTGACATTGCGAGAGACGATGCGGATGTCGGCCGGCTCATCCTGAGCATTTTTGCCGGTCACAGTGGAATGTTTCCGTGCTTCTTGGGCGGCACGCTTGCACGCTTCGTGCGAAGCGCACGCAGTGCCTTGACGACCTGCACGCGAGTGGCGGCAGGCTCGATAACGCCATCGAGCTCGCCGCGCTCAGCCGCGAGGAACGGGCTAGCAACGTTGTAGGTGTACTCGTTAGCGAGGCGCGTGCGCACGGCAGCGACATCCTCACCAGCGGCCTCTGCAGCTTTGATTTCACCGCGGTACAGGATGTTGACGGCGCCCTGGCCGCCCATGACGGCGATCTCAGCGGTCGGCCACGCGTAGTTGAGGTCAGCGCCCAATTGCTTGGAGCCCATAACGATGTACGCCCCGCCGTAGGCCTTACGAGTGATGACGGTGACGAGCGGCACGGTCGCTTCGGCGTACGCGTAGAGCAGCTTGGCGCCACGACGAATAACGCCGGTCCACTCCTGGTCGGTGCCGGGAAGGTAACCGGGAACATCCACCAGGGTCAGGATCGGGATGCTGAAGGCATCACAGAAACGAACGAAACGTGAAGCCTTTTCCCCGGCCTCGATGTTGAGGGTTCCGGCCATGGCCTGCGGTTGGTTGGCAACGATGCCGACCGAGCGGCCTTCAACGCGACCGAAACCGACCACGATGTTGGGAGCAAACAGCGGCTGCGTCTCGAGAAAGTCGCCGTTGTCGACGATGTGCTCGATGATCGTCTTCACGTCGTAGGGCTGGTTAGGGCTGTCGGGAATGATCGCGTTGAGCTTGCGATCCTCATCCGTAATCTCCAACTCAACTTCGCTCTCGTAGATGGGAGCATCCGACATGTTGTTGTCGGGCAGGAAGCCCACGAGGGTGCGCGCGTAGTCGAGAGCATCCGCTTCATCACTAGCGAGGTAGTGGGCAACACCCGACACCTTGTTGTGGGTGAGCGCGCCGCCGAGCTCTTCCATGCCGACGTCTTCACCGGTGACGGTCTTGATGACATCGGGGCCGGTCACGAACATTTGGCTGGTCTTGTCGACCATGATCACAAAATCGGTGAGCGCGGGGGAGTAGACGGCGCCACCGGCAGCCGGGCCCATGATGATGGAAATTTGCGGGATGACACCCGATGCCTGAGTGTTGCGACGGAAAATCTCGCCGTACTTGCCGAGAGCGACAACGCCCTCCTGAATGCGAGCGCCGCCGGAGTCGAGCATTCCGATGATGGGAACGCCGGTCTTCATGGCGTGGTCCATGACCTTGATGATCTTTTCGCCGGCAACCTCACCGAGCGAGCCACCGAAGATGGTGAAGTCTTGGGCATACACGGCGACCTGGCGACCGTGGATGGTGCCAACACCGGTGACCACAGCGTCGCCATACGGGCGCTTCTTTTCCATCCCGAACGCGTGCGTGCGGTGACGAACGAACTCGTCGAGCTCTACAAACGAGCCGTGGTCGAGCAACTGCTCGATGCGCTCGCGGGCCGTCATCTTGCCCTTAGCGTGCTGCTTTTCGATGGCCGCGTCGCCGCTGGCGGTCACGGCTTCGTGATAGCGGTTCTTGAGATCGGCGATCCTGCCGGCGGTCGTGAACATGTCTGGAGTCGAGTTGTCTTCGGTCACTGTGTCACTTTACCCACCCATCCGGTGCTTGTGTGGTTGGCGGAACCCACAAGTTTGCGGGCCGATTCATTGAGGAAACACTAAAAGCATCGCGGGCGCGGGGTCGAAGAGCCCTACGCTAAAGCGATGGACCTGCCACTCAGTACCGCCGTTGTTCCCCTTCTCGAGCAGATCGATGAAGTCGGCTCGACGAACCAAGAGCTGCTTGCGCGTGCGGCCCGGGGCGAGACTCGCCACTTGGCTGCGCTTGTTACCGCCAATCAAACGGCGGGGCGCGGCCGGCTCGGGCGGGAGTGGGTAGCGCCTGCGGGTAAAACCTTTGCGGTGTCTGTGCTGGTCGCTCCGCCCCACGCGTCCGTCGAAGCACTGTCGTGGATGCCGCTGATCGGCGGTCTAGCGATGGCCCGTGCAGTGCGCGCTCTGGTGAGCGATCGCGCGGTCACTCTCAAATGGCCCAACGACGTTCAGATCGAGGGCCTCAAGGTGTCGGGGCTGCTCTCGGAACTCGTGGCGGGCGGCACCGGAGTGATCGTCGGGGCGGGCTTGAACCTCACGATTGAACGTGACGAACTGCCGACATCCGTGTCGACATCGCTGCTGCTCGAGGGAGTGCAGCCCGAGTTTGACGATGCGCTCAGCCGTTATCTGACCGAACTCGTCGCTCTCGTAGACCAATTCGTCGCTGGCGGTCTCGATGCTGTGCGCAGCGGTATCGCGGATGCTGTGCGGGCCGAGTGCGGCACCATTGGCCGGCGTGTTCGGGTCGAATTGCCGGGAGGTAAGCGTATTTTCGGCACGGCTGAGACGGTGGATGACCAAGGCCAGCTCGTCGTCCGGGATGATGCGAACGGCTCGTTGCAGCACGTCGCGGCGGGCGACGTCACTCACCTGCGGTATGAATGATCTATGCCCCATGAGATGAGCGTTCAACGCGAAGCCATCGTTGCTCGTGTGCGCTCCCATGCCCGGGTGCTAATCCTTCCTGGCATTGTTCTCATCGTGACTGCGGCTGCGCTTGGTTACTTCTTCGGCAGCTTTCCCGAAAACTGGCAGAATCTCGCCCTACTCGCGGTGGGCCTGCTGCTGATCGTCGTCGCCTGGTTTTTGCCATTCTTCAGCTGGCTGGCGAGAAACTACACGATCACCACCCGCCGCGTTGTGCTCTCCAGCGGCGTCTTCGTGCGGGTGCGTCAAGAGCTTCTTCACAGCCGAGGTTACGACGTCACGGTTCGCCAAACATGGATTCAGCGGATGTTCGGTAGCGGTGACCTGTTAATCAACGCCGGTCACGAGTACCCGGTCGTGCTGCGCGATATACCTTCTGTTGCACTCACGCAGGCTGCTCTGCATGACCTCATGGAGAACAACCAGAACGTGGTGTCGATGCGTCGCCAACGCGAAGAAGAGCATCCGCCAGACGAGACCACGGTCTGGGGAACGCGCTAAAGGCGCACGCCGCTTTCTAGGACGGTATCGCCGCGCTTGGGGATAGATGCCTGTTGGCAACCCTCATCAGGTATGGTGCGCAGCGTGAAGATTTCAGTTATTGGTTGCGGATACTTGGGTGCCGTCCACGCATCGTCACTGGCGAAGCTTGGGCATGATGTGGTGGGCATCGATGTCGATCAGGCGAAAGTCGACTTATTAGCCTCAGCTCACGCTCCGTTCTACGAGCCGGGATTGCCAGAACTGCTCGAGGAAACCTTGGCTGCCGGAACGCTCGAGTTCACTACTGATCTCGCCCGCGCCCACGATGCCACCGTGCATTTCATCGCTGTCGGCACACCGCAACAAGAAGGCTCCAACGCAGCCGATCTGCGTTTCGTCGATGCTGCCTTCGACGCGATAATTCCCCATCTGGCCCCCGGCGACGTCGTGGTCGGTAAGTCGACTGTTCCCGTCGGCACGGCTGAGCGCTTAGCCGCTCAGATCGAAGCCGTGGGAGCCCATCTGGCCTGGAATCCCGAATTCTTGCGTGAAGGTTACGCCGTAAAAGACACCATCAGCCCTGACCGTCTCGTGTACGGCGTCCGCGCGGGCGATGAGCACTCGGTGGCGATGCTCGACGAGGTTTATGCCTCGGTGCTGGCCCAGGACATCCCGCGTCTCGTCACCGACTTCGCGACCGCCGAGCTCGTCAAGGTTGCGGCTAACGCGTTCTTGGCGACCAAGATTTCGTTCATCAATGCGATGGCCGAGGTCGCTGAAGTCACCGGTGCCGACGTCACCCAGCTGGCGGATGCCATTGGTTACGACCAGCGCATCGGTCGCCGTTTCTTGAATGCCGGTCTCGGTTTCGGTGGTGGATGCCTCCCGAAAGACATCCGCGGATTCATGGCCCGCGCCTCCGAGCTGGGTGCCGGTGACGCGCTCAACTTCTTGGGAGAGGTAGACGCGATCAACCTTCGCCGTCGCGAGCGCATGGTCGATCTGTGTCGCGAAGTACTGGGCGGCACGATCGAGGGGGCGCGCATCGCCGTTCTTGGCCTGGCGTTCAAACCTGATTCTGACGACGTTCGTGACTCGCCGGCCCTCGACGTTGCGGCGCGGCTGGCCGAGCTCGGCGGCCGAGTGCGGGCAACGGATCCTCAAGCGATTGAAACATCGCGCCGCATCCGGCCCGGTCTTGACTATGTTGAAACCGCGCTCGAGGCTGCTCAGGACGCGGATGTCGTCTTGGTGCTGACCGAGTGGCGTGAGTATCGCCAGCTCGATCCCGCGGCGCTTGCGTCAGTCGTCGCGGTGCGCGCGATCCTCGACGGTCGAAACTGCCTGGACCCGGTGAAGTGGCGCGAAGCCGGCTGGGGCTACCGGGCGTTGGGGCGCCCCTAAAGCATCCGCGCTTTCGAAAGAGTCTTCGTTTTCGACGTTCTGAGGAGTCTCGGCGCGTTCGGCGAACACCCACGTGCGATAGCCCCAGAAGCGAAAAATGGTGCCGAGCGCAAGGCCGATCACGTTGCTGGAGATGTTGTCTGCCAGCAATGAGGTGTAGCCCAAAACGTAGTGGGAGACCACGAGGCAGCTGAGCCCGATGGCGATGCCCCCAAGGCTCACGAGGGCGAACTTGAACCCTTCCTGAACCGGATGCTGAAGTGTCGTTCGACGAAATGTCCAGTAGCGGTTGCCGAGCCAGTTGGCCACGATCGCGACCGCCGTGGAGGCGATTTTCGCGAGGATTGGCCCTTCATGCAGCAGCTCGGGGGCGAGCACGGTTGTGCGCAAGATGTTGAAGATCGTGACGTCAATGACTACTCCCACGGCACCGACGAGTCCGAAGCGGCTGAGCTGAGTGATGAGTGAACGCACGAATCCGCCCGATAGATAAGCAAAGATAGAGGGAGCGGTGAAATTGTAGCTGCGAAGTCTTGCACGATCCTGATAATCAGTCAGGGCTACCTCTGGAGAGTTCATGTCAGTAAAAGTCGGAGTAATCGGTGGTGGCCAGCTCGCCCGCATGATGATCCCGCCCGCTATCAACTTGGGGATCGACATCCGCGTGTTGGCAGAGGCCGAGGGCTCTCCGGCCGCTCTCGCCGCAACGGCGGTTGGCGACTATCACTCAGTCGATGAAGTGCTGGCATTTGCTCGCGAGGTAGACGTCGTTACTTTCGACCACGAGCACGTACCGCAAGAAGTCTTGAAGGCGATGGTCGCGGAGGGAATCGCGGTGCATCCCGGCCCGCACGCGCTGCTTTTTGCGCAAGACAAGCTGCAGATGCGCCAACGACTCGAGCAGCTCGGGTTGCCGATGCCGGCGTGGGCAAAGGTCACGACTGTCGCCGACGTCGCTAGCTTCCTTGACGCCCACAATGGGGTTGGCGTTCTCAAGACGCCGCGCGGGGGTTACGACGGTAAAGGCGTCAAGATCGTTCGTGCCGCAGCGGACGCCGCAGACTGGCTTGCCGCTGGTGAACTCTTGATCGAAGAGCTGGTCGATTTCAGCCGAGAATTGGCACAGTCCGTTGCGCGCAATCCTTCAGGAGACGTTGCGTTGTGGCCGGTGGTCGAGAGCATTCAGCGCGATAGCGTCTGTGCGGAAGTGACGGCGCCGGCTCCCGGCGTCAGCGCCGAGCTCGCAGACGAGGCAGCCGCGATTGCTCGCACAATCGCCGAAGGGCTCGACGTTACGGGCGTGCTCGCGGTCGAGCTCTTTGAAACGACGGATGGCCGAATCGTGATCAACGAGCTGGCGATGCGTCCGCACAACACGGGTCACTGGAGTATCGACGGATGCCAAACCAGCCAGTTCGAGCAGCACCTTCGTGCGGTTCTTGACTTACCCCTCGGCGCGACTGATTCGCGCGAGCCGTGGTCGGTCATGGTGAATATTTTGGGCGGACCAGTCGGCCAAGAACTCCACGAGCGTATCGGTGCCGCTACGCTCGCGTCGCCGGGGACCAAGATTCACGACTATTCGAAGCAATCACGGCCCGGCCGCAAAGTGGGGCACGTGACGGCGTCTGGATCCACTCTCGACGACGTTCGCGCCAACGCCCGCGCGGCCGCAGCGCAGTTCGACTAGTCTCACGGCGGCGGTTGCCCGCCGTGTGTTGAGAACAGCGCATCCAAAACCGGCAGATAGGATCCTCTTATGTCTTCACCGCTCGTCTCGATTGTCATGGGATCTGATTCCGATTGGTCCGTAATGAAGGGCGCAGCAGAGATCCTCGCTGAGTTCGATGTGGCCTGTGAGGTCGAGGTCGTTTCGGCTCATCGCACGCCCGATCGCATGATCGAGTTCGGCCGGCAAGCAGCATCCCGCGGCGTCAACGTGATCATTGCGGGAGCCGGCGGTGCCGCGCACCTTCCGGGCATGGTCGCATCCGTCACCACTCTTCCCGTTGTGGGCGTTCCGGTCCCTCTCGCGAAACTTGACGGTCTTGACTCGCTCTTATCGATCGTTCAAATGCCTGCCGGTATCCCGGTTGCCACGGTCTCCATCGGCGGAGCCACGAACGCAGGACTACTGGCGCTTCGCATCATCGGCTCGACGGATGCCGCCGTTGCCGACAAACTGCAGGCCTACGCCAGCGGGCTCGAAGCAATGGTTGCTGAGAAAAATACCGCGTTACAGCGACTGCTGTGAGTACTTCTAGCTCGTTGCGGGCTCCCGACGTCTCGTCGACGCCCGTCATGACCCGTCGGGCATGGTGGTTGGTCGTGCTCAACATCTTCGTGCCGGGGTCGGCCCAAATTTTGGCGGGCAGCCGCCGACTTGGCCGTTTCGCCGTGGTGGTGACGGCTCTCTTCTGGCTGCTGGTCGCGATAGCCATTGGCCTATTTTTCGGCGCTCGTGAACTCTTCCTGTCGGCCTTCACCAACGCTGTGGTGCTCGCTGTCGTCGAAGTCGTGCTGGTTGCGTATGTCCTGCTGTGGATCGTGCTCGCAATCGACTCGCTGCGGTTGGCGCACATCAAGCGCGCGAGCGCTGGCTCTCGACCGTTTGTCGTCGCATTCGCTCTGATCGCTCTAGTGGCATATTCCAGCGTTGCGGTTGCCGCCGTCAACATCGTGGACTCTGCGCGCTCGACCATTTCCGAGGTATTCAGCAGCGCGGATTACCAAGAACCGAGCGACGGTCGCTACAACATCCTGTTGCTGGGTGGAGACGCCGGACCTGACCGAGTTGGCTTGCGACCCGACAGCATTTCCGTTGCGAGCGTCGATGCTGAAACCGGCGAGACAACGCTCATCGGCATCCCGCGCAACCTCGAATCGATTCCCTTCGTTGAGGGCTCACCTCTCTACAATGACTTCCCCACGGGATACGACTGTGGAGATGAGTGCTTGATCAGCTATCTCTACACGTACGGCGAAGAGAACCCCGATCTCTATCCCGATGCTGAGGCCAACGCGAGTTCCGCCGGCGTCGAAGCGATGCGCGATGCTGTTGCCGGGGTCACGGGGCTTGACCTTCAGTACTACGTGCTCATCGACATGAAGGGCTTCGACGATCTGATCGATGCCCTCGGCGGAGTAGTCATCAACGTCACTGAGCGGCAACCGATCGGCGGCGACGAAGACGAGTTCGGGCAGCCGATAAACGTGGATGGCTGGGTTGAGGTAGGCGAACAGCGTCTCGGCGGCTGGGAAGCGCTCTGGTACGCGCGAGCCCGTCACGGGTCGAACGACTACGACCGCATGCTTCGGCAACGAGAGGTGCAAGAAGCAATCTTGCGCCAATTCGAACCCACCAACATTCTGACGAAGTTCCGCAGCGTGGCGGATGCCGGCAAGCAGGTCGTCACGACCGACATTCCGTCGGTGATGCTCGGTCTCTTTACCGGCCTCGCGAGTAGCGCGCGGGACTTCCCGATCGCAACGCTCGAGCTATCGCCTCCCACGATTGATGTGGGAAACCCCGACTACGACTACATCAGGCAGCTGGTGGCCGAAGCGCTCGTGAGCTCAACTCCCGCCGAGGAGTAGTCTGCGCCCTGCTCCCTGCTCCCTGCTCTCTGCTCCCTGCGCCTTCCGCTGAGGTTGCGGTCAGCCGCAAAATCTACAGATCAGCGTGTAACTGCCACACTTTGTCGGCCGCGGCCTGCCAAGTGAAAATGCGGGAGCGGTCGAGGCCCCTGACGCTGAGTTGACGTTCGAGTTCGGCATCGTCGGCGACATCGGCGAGAGTCTGCGCGAGTCGTTCGGGGTAGGTCTCTGGTGAGTTGCGGGGGACCGCAATGGCGGCATCTCCGCTCAGCTCGACAACGGCGGGGGTGTCGGAGTGCACAACCGGGGTGCCGAGTGAGAACGCTTCGAGAACGGGCAAGCTGAAGCCCTCCGCGATGCTGGGGTACGCGAAGATCGTGGCGTTGTTGAGGGCAACGGCAAGATCTTCGTCGCCGAGCACTCCCAAGTGCCGCACGCGCTCAGGGCTGAGCCCGGCTTCGGCGATGGTGCGGGCAATATCGCGCTCGCCCCAGGCCGGAGGCCCGGAGATCAGAAGGGGGATGTCGGGCGCATCGGGGTGAGCCATCGCCTGGATCAGCGCCTCAAGGCCGGTGTGAGGCGCGAGAGTGCCGGTGGCCAGAATGTAGCGTTCGGGCAGTTCGAGGGCGAGAGCGCGGGCTTCAGCGTTGAAGGGCTGAGAGAGGTGGCCGGTGGCGGCGCCGGAAATGACGCGCACTCGATCGCCGAAATTCATGATCTCGTTCAGTTCGCTCGCGACCGAGTGGCACGTCACGACTACGGCATCCGCATATTTATAAGCGCGTTTGGCCATTGCTTTGTTCCACGCGACCTGGCGACTACTGAGCGACTCGGGGCTGGTCCACGCGAGCAGGTCATGGATCGTCACGACGGTCTGCGTGCCGACGTCGTTGACCCGGTCATGGCGGGCGAGTGGAGCAAACAAGCTGGGGGAATGTACGAGACCTTTTCCCGACATCCGGGTTGCCGGGATGCTGGTGACGCCGTGTTGCCACGCGCGAACGAGAGCGTCGTGGCCGAGGCGCAGAGTGCTGAGTTCTGCCAGACCGGGGAATGTCTGCTCAATGTATTCCGCGCTGCTGCTGTTGTGGGAAACGATTCCGGTGACTTCGCAGTGGGGTGGTGCACCAACGATGAGCTGCTTGACCAGTTCTTCGGAATAGCGGCGTAGATTGCGCGATGCGGGCGCAGCAATGTCGTCGAGGACGACTCGCAGGGTGGTCATCGCCATAGGTTTCCTTTGTCCGTTAGTCGCACGCGGTGATTTTATACAGTCCGACGTCGCCGCTCGTATACAGGGGTTCTACTGCCTGTGAAGTTGCCAGCCGGGTGAGCCCGTCGAAGTTGTGTTCTTCGCCGTGCACTTCGCGAGTGCCAAAATCTAATGCGTACCCCACTTCGAGGGTCGCGAGAGCATCGCAAACGCTAGTGTAACTAGCCGCGTCGCGAAGTCGCTCGCCGATGAGCCGAGACTCGGCGCTGTCGAAGCCTCCGACGTGGGGAAGCATGGCCTCGCGGTCGGCGATGGCGTAGACGAGCCCGGCGCCGGTCCACGGGCTGCCGGCCACGACGGCATCCTTCGGAACGTACTCAGCCACGTGCTCAAGAACGTCTAGTTCGTCGGCGGTCAGCAGCGGTGCCTCGTAATCCTCGTCGTCAGGATCGTCGGTGATGACGTAGTTGCTGCGAGCTTCGAGAGTTGCCACGTGCAGCGAATAACCCTGAGTCGCCAGCAGCAGCAGCGCTACGGCCGTGATGGCGAGTGAGCGTTGCCGGGAACGTGCATCGACGTTGGCGCTGACCTTCGTGGGTTCGCGCGTGCGAATCGCGTCGTATACGCGCACGAGGCCGAGCGTGGCCAGCGGAAGCGCCACGATGGGTAGAAGTGAACCCAAGCGGTGACTATCCCCGTACCAGGTGCCGACAAGCAGCGACTGCAGCAGCGAGTGCGGCATTGCTGCTGCAGCGATGTACAAAATGCCCACGATGCTGAAGTTGAGAATCAACCAGCGCAGCAATGGCTGCTGCCGAAGCTGAAGAACGCCAACGATCACGAGCGCCGTCGCCACGATCGCTATCGGCAACCCGTTAGTTGCATTGGTGAGAACTTCACCGAGGGCTTGAGCGACCGTTCTGATCGGTTCCCACACGACGCTGACGCGAACGACGAGCCAGGCGCCGAGATAGGCGGCGAGCACGAGCGCAGTGCCGACCAGCAGCAGGCGGATCTTACGCGTTGACGCGTGCGCAGCGACGAGTCGCTTGTACATGCGGTGAGCTCCCACGACAACAAGGATGCTGCTGAGGGCGACAAAAGCCATGGTGGCGCTGGGGTGCGCGAGTGTGATTCCGGGAACTACACCGAACAGAGCGAACCAGGCGCGCGATGTGCGCATTTCTGGCTGGTCGCTCAAGCGAGTTGCGATCACCGCGTAGGCGAGCGCTGCGGGCAGCAGGCTGACGCCGAGTAAATAGGGATACAGCACGCCGAAGTCAACGAGGCCGTAGGGGAATGCACCGAATGCTGCCGAGAGAACGCCCGCCCCGACGATGGCGATCGCGCGCGGTCCGAGAATCGTGCGCACGAGAAAGACACAGCCGAGAGGCCAATACACGGCACCGATGAGAATGGAGGTGAGGTTGATCGCCACGGGGATGCTGACGCCGGTGATGCTCGCGCTCGCCGCGGTGAGTGCATGCCAGCCTGCCGGATAGAACGTGCCCGCAGCCGGGTTCTCGATGTTAAATCCGCCGAGAGTGAGCGACGACGCGTTTCCGCTATCGAGTACGTACCTCAGGGCATTGAGGTGAAAGATGTTGTCGTAGGTCTGCGAGATGTTCTCGGGCTCGCCGAACGCAACGATGAAGCGCACGGTGATCGCGATGGCAGCCACTCCGATGCCAAGAGCCGCCCAGGTCAGAAGCCGAACGGGGGGATGAGCAAACGCGGGTTGCGGGCGCAGCCGGTGCCAGAGCAATCGGAAGACCGCGATCACGATGAGCAGCACCACTGTGGTGCCGGCGATGGGAGCGAGCCCCCAGGCGGCGCCGAAAAATGGTGCGGCAATCGACGCCAGAGTCACGGTAGTGACGGAGAACGCTGGGGCAGAGCCGAGCAACGCTATTCCGCGCAGACCGAGCATGGCCGAGAGCAACAGCCCCGGCGCTATGCCAACCGTCAGTATGACCGCGAAAGCTGGGATGGTCTCCCACCAGGTCACTGACGCCCTCCGGGAGATGAATTGAAGCGCTGCACCCGGTAATCCTATCTATAGGAGGTAGCGCCGACCTGTAACGTGTGCAGAGCGCTTCGCTCGTCTAGGGTGAGTGTTGCCCTTCCCTTCGCGACAGTGAGATAGAGATACCGAAAATGCCGCAAGTTTCCCGTGTAGTCGCGGTGGTGGTGGCGTACAACCGGCGCGAACTGCTCATGGAGGCGTTGGCCGCCCTAGCCGCACAATCACGCACCTTGGATGCCATTGTTGTCGTCGACAACGCGTCAGATGACGGATCCGGTGATGCTGTCAGAGCATCCTTCCCTACCGTTGATCTGGTCACCCTCGAACGCAATACCGGGGGAGCGGGCGGTTTCGCCGCCGGAATGGCGCACGCTCTTGAAGCACATGACCCCACGTGGCTCTGGCTCATGGATGACGACACAATTCCGACCCCGTCTGCCGCGGCCGAACTGGTTGCCGCTGTCGAGGCTCAGCCTGAAGTCACGATTGCTGGCTCTCGCGTGATCTGGACTGATGGTCAAGATCACCCCATGAACACTCCGCGCGAAAAGCCATTCGTGAGCGCGACCGAAAAGTCGGCAGCACAGGCGGCATCAACGCTCGCCGTGCGTAGCTCATCGTTCGTGTCGATGTTTGTTTCTGCTGCCGCGGTGCGCCAATGGGGGCTTCCTGTAGCCGACTATTTCATCTGGAACGACGACTTCGAGTTTTCTACTCGACTCTTGCGCAGCAGCCGCGGCATCTTCGTGCCCGCCAGCGTTGTCGTGCACAAGACAAAGCTCCTCGGCTCCACCGACCTTGACCCCGGTGAGCGATTCTTCTTTGAAGTACGCAACAAGGTGTGGCTAATGCGTCATTCGCGAGGCCTCAAGGTTTGGGAGAAAGCGATGTACGGTGCTTCGAGCATCCGTCGCTGGATCCGCACGATTCGGCGCTCGCAGCAGCGCCCGGTTCTCTGGGCAGGGTTACGTCGCGGCCTCGCTGAGGGTGGGCGCACGCGCCCGGTGTCGAATACTGACTACTTCGCCGACCTGCCCGCAGTGGCAGCTGCCGTTGCTCGCGTTGAAGCAGCACGGGGGTAGGCATGGCCGATCACGAACGCGACTTCTCTTTGCTCTTGCCTGTCTATTCAGGCGATCAGTCTGCCTTTTTAGAGCGCGCTTTTCGCAGTTGTCTCGATGATCAGACGCTGCAGCCCGCTGAGGTTGTAGTCGTGCAAGATGGTCCCATTTCTGCGGAGTTGAGCGCGACGATGATGCAGCTAATCGCATCGTCTCCGGTGCCAACAAAGTTGCTGGTTCTGGAGAAGAACCGCGGCTTGGCCCGAGCACTCGATGCCGGTCTCGCGGAGTGCTCCTTCGATGTGGTGGCCCGCATGGATGCTGATGACGTATCGCTGCCCACTCGATTTGAGAAACAGCGGGCGGCGATCGCGGGCGGCCTCGATCTGGTCGGTACCGCGATGTTCGAGTTCGCCGATGACGACGGCTCGGTAATTGGTAAGCGCATTCCGCCCCAGGGTCAAGAAGAAATCGCCCGGTACTCGCGCTTTCACGATCCGTTCAATCATCCGACGGTCATGTATCGCCGTTCCGCCGTGGCCGCTGCCGGTGGTTACATCGACGTCGGCCTCATGGAGGATTACTGGTTGTTCGCCCGCATGATTGATGCGGGCGCGCGCGTGGAGAATTTGCAAGAAGCCTTGCTGATGTATCGAGTCAGTGCGGGGGCGTATACACGCCGGGGCGGGCTCGGCCAGTTGAAGGCAGAGTTGCGTTTGCAAAGGGAGTTTAGAAAGCTGGGGTTCACCACCCCGTTGCAGAATGTTCGTAATGTGATTGTGCGCGGAGGTTACCGTCTGGTTCCTGTCGCGATTCGTCGTATCGCTTACCGTCGGTTTATCGCCCGCGGTTTCCACTCATAAAGGTTGTACTGTGACTCCTGATCTGCTCGTAGTTGGTTCTGGCTTCTTCGGCCTCACGATCGCCGAACGTGCCGCGAATGAGTTGGGCCTCAAGGTTCTTGTCATCGATCGCCGCTCGCACATTGGCGGTAACGCGTACAGCGAGGTGGAGCCGGAGACCGGCATCGAGGTGCACCGCTACGGGGCGCACCTCTTCCACACCTCGAACAAGCACGTGTGGGATTACGTGACTAAGTTCACGCAGTTCACCGACTACCAGCACCGGGTGTACACCAACCACGGTGGTGAGGTCTTTCCTCTCCCCATCAATTTGGGCACGATCAACCAGTTCTTCCGGGCAGCATTCGGGCCGGATGCTGCGCGCGCGCTGGTGGCAGAGCAAGCGTCGGAGCTGGGCGATGCTGAGCCACAAAACTTGGAAGAAAAGGCTATCTCGCTGATTGGTCGTCCGCTGTACGAGGCGTTCATTCGCGACTACACCGCGAAGCAGTGGCAGACGGCGCCGACCGACTTGCCGGCCGAAGTGATTAGCCGACTTCCTGTTCGTTACAGCTACGACAACCACTACTTCAACGACACCTACGAGGGTTTGCCTGTTGACGGCTACACCGCGTGGATCGAACGTATGGCCGATCACCCCAACATCGAGGTGCGTCTCGACACTGACTTCTTTGACGAGAGCCAGCCGATCAACAAGAGTTCGATGGTCGGTCACGTGCCGATTGTCTACACGGGCCCGATCGATCGCTATTTCGACTTTGCCGAGGGCGAGCTGTCGTGGCGCACGCTCGACTTCGAGCAGGAGGTGCTCGAGGTCGGAGACTTCCAGGGCACGCCCGTCATGAACTATGCGGATGCCGATGTGCCGTTCACGCGCATCCACGAGTTCCGTCATTTTCACCCCGAACGCAACTATCAGTCAGAGAAGACCGTCATTATGCGGGAGTTCTCGCGGTTTGCCGAGCGCGAAGATGAGCCGTACTACCCGGTGAACACGGCAGAGGATCGCGATCGCCTCTTGGAGTACCGCAAGCACGCGGATGCCGAGGCCGGAGTGTTCTTCGGTGGCCGGCTGGGTACTTACCAGTACCTCGACATGCACATGGCGATTGCGTCGGCGCTGAGCATGTTCGAGAACAAGCTGCGCCCGGTGTTGCCACAGGCTTAGCGGCAGGGTGGCGACTGCGCTGCTGGGCTGGGCGGTGGCGGGGGAGTGCCGGCTGCTGGCCGTTAGATCTTTTCGCGCAGGCGTTCAAATACGAGGTCGTAGAGCTCGGCTACTCGCACGCTGTCGCTGCGAAGCTCGTCGATTTCTTGACGAAGCTCGGAGATTTCCTTTTCGTAGTTGACGATCCGGCTGGCAAGGCCCGCGTCTTCACTGGAGTGCACGAGCACCTTGATGGTGTTCGCGGTGCGCGGCGCGAGCTTGTTAAGGATGCGTCCAATTAGGCGTTCCATGATGCTGCCTCCGGTTCAGTGTGGCTGGGATGCGATCGTCGGATGACGACGGTTGCGGTTCGCCGGCGACCGTGAGCGGTGCGCCGTGTTGCGGTGTGAAGTAGTTCTGCGGTGAGCCCGTGCGGCGCGATTTCAGAGTGCAACCAGTCGAGCGGATAATGCCACGTGAGCGGATTGTCTCCACGAAAGTGGGTTACCGAGTAGTTGGTGTCGAAGGTGGCGATCGCGAGGCTGTCGGGGTTCATCACGAGTTTGAGGAACAAGAAGTAGTTTGCTCGTCCCTCCTTGGTAAGTCCGGCGAGCACATTGGTGGCGTTGAAATGCCAGCTCGTACCTTGGGTCACGAGCTCGGCGCCGAACGTCAGTAGGTCTCGGCGGTCGTAAATGTTGAGATAGCGGAACTCGACCGCGTGGGAATTCTTCGCCTCTGTTTCGGCACGTGCGTGCGCGCGCGACAGCGCTTTATAGCTGTAGTCAAAGCCGATGACGTGGTGCCCAGCGTTGGAGATCGTGATGGCGTCTGCACCATCGCCTGTTCCCACGTCGACCAACGAAGAGCCGGGAGGGAGGGTGGCCAACACGGTGTCGAGTTCGCGTCGGTGGGAGCGAGCATCCGCGGCAGCTGAAGTGGAACCAGCGGTATGGCGCGATTCCCAAAACACGCGATTGGTGTTCTGCGAGCCGAACCAGTTCTCGAACCGTCGGCGCGTGTTCATTGGCGTGACAAACGCGAAGGAGGGGTTCGGGATGCTCCACGCTGGACCGTAGCAAATCTCAAGCCAGGCTTCGGGGTTGGCGGGCCCCGGCATGCTGATGCCCGCGAACTCGATCGGCACCAGAGGAAGAAGCGACTCGATGGGCAGATTTCCGCGCACATGGATCGGCTGGCAGAACTCGTCGGCGCTGCGATAGAACGCGGTGAAGATATCGACGTAGTGGTCGATGCTGCCGTTTTCGGTGAAGTAGGTGAGTTGAAGGTGCGCGGTTGAGTGGCGCACGACGTCGTAGCCCAGCTCTTCTAGCTCTCGTTGCATCCGATAGCTGGCGAGCGAGATGTCGGCAGGGTCGCTGTGGTCGAGCAGTACGCCGAGGTCGGTGTCGTCGTCGTGGGGAAGGATGTCGCCGTCACGCACTGCGCCCAAGAGCGTGCCGCCGGTGATATAGGCCGTGTAGCCAAGCTCTGCGAGGTGATCGAGGATCTCGTGGGTATGCGCGATCAGGCGTTCGCGAAACGAGGTATCGACCCCGGCGACGCTGACGCCCAGACGTCCCCACTTGTTGATGCTGAGCAGGCGGCCTTCCGCATCGCGCACGGAGACGGGTTTCGAGTTGAGCCCGAACCGCACAGCACCGCTCGCGAGAATCTCGCCGCTGCCGGAGTCCGCCACCTCGAGCTTGGTGGTACCGCTGAGGTAGGGCCGCAATGCGGGGGGCCAATCCAGGGCGATCTTATGGCTGTCGGCGGTTGCGACAAGCTCGGTCGACCAGACGCGGTGACCATCAAAACGAATGTCGACGGCCTGCCCGCTGCCCTGAGCCTCGAACCGCAACTTTCTGCGCGATGCGGTGAGTGGAGTGGTCACAGACTTCCGAATCATTGGTGGCGAGCGCGCTCGCCACGAGGCGTAAAAGGGGAACGTTGAGTGAACGTTCGGTGCCTTTAGCGTATCGGATGCCCACCACACAGCAGCAATACCGGGCGGGGAGCGGATGTGAGCCATTCAGGGCCACTCCGAGCGCAACATGTTAAGGTGCTATTCGCTTGCACTCTTTGTGCAACAGTCTCTCTGGTTCACACCACATCACTAAGAAAATCCACGAAATGAAACTATTCTCCCGCTCGTCTGCGAATGATCGAGGTTCATTTGCCAAGCGATTTGAGCAGGCGAATGGTCTCGAACTCGTCGCGAATGCGCTCGCTTCCTTCAGCGTTGTGTCGCTGCTGCTGGGTATCGAGCTGTGGCTGGCGCTCGCGGCCGCCGGCATCGCCTTTGCCGTGATCGTAGCTTTCGGATTGCCCGCGCTGCGCAAAGGCAAAGGATGGCGCCAATACGTAGGGCGCTTCGTACTGTCTCGTGTGTTGATCCTGATTGCTATCGGCTACGCCTACGTGCGCACGAGTGATGAATTACTCGTGTGGGTATCCGTCGGCATCTTGAGTTTCTTAATCGGTACTGAGGTCAATTGCGCCAAAGTAGCCGCCGGCGCTATCCCCTATGGTGTAAATCTTCCTGGCGTCTCAGTACGCAACTACCCGCTCTTTAGGGTGAACTTCATCTTTCTGGTGAACGTTATCGCGATGTTCATTCTCGCGGCATTGGCATGGTTCGGAGTGAACCCGTGGATCGGAATTGCGGTCACGCTTGTCGCTGCGGTGCCCACGAGCATTTCTCTCTTGGACGGTATTCTTCGCGTGCGAAGCCGCCGAATTGCGGAACGCCAGTTGCCTTCTGCTCTCGCGGCAGTCGCCCCGACGTTCGCGGTGCACTGGGACGCGCCGGCGAAGACCGACTACCAACTCGCGATGTGGCTGCCCTACCTTGAGCGGTTGAATAAGCCATTCATCGTCGTGGTTCGCAATCGAGCGTCGTTCATCGCGGCTTCCAAGCTCACGACGGCGCCAGTGCTGCTACGAAGCGTCGTCGCGGATATGGATGGCGTGATCGCATCCACTCTCAAAGCTGTGTTCTACGTCAATTCAAATGCACGTAACGTGCACATGGCGCGCTACACCCACCTCACTCACATTCAGCTCCTTCACGGTGAGAGCGATAAAGCTCCAAGCTTCAACCCGGTCCTCCGCATGTTCGATAAGAACTTTGTGGCGGGCCAAGCGGCTATCGATCGCTTTGCCCGTGCCGGTATCGAGACGGCTCCGGGGTGGTTCTCGATCGTGGGGCGGCCGCAGGTTGAGAACATCGCCGTTGCGGGTGAGACCACCGATCGCAGCGGGCACAAGACTGTGATGTACGCCCCCACTTGGGCCGGCTATTTTGCCGACTCGAACTATTCGTCGTTGCCGATCGGTGTCGCGGTAGTTCAAGCTCTTCTTCAACGCGGAGCTCGCGTGGTGTTCCGCTCCCACCCGTACACAGCGGTCAACGCGTCGCACGCGGCGGAAGCAGAACGCATCGTGGAACTGCTTGCTGCCGATCGAGCCGCGTCGGGACGCGAACATTTATGGGGCCCCGCTGCCGAAAAAGACCTATCGACGACGGAATGTTTCAATATTTCCGACGCTCTGATCTCAGATGTCTCGAGTATCGTGCCTGACTTCCTTTACTCCGAGAAGCCATTCGCTATCGCGGCCATCGCTGCCTCAGAGGACTTCGTCGAGGAGTTCCCTCTAGCTAAGGCTTCCTACTTGCTTGCGCGCGATGGCTCCAACATCGAACAAGTGCTCGATGAGTTGCTTGTAAATGACTCGTTGCTCGAAGAACGTCGCAATTGGAAGAAGTACTACTTAGGCGATTTTGCGCCCGAGGGCTACGTCGACGTGTTCCTTAACGAGGCCGGCAAATACGTGTAAAGATGCTCGCGTTTGCTTCGCTTTTTCCGTATGTTCACCGTCCGTTCACGTTAGACTCATCCGCAGGCTCGCCGTCGCGGGTGCTGTCGTGGGGTTAGAGGAGTTATTCCGTATGTACAGTCTCATTCTCCTTAATGGAGGTGTTGGAGCGCGGCTTGGGGCCGATTCGCCCAAGCAGTTCCTTAAGGTTCACGGTATGCCTGTCTTGGTCTATTCGTTGGTTGCGGCCAACGAAGTGCCAGAGATCGACCAGATCGTTCTCAACTACCCCAGTGGCTGGCTCGACGAGGTCAAAGCCATCGTGCGCGACTACGCGATCACCACGACGGTGACCTATGTAGAGGCTGGCTCCTCTCGCCATAACTCGGTCGCCCGCATGGTTGATGCCTGCACCAACGATCGTGTTCTCGTTCACGAGTCCGCTCGCCCCATGGTGACAGTCGCTGATTTCGCCGAGCTCATCGCAGCGCCGTACGACAACTGCAGCTTTATGTCGCCGATCTCGTTCACAGTGGCGCCGGTTGACCCCGTGACCAAGCGAGTCACGGGTTACCTCGAGCGCGACGGCCTGCGCAACGTGCAGTTGCCGCAAAAGTTCTTGCGCGCAGACCTGAAGGCCAGCCACGAGTTCGCTGTAGAGCGTGCGTCTGAATATACGGAAGACGCAACGCTCGTTGCGGCGGCCGGTCATGACGTTTACTTCATCGATGGCGATGAGAGCAATCTCAAGGTCACAGGGCCTGTCGATGTCCAGATTGCGAATGTGTTGTTGCGGAGTAGGCAGGATGCTGATGAATAAAACGGTTCTGATCACGGGAGCGTCTAAGGGCATTGGCCTTGCAACGGCGCGCGAGTTCTTGACGAACGAGCCCACGGTCTCAGACATCATTATGTTGGCTCGCGAGAGCGATCACTTTATTGAAAACGTAAAGTGGCTCGAGACGTTAAACGACCGTGGCGTAAGAATCCACACGTACAACGTGGACTTGGGGGATCGCCAGCAGATTATCGCAGCGATGGCAGAGATCAACGCGGCGCATCCGAAGGTCGACATTCTCGTCAATAACGCGGGCTATACCAACCCGGTTGCGTTCCAGCAGGTCGAGTTCGAAGACTTCGAGAAGACGATCATGGTGAACGTCTACGCACCATTCACGGTTATTCAAGAACTCCTTCATCACGGCAACAAGTTCGATGCGATCGTAAACATCGCGTCGACGGCGGGAATCACTGGCCGTGCTGGATGGCTAACCTATTCGGCGTCCAAGGCGGCGGTCATCAACATGAGTGACGTGCTGCGCGAGGAGTTGGCCATCTATGGAACCCGCGTTGTGTCGTTGTCTCCTGGTCGTTGTGCCACAGATTTGCGCAAGACGCTCGCTCCGGATGAAGATCCATCGACGATCATGCAGCCCGAACACGTGGCTTCGATTGTTCGAACGATGGTTTCGGGTGTCGGGCAATACCTCGACAGCGCGAACTTGGTAGTCCGCCAGTAAAGGTTTGAGATGTTGTACAAACCCTGACTGCCGTCAGGGTCTGTGGCGTGCACGGGTGGAGGGTGTGTTGTGAAGACTGAATCAGAATTGCGTACGGTCATGGTTATTTTGGCCGGTGGCATCGGAGTGCGGGCAGGTTTGGGAATGCCTAAACAACTGGCTCGCATCGCGGGGAAGACAATCCTTCAACACACTCTCGAGGCGGTGCACAGCTCGCCCGAGATCGATGAGATCATCATCATGATGGAACCCGATCACCTCGAAGCGGTCGAAACTATCCGTGAGTCGGGCGAGTTCCCGAAGCTGACTCGTGTTCTGGCCGGCGGCGCTACTCGCAACGACACGTCGCGTAAAGCGATCGAGGCCCTCGGCGACGACGACGAGGTGAAGGTGCTCTTCCACGATGCAGTGCGCCCGTTCGTGAGCCACCGCATCTTGAAGGATTGTGTCGAGGCACTCGACACCTATAAAGCGGTAGACGTAGCTATTCCGTCTGCTGACACGATCATCAAGGTTGCGGGGAGCGGTCGCAAGATCCGTAAGATTCCGCCGCGTGACCGCCTTCGCCGAGGCCAGACTCCTCAGGGCTTCCTGCTGTCGACGATCCGCGAGGCCTATGACCGAGCGGTTCTCGATCCGGAGTTTGCTGCCAGCGATGACTGCTCTGTGGTGTTGAAGTATTCGCCGAAGGTGCCCATCGCGGTCGTGCTCGGTGAAGAAGAGAACATGAAGGTGACAGCCGGCATCGACATCTTCATTGCCGACAAACTCTTTCAGTTGCGTTCCGCTGATCACAGTTCTTTGGATGCTGCTGAGCGCGAAGAGCAATTGTCAGGCAAGACTATGGTCGTGTTTGGTGGCAGCGCCGGTATCGGGCGTGGAATCGTCGAGGCGGCGGAGAGCTTCGGCGTCAATGTTGTGTCCTTGAGCCGCTCCACTACCGGCACAGCTGTAGAAGATCGCGAATCGGTAGCCGCAGCTCTCGCTGCAGCACATGCTGAATCCGGCCGCATCGACTACGTGGTGAACACCGCGGGTGTTCTCGAGTTGGGCAGCCTCGAGCAATTCTCTCCGGAACAGGTTCGCAACATCCTCGATGTGAACCTGCTTGGCCCGGTGATCATCGCGCAGGAGTCCCTGAAATACCTTCGCGAGACCAGCGGACAGCTCCTGTTCTTCACTTCGAGCTCTTACACCCGAGGTCGTGCCAACTACGGCATGTATTCCGCAACGAAGGCAGCGACAGTCAACTTGACTCAGTCATTGTCGGAGGAGTGGACCGACTACGGAGTACGGGTCAACTGCATCAACCCGGAGCGAACGAAAACGCAAATGCGCCTTGATGCGTTCGGCGAGGAACCAGAGGGTTCCCTGCTCGAGCCCATGCAGGTCGCAAACGCCTCGATCGACGTGCTCTTAGGCGATCTCACCGGCCAAGTAATCAACGTGCGGCGTCACAGCGCCTAGATATCCGCGCGGCTGAGCGCCCATCGCTGTCGGAAAACAAGCAGCCTGGCGATTGAGCTTGAATGATCAAAACCGACAGCGGAAGCAGAAAGATGGGCTCGTCGTACTCACTCAAACAAACGTCTAGAACTCATCGTGATGAAATGAATCCTCATACGTTTAGGCAAAGCTGTGAAGGGCGTCAGCGAGTTTCTCTAATCGGCGCTTCTCGAGTACAACGACGTCTCACTCATCGCGCAGGTTACTGCTGAGGCGCACCTCCTTCAATGGTGTGCACGGCACGATGGCAGCGCTGCAAGCGGCTACGCCAGCGACGTTGCTTGCGCATGATTCGCGAACCCTGGAACTGGCGCGATATCACTCCGTTCCTTTTCAGGAGTACCGCGGTGGGTCCGTCGATATCGGCAAGGCCTACGAAGAAGCTGATCTCGACGCGCTCAACCAACGGCTTCCCGACACCTTTCTTGCCGCGCTGGAGAAGACGATTCATCGACTCGAAGCGAAGACGAAAGAGTTGAAAAAACGCCTTGCCAAGTAACAGGATGTCTTGGACTATATGGGAAAGCCCGTGGAGCACCGCATTGCGCGGTCGCTGAGTGCGCGGTGGGTGCGCTTTCGCGGACAGCGCTAGAGGCCCTCGCGCAGCGGACTAACGACACGTTGCGGTCGTTGTCGGATGAGCGGGGTAGCCACACACAGCGTGCGAGTAGATCGCATCAGCTGAGAACAACACAAGACGCAGATGCGTTCGAGTGCGTTCAGCGGAACACCAAAGGGCTGGCTGTTCGAGCCGGTGTCGGTCCCGGTTTCCCGAACAGTCGTGATGCTAGGCGGTCCCACGGGCCAGCCAATCAGCGCGCGCCGTGGCCCTCGGGCGCGCGACGAACGCTAGTCTGATTGTCGCGCGTTGCGGATAATGACCGTTGGGTGTGGGTTTCTTCACAACGCACAAAAGCTAAAGCGGCTCTGAGCTCGAGTTGTGGGGCCCTCGCGCTGCGGGTGGAAGAAGCCAAGGGGAATCGGGGAAAAACCATTGCTTTTTTTTGCATCAAAAAAGCCTGTTCAATCGAGGTTGAGTTCTAAAGCTCGCGCGATGGCCTCGCGAGCATTCAGAACTCTGCCGCGGAGAGGCAGGGAGGCCGAATCTACACTCCTTAGTGTCATTGTTCCGATGTACAACACTGAGCTTTATCTAGCTGATTGCCTAGACAGCCTTATCAATCAGACCTACGAGAATCTCGAGATTCTCGTGATCGATGATGGCTCGAAGGATGGGTCGCTGACAGTCGCCCGCGAGTATTCGAGGAAAGACAGGCGTGTCCGAATCATTCGGCAATCCAACCGCGGGCTTGGTGGCGCTCGCAACACTGGGGTGCGGCGCTCTCGCGGAGCGTTTTTGACTTTTGTCGATTCTGACGACACGATCCCGCAGCAGGCTTTCGAACAGTTAATGAGTTCCCTGAGGGGCTCAGGATCCGATATAGCCGTGGGAGCTCTTGAGCGATTGAGCTCTGGGCGAAGGTTTAAGCCACTGTGGGCCCAGCTCGTTCACCACAAGGCCCAGATTGGCATTCAGCTCGACGAATACCCCGAAGTGCTGAGGAATTTCTACACCCCAGGGAAGGTCTATAGAGCTTCGTTCTGGAAACGGAAGGGGCTCATCTTCCGTGAGGGAGTGCTATTCGAAGACCAGCCTGTTGTGACTCAGGCCTATTGTCTAGCGAATTCGATCGACGTCTTAGACAGCGTGACATACACCTGGCTCGAACGTAGTGATGGGAGCTCGCTGAGCCAATCGATGTACACCGTACAAAACGTGAATGCTCGGAAAACTGCGATCGAGCTTACGGCGCAATCCCTTCGTAATATCGCAAGCCCCGGAGTTTATGGGGCTTGGCTGTGGACGCTTCTCGAGTTTCATTTCCCCGGCTATCTCCGGCAGTCGTTGCGTTCCGATGCGCAAGTTTATGAGGCAATCCTGTCGATGATTCGTTCAGTGGTCGACGAAGCACAGGTAATTGGCGTCCCTAACGTTTCGGCTCAGAATCGCGTCCTCGTTTATCTTTCGCTAGTCGGCAGCAAGTCACATGTGGATCGTTTTCTGCTCAATAAGGGCCTAGAGATACGTGAATTACCAGTTCTGCGCGATGGGGGTACCCCGCGTCTCGAACTTCCGTTTTTCAAAGCCCTGCCGATCGAGCTACCTAGAGAGGCGCTAGAGCTAAGCGCTGGGCAACTAAAACTTTCAGCGACTCTGCGAACGGTGAGCTGGGTGTCCGCTACTCGCCTGCGCCTGACCGGCTGGGCTTACATCATGAATCTTCCTCCCACCGAGGATAATGAGCTGCAAGTCATGCTCGTGAACACCGAGACGGGTCGTCTCCTCACTGCCGACCTCGTACGCGTTCGAAGCGAATGGGCCTCCGTAGAGTCGCGCCATCGTTGGATCTCGAACGATGAAGCTGGTTTCGAGGCCGAGTTCGAAATTTCGGAGCTTGCCAGCGCGATGGCTTCGGGGTCCGGCCCGCTTTCGAGCTGGGACGTGTTGGTTCGTGTGCGTGATGGCGAGATTCAACGCTCCGGCCCTCTCACCAAACGGGCTCGGAATTCTTCAGCATCGCAACTTAGAACTAGTTCATTCGCGGATGGTTTTTATGCGCTGCTCTCGTGGAAGTGGGCTTCTGGCCTCCAGGTAACGTTAGCGAGAAGACCGTTCGGAGTAGCTGGAATCTCTGCTGCCGACGGACTCGCCGAAATCGGAGTTCGGCGAAATTACGGATCTCACGTTCCTCGAACTCTGGTTCTGACGAACGTAGGAGGGGGCCGTATTGAATCGCCTATGACGAGGGCGGGAGAAAACGAATGGCGCGCGACGAGACCTCGGTTTCCGGCGAGTGCAGTCGGTAGTTCATCGAACCAATGGCTCGTTAGTTTGGAAACGGAAACAGGCCATCGCCGGAATGTTCACGCATCGGCGTGGGAGTTGCAGACAACTGCCGGTGAGGGCGATGAGTTCACCGCACGTTCGACGAAGTCGGCCCAACTAGTGCTCGATACCCGCCCTGTTCGCTGCGAACTACACTCTTTCGGCGTCGATTTTGCAGGAAAGTTGGTGCTTGAGGGGGAACTAATTGACGGCGGGCCTGAAGTTCTGCAACTCAGTCTTGTCGGACAAAGTATTGAAACCGTCCCGGTGCGGATCAGCACAAATCACGGCAGCCGGTTCCGAGCCGAGATCGATCTCACTATCGATCGATGGGGATACACGAGTCACGGAGCATTGCCGACTGGGTATTACAAGGTCATGCTTGCTGGAGTTGGTGCGCCCGGGGAGGGCCTTCGCATCACGCTGAGCGGGACCCTTTTTGAGGCGATGCCGGTTGAGACACAATCTGCCGCTATGAGGTTGGAACTCTATCTCTCTGATCGTGGCGACTGCTTTGTTAGCGTCCGGCCTCCTCAAAAGGCGGCCGAGCTATCGAGAAGCAATAAGCAAGCCGCGATCGATCGTTACATGACAGAAGATTCAGCGGGAATCGTCCCGGGTTTTTACTACGAGTGCTTACGTGGAGAAGCCGCGAACGATAGTCAGCTGGAGCTATTTAGGTGGGTGCGCGAAAACCGCCCAGAGATACCCCAATATTGGGGCGTGTCAGACTTCTCAGTGCCCGTCCCTGCCGATTCAACCCCCATTCTTATCGAGAGCGCCGAGTGGTTCGAAGTCATCTCCAGCGTTCAATTTGTGTGCATCAACCACGAGCTTCCGGCGTTCTTCACAAAGCGTCCGGGGCAAGTAGTGGTTCAGACCTACCACGGGCATCCGTTTAAATCGATGGGGCTTTCCCGTTGGAACGCGATGAGAGTCAGTGAACTCGAAATCGAACAGAACCTTGCTCGCCGACAAGCGTGGGATTTGCTGGTCGCACCCAACGAGATCGCTGGACGGCTCTATCGTGAGAACTTTCCCCTCGACGTCGAGGTGCTAACCGTGGGCCACCCCCGGAATGACCGGCTCGCTGGGATATCGCACTCGCGTCGTGAAGGTGCACGCGCATCGCTCGGAATTGAGCCCGACAAAATCGCAGTACTGTATGCACCCACGTGGCGTGACTACGAGGCCGCTTCGCCGTGGGCGTCGCAGATGGTGAAGCTATTCGACCCCGTTCGACTGCAGAGGGCTCTGGGCGACGAGTACGTGATTATGGTTCGCGGGCATGCGGCGCATTACCGGTTCGACAACAGCACACAAGATGACGAGGCGGTCCTGGATGTCACCGGGCATCCGGACATCAACGTACTGATCGAAGCGTCAGACATCGGACTATTCGACTACTCGTCGATTCGGTTCGATTACTCAGTTACGGGGAAGCCTATGGTTTTCTTCGTCCCAGACAAAGAGAGGTATTTCCAGCAACTCCCGGGGCTGCTGGAATACGACTCGACGACTCCGGGGCCTCAAGCCGAGACTTTCGACGATCTACGGGAAGCAATACTCGATATGCGTGTTCCTTCCGCGGAATGGCGTAAGAAGCTCGCGGACTTCAGATCGACCTTCAATCCTTTGGACGATGGGCACGCCACTGAGCGGCTGGCTCTTAGGATGCTCGATCTTGCGGGCAATGCGGAACCAAAGGGCGGCGACCAAGAGTAGCAACGGCTAGTTGTCTTTGCGCTTCGTCAGCCGAAGACCCGAGACGTTTCTATAATTGACGTTCCAAATCCGCCGGCTTAGCGGCTCGAGCACCGGCACATTCGCAGTGAATCCAAAACCGCGCGGGTAGAATGAGGCAGGCTCAGTGCAATCACGCGAGGGGCGCGTACTGCAGGAAAGCAAGAGGGTTTTACTAGATGAGCATCAACACGATTGAGGTCGCTACGGCTGACCGTGGATCGCTCGCTAAACGCATAGTCGACGCAGCGGCGCATGAACTGGCCGCCAACGCTCTCGCGATCGCGGGCCTCACACTCGCTCTTGCTGGGGTTCCGGTGGGGTGGGCTCTCGGAGTCGGGGCTATCGCGCTTTTTATCGCGCTGATTCCCGAGATCACCCAGGCTGCACACCCCGGAAACCGCACCCGCCCGACTGGTCGCTTCACGCTGTCCCGCGCGGTACTCGCGATAAGTATCGGCCTCGTTTACAACGATCCGTCCAGTGCGTGGGTAACGTGGGCATCCGTCGCGTTGCTCAGCATGCTCATCGCGGGAGAAGTGACGGTCCGTCGAATCGTCGACGGTGCCATTCCCTATGCGGCCCATGTGCCGGGGCTATCCGTACGCAACTACGGGCTGTTCCGCGCCTCCAAAATCTTCTACGTGAACTCCGCGCTGCTCGTCATTTTCGGTGCTCTCGCTCTACTCCACGTCAGTGCTTGGGTGTCACTGGTGGTGCTGTTCCTTGGCGCTATTCCGTCAGCCGTCGTCATCCTCGACGGCATCATCAGAATCCGCGGCCGCCGCATTGCCGACCGTTCGATTACGCAAGTGCTGACGGAGTACGAACCCGCCTTTGTCGTGCACTGGGATGCCCCTTCCGGTACCGAGTACCAACTCTCGATGTGGTTGCCCTACCTCGAACGGCTAAACAAGCGCTACTTCGTCATCGTGCGCAATCAGCACACCTTCGATGCTGTGTGCGCCCTCACCTCTGCACCGGTCCTCCTGCGCAAGACACTCGTCGATCAAGACGCGATGGTGGTGCCCAGCCTCAAAGCGGCCTTCTATGTGAACAACGGCATCCGCAATTCGCACTTCGTGCGATTCCCGGGAATCACCCACATACAGCTCAACCACGGCGACAGTGACAAAGCTCCAAGTCACAACCCCGTATTCCGAATGTTCGACAAGAACTTCGTGGCGGGGCGGGCCGCTATCGATCGTTTCGCCGCCCACGGCGTATCCACCCCCACCGATTTCTTCGCCATCGTGGGGCGCCCCCAAGTCGAGAGCGTTCAGGTTGGGGCTCGCCCCGATGCTGACCCACAATCGCCGGTGGTTTTGTACGCGCCTACCTGGGCTGGCCACAACGCTGACTCGAACTACACCTCGCTGCCGAACGGCTACGAGATCGTGGCTGCTCTCCTTCAGCGCGGCTGCACAGTGATCTACCGGTCGCATCCCTACACTCACCTCGACAAGAACAATCACGCGCAGTCGCAACGAATCGCGACCCTTCTCGCCTCGGATGCGGCCGCCACCGGTCGCAAGCATCTGTACGGAGAGTACGCCGAACGTATCCTGACGATGATCGAATGCTTCAACGCCTCGGATGCGCTGATCTCCGATATCTCGAGCGTCGTGCCCGACTTTCTCTTCTCTGGAAAACCCTTCGCGATCAGCATGATGAGCGAGACCGAGGATGCCTTTATCGACGAGTTTCCCATCGGTAAAGCGGCCTATCTGATCGGGGCAGACCTCAGCGGGCTCGACGACGCAATCGAAGGGCTGCTTGGTGCGGACTCGCTGCAGCACGTGCGGCACGAACTCAAGAGCTACTACCTGGGCGATTTCGACGACAACGACTACGCGTCGCACTTTGTCACCGAAGCGCTCAAATACGTTCAGTAGCAGTCCACCGCTATCGACGAAGGCATTAGTCTCACTACAGAATGAATCATCCAGTCACGGCGCATCCCGACGCCGGCGGCCCGAGCGCCATGCCCCGGAGACGACACGCGCTCGCCCCCGCCACCCAAGCCCTCATCGCGGCAGTGAGCCTCGTGCTGCTCGCCGTCGGCATTCTGCTGGTCACATCGCCTGCACCCCTCCAGACGATTGACGCGAAAGCAGACTACGAAGAGATCGCCCTGACGTGGAACCCGGTTGCTAACGCGTCTAAGTACACGCTTCAGGTCGCCTCTGACCCCAGCATGACCACAATCGTGCAGAGCCGAGAAGTCGGCACGACCAACGCCACCCTTAGCGAGCTCCGTAACGGTACCGACTATTACATCCAAGTGCGAGCACTCAACGGTGCCGGAATCGGCGGGGTGGCCCCAACTCCCGTTCTCGTCAGTACGCCTCGTCGCGAGGTGGCGATGCCCGAAAACGTCACCTCCGAGGCCGTCTCCACCACGAGTGTCACCGTGAGCTGGGATCCGGTGGAGTGGGCGACCGGCTATCGAATTACCCAGCTGCCCAGCGGGGGAGACGCCCGCACCATCATGGGTGATGGCGCCGCGACCTCGCTGACGATCGACGATATTCCTCAGAAGGAGATCGGCCTCAACTATAGCTACAGCGTCGAAGCGATCAACGGCGACCTTGTCTCTGAGCCGAGCGCGAGCGTGCAACAAAACACTCAGCCGACACGCCCCTATGGGCTCGCAGCAGTCGAAAGCTCAGCCGCGGGCGCCACTCTGGAGTGGGTTTCTAGCGCGAACGCGCAGCTCTACCGCGTGGACACATCGCGAACCCCTGACTTTAGTGACGACGTGAAGTCGTTTGAAATACCGGCACCACTCACTCGGCTCTCGCTGAACAACGTGGCAAGCGACGAAGCGATGTACGCGCGGGTGCGCTCCATCAATGGAGAAGAAACTAGTTCAGCCTCGGCAGCGGTGCTGATCACCCCAGAAAACGTTCCTACACTTGGCGTCGCCGTGGGCAGTTACAACGTGTTGAGCATCCGCTACGACGCATCAACCAACAACCCGTGGAGTTCCCGGCGTACAAAGATCGCGAGCAACATTAACGCCGCCAAGCTTGACGTCGTGGGGCTCCAAGAAGCCACCACCAACACTCTCTCTAGCAAAGCAGACGCTACGCAACTCAGCGATCTCCTTTCGTTGACGAAGCCGGCGCTCACAGCATCCAAAGCAGGATTTCTCGGCACCCGGCTGCTGTACAACGCGAAGAAATACGCACCCGGAAAATACGGCATCATTACCCTCCCGCAGTTGGCGGATGACACGACGCGCGCCGGTATCTGGCAAATACTGAAAGACCGCGACACCGGCACCTCCTTTATCGTGGTGAACACGCACCTCACCAACGGGGTTGGCGCGGAGAAAGACAGCATTCGGCTTGAGCAGACGCAGGCGATTATCGACTGGCTCGACAACAACTACACCGACCTTCCCGCGGTGCTCACCGGTGACTTCAATTCGTACGTAGGTCGTGCTCTCGACACTCCTATCAGCGCGCTCACGGCAGCCGGATACGGAGCCGTCGAATACAGTGCAGCGAAGTCCACGAACAGCGACCTCAGCACTCTGACGGAGGGCGACCTCAACTACGGAACATCGCCCAAACTCGACCATATTTTCGCGTCAGACACCGTGAGCGTGCCCAAGTACGAGATCGTCGATGACTCCCGCTACGAAAGCGGCAGTGACCACCGGCTCGTTACGAGTCTGTTGCAGATTCCTCAGGCGCGCTAACGGATGCCGATCTCAGCCCATTGAAGGTTGTGGTCAGAGCCCTGAACGCTGGTCGTGAATTTCGACCCGCTCAGCACGATCTGATTCACGTACTTCGTGGCTCCGGGCGCGTGCTTGACGAAGATGTAGTCAATGCGCGGCGCCGCGTACTTGTACTTATAGGGCGTGAAGGGATACCCGGGCTTGGACTTGTTGTCGATTTGGTTGGTGAGGTTCGCGGTGCTGTACCGGTTGTTGCTGCGGCTCGGCGCGGCGCTCGCGTCGTAGTAGCCGGCATCCACCAGCGCTGTCTGCGGCCCCGTCGGTGTCTCAGCAAAGCTCGAGTTCAGGTCACCCATCAAGACGATAGGAATGCCGCCACCCTCAGCTTCGAGAAACGCATCGACGGCTTTGATTGCCGTCAGCCTCAGCGACTTGTAGGCGTTGCCCGGTGGAAGGTGCACGGCCGCCGCGACGAACGATTTTCCGTTGCTTTTCTGAGTGAACGTTGCCCACGCGAAATAGCGGTCAGTGAGGCCCGATGGCCACCCCGACGTTATGGACTTCAGCGATGTAGCCCCAGAATGTTCGAGCGTGACGGAGCCCGGCTTGAAGAACAGGTGGGCGCCCTTGGTGGTGTTTGTGCCCGCTGGTCCGACATTGTCATACGCGATGTCGTACGAGCCGTAAGTGGATGACGCCAGAAGCCCTTCAAGGTCTTCCCACTGAGTCTTACCCGATCCAGACCACGACTCGGCGGTAGTGGCTTCGACGACCGCAACCACGTCGGCATTAGCCAGAGCGATTCCGGCTGCGACTTTCTTGCGTCGGTCCTTCCAGGTGTAGCCCGAGATTCCGTTAGATCCCGCAACGCTATTGACGTTCCACTCGGCAACCCGCACCGTCTTTGTGGTCGGCGTGTGCCCGGCGTAGGTATAGGTGCCCGCGAGGGAGAGGCGATACGACTTGGAGACGCTCGCGGTAATCGGTGCGGAATCGCTTGCCGTCAACGAGTTGTACGTTGCGACCTTCACAAAAATCGGGTTGCCGGAACCGGTGCCGAGCTCGCCGCGAAGATTTTCAGGAACAGTCAACGTGATCGACGTTGTTCCTGGGGGAAACCACGCCGACTTGAACTGATGGCTGCTCAGGCTTCCTTCTGAACCCGCGATGACGGCAACCTTCGTTGCGCGACCTTGGCCCGTCCAGCTGACCTTGATCTGATTCTCGCCAGCCGGAACGGCTTTCACTGTCAGCAAGCGGGGGTAGCCAGCATCCGGTGAACAGGCGACGAGGGAGTTCAAGGAGGAAGACAGCGCGCCGGTGCCGCCGAGCAGCGTCACTTTTGACGGGTTGATGTCTGCGATGCTGCGAACGGTTGTGCCGGGGAGGCAGGTACGCGGCACTACGTAGAGGGGCGCGCCAACTGATCCTGCTAGGGCTGCGCCCGCGAGGGCATCCGGATAGCTCGACCCGGTTGCGATGTAGGCCTTCGTTGCGGAGGGGAAGGATGCTTTGTTGACGGCCACGGAAGTGGAGTATCGATCCGAGCCCGAGAGCCGCGTCACTTTCGAGATAGCCGACAGCGACTTGAGCTTCTTCTCAATTGCGGAGCTCACTGCGCCGGTGCCCCCGACCACGATCGCACGCGAGGCGCCGAGTGAAGAAATGAACGACGTCACGCTTGAGCGCACCGAGGATGACTTGCCGTCAATCAGCACGACGGGTGCCGATTGAGAGCCGGCGGCGGCGGCGGCCGACAGCGCATCGGGAAAATCGCGTCCCGTCGCGAGGTACACGATGTCGCTCGTGCTGAAGGCATCTTTGGCGATCGCGAGGGAAGTTGCGTAGCGATCGGAGCCGGAAATTCGTTTCACGGGAGAGATCTTCTTCAGCGACGAAACGACACCGTTGCTGATGGCGCCAGTGCCGCCCACAACAATGATGCGGCCCGGCTTGAGACGTGCCAGTTCTTTGGCGACGACGCTCGGGATCGAGGTCTTCGCGACCAAGAGCAGCGGACCGCCCTGGCTTGCTGCGGCTGAAGCTGCGCTCAACGCATCCGGATAGTCGGCACCGGTAGCGATGTAGACGACGGGAACTCCGGGCTTGAAACCGGACTTCGAGATTTGCACCGCCGTTGCGTAACGGTCGCTTCCCGAGAGGCGTGAAACTGAGGTCGCGGCCTCGGCTCGTTCCACCGGGGTGATCCCCGAGAACACCAGTGAAGCCGCGACAGCGAGAGCGATCATGCTAAAGATTTTTTTCAAGTGTTCCCCCGAACATTAGGAACGACCCTATCGCACCGTGTGCAGCGCCGAGAGTTCACGTAAAGTTCGTGTTCTTCTGACGTGAAAATGGGGCTGATGAGGGCGGGGCAGGGCACACTAGAAGCACAATGACTTCGAGTTCTCTGCCTACAACAATTCAACATGCGGTCTTTCCCGAGAAGCACGTTGACGAATTAGTCGCGCTCTATGTGGATGCCGCAGATCGCGACACGGTGTCGATCACCGGTCGGCACTCTGTAACGGTCAGCGCCGGCAGTGCCGTCTCGCTCGCTACCTACTTCAATGCGTTCCCTGCCAGCTACTGGCAGCGCTGGACAACCGTGCAGCATGTCACTGCCAGACTGGCCCTAAGCGGACGGGGCACCGTCTCCGTCATGCGTTCGGATCACACCGGGGCAATCCACACGGTCGATCAGAGCGCGGTCGATGGCAGCGAGACTCTTGACTTTCGGCTGCCGCTGGCGTCGTTCGTCGAGGGCGGCTGGTATTGGATCGACCTCGCAGCAGACAGCGAACTGCAGCTGCTGAGCCTGAACTGGACGGTCGATGAAGCGCCTGTCACGACGGGCAAGGTGTCGCTCGGCATCACGACATTCAACAAGCCCGACTACTGCGTCGCGACTCTCGAAGTGCTCGCGGGTAGCCCGGAGATTCTTCCGGAAATCGACAAGATCTTTGTCATCGATCAGGGCAATAAGAACGTCGCGAAGCAAGAGGGATACACCGAAGTGGCGGCGGCCTTGGCCGACCAGCTGCAGATCATCCGCCAACCGAACTTGGGCGGATCGGGCGGATTCTCGCGCGGCATGATGGAAACCCTCGACAGTCCCGATTCCTCTTTCGTGATGTTGCTCGATGACGACGTCGAACTCGAGCCTGAGAGCATCTTCCGCGCAGCGTGGTTCGCTCGATTCTGCGTGAGCCCCACTATCGTGGGCGGCCACATGCTCGATCTCGGCAAACGGTCGGTGCTGCACGCCTTCGCCGAAGTCGTCGACCGGGACACCTTTATGTGGGGGCCGGCTGATCGCGCCCACGAACGCCACGACTTCGCTGCCCAGTCGCTGCGAGCAACTCCCTGGCTGCACAGCAGACAGGATGGCGACTACAACGGATGGTGGATGTGCCTCATCCCCACCTCGGTTGTTCGCGAGATTGGGCTGTCACTGCCGGTGTTCATCAAGTGGGATGACGCGGAGTATGGATTGCGGGCGCAAGAAGCCGGTTTTCCCACCGTGTCACTACCCGGTGCGGCGCTCTGGCACATTTCCTGGGGCGACAAAGATGACACCGTCGATTGGCAATCCTATTTTCATGCGCGAAACCGACTCGTCGTTGCGTTGCTGCACTCCACGGCGCAATCGCCTTCGCGGTTGCTGGGCGAGTTCAGAAAGATCGACATCAAGCACCTGATCTCCTTCCAGTACTACCCCGCAACTCTGAGAAATCAAGCGTTCCGCGACGTGCTCAACGGGCCGGAAGCGCTGCACGAGCTCATGCCGACAACGTTGCAGCAGCTTCGAGCACAGGCGAGCGATTTCGCCGAGATGCAGCATTACCCCGCTGCAACGATTCCTTCTAGCCGCGACGGTCGACAGACGTATGGCGAAGATGCGCCGCCGCCCTTGGGTGCTGCTGCATTAGGGCTCTTCACTGCGCGAGCGCTACTGCGCCACTGGTTTACCGACGTTCCCGCCGACCTTCGGCGCCAACCGCAGGCTGAACTCGCCAAGCGTGAGGCAACCTGGTGGAGGGTTCCGCTGCTCGACAGCGTGCTGATCGATACCGCCGATGGCAAAGCAGCCTCGTGGTACCGGCGCGACCGCTCCACCTTCCGCCGTTTGTTCAAAGAGAGCATCTCGCTCAATCGGCAACTGGGGCGGGAGTGGAAGACGCTGCAAAAGCAGTACCGCGATCACGCTGCAGCCCTCACATCAGTAGAGGCGTGGACGGAAACAGTGAAGCGTTGAGTGCCGCAGCGTAAGCCGCACTAGGATTGTGACGTTGTAATGGCGCGAGCCCCCGCTCGTGTGCCAGGGAAACCCGCGAAAGAGAGCAACAGCTTGTCCGCTACCGGAGATATCGACCTGACGGGGTACACCACTCCAGGTCGTGGCAGAGGGCTCCTCGACGTGTTCAGGCGCAGCTACCTGCTGCGCCTGTTGGTGCGTAAGGGCGTTTCGACGCGGTACCGCAACTCGGCATTCGGCTGGGGCTGGTCGTACGTTAAGCCGCTGAGCCAGTACATGATCTATTTCTTTGTCATGGGCATTGTGCTTGGTCGCTCTCGTGGCATCGATAACTTCGCGGTGTATTTGCTCGCCGGGATCATCGTTATCAACCTCTTCAACGAGGCGTTCACTAACGCCACGACGTCAGTGGTCGACAATAAAGCGCTCGTCAAGAAGATCTATTTGCCGCGGGAGCTCTTTCCCGTCGCGGCCGTGATCGTCGCGTTCATCCACTTCTTGCCGCAGGTCGTCGTTCTTTTGATCGCGACCATTCTCACAGGTTGGCAACCCGGCATCCTAGAGATCGCGGCAGTGCTCCTGGGCGCTCTGATCGTCATCACGTTCTCCACCGGTCTTGGCCTCATTTTTGGCGCGGTCAACGTGTCGTACCGTGACGCTCAAAACCTCGTCGAGATCATCCGAATCTTTGCTACCTGGGCGTCGCCCGTTCTTTACGGTTACGACAGCATCGCGGCTGTACTGCCGGGCTGGCTTTACGAAATCTATATGCTCAACCCGCTGACGTCTGCGGTAGAACTTTTCCACTACGGATTCTGGTTCTCCTCCACCGGTGGAGCGCTCCCGACGCCGCCTGACCTTTTGCGCAACTCACTCCTCGCTCTGCTTCTGGCAGTGATCGTAACCGTGATCGGTCAGATGGTGTTCCGCAAGTTCGAACGACGGTTTGCGCAGGATCTCTAATGACACAGCCACTCACCACGACCGATAATCGCCCCAGCATCATCGTTGACGGCGTCAAGAAGACCTTCCTGCTTCGTCACACGCACTCGTTCAAAGAAGCGTTCATCGCGTGGACGCAAAAGAAGAAGATCTCATCGTCGTTCGATGCGCTCAAAGACATCAGCTTCACCGTGCAGCCTGGCGAGTCGGTCGCCATCCTCGGCTACAACGGCTCGGGAAAGTCCACGCTTCTTAAACTCATTTCTGGAGTGCTGGAGCCTGACGCTGGCCGTGTGCGCACGCTGGGTCGAGTCGCCGGTCTTATCGAAGTTGGTGCGGGATTCCATCCCGATCTTTCGGGTCGAGAAAACGTGTACCTCAACGCTGCCATTCTCGGTATGAGCAAGAAAGAGATCGACGCTCAGTTCGACAACATCGTTGCGTTCTCTGAGATCGAAGAGTTCATCGACAGCGAAGTGAAGCACTACTCCTCAGGAATGTTCTTGCGGCTTGCGTTCTCGGTTGCGATTCACGTGCAGCTCGACGTATTGCTTGTCGACGAGATTCTGGGCGTCGGTGACGCTCCGTTCCGCGAAAAGTGCCGCAAGAAGATTCGCGAGCTCGTCGACGAAGGTAAGACAATGGTCGTCGTTAGCCACGACACCAAGACGGTTCGCGAGCTCTGTGACCGCGGCATCGTCGTGAAGAAGGGCAAGAAGATTTTCGACGGCCCTGTTGATGAAGCGGTCGACGTGCTCAAGGCATCCACTCGCTAGATTTTCTGCTGAGCGCGGCACCACGCTGCTGTTCGTTGCAGCATGCACACAGCGCCGCCCGCGAAAGCCGGCGGCGCTGGTGTCGTCTTAGGCCGTACCGATGACCCGGTACGTGGCATTCGGCCACTGAGCGGCAGAACTCACGCGGCGACCATCGATAAAGGTGCGGATGCCGGGCAGCTGTTCCTCGGTGAGAGTGCGGTACTCGGCGTGGTCGGCCTGCACTACGACGGCATCGACAGACTCGCCCCAGTGGAACGGCGCAAAGCCGAGTGCACCAAGTTCGTCGTCGGTGTAGAGCGGGTCTTGCACGCTTACGACGGCTCCACGGGCTTCGAGAGCGGCGACAGTCGGGAATACGCCCGAGAACGCCGTCTCTTTCACACCGCCGCGGTAGGCGGCACCCAGTACCGCGACGCTCTGGCCAGTGAGGTCTCCATGGGCGCCCTCGAGCATCCCGACCGCATATTCGGGCATGCCTGCGTTCGCCTCGCGAGCGGCACGGACGACGGTAGCGTCGGGGTCGTTCCACAGGTACAGGCGCGGGTAGACGGGAATGCAGTGCCCACCCACCGCGATACCCGGCTGGTGGATATGGCTGAACGGCTGCGAGTTCGTCGCCTCGATTACCTGGTAAATGTCGATGCCGGTTTTGTCTGCAAAGCGAGCGAACTGGTTAGCGAGGCCGATGTTGACGTCGCGGTAGGTGGTCTCGGCCAGTTTGGCGAGCTCGGAGGCTTCGGCCGACCCGAGGTCCCAGACGCCGTTGGGGCGCACGAGGTCGGGGCGGTCATCAAAGTCGAGAACAGCGTTGTAGAAGTCGGTGGCGCGAGCGGCGCCTTCGGCGGAGAGCCCACCGATGAGCTTCGGATACTTGCGAAGGTCCTCAAAAACTCGACCCGTCAGCACCCGTTCGGGCGAGAACACCAAATGGAAGTCTTTGCCCTCGGTCAGGCCAGAGACCTCTTCAAGCAGCGGCTTCCAGCGTGTGCGGGTGGTGCCCACCGGCAGGGTGGTCTCGTAAGACACCAGAGTGCCGGGGGTGAGATGTTCGCCGAGCGAGCGGGTCGCGACATCCATCCACCCGAAGTCGGGGTTGGCATCGTTATCAACGAAGAGGGGCACAACGAGTACCACGGCATCGGCGCCGGGAATAGCGTCGGCGTAGTCGGTGGTTGCGCGCAGCTTGCCGGCCGGCACAAGTTCACTCAGGTGTTCCTGCAGGTGAGCTTCCCCCGGAAACGGCTCGATGCCCTTATTGATGAGATCAACGAAGCTGGCATTGATGTCGACGCCAACAACTTCGTGGCCCTTCGAGGCGAATTGAACGGCCAAAGGGAGGCCAATTTTACCGAGGGCAACTACCGCAATTTTCACGAAACCGAGTCCTTAGAGTTGTGTGACGCAACGCTTACGCGCGGTCAAGTCTAAAGCGCAATGGTGCTAGATGCTGGTGGTTATCCCGCCGTCCATATTCGCGTTCACTCAGCGTTCACGCAGTGTCTTACCCTGTGCCCGTCGGCACGGCAGTTCAGCAGCGATGAGACGGTATTCTCGGGGGAGCGCAATTCGGCGCGCACCCTCTATGAAAGGTCTCCCATGATGCTCGTGCAGCAGCAGGAAACCTCTGTCGTCGAGAGTGCGTAAGGGCGTTATGCGCATAGCGATTGCGAGCCGAATTTTTGAGCCGGAGCCCAGCGCGGCGTCGTTTCGCCTCGCCGTACTTGCCGAGGCGTTTGCGGATGCCGAACACGAGGTGACGGTGCTCACCGTCGTGCCGCCGCCCGCACTGCGCGGCACCGAGAATGATCATTCTCGGCCGTACCGCGTCAAGCGCAACCGCGTGCTTCGCGATGCGACGGGATACGTGCGTGGTTATCTGCAGTACATGAGTTTCGATATCCCGCTCTTCTTCCGAATCTTGTTCGGTGCCAAGCGAGACCTTATCGTCGTCGAACCACCGCCGACGACCGGGTTCTTCGTGCGAATCGCTGCTGCTCTGCGGCGCACTCCGTACGCGTATTACGCCGCTGATATCTGGTCAGACGCGAGTGAGTCGACCGGTGCCCCTGGCCTCGTCGTGAGGGTCGTGCGTGCCATGGAACGTTCGGCCATGCACGGGGCGTGCGGGGTGCTCTCTGTCAACGAGGGAGTGAGCGCGCGTATTCGTGAAATTGCTCCTCGCGCCGTCATCCATACCGTGGGCAACGGCATTAACACGTCAATCTTCTCGGCGGACGGGCCCGTGCACGACGGCGGAAAGTACGCCATTTATCCGGGCACAGCGTCGGAGTGGCAGGGGGCTGCGGTGTTCATCGATGCGCTCGCACGCGTACTGCCTGACCATCCCGAGGCCAAGCTGGTCTTCCTCGGCCAAGGCAGTGACTGGGATACCTTGCGTGCTCGTGCCGCACTGCTACCGGATGGCGTTGTCACCTTTGTTGCCACGGTACCGCCGGCCGAAGCGGCAGCCTGGCTCCGCGGTGCCGTCGTGAGCCTCGCGTCAATCAGACCGGATGCCGGCTATAGCTTTGCCTTTCCCACCAAGGTTTTCGCTTCGTGGGCTACCGGAACTCCCGTCATTTTCGCCGGTCCTGGGCCCGTGCGGCAATTCATCACCCGGCGAGCGGGTGAAGCAGCACTCGGTGTCGGATGCGACTATGCGGTAGAGCCCATCGAATCCGCACTGCGAGACGCTTTTGGGGTGGAGCCGAGGGTCGAAGCTCGTCAGCTCACTGCCGCCTGGGCTGCGCAGAATGTGAGCCTCGCCGCTGTGGCGGAGCGTGCAGTGCAGGCGCTGACAGACACGAATCGACGAGGGGAGCATGGATCGTGAATGCTCAACAGAAGGCAGAACCTGTGCAACGCTGGCACTCTCAAGAACAGAGCGGCGAACTTCGTGAAGCGCGGCTAGGGAGTAACTCGTGAAAGACATCTGGACAACGCTAGGCCGGCTCTTTACCGTGCTGCCGGGTGGGGCGAAGCGTTTTTATATTCGTTACTCGGTCATCACGAGTTTGCTGTCGATACTCGACGTTCTCGCGCTCGGATTGATCACCGCGATCATCACTCCGCTGGCAACGGGCACCCCGGCACAATTGCCCGTTATCGGAACGATCGGCGACGAACAGGTTCTCTGGCTCATCGTTACGGTGTGTGCGCTCTTCATTACTAAGAGCGGTCTCGCTTTGCTCCTCCATTGGCGCGCTACTCGCCGATTCGCAACGTACGAACTTGAAGTCGGCAACCGACTCTTCAAGTCCTACACGCAGTCAAGTTGGGAAGCACGGTCGACGTTGTCGACCGCCGAAATCACGCGCATCGTCGACAGCTCGATGGCCAACACAAACCTTGGTTTCATCCTGCCTCTGTCTCAACTGCCCAATAACGCCTTCACCTTCGTTTCGATGCTGGTGGTTCTGGTCGTCGTACAGCCACTGACCGCTCTGATCGCGCTGCTCTATCTCGGCCTTGTCGCGCTCGTAATGATTCTCGTGGTGACGACCAAGGCGCGGCAGGCCGGTCGCGTGAACCGTCAGTACGCGTATAAGGCCGCCAGCGTGATGACGGAGATGGTTGACGCGATCAAAGAGGTGACGCTACGCAACAAGCTCGATGAGGCGGGAGAGGTCGTGTCGAGTTACCGCAGGGTGGCGACCAAGGCTCGAGCAAATATGTCGTTCCTGGGCATAGTTCCCCGTTACTCGCTTGAGGCCGCTCTCATTGGTGGCTTCTTGCTGATCGGTGGCGCCGGGTACCTTATTGGAGGGATCGGTGCGGCCACAGTGTCGGTATCCCTCTTCGCTGCTACCGGGTTCCGCATGATTCCCGCGTTGAACAATGTGCAGGCCAGCTTCACGAATGCCTCGGCGAACATCGTCTACGCCCGAGATGTCATCCGCGAGCTCACTCGAGCCCAGAACGACACTCACATCGCAGTGTCGGAGCGGATCGAGAAGCCGTTCCCCGAGTCGGCGACAGCGCTTGAGCTGCGGGATGTGGTGTACCGCTACCCGGGATCCGAAGAAGACGTGCTCAAGGGAATTTCGGTCACCGTTCCGTTCGGTAAGAGCCTGGGAGTTGTCGGTCCTTCGGGAGCCGGCAAATCGACCCTCATCGACCTGATCCTCGGGCTGAGCACTCCGACCTCCGGATCAATCTCCGTTGGTGAAACCCCCGTCGACGAAGTAGTGAAACGGTGGCGCAGCCGCGTCGGTTATGTGCCGCAACGGGTCTCGCTCTTCAACGGTTCGATCGCGCAAAACGTCGCGCTCACGTGGACCGGCGATTTTGACGAGGAACGAGTCATCGAGGCGCTGAGACGTGCCCAGCTCAGCGAACTTGTCGAAGAACGCGGGATCTTCGAACCGATCGGAGAGCGCGGCGCTTCGATTTCAGGGGGCCAGCAGCAACGCCTCGGCATCGCACGAGCCCTGTACTCCGACCCGCTGGTGTTGGTCTTCGACGAAGCGACGAGCGCCCTGGACAATCGCACCGAAAGCCTCATTACGAAGGCGATGAACGAGCTATCGGGCAGCGTCACGTTCGTGACGATCGCGCACCGCTTATCGACGGTGCGCAACTACGACAGCCTGTGTTACCTCGACCGCGGCCGGGTGTTAGGCCAGGGGAGCTTTGACGAACTTGCGGCCGCCGTGCCCGACTTCGCGCATCAAGCCCAGCTCGCGGGGTTGCACGATGGTGAGCCGCTGCGATGAGCCAGCGACCAGTGATGATCTATCACGTGCCGTTCCCGCTGAATCCTGCGGCGACCAGTGCGAGTGGTATTCGCCCCGTCAGAATGCGACGGGCCTTCGAAGCGAATGGTTATGAGGTTCTCGAGGTCTCGGGGCGTCATCCCGAGCGGCGTGAGCAGATGCGCGCACTTAGCAAGCGAATCTCTTCGGGGCTGAAGGTTGAGTTCGTCTACTCGGAGGCCTCGACGACTCCGACGGGCCTCGGCGAAAAGATCACCCCGGCGACGAGCCTCACGCGAGACGTCGCGTTCTTGCGGTTCTGCAGAAAAGCCGGTGTTCCCGTTGGCTTGTTCTATCGCGATATTTACTGGCAGTTCGACGAGTACGCCGAACGCGTGGGGCAGCCGTATACGGCGATACTGCGATGGCGCTATCGCGCTGATCTGCGTGGCTACCGCCAGGGTGTCGACAAGATTTACCTCCCTTCGATGCGCATGGCCGCGTATCTGCCGACTGAGAATCAACCCCAGGCACTGGCTCTCCCTCCGGGCGCCGAACGCTTCGACTCTCCGTCGCCGAGCACCGGTATCTCCCTCTTCTACGTGGGCGGAACCGGTGGCTACTACCGAATGCAAGAAACCGTTCGCGGCGTCGGCATGAGCTCCGGCGCTCGGCTCACCATTTGCACCCGAGAGGGGGAATGGGCCGAATCCGCGCCGCTTTACGCTGACGTTCTCAATGATTCGACGACAGTCGTACACAAATCGGGTTCAGAGCTCGAAGAACTCTATGCGGATGCTCACATTGGCGTTCTCCTGATGGAACCGCTGGAGTACCGCGAGTTCGCCGCGCCCATGAAGCTCTACGAGTACCTCGGCCACGGCAAACCGATCATTGCGACTCAGGGCAGCCTCGCCGGCGACTTCGTCGAAGAAAACGGTATCGGATGGGCAATCCCCTATGGAGCCGAGCCTCTAGCAGAGCTGTTGTCGCGTCTTCAGGCGCACCCCGAAGAGCTGGCGGCAGCTCAGCAGCGCGCGCGTGAAGTGCGACAGCAGCACACGTGGGAAGCGCGGGCGCGTCAAGTAGCAACGGACCTCACCGAGAGGTAGTTGCTGCTCGGCGACATCCAGCGCACCGAACTAAGACGCCCGCGGTGCGATTCCGTCGACGATGGCTTGGACTGCGCGCGTCGCGGCGTCGCCGTCGCCATAGGGGGCAGCTTCCGTAGCGTCGGGAGCAGGCCGCGTGAGTGCCGCGGTGATCTCATCAGTGGAATTGGCGAGCACGTTCCAGCCGAGCTCGATCGTCTCGACCCATTCGGTTTCGTGACGCACCGTGGTGCACGGGATCCGCAGCAGGAACGCTTCTTTTTGAAGCCCGCCTGAGTCGGTTACAACTCCGGCGCTGTCGAGCACCGCGGCGATAAGTTCGGGGTAAGAAAGCGGGTCGCGAGAGATAAGCGCCCCTTCATCCAGCGAAATGCCGTGCTCCTCGGCCTTCGCGCGAACGCGCGGGTGCGCGAGCAGCACGACGGGCTTGTCTGCCGCGCCGAGTGCTGCCACTACCTCGCGAAGACGCTCAGGATCGTTCGTATTCTCAGCGCGATGGATCGTCGCGACGTAGTAGCCGTTCGGCGCATCAATATCGGCAAGCGGGTTTTGCGTACCGCCGGCAAGCACGCTGTCGCGCACTTGAAAAAGCACATCGGTCATGACATCTCCGACGAGCACAGCGGTGCTCGTGAGACCCTCGGTCGCGAGGTGCTTCATCGCAACCTCGGTCGGGGCGAGGCAGAGATCTGCGGCATGGTCGGTGAGCACACGGTTGTGTTCTTCGGGCATTGACCGGTTGAACGAGCGCAGACCGGCTTCGAGGTGAGCCACGGGAAAATGGAGTTTCACCGCACTCACGGCGGCAGCCAGCGTCGAGTTGGTGTCTCCGTAGACGAGCACGCAATCGGGCTGGAAGCGTTCAAGGACCTCGTCCATTTGCGCGAGAATCGCACCGGTTTGTACTCCGTGCGATCCCGAGCCGACTCCAAGATGCGCATCCGGAGTGGGGATTTTCAGATCGCGAAAGAACACGTCGGAGAGCATCGGATCGTAGTGCTGGCCCGTGTGCACGATGACGTGCTCGTGGCCGGCTGCGGTGATCGCGTGAGCGATGGGGGCAAGTTTGACGAATTGCGGGCGTGCGCCCACTACGCTCATGATCTTCACGCGAATCATTCTACGGTCCGCGGCCCGATCTCGCCCACGCCCAGCGCCCTGGCAGGTACGAGCTGTGCGTCGAAATCGCACAGTACGATTGGCTGCATGCGCGTGCTGGTTGTGACCCCCTGGTATCCCAGCGAGGCGTCGCCGGGCGCGGGAGTGTTCAACTTGCGGGATGTCGAACTTCTGGGCCGCGAACACGACGTCTCTGTACTTCATCTCGTTTCCCCTGGCGCAGCGTTGACGGGCCCAGTGCCGGGTGACTCTGTCGGCTTTCCGGTCGAACGCGCCCACTTTCACTTTTCACGCCCCGACAGCTATCGCGGCGCGGTGCGCCAGCTTCGCGATGCTGCGAAGTCTGCCGATCTCGTGCACACCATGGCATTCCCGGCACTTTTTCCCGCGGCGCGAGCCCACCTCGACGTGCCCTGGGTGCACACGGAACACTGGTCGGGGCTCGTCACGGCTCCGCCAAGCTGGCACGCGGGTCTCGCGATGAGATATTTGCGCAAAGATCTCGCACTCCCCGACGAAGTCGTAGCCGTGGGTCGAGGTCTTGCCGACGAGATGGATCGCCACCGCGAGCGGCCGACGACCGTTATTGGTAATCGGGTATTGCTCTCCAACGGCGGCCGTCTTCCGAGCGCGATTCCTCTGCACGGGGCAGAACCGATTCGGCTCGTGGGCGTCGGCGGCCTGGTTGCCCACAAGGGACCGCTCGAAGCTCTTGACGCCGTGGCCGAGCTCACGCGCCGAGGAATACCAACCACGCTGCAGTGGGCCGGTTCGGGGAGTCGTGAAGCTGACATCCGTGCACGTGCAGTCGAGCTACGGATCGCCGACAGGGTGACGCTCCTCGGTCACGTCGCGCCGAGCGCGCTGGGTGACGTATTAGCGAATGGGCATATCTTTGTGTTGCCCACTGCCGGGGAGACCTTCGGGGTGGCTATCGCTGAAGCACTCAGTCAGGGGCTTCCGGTCATCACCAGCGGCACGGGTGGGCATTTGCAGTTTCTGCCCGCTCGGGCATCGCGACTCGTGCCTCGCGACGGGCGAGCAATCGCCGACGCAGTGCTTGAGCTGCGGGATGACCCAGAGCGATGGTCAGCGGCGCAGATTCGCGCCGCCGCCGAATCGCTGTTCGCTGAGGATGCTCGCGCCGAGGCGTATCGCGCTGTGTACGACAAGACACTCGATACGCGTCGATAAACGCCACGTACTCCAGCGCTGCGTCTGAGCGCTTTCAAGCGTCACTACGACGTAGTGCCGCCGAAGGAGCGGAAGAAGGCTTCGCGCTCTGTTTCTGCAGAAATTTCGCGAGCGGCACGATCGGAGTTCTGCTTCATCTGCGCGAGCGACTCAGCATCGAGCTGTTCGATCGCCGCGACGAGGTCAGCGACCTCCCACCCGGCGGCGACGGCGCCGTTGCCGTACTCGGCAATGACACCCGTCATCATGGCGCTCGGACCGATAAGAATGGCCAGTCGGGCTTGAAACGCTTCGAAGAGCTTGTTCGGTAGCGCAAATTCGAGATTGCGATTCAGCGGCCGATAAAACATCACTTCGATGTCATAGGGGTTGATGTGCTGAGCAATCTCGGCGACGGGGGCGGGATCGACGAACTGCACTCGCAATTGATGCTGCTCGACAGTACGAACGTAAGAGTCGATGTTCGCTTGCTCGCCGACCAGAATCAGCGTGAGGTGAAAGCGCTCGGGCAGCACTTTCATTGCCTCGAGCAGCTCGGGGATGCCTCGAACCTGGCTCGCTGCACCGTGATAGAGCAGTTCAATGCGCTGCGGATTTACCGGGCTTGCGGTGAGTTCGACGTAGGGCGGTGCGTTGCGGACGATGGTGAGTGGCTCGATGCCGAATTCGTCAACGTACAAATCGGAGATCCCCGAAGCAACCGTCGAGCGGGTGCTGAAGCGCCGGTCGCCAATGTGGGTGCGAATCCAGTCGTAATACGGTGCGGCGAACACGCGCCACAGGCTGTCCCGAGGAACGCGAGGGCGTACATATTCGTGAATGTCGAGATGGATTCCTCGCTCGACTACCGCCGGAGTGAAGACTTTTCGGTTGCGCACCCACGGCAAAAAGTGGTGATCATTGAAGAGAATGAGATCGTACTCACCGGCCGCAATCCGCTCGGAAACTTCCCGCGGAATGAGTCGCTCCAGCAGCACCGAAAACTTGAGCGCGTGAGGAAGCAACGTGTAGATGAACATCGAGCCAATTGTGGTTCGCGTCCATCGCGGTGGGTCTGACAGGCCGTAGTGCGTGTCAACGCCGGGCACGTGATGGCCGGCGGGGCCAACGGTGTCGACTTCCCAGTGTTCACCTCGCAACCAGTCCACCTGGCGGAGAACCCTAGGGTCTCGCGTGATAGGCGACATTACGATCACAAGAGCCCGCTGAGTACTGTGCGCCATAGTGCCCCAATCCTACCGGTGGTTATGCGGCCGCGCGTCGAGTTGGCGCGACACAGACTGTGCGAAACTAGCTTCATGGCGCAAACGTGGGTTGTTGTTCCGATGTATAACGAAGCAAGCGTCATTGCGTCCGTGATCGAGGAACTCCGCAAATCCCTTCCTCATGTGGTCTGTGTTGACGACTGCTCCACTGACGACTCCGCAGCACAAGCTCGATCGGCTGGCGCCATAGTGGTGCAGCATCCGATCAATCTTGGTCAGGGGGCAAGCCTGCAAACGGGTTTTGAGTACGTTCGCGCGATTCCCGAGATGACAGAAGTCGTTACCTTCGACGCCGATGGCCAGCATCAGGTTCAGGATGCGCTCGACATGGTTCAGCGCTTGCGCGACGAGAAACTCGACATTGTCATCGGGTCTCGGTTTCTCGACGATCGCACCGCCATGAGTGGCCTCAAAAGATTCGTTCTTCGCTTAGCCACGGGCTACACCCGCCTGACAACGGGGATGGCGCTCACCGACGCACACAACGGCCTGAGAGTCATCTCTCGCGACATGCTGTTCAAGCTGCAACTGCGGCAAAACCGCATGGCCCATGCGTCGGAGCTTGTTGACCAGATCAGCCTGCACAAGGCGACCTGGGCTGAGCATCCCACGCACATCGTTTACACCGAATACTCCAAAAGCAAGGGGCAGTCGGTGCTCAACGCCATCAACATCCTCGTCGAAATTATCTTCAAGTAGGGCATCGTGACCATCATTTTCCAGATCCTGGCGATCATCGCCGTTATCGTCGTCGCGATCGTGATGTTGCGGGGCGGCGGAGCGCGCAATCAAGCGATTCAACGCATCTTCATGCTGCTCTTCATAGTGGCGGCAGGATCATCGATCTTCGTCCCGCAAGTGTGGACCTTCGCCGCGCGTCTGCTCGGCGTCGGTCGAGGCACTGACTTGCTGCTCTACATCACCGTGCTGGCGTTCTTGGGCGTCGCAGCGACGACGTATCGCCGTTTTCGCCGTCTCGAAAACGACCTCACCGCGATGGCGCGACAGGTCGCGTTGGCGCGCGCCGACAACGAGCAGGACTCGTCAGAGGCTTAGGAACAGCCGCTACGGCGTTGTGAGACGGTGCTCGAGACCGTCAGCAACGAACTTCTCCGCTGTCGCGACGACCGCGGCGCCCTGGGCCAGCGTCACAATTGCGCTCGTGTCGCCCGACAGCACCGCATCGCGGAACGCTTCGTGTTCAGCACGAAGCGGCTCTTTCTTGTCGAGTGCGAAACGAGTGACGTCTCCTTCGCTGACACCACGGAACTGAGAAATGTCATCCCATTGGTGATGGCGAACGCCATTCTCGAAGTAGGTCAGATCGGCGGTCAGGGTATCGGCGACGAGAGAACCGTGCTCGCCGGTGATGATTGTGGTGCGCTCCTTGAAAGGAGTGAGCCAGTTCACCGTGTGGCTGACGATGGTGCCCTTGCTGAGTGTGCCGATTGCTAGGACCATGTCTTCGTGCTCGCGTCCGCTGCGGAACGTGGTGCGGGCATTGATCGAGACGTACTCCTGCTGCGTGACCCAGGCGGTCAGGTCGATGTCGTGGGTCGCGAGATCCTTGATGACACCGACGTCGGCGATGCGCCCGGGGAACGGACCTTGGCGACGCGTGGTGACCTGATAGATGTCACCGAGCAGGCCATCCTGGATGCGTTGGCGTGCCGATTGAAGGGCAGGGTTGTACCGCTCAATGTGGCCGACGCCGCCGACCAGCCCGGCCGCGGTAAAGAGATCCCGCAGCTCATTAGCGGCTTCAGAGGTCGAGGCGACGGGCTTTTCGATCAACGCGTGGATGCCGCGACTGGCGAGCATCGTGCCGATCTCGAGGTGGTAGATGGTGGGGGCGGCAACGACGCAGTAGTCGAAGCCCATGTCGAGAAAAGTGTCGAGATCGCGAACCACGGGCTTGCCTTCGATGTGCGACGGCACGGCATCCGAGGGGTCATAGACGCCCTTGAATTCGACGCCCTCAAGCTCATTGAGAACACGGCTGTGGTGGCGCCCCATGACGCCGAGTCCGAGTACACCTGCGCGAAGCGTCATTAGCTGCCTGCCTTTGCTACGTCATTGACGGCATTCACGATGGTCTCGCGCTCCGCGTCGGTAAGAGAAGGGTGGACCGGGAGTGACAGTGCCTGAGTGGCAACCTCAGCCGTCACCGGCAAATCGAGGTCGAGTTCAAACGAGGGCAGGCGGTGAATGGGGGTGGGGTAGTACACCCCGGTGCCTACGCCGCGTTCGGCAAGAGCCGCAGCGAAAGCGTCGCGATCCTGATCGACTACTCGAATCGTGTACTGGTGATAAACGTGTACGGCATCGGGGGCAACCGGGGGAGTCACAACTCCGCTGAGGTGCTCGTCGAAGAAGGCCGCATTGGCTTGACGCTGTGCGGTCCAGCCGGCGAGCTTGCCGAGCTGCACGCGACCGATAGCGGCATGGATGTCGGTCATGCGGGTATTGAAGCCCACGACCTCGTTCTCGTAGCGGCGTTCCATTCCTTGGTTGCGCAGCAGGCGAGCAACGCGTGCGAGCTCATCGGAGGACGTCGTGATCATCCCGCCTTCGCCCGAGGTCATGTTTTTGGTCGGGTAGAAGGAGAACGAGCCTGCGATTCCCCAGTTGCCGACGGGTACGCCCGCTATCGATGCCGCATGAGCCTGAGCGGCATCTTCGAATACCAGAAGGTCATGCTTGGCGGCGATGGCGCTGAGTTCGACCATGAGTGCGGGGTGGCCGTAGAGGTGCACCGGCATGATCGCTTTGGTGCGCGGCGTGATTGCCGCTTCGACCGCTGCAGGGTCAATCGAGAAGTAGTCGCGCTCGATGTCGACGAACACGGGAGTTGCACCCGCGAGGGCGACCGCGTTGGCGGTGGCAGCAAAGCTAAACGAGGGAACGATCACTTCGTCGCCAGCGCCCACTCCGGCGGCAACGAACGCCATGTGCAGGGCCGAGGTGCCCGAGTTGACGGCGACGCTCTGTGCTCCGCCGACGATCTGAGAGAACTCTGCTTCGAATGCGGCGACCTCGGGGCCCTGAGCGAGCATGCCTGAACGCATCACGCGATCGACTGCGTCACGTTCGTCTTGGCCGATTTGGGGCCTAGCTGCGGGAATCACGAATCTTGCACCTCAATCAAAAGGTCGGTAGCGGTTTCTTGATAGCGGGCGCCAGTGACCGGGCATTCCCAGTGGCCTGGCGATGTTTGAGTGAGCGGATGCCCGGCGGTGCCTACCCAGCCGATACGACGAGCGGGGCTGCCGACAACAAGCGCGAAGTCTGGGACATCTTTTACGACAACAGAGCCGGCGCCGACAAGAGCCCAGCGGCCAATCACGAGTGGTGCGATGCAGGTGCTGTTGGCGCCGATCGACGCACCCTCGCGGATGTCGACGCCCACGGGCATCCAGTCGTCAGCAGACTTGACCGAGCCATCAGCATTGATGGCGCGAGGAAAGTGGTCATTGGTGAGAACGACGGCGGGCCCGATGAAGACTCCGCGGCCCAACGTGGCGGGTTCGTAGACCAGTGCGTAGTTCTGAATTTTGCAGTTGTCGCCGACGTCGACCCCGGTGCCGACGTAGGCGCCGCGACCGATGACACAGTTCTCGCCGATGACGGCGTTCTCGCGGACCTGAGCGTAGTGCCAGATGCGTGCGGTTGCAGCTATCGAAGCGGTCGCCGCAACGTCAGCGGTGCTGTGCTGCAAGGGGTTTACGTCGTGCATTCACACTCCAAAGAATGAGGCGCTGGGGACATGCCAATCCTATTCGCTCGGTCTCCGTTCGCAGCACGTACTGCGTCTTTGCTCTCGGGCGTTTAGATGAGGAGGGTGCTCGTGCCAATATTGAGGGGTGCGGCCCCTTCTCACCAGTGTGCGATCGTACTTGCCCGAGTGGGTGAGTTCGCGACTTCACGCGCCGCAATTTCGCTACAGTTCACGCGATGTTCCCTCAATGTGTTCTGTGCCAGAAACCCCGATCCGGCTATTCGTCGGGCCCGCCAATTTCGCGGCCCAAGGGTTTCGCCTAGCGCGAGCGGCGGAGCGCATCGACGGTGTTGGCGCGGTCAACATGCAGCGAATTCTCCAGCGCGGGTACAACTTTCCTGCTGACCTGCAGGTTCCGCAGCGCGTCTACAAACACTCGCTGCGCTGGCAGCGCAAGCACTTCGAGCACATCTCGCGCAACTTCACTCACGTCATCCTCGAAGCCGAGCTTCCCCTCTTTGGTGGGTTCTTCGGCGGCGACGTCGTCGCTGAGATTGCGGCGCTTCGTGCCCGCGGTGTCTCGGTTGCCCTGCTCTCCCACGGAACAGACCTGCGCGGCCCTGACCTGCACGCCTCACGAGATCCGGCGTCTCCCTTCAACGACCAGGGGCATCCTGAGATCGCTCGTTTGCGCGCGGTGACGACGCGCAACCGTTCGGTTTTGGCCAGAGCGGCCGCTCCCGTATTCGTGACGACGCCCGATCTGCTCATGGATTGGCCCGCCGCAGAGTGGATTCCGGTCGTGATTGACCCCGAGCTCTGGCACACCGATAAGCCCGTGCTGCAGGCGGCGCGACCTCGCGTGGTGCACGCGCCGACAAATCCGTGGATCAAAGGCTCAGAGCTCATCGAACCGATGCTGCGCCGTCTCCATGAGGAGGGGATCATCGAGTACCAGCAACTGGTCGATATTCCGGCGGATGAGATGCCCGCGGTTTATCACGGGGCAGACATCGTTCTCGAGCAGTTCCGCATCGGTACCTACTCCGTCACCGCTGTCGAAGCGCTCGCGGCAGGACGAATTGTGGTGGCGCATCTGTTCGATGATGTGCGCGCCCACGTCGAGAATGCGGTCGGTCGTGAATTGCCCGTCATTGAAGCTACGGTTGAGACGCTGGAAGCCACGCTGCGTGAGGTGTGCTCCGACCCGGTTCGTTTTGTTAAACACGCCGCGGTGGGGCCTGATTTCGTTCGCGAAGTACACGACGGTCGTCGATCGGCGGCCCTGCTCGAAGCCTTCCTGCACTAGTCCAATTTTGGTCGATCACCGCGCGACTCGCTCTATGACACTCAAACAGGGTCTTCACATTCTTCACATTGGACATATCCTGTAACAACGCGTGTTTGCTTGGGGGATTGCAGAATGCACACTTTTTCATCTGTTCGAAGCGGAGTTTTCAGGGCCGCAGCGGTGATCGGGGCGGTAGCTGTTCTGGCTGCCAGCATCGTCGTGCCGGGGCCTGCTGACTCTGCCTCTGCCTACAGCGGCAGCGAATTCGATCCCGGCAACATCATCAGCGACGACGAGTTCTACAACGGTTCCGCGATGACGGAGAGCCAAATTCAGGCGTTCCTGAACGGTAAGACCGGAGTTTTGAAGACTCTTCGGCAAGATGTCGACACCCGGCCCAAAGAAGTGTCGTCGACAACCAAAAACCTGATTTGCAACGAGATCAAGGGCGGCAAAGACCTATTGGCTTCCACGATCATCTATCGCGCTCAGGTTGCCTGCGGCATCAGCGCAAAAGTGATTCTGGCCACCCTTCAGAAGGAACAGGGTCTGATCACGAACTCGAAGCCGACCTCGTGGAACATTAATAACGCGCTCGGCTACGGATGCCCCGATGACGGTGGATGCTCCGCCGACTACGAGGGATTTGGCTACCAGGTTTTCACCGGAACGCGGCAGTTCAAGGCGTATAAAGCAGCCAACTTCGGGAAGCAGCCGGGAAGCCACACGATCGCTTACCACCCGTACAACAGCAAATGCGGCACCAAGTCAGTAAAGATCTCGAACTACGCCACCGCGGCGCTCTACAACTACACCCCGTACCTGCCCAACTCGGCGGCCTTGGCCAACCTCGGGGGAGTTGGCGACAGCTGCTCTTCGTACGGTAACCGCAACTTCTGGGACTACTACTACTCCTGGTTCGGCAACCCGACAGACATCACCCCGTCGGTGTCGGTGTCGCGCGTCAGCGGTCAAGACCGCTTCATCGTGTCGTCGGCACTCTCGAAGAAGGCATACTCCACCGCAGGAATCGACCGCGTCTATGTCGCAACCGGAATGGACTTTCCCGACGCTCTCAGCGCCGCGGCTGCTGCCGCTGCCTACGATGGCCCGCTTCTGCTCGTCACATCGTCGGCAATCCCGTCGAGCACTGCCACCGAGCTCAAGCGCCTGAAGCCCAAAGAAATCGTTGTCGTCGGCGGAACCGGCGCGATCTCGAAGACTGTCTACAACAGCCTCTCGAATTACGCGTCGAAGATCTCACGGATCTCGGGCGGCGACCGTTATGAATCGTCTCGATTGATCGCTGAGTCGGCATTCCCCGCGGGAACGACAACCTCGGCCTACATCGCAACCGGTACGACCTTCGCAGACGCCCTGTCGGCGAGCTCCGCAGCGGCCGCCGCCGGAAGCCCCGTGATTTTGGTTTCGGGCAAGTCGTCGAAGCTCGACGCCGAAACCACAGCGCTTCTCAAGCGACTCGGGATCACGTCGGTCACGATCGCGGGCGGGTCCGGTGCCGTCAGTAGCGGTATCGAATCGAACCTCAAGTCGTTGTTGGGTTCATCCAACGTGACGCGAATCGGCGGTCAAGACCGTTTCATCGTGTCGGCGGCAATCAACGACGCTGCATTCGATAGCGCAGAGACGGTCTACATCGCATCCGGCTTCAACTTCCCTGATGCACTCTCGGGTGCGGCGGTGGCTGGTGCCCAATCGGTGCCGCTATACATCGTGCAGACCACGTGCGTTCCTAAGGCAGTGCTGCAGCAGATCAAGGATCTCGGTGCCCGCGACGTGGTGCTGTTGGGCGGTACGAGTGCGCTTTCCAGCAAGGTAGCGAAGCTCACGAACTGCGCCTCTTAGACTAGGCGTATGCGAGTTCTTGTCACCGGCGGCGCCGGCTATATCGGTGCCCACACTGTTCAACTGTTGGCAGCGCGAGGTGACGAGGTCGTCGTGCTCGATAATCTGGGCTCGGGAAAGATCGAGCGCATTGGCTCCACGCCCTTGGTGAACCTTAATCTTTCGACAGCCACGGTTGAGGATGTCGAAGCGGCGCTGCGCGAGCACGCCATCGATGCGGTAATCCACTTCGCAGCGCACAAGCAAGTGGGCGAATCCGTGGCAAAGCCAGCGATGTACTACGCCGACAACGTGGGCTCGATCGCCAAGCTCGTCATGGCAATGGAGAATGCTGGCGTTCACAAGCTCGTGTTCTCGTCGTCGGCAGCGGTCTACGGTAACGCCTCCGGTGCAATCACGGAAGCGGCTCCCGCAGAGCCCATCAGCCCCTACGGGGCAACCAAACTTATTGGCGAACAGATTCTCAGCGCAGCGGCGCAAGCCTGGGCGCTAAGAGCTGCGAGCCTTCGCTATTTCAATGTGGGTGGAGCGGGAGACGCGAAGCTTGCAGACTCAGTGGCACTCAACCTGATTCCTATTTGTCTCGATCACATCGCGGCCGACACCGCCCCGGTGATTTTCGGCGATGACTACGACACCCCTGACGGAACGTGCGTTCGGGACTATGTTCACGTCGTCGACGTCGCGGAAGCTCATTTAGCAGTCCTCGACGCCTTGCCGGAAGAGCCGGGCAACGTCATCCTCAATGTGGGAACCGGTGTGGGCACGAGCGTCCGCCAAATGGTTGACGCGTTGCTTGCCGTCTCGGGCTCGGCGCTAACGGCCGACGTGCAGCCTCGCCGTGCGGGTGACCCCGCTGCCATCGTGGGCGACGTCACTGCGATCAAAGAATTTGCGGGCTGGTCGGCGCGTTTCAGCGTCGACGACATCGTGAACTCTGCTTGGCAGGCCCGGCAGCCCGCTGAGGCTCAGAGTTAACTTCTAGATTCCGGATGATGGGCTGGAGTCGAGCGCCCGTCGCCAGCTGAGTTCTCGGGACGCTTTCACGCAACACACCACGAACGCGAGCCAGCCGAAGTCCGTCAGGATCGAACTCTCCGCAAGCGCCCCAAGAGCGAGGGCGAGTAGCACTAGGGCGGGCCAAGCGAACACGATGCTGCGGCGTCGAGAAGCTAATAGCCACGAGCGCGTGAACGCGAGGCCGAGCAGGCCGACAAAGATCAGGAATCCGACGACGCCGAGTTGAAACCACACATCTAAATAGGCGTTGTGGGCAGAGTCGGGAACGCGAACACTGAAGTCTCCGAATCCGAGATAGGGAACGACCCCGGCATCCCACGGGCCGATCCAGCCCCACCCTTCGAGGCGATGAGTATCGCCAAGAGTCCAGAGTTGGCGCCACACCCCGAGGCGGTACGCGAGTTCGTCGCTTGCATCGAACCAGGCGACGATGGCAGTCCGAGAGACCCAACTAATGATCAGGATGGCCGTTGTCACGCTCATGAGAAAGATCTGCCAGTAGCGTCGTCGCCCCGACGGCACCCGACGCAGTGCGACGAGCGCGGCGGTGGCGGCAGCGATGACCAGCCCGGCGCCCAAGGCGAGCGGCGATTGGGAGAGCAACAGAACGAGAACGGCCGCGACGATTGAGCCAACGGCAAGGTTGCGTTCAACAGATCTCGTCGCGTACTCAATGGCAAAGGTGATGAGGGCGATGAGCGCGATCATGCCCAGATGGTTACGTGTTCCGAAGACGCCTTGAATGGGTTCTCCGGTGCCCAAGTTTCCTTGGATCGAAAGGGCGTCGAGCGAGGTATCGAAGATAAGCCCGGTAAGTAGTTCAAAAACCAGCGAGACCACGAGTGCGGCGCGAAAGACGTCGCCGAAGGCACGCACGATCTGAATGGTGTCTCTCACCAACGCGATATACATGCCCAACAGCGTGAGCAACAGGAGGTACAGGGCGCTCGCGGCGGTCTCGAGGCGGTATTGAGACCATGCGATAGAAAGCCAGACCCACACGGTAAAGACGATGAGGGAAAGCGGAACGAGAGCTCGCCAGCCAATGTTCTTCCACTGCGCCCAGGCCGAGAGCGAAACGAGAACGAGAAGCGTCACCAGAACGGCCAGCAATCCGGGAACACCGAGCACGGTTCTGAGGAAAAACGCGAACACTGCGGTACCGATGGTCGCCGTGGTGAGAGCGGCAGAAGAACGGGGTGACGAGAGCAACGCCGCGCTGATCTCGACCGCTCTGCTGAGTGAAGTGCGCGAGATCACTGAAGTGTTCCTGACCAATCGGGGCGTTTCGCCTTAACAGCGATGATGACGAGAATGTAGAGCCCGTACTCGCCTAAGAGCCTGCTTTCGGGGATCGACTGCACCAAGAGAGCAACCATCACGAGCATCGGTGCTAGGGATCCGGCGGTGAACGCGAGCGGTTGTCCGGGAAGTCGCTGGGGGCGGTCGACAGCGAGTGACCAAGTGCGCACAACGGTAGTGATCGCGATCGCTGCGAAAGCGGCAACGCCCACGACTCCGAGCTGTAGCCAGACATCGAGCCAGGCGTCGTGGGCCTGCACCTGAACGACGCCGTTGCGCTGCGCCAGTCCGCTGAACGGCTCAGCCCACGGCATCCAGACGCTGACCCAACCCCAGCCGAAGACCGGGCGCTGCTGGGCGAGCGCGGTGACGCTCTGCCAAATTTCAGCACGACCGGTGAGGTCTTCACTCTTGCTGAGTAGCCCGAAGAACACATCACGAAAAGTGAAGAGAACCGTGGTTGCAGTCACGATCGCCGCGAAGAATACGATCTGGCTCGTGGCGCGTGCGCGATCCGAGTGTCGAGAACGGATGAACAAGATCGCCACCGCGGTCACGATCACGGCTACCAGTGCCACGGTGACGGTAGCGGAGCGTGCCAAGAACAGAGTGAGCGCAGCCAGCGCGAGCCACACAAGTGACGATCCCCGCGTGAGGGTGCCACGAGCCCACTGAATCGCGAACACTATGAGGGCGAGTAACGCGAGAAAGCCCAAGTGGTTTGCGTTACCGACGATCCCCTGAATGCGCCCACCATCGAGAGCGTCAAACAGAACGTTGCGGGACCACTGGAGCATCAGCGGAACTGGTCCGCCCGGCACTAGAGCAAGTTCAGGTTGGGGTGCAAGCGGAACGACAGGTTGGCGGATGACCGTGGCGACGAACAGCTCGAAAGCGACGGAGACCACCAACAGAATGCGAAGCGCGCGTGCCGTGGCATCGAGAATCTCTTGCCACGAGAAGCTGGTGGCGACGGCGAGCGCGCCGAGCACCGTAAGCCAGGTATTGAGTAGCCCTAGGGCGGTAGCGGTCGGATAGAACGACCACGCCAATGAGAGCGTCGCCAGCACCATGAAAACGATGAGCGGGTAGGGCAGGCCGCCGATGCTCCAGCGATCTCGATTCGCGATGAGAACGTAAACCGAAACCGCTGCGAGCGCCACCGCAAGCACGGCGAAAGCTACCCACCCAATCGAGTAACGCCAGGCGTCGCCGCCGAGTATGACTAGTAGCGACGTGCTGAGAAACCACGCCCGCGCCCGGGGGCTCGCTAAAAGTCGCATGTCGCAAGATTAGACGAATGCAGCCTTACCTGTGATCGCGCGTCCAACGATGAGGGTGTTCATTTCGCGAGTGCCCTCGTAGGAGTAGATCGCTTCGGCATCCGCGAAGTGACGCATGACGCCGTAGTCAAGAACGATGCCGTTGCCCCCCATGAGTTCACGGCACCACGCGACGGTCTCGCGCATGCGGCTCGTCGTGTATTCCTTGGCGAGAGCAGCGTGCTCATCCTTCTGAACACCTTCGTCGAGCATCTCAGAGACGCGGGTCACCATTCCGATGGAGGCGGTGATGTTTCCGAGGCTCTTCGCAAGGTGCTCTTGAACGAGTTGGTGGCTACCGATCGGCTTGCCGAACTGGATGCGGTCGTTGGCGTACTGAACGGCGGCTTCGTAGGCTCCGATGGAGTTTCCCACCGCGGCCCACGCGACTTCGGCGCGGGTGAGGCGCAGCACAGCAGCGGTCTCGCGGAACGACTGCGACTTCTGCAGGCGGTTGGTTTCGGGAACAATAACGTTTTCGAGAACGATGTCGGCGTTCTGCACGATGCGCAGCGCCATCTTATTTTCGATGCGAGTGGCGGAGTACCCGGGCGTGCTGGTCGGCACGATGAAGCCCTTGACCTGGTTATCCTCCTCATCGCGCGCCCAAATGATGGTCACGTCGCTGATGGAACCGTTGCCGATCCAACGCTTAGCGCCGTTGATGATCCAGTTGTCGCCGTCGCGCTTGGCGACGGTCTGGAGGCCCTGAGCGGTATCGGAGCCGGAGAGCGGTTCGGTGAGGCCGAAAGCACCCAGCAGCTCGCCGGAGGCAAACTTGGGCAGCCACTCGTCGCGCTGCTCTTGAGAGCCGGCGACACCGATCGAACCCATGACGAGTCCGTTTTGCATGCCGACGAGCGTGGCGGCACTGGCATCCACGCGGGCGAGTTCGAGCGCAACCCAACCGCGGAACACGGCCGAGTTTTCAAAGTGCTGGGTTTCGGCCCAGGGGAGTCCGAACAGTCCGAGGTCTGCCAGACCCTTTACTACGACGTCCCGGTTGAAGAATTCTGCCTTGGCCCACAGGTCGTTGGCTATCGGGCGAACCTCTTTGTCGAGGAACGCACGCAACTTCACGATCGTTTCTTTTTCCTGATCGGTGAGGGCGTTCTCGTAGCCGTAGAAGTCGCTGCTGAGGGTCTCAAATGACATAGTTTTCGCTCCATTGCTAATCGAAATCAGTGCGAGCCTAAAGCGTGAGTACGCGTCGTTTCTAGACGGTTGGTACTTTGGTCTAACGCTGAGAGAAGAGTTGACTGAATGTTTGTAGGCATCACTAATACCCCGCGGGATTACGCGTGGGGCTCCGCTGGCGAGATCTCAGCGTTGCTGGGCACGTCGCCCACCGGCAAGCCCGAAGCTGAGCTGTGGTTGGGGGCTCATCCTGGCAGCCCGAGTGTCATTCTCGACCCGGCAACGACGGGCGACGCTGGCGATCTGCATGAGTGGATCCAGCGCGCCGGCGAGCAGGTTCTTGGCGCGGGAGTCGAACGACTTCCCTTCCTCCTCAAGGTATTAGCCGCCGGAGCACCGCTCTCGCTGCAAGCCCATCCCACTCCTGAGCAGGCTGCCGCTGGGTTTGCCCGCGAGAATGCCGCGGGAATCCCGCTCACGGCCAGTAACCGCAACTACAAAGATGCCTCCGCGAAGCCAGAACTCATTCTCGCGGTCAGCGACACCTTTGAGGCGCTGTGCGGTTTTCGGGCGATGGCCGAGACCAGGGCATCCATTGAACGACTAGTCGAACTGGATGCCGCGAGCGGCGCCCCCACGCCGGCCCTGTTGGCCGAGTGGCTGGCATTCGCTCGCGCTGACTCCGATCTGCGAGCGATGTTCGAGTGGCTCATTTCCGCCGCGCCGCCGGTGCCGGAGCTTGTGGAGCGAGTCACGGCGCTCGCCGCAGCAGACAGCGCAAGCGAGGAGTTTGCGCTCGTGCGTAAGCTCGCGGGCTTCTACCCCGGTGATCCCGGGGTGCTGATCTCTCTCATGTTGAACCACGTCACGCTCGCAAAGGGAGAGGCGTTGTTTTTGCCCGCGGGCAACATCCACGCCTACGTTCGCGGGCTCGGCATTGAGCTCATGGCATCCTCCGACAACGTGATGCGTGGGGGGCTCACCCCGAAGCACGTCGATGTGCCCGAGCTGGTGAGTGTGCTCGATTTCTCGGCGAGCCCCGTTCCCTATCTCAGTGCAGAGCCACTCGGCGAGGGGGCGCGGGCATTCCGACCGCCGGTGCGTGACTTCCAGCTCATCGAGGTGAACGAGGCGGCGAAGGTTCAGCTTCCCAGCGCTGCGATCGTGCTGTGCGCGGTGGGAGAGTTCATGGTCGACAGCGGCGAGCACGCGGTTACGTTGACGCGGGGCGAGTCGATCTTCATCACAGCCGATGAGGGTGCAGTGAGCATCCGCGGTACCGGTCAGTTGTTTGTGGCGTCAACGCAGTAACGCGCGGCGCCCGTGGTGGGCTCAGCGGGGGTGCGAAAGTTCCAGTAGCGTTGCTCCGGCCGACGTGTAGGTTCGGAACCAAGACGCACCAAGACGCACCGAGCCGCAAGCAAGAGAGAGAACTATGAAGCGCGCATTCATTACAGGAATCACCGGTCAAGACGGTCTTTACCTCGCCGAGCTCTTGCTCTCGAAAGGCTACAAAGTATTCGGCCTCATGCGCGGTCAAAACAATCCCAAGCGTGAGTTGCTTGAGCGCGTGATCCCCGATGTCGAAATCTTGACCGGCGATCTGACCGATCTCTCGAGCCTCATGCGCGCCATGAGCGTCGCCAAACCCGACGAGTTCTACAATCTCGGCGCGATCTCGTTCGTCGCCTACTCGTGGGAGAACGCTCACCTCACGAGCGAGGTCACGGGTATGGGCGTACTCAATGCGCTCGAAGCTGTGCGCTTACACACCGCGGCCACCGGTCAGCAAGTGCGGTTCTACCAAGCATCCAGCTCCGAAATGTTCGGCAAAGTTCAGACTGTTCCGCAGAACGAAGACACACTGCTGTGGCCACGCTCGCCCTACGGCGTGGCGAAGGTGTATGGCCACTACATGACGATCAACTACCGCGAGTCGTACGGCATGCACGCCTCGTCGGGAGTGCTCTTCAACCACGAATCACCGCGTCGAGGACCAGAGTTCGTGACGCGTAAAGTTACGCGTGCCGTCGCCCGCATCTCGCTGGGGCTACAAGAGAAACTGACCTTGGGCAATATCGACGCTCAACGCGACTGGGGCTTCGCCGGAGACTACGTCGAAGCGATGTGGCTCATGCTGCAACAGGATGAGCCCGATGACTACGTCATCTCCACGGGCGAGACTCAGAGCATCCGCGTGCTCCTTGACTACGCGTTTGCGGCCGTGGGAATTGACGACTGGACCCCTTACGTCGACTTCGACGAACAGTTCATGCGACCCGCTGAGGTCGATCTGCTCGTGGGCGACGCCTCGAAGGCCAAAGAAAAGCTCGGCTGGGAGCCTCGCGTCAAGTTTCCCGAGCTCGTGTCGATGATGGTCGATGCAGACCTGAGCGAGCAGAAAGCGCTCGCAGGACTGGAATGACTCGCGCACTGATCACCGGAGTCACCGGTCAAGACGGTTCCTACCTCGCAGAACTTTTGCTCGCGCAGGGTTATGAAGTGCACGGCGTGACTCGCGATGCCGCTGAAGTCGTGACGCCGGGAGTGATTGCCCACGAACTCGATTTGAGCACCGACAGCGCTATCGGTGACCTCATCACCGACCTGCAGCCTCGGGAGATTTACAACTTGGCAGCGCTGAGTTCTGTCTATCAGTCGTGGCAGAATCCTGGACTGACAGCGAGGCTCAACGGCGCGGTGGTGGCTGAAATGTTGGCGGCGGTCAAGGCCATTCATGATCAGGGGGATGTCGACATCCGCTTCGTTCAAGCCTCGAGCGCAGAAATCTTTGGCACTCCTGCTCTTTCACCGCAGGACGAGAGCACCCCAGTGCGCCCTACAAGCCCCTACGGGGCCGCGAAGGCCTACGCTCATGGTCTCGTCGGCGCATACCGCTCAGCGGGCGTTGCAGCCTCGTCGCTCATTCTGTATAACCATGAGTCGCCGCGTCGGCCCGAAACATTCGTCACGCGAAAGATCACAGCGGCGGCAGCACGAATCTCTCAAGGGCGTCAAGACACGCTCGAGCTCGGAAATCTGGATGCTCGCCGCGATTGGGGCTGGGCTCCGGATTACGCTGACGCGCTCGTTCGAGCGGCGCAGCATCCGGATGCCGACGATTTTGTGATCGCGACGGGAATCTCGCATTCTGTTCGCGAGTTTGTGGCGGCGGCTTTCACGCGCGCGGGAGTCGATGATTGGGCTGATCGGGTGACGGTGGCGGATTCGCTGCTGCGGACAGGTGATGCTGCCCTACAACGGGGGGATGCGAGCAAGGCCCAACGAATCCTAGGTTGGACACCGACGGTTCAGTTCGACGAGATCGTGGCGGCGATGGTCGATCATGATCTCGATTTGTCGACTTAACTTAACTCACGGCGCGCCATAACCCTTAAGTCACGGTCGAGGCAATTATGATCTGCGACTTGACTCTTGGGAACTACACCGATGTAATTATGTAACGCGATTTGATGCGAAGCATTGAAAGCGGAGGGGAGATAGATCACATGGGCGACAGCGGTTACCGTGCGGGAGTTCCCGACGACTGGTTTGTCGACCCGGTTCGGCTAGGAGTTCACGGAGTTCGTCAGCCTCTCGCTGACGAAGACGGCAATGCCCTCTCGTGGCAGACAGACTCACTGTGTGCTCAGACCGATCCCGAAGCTTTCTTCCCCGAAAAGGGCGGCTCCACTCGTGATGCTAAGAAGATTTGCTCGTCGTGTGAAGTGCGCAGCCAGTGCCTCGAATACGCTCTCGAAAACGACGAACGGTTCGGAATCTGGGGCGGGCTCTCCGAGCGCGAACGCCGCAAGCTGCGCAAGCGCGCTGGCTAAGTCGATTTCCTCTTCACGCGTGCGCTCTGTTCGTGAGCGCTGTGGTTCGATGACCCCGTATCGGGGATGCTCTCAGACTCGCCGGTCTGCAGCGAGTCGGATGCAGAAGAAGACTCACGACGCATAGTCTCAAACAAATGCAGCCGAGAGTCACCGCAGTACTAGTCGCCCGCAACGGTGCGAAGTATTTGCCACGCACCCTTGCCGCGATCGCGGCTCAAACTCGCCGACCCGATTCGGTGATGGCCGTCGACGCCGACTCGAGCGACGACTCCCTCTCGATCATGGCGAATTCAGGGTCGGCCCAGATCGCGGATGCTCATAATCAACGAACATTCGGCAGCGCGGTTGCTTCCGCATTGCACAGCGCAGTGCCGCAATCGGCTGAAAACGAGTGGCTGTGGCTGCTGACCCATGACAGCGCACCGGATCCTCACGCTTTAGCCGCCTTGCTCGGTGCCGTGGAGATCGCACCGTCTGTGGGGGTTGCCGGCCCCAAACTCGTGCGCTGGGACAACCCATCGGTGATCTCAAACTTCGGCGAAACTCTGACGCCGCTCGGCCGGGCCGTTGGCCTCGTCACTGACGAACTCGACCAAGCTCAGCACGACGTGCAGACCGACACCCTCGGCGTGGCCGGCGCGGGCATGCTCGTTCGTCGTCAGGTGTGGAATGCACTGGGCGGATTTGATCCCAAGCTCACGTCGGTGGACGCGGCTCTCGATTTCTGCGTGCGCGCTCGGTTGGCCGGCCATCGCGTGATCGCCGTCGCAGATGCGCGTGTGGCCAGCGCTGGCGGCCCCGAGCTGTTCGGCAAGCGTTCCGTTTCGGCCGCCGCGCACAACCGGCTCCAGCGGTTCGCTCAGTTGCACCGTCGCCTGGTGTACGCGCCCAGCCTTGCTGTTCCGTTGCACTGGCTCACGCTGTTGCCGCTGGCAATTCTTCGTTCCCTTGGTCACCTTGTGGCGAAGCAGCCTTCGGCTGTCGCCGGAGAATTTGCGGCTGCTTTCGCCGCTATTTTCGATGGGGGAGTGGTAGCTGCTCGTCGCAATCTTCGCCGCAATAAAAGGGTCGGATTCGCGGCAGTTAATCCGCTGCGGATGTCGTGGGCTGAGCTTCGCGAGCGGCGTGCCCACGAGCGTCACGGCAACGCTCCCGACGCTGCGTTCGACATTGCGAGGCCGAAGTTCTTCAGTAACGGCGGAGCCTGGACTGTGCTTTTGGCCGGCATCCTCGGCATGCTCGTCTTCTCACGATTCGTGGATGCGCAGGCGCTGACTGGTGGCGGCCTGCTGCCGCTGTCGACCACTGTCTCTGAACTTTGGGCGCACGTCGGTTACGGCTGGAATGACCTAGCGCAACAGGTCGTCGCCGCTGATCCGTTTGCGGTAGTGCTAGCAGTACTCGGCTCTCTCACCTTCTGGAACCCTTCGTTCAGTATCGTGCTGCTTTACCTCGTAGCGCTTCCTTTGGCAGCGCTCGCTGCGTGGTTGTGCGCGGCCGCCATTTCGGAACGTACCTGGGCGCCCACGATCGCCGCCGCCGCGTGGACCGTGTTGCCGAGCTTCTTGATCTCGCTCGGAGAAGGCCAGCTCGGCGCGGTTCTCGCCCATATTCTGTTGCCGTGGCTCGTGCTCGCGGTGCTCCGCGCCGCTCACAACTGGGCGATGTCTGCGCTGGCCGCACTGCTATTTGCGGCGGTCACTGCCTCTGCTCCCAGCTTGCTTCCCGCGCTGCTGATCGCTCTCGTCGCGTGGATCATTATTCGTCCGAAGTCCACTCACCGTCTGCTGTGGATTGTGATTCCCGCCGCAGCGCTTTTTGCTCCGCTCGTGATTCAGCAGTGGGGCCGCGGCAACTTCTGGGCGATCTTCGCTGATCCCGGTGTGCCCGTTGCGCGCGAAGCCTCCACCGGCTGGCAGCTCGCGATTAGTAGCGTTGTTCCCGGTTCCAACGGGTGGAGTTCTTTGCTGGCCGCTCTCGGTCTCAACGACCGCTACGGGCCATTGCTCGTCGCGCTCATGCTCGCACCGTTTGCAGCCCTCGCGCTGATGAGCCTTTTCGTGCCCGGTACACGCCGCGCGGTACCTTCGCTCGCCTTGGCCCTCTTAGGGTTTGTGACGGCTGTCGCGGCAACGCACGTGTCGGTGAGCGCGTCGGGTCAGTCTGAAGTTGGACTGTGGGCAGCTCCGGGCCTCAGCCTGTACTGGCTTGGGCTCTGCGGCGCAGTGACGGTCGCGATAGACAATCTCGATCGCCATGCCACCCTTCCGGCGCTCGTGGCCTTAGTCGGTATTTTGGGGCTCGCTGCGGCACCACTCTGGTTGCTCGCTTCGGGGATGAGCCCGGTCACCACGAGCAACGGGCGGCTCTTGCCCGCGTTCGTTTCGGCGGAATCCACCCAGCGCGATGGTCTCGGCACGCTGCAACTCACGGTGACGTCGGATTCGACCATGACGGTCGACCTGCACCGTGGTCGAGGATCAGGACTTGACGAACAATCCACCCTGGCCGCTACCAGTACCGAACTCTCTGAGGCTGAAGTGCGCAACGCGATCCTCGCGGGCAACATCGCATCACGCAGCGGCTATGAAATCGCCCGCGAGCTCAACGACCTGCAAGTAGCGTTCGTTGTCTTGACGCCGGGCAGTAACGCGGATATCGCAGAAACACGTCAGCGCATCATCGAAGCGCTCGACGGCAATAGCCTTCTCAACCCCATTGGCGATACGGCACAGGGACACCTCTGGCACTACCCCGATCTGCAAGATAAAGAGATCCCCGTGGGCGCAAGCAACACTGAATCTCGCTGGGGGCAGATCGTGCTGGCTGGCCAAGGACTCGTCTTTGGGCTCACTCTGTTGCTGGCCATTCCGACTACACGCCGCCGGCGAGTGAAAGCGGCGAAAGCCGAAAGCGCCGTCACCGTGATTGAGGCGAACGAATGATCGACAACGAGATCACCCCGGATGAAGCTTCGGCTTTGCCGAACGAGCCGACCGGCGCCGAATTCGACGACGATCAAGAATTGACCGGTGCGCCGGAACCTGAGTCGAGTACGCGGCGCCCAGTCTCAGCGAAAGCGATCGCCGCTGTCGGCGCTCGAGTCGCCCTGGGGGCTGTCGGCATTGGCGTGGCCGCGGCGACAATTCTGGGGTCGAGCTTTCTCGAAATTCCGTCTTTTAGCGCGTCAGCGCCGAGCGAAATCATCGTGCCCGTGCCGACGGCCCAGCAGTTGACGTGCCCCGGACCGCTCTTGAGGCTCTCCGACGACTCGGGCGCTGAGGCATCCAGCGTGTTCACTCTGGGGCAAGCCGTCACACGGTTCGCGTCGAGCGCCGGCTCCGTCGAGCAGGCACGCATCACCGCATCCGATGCTCAACAAGGGGAATCAGTAGCGGAACCTCTCGTTCTCAGCGCTGCCCCGGATGCCCAGTCTCCCGAGTCAGAAATGCGCCTGAGTGGTGCGCAATCGCAGTCAGTTTCAGTCGGAGACTACGAGGGTTTTGCCTCGGCGGGCTGCCGCGCTGTCGGCGGCGATAGCTGGCTAGTTGGTGGCGCAACCACGACCGGGCGATCGACGCTGATTTCGTTGATCAACCCCACTGAAGTTGCCTCTACCGTCACCCTCGATATTTACGACGAGCGTGGCACGGTTTCGGCTGCCGGCACCGCGGGAATTGTTGTCCCGCCCAACGGGCAGCGCGTGCTGTCCCTCGCCGGTTTTGTGCCAGGAGCGTCCTCTCCGGTCGTGCACGTGACGAGCACGGGCGGCCAGATCACCGCTGAGCTTCAGCAGACGATCGTTCGCGGGCTCGACGCTGGTGGTGTCGAGATCGTGGGGCAAACTCAAGCGCCGTCTCGCACTCTCGTGATTCCCAGCATGGTCGTCACGAATCTCGAAGCTGTTCAAGCATTGCGGGGTTCTGCGGAGCAAACGGATGACGTTATTGCCGCCATCCGAGTCTTTGTTCCGGGAGATGAGCCGACCACGATGACGGCAACTCTCACTCCCGCAGACACCGACCGTGACCCCATCACCTTCACGCTCGATCTCAGTGCGGGAGTCGTCACGGACATCCCGATCGAAGAGCTCGCGACGGGCGAGTACACAGTGGCGATTGAATCTGAAGACCCGATTGTCGCCGCAGCCCGAACAACCTCGGGCAAGCTCAACTCTTCCGGCGAAGTTACGGCCACTGATTTTGCGTGGTTTACCGCTAGCGCGCCTGTGACGGGCGATACCCAGCTCACCATTGCGACCGGCCTGGACGCGGTGTTAAACATCGCGAACCCCTCCGAGGTAGGAGTGACGCTCGAGCTTGCTGTCCCGGGCGAAGAATCCGAGGAGTACGTCATCGACGCGGGACAGACGCTGCGTCTTCCCGTCGATAACGGCGACACCCTGACGGCCAGCAACAGTGATCGGCTATTTGCCAGTGTTACTCAGGCCGAGAACGGTTTTCTTTCCTCCTACGCGATTGACCCTCAGACTCCAGGCTCGTCACCGCTCACGGTCTTCCCGTAATAACGCAGCGGCCGATCGCTCTGACAGATCTCAGAGCGTGCACACTCTAGAAGTGCCGGAATCGATTGGGCGCCAGTTCCCAAGGATCTTTGCCGACGTATTCGGCTACCGCGCGAAAGACACAACTCTCGATGAGCATGCGCTTGTGCAGTTCGTCGTCTCGGTGCAGCCGGGCCATCCGCTCGATGGGCAAGCGATAGAGCACAATGCGGTTCTCGGATCGATTGACATGCCAGCGCTCGACGGCGGAACCTTCAGGATTGCTGCCCGGCATCAGGCCGATCTCGAAGCGGGCATCCGCCAGCTCTTCTGGCCACATTTCTTTCAGAAACTGGGCGGCGGAGGCAACGGTCATCTCGAAGTTTCCGTTGCGGCTGCTGAGCAACGGCAAGTGCGGGCCGGTGACGGCGGCACGGATGCCGCGCCCGTGTCGGTCGCGCCAGTTTCCGCGCACAGAGCGCGTCGACTCCCGCTTCGATGATCTAGCCACGGGCTCATTCTACGGCGGCTAGTTGACCATCTGTGGGCGCACAGTCGTAGGCTAGGGCTCACAATGAATCAGCGCCCGTGCAGCAAGGTCGCCTGCAACTCCGAAGCAGTCGCCACCTTGACCTATGTTTATGCCGACTCAATGGCTGTTTTGGGGCCGCTGAGCTACAGCGCTGAACCGCACACCTACGACCTCTGTGCTCGCCATGCCGAACGACTCTCCGTGCCTCAGGGGTGGCAGGTCGTTCGCCATGTAGTTTTGGGGCATGAGCAAAGCTAACCCCATCGATCTCGCCCCCTTCATCAAGGCCTATGACGTTCGTGGCCTGGTGGGCACCCAGCTCACCGACGAGGTAGTCGAAGCGCTCGGGGCCGCGTTCATTGATGAAGTGGATGCCGCGGGCCACGAGGTCATCGTCGGTCACGACATGCGCGACTCCTCACCCCGTTTCGCCGCCGCGTTCTCGGCCGGTGCTCGTGCTCGCGGGGGCAATGTCGTTCTCATCGGACTCTGCTCGACCGACGAGACCTATTTCGCATCCGGCTCCATGGATGCCCCTGCCGCCATGTTTACGGCAAGCCACAACCCGGCGACCTACAACGGCATCAAGTTCAGCCGCGCCGGAGCCCAAGGCATCAGCTTTGCGACAGGCCTCAAGTCAATTCGAGACCGTGCTCAGGCTTATTTGGCCGAGGGAATCCCCGCCGTTGCGGCCCCGGGCTCCCAGCGAGAGGTTGACGTGCTCGGCGACTACGCGAGCTATTTGCGCACCCTCGTTGATCTGACCGGTATCCGCCCGATCCGTGTCGTCGTAGATGCCGGAAACGGCATGGGCGGTATGACGGTGCCCGCCGTGCTCTCGACTGCGGCAGGACTTTCGCCATTGCCCATCGAGATCATCCCCATGTATTTCGAGCTCGACGGAACATTCCCCAACCACGAAGCGAATCCGCTCGACCCCGCCAACATTGTTGATCTCCAAAAAGCGGTGCTCGAGCAGGGTGCCGACCTCGGGCTTGCTTTTGACGGCGATGCTGATCGCTGCTTTGTCGTCGATGAGCAGGGCAACCCGATGAGTCCGAGCGCGGTAGCTGCGGTCGTGGCGCTGCGGGAAATTCAGCGCGTGCGGGCTTCGCAACCCGAGGGCGACATCCGTGTCATCCACAACCTCATCACCTCACGTATCGTGGCCGAAACGATCGAAGGCGCGGGGGCGATCCCCGTGCGCACCAACGTCGGCCACTCTCTCATCAAAGATCAGATGGCGGCAACGGGAGCAATTTTCGGCGGCGAGCACTCGGCGCACTACTACTTCCGCGACTTCTGGGGCGCCGATAACGGGATGCTCGCTGCCATGCACTTGCTGGCGGAGTTTGGTTCGCAGCCCGAACCCCTCTCGGTGCTCTCCGCTCGCTATTCGCCCTATGCGGCCAGCGGCGAAATCAACTCGGTGGTGGACGATGTTCCTGCCGCTACTGCCCGCATCCGCGAGGCCTTCGCGGCAGAGGCAGAGTTCGATGAGCTCGATGGCCTCACCGTTACCGGAACTGCGACCGAGGGCGACTCGTTCTGGTGGTTCAACGTCAGGCCCTCGAACACCGAGCCGCTGTTGCGTCTGAATGCTGAAGCTGACTCTGAGCAGACGCTCGAGGTCATACGCGATCGAGCACTCGCGATCATTCGCGCCTAGGACGTGAGTCGGTACGGCGGAAGCCTGCCGTTTTCGCAGCCGTCTCCGTCACGTCGCCGATGTTGTTGCTGACGTTGTCGCTGTCGCAGTTGCGGCTTAGCCGCGGTCGCTCGGGAACCCGCGCGGAACACTCGTGAGAGCGGGTTCGAGCGCGTCTAGGCGTCGTTGCTCGCCCGCTAACGCAGCACTCTCGCGTTCCCGACGCACGGCGCTCACCGCCGATAACAAAACTTCGGGCTCAACGTGGGGCAGGGGCGACACATAGGCCGCTGCTTCGTGTGCCAAAGAGGTGGCGTGCTGCCGACGAGTGAGCGGGGTGTAGCCGGGGGCGGCGACCAGAAAGTGTGAGATGCGCCGAGCTAGAGCATCCGGCATCTTGGCTACATCGGCCGTAAGCGCCCATTCCGCCAATTGGCCGGGCAGCTGAACCACCGGGTTAGCGAACTTCGACACCCGCTCGTACTGGCTGTACGTACCCGCGACGAGGTCACCAAGACGTTGTGCTCGCGTGTTGAGCAGTGCGACAACGGCGGCTAGACCTCCCGCGGTCATGAAGACCTCCAACACCCCCAAGAGAGCGCGGATGAACGCATGGCGAAAGCCGATCGCGCCACCGTCGTTGCGCACGATTCGAGCTCCGATCGCGAGCTTACCGAGTGACTTGCCCCGGCTCAGTGTCTCGACCGTTGCGGGGATCACGACGAGGCACAGCACAGTGGATGCAACAGTGAGAGCGGTGCCGATAGCTTGGTCGAGCCCGGCGGCGCTCGCGAAAGCGAATGCGCCGATCAGCAGCCCAATGAGCGCGGCACCGTAGACCAGAAAATCGATGATGGCGCCGGCTGCCCGCAACACGAAACTGGCCGAGTGTAGCTCTAAAGCAACAGCCTCTCCGGTGATGAGCTCGTCGGGTTCGTCCCCATATGCGAAGGTGGTGGTCGTTTGTGGGCTCGGCATGACATCATTTAAGCAGATGGATCTCGACTCTTACTCAGCCGCGCACCGCGAAGACTGGGACCGCCTTGCCCATTTGGCCGCTCAACGTCGATATTCTGGCGCTGAAGCCGATGAGTTGATCGATCTTTACCAGGCGAGTGCCACGCACCTGTCGGCGATGAAGACGAGCACCGGCCAGTCAGTTCAGGCTGATCGTCTGTCTCTGACACTGAGTCGCGCCCGGCTCTCGTTCACGGGTGCCGCCGCCAATCTGTTGAGCCAATTGCCTGAGTTCTTCATCGCCCAGCTTCCGGCCGCGTTGTATCGGGTGCGATGGATGTCGCTCATTCTCGCCGCAGCAACCTTCTTCATCGGGTTCCTTTTTGCGTGGTGGGCCATCTCCAACCCCCAGCTTTTGGCCAACTTCGGTACTCCCGCCGAGCGCGAAGCTCTCGCGCAAGACGATTTTGTCGGCTATTACTCCGAATACTCCGGCGGATCGTTCACCGGCTTCGTGTGGACAAACAACGCGTGGATCGCCGCTCAAGAAATCGCGTTCGGCATTGTCGGTGTCTACGTGCCGTACCTTCTTTTCAATACCGCTCAGCAGTTGGGCTTCACCGCCGCAATCATGAACGAGTTCGATCGCCTCGACGTCTTCTTTCTCTACATCGCGCCGCACGGCCAGCTTGAGCTTTACGCGATTTTCGTCGCCGGTGCGGCCGGAATGATGATCTTCTGGTCCTGGGTCGCGCCTGGTGCTCGCACACGAGCGCAGGCCCTCGCGCATAACGGCCGCGCGCTGTTCACCATCGTCATCGGCATCATGCTTGCCCTCCTGGTTTCGGGCGTTATCGAAGGCTATGTCACCCGTCAAGATTGGCCATGGCCGATCAAGATCGGCATCGGCACGGTCGCTCTTGCAGGTTTCTTGGCGTACCAATGGATCCTTGGGGGGCGCAGCGCTCGCGCTGGCAACACGGGTGACCTCAGTGAGTTTGATGCTGGAGCAACGCACATCGTCGCGAACTGACTGCGGGTTAGAGCTTTCCGGCGGCTTTCAACGCGATGTAGTGATCGGCAAGCGCGAGCGGCAATTCGCTGGGGCGTCGTGAGACTACGGATGCCCCGAGCTGGTTGATCGCACCGGCCACTCGTGACTGATCTAGCAGTGCGCGTTCGGCGGCGCCGGCGAGGTACACAGTGTCGCGCGAGGATCGATCGAGCGTGGCATCCACGATCGATGGATCGGTAACGGATGCCACTACAACGGTGTGCTTGGCGGTGAGCTGGGGCAGCATCGCGAGCAGGCCGTGCGAGGCTCCGGGGGACTCGGCGGTGGTGGCAATCACCACAAGCGCGCGCTGCGTTGTTGCTTGCCGCACAAGGTTCGGCACGGCGTTCCAGTCCATCTCGATGAGTTCGGGCTGAACTGGCGCCATGCTGTTGACCATTTTCGAGAGCAAATCGGGGCCAGTCGCACCCTGAACACGAGCACGCACTCGGCGATCGTAAATCATGAAGTCGACATGGTCACCGGCACTGGAGGCGAGTGCCGCCAACAAAAGTGCAGATTCGAAAGCGGTATCGATGCGCGGTTCATCGTCTATTCGCGCAGCGGATGTGCGGCCGCTATCGACGACAATCACCACACGTCGGTCGCGCTCAGGTCGCCACGTGCGCACCACGAGTTCAGAGCGGCGCGCAGTGGCACGCCAGTCGATCGATCGAACATCGTCGCCGCGAACGTAATCACGCAGGCTGTCGAACTCAGTGCCTTGGCCGCGGATCATTACGCTTGTGGCGCCATCGAGTTCGCGCAGGCGAGCGAGGCGAGAGGGGAGATGCTTGCGCGAGTTGAACGGCGGCAGCACCGTGAAGCTTCCCGGAACGCTCACGGTGGTTTGCCGGGCGATGAGTCGCAAGGGCCCGTACGACCGCACCGTCACGTGAGCAGCTTCTCGAGTTCCCCGGCGAAGGGGAGTGAGAACCGTAGTGAGTTCCCTTCGTTCGCCCGAGGGGATGGTCAGCGTTGCGCGATTGCTCTGGGCTCCCGCTGACGGCTGCCAACCGTCGCGCACGATCGCGCGCAGGCGTCGAGGGGTGGGGTTCGTGATTCGCAGCGCAGAGCCTGTGGTCTCGCCGAGTCGCACTCGGTCGGGCGAGGTGCGCTCGAATCGTAGCCCGCGCACCGATATGGCCAGAATCAGGTCCAGCGTGCTGAGAACCGCTACGAAGAGTAACCAGTACACGAGCACGATGGGTTCGCCGGTGACGACGATCGGCACTATGCCGAGCGCCACGAGAGCAACGAACCATCCAGAAATTGCCATTGTTAGATCGGAACCTGCACTTGCTGCACGATCGATCGCAAAATGACGTCGGCCGACACCCCTTCGAGCTCGGCTTCGGGACGCAACTGAATCCGATGGCGAAGCACCGGCAGCACCATGCTCTGGATGTGGTCGGGCGTGATTGCATCGGCGCCCGTGAGCCAAGCCCACGCCTTGGCGGCCGCGATCAGCGCGATCGCACCGCGGGGGCTTACCCCGAGCTTCACTGAGGGGCTCTGGCGGGTGGCGCGAGCAAGGTCAACGGCATACGCGATGACGTCGGGGCTTGCGCCGACCTTCGTGACGGCGGCCTGGGCCGCAGCGAGCATTGCCGCATCGAGCACGGGAGTAACGCCGGCCGCGGCGAGATCGCGAGGATTGAAGCCTGCGGCGTGACGGGTAAGAACTTCAATCTCGGTGTCTCGCTCGGGGAGGTCGAGAACGAGCTTCAGTAAGAAGCGGTCGAGCTGAGCTTCGGGAAGCGTGTAGGTGCCTTCGTATTCGATCGGGTTCATCGTCGCAGCCACCATGAAGGGCACGGGCAGTTTCAACGACTGGCCATCGACAGAGACTTGACGCTCTTCCATGGCTTCCAGCAGCGATGACTGGGTCTTGGGTGGCGTGCGGTTGATCTCATCCGCCAGCAAAATGTTCGTGAAGACGGGGCCTTCGCGAAACTCGAACTCTCCAGATTTGGAGTCATAAACGAGTGATCCGGTGACGTCGCCAGGCATCAGGTCGGGGGTGAACTGCACACGCTTGGTGTCGAGCTGAAGCGCTCGGCTGAGGGTGCGCACCAACAGCGTCTTCGCGACGCCCGGAACGCCCTCCAGCAGCACGTGACCCCCGGTGAGCAGCGCGATGGTGAGCCCGGTGACAGCCGCATCTTGGCCAACAACAGCCTTGCCTACTTCTGTGCGTAGTTGAGTGAATGCGTGCCGCAGTTGCTCGTCAGTCATATCTCGATTCTTCTCTATCTCTGGCTCGGTGGGGCTAAGCGATTAGGCGGGGCGGATGATGGTTCGCACGCGATCTTCGAGTGCGAGCAATTCGTCGGACAGGCTAATGAGCTCGTTGTCCGTGGAGGGGTCGGCGTCGAGCAACAGGTGTTGGAGTTGCGCGAGAGGCTGGCCAACGAGCGGTGAAACCCGGTTGATCACGTCATCGACGGATGCTGTGGATGGCATTCCGCACAGCATTGCGAGGCGGCGGATGGTTCCGATGCGCAACGAGTCGAGCGTGTGAAGCCGGGCGGTGGACTTCGCGTACAGCCGTGCACGACCCTGCATCGTTTCGCTCGAGCGCACCGTCACGGGAAGCTTTTCGATGACGAGCGGCCCAAAGCGGCGTCCTCGCCACAGTGCGCCGGCCAGCAGGGTCAGAAGGAACAACCAGGTTCCCGGCAGCACCCAGCCGGGGGCGAGCTCGTCAAGGGTGGCGGTGCCGCCGCCGTCGGCAATGTCAAGGAAGCTCGGCGTGTACCAGATGAGCGTGTCGTTCTCACCGAGCAGACGCAGTGCGAACGCCGCGTTATCCGCGGCGGTAATACCGCCATTGGTTAGGGCGTCCGTGGCACCAAGAATCTTCAGTTCAGTGTCGCCCCGATCGAGAATGATGAGCCCGTAGCCGTCGTCATCGTTTCCGTAGCAGGAGGTGATGTCGGGGCTCGGCTCGATAACTCGATAGCCGCTGGGGCCGGCAGTGATCTGAGGAGCATGAGCGACGGTGGATGCCGTGCATCCGGCGGCAACGATATCGGAACTTGTGCCCGCCTGCGCTACCTCTGGTGCGATCGCGAGGAGCTCGTTGAGCGCAGGTTCGGCGACGATCACGGTGCTGGTCAGCCCGGCAGCGTCCTCTACTTGTTCTTCGGTCAGGTAGCCCTCGTAGTTGGAGAAAATTAGCGTGCTTTCTCCCGCGAGATCCGCTGCGGCCCGGGCATCGTCCAAGGTAGTCGTCACCACGACGTCGACGCCCTGATCGCGGAGAACTTCTGCCACCGCTTGGGTTCCGGCTTCGTAGGGACTTGTGGGGTCTAGCGGCGGGCCCTCAACGGCATTGCCCGCAAGATTGAGGGTGATGACGGCAACGACCACGAGCAGGATGGCAGCGGCGATCCAGAACAGCGAGCGGCGAGTGGTGGTGCGCAAGCGTGGGGTAAGCACCGTCGAATCGGTGCCGGATTCGCTCACAGCGTCGCCTCGGCCAAGTCGGGTTTGGTCGCGCGCACGCGAGCTTCAAGCGCGCGGAGTTGTTCATATTGCTCGCGAGTAGCGGTTTTGCGCATGTAGCGAATGAGGTCGAAGGTGTCGGCACTGCTGGCGAATTCCGCAGCGAGTTCGGGGAAGACACGTGAAGCCCGAGCAGCGAAACCGTGCCCGGTCGTTCCCGGAGTCATCGTGACGAGCGTGCGCTCTGATAATCCGCGGGCGATGGAACGGAACATGTCTGCGATAGCGGCTACGAAGTCGTCACGCGCCGCCGATTGCTCGGCTGCCGCTCTCAATTGCGCGGCAGATCGATAGTCGGTTTCACCAAACAAGATGTCCTGATGGCGACTCTTACGGTTGAGCCGCGGCACCCCGTAGACGACAATCGCTGCGATGATCGCGATGGCCACGAGCGAGAGAAGCACAATGGAAACGAAAGTGGGAATCCCGTTACCGTCACCGATCGTAAGGCTCGCTAGCCAGTCGCTGAATGCTTTGGATGCCCGGTCGAAGAGCGTCGGCTTTGCGGCCTGATAGGGAGCTTTCGAGAGTTCGTCGATGAGCCATCCGGTTGCATCGCCGGAGTCAGGGTCCACGGGTACGTCACCCGCGAGCGACCGCGCAGAGAACCCCGCGAGCCCTACCCAGGCCGAAACCGCGGAGTCGATCACTGTCATGAAGCAGCGTTCGGTGACGCAGGCGTGGCTCGGCTCGGCGTGCTCTGCGCCGTGAGATAGGGATCAGGAACCGAGTGGTCGCCGACATTGCGAGCTTCAACGAATCGCGTCAGATCAAGATCGAAGCCCTCCTTGCGCATGCGCATGTCGATATAGAGCAGCGCTGGAGCAGCAGACTGAATGACGATGGTGACGGCGCTGATGATGACCGAAAGAATGATGGACACGATGTAGATCACGGCGAATGCCACGACAGCTGTTTCCTCGTTGCCCGTCGGATTAAGCAGGCCGATGCCGAGACCGCCAAAGAAGCTGACTGGAGCCGTGACGACGCTCGACACCGTGTTCACGATGACCAAGATGAGCAGCAAAATGCCGAAGGTACGCCAGAAGTTTCCCTTGACGAGAGACCACGAACGGCGAATAGCAAGCATCAGCGGCAAACGCTCGATCATGAGGGCGCTGGGTACAAACGCGAAGAAGGTACCGAGCCACGCCGCCAGAAAGAGAGCAACGAGGAGCCCGCCAAGCATCGTCAGAACTCCAAACACGATTCCGGCGGTGTCCCCGATAGCGAATAACAACACCGATACGCCAGCCACAATCGCAATCCCCACGATGACCGCGAGCATGACGAGCGCTGACCAGCCGATGAGAGCGCCGATGCGGCCTTTGGCGGCGTTCCACAGACCGCGCAGGCGAAGACGCTCGCCCACGGTTCCGCGAGCAACTTCGAGCGAGATGACCCCCTGCAGAATCGCGCCACCGACGAGAGAGAGGGCCACAGCGAACAGGGCGGAGAGGATCACGCCGGCGGTAGCGCCGGCTTCGATAGCTGCGGCATCCCCATCGCTGGCGCTCAGCGAACGTTCGATTCCGCTGAAGGTCACAACGCCGACAAGAACGAGAGAGCCGACCATAACGAGACTCATGATGAGTAGCGCGAGCCCAAAGGTCGGGCGAGGATTGCGGCGCAGCACCATGAGGGACGCCGAGAGAATTGCGCCGAGACCGAGCGGGTGCAGCGGGATGAGGCCCGGTTTAGGCGGCGGAGTCCAGCCGGCAGTCGGAGCCACGAATGGCGGAGTTGCACCCGGCGTCCCCGGCGCTACCGGTGCAGTTTCAGCGGGGCTATACGCCGACGCCGCGGTGGGAGGTGCAAGCGACCCGGCGCCAGCGGCGCTGCTGCTATCGGGTGACTGCCAGGGGCTGTTGTCGCTCACGTCTCATCCTCGATTGGGTGACTGCAAATATTTCAATCTCCCTCATGTTTTCACACTCGACTACTCTTATGCGAAAGCTTCTCACTCAGTTCGCCCGAGAGCTAGAAAGTAACGAGGAACAGTGAACCCGCGAATTCTTGTAGTAGATGACGACACTGCCCTGGCAGAAATGATCGGAATCGTTCTCCGCACTGAAGGTTACGAACCATTTTTCTGCCAAGACGGCGCGTTAGCGTACGACGCTTTCAAGTCGGCCGCGCCCGATTTGGTGTTGCTCGACCTCATGCTGCCCGGCATGGACGGCATTGAGATCTGCTCGCGCATCCGCGAAGAGTCGGGCGTGCCGATCATCATGCTCACCGCCAAGAGCGACACAGCAGACGTCGTCAAGGGTCTCGAGAGCGGCGCTGACGACTACGTGGTCAAGCCCTTCAACCCCAAGGAGCTTGTAGCGCGCGTGCGCACTCGCCTGCGCCCCGCCAGCGATGCTGCCACCGGCACCTTGACCGTTGGCGACCTTGAATTGGATGTCACGGGCCACGAAGTGCGTCGAGGTGACGCCAGAATCAATTTGACCCCGCTCGAATTTGAGCTCCTGTTGGCGCTTGCCATGAAGCCGGAGCAAGTTTTCACCCGCGAAATGCTCTTGGAGCAGGTCTGGGGTTACCACTACAAGGCTGATACCCGCTTGGTGAATGTTCACGTGCAGCGCCTGCGCGCAAAGGTCGAGGAAGATCCCGACAACCCGAAGATTGTCATGACTGTTCGCGGTGTTGGTTACCGCGCTGGCGCCAGCGCTTAGCTTCTATGCGCGATTTTGACTGGCGCGGCTGGGTGCAGCGAGCTGCTGCGCTCTGGCGCTCGTCGCTTCAATTGCGCACTGTCGCGATCACGGTGCTGTTGTCATCGGTAGTGGTCGCGGTGATCGCCGGCTACATGTCGCTGAGTGTCGGGGCCAACCTCTTCGATGCGAGCCGCGACCAGCTCACGCGCACATCGGCCAATGCCACCCTGGCAGGCCAACAGGTGTTCGACGCCGCAGATGAGGGCCTCGGCCTTGAGGACCTCGACGTCATGATGGGGGAGGCCGCGAAGGTCATCGAGAGTGTGGCCTCCAGCACGGGCGGCACGAGTTACGCAATCTTGCGCACCCCGGCTCAGGAGGGGCCCCGCGTTCCTTCTGATGTTCAAACGCTGGGGCTAGGCTCCGCCGCTCTCATCTCTGAAGAACTGCGCGATATCGTCTCGCAGTCGACCGAGCAGCGCACCTACTGGCAGTCGGTTGCGCTGGAGCGAGAGGCCGATGGTGCGGTGCATCCCGGGCTCGTGGTCGGATCGACGCTCGACATTCGGGGTAGCCAATATGAGCTGTATTTGGTCTACGACATTCAAGACACTCAAGACACCCTCGTGCTGGTTCAGCAGACCCTCGGGCTCGGCGGTTTCGCGCTTCTCGCACTCATTGGCGTTGTCACGTTCGTGGTGGTGCGCCTCGTTGTTGGCCCTGTTCGCTTAGCCGCCGAAACGAGTCAACGCTTGGCGGCCGGTGAGCTCGAGGTCCGCATTCCGGTGCAGGGCAACGACGTAATTGCGACTTTGGCGCGATCGTTCAACGGCATGGCTACGAGCATGCAACAGCAGATCACGCGACTCGCGGCGCTCTCGCAGGTTCAGCAACGCTTTGTGTCGGATGTCTCCCACGAGCTTCGTACTCCGCTCACCACAATTCGACTTGCGGGTGACGTTCTCTACGATCAACGCGAAAATTTTCCACCGGCCACGGCGCGCACTGCTGAGCTGTTGCACACTCAGGTCGAACGGTTCGAACTCTTGCTCGCCGACCTGCTCGAAATGAGTCGATACGACGCGGGAGCGGTCGATATGGAAACCGAGCCGACCAACCTCGTGCGCCTCGTCGAAGACGCTATCGAGAGCCTGACGTCACTCGCCGAGAGCAAAGGCTCAGAATTGCGGCTTGTGGCCCCCGGCGGCCATTTCGAGGCGGATGTCGACCCGCGGCGCATCCGTCGCATTCTTCAAAACCTAGTGAGCAACGCGATCGATCATGGTGACGGGCTGCCGATCGTTGTGTGGGTAGACAGCGATCAAGACGCCATCGCCATCGCTGTTCGCGATTATGGCGTGGGAATGAGCCAGGCAGCTCTCGAGCGCGTCTTCGACCGCTTCTGGCGTGCCGACCCGTCGCGGCAGCGCACCACTGGTGGCACCGGTCTGGGGTTAGCTATTGCTCTCGAAGACGCTGCGCTTCACGGCGGCTGGCTCGAAGCGTGGTCGGATGGAGACCACGGCTCCTGCTTCCGGCTTACGATTCCGCGCGAACGCGGAGCTGACCTGCGGTCCTCACCGCTCGAACTGCCACCGAATGACGAGATTCCCCGCTTGGAGGCTCCGCATGCCTAAGTTCTCCAAGGGCGCATACCTCGCGCTGATTGCCGTCGTGGCCGTCGTGCTGACCGGCTGTGTTGGTGTGCCGATGGCGAGTGAGGTTCAAACCGGCCCGCGTATCGACGAACAGGATGGCGCCCAGTACGAGATCGTCGCGTCTGGGCCGGTCGCGGGCTCAACTCAGGAGCAGATCCTGACCGACTTCATGAACGCCGTACGTTCGCCGTCGCGGGACTACTCCGTGGCCCGCGAATTTCTTACGGGAGCGATGAGCGAGGCGTGGAATCCTGCTGCCAGCGCGACCGTTCGTGAGCGCGACAAGCTGCCGACTATTGCACCGGCGACCGACGAAGATTCGTTGACCTATTCGTTTTCTGCTCAGGCAGTGGTCGACGAGAGAGGGATCTACTCCGAGCTTCGTTCTCCCGTGTCGCAAACTCTCGCGTTCGAGTTTGAGCGCGTCGGCGGCGAATGGCGCATTTCGACAGCGCCACCGGGGGTAGTGCTTACTCTTAGTGGTTTCGAAGTGAGTTTCGAAGAGCAAGTGTTGTACTACTTTGATCCCAGCTTCGCCTACCTCATCCCCGATACCCGCTGGTTTGCTGTGCGGGAGTCGTCGCAGACGCGGGCGATTCAAGCATTATTGGTCGCCGATTCGGCGTGGGTGCAACAGGGCGTCGTGCTCACCGCATTCCCGCCATCCACGACGCTCGGGACAACAAGTAGCCTTACTTCTGGCCGTGCGGTCGTTGACCTGAGTTCTGAGGCGCTCGCTGCCAATAACGTGGCGCGCGACCGTATGCGTCAGCAGTTGGCGGCAACGCTGCACACCCCCATTGTGCTCATCACGGTCGACGGTCGAGAGCTTCCGGATACAACGTCGGGTCAGAATGCCGCAGTAATTGAACCCGGTTCGGCGGGGCCTCTCGTCGTGGGAACGGGTGATGAGTTCGGGTTTAGTACGAGTGATGGACTCAGCGCGATCACCGAACTCAGTGACGTCGTGACGGCGGCGGGTGCTACGGCCGTCGCCCTCTCAGCCGATCGTCTTTCAGCGGCCTATCGCGCGGGGGATAACGCGGTCTACTTTGCATCGGTCGGCGTCGCACCTCGTGTCATCGATTCGCGAGACGAGCTCGTGGCGCCGTCGCTCGATCCGTTCCGGTTTGTGTGGTCTGCGCAGGGAGCGAATGCGGCGTCACTGACGACCTTCGCGGTTGACGGCACTGAGCATCCGGTGCAGTCGGCACTACCCGCAGACTCTCAAATCGTGTCGCTCGATGTCTCGCGCGATGGTGCGCGCTTGCTGGTGTATCTCTCGACGCCCTCTGGTCCGCAATTGCTCGTCTACGGCATCGTGCGCCAACAGGGCAATGTTCCCGTTCAGCTCGTGGAGCCCGTCGCCTTGCCGGTACCCACCGGGGTTGCGATCGATGCCGCGTGGGTGGGAACGAGCAGCGTTGCCACCTTGACCGCGGTTGATGACTCGGTCGAAGTGACCGCCTACAACCTTGGCGGCCCTTCGCAAGATCTGGGCACTGTTGACGGAGCATCCCAGATCGTAACGACGGGATCCAACACGGATGGGCTCCGGGTGCTTTCGGAAGGTGAAGTCTGGCGACCCCAAGGAAGCCAAGCCTGGGTGCGTACCGGGCTCGACGCCTCCTTCATGGCGGTGCAGCAGTAGCCGTTGTCCACGGATCCGTCGCTGAGCGCGGCGTTGGGGGCTGTCAACGACACGATCGGGGGATGACGCCCTCACAGCAGCCTCACGACGACGACAAGCGAGCGTGGTGGCACGGAGCCCTCATCGACGCTCTCCGCGACGCCTGGGCGCTCCTGATGCCCGTGGAGTGCGCCGGCTGCGAGCGGGTCGACCGTGCACTGTGTGATGAGTGTGCGCGCCGCTTAGTGGCGCAGCCGAGCATCCACTCGACTCCGCAGCACCTCGCCGTGCACTACGCCCTGCGATACGAAGGGCGGGCACGCCGGGTGCTGCTGGCCTTCAAGAATCATCACCGCACCGATCTCGCGCGAGCCCTGTCGACATCGTTCCTGCCGGCGTTACTGCAAGCGATCGATGCGGCGTCATCGTCAGACCCGGCAACGCACCCTGTTCAGATCGTTGCCGTGCCGAGCAGCCGCGGAGCCTTCCGCACGCGGGGGTATCACCCGATGGCGCTCATACTCCGCGCGGCGGGAGTGCGCCACGCCCGGGTGTTAAGAGTTGCCCAAGAAACTCGCAGCCAAAAATTGCTGAGCGCGCAACAGCGCGCCGACAACGTTCACGGCGCGTTCATTGCGACGCATTCTCTCGCTGGCATCCGCGTAATCATCGTGGATGACGTGCTCACGACGGGTGCCACGATCGATGAAGCGGCGAGAGCAATTTCCGCTGCGGGCGCAACAGTTGTGGGTGCTGCAACCATCGGGTTCACTCCAAGAAAGCTGACGGTTCGTGACATTGCCAGCGGCGAGGGCTACGGTATGGAAAAGGGCGCGAAATAGTAGCTGCCTCACGGGGCAGCCGCGCATTATTGCTAGGAGGTCGCCGTGGAAATCACCGTCAACGGACGAAATGTAGGAGTCACGGATCGTTTCCGTGAGTACGCGATCGAAAAGTCTGAAAAGGTCTCTCACTTGGCCGAGAAGGCGATCGCCTTCGAGATCAAAGTGACGCGACACCACGAAACCAAAGGTTCCAGTGGAGACGACCGCGTCGAGTTGACGTTGATCGGACCAGGTCCGCTTGTTCGAGCGGAATCTGCTGGTTCAGATAAGTATGTTGCTTTTGATCTGGCTATGGCGAAGCTCATTGAGCGCATTCGCCAGTCGAAAGATCGCAAGAAGGTTCACCGCGGAAACCACCGCCCCACGTCACTCCGTGAGGCGAGCGCCGGTGGATTCGCTGTTGTCGACATCACGCCCGCTAGTCCCGAAGTGATCGAAAAGGTCGCGACTGGAGCGGTGCCGATTCAGGATGAGGCGCCGGAGCCCGGCGACGAGGACTACTCGCCCGTCGTTATCCGACGCAAGGTATTCCCCTCGAGTCACATGACAGTAGAGGAGGCTCTGGATCACATGGAACTGGTGGGCCACGACTTCTTCCTCTTTGTCGATAGCCAAACCGACCGTCCGAGCGTCGTGTACCGCCGCAAGGGCTGGGATTACGGCGTAATTGGTCTCGAAGAAGAGGCCGACGACGCAGTTCAGGGTGGTCGCTCGCGCAAGCGCAAGGCGGCCAACGGCTAAGTACACCAAGTTTTTGGCTTGGAGTTGATACGATTACGAACCGGTAACGCGGCTGTGCGCTGATTGCACGCACCGCGTTACCGTGACGTAAGCGTCTAAAAGACTGCGCTTCGTCGAGCAGTGCCAGCGTCGGACCCGTCCGACAAGAATGGGAGTATTCGGTGGCGAATGTTTTAGAACGCGCTCTTCGCGTAGGTGAGGGTCGACTTCTTCGACGCTTGAAAGCCTACGCGCAGGCGGTCAACCATCTCGAGGATGACTTCAAGACCCTCACTGATGACGAGCTAAAGAACGAGACTGTAGAGCTGCGTGAGCGCTACGCCGCGGGGGAGTCGCTCGACGACCTGCTGCCCGAAGCGTTCGCAGCCGTGCGCGAAGCGGCAAGCCGCACCCTCGGTATGCGTCACTTCGACGTTCAGCTCATGGGTGGTGCTGCGCTTCACTTGGGCAACATTTCCGAGATGAAGACGGGTGAGGGCAAGACTCTCGTCGCGACGCTTGCGGCCTACCTCAACGCTATTGCGGCCCAGGGCGTTCACGTTATTACGGTGAACGATTATCTGGCGAGCTACCAATCAGAACTCATGGGGCGTGTATTCCGTGCCCTCGGCATGACTACCGGCTGCATTATCTCCGGTCAGACGCCGCTCGAACGCCGCGAACAATACGCGGCAGACATTACGTACGGAACCAACAATGAGTTTGGTTTCGACTACCTGCGCGACAACATGGCGTGGCAGGCAAGCGACATGGTGCAGCGCGGTCATTACTTCGCTGTCGTTGACGAGGTCGACTCGATCCTTATCGACGAGGCCCGTACCCCGTTGATTATTTCTGGCCCCTCGTCAGGCGAGGCCAACCGCTGGTTCACCGAGTTCGCGAACCTCGCGAAGAAGCTCGACCCAGAAACTGACTTTGAGGTCGACGAGAAAAAGCGCACTGTCGGCGTTCTCGAGCCCGGTATCGAAAAAGTCGAGGACTACCTCGGCATCGACAACCTCTACGAATCGGCTAACACCCCGCTGATCTCGTTCTTGAACAACTCGATCAAGGCTCGCGCGCTTTTCAAGAAAGATAAGGACTACGTCGTGATGAACGGCGAAGTGCTCATCGTCGATGAGCACACCGGTCGTATCCTGGCTGGCCGTCGCTACAACGAAGGTATTCACCAGGCGATCGAAGCGAAAGAGGGCGTAGCGGTCAAGGCTGAGAACCAGACGCTGGCTACCGTCACCCTGCAGAACTACTTCCGCCTGTACAACAAGCTTTCGGGCATGACCGGTACTGCTGAGACTGAAGCGGCCGAATTTATGTCGACCTACAAGCTCGGCGTCGTTGCTATCCCGACCAACCGTCCGATGCAGCGCATCGACCAGTCCGACCTCATCTACAAGAACGAGCAGTCTAAGTTCGAGCAGGTAGTCGCCGATATCGCTAAGCGCCACGAACTTGGCCAGCCAGTGCTTGTCGGAACAACCAGCGTTGAGAAGAGCGAACTGCTTTCGCGCATGTTGGCTAAGAAGGGCGTCAAGCACGAAGTGCTCAACGCCAAGAACCACGCTCGCGAAGCAGCGATCGTCGCGCAGGCAGGTCGATTGGGTTCTGTCACGGTCGCCACGAACATGGCTGGTCGTGGAACTGACGTCATGCTCGGCGGAAACGCGGAGTTCTTGGCTGTGGCCGAGATGAATGCACGGGGCCTCAACCCCTCGGAAACTCCCGAGGAATACGAAGCCGCGTGGGATGACGTGTTCGCCGAGGTCAAAACCGGCGTAGAGAAAGAAGCCAAGAAAGTCATCGACGTTGGTGGGCTCTATGTGCTCGGCACCGAGCGCCACGAATCTCGCCGCATCGACAACCAGCTGCGTGGTCGTTCCGGTCGACAGGGTGACCCGGGCGAGAGCCGCTTCTACCTGTCTCTTCAGGATGACCTCATGCGACTCTTCAACAGCGGTGCTGCTGAAGCGTTGATGGGGCGATCGTCGGTACCCGATGACCTCGCTATCGAATCGAAGGTCGTCAGCCGCGCCATCCGCAGCGCTCAGTCACAGGTGGAATCACGGAACGCTGAGATTCGCAAGAACGTGCTCAAGTATGACGATGTTCTGAATCGTCAGCGTGAGGCTATTTATGGTGACCGTCGCCACATTCTCGAGGGAGATGACCTTAAGGATCGCGTTCAGCGCTTCCTGAAGGACGTCGTCACCGAGGTGGTTGATGTTCACACTGCCGAAGGTCATTCAGAAGAATGGGATTTCGAAGGGCTCTGGGCCGAACTGAAGACGATGTATCCCGTGGGGATCAGCGTCGATGAGGTTCTGACGGAGGCTGGCTCGCGCGGCAAGATGACGAGTGCGTTCCTCACAAAGGAAATTCACTCGGATGCAGTGATTGCGTACGAGCGCCGAGAACAGCAACTGGGCGAAGCGGCAACGCGCGAACTCGAACGACGTGTTGTGCTGAGTGTGATCGACCGCCGTTGGCGCGATCACCTCTACGAGATGGACTACCTGAAAGACGGAATCGGACTGCGAGCGATGGCTCAGCGCGATCCGCTCATCGAATACCAGCGCGAAGGCTTCGCGTTGTTCCAGACGATGATGGGGCAGATCCGTGAAGAAACCGTCGGGTTCCTCTTCAACCTCGATGTCGAAGTGAATGGCGGCGGGGAAGCTACGACGGTTCAGGCCCGTGGCCTTGACGGAGCGAACGCTCCCGCGGCTCAGCTCAGCTACTCCGCGCCAAGCGCTGACGCGTCGGGTGAGGTCGAAGTGCGTAACGACCGCGGCCAGGTCGAGCGCGCAGCGACAGCTCAAGCGCAGCAGCGTCAAGCGAGCCAGGGTGCACCGCAACAGGCTCAACCCGCAGCTCAGCCGCAGTCGAACGAGCGCGGTGCGTTCGGACAGCGTGCGGAGGGAGCGGAACCTGAGGCTCCCCTCAACCGTTCGCAGCGTCGTGCGCAAGAAAAACGTAAGAAGTAACTCCGAAGTAGCCTCGCTCTAGAGGTTAATCGTTAACAACGGATGCCCCGCTCACTCAGTGAGCGGGGCATCCGTTATTTGTGCGCTGTAGGGGTGTGAGGCTACAGAACGTTGATCGCGGTGGCGCGCCAGCGCTTGTCGAGGCCTTCGAGGCGCACGGCGACAGCGCGAGTGCGGGCACGACCGCGAACAATGACAACGGCTTCGATAGCGCCATCGCGTGGTTCGCAAATTCTGATTGAGCCCATAGTGAAGCTGGGGCGCGTCACAGGCTGGCCTTTCGCCCGGCGGGCGCGAGCCGAAAGGACTACGCGCTTGAGCAGGTGCCGATAGACATCGTCGGTGACCCAACGCGCCATCTGATCCAAGTCTCGAGCGCCGGCGAGCACCTCGATTACGCAGCGCGTGAGGTTCTCGACGAGGGGCGCGGGGTCGGGTAGCTCTGCGCTGGAGGTCGGCTGGTGGCCGAAGAATTCGTCGGGAACGAAACGTGGCCGAATGACTTTAGAAGGCAGTGTGCCAGTGCGCGGGCGCAGCTGCGGGGGTAAGTCCACACTCGGTAAGGAGGTGCGAAGGGGCTCGGTACTCATGATCTCCCGGGTAAAAGGTCAAGACGGCGACGTTCACCCCCTTAAGGGGGTAGACCACACTTAATCAGCATCCGGACCAAATGTCTATGACTAAAGTTCAATTGTGGATAACAATCCGGAGTCAGCGGGTGGCATTAGTACCGTCAGTCCATGCGCTGGGACAATCTGTTTGACGACCTCGAGAGTCAGCTTGAGCGCGAAATAACGGCGGAGGATCTCGAGGTCGATGCCGAAGAAGAGCGTTTGCGCTTGGGGCGGCTGAGCATCCGGGATCGCATCGTGGCTCTTCACGAGCGCAGCACGACGGAGTCGCCACTGACGATCGCCGTGATGCTCACCACGGGGGCTCGGGTGGCGGTACGCCCCGTAATTGTCGGTCGTGACTGGATGTCCGCCGATATCGTCGACGAAACGGGGCGCCCGGCGCAGTGCATCATCCCGTTCGCTGCGCTCGCAGGTATCTCGCTGGGGGCACGTCACATCACGCCGAGCCTCGCTACTACTGCGTCTACGGGGCACCCGAGTCTTTCGCAGCGATTGAGCTTGAGCTACGTCTTACGTGACCTGTGCCGGCGACGCCGAGCGGTCACGCTGCTGCTGGCGACGGGAGAAGTGCACGGCACGATCGATCGGGTGGGCCGCGATCATCTGGACATCGCTGTGCACGAACGCGGAGCGGTGCGACGGGAAACGGCGGTTTCGGAGTATCGCCTAGTGCCGTTCGCGAGCCTTGTCCTAGTGCGGCCGTAACTTCGTGCGACCGTAACTTCGTGCCGCCGTAACTCGGTGCGGCCGAAACGCTAGAGCGCGAACGTTAGCGCTTGCGCGGTTCTCCGAAGTTCACTTCTGTAACCGTGGCGATATCCGATTGGTTCCAGAGGCTCATGCGCCGAGTCTCTTCATAGAGAGCTTCAATATAGGACTCGAGAATTGAGTTCTCGATACGCCACTGGCCCTTGCTGCCGACCTTGATGGCGGGCAGTTCGCCCGAACGCACGAGCTCCAGAACCTCGTGCGGAGAGACGCTGAGCACTTCGGCAGTATCGGCCAAGGTGAGAAATCTCCCGAGGCCTTCTGCAGGGGTGATCGCGTTCATGCATCGATTATGCGCGCACGAAGCTGGGAATGGGGCTTGTGTGGATAACTATGGCGCCACACCCGAGGCGTGGCGAACGATGGTGCCATGATCAAGACCCGACTTGTGGAGCGCGCTCGATGAGCCGCCGTTCCGGCCGTACTCAGTCCCAAGCTCGTGCGCGAGCGTTTGTTCTCGACCCGCGACTTGCCATTGGCGTCGTGCTTGTGGCGGCATCCGTTGTGGGTGTTGTCTCGCTGGTGGCCGCGACTGATGATTCAATCGAGGTTTATGCCGCGGGGGCTACTTTCACTCCCGGTGACCGCGTGCTGAGTTCGGATCTCGTGGTGCGCAGTGTCAAACTCAACGAGGCGGCCGACCACTACATCGTCCGGGGCGAGCTTCCAGAACAGGGATTCGTCGCGACCCGCTCCATTGAAGTGGGGGAGTTGGTGCCGACCTCGTCTTTGGGCAGTCATGACGGCCTTTCACTCACTTCTGTAGTGGTGGCGCCCCAGAGTGGCCTCTCCGCTTCTGTCGCTCCCGGAGCTTCGGTAGATGTGTGGGCGAGTCCCGAAGACGACAACGGTCAGTACGCTGCACCCGGTGTGATCATTTCTGGGGCGGTCGTCGTACGGCTGCTCGACGATGATTCTTTGGTCTCGTCTGCTCAGGGCAGCGCCATCGAGCTGCTGGTTCCTCGTTCGCGAGTTGCCCGTTTACTGGAAGCGATGGCTAACGGTGATGTGCTCTCCGTAATCCCCGCCAACCTCCCGGCGGAGGGCTAGCATGACCGCGTTCGCTCTCGCCATGCCCGTGACTCTGGAAGACCAGTTCGCCTTCGACGCCGCTCAACACGGCCACGAGATCGTGTTGCGCGCAGTGAGCGCGCCCGAGTTGGCGTCTCGTATTGCCGGGGCCGATGCCGATGTCGCTCTCGTTGCGGCCGAGGCTCGCTACTTGACCGACCGGCTAATCGCGTCGTGCGATCAGGCCGGAGTACGCCTGATTGCCATCGCAAGCAGTGACCGTGAGCAGCGCTACGCCAGCGACCTCGGTCTCTTTGACATAGTGGATGCCGCAGCGGGTTGGGGTGGGCTGGAGGCCGTGCTCTCCCAAGCTCCGTGGGGCGCACAAACGTCGGCGGGTGAGCGCGCCGCGCTGGGCCAAGTGATAGCGGTGTGGGGTCCTGGCGGGGCGCCGGGGCGAACATCCATAGCCATCTCAGTTGCGGCGGAGCTCGCTGCTCTGGGCTACCGGGTGGCGCTCGCCGACGTAGACACGCACGGGGCGTCTGTTGCCCCCGCTCTCGGCATGCTCGACGAGGCGCCTGGCTTCGCGGCTGCGTGCCGGCTAGCGGGCACCGAAACTCTCACCTCCGAAGAGCTCGAACGAATCGGCCAGCGGTATGAATCGCCGGTGGGGTCGTTCTGGGTGCTGACCGGAATCGGTCGTCCGAGTCGCTGGCCGGAGCTCTCCTCTGAACGGGTCGGCACCACGATCGCTCAATGCAGGCAGTGGGTCGACTACACGGTGCTCGACACCAGCTCGAGTCTGGAAAATGATGAAGAGATCACGAGCGATCTCTTTGCCCCGCGAAGAAATGCGGCTGCGGTCACAGCGGTGCGCGCCGCCGACCACGTAATCGCTGTCGGCGCCGCTGACCCGGTGGGGCTGGCACGGTTTCTGCGGGCACACGTTGATTTACTCGAGACTGTGTCGACGCGCAGTGTGAGCGTCGTCATGAACAAGATTCGAGTCAGCGCCAGCGGAATGAACCCGCACGGGCAAATCACTCAGACACTCTCGCGGTTTGGTGGCATCGAGCATCCGATTCTCGTGCCCCACGATTTGCAGGGCTTTGACGGTGCAGTGCTCAGCGGAAAAACTCTCGTAGACGCGGTGCCGCGTTCGAGCGCACGGGCAGCGATTCGTGACTTAGTGGTCTCGAGGCTTGTGCCGGAGCAGCAAGAACTGGCGCCTCGCAAGTCATTGTTCGGCAGGATGTTGGCGCGCGGGTAATCTGTAAGGGTGTCGACACTCAGTGATCTAGTCCAAGAACAAGGCCGCTCCAGTGAGGCGGACATCGAATGGCTGCACATGCTTGTCGGGGACTGGCAACTTCTCGCCGACCTCGCATTTGCGGACATCGTGCTGTGGGTGCCGAGCGACGATAACCAGTTTGTTGCCGTAGCGCATGCTCGTCCCAGCAGCTCGGCCACCCTCTTTTACCGTGACTTCGTCGGGCAACAGATCAAACCCGAGTGGCTCGCTCAAGTCACCGAAGCGTACGAAACCTCGCGCATCGTCGATACCGCTGCGCCCGCCTGGTACGAAGAGACGCCCACCCGCGTGCGGGCGGTTCCCGTGCTACGTCGGCTCAACGCCACAGGTAATGCCACGACAGAAACGCCCATCGCCGTTATCACGCGACACACTAACCTGGGCGATGCTCGCACGCCGTCCCGTCAAGAGCTCACCTTCAACGGCTGTGCAAACGACCTGTTCGCGATGATTGCAGCGGGAGACTTTCCCGACATGGGAGCCCCTGCCGCGCCGCGCCGGGGTGCACCCCGTGCCTCCGACGGCCTCATCCGTCTGGATGTCGACGGCCTCGTCACCTTCGCTAGTCCGAACGCTCTGTCAGCGTTCAACCGCATCGGCTTCTCCGGCGAACTCGAAGCAGAATCTCTCGCCGAGGTCACCACAACTCTGATTGCCGGCCAGCCCGAAGTGGATGAATCCCTTCCGCTGGTGGTCACCGGTCGCGCACCGTGGCGCACTGACATCGAAGCGCGCGGCGTGACGGTGTCGCTGCGTGCCATCCCCATCCGGGATCGCGGCGAACGGGTGGGAGCGATCGTGCTGTGCCGCGATGTCACCGAGGTTCGGCATCAGGAGCGCGAACTGATCACGAAAGACGCCACGATTCGCGAGATTCACCATCGTGTGAAAAACAATCTGCAGACTGTAGCGTCGCTGTTGCGTATTCAGGCTCGTCGTACGCACAGCGAAGTGGCGCGAGAGGCCCTCGGCCAGGCTATGCGTCGGGTCGCAGCGATCGCTGTCGTGCACGACACCCTGTCCGAAGGCCTGAACCAAAACGTTGACTTCGATGTGGTCTTCCACCGAGTGTTGAAGCTGATCGCAGAGGTCGCGTCGAGCCACAACACCACGGTTCACCCCACGTCGGTGGGTAGCTTCGGGGCTCTACCCAGTGAGTACGCAACGCCGCTAGCGCTGGCGCTCACGGAGCTTGTAACAAATGCCGTTGAGCACGGGCTCGCGGGCAAGGCGGATGGCACGGTCGAGATCGATGCGCGACGAACCGCCGATAAGTTGACGGTTCAGGTGCGCGACAACGGCGTTGGCCTCGGAGAAGGCAGAGTGGGCGAGGGGCTCGGCACGCAAATCGTGCGCACGCTGATTCAGGGCGAGCTCGGCGGGACTATCGACTGGCACACCCTCATGGGCAGCGGGACCGAAGTGACGATCGACATTCCCCTCACGTGGCTCACGCGCGCTAAGTGAGCCGTGCGCCCGGTAGGCTGCGCACGGCGCTGCAGATCCGGTAAGCGCGCTTGCGGCAGCACCTGCCGGAGACAAAGCAAAGGCCGATCGGAACGAAGATCGTCACCCCATGTTCTCGGGATGATGCGAAGTATCGTGGCCGACCGGCCTGCTGTGTGAGCTACAAAATAGGGCTCGGAGAGAGTGTGGCTTCTTAGGAAGCGCGGCGTGCGCGAGCAGCGCGACGCTTGAGAGCGCGACGCTCGTCTTCGCTGAGACCGCCCCAGACTCCGGAGTCTTGGTTGGTTTCGAGGGCGTACTGGAGGCACATTTCGGTGACCGAGCAGCGACCGCAGACAGCTTTCGCTTTTTCGATCTGGTCAACGGCCGGACCGGTGTTTCCTACCGGGAAGAAAAGCTCCGGGTCAGCGGTGAGGCATGCAGCGTTATCGCGCCAGTCCATGTGTTGCTCCTTACAGTGTGTTGCGGTGCTTGAGCGCGCAAAAAAATTGCCCTGATCGGCGTCAAGCTTGAGAAATTGTGTGGGTCTCGCTCGCAACACTGGGAGCCAGAAATCAACCTCAACTAGAATCGCATATCGGTAAAGCCAAAGCAATGGTTTTTCAGCGATTTAACGGGGAGCGAATGGTAGACGAACTTGTCCCAGAAGAAAAAACGGGACGTCATCATCCGTATCTTATTGCTCTCGCGGGAGTGATCTTCCTTGAGAGTGCCGTGCTTTTTGCTGCGCTCGCGTATCTGATTTTCGAGTTGGGGGCTGAGACGCCGCAGTCCTATCCCAGCGCAATCGCGCTCACTGTACTGACAGCGATTGCGGCAGTGTGGGTCGCCGTGATCGGTATAAGCACGCTCAGAAATCAAGCGTGGATCCGGGGCGCGGCCGTGGTCTGGCAGGTGCTGCAAATTTCAGTCGCTATCGGTAGCTTTCAAGGCGTGTTCGCCCGCCCAGACGTGGGGTGGTTGCTGTTGACGCCGGCCATCGTGGTGTTGGTGCTGCTGTTTACCAAACCGGTTCTGGAAGCAACCACCCATCGCGACGGTTAGTCGAGTCCGAGCTTCTTGCGCAGCGAAGCAACGTGCCCGGTGGCCTTCACGGCGTAGAGGGGGAGCGAGATGGTTCCCTGTTCATCGATCACAAAAGTGGAGCGGATGACGCCAACAACCTGCTTGCCATAGAGGTTCTTTTCACCCCAGGCTCCATACGCTTCATGCACCTCGTGATCGGGGTCGCTGAGCAGCGGAAAGGTCAGTGCTTCCTGCTCGCGAAACTTGGTGAGCTTCTCGGGAGTATCGCGAGAAACACCGAGCACGACGTACCCCTCTGACTGCAGCGAACCAAGCTGGTCGCGGAAGTCACACGCCTGCTTCGTGCATCCGGGAGTCATGGCTGCAGGATAAAAATAAAGAATCACTTTCTTGCCGGAAAAGTCGCTCAGGGACACCAAATTACCGTCCTGATCAGGCAGTGTGAAGCCCGGTGCAGGGGTACCGTTGGCAAGTCGAGAAGATTCAGTGGTCATTGTGCTCCTTAGTCGCTTTAACTCATGGTAACGTTGTTCCTCGGTTGCCCTGAGAGGGAAAACCAAGCCACGCACCTCTAGCTCAATTGGCAGAGCAACTGACTCTTAATCAGTGGGTTCCCGGTTCAAGTCCGGGGGGGTGCACAGCAAGAAAACCCCCGTGATCATTGTGATCGCGGGGGTTTTTGGTTTTAGGGCCCGAACGCTGCGGGCTGCGCGCGGATCTCTACCAGGCCCAGTCGATATCGCCCGTCGCTGTCGAGGTCAGTGCCCGCAGGCGGTCGCGTGCGTCGACATCTCGGGCCGAGCGCGGAATCGGCACCGCGGCGTCGTTTTCGTCGATGCAGACGGCGCTCAATGGCGTTTCCCGGGTCGCGGCGCGCCCGTACGTCGACGCTAGAGAGTCCAGCGGTACCGCTGCGGCATTTTTGGGGGCGTACAGTGCGCGGAGAACCCTCGGTTGCGAGGCGAGTCGACCGGCATCGAGCCGCACCGCCGGGACGCGAATGCAGCTGACATTGACGTGGGGCGGCACGCGTTCCGCGAGCGCGACGGCTGTCATCGCCTGCGCGAGCGTGGAGTGGCAATACGCCTTAGTTGGGCTGTACCACCGCGATGAACGAGACACCGTCGTCTAGTGTCCTCCTTTTGGGGGACATGATATCTTCTGAGCACTACTAGTGCGGCGATGGCTGCACAACCCGAAGGCGAGAAAGTAGGTGGTGCCCGAATCACTTCCAGCGACGCAATTTACCCCCGTAAATGAGCTCGCACTCCCTTTCCTGAGCCGATGGCGGCCCCGATTCTGCAGTTGCGTGCGGATGCGTCGAAATGCATTCCTCCTGCAGAAAGCTGCCCATCATGTCCGTAAAAAAACTACTGGCAGGCGTTGCCAGTCTCACCCTCACGACCGGTGCTTTTTTTGGTGTTTCGGCCCCGGCCTTCGCCGACGATAGCTCTCTCGATTCAGATCCCGTAGCGACTCAAACCATCGCGGATGTTCCCGCCAATCAGGGCGGCGAACCCGCTCCGAGCGTCGAGCCGGCATCGCCCGAACCGAAGTCTGATCCCGAAGAGCAGGTGCCTGCCGCATCCGAGGTGCCTGCCGAACTCGCCCCCGCTCAACCCGCGCCTTCGGTCGAGCCGGCGCCTGTGAACGCTGCGGTGACAGAGGCTGCCCCCGAAAGTTCTGCCGCTGATCCTGAAGAGCTGGCGAGCGAGCCGGCGGATGCTGAACCCGAGGCAGCGCCTGAGTTTGCTGCGCGGTCAGTGCAACCCGAGTCGCAATCCCGCCCTCAGAGCGACAAAAAGGTGTGGGTGTGCAAGTTCGTGGCCAGCGAGAACTCACCCTCGGGCTACCGACTCAAGCTGGGCAAGCAGCCGATTCACGTCAGCAAGAACGCGCTCGGCAGCGACGTCAATACCGCCGGTGACTTCAACGATCGACAACCATCGTTTGTCGTGGCTGAAGATGATTCAAGCCTGTGTTCTCGCACCGTGGTAACCGTCGACGAGGAGGTTGTGTGCCCCAGTGATGACGGCGCTGGCGTCGTGAACATCACGACTTCAACGACCCTGTTCTATGGGACGAAAGTAGTAAAGTCCTCCCAAACGACAAGTACGCGTCACTTGACGGAGAAGGAATTGGCCGAGTGTGAGCCGCCACCCGTTGAGGTCTATGTTTGCCAGTTCGTTCCCAGTAAGAGTCATCCCAGCGGCTGGGTACTTGCGCCAGGCACTCAACCTGTTTTGATGTGGGATGACGCCCTTGAGGGCGTGGTCAACGCGACCGGCGACTTCGACCCCGAGACTCCGTCGTTCATCGTCGCGAGCGACGACAGCGCTTTATGTGCCTCGAAGACTGTGGAGCGTTCAACAGCGATTGCGTGCCCTGCGGGGGATGACGACGGCTTTGCGACGACGACCATCGTGCGCTCGTTCTTCTATGGGTCGATCAAAGTAAAGGAGCGCACCGTGGAGAAGGTGCGGGAACTCACAGAGGACGAACGCGCTGACTGCCCCGAGGTCGGCGGCGACGTGATCGCGACGGCCGCAGTGAGCTTTGTTGACGCGACCTGCGCTGCTCCGCAGGAGTTGGTTCTTGGTTCGCTCGTGAACGCGGTGTGGGGTGCGGTTACTGACCCTGAAGGGGCCGACGACTACAGCGTGACCGCGACGGCGATCAATGGCGCACATTTCCCCGAAATGGTTGACGGGGCCCTGATTGCGGAGCCGATCACGACGCTAACGTTTAGCGGAGTGCTCAACCCGCAGCTCGACGCCGGTGACCCGGAGTGCGAAGTAGTCATGCCACGGCTGGTCCTCCCTGTCGTGTCATTTACGCAAGCTACGTGTGATGTCGACGCAAGCTACACGCTCGGCGCAGCGGACGGCTACGACCACACGCTCGTTACCTTCACGGTCAATGGAGAGCCGGGCATCCTGTCTGGCACCTATACCGTCAAGGAATCTGGATCAGTGGCGGTCACCGCTGATCCCGTGGAGCCGAATGAGCTTGAAGCTGACTGGAGCGATCCCGCGGCATTCGAGTTCGTCGCAATAACCACTGAAAATTGCGTTCTTCCCAGTGCGGTCACCGCGCAACTTCCGACGCTGCCGACTTTGGCATACACCGGCGGTGGCGGAAGCTCGGCCGGGTGGTGGCTTGTGCCGCTGAGCATGATCGTGCTCGGTGGTGCGGCGGTCATCGTTCGACGCCGAATGGATGCGGACGCTCTGTAACCGAGAGTGGAAGCGCTGTGGCCCCGACACGAGTGTGTGTCGGGGCCACAGCGGCGCAGGCGAACCGGCTCGACGCCGGCGGCTGCCCGAGCTCAGGTCAGCGGGTGCGGTCGATCGTTAGGGCAGCCACGGCTCGGGGTCAACTCGAGTGTCGAAGACGTAGACCTCGAAGTGGAGGTGGGGGAAGGTCGAGTATCCGGTGCTTCCGACCGAACCGAGAACGGTGCCCGCCGCTACCCATTGCCCGGCAACAACGGCTTGTGAGCCTTCGATCATGTGCCCGTACAGCGTTTTAATCCCATTGCCGTGATCGATGATGACGTGGCGGCCCCAGCCACCACCGTCGGTCACGCTTTCCACTGTTCCCGGGGAAGCGGCGATAATGTCGGATCCTTCAGGGGCCATGATGTCGATGCCGCCGTGGAACTCTCCACCGTCGCGGTAGCCGAAGCCGTCGTTGATGGGACCATCGGCGGGAAAGAGCTCGAGCGTGCCGGTGAGCCCTGCTGCCGTCACGACGACTTGCTGCTGAACCTGCTCGACGTCGAAGCTATCGCGAACAACGGGAGCGGGAGCGCTGGTGCCGGGGGAAGCAAAGGTTTGAATATCGTCGGCGGGGGTGTCACCGGGGCCGGTGCCGACGGCGGGCGCTTGGGCGAGCAGCGTGGCATCCGCGGTGTACACGTCGTCATTCACTATGGGGAACACGGCTGCCGGTACCGTGCCGCCGATAAGGATCGCCCCTATGGCGAGCATGGTAATTGGTCGTTTCAACAGCGTTCCTTGGTTGTGGTCAGAAAGTTGTAGCTGAATCCGGGGGAAGGCACCATCTGGTTGTGGCTTTACGCTCAGGGGGTGTGAGCGACGTAAAAGCCGAATGGGGCGGATTGCAACGCACGAGCCGAAACCGCTTCGATGCGGTTAGACAGGCTAGTGAGACCTAAAAAATAACGAACAAACCTGAGAACGGTACTCAGGAACCAACAATTTACTGCCCTCGCCCTATATCCTTTGGGGGCAAACGTTCTGTTCTTTCGATGGGGAGGGGTCCGCATGGGCACCAGTTCACGTCCAATTATCGGCCTCACGTCTTACCTCGAGCAGGCCCAGACTGGCGTGTGGGATCTCCCGGCATCGTTCTTGCCCAAGATTTACTTCGAAGCAGTGACGGATGCCGGCGGAATCGCCGTACTTCTGCCGCCACAGCCCGTCGATGCCGAGATCGCGAGCTCGCTTATGCAGGGCCTCGATGGCCTCATTCTCACCGGTGGCAAGGACGTTGAGCCGGCCCGTTACGGTCACGAAGCGCATCCCACCACCGACGTACCGCGTAAAGATCGCGACGCTTTCGAAGACGCGCTGTTGCGCGCGGCAATTGACGCCAACGTGCCGTTTCTGGGAATCTGCCGGGGAGCTCAAGTGCTGAACGTTTCGCTGGGCGGAACAATCATTCAGCACCTTCCCGATGTCATCGGTTCCCAGCGCTACGGAGCGGGCGGCGGCACGTTCCTTGTGAACGATGTCGCGGTCGAGCCGGGCAGCACACTCGCATCATTGCTGGGGGGCGACAGCACTATTGCGGTGAAGTCGTACCACCACCAGGCGATTGGTGACCTTGCCGAGGGCCTCGTGGTCTCGGGCCGCGGCGATGACGGCGTAATTCAAGCGGTCGAGCTTCCGAGCGTCGATTTTGGTGTGGCGGTGCAGTGGCACCCCGAAGAGGATGCCAAACACGACGCGCGCCTGTTCCGCGGCATCGTAGACGCGGCCGCCCGGTATCGCGCCCAGAACGACCGACACGCTCCGAAGGCCTAGGGCGCTCCGACCGTCGACCAGCGACTAGCGCGGCGACGACCGCCGCGGCAACGGCGCTGCGGAGATCTGCTCGCGGTTAGTTCTCGAGTTCGTAGGAGTCTTGCGCTTCTTTGGCGATAGTGCCGACCGCGATGGCGACAGTGATGCCCCAACTGATCCACATCAGAATGAGGCGCCAGTCGCGCGGGCCCTGCTTCGTGGTCTGGTAGATGCTCCAGCCGCCAGCGACCGCACTGAGGAGACTGCCGTTGAACAAGTATTTGCGCATTTTTCCTCCGGGGTTGGGTGCCTTAACGGTAGCGTGAGATGCTGGGTGCGACCAGCGACTGGCGCCCGAAAGTGGCTCGATCCCTGCAACTGCGCTGGGAAATTAGTCGCAATTCCCTAACTGACCGATCGGTCAGTTAGTCTCAAGTGGTGTCTAGTCAACAAGAGCTGCAGCGCATCGCGCTCGCCGAGTTCGCCATCGCCGGCTACACCGGCACCTCTATTCAGCGAATTGCCGAACTGGCCGGCCTCTCGAAATCCAGCGTTCTCTACCATTTCACGTCGAAAGAGGCCCTGCTCGAAGCCGCGGCAGGCCCCGCAGTGGGACGCCTTGATGAGCTCGTAAGTCGACTCGAGACGAACGGAATCAACGCCGAATATAGAGCAGCTTTCATCGAGAGCTTCGTGGACTTCATCTTCGACTGTCGACAAGAGGTGCATCTCTTTATCAATCAAGGACCCTCGCTCGTGGGCCTTGCGGTCATTGACCGCGCCAACGACACCGTTCGACGTCTGGTCGAATGTTTCGAGGCCCTGACATCAAATCCACGCGACAAGATGCGCTTTGGGATTGCCCTCGGCGGTTCGGCATACATGCTCTGCACGGCAGACAACCTCGCAATGCCGATCGAGTCTGACGAAGAAACTCGTCGGGCGCTCGTGGAGATCATGAGCGAGCTTCTCGCGCCCGTTCGCGCTGACTAGACGCGACGCCCGGCGTCAGCAAAACGAAACTTCACTAGCCGAAACACCAGCACCAGCACCAGCACCAGCACCAGCACCAGCACGACTGCATTTCACCACTGCACAGCACCCAGAACCGGAGCACCCGTGGCAACTCTTCTCTACCGACTCGGTCGATTCTCATACCGTCATCCGTGGCGCGTTCTCGTGGTGTGGCTGCTGCTCGTGGGCGGAACCCTCGGCGGCGGCATCGCGCTGGGCGGGCAAACTCAGGAATCATTCGAGATTCCCGGCACCGAGTCACAGGCGGCCCTTGACCGGCTCGAAGCGGTCTTCCCCTCCGTGGCAGGAGCATCCGCCACGGCAGTGATCGTCGATGAGGATGGATCGCGCATTGAGAACTCCGAAACGGTGATCGAAGCGATTACGGCCGCCATTGACCGCATCGACGGAATCGACTCGGCGGTGAGCCCCTTCGATGAGTACGCCGGCAAGGCGATTTCGGATGACCACAGCATGGCCATCATCCGGGTGCAATTCGAGGGTGTGGCAACCGACGTGACGGAGGCGACCCTAGAGGAACTCATCGACACCGCCACGATCGGCGAAGATGCCGATCTGCGCGTCGAGTTTGGCGGCCAAGTCTTTCAAGACACCTCCTTTGGTCTCACTGTCACCGAAGTGATCGGCGTCGTCTTCGCCGGACTCGTGTTGGTGATCACCTTCGGATCGCTGCTCGCTGCCGGCATGCCACTGCTCAGCGCCCTCATCGGAGTGGGAATCGTGATGGGCCTCATCACGACCCTCTCCGCCTTCACTACGGTATCGAGTTCGGCACCGCTGCTCGCACTCATGATTGGGTTGGCGGTCGGAATCGACTACGCCCTGTTCATTGTGTCGAGGCATCGAGCGCAACTCGCGCACGGCGAAGAGCCTGAAGAGTCGGCTGCGATGGCAGTCGGCACCGCCGGTAGCGCCGTGATCTTCGCCGGAGTGACCGTCATCATTGCGCTGCTCGGATTGCTCGTCGTTGGCATCCCGTTCCTGAGCGTGATGGGTATCGGCGCCGCCGTCGCAGTCTTCATCGCGATGGGAGTTGCCACAACACTGTTGCCTGCCCTGTTGGGGCTGGCGGGAGCGCGGCTGATCCCCAAGACCGGCTCTCGGGCGCAGCGACGTTTCACGGCATCCGCGGATGAAAGCCGCAGCATGGGAGCGCGCTGGGTGCGTGGAGTGACCAGGCACCCGTGGTTGGCGACGATCGCGGTCGTGGCAATTCTCGGTACGGTCGCGATTCCGGCCGCTAGTCTCACGCTGAGCCTGCCCGATGGTGGTTCAGAGCCCGAAGGGTCCACGCAACGCGAAGCGTTCGACCTCGTCACAGAGGGCTTCGGCCCCGGCTATAACGGGCCACTCGTTGTCGCGCTCGACATCACGCAAACAATCGACATTCAGGATGATCTGGAGGCGATCGCGGCTGACCTCGAGAAGTTGGATGACGTTGACTTTGTGTCGCAGGGCTTCCCCGATGAGGGGCTCGACACCGCGATCATCCAAGTGACGCCGTCGAGTTCTCCTGATTCGGAACAGACGAAAGCGCTCGTGCAAAAGATCCGTGATCTCGCTCCAGAGCTAGAGCGCACGTACGACATCCCGATCTTTGTGACAGGCACCACCGCGATCGCTATCGACATCTCGAACCGACTCAGCAACGCGCTGGTGCCCTTCGGGCTGATCGTTGTGGGGCTGTCGATTCTGCTGCTCATGATGGTGTTCCGTTCGGTGCTGGTGCCGATCAAAGCGGCCGTCGGCTTCTTGCTCTCCGTCGTCGCGTCGTTCGGTGTCGTCGTTGCGGTCTTTCAATGGGGATGGCTCGGTGACCTGATCGGCGTTGATAACCCCGGCCCCATCCTGAGCTTTATGCCCATCCTGTTGATGGCGGTGCTCTTCGGCCTCGCGATGGACTACGAGGTGTTCCTCGTTTCCGGGATGCGCGAAGAGTTCGTGAAGACCGGCAATGCTCTCGCCTCGGTACGCCATGGTTTCGCGAGCAGTGCCCGAGTCGTCACGGCCGCCGCGCTCATCATGTTTTTCGTCTTCTTCGCTTTTGTGCCAGAAGGCAGCGGAACGATCAAACCCATCGCCCTCGGACTCGCCGTCGGTATCGCGTTCGACGCGTTCCTGGTGCGGATGACGCTCGTTCCCGCCCTCATGACGCTCTTCGGTAACGCCGCCTGGTGGCTGCCCGCCTGGCTCAACCGGTTGCTTCCCAACGTGGACATCGAGGGAGAGCTATTGCGTGAGCATCGTCGCGAACTGGAATGGGCCTCCACTCAGTCCGCGCTCTCGATGAGCTCTGAATACCTTGTCGCAGGTACTGCCCAGCACGGGCTCGGTCCGATCTCGCTCGCAGTGCCCCGTGGTGCCGTCGTGATTGCATCGGGGGACCGCCACGACCGACGCATCATGGGAGCCACACTCTCGGGCATCCTGCCTCCCGTCTCGGGAATGGTGCAGGTGCTCGGGTACCCATTGCCGTCTCACTCTGATGAGGTGAACAAGAGAGTTGCTCTGTCAGAAATCGGGGGAACGCCGTACAGCGAAGATGCTGCCTCGATGGATGCCATGCTGCGTGAGCGCATCGAGATGACGCAGCCTTGGAAGCGAACTCCGCACACCTCGACTGCCGTTGCTGCCTGGATTGCGCGCGTCAACGGCGTGCTCTCTGAGGTGACCACTCGCCGCACCATCCCGATCGCAGCCGACACCAACGTGAACGCGCTGCCCCAATTGGAACGGTCGGTGGCGCTCGCCGCTATCGGCTTGGCCGAGGGGACGGAGATCGTTTTCTTCGATCGTTTCGATCAGTTTGCCGAAGCGGAGGATGAGGCAGTGTTCCTCACCGCCGTCACGCGACTGGCTGACCCCGGTGTGACCATCCTGTTCGGTACCGGCAGGCACGTCACTGCTGCCAGCGAAATTGATCACGGCGAACGAGCCGTGATCGTCGTCGATCTTTATCTGCTTGCCCCGGAAGGACTCCTTCGATGAGCACCTCATACCCCACAGCCATTCCACGTCGACGCTGGTTGACCATTAGCGGGTTCGTCGCTGTTGCGCTCCTCCCGCTCGCGTTCACCGGGCTTTTCGTCGCCGCAGCGGGTGATGGCGAAAGCGCGATCGACAACATTCCGGTAGCGCTCGTGAACAACGATGAGCTTCAAACGACGACTACGGCCGAGGGCGAGGAACAGATCGTCTTTGCGGGCCGTCAGTTGGTGACGGAGCTGACGGGTGCCGATGGCTTTGAATGGACCATCACGAACTCGAACGACGCCGAAGACGCGCTCGCTCGCGGTGATGTGTACGCGATTCTCACCGTGCCGACCGAGTTCTCTGAATCGATCCTGTCGCTGTCGACAGACGCCCCTTCGCAGGCCCAAATTTCGATTCGTACGGACGACTCACACAGCTATCTCACCGGTTCCGTCGCACAGGTCGTGGGCCAGTCGATGACCGATACCTTCGGTCGCGCGATTACTTCGCAGTACATCGACGGTATTTACGCGAGCGTGGGCGAGCTGGGCGGAGCACTCTCTGACGCGGCTGACGGGGCGACAGAACTCGCGGATGGTGCCAGCGATTTCTCTACGGGGCTCGAGAGTTACACGGAGGGTGTCGGTTCCCTCTCGTCTGGACTCGCAGATCTCAACTATGGTGCGGGCAATCTTGACGGGCTCACCGCCGGAGTCGACGAGTACACCGCCGGTGTCTCGCAGCTTGCCTCGACGCTCGCAGCGATTAACCCCGCCATTCAGGCGCAAATCACTGATCCGCAACTCAAGGGCACGCTTCAGGCTGTTGTCGATGGCCTCAACCAGGCCTCCGCGGGTGGCGGGTCGCTGAAGACCCAAACAGCGGATGCCGTCGGCGGCATTCAATACGGAATCTCGCAGAGCGCGGCTGGCGCCTCTCAGCTCGCTGACGGATCAGGGGAGCTCACGACCGGAGCCACCGCGCTCACCTCGGGCGCGAAAAAGCTCGCCACGGGACTGAGCGAGGGCGCTGCTCTCGTGCCGACCGCGGATGACTCCACCGACACCACGACGAGCGCCGACATTGCGGCCGAGCCAATCACGCTTTCTGTCACGACAGACAACGAGGTGTCGGAGCCGGCACAGGCAATCGCGACCTTCTTCATCCCACTCGGGCTCTGGCTGGGGGCGCTTGCCGTTTTCCTAGTGCTGACGCTGCCGTCATATCGTTCGCTGGCATCCACAGCGAGAAATGGACGGATTGTGGCGGCGACGCTGGTGCGAGCATCCATCGTCACCGTCGTGCAGGCGGTGCTGCTCGTGCTCTTGCTGCACGTTGTTGTCGGCGTCGACTGGGCCCTTGCTCCGGCGACGGCAGGGTTCGCGCTCCTGATGGCGCTAGCTTTCGCCGCGTTCCACTACTTCTTGATCGCAGCGCTCGGGCGTGGTGGGCTCGTGATTTCGCTCTTCTTGCTCGCGATCCAGCTGACCTCCACCGGCGGCGTTTATCCGATCGAGGCCCTAGCGGCACCGTTCCAGGCCGTGAGCCCATTCTTGCCACTGACCTATGCCGTTGAAGGGATGTACACCATCCTTTCGGGCGGAAGCCCGGCGTCTGCGATCACCGCTGCTTTCGCTCTGCTCGCTCTCGGTCTCGTGAGCGTCGTGCTCTCGGTCTTCGCCGTGAAGCGGATACGAAAATCGGCCGCCACAGGAGCGATCCTGTCGGCGGCCGATTCTCGTGCTCTCTAGCGAGAGCGACGGGTGATGCGAAAGAGTGACTAGCTGAAGAGTCCTTCGCGAATGGTGTCGCGCAGGTCGACGAGCTCGGGGTAGTCCTCGAAGAAGCGCAGTTTCTCATCGACGATCGTGTCTCCGTTGGGAAGTTCGTCGGCAAGAACCCACTCGGCGAAGACTTCAGCGGCGTCTTCGCTGGGAATCGTAGCGGCGTAGTCGGTCACGAACTCTTCGGGGGTGTAGCGCTCTTCCTTGTCCTCCTCGGTTTCAGCTTCGAAGTCGTCGAGGCTGAAGTCGGGCCAGAATTCGCTGTAGTACGCAAATAGGTAGGAGTCATCGAACGGGCAACCGTCGATTTCGGAGTACACCGGGCAATCGGCGACGGTCGACTCGTCTTTGGGGATCTGGTCTTCGCGCAGCGTGATGAGGTGGGCGAACTCGTGGATCATGGTGCGGTCTAGTACGTCTGCGTCGACCGATCCGCTGGTATCGAGAGCAAGGTACGTCTCGCCATCACGAACACCGTTGGGCTGCATCGCGCCATCCGTGCCACCCGACTGGTCGGCATCGATCGCGACGAACATCGTGATCTCGGGGTGGAGGTCGGCGGGGAAGAGTTCATTAAAGCGGTCCCACACAGCAAGCTGGTCGGCGGGTGCATCACCGAGAAGTTCGGCACCGTCGACGTCGTAGGTGCCGAGCACGAACAGCGTGTCGTCGTCGACGGCGTCGAGGTCGATGGTGGCCGCTGCGCTCTCTTCTTCGACGGCGGGAGCGGGATCGGCGGCAGCGCAGCCGCTGAGCGTAAGTGCGAGGAGTGCTGCGGCGCCCATCAGCAGAGTTGCTGGAGCAGGACGCCGTGCAGGAAGGAAGGTCACGAAGATCTCTTTCAGGTGTTCGGATCGCGAAGCAGCTTGACTAGCTGAACGCACTCGCGTCGCCACGAGCAAAAGTGAGCCTAGCGCGCAGCCGACTCTGGCTCAGGCAAGCCGATGTCTCGGTTCTGTCACAGGAAAGAAATGGTCTAGTAACGCGATCTTCAGCCGTATTGCAGACCTCGCTGCTAACTTAGCTACATGACGGAATCACAGAAGAATTCTTCTCCCGCTGAATATGACTTCGTGGTGGTTTCGAACCGGCTTCCCGTGGATTGCACGGTCGAAGACGACGGATCCCTCACGTGGAAGCGCTCACCCGGCGGTCTCGTTACCGCCCTCGAGCCGGTCATGCAGAAGGCCGATGGTGCGTGGGTTGGCTGGGCGGGCCGCCCCGATCTCGACATTGAGCCGTTTCACCAAGACGGCATCCAGATCGTGCCAGTGCCTCTCAGCTCGCAAGATATCGAGGAGTACTACGAGGGTTTCAGTAACGACACTCTGTGGCCGCTCTATCACGACGTTATTGCCCCGCCGGCCTACCACCGTGAATGGTGGGACGACTATGTTGCGGTCAACCAGCGGTTCGCGGATGCCGCGGCCGCGATTAGCGCCGAGGGCGCTGTTGTGTGGGTTCAGGACTACCAGCTCCAGCTCGTGCCGCGCATGCTGCGCGAACAACGACCCGATCTCACCATCGGTTTCTTCAACCACATTCCCTTCCCGCCCTACGGCATTTTCGCGCAGCTTCCATGGCGCACGCAGATCATTGAGGGCATGTTGGGGGCGGATGTCGTCGGCTTCCAGCGTTCGGCTGACGCCTCAAACTTCTCCTCTGCCGTTCGGCGCCTGACGAATCACCCCACCAAGAACCCGGCTATTGAGGTTACGATTCCGGGGCAGCCCACTCGTCGCGTCGTGGCGAAGGCATTCCCGATTTCGATCGACTCTCGCAGCTTTGAAAAGCTCGCCCGGGATCCCGCGATTCAGCAACGAGCCCGCGATATTCGCAAGGGTCTCGGGAATCCGAAAACTGTGATGTTCGGCGTTGATCGCCTCGACTACACGAAGGGTATTCGCCACCGCTTGAAGGCGTATGGCGAGCTCTTGCGTGACGGCTCGCTTGAAGTGGGCGATGTCGCTCTCATTCAGGTAGCGAGCCCGAGTCGTGAACGCGTCGAGGCCTATATGCACTTGCGCGACGAGATTGAGCTCACGGTTGGTCGTATTAACGGTGAATTCAGCACGCTGAGCCACTCGCCGATTAACTACCTGCATCAGGGGTTCCCCCGTGAAGAGATGGTGGCGCTGTACCTCGCCGCTGACGTCCTGTTGGTGACCGCGCTGCGTGATGGCATGAACCTCGTGGCCAAGGAGTACGTCGCGGCGCGCTTCGACAACGACGGCGTGCTCATCCTGAGCGAATTCGCGGGGGCCTCAGAAGAGCTTCGCAAGGCACTACTTGTTAATCCGCATGACATCGACGGTTTGAAAGACGCGATGATGAAGGCCATCAACATGCCCAAGGCTGATCGGGCACTGCGGATGCGTTCCATGCGCAAGCGTGTGCTTGAACACGATGTGGAGCGCTGGTCGAATGCGTTCCTCAAGAACTTGGCGGCGACGCGCTCCGATCGCCACCGCCGTATTGCTCCGCTAGAAATGGCCGAAGAGGTCGAGTGGACTATCGAACGAAAGCGAGTCAAGAAGCCGTGACCTATTCGACTGCGTCCGAGATTGAGGCGGCCATTGAGCAACTCGTCACGGCCCGCACTTTGCTCATTGCTCTCGACTTCGACGGCACGCTGGCGCCCGAGGTCGATGACCCGCTAGAGGCACGCGCCATTCCTGCCGCGCAAGAACAATTGTTGCGGATGATCGAGCTCGCCGACACGCGAGTGGCACTGGTGTCAGGCCGCGCAATCGACAGCCTCGAACATGTAGCTCACCTCGGTGACCGCGTGCTTTTCGGCGGATCGCACGGGCTCGAGTACCGGCTCGACGAGGGTGATTCTCCCTTGCCGATGAGCGCCGAGAATACCGCTGCTCTCGAACGACTCGACGCGCTCATACACGAACTCGCTGATAGCGCCGAGGGCGCGTGGGTAGAGCTCAAGCCTGCTGGCCGCGCTCTGCACGTGCGTATGACGAGTGCCGAGGATGCCGAGCGGCTGACGAACGCTGCGGTCACGAGAGTCGAGACCGAGATTCCTGGTCTCACGACGCGCTTCGGTAAGAACATTGTGGAGTTCGCCATCCACGACGCCGACAAGGGCGATGCGATCACACGCCTGCGTGAGTACACGGGCGCGGATGCCGTTTTCTTCGCTGGCGATGACACCACTGACGAAGATGCGATTGTTGTTCTCGGCCCGAACGACCTCGGAGTTCGAGTGGGAGATGCTCCTTCGGCCGCGCAGCTGAGAGTCGCGGGAACCACGGAAATTGCACAAATTTTGGCGATTCTGGCTGATCGACGGGAAGCCGTGGTATCAGCGCGGACAAACTGAGGTTTCGCGAAGCCCTAAACTCGAAGCATGTCTGAGAGCAATTCGATCGATATCAAGCCACGTTCACGCACTGTCACTGACGGAATTGAAGCGACAACGTCGCGCGGAATGCTCCGTGCGGTGGGCATGGGAGACGCGGACTGGGAAAAGCCGCAGATCGGTATTGCGAGCTCGTGGAACGAGATTACGCCCTGCAACCTCTCGCTTGACCGCCTGGCGCAGGCAGCGAAAGAGGGCGTTCATGCTGGCGGGGGATACCCGCTGCAGTTCGGCACCATCAGCGTTTCCGACGGTATCTCGATGGGCCACGAGGGAATGCACTTCTCACTCGTCAGCCGCGAGGTCATCGCTGACTCGGTTGAGGTCGTCATGGAGGCCGAGCGCCTCGACGGTTCCGTCACGCTCGCCGGTTGCGACAAGTCGCTCCCGGGCATGTTGATGGCGGCAGCCCGCCTCAACCTTTCCTCCGTCTTCCTTTACGCCGGTTCGATCGCTCCGGGCTGGGTCAAGCTCAGCGATGGCACCGAAAAAGACATCACGATCATTGACTCGTTCGAGGCTGTGGGCGCAGTCAAGGCTGGCCGGATGACCGAAGCCGATGCCAAGCGCATCGAGTGTGCCTTCGCGCCCGGCGAGGGCGCCTGTGGCGGTATGTACACGGCCAACACCATGGCAAGCGTGGCGGAAGCGCTGGGCATGAGCCTTCCCGGCTCGGCGAGCCCCGCATCCGCCGACCGTCGTCGCGACTACTTCGCGCACCGTTCGGGCGAAGCCGTTGTCAACCTCTTGCGCCTCGGCATCACTTCGCGCGACATCATGACCAAGAAGGCATTCGAGAACGCCATCACGGTCGCCATGGCCCTCGGCGGTTCGACGAACGTTGTGCTGCACATTCTTGCTATCGCCAGCGAAGCTGAAGTTGAGCTGACCCTCGACGACTTCAACCGCATCGGTGACAAGGTTCCGCACCTTGCTGACCTCAAGCCTTTCGGTAAGTACGTCATGAACGACGTCGACCGTCACGGCGGACTTCCCGTGCTGATGAAGGCACTGATGGAAGAGGGCCTTATCCACGGTGACGCGCTCACAGTGACCGGCAAGACCGTTGCCGAGAACCTCGCCGAGATGGACATCGACCCTCTCGACGGCGAAGTTTTGCGCACCCTCGACAACCCCATCCACCCCACCGGTGGCCTCACCATTCTTAAGGGATCGTTGGCTCCCGAGGGTGCTGTGGTGAAGACCGCCGGCTTCGACCTTTCGGAGTTCGAGGGGCCTGCGCGCGTCTTCGAACGCGAGCGTGAAGCTCTGGATGCTCTCACCGCGGGCACCATCAAGGCCGGCTCGGTTGTCGTCATCCGGTATGAAGGCCCCAAGGGCGGCCCCGGTATGCGCGAGATGCTCGCGATCACGGCGGCCATTAAGGGCGCTGGACTTGGTAAAGATGTACTACTCTTGACGGACGGACGATTCTCAGGCGGCACAACCGGACTGTGCATCGGCCACATAGCTCCCGAAGCAGTAGACGCAGGTCCTATTGCCTTCGTGCGCGATGGTGATCTGATACGGGTCAATATCGCAGCTCGCTCGCTCGACTTACTTGTCGACTCCGCTGAGCTCGAAGCTCGCCGAAACGGCTGGGCCCCCCTTCCTCCGCGTTACACGCGAGGCGTTCTTGCCAAGTATTCGAAGCTTGTGCAGTCCGCCGCTCGCGGCGCGGTCACCAGTTAGCGCTCGCTCACCATTCGACTTAAAGGATCTACACATGTCCTCTGAAACCGCACCGCGGCCGAAGAGCACTACGCCGGACATCTTGACCGGCTCAGGTGCCATTCTGCGCAGTCTGGAAAAGTTGGGTGTGAAAGACGTCTTCGGCTTGCCCGGTGGCGCCATCATGCCCTTCTATGACGAACTGATGGCATCCACTGCTATTCGTCACATTTTGGTTCGTCACGAGCAGGGTGCCGGCCACGCTGCTGAAGGCTACGCCTCGTCATCCGGGAAACTCGGAGTCTGCATCGCGACCTCGGGTCCCGGCGCCACAAACCTCGTCACGGCAATCGCGGATGCCCACATGGACTCCGTGCCGCTGCTGGCGATCACCGGACAGGTCTTCTCGACCTCGATGGGAACCGACGCTTTTCAAGAGGTCGACATCTCAGGCATCACGATGCCGATCACGAAACACTCGTTCCTCGTCACGAAGCCGGAAGACATCCCGGCCACTCTGGCGGCGGCGTACCACATCGCGACAACGGGCCGTCCTGGTCCGGTGCTCGTTGACGTGACGAAGGACTGCCAGCAGGCATCCGCCCCGTTCATTTGGCCGCCCAAGGTTGACCTGCCCGGCTACCGCCCGGTTATGAAGGCGCACGGCAAGCAGGTTCAGGCCGCAGCGCAGATGCTGGCCGAGGCCGAGCGTCCCGTGTTTTACGTTGGTGGCGGCGTTGTTCGTTCCGGCGCTTCCGCTGAACTGCTCGAACTCGCGACCCTCGTGGGTGCACCCATCGTGACCACGCTGATGGCTCGCGGTGCGTTCCCCGACTCCAACGAATTGAACCTCGGGATGCCGGGAATGCACGGCTCTGTGCCCGCCGTTCTCGCGATCCAAGAGTCCGATCTCCTCATCTCGCTCGGCGCACGTTTCGACGACCGCGTTACGGGCAAGCCGAGTGAGTTTGCGCCTCTGGCCAAGGTTGTTCACGTTGACATCGACCCTGCTGAAATCGGCAAGATCCGTGCGGCTGAAGTGCCGATCGTGGGTGACGCGAAAGACGTCATCATCGACCTGACCGCGGCGTTCACCGACACGATCACCACGACAAAGCCTGACTACAGCGAGTGGTGGGAGCGCCTCAACTCGCTGCGCAACCAGTTCCCCCTCGGCTTCACCGAGCCGGATGACGGACTACTGTCGCCGCAGTACGTGATTCAGCGCATCGGTGAGGTCACCGGGCCGGAGGGTATCTTTGCCGCCGGCGTTGGCCAGCACCAGATGTGGTCCGCTCAGTTCATCAAGCACGAACGCCCCAACTCTTGGCTCAACTCGGGTGGTGCCGGAACGATGGGTTACGGCGTACCCGCCGCCATGGGCGCCAAGGTTGCCAACCCTGATCGTCCGGTGTGGGCGATTGACGGTGACGGCTGCTTCCAGATGACCAACCAGGAGCTTGCTACCTGCACGATCAACAAGATCCCGATCAAGGTCGCGATCATCAACAACTCAAGCCTCGGCATGGTTCGTCAGTGGCAGACGCTGTTCTACGACGGACGTCACTCGTTCACCGACCTCAACACCGGCCACGACACCGTCATGATCCCCGACTTCGTGAAGCTGGCTGACGCCTACGGATGCCTCGCCATCCGCGTCACGAAAAAAGAGGAAATCGACCCGGCCATCAAGCTTGCGCTCGAGACCAACGATCGCCCCGTCGTCATTGACTTCGTGGTGAGCCGTGACTCGATGGTGTGGCCGATGGTGCCGCAGGGCGTCGGAAATTCAAGCGTGCAGTATGCCCGCGACCATGCCCCCGAGTGGGAAGAGGAGTAGAGCCATGGGACACGTACTTTCCCTGCTGGTTGAAGACAAGCCAGGTCTGCTCACGCGAGTCGCTGGCCTGTTTGCACGCCGCGGCTTCAACATCCAGTCGCTGGCTGTTGGCTCGAGCGAAATCGAAGGCCTTTCGCGCATCACCGTCGTGGTGGATGTCGAAGAACTTCCCCTTGAACAGGTCACGAAACAGCTCAACAAGCTCATCAACGTGATTAAGATCGTGGAACTCGACCCAGAACAGTCGGTTACCCGCGAGCACTTGCTGATCAAAGTGCGCGTCGACAATACGACGCGCTCACAAATTCTCGAAGCGGTAAACCTGTTCCGTGCCCGTGTGGTTGATGTCGCATCCGATGCGCTCATCATCGAAACCACCGGTGATTCGGGCAAGATTCAAGCATTCCTGCGAGTGCTCGAACCTTACGGGATCAAAGAGATTGCTCAGAGCGGATTGCTGGCCATGGGCCGCGGTTCGAAGAGCATCACTGACCGAGTTTTCAAGAACTAACAGAACAATAACTAAGGAGAATCACAACTGTGACTGAGATCTTTTACGACAAAGACGCTGACCTCGCGCTCATCCAGGGCAAGAAGGTTGCCGTTATCGGCTATGGCTCACAGGGCCACGCTCACGCGCTGAACCTGCGCGACTCCGGTGTTGAGGTCAAGATTGGCCTCAAGGAGGGCTCGAAGAGCATCGCCAAAGCAACCGACGCCGGCTTCGAGGTGCTCACGAGCGCCGAAGCAGCCAAGTGGGCTGACGTTGTTGTGATCCTTGCTCCCGACCAGCACCAGCGTGGTCTCTACGCCGCCGACATCAAGGACAACCTTGTTGCGGGCGACACCCTCGTCTTCGGACACGGCTTCAACATCCGTTTCGGTTACATCGACGCTCCTTCGGACGTTGACGTCATCCTCGTAGCTCCCAAGGGACCGGGTCACACCGTTCGTCGCGAGTACGAAGCTGGCCGTGGCGTTCCCGTCATCGTTGCTGTTGAGAATGACGCCAGCGGTACCGCTTGGGACATGGCATGGTCGTACTCCAAGGCAATCGGTGGACTTCGCGCCGGTGGCATCAAGACCACGTTCACCGAAGAGACTGAGACCGACCTGTTCGGTGAGCAGGCTGTTCTCTGTGGTGGAACCTCGCAGCTCGTTCAGTACGGCTTCGAAACCCTCATCGAGGCTGGCTACCAGCCGCAGATCGCTTACTTCGAGGTACTTCACGAGCTCAAGCTCATCGTTGACCTCATGTGGGAGGGCGGCATCGCCAAGCAGCGTTGGAGCGTTTCTGACACCGCTGAGTACGGCGACTACGTTTCGGGCCCCCGCGTCATCGACCCGTCGGTCAAGGAGAACATGAAGGCTGTACTCGCAGACATCCAGTCGGGTGCCTTCGCAGAGCGCTTCATCAACGACATGGACAATGGCGGAACCGAGTTCCTCGCCCTGCGTGAAAAGGGCCAGAACCACCCCATCGAAGCTACCGGCAAGGAGCTTCGCGCTCTCTTCGCTTGGAAGCAGCAAGACTCCGACTACACCGACGGTTCAGCAGCACGCTAACTTTCGCTCGTCACACCACCGGCCGTTTCGCATTTGCGGGGCGGCCGTTGGTCGTTAAGGAGTGGCGGCAGTCGGCGCGTGGGCGCGCGCACAGTCGTGCTGGCGAGCCGCGTGCACCGTGAACTACAGCGGTGGAAGCGTTGTGCCGTGGTCGGGCCAGCGCAGGGTCGGCTCGGCCTTGGGGGCGGGGCCGGGGGTGCCGGTGCCCACCCAGATGACGGTGGCGAGCAACTGCTCCAGCCGAGATCCGACGAAGGCGGCGGCGACCAGGGGAGCGTACAACGCGCCCAGATAGGTGGAGGTCAGCACGAGATCCGCATTCTTGCCCCAGAGCGTAGCGAGCACGGCGGGCGCCGCAGCCAAGAGGAACCAGAGCGGATGCACGACAAGCCCGACCACGACCGCCGCGATTAGCGCCACAATGCCAAGCGTTAGTTGCGCGATGATGAGCCAGCCGAGCACGCCTCCGTGGTGGGCGTAGCGTTCGATGCCGACGGCTGCCCACATGACGCGGGCGCGCAACTGATGAACTCCGCTATCGACGAGCGCGACTCGAAAGGTTTCATCCGCGACGCGGCGTAGCGCCAGACGTTGGTCAGCGGGGGCAAGACGCGTCTGATGGGTGAGATGGTCGTGCAAGATGGCGGCGAGAGTTTGCTTGCCGTAGCTGGCGATGAGCCCCCACAAAAACGGGGGCACTGAGGCGAAGTCGGTGCTGTTTCCCTCGGTGGGAGGTAGGGCAGGATCGTGCGCCGGGACCTCGATCGCCAGGCCGCCAGGGCGCGGGTCGTGCCAACAAAATGACTCTGCTACCTGAAAGTCGCGGTCCAGTCGGTAGACCAGTGGCAGGCTGCGCAGCTCATTCCCGTAGTGATCCGTGAATGGCATGCTGAACTCCTCCGTTGATCATGACTCTGCAGACTAGTCTGTCGGAGTGACGACGAACGTGCAGCCCAAATTCCCCCGCTCCCGAGACTTCGCCTTTGTGGGCGGGCCGTCGAAATCACTCCGATACGTCGGGGCGTTGCGGCTCATTGCCTCGACGCTCGTGCTGGCGAGCATTGCGACCCAGGTCATCGACGAGTCGATTCACAACGACTTCGTGGCCGTGGAGTACTACAGCTACTTCACGATCCAGTCGAGCCTGATCAACATCGTGATTCTGGCGCTGAGCGGGCTGGTGGCCGTGCGCCTGCGAGCCGAATCGACCCTGCTGGGCGTGCTGCGAGCATCCGTCGTCTCCTATGCAGTTGTCACCGCCGTCGTCTACAACGTGCTGCTGCGCGGGCTGCCCGACGAGGGCTACGTGGGCATTCAATGGCCCAACGAAGTCATCCACGTGTGGGTGCCGCTGTTCTTGCTGCTCGACTGGCTGTTCTCGCCGTCACGACCGGTGTTGCGGATGCGCGACGTGCGCATTGTGGTCATCTACCCGATCGCGTGGCTGGCTTTCACGATCGTGCGCGGGCTGCTCGACGGCTGGTTTCCGTACCCCTTCTTGGAGCCGAATGGACCCGACGGCTGGGGCGGCGTGCTCGTCTACGTGCTCGGCATTGCGGCGTTCATCATCGCGATCGCGATCGGACTTATCGCGATCAGTCGGGCGAAATGGGCGCGCTGGTCGATTCGTGACCGCGTCGCTGCGTCAGACCAGTAGCTCTACCGAAGCTAGCTCGTGGGCCACTCTTCAAGAGGCGAGTACGCGAACAAGTGGCGATAGTCCGCGAGCTCGGTAATCGCGGGGGAATCGGCGGCGCGTTCGAACCGCTCCTCGGAGAATTCACCCGTGAGCGCGTCGTAATTGGTGGCCCGGTTCAGCAGCGTGGTGCCGATCTGAGCGGCGATCTTGATCGCCTCGCTTGTCACGATGGAGGCCACGACGCTCACGGCGCCGGGGAAGATTCCGTGGGTCACGTTCGTGTCCACGGTCGCTGCCTCGGGCGGCAAGGGGTACAGGTCGCGAAAGCCTGCGCCGCGGGCCGGCCACGACACTCCCGCTTGAGCGCCGAATTCGCAGGCGACGCCCCACACGAGCGGAATCCCGGTGATCTCGGCGGCATCAGCGGCCAAGTAGTGAGTCGCGTAGTTGTCGCTACCATCTACCACGAGATCGTACTCAGCGAAGAGGGCGAGAGCATTGTGCGGAGTGAGTTTCGCGTCAATCGCAATGATGGTGGTGGCGGGGCTGAGATCAGCGACGCGTTCAACGGCCGACACGACCTTCTTGTGGCCGACATCCAGCAGACGATGGATGTGTTGGCGGTGCAGATTGCTGAGCTCAACGCGGTCGTCGTCAATGACCCCAACGGTGCCGACACCGGCAGCGGCAAGCGACGGAATGACCGTGCTGCCGACGCCACCCGCGCCGATCACGAGCACGCGTGAGCGCGCCAAATTCTTTTGCGCCGCGTCGCCGAAGTTGGTTAGAGCGAGTTGGCGGCTAAACCGCTGATCCATGACCTGATTGTTCCACCGCGAGGGTGAGATTCGGGTGAGAACTCGACCCGCCGGCGCTGTTTAGCCGCGAACTGGGGGTTCTGGGAGCGTGCACGCTGGGAACTAGCCCAGCGGCAGGGAACTCGACGGCAAGAAGTTGAGATTCACACCGTCGCCCTGCAGTACCAGGCTGCCGCCGGTGGGGATGGCTGTCGTCGTCACGGCCAGAGCGGCAAAGTAGCGTTCGTCGAATTCCATCAGCGCGGTCTCGTCACACGCCCGCTCAGTCGATACGAGTTCGTCCAAGCGGAAACTCTGCGGTTCGCCCGTGAGGGGTGCGCTGTAGTTATTGCAGGCCCCAGCCCCCATGATCTCGTCATCGGTGATCATGACGGTGACCTCGGCGGTCGTGGTGAGATCGCCAGTGCTATCGGTGCCTTCGGCATAGATCCAGGTGCCGCCGATGCCGTCAACGGGCATGGAATCGCCGGGGGTCTGTTCTTCGCCGAGACCCGGACCGCTGTCGAGCGGCGGTTCATCAGAACCAGCCGAAGTTGCCGGACCAGCACAAGCGGCCAGGGCGAGCACGCTGACGGCGAGTAGCGGCGTAAGTTTCGCGAACATTGAGTTCTTGATCATTGTTTCCTCCTACCTAGGTAGACGAAGAGGTGGCCCATTTCGTTGGGCGGCGTCGGCAACTTTTAGACCGCGGCGAGCGGGACGATTAGAGCGCAGCGAGCAGAACGAGCACGATCAGCACCAGCTGCCCGAAGTAGCGTGGCCAGAACGGCAGGGCTGCCTTGCCGAAGCGATCCGGATGCTCGGCCGCGTAGGCATTGGCCGGGAACACGGCAATCAGAAACACGGTGAGCGCAATCGCGGTCACAAAGCGAGTCGGTTCCCACAGCAATCCCAGACCGCCAGCGATTTCACAGAGTCCGGTAATCGTCACGAGAGCCGCCGGGGAGGGCAGGCGGGAGTGGCGCAACACGGGTGGGATCATCGCCCGCATCGTGCGGGCAGGAGCGGCCACAAAGTGGCTCACGCCTGCCGCGATGAACGCGAGCGCGAGAGCGATTCGCAACGCCCACTGGGCGATCTGTACGGCATCCGTCATGGGTCTATCGTCGCACTGCGCTGTCACATGGCAACGCGGGCGTCCCGTCGCCGCTAAAGTTGCAGTAGTTGTCTACTCCAGCAGCCTTCGTTGTGTTAGCGCGAAGTCCCCGCGAATTGAAGGATCAGATCTGTGGCTAAGCCGATCGTCGTGATCGCCGAAGAACTTTCCCCCGCAACAGTCGACGCTCTCGGGCCCGACTTTGAGATTCGAAACGTAGACGGTACTGACCGTGACGCGTTGAAGTCTGCGCTCTCGGATGCGCAGGCCGTTCTCATCCGCTCTGCGACCCAAATGGATGCCGATGCTCTCGCGGCCGCGCCTGGCCTGAAGGTCATTGCTCGCGCCGGTGTCGGCCTCGACAACGTGGACATCAAGGCGGCTACCGCTGCCGGTGTCATGGTCGTGAATGCTCCTACCTCCAACATCATCTCGGCTGCGGAGCTGACCGTCGGGCACATTCTGAGCCTCGCACGTCACATTCCGGCCGCCTCCAGCGCACTCGCGCAGGGGCAGTGGAAGCGCTCGCAGTATTCCGGTACCGAACTCTTTGAGAAGACGATCGGCATCATCGGCCTCGGCCGTATCGGTGGTCTCATCACCGAGCGGATGCAGGCCTTCGGCACGAGCATCATCGCCTACGACCCCTACGTCACGGCCGCTCGCGCGCAGCAGATGGGCGTCACGCTCGTCTCGCTCGATGAGCTGCTCGAGCGTTCGGACTTCATCACCATTCACATGCCGAAGACGCCCGAAACCACGGGAATGATTTCGACCGAGCAGTTTGCTCGTATGAAGTCGAGCGCGTACATCGTCAACGTTGCCCGTGGTGGCCTCGTCGACGAAGACGCTCTCTATACGGCCCTCAAGTCGCGTCGCATTGCCGGCGCCGGCCTCGACGTGTTCGTGAGCGAGCCGCCCACAGGGTCGCCGCTTCTCGATCTCGAGAACACCATCGTCACGCCTCACCTCGGTGCTTCGACCGCTGAAGCACAGGAGAAGGCTGGCGTTTCGGTAGCCAAGTCTGTCCGTCTTGCTCTCGGTGGCGAGCTCGTGCCCGACGCCGTGAACGTTGCGGGTGGAGTCATTCACCAGACGGTGCGCCCCGGCATCCCGCTCATGGAAAAGCTCGGCCAGGTCTTCTCGGGTCTCTCCGACAGCCCCGTCACCAACGTCGACATCGAGGTTCGCGGCGAGATCGTCGAACACGATGTCAACGTGCTCAAGCTTGCTGCGCTCAAGGGAATCTTCACGAACGTGGTGTCGGAGACGGTCAGCTACGTCAACGCTCCTCTGCTCGCTGACCAGCGTGGCCTCACGGTTCGTCTGATTACGGATGCCGTGAGCGCCGAATACCGCAACCTGCTGACCATCCGTGGTTCGCTTGCTGACGGCTCGCAGGTTTCTGTTTCGGGAACCCTGGTCGGCAACAAGCAGCTCGAGAAGATCGTCGAGATCAACGGCTACGACATCGAGGTTCCGCTCGCGGATCACCTGATCGTCATGATGTACGAAGACCGCACCGGAATCGTTGCCGTCTTCGGTAAAGAATTCGGCGACGCCAACATCAACATTGCTGGCATGCAGATCGCGCGTGAAAGCGAAGGCGGCAACGCCCTCTCCGTGCTCACGGTCGACTCGCAGGCGTCCGTTGATGTGCTCGCGACCGTAGGGGAGCGTATCGACGCTCGCTACGTGCACGCGATCGACATCGTCGACGCTTAGTCATTCCGTTCGCACCATCTCGGTGTGAGCAACACGAAAGGCGCGCCCCGAGTAATCGGGACGCGCCTTTCGTGCGTTGAACGATGCGGTTGTTAGAAAGTTTCGTCTGATCGCGTCGAGGTGCGACGCTCGCTGACGGAGCCATTCGCTCCGTCGGTGCCGTTGTGCACGGTGGTGACTGAGGTGCGATTGCGCAGCGTCAGCACGAGACCGATGATGAACGTGACGACTCCGGCGCCCATCAGGATGTAGCCGATGAGGTCAAGGTTGACTCCTTCGACTTGGAAATCGAGCGCGAAGGTAAGAATCGCGCCGATGACGACTAGGACAATTCCGGTTCCAATACTCATGCGCCCAACTTTAGCGCCTCTGATTCAGCCCGCAATCAGGCAACGTTCAGGAATGCCGGGGCTGCCCTGCATCCGGGATTCAAAAGCCACTACCTCGACGCCGCAACCAGCCCCGCAGCGGTACTGTATTTACATGCCTTCTCAGATCAAGCTTGCAGTCATTCCCGGTGATGGAATTGGGCCCGAAGTTGTGGCCGAAGCCCTCAAGGTCCTGAAGGCAACAGGGGTGGATGTCGCCCCCACCGAGTTCCCCTTTGGCGCCGCGCATTACCTGGAGTCGGGCACCATTCTCGAAGACTCCGACATCGCAGAGCTCGCCAAGTACGACGCGATCCTGCTGGGTGCAGTCGGGGGAGACCCGCGCGACCCTCGTCTCACCGGCGGCATCATCGAGCGGGGTCTGCTGCTCAAGCTGCGGTTTGCGCTCGATCACCACGTGAACCTGCGCCCCACCACCATCTTCCCCGGCGTTACCTCGCCGTTGGCCAACCCGGGTGCCGTCGACTTCGTGGTCGTGCGCGAAGGTACCGAAGGCCCCTACGTGGGCAACGGCGGACGCATCCGCACCGGTACACCGCACGAGATCGCCACCGAGGTCTCGATCAACACAGCGTTCGGTGTCGAGCGCGTTGTGCGCTTCGCATTCGCTCACGCGATGGAGCGCGACCGCAAGAAGGTCACGCTCGTGCACAAGACCAACGTGCTCGTTCACGCGGGCGGTTTGTGGCAGACGACGGTCGACCGGGTGGCGGCAGAGTTCCCCAAGGTCGAAGTCGATTACATGCATGTTGATGCGGCGACTATTTATCTCGTCACAAATCCGAGTAGATTTGACGTTATCGTCACTGACAACCTTTTCGGTGACATCCTCACAGACCTCGCAGCAGCCATCAGCGGCGGCATTGGTTTGGCCGCCTCCGGCAACTTGAACCCGAGCGGGGAATTCCCCTCCATGTTCGAGCCGGTTCATGGCTCAGCGCCCGACATTGCGGGCAAACAACTCGCTGACCCCACGGCGGCAATCCTGTCGATTGCATTGCTGCTCTCACAGTCCGGTCACACGGATGCCGCGGCCAAGGTCACGGCGGCCGTGCAGGCCGATCTCGGCGCCCGTGGCGACACCGCACGGTCCACGTCTGAAATCGGCAGTGCAATTGCCGACGCTGTAGCGCAGAATTAACCCACAGCCGCCACGGCTGTACGTCACTAAGGACATTTGATGAAGAATCTTTTGGCTGATCGCCCCCTGTCGTTCCTCGTGAAGAAGAACCAGGAACCCTGCTCCGTGGAGGAGCGCGACGCGATTCTGGAGAACCCCGGTTTTGGTGTGAAATTCACCGACCACATGGTCGACATCTGCTGGTCGGAGCAGGGTGGCTGGCACCGCCCCCGCGTGCAGCCGTATGGCCCGATCGCGCTCGACCCGGCTGCTGCCGTGCTGCACTACGGCCAAGAAATCTTTGAAGGCCTCAAGGCCTTCCGTCACGAAGACGGCTCGATCTGGTGCTTCCGCCCCGAAGCCAACGGTGCTCGCCTACAGCGTTCGGCTCGCCGCATGGCGCTTCCCGAGCTGCCCGTGAACGAGTTTGTGAACTCGCTCAAGCAGCTCGTTGCCGTCGACGGCGACTGGGTGCCGAGTGCTCCCGAGACGAGCCTCTACCTGCGCCCCTTCATGTTTGCGAAAGAGGCCTTCCTCGGCGTGCGCGCAGCCAAGAAGGTTAACTACTACGTCATCGCCAGCCCCGCCGGCCCCTACTTTTCGGGCGGCGTCGCGCCGGTCTCGATTTGGGTCTCCACGAACTACACGCGTGCCGGCAAGGGTGGAACGGGTGCGGCCAAGACGGGCGGCAACTATGCTTCGTCGCTCATCGCGCAGCAAGAGGCAGCCGAGCAGGGCTGTGCTCAGGTGCTGTTCTTGGATGCCGAAGAGGGCAAGTACATCGAAGAGCTCGGTGGTATGAATGTGGTTCTCGTCAAGAAAGACGGCACCCTCGTTACCCCGCAGTCGGAGTCGATTCTTGAGGGCATCACACGCGACTCCGTTCTGCAGCTTGCCGAAGACCGCGGCCACAAGGTTGAGCGTCGCCGCGTCACTCTCGACGAGTGGCGTGAGGGTGTGGAGTCCGGCGATATCACCGAGGTATTCGCGTGCGGCACCGCAGCGGTGATCACCCCGATTGCTCTGCTCAAGGGTGATGGTTTTGAGATCGGGTCGGCGGATGCTCCCGCCGGCGAACTGACGATGTCGCTGCGCGAAGAGCTCACCGACATCCAATATGGCCGTCGCGAAGACACGCACGGCTGGATGATGAGGCTCGACGCATGAAGGTAGCTCGTTTCAGCGCTGGCACAGGAGCCCGCTACGGAATCATTGACGGCGACGAGATAGTCGTTCTGACCGGTGACCCGATGTTCAACGGCTTTGAGACCACCGACGAGCGTTTGCCGCTCTCGGACATCAAGCTCTTGGCGCCGGTCATCCCGCGCTCGAAGGTCGTGGCGTTCGGTCGTAACTATGCCGAGCATGCCAAGGAGCTCGGCAACGAGGTTCCGGATGCTCCCATGATGTTCATCAAGCCGAACACGTCTGTCGTGGGCCCCGGCGATGCCATCATGCTGCCACCGCAGTCCGAAGAAGTCGCGTTCGAGGGGGAACTTGCCGTGATCATCGGCAGTATCGCCAAGAACGTGGCCGAGGCCGACTTCGCGAGCGTCATCTTCGGCTACACGATTGCCAACGACGTCACCGCTCGCGACCTTCAAAAGAAGGATGGCCAGTGGTCACGCGCCAAGGGCTTCGACACGTTCTGCCCGCTCGGCCCCGTAATCGAAACCGAGTTCGAAGTGGGTTCGCAGAGCATCCGCACCACGGTGAATGGTGACCTCAAGCAAGACGGCACTGTTGACCAGATGATCCATTCGGTGGCAGCGCAAGTGGCGTACGCTTCGGCGGCGTTCACGCTGTTGCCCGGCGACATCATCCTCACGGGTACGCCTGCTGGGGTTGGTCCGATCGTGAACGGCGACACCGTCGACATCACGATCGAGGGCATCGGCACACTGAGCAACCCGGTTCGTTCTATCGCCAAGTAGGCGTCGCCGCAGAATCGCCCGCAATGGGCGGTTCTGCGGCTTAGAATAGTGGCAATGTCTGCGCCATTTTCTACTGCAACCGCTTCCGACGTTCGCGTTCGGTTTTGTCCGTCACCTACCGGTACGCCCCACGTTGGGCTGATCCGTACTGCCCTGTTTAACTGGGCGTATGCGCGCCACATGGGCGGCAAGATGGTGTTCCGTATTGAAGATACGGATGCTGCTCGCGATAGCGAAGAGAGCTATTTGCAGCTTCTCGACGCGATGAGCTGGTTGGGTCTTGACTGGGACGAAGGCGTGGAGACGGGTGGCCCGCATGCGCCGTACCGTCAGTCGCAGCGCACCGACATTTACCTTGAGGTCATCGAGAAGCTGAAGGCTTCTGATCACCTCTACGAATCTTTTGCGACGGGTGAAGAGATCGAGGCCCGCAACGTGGCTAACGGTCGCGACCCCAAGCAGGGCTACGACAACTTCGAGCGCGACCTCACTGCTGAGCAGATCGCGGCGTACAAAGAAGAGGGTCGTCTGCCGGCGCTGCGGTTGCGCGTTCCGGACTCCGACTTGAGCTTTGACGACCTGGTGCGGGGCGACATCACGTTCCCCGCTGGTTCGTTCTCTGACTTCGTGGTGGTTCGCCCGAACGGTGCTCCGCTGTACACGTTCGTGAACCCGGTGGATGACGCGCTCATGGGCATCACGCACGTGCTGCGCGGTGAAGACCTGCTCTCGAGCACTCCGCGCCAGATTGCCCTCTACACGGCCCTCATCGAAATCGGCCTTACGGATGCGATCCCGCGCTTCGGCCACCTTCCTTACGTGATGGGCGAGGGCAACAAGAAGCTCTCCAAGCGTGACCCGGAGGCGAGCCTCTTCCACCACCGTGACCGCGGGTTCATCCCCGAGGGTCTCCTCAACTACCTGTCGCTTCTTGGCTGGTCGCTTGCGCCCGACCGCGACGTGTTCTCGGCGGATGAGATGATTGCGGCGTTCGACGTGGAGAATGTCACGCCGAGCCCGGCCCGTTTCGACGTGAAGAAGGCGGAGTCACTGAATGGCGACCACATCCGTCTGCTCTCGGCAGAAGAGTTTGCGGGCCGACTGGTGCCGTACCTCGTGGCTGCTGACGTGATTTCGGCGGAGCCGACGGAGGCTGAGCTCGCGACGCTGACAGCTGCCGCACCGCTCGTGCAGGAGCGCATGCAGTTGCTGGGCGATGCGCCGGCGCTGTTGCAGTTCTTGTTCACTCCGGATGCTGAGCTCACGGTTGACGCCGATGCCATGCCGAAGGCCGAGGGCCCCGAAGTTCTGGATGCGTCCATTGCGGTGCTCACGGATCTTGACGCGTGGACGCACGATGCAATCGAAGCGGCCCTGCGCGCCGAACTTATTGACGTGAAGGAAATGAAGCCGCGTCTTGCGTTCGGTCCGTTGCGCAGTGCGATCGCTGGTCGCCGCATCAGCCCGCCGCTGTTCGAATCGATGGAGCTGCTGGGCAAAGAGTCCACGCTGGTTCGCCTGAAGGCGTTGCGCGCCCTGCTATGAGTGAGCAGTTCGACTGGGATGTTGTCATTGTCGGCGGCGGACCGGCCGGACTCAGCGCTGCCCTGAACTTGGCGCGGGCACGTCGACGCACTCTCGTGCTCGACAGCAATCGCCCCCGCAACTCGGCGACGTTCCACTCTCACGGCTTTTTGAGCCGCGATGGTATTTCTCCTCTCGAGCTTCGCAAGATGGGCCGGCAGGAGCTGGAGCAGTATCCGAACGTCTCGTTCGAGCGCACGATTGTGGAGAGCATTGAGCCGCTCGGTGCTGTTGGCGGGCCGGATGCCGCTGGCGCTGCCGACGATGGAGCTGTCGACGGCGCTTCGGCGACCGTTGGCGCGGGCTTCACCGTCACACATCGCGGGGGAGCGGTCACGACCCGCACTGTGCTCATCGCGACGGGGTTGCGCGAAGTGTTGCCGAAGTTGCCGCTGCTGCGCGCGTTCTATGGCACGAGCATCCACTCGTGCATGGAATGCGACGGTTACGAGTATGCGGACAAGCCGATCGCGCTCATCGGGCACACCGATGACCTGGCGGAGCGGGCGCTGCTGCTCTCGCAGTGGAGCCGCGATCTGATTGTCTTCACGCAGGGCGTTGGGCACGTGAGCGACGCCGACGAGGCGATGCTCGCGGAGCGCGGCATCCGAGTGGATCGTCGTGAAGTGGCGGATGTCGCGGGCGACCGTGATGGCCTCACCGGCGTTGTGCTTGCCGACGGCGAGACGATCGCGCGCGAGGCCGCGTTTGTGCGCCCCGACTATGAAACCGCGCTCGACTATGCGGCAGGCTTGCAACTCGCGCTCGACCCGGAGGGCCTGATCGTCGTGGACGCTGCCGGCCGCACCAGCACGGCGGGAGCCTATGCGATTGGTGACGCCACCCCGCCCGGCCCCCAGCAGCTGATCGTTGCCGCCGGCGACGGTGCCGAGGTTGCCGCGATCATCAATCGCGACTTGCTCTAGAACTCACCTCGTGGCGCGGCCTCGCGTCTTCAGCATGGTGACGAGGCACGCGGCAAACATCACCGCGGTGATGGGGGCCCAGACTGCTCGTTCAACGGCGCTGGGAGTGATGAGGTTCAGGATGACGCCCACGCCCGCGTAAGCGGTGGTGAACCAGGCGAGCACGGTGATGAGCCGCCGTGGGGCGAGCCTGAGAGGGCCGCGTTCGGTGCGGGCGAGGATCGCTGCCGCCATCACGAGAACGAGCGCGCTAGAGACGCCGGCAAAGATGCGACTCTGAGCGGGGAGCGTGCCTTTGTTTGCCCCGCCTTGCGTGTATTCGCCGAGGGGTGCTCCGACAACGACAGCGAGTTGGAAGAGCGCGACGAGCGTGAAAAGCACGGCGGCGATGGTGGCGCCGATGCGCGCGGCGCGGGGGAAGGGGCTGGTGATCTTATTCATCGGGCGGACTCCTTGTGGTCAGCGAGTTGAGCACGAAGCTCATCGAGCCAGGTGATCTCTGCGCGTGCGTGGGCTCGTCCTGATTCGAGCGTGGCAAATTGCAGGCGGATGGCGAGACTGGCTTTCGAGAGTTTCGGGGGCGCGCTCGCTGCGAGAGCGTCGAGGGTGGTGAGGAGCTCGACGGCAGCGGAGCGACGTTGATCGAGCAGCTCGATCACGCCCGCAGTGCCGAGTGAGGCGGCGAAGAATAGCCGCAGGAGAAAAGGTTCGCGGGAGGTGTCGGGTTCGAGCGGTGAGGCCAGCCACGTCTCCAATGCCGCTCGCCCCGGTTCGAGAATCGAGTAGAGGCGGCGGTCGGGGCGAGACGCTTGCTCGACGGTGGTGCTTTCAACGAGTCCGTCGGCTTCGGCGCGGTGGAGGGTGCGATAGAGCTGCGACTGATCGGCCGGCCAGAAGTGTGCGGCAGTCGTCGAGAACGCTTTGCCGAGTTCGTAGCCCGTCATGGGCTGAATCGCGACGAAACCGAGCACGGCATGGAGTAGTGACATACCCCGAATATAGGACAAGTCCTATATGGCGTCAAGGAGTGAACCACAACCCTCTAAAGATGCGCTAAAGTAGTAAATCGGTTCGGCTGCGGCTGAATCCTGTGGGGTATGGTGTAATTGGCAACACGGAAGATTCTGATTCTTTTGTTCTTGGTTCGAGTCCAGGTACCCCAGCAAAACAACTAGGGAGCAACTCCCGCTCAGCCCGGCTCACGCCGGGCTTTTTCTTTGCCGGCGCGCCTCGGGTCTAGTTAGGGCCTTTTCGCGGACTGGCTTTAGCGTGCTGACTGGCGTAGCTAGCGCCGCATTGCGGCCACGAGTGCAGAATTGCGCTCTTCGAGCAGCCTCTGCATGTAGCGCCTCAGGAACAGCTTCTCGACGAGGCGCCCGAGCGGCCCGAAGGGAGCCGCGAAGGTGAGGCGATCCTGCATGTGGGTGCTGCCGTCGACCTCGGTGAAGAGGTGCTCGTGGTGGTAGGCGGCGAAAGGGCCGCGCACTTGTTCATCCGCAAAGCTGTGCGGAGCATCCACGTCAAAAATGCGCACCGTCAGGCGCAGCGGTAGGCCGAAGTGGCGGGCCTGCCAGGTGACGACGTCGCCCTCAACGAAGTGGCCCGTGGTCGGGCCCGCAACGACCTTTTCGCGGTGGTGCGTCATCGAATCGAGGTGCAGATTGACGCTCAGCGACAGCGCGCACACCTCAGCGATCGGGGCATCGAACACCGTGTTGAGCACGATCAGCTGCGTCATAGATTGAGCATACGTTCTGCCTGCCTGAGTCGACCTGCCCTATTCGCAGGCGACTCCGTCTCCATCGCGGTCGAGCCGCGGTGTTTCGTATCCGGGCTGGCCGGCATAGAGCGGTGCTGCCCCGGCGGCCCGCACGGCCGTGCAGTTGGCGTAGTACGCAGAGGCCGGTGCTGGAGCTGGTGCCGGAGCGGGCGCAGGCGCGGGCGCAGGCGCAGGCGCAGCGACAACCGGCTCGGGCTCGGGCTCGGGAGCCGGAGCAGGTGCCGGAGCAAACGACGAGGTAAGCGCGCGCTGGTCGGGGCACGATTCGAGTATCCGCTCGATCGCATCGTGCTCAGCCGTCGTCACCCACAGCCCGTAGGTAGCTTTGACCGAAACTTGGGCGGCGACGTAGTTGCAGCGAAAGCTCTTATTTGACGGCAACCAGGTTGCTGCATCGCCAGCACCCTTCTGAGCGTTCGATTTGCCGTCGACTGCCAGCAGGTTGATGGGATCATTCGCCAGCGTGATTCGTTGCTCTTGCGTCAATTGCTGGGCGCCAGTTTGCCACGCGTTGGAGAGCGACACCACGTGATCGATCTGAACTAACGCTGACGTCGTATTTCCTCGGAGAAAATCGATCGACGCATTGGTGAAGGGCGAGACGAGCGTGCCGGTGAGAACCTTGCAGGATCCGCTCTTGGTGAGAGCACTCAAGTCCCTTGCCAAGATGTCGTTTCGAGTGTCGCAGCCGTTGCGATCAACGTCTAACCACGCCGCACCGAACTTAGCTGTTCGGGCGTACCCGGTCTTCGGTGCTTTGCCCTTGATCGGCAGGGTGGCCAATAGTGCTAAAGCCGTCGTATCGGTGAACGAGGTGTCGAGAATGCTTACGGCGGCATCGGATGCTGGCGCAGTTGCTTTGTCGGGATCGGCGGGAGCATCCACGCTGAAAGTAGCGCTCGGGCTTGCAGTTCGCGTCGCGGACGGGGTCGGCGACGGCGATGGAGCGGCGGTTTCGGTGACTTGTTCCGCATTCGCGACCACGTCGACCGGAGCGTTGCCGGCGCCAACCGTGCCGCCAACGATGGTGGCGAAGAGGCTCGCCGCGATGACGATTGCACCTGCTTTTCGCGAAGGCACTGACGCCCAGGAGCGACGGCCACTAATCAGCACGTAAAGGCCCGTGAATAGTCCGAAGAATGCCGCGAGAACCAATACGGCCGCGACGCCAGCGGAGACGAGGGTTAGGTAGGCGAACAGAACCAGAAAGGCGCCGACGATCCACGTGCTCAGCGTCGGCTTGAACCACTCCGGCGCGCGGTGTGGGACCGGTGCATCCTTGGGGGCGAATTTGTTGCTCCACTGGGTGCCATCCCACCAGCGATTCTTACCCGAACCGTCGTCGTACCAGCCCGCTGGTGCCTGAGGTGCTTTGGGCGGTTGATTGATGAGTAGGCGCAGCCACGACATGTGATCCTCCGGTGTCGTCCTAACTTTCTCAGAAGCGATAGATGTTCATCAGCCCCATAACGGGGCTCGGCCTCTGGCCTTCTCCAGCGCACGCTTTCCCAACGGCAGTCATGCCACCCACTGAGGCTCGAAATTTCTAGTCGGCAGTACAAACGGCACAACGAAAAGCCGCCCACTCCCAGTAACCAGCTGGAGGGTGGGCGGCTTCTTTTCGCTCGCGAGTGTGTCGGCGACTGTTCGGGTCTAGCGTCGCGGACTACTCGGGTCTAGAGGGGCTTGCGGTATCGCAGCAGTTTGCCGATGAGCTTCTGCAGCACTGGGTAGAGCAACACGATGATCGTGAGAATCATCAGCGCGGCGCTCATCGGGCGGGTTAAGAACTGCGTAAGGTCCCACTCTGTCTTGATGACGCTCTGCATGAAGTTCTTTTCCACAATCGGTCCCAGAACCAACCCGAGCACGACCGGGGCGAGCGGGAACTTCGCTTGCTCCAGCAGGTAGCCGAGGATGCCGAAGATCAGCATGATGAGGACTTCGAGCAGACCGTTGTTGATTGAGAACGAGCCGACAACACAGAACGCCACGATGATGGGCATCAGCACCGAACCGGGCACCCGCAACAGCATGCCGCTGCTGCGAATGGCCAAATACCCCAGCGGGAGCATCAGGATATTTGCGGCAATGAACACGATGAAGATCGAATACAGCAACGGAGCCTGCGAGTCGAACAGCGATGGTCCCGGCTGAATGCCCTTGACGAGCAGTACTCCCAGCAGGATCGCCGTGATCGTGTCACCGGGAATACCAAATACCAGTGTTGGAATATACGCCGAACCGACTCCGGCATTATTGGCCGAACTCGCGCCCACAATGGGTTGGATGTGGCCCTTCCCGCTGCCGAAATCCTCACCTTCTTTAGACCCATTCTTGGTAACCGCGTAGGCAACCCACGCGGCGATGTCGCCACCGGCGCCCGGGAGGGTGCCGATCGCACTGCCGATTACGTTGCCGCCAAACGCCGTTTTCTTGTACTTGAATACGGTGCTCACTGCGTTGCGCAGCAACCCTTTCGACTCGATGCGAATCGGAAGAGTCTTTTCAGGCGGGTTGATTACATTGCGAAGCACTTGCGACAACCCAAACAGGCCGATCATTGCCGGGATGAAGTTGATGCCACCCAGCAGGTCGCTGCTGCCGAACGTGAAGCGCGGGAATCCCACCGAGATATCGAGACCGATCGTCGAAACGAAAAGCCCGATAAGTAGTGCGATGGTGCCCTTCACTTGAGAGCCACGAGAAATGATGACCGCGGCGGTCAGGCCGAGGATGGCCACCCAGAAGTATTCGTACGACGTAAACAGCAGCGCCACTTTTGCCAACTGCGGAGCGGCAAAGATGAGCACCAGACCGCCGAAGATTCCACCGCTCGCCGACGCAATCAGTCCGACCCCAAGAGCCAGGGCTCCGCGGCCGTTCTGAGTGAGGCGGTAGGAATCTTCTACATAGGCGGCGCTGGCCGGGGTGCCCGGCATCCGCACCAGAGCCGACGGGATGTCGCCCGCGAAGATGGCCATCACCGACATCGTGATAATGGATGCGATCGCCGGCAGAGGGTCGAGGAAGAAAGCGAACGGCACGAGGAGGGCGGCAGCCAGTGTGGCGGTAAGGCCAGGGATGGAGCCGATGAAGATGCCGTAGACGCCGGCAGCCAGTACGACGAGCAGTAGCTCCCAGCTCGCGACCATGTTGAGGGCTTGATTCAGATTGTCGATCATCGTCTAACCCCAGAATCCGAGTGGAAGCGGCACCAGCAGCACCTTGTTGAAGATCAACCACACGCCGACCGTTGCGAGAACGCCAGCGACAATCGCAACCCACCACTTAGCACCGAGGCGCAGCATGAGGCCGACCATGATCACGATCATTGTCGTGAGAAAGCCCAAGAATTCGACAGCGAGCAGGTAGAAGATGATCGAGCCAATGACGAGACCAGCGTTGATCCAGCCGCGCCAGTAGACACGGTGCGGAGCGGGAGTGGTAGCCGGCGCGGATGCCGCAGCACCGCTGTCTACGCCCGCGGGGGAGTGCACGCGAGCGGCTTTGCGGGCCTTGAGCCACCGCCCCAGAAGCAGCACACCCATGAGAACCATGAGTCCGCCGATGATGCCGGGGAAGAGGGACGGGCCCAGCTCTCCGCTGGGCAACGTGGGGTAGTCGCGAACGGTAAAGAGAATGGCGGAGCCGAAAAGAACTACGATCACGCCACTGGCGAGATCGTAGCTCTTCTCGGAATTCTCCACCGACTCCTCTACCTCCGGAGCGGTGTCGAAGGTCATCCGGTCAGTCCTGCTGCTTCCATGATCGTTCCCTTGGCTTCATCCTCATTGACGATGAACTCAGTAAACGCGGCGGTGTCCTTGCCGTCAACACCGAAACCAGCGGTGGTCATGAACTCGACGTATTCGTCGCTCGCCACGATGTCCGCAACCTGGCACTCGAGCTCAGCAACGATGTCTTCGTCCATTCCGGCGGGGCCGGAGACGCCGCGCCATGAACCCATGGAGAAGTCGATGCCGACCTCCTTGAGGGTGGGAACGTCGGGGTAGTTCGGGTCGCGCTCTTCGCCCATGATGGCGAGCGGGCGTGCTTCGCCGGCGCCAATCATCGTGGCGTTCTCGGCGAGGCTGGCGAACGTGACATCGATTCCGCCAGCAGCAAGCTCCTGAAGGGCAGGCGCAGAGCCAGCACTCGGTACCCAGCGGATGTCGTTGACGCCCATGCCGGCTTCGAGGAGCATTCCGGCGCGAGCCAGATCCCAGATGCCGCCAATGGCGGTTCCGGAACCGACAATCTCACCCGGGTTGGCGCGAGCATCGTCGAGAAGCTCTTCGATCGTCTCCCACGGTGCATCAGCAGCGACCGTGATGCCCGAAGGATCAGAGTTGACCTGGGCGATGGGAGTGATGTCTTCGTAGGCGAGATCAGTGAGACCCTGCCAGTGCATCATGGTGATTTCTACCGTGGTCATACCGATAACGGAGCCGTCAGCTTTGCCGTTGGCTATGGCAGTGTGGCCGATAACGCCGCCGCCACCGTCACGGTTGACGACGTTGACCTGGGTACCGAGTCGGTCAGCCAACTGGATGCCGACGAAGCGAGAAACGCTGTCGGTGCCTCCACCGGCAGCCCAGGGAACGATGAATTCGATCGCACCGCTGGGGTAGGTCGAGGAGAAGTCGCAGGAATCGCCTGAACTGCCAGCGGCAGAGTCCGTAGACGAATCGGATCCAGACGCGCAACCGCTGAGTACGAGGCCTGCAGAAACTGCAAGCGCGAGTCCGGAAATCCTCACGCGACGGGACGGCTTGTGCAAGAGCCCGCTAGAGGAGATTTTTGACATCGACATTGATATCCAACCAATCATTGTTGTTAATTCACGTTCATGCTTGTGAACGCCGAAGATATCACAATTGTTCGGGCGCTGTCTTTAGGGCGGCGAAAACTTTCTGAAATCGAGTTGCTCCGAGAGTGCCGCGTCGAGTTCACATCTGTAAACTCCGGGGTATGCAACACCAGACAACGGCGTCACCCGCCCACTCCGTCAAGTCGGCCGATCGCGCGTTAGCCATCGTCGATCTTGTCGCCGCCAAGGGCTACGTGAGTTTCATTGAGATCGTGACGGCACTCGGTCTGCCGCGGTCGAGCGCGCATGGCTTACTCAACACTCTGCACTCGGCGGGCTGGCTCGAACACGACCCGTCGACTCGGCAGTATTCGCTCGGCTTGAGGGCCTGGCATGTGGGTCAGTTGTACACGGGCCACAATCAGATCGCGAACGCGGCGAGGCCCGTTCTCGATGAGCTGGCGTCCCGGCTGGGGGAGACCGTTCAGCTGGCTCGCCTGGATGGTTCGGCGAACGCTTACTTCGCAATCAGCCAGCATTCTGTTGAAGGGATGCGGTTTGGGTCCTCGGTCGGGATGCGGCTGCCGGCGCACGCCACGGCACCCGGAAACGCGCTGCTGAGTAATCTCGATGCTGCCGATGTCAAGCGCCGGTTGGACGACTCGCCCTCGCCGCTTTTGGTGAATAAGGCTCCGGTTGAAGCATCCGCGCTGCGGGAGCGGGTCGCCGAAGTAAAGCTGCGGGGGTACGCGCTGGACAACCAGGCCTACCTCGCGGGTTCCCGGAGCGTTGCAGTGCCGCTCACGAGCGCTACCGGCGGAATCAATACCGCGATCTCGATCACGATGTCCGCTTCTCGAACAAGCGATGTGTGGCCCACGGATGTGCTGCGAGCGTTGGTGGCAGCAGCGAGCGAGATACGGCTGCGGCTCGGCGCACGCGAGCCCGGGATTGTCGTTCCCGATTTGGGATGATCCCTCTGCGCTAACCTTCGCGGTCGCTTGATATCTTGGTATACCAGTATGGTTAACCCTGATGTCGGCCTAATGGAGGGTTTTGAGAATGCACACCAATTCAGCGAATCACAGCGAAATCGATGAGCAACCGGCGGCGCATCTCGCCCCGCTCAGCCCCGAAGCGACTCTCGCGCTTAGCCGGGTGAGCACCGCGACGATCACCACCCAGCTCATGTCTCGCGGCTTGCGGAACACCTACCTCGAAGGCCTCGAGTTCTCGAACCCTGCCCGCCAGCGTTTACTCGGTGAAGCGTTCACCATGCGCTGCATCCCGGCACGAGAAGACATTGACGTGCCCTCCATCTTTCGGGACTACGACCACCCGCAGCGCATCGGCGTCGAGTCGGTGGCACCCGGGCAGGTGCTCGTCATCGACGCCAGGGGCAAGAAGCGTGCGGCATCCATTGGACACATTCTCGCCACCCGCTTGAAAATGCGAGGAGCGAGCGGCATCGTCAGCGACGGCTCATTTCGCGACATGGTCGGCTTCGAAGAACTTGACCTACCCACGTTTTCCGCGGGAGCATCGCCCACCACGAACCTGGCCCAGCACCACGTCGTGGACTTTCAGATCCCGATCGCGTGTGCCGAAGTGGCGATCTACCCCGGTGACATCATGGTGGGCGATCGCGACGGAGTGGTCTGCATCCCGCGTCACCTCGCTGAATCCGTAGCGCGCGACGCTCTTGAGCAAGAAGAGCTCGAAGAGTTCATTCTGTCGAAGGTCGAAGAGGGCAGCCCGTTGCGCGGGACCTATCCGCCCAACGACGAGCTACTCAAGAGCTACAGCGAACTTCTCCCCAACTGATCGTGAACTGGCTACAGCCCGAGTTCGCGCTTCGTCACGCGCTCGATGGACGCACCAATGTGTTCCGCCATCAGCCGCGCGGCCGTCGTGGCATCGCCCGTGCTCGCCGCGGCGTAGATTGCCTCATGCTCGCTGGCTTCAATCTCGCGTCTGGGCCAGTTCTCCCAGAGCACTCCGGCCACGGCCAGCGCCGTGAGGTCTTGCAAACGGTCGAGCGAATTGACGATGAACTCGTTCTCGCTGTTGGCGTACATTCCGCGGTGAAAACGACGGTTGGCCAAAGCGGTAGCGGCGTTGTCGTTCGCGGCGGCGAAGATGCGAGCGTCGGCCAGCGCCTGGCCGGCGACAGTGAACTCACGGCCGCTTCGGGCAGCATCCATGATGGCCCACGGTTCGAGCAAGACACGCTCTTCATAAATATGGCGGATGTCGGTGAACCCCAGTCGGCGGACCGAAATGCGGCGGGCCTGGACATCCAGCAGTCCCGATCGCTCGAGAACAATAAGCGCTTCACGCACGGGAGTTTTCGAGACGCCCAGTTGCTCAGCGATCTTGCGCTCGACGAGAACCTGCCCCGGTTCCAACGCACCAGAAACGATGGCCGAACGCAGTGCATCGATGATCTGATCCGTGCGCGTGGGAGTGTCCGCTTGCGGCGGCAGCGGGGACGGAAAAGTGGCGTCGAGCGACTGGGTCATGGAGGTCAGCCTAAACGACCACACGCGCCGCGTGGCAAATGTGAGACCAGACCGGCCGCGTCATCCGCCCACCATCGCCCTTCAATCTTCGGAGAATCATGTTGACCACCACAAACCCCGCGTCCGGGGTCACGAATGACACTGACATCGCTCTGACGACAGCAGCGGAGACCGCCGAGCGGGCAGCATCCGCCGCGGCTGCGTTCGAGCAATTGCGGGGGAGTAGCCGCGAATGGCGAGCCGGATTGCTGGAGGCGCTGGCCGACGGGCTCGAGGCGAAGCGCGCCGAGCTCGTGGCCACAGCCAACGACGAAACCGGTCTCGGTGAGGGCCGGCTCACCGGCGAACTTAGTCGTTCGCAATTTCAGTTTCGACTCTTTGCTGAAGCTCTTCGCGAAGGAAGCTACCTCGAAGCCACGATTGATCATGCGGGCGAGACCCCGCTCGGGCTCGCGCCAGAGCTGCGCCGCATGCTGCTGCCGATCGGGCCAGTTGCGGTCTTTGGGTCGAGCAATTTTCCGTTCGCGTTCTCGGTCGTGGGGGGCGACACCGCCTCAGCTCTCGCGGCGGGAAACAGCGTCGTGATCAAGGCGCATAGTTCGCATCCGCTCACGTCGCGGTTGTCTTTCAGCGCCCTGGCTGACGCGGCGGCGGCCTATGGCGCCCCCGCGGGCATCCTCGGCATCGTCTACGGCACCGAGTCGGGGCGAGTACTGGTGGCCGATCCGCACATTGCGGCCGTCGGTTTCACGGGATCGCTCGGCGCCGGCGAAGCACTGCTGGGCATCATCAGCACGCGCTCGAACCCGATTCCGTTCTATGGCGAGCTCAGCAGTCTGAACCCGTTGATCGTGACGGCGGCCGCGGCCAGCGAGCGCACGGCGCCGATCGGCGAAGGCCTCTTCGGATCGTTCACGCTCGGCGCCGGTCAGTTCTGCACAAAACCCGGTGTGGCCTTCGTGCCGCGCGGTGCGAGCGGTGACGCCATCCTCGGCGATCTTCGGGCGCGCACCGAGGCGGCTGGCGGCATGGTGCTGCTCAATTCGCGCATCTCGGCGTCGCTCGGCGACATCGTCGGGCGCATCACGACTGAGGGCGGTGCGAGTGTACTCGCGGTCGGTTCGCAGGCGGGCCCCGGCATCCTCGCGGCACCGACGCTGCTCGAGATCGACGCCGCTGACTTCACGGAAGCGACCGCCGAAGAAGCCTTCGGGCCGGTGCTGGTCGTCGCTCGATACGAGTCACTGCAGGAGATCTTTCATGCAGTCGATGCCATGCCCGGTTCGCTCACCGCCACGATTCATCACGGCGATAACGAACCGGATGTTGTACAGGAGCTCGCCGAAAAGCTCGCGCCGACGGTAGGCCGCCTCGTCTTCAACGGCTTTCCCACCGGAGTGCGGGTGTCGTGGGCGCAGCATCACGGGGGAAATTGGCCGTCGACGAACTCCCAGCACACCTCGGTGGGCGTGAGCGCCCTCCGTCGCTTCCTGCGGCCCATCGCGTTTCAGGATGCTCCCGAGGCCGTGCTGCCCGAAGAGTTGCGGGAGAGCTTCAGCGAGATTCCCCGTCGGATTGACGGAGTTCTTCTTCTCGCCTCCCGTACCCTGACCAGCGAAAACGTGATCGTGTAACCTCGACTCCTTGGTATACCAAGAGCTAGCAATCCCGATTTTTAGCACCTGAATTTCAGCGCTCAACCAGAAAGAGGCACCATGAACATCACCCTCACCGGCCGCAAAGCCCTCGTCACCGGCGCAGGCCAAGGAATCGGCGCGGCCATCGCGCTCGGCCTGGCTCAGGCCGGCGCCGACGTTGCTGTGCACTATGCCAGCAGTAAGGATGCCGCTGAAGCACTCGTAGAACAGATCGTGGCGCTCGGTCGCACTTCTGTTGCGGTGCAGGGCGAATTGACTGATTCCGCGCAGGCCACCGCGGTAGTGGATGCCGCAGCAGCCGCTCTCGGCGGGCTCGACATCGTCGTGAACAACGCCGGCAACCTCGTCGGCCGACACACCATCGCCGAGATGACGGACGATCACTGGCACAAGGTCATCGACGTGAACGTCACGAGCGGCTTCTCTGTCGTTCGCGCGGCCATTCCGTACGTTTCTGAGTCGCCTGCCGGTCGCATCGTGATGATGTCATCGCTTGCCTCAGAAAACGGTGGCGGTGCGGGCGCGGTTGCTTACGCCACGGCGAAGGCGGCGGTCGTGGGATTCACCCGTGGTCTCTCGAAGGAACTCGCCTCAGCGAACGTCACGGTCAACGCGCTCGCTCCCGGCTTTATCGGAGATACCCCGTTCCACAACACTTTCACTCCCAGCAGTGCGCAGCCCGGCATCATCGCTGGCATTCCTCTGGGCCGAGCAGGCACCGTTGAAGACGTGGCCGGAGCAACAGTGTTCCTCGCTTCTGAACTCTCGTCGTACATCACCGGTCAGGTGCTCGATATCAATGGCGGTTTGAACTTCCGCTAACCGCGGTGGGCAGGCTGGCGGCCACCAGCGTGGCTGCCAGCTTCGCTGGCACTTACGCGCCCGGCTTGCCCCGCAACTCCAGCGCCATCTGCGTGGCGTCGAGATTGTCGAGCGCATTCTCAAGAAGATCGGCGTCGAAGATGCCATCGTCACGCGCATCGAGAAGCGCGGTGCGCTGAGCAACCAGGACAGCGATGCGGTGGGCCTTGTCTGCCTCGAAGCGCTCGCCCCGCGACTCGAGATCGTCCGTCTCCTCAGCGGTGTCATCGCCGTTCAGTAGCTCATTGCTCGCGGGCGGCGATACGGCATCCGCGCTTTCCTCCAGTAGCGCGAATAGCCGGGTACGTTCCGCGACCGTACGCTCGCGCTCTGCTGCCTGATCGGTGGCGGGGGAGATGCGGCGCACGAGAGCACCGATCGTGCCGCCCTGCACCGTGAGCGAGAGCGCAGCAACAGCAAAGGCGATGAGTACGAGGGTGGAGCGCAACGGGGTATCCGAGGGGAGCGACTGGGCGGCCGCGACCGTAATCGCGCCGCGCATTCCCGCCCACACCACGGTCGTTCCTTCGCGCCAGCCGAGGGGCTCCCGTGCAAAGTAGTCGAGGTCGGCAAGCGAGCGGGTGACGAGAGAGGTGACCCGGCGAACATAGCGCGGCGACTTCGTGGGGCTCAGTCCGCTCGGATGCTCCGGAGCCTGCAAAATGTCGTTCGGTGACCCCAGCCGCTCCTGAATGGTTTCCATGCGCGGTCGGATTCGGAGGTGACGGCGAGAGCGCCGCGCGAGATACCACAGCAAGACAGCGACGAAGAGGGCCCGCACGACAACCGTAATCACGAGCGCTCCGACGGCGATCAGCACCGCCGTTCTGATACCGGCATCGTCGTTCTCGACATCGGTGAGGATGCTTGAAATCTGCAACCCCATCATCAAGAAGATGGCGCCCTCAAGCACCAACTCGATCATGCGCCAGTTTTGAGCATCCGACAGCCGGTTTTGAGGCGACAGCACCCGAGCCGCTCGGATGCCGGTCACGAGCCCGGCGACCACTGCAGCGACCAACCCCGAAGCTCCCAAGAGCTCGGCTGGAACCGCCGCCACGAACGGCACCGTAAACGACATGACCGTGTTGACCGTCGGATCGGTGACGCGCTTGCGAATCACCAGATTGAGCCAGCCGATGAAGCCACCGATCAGCAGCGCGACCACGACCGAGTAGGAGAACGCGACCGCAAAGTTGCCGAAGCTGAACGTGGCAGCCGTCGCGACGATCGCTCCGCGGAGCAGGGTGAGGGCGGTCGCATCGTTGAGCAGACTCTCGCCATCGAGCATTGCAATCACGCGTTTCGACACCGGAGTCTGTTTGATGATCGACACTGCTACGGCATCCGTCGGGCTGATTACAGCGCCCAGGGCGAGGCCCCACGCGAAGCCGAGCCCCGGAAGCACGAGCATGAAGAAGAAGCCCAGAATGACGGCGGTGCCGATGACGAGAATGACCGAAAGCCCGCTGATTGCGCCAAACTCGCGGCGAAAGTTCATCGTGGGCAGCGAGACCGCCGCCGAGTAGAGCAACGGAGGAAGGATGCCCTGAAGAATCAGCTCCGGATCGATTTGGATGTCGCTGAACGCCGGAACCACCAAGCTCGCCACAACACCAATGGCCACCAGCACGAGCGGCGAGGCCACTCCCAAACGTGGACCGAGCAGGGTGGCGGTTGCGATCACCACAAGCGTGGCCACCATTACGATCAGCAGTTCAGTCATGCGCCAAGCTTCTCAGGAAAAGCTATCGCGTCGCTGACAACGCGACGCTGACCTAGCGACGCCGGCTAAGAAACCAGCGGGATAACCGCGACCTTGCCCTTAGTGCCAGCAACGACGAGTACATGAGGCGCCGCAACACCGTCGAGCGCTGCGACGACAGCCGCGACATCCGGCTCTCTCGTCACAGGCTCGGCCCGCTGCAGTACTGTCACGCGCGCACCGGTGGCCGCCCGCACGGCCTCGACGAGCTCGACGTTGCTGCCCGACGACACGAGAGTTACCCGGCCAATGCGGTGCACCGGTTCAACGTCGACATCGGTTGCTCGATCCTTGCGCCAGATCGTGAAGTGGTACGCCGCCACGAGCCCGGTTGCCGTGAGGAGCCCCAGCGCCTGTCGTGATCGCTCAATGAAACTCTCACCGCTGCCGCCGTCGAGGAGGAACGAGAACAGCTGGAAGCCGATCACGAGCAGCGTGATGAGCGCTACAAGGGCGCTCAAGCCGAAAATGATGACAAGAAAAACGCGGCGACCCGGAGTCGCTACCCGCTCGGGTTGCGACGCCTCTCGCGGGCGCCACGTCAGCCACCAGAGAACTCCGCCTACCACCAGGGCGCTGAGGCCGGCGAGCAGCAGGCTGCGGATGTTGCCGCCCAACAGCGGTTCGCTCGCGGTGGCGAGCAGAGCATTGACCGTCACGCCGAAGCCGGATGCCGCGAAGGCCAGCGAGACAGCCGCTGTCGACAGAGCCGTAGCGGCCCGCACGCCGGCGGAGCGCTCGGCGACGATGCGCGAGTGATAAACGAATACGAGCGCGCCCATCGCGATCCCCGCGATCGAAGCCCCCAGCGGGTCGAGAAGAGTGGTGAGCGGCTGCTGTAGCCCCGTCGCGAGTTCAAGGAGGATGGACAGCAGGATGATGAGGCCGAGCGCGAAGACCGCGAGCGACGCGATTCCCGTGATGAACACGAGAAGCACGGTGCTGAAGCCGAAAGTCTGGTCTCGAACGCCCACGCGCAGCCAGTGCCAACGCCACAAGATCACGCCGCCGATCGCCCATACGAGCGATTGCGCGATGAGTTGCCACAGGGGATCGCTGACGACGACCGATCGCGAGCCTGCATCGGTGGCAGCGTCAATGAGCTGGGCCAGCGCAGAGGCGAGCCCTCCGGCACCGTAGGTCAGCCCGATGAGGGAGGCGAGAGCGGGTGCTGCGCCCTGCAGTCGCGTCGGGCCTTTGGCGGGGTGCCGCCACATCCAGTAATGCCAGCCCCACACGAACGCCCAGACGATGCCGACCGCGAGCCCCATCGGGTTCCAGCCGTAACGGATTGTGTCCGCGATCCACGAGAGCAGCGCGATGGAGAAAACGAGCAGCGCCACCGTCGACATGATCACGAGATAAACAGGCCAGAGAACGGATGCGCGGTCTCGTGCCATTGTGCCGTCACGCCAGATCAGCCACCACAGCAACGCCGCAAGAGGGCCAGCGACGAGGGCGGAGGCGAGCGAGGTCGCAAGCCCGTAGTTGTCGAAGCTCACCTCGACCCGGTTGAGCGTGAAGAGGCGATCGAGCAGTCCGCTGAGACCGCTGGCGGCGATGATCACCGTCGCTGCCAAGAGGGCGTAGGTGATGAATCGGCGCACGGTGTGCACGCCGCCGAGGGCAGGTGTTGCCGGCAGGGAGGACGCTGTCGAGGTCATCCGCGGAATCCTTGGTTGTAGCAGAACGTGAGTTGCCAGGGGGTGGTTTCTATCTTCCAATCGCCACGGTCTTTGACGAGGGTGAAGGCGTCGTCGTAGCTATAGCTAGACCCCCCAAAGCCGCCACTGCCCTCGTCGAGGGAGACTCTAACCACGGCTGAAGCCCCGTTGATTGTTGTCTCGATCACCGTCATCCGCAGACCTTGGAGGGCGCTGGGCTCGGCGAACTCGCACTCGTCAAGGACGTCCGCGGAAATGAAGCCGCGCGCGGTGTCTAAGTCGTTGGCGACCATCGCGAGGGAATACGACTGCACGACGCCCTCGGGGGTGGCGGGATCGATATCGGTGGGGCCGCCGCGGGTGAACACCACGACGATGGCAATCACGACGATGGCGGCAACCACGGAGAGGATCGCCACCAAGGTTCGATCGGGTCGAGCAGCGCGCTGAGTCATGGGCTAAGCATCTCTCACAACTGTCGACAAATCTATTCATCCCACCCACCAATTTCGGGGCACTTAATGCAGCGAAGCCCGCAACTCTTTCGTCCGTGGTGCGAGGAGAGTGCTGCGGGCTTACTGAGTCGGCGTGACGATCGAGACGACCGGCACACCAGCGGCTAAGGCTGGCTGCGAATAATCGAGATCGGGCCGGAGTGGTCCGTCACGTTCGTAAGTTCGTGGGATTCGGCATCCGACGGCTGAGCGTCGACAGCGTCTTCGTCTCCGAGCACATTGAGCGTTTCGGTTGGTTCGGCGCGGTCGATGGTCGTAGCTAGCGGAACTTCCTTGATGAACATCAAGAGCACCGCCGAGACGAGCACGAGCGGCACCATGTAGAGAAACACGGGAGCCAACGAGTCGTTGTAGGCGCCGACGATAACCTCACGAACAGCATCGGGGAGATCGCGAACCGCGGCAGGCGTCAACGAGTTAGTGTCTCCGGTTGCGCCCGCAGCGGCGGCCGGAAGGCGAGTGTCGAGCAACTCGGTGAGGCGGGCGACAAAGAGGCTACCGACCACCGCGGTACCAATCGAGGCACCGATCTGGCGGAAGTAGTTATTCGACGACGTCGCTGTTCCCACTTGAGCGTTCGGGAAGGTGTTCTGAACGATCAGCACGAGCATCTGCATGCTCATGCCGAGTCCAAGTCCCATCACCGCGAGGTAGCTGCAGAGAATCCAAATCGGCAGCTCGGGGGTCATCGTCGAGAGCAGCGCCAAACCAGTTGCGATCACGAACGAGCCGGTCAGTGGAAGCCACTTGTAGCGTCCCGTGCGGCTCACGAGCTGGCCGGCAACGATCGAGGTAACGAGCATCGCGCCCATCATCGGGATCATCAAGAACCCGGCCTGCGTCGCGTTCACGCCCGTCACCATCTGCAGGTACGTCGGCATGTAGGCGAGAGCGCCGAACATCGCGATACCCGTGATGAGACCGGATGCCGTGGTGAGCACGAAGTTGCGTTCCTTGAACATGTGCAGCGGCATGATCGGCTCAGCAGCGGCGCGTTCGACCATGACGAACGAGAAGGCGGAAACGATAGCCAGAGCGATGAGGCCGATGATGATGAGCGAATCCCAGTCGTACTGAGTGCCGCCCCAGGTGGTGACGAGAACGATCGCGGTCGAGGCGATGGCGAGCAGAATCATGCCCGCGACATCAATGGTGGGCTTACCACGCGTGTTCTTCGGCAGCTTGAGCAGCATCACGGCGGCGAAGATGGCGAGCGCACCCAACGGAAGGTTCATCCAGAACGCCCAGCGCCATCCGATGGACTCTGTGAACCAGCCACCGAGCAGCGGACCGGCCACGCTCGCGAGAGCGAAGACACCACCAATGGCACCCATGTAGCGACCGCGTTCCCGAGCGGGAACGACGTCGGCGATGATCGCTTGCGACAGGATCATGAGGCCACCGCCACCGAGGCCCTGAACGGCGCGGCCAACGATGAGCCACGTCATGTCGGGGGCGAGGCCGCCGACAATTGAGCCCGCCATGAAGATGGAGATGGCGCCGATGAAGAGACCCTTGCGGCCGATGAGGTCGCCGAGCTTGCCGTACACAGGCATCATGATGGTCGCGGCCAGGATGTAGGCGGTCGTGACCCACAGCATGTGGTTCACGCCGTCGAGTTCACCCACGATGGTGGGCAGGGCGGTGCTGAAGATGGTCTGATCGAGCGCCGAGAGCAGCATCGTGACCATGAGGCCCGCAAACAACAGCAGAATGCTGCGCTTCGTCGCCGGGTCGCTCGAGGTGGTGGTGCCGCCGGTCACAGCGACAGGTGGTTCATTCGTGGTTGTCATTGAAGTGTGTTCAGGGTTTCTCGTGTGAGGCCGATCGCGCGCAGGTACATGGAGTCGATGTCGGCGGTTGCGCCGGCAGCGATCCATTCCTTGACGGCGATTCGAACGGAGGCGACGCAAGTAGCTACAGCGATCTCGGCGACGTGTTCGGGGTCGCGGGGGAGCGTAGTTTCTCGCTTGGTGAGGAATAGGACGACAGCGGCAGCCATCGTGCTGTTCAGTTGGGTGAATTGGTGAATCTGTCGGCTCAACAGCCGCGGGTGTTCTTGAACGAGCGCCATCCGCTGCGACTTGAGCTGAGTACGGGCGGCCACAGGGCCAAAAATCTGGAACATGGTGGAGACGATGGCATCAACCAGGTCATCGGTTGCTGCATTCACAACTCCGGCATCAATTGCGCGCTCTACTTCGCCCATGTCTTGGATGCCGAGAATCGCGTCTTCTTTGCTGTCGAAATAGTTGAAGAAGGTGCGCGGGGAGATTCCGGCGCGGTCGCTGATCATGTCGACCGTGGCGCCGTCGAGCCCCTCCGCGCTCACAATGTCGACCGCAGCGGTTTCGATACGCAGTCGCGTTTCTATTCGTTTGCGGTCGCGAAGACCGAGGGCAGGAGTTTCAGGCACTCAGTAATAATTGCAGGGACTGCAAAAATGCACAACTGCAAAAAGCTGTGAGGATGCTTTGAGAGTCAGAGCGTGACCCTAAGCCTGTGGTGCAGCGGATGCGGGGCTGTACGACATACTGAAGTGTGGAGTCGATCAAACCCCTGCGTCTTGTTGTCGCGATCAATCCCACAGCATCGTTTGGCCGTGGCAAAAACGTCGGACCTCGTGCTGTTGAAGCGTTGCGCGCCCTGGGCCACGAGGTTACAGCCCTTGAGCAACCGAACTTTGCGCTGTTACTCAAGCGTGGGCGCAAGGCTGTTGCCAAGAAACCGGATGCTCTGCTCGTCGTGGGTGGTGACGGCATGGTCAATCTGGGCACCAACCTGGTCGCAAAAACAAAGGTGCCGCTGGGGATCATTCCCTCGGGCACCGGTAACGACATGGCTCGCGGCCTTGGCATCCCGTACTCCGACACGGATGCCGCACTCGCGAGCATTGTGCGCGGCCTGGCTCGACCGCCGCGGGCTATCGATGCCGGTAGCGTGACCTACGTCGATGAAGCGACCGGCGCATCCGCTACACGCTGGTTCGCGTGCGTATTGTCGGCCGGTTTCGACGCGATCGTCAACGAACGGGCCAATCTCATGTCGTGGCCTCGAGGCGCCAGCCGTTACACCGTCGCTCTCGTCATCGAGTTGTTGCGGTTGCGCCCCATCAAGTACACGCTCACTCTCGACGGCACCGTGATCGAGACGACCGGCGCCCTCGTCAGCGTCGGCAACAACGTGTCGCTGGGTGGCGGTATGAAAGTGACACCTGACGCGCTCCTGGATGACGGCCTCGCCGATGTGCTCGTCGTCGAGGCTCTCTCGCGCTTGGCTTTCTTGCGCGTGTTCCCGCGCGTCTTCAGCGGAACCCATCTGAGCGATCCGCGCGTCACCGTGTACCGGGCGAAGAAGATCCGGATCGAGTCAGCGGGTATCACCGCCTATGCAGATGGCGAGCGCTTTGCTGCGTTGCCCATCGATATCAAAATGGTGGCGGGAGTGCTGAACATTCTCGATCAACGACCGTAGCCGCTGGCCTCTCATCGATGCCATAACTCCTGGTCTAGCGGGGTCGATGGCGCGCGAAAAGCCAGCTGCAGACAGTTGAGGCGACCGAAAGTGCCAGAAGTGGAAAAAGTAGCCCTCAAGGTGTGGCATACTTTTCTAGTTGTTGTGAGGCCCCATCGTACAGAGGCCTAGTACGCCGCCCTCTCACGGCGGTAACGCGGGTTCGAATCCCGCTGGGGTCACAGGAGCACAATCCCGGTCACGTTCGTAAGAACCTGACCGGGATTTTTTCGTTTAACTCGTAACACGGTGTAGCGCAGCGAAAAAAGGCGACACAAACTCCGTATCGTGCCGAATCGGGCACAGGATGTAGACCACCCATTCAGAAATCGGGGTCTACAACTCAAGGAGTATTGCCATGTCTGACACCACCATTACCCGTCCTGCAATCGCGAACCGGTGGGCTGGAATTGCCCGCCCCACTTCGCCGGAAGGGTGGCTTGAGCGCGCTCGCGAAGTCGCCGACATCCTTGCCGCTGATGCTGTCGAACGGGATGTCTCGAACCAGCCGCCCCACGCCGAAGTCGCGCTTCTCAAAGACTCGGGGCTCGTCACGCTGCTGGGCCCTAGCGAGCATGGCGGTGGCGGCCAGTCGTGGGAAACCACCTATAAGGTGATCCGCACCATTGCTCGCGGCGATGGTTCCATCGGGCAGTTGCTCGGGTACCACTACCTCTGGGCATGGGCTGCACGCCTTGTCGCCACGGAGGAGCAGATCGTCGCCGTAGAGAAGCATTACACGGAGAACAACTACCTGTTCGGCGGGGCAGTCAACCCCCGCGACTCAGATCTACTCGTTACTGATGAGGGCGACGAGATCGTGTTCACGGGCAAGAAGTCATTCTCGACCGGCGGCGTCGTATCTGATCTCACGGTGCTCGAGGGCATCCTCGACGGCACCGATACCCACGTCTTTGCGATCGTGCCCACGGCTCAGCCGGCGATCGTGTTCAACGGCGACTGGGACAACCTCGGTCAACGACTCACCGAATCGGGCTCCGTGCAGATCAATGGAGTGCGCACCGGATGGTCATCAGCGCTCGGCTTCGTCAACAAAGAGTTCCAGCCGCTCACCTACGGCACGCTCAACGTGCCCGCGATCCAGCTGGTCTTCGCCAACTTCTATCTCGGTATCGCGCAGGGAGCGATCGAAGCCGCGTCGTCGTACACGCGCACCAAGAGTCGTGCCTGGCCGTACGGAGGCGACAATAAGGCCCATGCCAGCCAGGAGTGGTACATCCTCGAAGGGTATGGCGAGTTGCAATCAAAGCTGTGGGCGGATGAGGCCCTGCTCGACGCGGTCGGCAGCGAAATCAGTGCCGTGCTTCACGCGCCGCGCACCGAGCTCACCGAACGCCGTCGAGGCGAGATCGCCGTGCGCATCGCAGCGGGAAAGCTACGGATCAGCGACGACGGCTTGGAAGTCGCAACGAAGGTGTTCGAGCTGACCGGCGCACGAGCATCCGCCAATTCGGTCGGCCTGGATATCTATTGGCGCAATCTTCGAACCCACAGCCTGCACGACCCTGCGCCGTACAAGAAGCGCGAAGTCGGTCAGTACGTGCTTCTCAACGAAGTGCCCGAGCCCAGCTGGTACACCTAGCCGACCGTGCAGTGCGTGCGTGCTGTGCGTGCGTGCCTAGCCCTTGACTGCGGCGTCAACAGCCTCCGGCAGATTCTCAAGACGACTTGTCTCGATGTACTCGTCGTTCACAAAGAATGTGGGAGTGCTGGTGACGCCCAGCTCAACGCCGGCATCGAAGTCGGCCTCGACGCGTTCTTGAGTGGCGGGGTCGGCAACGGCATCATCGTAGGCCGCCATGTCGAGACCGATGTCTTCAGCCAGCGCGCGGAAGGCATCTGTTTGCGGGGGAGTGCCGCCCGCCCAGTCGGCCTGAGTCTCGAAGAGTCGCTGGTACATGGCCTCGAACTCGCCCTGCTGGGCTGCAGCCTCGGCGGCGACCGCGGCATCCATTGAGTTGAGGTGGCTGGGCAAGGGGAAGTAGCGAACGACGTAGTTGATGTCCCCGTCGTACACTTCGCGCATTGCTTCGACGTACGGGTAGAACTGGCCGCACGCGCCACATTCGAAGTCGAGGAACTCGACGATCGTTACGGCCTCCGGGCCGACGTTGTCGACGTAGTTCGAGTCGCTGGCCACGGTGGAGGCGAGCTGCTGAGAGCCCGAGCTGCTAGTGCTGCTGGCGGTGTCGGAATCCGCGTTCTTGGCCGTGACATACACGAAGACGAAAGCGGCGACGAGCGCAAGAATTCCCAACGCGGCAAAAGTGGGCAGGAGGGCTTTCTTCACACGAGACTCCGAACAGGCTGGGGTTGGTGGCGATCGCTCAGTAGCGCGCGCGAATCAAGGCTAGGCGAAAGCCGCGCTGCCCGCAGGCCATTGAGGATAACTACCAGCTCCGCAAGTTCGTGTACGAGCACGACTCCAGCCAATCCGAGAACGCCGGTGAGCGCGAGCGGAAAGAGACCCACGATAATCAGGAGCGACAGCACGATGTTTCCCGTCATGATGCGACGCCCGCGCCGCGCATGAAGCAACGCCACCGGGATAAGGCGCAGGTCGCTGCCAGTGAAGGCGACATCCGCCGACTCGACTGCCGCGGCAGAGCCGGTGGCGCCCATCGCGATGCCCACATCGGCCGTCGCGAGCGCGGGAGCGTCGTTGATGCCATCGCCGATCATCGCTGTGGGGGAGTCGGCGCTCAACGCCGAGATCGCGCTGGCTTTGTCGGCGGGCAAGAGCTCGGCGCGAACATCACTGATGCCCGCTTCGTGCGCGATCGTGGCCGCCGTGCGCGCGTTGTCGCCTGTGAGCATGAGGGTTTGGATGCCCGCGCTCGCCAACTGCGCGACAGCCTCTGTTGCCTCGGGGCGCAGTTCGTCACGGATGCCGAGCAGGCCGATCACGATGCCAGCGCGTTCGACCGCCATCACGGTCATGCCCTCGTCGGCTAGGCGCACCGCGGCAGGCTCAAGCTCGCCAGCATCCATCCAGCGGGTACTGCCCGCGCGCACAGCAGCGCCGTTGAGCGTGCCGGATATGCCGCGGCCGGCATCTTCGCGGACTTCCCGCGCTTCGGAGTGAACGGAGCGCGCAGGTCGTTCGGCGAGCGCGGCCTGAGCAAGTGGGTGAGTGCTGTGCGTTTCGAGCGCGGCAGCGATTTCGAGAACCTCATCGCGGGTCACGTTCGCCACGGTCTCTACGGTGACGACGGTGGGACGATTTTGGGTGAGCGTGCCGGTCTTGTCGAAAGCGACGGTGCGGATGCTACCCATCCGTTCAAAGGCGGCGCCCGATTTCACGATGATCCCGAGCTTGCTTGCCGACCCGATCGCCGAGATGACTGTCACGGGCACCGCGATCGCGAGAGCACACGGAGACGCGGCGACGAGCACGACGAGCGCGCGTTCGGTCCACAGCTCGGGGGCGCCGACCAAGAATCCAAAGCCCACAATGGCCGCAGCCACGCCGAGGACGATCGGCACGAGCGGGCGTGCGATGCAGTCCGCCAGTCGAGCTCGATTACCCTTCTGCGCGTTGGCTTGTTCGACAAGCCTCACGATGGTGGTGAGCGAATTGTCAGTGCCGTTTGCCGTCGCGCGAATGCGCAGGGCGCCTTCGCCGTTGATCGATCCGGCGAACACCGCGTCGCCGGTCTCCACCGTCGCTGGCATCGATTCGCCCGTGATCGCGGAGGTGTCGACACTGCCGCGGCCACTCGCGACTACGCCATCCGTGGCCACGCGCTCGCCCGCTCGCACGACAAGAATGTCGCCGACCACGATGTCGCCCGCCGGCAGGGTGAGTGGTTCTCCGTCGCGCTCGATCAGAGCGACGTTGGGGATGAGGGAGAGCAGGGCACGCAGGCCATGGCGGGCACGATCCATCGCGCGATCTTCGAGCGCCTCGGCGATGGAAAACAGGAACGCAAGGGCGGCAGCTTCACCAACATGGCCCAGGAGCACGGCCCCAATCGCGGCAATGCTCATGAGTAGGCCGACCCCGAGAGAGCCGCGCAGCAACCGGCGTACTGTGCCGGGCACAAACGTTGCCGCGCCGGCGATCAGGCTCAGGCTCTGGAGAACGGTCACGAACCAATCTGCGCCGCCCATCCAGCCCGCGATGAGGGACGCCGCCAGCAAAATGCCTGAAGTTGCGGGGAGACGCAGCCCGCGGTCTTTCCACCACGAAGAGAGGTCGTCGTGCGCAGCGCCGGTGCCACCTGTCACCGCCGTCGCGGCGCCGGCGGTGTCGGTCGCGGCCGGAGTGGGGGAGTCACTAGCGCGGGACTTCGGCGGAGCATCCGCTCCACAGCATTCTTCGCTCACGCGGTCACCTCGGCAGCTGTGTTCGGGGTGCAGCAGAACGGGTCATTGCAACTGTCACCGGCGCACGGCGTGCCATCGTCGACCGCGAGCACGACGTTCAGAAGGTCGTTGAGCGCGTGGGCAAGGTGGGGGTCAGAAATGTCATAGCGGGTCGAGCGGCCTTCGGGTGTCGCGACGACGAGGCCGCAGCCGCGCAGACAGGTGAGGTGGTTGGAAACATTGCTGCGCGTGAGCTCCAGATCGTGTGCCAGTTGCACGGGGTACCCCGGCTTCTCGAGCAGTGAAAGAAGAATGCGAGCACGAGTGGGGTCAGTCATAGCGCGACCCAAACGGTTCATTACATCGACGCGAGAAGCAATAGTCAGCATGGGCTGACTATACAGCGGCTGCTGACCTAAAGCGTGCTCGCGAAGCTGTGAATTTCTCGGCGGCGTTCAGCACAGCGTCGGCTATCATTGTGCACGCGAAGGGGAGTATCCCACCTCGCTGTACTCGTCAATACGAACCACTCAGTAGTGGTTCCGGGGCAGCGGCAGCCACCATTCTGTGGATGCGGGAGAGACTTTCGAGACTTGCTACGCCTCGAAACCCTCGAACGGATTCTCTTGACCACTCTGCCTATCTGGTTCGAAGTCACCTCGCTGACGGTGCTGCTGATCATCCTCGCCGCCGACCTGATCATGGCGTACAAGCGTCCGCACATTCCCAGCACCAAAGAGTCAGCCTTGTGGGTCGGTTTTTACGTCTCGCTCGCATTGATCTTTGCGCTGCTCATGTTCCTGCTGGGCGACGTCGAGCAAGCCGGCCAGTTCATCGCCGGTTGGGTCACGGAATACAGCCTCTCGATTGACAACCTCTTTGTGTTCGTCATCATCATGGGGCGCTTCTCGGTGCCGCGAAAGTACCAGCAAGAGGTACTGATGGTGGGCATCCTGATCGCCCTTGTGCTGCGCGGAATCTTTATTCTGCTCGGTGCCCAGCTCATCGAAAACTTCAGCTTCATTTTCTACATCTTCGGTGCGTTCCTGCTCTACACCGCCATTCGCCAGGTGTTCGAAGACCACGACGACATGGAAGAGACCGAGAGCGGAATCATCCGCTTCTTGCGCAAGCACATCAATATTTCGCCGACCTTTGACGGTGGCAAGGTGCGCACCGTCATCGACGGCAAAAAGGTTTTCACGCCGATCTTGGTCGTCTTTGTGGCTCTCGGCATCACCGACCTCGTGTTCGCGATCGACTCGATCCCGGCCATCTTCGGAATCACGACAGACCCGTTTATCGTCTTCACCGCGAACATTTTCGCCCTGATGGGGCTGCGTCAGCTCTACTTCTTGCTCGGCGACCTCATCGACAAACTCGTGTACTTGCACTTCGGCATCGCGTTCGTGCTCGGCTTCATCGGCGTGAAACTGTTCTTCCACGCCATGCACGTCAACGAACTGCCCTTCATCAACGGGGGAGAACCGATCCTGTGGGCACCCGAGATCGGCACCTGGACCTCACTCATCGTCATTCTGGTGGCCATGGCTGTCGCCGTCATCGCGAGCCTTATCAAGATGAACCACGACAAGAAGCGCGAAGCTATCTCGGTCGAGAGCGAGTAGCAGTTCGCTGCAGCGGGGAGCGCTGCACTAACGACGAACGCGCGGTGTCCGCATCTCGAGCACATGCTCGGAGATGCAGACGCCGCGCGTTTCTGTTGTCGTGACGGGGGCGCTGGAGCGCCTAGATCGTAGTAACGAGCCGTGACTGTGCGAGCCGCTCGGCCGCGTCTAACGTCGTGATGCCCTGCGCGGCGGCATCGCGGAAGATGGTGGCAACCGTGTCACCGATGGCTTCCACGCGCTTCGCGATCGCGTCAGCATCCGCATCCGGTTCTGAGGCCATATCGAGGTAGATTACGCCGCCACCGTTGACGACGAAGTCGGGAGCCCAGAGGATGCCGCGCTCGGCGAGTGCTTCAGCGCCGTCGTGCTGCGCGAGTTGGTTGTTCGCGGCGCCAACGACACCGCTGACGTTGAGTTCGCGGATGACGCGCGGGCTGAGAACTCCGCCGAGGCCGCAGGGAACGAAGATATCCGCGACGACGCTGTGCGCCTCGTCGACGTCGACCCAGTTGGCGTCGAGTTCGGCGGCCAGTAGCTTGCGGTCGAGGTTGACATCGGTAACGGTGAGTACGGCGCCGGCGGCAGTGAGGGAGCGCGCAAGGCGACCACCGACCTGGCCGAGGCCCGAGATGATGAGGTGGCGGCCCGCGAGATCGCGAGTGCCGAAGAGTACTTCGCAGGTGGAGAGGATGCTGGCGTGAACGCCGGCGGCAGTCGCATCCGCGGGTTCACCTGCTCCACCCTGATCAGCCGGAAGACCACAGACGTGTTCCGTGCGCTCGGCGACGACGGCCATGAGCTCGGCGCTCGTGCCGACATCTTCTGCCGTCATGTATGCACCGTTAAGGCTTTCGATGGCGTCGCCGAGGTCGAGCATCGCGTCGCGCTTCTGCTCGGCCGTCAAGACGACTCCCATAGGAACGTGGATGACCGACTTTCCGCCACCGCGATTGAGGCCGGCGGCCGAGTTCTTCAGCGTCATCGCCGCGGAGAGACGCAGCGAGTCGGCAACAGCATCCGTCCAGTGCGGGTAATTCCACATTCGAGCACCGCCAAGGGCTTGCCCGAGAACAGTGGAGTGGACGGCGACGCTGATGACAAGCCCGGAACGTCGGCCCGTAGAAACGAGAACATTCTCGTGGGCAAACTCCGCATTTTCGATTGCGGATACGGGGGCTTCCAACGTCATTGATGGTTGCGAAATCATGTACTTCTCCTGCGTGTGGGCCTTGTGGGCAAAACAACTAAATGGCAAGTGGTGGTAGCACGAGGGTGGTGCGCTCTGGTCAGCATACCGCCGGGCTTCGGCGATATCCTCTATTCGTTGCTACGTTGATACCTGACAAATGCTTGGGGGCACAATGACGGTTTCGGATCAGCTCAAAATTCTGCTGCCCAGCGGATCTGTCACCGTTAAAGCGTCGGCCGCATCCGACCGCGGATTCGTGCGCTCGCTCGATGCAGACAGCCTGCTTGTGCTGCCGCAGGTCTACTTTGTCGCCGACAGAATGGATCTGAGAATCGCGCAAGCCAATGTGTCGTGCAGGGCTTCGCTCGCGCTCTGGCACGCCACAACCTTCGCACTCCGGAACACATCGTTCAGACGATCACGGAAGCCAACTTGGCGGTCATCGCACTCACGGGAGAGGATGACGGGGTCTCGGGTAGGACGCTATTCGGCATCGCCCTCGTTGCTGTGGGCGCGGATTCAGAACCGCTGTGGATGGCCTTCATCGTGGAAGACTGGCGGGTTTGTCGCGGGAACGGACTTAAGGTCGAACCGGTCACGGCCGACCACACGGCCGTGGTCGTATGCATTCGGAAATACAGATGACTCTGAACTTCACAAGCGCGAGGAACGAGTTTTGCGGGCCGATGTCGATGCAGCGCTTAGGAGCTTTGCCGAAGATATGGCAGGCGTGCGGTAGTGGCTCCTCAACCCGACCTTCTTCTCGCAGAAGCCGTATCGCTCGTCAGCGGATTCGACGCCAATACCGGAGTGCGGCTCGAAGCGGGAGGCTCGCGCTCGGGAAATCCTATTTTGACGGTGTCTGCTGCTGTGTTAATTGATCTTGCGGATAACGGCTATATCGAGCTCGAGCGTGATTATTGGTCTAAAAACTATCCGGGTGTCTACCTTTCGAGAGTAAAGGCAGGGCAGGGTGAACCGGGGGATACTGTGCTTCGTGCGGCCCTTGATACGGTTCAAAAGAGATCGAAGCCTCGAAAGACTGAGGACGTGATAGTCGACATTGTGTCGCCCGAAGTCCAGAAACGTCTCATTGATCGAGGGCTTGCGACCAGTACTGGACGGTTCATCAAGACTGTGCGCCTCACCCAACAGGGTTTCCAAGCTCAAGCTGAGTTGCGTACCGAAATTGACGCGTACCTCGACGAAAGCACGCTGGCCGATGCGTCCCTCGTGAGCGGGCGGACAGCGCTAATTCTGGCACTGACCCTTTCCGGGAGGCTCGCCGAGATTTTCTATCAACGCCAGCACCATGAGGCTTCGATCGAGGTTGAACGGCGCCTGACGTTGCTGCGAAACCGTGTCAATGCGGAAGGTGACAACGCTTCCCATCGGTCGGCGATCCTTGGAGCCCTGTCCTCGGCGAATTCGGGTTTCGTCCACTAACTCCCGGTCGGGTGACGTCTTGGACGGGTAGCGCTACCCACGGTGTGAGCGGTGAGCGTCAGCTAGTGTCTCAAAGGTGAGTTAATAATTTTTTTAGCGTACACAAAGTTCTTACTCGAAGTTTGGTGAAAGGAATCGTGATGTCAGCAGAACTTGGAATGATTCCAGAAGAGTTCGGTGAACTGGCGAGCCAGCTGGATGCTAATGCGGGAGGTTTGGATGGTGTTGTGAGCACTCTGACGTCGAATCTGCAGGGCACGACGTGGGTTGGTTCGGACTGCAACCGGTTTGACGAGGAGCGGACGGGCACGATTACCCAGAACGTTCATAATTCGGCAGAACAGATCAGTGGCCAGTAGCTCGTCGCTCGCTGAAATGGCCGTCGCGGAGAAAGTTCAGCTCATGCTCGGCACCCGAAAAGGCCGGCTTGAGTTCGAGGGAACGATGACAGTGTCGGCAACGCTCATCGAGTTGGCCCTGTTGGGCCGTATCTCTTCGATTCCCAATCGAGCACTTTTTGCGGGTGGGTCACCGCGCAAGATTTTAGCGGTTGATTCAACGCCGACGGGCGATGCGGTCTTGGACGCAGTCCTCATTCCGATGAGCGAACGGGGAAAACCTTGGGTGACCCACCGGTGCATGTTTGCTCTTGCTGGTAATGCTTCGCGCGCGGTGCACGCGAGGCTTGAATCGCGGGGCCTAGTGCAAACTATTGGAACCTACCCGAGCCTGAGCGGATACCTAGAGATCACCGACCATGTTGTGTTTGATGAGCTGCGTGCCGAACTCGGGCGAGTCCGTTCTACTCCCGAGCAGGTCAGCGACCCGCGTACGGGTGCGTTCATCGACGTGCTGCGCAATGGTGTCGACAGCCACTCGGGGGAACAAGGGCTGCATCCTTATCTCCGCTGGGAATGGTACCCAGCCGGAGTGCGCGCGACAGTGCAAGCAATTTTACAAGCAGAACGCATCCAGTTCACAGCTGGATAAGACTGCGGGTTCGTGAGCGGCAATTCAACTGTTCATTTCGCCTTCACACAGGCGCTCGCGCCGCGCAAGGTCATTGTTTCAGCGCTGGTGCCAAACGTTGCGACGAACCTGTTCGACCCGCGAGCAACAACTTCATAGACATCAGGATCGGGAGTGAACCGGATTGTGACATCGTAGCCACTGTCTTGCCACACTCCCTGCACTTCTTCGGCTGCAGCTTGAAGGTCATCGACGGGTGGCGCTGATCTCCACGCGGCGAACGGTCTCCCTTCAACACCCTCGTCGAAGTTGCAGCGTTCTTCACCTTCATGTTCACCTATTGTCCACTCGCCGCCAATCGCGTCAGCAGTTCCGTCGAACAGAGTGACTAGCTCCACTTTGACTTCTTCATAACTGGACATCAATACCTTCGGAGACTGAGTGCCCCACGCGGCCGAAACAACGATCAGACAGATCGTGCACGACCTGCACTCAACGGACGGCGTGCACCTGCAGCATCTGCAGTCTGAAGAAGTTGTGGTCGAACCGGGTAAGGCGGAATCCGTTGGCGCTGTGACGCAGCTCAGTCTCGGCGAGTTCGTGATCTCGGTCGCTCGGGTCTCCACCACAGCCTGAGACACTGGCAGAGTCCCTCAGCGTCGCTGACTGGTGCCTATTCATTGCTACCTTATGAATTGGCACATGCTCGAGTGGTCGGAAACGCCCGCCACGCGCCCAGATTGTGCGCCCGGCAGCGACAGAGAGACCAGTTCATGAGCGACATTTCGTCAACGCCTCAGCCGAACGAACCAACACCTCAGCCGAACAGACCGACGCCGCAGCCGACCAAACGCAGGCCCGTCTGGAACCTCGTCCGGTTTTTTGTAATCCCGCTCGCGATCATCGCGATAATCGGTGTAGTGACGACGCAGAAGCACGATGGCCCCGCCGAGATTCTCGAAAACGGGCTCGTCACGCAGGCCGTGCCGACCGGCAACACTGTCGATGAGTCGAGTCGCTCTGGGCGTCACACCGTTCAAGTCGTCCACCTCGAGTTCAGCTATGAGGTCGATGGCGAAACCTATATCGCTCTTGGCGACCACAGCTACGACGAAGCATCGTTCGACAAAGCGGCTGCCCTTGCCGCGAACGCCGTGGCCGAGGTGCACTACCTCGACAACGACCCGGCGGCAGCGGTCGTGCTCGATGCCGACTACCGGTAGGCACCGTTAGCAGGCGAAGCATGTGCCGCGGTGACGACAATCTCGAGGGTTTCCTGCTGCCCGCTGCCAATCATTGCTACGTTAACACCTGACAAAAACTTGGGGGCGCGGCATGGTTTCGGAGCATTACGACATTGCCCTCCCGCAGGGGGTTATGAGAATGACCGTCTCGGCGGCATCCGACTGTGGACCTCACCGAACGATTAACGAAGACAGCTTTCTCGTGCTGCCCGGCCTGTTTGTGGTGGCGGATGGGATGGGTGGCCATTCCTTCGGAGACCGGGCCAGTCAGTGCGTAGTCCAGAGCATTGCGCGATCGGTGGGGCACCTCCAGACTCGTACCCCCGAGCACATTGTGCAGGCGATTGCTGAAGCGAACGATGCTGTAATGGCGTTGAACGCTCCCAACGAATCCGTCTCGGGAACGACCCTGTCGGGCATCGCTCTGGTGACAGTCGGCGCAGACCCCGAGCCGCGGTGGATGGCCTTCAACGTCGGAGACTCTCGCGTTTACAGCTGGAACGGTCGTCAGCTGGAACAGATCACCGTCGATCACTCTGCTGTTCAAGAACTCATCGAGCTCGGTCACATTACGGCGCTCGAAGCGACATCGCATCCGGATCGCAACATCATTACTCGAGCGCTCGGTATTCATTCGGCGGTAAACCCTGATTTCTGGCTGCTGCCCGCGGGCGCCCAGCACACCTTCGTCGCGTGTTCCGACGGGCTCACTAAAGAGCTTGACGACGATCTCATCGCCGGAATTCTTGCGGATCGCGCGGCTGTGAGCGAGGGTGAGACGCTGGCGAACCGTCTAGTCGCCGGAGCGATTGCCGCCGGCGGATCTGACAACGTGACGGTAGTAGTCATCGAAGCATCTCGCATCGGGCTTGCTCACACTGCGGACGAAGACACTGCCGAACGTGACTTCTCCCACTACCTTGAACAAACCCGACCGAGAAAGTAGCTGCAGTGAGCGTGAAGTACCTGTACGAACCCAGCACCGACGCACCCTGGTCGGCAGTGGTCGGCGAGCACCAGATTGTGTTCGTAGATTCGACGGATAACCACTTGCTGCACGCCTTGTGGTCCGCACGCTCTCACGGCGTTCAGGCTGCCGTTGAGCTGTTGAGCGCCAGGGGGCTCGCGGCTACTCCATCGTTCGCTCTCGTCGGCTGGACGGCGGATGAGGCGGATAACGCCAGCGCGAGTGTCATTGTTCGCGGCCCCGTGAGCGTGACCATCACAGCGCACGGGGGAACCGAGACGGTGAACGGCGCGCGTGTAAGCACCTGGGCGGAACGCCACTTCGACGATGTTCTTGAGTGTGAGCTCACCGTTCACGAGGTTCGCAGCTCAGATCCCCTTCCGATTCTGGATGGCGTTGTGCGCGCTGGGAGCATCACCTGCATCCGCGACGGTTCCGCCCCAGGTCGCACAGTCCAGTCCGCGCCGACTGCTGCTCCTGCTCCTGCGCCGACTGCTCCTGCGCCGGTTCTTGCTGCCGCTGCTCCGCCCGCTCCGCCCGCAGAGACGGTTGTCCAGCTCGCCGGTGTATCCGAAGCGACGATCGCCGATAAGCCCGCCGTCGACGACTTCTCTCCGCCGCCAGCTGTTGGCGACAACATCCCGAGTGATTCCAGCAGCGCCTACGACTACCTCTTCGGTGAAACGGTCATGCGCGATGTTTCTGCTGCCGCAGGCGTGCTCGACGACGACGGTGCTGATGCCCCGATCACACCTCCGGAACCGATCCCGCTCGACGACAGCGAAGGTGACCACGATGGGCTCACCATTATGACCAGCGATCTCCTGAGCCATCGTGCCGCGTCATCCGGAGCACGCGTCGTTGGTGCAGCAGCGCCACTCGTCGAGTCGCAACCAGTTCTCTATCTTGATGTGTCCACCGGATCACGTGAACTGCTCACGCAGCCAATTTTGGTGGGCCGTTCGCCGTCGGTGAGCAAGGTATCGAGTGGTGCGTTACCGCGACTCGTCACTATTCCGGGCGACAAAGACATTTCCCGAAACCACGTGCAGGTGGCGGTCGAAGGCGGCACCGTGGTCGTCACCGACCTGCACTCTCGCAACGGCACGCTCGTTGTCTTGCCCGGAAGGCAACCGCAACGTCTGCGCGCAGGGGAGCCGACCGCCGTCATCGTTGGAACAGTGATCGATCTTGGCGGCGACGTCACGCTCGTCGTCGGAGAGGCAGAGTAATGCGCCGCGCGCCATCCACTCCTCCCGAACTACCCGGCTACACCTTCGTGAAACTGCTGGGTTCCGGTGGCTTCAGCGACGTATTTTTGTACGATCAGCACCTGCCCAAACGTCGGGTCGCGGTGAAGGTGTTGCTCACTGAAGACCTCGCGCCAGCAACTAGGGCGTCGTTTGTGGCAGAAGCCAACTTGATGGCGCAGTTGTCAGCGCATCCATACATCGTGTCCATTTTTCATGCCGATGTAGCCAGTGACGACAGACCATATTTCGTCATGGAATATTGCTCGGGGCCGAGCCTTGCCGAGCGGTATAAAAGCGCGGCGCTCGCCGTCACCGATGTGCTTCGCGTGGGCATTCGGGTCAGCGGCGCGGTCGCGACGGCACACGGAGCGGGAATCTTGCACCGTGATATCAAGCCCGCCAACATCCTGACAAACGACTACGGCTGGCCGGCTCTCACCGACTTTGGCATCTCATCGGCGCTCGATGACGACATTCCACTTCACACCAGTTCTCGGTCGCCGCAGATCGAAGAAAGCGGTTCAACTACCGGAGCCTCGATCGGCATGTCTGTTCCGTGGTCGCCGCCCGAAATGTTTGAAGACGATCCGAATCCGGATGTTCGCGCCGACGTATTCTCGCTCGCGGCGACTCTGTACACGCTCCTCGCCGGGCATACCCCGTTCGAGGTGCGCGGGCGCTCGAACGGCGCGCTCGATCTCATGGGGCGTATCGAGCGAGGGCTGATTACCCCGCTGACTCGTACCGATGTTCCGGCGAGCCTTCTTGCGGTTCTTCGCAAGGGCATGGCTTCGCGGCGCGAAGATCGCTTCGCGAGCGCCCTCGATCTTGCTCGAGCGTTGCAGCGGGTCGAACTAGAGCTGGGGTATGCCCCCACGACGGTTGACGTGCCCAATCTGGCAGTGGATGACGTGGCCCGTACGGCGAACGACAGCGGCGATGATGATGCAACGCGGGCGCGCGGAGTCGCTACGATCGAGGCCCAGCCGGCGGCACCGGCGGCACCGACGGCTTCAATGGCGCCGATCGGTCAGCCCGCGTCGGGTGCCATTTCGGCCGCACCAGCCCTCGGCGCAGATGAAACTCAACTGCGCGGAGCGCCGCAGCAGGTAGCGCAGCCTCCAGAACCAGAACCAGAACCAGTCTTCGGCGAGACGGTGGTTCGGCGTAAACCGGCGGCGAGTTCAACGCCCGCGTCGCCGAGCACTGTCGAGCAGCCAAACGCGGGCTCTGGCTCTGGCTCTGCGCCGCCGCCGCCAGTTTCGCGACGCCGACGAGTGCTCGCCTGGGTGGTCGGTGGCGCTGCGGCTGCCGTGGCGCTCGCTGTAGTACTCGCGCTCGCGGTGACGAATCCTCCCGCCTCAGAAGAGCCGACGGTGGCCGCGCCTTCGGCGGCGCCGACTTCGGCGATCGTGGAGAGCGTGCCGACCCCGACGCTGATCTCGGCATCCGAGTCTGACGGAACGGTGACGTTCACCATTGACATGGCTCCGCTCGAGGAGGGCGATCGCGTCATTTGGCAGCGGGTCGGGCGCGACAGCGAGCCAGTGACGCAGTCAGACGAGGGAGTGATCGCCGTCGACGGTTACGTTGCGGGAGCCACGCTCTGCGCCGACGTGAGAATTGTGCGGGCCGGAATCGAGTCAGCAAACCCCTTGGAGGCGTGTTTTCCCCAGTGAAGCCTCTCAAGATCGAATTTTGTGGCGAGTGGTACGAGGTCGTCAGCCCTGATGACTTTCATATCGGTCGCGAGTCGGACCTCGTCATCGACGACAACCCGTACCTCCACCGGCGGTTTTTGCGCATTTACGAAGATTTCGGTTTGTGGTGGCTGAGCAACGTGGGTAACTTGCTCACCGCAACTGTGACGGATGTCACGGGGCAAGTGCAGGCCTGGCTGGCACCCGGGGCGCGGTTACCGATCGTGTTCCCGCAGATGAGTGTTCTGTTTAGCGCGGGCTCCACGACGTACGAATTCACGATTCACACGGGCGACGAGTTTTACACGTCTGCTACCTCGGTGACCGGCCCCAGCGGGTCCACGACAATCGGCCCCATTCCGCTCACGTCGTCGCAGCGACTTCTCATCGTCGGGTTGGCCGAGGGAGTGTTACGCCAAGCATCACCGGGGCGCGGCGATATTCCCGCATCATCCGATGTCGCCGCGCGATTGGGATGGTCGATCACCACGTTCAACCGCAAACTCGACAACGTCTGCGAGAAACTCGCGAAGCGTGGAGTGGCCGGCCTGCGGGGCGGAAAAGACAACTTGGCGACCAACCGTCGATTGCGCCTTGTGGAATACGCCGTGGCAACTCGGCTAGTGGATAAAGACGATTTATATCTCCTTGACCGCATCGATTCTTCAGACGAGGCCCCATAACTGGGGCGGGGAGGGCAGAACTACCCATGCCCCACCGCCCTGCCCAGTGCGCACGAATGCTAGGATAATTCAGTAATTTGCTGGGCAGAATTTCATCGTAAACAGAGGCACGCTCGTAGTGCGGAGTTCGGGAGAAGTGCAACGTGAAGCTGTCCGTTAGCCGTATGCCCAATCGCAAAACTATTGCTTCGGTAGTTACCCTCTCGCTCGTTGTCGGCGTGCCGCTCACCGTGGCCGCGCTGCACCCTGGTTACCCGGTGTCTGACGTCGACCTTGTCGCGAGCGACGTGTGGGTCACCAACGGCGAGCAGCTCCTTGGCGGCCGACTCAACCGTCAAATTGACGAGCTCAACGGTTCAGTGATTGCCTCGAGCGCGCAGTTCGATGTTCTTCAAGATGGTGACGCCCTCTTTATGGTCGACCCCGTTGCCCATCGCGTTGAGTCCGTTGATCCTGCGACGACTGAAGTGACCTCCGCGATCGACCTACCGCCCGAGGCAGACGTCTCCTTCGGCGGAACCAACTTGGCGATCGTTTCACCACAGGGTGACTTGTGGATTGTTCCCTCAGTAGGCGACCTGCAGTTCAACTACATTTCTACGCCGCCCGTTCTCGAATTGGGGGTTGGCGGGCGTGCTGCTGTTACCGCTAATGGTGTTGTCATCGCGGTGTCCTCCGAGAAGAAATCGGTTTACCGCGTCGCCACGATCGCGGACGAACCAGTACGCTCCGACTTCCCGGCCGTCGGCGAGTTTCAGATCGCGGCCGCTGGCGAGTCTGCGGTCGTCTTTGACCAGTCCACCAACGAGCTGGTCACCGAGAGCGGGTCAATTTACCCTCTGGCGAAGCAGGGCCTTCGCTTGCAGCAGTCCAGCACGGAATCCGAGTTCGCCGTCGTGGCGACTGCAGATTCGCTTCAGTGGATTGATCTCGGCAACGGCGAGACCACCGATATCGACGCCGATATGTCCACTCCAGCGGCGGACCTTTCCGGCGTCTCGGCGCCGATCGCGCTCGACGGTTGCGCCCATGGTGCTTGGGCGTCGGCGCAACGCTACGTGCTGGCGTGCCCCGATGGCGACGTTCAGACTCATGCGATCTCCGAGCCCACTCAAGGCAGCGAGCTCGAGTTCCGCGTTAATGGTTCGGTAATAGCGCTCAACAATTTGTCGAACGGAAACGTGTGGTTGCTCGACGACAACATGCGACTCGTCGAGAACTGGGACGATGTCACCCCGCCGGAAGACGTTGAATCAGAAGAGGAAGGCGACGAGAAGTCGTCGATTCAGTCTTTCGAAGACACTCTTGCTGAACGTACCGAAACTAACCGGGCGCCGGTCGCTGTCGACGACGAATACGGAGTTCGGCCAGGCCGCACCACCGTGTTCACCGTGCTCGAGAATGATACGGATGCCGACGGAGACGTCTTAGTAATCTCCGGTTACGATCGGGTAGCGGAATCGACCGGGCGACTCGATCTCATCGATGGCGGCCGTGCGCTGCAATTCACGCCCGTTCCTGAGTTTGTCGGATCCATCGCGTTCAGCTACACGATCGACGACGGACGAGAAGGTGTCGCTCAGGCGCGCGTGACGGCGACAGTTGTGCCGGAGGGGCGCAATGAACTGCCCTTCAGCGTTCGTGAAGCAGGTATCAGCGTCGAGGCCAACCAGACCGTCAGCTACAACGTATTAGCCGACTGGAAAGATCCCGACGGAGACGACCTCTCTCTCGTGGCAGCGTCTCCGAAGTCGGGCGACCTTGTTCGCTTTACGCCCGACGGATTCATCACCTTCACTCATCAGACTTCGGAGCTGGGCGAAAAAGAGATCACCTTCCTGGTGTCAGACGGCAGTAATACTCCTGTTCCTGGAGAGCTCATTGTGACCGTTGAGCCCCCCGGAACGCTCAATCCTGTTGGTACCCCTGACTTCGCAACGGCGTTCGCCACCGAAACGGTCGTGATCGAGCCATTGCTCAATGACCTGTCGCCGTCGGGTAAAGCACTCTCACTCATCGCGCTCGATGAGGCAGAGAACGGTGCGGTCGCGTCGTTCGATAGCGACCGCGGCGAGATCACCTTTAGTTCGGCATCCGCTGGAATCTTTTACCTCACGTACACGCTGAGCGCGGGGGCAAATACGAGCGTCGGGCTAGTGCGTATCGATGTGCAGCCGACCCCCGACTCCTCGGATCTTCCGCCCGTCGCGGTGAAAGATACGGCCTACTTGCGGGGAGACGAACCGACGACGGTCTCGGTGCTGTCGAACGATGTCAGCCCAAGCGGAAACGTTCTCGCCATTCAATCGATCGATGTCGATCCCGCTCTCACCGATAAGGGACTCGTCGTTGAGCTTCTTGAAAGCACTCTGATTCGAGTGACGTCGCCCGCGGCCCTCACCAAGCAGGTCAACTTTACGTACACGATCTCGGATGGTGTTGGCACGGCTACAGCGGGCGTCACCGTGGTGCCCGTGCCCGCTCTCACCAAGCACCAACCACCGGTCGCGCTCGACGACGCCGCGAAGGTTCGTGCGGGCGATGTCATCACTCTCGATGTACTCGACAACGATTTTCACCCCGATGACAGTTCAATGTCTCTTGATCCCGAACTTGTCAGCGAGCCGTCTGACGGTGTCGCTTTCGTCAGCAGGGATGCTCTCCGCTTTCAAGCGCCGACCACCCCCGGCCTCTACACGGTCGATTACCGCGTCGTGGATCCCTTCGGCGAGACGGCGGCAGCAACCGCAAGCTTTACCGTGACTCCCGTCGACGCTGATTCCAATCAAGACCCGACACCGACAACGCTCGTTGCCCGCGTCCTCGCCGGCGGCGAACTGCGTATTGAAATTCCCCTGAGTACGGTCGACCCCGATGGTGACTCGACCACACTGCTGGGTTTCCCGACCAATCCGACGCTCGGTTCTGTGAAGGAATTCGGCACCGATTACTTCATTTACGAGTCATCACCCGCTGCAGCGGGCACAGACACGTTCAGCTACGAAGTAGTAGATGCGTTCGGTGCGACGGGCGTCGCTGAAGTGAAAATTGCGGTAATCCCCGAGCCTGACGAGCTCCGTGACCCCATCGCGGTGCCCGACAGCGTCGCTATCCGTCCGGGGCGTACAGCGCAGATCGATCTCTCCGAAAATGACTCGGATCCTCAGGGTGCGCCTATCTCCGTCGAGCCCGAACTCATTGATGTACCGGAGGGGGTTTCCGCTGAAGTCGTCGGGCGCAAGTTTCTGCTGCTCACGGCGCCCGACGAAGAACAGTCGTTCTCGATTCGCTACACCCTGACGAATGACCGAGGCGGTTCTGCGGTCAGCTATGTCCTGGTGAAGGTGACCAAGGACGCTCCGATTCTTCCTCCGAGCGCGGATGATGTCAGCATCGTGAAGAAAGATATCGCCGGAAAACAATCGATTACGATCGACCTCTTTGACGGCTACGCGTTTAACCCGGCCGGTAAAACCGATGACCTCGTGGTCGCCCTCGAGGGCGCGAATGCCGATGCGGGTGTGCTCGCTGAAATAAACGGGCAAATCGTGGTGACGCCCGGTGCCACGCGCAAAGCGATCACGTATAGCGTCACCAACGAGTTGGACGATCTGAGCGCGCGAGCATTCATTCTTGTTCCGGCGGCTGTAGACGAGAACTTTGACGAGCCTCCCGTCATCGATCCCAACTTGCCCGTGCAATACGTGGCGATGAATGAGACCAGACAATGGAAGCTCTCTGACATCGTCCTCGCTCCTTCTGGCCGTGACGTATGGATCCCGAACGAGGGCACCGTCAGTGCGGTGCAGGGCAACGGCGAGCCGAACTATGTCGACAAAGACACCATCACGTTCACTCCCGCCAAGGATTACCGCGGCCCCGCCTCCGTGAACTTCACCGTGACCGACGGCGCGTCAAAGAACGACCCGGCGGGCATCGAGGCCGGCCTTCGTCTCAACATCGTCGTGGGCGATCCAGATTTCAAAGACACCCCACCTGAATTTACGAGCCCGAGCCCGCAAGTTGAAGTGGGCGAAACAACCACGATCGATCTGCGCGACTCCACGGCACACCCGAACAATTCAATTCTCAACGAGGTCAAGTACTCCGATCTAACGGGAGCCACGGACGGTCTCGATGCCTCACTCAGCGGTTCAGAACTCAGTCTGAACATTCCGCGCACCACTCCGAAAGGCACGAAAATCACGCTGGGTGTCATGCTGCGTTGGGACAAGTTCGAGGTCCCCGGCACGATCAACGTAACGGTGGTGGGTTCCACCCGGCCCCTTGCCGTGGCAGTGTCCGACGTGGTCGAGTCGCAACGCGGCGACGGAACCATCACCGTCAATCCATTGACCAACGACTCAAATCCGTATCTGACTACGGGCGAAGCCCTCACCGTTATCGACGCGCAGGTGCAAAACACGGGCGAGCCCGCTGACGTCACGTTCACGGCCGACTCGATTTCGATACTGCCGGATGCGGCGCTCAAGAGCGGTCAAATCGAGGTTGTGTACACAATCGCCGACGCCACAGAGGATTCGGATCGTCACGTCAATGGCACGGTAACGCTGATCGTGAGCGATGTTCCCGACGGTGCCCAGAAGCCGACTCGGGATGAGGGCTCGGCCATTGGCGGCGATAAATCGGCGACCTGGCGCTTCGTTGCGCCCGCCACCAACGGCAAGCCGATCGTGAGCTACGAAGTACGCACGACCCCGGCTGTCGCCACCCTCCCGACAAACTGTGAAGCGGGCGCTGCGTGCACCGTGACGGGGCTTCAGAACGGCACGCCCTACACGTTCGGTGTTCGCGCTATCAACGAGCATGGACCCGGAGAGTGGTCGCCAACGAGCGACCAGATCACCCCTTACGGCACACCCGCCGCACCGGTAGTGACCGCCTCAGTGCAAAGCCAGTGGGCGCCTAACGGCCGAGTGTCGGCGTCGTGGCCCGCGGTGGGCGGCACCGGTGGCACGACCACCTATCACTGGGCGTCGAGCAACGGCGACTCGGGGGAGACCACCGGTACCAGCGCGACGACCACGGCGAACTTGTCCGCGGGAAATTACACCTTCACGGTTTACGCCGAGAACTCCGGTGGCAAGCGGAGCGCTGAAGGTACCTCGAATTCGGCGCAAGTTCAGAACCAAACCGTGCCGGGGCGCGTGACAGGAATAACCGGGGCGGTAACCAAAGCCACCACTCCCGGCAGCATCTCGTGGACCTGGGCTGCGGCACCGGGTGGTGCCGCCGTTACGGACAACCTCATCTACACCTGGACCCTGAGCAACGGTGCTACCGGCACGACGACGGGCACGAGCGTTACTAATACGGGCCTCCCTGCGGCGGGTAGCTACACGCTGACTGTCGTTGCGCGAAACAATGCCGGAGCCGGGGCAGCTGGTACCGGCACCTCCGGGGCAATAGTTACGCCGGCGACGGTCTCGTTCTGCTTCTACTTCAATGGGGAATCACCGGGCGTTCACAACTTCGGTTTCAACTGGAGCGGCCAGAGCAACGGAAACCACACCCTTCAAATTGGCGACCAAAACGGCTCCTTCAGCAGTTCCTATTCCGGCCGGTGGGCTGATGGTCATCAGCGCACGTCGGCGTGGAAAGTCTGGAATAGGACTGCGGGCAACGCTGACGGAAGATTCGTTGTCTGGCCAATTTTCGATGGCGTTCGCGGTGCCAATGTTGCCGTGCAAGACATCCCGGCATGCTAGACACCACCCGACACGATCAAGCAACGAAAGAGGACAGTTTCGAATGCCCGTAACTCAAGAACAAGCGACGTGGTTCGCTGGTGCTTTCCAGAAGCTCATTGCCAACGTCGACAAGGCAATCGTGGGCAAAGATCACGTGATCCGTTTAGTTCTGACGGCGCTGATTTCTGACGGTCACGTACTCCTCGAGGATTTTCCGGGAACGGGCAAGACGGTTCTGGCAAAGGCTCTCGCGAACACCCTCGATGGCACCACGTCGCGCATTCAGTTCACCCCTGACCTTCTTCCTTCGGATGTTACGGGCGTGCAGATTTTCGACCAGTCGAAGGGCAAGTTCGAGTTTCACCACGGACCGATCTTCGCCTCGATCGTTCTTGCAGACGAGATCAACCGCGCTAGCCCCAAGACTCAGAGTGCGCTGCTCGAGGTGATGGAAGAGGGTGTCGTCACGATCGACGGGGAAGGGCATCCGGTCGGAGCACCGTTCTTGGTTATTGCAACCCAGAACCCAGTAGAGCAAGCCGGAACTTACAAGCTGCCGGAAGCCCAGCTCGACCGCTTCCTCATCAAAACCACGCTGGGGTACCCCGACAGTGCCACCGCGGTTTCGCTCTTGATGGATTCGGGAACGCGGGCACGAGCCTCTCTCGTGTCGCCAATCATCAAGCCAGAATCGATCGTGGCGATGGCGGCGCTTGCGGCAGAAGTGTTTGTCGACGAATCGGTCATGCAGTACCTCAACAGCATCGTTGAGGGCACCCGGAAAGACCGAGACGTGGTGCTCGGTGTGAGCATGCGTGGCGCCATGGCGCTTGCCCGGGCGATTAAGACCTGGGCGATCACCCAAGGGCGCACCTATGCGACTCCGGATGATGTGCGGGATCTCGCCGTTCCCGTGCTCGCACACCGCGTCATCCTCGACCCCGAATCTGAGTTCGCTGGGGTGCTCGCCGAAGACGTCATCAACCGCATCTTGGTCGACATCGAGCCGCCCGCGTACCGCGCGTCGTAACAACTGCGTTTTTCATGACTACTGATTCTTCTGTGCTTCCCGAACAGCGCTCCGAAGCCGAGCCGGCACCCGTGCCGAGCCCGGCTGCGGAGTCACGCCCACCAGGGCCCTCAACTAAGGGTTCCGGTCCGGGCCCGGTGGCACGAACATCAGAATCACTTCGTCGAGTATTTCGCGGCTTGGTGGGGTTGCTCACTCCGGTATTTCGGGCGCTGAAGCGAATCTTCGGCCCGATCGTCGGCGTCATCACTCCGTTGGGTTGGTTGGTGTTGTTGCTCGCCGCCGTCGCCCTCACTCTCAGCATCGTCTTCGGCTGGCAAGAGTTCACTTTTCTCGCCACCGTGTTGTTCGCCGCAGTGGTGGTGAGCAGCGCCTTCCTCTTCGGGCGCGCCTCGTACGGTGTGGTGGTCGAGCTCAATCCGCGCCGTGTTGTTGTCGGCGATCGGGCGCTCGGGCGAATGCTCGTCACTAACGTGGGGCCGAGAGCGCTACCCCCGACGCGCATGGAACTGCCCGTCGGAAAGGGCGTCGCGGAGTTTCAACTGCCCGCTATGAAGCCCAAAGAGCAGCATGAAGAGCTGTTTGCTGTGCCCACCGCCAAACGCGCCGTGATCGTCGCTGGCCCCGCGGAGTCAGTGCGGGGAGATCAGATCGGCTTGTTGCGCCGCGCTCTGAAGTGGGCGGATGCGGTGGACCTGTTCGTTCACCCGATCACCGTTCGTTTGATCCCGTCTGCCGCCGGCTTAGTGCGAGACCTCGAAGGTCAGGTATCGAACAAGATCACCAACAACGACATCGCGTTCCACGCTCTGCGGCCCTATGTTCCGGGCGACGATCGCCGTTATGTTCACTGGCGCACGTCGGCTCGCATCGGTCAACTGATGGTGCGGCAATTTCAGGAGACTCGACGTTCGCAGCTGACCATCATCCATTCGTCACGCAGCGATTTGTATGCGTCGGAGGCGGAGTTTGAACTGGCGATTTCGGTAACGGCGTCGATCGCCGCGCAGGTAATTCGCGACGGTACGCAAATGAACGTTGTGAGCGAAACTGGCCTCTGGAAAACACAAACGGTGACGTCGATGTTGGATGCGTCGTGCCGTATTGACCCCGTTGCTGACCGCTCCGAAACTGTCCGCAGTTTCGCGCGCGAACAGACTCGTCGCTTGCCTGCCCCCAGCGTAGTCATGATCGTGGCGGGGTCACAGATGAGCACCGCCGATTTTCGCAGCGTGCAGTCGCTATTCGGTCAAGACACGAGCCAGGTCGCCTTTCACGTGGTCGCCGGTGCTGAACCGAAAATTTCGGCGGTCGCCGGATTGACGGTTATTACCATTGGTGATCTCAGCGATCTCTCGCGACTCGTGCGGGGGTTGGGCGGTTGAGCGCACCAGTGCAGCCCGCAGGGCTGAGAAAGTTGAGCCCGCGTACGTGGGCCGATGTGAGCATCGTGCTAGCTCTCGTCGCCATCGGGCTCCTCGGATTCGAGCCTTCGTTCGGGGGTTACAGCTTCCTTGTTCCCGCATTGGGCGGACTAATCCTTGGCGCGGTGACAGCAATCGTTGCGAGCCTCTGGCGACTCAACATCGTCATGACAATCACGATCGCCGTGGTCGCTTACTTTGTGTTTGGCGCGGCCATCGCCGTTCCGCAGCAGGCGCTTTTCTTCGTGCTCCCCAGCCTTCAAGCGCTATCGACAATAGCGGTAGGAACGGTCTACGGCTGGGCAGATATCGTCACGCTCAACACACCGATTGAGGCACCGCAGCACATCACGGTGGTGCCCTACCTCGCCACGTGGCTAGTCGCGCTGGTGTCGACATCGCTTGCTACCCGTTGGTTGCCCGGCAGCACTCGAGCAGCGTGGCGGTATGGCGTTGTGCTTCTCGGACCGCTGGCTATCTATCTCGCGAGCATCCTGATTGGCACCGACGATCCCTACCAAGCAGGGGTTCGCGGCGTTGGTTTCGCCGTTCTCGCTCTGATCTGGTTGGGGTGGCGTCGGGCAGGCGACAACGTCGCGCAGGCTGGAGCACAGCGGATGCGCTCGCGCAAAATCGCCGGCACCGCCGTCGTACTCGCCGCCGCGGTGCTTCTCGGCGGGGGAGCGGGCTGGTGGATTGCTCCAGCACAAGACCAGCGTTTTGTGTTGCGGGATGAAATTGAGCCGCCCTTTGATCCGCTCCAGTACCCGAGCCCGCTGTCGGGTTTTCGGCATTACACCAAGCAGGTGACCGACGATGTGTTGTTCTCGGTGTCTGGTTTGAAACCGGGCGATACGGTACGCCTAGCAACGCTCGATACCTTCACCGGCAAGCTGTGGAACGTCACCGGGGCCGAATCGAGTGCGGAAGGATCTGGCACCTTTAGCCTTGTGGGCCGCGCGTTGCCGGAACAATCCTTCATCACGCCGGAGCGTCGCACCGGGGTCACCTTCACCATGGAGACCTACGCCGATGTCTGGATGCCCAGCATCGGCTATCCGACAGATCTCGTTTTCACTGCGGGCGATGCGCTGGATGCTCGTGACACGCTTCGCTACAACGATTCGACGGGAACAGCGGTACTCACCGCGGGCCTTCATAACGGCGACACGTACACCATCGACGCGATACTGCAGCAAGTCATTTCTGCGGAAGATCTCGCGGATGTAGCGGTGGCGGCAGTCGAGCTGCCTCCGGTCACGGCAAGCCCCGACATCGTCACCGCGAAGGCTCAAGAGTACGCAGCAAACGCGACCACGCCCGCTGCACAATTGCAGGCTATCCAGCTGGCGCTCACCTCGACAGGGTTTTTGAGTCACGGTCGCGCCTCCGACACCGTACCTTCTCGGGCCGGGCACGGCGCCGACCGCATTGTCGACCTTCTCGAACGCAACCAGATGGTGGGAGATCAAGAGCAGTACGCGTCAGCATTTGCCCTCATGGCACGCAGCTTCGGCTATCCCGCTCGAGTCGTAATGGGTTTCGCCCCGGAGATCGCTGACGGCCAAACTGTCGAAGTCACGGGAGACGACGTCACCGCCTGGGTCGAGGTTGCCTTCGACGACGTGGGCTGGGTCGCGTTCAATCCGACCCCGGATGAGACTGACATCCCTCAAGACCAGACGCCCAAGCCACAGAGCGAGCCTCAACCGCAGGTGCGCCAACCTCCCCGAGCCGAGGCAGAGCCAGAAGACCTGCTCACGCCGGTCGAACTTGAGGAGAGCGACGAAGAAGACGAAGGTCGGGCGTTTGCGATTCCCGGTTGGGCGTACGTGGTCGGGCTCAGCCTGCTGATTCCCGCAGTCATCCTGCTCGTTCCGTTGCTGATTATCGGGATTTACAAGGCACGCCGGGCGCGTCGTCGTCGCGAGGCTGCTGCTGCCCATGATCAAATCGCGGGCGCGTGGGAAGAGCTCGTCGACCAGTACTCAGAGCTGGGATACAGCGTCCCGCCAAAGGCCACACGAGTGATGGTCGCCGAGCGAATCGACGCTCAAATCGTCTCAGAAGAAGCGCGCCCGGCCACTCTGCGCCCCATCGCCGTCTCCACTGACGACGCAGTGTTCTCCGGCCGAGAGATCTCAGCGGAACGCAGTGACGAAGCATGGTCGGCCGCGCGAGCTGCGATCGATGACGGCAAGTCTCGACTCACTGTGCGTCAAAGAATTGCCAGTCGTTATCGCATCCGGTCAGCCCGAGATTGGGCTGCGAAAGTCTCATCGAAGAGAGAAGACTCATGAAGCTGAAACTCACTCTCACGAGGGCATCGCACCTCGACGACGACATCGTCGTGACGACCGACGCCGCCGCCACCGTTGCGGATATCGCCACAACGATCGCGCGCGTCGATCCGCTGCGGGCCGGTGTGGCAGCTGACAACCGCCCGCTTACTCTTCGTGCAGCCCTACCCGGCCAAGATGAGTGGCTCGTGCTGCATCCTGACGCCGCAATCGGTGAAGCCTGGGTGGGTTCCGGGGCGAAAGTCGAGCTCTCTGATGCCGGTGTTTACTTCGCGGCAAAGGGGTCGGGGAATTCCCCTCAGGTGGCAACCATTCGGGTGATGAGCGGGCCAGACGCCGGCAGAGAGTTTCCGCTGCGTGCAGGGTCCGTGACCCTCGGCCGAGATTCCTCGTGCGACGTGGTTCTCAGCGACCCGCTGGTTTCCAAGCGCCATGTGAGGCTAGAAATATCTGACGTCGTTGAGGTGGTTGACCTTGGATCAGCCAACGGCGTAGTCGTTGATGGTGGGCTGGTGCCACGGTTGCTCGTCACGCAGTCGGAGAGCATCCTGGTAGGAGATTCCGAACTGCGCATTGACGTGGCGGAATCTGTTGCGTCGCGAGGGCTTGTTCAGCGACCGGGGCCGGTCATGTTCAATCGTTCGCCGCGAGTCGAGACGCGGTACCCGGGCCGCACTTTCACTGCTCCCGAAGTGCCGGCCGAGAAAGAAGACAGCACCTTCCCGTGGTTAGCCATGGTGGCGCCGGTGTTGCTCGGTGTGAGCATGTGGCTGATTTTCGACCGTCCGGCAGCGCTCCTTTTCGTTCTCATGTCGCCGATGATGCTGATCGGTAACTACTTCATGAACAAGTCGAAGAATAAACGGAGCTTGAAAAAGGCAATCGCGAAGTTCGACATCCACTTGGCAACTCTCTCCGAACAACTGGCGGCCGAGCGCGTAGTTGAGCGAACGGCGCGGCTTGCAGAGTCTCCGGCGACGTCGGAGACTCTTGATCAAGCGCTGCGGCGCGGTCCGCTCATGTGGACGCGGCGAGCCGAGCACTGGTCCTTCCTCAACATCCGCTTGGGCGTCGGCACAATGAAGTCACGAAACGTCGTCGAATCTTCCTCTCGCGGCGACCTCCTGCCTGAGTTTCAAGAACGGCTCGACGTTGTGATCTCCGATAACGAGCGAGTTTCTGGGGTGCCAATCGTCGATAACCTCTTCGATTCGGGCGCGCTTGGTATCGCTGGTGACCCAGCTGTCACGGCGAGTGTCGTCAACGGACTCGTGGTCCAACTCACTGCATTGCACTCGCCAGCCGAGCTGGTCGTTGCTTCCTTAGTGACACCGCAGTGGTCGCGCGAGTTGGGGTGGCTGAAGTGGATGCCTCACACGTCGTCTCCGCAAAGCCCACTGGAGGGTAGCCACCTCACCGATAGTTCGTCGAGTTCTGCGGTGCTGCTCGCTGCCTTAGAGGCAGTGGTCGATCAACGTCTGAAGGATGCGAAGGCGAGCCGTCGCGGGGCGATGGCTCAGCGTCGAGCAGCTCTCGAACGCGGCGCCGAGATCGGGGAGAACTCAGCAGAGGAAGGCACGAAGTCTCCGATCCCCGCGATCGTCGTTCTGATCTCTAGCGATGTAGCCGTGGATCGAGCGCGTCTTGTTCAACTCGCGGAACGCGGTGCTGATGCGGGCGTCTTCCCCCTGTGGTTCGCGCCGACGCTCGACGAGTTGCCTGCGGTCTGCCGAACCTACATGAGTGTGACCGCTGACGCGCCCTTAGCGACCGCGGGCTTAGTGCGATTGGGAGAGGCAATAACCGACGTTGAGGTAGAACACGTTGGTGCGGACCAGGCATTGGAGTTCGCGCGTCGCCTATCGCCCGTGATTGATGCTGGAGCCGTCGTGGTGGATGACAGCGACCTACCGCGGTCGATCTCGCTCGTGACGGTGCTCGGCCACGAGCTTGTCGAGGCAAGCGACGCTGTTGTCGACCGCTGGCGCCAGAACGAGTCCATCCACGACCGGACTCCCGGCGCACGCCCGAGCAAACGCCGCTCGGGAAAGCTGCGGGCAACGGTAGGTAGCGCCGGCATCGATGCTATGCACCTTGATTTGCGTACGCAGGGTCCGCACGCTCTGGTGGGCGGAACCACGGGTTCCGGCAAGAGTGAGTTTTTGCAGGCATGGGTGCTGGGCATGGCTGCCGAGTACAGTCCTGATCGGGTGTCGTTCCTCTTTATCGACTACAAAGGTGGCGCGGCGTTCGCCGATTGCGTCAGCCTGCCGCACTGTGTTGGTTTGGTTACCGACCTGAGCCCGCATCTCGTTCGTCGTGCCCTCACAAGCTTGCGGGCTGAGCTCCACTTCCGGGAACACCTGCTGGTTCGCAAAAAAGCGAAAGACCTTCTTGAACTGGAGAAGCGCGGTGACCCGGAGAGCCCACCCGCTCTGGTTTTGGTCATCGACGAATTCGCGGCGCTCGTGGGGGAGGTGCCGGAATTTGTGGATGGCGTCGTCGACATCGCTCAGCGCGGGCGTTCGTTGGGCATCCATCTCATCATGGCAACACAGCGCCCTGCCGGTGTGATTAAAGACAACCTGCGCGCGAACACCAATCTTCGAGTGGCGTTACGCATGGCGGATGAGTCTGACAGCAGCGATGTCATCGGTACAAAATCGGCCGCGCACTTTGACCCCTCTATTCCTGGTCGCGGTATCGCGAAGACGGGCCCGGGGCGTTTGCAGCAGTTTCAATCCGGGTATGCGGGCGGCTGGACATCACGGGATCCCGAACGACCGAGCGTGGAGGTTGCCGAGTTGCGTTTCGGTGGGGACGTTCCCTGGGAGGAACCACGAGTTGATGCCGTTGAGGAATCGCGGGACCTTGGCCCCACTGACCAACAACGGCTGGTGTCATCGATTGTCACCGCGGCATCCTCAGCGGGCATTCCGGCCCCACGACGCCCATGGCTCGATGAAATTTCTTCTGTCTACGACTTGTCATTGCTTCGCCAACGAACTGACCGTGAGTTACTGATCGGCGTTTCCGATCTCCCTACGCAACAAGAGCAATTACCGGTCTACTTCTTACCGGATGTCGATGGTCACATCGCCATCTACGGTACTGGTGGTTCCGGAAAGAGTACGGCGCTGCGCACACTGGCGAACGCTGCCGCGATCACTCCTCGCGGTGGCCCTATGGAGGTCTACGGGCTCGATTTCGGCACGGGCAGTCTGCGGATGTTGGAATCGCTGCCGCACGTTGGCTCGATCATCAGCGGGGACGATTCTGAACGCGTCATTCGCCTGTTCCGCTATCTGAAAGCTCAACTAGAGTCACGAGCGCCCCGCTTCGCCGCGGCAAATGCCTCGAGCATCACCGACTACCGCACTTTGGCCAACTCTCCAGCAGAACGGCGAGTGCTATTGCTGATCGACGGCTTCCCGTCGTTCCGTGAAGACTGGGAAGTGGCTAGCGGCCGGTCGGTCTGGTACGACGTGTTCAAGGACATTCTCAGCGATGGGCGCCAGTTGGGCATCCACGTGGCGTTCACTGCTGATCGCCCCGGTGCTGTTCCGTCGTCGGTGGGGGCGAGCATCCAACGTCGCGTTATTCTGCGATTGGCCGATGACACCGGCTACAGCATGCTCGATGCGCCGAGCGACATCTTGAGCCCTTCGTCGCCGCCGGGGCGCGCGATTGTCGATGGACGAGAGACGCAAGTCGCCGTTCTCGGCGGGTCCGTTTCGATGACCGCACAGTCAGCCGCCGCCGAGAAGCTGGCGCAGTCAATGCTGCGCGCGGGAGTGACCCCAGTAGATCCGATTCGAGCGTTGCCCAAGGAATACTCCGAATCGGCGTTGCCGGATCGTGTCGACACCAAGATCACCCTCGGTGTGAGCGATGAAGCCCTAGAAGCCGTCGGTTTGGAACCGGCGGGAACGCTTCTGATATCTGGTCCGCCCGCAAGCGGTCGAAGCAATGCGCTTCAGTGGCTTGCCCGCTCGGTCGCTCGCTACGACACTTCTGCGCGGCGCTATTATCTCGGTAACGCTCGCTCGGGGCTGGCCGGAGCGCTCGAGTGGACGAGCGCGGCGACGACGGTGGAACAGGTCGCGGCTCTCGCGAAGGACCTTTCTGCTGCAGTGAGTGATCCAGAAACAGAGGGCAAAATTTCTGTCTTCATCGAGAACATTTCTGACTTCTTGCAGACTCCCGCTGATGCTGCGATCGTCGAGTTAGTTAAGGCGGTGAAGCGCAGCGAGCACCTGCTCGTCGCCGAGGCAGAGACAACGTCGTGGAATGCATCGTGGCCGTTGTTCGCCGAAATCAAGAACGCGAGACGGGGTCTGCTGTTGCAGCCCGACTCAATCGAGGGCGACATTCTGCTCAAGACTCCGCTTCCGCGCGGTAGCCGCAGCGAGTTTCCTGCTGGCCGGGGAATGTTCATTGCTCGCGGCAAAGTCTCTCGGGTGCAGCTGCCCCTGCTGTGACCGCACGATGGGGAGCGCTACCCATCGCTTTAGTGGGATTGACTCAAGTATGGTCGCAGTAACGCTTACGAAAGGACCTCATTATGGCAGCCGACCAGCTCATCGTCGACACTGATCTGCTTCGGACGACCGCCTCTCAGGTCGAGCGCGTGAGAGACACTTTTGAGGGTGCGGCACGAGACATCGATGACGTCGCCGCGGCCGTCGGGCACGCCGGTCTCGCCAATAAGGTGCGTGGTTTTGTGAACAACTGGGACTTCCGCCGTAGTGAGCTGGTCGAGCAGCTCGCCACCATTCGGGACAACATGATCGAGGTAGCAGATGGCTTTGAATCGGCCGACTGTGAACTGGGCAATGCTCTTACCGATCCGCAGCCTAGTTCCGCGAGCAGCGGTGCGGCTCGGGTCAACCGGGGGATGGTGTGATGCGGCCGTCTGATTGGGCACCTGTCGGCTTCGATCACGACCCGGTTCCGGGCGATCCAACAGTGGTGAGTTCGGCCGCGACGGATTATTCGACGATCGCTACCACCCTCGAGAATGCGGCAACCAACCTTCGCGGCATCGCAGGCGCGGACGAGTGCGTTAGCGAGGCGGTCGCTGCCATCATGGAGCAGGCCGAGGAAGTTGCGGCGAGGCTCGATAAAGCTCAGACGCGGTACGAGGGAGTAGCGGCGGCGCTGAGTATTTATGCGGTACCGCTGAGCGAGGCCCAAACCTGGTCGGTTGATGCTCTGGATGCTGCCGTAGTTGCGCGATCGGCGACAAACGCATCCGTGGAAGACGCTGAGTTTTATGAAGCTCGGCTTCGTGAGCCCGATTTGTCACCGGAGCTCGAGTCGTACTACGAACGGCGCCGGACCGAAGTATATGCGGAACTCCAATTGCACGATGGTGCACTTGAGGATGCGATTGCGAGACTCCAAAACGCGATCGAGCACCGAGATTCTGCTGCCTCTGCCGCGTCATCCTCCATCCATGACGTTGAGGAGAGCAGCGGCCTGAACGACTCGTTTCGGGACAACACCGTTCAGTTCATTGAAGAGAATAAGGACACAATCGATTTGATTGTGAACATTATCGGCTGGGTGGCCACGATCGCAATGATTGTCGCGATCGCCATTCCTGGCCTCAACGTGATCGTGGGGACATTTCTCCTCATTGCCGCTGGAGTCCAGGCTCTCAACGCCGCCTTGCAAGGTCTTGCAGGGACGATGTCGCCGGCGGAATCGATTATGAACATTGCTTTCGCAGCGCTTACTTTCGTTGGTGCAGGCGTCGTTGGCAAATTGGCAGCGAAAACGATGACATCGACTCAGGCTACGGTGGGCACGGCCTACCGTACGAGTTACGCAGGAAGCGGCATAAAAGGTATGACTCAGTCTCGAGCGCTGGATTATGTCGATTCCATTGCGAACGTCAGTCACGTCAAGGGTCTCACTTGGGGAATGCGCCTACTAAACGCTGGGGGAGATTTCCGCGAGGTCGTGAAGATTCAATCGATGGCGAATATTCAATTGCTCTCCGGGGCTAACGCCACCGGTGCGGCAAGTGGCCTTTTTCACCTGAGTAAGGTGTCCGGTGTATTTACTTTGATCGGTACAGCCGGCCAAGTATTCGGTATTCCGCAACGCCTCGGGAACGCGATCGGAGACGTTTCATGACGGGTAGGAAGAAAACAGCAGGATCTACAAACAATCGAGAGCGCAACGGGCTCGGTTCCCTTCGCGGGCTCAATATATTTCTTGCGGTTGCGGGGACCGCAACCGCAATAGGAGTGCTTGCTTTGCTGGCTGGGGTGGTCCGCAGCTCCTCGGTCTGGCCCACTGAGGGTTTTGCCGAATGCGCAGGCGAAGTAGCGTGCGTCTTGGGAGTGAGTCTGTCCCAGGCCTGGCCGTTGTGGCTCGGAGGATTCTGGGTTCTGTTCCTCGTACTGGTTGTGGTGGCGAGCGCACGAATGCCGGGGCCCCAAGGATCCGTGGCTCGTATTCAGAAGAGTCTGGTGGGTCAGCGCACCGCGCAGGGACAGCGCATCGGTCATGTTGCGGGCTGGGCATTGTTCATCTCGTCGCTTGTTTTTATGTTGACTCTTGTGCTCGTCCCCTTGGGTGCTGGAGGTGTTGCCCTTGCGACCTGGTCGAAGAACCGAATCTCGCAGTGCTCAGACGACCGGCTCTGCGTCGTCTCGGCCATCCCTGAAAACGTGCTGCCGGTGTGGATTGCGTTTGCCTGGATCGTTGTCATTGCGGCGGCGTTGGCGGTGTGTTGGCACCCGTCTCGGTGGTGGATGCCGGACGCGCAGCCGCGACGTGGGCTTACGGTCCGTGTTGACACGAGACCGCTGTGGATCGGCGGGCATGCTGTCGTAGCTGCTTTCATCTGTGCCGCGCTGTCCTTGGGAGTTCATCAGCGCGGAAACGATGTGTATGCGCCAGAGTATTTGTGGGCGACCCTTGCCGCGGCGACGGTAGCTGTTGTCGCAAACTATCGGCATCGCAAATTGGTCGGCACGGTTCCTTTGCATATAAAGGAGTCCTTCTTTCTCACCGCAAGTTCCCCTGCAGCAGCTTTTAGCCCCGAATGGCGCGCCAAACAACGCGAATTGCATCCTCGAAAGAAAGATGGCACCAATGAGGGCTGAAAAAACTGGGAGCGTGAGCGATGGTACTGGCGCAGCATCCAGCCTCCAAATGCCGTTCCGGGGCGCATTGCCTCGTCACGGGCGGAGGTGCATATGGTGAACGCTCGGGCACGAGGGGCTTCTCAACGACGAATTCCGAAGGAATTGCGTTTCTTCAACAAGTTTGTGACTTTCGTGTCGATTCTCGCCGTAGTCGTTGGCATCGGGAGCGTGGCGCGAGCCTTGTACGTCTCACTCCTCTGGCCGACTAAACGCATCGCGGAATGCGCGGGAGATTTCGGCTGTGTCGCGGAAACGATCGCGCGTGACGGCGTGCCGGTGTGGACAGGGGCGCTGTGGTTTCTTCTCATCTCCGTGATCATCGTCGGAGGGATCGTTGCACCGCCACCTGCGGATGCCGTAACTCCAGCACAGCGCAACGAATCATTACGCACTGTGGGCGATCAACGAATCGCTCTTGTCGTGGGCTGGATCCTTGTCGCTTCGAGCTTCGGTTTTTTCGTGTTGCTCACTGGAGTGCCGCTCGCGGCCAACGCCGTTGCGCTCGCCACATGGTCCGACGGGGAAATCGAACGGTGCAAAGTAGACAGCGCATGCGTGGTCTCCGCCCTTTCGCAAAATTCTTTGCCGGTCTGGTTCGCGGTCGCCTGGGCGCTAATCGTGGCTATAGCGATGGTGATTTGTTGGAAGCCAGCACGGTGGTGGGTGCCTGTTCCGGGTCGCGGTCGCGTGTCGCTCATCCGAGGTTTCACTTCACCATGGTGGGTTCGTAGGCACGCTATGGCAATGACGGTAATCTCGGTGTAATGCTCACTAAGTGTCGTTTCGCGCGATAACGATATTTACGCGCTCGAGTACCTGTGGGTGGCGCTAGCCGCAGGAACCATTGCGGCGATCGCGACAATAAGCATCCGAATTCACAAATTAGGTGGCACTCCGGAATGGAACGTAACGCGATGACAGAACTCACGCCATCAGCTGACGAGGGAGCCACCACGAACGCTCCGCCTCCATCGGTTGCACCGGGAATCGCAATGCTTATGCCTCCGGGGTGGGTCGTGCTGCACATGGATGCGCGCGCCTCTGACGAGGTGAAGAGCATCGTGACTCACGTCATGAAGACCGTCACGCCCGATAAACGTGACATCGCACGTGCGCGACTGAGGGCGATGCTGCAAAATCTTGTGGCAAAGTCTCAAGACTCGGGCGTGTGGGAAGTGTGGTTGCCGATTAGCGAGACTGCGGGCATCCATATCCCTGCGTCTGTGGCGGTTGCTCCGCTGCCGAAACAGCCGGCTGCCGGCGCGACAACGCACGACACGCTGCTATCGCTGTCGGCGGCTTCCGCGGGATCCCGTGCTGTCACGGTAGGTGGGGTCTTGGCGGTACGCGTGGTAGCCGATCGCCTCGCGCAATACGACGAGACGGGCGAGCTCACTGCTCCCGCAACCCGGTTAGTCAACTACATCGTCAGCCCTACTTCACCTGGGCAGCCGTGGATAACCTTCACTGCGAGTCTCTTTGTCCCGGGAACTTCCGACTCCGCTGAGATCGTCGAAGCCCTCGAGTTTCTCTGTGACGCTCTGATGTCGAGTGTCTCGTTCTCACCGAAGGAGCCCACCGAATGAGCGTTTTCGTCCGATACCCCGACGATTGGATCGGCGTGCCTCCCTTCGGGCCGCTTGAGGAATACAGCACGCCTCAGGTGTGGGCACAGGCTTTGGTCGATGAGGTCGTAGAGATCGCGCGAGTAAAACTCTCACGAGACGAATCGGAAGCCTTGGTCGGCGCGCTTTCTCTGATTGCAACCGATACTGCCGCGCGCGGAGTGCAAGCCAGCTACATCTTCTTGGAGTCCTTCAACGGCCCCGTTCACTACGTCGAGGGGGAGATGATCCCACGGTCCGCAGTAGGCGACGCTCCTGTTGAGGAGATAGCGGGAAGCCGCGACCCCGATGCCATTCGCGAACCCACGCTCACCGAGATTGTGACGACCTCGGGACTGCGGGGTGTGCTCGGCGTGCGTCACGCGCCGTTCGACGAAGAAGCCTCTCACATCATCACATTGCGGGCTACGTACGCGTTCGAAGTCGATGGCGGGTTCTTTGTGCTGCGAAATGCGACGACAGACTTGGTCGGATTTGAACGTTTTCGCGAGAATTTCTCCGAGCTCGCTGCTACTGTTTCTGAAGAATAGTCACGGTGGGGAGTTCTACCCATGTGCAATTTTGGAGGCAGTCAGTACTGTCTAAATGGGGTTGAGGTCAACTGGCCCACCACACACGTGAACTGAGGAGTAGCTATGGCGAACATGAACGTAACTTATTCAGAAATGACGGATGCTGCGGGTCGTCTGATCTCCGGAAAAGATGAGCTCATCACGAAGCTGACTGAGCTTCAGACTCTCGTCAACGGTCTCGTAGAGAGCGGCTTCGTCACTGACTCTGCTTCTGGAGCATTTCAAGTCTCGTACGAAACTTTCACGCAGGGAACCACTCAGGCGGTCACTGGTCTAGACGGCATGAGCACGTTCCTTACCACCGCCGCTGACCAGCTTTCGCAGGTCGACACCGAGCTGGGAAACGCAATCCGCGGATAGTGCTTCACGAGGCGCTCTGAGATGTGAGGCCGCAACGGTTGTTCCGTTGCGGCCCTCTTATCGCCTCCTGCTGAGACGTTCGATTGGATTCATGCATCCATTCATGCATGAGTGCGTGAGCAACACCTGGCTTAGGGACTGCAAAGGAAAGGAATGCCATGGCGGATCTCGAGATCGACTTTGCCAAGTTGACCGAACTGCAGTCGACGATGGCCACGGTACAGACAGAGTTCGGTCTGGCGGAAGCGTTCAGCGAAGCGGTCGCGGATCTGTGTGGCCATGATGGTTTGGCCGGCACGGTAAAAGATTTTGGGTCGCAGTGGAACCTGCGCCGCGCAGAACTCATCACGGAACTCAGCCAGATCGCAGACGCCGTTCGCAGCGTGCACGACACGATGAAAGAGCTTGACCAGTCGTTGGCCGAGACAGTCGAGTCGTATCGGTCGCCGGCGACGCTGCGTGCCTATCGTTCAGAGCCGCTGCCCACGCCCATTCCGACTCCGGCACCTCCACTCCTGACTGCCTCACGCAATGGAGGCGTCTGATGTCTTCTCTTCGCGCCCTCCCGGGTGACCCGACCGCTCTCGCCTCGTATGGGAAGCGGTACTTGACCATCGCCGACGCGATCACAGACACCACCCTGAGGCTCAACAACTTCGCTTCGGATGTCGCTGGCGTTGGCGAGGCCGTGACGGCACTGTCCGAACGTTCGTCGAGCGCTGCAGCGCGACTTGCCAGAGCTCAGCCACGTTATGGTGCGACCGCGCAAGCGATCTCGGTCTACGCGGTAAGCCTGCGCGATGCGCAAGATTCCGCTAGCAGCGCCATCGAACGAGCCGACGCTGCCGCGGCTGACCTTCCGTATTACGAAAATCTCCGCTCAGATCTGTCGAATCGACTCTACGGACCTCAAACCGGCACGGAGTTCGAGCAAGTCTCGGCGCAGTTACGTCAGGCTCAGAGCCATGTGGACGAGCTGCACGCTAGCGTGGCGGATGCTCGCGCAGCCTACGAACGTGCGGTTAACTATCGTGACGAAGCTGCCCGGTTAGCGATCGCGGCGATTGAGCCCGCGCTCGAAGCGATGAATGACACGCTGCGCGATCAAGTGAACTCGTGGGTCGAATCGCTCCCAGGAGGCGAGAGCCTTCTCGGTCAGTGGCTGACCGACGTTCTGGCCGGGGTGCTTGAGCCGCTGCAGGCGCTCGTCATAGCAGTGGTGGAGCTCACGATCTGGGTGAATACCGTTGTCTCCCTGTTCTGGGAGATCATGTCCAACCTTCCACCCGAAAAGATGCTGCTGCAGGCGCTGCTGCCGGGAGTTGTGCTGGCTCACGCAGCCGGACTCTCTGCATTGTTAGCGATCCGCCTCTCCAACGAGGAGCGTCGCCCCACGCCAGCGATGGTGCGGCTACCGCCGCAGGATCAGCAGCCAGCGCGCGACTATGAAGATCTCATGACGCGCAACGCAGAGTTGGACACCAAGGGGAAGGCGGGCTCTACATTTGTCGAAGTCGTCGAGGTCCTCGACGAGCACGGAAACCGTCTCGGGTGGCGCGTTCTGCTGCCGAGCACCCAGGACTGGCAGGAAGCGAATGGCGTTTTTGAGGGGGCATGGAAGCCTCAAGGTGATCAAGGCGCGATGAATGATCTCGATTCGAATCTCTCCTTGATGCTCGCTCCGAGCCAGCAAGCGGCCTACGAGCGCGCGGTAACTCAGGCGATGATGGACGCGGGTGTGCTTCCGGGCGATCCGGTAATGCTGAGCGGGTGGAGCCAGGGCGGCATCCTGGCAGGAAAAATGGCAGCAGACCCGTTGAGCCCGTTCAACATTCAAGCCGTTTTCACGTCAGGTTCTCCCATCGACTTGATGGATATTCCCGAGAGCGTTTCCGTTATATCGGTGCAGCACAAGGGCGATCCTGTTCCCAAGCTGGACTCGCCTTGGTCGGGAGGCACCCAGCGACCGCATTGGGTGACCGTAAGCACGGATGCTCCCATCGACCCCGCCACCGAAAAACCCGTGTTTGCGCATAGCTCCTCGGCTTATACGGGGTCGGCCGATGCGATGGTCGACGGCAGCAGCGACCCGCGGGTGTTGGCTCTGAAACAAGAACAGGCAATGTTCTTCTCCGAATACGAGCGCGTTTTTATCTACGAGGGGTCGGAGTGATGACGGTTCATCAGCGGAAAAGTGGTGTCGCGAGGCGTATGCGCCTGAGCGCTGCCGCTCTCGTCACCGTCCTGACGGTAGTGCTGCTTACGGCCTGTGGGTTGATTTACACAGGACCGTCGGACGAAGAGCAAGACGATGATGTGCGCACTGCGCTGATGGAGGCGGTGCCGACAATAGATGGTGTCATTGGCGGCACCTACTACGATGGCCCCAAGCAGGCGTACTCGGTCAAAATATATGTCGTGGAGTTGACCGACGAGGGTCTATCTCACGTCGTTGACCAAGCGCTCGAGGCCGTGTGGCAATCGTTGTCGTTTCAGCCCGCCGTTGTCGCACTGATCGTTGCGGAAGGCCCGATGCCGTCGAACGCATCGGAGGCGGCGGGCGACGGAGTCGAGCTGGGGTCTGTGATCAGCGAGCTTGACTTGCGTGGCGTCAGAGAGCCGCTCGAGAGTCTATTGGTGTCGGCATCGACGCTCGAGGCTCGCTACGGCGAGTGGACGGGACCCAACGATGGTTGATCGTCAGCTGCCCCACACGCCTTTACCCGAGTTGAAGTTCGCCCTGCCGGGGGAGTGGCGGCAAGTGCCGCTGCACGATGAAGTGTCGGCACGGGCATCCATCCGACGGCTCATCGACGCGCGAGTAGGGAGAGCAGAAGAACACGCGCAGTTGAGAGACAGCATGCGGCGTCAGCTCTTCGATGGTCTCGCGGCCGCGATTGAGGGCGACGGCCAGTCGATGACGATTGCACTCGATGTGATCGAAGGCGTGCCGTTCTCGGCATCGTTCACGGTGTACCTTCCGCCGCTCGGCATGACACCCGCCGTCGGAACGGCACCGGCCGAAGTGATGCGCGTGCTGCAAGCGGGGCTCGCGGCAATGCCCGACCTGCACCCCGAGACGGTGGCGCGTTTCGCAACGCCAAACTCAGAGGTGCTCCGTACGCACCACCTTCGACAGGTCGCCGCCGCAGTCGAAGAAGACGCTGGCGATGCTCTTCCGACGCTCGTGGCCCAGTACTGGCTGACGATTCCTGAGACGAAGCGCGTTATTCTCGTCGTCTTCTCTACTGTATTCGTCGACCTTGAACAGGTCATGCTCAACTTCTTCGACTCCATCGTGCGGGCCTCGCATTGGGAGTGATCTGAAGATCAGCCGGTAGCTGACATCCACAACCCACATGAGTTAAGGTTGGCTTTTCTGGGCTTGTAGAGATGGGTGCGCGCGGATGGCTGCTGCAGACGAGAATGAGTTCATCGTTCCGCCTCCCGGCATGGCCCCGAAGCGAGTCGAACAAGTTCCGCCGTCCCCAGCGGCTGCCGAGGAAAACGACGTCATAGATCTTCCTCCGGGCCTCGTGGACTCTGGAACCTTCCGCATTCCGCAACGCAGGGAGACGGCTGCCGCCCCAGCCCCCGCGCACGCGGCAGAGATCCCCGTGTTTTTCCCCGTCACAGCACCGGGGATGCCGGTCGACGAAAAATCCAGCGCACTGTCTGCTGCTCCCGCGCCACCGGTTGAACAGCACTACGCGCCGCCTCGCCTCGAAGACGCTATCGCACCAGCACCAGCACCAGCACCAGCACCAGCACCAGCACCAGCACCAGCACCGCCTACGCCGACGATCGAAGTCGACGATGCGATCGACGAAGAAACTCACTTCGCCCGCGCGGACATCATGGTGCCCGCATCCCCGAGGTGGCAACTGACGTTCGCCGACGGCTCGACGGTCGTGCTTGATCGCACCACACTTCTTGGGCGGGGCCCGGCGGCCAACCCCCAGTGGCCGGATGCCCGACTGCTGCCAGTCGCTGACCCCAGCAAGTCTGTTTCCAAGACTCACGCGGCGCTGCAGTTGACTGCTGCGGGCGACCTGCTCGTGCACGATTTACATTCCACGAATGGCGTGCACGTGACTGCGCCAGGCGAAATTGAGCGAGAAGTGCATCCCGGTACGGTGCACCCTCTGACGAAAAGTGCGCAGGTCCGGCTAGGCCAATTCGTGATCGTTGTCGAGCGCAGCTAGGCGCGCGAACGGCGAACACGCACGCCATCACCACGCTTCTCGGCAACGACTTCAAGACGCAGCACGCCTCGGGCAAGTTCGGCGACGGCTACAACGAGCTCACAACCGGGCTCAAGAACGCGACCGATGGTCTCGGCGACATGGGCGACGCGCTCAAGGGCATGATGCAGGCGATCCAGGAGCTCGACCAGAAGCTCGCGGGCGCCTAAGACACGCTTAACGCGGAGGGCCAGCACACGCCGGCCCTCCGCCTTCTGTCTCAACGATCTCAAGCAGCGATTCTGCACTAGTGAAGGGTGTTCGCCGTGGGCGACGGAGTTCTCATTAAATACACTGAGCTTAAAGCCGTCGGTGATCATCTGAAGAACATTATTGAAGAGCTTAAAGAGGCGTCTAAGCGCTCCAACGGGTTGGAGGCTGCGATCGGCAATCCCTTCGGCCGAACCAAACTGCGCGAGGCTGCACAAGAGTTTGAAGACGGGTGGGATGACCGTCGCAAGGCTCTTCTCGAAGACATCGAAAAAGTCGAGCAACATGTTGTCGGCGTTCTCGAGGGCTTTGAAGAGTGGGATAAAGATACGTCCAAAGAGATGGAATCGGCTTCAGAATAGGCCGGATTACCCACTCGCTCGGGAGATAGAGAAAAGACATGGAAGCTTCCCCTCAAGGACGCGAGATCACGACGCTCGACGGCGACGCCGGAGCCATTGTGTCTCGCGCGAAGGACATCACGACACTCGGCGGCCAGATGATTTCATCGGCAGCGATTCTGAAAGACATTGCAGACGGCGCTGCCGGTCAGCAGGGTCTCGCCTTCGACAAGCTCCAAGAAGTTGTTGGCGATTGCTATGAGGAATTGAAGTTGGCCGGTGAACGCTACCGCCCAACAGGCTGGGTACTCAAAGATTACGGAACGGTCGTTGCGGAAGTTCAACCCCTCATCAAACGCGCGGTAGAAAACTGCGAGACCGAATGGGCCGCGTATCGATCGCGGTCTAACGAATTGGGTCTTGCGCAGATGCCCGTGGACACGCCGACGGTTTTTGTTCTGCCTGGTGAAGCTAGCCCCGATACGGAGCAAGCGCGTCAAGAGGGAATTGATACCGCGCGATCGCTAGCGAATTCCGCGTACGACGAGTGGGCCTCGGAAGCGCAGGCCTTCGATGCTTATTACGAAACGTGGGAAACTGCGTTCAATCAAGCCGCAGAGCTTATTGGTGATGCGACCGAAGGCGGAATCCAAGACTCCAATTGGGACGACCTCGACGGTGCCGTTGCTGGCGCTCTCGAAGTGCTCAAGTGGGTCGGCATTGCTCTCGCGGTTCTGGGTGTTATCGTCGGCGGTCCCTTCATCGCGGCCCTAGCAGCCATCGTCGCGATCGCGACACTTCTATTGACGATTTACGCTTTCTCTCGCGGAAATGCGAGTGTTCTCGACCTGGTCTTGGCCGGGGTCTCGGTCGTACCCTTCGGGAGCCTGGGAAAGCTATTTGGCGGAAATAAGCTGGGGTTCGTTGACGACATGGCGGGCGGCCTTCTTACCTCTGGAGGACGTGCGAATATCGTGGGTGACTTTCGGGCGATAAATTCAGGGTTCAACGCTGGTTTCGGATTCGCACAGGGCGGGGTTGCTAAGCAAGTTTTCGGCGGCCTTCGGGGTAGCTTTGCTAACTGGGCGACACACAACGGAAGCGGATTAGGCAACGTCATGTCTCGCTTCATGGCGGGAATAAGTTCCGATGCTCTTGAAAATCCCAACTTCATCGGGTCGGCCGTCGATGGTATGGACGGCTTGAGTCTTTTCAGCGGAGCTTTCGTTACACACCTGAGTCGAGCTGACCAAATTCTAGGCTTGTCGCCTCGTATCGAGTCCCCGTCTCTGGCCGAGCCATTGTGGGGGACTCCGACCCGGTGAGAACTTTGCTGACTGATAGTGTCGACCCGATAGCGGATGGAGAAGGTCCCCGATGATGGCGAATCTTAAGGCTGAGCTCCGAGGAGAAACACTCCCGAGCTTCACACTGCTTCTTCCCCTTGGCTGGGAACGACACGAGCCGAGCGATGTTGTCCGAGACGAGATGCTTGCCTCGGCGAAGCGGCGTCTGATGCAAGCTCACCGCCCGGACCTCTATGGGCAAACAGTGGCGCTCATGAAGCGACTTTTCTCTGAAATGCGTCGTGTTGAGACCGTCGCCTTTTTCGCCCCAGGTGACAGCGCTCCTGACAGTTCGCGACTCCCCGCCACCCTCACCGCATCGGTGAGACGTGGCCAGAATGGTGAGTCGCTTGACAACACCATTGCGGGCCTTATTCGTCGAGATGGTGCGACAGCGCTCGCCGATGACAAGCGGTTTCTCCGGTGGGAGCGAGATTCGATTGAGAGGATGGAGGGCACGCAAGTGGCAACGACTACGGTCGTTTACCTCACCCCAGTTCCCGACACCGGTCGAAAACGGGCGCTTCAATTCACTCTCGTGATCACCCACAACCCCGATGAAGTCGGTGACGAAGAATTCGTCTCCGCGCTTGGTGCCCTCTTCGACGCGCACCTTTCGACATTCTCATGGAGCGCTGCGTGAAGATTTCAGTGGATGTTGATACGGCGAGCTGGTTGGAACTGCCACGATTTGACGAGGGGGCGCCTGAAGCCAGCACATGGGAGGACGACGTCGTCGAGGGGATGAAAAAGGCCTGGCGCGGTGCGCTTGACGCCTCGAGCGAACACTTCGTACGTGAAGCGCTGCGTCACGGCCTCCGTCGAGTCTCTGACGACGACTCAGTCACGCTTCAGTACTGGCCAGACGCCTCGATCGTGAATGCAATAGTGCACATCGTTGCCTCGCCGTTCGCGCCCGGCGAGGAGAGAATGCTACAGCCTCTCGCGGACATGCCTTACGTGACTGAGCCGGTCGCCGTAGCGTTTGAAACGGACGCTCTTGGGGTCGGCATTGAAGCTCGCTATCTGACGACGGTGGGAGAAACGTCGACGATACGCGCGGGTGGGGTTAACTATTTGTTCCAAAACGACTACGGTTTCGTCGCCATAGGAGTCGACGCGACACTACCCAGCCTCATTGGCATTCTCTTGGATCCACTTCGTGAGATAGTTCGAAACATTCGAGTTGTTGACGATATCGAGACAAATTGGAATTTTGCGACGATAAGCGACTCCGATCTTTCCCCGCGCGGCGAAGATTGGTCGAGCGAAAGCCTAAAGCCTGTTTGACAGGAGGGCGCAGGGGGGCATGCATGCTTAGGCTGGGTTGTTTGCGAGCTCCCGTTCATTCGCCGACCTGTCGTACGCGAGGCTGGGTGCCACGCTAGTGAAACGAATGACTCGACGAAATTCATGGACATAAGTGTTCGAGGCGGCGTGAGACATCGTCAAATACCGTTATTCTTTTGGGGATGAGAATCTGATGACGGCATCTACCAGAGAGTCCGTTCTAGCGACGCAACTCGACCGCACTGAGTTTGCCTGACTACGTAAGCGTGCCCAGCACGCGGGAGGCGTTAAATGAATGCTCGTACGCTCGCCACACAGCTGCAGGACGGCTCAACGGTAAGTTGGGGCAAGCTGGAACGAGCTGCGTTCGATGAACACCTTTCGGTGCTCGACGGGCGTTTTGGTCGCGCCATAAGTAGTGACAATAAATTTACGTTTGTCATAGCTTTGGTCATTGGTATTGCGTTGGCGCTGGTTTACTTAGCGTGTTTTTTTTCACCGGTTTGGGGTCTTGCATCGGTGTACGACGGGATCATTGCGAGAGCCGCTGATGCCCCCGATCCAGAAACTGCCATCCCCCAAGCTGGGATTTTTTATAGCATCGCAGCTGTTTTGATGATCGTCAGCACGGGGCACTGGCTCATCTCAGGGCGGCCGCGCATGGGTTTCTATCAGATTCAAGCGGGTCTAGCACTGGTACCTGGCCTCACCACGGCCTTCGCAGTGATGAGACTGGGCTTGGAAAACGAAGTAGAAGATTGGGGATTGTGGATCCTTCCGATCGTTGTTGCTGTCGTTTTCGGAGCTCTATTTCTAATCCTCCACTACGTCGCCTCGCTCGAGCCGGCGGGCCCCGCGGAGCTCGAAGACAACGAAGCTGAACAGAATGCTGTGGAGCGCAAGGACCGCGTGCTGCTCGCGAGACGCCGAAAGCGTGTTGCTCGTCTCTCCGAAGCACAACGGTCGCAAATTCGCCGTGACCTCGCTGATTCATTCGCCGATCTAGCGGACCGAGGACTCATCACCGCTGACGAATCCCGCCTCGCCGGAGAGGTCGAACTGGGTGGTCTCGCGATCTTGGGTCCTCGCATAGCTAAAACCGAATAACAATCCGGCCGGGATCTGTTTTCCTTATCCCTTCCCTTGGCGAATCATGGACGATAGGGGGAGTGACCCTGTGACGGCGAGAGCGTTGGCATCTAAGGTGCAACCAGGTTCGAGAGTGCGTTGGGACAGGCTAGAGCGTGCCGCATTCGCCCGACATCCGTCGGTGTTGCAACCCGTTAAAAAATCCGGGGGATTCCTTACAAACAACTGGAATCTTATCTGGGGAATTCCGCTTACGATCGTCTATCTCGCGAGCTACTTTGCGCCAGTTTGGGGATTCGCAAATATCTCGAGTGGCGGCAGATTTGCGACCGCAGCACCTGACCCGAATCCCGCACGCGCCATACCCATAACCGGCATATTTTTTATTATTGAGATAGCGCTGCTTCTCGTCAGTTTGGGGCACTGGCTCGCGACTGGGCGCCGTAGAAACGGGTTTTATCAGGTGCAGGCCTGGCTCGCACTGGTGTTCGGTATTCTGAGCGCGATATCGGTGTCGAGCAAGGGCAATGCTGATCGCGTTGAGAATTGGCAATTCTGGTTGATGGTAATCGTTTCTTCCGTCGTGCTCGCAATCGTGGTCCTCATTTGGCACCTGGTGATAGACCTCGGACGCAGCGCCCGCAGGGAGTTGGGTTCGGTGTCGGCAGACGAAGCTTCGTTGCCGAATAATAAGGTCGCGCTCCTGAAGCTGCGCCGGCAAGCGATAAAGGAACTCTCTGAGAACGAACAGACGCAAATCCGGCACGATCTCGATGCCGCCATCGATGATCTGGAGCAGCGAGGATTGGTACCCAGCGATCAAGCGAATCGTGCTCGCAGTGTTGACCTCGGGGCGCTCGAAATGTTGATGACCCGGCCCCGATAGCCGTTTTCTCTCGGGCCGGGGCCCCGTCTGAACTCCGCGCGGGACGAGATACCCTGCGTTAGCATTGCTGCGAGTAGATAGCTGAGGAGGAATTTCTTATGAGCGTTGATGACGAGAACCAGTTCATCGTTCCACCTCCGGGGATGGTCCCTCCAGTAGAACTAGCGAAGCCAGCCGCCGCCGAAACCCACGAAGCTGCTGATCTCATCGACCTGCCGCCAGGGATCGTCGACTCTGGCGCTTATCGGATGGCCGTGACGAAGGCCGCACGACCTAGTCATTTAGATGCTGCGCCCGCGTTCTTTCCCGCTGGCGCACACATCACTCCCATCGCGGATGATTCCACGGCGCTCCCCGCATCGGTTGAGCTGGTCGATGCCGCTCCGCCCACGGAGCCCACGCGTGTCGTCAATGCTCCTGATACCCCCGACGACTCAGTAGCAGATGACGCCGTACCGTTCGATGCCATAGAAGAAGCGACGACGATTGCGCAGCAGCCTCGCAGTGCCCCCCCACTGGTATCTTTCGGTGCCCCATGGGGATTCTGTTGTGGTTGAGCGCACTCTGTTGATAGGCCGCGACCCGTCAGAGAACACGGATTGGCCCGATGCCGCCCGATTGTCGGTCGTCGACCCGGAAAAATCAGTGTCGAAGACTCACGCTGCGTTGGAACTTACCGCGGACGGGCGATTGTTTGCCCACGACCTCCACTCGACCAACGGCGTCTATCTGCGGCATCCGGAATCAGCGGAAATACTGGTAGAGCCGAATCGCGCGCAGACCGTTCGGGTCGGGACTGAGCTGAGGTTGGGCCAGATACTGCTCATGATTGGTCAGCGCTAGGAGCCTTCTTGAGCCGCTAAATAGCCTGAGGGCATGGCTGCGCGGCGTAGACTAGAGAGATTGAGCCGCGCTTATTGCGGTGCGATCGTTGATTCGAAAGAGGTGCGCTATGGGCAAGACCCTGGCAGAGAAAGTGTGGGATGACCATCTGGTCGTTAAGGGTGCCGATGGCACGCCCGACCTTATCTACATTGATCTTCACCTTGTGCACGAAGTCACAAGCCCCCAAGCATTCGACGGACTGCGGATGGCCGGCCGCCCCGTTCGCCGCCCTGATCTCACGATCGCGACCGAAGACCACAACACCCCGACGCTCGCGATCCACAAGCCGATCGCTGACCTCACGAGTCGCACGCAGATTCAGACGCTGCGCAATAACGCCAAAGAGTTTGGAGTGCGCCTGCACTCGCTCGGCGACATCGAGCAGGGCATCGTTCACGTTGTCGGCCCGCAGCTCGGGCTGACAATGCCCGGCATCACCGTGGTCTGCGGCGACTCGCACACGAGCACCCACGGTGCCTTCGGTGCCATGGCATTCGGTATCGGCACGAGTGAAGTCGAGCACGTGCTCGCCACTCAAACTCTTCCGCTGAAAGCCTTCAAGACGATGGCGATCACCGTCGAGGGCGAGCTGCGCCCCGGCGTCACCGCGAAAGACATCATTCTTGCCGTCATCGCGCAGATTGGAACCGGCGGAGGCCAAGGTTACGTCCTCGAATTCCGCGGCAGCGCCATCCGCTCGCTCTCCATGGAGGGCCGCATGACGATCTGCAACATGTCGATCGAGGCTGGCGCTCGCGCCGGCATGATCGCGCCTGACCAGATCACCTACGACTACCTCAAGGGTCGCGCGCACGCTCCCGAAGGCGCCGACTGGGATGCCGCCGTTGAGTACTGGAACACCCTCGCCACCGACGATGATGCCGTCTTCGATGCCGAAGTCTTCCTCGATGCGAACACACTCGAGCCATTCGTCACGTGGGGAACTAACCCCGGCCAGGGCGTCTCGCTCAGCGAGAACGTTCCCGTGCCCGGCGACATCGCCGACCCCAACGAGCGTGCGTCAGCCGAGCGTGCCCTCGAATATATGGCGCTTGACGCTGGCATGGCGATGAAAGATATTGCCGTGGATGCCGTCTTCATGGGCTCGTGCACCAACAGCCGCATTGAAGATTTGCGAGCATTCGCGTCGATCATCAAGGGGCGCAAGAAGTCTGATCACGTGCGCGTCATGGTCGTTCCCGGGTCTGCCCGCGTTCGTATCGAGGCTGAAGCCGAAGGCATCGACAAGATTGTGGAAGAGTTCGGCGCCGAATGGCGCTTTGCGGGATGCTCAATGTGTCTCGGCATGAATCCCGACCAACTGGCTCCGGGAGAGCGTTGCGCTTCCACTAGTAATCGCAACTTCGAAGGTCGCCAAGGCAAGGGAGGGCGCACCCATCTGGTGTCGCCCCTCGTTGCCGCGGCCACCGCGATCCGCGGAACGCTCTCAAGCCCGTGGGATCTCGAGAACAGCCCGCTGCCCGAACAACTGGCGCTCGCCGCTACGACCGCTGAGGAGTCCCGCTAATGGACAAGATCACGACCATCAGCGGAGTCGCCGTTCCGCTCAAGCGCAGCAACGTTGACACCGACCAGATCATCCCAGCTGAGTTTCTCAAGCGAGTGACGAAGACTGGCTTCGAAGACGCCCTCTTCTTCGGCTGGCGCCAAGACCCTGACTTCATCCTTAACCGTGAGCCTTACAGCCACGGCAAAATTCTCATCGCAGGTTCAGACTTCGGTACTGGCTCCAGCCGTGAGCACGCCGTCTGGGCTCTTCGCGACTTCGGCTTCCAGGCCGTGCTCAGTTCGCGATTCGGCGACATTTTCCGCGGTAACTCGGGCAAGCAGGGTCTTTTGGCAGCGCAATTGACTGAGTCGGACATCGAGACTCTGTGGGCCCTCGTCGAGGCCGACCCTGAACTCGAAGTGAGCGTCGACCTTGAATCACGCACCGTGAGTGCAGGATCCGCACAGTTCACTTTCGAGATTGACGATTACACTAGGTGGCGTTTGCTCGAAGGCCTCGATGACATCGGCCTCACCCTGAGAAACGAAACAGACATCACGGAGTTCGAAAGCCGCCGCGAATCATGGCGACCTAAGACTTTGCCAGCGAAGTAGAGGTAACGATGAATCCATTGGCACAAGACGCGACCGCGGCAGCCAAGCGCTCAGGACTGCATTCCAACCAGATCGTCATCAACGGCGGCAAGCCGCTTCGCGGACGTATCAACGTTCGTGGTGCCAAGAACCTCGCTACTAAAGCAATGGTAGCGGCGCTTCTCGCTGACACCCCCAGCGTTCTCAGGGACGTTCCGGCCATTAGCGACGTCGGCGTCGTTACCGGGATGCTTGAGGCCTACGGCGTTACGGTCACCGAGACCAGTGACGGCGAACTCACCCTCGACCCCAAGAACGTACTCAAGGCACACTTCGCCAAGATTGATGCCCTTGCCGGCTCGAGCCGCATCCCGATCCTTTTCTGCGGACCGCTGTTGCACCGCCTCGGCGAAGCGCTGATCCCCGACCTCGGCGGTTGCCGCATCGGCGACCGCCCCATCGACTTCCACTTGGATGCTCTGCGTGCCTTCGGCGCTGTCGTTGACAAGAGCTATGAGGGCATTCGCCTCACGGCTCCCGACGGCCTCCACGGCGCGAACATCGATCTGCCCTACCCGAGCGTGGGAGCAACCGAACAGGTCTTGCTCACCGCTGTGCTGGCCAAGGGCGTCACTGAGCTCAAGGGCGCAGCAATCGAGCCCGAGATCATGGATCTCATCGCCATCTTGCAAAAGATGGGCGCCATTATCAATGTTGAGCCCAACCGCGTCATCTTCATTGAGGGTGTAGAGAAGCTCAGCGGCTACAACCACCGCGCGCTGTTCGACCGCAACGAGGCCGCCAGCTGGGCATCCGCCGCACTGGCAACCGGCGGAGACATCTTCGTCGAGGGTGCTTTGCAGCAAGAGCTCATGACCTTTTTGAACATCTTCCGCAAGGTCGGTGGCGCTTTCGACATCGCTGAAGACGGCATCCGTTTCTGGCACCCGGGCGGGCCGCTCAAGCCGGTTGTTATCGAGACTGACGTTCACCCCGGCTTCATGACCGACTGGCAGCAGCCGCTGATCGTGGCGCTCACCCAGGCTGAAGGCCGTTCGGTCGTTCACGAGACCGTGTACGAAAACCGTTTGGGCTTCACGTCGGCGCTAATCGAGATGGGCGCCAACATCGAGGTCTTCGAAGAGGGAATCGAGTCGGTCAGTCGTCGCGTGCCTCGTCGTCCGCTGGAGCAGGCCGCCGTCATTATTGGGCCGACGCCGCTGCACGGAGCAGACGTCGAGATTCCTGACCTGCGTGGTGGCTTCAGCCACCTCATCGCGGCGCTGACTGCTGACGGGCAATCGACCGTGAGCAACATCGGCATCATCGCGCGTGGGTACGAACACTTCATCGACAAGCTCGAATCACTGGGCGCTGACTTCGTCTACGAGGGATAGCCGCCGGTGACCTCGAGCTCACCGCAACCGAAGCGACGAAAGTCCGAGAAAACGGCCGCTTTTCGCGTGCTCGCTTTTCTGTTGCTGCCCACCATGACGGTGTTGGCGAAGTTCACTCTGCACGACTCGCACCACGTTCCTGCCGAGGGTGCCTTCGTGATGTCGCCGAACCACTACAGCAATATCGACCCCGTCGTGATCGGTGTGGGGATGTGGAAACTGGGGCGCATGCCGCGCTACATGGCCAAGGCCTCGTTGTTTAAGGTGCCCGTTGTGGGATGGCTGCTGAGGCAATCTGGGCAGGTTCCTGTCGAACGCGTGTCTCGAGGGCGCCAGAGTGCCGACCCGATGAAAGCGGCCCGGCAGATAGCTGACCAGGGCCTTGCCGTGGTCATTTATCCGGAAGGTTCGTTGACGCGCGAACCCAACATGTGGCCGATGCGTGGCAAGTACGGCGCAGTGCGAACGGCGCTCGAAGCGGGCATACCGCTCATCCCGACTGCCAGTTGGGGCGCGCACGAAATCCTGCCGCGATACTCAAAACGTATTAGTGTTTTTCCCCGTAAGACAATTCACATTCGATTTGGTGAACCCATCGATCTCTCGGAGTACGAGGGCAAGCATGTGGATTCGCGTGTGCTCGCTGAAGCAACGGAGAAACTCATGACTGCCATCACGACGCTGCTGGAAGAATTGCGCCAAGAGAGCGCCCCCGCAGTGCGCTACAACCCCGCCGAGCATGGTCAAAGCGAGACCGGCCGATTCGAGGGTAAATAACGTGATCAACGACAACGCTGAAACGCCCGAAACCCCCCGCCGCGTCGCCGTTCTTGGCGCCGGATCTTGGGGAACGACATTCTCTAAGATTCTGGCTGACGGCGGCAACGACGTAGCGCTCTGGGCGCGGCGCCCGGAGCTTGCTCGCGAGATCTCCCAGTCCAAGCGCAACAGTGACTACCTCCCCGGCATCAACCTGCCACGCTCGCTCTGGGCGAGCGACAAGCTGCCTGAAGTTCTGGATGGCGCGGAGCAGGTGTACCTTTCAGTACCCGCGCAGTCCCTTCGCGAGAACCTTCGCATCGTTCGCGAACTGATCCCCGACAACGCGATCATCGTTTCGCTCATGAAGGGTGTCGAAAAGGGCACCGGAGCGCGCATGAGTGAAGTGATTCTGCAAGAGCTGGGCATCGACCCCAGCAGGGTGGCCGTGGCATCCGGCCCCAACTTGGCGCTCGAAATCGCCAAAGAGCAGCCGACCGCTGCCGTCATGAGCAGTGCCAGCCTCGAAACAGCCACCGCCGTCGCGGTAACCGCGCGCAACCGTTACTTCCGCTCGTTCGTGAACACCGACGTCATCGGTACCGAGTTCGGCGGAGTGCTCAAGAACCTCATCGCTGTCGCAATCGGAATTGTGGATGGCGTGGGGTACGGCGAGAACACCAAGGCGTCAATCATCACGCGTGGCCTTGCCGAAATGACTGATTTCTCGGTCGCTTTCGGCGCCCGCGCCGAGACGTTGGCCGGTCTCGCCGGCCTCGGTGACCTCATCGCAACCTGCGAGTCATCGCTCTCGCGCAATAACACCGCCGGTCGCCTTCTGGGCCAGGGCTACAGCTTCTCTGAAGTCATCAAGCAGATGAACCAGACCGCTGAGGGACTATCGTCCGTGGCGCCAATTCTCGAACTTGCGCTCTCGAAGGGCGTGGATATGCCGATTGCGAGCCAGGTCGCCGAAGTTCTAGCAGGCACGCTCGCCCCACGCGATATCGCGCCGCATCTCACCACTGACGATCTTCCTCAAGGGGAGTAAACAATGACGATCCAGCCCACGCCAACCGTGAGCGGTCCTGTGACTGTGGTGCTGCTGTTTGGCGGCCGTTCGTCAGAACACAGCATCAGTTGCGCCACTGCCGGGGGAGTGCTCTCGGCAATTGACCGCGACAAGTACACCGTCATCCCGGTTGGCATCACTCGTGACGGCGCCTTCACGCTGCAGCCTGACAACGCTGAGACCTTCACGCTCAACTCCGAGGCGATGCCCGAGGTCGTTGACAACGGCACGCGCGTGCGCTGGCCCGACTCGGCTAACTCTCGCGAAATGACCGTGGTGGATGCCGACGGTAGCGTCCGCATCCTCGGCGAGGTCGACATTGTGTTCCCCATCTTGCACGGGCCTTTCGGCGAAGACGGCACCATTCAGGGCCTCATCGAGCTCTCGGGCTTGCCCTACGTGGGCAATGGCGTGCTCGCCTCGGCCATGGGCATGAACAAGCACTTCACGAAGCTCGCTCTTGAAGCCGCCGGCGTCGCGGTTGCACCGTGGGTGACCGTGTCGGCGCTCGAGTGGCAACGCACTCCGGATGTCTGGCGCACGCGCGCATCCAGCCTCGGCTTCCCCGTCTTTGTGAAGCCTGCTCGCGCTGGCTCCTCGGTGGGCGTGACGAAGGTCTCGACCCGCGATGAACTCGATGCTGCTTTCGCCACCGCTTTTGCCGAAGATTCCACCGCTTTGGTCGAGCAGGCGATGACCGGGCGTGAGATCGAGTGCGGCGTGCTCTCTGGTCGCGATGGCGGCGAGACGCGCGTGAGTGTCGCAGGCGAGATCGTCGTCACGGGTCGCGACTTTTATGACTTTGAGGCCAAGTACCTCGATGTGGCCGCAGCCGAACTCATTTGCCCTGCGCCGTTGCGCGACGGTGAACTCTGGCAGATGCAGCGCACCGCAGCCCGTGCTTTCGAATCGATCGGGGGAGCCGGGCTCGCGCGCGTCGACTTTTTCTACGACGGCATCGAATTCGTAGTGAACGAAATCAACACGTTGCCGGGGTTCACGCCGATCTCGATGTTCCCCAAATGCTGGGCCGCTAGCGGAATGAGCTACCCCGAGTTGATCGACGAGCTTATCGAACTCGGGCTCGAAACCGTTCGTTAGGCCGCGTTAGCCGGGCTGTTTGCTACCGCGGTGAGCGGGGCATCCGCGTTGGGTGTGGCGCACCGTGCTACTCGGGCGACTCCGTCTCGCTTGGTGCCGGTGTATCCGAGAGGGCAACACAGAAGCGATCGGCCGGCACTTGGCTGACGGCGCCCGCGACATCGCTCAGGGCTTCAAAACCGGAGACCTCGTCGCCCTCAATATCGGGGTCACCATCGCTGTCAACAATGACCTGCACCGCAGGATCGCGGCCGTACGACGTGAACACATAGTTAGGGGCGTCGCTGTCGTCGCGCAGCCAGTCAATGCCATCTTCGGGCGCCGTGACGCATGCGAATTCTGCCGTGGGGTCGGGCACGGCAACGCCGCAGCGCAGCAAGATGGTGGCGGGTTCGCCCCAGGCTCCGGTGCCTTGCGCATTGGTCTCGCGCTTGTCGAGCCCCGCGACAGTGTCGGGCAATCGCACAATGACATCGGCGCACGACGGGTTGCCGGCGTCATCACCGGGTTCTAGCGGCACAATCGCCGCGCATCCGCCCAACGTCGCCAGTAAAGGAACCATCGCGAGCAGGGCGATCAGGGGAGTGCGGGTCGTCGTTCTCATCGCCTTCAGGCTACCGTGAGTTCATGACGATTGACCGCGAGCGCGAGACCCCAGACACTCTCGGAGGCGTGGGTGAACTTGCCGCGCTGAAGCGCATTTTTCCGCGGCTGCCCTCTGCCTCTGCCGAACTGATCGGCCCCGGAGACGATTCCGCCGTGCTCGCCACTCCCGACAAGCGCGTCGTGATCACGACAGACATGATGATTCACGGCCCCGATTTTCGGCTGGCCTGGTCGAGCCCGTACGACCTCGGCTGGAAGGCCGCGGCCACGAACCTCTCGGATGTCGCCGCGATGGGTGCGGTGCCCACGGGATTGGTCGTCGCGATTGCTGCCCCCAACGACACTCCTATCGCGTCGCTCGAAGCCATCTCTGATGGGCTGCGCGAAGGCTGCGAAGCGCTCGCGCCGGGCTGCGGAGTGATCGGCGGCGACCTTTCAGTCTCGACCGTGCTCACGATTGTGATCACTGCTTTTGGTGACCTCGAAGGCCGTGCTCCCGTGCTGCGGTCAGGCGCTCGCGTGGGCGACGTGATCGCCGTTTCCGGCACGCTTGGTCTCGCCGCTGAGGGGCTCCGTCTGCTGTTCACCGAGGGCGTCGTTGACGGGGAGCCGGATGCCGCCGCCGCCGCCGCGCTCGCGACCCAGCATCCCGATGCCATCGCCGCCCAACTCAGGCCAGCGCCTCCCATCGCAGACGGCAAAGCCGCCGCGCTTGGCGGAGCCACAGCCATGCTCGACCTCAGCGATGGGCTCGCGCTCGACGCCCGCCGTATCGCGACGGCCAGCGGAGTGGGGCTCGATCTTTCATCCGAAGCAGTGGGTGGGCGAATGCAGCTCGATGGGGGCGAAGACCATTCCTTGCTCGCGACGTTCCCCGAGGCAACAGTGCTGCCGGCAGGGTTCCGGGCCATCGGTCGCGTGGTCGAGGGTGAAGGGCTGCTCGTCGATGGAGTCGCTTACACCGAGCGTGGCGGCTGGGATCCCTACGCCGGGTGGGATGGCGCGGCGGGCTAGAGCGTGCTGAAGCTATGCTCCGCCGAACGGTTCAGCAAAGAGCGCTCCAACGGGTGAATTAGTGTTCGCTGGGCTGAACCCAATACAACGTGGTGTCGCCGTAGTCTTTGCGGCGGTCGAGTTCGAGCCCGGCGGGCCATTCGGGTTCGGGGTCGCGTGAACTGCGTTCGACGATCACTACAGCGTCCGGGCTGAGCTGCGGCGCCAGCAGTGCGAGCGCGACGTCGAGCTCGGCATTGCCCAGCTCGTACGGCGGGTCGATAAAGACGAGATCCCACTGATCGCCGGATGTCTCCAAGAAGGTGTGCACGGCGCGGGCGGCGGTCAGAATGATCGGCTTTGAACCGCGCGGAGCCTTTGCCGCAATGAGCGTCGCGTTCTTGCGGCAGATCGCGGCGGCGCGAGCGTTGTTCTCGACGAGGGTGACGTGGGGCGCACCGCGAGACGCCGATTCGAGGCCGAGCGCTCCGGTGCCCGCGTAAAGGTCGAGCACGCGCGCGCCTTCGATGGCGTCTCGGGCTTCGAGCGCGGAGAAGATCGCTTCGCGCAGGCGGTCGCTCGTGGGGCGAGTTCCGGCGCTCGGAACGGCAATCGTGAGGGAGCCGGCGTATCCGGCAATAATGCGAGTCATAGCGTGTCGAGCCTAGCCCCGGTGAGGGCCTCAGTGGGTTCAACGCCAGTGGTCACCGGTACTCTTCTAGGGTGACCTCGCCCCTCGATCAGAAGCTCAGCGCCGTTCTCGGTGGGCGCACCGCTACCTCGATGCAGCGTGGCCTCGGTTTGCTCACGGTCGGTGACCTCATGACGCACTATCCGCGGCGGTACGCGCGACGCGGTGAGCTCACGGCTCTTGCCGAATTGCCGCTGGATGAAGCGGTTACGATCGTGGCCGAAGTGCGCGAGGTGCGTAATCGCCCCATGCGCAACAAGCGTGGCTCCATTCTTGAAGTGTCGATCAGCGATGGCACGGGCATCCTGACTCTTACGTTTTTCAACCAGGCCTGGCGGGCGAACGAACTTATGCCCGGCGTGCGCGGAATCTTTGCCGGCAAAGTCGGGCAGTACCGCGGCACACGCCAGCTGGCACACCCCGACTACGAACTTTTCGATCGCGATGAGCTCGAGCTAAAAAAGCCTGAGCAGGCCAAGGGCTGGGCTGAGCAGCCAATCCCTATTTACCCCGCTACCTCCACGGTCGCAAGCTGGCAGATTCAGAAAGCGGTCGAGGTCGTGCTCGATACCCTCGGCCCGCTGGAGGACCCGGTGCCGGATGCCGTGCGCCGCGAACGCGAACTGCTGCGGTATTCGCAGGCGCTTGAGTTCGTGCACCGCCCCAAGGTCGACTCCGATTGGCGCAGTGCTCGCGATGCCCTGCGCTTTCAAGAAGCTTTCGTGCTGCAGTCCGCTCTCTTGCAGCAGCGCCAGAAGCAGCGCGAGTCTGAGGCGATTGCGCGCACGGCTGGCTCCCTGCTCGAAGGTTTCGATGCTGCGTTGCCGTTTACGCTCACGGGCGACCAGCAGTCCGTCGGCGAGCAGATTTTCCATGACCTCGCCGAGCCTGTGCCGATGAATCGCCTGGTGCAGGGTGAAGTGGGTTCCGGTAAGACGCTCGTCGCGCTGCGGGCAATGTTGGCTGTTGCGCAATCCGGTGGCCAGTCAGCGTTGCTGGCGCCCACCGAGGTGCTTGCTCATCAACACTTCCGGTCGATCGTGCGTACGCTGGGTCCCGATCTCGCGGCCGAGCTGCGCCCGACGCTGATCACTGGTCAGTTGCCCACGGCCGAGCGCAAGAAGGCCCTGCTGGCGACCGTTTCGGGCGCCTCTCGCATCGTCATCGGCACGCACGCTCTCTTGGGCGATGCCGTGAGCTTCGTCGATCTCGGACTCGTCGTCGTCGACGAACAGCATCGCTTCGGCGTTGATCAGCGCGAGGCTCTGCGCCTTAAGGGGGCGAAGCCGCCGCACGTTCTCGTTCTCACCGCCACCCCGATCCCGCGAACGGTCGCGATGACGGTCTTCGGTGACCTCGACATTTCGTCCATCGCTGAGCTTCCTGCTGGCCGCCAGCCGATCAGCAGCCACGTGGTCCCGCTGGCCGAGAAGCCCGGCTGGGTCTCGCGCGTCTGGCAGCGACTGGCCGAAGAACTGGCCATCGGCCGGCAGGGGTTCGTCGTGTGCCCCGCGATTGATGCCAAGACCGAAGAGCCTGGCACTGAGCCCGCCCCGAAAGCAACCGACGATCCGGATGCCGGCCCGCCGCGCCCCATTGCCAACGTCACCGAGGTGCTGGCGTCGCTCCGCAGCAACGAGGTTCTGGCGGGCAAACGGATCGAGGCGCTGCACGGCAAGCTCTCGAGCGACGAGAAAGACGAGCTCATGCGCGCGTTCGCCGCCGGCGACATCGATGTGCTTGTCGCAACGACCGTGATCGAGGTGGGCGTCGACGTGCCCAACGCTTCCGTCATGGTCGTGCTCGATGCCGACCGCTTCGGAGTCTCGCAACTGCATCAGTTGCGCGGCCGCGTGGGCCGTGGTGGCGTCCCCGGCCTGTGCCTGTTTGTGACAGCAGCCGAGGGGGAGTCTCTCGCTCGCGAGCGGGTCGAGGCTGTGGCATCCACTCTGGATGGCTTCGAGCTGGCCAACAAAGACTTGGAGCTGCGTCGCGAAGGTGACGTGCTCGGCGGAGTGCAATCGGGTGGGCGTTCGAGCCTCAAGCTCTTGCGCGTGGCCAACGACGGGCAACTCATCACAGAGGCTCGGGAGGCGGCACAAACGGTGCAGGCCGCCGATCCGACCCTTGCGGAGCATCCGGCGCTCGCCGAAGCACTGCAACGCCGCCTCGACGAAAGCGCCGAAGCCTTCCTCGGCAAGAACTAGCGGCCGCACTGCAGGGTCGCCGCACAGCGAACTCCCACGCGGCGGAAGGCCCCAGCCACTATCGTTGAAGCATGAGTCGGATCGCTGTCGTTCCCGGGTCCTTTGACCCTGTCACCCTGGGCCACCTGGACGTGATTGAGCGGGCGGCAAAAACCTTTGACGAAGTGCACGTTCTGGTCGTGCACAACCCCGGTAAGACGGCTCTTTTGCCGATTGCCCAGCGCGTCTCGCTGCTCGAGCAAGCGATAGCGGATGCTCGGTTCGCCGGCAACATCCGCGTCACGAGCTGGAGCATGGGTTTGCTCGTTGACTACTGCACTGAGGTCGGTGCGAGCGTCATCGTGAAGGGCATCCGTTCTCAAGTGGATGTCGCGTACGAAACTCCTATGGCGATCGTGAACCGCGATCTTGCAGCCGTCGAAACCATCTTTATGCTGCCGAACCCCGCCCACGCGCACGTTTCCAGCTCGCTCGTACGCCAAGTGGCGGCGCTCGGCGGAGACGTTGCGCCCTATGTACCGCGGGTGGTTTCCGAATTTTTGCAAGCGCCGCGCGACTAACACCGGCACAATAGGTTTATGACTCTCACTCTCGGATACAAAGCGTCAGCTGAACAATTCGCCCCGCGCGAACTCGTAGAGATTGCGGTGGCCGCCGAAGCTCACGGCATGGAGAGTGTTGCGGTCAGCGACCACTTTCAGCCGTGGCGTCACGAGGGCGGTCACGCGCCGTTCTCGCTGAGCTGGATGGCGGCAGTGGGCGAGCGCACGAGCACGATTCGTATTGGTACGAGCGTGATGACTCCGACGTTCCGCTACAACCCTGCTGTGCTCGCTCAGGCCTTCGCGACGATGGGCTGCCTCTACCCGGGGCGCATCATGCTTGGTGTCGGAACGGGCGAAGCGCTCAACGAGGTAGCGACCGGATTCCGCGGTGCCGGAGAGCAGGACTGGCCCGAGTTCAAGGAGCGCTTCGCTCGCTTGCGCGAATCGGTCCGTCTCATGCGCGAACTCTGGACCTCCGACCGGGTGTCGTTCGAGGGGGAGTACTACTCCACTCACGGTGCGAGCATTTATGACCGCCCCGACCAGCCCATCCCGATCTACATCGCCGCCGGTGGCCCCATGGTGGCACGGTACGCCGGTCGTGCCGGTGACGGTTTTATCTGCACGTCGGGCAAGGGCATGGCCCTCTACAACGACGCGTTGATTCCCGGAGTGAAGGAGGGCGCGGCCAAGATGGACCGCAAGTTCGAAGACATCGACCGGATGATCGAGATCAAGCTGTCGTACGACACCGATGCTGACGTAGCCCTCGAGAACACTCGTTTCTGGGCGCCGCTCGCTCTCTCCAAAGAGCAGAAGCACGACATCACCGACCCGATCGAGATGGAGCGCGCTGCCGACGCTCTGCCGATCGAACAGATCGCGTCGCGCTGGATTGTGGGCAACGATCCCGACAAGATCGTTGAAGAGATTCGTCCGTACGTGGATGCCGGCCTCAACCACCTGGTGTTCCATGCGCCCGGTGGCGACCAGCGTCGCTTCCTCGAGCTCTTCGAGCGTGACATCGCTCCGCGCTTGCGGGCGCTGTAGGGCCTAGCGCGCGAGACGCGCACACGGGTTAACACACGATGGGCGGATGCGTGAAGCATCCGCCCATCGTTGTCGTGTCGGCAAGAATCGCCGACTACTGACAGCCGGCTAGCTCGTGACAGCGACCTTGTCGGTCGATCGAGACTGGTTGTCGGCGTTGGTGCTGACCTCAATCTTGCGAGGTTTCGCCTTCTCCGACACCGGGATAATCACGCTCAGTACGCCGTTGTCGTAGCTAGCGCTGATGTTCTCGCGGTCGATCCCGGCACCGATGCTGAATTGGCGCAGGTAGGAGCCGTAACGACGCTCCTGCGAGAGCCATTTGGCGCCGTCGCGCTCGCCGGCCGTACGCTCGGCGCGGATCGTGAGCAACTGGCCATCGACGTCAACGTCAACGGATCCGGGGTCGACACCCGGGAGATCGGCGGTGAGGACGTACTCGTCAGCCTGACGATAGAGATCCACAGGCATGGGCTGGGTGCCGACGCGGGACTGGGCAGCTGCGGAGAGCCTGTCGAGTTCGGCAAAAGGATCAAATGACAGTGTCATGGGAAACCCCTTTCTCAAAGTTGAGTCACCGTGACTCAACAAGAACAAATTAGCACTCTCATCTGGAGAGTGCCAAGTCATTGTGCTCACAGTTCGCTGACAACGAAAAGACCGCCGCCGGAGAGATCCGGCGGCGGTTTTTTGTGGTGTTATCAGCGGATGATGAACCGCGGATAGTTGTGCTCGGCGCGAGCCCTGGCCTGAGCCAGTCGTTCGCGACGGAGCTGGTGTTCGGCCCGCTGCTGAGGCGAGGCGAGCAGTCGAGAGCGGTGCGGCCGGCGACTCCAGGTGATGAGAGCGACGCCGAGATGCAGGGCAAGACGGTCGATGACTCCCACGCTACGTCGTGCCGCGTGGTGCGGTTTCTCGACAGCGGCTGAAGCGGCGCTGAGTTCGGGCGGATGGTCATGGCGGTCTTTCGGAGCCGCCAGTGTTGCGTTCATGAGATGTCTTTCGTGAGCTGTATTCGTGAGAAAAGTGGATGCGGAAGGCGCGCCCAATTGCGCTGTGTCAGGTGGTGACCCAACGGCATCCCCCAGTGATCGCGAGTCGCTGAAAGAGGGAAGATCATCGCGAGGCGAACGCACCCGCATAAGGGGATGCAGACTCGTCAGTCAATCGCCGTTGGCGATGATCGAGTTGGGTCGTGTGCTCCGTGAGCGCCGCCACCGTCAGAACCGGTGAGCGGAAAACGCTAACCGGTTAGGCGGTGAGGGTGCCGACGGAGCCGGCGGTCGTGGGGTTCTTCGTAACAGTAAAAATAAACACGCGAGGCTCCTTTCAATAGTTGGCGTTTGCTCAGTGTAGGGCGAGTGGTCGCTGACGACAAGACCCGATTTAGGTGCGATGCAAAGCCGTGATGATGGCATCGGCGAGCTCCGCCGGTTTCGTGAACTGCGGCCAGTGCCCGGTGGGCAGGTCGACGAGTTCGAGGTCGCTGAGCTGGGCGAGCTCGGCAGCAAAGAGTGCCCCTTCGCTCATCCACTCGCGCACTTGGTCGGCGGAGAACTCGCAACAGATGACGGTAGCGGGCACACTGAAGCGCGCTGGAGTAGCGAGCGACTGCGGGGTGCTCGCGATGAGCGCGGGCTGGGGAATCGCGATTTCGCGAAACCAGTCCCGCAGTTCGGGGGTCAGATCGACGAGGTCTTCGTTGTCGAACACGCTCCACTCGGGCAGGGGAATTTCGCCGTCGACGGTAGGCAGCTCGGTGTTAATGGGCATACCGTTCGGCAGCGGCACAGTGTCGACGTGCACGATTCTGGCGAGACAGGTGGGGCGGGCATCCGCTACCGCCTGCGCGATCGGGCCACCACCGCTGTGCGCGACCAGAGCGATGCGTGGCGTTGGTTCTTCGTCTTCGTCGCCGTTTTCGCTGCCGTCGGCTTCGACGTGCGTGAGGGCGTCAACGACCGCGACTACAGCCCCAACGTGATCGGCCAGAGTGACTTCAGCACGGTGAGTGTCGCGGCGCCGCAAGCCGGGAAGGGTGAGCGGATGCGCGGTGTGACCGGCATCTCGTAGCGCGCGGGTTATCGGAGCCCAGGAGTCTCCGTCAAGCCAAAATCCGGGGATAAGAATGACGTGCATCAGCGGGCTAGCGGTGCTGATCAATCACGATCGGGCTTCGAGATCGCCCAAGGCTTCGCTCGAGGCTTCGTCTCTGGTGAAACGCACAAGACGCAGCGCGGTCTTTCGTGGTGAGACGGACAGAAAACGCGCCGAGATTCATGCTGACTCCTCATTGAGTAGATCGCCATTATCCGCCCGCAGCCCCGCCAACTCAACGGTTGTGCGAATGGTGGGCCCACTTGGGCCGCCGTAAGCGCCACAATAGACGGATGCCCGTGACTGTTTCTGCACCCCATATCGGCTACGCCGCCATGCTCGAACGTTTTCATCCGCGCGAGGTGATGGGCTTCGCCCAGCACGCGGAGAGTCGGGGTTTCCGCGGCGTCATGGCGGCCGATCACTACCAGCCGTGGGTGCCGCAGCAGGGGCAAGCGTCGTTCGTGTGGAACGTGCTCAGCGGTCTCGGTGAGACGACGACAGGCGATCTCGGCACGGGCGTCACGGCGCCGACTTTTCGTTGGCATCCAGCCATGGTGGCGCAAGCCTCCGCGACCCTCGCTGCGATGAACCCGGGCCGTCACTGGTTGGGCCTCGGCAGCGGCGAAGCGATCAACGAACACATCATTGGGCAGTACTGGCCCGAAGCTCACGAGCGCATCAATCGGATGTTCGAAGCCGTCGAGATCATCAAGAAACTCTTCGCCTCGGGGCTCGCGAATAAAGACGTTCGCCACGAAGGGCAGTTCTATCGCCTCGAATCCACACGCCTCTGGACCATGCCAGCCGTCGCCCCCGAAATCTTGGTGGCGACGGCTGGCCCGGTCGCCGCGAAGCGAGCCGGCAAGACCGTCGACGGCCTCATCACCGAAGCCGCACCCCTCGAGAAGATCGACATGCTGCTCAAGCGATTCGCCGAAGGCGCCCGCGAGGCAGGGCGCAGTCGAGAAAGCCAGAGCCGCGTGCTGCGGCTGCACTTGAGCTGGGCCGAAACAGATGAGCAAGCCATGCGCAACGCGCTCACCGAGTGGCCGAATGGTGGTTTGCGTTTCGCTAAGAACGACATCCGCTCGCCGTTTGAACTCGAACAGCTTGCGCGAATGGTGCGACCAGAAGACTTCGAGGGGCGGATGCCCGTCAGCGCCGATCCCGACGTGCACCGTGCTTACATCCAGAGCTACCTCGACGCCGGGTTCGATCGCATCTATCTGCACAACGTGGGTCGCAATCAGCGAGAATTTCTGGATGTCTTCGGCCGCGACGTGCTTCCCGCACTGCGCAAGTAGTAGCGCGCGCGAATAATGCCCCACACTAGAAGCGTGAGAATGAGCGCCTGGGCCGTACCCGGCATCCCCGAAATCGTGTCCGGTGACGACCTTGTCGAGGTGATCGCGGGTGCCCTCGTTACAGAGTCCGGCGATGTGAACGCGGGCGGTTTGCTCGATGGTGACATCCTCACCGTGACCTCCAAGATTGTAAGCAAGGCGGAGGGCCGCTCGGTTGAAGCGGCAGATCGCGAACAAGCGATCACCGACGAAACCGTGCGCATCGTCGCGTCGCGCGAGCACCCCAATGGTGTGACGCGCATCGTCGAGAACCGACTCGGTCTCGTGATGGCGGCCGCCGGCGTTGATTCCAGCAACACTCCCGACGGCATTGTTCTGCTCTTGCCGCTCGATCCCGACGCGACCGCGCGCACACTGTGTGCTGGCCTGCGGCAGCGATTCGGCGTGACCGTCGGCCTCGTGATTACCGACACCGTGGGCAGGCCCTGGCGCAAGGGGCAGGCTGACATCGCTATTGGTGCCGCCGGCATCCACGTGCTTGATGACCTGCGAGGCACCGCGGATGCTTCGGGCCGCCCGCTCGCGGTGAGCGTCACGGCGCTCGCGGATGAAGTTGCTGCCGCCACCGATCTCGTCAAGGGCAAGGCCGGGGGATTGCCCGTTGCTGTGCTGCGCGGACTCGGCAGTCACGTTGCTGATCTCGATGCTCCTGGCGCCCGTTCGCTCGTGCGCAGCGGCCCCGAAGACATGTTCAGCCTCGGCACGAAAGAGGCCTGGATGGCGGGCTTCGATGAAGCGCATGACGAGAGCGCCCTCAAAGAGGAATAATGCTCGACTGTCGGTGATTTTGCCTCTACGATAATCGGATGGGGCTCTTCATTTCGTGCGCGTACTTCGAACACCAATCCGCGATCCACGCTCTCGAAGAACGCCTCCGCGACCGCAAACAATTGCCCTAGTGGTAGACGGGTGTAAGACTCAATCCATGGATGACCCTAGCTCCAGCGTGATGCCCGCCGACGTGTTTCACGATCACTGTCATGCCATTATTCGCAGCGTCTCGACCGTGATCGATGGCAAGGATGAGGCGGTGCGACTGGCGCTGACGGTACTGCTCGCCGAGGGGCATCTCCTTATCGAAGACGTTCCTGGCGTCGGCAAAACCATGTTGGCGCGCGCGCTGGCTCGCACGGTCGACAGCACTGTGTCCCGCGTGCAATTCACCCCCGATCTGCTGCCGGCCGATATCACCGGCGTTTCTGTGTACAACCAGAACACGCGCGAATTCGAGTTCAAGAAGGGGCCCGTTTTCGCGAACATTCTGATCGGTGACGAGATCAATCGCGCGAGCCCCAAGACGCAGTCGGCCCTGCTCGAGTGCATGGCCGAATCTAGCGTGACCGTCGACGGCACCACGTACGATCTCGAGGCACCGTTCATTGTGGTCGCGACTCAGAACCCGATCGAGATGGAGGGCACTTACCCGCTGCCCGAAGCTCAGCGCGACCGTTTCATGGCTCGCATCTCCATGGGGTATCCGGATGCCGCTGCCGAGCTGGAGATGCTGCGCTCGCGCGAGCTCACGAGCCCGCTCGACGCGCTTGAGGCAGTTGTCTCAGTAGAGGAGTTGCGAGAGCTGATTGCTGCAGTGCGACGCGTCTACGTGAGCACAGCGGTCGAGGAATATGCCGTGGCGATTGCCCAGGCGACCCGTCGTGATCCCGAGGTGCGGTTGGGGGCGAGCCCGCGGGCGACGCTGCATCTCGTCCGGGCGGCAAAGGCTCGGGCGGCGATCGACGGCCGTGACTTCGTCTTGCCCGATGACATCGATGCGCTTGCCGTGACGGTGCTGGCTCACCGAATGATTCCTGCGCGGCATTCCTCGCAGGCATCCACTGTGCTGACGGGACATTCGATCGCTGATGTCGTCGAACGTATCGTCGCGGAGACGCCGGTTCCTCTGGCCTCCGCGGCGTCCTAGTCGACGTCGACGCCGATGCCTCGCCTGCGACCGTTTCGAGCCCTCTCGCTTGCGCTGAAGGTGGTGCGACTTACCGCGCGTGGAAGTACGTTCGTGGTGCTCGGTAATCTCGCGATCGTGGGCGGCTATGTGGCGGGTATGCCGATTTTGTTATATGCGGGATGTTTTGCGCTCGCGCTGCCGTTGATGGCGGTGGTTCTCGTGCGTTCGCGCGGCTCATCGCTGGCCGTGAGTCGGCGTTTCGCTTCTCCAGTCGTGGAGGCAGGGACCACCAGCGTCGTCACGCTGCGCGTCGATAACCTCGCGCGCACCAGTCTTCGAGGAATGCACTGGGCCGATCGTCTGCCGTGGCGTCCGTGGGCAACGGCGAGCGGTTGGCTGCCTCCGCTGTCGGCTCGGATGGGTGGGCTCAACCGCCGCAGCGCGGCCCAACTGACCTACTCTCTCACCCCGGCGGCCCGAGGCGTATTCGAAATTGGCCCGCTTCTCTTGCAGAGCGCCGACCCGCTCGCGCTTGCGCTCGGTAGCTGGAGTGTGGGCAGCGTTACGGAGCTCACTGTTACGCCGCGAGTGGTCGCGCTGTCTCATTCGGCGTTACTCGCTCAGTCGGGCGACGGCGAGGCCCGAGTGCTCCAACGTCGCTCGGCAGGCGACGACGACGACGCGATGACACGCGAATATCGCCGCGGAGATGCGATGCGCCGGGTGCACTGGCGAGCATCCGCCCGCCATGGCAGCCTGATGGTGCGCCAAGAGGAACAGCACAGTTATCCCGAGGCACGCATCATCGTGGATACAAGGTCGAACGGTTATCCGGATGCGAGCCACGCCGAGTCCGGCCGCCAGCCAGCCGGATCCGTCGCTGCGGCCACGCGCAGCCCCCGCTTCGAGTGGGTGGTCAGCATGCTCGCGTCTGCTGCCGTGCAGTTGAAGCGCGAAGGCTTCCTGGTTGAGATCCTCGAGACAGGCCCGTCACAGCTAGCGGAGGCATCGATTGTGCACCGTCGCGCGTCGGAAGAACAAGAGTTCTTGACCCGCCTTGCGACGTTCGGGCCGGTTGACACTGCGCCGGGATGGTGGGGCGCACCCGTAGCGAGCACGAGCGCGGGTGGGCCGGTGGTGGCGCTCGTCGCTCATCCCGAGCCCGAGACCATCGCGTACTTGGCGCAGCAGGCTCTCCCCGGGGTGCTGGCTGTGGTGTTCGTCGTGGAATCGTCGTCAAGTTTTGGCGACTTCGCTCACGCGAGGGGCCCGGCGCGGCAGTCTGCCAGCGACGAGCTGCGCGACGCCGGCTGGAAGGTGATCTCGGTGCACTCGTTCGATGGCATCAGTGACGCGTGGGAGCTATTCGTAGCCGAGTCGCAGGCACACCGTGACGACAACTGACGCGAGTCGAGCGCGCAGCGTGCGCGCTCACGAGCAACGAGTGCGGGTGTGGTCGCTCAGCGGCACCCTTGCTCTCGCCCTGGGCGTCGGGGCGAGCAGCCTCGGCGAAGTGCTTACTGAAGGCGCCTGGTGGTTTCCGTACCTCGCGGTAGTTCTCGTCGTTCTCTCTGCCGCCGCGGTCGCGCACACGCTCATCTCCCGAGCCTGGATCGGCTCCCTCATCGGTGCCGTCGCGGGTGGGTTGGCGCTCACTGTTTTCTTCGCCGCCAACACCGCGTTCTGGGGAATCGTACCCCTCGTCGGAACAGCGGAACGTTTCGCGCGACTGGTGACCGAGGGCCAAGACTCAATGGAGGGTCAGCGATTCCCCGCGGATGCCGACGCCGGCATTGTGTTCCTAATCTGCGTCGGTGCCGTCGCTCTTTCCGTCGCGATGGATGTCATCGCATTCGTGCTGCGTAAGCCCGCTTTCACGGCGATCCCGCTCCTCGTCCTACTGGCGGTTCCAGCGTTTGTGCGAAGCGAATTGCACGATGCGCTTGGTTTCGCGGTTACGGCGCTGGCCTATGTCGGCATCCTTCTCGTCGCGGGCGAACATACGACGGTTCGCTCCGCGTGGCCGGCGGTGGCGGGGGCTCTCGCGGTGGCACTTGTTGTACCTGTGCTGCTCCCGAGCGTCACACCGGCAGAGCCCGCGACGAGCGCACCGGGAATCATCGGCACGGGGGTGAACCCCATCCTGAGCCTCAGCGACGACTTACGCCGCGATTCACCGCTCCCAGCACTGACCTACTGGTCTGACACGGGAGAGGAATACCTGCGGGTGGCCGCGCTCGATGAGTTCAGTGACGAGACCTGGAGTCCTTCCGAGAACGAGATTGACGACGCCAACACCGTCGACGAGTTCGGGGCTGCGCCGGGTCTCTCGGCCGAGATCCCTCGCATCTCCAAAGCCATGCAGATTCAGATTCAACAGCTTCGCGGAAAGCTGCTGCCGGTGCCGTATGCCGCGACGAGCATTGCGGATGCGGGGCGCGGGTGGACGTGGGACGCGGAGGCTCTTACTGTGGCGTCGTCGTTCGCGAACTCGAAAAATCAAAGCTACGAGGTGTCGTTCATCACTCCCGCTCCCACGATCGAACAGCTTGAGGCCGCACCGGTCGAACTGCCGAGCGGTTTTGAGAAGTACTTGGCGCTGCCCGAAAGTTTGCCGGCCGTGGTGAGCGAAACCGCTCAACAGGTGGCCGGAAGCGAAGCAACACGGTTCGATCAGGCCTTGGCGCTGCAGTCGTTCTTTCGTAACGGGGACTTCGTATATTCGGAGGAGGCCCCCGTCGCCGAGGACTACGACGGTTCGGGGGCAGAAGTGCTCGGCGAATTCTTGGCTGCTCAGAGTGGTTATTGCGTGCACTTTGCTTCGGCGATGGCGGCGATGGCCCGCAGCCTCGACATTCCCGCTCGCGTCGTTGTCGGCTTCACTCCGGGGCAGCGACAAGTGGACTCCGAGACCGATGAAGTCAGCTTTTCGGTCACCACCGACAACCTGCATTCGTGGCCCGAGCTCTATTTTCCGACTGTGGGATGGATTCGTTTCGAACCCACTGTTTCGGTAGGGAGTACGCCTCGGTTTGCGCAGAGCGTGAATGATGACCCCAGTACTCCCGATATCGATGAGTCGAAGCCCGAACCTACCGCGACGCCGACGTCGAGCGCCACCCCGGGAGCGCGCCCCGATGTGCCGCGTGACGAGATCGCCGACGTGCCGGTTTCGGGGCAGAGCCAGCTCTCGCCCTGGTGGTGGTTGCTGCTCATCCCACTGCTGCTAGCTGTCCCTGCGCTCGTCCGCGTCAGTCGCCGAGCTCTGCGGCTGCGGGCAGTCGCTCGCGGCGACGTTGCGCAGGCCTGGCGTGAAATTTGCGATAGCGCCGCCGATCTCGGAATCGTCGTCACCATGACGACGACTCCGCGCCAACAACACGACGAGATAGCGACGCAGCTCGGCATGGCGACTGTCGCTGCGAGAGCCGGGGCGGTGTCTGGATCCTCCACAAGCTCGGCCCCATCGACAGCGCCCTCGGTTGAATCGCCGCGACCAGCGTCGTCGGCGCTCGCGGAGGTGCTTGCTGCCGTGGAAGCCTCGGCGTTCAGCCCGCGCCAGCGAGCGGTGCGACGAGAAGCAGTGTCGAGTGTGATCGTCGCGCTACGGTCATCCGTGGGGTGGAAGGCCCGGATCGTCGCGGTACTCGCCCCGCGCACGGCATTCGACCGCAACCCAGCCGCGGTCGAGAAGTTGCCCGACGCGGTTACGCCGGGCTGAAGCCGATCACGGGCTTACCCGTGATCGGATTGCGCAAGATGGATGCCGTCACGCCGTAGACGTCAGCAATTAGCTGTTCGGTCAGTACGGTTTCGGTCGCGCCCGCCGCCACGACGCGACCGTGGGAGATCACGATCACGTGGTCGCAATAGCTCGCCGCGAGGGAGAGATCGTGCAGGGCCGCCAGAACGGTCACACCAGTGTTGCGCAGGCTCGAGAGCAGCTCGAGCACCGCGAGCTGGGCGGCGATGTCGAGGTGGTTGGTGGGTTCGTCGAGGGTGAGCAGCTGCGGCTGCTGGGCGAGTGCCCGGGCCAGCATCACGCGCTGCTTTTCGCCACCGGAGAGGCTCTGAAACTCGCGCTCCCGAAAGGCCGTCATCTCCACAGTCTCGAGGCTCGCCGCAATGATGGCGGCGGATTCGGGGGAGTCCGCCTCCCACAGTGATTGGTGCGGAAGGCGACCGAGCGCCACAACCATTCCCACAGTGAGGGACGTGTCGGTGGTGGCGTCTTGCTCCACGAACGCGGCGAGGCGGGCGCGGTGGCGGCGCGGCATCCCGAGCAGATCATGGCCGCCGAAGGTGACGTTGCCCGATGCTGGAGCGTGCACCCCGGTGAGAGCGCGCAGCAACGTCGACTTTCCCGCACCGTTGGGGCCCACGAGCGCGCTGAGCGAGCCGCGCGCGACCGTGCAATCGACGTTATCGATGAGCAGGGTGCCGTCGGTGGTGACGCTGATGCGTTCCGCGAGGAGGCCGCTCTCGGTATTGCTCTCGGTGCCGCTCGTCTCACTCATGTGGAACTCTTTCGCCGGGTGAGCAGGAACGCAAAGATGGGCGCTCCGATCATCGCGGTGACGATGCCCACGGGAATCTCGCGAGGATCAAAGAGGGTGCGGGCGAGAGTATCAGCCCAGACGAGAAAGACAGCACCGAGGAGGGCGCTGAGGGGGAGCAGGGCCCGATGGCCTGGCCCCACGAGAAGCCGCACGGCATGCGGCAATATCAGTCCCACAAAGCCAATCGAGCCGCTCACCGACACCATGGCGCCCGTGACGAGAGCGGATGCCGCCAGCAGTCCCCAGCGGGTGGCGCTGACATTCACCCCGAGCGACGCTGCCTGCACGTCGCCAAAGGCAAAGGAGTCGAGAAGTCGTCCCGTGAGCATCACGGGGATCCCGATCACGATGATGGCGGCCATGGTGATGCCGACGGCGGGCCAGCGGGCGCCGCTGAGCGAACCCAGCAGCCACGAGAGCACTTCGCGGTACGAGTCGCCCGTGACGCTCCAGAAGATGACAAAGCTCGTGATGGCCGAGGCGAGTGCCGAGACGGCGATACCTGCCAAGACGGTGCGCGAGGGCGTGATCGCTCCCAGCGACCCCGCGAGCAGCAACGTCAGGGTGAGAGCGAGCAACGCTCCGACGAAGGCGGCGAGAGGAAGCAACACAGCAGCGCCCAAGAGCAACACTGACACGGCGCCGAGCGCGGCGCCTGACGACAACCCCAACAGATAGGGGTCAGCGAGCGGGTTGCGCGTAATCGCCTGCATCACGGCTCCGCTCAACGCGAGCCCCGCGCCCACCGCAGCCGCAGTCAGCACGCGCGGCAGTCGCAACTGCCACACAATGCCGTCCCGAAGCTCGCTCAGCGGGCTCACCCCAATACCGAGGTGACTACCAATCGACCGCCACACTTCATCGAAGCGGATGTCGGCAGGCCCGATCGTCACCGCCACCGTGATCGACACCAGTAGTGCGATCACGAGGGCGGCGCCGAAAGTTAGCGGGGAAACCTTAGCCATCAAGCTCCGCGATCTGGGCCGACAAGCTCTCGGCGGCTTCGACGCTGCGCACGCCAGCCTCGCTCGCCGCGAACGGCACTACGAGGTAACGGCCAGCTTTCACAGCACTGAGGTTAGCGGTTGCGGGGTTGGCCTCGAGAACTTCAATCTTCTTGTCGGCGGAGTTCCACGCGGCATCCACGAGCACGATGAAGTCGGGATCGGCGTCAACGACGGCTTCCCAGTTGAAGGGCGCCCACGTCGAGTCGATGTCGCCGGCGATGTTGGTGAGGCCTACCGTGTCGAGTAGTAGTTGCGGAGCTCCGATGCCAGCGCCGACATACGGTGTGTCAGAACCTGAGGAGAACCACAGCGCGGTGCGGGAGTCGCCGTTGGCGTCGATGGCGTCCAACTGCGCACGCTGCTCTGCAACGATTTCAGAGGCATCCACCCGGAAGATCGACGCCACAGTTTCGATGTCCCCGAAGACGTCGTCGAAGCTGAGCTGAGCGGGCTGTTCTGCACTCTGGCAGGCCGAGGGGGCGACGAAGGTGTTAATGCCTAGAGCGGTGAGGTCAGCGCGCTCGCCGGCTCCGTCTGCGCTGAAGGTCGACTCCCACCCGGCGAAGACCAGGTCGGGTTCGAGGTCGAGCACGGCTTCTTCGCTGGGCACTTTCTCAGCGATCGAGGTCAGATCAGCGGCCTCGGATGCCCACTGCTCGGGCACGGGGCCGTCTTGAAAAGCGGTACCAATAATGCGGTCGCCCAAACCGAGTGCCAGCAGCATTTCGGTGGTCGATGACTTGATCGTGATGACGCGCTCGGGGGCGGAGTCAAAGCTCACGTCGAAACCGCAATTGCTGAGGTCAACGCTCTGCGCAGCGGCATCGGGCGAGGAAGTGGCCTCGGGCGTTGCGGTGGCGCAGCCGCTGAGGGCGAGAGCGGACACGGCGAGAAGAGCGGCACCACGAACGACGGTGTGACGGCGGCTCGTGCGGTGAGCGCTGGGGCGGGCAGCAAAAAGAGAGCGGGTAAGAACAGACATGAGGCCTTTCGAGAAACGGCGAAGTGGGCGCGGAGATGCGCCACGAAAACGGAAAAGTGTTTCAAGAAGACCGGAAGCCCAATCCTGGGCAAACCAACCACGCCATACCAAGCGCACGGGTCTGTTGTACCAGTCTAGAGAGGGGCGGATGCTCGTGCCTACACCGACCCGCACCGCCGTCGCCGCTCATCCGTGGGTCGTAAGCCTGAACGATCACTGACCGGGGGCGACAGCGAGGCCGTTGCGGGGGTAGAATTGACGATCGTGTCTAGAATCAACGAGAGTCCGTATGCCGTGTTGGTGCGCGATCTCATGCACCGTCCCGGTGAGATGAGAGAGCACTCGCTCCAGATCGTCGTACCCGAAACCTTCGGTACCACCGTTGTTGAGGTTCCCAAAGGCGCGAAACTGTCCATCAAGGGCCGTTATGAATCACTTCATGATGGCGTTCTCGTGGATGCCGTTGTCTCGGGAAAAGCTCAAGCAGAGTGCGTTCGTTGCCTGATTGACGTGACGCTGCCTGTTCGAGTCGAGTTTCAAGAACTTTTCGCGTATTCTGAGGACGAAGCTTTCGACTACACGGTGATCGACGAGTATGTCGATCTAGAACCTGTAGTGCGGGATTCGGTAGTGTTGTCACTTCCGTTCCAACCGGTCTGTCAAAAAGATTGTCTTGGCCTGTGCCCTGAGTGTGGGGTTCGGTTGCTCGATAATCCAGGACACGAACACGAAGCGCCCATCGATGCCCGCTGGGCAGCGTTGGCCGGCCTCCAAGATTTCACGCAAGACTCGCACGACCACGACTTGAACGACACGAACGATTTCCCTGAGACCCAAGAAGAAAAGAGTTAGTCATGGCAGTACCGAAGCGCAAAATGTCGCGGGCCAGCACCCGCATGCGCCGCGCCCAGTGGAAGGCAACCCCTACCGCTCTCGTTAAGACCATCGAAAACGGCAAGACCGTTTACAGCCTCCCGCACCGCGCCAAGGTAGTCGAAGACTCCGCCGGCACCCCCCTGTACATGGAGTACAAGGGCCGCAAGGTCGCTGACGTTTAACTAGTCCCCACATACTCGAGTCGAAATGGCGATAACGGGCTCCAGCTCACCTGCTGAGCTCTCCGCTGTGCTCGGGGTCAGTATTGATCCCGAGTTGCTCACGCTTGCGTTGACACACCGCTCTTTCGCGTACGAAAACGGCGGAATCGCGCATAACGAGCGGCTCGAATTTCTTGGTGACTCAATTCTTGGCCAGGCAGTAACGGTCAAGCTGTATCGCGATAACCCGGAGCTTGACGAGGGAGACCTTGCCAAGCGTCGGGCTAGTCTCGTTTCCTCCGTAGCTCTTGCTGAAATTGCGCGCCTGATCGGTCTTGGCGCGTTCATTCGCTTGGGTAAGGGAGAAGAGCAAACGGGCGGCCGTGAAAAGCCGTCCATTTTGGCTGACACGGTTGAGGCGATCATCGGTGCTGCCTATATCGACCTCGGCGGGGACGAAGCCACAGCGCTCGTCCTCCGCCTCGTCGCCCCATTGCTGGCGGACCCTGAGCGGTTCGGTGCAGCGATGGATCCTAAGACGAGCCTTCAAGAGCTCGCCGCCCATATTGGGCGTGGGGCTCCCGAATACCGCATTCAAGACAGCGGCCCCGATCATTCGAAGCGCTTTCATGCGGAAGTGTGCCTCGACGACGAAGTGATCGCGTCGGGTATCGGCTCCAGCAAAAAGCACGCCGAGATGGCTGCCGCGCTCGAAGCCTGGACCATCCTCCAAGCCCCAGTGAAGTAACCGGCGTGCCCGAACTTCCCGAAGTCGAAGTGGTGCGCGCGGGGCTTGAACCGGCCGTCACCGGCGCGACGGCGGCATCCGTCACGGTCTTCGACGAGCGCTCTTTGCGTCGCCATGAGGGGCCGAGCGAAGACTTTATCGACCGTCTGACCGGTCGCACGTTCCTCACCCCTCAACGCCGCGGCAAGTTCATGTGGCTGCCCCTCGCCGCCAGCGACGGGCCTGACAGCGCTGAGCCTGACAGCGCTGCCACGCACGGTGAAGCACTCGTCACCCATCTCGGAATGAGTGGGCAAGTGCTGCTGCGTGATCGGAGCACGGATGACCGGCTCACGCGCATCCGCATCGAACTTGATCATCCTGACCACGGCGCACTGCGCCTCAACTTTGTCGACCAACGTATTTTCGGCTCGATGGCGATCGACAGCATGCTGCCCACCGTCGACCAGCCCGCGTTCGCGGTGCCGAGCCAAGTGGCCCACATCGCGCGCGACCCGCTCGACCCGTTCTTTGACGATGCCAAGTTCTTGCGCGCTCTGAAGGCCAAGCGCACCACCGTGAAGCGGGCGCTGCTCGATCAAACGCTGATCAGTGGCATCGGCAATATCTATGTCGACGAAGCGCTCTGGGCGTCGCGCGTGCACTACAACCAGCCCACCGAAACGCTGAGTCGCCCGAAGGCCGTTCAGCTGCTCGCCGAAGTGCGGGCGGTGTTCACCAAGGCCCTCGCCGAGGGCGGCACGAGCTTCGACACGCAGTACCTCAACGTGAACGGTGAGTCGGGCTACTTCGCGCACTCGCTCAACGTCTACGGCCAGCAGGGCCGCGCGTGCCCGCGCTGCGGTCGCGAAGTCGTGCGCGAGAGCTTCATGAACCGCGGCTCGCATTTCTGTAAGTTCTGCCAGCGCATTCGTGTGCCCGTGGTTGCGGCGCGCTAGGGCTCCGGGCTAGCGCAACTCTTTCTTCCAGGCGCCCTCGTACCCGATCGGCACGAATCCGACGGCCTCGTTGACCGAGAGCATGTGACGGTTCTCTTCAGCGTTGTAGGTGATGACCGACGGATGCCCGGGCGCGACTCGTTCGAGGTGCGCGAGGTTCAGAACCTTGAGCAGGTTGCCGAGGCGGTGGCCGCGATGCTCGCTCAGAACGATCGTGTTGTCTTGGAGGACCGCACGCTCGGCTTGCACAGGCACGGTGAGCGCGGTGTACGCCACCAACTCTCCCGACGCGACGTGTTCGATCGCGGCGTAGACGGTCGTGACCCCGCTCGCGAGCTCACGCTCGTCGTGATCGACTACTCGTGCTGCAGTCCACACGTCTTCGGGAGGCTCAAGCCCCGCGCTGGGTTCGTCGGTACTCATCCGCGTGTAGAGAAGCGCGAGGTCGTCTCGCCACTGCTTCGGGCACAGCCCCACCCACTCGTGCACGGCATAGTCGCGACTGCAGCGTGTGATGGCGGCATCGACCAGGGAATGCAGGCCGGCGATCGGGAGGGGGAGCCGGCTCACCCGTTCGACCTGCTCGAAGCTGTACTGCTGCGCGAGCAGAAACTGCGTTCCGGCGCCGTCGCGAGGAACCGCGCCAAAGCCCGTGGGGGAGTCGAGGAGCGCACCGTCGCTCGGCAGGCTCGAGACGTATACGTGCACCTTGCGTTTGCCCGCATCCTGAGCAATCGTTTCTAGCGCAGCGAGAAGCCGGGAACCAATACCGCGACGCCGATAATCCGGATGCACGTACGCTTCGATCCACGCGGTATCGGCATCTTCGCCGACGGTGGTGCTGTAGTCGCCGCGGCCCACGATGCGTCCCTGATCGCGGGCGACGAGCATCCGCCGCTCCTCGAATGCGCTCGGTTGCCACGTCGCGAGGGAAACGACTGGGTCATAGGCCAGTTCGGGGTAGTGAAGCAGCACTTCGTCGGTCTCATTCCGCAGCACGGTCGCCGCGGTGAAGTCATCCGACCCCTCGGCAGAGAGCGCGAGAGGAATCTCGAGGGTCGTGATCTCAATCTCTGACATGAGCGCACCAATCTGCGGGGGTAAGCGCTACGGAGGAAGCCGACCAGACTACGCCGCGAGCTCACAGCACGCTAGAGGCTCAGGGGACTCGTTCTGCGCGGCAGAACCGCGGAACCCCGCGCATCCGGTACCGTATAGCAAGGTTCTGACCAGCAACGTGGTCAGAGAATTGACCAACGCTGAGACCAGCAACGACCGGGCGGTGACGTGTACCTCAAGAGTTTGACCCTCAAAGGGTTCAAGTCGTTCGCGCAGCCCACCACTTTTGCGTTTGAGCAGGGTGTGACGTGTGTCGTCGGCCCCAATGGTTCGGGCAAGTCGAATGTGGTGGATGCTCTCGCCTGGGTCATGGGCGAGCAGGGTGCCAAAACGTTGCGCGGCGGCAAGATGGAAGACGTCATCTTTGCCGGAACCGCTACGAAGGGTCCGCTGGGTCGCGCCGAGGTCATTCTCACGATCGATAACGCGGATGGCGCGCTGCCGATCGAATACAGCGAAGTCACCATCAGTCGCACCCTGTTCCGCAACGGCGGCAGCGAGTACGCGATCAACGGCACCTCGTGCCGCCTGCTGGACGTTCAAGAGCTCCTCAGCGACTCCGGCCTCGGCCGCGAAATGCACGTCATCGTTGGCCAGGGCCAGCTAGATGCGGTGCTGCACGCCAGCCCCGAAGACCGCCGGGGCTTCATTGAAGAAGCGGCCGGCATCCTCAAGCACCGTCGTCGCAAAGAGAAGACGCTGCGCAAGCTCGACGCGATGCAGGCGAACCTCACGCGCCTCTCTGACTTGGCCGGGGAGATCCGTCGCCAGCTGAAGCCGTTGGGGCAGCAGGCCGAGATCGCCAAAGAGGCGGCCTCGATTGCCTCGATCGTGCGGGATGCCCGCGCCCGGCTCCTCGCCGACGAGGTCGTTGAACTGCGCTCGAGCATCAACGATTTCAGTCGCAGCGAAAGCGAACGCAAGACGCAGCGCATCGTGCTGCAAGAGCAACTCGACCAGAACAAATTGCGCGAAGCCCGTCTCGAACAGGCGCAGGTCGGCGACGACGTCGACGAAGCCCGCAGCATCGTGTTTGGCCTCCAATCGGTGCAAGAACGCCTGCGCAGTCTCTACAACTTGGCTAACCAACGCCTTTCGTTGCTCGGTCAGCAGAGCGATGCGCCCGTCTCGAACAACAGCGTCAGCCAGACTCTCGTCGATGAAGTGAAGGCCGGTGCCGACGAACTCGCGACCGGTGTTGCGGATGCCGAAAAGGCAGTCGCAGCGGCCGCTGCCGCAACCGCGACGGCGAAGGCCGCGCTCGACTCGCTCGACGAAGAAATCGCAGCGCAGAGTGCGCTCGTCTCGCGTCATGAGCTGGAGAGCGCCGGGCTCACCGCTCGCGTCGAAGTCGCCACCTCCACGCTCACGGCAGCTCAGGGCGAGCTCGTTCGTCAACAGCAGGCGCTCGCCGAAGCTCAAGCGCGTCGCGAAGCAGCGCAGGCCGAGTTTGAAGCGCTCGAAGCCGAGGCGAGCAACTCGACGATTGAGTCAGACGGCTCGCTCGATACGGCCTACGAAGCCGCCGAAGCCAAAGTTGCCAGTGTTCAAACGGAGATCGAAGCCCTGCGCGACGCCGTCCACGTCTCCGAACGTGAGCGCGATGCTCTGGCCGCCCGCAACTCGGCGCTATCACTCGCTGTCGATCAGAAAGACGGCTCGAGCGCCCTCGTTGCGGCCAAGCTCTCGGGCATCCGCGGTCTCGTAGCGGAGCACGTCAAGATCACTCCCGGCTACGAAGCGGCGATCGCTGCCGCTCTCGGCTCGCTCGCGGATGCTGTGCTCGCCGATGACCGCGATTCAGCCATTGATGCGCTGGCCGAGTCTGCTGCGCGCGATTTCGGTCGCGTCGAAGTGGTTGTGGCCAACGCGGCGAAGCAGACGGTAGCGCTCGGAACGGCGGCTGGCACCGTGCCCGCCACCGACGTGGTTACTGCCCCCGATGGTGTTCACGGCCTGCTCACCCATGTGCTCATCGCCGACGATCTCGAGGCTGCTCGCGCCGCTTACGGTTCGCTCGCCAACGCCGCTGACCTCACGTTCGTGACGCGCGACGGCGACGTGCTCACCCAGTTCGTGCTGCGCGGTGGTTCGGGCGCCAAGCGTTCGCGCCTCGAACTCGTTGCCGAGCGGGATGCCGCCGCCGACAAACTCGGAGTCGTCACCACTCAGATCGAACGCACGAGTTTCGAGCTCGACGAGAAGCGTCGCGAACTAACCTCAGCCAAGGCCGATGCCGAAGCCGCCCTCGTGGCTCTGCGCGAATATGACGCCCAACTTGCCGCGCAATCGGAGTTACTCGGCCGCCACCGCATCCAGGCCGAAGCAGCCCAAGCCGAGTGCGACCGCTTGGCGCGTGCGGTCGACGTTGCTGAAGAAGCCGTCGCCGAAGCCACCACCGAAGTAGCGCGCGCGCAAACCGCTGCCGACAAGTACCAAGCAGCACCGCGGCCGATGCTCGATGTCTCCGAACGCGAGCCGATGCTGGCCGAAGTGGATGCCGCCCGGGCTCACGAAGTCGAACTGCGCATCCAGATGGAGACGATCCGCGAGCGGGTGCGCGCCGAGCGTGCACGCGCCGAACAACTCGCCGCCCAGCTTGTGCGCGAGCGCGAAGCCGCGCAAGAGCAAGCTCGACTGGCCGTGATTCGTCAACGACAGATGGCATCCGCCACAAAGGTCGTTGAGATGCTGCCGGCGGTGCTCGACTCCGTTGATCGATCGCTGTCAGAAGCCCGCGTCTCGCTCGCCTCGAAAGAAGCCGAACGCTCGGCCCAGAACCAAGAACTTTCTGCGCTGCGCCGCGAAGAATCAGCGCTGCGTGAACGGCTTTCGGCCGTCAGCGACAGCGTTCACGGCCTCGAGATGCAGATCTACGAAAAGAAGCTGCACCTCTCAAGCCTCCTCGAGCGTTCGGGCGAAGAACTTGGTCTCGTCGAAGATGTACTCGTGGCGGAATATGGCCCCGAGGTGCTCGTTCCTGACGACCGCGTGAGCGACCACGACGAGAACGGAAACCACGCGGAACCTTCGGCCGAACCGAGCCGCGACGCCGACGAAAGCGCCTCCGACTCAGGCGCCGACGGGAGTGCCGAGCCCGCGGCATCCGGTCGCCCCTTCGTCCGCGCCGAACAAAAGGTTCGCCTGCAGAAGGCCGAGCGCAAACTCGCGCGCCTCGGACGCGTGAACCCGCTCGCCCTCGAAGAGTTCGATGCGCTTGAGCAACGTCACAAGTTCTTGACCGAGCAGCTCACTGACCTCACTAACACCCGCAAGGACCTGCTGACGATCATCGAAGAACTCGATGGCAAAATGCAGACGATCTTTGCTAGTGCCTTCGAGGACACCAAGAACGCGTTCAACGAGGTGTTCCCCGTGCTGTTCCCGGGCGGCACCGGCAGCATTTTCTTGACTAACCCGGATGACCTGCTCACGACCGGCATCGACGTCACAGTGAAGCCCGCCGGTAAGAAGATCGAACGGCTGTCACTGCTCAGCGGTGGTGAGCGATCACTCGCCGCCGTCGCGCTGCTGATCGCCATCTTCAAGGCGCGCCCGAGCCCGTTCTACATCATGGATGAAGTCGAGGCGGCCCTCGACGACGCCAACCTCGGTCGCCTGCTCGCGATCTTCGAAGACCTGCGCCAAACGAGCCAACTCATCGTCATCACACACCAAAAGCGCACCATGGAAATTGCGGACGCTCTCTACGGCGTCAGCATGCGCGCCGACGGCATCAGCGCCGTGGTGGGCCAGCGCGTCGCCAAAGAGTCCGACGCGGCCGACGCGAGTTAGTCGATGCGCTTGAGCGGTTCGCCGTTGACGGTGTGTACGCACCAGCCGCTGTGCAGCTTTTCCACGGTCGAGACTGAGCCGTTGATGATTTGGTCGAAGTCTCGGCCTGCCAGTTCCGAGAGTGTGTAGCGAATGATCGTGCCGTGGCACACGATGATGACTTTTTTGTTGGGGTAGTCGTGCGTGACCTCGTTGAGAGCTTCGATTCCGCGCTCCACGACGTTATGGAGGGATTCGAGTCCGGGATACACCGGGTTGTTGGGCCAGCGTGCGTCGATCTCCACCTTGGTGAGGCCTTCGCCTTCGCCATAGTTGCGTTCGATGAGGAGGTCGTAACTGCGGCCGAGCTCGAGACCGAGGCCGTCCGCGATGATTTGGGCTGTTTCACGGGCGCGCTGCAGAGGAGAGCTGACGATGACGTCCCAGTCACTGCCCCGCAGTACTTCGACCGCTTCACGTGCCTGCTGGCGGCCGGTGTCGTTGAGTGGGATGTTGCTGGAACCTTGCATGCGTCCGGCAGCGTTCCAGTCGGTCTGGCCATGGCGAATCAATGAGAGCATTCAAAAACCCTAGCGCGGCACGGTGACGGAGAAGTTCAGCATGGAGTGCGCGCGCAGTAGGGTTCGACCGTCTCCGTGCCTTAACCTGTAGTCATGGCAGCATCCTGGTCGCTTTCGGGCGCACTCAAATCCATGTTCGCGCGCGACACGATCGACGCCGAAACGTGGAACGATCTCGAAGACGCAATGATCTCGGCCGACTTCGGCCCCGACATCACCGAGTCCGTCATCGATGAGTTGCGCGCCAGCGTGGCGAAGTATCGCACCGATGACCCCGCCGATTTGAAACGGATGCTGCGCGAAACTCTCGAGGAGCGTCTCGCGCGCCTCGACCCGACGCTCACTCTCAGCGCCCGCCCTGCGGTAGTGCTGGTCGTCGGTGTCAATGGCGTCGGAAAGACCACCACGATCGGCAAGTTCACGAAGTTTCTCGTCGGCCACGGCCGCTCGGTGGTCGTGGGCGCAGCAGACACGTTCCGCGCCGCTGCTGTTGAGCAGTTGGCGACGTGGGCTGAGCGCGGGGGAGCATCGATCGTGCGTCCTCAGCAGCAGGGCCAGGATCCGGCATCCGTCGCATTCCAGACCGTGGAGCGCGCTCAGCGCGAAGGCATCGACATCGCCATCATCGATACTGCTGGTCGCTTGCAGACCAAAAGCGGCCTGATGGATGAACTCGGCAAGATCCGTCGCGTTGTCGAAAAGCAGACCGAGATTGCCGAGGTGCTGCTCGTTCTCGATGCCACTACCGGCCAGAACGGTGTCGCTCAGGCAGAAGCGTTCATCAAGCACGCGGGGGTAACCGGGCTCGTCATCACCAAGCTCGATGGCTCAGCGAAGGGCGGTTTTGTGCTCGCGGTTCAGGAGCGCACGGGCATCCCGATCAAGCTCGTCGGCCAGGGCGAGGGCATCAACGACCTCACCGGTTTCACCCCGCACGTCTACGTGCAGGGTCTGGTCGGCTAACAACAGCATTGCCTCGCTGGTATCTGACGGACCAGAGACCAGCGCCTTAGTTGTTGGCTGCCTTGTGCGCGGCAGACAGCTCGAGGTAGTGCGCGGCATTCTCGCGAACGCCGGCTTTCTCTTCATCGCTGAGCTCGCGACGAACCTTGGCGGGCACTCCGGCCACGAGCGAGCCGGGCGGAATGATGGTGCCTTCGAGCACGACGGCGCCCGCAGCGACGAGGGATCCGGTTCCGATCACAGCACCATTGAGCACGGTCGCGCTCATGCCGATGAGGCAGTCGTCTTCGACGGTGCAGCCGTGCAGCACAGCGCCGTGCCCGACACTCACTCCTGAACCAACGGTTGTGGGGATGCCCTCATCGCAGTGCACCGAGACGTTGTCTTGCAGATTCGACCCCTCACCGATGGTGATCGCGTCGGTGTCACCGCGCAGCACTGCACCGTAGAAGATGCCGACACGATCGGCGAGCGTCACCTGCCCGATGAGTGTCGCGTTGGGCGCCACAAATGCGGTGTCGGCAATCTGGGGCGTGTGTCCGGCTAGAGTCACGATAAGAGCGGTCATGTCTCTAAGTTAGCGCGAGAGCTGCCGCAGCGAGACGCAACTGTCGAGAGGAGCCGTTAGCGCGAGAAGCGCGAGGCGATCTCGACCATGACACTTTCTTTGCCGGCGTAGATGCCGTCGGCGCGGGGCCAGTGACCGATCACGTCGGTGAAGCCGAGCGCGTCGGCGCGACCGACGGCGTCTTCCCACGTGTCGACGCTTTCCACACTGAACTGGGGTGCGCCGTCCAGATTGAGGTAGCGATCGAGGCTGGCGGATGCTCGGCCGGCCTTCTCGAGGGCGTCATCCATCCGCGCGGAGGTGTCGGCGACAACCTGCCACCACTCGTCAAGGGTGTCGGCGGTACGGCCGAGAGTGAGCCAGCCGTCAGCCAGTTCGGCGGTGAGGTGGAGGCCGCGAGGGCCTTCGGCGGCGACCACTAAGGGCATGCGCGGTCGCTGGGCGGGGGCACCGACCATCCGAGCGTTGACGGCCGTGAACCAGTCGCCGCTGAAGCTGATGCCGCCGCTGCCGGGGTCTTCGAAGCGCAGCAGCTCGTCGAGCCCGCGCACGAACTCTTCGAAGCGGGCATGACGTTGGCGCGGAGTGAGCTCATCTTGGCCGAGCACAGTCGCGTCGAAACCGGTGCCGCCCGAACCGACGCCGAGCAGAAAACGGCCAGCGCTCACGTCGTCGAGCGTCGCTAGTTCTTTGGCAAAGGGAACCGGATGCCGGTAGTTGGGCGAGGCCACAAAGGTGCCGAGCCCGATGCGGTTCGTGACGCTCGCGGCTGCCGTGAGCGTGGGAATGGTGGCGTACCACTGCTCATCGGCGAGGGAACGCCACGACAGGTGGTCGTAAATCCACGCGTGATCGAAGCCCATTTCTTCGGCCTGAATCCAGCGATGTTGGGCTTCAGCCCACGGCTGTTGGGGCAGTATGACGATTCCGTGTCTCACGTTCTCAGCCTACTCCGAGCCCCTGTCGGCGTTGTGGAGTCGCAGCACGGCCAAAAGCGCGGGGCGCAATACAGAAGTAGCACGCCCCGCGCCTCTCTAAGAATTGAGATTTCTACTTAGCGAGGAACATTACTCCGTCGCCAAAGAACAGCTCAGTTGTGTAGCTCACCGAGTCGAGTGTGGCGTCTGCGGGAATATCAATGTAGGCAGTGAACGCCGCGGTGAGGCCTGGGTTAATTTCTTCCAGCGCATACCAGTCGCCGCTCTCAGTGCCGTAGATTCGGGCAGCTTCATATTCGGCTTCACCGATGAATCCGTTGACTGAACCGCCGGAGATGGTGACCGCTTCGTTCGTTCCGTTGACCATCGACATGCTCACCGCGACGAGCGATCCGCGAACTTCTGAGGCGAAGTAATCGTCGGGTGAAGTTGCGTTCGGCGTGATGCTCAACAGGGTGATCTCGACACCGTCGTCTGTAGTGATGGTGTCACCGATGCCAGCTGCTGCTGCGGGTTCTGCGTCGGTACCAGCGTCAGCGTCAGCATCAGCGGTATCGGGCGCAGAGATCGAAGGAGCGTCGTCGAGACTTTCGCTTACTGCGGTGGCAACCACGGCGATTCCGACGAAGATCGAGATGATCCAGAACAGGAAGCTGACGATCAATGCGATAAGCGCCATTGTTTTGCCCTGGCCCTTGCGGGTCAATGCGACGATCGAAACGATAAACGCACCGAGGAGGATGACCCATGAGAAACCGTTGGTCGCGGGGATTACGGCGAGAAGCGCACCGAGAACAGCAAGGCCGAGTGCAACCAGTCCCAGAGTGTTGCGTGCCTTCTTCGCTGCGGGGGCGACGGCGGCGGCGGGTGCGGCGGGTGTTTCCGGCGCAGCGGGCATCTCAGGTGTCGTTTCAGGGTTTGTTTCGGGCGTAGTCATAGGGCGAAGCCTCCAGGCTTTTGCTGAGCGTTGGTGATCCCCGATTGCGGGGTGAGGTCGTGCGTGGTCATACTGAGCGCAAGCGACGTTGTTGAGTATGGCTCCTTATTTCCGGGAGTCGCAAATCGAAAACGCCCCCAATTCGGGCTGTTGTCAATAACTTGCGCTGTGACTTGACTGTTAGTTCACCCGTTTTTCGCTGAGAGTGCAGGTGTCATCGTCGAGGTAGCCATTCGGGAGGAGTGGGTTCAGACTTTGGTCACCGCCCGATAAACTGGTGGCATCATGGCCACTTTTGGAAATCTCACCGACCGCCTCGCGGATACCTTCAAGAACCTGCGCGGCAAGGGCAAGCTCAGCGAAGCGGATGTCGATGGCACCGTTCGCGAGATTCGCCGCGCTTTGCTCGATGCTGACGTTGCGCTCGAGGTTGTTAAAGCGTTCACCGGGCGCGTGCGCGAACGCGCTCTCGGTCACGAGGTTTCACAAGCGCTGAACCCCGCTCAGCAGGTCGTGCAAATCGTCAACGACGAACTCGTCACGATTCTGGGTGGCGAAGCTCGCCGCATCCAGTTCGCGAAAAACCCGCCGACGGTCATCATGCTCGCGGGACTCCAGGGTGCCGGTAAGACGACGCTCGCGGGAAAGCTTGCCAAATGGCTCGCCGCTGACGGCCACACGCCGCTGCTGGTAGCCGCCGACCTTCAGCGCCCTAACGCAGTCACACAGCTTCAGGTTGTCGCTGAGCAGGCTGGTGCTGCCGTCTTCGCTCCTGAGCCCGGCAATGGCAAGGGAGACCCGGTCAAGGTCTCCAAGCAGGCCATGAAGTACGCCAAAGACAAGCAGCACGATGTGGTCATCATTGACACCGCTGGTCGTCTCGGTGTGGATGCCGAGCTCATGAAGCAGGCCGCCAACATCCGCAAGGCTGTTGACCCTGACGAAGTTCTTTTCGTTATTGACGCCATGATCGGTCAAGACGCTGTTACGACCGCTCGTGCCTTCCAAGAGGGCGTCGACTTCACCGGTGTCGTGCTCTCGAAGCTTGATGGCGATGCTCGCGGTGGTGCAGCGCTGTCCGTGGCCTCCATCACAGGGCGCCCAATCATGTTTGCGTCCACGGGTGAGGGTCTCGATGACTTCGAGCCATTCCACCCCGACCGCATGGCCAGCCGCATCCTCGACCTGGGTGACATCCTCACCCTCATCGAGCAGGCCCAAAAAACGTTCGACGAAGAAGAGACCCGCAAGGTTGCGGAAAAGTTCGCCACCGACAGCTTCACCCTCGATGACTTCTTGCAGCAGATGCAGCAACTCAAGAACATGGGCTCGATCAAGGGCATGCTGGGTATGCTCCCCGGCGCCAAGGGCATGCGCGAGCAGCTCGACAACTTCGATGAGTCAGAGATCACGCGCACCGAAGCCATCATTCAGTCGATGACGAAGCAAGAACGCACGATGCCGAAGCTCCTCAACGGCTCTCGTCGGGTGCGTATCGCGCGTGGTTCGGGAACGACGGTCACTGAGGTCAATGCTCTCGTGAATCGCTTCGAGCAGGCATCCAAGATGATGAAGACCGTCGCCAAGGGCGGTATGCCGCAGATTCCGGGCATGGGCCCGATTCCCGGCGGCCACGGCGGCAAGTCCGCGAAGAAGAATCAGAAGAAGAAGGGCTCAAAGTCGGGCAACCCGGCCAAGCGTGCGGCGGAGGATGCCGCCCGTGCCGAGGGCGTGGTCGCTCCTTCAGCTCCGTCTGGGTCAGGCTTCGGTCTCGGCGGCTCGAAGCCTGCCGCTGGTGGCCCGTCGCCCGAAGAGCTCGAGAGTTTGCAGAAGTTCCTCGGCCGCTAGTGCCTGCGGCAACAGCGGAACGTTTGCGAGGGCAGCCGCTCGCGTGACTATGCTCTTCGTCGTGCCGCTCGCGGGGGATATTGTGGAGCTATGACACAGAGCCGCCCCGTTCGTATTGCCGTTCAACTTCAACCCCAGCACGCTGAATATTCGCTTATTCGCGATCGCGTAAAAGAGCTCGAGCAGCTGGGCGTCGACATTCTGTTCAACTGGGATCACTTCTTTCCCCTGTCTGGCGAGCCAGACGGGCTCCACTTTGAAGCATGGACAGAACTTGCGTCCTGGGCCGAGATGACGAGCCGCGTCGAATTCGGCACCCTCGTGAACTGCAACAGCTACCGCAATCCCGACCTGCAGGCTGATATGGCCCGCACCCTCGATCACATCAGTGATGGCCGTTTCATCTTCGGTACCGGCTCGGGTTGGTTTGAGCGCGACTACCAGGAGTACGGCTACGAGTTCGGCACCGCTGGGTCACGGTTGGATGCTCTCGCCGAAGCTTTGCCTCGCATTGAGTCGCGCTGGGCCAAGCTCAACCCTGCACCGACGCGCAAGATTCCGGTATTGATCGGTGGTGGCGGAGAGAAGAAAACCCTCAAGCTCGTAGCCAAGCACGCCGATATTTGGCACAGCTTCGCGACCGGCGATGAACTCGTTCATAAGCTCGAGGTTCTCGCCGGCCACTGTGACGCGGTCGGCCGCAACATCAACGAGATCGAAATCTCTAACGAACTGCGCAACAAGAGCGTTGAAGATGCTGACAGCATGCGTGAGCAGGGCATCACGCTCTTCACTTTGGGCGTTTCTGGCCCCGAATACGACCTCACGGCGACGAAGCAGTGGCTCGCCTGGCGAGACGCGCAGAACGGATAAAGGCACCTCTTCGGGGCTTTATTGGCGATCGGTTCCCCAAGCGGGTAAAACTCTGGCAGAATAGGCGGTTGAGTCCTCCGTAGCCCGACCCTCTAATCAGGCCCGGATGGAATCCACTAGAGCTTTTCTGCCGAGTGTGCCCCCACGCTCACGGCTAGCGGTTCGCCACCAATAAACATTTAAATCAGGAGAATTGTGGCTGTAAAGATTCGTTTGAAGCGCATGGGCAAGATCCGTGCACCCTACTACCGCATCGTCGTTGCCGACTCGCGCAAAAAGCGCGATGGTCGTGTCATCGAAGAAATCGGAAAGTACCACCCCACCGAGGAGCCCTCGTTCATCGAGGTCGAGTCCGAGCGTGCACAGTACTGGTTGAGCGTTGGCGCGCAGCCTAGCCCGCAGGTTGAGGCAATCCTCAAGCTGACCGGCGACTGGGGCCAGTTCAAGGGTGACAAGAACGCTGTAAGCACCGTCAAGGTGAAGGAAGCCAAGGCTGAGTTCCAGGCTGACGAAAAGAAGAAGCCTGTTCTCAAGCCGAAGGCTGAGAAGGCTGAGCCTAAGGCTGAAGAAGCACCTGCCGCTGAAGCGCCTGTCGCTGACGAGGCTGCTGCTGCTGAAGCACCTGCCGCCGACGCAGACAAGGCCTAGCAATTGCTCGCTCCCGCTTTAGAACATCTCGTCAAGGGAATCGTTGACCACCCCGACGAGGTCCAGGTCGTTGCAAAGAACACGCAGCGCGGTGACCTCCTCGAGGTTCGCGTGCACCCAGAGGATCTCGGCCGTGTTATCGGTCGCTCTGGTCGCACCGCGAAAGCTCTGCGCACGCTGATCACGGCATTGGCCGATGGTCGCAAGGTGCGCGTCGACGTCGTCGACACTGACTTCTAGCCAGTGAGCGAAACAAAGATTCCCCGCGAAGGTCGCACACAGCTGCGAGTGGGGCGCTTGACGAAAGCTCACGGGCTTAAGGGAGCGATCAAGGTTGAGATGTACACGGATGCCCCGGAACGTCGTTTCGTTCCGGGCGCCGTGTTTTCTCTCCAAGTGCCCACGAGTTCTCCGTGGCATGGAAAGACACTAGAGCTCATCGAGCTCAAGTGGTTCAACGCGCAGCCGGTGGCGTTCTTCAAAGGAATTCCCGACCGCAGCGCTGCAGAAAAGCTTGTGAAGGCTATCCTCTGGATCGATCACGATCCCAACGAGGCACCAGAAGATGATGCGTGGTTCAACCACCAGCTCATCGGTCTCAAAGTCATCCGTGACGGCAAGCAAGTCGGTACGCTCGCGCAGGTCGATCATTTCCCCGCGCAAGACTTGCTGACGGTTACGACCGAGAACGGTGATGTTTTAGTGCCGTTCGTGAAGTCGATTGTGGCTAGCGTCGATATCGACGCAGGCGAGATGGTCGTTACGCCTCCACCCGGCCTCTTTGAAGAGATCGCCGATGACGCTTCGGTTGACGAGACCGTGGCCGCTGATTCGGCCGTTGCTGATTCAGCCATCGCTGAGCCCGCCGACGCTGACGTAGCTGACTCCACCAAATCCGACTAACAGTAAGGGTCGACGAGTGCGCATCGACATCCTGACGATTTTCCCGGATTTCTTCGGGGTACTCGATATCTCCCTCCTCGGTAAAGCGCGTGAGCGTGGAATCATCGAGCTCGGCGTGCACGATCTGCGCGACTACACGCACGATCGTCACCGCACGGTCGACGACACTCCGTACGGCGGTGGCGCGGGCATGGTCATGCGCCCCGAGCCGTGGGGAGAAGCGCTGGATGCCACCCTCACACCCGAAACGGTTGTCATCGTTCCCACGCCTGCTGGGGTTCCCTTTACGCAGGCAGCAGCCCGCGAGTTGGCGCAGGAGAAGCATCTCGTCTTTACGTGCGGACGCTACGAGGGTATCGATCAGCGCGTCATTGACTACGCCGCAGCCACGGTTCGTGTTCGCGAGATCAGTCTGGGCGACTACGTGCTCAACGGCGGCGAAGTCGCCACGATGGCCATGATCGAAGCAATCGGGCGTCTGGTGCCCGGTGTTGTCGGAAATCCCGAAAGTCTCACTGAAGAGAGCCACGAAAATGGCCTCCTCGAATACCCGAGCTACACGAAGCCGTCGACGTGGCGTGAACGTTCCGTACCGCCCGTGCTACTGAGCGGAAACCACAAGGCTATTGCCGATTGGCGCCACGAGCAGCAACTCGAGCGCACTCGTCGGGTGCGCCCCGATCTTCTGCCCGACGGCGAGTAATACAACTTTCACCCCGTTGCGGTGCGTGTGAAAGCATGGAGCCATGACTTCCCGATTGACTCACGGTTCCTTCTTCGCCGCGATTGCTACCGTTGCCCTGCTCGCCGGGTGCACCGCGACAGCGACCGACGAAGTCGACTCGTCGGCTGATTCTCCGACGCCGGGGCCCGCATCCACCTCGAGTTCTGAGGGCGGTGCGGGGGAGTCAAGCGATTCAACCCTGACGACGCGACGGATGACCGTCGACGACGTCACCTTCGCCGATCTGGCCGCGCACCCGCTGCCGAGCGGTTACACACAGTCAGCGGTCTCGGTAGATGCCTGGCCCTCCGTGGAGGTGCTCACCGATGCTAGCGACGACGACGTCGCTCAGGCACGCGGAGACTTAGCGGCCACTCTCGGCGGTGCCGATATGGTCGTCACGACTGAGGTGCAGTCGTGCGAACTCATCGCCGTTTGGGTGCTCCCGCAGCCCGACAGTCTTCGCGTGGGTCATGAAACGCACCCCGACTCCGCTGGCTGCACCGACACCACTACCTATGACGTGTTGTTTGCGATTCCGCAGGCGGGGACCAACAGCGAAGGCAGCTGGGATTACACGGCAACAGTGCCGCCGATCCAACTCGAAGTTCGCGCCGGCGCTCAGAATTAGCGGGGCCGACGCGCGTCTGAGGATGCCTACTTGCGCGCGGTGAGGATGAGCGGGCCGTCGGCGGTAACCGCGACGGTGTGCTCAAAGTGGGCGGCACGAGAGCCGTCAACACTGCGCAGAGTCCAGCCGTCGTCATCCGTGTAGATGTCGTCGGTGCCGATCATGAGCCAAGGCTCGATCGCGAACACGAGACCGGGCTTCAGCGGCATGCCGCGGCGTGCCTTGCCGTCGTTCGGGATGTGCGGGTCGCCGTGCATTTCGCGGCCAACGCCGTGACCACCGAAGTCGAGGTTCACTTCGTAACCAGCGCCGTAGGCGACGTCTCCGATGGCGGCCGAGATGGCGCCGATGCGGTTGCCGACGATCGCGGCGGCGATTCCGGCGTCGAGCGCGCGCGACGTGGCATCCATGAGCTTGAGGTCTTCGTCACGGGGAGTGCCCACGGCGAAGGTGATGGCCGAGTCAGCGACCCAACCGTCAACCGCTACCGCGAAGTCGAGGCTCACGAGGTCGCCATCCTTCAGGGTGTAGTCGTGGGGGAGCCCGTGCAGGGCGGCGTCGTTAACCGACGTGCAGATGACCTTGCCGAACGGCGAAGCTCCGAACGAGGGGTGATAGTCGATGTAGCAGCTCTCGGCGCCGCGTTCGCGGATCATGCTGTGGGCCAAGGCATCGATCTCGAGCAGGTTAGTGCCCACCTTGGTGGCCGCTTGGGTGGCGGTCAGCACACTGGCCACGAACTCGCCCGCGGCCTTCATCTCATTGATTTCGGCGGGGGTTCTCAACTCGATCATGCGGTAACTGCCTCTTTCGTATGCGGTGCCAAAAGTTGCGCAATGAACTCTCGAAGTTTAATGATGAACGGTTCTTCACCGCGCGGGTCATACAAGAATGCACGCTCGAGGAGCGAATCGGCGATTTCTACCGTCACTTCGATATCGAAAGCGAGAGCATCCGACGCGGGAACTTCGTAGGTGGTCACTAGAAGGTCGGTCAAAATCTCGGCCAGCGCGGTGTTGTTGCTCTTGCGATCGACGTTGAAACGGCGGTCGATGATGTTGCCGAATGACAGCACCCGAAAACCGGGTTCGGTGCGGCAGAGCTCAATATAAACGTCGATCGCAATATTGAGGGCGTCAAGCGCGCCGGTGGCGCGCTTATTGAGCGTGGCCGAAAGCCCAGCGCGGTACTTGTCGAAGTTGCGCTCGGCAAGTCCGCGAAGCAGGGACTGGATGTTGGGGAAGTAGCGGTAGATGACGCCGACAGACGACTGCGCCCGCTTCGATACATCGCTGGTTGTGAGCGCGTCGATACCGACTTCATCGAGTAGCACGGCAGCGGCGTCGAGAAGCACGCTGATTCGTTCTGCACTCCGCTGCTGCACTGGTTCGGTGCGAACGTTCGCGGGGTTGGGCACGGGGATACCTGGTCTTTCGGTCTGATGCTTCTCAGCATTCCTGATCACAACGAAGATACCCTGAGAACCATGATGATCAGGCGTGCGTTCTACTACTGGCAGTTCATCGCGGTAATCGTGTTGCCGCTGTGGGTACTAATTGCCCGCGGCATCTACGGTTCGAGCGTCGGCTGGGATTTTGTGCTGTTTCTCATCCTGTGCCCGATCTTGGCTTTCGCTCTTCTCTCCATCGCGGGGCTCACGGTCGCCCGCAAGAGTGTGCGCGATTCGAAACGCGTGTCATGGATCGATGCGGGAGTGCTCGCGGTGTGGCATGCGGCCATCATCATTTACGGTTTCGTGGATGCCCCATTCCCGGCCGCGCTCATCGTGATCGTCGCCATTGCAGCGTTCTGGATCGCACTCTGGCAGCTAGTGACCGAAACCCGCAATCGCTTCACGAGCCTGGTGGAGGGCTTCGAGCGCGACGCCCAACGCCCATCGCGGCCCGGGGAGAACCTTGACAATGGTCGGGTCATCATCCTCGAAGCAGAAGAGAATCGCACTTTCGACTGAATGTGTGGCAGAATTATCGATTGTGCTCGCGCACGACTCTGCCATGAGGGCGTCGTAACCGCTTGAAGCACAACTTTTCTTATCTAACTAAGTGCGTTCGACTCATGGCGGGCGCAGAGAGCGATTACTAATGCATATCCTCGATGGCGTCGACAAGGCGTCTCTCAAAGACAACATTCCTGACTTCCGTGCCGGCGATAACGTCAAGGTCCACGTAAACATCATCGAAGGTACGCGCTCGCGTATCCAGGTGTTCCAGGGCGTTGTAATCGGTCGTTCGGGCCACGGCGTTCGCGAGACCTTCACTGTTCGTAAGGTCAGCTTCCAGGTCGGCGTCGAGCGTACCTTCCCGGTTCACTCCCCAGTAATCGACCACATCGAGGTCGTTTCGCGTGGACTCGTGCGTCGCGCCAAGCTGTACTACTTGCGCGAGCTTCGCGGCAAGAAGGCAAAGATCAAAGAGAAGCGCGACAACTAACACTCGCGTATTTCACAAACCAACGGCTCCCAGCGGCTTATGCTTGCTGGGAGCTTTGGGGTTTAATGACACACAATACTGTTGACGATGCGCTGGATGGCAGCCGCAGCAATAGCCACCGTTCCGCCAAGAAGGCGGGCGGCTGGAAGCTGTTCCTTCGTGATCTCTTGATCATCTTTGTGGCTGCAATTCTGATCTCCTTCGTAATCAAGACGTACCTCGTGCGGTCGTTCTACATTCCGTCGTCGTCGATGGAAAATACCCTGCAGGTCGATGACCGCATCCTGGTTAACCAGCTCGAGCCCTCGCTCTTCCCGATCGAGCACGGCGATGTTGTGGTGTTCACAGATCCCGGTGGCTGGTTGCCTGCAATTTCGAGTGAACCCGAGAACTGGTTCGTGGGCGCTGTTGACGGCGTGCTCGCGTTCGTCGGGCTGAGTGCCCCCGACAGCAGCAATCACCTCATCAAACGTGTCATTGGGCTCCCTGGCGACACCGTGGAATGCTGCAACGAATTCGGTCAACTCATTGTCAATGGCATCCCGCTTGAAGAGCCGTATATCAAGCTTCCGGATGCCGTCACCAAAGCAACTCAAGAAGACTTCTCTGTCACGGTGCCCGACGACTCCATCTGGGTTATGGGCGACAACCGTTACAACTCGGCCGACTCCGCATTCCATAAAGACGACCCCACCGGTGGTTTCGTGAAGATCGACTCTGTCGTGGGGCGCGCCTTCCTCATCAGCTGGCCGACGGATCGCTGGAGCATGATCGACAACTACCCGACGACGTTTCAGCGGGTAACGCAGAGCACCGAGTAGATCGTGGCTGTGTCAGACCCGAACAGCGATGTCGAGGTCGAACTCTTTCGCGCCGGCGCGCGTGCCGTCATCGGCTGTGACGAAGTCGGTCGCGGGGCAATCGCGGGCCCAGTCGGTGTCGGTATGACAGCGATGACTCCCGCGCACGGCGCTTGGCCTGCAGGGTTGCGCGATTCGAAAATGCTGAGCCAAAAGCGGCGCGAGCTTCTTGAACCGCTCACTCTCGAATGGGCGCCTCTGTCGGCAGTTGGCTACGCGGATGCCAGCGAGATCGATGCGATCGGCATTACGGCCGCCTTGGGGCTGGCTGGCAAGCGCGCTCTCATCCAACTCCACGAAGCGGGCCTCGACGTGATGTCGAGCGTGGTGTTGTTGGACGGCAGCACCGACTGGCTCAGCAGCGCCCTCACGGTCGCGCCGCGAGTGCACACCCGGGTAAAAGCAGACCGCGACTGCGTGTCGGTCGCTGCGGCATCCGTGGTAGCTAAAGTGCACCGCGACAACCTCATGATCGAGGCCGATAACGAGTACCCGGGCTACGGCTGGCCGAGCAACAAGGGGTACGGTTCGGCGGCGCATTTTGAAGCGGTGCGCAGTCTCGGTGCCACTGAACTTCATCGGCACACATGGTTGCGGTAGTGCGGCCTACAATAAGGGCAGCATGGATGAAGACGAGTTTGAAGACTATGACCGCGAGGTCGAGCTTGCGCTGTACCGCGAATACCGCGATGTAGTGAGCCAGTTCCGTTTTGTGATTGAAACGGAACGGCGGTTTTACCTCGCCAACGAGGTCGATTTGGTGCGCCGAGATACCGAGCACGACTTCTACTTTGAGCTCTCAATGACCGACGTGTGGGTGTGGGACGTGTACCGTTCCGACCGCTTCGTGAAGAGTGTGCGCGTGCTCACGTTCAAAGACGTGAACATCGAAGAGCTCAGCGCCAAAGATCTCGAACTGCCGAAGGAACTCGCGCTCGACGAATAGCTGGTTCTGCCGCTCTGTCGTTCTGCCGCTTTGTCGCGGCGCTGGGCGGCGCGGTACGGCCCTGTACAGGCTGAGCGCGGAGGGGCCGCTTAGCGCTCGGGAAGGGCGGCGGCGAGAACCTCTGCGAGGTGCTTGCCCTCGGTGTTGGCGAGTTGTGACGCTTGCGTGCGACACGAGAAGCCATCGGCCAGCAGGGTACTGCCGGGTTCCGCGTCTCTGAGGGCAGGCAGGATGCCGTTCTCCGCGACCGCGACAGAAACGTCGTAGTGGCCCTTCTCCATGCCGAAGTTACCGGCCAGCCCGCAGCATCCGCTGATCTCGGTGACGGTAGCTCCCGTGGCAGCGAGCAGCGCGCGGTCGGCGTCGAAACCCATCACCGCGTGCTGGTGGCAGTGCGGCTGAACGACGAAGGCCTGATCGCTGAGGGAGGGCGGTTGCCAGTTGGTCGGGCCTAGCGGTGCCGGGGCGGTGAGCAGCTCAGAGAGTGTGAACGTCGAACGAGCGACGGCTGCGGCCGCAGGGTCGTCGGGCAGCAGCTCGGTCAGGTCAGAGCGCAGCACGGCTGTGCACGACGGCTCGATGCCGACGATCGGGATGCCGCGGTCGGTATAGCGAGAGAACTCGCTGACCAGCGCCGTGAGTTTCTGGCGCGCTCCCGCCAACTGACCGGTCGTGATCCAGGTGAGGCCGCAACAGACCTCGCGCTCGGGAAGCAGAATCTCGTACCCTGCGGCGTCGAGAACGCGGATGGTGGCGCGGGCTATCGCGGGCGAAAAGTTGTCGGTGAAGGAGTCGGCCCAGAGGAGGACTTGCGGGCGTGGGGTTGGGGTGTGGTCAGCGTCGCTGCCCTTGTCGCGGTACCGGCCGGCGGGAGTGTCGTCTGCGCGGTCGGCGGGTGCTGTCGCGGAGGTTGCGGTGGCGGGGGTTGCCCGTCCAACGGCGGCTACCGCGGCTGGCGGCGCCGCGCGCAGGGCGCGAGCCTCGGAGCTCGAGCGGAAGGGGTGCTTCGCGAACGCGGGGAACGTGCGCCGAGCATCCATTCCTCCAGTCCAGAGGACGAGGCGTCGCAGGGGTGGCACGCGCAATAGGGCGTTCGCGAGTGGCGCGATCGGCGACACGAGTCGTGCCCACCGCGGAAGCTGGCCGAGGAGGTAATGGCTGCGCGGGCGGAGTTTGCCCTCGTAGCGGCGGTGCAGCACTTCGGCTTTGAGCGTGGCCATGTCGACGCCGGCGGGGCAGTCGCTCGCGCACGCCTTGCAGGAGAGGCAGAGGTCGAGCGCGTCGTGGACTTCGGGGGAGTTCACGCCGCCCGTAACGAGGGTGCCGTTGGCCATTTCTTGCAGCACGCGGGCGCGACCGCGAGTGGAATCTTTTTCGTCGCCGGTCGCCAAGAACGATGGGCACATGACGCCGTGGCTGGCTGAGTTGTCGGCGCGACACTTGCCGACTCCGACGCAGCGGTGGCTGGCCGTGGTGGGATCGCCATCGTCGTTACTGAACGCAAAACCGTTGACCTTGATGAGCGGCAGCGCCGCCGGGCGGCGCAGATCCGCGTCGACCGGGGCTGGGTCAACGACGATGCCCGGATTCAGCAGCTTGTTCGGATCAAAGAGACGCTTGAACTGCCCAAAGAGCTCGATGGCCGCGGGCGAATACATGCGCGGCAGAAGTTCGCTGCGCGCCCGACCATCGCCGTGTTCGCCTGACAGTGAGCCGCCGTGGGACGCGACGAGGGTGGCGGCGTCATCCACGAAGGCTCGCAAAACTGCGCCCTCCGTCGCGAGGGGAATATCGAGCCGCACATGAACGCAACCGTCGCCGAAATGGCCGTACGGCATCCCCTCAAGGTTGTAGTCGGCCAGCAGAGCATCGAAGTCGCGCAGGTAGGCGCCGAGGCGCTCGGGCGGCACGGCGGCGTCTTCAAAACCGGGCCACGCCTGTTTTCCAGATGCCGTGCGCCCGGCCAGTCCGGCGCCATCTTCACGGATGCGCCACAGTTGTTTCGCGGCCGTAGCATCGGTGATGACGCGGGACTCGATTGCGGCAGCATCGGCGGCGAGACGGTTCGCGCGCTGGAGGGTCTCCGTGGGGTCGTCGCCGGTGATCTCGACGAGCAGCCAGCCGGCGCCTGCGGGCAGGGCGGCAACGGCGCGGGCTCCGCGGGTGCGGCTCACGGCATCCACGATGCGGGCATCGAGACCCTCGATCGCGCTGGGGCGGTGGAGGAGCAGGGCGGGAACGGCGTCGGCGGCGGTCGCCATGTCTGGATAGCCCAGGGCGACGAGCAGCGGATGCTGGGGTTCGGCAACGAGGTCGACGGTCGCTTCGAGCACCGTCACGAGGCTGCCTTCGGTGCCCACGAGACTGCGGGCGAGGTTGTGGCCGTGCTCGGGCAGCAGGTGTTCGAGACTGTAGCCCGATACCTGACGGCCGAAACGCCCGAGCTCGGTGCGGATCGTCGCAAGGTTGCTGTTGACGAGGGCGGGGAGGCCATCGACGACGCTCGGGTCGTTCGCCGCGGTGAACCGTCGCCCGAGGCCATCGACCACATCGAGGCTGCGCACGTTGTCGGCGGTGCGCCCGAACTGCAATGAATGGGCGCCGCACGCGTTGTTGCCGATCATGCCGCCGATGGTGCAGCGCGACCACGTGGAGGGGTCGGGGCCGAAGCGCAGACCGTGTGGTTGCGCGGCGGCTTGGAGGGTGCCCAAGACGGTGCCGGGCTGCACGCGGGCGGTGCGGGCATCCGGGTCAATGTCGATGACGCGGTTGAGATGGCGAGAAAAGTCGAGCACGATGCCGGAGCCGATGGCGTTGCCGGCAACGGATGTGCCGCCGCCGCGAGACGTGAGGGGAGTGCCGGAATCGCGGCTGATGGCCAGCGCCGCGAGCACGTCGTCGGTGTCGCGCGGGAACACCACGACCTGCGGCACGACCCGATAGTTCGAGGCATCGCTGGAGTATTCGGCGCGGCGGCGCGTGGAGTCATCCACCTCGCCGCGCACCGCGGAACTCAGCGCGTGAACGAGGTCACGGTGTTCCGACGGTGGCGTGGACGGCATGCACCCATTCTGCCCCTAGAGTCATCTCATGCCCCCGATCATCGCCGTCGTCATCGCCGGGCTCGGCTTTGGGCTTTCGCTGATCATTGCGATCGGCGCGCAGAACGCGTTCGTGCTGCGTCAAGGACTGCGGCGGGAACACGTCACTGCGGTAGTGCTCGTCTGCATGCTCTCTGACATCGTGCTTATCACCGCCGGCGTGGCGGGCCTCGGCGCCCTCATCGAACAAGCAGGGTGGCTGCTCGTGATCGCGCGGGTCGGCGGCGCCCTCTTCCTGCTCGTGTACGCCTTCTTGTCACTGCGCCGTGCCGTGCGCCCACAAGCCCTCACGGCGTCAACCGGCGGTAAAGGGATGACGCTCGCCGCCGCCCTCTCGACAGCGCTCGCGCTCACCTGGCTCAACCCGCACGTATATATCGATACTGTACTGCTGCTCGGTTCCATAGGCGGAACGTATGGTGACGACCGCTGGTGGTTCGCACTCGGAGCCTGCCTCGGCAGCGTGATCTGGTTCACCGCGATCGGCTATGGCAGCCGGTATCTGCGCCCGCTCTTCGCCAAGCCCGTGGCGTGGCGGGTGCTCGACATTGTGATCGCGATTGTCATGGTCGTGCTGGCGGGCAGCTTGATCGCTGGGCTGTTCGAGTAGTCAGTTGTCGATCCTTGAATGCTCTTTCGTGACAATTCTTTAGATTCACTAGACGGACGTCGGAACGAGTGCTAGAAATCAACCATGCGTAGTGGTGGAGTCGTTCTTGTTGGCGTTGCAGTCGTGCTCGGGCTTGCCGGTTGTGTGTCGGCTGGGCCACAAGCATCTGATTCGTCGGGGTCGTCGGGGGAATCTGACGTCGCGACGGAGGGGAATAGCTGGGAGATGCCGCTCCTCAGTACTGACTCCAGCCTTCTGAACTCCGATTCTGCCTATTCGATTCTCTTCGAGCGCGTGGGTGCGGGCGCACAGGAATACTCGTTGCCTCCGCTAGGCGACGCGGTCGACCAGCTCTTTCTCGCGATCGGGTGCGATAGGAATACCCCGTATGAGGTGGCGATAGTCTCGGGCGACACCGTCGTGGATAGAACTTGGGCAAGTAATTGCGCGAGTGAACGAGGAACGCCGGCATCGACTTATCTCACTTCGTCCCTTAAAGGCGACCTCTCGAGCTTGACGCTGAGGGTGACCGTCGACGACGGTGCTCGGTTCAGCGTCTCAGCGTTCGAAGCGGCGAGTTCGGGTGACTAATCAGCTCGTCTTTTCCGAGTAGTTTTCTGGCTGAATGACTAGTCCTCCCCACCGGGGCGCGTCGGGGAGTCTTCGCCCACAACGTGCCCAGTCTCGTCGCCGGTTGCCCCGAGACGCGACGCTTGAGCCATGGCAGCAAAAGATGAACTTGGCGCACGTGGCGAACAGCTCGCGACCGACCACCTGACCAGCGCAGGGCTTGAGATCCTCGACCGCAATTGGCGGTGTTCGCAGGGGGAACTCGACATTGTTGCGCGTGAGCGTGACGAGCTCGTTTTCGTCGAGGTCAAGACTCGCTCGAGCGTGCTGTTTGGGCATCCGTTCGAGTCAATCACTGCCACGAAACTTGCACGGCTGCGGAGACTTGCTGCGGCCTGGTGTGACGATCATCCGGGTTCGGGAGCGACTGTTCGCATTGATGCGATTGCCGTGATCGTGCCCTCACGTGGCGAAATCGAGATCGAGCACTTGAAGCGCATCTCGTGATCGGCAGAACCTACGCTGTTTCCCTGTTGGGTCTCGAGGGTGCAATCGTGGAGATCGAGGCAGACCTTTCTAACAACCTCCCGGGCTTCGTCCTCATCGGCTTGCCCGACACCGCGCTCGGCGAGGCGAAAGACCGTGTGCGGGCGGCCGCGACGAACTCCGGATGCGGGCTGCCGAACCGTAAGATCACCGTCAATCTGTCGCCTGCCGCTCTGCCCAAGCACGGCTCAGGTTTTGACCTCGGTATCGCGCTCGCGGCCCTCGCTGCCGCCGGCACAATCTCGGCAGAATCGATCGACCGCGTGCTCCACATCGGTGAGCTCGGTCTCGATGGGCGGCTGCGACCGGTCAACGGTGTCCTGCCCGCCGTGCTTGCGGCGTCTCGGGCCGGGTTCACGACCGTGATGGTGCCGAGCGGCAATGCCGATGAAGCATCGCTCGTGCCCGACATGCGCGTGATCGCCGTTCCTTCGCTGCGGGATGCCGCGATCTGGCATGGCGGAGAGTTCGAGCCTGAACCCGTCGAAGTAATAACGAGGGCTGCTCCCGAGGTCACGCTCGACAACGTCGGCGACCTCTCCGACATGATCGGCGGCAGTGACGCGATCGACGCAATGCTGGTCGCAGCGGCGGGCGGCCATCACGTCTTTCTTCTGGGTCCGCCCGGAGCCGGCAAAACGATGCTCGCCGCGAGGCTGCCCGGGCTTTTACCCGATCTCGATCCGCAGGCGGCCCTCGAAGTGTCCTCCATTCGTTCGCTCGCCGGACTCCCGGTCGGCAGCAGTCTCACGACACGTCCACCCCTCGAAGCGCCTCATCACACGGCGACGGCCGCGGCGCTCGTGGGAGGTGGCAGCTCGCAGATTCGTCCGGGGGCTGCCGCCCGAGCCTCCGACGGAGTGCTCTTTCTTGACGAAGCACCCGAGTTCGCGCCTGCCGCTCTGGATGCACTGCGGCAACCTCTCGAATCTGGTGTCATCAGCATCCATCGCGCCAACGCGATTGCTCACTTTCCTGGCCGGTTTCAGCTCGTGATGGCGGCGAACCCCTGCCCCTGCGGTCAGTGGGGTGCGCGTGACAGCGAATGTACCTGCCCGCCGAACAGCCGGCGGCGTTATCTTGCCCGGCTGTCGGGGCCGCTCCTCGATCGCATCGATATCCAGTTCCGGGTTGAGCGCATCACGAGCGCCCAACTGCGGCTAGCGGGGGAGCAACCGTCTCTCTCGACAGCGGATGCCCGAGCCCGCGTCACAGCGGCTCGGCAGCGCTCGGCGGCTCGACTAGAGACCACGCCGTGGCGACTCAACTCGCACGTGCCGGGCTCGTACTTGCGCGGTACCGAACTGCGCCTCGCGCCGAAGGTCACTGCCGGACTCGACCGTGCACTTGAGCGCGGCGGCATCACGATGCGCGGCTACGACCGCGTGCTCCGCGTCGCGTGGTCTCTCGCCGACCTAGCCGACGACTCTCGCCCCGACGATACCCACGTCGGGCAAGCGCTCTACCTCAGAAAGGCCATGTCCCAGTGACCATGTTTGGACTCAAAGAATCAGAAGTCGCCACCCTCGTAAAGGCCGTCAGCGTCGGGGGCGGCGGTGACCTCAATCGAGATTCGATAGCGGAACGATTCGCTCGCGCAACGTGGAGCGGCCTCGCCGAGCCCGGTGATCGTCTTGCCGGTCGCGCCATCCAGCAGCTCGGCGCCGTTCGTGCGCTCACCGCTGTTGTCGAGCATTGGGAACCCGAGCGGTTCGCCGCCGCGCTTGCTGGCGACGGTGAGGTCGTGGCCGACAACGATATGGCTCAAGCCATTGACCGGTGGATGCCACGGCTTAAGTCGAACACCGCGCTCATCGCTCTGCGTCAGGCTGCCCGTTTCGGCGCGCGCCTGCTCACGCCCGACGACACCCTGTGGCCGTCGCGGCTCACCGATCTCGACTGGCACGCGCCCTCGGCGCTCTGGGTTCGCGGAACCGATGAAGCGCTCGCCGGAATCGATCGAGGCATCGCCCTCGTCGGAGCCCGCGCAGCAACCGGTTACGGCGAACACATCACCATGGAAGCCTCCGCTGGCCTTGTCGATCGTGGGTACACGATCGTGTCGGGGGCTGCCTACGGCATCGACGGCATGGCTCACCGCGCCGCTCTCGCCAGTCAGGGCCTTACCGTCGCGTTTCTCGCCGGGGGAGTAGACCGTTTCTACCCGAGCGGCCATGACGCTCTCCTCGGTCGCATCGTGGAGCACGGCGTCGTAATCTCCGAGCTCCCGTGCGGGTCGCCACCCACCAAATGGAGGTTTCTGCAGCGCAACAGGCTCATAGCTGCAGCGAGCATGGCGACGGTAGTGCTTGAAGCGGGCTGGCGATCCGGCTCCCTCAATACTGCTGGCCACGCAGCAACGCTAGGTCGTCCGCTCGGTGCAGTGCCTGGGCCGGTCACGAGCGCAGCCTCCGCGGGCTGTCACCGACTTATCCGTGACTATGACGCCGTGTGTGTCACCAACCCCGACCAGATGGCCGAGCTAGCGCCGATCGAGCAAACACTGCTCACCGTCGACGAGGTTGTGGATGTCACAAAGGTCGTCACGGCAACGAGCGAGGCGCCGGAAGTCGGCAGCCAGCGCAATACCGAAACTATTCGCCTTCTCGACGCCCTCAGCGCTCGCAGCGCCCGCACCACCGACGACCTTGCCGCGCGCAGTGGCCTCGCGATCTCTACGGTTCGCGCTCAGCTGGGCCTCCTCGAACTCGACGGTCGCGTCACCGAAACCGAGCGCGGTTGGAAACGTGGTGACGAATGACGGCAACGCTGGCCACGTGTCTCCGGAAATTCTGCACGGCAATCGAGATCGATGATTCCTATCACTCGATGAAGAGAGCGCGGAACGCGGTCAATTTTCGGTAGTCGGCCATTCCGGCTACTGACCTGCGACCACTCCTAAAAGTCGAACGCATGCGATAGCTTAAACCAGTGGGGGAGACGACGAGCGCCAATTCTCAGGGACGCTTCGCCCACATTGATGCATTGCGCGCATTCGCTGTGATGCTCGTAGTCCTCAATCATGCGGGTTTACTTTTCGTTCCCGGGCAGTCCGGCGTCACCATTTTTTTTGCTATCTCAGGGTTCGTCATCACTTATGTTGTGTTGAAAGAGCGGCAGAAAACAGGTCGATTCCAAGCAACGCGCTTCTACGCAAATCGTGCGCTAAAGCTCGCTCCTCCTCTGGTCGTCCTTATTCTCGTTCCGACCGCGATTTACTCCATTTGGAACGTCGTCAACTGGTGGGTCGTCGCGTCCCAAGTGTTCTTCACTTTCAACTGGGTTCGAATTTTCGATGCTGCTTCCGCAAAAGAGATAATGCCCGGTTCGGGGGTTACCTGGTCACTTGCCGTCGAGGAACAGTTTTATATTGCTTTCGCGCTGCTCTGGCTCCTCATCGTTGGTCTCAATCGCGCACGCGGAGTTTTGGCTGTTGTGGCCATCTTTGCTATCGCCTACTCGACCACCCTGAGGTTCATGATTCCGTTTGATGACGGCATCTATTTCGTTCGTTCGACTGTGACTCGACTTGACTCGATTGCGTGGGGCGTACTCGCGGCAGTGCTCTACGTTCTCTGGTTGGAGGGTAGAAACGCGTGGCTGTCGAAACTAAGCAGCAATTGGACACTTTTGATTGCCATAGCGCTGTACGTAGGTTCTGCGGCCGTGCCAACTCCACTTTCTTACACGTGCCAATCGCTCGCGGCCGTCGCTGTGATTTTATGGGGACTTCTTCCCGCGGCGAGCAGAGTCCGTGATTTCGCATTCAGATTAAGCACTTGGGCGCCGGTCGAGACGATTGGTCTAGCCAGCTATAGCATCTACCTTGGGCATGCATCCGTTATATTTTGGATCATGCCTTTGATAGGCGAGACCCTTCCGCCACCGGTATTTATCGCGCTAGGTGCAACAGCGGGAACGCTTCTTGGAATGCTCACATGGCGGTATGTCGAGCTGCCGGTTCTTCGGTGGCGCAAGGCAAGAATCGATCCATGGTTTTCTTCTCGGAGATCAGAGACGGAGTCGTCCCACCGCTAGCCCGTGATTTTTCACACTGAGACTCACAGAGCGTGGGTGCATCTCTATGTGCTCGACCGTCCCGAGGCATAGAGCAGATCTGCTGCGGAGTGCGGGTCGAACCGGGCAACGAAGTCGCGTTCGTTGGGTACCCACACCTCGTCCCACAGCCTTTCGTGGTCTCGACCAAGTCGGCGATCACGAGCCTTGCCCTGCTCTGTGGCATTTTCCAGAGAGACATCCACCCACAAGGTCAGATCGAAGGCGCCAGCGAGTTCTGGATGAAAAAGCCCGATCGCGTCGATTACGACGACATCCGCGACAGGCAATGGTTCGGGGTCGCCCAGCGCGCGTGTCGACCAATCGAACCGTCGGAACGATCCGCTGCGCCCGGTGCGAAGCGGGTCGATCACTTCTTCACGAAGTCTCACCCGCTCGACGCCGGCCCAGTCCGTCGAGCGCTGATGCGAACGGGAGGGGTCGAGAAAGTCGTCACCACGTATGCGAGCAGAATTCGCCAGCGTAGACACCAGCTCGCGGGCGAGCGTCGACTTCCCTGCTCCTCCGAACCCCGAGATGCCGAGGACGATCGTAGAGGAAGTCGAGGGTAATTCTGCGATAGCGGAAAGGACGCGAACGACTGTCATAGTGGCGTCAGTTTAGGTGGTCTTGGGGCTAACGATGCGGCGCAGAACACATTCCACCATCACCCGAGATCCTGAGCAGGTGGCCGGGGGATGCCGTCCCGCTGCGCGCTGAGCGCAGAAGCCGCGATCGTGGTCTGACGAAGCACTGCAGCGGAGAGAATGCAGGCAGTTGAAGTTCCTCTTCTAGAACAGCCAGCCCGCTTGGGCCTCGAGTTCCGCGCGCAAAGACCCGACGAGGGTACGGGAGTAAGTCGCTGTCATATGGTCCTCATCGCGGTAAGCCAAAATGTTGCCAACAATCGGATCGCACGATTCGGCTGTGCAAAAAGAATCAGTGAGGTCAATGAAAACGGTGCTCTCAGGAATATTCGGTGTGTCGAGATACGGCGCCCGATCGAGAAATATTTCTGAGCGATCGCGAGCGCAGGCAAGCGGGTTGTCGTCGTGTTCGTCAAGGCACTCTGGAACGCTGGATGTGAATCGCGGGGTATCGCGCATCGCGATTACAGGAATATCCGCATCAGCCAGATACTGCCACGCCCCGACTTGGCCCGGGTGAACTATCTCGACACCGTCTGTCTCGGGTGTTCTGGTTCCCACCGTAAATACTGCGTCGGGTGCCATCTCGACGAGGGCGGGCAAGGCATTGTCGTTCCATGAATAACACATCTCGCTAGGCGCAAAATTAGTCTCGTCAGCTCGAACGGTCAGCCGGCAGCCATCCTTGTCGACCACTTCCAGTCGCCAGTTTTCCTCGGTGGCAATGGTCTTGAGCGCTGGATACCAATGGAGTACATGGGACCCGCCGGACATGACCACGAAATGACTCGGGTCAGTGGTGTCTTCGTCCTCGCAAATGAGTACCTCATCCATCCCGGGCTCACTGCGGTAGTTCTGAACACAGCCTCGCGAATAGAGGTCGGGGAGATCTGCGTTCGCTATTTCGGTGCTCGGTACGAATCCTACCGTCGGGTCTGTTGCCTCGATGCCGTCGGTGAGCGCTCGTGCTCCCGGATACAGCTCGGTGCTCGCTTGTGCTGCTTTTTCAGCTGCCGCCAACTCGGCGGCGTTCGAGCGCTCGATTGCCCCCACGCCGATCGAGAGAAGAATTGCCACAGTTGCAACGATGCTCGCGGGCACGACGAAAGGGGCAAAGTGGTTCTTCGGGGGTTGGGTGAGAACGAGTGGTTCAGCGACGAAACGTTGCGTGAGCCACGCGAGAAGAACCGACGCACTGAGTACCAGTGCGGCCCCCTTCCAGCCGACCGCGTCGTAGTGGCGGTATTCGAGGTACACGATCAGCAGGGGCCAATGCCAGAGGTAGAGCGGGTAAGAGATGCGTGCCAGGAACGTAATAACTCGCGTGTCCACCACGTGAACCGGGCTGAACCGAGAGGTACCGCCTGCGCTCACGATCACGAGCGCAGTGCCGAGGACCGGCCAGAGGGTCAGGATGCCGGGGAATGCGGTCGCGCCGTCGATGGCAAAGCCGCACGTCACGATGAGGGTCAAGCCGAGCCAGGCGAGTGGGCTGCGCGCCCACAAAGGAAGCGGGATCTTCGTGGCGGTCAATGCGAGAATTGCACCCACCCCGAGCTCCCACAGGCGAGTCCACGTGCTGAGGTAGGCGACGCTCTGATCGGCATTGACGAGCATTATCGAATAGGCAAATGACGCGATCGTGACGAGCGCGGTCGCGATCACGAATGAATAGAACGGTTTTACGCCTGCAGCGCGAGCGGCGAACGCAATAATTACGAGTGCCAAAGGCCACGCTAGAAAAAATTGCCCTTGAACGGAAAGTGACCAAAAGTGTTGCAGGGGGCTGGAGTCAACTCCTGCTGCTCCGTAGGCGAGCTGTGAGGAGATGAGCTCCCAGTTTTCGAAGTACAGCAGGCTCGCTATGAGTTCACGGCCGGTTTGTAGCCACCGCGACTCCGGGAAGACCAGAAGCGCGGCGAGAGCGACGAACACTACTACGACAGCGGCGCTAGGCACTAAACGTCTCGCCACTCGGCTGAAATGTTCGAGCAGAAAAGGCGCACCGCGTTCAATCCGTCGGGTGGTTGACCCTGTTAGGAGAAAGCCGGAGATGACCAGAAAGACATCGATTCCTCCTGAAACGCGACCTCCACCAAAAAGATGGAAAAGCACGACAAGGCTGAGGGCGATTCCCCGCAAGCCTTCGATCTCCGTAATGTGATGCGCACCCGGCTGCTTAGCGCGAGTGTGATCCACGGTGCCCCCGGTGTTGAAAAGAGAAAACAGTCGCTCCACGATGCTGTTTGGCCGGAGCGCCCGTGAGGAAGCCTAGTGGAACCCTTAGTCGCGGGTCCCATGGGGATGATCCGTGGATCTTGTGGTCAGACCGCCGGCAACGCCGCCTGCGGAATGCTGCGCACTGTGCGCCGCCCACGCAAAAGTCCTGTGCCAACCCCGGGTTTGTGACGGTTTGTGCGGTTTTCTGCACACTTCGCGCGGCAACCATTAGAAACTCTTACCCTTTATGGTCGCCGATTGAGATTGTTACTAATCCTTATCTCTGCAAGGGTAGACAGGCTTAACCCACGCACATGCATGAGAAAGGCGACACCTTGAACGATCTAACCTTCCAAATTATTGCGATGGTCATTTACATGGCCGCAATGCTCGGGATCGGCTGGTGGGCCTACAAACGCACTACCGACCTCGACGACTACATGCTTGCTGGTCGCAAGCTCAGCCCCGGGGTGGCAGCGCTCAGCGCCGGTGCCTCCGACATGTCCGGTTGGCTGCTCCTCGGACTCCCCGGCGCCTTTTACGTTGGTGGCCTCGTCGAAGCCTGGATCGCGATCGGTCTGACGATTGGCGCCTGGCTCAACTGGAAGTTCGTTGCTCCACGTCTGCGCGCCTACACCGAGGTATCCAAGAACTCGATCACAGTGCCGAGCTTCTTCGAGAACCGCTTGCGCGACAAGACGCACATTCTGCGCATCACCGCCGGCATCATCATCCTCGTCTTCTTCACGTTCTATGTCTCCTCCGGCATGGTCGCCGGCGGAAAGTTCTTCGAGAGCGCATTCAACTCCGAGTACCTCATCGGAATGCTCCTCGTGGGTGGCGTCACCGTGCTGTACACCCTTTTTGGCGGCTTCATCGGGGCAACATATACCGACGTTGTTCAGGGCATCATGATCTTCCTTGCCCTGATCTTCGTGCCGATCATCGGCATCTCGCAGGTCGGTGGCATCGACGGCGCCATGGAATCGATCCGGGCCGTCAGCACCGAAGAAGTCGACATGCTCAACCTCTTCGGCGGATCCGCTATCGCAGCGATCTCCGCAGCAGCGTGGGGCCTTGGTTACTTCGGTCAGCCGCACATCCTCGTTCGGTTCATGGCGCTGCGTTCGCCGCGGGATGCCGTAGCTGGTCGCCGTATCGGCATCAGTTGGATGATCATCTCGGTTCTCGGTGCGCTGGCCTCCGCCCTCATCGGTATCGCGTACTTCCAGCAGAATCCCGACCTCACGCTGGATGACCCCGAGAAGGTCTTCCTCGAGTTGTCGCAGATCTTCTTCCACCCGCTGATCGCTGGCTTCGTTCTCGCCGCAGTGCTTGCCGCTGTCATGAGCACGATCTCCTCGCAGCTGATCGTGTCATCGTCGGCTCTCGTCGAAGACCTCTTCAAGATCATTGCGAAGAAGGAAGCTACCCCCAAGGCGCAGGTCATCTTGGGTCGTCTCGGTGTGCTCGTCGTCTCGGTGGTCGCAATCATCATTGCGCTCGACCCAAAGGCATCCGTTCTCGACCTCGTCGGCTACGCCTGGGCCGGCTTCGGTGCAGCGTTCGGGCCGATCGTTCTGCTGTCACTGTTCTGGCGCAAGCTCACCGCTCCGGGCGCGATTGCCGGAATGATCGCCGGTGCTGTCACCGTCGTCATCTGGGGCAACAGCGACGCGCTGTCTGGCGTCATGTACGAAATCGTGCCCGGCTTCATCCTGAACCTCGTCATCGCGATTGTGGTGAGCTTGTTGACTTTCAAGCACAGCGACAACATCGTCACCGAGTTCGATTCCGCCGTTGAAAGCGTTCGCACGGGAACGGTCACGCTCCCAGTCTTCGATAAAGAGGACTAACTTCGCTCGATCGAGCGCGCTCTTCGGGGCGTGACGATGCTGGATGCCCGTCGGCCACTGTTGTGGCGGCGGGCATCCTGCGTTACCCCCACGGTGCGATCGCCCAGGTTCTCATGCCGCTTCCGTGCTGTCTCGCGAGAGCCCTATTGAATGACACTCGGCAGGCCTAGGCTGGGCGTGTGATTCAACTCGGCCAGTACCCAGCTCCCAGCCACGTTATTGCCCACGTCAGTGATACCCACTTGCTGGCGGGCGGGCGACCGCTCTACGGCGCGGTCAACACGATCGAACACCTCGAACAAGCACTGGCCCAGCTCGAACGATCAACGGCTCACCCGCAAGCCATCGTTTTCACTGGTGATCTCGCCGACCTGGGGGAGCCCGACGCTTACGTGCGCCTTCGCGAAATCGTCGAGCCCGCGGCTAAGCGCATGAACGCCGAAATTATTTGGGTCATGGGCAACCACGATGAGCGCGACCAGTACTCCAAGCTGCTTTTTGATGACGAGTCGGATGCTCCGCAAGACCGGGTATACCTGATCGACGGGTTGCGCATCATCTCGTTCGACACCACGGTGCCCGGTTATCATCACGGTGACATTAGCGACGCACAGTTGGAGTGGCTGCGCAATGAACTGGCCACTCCCGCACCGCACGGCACACTGCTCGCCGTGCATCATCCGCCGATCCCTACCCCCATGCTTGAAGCGATGGGCATGCTCGAGTTGCAGCGCCAAGAACGGCTGGCTGAAGTTCTCGAGGGCAGCGATGTGCGGGCGATTCTCGCGGGCCACCTGCACTATTCGACCCACTCGACGTTTGCGGGCATCCCCGTCTCTGTCGCATCGGCAACCTGCTACACGCTCGACTTGAGCGCCGAAGACCGACTGCTCTCGGGCGTCGACTACGGCCAAGCCGTGAACGTCGTGCACGTCTACGAGAAGCAGACTGTGCACTCGATCATCCCGGTCGGCGATACGGCCGAGATCACCGGGCACTCCGCAGAAGCGTGGGCTCAGATCGAAGCAATGACACCGCAACAACGCCTCGAAACCTTCTCGGCCAAGAACTCGACTTTCAATGCGGCCGAGGTTGCTGCGTCCGACTAGCGCGCTATTGTGTCCGCCGAATTTGTGGGGCGTTCAGGCTGCTGCGTTCAGGCTGCGGCGATCAACGCCGCAGCGACTCTGTGTGCATCACGCGCCCAGTCGAGCGTGAAATCATGAATCCATGACTTTGGGCTCGACACACACTCCACCCACCACTCGAATCGAACAAGAGCAGCGCGAAATTGCGCCTGAGTTCGTCACGGATACCATTCGAGTTTTGACAAGCCACGAATCGATTCGCAGTTTCGAAAAGACTCCGCTTCCAGCTGGAGTGCTCGAAGCTATACTTGTCTCCGCTCGCAGCGCCCCGACATCCTCGAACCTTCAAGCGTTCAGCATCGTCGTCGTTGAGGATGCCGAGCGTCGTGCACGCTTGGCTCACCTTGTCGGTGACCAGCGCTACGTCGCCGAGGCACCCGTCATGCTCATCTTCTGTGCAGACGTGTCGCGGTTCCACTACTTGGCCGAGCGCCAGGGGCGCACTTTCGGGGCGGACAACCTGGAGATGTTCTTGACGGCGTCGATCGATGCAACGCTGGCGCTCCAAAACGCGCTCGTCGCTGCCGAGTCCTTGGGGCTTGGCGCTGTGCCAATCGGGTCGGTGCGAAATAGCCCAAGCGCGATCGCCAAAGAGTTGGGGCTGCCGCAGGGCGTTTTCGCGGTGGCAGGGCTGACGATTGGCTACCCCAAAGAGGGCGTGCGGCGGGGCGTCAAACCACGCTTGGCGAGCGAGGCCGTCGTGCACCGCGAGCAGTACTCCAGTGCAGATGTCGAAGAGCACGTGCGGGAGTATGACGAGGTGATGATCGCCAACGGCCTCTACGCGGGCCGTCAGGTTGCCAATGGAGGTTCTCAAATTCCGGATGCCGAATATGGGTGGGCGGAGCACACCGCGCGGCGCACGAGCAAGCCGGATGGAGTGACCGGTCCGTCGGCTGCGCTGCGTGATCAGCTCAAGGACGAGGTCGAGGCGCGCGGCTTCCCCATCCGCTAGATTTCAGTTCTGGCTGCCACCCACCGGGCAATCAGCGTGCGGGCGCAGTGCCTAGCGCCCCGTCTTCGCCGAGGTTGCGCGGCTCGATCGCGCTACAGCCAGCAGAATGAGCGGCTGTGCCACCTTCATGAGCGCCCACACCAACTTGTAGCGGATGCTCGGAACCGAGAGTCCGCGACCCCGCGCGGCGTCGCGCAACGCAGTGCGAACGACGAAATCGGCGTTGAGCCACATCCATTTCGGTGCCATGGCGGAGCGCTCGATACCGAGGCGGGCGTGAAATTCGGTGCGCACGAAACCGGGAGCCACCGCGCTAAAGGTGACGCCGCGGTGGCGGTACTGCGCATTGGCCCAGCGGCTGAAGCTCAACGGCCAGGTCTTAGCTGCCGCGTACATTCCGAGCGGGGCGCCTCCTGCAATGCTCGCGACGGTAAGAATGGTGCCTGAGCCGCGCACGAGCATGCCGCCGAGTGCGGCATGGCTGAGGCGCAGGGGTACGGTGGCCAAGATCTCGAGCATCCGTTCCTCGTCATCGACGGAGTTGCTCTCGAATTCCTGCGCAAGGCCATAACCCGCGTTGTTCACGAGGTAGCTGACCGGATGCTCGTTAGCGGCGAGTCGTTCTTCGACGGTCGCTCGCTGCTCCGGGTTGGTGAGGTCGGCGCCGAGCACCTCGACGTCGACGCCGAAGGCGGCTCGCAGCGACTCTGCCACGCTCTCCAGACGGGCGCGATCGCGTGCTACCAGGACGAGGTCGTGGCCGGCCGAGGCGAGCTGGCGGGCAAATTCTGCGCCGAGTCCCGAGGTTGCTCCCGTCACGAGAGCGGTGCCGACGTGCTGTGGTGAAGCTGGAGTGGTCATCCCGAAACGCTATCGCGTCGCACACTAATGTCTGCAGCATGCCGCACGATAGACACGTGAACATGCACCGGCTCGTGGAGGTGTTTGTCGAGTACCTCTCGGCAGACCGCGGCTTTAGCGTGCACACCATCCGGTCCTATCGTTCAGATCTCACCACTCTTGTCGGCTTCGCTGCCGAGCGCTCGGCTACCGAACCAGTCGACCTCGATCTCGAACTGCTGCGTGAGTGGCTCTGGCAGTCGTCGCAAGACGGGCTCGCTAAGGCGACGCTTGCTCGCCGGGCGGCAGCAGCCCGAGCCTTTAGCGCCTGGCTGACCACTAACAACCACACCGAAGTGGATGCCGCGGCTCGGCTCAAAGCGCCCAAAGCCGAGCGTCACTTGCCCCGCGTTCTCAATCGCGACCAAATGGCCGAGATGATGCAGAGTGTTGAGGCGCGAGCCTCCTCGTCCGATCCGGTTGCGTTGCGGGATCGGGCTATCGTCGAGCTCCTGTATGCCTCTGCGCTGCGGGTGAGCGAACTCGTGGGCTTGAGCGCCAACGATGTCGATGATTCGCGACTGACGGTGCGGGTGATGGGTAAGGGGGCGAAGGAGCGTGTCGTTCCGTTCGGCATCCCCGCCCAGCGGGCGCTCAGCGACTATCTCACCCGCGGCCGGGGGCAGCTGACGACGGAAACTGGGGGAGCAGCTCCGCTCTTCGTGGGCGCTCGGGGCAAACGCGTGAGTGCGCGCACGGTCTATGAAGTTATTGCGCACCTACTGGCCGATGTTCCGGGTTCGGGAGGTTCAGGGCCGCACACGTTACGACACACCGCGGCCACCCATCTGCTTGATGGGGGCGCCGACTTGCGTGCCGTGCAAGAGCTTCTCGGGCATGCGAGTCTCGGCACAACTCAGCTGTACACGCACGTCTCCACAGAGCGGCTACGCGATAGTTATCGGATGGCCCATCCGCGAGCATGATGCCCTCCGCGCGTCGAGTACACGAAAGTGTGCGAAGACACCTTCGTCGTACGCGTCGTACTCGTCGCACCCGTCATGCCCGGCGTGCTCGCCGTTGAGGAAGCTCTAACTGCTAAAGATCGTCGGCCCGACCTGAGTCTCTGGCTTCCACGATGACCGCCGCGGTCCTGGCGGGTCAATCTTCGGCGGGGCAACGGCCGGCTTTGGTGCGGGAATATCCGTGGGATCGGGCAGTTGCTCGCGATAAATCGTCACAACTTGGTCGAGATAGCGCTCGATGACCTCTTTTTCGGACTCGTCGAAGTTGTCGAGTACACGGTCGATTCCCATGATCATGGGCATCAGTGTGGCCATGGCGGTGGCTACAGATCGTGGATTAGGCACGACGACCACGCTGCGGCGATCGGTCGGATGCTGTTCGCGAGTGACATGACCGACGGTGATCAGACGGTCGATCGAGGCGGTGACGGCGGGCGTTGAGATGTTCAGGCGGCGCGATAGTTCGGTCGGCGGCAACGGCCCGCTCATGATCAAGTGTTCCATCGCCTCAAGGTCCGTCGCGTTGACGGAGAGCGTTCGCCCGACGTGTTCCTCGAACTCTTCGCTGATGTCGAGAATGTCCCGCAGCAGCTGGGTGGGGCGGCGTGCTTGGGGGCGCTCCAGAGCGAATTCGTTGTGTTGCATGGAGAAAACTTTACCGGTATGTTTCTAACTTGTCTAATATCTAGTCGATCGAAGTACTTTGCTTCAGAAGGAGAGCGATGTCGCGCCTCAGGACGTTCATCACCGCCCGAAAGACTTCGTGGATTGTGCTGGTCGCTGCATTCCTCGCCGCTGGTGCGATCTTCGCTGCCGGCTCCGGCAATGAGGAGGGCGCGCTGCCCGGCATCGGCCTGCCCGATTCCGCCGAATCTGCTCAAGCGGCTGCTGCCGCCGAGGACCTGCCCGGTGCTGATTCCACCGTCGCTCTACTCGTCTACACCCGCGACGACGGGGACCTCACCGACGACGACGTGGCGGCGATCACCGACGCCACGGCTTCGCTGAGTGACCTCTCCGCCGAGGGATTTGTGCCGCCGGCCTCGTTCTCCGACGACGGAACCACGGCCCTCGTCACGGTTCCGCTCGACAAGCTCTCTGAAGCGGGCGAGCAAGCGGAACGTGCTGACGAGATTCGCACCGAAGCAAACGCTGACCTCCCCGACGGCCTCTCGGCGCTGCTGAGCGGCCCCGAAGGATTCGCTGTCGACATCGCGGCAGTCTTCGAAGGCGCTGACTTCACTCTTCTTCTCACCACCGTCATCGTGGTCGCTGTTCTTTTGCTCGTCACCTATCGCAGCCCGTGGTTGTGGCTCGTTCCGCTCATTGTCGTCGGTACCGCCGATGGTCTTGCGGGAATCGTCGCCGCTCGCGTCGCCACTCTTGCCGGTATCCAGTTGGATGCCTCCGTCACGGGAATTCTCTCCGTGCTCGTCTTCGGTGCCGGCACGAACTACGCCCTACTCTTGATCGCGCGTTACCGCGACGAACTTCGCCTCGTCGAGGATCGCCGTGAAGCCATGTCTCGTGCCTTGCGCGGTGCGGGCCCGGCGATCATCGCCAGCGGCAGTACGGTCGTGCTGGCACTTCTCACCCTTGTATTCGCCGAGCTGCAGGGCAACCGGGCCCTCGGTATCGCGTGTGCCACGGGTGTGGTGATCGCGATGATCTTCGCGCTCGTTGTGTTGCCTGCCGCTCTCGTACTCTTCGGCCGTGGTCTTTTCTGGCCTTACATCCCCAAGTTCGGCACCGAAGGCAGTGCAGAGCGTGGTGTCTGGCACAAGCTCGGCGTTCTCGTTTCCAAGAAGCCTGTCGTCGTCGCAATTCTCGGGGCGGTCGTGCTCGGAGCGCTCTCGCTCGGAGTGCCGCAGATCAAGATCGGGCTGTCGCAGACCGAGAGCTTTACGCAAGTTCCTGAGGCAGTTCAGGGTCAAGAGCTGATTGCGGATGCGTTCCCGGCCGGCAGCGGTTCGCCTGCTTCGGTCATCGTTAATTCCGATTACACCGAAGAAGCAGCTCAAGCCGCCGAAGGTGTCGACGGCGTTGACGCTGTTCGCATCGGTGAAAGCACCTCCACCATCACGCAGATCAGCGTGGTGTTGGATGACGCTGCCGAAACAGAAGGCTCGTTCGCCGCGATCGAGGCTCTCCGTGCTGAACTCTCGACCATCGACGGCGCCGATGCGCTTGTCGGTGGCTTAGATGCTCAGGCTCTCGACGTTGAGCGCGCTCAGCAGTCGGATCAAGACCTTGTGATCCCGCTCATCCTTGGCTTGGTGTTCATCGTGCTGGTCCTCCTGTTGCGCTCGCTGGTTGCCCCTATCCTGCTGCTGCTCACAGTCGTGGCGTCGTTCTTCGCGAGCCTCGGTGCCAGTTGGTTGCTCTTTCAATCGGTCTTCGACTTCCCGGCGATCGATACGAATGTGGTGCTTTTCAGCTTCCTGTTCTTGGTGGCCCTCGGTGTTGACTACAACATCTTCCTGGTCACTCGAGCTCGAGAAGAGGCGGTCACCCACGGCACCCGCCAGGGCATGATTCGGGCCCTCTCTTCGACGGGTGGCGTCATCACGAGCGCCGGTATTTTGCTTGCCGCGGTATTCGCAGTGCTCGGGGTGCTGCCACTCATCACGCTCACGCAGATCGGAATCATTGTGTGCATCGGTGTGCTGCTCGACACCCTCCTCGTGCGTACCGTGATCGTTCCTTCGCTCGCGTTCATGTTGGGGGAGAAGTTCTGGTGGCCGAGCCGCGTCATTTCGGTGGGTGCTGAAGTGCGTACTCCGAAGGGATCGGGTGAGCACGTTCGTACCCACGCTCCCGTGCACGCGGCGGAGCACGCTCCGAAGCACGCCGAGGGTGACGCTGCTCCCAAGCACACAGTCGATCACTAAGTCTCAGCTCGCCTAAGGCTCCGTTCGGATTACGGAAAACTAGCCCTAGCCGGGTTCCTGCGCCTCGCGCTCGAACCCGGCTAGGGCTTTCTCGTAGGCAAAAGAATTGCGCGCGGGATGGCTCCGAGATAGTTGAGCGGTGACACGTACTCGCCGTCGAGGCGTACTCCGAAGTGCAGACAGGAGGCCGAACAATGCCCGGCTTGCAGTTCTCCCACAATCTCGCCCTGCGCCACGAGATCACCGCTGACCAGCACGCTAGTGACAGGTTCGTAGCTCGTCATGAGCCCACCCGGATGCTCAATCGACAACACGGGGCGATCAACCACCGTGCCGGCGAAGTGCACCACGCCCGCGGCCGGCGCACGCACCTCGTGTGACGCACCGGCGCCGATATCGATCCCACGGTGTCCCGCTGAGTAGGGCGTTTCGGGCGCAATATAGGGGCGGATGATCGGATGCGGTGCCTCGATGGGCCAACTCCAGACCGGCTCGGCACTGACGGCGGCGCTCCCGCCGGTCAACGCGGCAATGAGGAACGCAAGAATGACGCACAACGGGGCTCGAATCATCCGTTCAGTGTCGACGACTGAGGAGCCGGTCAGTGGTGAAAAATCGCTTCCGGGGAAAGCTGCAGGCGGTGACGAAGTTGTGGGGGAGCGATGGTATGATTTTGGCAGCACCGCGTGTATTCGCGGTGACTACGCGTGCCCCGTTGCAGTACAACTACTGCAACATACGGCCGCTATCTCCACTCAGTCCCCTTTCGTGCAGCACTGCGATCGGGGCGGAGGTATGCCCGGGCACCAGGATTCGCGCCAACCGGTAGCGAGTATTAACTGAGAAGGCCATTGCCGCCATGCGCGCCAGTGAGCCAGAAAAGGAGAACGGCCATGGCCGTCGTAACCATCCGCGAGCTGCTTGACAGCGGCGTACACTTCGGACACCAGACTCGTCGTTGGAACCCGAAAATGAAGCGCTTCATTCTGACCGAGCGCTCGGGCAGCCACATCATTGACCTTCAGCAGTCGCTGGGTCACATCGACGCAGTTTACGACTACGTCAAAGAGACCGTCGCTCACGGCGGAACCATCCTCTTCGTGGGTACCAAGAAGCAGGCACAGGGTTCCATCGCTGAGCAGGCACTGCGCGTAGGCCAGCCCTACGTCAACCAGCGCTGGCTCGGTGGACTCCTCACCAACTTCCAGACGGTTTCCAAGCGTCTTGCACGCATGAAGGAACTCGAAGAAGTTGACTTCGATGACACCACTCGTGGTTTCACCAAGAAGGAACTGCTCATTCAGAAGCGCGAGCTTGTGAAGCTGCAGAAGAGCCTCGGTGGTATCCGTAACCTCACGAAGACCCCTTCGGCGATCTGGATCGTCGACACCAAGAAGGAGCACCTCGCCATTGACGAGGCTCACAAGCTTGGTATCCCGGTTATCGCTATCCTCGACACCAACTGCGACCCCGACGACGTTGCGTACCCGATTCCGGGTAACGACGACGCCATCCGCTCGGTTGGTCTCCTCACGCGCATCGTCGCTGACGCTGCCGCTGAGGGCCTCATCCAGCGTCACCAGAAGCCAGAAGAGGGCAAAGAAGTAGAGCCCATGGCGGCGTGGGAAGCTGAGCTTCTCGGCCAGGCTGACGCAGATGCTGCTGCAGCGAAGACCGAAGAGCCCAAGGCTGAGGAAGCTAAGGCTGAAGAGCCCAAGGCTGACGACGCTAAGGCTGACGACGCTGCTGCGAAGCCCGCCGCAGAGAAGACCCCCGCGAAGGCTGCAGACGCAGCTGACGACAAGAAGTAAGGATTCGAACAATGGCAGACTTTAGCCTCGAAGACCTCAAGACCCTGCGCGAGCGCCTCGGCACCGGCATGGTTGAAACCAAGAACGCTCTCGTTGAGGCAGGCGGTGACCTCGATAAGGCCACCGAGCTTCTTCGTCTGCGCGGTGCCAAGAGCAACGCCAAGCGTTCAGACCGCTCCACCAGCGAAGGCCTCATCGCCGCGAAGACCACTGGTTCAGCAACGACTATCATCGAGCTCGCCTGCGAGACCGACTTCGTAGCGAAGGGCGACAAGTTCGTTGCTCTCGGCGAAGCCGTTGCAGAAGCAGTTTCGGCCGCTGGTGCTTCGACCGTAGAAGAGGGCCTCGCAGCACCTGCGGGCTCGGCTACTGTCGCAGACCTCATCAACGACGAAGCAGCGATCCTCGGTGAGAAGTTCGAGCTACGTCGCTTGACGAAGCTCGAGGGTGACTCGTTCGAGGTTTACATGCACCGCACCAACAAGGACCTGCCTCCGCAGGTTGGCGTTGTACTCGCGTACACGGGTGACGATGCAGAGACCGCCCGCGGAATCGCTCAGCACATCTCGTTCGCTGCTCCCTCCTACCTCTCGCGCGAAGACGTTCCGGCAGATGATGTCGAGAACGAGCGTCGTATCGTTGAGGAAATCAGTCGCGGAGAGGGCAAGCCTGATGCTGCTCTCCCCAAGATCGTTGAAGGTCGTCTCGGCGCATTCTTCAAGCAGGTATCGCTGCTTGACCAGGACTACGCTCGCGACAACAAGGTATCGATCGCTAAGGTCGCCGCTGATGCAGGCATTACCATCACCGGTTTTGCTCGCTTCAAGGTAGGCGCCTAACACTCAGTGTGATGAAGGCCCGAGGCTCTAATGCCTCGGGCCTTTATTGTGCGCGCACCGCCGGTGGCGACAGAATGCGGCTTGCGGCGAATCTGCTGTGCGCCCATGCTGAAGGCGCCACAACGCAATAACCTGTATACGAACATCAACACGGAAAGAAGACGATGACAACTCAACGCAAACGCCGAGTGCTGCTGAAACTATCGGGAGAAGCGTTCGGTGGTGGTCAGCTGGGTGTGAACCCGGATGTTGTCTCGGCTCTCGCCAAAGAAATTGCGGCGGCATCGACTGACGTGGAAATCGCGATTGTCGTCGGTGGTGGCAACTTCTTCCGTGGAGCGGAACTAAGCCAGCGCGGCATGGACCGTGGTCGCGCTGACTACATGGGAATGCTGGGCACTGTGATGAATGCCCTCGCCCTTCAGGATTTCTTGGAACAGGCCGGTGTGGCAACGCGGGTGCAGTCAGCTATCGCCATGACTCAGGTTGCAGAGCCCTACATTCCATTGCGTGCAGAGCGTCACCTCGAGAAGGGTCGCGTCGTGATTTTCGGTGCGGGCGCTGGCCTGCCGTACTTCTCAACCGACACCGTGGCCGCTCAGCGTGCCCTCGAAATCGGCGCTGAAGAAGTGCTCGTTGCTAAAAATGGTGTGGATGGCGTTTACGACGCTGACCCTCGCAGCAACCCGGATGCCCGCAAGCTCGATTCCATTAGCTTCCAAGACGCTCTCGTTCAGGGCCTCAAGGTTGTTGACTCCACCGCCTTCAGCCTGTGCATGGACAATTCGATGCCCATGCTCGTGTTCGGCATGGAGCCCGCCGGAAACCTAACTCGCGCCATCGTGGGCGAGCAGATCGGCACCCGCGTGCACGGATAGCGTTCTGCTATTCGAAAACCCCCTAAGCCAGATGATTTCCGAGTGCCGCGCCACGGTTGTTCCAACGACCTCAGGCTAAACTCGGGTGAGACCAAGAGGAGTGCCCTGTGATCAGTGATGTTCTAGCCGAGGCTAGCGAAAAGATGAACAAGGCAGTGGATGCTGCCAAAGAAGACTTCAGCACGGTCCGTACCGGCCGCGCCAACCCGGCCCTGTTCCAGAAGGTCCTGGTGGACTACTACGGAACACCGACCCCGTTGCAACAACTGGCTTCGATGGTGAACCAAGAGGCTCGTACTCTGCTCATCACGCCGTTCGACAAGTCAGCTCTCAAAGATATTGAAAAGGCCATCGCGGGAGCGCACCATATCGGTGCCAGCGTCGGCAACGACGGCAGCGTCATCCGCGCCACTCTTCCTGAACTGACTGAAGAACGTCGTAAGGACTTCGTCAAGGTAGTTCGCGAAAAGGCTGAGCAGGCCCGCGTCGCGCTGCGCAACATTCGCCGTAAGGCTAAGGACGACCTTGACGCGCTGACCGAGGTTGGCGAAGACGAGATCGCTCGTGCCGAGAAAGAACTCGAAGCGAGCACGAAAGCTCATGTCGACGCGATCGACGATGCTCTCAAGCGTAAAGAAACTGAGCTGCTCGAGGTCTAATGGTTTCTGAATTCGAAGCTCAGGTTCGAGCAACAAACGACAAGATCAACGCCCGCACCGGGCGACCTTTGGCGATGGCAATTGTCGTGGGTCTGGCGTTGGGTCTTTCGTTGTTGTTCAGCCTGATTTTCGTCAAAGAGCTCTTCATGCTCTTTGCCGGCGTGCTCGTCGCGTTCACCGCGTTCGAGCTCGCGAGTGCACTTCGCTTTTCGGGGCTTAAAATTCCCCGCGTTGGGGCGGTCATCGCCGCCGTCGCAGTAGTTCCCGCGTCGTTCTACTGGCATGCAGAAGGTCAGTGGTACATCACGCTGGCGGGAATCGCCTTCATGTGGGTGTGGCGATTGGTTGAAGTGGTCGTCATGCCGAGCCATCGTGGTTCGGTGCGTTCGATCATGCGCGACCTCGGTGCCGGGGTCTTCGTGATGTTGTACGTCGCGTTCCTCGCTAGCTTTACGGTCATCCTCACGTCAGAAGACGGCGGCCAATGGTGGACCCTCGCCATGTTGATTGTTGTGGTCGTCAGCGATATCGGGGCGTATGCCAGCGGGCTATCGTTCGGCAAGCATCCGATGGCTCCCACAATCAGTCCCAACAAGACGTGGGAAGGCTTTGCCGGTGCCGCGGCTGCCGCAGTTACCGCTGGTGTGCTTCTCGCTCTCTTCATGATCGATCAACCGTGGTGGGTGGGTCTGATCTTCGGAGTCGTCATTCTCGGCACGGCAACGATGGGTGACCTTGCAGAATCACTCATCAAGCGAGACCTCGGGATCAAAGACATCAGCACGTGGTTGCCCGGTCACGGCGGCTTCTTAGACCGCGTAGATTCGTCACTTTTGTCGGCTGCAGCCGGCTACGCGCTGTTTCTCATCTTTGCGTAAGGCAGAATAGAACCGTGAGCACCACATTTCCCCGCAGCCGTAAGTCACAGTTGGGGTACAACGTCGACCAGGTCGAGGACTTCCTCGAAGAGGCGCGTCGTGCCTACACCGCCGATCGGAGCGACTCTTCCGTAGTGTCGTCGCGCAGCATCCGCAGGTTGGCATTCGCTATGCACAAGGGCGGTTACTCGACCCTTCACGTCGATTCGGCGTTGGAGCGGCTTGAGGACGCCTTTGCAGCGCGCGAGCGGGATCGTGCGATCGCTGAACTGGGTGAGACTGCGTGGTACGCCAACGCTCGCGCTGAGGCGCAAGAGATTTTGAACCGCCTCGCTCGCCTCGACGGCAAGAAGTTTTCCAAGGTGAACGGATTCACTATGGGGTACGCGGTCAAGGACGTCGATGCGTTCGCTCAAGAGTTGGCCAACTATTTCCAGCACGGCGCACCCCTGACAATTGATCGGGTGCGCACAGTAGCGTTCCGCACCGCAAAGGGCGGTTATCGCGAAGCTCAAGTCGACTACCTGCTCGACTCGGTGATCGATGTCATGCTCGCCGTTCGGTAGTTCCCTCCGTTTTTTCAGGTCCGTCGGCTAACATCCCTAGTACTTTGTTTATTAATTCGCGAACCGCAATCATCCGCGCTCAGGCACGCAGCCAGGGTGCGGATCTTTCTGGGCGGCACACACGGGTCTCGTGGACCCTCCCCGTGTTCGCTTCCGTCGCCAGTTTGGGCTTCATCGCCACGTTTATGGTGGCAGCCCCGACACCCGCGAGTACGGTGTCGGCAGCACAGGCGCCGGTGAGCTCCATCGAGCGGGCAGATGTGCAATCGCTGACGGTCGCAGAAGGCTTCGTGAACGAAGTGTCGCGAGACAAGCTCGCGGTGAAAGAACTTATTGTTGAGCCGGTCGTCCCCGCTGCTCCCGCAGCGCCCTCGGTTCCTGCCGCTGGCACGCCTGACCCGGGCACGGCGCAGTCGATTGCACTGTCGATGCTGACGGCGCGTGGTCTTGGCTCCGGCGAGTACAACTGCTTGGTCAGCCTGTGGAATCGCGAATCTGGGTGGAACGTCTACGCTCACAACTCCTCGAGCGGTGCCTACGGTATTCCGCAATCGCTTCCCGGCGACAAGATGGCGTCTGCTGGCGCCGACTGGGCCACTAACCCCGCTACGCAGATCAGCTGGGGGCTTAGCTACATCGAAGGTCGTTATGGCACTCCTTGTGGCGCATGGGCTCACTCCGAGTCCAATGGCTGGTACTAGACGGCCCTGCCTCACCGCATAAGCTTGATCCATGCCTCGCTCTAATCGTCCCCGTGGACGACGTCGCCCCGATGATGACGAGAGCGCAGACCTCAGCCGGGTGATCTTCGGCTCTCGCCGCACCGAATTTAAACGAGATGGCGAGTGGAACGTTCAGCCCGTGTCGCCTTCGAAAGCGGCCAAGACCTATACCTGTCCCGGATGCTCACAGCCGATCTCGCAAGGGACCGCCCACACAGTCACGTGGCGTGCTGACGGCATTATGGGAGAGGCAGACGACCTCTCAGCGCGACGCCATTGGCATCAGCATTGTTGGAAAATAAGATTGTGAGCGCCATCCAGTGAGCGACAATTCAACAACCAGTTCGGCCGCATCCGCCCAGCCAGCCCCAGAGCCCATTCGCGGTGCCACTGAGTTGCCGGCGCAGCGTGAGAACATTGAGCTTCACACGAGCGATGGCTTCACTCTGGTGGGAGAGCTGTCGCTGCCCGAGTCCGGTCATGTCGCGGCCACCCTGGTGACGCTGCACCCGTTGCCGACCGCGGGTGGGTTTATGGACTCTCACATCATCCGCAAAGCCGCGGCGCGGTTGCCTGCGCTGGCAGATATTGCCGTGCTTCGTTTCAACTTCCGTGGAGTTACGTCACCGCGAGGCACCTCTGAAGGCTCGTTTGGTGAGGGCACCCTCGAAGAGTTCGATCTCGCCGCGGCTATGGATTTTGTTCGCGAGCGGGGATTGCCCAACGTGTGGCTGCTGGGTTGGTCGTTCGGCACCGAGGTCACTCTCAAGTACGGCCGACAGCACCCCATCACCGGGGCAATTCTTCTCTCCCCGCCGCTTCACCGCGCCACGGCGGAGGACGTCTCTGGGTGGGCTGGCGACGAACGACGTCTCGTCGCTGTCATTCCTGAACTCGATGACTACCTGCGACCGCACGAAGCGGCGCAGCGATTCGCATCGGTCCCCGAAATCGACTTCGTCGCGGTCGAAGGAGGCAAGCACCTGTGGGTGGGGGAGTCCCAGACCTATCGAGTGCTGACGGAAATTGTGGCGCGCCTCAACCCGGTTGTGCTGCCGCTGCCGCGTACTTGGCCGCCGGAGGCATCCGCCGCTGCGGAGAGCACTCTCTAAAGATCTGCCTGACGTGGCACGATCACCTGTTGTACGACGATGAGGATCGCCGCGGCAACGGGGATCGCGATGAGCGCACCCAAAATACCCAGCAACGTTCCGCCGGCAAGTGCAGCGATCACAACGAGCGCGCCAGGAATTTTCACGGCCTTGTTCATGATGCGCGGATTGAGCACATACGCCTCGACCTGCATGTAGATGAGGTAGTAAATACCGACGCCGATGACGCTCGGGGGGCCGTTGAAAAGAAGGACGAGCAGCGTGATGACGATCGAGCCGCTCAGTGTTCCCACGAGAGGAATGAGCGACCCCATAAAGGCGATGAACGCCAATAGCGCCGAATATTTCACGGGCAAGCCAAAGGCCGGGAAGATCAGCGTCAGCACGACAAACGAGAGCACACCGTTGACGAGTGCTAACGAGCCTTGGCCGATAACGTAGCGGCCGACGGCAGCGCTTACTTGTTCAGAGAGGTCGATGAACTTGGCACGTTTCGTGGCGGGAACCAACTGGTACAGGCCTGATTTGATGCTCTTCAGCGACGAGACGAAGTAGATGGTGAGGATCAGCACGATAATCGCGCCGGTGATTCCCGTGGCGATTCCAATGCCGACAGCGAAGACGCCGCCGCCGATCGTCGTGAGATCGAGATCGGCTATCCACGCGTTAAAGCCATCAACCAGATCTTGCACCTGCAGCCACGGGAGTGCCGTTTCGACACTTTCGCGAACGGTGCCATCGAAGAAAGCAGTTACGAGTCGAGGAGTGGCTTGCACCGCGTTGCGAACCTGCTCGGCGATAACGGGCACAATCGCGAAGATGAGGCCAGTGAAGACCCCGAGGACTCCGACCAACACAGTGAGAATGGCAGTCCAGCGGGGGAATTTCTTTGTCTCAAGCCAGGTGACAACAGGGTCGAGGCCCAGAGCGAGAAATAGCGCTGCACCCACGTAGGTAAGGATTGTTGCGAGCGAAATGACGGTCTGGCCGATTCCGACCGCGACAAGAACCCCCAGGCCGCCGAGTAAACCAAGGCGGAACGGATTGAGGATTTTCATTACGTGGCTCCATTCAGCCTGACACCCACGTGTCAGGCTGAGCGTAATTCTAGGTGCCGGGCGCGCAGTTCCTAGTTAACTTCCTCGGCTTGGTTGAGAACTCCGCGAAGGTTTTCGAAGTATCCCGCCACGGTCTCGCGCTCGGCCTTGATCTTGGTGAGGCGCTCCTCAGCATCACTGACGAGCTCACGGGACCGTTTTTCAGCATCATCCGACATGGCCTTAGCGCGCTGCTCAGCATCGGACAACTCCTCGGCGGCGTGCGCCGAGGCCTCAGCGAGAACCTTCTTCGCCTCCGCCTGCGATGACTTGGTGAGCTCTTCGGCTTCGTGACGCTTGGCATTCGCCTCGCGTACCGCTTCGGCCAGCTGTGCCTGCGCCTCTTCGAGGTAGTTGTGCGTCTGTGCGGTTGCCTCGTTGTGCTGGGCCAAGAATTCCTTCTCGGCATCGTCGCGGCGCACCGCAAGCTCTTTCGCGAGCGAAATACGCGCTTCTTCTGCTTCGCGTTCGATCGTCGTGCGAGTCTCTTCGAGCTGATGCTTGATCGTTGCTCGAGTCGATTCCACCTCGTTCGCTAGCTCAGCGCGCTGGCGAGCGATGTCCCGCTCAAGGTCAGCAGTTTGCTTCTCCACATCGTGGGCGAGTGTCGCACGGGTCTCGCTGACGTCGCTGTCGAGCTCGGTGCGCTTGCTGTCGATCGCGGCATCCAGCTCGGCATGGCGGCGAGCCATTTCTTCTTCGAGTGCGGCTGTCGCTGAGGCGATCTCTGCCTCGAGCTCGTTGCGACGAGTGCTCATCTCTGCTTCGAATTGGGCACGAGCCGTTGTGCTCTCGTGTTCGAACGCGGCGCGGGCTGTCGCGATTTCGTCTTCGAGCCCTGCGCGTGTTGTCTCGACGTCATTTTCGAGAGCCCCACGCGTACTGGATACCTCTTTGGCCAGCGCCTTCCTGGTGGAATTCACCTCGCGGTCGATCGCCTTTTGCTTGGCGGCAACGTCGGCGGCGAGTTCGCTTCGTGTGGCTTTGACGTGCGCCTCGAGCTCGGCGTGGGTAGACGTAACCTCGTCGTCGAGCGCGGCCTTCGTCGTAGCAACGTGGTTGTTGAGTTCGGCCCGAGTGGTGGTGACCTCTTGCTCGAGGGAGGCCTGGGTGACCTTAACTTCTTGCTCGAGGGCCGTCTTGGTCGTCGATACTTCTTGCTCAAGAGCGGCTTGGGTGCTTGTGACTTCGTGCTCGAGAGCAGCCTTGGTCGAGGTGACTTCGTCGTCGAGCGCGGCGCGAGTGCTCGTGACGTCGTGTTCGAGCAACTGGCGTGCGTCGCGTTCTTCGGTCTCCCACAGTTCCCGGGCTTCAGAAAGCTCAGCGTCGAGGGCGGCCCGTGCGGTCGTGACGGTCTTCTCGAGCTCGGCAAGAGTATTCGCGGCCTCGGTCGCGGCGGCGTTGCGAGTGGCGTTCGCTTCTGCGTCGAGCGCCGCGTGTCCCGCGTCAAGCTCTGCCCTGAGTTTCGCTTGGGCAGCGTTTGTCTCGTTGACCAGCTTCGCGTGACCGGCAGCGGTCTCGTTCGCCAGCTTCGTGTGAGCAGCCTTGGTCTCGTTTGCAAGCTTGTCTCGAGCCGTAGTGGTTTCAGCGTCGAGCTCAGCCCGCGCGGTGTCGATCTCGCGAGCTAGATCGGTGCGTGCTTGCTCGATATCCCGCTCTAGGTCTTCGCGCTGCTTGGTGTTCTCAGCCTCGAACTTCGCGCGTCCAAGCTCAGCGTCCCGAGCGAGAGATTCTGCAGCCTCGCGCGCTTCGGCGACTTCAGCCGCGGTGCTGGCACGCAGCTCTGCCATCGCTCGTTCTGTTTCGGCACGCAGAGCTGCAGCTTCTCGCTTCGCTGAGGTGCGGGCATCCGCTGCTTCGGTCGCTACGGCACCACGAATGGTTGCTGCTTCCCGAGAAGCATCACCCACGAGTTGAGACGCTTCGTCTCTCGCCCGTGCGACAAGAGTGTCCGCTTCGGCGCGGGATGATTTTGCGAGCGCTGCTGCCTCATGCTGGGCTTCGGCCAAGACGCGTTCGGCTTCGCTCGCAGTGTCTGCGCGAAGAGTCGAGGTTTCAGCCTGCACCGCTTTGCGCATCTTCTCAGCGTCGATGTCGGCCTGGCTGATGAGCTGAGTTGAGTGCTCTTCGGCAACACGAAGCATGCTCTCGAGCTTTGAGCCGAGTCCGCTGTAGGTAGGGCTGCCCGATTCGTCGAGCTCAGCCTGAAGATCTTCGTTTACGGCGAGGAGTCTTTTGACCTCTTTTGTCGAGGCCGTGCGATCTGCTTTAGCGGCAACAAGTTCGCGACGAAGTTCGCCGATAAGTTTGTCGACGTCGTCTTTCTTGTAACCGCGCATCTCTGTGCCGAAATCGGTATCGTTCGCGGCCAAGATTTCTCCTCGATGTCTGCGGAATGAACCCTCTGAGTTTAGTGGGGCGCGGAGGCCTCCTGTCATCCTCGTTTCGAACTCGCATCATGGCGTTCACTCTTCTCCCAGATACTTCCCAGAAGAGTAACTAGGTGGGCTGGAAACGATCGGCTATTCTTGAGCGTCTTTGATGTTGCCTTCCCGAGTGGATGGGCCCCTACCTCCAGACCAGCTGAGGTTCTGCCAACGTGGCATGGGTTTTCTTTCCGTGAGTCATCGTGGGCAACACGAAAGGAGAGATAGTGAGATTCGTTCTCGCCATAGTGAGCTTCATGCTCGCAGCCGTCATGATCGGCTACGGCATTGCTCAGCAAACCATTCTTGCGACCCCGGATGAGGTGTCAGTCTCCGCCGAGATGGACGGCACAGCGCCACTCACGGTGATCAGCGGCGAGGCGTTCAACACGTTCTCGGGTAACCAGACCATCCGAATTGAAGGCCCTCGCCGGATTGTGGCCGCGTACGGCCGCTCCACCGACGTGCTCGCCTGGGTGGGCGACGCAAGCTACAACATGGTGTCCATCGACCCCGAGACGGGCGATCTGACGACCGAAACGATCGCGGGATCCGAGCAAGAGGTTCCCGACCCGTACAACTCAGACCTTTGGCTCGAGAACTACGAGGCCGAGAACGAGCTGGCTCTCACCGTGAAAATTCCGAGTGACGTGTCGTTCATTCTCGCGTCTGATGGAACAGAGCCGGCCCCCAACGCTGTCTCTCTCTCGTGGCCCCTCGACAACAGCACGCCGTGGGCGGGCACGCTCATCATGGGCGGCGCCGGTGTACTGCTCATCGGCCTCATCTTCCTGATGTGGGCGGTGCACAACATGCGCCGCGCTGGCGGCCCTCGCCGCAAGCCGCAGAAGATGCCGAAGGTTCCTAAGAAGGCTCGCTATAAGCAATCGAAGCGTGGTTCACAGGCCGGCGACGCGTCGTCGCTCCGCACAAGCGCTCGGATCGCTATCCCTGCGGTTCTCGTGAGCGCAATAATCCTCAGCGGATGCACCGCGTCGACCGCGCCTAATTCAGCCGCCGACCAGACAGTTCCGTCGCCAAGTCCTGCTGCCACAGACGCGGCGCCCGCTGTTACGGCACCGGCGGTTGCTGTTCGCCAGATCGAGAAGATCGTCGCCCAGATCAGCGCCGTCTCTCAAGAGGCCGATGACGAACGTGACACTGACCTTATTGAGACCCGTTTCTCGGACGCTGCGCTTGAGTATCGGCTCGCGAATTACAAGATGCGTAAAGCCGATGACGATATCGCTCTGCCCGTAGCCATCCCGGATGGTCCCGTGCAGCTCACTCTCCCTCAGCAAACCGACACGTGGCCGCGCACTGTGTTCACGATCATTCTTGACGAGACCGATTCCACGGTTGCGCCGATCGCACTCTTCCTCGAGCAAAAAGCGCCGCGCGACAACTACAAGGTCAGCTACGCCATCAATCTCGAACCGTCAGTCGTGTTCCCCGACGTTGCCGCGGCTAGCGTCGGAACCTCACGTCTACCGGCCGACAGCGGCCTGCTGCGCTCATCGCCGACCGAGGTCGCGCTCGACTATGCCGAAATTCTCGAGCAAGACCTCGACAGCGACTCCTACCTTGACTTCCAAGTCGAGGGTGACAGCTTGCGCGAGAGCGTCGGGCTCGCGGTGAAAAAGAAAGAGAAGGCCGCTCTATCGAGCACCGCCACTCTTACTTACGGCCACGAACTAGGCTCTGCGGATCCCATCGCCATGGCCACGGTTGACGCTGGTGCCATCGTCGCGGTTCATCTCTACGAGACCAAGGTCGCTGCTCCCAAGGAAGAAGGCTCTGCCGTTACCTTCAGCGGTCAGACTAAGGCTCTCTCGGGAATCTCGATCACCGAAGAGGGCATCAAGTCGACCTACGGTGATCAATTACTCTTCTATGTTCCTGCCGCGGGCAATGACGAGAAAATCGTTTTGCTCGGTTACACCCAAGGACTCGTTGAAGCATCGGAGTTGAAATGACAAACGCCCCCCTGAACGCCGCTAGTCTTCGCGGAGCTGTCGACCTGTCGTCGCTCGTTCGCCAGCACAACACTCCTGCCCCGGCGGCGGGTGCTCCGACGGGAGACGTTCCCGCAAATGCTGCTGCCGAGTCTCGGGCGCCGAACGGCTACGCCACGAGTGCGAACGATGCGTCCTTTGCCCAGGTTCTTGAACTCTCCAATACGGTGCCCGTCATCGTTGAGTTCTTTGGCCAAGGAATCGAAGCATCGCTCGAACCAACAATCGCCCAGTACAAGGGCCGCTTCGCCTTGGTCACCGTGGATGCCACGGCAAACCCCCAGCTGGTGCAAGCGTTCCAAGTGCAAGAGGTGCCGACTGTCGCAGCCGTCATCGGCGGGCGCCCCGTGCAGTTGTTTAGCGGCATCATGCCGGAGAGCGACCTCAAAGAGGTGTTTGAACAGGTTCTGCAGCTCGCTGCCGAAAACAAGGTGACGGGCACATTGCCTGCGGCCGATGAAACGGCGGAGGGCGAGGCCGTAGAGCCGGTCGAAGAGCCGCTACCTCCCCTGCACCAAGAAGCTTTCGACGCGATTTCTGCTGGCGACTTCGCTACGGCGATCGAGGCCTACACGACTGCAATCACGCAGAACCCGCGCGACCAACAGGCCATCGCCGGCCTCGCTCAGGTTTCGCTGTTGGCTCGGCTTGAAGGGCATACCGCTGACTCGGTGCGCAGTGCCGCAGCTCAAGCTCCAGCCGATGTTGAGGCTCAGCTCGCCGTGGCTGACCTCGATGTCTCTGGTGGCCATCTGGGCGACGCCTTCGACCGACTGCTCGAGCTCTTTCCTTCAGCAGACGCTGACGGTAAAGGCGCTATTCGCACCCGCTTGCTCGATTATTTCGAGATTGCTGGCGCTGAAGATCCTCGCGTAGCGGATGCTCGTCGCCGACTCACATTGCTGCTCTACTAGTCGCGCGCAATCGCGCCGACGTGAGCGTCGGTAGCGCGAAGAAGATCGGCGGGTGAAAGTTCAATGTCGAATCCGCGTGTGCCGCCGCTCACGAACACGGTGTCAAAGAGTTCGACGGTCTCATCGATTACGGTCCGGTGGGGGAGCCTTTGCCCAATTGGGCTGATGCCGCCCAAAACGTAACCCGTACGTCGCTGTGCCACCGCGGGCTCGGCCATCGTCGCCTTCTTGCCGCCCAGAGCTGAGGCAAGCGCTTTGAGGTCGAGTTTTCCCGAAACGGGAACGACGGCAACGATCATCTCGTCATCCACCATTGTCATGAGGGTCTTGAACACCCGCTCGGGGGAAACTCCGAGAACGGTAGCGGCTTCGATCCCGTAGTCCTGGTTGCCGGCGTCGTGCGCGTAGGGGTGCGCAGTGAAGGTGATGCCGAGCGCATCGAGCGCAACGGTGGCGGGGGTTCCGAGCGCCATCAGCGATCGTTCGCCAGCGAGCGAGGGGGAGCCGGGTCGAAGCAGCAGTGCATGCGATCTAGAGTAATGACACACAGCCATTTATGCGGATGCTGTGGCGGAGTAACGGAGTTACGGTGACCATTTATCTCGACCACGCGGCCACAACGCCGATGCGCCCTTCGGTAGTGCAGGCTTTCGCGGCGGCGCTGCCTGTGGTGGGTAACCCCTCGTCGATTCACTCTCAGGGCCAAGCGGCGAAGCGAATGCTTGAAGAGGCGCGAGAAACTGTCGCGGCGAGCGTGGGTGCAGATTCGGTAGAGGTCACTTTCACTTCGGGCGGTACAGAAGCCATCAATCTTGCCCTCAAAGGGTTGTACTGGGCGCGTAACTCGGGTGCCGTTGAGCGCCGCCGAGTGCTCGTCGCGCAGGCAGAACATCACGCAACGATCGATGCGGTCGAATGGATGCGGGCCCACGAAGGTGCAGAACTCGACTGGATTCCGGTCGATACTTTCGGTCGCATCGATATCGACTATGTGCGGAGTGCGCTCGCCGACGATGTTGCTCTAGTCTCGATGCTGTGGGCAAATAACGAGGTGGGTAGCCTGCAGCCGGTCGCCGAGATTGCCGCGCTTGCGGCGGCCCACGGCGTTCCGGTGCATGTGGATGCCGTGTCGGCGTTCGGCTACGTTCCTATTGACTTTCACGCGGCCGGTGTCGCGGCGCTCAGTGTCTCGGCTCACAAGATCGGTGGTCCGGTCGGCGTCGGAGCGCTCGTGATTGCGCGTTCGGCATCCGTCACTCCGCTTATTCACGGTGGTAGCCAGCAGCGCGCACGCTCGGGAACTATGGACGCGCCCGGCGCGGTCGCCTTTGCCGCGGCGGCGCGTGAGGCCACCGCCGACTTGGCTGAGCAGGCGGCCCGGCTTACGACGCTGCGCGATTCGCTCATCGCCGGAGTGCGGGCAGCCGTTCCCGAGGCCGTGTTGCGCGGTGACCCGAGCGATCGTTTACCGGGCAACGCTCATTTCACTTTCCCCGGGTGCGAGGGTGACTCTCTGCTGTTCTTGCTGGATGTCGCGGGCTTCAGCGTCTCGACTGGCTCCGCCTGCCAGGCGGGAGTGCCCGAAGCGAGCCACGTCTTGCTGGCGATGGGCCTTGACGAACCCACAGCGCGCGGAGCCCTGCGCATCTCGTTGGGGGAGTCAAGTACGGCTGACGAGGTGGAGCAGTTCGTTACCGCTCTTCCCAAAGCCGTGGAGCAGGCCCGCAGCGCTGGATACTCTGACCGGATGACGGTGCTGGGGCGCGGCTAGGCGACGGTCCAGGCTCCGCTGACGCTGACGCTGTCGCTGTCGCTGTTGCCGGCGCCGGCGGCATGGCGGCCCGACAGTGCATATCCTCACGCGCCACAGCATTGACTCAGCACCTTCGCACCTGTAAGTTTTTTATTGCAGGTGAAAGGAATCTGGTGAATTCGGAAGAGCTTGGAGCGTGGTTAGCCGCCGTGGCGAACCCGCAGCGCATGCGCATTCTGGCCGAGTTATCGAGCGGCCAACAACACGTGAGCGAGTTGGCCCGCCGCGTCGGAATGTCCCGCGCCCTGCTCTACATGCACCTCGCCAAGCTCGAAGAAGCGGGATTCGTCGCCGGGCATCACGAGCTCAGCGACGACGGCAAAGCACTCAAGCTCTTCGAGGTCGTTCCGTTTCGCGTCACCGTCACTCCGGCGCTGCTTGCCCGCGCGGTAGCGCAGTCGGCGAGGGACGGTGAGGTCGCGAATGAAGGCGACGCGGCCGACGCGGCCGGCGCATCGTGAAGCCGGCCACGGCATCCCGAACATTATCTAGTTGCAACTCTCACAAAGGAAAATAATGGAAGTCTTTTATAGCCTCTGGTTCTGGATCGGCATTATCGCCATCGTGGGCATCATCGCGGGCGTCATCCATAACTCCACCAACAAGAAGGCAGAAACAGCCAAGTACGTCGCGGATGCTCAGGCCGGCGGTGACTATCGTGCGCTTGCTGACCAGAGCCTCGAAACCAACCGTGCGCTGCTTCAGCGATTGGATGTCGTGGAGCAGCGCCTCGCGAGCATTGAGAAAACTCTCACTGATATCCCGCAGTAGCGTGCGGAGCGGTATGAGTAGTGTGCGGCACGGCGCGCTCGCCCGCGAACGTTCCGCCCGGAACTTGCCCAGCAACTCGTCTCGTACACTGGACGGATGAAGATTTTAGCGGCAATGAGTGGCGGAGTGGACTCCGCCGTAGCTGCCGCGCGCGCTGTTGAAGCTGGGCACGAGGTTGTTGGGGTGCATTTGGCGCTGAGCCGGCAACCCGGAACCCTGCGCACCGGTGCTCGTGGTTGCTGCACGATTGAAGACTCAATGGATGCCCAGCGGGCCGCCAACATCATTGGGATCCCGTACTACGTGTGGGATTTCTCTGAGCGTTTCAAACTTGACGTGGTGGATGACTTCATTGCCGAGTATTCGGCCGGTCGCACTCCCAACCCCTGCATGCGCTGCAACGAGCGCATCAAGTTCGCCGCCCTTCTGGAGAAGGCAGTGGCGCTCGGGTTCGATGCTGTCGCCACCGGTCACTACGCCAACATCATCGAAGATGAGAATGGCAACCGCGAACTGCACCGTGCCGCGGCCTGGGCCAAGGACCAGTCCTACGTTCTTGGCGTGCTGACGACGGAGCAGCTTGCGCACAGCATGTTCCCGCTCGGGGCTACCCCCTCGAAGGCAGAGATTCGCGCCGAAGCTGCTGAGCGCGGATTCTCGGTAGCCAACAAGCCCGATTCCCACGACATTTGCTTCATCCCTGACGGAAACACTCGCGGCTGGCTCGCAGACAAAGTCGGCGCGGAGCAGGGCGAAATTCTCGACCGCAACGGTGACGTTCTCGGCAAGCACGAGGGTGCCTTGGCCTTCACGATCGGTCAGCGCAAGGGTCTCAATGTGGGCTACCCGACGGATGACGGCAAGCCGCGTTTCGTGCTCGAGATTCGTCCCAAGACCAACGAGGTCGTTGTCGGGCCGCGCGAAGCTCTCGCGCTCTCGCAGGTCGCGGGAACCAAGTTCTCGTGGGCTGGGCTTGACCCGCAAGAATCCGGTTTCATCTCCGAGCCGGGGGAGAGCTTTGAGTGCCACGTGCAGGTTCGCGCTCACTCCGACCCTATGCCGGCGGTAGCTCGCATTGCTCCAGCGACCGAGGGGGCGGACAACGTGGGAGACGCCATGGGTCCCGAACTGATCGTGACGCCACACGAACCGCTCATTGGAGTTTCACCAGGTCAGACCGCGGTGATTTACGTCGGAACTCGTGTTCTGGGGCAGTGCACGATTGCCCGCACGGTTTCTGCGGTTCCGGCCGGAGTTTAGTTCTCCTTTTCCCTCACGTGGCAGGAGGGAATCCCTCGGTTCACACGGAGAAGTCAGTGCTGCTGTTTAGACTTGAACCGTGGCCAATAGCACTGTGAACTCGGGTTCTTCTCACTCCTCAGACGAGCACGTTCCCGAGACTGCCGATCCCGAACTCTCCGAAGCCCGGGATGAGGCGCAAGCGCTCACTTCGCGCATTCTCGAACTTCGCGATGCCTACTACGTTCGGGACGAGACACTTGTCGACGATGCCGAATACGACGGTCTCATCCAGCGGCTCGAAGCGCTTGAGAAGGCGCATCCCGAACTGCAGGGGCAGGACAGCCCGACCCAGCGGGTTGGTGGCCGGGTAGCGACCCTGTTCGACCCCGTAGAGCACGCCGAGCGCATGCTGAGCCTCGACAACGTGTTCTCGCTCGAAGAGTTCGGTGAGTGGGCCGCCAAAGTTCAACGTGACTCGGCTCGCCATATCGATTTCTTGTGTGAGCTCAAGATCGATGGGCTCGCTATCAATCTGCGCTACATCGACGGCGTGCTCGTGAGCGCGGCAACCCGCGGCGATGGTCGCGTCGGCGAAGACGTGACCGAGAACATTCTGCGAGTTGAAGGTATCCCGCAGAGGTTAGCGGGCTCGGGGCATCCGCCCATTGTCGAAGTACGCGGTGAAGTCTTCATTCCGCTGCAACTCTTTCGCGAGTTGAACGCCGAGCAGGCTCGCATCGGCGAGAAAGTTTTTGCGAATCCTCGCAATGCTGCTGCCGGTTCGCTGCGCCAGAAATCTGAAGGTAAGAACGACGAGAAGCTGGCAGCAATGCGTCGTCGTTTGTCGTCGCTGCGCATGCTCGTGCACGGCATCGGAGCCTGGAATGGCGAGCGCGCCGGCAGCGAGCCGATCCGCACCCAGAGCGAGGTGTACGGCCTTCTTGCAGAGTGGGGTTTGCCCACGAGCCCCTACTTCAAGGTCGTGCCCACGGCGACAGAGGTCGAAGAGTTTATTCGGTACTACGGTGAGCACCGCGACAGCGTTGTGCACGAGATCGATGGCATCGTCATCAAGGTCGACGAACTGGCGCTGCACGAAGAGTTGGGGGCGACATCGCGCGCGCCGCGCTGGGCGATCGCCTATAAGTACCCACCGGAGCAGGTCAACACCAAGTTGCTCGACATCGTGGTCGGCGTTGGTCGCACCGGGCGCGCAACACCGTATGCCGTGATGGAGCCCGCCCTCGTTGCGGGCTCGGTTGTACGTCAAGCCACCCTGCACAATCAAGATGTCGTCAAACGCAAGGGCGTGTTGATCGGAGACACCGTTGTGCTCCGCAAAGCGGGCGACGTCATTCCTGAAGTCCTGGGGCCAGTCGAAGAACTACGCGACGGCACAGAGTATGCCTTCGTGATGCCGACGAACTGTCCGGAATGTGGAACACCATTGCGCGCGATGAAAGAGGGCGATATCGATTTGCGGTGCCCCAACGCGCGCAGTTGCCCGGCACAGGTTCGCGGCCGCATTGAACACACCGGTAGCCGGGGTGGTCTCGATATCGAGGTGCTCGGTGAAGTTATTGCGCGCGCTCTTGCGCAACCGCGCGAGCCAGCGGTGCCTCCGCTCATCAACGAAGCGGGCCTGTTCGATCTCACTGTTGAAGATATCTTTCCGATCGTGGTCGCTGTTCGTGACTCCGAGACCGGCGAAGTTCTCACTAACGACGACGGTACAGAGCGTCTCGTCATGCCGTTCCGCCGCGCCCGCAAATCCACGGGTAAAGATGCTGATCCCGAATATGACGCCAATGCCGCGGAATTTGCCGGCACTCCCGACTGGGTGCCGTCGAGTAACGCGGTCAAGCTCATCGCCAATCTGAACGAAGCTAAGTCGAAGCCACTCTGGCGATTGCTCGTGAGCTTGAGCATCCGCCACGTTGGTCCGGTTGCTGCGCGTGCCCTCGCGGAATACTTCGGATCGCTCGCGGCGATACGAGAAGCAACCCGCGAGGAGCTTGCCACGGTCGACGGTGTCGGTCAGATCATTGCGGATTCAGTGGCCGACTGGTTTGACGTTGATTGGCATCAAGAAATCGTTCAACGCTGGGCGGATGCGGGAGTGCAATGGGCAACGCCCGGTCACCCCGGCCCCGGAGCAGCGCAGTCCAACGACGGCATTCTCGCCGGGCTCACGATCGTCGCAACCGGCAGCCTGGAAGGGTTCACTCGCGAGGGTGCTCAAGAGGCCATCATTGCGGCCGGAGCAAAAGCGGCGTCGAGCGTAAGCAAGAAGACTGACTTCGTCGCGGCAGGCCCCGGCGCCGGATCGAAGCTCACTAAAGCGGAGCAGCTGGGCATCCCCGTTATCGACGCAGCTCAGTTCGCGCGACTACTTAAAGAGGGCCCCGACTCCCTCTAAAACCCAGTGAAAAGCGAGTATCGCCTTCGGCTCACACCCGAATAGGGGCAGACTCCCTTAGGATTAGCTGAACGTGGTCGTGCGCGGGGATGTCGCACAGTTCACGTTCCTTGAGGGGATCACCCGACGTTGCTGATTGAAATTGCACTCGCTCTAGCTACCTCGGTCATAGGCTTACCCGCCGCCGAGGTCTCTGGCGCGCCCGCAATCGAATTCCATTCCATCGTCACGAGTGACTCACCGTCACCTTTCGTGGGTCCGGTTGTCGACACCACCGGGTCTCTCGGCACCGCAACGTTCAGCGCCCGCACCCTGACCTCGCTCGCCAGCATGCCAGCGGACAGCATCCCTCAGTTCTTCGCTTCTCGCCCTGGCGCCATCGAACAGATTCTCGCTTCGCCGCCGCCGGCGCAAGAGGTGGCGCTCTGGTGGGGCGATTTGGCCAGCGATAGCCAGGTTGCACTCGAGAGCGCGAGCCCCCAACTGCTTGGCAACCTCGAGGGCGTGCCCTATACGATCCGCGACGTCAGCAACCGCACTGTTCTCGACGAGACCATCGTCGAACTCACCGCGGTCGTCGACTCGGATGCCGGCCGTGCCGTACAGCAAAGCGCACGCCAGCAGCTCAACATGCTGTCGTCGATCTCCGAGTCTCTTGCGTTCGACAGGGCGGCCCCCGAGCGAACCCTCATCACCCTCGACGTCACAGGGCAGGGTAAGGCCGCCATCGTGCTCGGCGACTTGAATGAAGCCGACTATGTGAGCTTCTTAGTGCCGGGCATGTTCTTCACTATCGAAGGCCAGATGTCCTATTGGGCTGATGCCGCTGACGCGCTCTACTGCGAGCAACAGGAGTGGCTCGACTACTTCGAAGCCCAGTCGGTATTTACGCGCAATGAGACCGTCGCGACCGTCGCCTGGATCGGCTACGACACCCCGAATCTCACCAACGTGGGTGCGATCGATAACGCGAACCAGGGCCGTGACACTCTTGCTCAAGCAATTATTGGTCTGCAGGCGCTGCGCGGTTCTGACCAGCCGTACATCGCGGTGGTGGCGCACTCTTACGGAACGACAGCGGCGATGATGGCCCTGTCGGAATACGACTTTGATATCGATGCCCTCGCCATGGTCGGGTCACCCGGCAGCCCGGCGAAGTCCGTGGACGATCTGCATGTGCGCAACGGCAATGTGTTCGTCGGTGAAGCCGCGTGGGACCCCATCCCGAACAGTTCCTACTTTGGCGCCGACCCTGGAACAGAGTCGTTCGGTGCTCAGTCGCTCGGCGTCGGCGGCGCTTTCGACGTGGTCACGAAGCAATCGCTTGCTGGCTCCGTCGGGCATAACGAGTACTTCACCCCGGGCAGCGAATCGATGCGCAACTTCGCACTGCTCTGCATCGGGCGCAGCGACCTCGTGATCCCCGAACACGCGCCCGCTGTCGAACGTGCCTTCGGGTCTCTCGCTGGCCCTTCGAGCTAGCAGTTCTCTATACACTGGAGGGGTTCCCTGTCTGTTTCCCATCTTCGGAGCTCCATGACTGACACCAATCCGGGTGCGATCACTACTGAGGTCGTCACACACCTCGCATCGCTTGCCCGCATCGCCCTTACCCACGACGAAATCGAGAAGCTCACGGGTGAGCTTGGTGCGATTGTTGACTCCGTGGCCAAGGTCAGCGAGGTCGCAACCGATGAGGTTCCGGCGACGAGCCACCCGATTCCTTTGAGCAACGTCTTCCGTGCGGATGTTCCCGGCGTCACCCTCACCACCGAACAGGCGCTCGCCGGCGCCCCTGAGCACGACGGTTCACGCTTTGCCGTGAGCGCGATTCTGGGAGAAGAACAGTAATGGCAGCTTTGAACGACCTCACGACAATGTCGGCAGCAGATCTGGCCGGCAAGCTGAGCTCGGGCGAAGTCTCGTCTGTCGAAGCAACCCAGGCGCACCTCGACCGTATCGCTGCCGTCGACGACCGGGTTCACGCGTTCTTGCACGTGTCGGCGGATGCTCTGGCCAACGCCAAGCGCATCGACGAGCGTCGCGCAGCAGGGGAGTCGCTCGGCGAACTCGCCGGTGTGCCCGTCGCTGTCAAGGACGTGCTCTGCACGATCGACATGCCCACGACCGCGGGCTCCAAGATTCTTGAAGGCTGGGTTCCGCCCTACGACGCCACTCCTGTGGCGAAGTTGCGTGCCGCTGGCCTCATCCCGCTCGGTAAGACCAACATGGACGAATTCGCCATGGGCTCGTCCACCGAGCACTCGGCCTACGGTCCGACGCGTAACCCGTGGGATCTCGACCGCATCCCCGGTGGTTCCGGTGGCGGCTCTGCTGCGGCCGTCTCCGCGTTTGAAGCCCCGCTTGCTCTCGGTTCTGACACCGGTGGGTCGATCCGCCAGCCGGCATCCGTGACGGGTTCTGTCGGTGTGAAGCCCACCTACGGTGGCGTCTCGCGTTACGGCGCGATCGCTCTTGCATCGTCGCTCGACCAAGTCGGCCCCGTCTCGCGTACCGTTCTCGACTCCGCACTGCTGCACGATGTGATCGGCGGGCACGACCCGCGCGACTCCACCTCGCTCAACGAGCAGTGGCCGTCGTTTGCTGCCGCAGCTCGTGCCGGTGCCGCTGCCGAAAGCCTCAAGGGCGTTCGGGTGGGCGTCATCAAGCAACTCGACAGCCCCGGCTTCCAGGCCGGTGTCTCGCAGCGCTTCCACGAAGCTCTGCAGTTGCTCACCGATTTCGGTGCCGAGATTGTTGAAGTGGATGCTCCGCACTTCGAGTACGCCGTCGAGGCGTACTACCTCATCCTCCCCGCTGAAGCCTCGAGCAACCTCGCCAAGTTCGACTCGGTGCGCTTCGGTCTCCGCGTCACGCCTCAGGGCGGCGGCACCGTTGAAGACGTGATGGCAGCGACCCGTGAAGCTGGTTTCGGTGACGAGGTCAAGCGCCGCATCATCCTCGGTACCTACGCCTTGAGCGCCGGTTACTACGACGCGTATTACGGCAGTGCCCAGAAGGTGCGCACGCTCATTCAGCGCGACTTCGCTGCGGCTTTCGAGAAGGCGGACGTTCTCGTTTCGCCTTCCGCGCCGACCACCGCGTTCAAGCTCGGTGAGAAGCTCGAAGACCCAATGGCGATGTACCTGAACGACGTCACCACGATTCCGGCAAACCTGGCCGGCATCCCCGGCATGGGCCTTCCCATGGGGCTCGCTCCCGAAGATGGACTGCCGACCGGTTTCCAGATCATGGCTCCGGCTCGCGGCGATGCTCGCCTCTACGAGATCGGTGCAACGCTCGAGCGTTTGCTCGAAGCGCAGTGGGGCCACACCCTGCCGAGCCAGATCCCGGCCCTCGGCTAAACAACTCCAGCTCTGTCACTCGACCCGCGCTCATCGTGAGCGCGGGTCGAGTGCGTTAACGCGATCGTGTCGCGGGTATCCGGGTATCCGGGCGTGCGGGCGTGTGGCTAGGCGTCGTCGGCGGCCTGCCGTTCGCGATACGCAATTTGGTTCATCCGGTTTCCGCAACGGATGCTGCAGAACCGTCGCGACCCGTTGCGCGAGAGATCGGCCATGAGGCCTTCGCAATCGGGGGCTTCGCAGCGCCGCAACCGCCACATGGCGTCGGAGCGCACAACGTCGACGAGCGCGAGTCCGACCTCGGCCTGAATACGTTCCGCGAGCGGCGCTTCGGGGTCGTTGGCGTGCAGGTGCCAGTCGGAGTCGCCGTGGCGCGCTAAGAACGGCAGGGCTTTAGCTTCAGCAAGCATCGCGTTGATTTCGATCGCGGCGTCGTCGCGCGTGAGCTTCCAGATGCCGCGGATGCGGTCACGCACGGCCCGAACGTCGGCCACTTCGGCGTCGTCGCGGTCGATGCGCCCGCTAAACCGAAACTGCATGACGAGGTCGTGCACTTGGCTAACCGACATCAGTTCGTCGACGCCCGATCTGCTCGCGAGTTCGTGTGAGTTTCCGAGTAACACCGCGAACTCGAGACTCTCTACCGTGTCAGGGGCAAAATGCAATTTGACTCCTTATTTGTTTCGAGACTAGCGTCAGCAGAAATACTCGTCAATCTCGTTCGAAGCAGTAGCTCATGAAACAGCCCTCCACGTCCCTCGGTTTGTTGATCGCACTGATCGCCGCCGCCAGTTTTGGCCTGTCGGGGGCACTCATCAAGCCGGTGTTAGAAGCAGGGTGGAGTCCCGCCGCTGCGGTCACAGTGCGCGTGCTCATCGGGGGCGCGGTGCTTGCCCCGTTCGCTTTCATGGCGCTCAAGGGGCGCTGGATCGCGCTTTGGTACGCCCGCAGTCGCATCCTCCTCATGGCCACGATCGGGGTTTCAGGTACCCAGCTGGTTTACTTTGCGGCGATTGAACGTATCCCCGTGGGGATCGCGATTCTGCTCGAGTACATGGCCCCATTGCTGCTCGTGGCCTTCGCGTGGGCCACGTCACGACGCACGCCGAAAGCGGTGGTATTGATCGGCTCGGTCGTCGCGCTGGGCGGGCTGATTCTCGTGGTGTCACCGGAAGGGTCGGGAGCGCTCGACCCGGTGGGCATCATGTTCGGGGCCCTCGCGGCAATCGGCGCGGCGGTGTACTACGTGATTGCTGCGCGCACGAGTGAGGGGCTTCCCGCTGTCGCTCTGGCATCGGCCGGTCTGCTGCTCGGCGGCGTGATCTTGGGGCTCGTGGGGCTGCTCGGTATTGTGCCCTTCGATATGCCGCTAGTGGATGTCACGGTGTTGGGCTTTGTGGCTCCGTGGTGGGCACCGCTCCTCATCGTGGGTATCGTCGCTACCGGTATCGCGTATTCGACGAGCATCATGGCGAGCGAAATGCTCGGTTCTCGCCTCGCGTCGTTCGTCGGTCTGCTGGAGGTCGTCACGGCAGCGATCTACGCCTGGCTTCTGATTGGCGAGAACTTGTCGATCATGCAGTTCGTGGGCGGTGCGCTGATTCTGGCGGGAATCGCGTTCGTGCGCTCCGAGAAATCCGAGCATATTGGTGACTTCACCATCGAGGCCGAGGCCTTTCCGAGCGACGAGGATGAACCAATTTTGGCCCCGGCATCCGCGCCGCTCGAACCGGGTACCGATACGGTGCCGCTGCGCCACGTACAATCGTTGGGTGGCTAAAGCTGAATTGATGGACTACGACAAAGCACTCGAACTATTTGAGCCGACGCTCGGTTTCGAGGTGCACGTCGAGTTGAATACCCAGACCAAGATGTTCTCGGATGCTCCGAACCCTGCCGCGGCGGGTGCGGGCGATGCTGAGCCGAACACCATGATCACTCCGGTTGATCTCGGTTTGCCCGGCAGCTTGCCTGTGGTCAACGAAGAGGCGATCAAGTATTCGATCTCCCTAGGGCTCGCGCTCGGCTGCGAGATCGCGCCGAGTTCACGCTTCGCCCGCAAGAACTACTTCTACCCCGATCTGGCGAAGAACTACCAGATCAGCCAGTTTGATGAGCCGATCGCGTTCGAGGGTTCGGTCGAGATCGAGCTCGAGAGCGGTCGCACGATCACGATTCCGATCGAGCGGGCGCACATGGAGGAGGACGCCGGAAAGCTCACCCACGTGGGTGGCTCGACCGGTCGCATCCAGGGTGCCGAGTATTCGCTGGTTGACTACAACCGCGCGGGTGTTCCCCTCGTCGAGATCGTCACGCACATGATCACGGGTGCTGAAGCGGATGCTCCCGAGGTCGGCAAGGCCTACGTCTCGGCTATTCGCGACATCGTTCGCTCGCTCGGCATTTCCGAGGCTCGCATGGAGCGCGGCAACCTGCGCTGTGACGCCAACATCTCGCTGAGCCCGCGCGGCTCCGGCAAGTTGGGCACGCGCACCGAAACCAAGAACGTGAACTCGATGCGCAGCGTTGAGCGTGCGGTTCGTTACGAGATCCAGCGCCAAGCGGCCATTCTTCAGAAGGGTGGCACGATCACTCAGGAGACCCGCCACTGGCACGAAGACACCGGTGTCACGAGCGCGGGTCGCCCCAAGAGCGACGCGGATGACTACCGTTACTTCCCCGAGCCCGACCTTCTCCCGGTTGAGCCTTCGGCTGAGCTCATTGCTGAGCTGCGTGCGGCTCTTCCCGAGCCGCCGGCCCAGCGTCGCAAGCGCCTGCAGGCCGCGTGGGGCTTCACGGACCTTGAATTCCGTGACGTCAACAACGCCGGGCTCTTCAGCGAGATCGAAGCAACGGTTGAGGCCGGAACGACACCAGCTCAAGCGCGTAAATGGTGGACCGGAGAAATCGCTCGCCTCGCCAACATCCAGGGTGCTGACGCTAGCTCGTTGATTAGCCCCGCGGATGTCGCGGCTCTCGTTGCGCTCATGAACGACGGCGTTCTCAACGACAGTCTGGCTCGCCAGGTTCTCGAGGGTGTTATCGCCGGCGAGGGAACCCCCGCCGAGGTTGTCGAGAGCCGTGGGCTCAAGCTTGTGTCTGACGATGGCCCGCTGATTGCGGCTATCGATGAGGCCCTTGCCGCCCAGCCCGATGTTCTCGCGAAGATTCGTGAGGGCAAGGTGCAGGCTGCTGGTGCCGTGATCGGTGCGGTCATGAAGGCGATGCGGGGCCAAGCTGACGCTGCGCGCGTTCGCGAACTGGTCTTGGAGCGCGCTGCCGCCGAATAAGGCGCTTGACGCGGCGTGGGCTTGGCACGGCTCGAACGTCAGTTGTAGGCAGTACCGTTGAGGTCATGTCTGAAACTGCCGAGCTTGTCGTCGAAATCCACGTTCCCCTTACCCCCGACACTGAGGTGGCTGAGGGCGAGAGCCGCTTCCCCTGGATCGAGTCACTCGTGGAGTTCACGGCTGAGCTCGATGAGGGTGGGGAGATCTTTGTCGTTGAAGAGGGCGACGTCTTCAACGAGGCCTACGTCATCGTGATCACGGGTGCTGACGAGTCAACGCTCATGGGCGTTGCCAACCGCGTAGCGAACCTGCCGGGTATTCCGACGGGCGTTTTTGCCGTGCAAACGGATGCCGACGCTGACGAACTCGGTCAAGGCACGGTCGTCGAAATCTCCTAGCGAGAATACCGCTCAAACTTAGTCAAATTTGCTTGTTTTGCGTCGGCTGCGGCGTACACTGAGAGAGCACCGCAGCCGCCAGTACACGCGCGTGATTGAGTCACCGCCCTGACGAGGGACGATCCGCCCCGTCTGCAGTAGCTTCGTACTACTGAAGAGCACAACACCATGACAAGCAGCGCCCCGGTGGGCACGCCCACCAGCCCCATTCCGATCCCTTCCAGCATCTTTTCACCACAGGTGATGTGGACCACAATCGGTGCTTTCTCGTTGATCTTCTTGGGAGCGTTTGAGACCCTTGCGGTCACGACGGTCATGCCCACGATTAGCCGTGACCTCGATGGTCAATCGCTCTACTCCGTTGCCTTCTCGAGCAGCCTTGCGGCGAGTGTGATCGGCATGGTGCTGGCCGGGCAATGGTCTGACCGCACGGGGCCAGCAAAGCCTCTGATCGCCGCGATGGCGGTGTTCACCGTCGGACTTCTCGTGGCCGGTTTCGCGGGAACAATGGGCGTTTTCATCATCGGGCGCTTTTTGCAAGGTCTCGGCTCCGGCGCGCTCATTGTGGCGCTCTACGTGGTGGTGGCCCGGCTGTATCCGGCAGTGTTGCATCCGAAGATCTTTGGATTATTCGCTTCGGCGTGGGTTCTTCCTTCGCTGATCGGCCCACCGCTCGCTGGTGTTGTCGCCGAGCAGATCAGCTGGCACTGGGTTTTCTTCGGTGTTGTCTTTCTCGTCATCGCCGCGGGTGCTGCGATCCTGCCCGCCGTGCGCGTTCTGCTCGACCAGCCGATCACCGCGGGGGAAAAGTCTTCCGGTAAGCGAGCCGTCGTGTGGGCAGTCGTGGCGGCCGTCGCCATCGTGGCTATCAGCCTCGGCGGTGAGAGCGGCGGAGCCTTCGCGTGGCCGTTGGCGATCGCAGCGCTCGTGATAGCGATCATCGCACTGCGCCCGTTGCTGCCCGAGGGATCGCTCACCCTGCGTCGTGGCCTGCCCACCACGATTGTCCTCCGTGGTGTCTTCGCTGCAGCGTTCTTCTCAACCGAGGTGTATCTGCCGTACCTCCTCAACGAACGCTACGGTTTGCCGGCGTGGGCCGCGGGACTCATCCTCACCGTGGGCGCGGTGTCGTGGGCGGTCGGTTCAGCACTGCAGGGGCGCCTGCCTGAGTCGGTCTCGCACAGTCAGGTGGTGGTGGTCGGATCGCTGTTGCTCAGCGTCGGTCTCGCGACTCAATTCGTAACCGCGTACTTTATGCTCTCGCTCTGGATTGCCGCGGCGGGCTGGCTTGTCGCCGGCGCCGGTATGGGAATCACTTTCCCGCGGCTCTCCACTCTCGTTCTCAGCCACTCAAGCTCGCGTGACCAGGGCTTCAACAGTGCTGCGCTGTCGATTTCGGATGCCGCGGGTGGCGCCGTAGCGATTGCTTTCGGTGGTCTCGTCTTCGCTGCCGTCGGCGGTCTCGTGAACGGTGCGGGTTTCGTGGCGGCTCTCGGCCTTGCGGCGGTGTTGGCTGTGGCATCCATTCCTGTGGCCTTGCGGGTTCGCACGCGCTGACACATTATTTCGCTGTGTTAAGCAGTGTGTCGGAGCGTTACGGCACGCTCTCGCGGGCGTGAACGATTGCGATTACCTTCGCCGCATGACACTTCTCACCAATGACACCACGACCACTGACCTCGCTGCCGACCGCGCCGCTCGATTGACTGCCGCGGGCTCCGCGTGGAACTCACGAATCGCTGCCAAACCGGCCGCTGCAGAGCTCACCTACGTCGTCACCGGCAAGGGCGTTGGCTCGGTCGGCACTGTTCTCAAAGCCGGCAAACACGTCTTCCACATCGACGAGCCCGAAGGACTCGCGGGTGATGATGTCGCCGCCAGCCCGGTCGAAATTGCGCTCGGCGCGCTGATCGCCTGCCAGGTAGTGGTCTTTCGCCTCTACGCTCAGGCGCTCGACATCCAAGTGGATGACATCTCCGTCAAGGCCGAGGGTGACCTCGATGTTCGTGGCCTCTTTGGCATCGACGAGAACGTCCGCAATGGATTCGGAGCGATTCGCCTGTACGCCACCATTACTGGTCCAGAATCGCAAGAACGCTACGACGAGTTGCGCGATGCCGTTGACGCTCACTGCCCGGTACTCGACCTCTTTGCTAACCCGACCTCCATCACCACGCAGGTGGTCAAGGGCTAACGGCACCCCATGATGATGCCCTCAGACATGATCGACCGGTAGCTCAGGCTACCGGTCGATTTTCTGTTAACCGCGGCATTGACGAGTAGCCTCGGGATATGAAACCCGCCTTCGAATTCACCTCTGAACTCACACCGTGGGCGTCAAAGCCGAGTGTGCACTTTCTTCAGGTGCCGCCGGATGTCGGAGTCGACATCAAGGAGATTCCGTCGCCGCCGCGGGGCTTCGGTGCCATCGCGGTCGAGGTCACGATTGGCGCGACCACGTGGACCACCTCAATCTTTCCCGATAGCAGCCTCGAAGACGCATACTTTTTGCCCGTGAAGATCGCTGTGCGGCACTCTGAAGGCTTAGAAGCCGGCGACACGGCCGAGGTTACGATTCAGCTGATCTAGCCTCCTGCGCAGGCCGCAGGCCGCAGGGCGATGGCGGCACCGCACCGCACCGTCGGGCGGGCGGCCCGGAGGTTACGCGGGCCAGACTCCGATGATCAGCGCCATCACAACAATGGTGACGAACTCGTGGCTTACGTTGAGCACCGTGAGGCCGTTCGGGCGGCCATCGAACTGATCATGCGTGATGAAACGAGCGGCCGTGAATCCGCCCCACAGCACGATGCTCGTCAGCAGCGTATTCACGAAGAAGCTGCCACCGTAAAAGTCGAAGGCGATGAACGCTGCGCCCGCGAGTACCCAGGCGGTGATGAAGCTCACGATGATGGTGACGACGATGGGACGGAGCGCATCTGCCGCGTTTCCGCTCGGTGTGATACCCGCGGCTTTCATCCAGTAGTTGCCAAAAACGCGCGGCGAATACCAGATGGTGCCGACGATCATGCTGGAGAGAGTCGCGAGGATGACCGCGATGTAGTTGATTTCGGGAACCATGACAACCTCCGGTTGCTAACGAGTGCCCGAAGCCTACTCTCGCGACGATTAGCCGGTGATGCTTTCTTCGAACCGTTGGATCGGGTCGTACCAGCCCTGCTCGAGAACGTAGCTCTGAAATTGCTTGTCGAGGCCCAGAATCACCGCAAGGCCGACGACGAGCAGGATGATGCCGACTACGCGCTTGAAGACGCCATTCGGGTTGGCAAGCCAGCCCAGCTTGCGCGCGAAGGCTTGGCCCAAAAACGCGATCATCAAAAGAGCGATCGCGAGACCGAGCGCGTAGACCACGATGTACAGCAGGCCTTCGCCGAACGAGACAGGAAGCACCGTCGCCAGAATCAACGCGTAGGTGGGGGAGCAACTGCTGAACGTCGGGCCGAGAGCAGCGCCGAGCATCACGTCGCCACCGAGACCACCGTGCGAGTACGAGCGATTCATCACGGCGTTAGTGCGGTTTTGGATGCCCGTGGCCATCATGAAACGTTCCCAGAGCGCCGGGAATACCAGCGTGAGACCGAAGATGATCAGGATGCCGCCAGCGATGATCTGCCAGACCAACTGTGGAATCCCGAGCAGTGCCGTCGTTGCTTTGAGCAACAGCGTGAAGAGAATGACGGAGCCGGCGAGGCTCACGGCGATAACGACCGGGCGGAACCACTGACGCTCAGCCACGGTCGAGTCGCTACTCGTGCGGGCGATCGAACCGCCGACGATGACGGGTAGCAGGGGAAGCACGCACGGGGCCGCGACGGTAAGAACTCCCGCAACAAAGGAGAGCAGAATCAGGCTGAGCATCGCGACCTAGTTGAGCGCGGTGAGAACAGCGTTCAACGATGGGTCGGCATAGGCAACGAAGTTGTCCTGAACCTTAGTGCCGCTGGAATTGACCTCGACGAAGGTCGTCTGTTGCGTTACGCCGTACTCGGCACGCAGATCTTGATTGGTGTCGTAGTCGACCTTCACAATCGTGATCCCTGAAGGAACGCCCGACGCCGTGATGTCGCCGTCAGCAGAAACGCACTGCGGGCACCAGGTGGCGTGGAAGAACAGGATGACGCGGCCATCGGCATCCGCAATGACGCTCGGGCTGTAGTCGACGTAATCGCCGCCGCCATCGTTAGCAATCGCAGCGCTGTCGTCAGCGCCGGCCTCGGTCTCCGAGCCTTCAGGAGCGTCAGGTTCGCTCGGGCTTTCGGAGGCTGCGGAACCGCCAACGGATGCCGTGGTGTCAGCGGAGTCGTTCGAGTTTTGGAGTGCGACGATCGAAACGGCTGCAATGACAATGACGGCAAGAGCAACGATGACCGCGAGAATTCGCTTGTTCATGCCATCCAGTAACGCACGCGGAACGGATAATGTTCCGCCTCGCGAGAAATTTCTGGGACTATCCCCAGATTTCGGGAGTGTGCGAATACAGCTTGAGATCGCCGAAAGTTAGCGCACCTGTGAATCTGGCTCGCGTATACGGGAGCAAAACCATCAGCGCGGCGCCCGCTTTGTGCTCAATGCGCACTTCTATGGCGTCCGACTTGAGAGAGGCGATTCGCGTGTTCGAAATGATCGCGCTGCAGCGTGCGATAGCAGCCATTTGACGCAACTGCGTCACGGTCTGCGCGATCATAGCGTGGGCATCCAGATGCTTCTTTTTGAGCGCTTCGTCGGCAGACATCTCCAGTACACGGCCTGAAGCGTCGGTTACGAGAGCGAACGTCATGAACTCGCTGGCATGGCTCAAATGCTTGCGCGCCACAGTGAGCGACGAGTCGAGAATTCGATCAACGTCAGCCTGCTGCTCGGCGTTGAGCGCGTCTCTCCACGATTTCATATCCAAACCGTAGCGAGTCGAACGCCTCTTTGTCCCACGAAGCGCCCAAATCACCCGCGTTTTGGTGTCACGACTCTTTTTCGTGTCGAGTCCGATCGCTCGGTTCCTCGCGGTCTGACACCGCCCTGCGCTAACGTCGAAGCATGCAAAAGGCCCAGCTCACCAGTGCCCAACGTGGCTATTCTCTTGTCGCCGGTGCGGTGGCACACGCCCTCTTTTCGGTGGGCTGGCTCATGCTCGGGTTTGTCGCGCTTGGTGGGGGCCTCACGTTGCTGCTCGGTGGAACAGCGAACGGTGTAAGCGGGCTTTTCGGTGACGTCCCTGTCGTGGCCGACTTCATCCGCAACACCAGCAGCGTGATCGGCACGGTGATCATCGTGATCGCGATCGTGGCACTGCTCTTGGTTGCTCTCGCTGCCTTCGCGAGCATCTTTCTACTTGCGCGCGGCGCCGTGCGTAAACCGTGGCAGATCACCTTTCAATCGCTCGGGATCGTTGCTCTCCTCGATGTTCCACTCTTTGTGGCGTACTTGACGATTGCCGCGCAGGCGACTGACTCTGCGGTGGGCGGTGCTGTGCTCCTTGGTCCCGTCGTAGGCGTTGTCGGCTCCGCTGTCGTCGGTGCTCTTGTGTGGTGGTGGATGGCGTGGTCCCGCCGCGGTTCCGCCTCACGATTTGCCGGGGTTACCGCCACAGCATCGGCAACCGCCGTTGCTCCCCAGCAAAAATCGAGCGCCGCTGGAGATACTGGCACCACCCATTCGAAGTAATACGCCGTGCAGCGGCACCGAGCAGAGAGTGCATGATGATGGCACGCATTGACACACTGATCATCTTGGGAGCGGGCGGCGACCTGACTTCCCGACTCCTTTTGCCCGGGCTGGCGTCGTTTCTGGCGAGCGACGAGGCACAGTCGCTAACGCTGATCGGCGCTGATCGCCAAGAAATGGATGACGCAGCCTGGCGCTCCCGAGTGACACAGTCCTTCGACGCCTCAGTTTCGCCCGCGGCCACCGCTGTGGCGAACGCAGCGCATTACGTGCAAACCGACGTTACTGATGCTGATCAACTGAGTGACTTGATTGCCGCGGGTTCCGGTCGCGTGGCGCTGTATTTCGCCTTGCCTCCTGCTATTGCCCAGAAGGCAGTGGCCGTGCTCGCGACGCTCGAACTGCCCGAAGGCATTGTGCTCGCACTAGAAAAGCCTTTCGGCAGTGACGAAGCGAGCGCTCGCGATCTCAATCGCATCCTGCAGACGATCGTGCCTGAAGAGCAAGTGTTTCGAGTGGACCATTTTCTCGGTAAATCGACGGTGCTGAACCTGTTGGGGTTGCGCTTCGCTAACCGCGTTTTCGAACCGCTGCTGGCTGCGCCCAACGTGGCGAAGGTCGAGCTGATTTTCGATGAGGCTCTCGCTCTGGAAGGTCGCGCTGGATACTACGACCGTGCTGGAGCCGTCGTCGACATGATCCAAAGCCATCTGTTGCTGGTTCTGGCGCTCACCGCGATGGAGCCGCCAGCGAGCGTGAGTTCCGAGGACCTTCGCGGTTCTATGGCGCAGGTGCTCCGTGCGACTCGCGTGCAAACGGTCGATGGCACGTGTGCGCGACGTGCCCGCTACACCGCGGGAACGATTGGCGATCGCCGCCTTCCGGCGTACGTCGATGAGAATGGTGTCGACCCGGAGCTTGGCACTGAAACTCTCGCTGAAGTCACCTTCGAGATCGACAACTGGCGTTGGGCGGGAGTTCCGTTCGTGCTGCGCTCGGGCAAAGCTCTGGGCGATTCCCGCCAAGACATCGTGATTACTTTTGCGCCGGTTCCGCATTTGCCGAACGGGCTCACAGGTAGCGCCGAGCCGGCGAAACTCACCATCTCGATCAAGCCTGCAACGCTCTCGCTCGATCTCATCGTGAATGGCGAGGGCGACCCGTTCACTCTCGATCGCACTCAACTGACAACCACGCTGGGCGACGCGGCGATGAGCGCGTATGGCGAGGTCATCGCGTCACTCATCGACGGCGATCCGGTGCTCTCGGTGCGGGGCGATGTTGCCGAACAGTGTTGGCGAATCGTGGCTCCGGTGCTTGACGCCTTTCGCAACGACCGGGTTCCCCTCGAGGAGTATCCAGCAGGGTCGCACGGCCCCGAATCGTGGAGCCGGCCGTGACAGGCACCGGCGCTCGGGGCGTGACGGGCGGTCGAGGTGTGACGGGCGGTCGAGGTGTGACGGCGCGCGCAACCGCACGCACCCGCGCGAGTGCAGAGCAGGCGTACGTGCTCTCGGGACCTCTCGACCCCACCGATTTTTATCCGCGGTTTGGGCCGTTGCCCGCCGTTGTCGCGGTATTGGATCAGTCGGGCGACTGGGACACGATCGGCCGCACTCGCCGCTTGATTCTCTCCGATAGTGGTCATGTCATTGAGACGATCACTGACACCGAAGTCCCCGGGCTGTTTGCCTACGAGCTCAGCGATTTTCAGCGACTGTTCGGGATGCTCGTCTCGGGCGCCCGCGCCGAATGGCATTTCGACAGCACGATCAACGGTGCGCGCATCTCATGGAGCTACACCTTCGTCGCCAAGCGTGGCCGACGGTGGGCGGTGTGGCTCATCGTACGACTGTGGTGGGGGCGGTACATGCGCCGAGTCTTGCCTCCGATCGCTCGGGAGATTGAGCGTCTCGCTGCACGTTAGTCAGCTCCAGTTATCTAATCGTTGCAAGAAACGGCGTCGTTCACACCCTCCACGCACCATTCTCACAACTTGCGCGGAGATGCGCTTGTGACAATGTTTCTATGTTCCGATCGAGATTTGCAGTGGCTGCCGCAGCAGCGCTGTACTTCGCCGCTCTGGCGAGTCTCGCTTTCGTGATTGCCCCGGGCAGCGATGGCCGCTTTTGGCTGTGGACGACCGTAGCGTTCATTCCGGTCGGTGTCTTTCTTGTCGGCATGTTCGGTCGCCGACGGTGGTGGGCAGCGCTCGCCTTTAGCATCGTCGCGGCGTCGTGGCTCGAAGCTGCGCAGACAGTGTGGATGCCCGCGGGCTATGCCGCTGTCGTAGACATTCTTCTGGCCAGCATCGGTGCCGGCATCGGAGTCTCAGCTGCCGTGGGTATAGCCCTCTGGCGCGAACACTCGGAACGGCCAGCGACGCGCACTACGCAAGCCACCACCAACCTCGCGACCTCTCGTCGCGCCTCCGCCAGCAACTCGGCGGCACCGCTTAACCTCGATCGGTGACCGACGACCGCTATTCCCACGATGTTCTTGCCGACTTCAGCATTCAGCGCGGCCCGAAGGTTCTTCCGAAGGTCCCGATCGAGAGAGACATGGTCGTCGAAGTCATTGCCGACGGCTACGTCGGTGCACTCGTGCGCTTTACCGACGGACTCATGGAATTGGAAGACCGCAGCGGCCGCTCCCGTGCCTTCCCGCTGGGAAGTGGCTATCTGATCGATGGCGTGCCGGTCGAGCTAACAAAGCCCGCGCCCAAAGTCGGTGCGACCGCTACTCGCAAGACCGCGTCGGGCTCTTTCGCCGCGCCAGAGCAGCGCGCCCGCACCGCGCTTGCGAGCCGTATTTATGTGGAGGGTCGCCACGATGCCGAACTCGTCGAAAAGGTGTGGGGCGATGACCTGCGAGCCGAGGGAGTCGTTGTTGAGTTCCTGGGGGGCATCGACGATCTCGAGAAGATTGTCGCGGACTTTGCGCCCAACTCCGAACGCAAGCTGGGCATCTTGGTTGATCACCTTGTGCCGGGCTCAAAAGAGAGTCGCATTGCCGAGGCTGTGGGCCGCGGCAAGTACGGCAAGTATGCGCTGATCGTCGGGCATCCGTTTGTGGATGTCTGGCAGGCGGTCAAGCCTCAGAGCCTCGGAATCGCCGCCTGGCCCACCGTTCCCCGCACGATTGAGTGGAAGCACGGCATCTGCGAGGCGTTCGGCTGGCCTCATGACGATCAAGCGGATATCGCGCGCGCCTGGCAGTTCATCCTGTCGAAGGTGAAGAACTTTGGCGATCTCGAACCTGAACTGTTGGGCCGCGTTGAGCACTTGATCGACTTCGTGACGGTCGACCAAGAATCGTAGCTCGCTAGCTAGCTAGCTAGCTAGCGAGCGCAACGCTTCGCAGATGTGCCGTCGCTCAGTCGAGCTGGGGGAGCACTTCGCGCGCGAGAAAGTCGAGCTGGTCGAGGTCGTGAAAGTCCATGATCTGAAAGTAGACCCGGGTAAAACCGAGGGCTTTTAGCTCGGAGATCTTGTCGACGACTTCGCTTGCGGTCCCCGCGAAGCCCCCGAGGCGCAACGCGTCCGGGGTGCTGTTGGCTGCGGTCGCGCGAGCGTCGATTTGAGCGTCAGTGGCTCCGACTGCGGTCGTTCCTGCTATCGAGAGCACGAGGGTCGATGGGTCGCGTTCGAAGTGCTCGCACGCGGCATGCACGCGGTCGATGCGTTCCTTGAGCGGTGCGATGGTGGCGAAGCCAGCGTTGTATTCGGCGGCGAACTTAGCCGTGAGCGCTGGCGTACGGCTCGGGCCGCTGCCGCCGATAATGATCGGTAGCGGGTCTTGCGTGGGCTTCGGCAGCGCGGGGGAGTTGCTCAACTGGTAGTGCTTGCCCTCATACGAGAAAGTCTTTCCGGGGTCAGTGCCCCAGATGCCCGTGATCACGTCGAGCTGTTCTTCGAGCATCCCGAACCGCTTTGCCGGAAAGGGGATGCCGTAGGCGGCGTGTTCGCGCTCGAACCACCCCGTGCCCAAACCGAGTTCAATGCGCCCGCCCGACATGTCGTCGACCTGAGCGACCTGAATCGCCAGGATTCCCGGATGCCGGAAGGTCGCCGACGAGACGAGCGTACCGAGGCGAATAGTCGAGGTCTCCCGCGCGAGACCGGCGAGCGTGGTCCAGGAGTCTGTCGGTCCAGGCATGCCGCCGTTGCGGTCATCCATCGTCAAATAGTGGTCAGAGCGAAAGTAGCCCGTGAAGCCGAGCTGCTCTGCCGCTTGCGCGAGCAGAAGCTGGTCGGTGTAGCTGGCGCCGTTCTGAGGCTCTGTGAAGATGCGGAAGTCCATGCCCCGAGCCTATTGATGATTAGACTGGGTGGCGAACACGGGAGTCCGGTGAGCCGGGCTGAGAGGGAGCTTCTCCAAGCTTCGACCGTCGAACCTGATCTGGATCATGCCAGCGCAGGGAGCAGACACTCTTGAAACCCGTGCCATTCACTAGTGAAAGGCACGAAAGTGACCACAACAGCACCATCTTCACCCTCGTCCACCACCTCGACGCTGGGATCGCGCTTTCAGTGGCGCGTCATCGACATCGTCGTGGCCAGCGTCATCGGCGTCGCGAGCGGCTTGATTTTCGTCGTCTGGAACGTGGCGTCAACGCCGGCACTGGCACCGTTTTCGGCGCTGCTCCCGGGACTCCAAGCGATCGGCGGAGGCTTCTGGCTGTTCGCCGGTGTTCTCACCGCGCTCGTTATTCGTAAGCCGGGCGCCGCAATCTATGGTGAAGTCGTCGCAGCCTCGGTCTCGGCCCTCATCGGCAATCAGTGGGGCATCCTCACCCTCGTCAGCGGTATTACCCAAGGAGTGGGCGCCGAGATCGTGTTCGCTGCGTTCCTCTACGCAAACTGGCGGGTCAGCGGCGCCATTCTGGCCGGCGCCGGAGCAGGACTCGCCATGGTCATCACCGACTTGCTGCTCTGGTACCCGGGCTCAGCACTGCCCTTCATTGTCATTTACGCGATCGCTGGCGTCGTCGGCGGAATGCTCATCGCCGGATTACTCTCGTGGCTCGCCACGCGTGGTCTTGCTGCCACCGGCGCGCTCAACCGTTTCGGTGCCGGTCGCGAGATTGCGAAGCGGGTCTGACCCCCACAGTGCCTGCTGGCGTCACCGTCGAAGGATGGGGGTGGCGCCACTCCAGCAGGCTCGCGTGGGCGGTGCGCGGGCTCGACCTGCGCATTGAACCGGGCGAACGTGTACTTCTCCTCGGCGAATCCGGGGCAGGAAAATCGACCTTTCTCCATGCCCTTGCCGGGATAGTCGGTGACGACGAAGGTGAGTCAGAAGGCTCACTTCTTGTCGATGGCGAGCATCCGGCATCCGTTCGTGGCCGCACGGGGCTCGTGATTCAAGACCCAGATAGTCAAGTGATTCTGGAACGCGTTGGTGACGACGTTGCTTTCGGTTGCGAAAACCTCGGGGTGCCGCGCGACGAAATTTGGCAGCGAGTGCGCCATAGTCTCGATCAGGTCGGCCTCGACGTCGCTCTCGATCGCTCGACGGGCGCGCTCTCGGGCGGGCAAAAGCAGCGTCTAGCGCTCGCCGGAGTACTCGCGATGCAGCCGGGGCTCATCGTTCTCGACGAGCCAACCGCCAATCTCGACCCCGTTGGTGTTACCGAGGTTCGGGATGCAGTCATCCGGGTCGCCGAAGCGACCGGCGCCACGATCGTCGTGGTCGAGCATCGCGTGTCGGTGTGGAGCGAAGTTGTCGATCGCGTCGTTGTGCTCGCAGCCGGCGGGGGAGTCATCGCCGACGGGCGACCTTCGGAGGTGCTCTCGCGCCAAGGGCAGCAGCTTGCTGCTCGCGGGGTCTGGATTCCGGAGTTCCCGCCGCCGCGCCCCCAGCGCACCGCTCGCGGTGAGCAGCACACCGTTCTTACGGCGCAAAGCTTGGCATTCGGGCGCGCGAAGAAAGCACTCGGAATACCCTTCGACCGCGAGATCCTGAGCAGCCACGCGCTCGCCATTACCGGTGCCAACGGCGCCGGAAAGTCCACGCTCGCACTCACCCTTGGCGGGCTACTAGCACCGGTAGACGGTGCCGTGGTCGCGAGCCCCGCACTCGCAAACGGGGCGGGCCCGCATCCGATCAGATGGAAGTCGCGTCAACTGCTCACTCGAATCGGTACCGTTTTTCAAGACCCGGAGCACCAGTTTTTGACGAGCACGGTGCGCGCAGAGCTCGAAGTGGGTCCGCGGGCGCTGAAGCTTTCGACAGCGGAAATGAATGCTCGGGTCGATGAGCTACTCACGCGGCTCCGTCTCGAGCAGCTGGCCGAAGCCAACCCGTTCACGCTCTCGGGGGGCGAGAAACGTCGCCTCAGTGTCGCTACCGCCCTGGCTACGCGCCCGCATGTTCTGGTACTCGACGAACCCACGTTCGGCCAAGATTCGCGTACGTGGAGCGAACTGCTCGCACTGCTGGCTCGGCTCGTGGATGACGGCAGCAGTGTGATCGCGGTCAGTCACGATCTCGAGTTTGTCGACGCGCTCGCAGACTCTACGGTGGTGCTCGAATGATCCCCATCGCGGCCGTGAACCCCGTGGCCAAGCTTGGAGCGGGGCTTATTGTGAGCCTCTTCCTCATCCTCACGATCGACTGGGTTTCCGCGGCGACGGCTCTCGTGCTCGAGCTCGTGATTATCGCGTTCCTGGGCATCGAACCGAAGCGTTTCTGGCTGCGAACGTTGCCGGTCTGGATCGCGGCGCCGCTTACCGCGCTCACGATCTTGCTCTATGGGCGCTACGACGGCGAGGTGTACTTCGAATTCTTGCTGATCAGCATCAGCGACGGCTCAATCGAGCTGGCTCTCGCCACGTTTCTGCGGGTGCTCGCGATCGGTTTGCCCGCGGTGGTGCTCTTCATCTCGATTGACCCCACTGACTTCGCCGACGGGCTTGCCCAGCGTCTACATTTTCCCGATCGTTTCGTACTCGGCGCGCTTGCTGCGGTGCGGATGGTCGGCCTCTTTCTCGAGGACTGGCGCTCGCTAGAGATGGCTCGACGCGCTCGCGGCGTCGCTGATCGCGGAAGGCTCCGTCGACTCGCGGGTCAGGCCTTCGCGCTGCTGGTGCTGTCGATTCGGCGCGGAAGCAAGTTATCCATCGCGATGGAAGCACGAGGCTTTGGCGGCTCTCAGCAGCGCACCTGGGCGCGAGAATCACGCTGGGGCGCAGCAGAGTGGCTCACTCTGCTCGTCGGGCTTCTCGTGGGCGTTACCGCTACCGTGGTGGCCGTGCTTACGGGAAGTTGGAACCTCATTGTCGGCTGACGTCACGCGACCGCTGCCATCGCCACGCTGGCGCTGTCTCATCGATGGTCGGTCTGGTTCGGGTAAAACCGAACTGGGCCGAGCGATGGCGGCCGCGTGGCCCGAGGTTCAACTCGTCAAGCTCGATGACTTGTACCCGGGCTGGGATGGGCTGGATGCCGCGAGCAGCATTGTTCCGTGCATTCTCACGCAATTGCGGTGGCAAGAATGGAACTGGGCCACCGATTCGGCGGGCGCGTGGCACGAACTCGACGGTGATCGCCCCATCGTTATCGAGGGCATCGGCTCGCTGAGCCGGGCCTCGAAACCACTCGTCGATCACACCATCTGGGTCGATCTCGATGATGTCGCGCGAAAGAAGCGCGCCCTCGATCGCGATGGCGACACCTACGCCCCGCACTGGGAGCGCTGGGCTCGGCACGAGCAGAGCTTTATGGCGCGCGAGAAACCGCGAGAACTTGCGGCTGAGATTGTCGACGGCGTCGACATCTCACGCTGGTTTGAGCGTAGCTAGCTCGTCTTCGTCCACAACTGAGTGAGATCGGTTCCGCGGGGGTTGATAGTCATCGCGTCAGCCTCGCACGTGAGGATGAGCCCGACGACGTCGTCAAAATCGCTACGAGGAATGGTGTACTCCAGTTCCTCTACCGGTTCGTCGTCGAGCGTCGCGGCAGTTTCTACGGTGTACTCGGAGACATCCCAGTTGTGGGGGATGGCGACATCGACATTGATGAGGGCTTGGCCCGTTACCGTGCCGGTATACGACTGCGTAATGGTCATGACTTGGTCTTTTTTAGGCTCAGCGGTGATCGTGAACACGAGATCAGAGTCGATCGTGATTCCGCCGTTGCTCGTCCAGGTCAGCGTTTGGCCGCCAGTCGGGTCGACAGCACTAGCCGGCACATCTTCGGAGTCGAGTTCAGCGAGGAGCTTTTCTGACGCGTCGGCCGTGTCGAGAGTCCACGTATGACCCATCGCGCACAACTCCATCGCCGTCGGCGGCTCGCTGGTATCCGCAGGCTCGATCAGGGCGCACCCGGATAGCACCAGCATGATCGCAGGGGCTATCACTAGCGCACTCGCGCGCTTGCTAGACATCATCAATCCTCCTGAGGTTCGTGACACTCACGAAATCCTACGCGGTTGTGACCGTTAGACCGCCCAACGACAGCTACGCCCACCCGAGTTCATGCAATTGCTCATCGTCGATACCGTAATAGTGCGCGATTTCATGAACGAGAGTGATGTGAATCTGTTCTTTCAGCTCGTCGAGGGACTCGCTGACAGCCAGAAGCGGTTCACGAAAGAGAATGATGCGATCGGGCAGCTCACCAAAGCCGTACTGTCCCCGTTCGGTCAGAGCGACGCCGTCGTAGAGGCCAAGCACTGAGAGCGAGCCGTCTTCGGGCCGATCTTCAGTCACGAAGACGACATTGTCGAGGCCATCGACGATGTCGTCGGATAGTGCGTCTAGCCCCTCAACCACGAGCGCGTCGAACTCTTGCTCGTCGAGATTGTCCATGGACACATCCTGCCAGTAGATGCTTCTCACGTTGAGAAGCCACGGTCACACGCTGGTGCCGATGGTTCCCCAGAAGCTCCCGACGGCGTCTTAGCAAATTGATAGACAGTATCTTTATCGTCGCAATCATGGATAGAAAAAAGTTGTTGGGCGTACTCAGCGCGACCGTAGTTCTCACCCTCACCCTCGCAAGTTGCTCGGCTGGAACGAACGACAGCGCGACCAGCAGTGGCGGCACGACCGACTTCGTCAGCGTCAGCCTGACGAACGATTCGGAATCATTTTTCGATGCTGCGGTGGTGCACTCGATCGAGATTGACGTCGCGAGCGACGACGTCGAAGCGATGGTTCAGACCTACCTCGATTCCGGGGACAAGGAATGGCTCGAAGCGACCGTCGTTATCGATGGAGAAACTTATGAGCAGGTAGGCATCAAGCTCAAGGGAAACTCGAGTTTGCGCGAAGTGACTACTGACACTCCCTTTGAAGAATTGCCGTGGAGAATCCGACTCGATAAATACATCGACGCTCAGAGTGTCGGCGGAGTGACTGATTTTGTCGTGCGCACCAACAACACTGAGACCGCACTCAACGAGGCTGTAGCGCTTGAACTGTTGAGCGCAGCGGGGCTAGCGACCGAGGAAGCGGTCGAATCGGCGTTTTCTGTAAACGGTAGTGAAGACTCTCTGCGGCTTATTGTCGCGGTGCCCAACGAATCGTGGCTGGAGCGAAACTATGAGGCCGGTTTGTTGCCCTCAGACGATGGCATCCTGTGGAAAGCAGAGAGCGAAGGAGACTACTCCTGGCTTGGCGATGACCCTGACTCTTACACAGACGTGTTCGATCGTGAAGTGGGCGACGATGACTACCAACCTTTAGTCGATTTTCTCGATGTGGTGAACAACACCACCGACGAGGAGTTCGTCACTCAACTTCCCGAAGTTCTCGATGTCGACGCTTTTGCACGGTACCTCGCGATCGAAGATCTCATGAACAATTTCGACGATATCGACGGACCGGGAAACAACTCCTACCTGTACTACGACCCCGACTCAGCTCTAATGTCCGTAGTGGCGTGGGACCACAACCTGGCGTTTGGCGTGGTCAATGAAGCCGGTGGTGGAGCGCCTGCCGGCGAAGCTCGCGGTGGCGCGCTCGTGGAAGGTGAGGTCCCCGAAGGTGGGCTGCCCGAGGGAGGCATTCCCGAGGGCGCCGTTCCGGAGGGTGCGCCCGCCGGAGACCGGCCTGCCGCTGGCGATGCCGGTGCGCAAGGCGGTGGAAGTGCTCAGCAGGGCAACAACATTCTGACAACGCGATTTATGGAATCCACAGAGTTTGCTGCGCTGTATGAGGAGGCACTGGGCGACGTGAAAGCGGAACTCTTCGAGAGCGGCCAATTCGCAAGCATTGTCGAATCGCTTTCGGACACGCTTTCGGATCAGGCATCTGAACTCGTCGATAGTGCGGTCATTCAGTCTGAGACTGAGGCAGTTCTCGAGTACTCCTCCGGCGAAGTGAAAGAAACCGCGGCAGGGAGCCGCGACGGTCAAGAAGGCACGCGGCCGGGCGGAGAATGATTCGACGCGCTGATTTGTCACGGCATAGCCGAACGACGAAAACAGCCGCGAAATAAAAATGAGGCCCAAACCCTCGCGAGACGTAATGCTCGTTTCGAGGGTTTGGGCCTCATTATCTTGGGGTGAACGACGGGGCTCGAACCCGCGACATCCGGCTCCACAAGCCAGCGCTCTACCAACTGAGCTACGCCCACCAAGGTTGTTTTTCGCCCTGCGGCGACAAGCAACTCTACAAGTGTATTACAGTCGCGAGGCGAATCCGTTCACTACGTCAGCAGAAATTGCTTGAACCTGCTCGGTAGTGGGTCCTGGCTCGCCTACGAACACTGCTTTTCGGTAGTAATCGAGTTCGCGGATCGATTCCAGAATGTCGGCCAACGCGCGGTGCCCACCGTTTTTGTCGGGGGCGTTGAAGTACACGCGAGGAAACCAGCGCTTCGACAGTTCCTTGATCGACGACACATCGACGCTGCGGTAGTGCAGGTGAGTATCAACGCTTGGCATGTATTTAGCCAGGAACGTGCGGTCGGTGCCGATAGTGTTGCCGGCCATCGGAGCGGTGCGCGGGTTTGGTACGTACTGCAGAATGTAGTCGCGTACCGCGGTCTCGGCTTCGGCGAGGGAAACGCCGAGCGGCATTTCCTCGATGAGGCCGCTTGATGTGTGCATGGCGGTCACAAACTCACCCATATTGGCGAGTGCAGCCTCGCTGGGCTTAATGACAATGGTCATGCCGTCGTCAACGGGAACGAGGTCGTAGTCGGTGATCACCACCGCAACTTCGACGAGTTCGTCGATATCGACATCCAACCCCGTCATCTCGCAGTCGATCCAAACCAGATAATCAGCGTGTGATGCCATGAATTGATTCTACCGCCGCTGAAAAGTCACCAGCGTTCGCCCACTCTGATCTGGTAAACCTGAGGTATGAGCGAAACAACCCCCACACTCGCGCACGGCGACGAGTACATCGTGTTTTTTGTCGGCGGCCCGTACAACGGCCAGAACGACACGCGCATTGCCACCGAAGCAGGATGGGATGATTATGTGACCCTGATCGCTGCAGACGCTGTCGGTTCGGAGACGCAATTGCGTTACGAATCCCCAGTAGCGAAGCAGGTCGGCGACAAAGTTCATGTGACCTACACGTGGGATCAAGCCGATAGCGACCCTCTGGAAGACCTTGACGAACGAAACGACCTCTAACAGCACACCTTCTGAACAGCCGACTGTGCTGTTCTTCTCGTCTGCTTTTTGTGACCCGTGTGCCGCGGCGCGCCGCACTCTCGATGAGGTGGCGCGCCTCGTGCCCGCGATTACCTATGCCGAACTGGATGTCGCGCGCGAGGCTGATCGCGCCGAGCAGGCCGGAATAACCTCCACGCCCACGATCGTGATCGTGTCGCCGGCGGGAGAAGAAGTTTTTCGTGCGCAAGGCGCCCCGACGCTCAATCAGATGCTCGTGGCACTTGCGAAAGCCGTTTAGCTGCTGACACGCTATCGTTTAACGTGTATACCCCGCCCTCGTAGCTCAGGGGATAGAGCAGGAGCCTTCTAATCTCTTGGCCGCAGGTTCGAATCCTGCCGAGGGCACCCGCAACGAAGAGGTCGGTCACGTGACACCCACGCCGAAGACGACTGCTGATTCATCAGTGAGCGTCGAGCAGTTCATCGCTGATGTGCCGACTGAACGTCGCCGCACCGAGGCCCAGACCCTTGTAGAAGTATTTTCTCAGGCATCGGGCCAGCCCGCTGCTATGTGGGGGCCGTCGATCGTCGGGTTCGGCTCTAGCCACTATCGCTACGCAAGCGGGCGCGAGGGCGACACCGCGACGATCGGGTTCTCTCCCCGCAAAGCGAAGATTTCGCTCTACACCGCGCGCAACTTTCGGGAGTTTCCCAAGCTCTTAGAAGACCTGGGTGCACATGAACTCGCCGTGGGCTGTCTCTATATCAAGAAACTGGCGGATGTCGATCTGGCGGTCCTCGAAGAGTTGCTGACGCGCAGCTATGAGGTAGCCCGCATCGATTACGACGCTCAAGCCGAGAGCAGCTGAGCCGTGGTTTTTCGCGCGGCAGGGACGTCCGCACAAGCGCCTGCTCGGCGAGGAACGCGGCTGGCCGTGGGCGGCGCAGTCGTGTCGCTGACGCTGAGTCTCACAGGCTGTATGTTCTGGCCGAAACCGACGGTCGCCATTTTCGAGGTCGGCGGTGTCGAACGATTCACCGTGGAGCTAGCAACTCCAGAGCTCGTGGCTCACGCGCAAGGTTTACTCGCCGGCGACAACCTCGAAGCCGTGCCGAGCGGCGACATCGTTCCGGGCGACGCACGCGTGAATGCTCCGTGGTCGTGGCATATCGATCCGTCCACGCTCGAATTCTCCAACGTCTCCACTGCGGAGTGTGACGGTACGCCGCAGGATGTTGAAGACGGGCGGATCACCACTGAACGCTTTTGTCCGTGGTCGGCGCGCATAGTGGCTATCGAAGGCCCCGACGCCTGAACTCTGACGCTCGACGCTCGACGCTCGACGCTCGACGCTCGACGCGTGACGCTCCGCGAGCGACTGCTGTCGCTAGCTGTCGTCGCTAGCTGCGGTCGGGAGAAATAACCACCGTTGGAGTGGCTTCGGCGGTAGCGCTCGTCGTGCCAGAACCGGCTGTTCCTGAAGTCGAGGCCGCTGGTGCGGTTGCACTTTCTGCTGCCTGGCGAGAAGCCCACTCTTGTTGCTTGACGACGAGTTCGTCTTCCGCTTCGCTCGTCTCGTACTTCCAGCTGGCGAGGTCTTGAGCGAACAGTTTCTTCGCGCGACCCGGGCGTGACTGCCACTCGATGAGCCCGTCTTGCAGCTCGGCCAGGTCCTGCTCGGCTTGGAAGCTGTAGTTGACCGAATTCTTTTTCATCGCGGCCAGCTTGTGCGCAGCCCAATCGGCGGCAATATCGGCGCCTTTGAGGGGGAGAAGGCGCACGCGCACTTCGGCTTCGCTCGACTGGTGGTCGACGTGTTCCTTTTCGCCTGCAGAGAGGGTGCTCCATGCCGCGGCGCGACGCCCAGATGCTATGAGCGCGGCGACAGCAGCAGCTTTAGCTTGACGGTCCTGCTGGCCGATCAGGCGGCGCAACGACGAACGCGCGATCATACCCACGATGATTCCTCCGACAACGATCGCGAGGAAGGGCACGAGGGCGCTTGTGATGAAGGTCCACCCCTGATCGGAGCTGAACCAGTCGACGAGATCGTTCCACCACTCAAGAATCATGTTGGAACTGTAACCCCGCTAAGGGCCGCCGGAGCAGAGCGACAGGCGCGACACATCAAAACCGGAAGATATCCAAAGCATCCTCGATGGTCCAGAAATCGCCGAGGGGCAAAAAACGGCGTTGCCGCTGAAGCATGCGCTTGGCTTGATAGCGAGCGCCAGCAGCGGAAACCCAGCGGTGTACGTAGCCCAGCACTTCTCCATCGGGCCGCGTAATGCGCCACAAATCGTCATTCAACTGCACTGTCACGATTCCTGAGCGAATCGATTGGGCAGTGCCGGCAAAGTCGAGGGTGGTCATGGCAAGCTCCTTCAGCTGGTGAGCACGAATTTCTAATGATTCGAATATATGTTCGAACACTGACATTCTTATGCGCGCGCTAGAAGACTGCTGCAACGACAAAGGCCGGCCCCCGCGCTACTGCGCGAAATCCGGCCCCGTCGAGGTGCTCGTGTGGCTAGCGAAGAGCCGTACCGTCGACCGCAAGCGGGTCGATCGCGGCGAGTTCGTCATCCGTCAGCGCCGGCCCTTCGAGAGCGGCGAAGTTGTTCTCGAGTTGGGCGACACTGCTCGCGCCTACCAAAGCAGAGGTCACTTGTGGATGCCGCAGCACCCACGTGAGCGCGAGCTGCGCAAGGCTTTGACCGCGGCTCTGCGCGATCTCGTTGAGGGCGCGCACGCGCTGCAGATACGTGTCGCTGAGCGGACCGGGCTGAAGCCAGCGGCCCTCAGAGGCACGCGAGCCATCGGGGATGGTGCCATCCATATAGCGATCAGTCAGCAGTCCCTGCGCGAGCGGCGAAAACACAATGCTGCCCGCGCCGATCTGGTCGAGTACCGGGAAGAGCCCGTCTTCGATGTGGCGATCGAACATGTTGTAGCGCGGCTGGTGAATGGTGAGCGGGATGCCGTACTCGGCGAGAGCGTCGTGAGCAGCAAGGGTCTGCTCTGGGTTGTAGTTGGAGACTCCAACGTAAAGCGCCTTGCCCGAGTTCACAGCGGTCGCAAGCGCTCCCATGGTCTCCTCAATGGGAGTCTCGGGGTCGGGGCGGTGGTGGTAGTAAATGTCCACGTAGTCGAGGCCCATGCGGTCGAGGCTCGCATCAAGTGACGAGAGCAAATACTTGCGCGAACCGAAGTCCTGGTAGGGGCCTTCGCCCATCGTGTAGCCCGCTTTGGTCGAGACAATCATCTCGTCGCGGTACGGCACGAAGTCGTCCGCGAAGATCTCGCCAAAGTTGCGTTCGGCGGCGCCGATTTCGGGGCCGTAGTTGTTGGCTAGATCGAAGTGGGTGATGCCGAGATCGAAAGCGCGGCGCAGGATCGCGCGCTGCGTTGTGCGGGGGCGATCGTCACCGAAGTTGTTCCACAATCCCAATGAAATTGCGGGGAGCTTGAGGCCGCTATGGCCTACGCGGTGGTATTCGGTGGAATCATAACGGAGGGGAGAGGCGTCATAAGGCATTCGTTCAGCATATGCCCAGCGTCTGAGGGAACACAGCGTGCGAGGTGTGCGTTGTATGAGACATCCAGCCCAAGAAAGTAGGCTCAACTTATGCACACATTTCATCTCGCAGGCGGCTGTTTCTGGTGCCTCGATGCGGTCTACCGCACCCTCAATGGCGTTACTGACGTAGTTTCTGGCTACACCGGCGGAACAGTGCCGAACCCCAGCTACGAGCTGGTCTGCACCGAGACAACGGGCCACGCTGAAGCGGTCGCTGTCACCTTCGATCCTGAGGTCATTCCCGACGAGGTCATCCTCGACGTGTACTTCACCCTCCACGACCCACGCCAGTTGAACCGCCAGGGCAACGACGTCGGTTCGTCGTACCGCTCGGCCATGTTCTACGACGGTGACGAGCAGAAGGCTCTCTTCGAAGCAGCTCGTGATCGCGCATCCGAATACTGGGATGGCGGCGTCGTGACGACCATCGAGCCGCTCGACACGTACTACAACGCTGAGGACTACCACCAGGACTTCTTCGCAAAGAACCCCGGTCAGGGTTACTGCATGGCAGTTGCGTTGCCCAAGGTCAACAAAATCCGTTCGTCGTTCTCGAGCTACATCAAGTAGTTTCCGGTAACGACGCTCACTGTGCGCCGTCTGGCACGAAGGTCTTTATCTTCGTCGCGAGGCGGCGTACGGTCGTTAACGAACGACACTGGCGTCGTTCACTAATTCGAAGGAGGTTCGGAAATGACAAACCACACTCTGACCGGACAAACCTGGGTTGCATTCACCCAGGCAGGAGCAGTTGGCTCGGTGCACCGGGTAACAGACGGGTTCACCTTCAAGTTATTGAAAGACGAAGACTATCGAGGGGTGTATCCGACTCTGGATGCCGCGAAGTCTGCCCTGCACGCGAACCTGTTGCCCGGCACGGCGTGGCCTGAGTTCCGCGAGCACTAGGTCGCGAGAGGGTGTCTCGCCCGTGATTGATATTTCGGCGTTGCTGCGCGAAAACTAACTAGTCCTACTCTGCGCGCAGATAGTCGAGGTCGTCCACAGAAGGCGGCATCGGCTCCTCTGCGCTGCTCGCCCGGCGAACACTGGTGTCAGACGGATGCCGGGTCGGCTTCCCGGCACGAGTGTCGGCCCGCATCTGTCTGCCATTCGGTCGCGCTCTCCGTTGCGACCCAAAACTAGGAGTAGTTATGTCAGACACCATCACCGTTTCCGGGCTCGTTGCGACTGCACCGCGGCACATCGTTACCGGGGAGGGATTGCCCATCACGTCGTTCCGTCTTGCATCGACGCAGCGACGTTTTGATCGCAGTAACCAGCGCTGGATCGACGGCGAGACTAACTGGTACACGATCACTTCGTTCCGCCAGCTCGCTATCAACAGCGCTACGTCAATCGGCAAAGGCGACCGTGTTGTGCTGACGGGCCGACTAAAGATTCGCGAATGGGAGAACGCCGACCGCAGCGGAACGAACATCGAGATCGAAGCGGATGCTCTCGGTCACGACCTCATGTGGGGAACGGCGCAGTTCTCGCGCACGATCTCCAGCGTGAACCACACGACCAGCGACAGCGCTGACGATGATGAGTTCCCCGCGTCAGACAACGCCGATAGCGATGACTCTTCCGAGGAGGGCGAGCTCGTCGCTGCCTCAAGCGGCGCTGAGAAGCCCTTCTGAGTGGATCGTGCGCGCAAGCAATCTAGACTTGAGCCGGCCCGGAAGAATCGTGGCCGACGAAGGGAATGCAATGCGCGTACGACCTACCGGCCGACTCGGTGCTGCTCTCGCACTCACCATCGCGGCAGTAGTTGCCCTCAGCGGTTGTGTTGCGCAAGAGCCCGAACCGACCGCGACGCCGACCGCAACGGTAAGCAGCACTCCCGAGCCCGGGGCCACGCCTGAAGGGCCTGTGCTTCGTCCCGGCGAAGCTGCAGCGGGCAACCGCCAGTTCTTCGACATGCTCAATCAGGAGTCTTTCGACGCCAACGGGCGGGGCGACGGTCGCAGCATTGTCGACAAGCTAGTCGAGAACGGCTTCACCCAGTCCGACATGGAAGTGACCCCCGACGCAACCGCCATCGGCCTTGCCGCTGATTCGATTGTGGTCTCGGTGCGTATCAAAGGGGAATGCCTGATCGGGCAGTTCACCCAAGACGATTACGTGTCATCGATCGAGCCCCTGCTCGGTACCGGCGGTTGTCTTGTGGGCAAGACCCGACCGATCGACTGGTAACTACCCAAACGGGTTCGACTGAGCCCGAACGCTCCGTAGAATGGTCGCATGGCCGAATTCATTTATTCCATGGTGCGCGCGCGAAAAGCGGTCGGCGACAAACTCATTCTTGACGACGTCACAATGTCGTTCTACCCCGGCGCAAAGATCGGTGTGGTTGGCCCCAACGGTGCCGGTAAGTCCACCATCCTCAAGATCATGGCCGGGCTCGACACCCCGAGCAACGGTGAAGCTCGGCTGAGCCCCGGCTACAGCGTCGGCATCCTCATGCAGGAGCCCGAGCTCGATGAGAGCAAAACCGTTCTCGAGAACGTGCAAGAAGGCGTTGGACCGATCAAGGCCAAAGTCGACCGCCACGCGGCCATCGGCCTCGAAATGGCAGAACCTGACGCAGACTTTGACGCCCTTCTGGCCGAAATGGGCACGCTACAAGAGGAGATCGACGCCGCCGACGCGTGGGACCTCGACTCCCAACTCGAACAGGCAATGGATGCTCTTCGCACTCCTCCCGGAGACTGGCCCGTCAACAAACTTTCCGGTGGAGAAAAGCGCCGCGTTGCGCTCACCAAGCTGCTCCTTCAGAAGCCCGACCTGCTGCTTCTCGATGAGCCCACTAACCACCTCGACGCCGAGAGCGTTCTCTGGCTCGAGCAGCACCTCTCCAAGTACCCGGGGGCCGTACTGGCCGTAACCCACGATAGGTACTTCCTCGACCACGTCGCCGAATGGATCGCCGAAGTCGACCGCGGTCACCTCTACCCCTACGAGGGCAACTACTCGACCTACCTCGAGAAGAAGCAAGAGCGTCTTCAGGTGCAGGGCAAGAAAGACGCCAAGCTCGCTAAGCGTCTCTCGAGCGAACTCGAATGGGTGCGCTCAAACTCCAAGGGCCGCCAGACCAAGTCGAAGGCCCGCCTCGCACGTTACGAAGAAATGGCGAACGAGGCGGAGAAGACCAGAAAGTTGGACTTCGAAGAGATTGTCATCCCTATGGGACCGCGTCTCGGCTCGCAGGTTATCGATGCCAAGAACCTCAAGAAGGGCTTCGACGAGCGCATTCTCATCGACGGACTGAGCTTCACTCTTCCGCGAAACGGAATCGTCGGCGTCATCGGCCCCAACGGTGTCGGAAAGACCACTCTCTTCAAGACCATCGTTGGTCTTGAGCCCCTCGACTCAGGAGATCTCAAGGTCGGCGAAACCGTCGACATCTCCTACGTCGACCAGAGCCGCGGCGGAATCGACCCCAACAAAACGCTGTGGGAAGTTGTCTCCGACGGTCAGGACTACATCCAGGTCGGTAAGACTGAGATCCCCTCGCGCGGCTACGTTTCGCAGTTCGGCTTCAAGGGACCAGACCAGCAGAAGAAGGCTGGCGTGCTCTCCGGTGGTGAGCGCAACCGTTTGAACCTCGCGCTCACGCTCAAGCAGGGCGGAAACCTCTTGCTGCTTGACGAACCGACTAACGACCTTGACGTTGAAACTCTCGGAAGCCTCGAGAACGCATTGCTCGAATTCCCCGGTTGTGCTGTGGTGATCACTCACGATAGGTGGTTCCTCGACCGCATCGCGACGCACATCCTGGCGTACGAAGGCAGCGAAGCGACGCCCGGTTACTGGCACTGGTTCGAGGGAAACTTCGACGCCTACGAAGAGAACAAGATCGAGCGTCTTGGCCCCGACGCGGCCAAGCCCCACCGCAGCGCGTACCGCAAGCTCACGCGCGACTAGTCATGCGATTGCACATCCCGCTCCCGCTGCGCTGGTCAGACGTTGACGCGTACCAACACGTCAACAATGCCGAAGTGTTTCGCCTCCTCGAAGAGGCGCGAATCCATGCATTCTGGCCCGCAGCGGGGGAGGATGCGCCCCTCACTGCAGTTCTCGACGGTCGCCCGGGCGGCCCGACGATGACGCTCATCGCGCGTCAAGAAATCGAGTACCTGCTGCCGATCCCGTATCTGCGCGAACCCATCGACATCGAGATGTGGATCGGTCGCGTTGGGGGCGCAAGCCTTGAGGTTTGCTACGAGATCTATACCCCGGTGAACGTATCGCCGCGCCAGTTATATGTACGCGCATCCACAACTCTCGTGCTCGTCGATGCTGCTCATTCGCGGCCGCTGCGGATCAGCGCCGCACAACGCGAAGTCTTTGCGCAGTACGCCGAAGAGCCTCTGCAGTTCGCTAAACGACGCTAAGCGACGCCGAAAAGACGCTAGGCGACCTTAGGCAAAGTCGCTCGACGGTTCGTCATCATCGTCGCGGAACTCTTCGTCGAGATCCGTCGGGTCAAGCCACTCAGCAATCGCGTGGGCTCCGCGCGCTTCGAGCAGCGGTGCGGCGAACTGGAACAGTTCCTTGCGGTTCTCGACTCCGGAACCCAACGGCAAAGCGGCATCAATACCGGCCGCTGACCACTGATCGATGGTGAGATCGACGATGGCGGCGACGACGACCAAGAACCCGTTCGACGATTTCGAACTGCGCAGGTAGTCGACGACTTTGCCGTCGAGCGACTGCGCATCCAGCCGTCCTTCGCCGCTGATGATCACATCGGCAGTGCCTATGACGTCACTGAGGCCGATGGTATCGGCGACGAGCTGAGCACCACGTTCGAGCTCCGCCCCGAAGAGTGCGACGAGTGGCGCGGCTGTACCGCCGGCGGCACCGATTCCCGGGAGTGCTGCAATCCCGGCCGCGGAGAAACCGCGCTCGGCAGCGAGCGGTGTCGAAGCCAGCGCCTCTGTTAAGCGCGTGAGTCCGGCATCCAACACCGCAACATCAGATGCCGTTGCCCCTTTCTGAGGCCCGAAGACGTGAGCTGCGCCCCGACTCCCGGTCAGTGGGTTGGTCACGTCGACGGCGATGCGCCATGTCGTCTCCAGCACACCGGGCAAGAGCTCGCTGAGGTCGATCGTTTCGAGGGAGGTGAGTGCGCCACCGCCGGGTGCCAACTCTGTGCCGGCGTCGTCGAGGAATCGCGCACCGAGGGCGCGCAGCAGCCCTGAGCCGCCGTCGGTGCTAGCAGAGCCGCCGAGAAACAGGGTTATGTCGCGCGCGCCGCGTTCAATGACGTGGGCGGCGATGAGACCAACACCGTAGCTGTCGGCACGCAGCGGTTGAGGTTCCACGTCGAGCACGTGGGGGAGCCCGCTGGCTTGAGCGGCCTCAATGACCGCGCGCTTGCCATCGAGGTCGAGCCCGTAGCTGGCTTCTCGCTCGCGACCGATGGCGTCGACGGTCGTCATCGTGAGGGCGGGCTGAAGCCAGGCGGCGAGAACGGCGTCGAGCGAGCCTTCTCCGCCGTCGGCCATGGGAAACGTGAGTACGGTGGCGGTGTCGGGGAGCATCTCGCGGGCGCCACGCTCGAGGGCTGCTGCGGCATCCGCAGCGCTTAGGCTCCCTTTGAACGAATCGGGAGCGATGATGACGACGGGGTTCTCGGTAGCTAACACCCCTCGACCCTAGCGCGGCCGGGACCGCGCAGATCCGTCAGGCGCGCAAAAAGGGGCCGCCCGAAGGCGACCCCTTTTCGTGAGTTACAGCACCGAGGTGCTGAGAGCTACACCAGTATTAGCTGGTGAGGCCGTCTACGTAGTCCTGGTTCGCTGCGATCCAGTCTGCAACGATGGGCTCGAAGTCGGTTCCCTCGTACTCGTTGTACATGACGTTCTCGAGCGAGTAAAGCAGCTCGGAGTCCATCTTGAAGCTCGAGATCCACTCGGTAACCTCAGGCATGTCGTCGCTCAAGGTGTCGCGTGCGAAGGAGTGAATTTCTTCAACGTCGCCGAGCGTTCCCTCGGGGTCAGCAAGGTCCTTGATGTCGAATGCATCGTAGGCCCAGTGCGGACGCCAGAGAGTCACGGCAATGTTCTCGCCGTTGTCGAGCGCAGCCTGCAGCTCAGCGAGCATGGCGGGAGTCGACGAGGTCAACAGTTCCATGTCATCGAGGCCGTAGGTCGGCATGGTGTTGTTCAGTACTGCCTCGGTGAGGCCTGCACCAGGCTCGATGCCGACGATGCGGTCACCGAACTTGTCAGCGTTTGCTGCGAGCTCTTCGAGCGAGTCGATCGGTGCATCAGCGTTTACAGCGACGGTCAGTCCCGCTTCGCTGTTCCATGCGCCGAGGTCCTCGATCGTGTCGCCGTATTCTTCCATCAGGCTGGCGTGAGTGATGGGGAGCCATCCGTCAAGCGCGATGTCGTAGTCACCGGTGCTGAGTCCCGAGAAGATCGGGGTTACGTCAGCGTATTCGAGCTCTACGTTGTAGCCCTTTTCTTCAAGGATTGCCTTCCAGAGGTACGAAACTGCTTCGCCCTCGGGCCATCCGTTGAACACGGCAATGCTGAGATCCTTGCTCTCAGCAGCGTCTCCGCTAGCCGTGTCGTCTCCGCCTGCAGCGCAAGCTGAGAGACCGAGGAGCGCAGCGGCTCCGATTGCAATTGCAGCGCGTGTCTGCTTCTTCATGGTGTCGTCCTTTTCTGTCAACGCTAAAGCGCGACGATGTTGACGTCGATGCACACAGGGTTCTCTGCATGCGGGGAAACGAGCGCGGGTGGGCGCCCGAAAATTAGCGAACGGGAGGAGTGAGTTCCGCGGGTTCGGTTGTTGCAGCGTCGCTCTGTGCAGCAGCATCCACTGCAGCAGATTCTGCGCGACGACCACGAACATTGAATGATTCGATGATGAATCGGAAGTAACCCTTGCCCGAACCGAAGGATGCGGTGAGACGGTCAAGGAAGATGGCCAAGATCACTACCGAGAGTCCAGCTTCGAAGCCGAGTGCGACATCCGCACGGCTCAGGCTCTGGATAACGGGCTGACCGAGGCCGCCAGCACCGACCATGGACGCGATAACGACCATGGAGAGTGACAGCATGATCACCTGGTTGATACCGGCCATGATGGACGGCAGTGCCAGGGGAAGCTGAATTTGACGCAGGATGCGGCCCGGCGATGAGCCGAAGGCCTGACCGGCTTCGACAACTTCGCTGTCAACACCGCGGATGCCGAGTTCGGTGAGTCGAACACCGGGAGCAAGCGCGAAGAGCACAGTTGCAACGATTCCAGGAACGTCACCGATGCGGAACAGGATGAGGGCCGGGATCAGGTAGACGAAGGCTGGCATCGTCTGCAAGAAGTCGAGAACGGGCTTCACGATGGTGGAAACCGTGCGGTACTTCGCGGCGAGGATTCCGAGCGGAACGCTGATGAATACTGCGATAGCCGCGGCAACCAGAACGAGAGCCATGGTATCCATCGCGTTTTCCCACTGATCCAAACTGAGGATCAAGAGGAAGCCGAGCGTGGTTCCGAGGGAGAACAGCCAACCACGGGCCACGAAGGCAAGTACGGCGAAGATGATGAGCATGATCCAGAACGGCGGCGACGTGAACACGAAGTTCATGCCGTCGGCGACCGAGGAAATGATCAGCTTGATGAAGTCAAAAACGAAACCGAAGGTGTCGGTGATGAAATCAATGCCGTTTTCGACCCACTGGCCGAGGGGAATTCTGAGGAAGTCGTTCATCGTGCGTCCTCCTTCGCTTCGGAGCTTGTATCGCCGGTAGCAATGGCTGCAGCGCTGGCGTCAGCGCTGGCATCGAGGGCGTCGGTGATGACGGCGGTCGATACGGTCAGCGGGGGTTCAATAACTTGGAGTTCACCCGTGTCCGTTGACACGTTGCCGAGAGCGGCAAGCAGAGTGACGCGGGGAACGACGCCCATGAGGCGACCGTTGGCATCCACAACAGCGAGCGGCAGCGGGCTCTCAACGGAGGGCACGAACAGCTCGGAAAGATACGTGTCTTCTTGAACGGCGTTGTACTCGTCGCTCAGGATCGATGACAGGTCGCTGACGCCCTTGCGAACGAGTTTCATGGCATCGGCGTCACGCACGATTCCCTGCAGCTTGCGGTCACGGCCGAGCACGAACGCGGTCGACGTTTGAAGGTCGCGCATGGTCTTGAGTGCGGCACGGGGGCCGGCGGTCGCAAGAACGGTGGAACGCGCGGGTTCCATCACGCTGGCTGCCGTAAGCACACGAGCGCGGTCAACGTCTTGAACAAACTGCTCAACGTAGTCGTTGGCCGGGTCCGTCAGGATGTCTTCGGGCGTACCGATCTGAACGATGCGGCCGTCTCGCATAACCGCAATGCGGTCACCCAAGAACATGGCTTCGTTGAGGTCGTGAGTGATGAAGATGATGGTCTTGCCGAGCTCGTGCTGCAGTTCGAGTAGCTGCTCTTGCATTTCGCGGCGGATCAGTGGGTCGAGCGCGCTGAAGGCCTCGTCCATAAGGAGAACGTCGGTGTCGGCGGCAAGGGCGCGAGCGAGGCCGACGCGTTGCTGCATTCCACCGGAAAGCTCGGAGGGCATCTTGTGGCCCCAGCCCTTGAGGCCGACGAGGTCAATGGTCTTCTGGGCGCGAGCGAGACGCTCTTCGCGGGGGATGCCCTGAACTTCAAGCGCGTAGGCGGCGTTTTCGAGAACGCTGCGGTGCGGGAAGAGGGCGAAGTGCTGGAACACCATGGAGATGCGGCGACGGCGTACGTCGCGCAGCTTGGCGGCTGAGATTCCGGTGATGAGGTCGTCACCGACGGTGACGGTTCCGGATGTCGTGTCCCAGAGTCCGTTAAGCATGCGGATGAGGGTCGACTTTCCTGAACCGGAAAGACCCATGACGACGAAGATTTCGCCGGGCAAAACGTCGAAGCTCGCGTCGATAACGGCTGCGGTTCCCAGGTCGGTGATCTCATCACGGGAGGCGCCGTGCTGGAGCCTCTCTACTGCTTCATTGGGACGACGTCCAAAAACCTTGTAGATATTTTTGGCGCTGACAGCAAATTTCTCGGTCACGTTCTCCTGATTACTCGGCACCTTGAGGGCTTCGCTTCTCTCGATTACGGTCCGGGTTGATCGCAGGGCTCTGTCGAATCCCTAGGTGGTTCTTATGGGAAACGATAGGGGAGCGCTTTCGGAGCAACTCCACTGCGAAACAACCGTACGAACGTCATCCCACTACTGGGGTGGCGCGCGCGGCCTGATTCGTAGCACCTTGCCGACAGGACCCAGAAACGGGCACACCGGGGGCAAGGCCGATATCAACGGTAACGTTTTTTGAGGGTTTTTGCAGGCTGGAGTCCGCCAAAACGGGGACATCTCAGTACGGGTTCGGCGACACATCCGCGGCACAGTAGGGATCGAACGGGGTCGCGTTCGTTATTCTTTTGTTACCCAACGGTCTCGAATTGACCGTCCAATTTGACGAAACGAGCGTCGGCTAGCGCGGAGGGCGAACCATTCCTTCTTGCGCCACACTGGCGATCAAGCGCCCCGCGCGGTCGTAGATGCGCCCTTGCGAGAGGCCGCGGCCACCAATCGCGTTTGGTGACTCCTGTACATAGAGAAGCCACTCATCCACTCGAGCATCGCGGTGCCACCACATGGCGTGATCGAGGCTGGCAACCTTGATGCCGGGCGTGACCCAGGCCAAGCCGTGGCGACGCATGATCGATTCCAAGATGGAGTAATCGCTGGCATACGCCAGGGCGGCGCGGTGAAGGTTCATGTCGTCCGGCATGGGGCCCACCGACTTGAGCCAGACAGCCTGATGTCCGACCGTGCCGCCATCAACGCCGAGAAAGATCGGCGACGTCACGTAGCGCATGTCGAAGGGGCGCTCTGAGGCCCAGTAACGGGCGACCGGATGATCGAACTCCGCTAACACTTCTGCGGTGGTCGGCAAGGACTCGGGATCGGGCAGCCCAGCAGGCATATCGATCTGGTGATCGAGACCCTCGTCGTCATCCTGGAATGAGGCGATGGCCGACAGAATCGGCACGCCATCTTGATACGCCTGCGTGCGACGAGTGGAGAACGAGCGGCCGTCGTGAATGCGGTCAACGGAGAAGGTGATGGGGAGATTGATATCGCCCGGGCGGAGGAAGTAGCCGTGCATCGAGTGCACCGAGCGGTCATCGGCAATGGTGCGCTGTGCGGCAACGAGAGCCTGAGCTAACACCTGACCTCCGAAGACCCGGCCCTGGGGCATCCACTGGCTGGGACCAGTGAAAATGTCTTCGCTCGTTCGTGCGCCGGTGTCGGTCAGATTGAGGGCAGTCAGAAGCCCAGACATAGGGTCGCTCATGCCTGTAGTTTAGAGGCCTATGACTGCAACGTTTACTGTGATCGATTCCCTCGCGCTGGGCGATCTGCAAGTTTTCTTGGGCCGAGCGGCTCGGGTCGACGAAGGCTCAGTGCGATTGATTGGCGGAGGCGGCGTTCTTGCCGTCTACGTCTCCGTGCTGCACCCCGCTGGACTGCTCGATCAGAGCCCCACAGTGCTGGGGCTGCGCACCTTTGCGCTGGCGTCACAAGAAGACTTTGATGCGGTCGTTCCCGTGCGTTCGCTGCTGGCACGAATCGAAAGTGCGGTCGAATCTTCTGCCGACACTCTCGGTGAACCCGTCGCCGTCAGCCTGCCCATGAGCGTTAACACCGTCACGTGGGCGGCAATCACCCCACCGCGCGGTGGCTGGGTTGCTCTCGATGCCGTACCGAGTGCTGTTCTTGAGGAGGCCGCACGAGCGGGAATCGCCGAAGTTGCTGAAGCGATTCCGACCGGCACCGGGGAAGCACTCGTGCACAAAGTGCGCACTGAAGTGTGGGGCCGTCCGCTCGACGACCCCGACTACGTGCCCGCTGGGGCAGGCTTTGCCGCCGTCAGCTTGGGCTTTCTCGGGGACGACGAAGCGGCATCCGTCTTTGAATCAGGAGCGTGGACCCGCCTGTCGACCAGGCGCGGTCACGTGCTCGTGAAACGTCGTGGGTGGTCGGTCGCCCGTTAGAAAGTCGTCATGACAGAAGTCACGACGTTAGCCAAGAACACGAACGCTGCTACCAAGCCGAACACCTGAACGGCGAGCGATACCCACAGTGGCGCGAGGCCCTGACCTGTTCGGCTGCGCACGATGACCGAGCGACCGATCGTGTAGATGAACCCACCCAAGAAAATGAACGCCCAGTGGAACGGGCGGTCAACACCGCGGTTCATGAGGGCGCGGCGGTCGTAAATGCCGAGGAAGATGTTGGCGACGAACGTCACCCAACCCCAGACCGTCGTGAAGAGATAGCCCGGGTCGGTATAGAGCCGAAGCTGTGACGAGAATTCGTTGTCTCCGGGCTGAGGCAGAAACGCTGCCGAATCGATCGCGAAGAGAGCCGGGATGGCAAGCAGCGGCATCAGAACGATCACCCAAATTTGCCACGTGTTTGTTCCGGTGCCCGACGCAGTGGTCGGCGCCGCGGCAGCGTAGCTCGGGGTGGGAGGGACTGCCGCGTAGGTTCCGGGTGTGGTCGCATAAGCGGCCGGGGCAGCCGGGGCAGCCGGAGCGGCCGGTGCGGCAGGAGTCACCGGTGGTACGGAGCCAGCTGTCGCGGCCGGCGCAGGTGTAGCCGCCGCCGGGGTCGGGAGCGGTGTGGCGTCAGCGGGCACTGTGTTCGCGGCGGCCCACGCGGTTCCGTTCCACCAGCGGGGAGCAGCGCCTCCCGCGGGGTCGCGGTACCAGCCAGCAGGGGGAAGGGGAGTCGAGGAGTCAGTCACGCATCGATCCTAACCGGCATCGCGAGCGCAACTGAAAGTTACTCGGAGTTGTGGCCTGCTGCTGCCACACTTCGGCCGGCGGCTCGTCCGCTGAACAAGCATCCGCCTAAGAATGTGCCTTCGAGGGCGCGGTAGCCGTGCATGCCGCCGCCGCCAAAACCGCTCGCCTCTCCGGCCGCCCAGAGCCCCGGTACGACAGCGCCACTTGAGCCGAGCGCGCGCCCCGACAGATCGGTCTGGATGCCGCCCAAGCTCTTGCGCGTCAGAATGTTCAGTTTGACCGCAATCAGCGGTCCCGCCTTCGGATCGAGGATGCGGTGGGGCTTGGCGACCCGAATCAACTTGTCTCCGAGGTAGTTGCGCGCCTGGCGCAGCGCCGTGATTTGGGAATCTTTGGTGAATTTATTGGTGAGTTCGCGATCCCGAGCTTCGATCTCGCGGCGAACGTGGGCGGCGTCGATCGCGACGTCGGGCGTGAGGTTTTGCATGCCCGCGAGCAGTTCGTCGAGGGTGTCGGCCACTACGAAGTCGGCACCGTGTTTCTTGAAGGCTTCGACGGGATCAGTCGCGCCCGTGCTGAGTCGTTGCTTGAGCAGTTCGCGCACGCTTTTACCCGTGAGGTCGGGGTTCTGCTCGCTGCCCGAGAGAGCGAACTCTTTTTCGATGATCGACTGTGTGAGCACAAACCAGGAGTGGTCGTAGCCGGTGGAGACGATGTGCTCGAGTGTTCCGAGAGTGTCAAAGCCGGGGAACAGGGGAGTGGGCAGGCGGTGACCGGTGGCATCGAGCCACACACTTGAGGGGCCAGGCAAGATGCGGATGCCGTGCTGCGGCCACACCGGATCCCAGTTCTGGATTCCTTCGACGTAGTGCCACATGCGATCGCCATTGATGAGGTGAGCCCCGGCGCTTTCGGCGATGCCGAGCATCCGGCCGTCAACGTGAGCAGGAACTCCGCTCAGCAGGTTCTGGGGCGCCGTGCCCATTCTGGCCGGCCACTGGGCGCGCACGAGATCGTGGTTGCCCCCGATTCCACCTGAGGTCAGGATGGTGGCAGGGGCGCGGAGTTCAAACTCTCCCACGACGGTACGGTTGCTGGCCGCACCGCGGGCTGCGGCATCCGGGGCTAGCGTTACCCCGCGCACGCCGACAACCGTGCCGTTCTCCGTGATCAACTCATCGACGCGGTGGCGCACGTGCAACGTCGCTAGCCCCTGATCGATGCCGCGGCGGAGGGCCGCTACGAAAGGTTCAACCACCGCGGGGCCGGTGCCCCACGTGATGTGGAAGCGCGGTACCGAATTGCCGGGGCCCAGAGCGGTATAGCCGCCACGCTCTGCCCAGCCCACGACCGGGAAAAACTTCACTCCGCGCTCGCGGAGCCACTCGCGTTTCTCGCCCGCCGCGAACTGCAGGTAAGCCTCTGCCCAGCGGCGAGGCCATTCGTCTTCATCGCGGTCAAAACCTGCTGTACCGAACCAGTCTTGGGTGGCGAGTTCGAGCGAGTCCTTGATGCCGAGCCGGCGCTGTTCGGGCGAATCGATGAGAAACATGCCGCCGAACGACCACCACGCTTGCCCGCCCAGGCTCGCTTCGGGCTCTTGTTCGACGACCGCAATGCGTTTGCCAGCGGCGAGCAATTCGGCGGCCGCGACGAGCCCGGCGAGGCCCCCGCCGACGACGATGGCATCCAGCGAGGGGGACTGCGGCATTCGTGACTCCTTCGACACTGAGTGCGCCGACGCTGGCGGACTTCTGCGCTGCCAGTATGCCGTGTCTGCCGACCAATCTGCAGCGACTTTCGTGCGGCGTCTTGTGAACGGCTCGGTGTGTAGGTACCGTCAGATTAACTCCGAGCGACGAGGCTCGGGTCAACCTGCGGTTTACCCATCGCGGTTGTGAGGATCGCTGGAGCGCGGCTTACCTGCCGGTGCGAGAGCGGATCGGAGAAACGATGAGTACCACCGTGCCCGCAACAGCCCAGATTCCGGGGGCAAAGAAGCAAACTCCTGAGTTTGTGCAACTTCTTGATCCCGACGGAAAACGGCTCAGTGACGAACTCTACGACCCCTGGGTCTCCGACGTCACCGGTGATCAGCTCGCGAGTCTCTATGAAGACCTCATCATCGTGCGCCGTATCGATACGGAAGCAACAGCTCTGCAACGCCAGGGCGAACTTGGCCTGTGGCCGCCGCTGCTCGGCCAGGAAGCAGCCCAAGTGGGGTCCGCTCGCACTCTGCGGCCCGACGACTTTGTCTTCTCCAGCTACCGCGAGAACGCTGTGGCCTATTGCCGCGGTGTGAAGCTGCCTGACCTCGTGCGGGTCTGGCGCGGAACGGCAGCCTCGGGCTGGGATCCCTTCGAGGTCGGTATGGCAACGCCTGCCGTGATCATCGGCGCTCAAACCTTGCACGCCACCGGCTATGCCGTCGGTTGCAAGTTCGACGGCGTCGACAGCGTCTCGGTGGCCTACTTCGGGGACGGCGCGACGAGCGAGGGCGATGTTAACGAGGCGATGGTCTTCGCTGCCTCCTTCAATGCTCCCGTGATCTTCTTCTGCCAAAACAACCAGTGGGCGATCTCTGAGCCCGTAGGGCTGCAGGCTCAGCGGCCGATTGCCGATCGCGCTCCGGGGTTCGGCATTCCGAGCATCCGAGTTGATGGCAACGACGTGCTGGCCGTCATGGCGGCAACGCGCAGCGCCCTCGACCGCGCGCGCAACGGCGGCGGCCCGACCTTCATCGAGGCCGTGACCTACCGTCGCGGGCCCCACACCACCTCGGACGACCCGAGCCGCTATGTCGACCCGGTGGTCGCGAAAGAGTGGGAAGCCAAAGACCCGATCGCGCGCGTGGAAGCGTTTTTGCGCAGCGAAGGGGTGTTGACCGACGAACTGGCGGCATCCATTCAGGCCCGAGCAGACGAAGTGGCGGCAGAATTCCGCGCCGGATGCTTGGCGCTCAAGAACCCCGAACCGCTCAGCGTGTTCGACAACGTCTATGCGACCGAGCACTCGGGGCTCGCGCGTCAAAAGAGCCAGTACAAGGCCTACCTCGAGGGATTCGACAAATGACAGAACTCACTCTGGCGAAGGCTCTCGGCTCTGGCCTGCGGCGCGCTCTCAGCGACGACGACAAAGTTGTCTTGCTCGGTGAAGACATTGGAACTCTCGGTGGCGTGTTTCGCGTTACCGATGGCCTGCAGCGCGACTTCGGCAAGGACCGCGTGATCGACACCCCGCTCGCCGAAGCCGGCATTATCGGTATGGCCGTGGGACTCGCGTTTCGTGGCTATCGCCCCGTCTGCGAAATTCAGTTCGACGGCTTCATCTACCCGGGCTTCGACCAGATTGTCGCTCAGGTCGCCAAGCTGCACTATCGCACCGGCGGAAACGTGCGGATGCCGCTGACGATTCGGGTTCCCTACGGTGGAGGTATTGGCGCGGTGGAGCACCACTCGGAGTCGCCCGAAGCGTACTTCGCCCACACTGCGGGACTGCGTGTTGTCACCTGCTCGACGCCGCAGGATGCCCACAGCATGCTGCGCGAAGCCATTGCCAGCGATGACCCGGTGCTGTTCTTCGAGCCCAAGCGTCGCTATTGGACCAAAGGCGAGGTCGACGAAGATGCCACCGGTCTGCCCATGGGCAAAGCGCGGGTCGTCACCGAGGGAACCGACGTCACGCTCGTGACCTACGGACCCCTCGTCGCGACGGCTCTGGATGCCGCAGTCGCCGCCGCCGATGACGGCATTTCTATCGAGGTGGTCGATCTTCGCTCGCTCTCTCCGGTCGACTTTGACACTGTTGAGGCGAGTGTGCGCAAGACCGGGCGGCTCGTGATTACCCACGAGGCGTCGGAATCCGGCGGCCTCGGAGCTGAGATCGCCGCGACGCTCACCGATCGCTGCTTCTACTACTTAGAGGCAGCTCCCGTTCGCATCACGGGCTTCGATGTGCCGTACCCGGCTGCGAAGTTGGAGGACCACTTCTTGCCCGACCTTGATCGCATCTTGGACGGCGTTGACCGTGCGCTGGGTCGCGTGAATTCACTTACCGGTTGGAGCGCGTAATGGCCGTCAAAGAGTTTGCTCTGCCCGATTTGGGCGAGGGCTTGACCGAGTCTGAGATTGTCGAATGGCATGTTGCTGTCGGCGATCTCGTGACGCTCAACCAACCTATTGCCGAGGTCGAGACCGCGAAGGCGATTGTCTCGCTGCCTTCTCCGGTTGCCGGCACGATCTTCGCCCTGCATGCCGAGCCCGGGGCAACCGTGCAGGTAGGCACGCGCATCGTGACCTTTGAGCTTGAGGGAGGTGCGCCCGCGGGCGGCAGCGACTTGAGCGGTGCCGCCAGTGTGGGCGATGTGAGCGGCGCTGCGGATGACGCGGCGAAGGGTGCGGGATCCGACGCAGCACCGGCCGCTGAAGCAGCCCCCGAACGAAACGCTGTGCTCGTGGGTTACGGTCCTGCGGTGGAGAGTGGCAAGCGCCCAACGCGTAAGCCTCGCAAGGGCAGCGGTGCGCCAGCGGAGACGGAGCTCGCGGCGGCAGAGCCGGCGACGGAGCCAGTGGCAGTCTCGCAGGCCGATGCCCGCACCAAGACGACGCCTCCGGTGCGCAAGCTCGCCGCCGACCGTGGTGTCGACCTCACGCAGGTAACCGGCACGGGGCCCGAAGGCGTCATCACTCGGGATGACGTGCTGAGCGCGGCCGAGACCTCAGCGGCGGGAACGCAGGCTGACGACGAGACTGCGGCGGAAGCATCCGCCCCCGCTGGTTCGGGAACGCGAACGGGAGTGCTCGCGAGCTCGCGACCGCGCGAAACGCGCACGCCCATCAAGTCGGTGCGCAAGGCAACCGCGGCCGCCATGGTCGCGAGTGCGTTCACTGCACCGCACGTCACCGAGTTCTTGACGATTGATGTCACGCGCACGGTAGAACTGGTTGCGAAGCTCAAGGCCAAGGGAACCGCAGCCTCGGTGCTCGCCGTTGTTGCCAAAGCGCTGTGCATCGGTGTGGCTCGTAATCCATCGCTCAACTCGCGGTGGGATGCCAACGCGAACGAAATCGTGGAGTTCGGGTACATCAACCTTGGTATTGCGGTCGCGACTCCGCGGGGACTCATGGTGCCGAACCTCAAGGATGCCGACGCCATGACTCTGGCCGAACTCACCGACGCAATTGGTGACCTTGCCCGCAATGCGCGAGCGAGCAAAGCAACGCCGGCGTCGCTGAACGGCGGAACGATCTCGATCACCAACGTCGGCGTCTTCGGTATCGACGCGGGTACGCCCATCCTGAACCCGGGTGAAGCCGCCATTCTGGCGATGGGTGCCGTGCGCAAGATGCCGTGGGAACACCACGGAGAAGTCGCCCTGCGCGACGTCATGACCCTGAGTCTCTCGTTCGATCACCGTCTAGTTGATGGCGAACAGGGCGCCCGTTTCTTGACCGATGTTGGCTCGATTCTGAACGACCCCGGCACTGTCTTGACGATGGTGTGACAGCGGGGGTGGCCGCAACAGGTAAGAATGGTCTTATGACCGAGAATCTCGACCCTGCTGCGGCCACCACTGCTTCGGCGCCCACCGCCACGCGCGCACCACGCCGTTTGCTCGTGGGCCTGTTCGCGCTCGCCGCCTTCGTGATTGCGGCCGACCAGCTCAGCAAGTGGTGGGCCGAAGCCAACCTCGGCGACGGCAAGAACATCCCGATCATCGGCGATCTCCTCTCATTCCAGCTCGTCTACAACCCCGGTGCCGCGTTCTCGCTCGCCGAGGAATACACCTGGGTGCTCACGATCATCGCGGCCATCGCCGTCGTGGCGATCACGTGGTACTCGCTGACCGTGCAGTCACGCGCGTGGGCCGTCGCCCTCGGCATGCTCCTCGGTGGAGCCATCACCCACCTCGGTGACCGGCTGTTCCGGGACCCCGGTTTCGCCCGCGGCCACGTGGTCGACTTCATCAACTACAACGGCTACTTCATCGGCAACATCGCCGACATCGCTCTCGTGGGTGGCGCCATCATGATCGTGGTCATCTCGATGATGGGTATCGCCGCCAAGCCCGAACGCGTAGCTGCGACGCCCGAAGCTGAGGCGGATGCCGCGGCGCACTCCGCGACGAACGAATGACCGATCTCAGCCTCCGCATGCCCAACACGCGGCTGCGGGCAGTACTCAACCTCGGCACGCGGCGCACTCCGCCGATCGACCTGCCGCCGACGCTCGCTGCGCCGGAACTCTTTGCCGGCTGGGATGACGAAGCCAACCTGAGCGACCTGCACGTTGAGTACGTGAACGGCCAGCTGCACTGCGAGACCACGAGCGAGGGTGTCAACCACCACTTTCACAGCGCGCAGGGCGAACCGCGCGAGTCGAGCCCGTGGTCGGCCAATGACACGCGCACGCTCGTGCAGTGGGCAACCCGACTCGCGAGCGACTTTCACGCGCTGCTGCCGAATATTCTCGACGACATCACGCAGGCTGCGGCCTGGCACGACGCGGGCTTCGACCTCTACATTTGCGAAGTAGCAGACCCCGTTCAACTCGATCTGCTGGAGATCGAGGTGGAGGGCGAGCTTCTGACGTTGCCGTGGCTTGGTGCGGGCACCGTGAGCCATGACCACATCGACGGCGAGAATCATCCGATTGCCTTGTTGTGGGGCGCGGGGGAGTCAGAACCAGATCAGCCGATCGCCGAAGCGTGGACAGACCCGCGCACGGGAGAGCCGCGCTCCAAAGCTGTGCCCGGCGTCGACTGGAACACCATTGGTATGGCGGCCGACGAGGTGCTGCCGTGGCTCGAGGGCATCTACCTGAACCACCATGTGATTCCGGATGCCGAGGGCACGCTTCTCAACGCCGTGCTGCGCCGACTAGGTAGCCTCGACGAGGGCTAGTCGAAGTCGATCGATGGCTCATCGCTGACCGACAGCGTCAATACTGCTTTTCTGATGAGGCTGTTGCTTTCGATGGAGCGTTCGATTTCTCGTAGTTGGCGTGCGACTTCCTCTTCGCGCTGATTTCCGACGAGGTCGACGGCGGCCACCGCGAAGAGTTGCTCGGGGCCCACGAATTCGAGATGCAAGTAGGTCACGCGAGCGATTTCTGGATGATTCGTGAGCACCCGACCGGCGACTCGGCGGGCGGAGTCGCCCGGAGTTTGACCGACGATGAAGCGTCGGTTGCGATTGATGAGCACCACCGCGACAACGCCGAGAAGGAGGCCGATCGCGATGGAACCCAGCGCATCCCAGACGGCGTTGCCGGTGAGCTGGTGCAGCAGGATGCCGAGAAAAGCCACGACCAGGCCGATCAGAGCCGCAGCATCTTCGGCCAGCACCGCGCGCAAAGTCGTGTTTGAGCTATTGAGCGCGTAGTCGAGGGGCCGGCGATTGAAGCGGGCAGCCCCTTTTCGCGCCTGCACTAGCGACTGCGCAAACGAGATGCCCTCGAGCACAAAGGCGATCGCAAGCACGATGTAAGCGACGCTGAAGTCGCTCGCAGGCTCGGGGTCAATGAGTTCGCTAATTCCGTGCTGCACCGAGACGACAGCGCCCGCCGTGAAAAGGCCAACTGCGGCGAACAGTGACCACACGTAAGCCTCGCGACCGAACCCGAGCGGATGAGTGGCGTTAGCTGGCTTGACCGAGCGGCGTTCAGCAATGAGGAGAAAAATCTCGTTACCGGCATCCGCCCACGAGTGCGCAGCTTCAGCGAGCATTGATGCTGAACCCGTGACGAAGGCCGCGACGGACTTCGCGATCGCGACGAGAAGGTTGGCGGCAAACGCGACGAGAACTGTTTTTAGCTGGGATTTCGCCGCGGGTGCATCGCTCATATTTTTACGATACTCCCGCAGCGCGTACGTCTGTCACCGCAGACGGGGAGCGCTGTTGCTAGAAATCGCGGCTGCTGGCGGGTTCCATCGCCGACTGTGACGAGTAGCGACCGAGGTGTACGCGCCGCGAAAAGCGAATAGCAGGGCGAATCAGCATCTCGACGCTGCCGAGAACGAAGAGCCAGGTTCCAGCGTGGGTCAGTTCGGGCGTAAAGAAGAAGATGCTGCCCACAAGAAAGAGAAGGCCGATCAGGATGTCGTTAACGATGCTGATGACTTCGTAGCGTTGGCGAATCACTAATTCTTCACGCCCGATCCGCACAACGAGGGGTCGAGAACCGTCGCTGCTGGCGCTGCTTGCGTTGCTGGTGGCGGGAGGGGTATCGCCCATGCGCTTCGTCCTTTGCTCGGTTAGTGCGTGTGGCCGATAGTTTTGCAGCATCGGCGACGAGGTGCCATACGGGCGGCGGGTCGGCGGCGCGCTGCGCCCTTCGCGCTCGCGCCTTCGATCTAGCCCTTCGGGGCCCAGGCGCACGCGGTGCCTAAGTCAGCGAGCGTGAGGAATTGACGCAGAGTCGGAGCAGACCCAGAAGGGTGAGGCCGCCGAGAGCGACAAGCACCGTGGTTGTAGTGGTAGTAATTTTCCGTCGCCGAGCGAGCCTTTTTTTGCGCATTCTCCATGAGTACGCGTGGTTTCTATCGATCCCGCATGCAAAGCCTGTGAGCTTGCAATGAAGAAACCAAGAATGCGCTAGCACTCTCGACTCTCGGAAGGTGCGGCTCAGTCCTGCGCTGGCGCTGCAGAGCTTGCCCCACGCAGAGGTACGGGCCCGCGACGAGGTCGTCGCGGGTCCGTAGTCGGGTTGCTAGGGGTTACTCGTCGTTGTTGTCGTTGTTGTCGTTGTTGTCGCTGTGGTCACCACCGCTGCCGTCCGCGCGGTCACCGCGGTCACCGTGGGCGCCGCGATCGCCACGATCCTCGTTACCGGCACCGGGGTTGGCTTCGCGTTCGGCCTCATGCTCGGTACGAAGTTCAGTAAGGGCGGCCGTGAGAGTGTCTTCGTCCACGTTGAGTTCGGTGGCGAGCGTAGTCACGAGAGCGGCACGACGAGAGTCCTTCGCGGCAGCTCGTTCGTCATCGGTGGCGTCGGAGTTCAGGTGCTCGGGGCGCTCAGAACTATTGCGCAGCGTGGTGAGCGCGGCAGAGACATCCGCTTCGGCAAGATCAAGCTTGGTGGCGAGGCCGGCAGCGTCGAGGCCTCGGCCGTGGCCGCGACCGGCACGCTCACTGTTCGATCCGCTGCCACTCGTCGTGCTGTCGGCTGTGCTCTCTGAGGCGGCGGCAGTCGTGGTGATGATGGTGTCAGCCTGGGCGGGCAACGCAATGCCCAGTCCAACGCACGAGGCGAGAACTACGCTCGCTGCTCCTGTAATCAGTTTCTTGTTCATGGTTGATCCATTTCGTTCGATCCGGAATCTCCGGTGTACGAAATCAACCCTGCGTGTCGGTTCTATCGGGACGCTGTGGTGCCCCTGCGCAGGTCATGGGCAAGTTCTGCCGTAACCCGGTGAGCCGCCTATGCGCTTGCCCAGAGACAGAGAATACGGCGGCGTAGGGACCGAGAATGTGGCGCTGCAGGGACCGAGAATGCGGCGGTGCAGGGGAAGACGCAGCGAAGGCAGGGATGCGACGTGCTCGCGGCTAGGCGTCGAGGGCGGCCAACGCCATCCGCTCGAGCACGGCACGCGTCGCGCCGGCGCGCCCGCTGTGGGGAGTGGAGTTGATGAGCCCGAACGTGGCATGGGCGCGCGTGCGCAGCTCGGTGGTTGCGGCATCCGGATGCAGGCGGGCGAGCGTGGCCACCCACTGCTCGACGTAGCTGCGCTGCAGGGCGCGCACCTCGTGGCGGTCGTCGTCGGTGAGGCTGTCGAGGTCGCGATCTTGCACGCGGATGACGTTGGCATTGCGGAGCGCAAATTCAACATGAAACTGAACAAGGTTTTCGAGCGCGGCGCGTGCCGTGGGGGCGTGCTCGATCACGGTCTGGGCTCCGGCGCACAGGCTGGAGCTGGCATCCACCAATATCGCGGCGAGCACGTCTTGTTTGCCGTCGAAGTGGCGGTAGACGGCGGGGCCGCTCACGCCGGCGGCGGCACCGAGTTCTTCGAGCGAGACGCGGGTGAAGCCGCGCTCGGCGAAGAGGCTGGCGGCGGCGTCGAGGAGGGCCTCGCGGCGGTCGGCCTTCGCTTGGCTTCGCGGAGTTGGCGTCTCGTTCATGTTCTGAGTCTAGACAGTTCGGTTAATGCTCGCTAACCTAAATTCAGTTAGTAATGACTAACCCAAGTGGCCACAAGCTGCACTGAACGAAGGTGTTCGATGGAGAAGATTTCCTCGGCCGCTCAACCGTCCCACCCGACGTTTGTGGCCAACGAAGAGTCAATGCGCGGCCTTGTCGAGCAATTGCGCGAACGACTCGCGACGACGGCTCTCGGTGGCTCGGAGAAATCTCGCGAACGCCACGTCTCCCGCGGCAAGCTGCTGCCGCGCGATCGCGTCGATGAACTGCTCGACGAGGGCAGCCCCTTCATCGAGATCGCCCCGCTCGCCGCGAATGGAATCTACGACGACCAGGCTCCCGGCGCTGGCGTTATTGCCGGTATCGGCCTCATCCACTCTCGCCCTGTGCTCGTGATCTCGAACGACGCGACGGTCAAGGGCGGCACCTACTTTCCCCTCACCGTGAAGAAGCACTTGCGGGCGCAAGAGATTGCGTTCGAGAACAAACTGCCGTGCGTCTACCTCGTGGACTCGGGCGGCGCCTTTCTCCCGATGCAGGATGAGGTCTTTCCTGACCGCGACCACTTCGGGCGCATCTTCTACAACCAGGCTCGACTGTCGGCGGCCGGCATCCCGCAGATCGCCTCGGTCATGGGCTCGTGCACTGCGGGTGGCGCGTACGTGCCCGCGATGAGCGACGAGACGATCATCGTGCGCAATCAGGGCACGATCTTCTTGGGCGGTCCGCCGCTCGTGAAGGCTGCCATCGGCGAGATCGTTACGGCCGAAGAGCTCGGCGGGGGAGACGTGCACGCGCGCACCTCGGGCGTCACCGACCACCTGGCCGACGACGACCGCCATGCGCTCGAAATTGTGCGGGACATCATCAAGACCATCCCGAAGCCTGCTGCTCCCGCCTGGGATGTTGTTGCCTCGCGGCCACCCTCCGTGAACCCCGACGAGCTCTACGGCGTCGTGCCCATCGACGTGCAGAGCCCCTACGAAGTGCGCGAAGTGATCGCGCGGCTCGTCGACGGCAGCGAGTTCCACGAGTTCAAAAAGGAATACGGCACGACGCTCATCACCGGGTTTGCGACGCTCCACGGGCATCCGATCGGCATCGTTGCTAACGCCGGGGTGTTGTTCAGCGAATCGGCGCTCAAGGGCGCTCACTTCATTGAACTGTGCGATCAGCGCGGCATCCCGCTGCTGTTTCTGCAGAATATTTCTGGCTTCATGGTCGGAAAGGAATATGAGGCCGGCGGCATTGCCAAGAACGGCGCCAAGATGGTCACCGCGGTGGCCACGACGCGCGTTCCCAAGTTCACGGTCGTGATCGGCGGCTCGTTCGGGGCCGGCAACTACTCGATGTGCGGTCGCTCCTATTCGCCGCGCTTCTTGTGGATGTGGCCCAACGCCCGCATCTCGGTCATGGGTGGACCCCAGGCTGCTGCCGTGCTCTCCACGGTGCGCCGCGATCAACTCGGCGAAGATGCCTTCACCGACGACGACAAGGTCGAGTTCGAGAAGCCCATCCGCGAACAATACGAACGCCAGGGCAGCCCCTACTATTCGACAGCCCGCCTTTGGGATGACGGAATCATTGACCCCAAAGACACCAGAGACGTGCTCGGCATGGCCCTCGATATCGCCGCGGCCACCCCGCTGCCTGAACCGGGCTTCGGCCTCTTCCGGATGTGATGGCGATGTTCTCTGCTGTTTTGGTCGCCAATCGTGGCGAGATTTCCTGCCGCATCACGCGCACCCTGCACTCCATGGGCATCCGTTCGATCGCGGTGTACACCGAACACGATCGTGACGCGAAGCACGTTCGAGTCGCGGATGCCGCGGTGCTGATCGACAGCTACCTTTCGGTCGAATCGATCGTTGCTGCCGCGCATGCCGTTTCGGGCATGAGCGCCGATGCGATCCACCCGGGCTATGGCTTCCTCTCCGAAAACGCGTCCCTCGCCGAGGCCTGTGCCGCCGCCGGAATCACGTTTATCGGCCCCGGCGTCGAAGCGCTTGAGATCATGGGCGACAAGATCGCGTCGAAGAAGCACGTGACCGAAGGCGGTGTCGCGGTGATCCCCGGCATCGCTGAGCCGGGCATGACCAACGACGGTCTTGTGGCGGCTGCTGCCGAGGTCGGGTTCCCGCTGTTGATCAAGCCGTCGGCCGGTGGTGGTGGCAAGGGCATGACGATCGTGCGCGAGCCTGACGCCGTTGCGGGCGCGCTCGAGTCTGCTCGCCGCGTGGCCAGTGCTGCGTTCGGAGACGACACGCTCTTTCTCGAGCGTCTCGTGGAGAAGCCCCGCCACATCGAGGTGCAGGTGCTGGCCGATAGCCACGGCACGACGATTCACTTGGGGGAGCGCGAGTGCTCACTGCAGCGTCGCCACCAAAAGATTATCGAAGAAGCGCCGTCGCCCCTGCTCGATGAGGCAACGCGGCAGCGCATCGGTGAAGCGGCTTGCGAGGTCGCCCGCAGCGTGAACTACGTCGGCGCCGGAACCGTCGAGTTCCTCGTCTCCGACAATGCCCCCGACGAGTTCTTCTTCATGGAGATGAACACTCGCCTGCAAGTGGAGCATCCCGTCACAGAAATGGTCACCGGTATCGACCTCGTGGAGTGGCAAGTGCGCATCGCCGCCGGCGAGAAGCTCACGGTGGAGACACCGACACTCACCGGTCACGCGGTCGAGGCGCGCATCTACTCCGAAGATCCCGCCAACGACTTCTTGCCCTCGGCCGGCCAAATCGTCGCGCTTCACGAAGCGAACGATGTGCGCGTCGACAGCTCCCTCGTCGAAGGCGGTACGGTCTCCGCCAACTACGACCCCATGCTCGCGAAGGTCATTTCGCACGCGGCAACGCGCGACGAAGCGCTCACGAAACTCGACCGTGCCCTCGCCGACACCGTCATTCTGGGCGTCACGACCAACATCGAATTCCTCCGAGCTCTGCTCAACCGCGACGACGTGCGCGCGGGCGACCTCGACACGGGCCTCATCGAGCGGGCTCTGGCCGAGATCGAGTTTGCCGCCCCGACTCCGGCGGTGCTCGCAGCGGCAGCTCTGAGCATCCATTCCGAACGCTGGATGCCGGGCTCACCCTGGCAGCGCCCCTCCGGTTGGCGTGTGGGCGAGCATCGCCCGGCCCGCTACCGTCTCGCGAGTGCGGGGCAGGTGCACGAGGTTCTGGTTGCCGGCCCGCCCGACGCAGCGGAGGTCACGATCGACGGCACCACCACCCGGGCTCGCCTGACGAGCACCGGTATCGAGTGGGGCGCGCAGAGCATCCGCCTCACGATCGAAACGGTCGACGCCACGGTGTGGATTGGGCAGGAGGGCACTTCCTGGGCTCTCACTTCGCAGAGCCGCGCCGAGTCACTGGCAGCCCACCGCGCCACCCTCGCACGAGTCGCCGGTGTGGTCGATCCCGAACTGCGTTCGCCCATGCCCGGCACCGTCGTTGCGGTCGCCGTCGCGCACGGAGACGCCGTGACGGCCGGTCAGACGGTGCTCACGATTGAAGCCATGAAGATGGAACACCCCGTTGTCGCAACCCTCGATGGGGTTATCGACATCAGCTTGAAGCCTGGCGATCTGGTCACACGCGATCAGATCGTTGCCCGAATCGAATCGCCACAAGCGAGCACTGAAGGAGAAACCTCATGAGTCACGACGCTACCCGCGGCGAAATCACCCACCTCGGCCTCACCGATGAGCAGCTGAAGTTGAGCGCTGACGTGCGCGACTTTGCTGACAAGATTGTTGCTCCGGCAGCGTATGAGTACGACACGAAGCGTGAACTGCCTTACGGCATCATCGCTCAGATGGGCGAGATGGGTCTCTTCGGTTTGCCATTCCCGAAGGAATTCGGCGGGCAGGGCAAGGACTACGTGTCGCTGTGCATCGCGATTGAGCAGCTTGCTCGCGTTGACCAGTCCATCGCGGTGACGCTCGAGGCCGGCATCGGTCTTGGCGCCATGCCGATCTTCAAGCACGGAAGCGAAGAGCAGAAGCAGCAGTGGGTTCCGATGCTCGCGCGCGGTGAAGCTCTCGCGGGTTTCGGTCTGACCGAGGCGGATGCCGGCTCCGATGCTGCGGGAACCAAGACCACTGCCGAGCTCGTCGATGGCGAATGGGTCATCAACGGCACGAAGCAGTTCATCACTAACTCGGGCAGCGAGATCACGAAGGTCGTGACGGTCACGGCGGTCACAGGTCGTCGCGAGAATGGCCGGCCTGAGCTGAGCGCCATCCTCGTTCCGAACGGTACGCCGGGCTTCACGGTGCACCCGCCCTACGACAAGGTCGGCTGGCACACGTCGGACACGCATCCGCTGTCGTTCGACAACGTGCGCGTTCCCGAAGCGAACCTGATGGGGGAGCGCGGCCGTGGCTTCGCGAACTTCATCGAGGCTCTGGATGAGGGTCGCGTCGCGTTCTCGGCACTCTGCACGGGCGCGGCTCAGGGTTGCCTTGAGGAGTCGATCCGCTACGCCAACGAGCGTCACGTCTTCGGCCGTTCGATCGGGTCGAACCAGCACATTGCGTTCAAGATCGCGCGGATGCAGGCACGAGTTCACTCGGCACGCTTGGCAACGTACGACGCAGCCCGCAAACTGGTTGCCGGAGTTCCTTTCAAGATGGAGGCGAGCTTGGCGAAAATGATCAGCAGCGAGGCGGCCATGGATAACGCTCGGGATGCCACCCAAATCTTTGGTGGCTATGGCTTCATGAACGAGAACCCTGTCGCCCGCCACTACCGTGACTCCAAGGTGTTGGAGCTCGGTGAGGGCACCACTGAGGTGCAGATGATGGTCATTGCTCGTGAGCTGGGGTTCGCAACCCTATGACCGGCAAACGTATTCAGCAGCGCGGTCTCTGGTTCGACGAGTTCGAGCAGGGCGCGGTCTATTTGCACGCGCCCGGCCGCACCGTCACTGAGGCCGACAATGTTCTCTTCACGACGATGACGATGAACACCCAGTCGCTGCACTTGGATGCCGCGTGGTCAGAGCAGCAGCCGTTTGGGCAGCGCTTGGTGAACTCGATGTTCACGCTCTCGACGATGGTGGGGGCATCCGTGGCTCAACTGACGCAGGGCACGATTGTGGCGAACTTGGGCTTCACAGAGGTCAACTTTCCGCATCCGCTCTATCACGGTGACACGATGTATTCGGAGTCTGAGGTGCTGGAGAAGCGGCTCTCGAAGTCGCGCCCCGGCCAGGGAATCATTTCGTTGCGGCACACGGCCAAGAACCAGGATGGTGTTGTGGTGGCTGTGGCGACTCGTTCGGTGATGGTCTGGACTGAGGAGGGCGCACCGTGAGTTTCACTTTAGGGCCGTCGATTCTGTTTGTTCCGGGCGATCGCCCCGACCGTTATGCCAAGGCGCTTGAGCGCGCGGATGCCATCATCATCGACCTTGAGGATGCCGTTGCCAGTGTCGACAAGGCTGCGGCCCGCGCTGCCCTGATTGCGAACCCGATGGATCCGGCGCGCACGATCGTGCGATTAAATCCGGCAGGCACCGAGGATCACGACAGTGACCTCGAGGCGTTGGAGCAGACGGAGTACCGCACGGTGATGCTCTCGAAGTCGGAGTCGGTTGCTGACTTCGATGCGCTCACTGACCTCGACGTGATCGCCCTGTGCGAGACGGCGCGCGGTGTGCTGGCGGCGACGAGTTTGGCGGCGTTGGATTGCGTGGTTGCCCTCATGTGGGGTGCCGAAGATCTGGTGGCGTCGCTCGGCGGCTCCTCGTCGCGCGAAGATTCCGGCCCCTACCGTGGTGTCGCGCTGCATGCGCGCTCGTCGGTGTTGCTCGCGGCCGGTGCCTACTCGAAGGCGGTGATCGACGCGGTGCATCTCGACATAGCCGACACCGTTGGTCTGGCTGCTGAGGCTCGGGATGCCGCAGCACTCGGGTTCACGTCAACGGCCTGCATTCATCCCTCTCAAGTGGCCATTGTGCGCGAAAGCTATGCGCCCACGGTCGAGCAAATCGCCTCAGCCCGAGCACTTCTCGCCGCCGCGGAATCGCAGCCCGGAGTCTTCAGCTTCGAGGGCCGCATGGTCGACGGCCCCATCCTGCGGCATGCGGAGTGCGTGGTAGCGCGGGCGGGGTTGCGTGAGGGTTAGGCGTTGGAAAATCTTGGCGCTGACGCAAACCTAAGCTCCGTGGCGTGCGGCTGCACGGCGATCTAGCACTGGTTCACGGTACCCGCAACCAGCGAAGTGCGCCGAGGTAAGTGACGGTGAGCGGCCTCAGGCGTCTATCGCGATTGGCCACGAGAATTGTGCTCGCCTTAGGTCAGCCCATTAACAGCACATGCTTGTTAGGCAGTAGCTCAGCCTGAAATCGATTTGTCTCAGTAAATAGCGCTACCGGTTCGTGGCAACCGACCGCGAGGCCCTGAATTTGAAGGCGCGGCGCCAGATCCACTCGGCTTGAAATGTGCGGAACTTTGTCTCAAGACATTGCCATCAACGTTTCGCGACAGAGCGAGACTGACTACCTTGGTGAGCACCAGCCGTGTGTGCTTGCGGGGGCGCTCCGCGGCCTCGCGCGACTTGATTCGTGGCGGCCCACCCTAGTTATGTCGCTCATTCAAGTAAAGTGCCTCAGCAGAATTCAAATCGCTGAGCTATAGGGCAAACCCTGCATGAAGCTAGACATAGCGTGCCAGTCGGGGCTGCCGCTCGCACTTGTCGGCAGAGCGATCCAGGTGTCGTTCATTCGCTCCAGGCTCCACTTTCGGCCGTAGCCATATCGGAATTGTTCCATTCGAATCACAGCGCACACGAATAGGGATGCGAAGCGGTCGATTTCGGCGTTTGGGATGAATATATGTGCGTCGTCTGATGCGAAGAACGGCACCGGCTGAAAGTATGCCTCGCCGATGCTCCCATTGCGGGCTACAGAAATGCTTCCCGCTGGGAATATTGGCTCGATATCCAGATACTTCGAGACGCCATTCTTGAACGAGGAAGATGTGACGACCGGCGTCAGCCCAGGGCGCTGGTCAATCTTCGGAATGTACTTGCCACGTCTAATCTCGAACAGTTCCCCAAGTCGGTAACGCCCCCACTCGGTGACTGGTGAAATCTCGGTTGGAGGGGTGACCGACTCTTCCATATGCAGCACGTCTGGCACGACTGTATGCAGCGCCCAATCGGGGACGAAGTTCGGCAGCTCCAGCGAGGCGAGGCTCCTGTTAGCTTGTCTGCCGTATGAGTAACGATACCGATTCGCCAGAATGCAACGCGCCCACCAAAGCTTCTCGGTGAGAACCATGTCCGAATTGAGCGGTCGCAGGATCATCACGTGATAACCAGTAACAAATGGCTCTGGCTGCACAAAGGTGGAGAGAATTCCATTCCCAGAAAGTGCAACCGTAAGCTCCCCGGCTTCACCCGGAATGAGGGCAGACTCGACTCGGGCGGTCACACCGTTGTTCTTCATCGCGCGACTGACGAAGTTCACGCCGTTCGGTGCCTGAGCGCGCGTCAGCCGGTTGAGTTCGAGGCTGTGCCCGTATCTCAGATCAAAAAGCTCGTCGACTCGTGTCATATCTAGGTGTTGTTTTCGGCGTTGTTTTCAGGTGACTGAGTCAGCCGGAAGAGCGCGTAGTCTCGGACGACTTGCTCGAAGTTTGACTGCGTCAAATTCGAGTAATCGGTCTCCATATATGCTTCCGCGACCCACTCATCTGCCGCAGTCACTTTCGCCATTATTGAGCGCCCCGCGAGTACGGTCCTGTTGCGGAAAGAATCGACCCACTCGTCCCGGATAGACGCCCATCGCCCGTGAAGGTCCACTCGACCAAGAGTCTTTGTCTTCTCGAAGCCATCCTCGCGCCAGTACCCGAACCACGTTTTCTTATCTGACTCGGCGTGGGGTTTCTTGGCAGAAAACACCATGATGCATGTCACCACCCCGACGGGATAGAACAACTCAATCGGCATGGACATAACAGCTTCGAGGGTGTGCTTCTTGAGCAATGCCTCCTTGTGCTTGCTGGGAGACGTCGCACATGACATGGGCACGATCGCGAGCCCCATTCCTCCCGGCTTCAGCATGCTCAGCATGTTGTCAACGAAAACAAGCTCGTGGAGATCTGAGTCCTTCTTAGCGTATGGAGGGTTAATCATCCCTACGTCCGGATTCCGCGCTTGAATATCAGCGACAATTGCCGGAGTGAAGCAGCTTCCTTGGTAGAGGTTAGCTTTTCCGTCCCCACGAAGAATCATGTTGGACGCAGCAAGGGCGTACATGTGGGGCTGGTTCTCAACTCCGATTAGATTGTTCTGCTTGATACGGGCTCGTTCGGCCTCCGTCGATGCAGCGCGCAACTCTCGATCCATTGCTGCAACCAAGAAGCCAGCTGTGCCCGCGCAGGGGTCAACTACCTTGTCGTTTGGGCCCACGTTGGCCAGGAGTGCAAAAAGCTCGGTGATATGACGAGGCGTCAAGACGATGCCAAGGGCTTTCTTGTCTCCACCTGTGTATTTAAGGAACTCACCGTAAAAACGTCCGACGACATCGAAGGCCGAGTAGGTCGTGATGAATGGCCAGACTTTTTCCTTTACACGCCGTACTAGCTCGTGAAGTACTCCCTTCGGGAAGGCGGGAGTAGATTCCGCCAACGCAGGAGCCGTCGCAACCCCTGAAAAAGGCTGAATCATGTCCTGCTTCTTGGCGAACGGGATCTCGGCTTCCTCGATCTGTTCCTTAATTACTTCAGCCCAGCGCCTACGCAGCTGATTAGGACTGAAGTCTCCGAAACTATTTCCGAAAGCCTTGTCTTGGAGCGCAAGCAAGGTACCGGATACCAGGAGCGGCTTCTGCTCTTCAGTGAGTTCGGCGTACTGGTACATGAAATCGTGTAGCTCACGGCTAAATGCCATCAGCTCCGCCTCACGCAGCTTTTCCACCTCTGGGGAATACTCGGCGGCGCGAACATAGTCTTCGAACGGCGTTAGATGGTCGAGTTCCACGCCGCGTGGAGAACGTAATTCGCTCGGCTCCTTCGAGCCTTTCACTCGGACGAATGTGGATATTCTGAATTCGGCCGGGGTCTCACCACTTATTGCGATCGCAACGACGTTGTACTCGAGAGAGAGGAATGAGGCATAGTGAAGGACGCCGTCCACCGCAAAATCGGCTATTCGATCTCGATCTGCGCTCTCATGCTTAAGGCGACTTGCCTTGCATTCGATGGCAATCACCAAGTCGGGATTCGCTGGCGAAGTAATGATGAAGTCCGGGTAGCCTGCGCCGGGCCCTCCCGTTTTAGATGCGGCTTTCAAAAGACGCTTTATCGCCGCGACCTTGGATTGCTGGCGTTCGACGACTATGGAGGAATCTTCAGGGAAATACCCAAGGTCGACGAGAAGACTCCTCGTCAAGTCCTCGGTGAGAGTTTCATTGGACACTTTCAGCACCTCTGGTATTTGACATCTCTATAAAGGTACAACGAGCCACCGCGCTTTCTAGGTATTGAAGATCCCTCCAGTAGAGAGAATTCTTTAATTGCGGTTTACCACGTGCAACTGATGACCTAAACCGGAAGACTTCGGAACCCCAGAACTAAGTGATCGCCTCGTTAGCAGTCAGTAGTTCGACTGGACTCCCCTTTGATGCAACGGCCCAGTAGCGCTTCAGATTCGCTACAGGCACGCACGCTCGAGTACCTATTCGTTGTCTAGGGCAGGTGAAAACCAACCCTCAAACGTACTAACTATTGCGTGCGCGGCGCGGTCGAGCGATGCCCGGATTTCGGCGCCGCAGGGCTGCGGGAGTTCGAGGTGTCGACGGTCGCACGAATGTTGAGCAAACGTGGTCGTGGGCGTCCGGGTTCACCTTGAAGGGTATGTGGCGCTGGTGAGGGTGTCCGCGCTCCTGGTTGTAGGTTCTCGGGCCGCCCCAGTGCTGCTCCAGAAAACCGGCGAGGCTCTGGATGGCGCCCTCAAGGTGTGGCTACTCCGGGTGCAGCGGCAGCAGTACCTCATCGGTGGCGACGCCGAGGGAGAGCTCGCGAACAAGCTTCTCGAAGGCGCTGAGAGCTACAAGCCCTTCAGCTTCTCCCGTAGTTGGTCAACAGTCGGTGCGCCGGCGAAGCCATCCGGAGTGACATAGCGGCGGCAGGCAAGCCCGACCGGGGCATCCGGCTGGGCAAAGGGATCCACGCCATCGAAGAGGATGCTCGGTGACCCGCGGAACCCCACGCGCTCAGCTTCTTCGACCGTGTCGACCAGGTGTCGCGACACCGCGATCTCCGGGAACTCTTGCACGAGCTCGGTGATGTGCTGATCGGCAACCTTCCAGTTGGGGCAGCCCTCGAAGTATTGCAGCGTGATCTCCATACCCTCACGGTAACCCCGGAACTGCGTGAGAAGCTGAAGCGTTAGTCCTGTCGGACGATTACTGGAGAAATCGCCGAGCGGCTGGATGTTCCGCGCCACACGATCCGTTTTTACGAAAAGCGAGGGCTGCGGCCCGAATCTCAGCGGTAAGGCAACGGACTCAGCGCCTACACGAGTTTCAGATCATTCGGCGTCTGAACACTACTTAGCGTTGTGCTGCGCCTTTTTCTGGTCGCGGTGACGTAAGTCTTGGCGAGTTTTATAGATGAGGAATCCGAATAGGGGGATGTTCGAGACTATTCCCTGCCATTCGTTTGTTGCATAGCCGTTGAAGTGAAGCACGACGAAGAACATGAACCACATGAAGGCGAGTACAAACCATAAGATGAGCGCCCACTGCGGCAAAGAGTCACGTCTGAACTTACTTTCGCTTTCCATGAACTTCCCTCTCTAGGGGATCAGCACCTGCAAGTTTCGTTTAGGTTCATTATGTGGTCATCAGCGCTTTTTGCGCGAGTGTCCAACGCTCCTTGGGCCTCATTCCGCGACCACTAGTGTTGGCGCGTTGACGGCCGGAGCCGCTCAGAACTCGTAAATCTCGGTGAGCTCATCCGACAGCAGCACCGTGTGCGGAAGGTCGCGCAGATCGTCGGCGTCTACCGAGATGCCTCTCAACTGAGCCGACTCTGCATACGCTTCCCATGGAAAAGTGTCGGGATTCTCGTAGTCATCATTCCGCACGAAAACGAGAACCTCCGAGATCACGTCGGCGGCGGATTGTTTCCACGAAGGAACTTCACCACCCCCACGTCTGGAAATGGTCACCCCACGATCCATATCGAGGCGGATCATCGAATCGTCGGAGAGGCGTAAATACTGGGTCATCTTCATGCTCATGTGCGGTTCGGTGTTCTCTGGAACAGGCTCATCGAGCTCGCACATGATTACGAGACCGGTCACCGACAGTGCTGAGAGGTCGAAGGGGAGGCGCTGCGGCTGCTCCCTCAGCGACACGCCAGGATTGATTGGCGCATAGCTTCCTTGCTCATCGCTAGTTGTCATGGTGTGCAGTTTAGGTGGCGCCGAAAGTTGGCGCACCGCAGCGACTTGGAGTTAGAGCTTCTCTCACCTATGCTGTGAAGACCGAACGTCGTCGCGTGCCGCGCACAGAACGACTCCGCCACGAGAGCATCGCGCTCACCGCCAGCGCTCGTGAGACGGAAGGCCGTGGCTACTCTTCAAACGTGTTGACCATGGCGTGCGCGGCTCGGTCGAGGTACGCCCAGATTTCGGCGTCGTAGAGCGGCGGCAATTCGAGAGTGTCGAGAGCATTGCGCATGTGGTGCAACCAGCGGTCGCGAGCATCCGGGTTCACCTTGAAGGGCATGTGACGCATGCGCAGGCGGGGGTGTCCGCGTTCCTGGCTGTACGTGTTCGGACCGCCCCAATACTGTTCCAAGAAACCCGTGAGGCGCTGGATCGCACCCTCGAGGTCAGGCTGCTCCGGGTACATCGGCAGCAGAACTTCATCCGTTGCTACGCCAACATAGAACTCGCGCACGAGCTTCTCGAAGGTGTCGCGACCTCCGATGAGTTCCCACATCGAATCGGCCGGAGCATCCGGAGTCACCGCCGGCTTCGCGATGATGCGAATCTTGGGGCGCTTCGCGGGGTCAGCCACATTCACACCCTCGGCCACGTTCTCGGCACCGCCACCGGCCGCGCTCTCAGAGCCAGCCACGTTCTCAGCTTCGGTCATTTCTTGGGCTTCTCCTCGCCAAAGTTCACGGGTACCGGGCGCGTGCGGGGCGGTCGTGCACCGCGCACACTTGCAGCACCCTCAAAGCCACTCAACACGATCGAGTTCAAAGCGGGAAGTTTGACACCCGCCTCATCCAAATCCTTCTTCAAACGAGCCCGCAGCTCGCGAGCAACATCATCCTTCGTTGCGGATGCCGTCTTCACTACGAGACGAACGACCACGGCTTCATCCGAAATAGATTCGATGCCCCAAATCTCTGGCTGCTCCAAGATGCGAGTCGTCCACTTGGGAGTCTTATAAAGGTCAACCGCGGTTTTCAGGATGCGTTCCTGCACGGCATCCACATCAGAGTCATACGGCACAGCAAGATCGATGATCACGCGTGCCCACCCCTGCGACATATTGCCCACCCGGGTGATCTCGCCGTTGCGCACAAACCACAGGGTTCCGTTGACGTCGCGCACCTGCGTGGTGCGGATGTCGACCGACTCCACAACACCAACCGCCGGCCCGAGGTCGACGATGTCGCCCACGCCCAACTGATCCTCGGCCACCATGAAGAGGCCGTTCAGTACGTCCTTGACAACGTTTTGGGCTCCGAAACCGAGACCGGCACCGGTGGCGGCGGTGATGAGAGCGAAGGCGCCCGTGGCGTTCGGCGCGAGAATGTCGAACAAGAGCAACAGCACGAGGATCACGATGACCACCGTGACAATGCTCGAAAGCACCCCGCCGAGAGTGCGGGTTCGTTGCACCACGCGCACTGCGGCGAGGGGAGAGGTCATCAGCACTTGAGTGTCGTGAATGTTCTCTTTGTGCTTCACGCCGTTGACGATACGGTTCACTACCCGCTTGATGATGAAGAGAAGAACGAGGCGGGCAAGCCACGCGAGCACGATGATGGCGATGGCCTCAACGATCGCCCACTCCTTGAAAAAGGCAGCAAGGCTGTCTCGCAAACCGCCCAAAGTGAAATCTTCCATGCTGGGAGCCTAGCGAGCGACTGCTGAATAGTCGCCGCTAGGCTCCCGCACGACCACCCGAAGGCGGCTGAGAGGGGTTAGGAGTTGTCGCGAGCCTGAACGATCAGCGCACGCTCAACACCCGCAAGGTTTTCCACGATGATGCGGCGCAGGGCCGGCACATCGGGGTTCGCCTCGAGCCAGGCGTTCGTGGCATCCACGAGTTCCTGGCTAGCCAACGGTGCCGGGTAGAGGCCACGGAGGACCGTCTCGGCAATCGCGTAGCTGCGGTTCTTCCACACATCGTTGATCGCCTCAAAGTACGGAGCCACAAAAGCTTCCAGCACAGCGGGGTCGTTCACGTGGGTGTAGCCCATGGTCACGTTGCGCACGATCGCGTTCGGAGCCTTGTCGCTCTTCACGAGGGAATCGAAAGCGGCCTGCTTGCCCGCTTCCGTGGTGATCGTGGCGCGAGCGCGGGCCGCAGCCTGCTGGCCGTTCGCCGTCTTGTCCTTGGCGAGAGCCTCATCCACTTCAGCATCACCGGCAGCACCGTTGAGCACGAGGCCCTCCAGAAGCTCCCAGCTCAGGTCAGTGTCAATCTCGAGACCCTCGAGCGTGGTCGAACCGCTGAGCAGAGCGCGTAGCACCGTGACATGCTGTTCGGTCGATGCCACATTCGCAAAGTACTTCACGAACTGGAACTGAGCATCCGAACCCGCCTCAGCACTCTGAGCGAGGCCCCAGAGGGTGTCGCCGATCTTCTCGATCGTGGCGGCACGACGCTCGGGAGCAACGTACTGCTTTGCAACCAAAACCAGCTGCGCGAGCGTGGTGCGGATGGTGGTCGACTCGGTCTCCGACGCAATGTTGCCGAGAACCAGGGCGACATAGTCGCTGGCCGGAGTCTCAGCATCACGAGCAGCATCCCAGGCGGCACCCCACACGATGGCGCGAGCCAACGGGTCAGTGATGTCAGAGAGGTGCTTCATCGCGACAGCAAGCGACGAGTCATCGAGACGGATCTTCGCGTAGGCGAGGTCGTCATCGTTGATCAGGATGAGGTCGGGGCGCGTGGTGCCGACGAGCTCGGGAACCTCGGTGCGCTCGCCCACAACATCGATCTCGATGCGGTGGTGACGAACAAGCTTGCCGTCCTGCAGCGAGTAGTACCCGATCGCCAAACGGTGCGGGCGAATCGTGGGGTAGTCCTCGGTGGCGGTCTGAACGATCGCGAAGCTCTCGACGGTTCCGTCTTCGGCAGTCACGACATCCGGGCGCAGCGTGTTCACACCAGCGGTCTCCAGCCAGAGCTTGCTCCACTCCATGAGCTCGCGGCCACTGGTCTTCTCCAGCTCGACCAGCAGGTCCTTGAGCTCAGTGTTGCCGTAGGCGTGCTTCTTGAAGTACGCGGCGACACCAGCCATGAACGCTTCGAGGCCAACCCAGGCCACTAGCTGCTTGAGAATCGAGCCACCCTTGGCGTAAGTGATGCCGTCGAAGTTGACGAGAACGTCATCGAGGTCGTTGATCGAGGCGTAGACGGGGTGCGTCGAGGGAAGCTGGTCCTGCTTGTACGCCCAGCTCTTCTCCATGGCCGCGAACGTGGTCCACGCTTCGGTCCACTCGGTGGCTTCAGCGGTCGCGATGGTCGATGCCCACTCGGCGAACGACTCGTTGAGCCACAGGTCATTCCACCACTTCATGGTGACGAGGTCGCCGAACCACATGTGAGCCAGTTCGTGCAGGATCGTGACAACGCGACGTTCCTTGATGGCGTCGGTCACCTTCGAACGGAATACGTAGGTCTCGGTGAACGTGACAGCGCCCGCGTTCTCCATGGCACCCGCGTTGAACTCGGGCACGAACATTTGGTCGTACTTCTCGAAGGGGTACGGGTACTGGAAGTGCTTTTCGAAGTACTCGAAGCCCTGCTTGGTCTTCTCGAAAATGTAGTCAGCATCGAGGTACTCGCTCAGCGAGGCACGCGCGAAGATTCCGAGGGGGATGACGCGGCCATCGCTCGAGGTGAGCTCGTCGCGAACCTCGGCATACGGGCCCGCGACGATCGCGGTGATGTAGCTCGACATGATCTGCGTGGGTGGGAACTCCCAGGTGGCATTCTCGCCATCCACTACCGGTGTGGGCGTTGGCGAGTTGCTGATCAGGGCCCAGCGCGCCGGTGCGGTCACCGTGAACTGGAACGTGGCCTTGAGGTCAGGCTGCTCGAACACAGCGAAGACGCGACGCGAATCCGGCACCTCGAACTGCGAGTAGAGGTACACCTCGTCGTCAACGGGGTCAACGAAGCGGTGCAGACCCTCACCGGTGTTGGTGTATTCGGCATCCGTTACAACCTCAAGAACGTTGTTCTCGGCGAGGTTGTCGAGCTGGATGCGCACACCATCGTTCACGGCAGCAACATCAAGAGCGGTGCCGTTGAGGGTGACCGAATCAACCGTGCGGGTGATCGAATCAATGAAAGTGGATGCGCCAGCAGTGGCAGTAAAACGAACAGTCGTGCTGCTCTTAAATGTCTCAGGACCCGTCGTGAGGTCAAGCGCAATCTCATAGCTGTCAACGTTGACAATCGCTTTACGTTCTTGCGCTTCAACTCGGGTGAGGTTCTCTCCGGGCACGTACAACTCCTTCGTGTTGGGGCGGTTTGTGACCGCACCTACCTACCTTATGCCGCGACCCCTCAAAGTAGGCGCTAGCGGATGCTCGCGACCCTAGACTGGAGGAATGCGCATCCATATCGCCACCGATCACGCCGGCCTCGAGTTCAGTGCCACGCTGCAGGAACACCTCACCGCGGCGGGCCACCAGGTCATCGACCACGGCCCCGTTGCCTACGACGCTCTCGACGATTACCCCGGGTTCTGCATTGCCGCAGCGCGCGCGGTAGCGGCCGATCAGACCGCTGGAATCGACGCGCTCGGTGTCGTCTTCGGAGGCTCCGGCAACGGTGAGCAGATTGCCGCGAACAAGGTCACGGGCATCCGCGCCGCCCTCGTCTGGAACGACTCGACCGCAGCGCTCGCTCGGCAGCACAACGACGCCAACGTCATCTCGATTGGTGCCCGCCAGCACACCGTCGACGAAGCCACGCGCTTCATCGACCTCTTCATCGCGGAGCCCTTCTCGGGCGACGAGCGTCACTCTCGCCGCATCGCCCAGCTTGCCGAATACGAAACCACCGGCGCCATCGCAGCGCACCCCTTCGCTCTCTAATGCCTGAGGGGCATTCCGTACATCGCATCGCGCGCCAGTTCGCGCTGCACTTCGTCGGCAAAACCGTCGCAGTGTCGTCTCCGCAAGGCCGCTTTGCCGCGGGAGCCGAACGCATCGATGGACTGCGGATGCTCAGCGCCAAAGCCGTGGGCAAGCAGATGTTCCTCGAATTCGAGCACGACCGCTGGCTGCGCGTGCACCTCGGGCTCTACGGAGCCTGGGACTTCGCGGGCAACTTCACCGCCGACGCGACGACGGCATCCGCCGCCGGTCGCATGGGGCAGACCAACCAGCACGGGACGTTTGTTGATGGCGCGGACGCTGCTGACTCCGCCGAGCTGAGCAGCGCCGCCGCGGGCGCAGGCAGCTCCGTCGTCGGCGAGCACGAAGACTCGCTCGCGAGCATCGGAGCCCCACGCCGCACCCGCTTGCGCATGTCGGAGCAAGAGAAAGCCTCCGACGACGCCTCAGACTTTCCGCCCGAGCCCATCGGTGCCGTGCGAGTGCGCCTCCTCACGACAGACACCTGTGCAGACCTGCGCGGGCCCACAGCCTGCGAAGTGCTGAACCCCGACGAGGTGCAGGTCGCCCTCAACAAGCTCGGGCCCGACCCGCTCGTCGACGACAACGGCGAGGCCGAAGAGCGTTTTGTCGCTACCGTGCGCAAGAAGCAGACCGCGATTGGCATCCAGCTCATGGATCAGTCGATCGTCAGCGGCATTGGCAACGTCTACCGCGCCGAGATCCTCTTCCGCGCCCGCCTCGACCCGCACACGCCCGGCAAACTCATTCCCGAAGAGTTGCTGCGCGAACTCTGGCGCGACTGGGCGCACCTGCTCGAAATTGGTGTGCGCACCGGCCAGATGATGACGATGGACGGCCTCACCGGCGACGACTACACCGCCGCGCTCGCGAGCCGGGATGACCGTCACTGGGTGTACCACCGCGAAGGCCTGCCGTGCCGTATCTGCCGCACCAACATCGCGATGGAACTCGCCTCGGCCCGCAAGCTGTATTGGTGCCCGAGCTGCCAAGCGCCGCTGGGCGCTGCAGTGCCGAAGTCCAGGGCGAAAGCGCCGCGGGCCACAAAGCCGCGGGTGGCAAAGCCCCGAGCATCCAAACCGCAAGGAGTCTGACATGCGGCACACACCGACGTACGTGATTACCGATCCCGCCGAAGTGCGCCGCCTCGTTCAGGAACACCCGTGGGCCACGATCGTGTCGCCGACCTCCAAGGGAATGGTCGCCTCGCACTACCCGGTGATGCTGGAGAACCGCGACGATCAGCTCAGTCTCGTCACGCACTTCGGACGCCCCGATGACGTGCTGCACGAGCTCGGCCAGCACGAGGTGCTCGTGATCATCCAGGGCCCGCACGGGTACATCTCCTCGAGTTGGTATCCCGAGGGCGACAACATCCCCACCTGGAATCACGCCACCGCGCATCTCTACGGCACTCCCGAAACTCTGAGCGACGAAGAGAACTATCGGGTGCTCAGTGAACTAGTCGATCACTTCGAGCACCATGTCGAGCATCCGGTGTCGCTCAGTGACGACGAAGCGGGCGCTCGCCGCGCCGCCAAGGGAACCGTCGGCCTGCGCATCGTGATCGACCGGTTCGATGCGCGAATGAAGATGAGCCAGAACAAAAAACCCGCCGTGCACGAGAACATCGTGAACGAACTCAGCGCGAACGGCGCGTACGCTAGCTCAGAACTGGCCGCAGAAATGACAAGGGCTCTACCGAGTGAAACTGACTAACGCGCGCATCGTCGGCGACGATGCCTCCGCCCTGGTCGATGTCACCCTCACCGAGGGGCGCATCTCCGCAATCGAGCCCCACGGGCGATCAGCGGATGCCGCTGGCGACGCTTCTGCCGACCACGACGTCATCGACCTCGACGGCCGCTGGATCATGCCCGGCCTCTGGGATCAGCACGTGCACTCGAGCATGTGGGCGCAGCAATCGCAGCGCATCGACCTCAGCCACACGACGTCGGCCACCGAAGTCGCCGTCACTCTCGCTACTTCGGTATTGCCGCAGTCCGAGGGCATCATTGTCGGCCAAGGCTTCCGCGATGCCCTGTGGCCCGACCAGCCCACCCGCGCCCTGCTCGATTCGGCCGTCTCTGACATCGCCGTCGTTCTTGTCAGCGGCGACCTGCACTCCTGCTGGCTCAACAGCCTCGCCCTCGAACGCTTCGGCTTCTACGATCACCCCACCGGCTTCCTGCGTGAAGAAGAAGCCTTCGCGGTCGGAAGTGCGCTCAGCCGAGTAGAACCCGAAGTGCTCGACGAGTGGATTCTGACCGGTGCTCGCGAGGCAGCATCCCGCGGCGTCGTCGGCATCGTCGACCTCGAAATGACGTGGGAGTTCGAGAACTGGCAGCGTCGAATGCTGCACGGCTTCGACCTGTTCCGGGTTCGCGTCGGCGTCTACCCGCGCTTCTTGGAACGCGCGATTTTCGAAGGACTCGCCACCGGGCAACAGCTCGCGCCGCTGCTCGAAGTGGGCCCGTTCAAGATCATTACTGACGGCTCGCTGAACACCCGCACCGCGTATTGCGCTGAGTCCTACCCGGGCGAGCCACACAACAGGGGAGTGCTCAACATCCCCACCGACGAACTGATCGAGTGGATTCGCACCGCAAGCAACGCCGGCCTCTCGCCGGCCGTTCACGCCATCGGCGACGACGCCAACACTCTTGCTCTCGACGCCTTCGAAGCGGTCGGATGCCGTGGCCGCATCGAGCACGCCCAGTTGCTTTCCGCAACCGACCTGCCTCGTTTCGCCGCTCTCGGCATTGCTGCGAGCGTGCAGCCCGAACACGCCATGGACGACCGTGACGTAGCGGACGCGCTCTGGCCCGGACGCAACGACCGCAGCATTGCGCTGCGCGCAATGCTCGATTCTGGCGTTGAGCTACTGATGGGTTCGGATGCTCCCGTGGCACCGCTTGATCCGTGGGCGGCGATTGCGTCAGCCGTGAGCCGAAGCCGCGATGGGCGCGAGGCGTGGCATCCGGAACAATGCATCACTGTTGCCGAAGCGCTGACGGCATCCGTTCAATCGAGCATTGCGGTCGGCGAAGTCGCCGACATTGTCGTGACACGCAAAAACCCGCTCGACTGCAGCGGTGAAGAGCTGCGATCGATGCGGGTTGACGCGACGATTCTGGCGGGCCGCTTCACTCACAACGAGCTGTAGCTACAACTCGTCGCTCGCGAAGCGGCCACCCGAAAAGTTACGCTCGAAAGTTACTTCGTGGCGAGGTGAGCGAAGAGGAACCAGCGGTCCTTCTCAAGCCCACGAGCGATCTCGATCGCTACATCTTCGCTGACCTTGTCGAGCTCACCGAGCTCGTCAATGGCGGTGCGAACGGTCACGAGCGTGGCGTCGATCGCAGCGATTACTTCAGCGATAACGTCATCGGCCTGCTGAAAACCAGCGGTCATGCTCGGAGTCGTTGCCTTAGCGCCGACAGTCTGGGTGCGTGCGTCGATCGGGAGTCCGAGAGCAACAACGCGCTCTGCGGCTGTGTCAGCCCAGTCGCGGGCGTGGTCGACGATCGTGTCGAGAAGTTCGTGGATGGCTTGGAAGTTCGCGCCGCGAACGTGCCAGTGTGCCTGCTTGCCGTCAATCGACAGGGCCGTGAGGTCGGTGACGACCGGGCCGAGGAACTGGGCAACACCCGAGGTGACATCAGGGTCAGCTGAGGTCTGCGGAACTGCTTTAATTTCGGTCATTGTGTGCTCCTTCATTGTTCAACAGGTACAACGCTACGGAGCCCCAAAAATTTCACAAGCAAGCTGAGGCAACGCTAACCCGCCCGGAGCACGCGCACGGGGGATATCCCCACTGCCACTTGGTGTGCATCCATGCTGGGTCGTCGGTCTTCATTTCGCGATTCTGGATACACCACACATCCGCCCCGCCAATGCGCGAGACTGAAGCGAGAGAACCATGACTACAGACACCGTGACAAAACCCCGAAACCCGTACTGGCAGCTCTGGCGCACCACTCCCAAAGAGGTGCTCTACCTGATGCTGGGCTTCCCGCTGGCGATGACCGGTTTTGGCGTCGCCATCTCGCTCGTGGCCACCGGCATCGGCACGCTCGCCGTCTTCCTCATCGGTTTCTTCGTGATGATTCTTGCGTTGTACGTGGGCCGCGGCTTCGGTCTCGCTCACGTCAACCTCTTGGAGTGGGCTGGCCGCGCCAAGATCCAGCGGCCCGACTGGCAGGATGATCGTGCTGCCACTGGATTCGGTGGCTGGATCTCGGCAACCCTCGGTAACGCTCACTACTGGCTCTACCTTCTGCACACGCTCATCCTGAGCTTCGTGCTCACGCTCATCACGTGGACACTCTCGATCGGGTGGCTCAGCGTCGGGCTCACGGGAATCTCCGCGTGGTTCCTCGATGGCGAAGTTCAGACGGGTGATCCCGACTGGTCGCTCGGCGCCTGGTTCTTCGGCCTGTTCGGGGTCAACACCGCCGGTTGGAACCTCGAAATCGCTGACAACATCGTGGCGTTTATCGTCGGTCTCATCTTCATCGCGACGCTTCCGTTCGTGACTCGCGGTCTGGTTATGACCCACTGGTGGCTTGCCCGTGCCCTTCTCTCCTCGTTCAAGTCAGATGGTCTGCGCCGTGAAGTACAGTCCCTCGAAGAATCACGCGGCGCTGCTCTCTCGGCAGAAGGTCACTCGCTTCGACGCCTTGAGCGTGACATCCACGACGGCCCGCAGCAGCGCCTCGTGCGGCTGCAGATGGATCTCGCCGCGGCCGAGCGCCAACTCGATGTCGACCCCGAGAAGGCGCGCCAACTGTTGTCAGAAGCGCGAGTGCAATCCGCTGAGGCTTTGGAAGAACTGCGTGCGCTCTCTCGTGGATTCGCCCCGCCGCTACTGCTGGATCGCGGTCTGGTCGCAGCGCTCGATTCCGTGGCGACCCGCGCGGCGGTGCCGACGACCCTCACCTCTGAGTTGCCCGAAGCGTTCGTGCTGCCCGGCGAGGTCGAGCGCGCGTCGTACTTCGTCGTCGCCGAACTGCTCACCAACGTCGCCAAGCATGCGGGTGCCCAGCACGCGGAAGTTCAGCTTTCTGTCGAGCACGCCGAAGATCGTTCATGGCTGCTCGTGCAGGTATCGGATGACGGTCAGGGTGGCGCTGCAGTCCTCGCCGACCACGGTCTCGCGGGTATCGAAGAGCGCGTCCGCGGAGTCGGCGGGCGTCTGGAGATCGACAGTCCCGCTGGCGGTCCGACCGCGGTAACGGCACGGTTGCCCCTGCCTAAGACCAGTGCAGAGCGGGCGCCCGTTGCCCTCTAGTCTTAAGCGCATGAGCCCTTTGCGAGTTGCTGTTGCCGATGATTCGGTACTGCTGCGCGAAGGGCTCGTGCGTGTGCTCATTGAAGCGGGTTTCGATGTTGTCGGATCGTTCGGAGACGCGGATGAACTGCTCGCGAACCTCGACGATTGCGCGCCCGAGCTGGTCGTGCTCGATGTGCGCATGCCGCCCACGTTTCGGGATGAGGGAGTGCGCGCCGCGATTCGCTTGCGCGAACTTCGTCCCCAGATCGGCATCCTCCTGCTCTCGCAGTACGTCGAAGTTGTGTACGCGCAAGAGCTTCTGTCGTCGGGTCGCGGCGGCGTTGGCTATCTGCTGAAAGATCGCGTCGCATCGCTTTCGGAGCTTCAGGATGCCGTTGAACGAATCTCCGCCGGCAGCACTGTGCTTGACCCCGAGGTTGTCGCGCAACTGGTGGGCCGTCGTCACGACCCGCTGATGTCGCTCACTCCGCGAGAGCACGAGGTCATGACCCTCGTCGCAGAAGGCCGCACCAACGCTGCTATTGCCAAGCAACTCGTGATCGGCGTGGGCGCGGTGGAGAAGAACGTGACCGCGATCTTCCAGAAGCTCAACCTCGAAGACTCCGGCAGCGACCACCGCCGCGTTCTTGCCGTCCTCACCTGGTTGCAGCGCTAGCGCAACTCGCTGAACTTCGTGTTGAGCGTCTTGAAGTCTCGGATGCGTCGCTCCAGCGTGATGCCGAGGAACAGCACGATTGCTCCTCCGATAACGGCCCAGAGCCACCATGATGTGAGCTGGTAGAGGCTGACGATCGCGGGAGCGAAGGTGTGGATCGCGTGGATCAGAACGACAACCGTTGCGATGAGTAGCGGCGCTTTCAGCTTGAGCCAAGTGCCGACCACAATCATCACCACGGAGACAATACCGAGGGCGACGATACGCCAGGCAGTGTCGGCATCCGCGCTGTCAACGAACGTCGCTATCAGGCTCGGCACCAGCGTGATAATCAGCCCGGGGCTCAGCCAGCGCATACTGCGCGCCTGGACATCACGAGACATCCGGATGCCGCCGTAAGCCAACAGCGCAACACCGAGAATCGTGGTGACCCATTCAATCGGCTGCACGACGTTGGCGAAGAATGCGAGTGCGCCGACCATGCTGGCGAGACCGAATGCGAGGTAACTCATTCGGTGGGTGAGGGGGCGGGTCGACGCTCGAGCGGTGAGCACAAGCAGTGTTCCGCCAAGGGCTACGAGAGCGATCACGCGGATGGTATCGAGCGGCGCATCGCGGTAACCCGCGTCGAGTAGGGCGAGAGTTTCGATTCCGTACAGCAGCACGATCGCGCTGCCGAGGAGCACTTCGCTCAGCACGGACCATCGTGGGCGGTCGTCGCTGCGCGACAGCCCTGAGGCTGCGGCCCCAAAGCTGGCGAGAGCCAGAATGGCAACGGCTCCGAGCAACCACGAGTCGAGTTCGGGGAGCGCGCTGCGGCTCTCAACGATCAGTACGATGGCGCGCGAGGCGGTGGTGGTCACGAGGCCGATTGCGGCGGCGATGGCGGCGACTCCCCAGAAATCGACCAGGGGTCGTGGTGGCTCCACGAACGCTGCCGCAAGGAGAAGTGCCCCGCAGAGTCCCGCGATCACGAGGGTGCGCAGCCCCTCGCCGCTCGCAGCGTTGAGAGACAGCGGCAGGATCGCGATGAGCAGTCCCGCGAGCGTGATGGCGGGAGCGGAACTGAGCCGTGTCTCGCGCAGTTCGGCGCGGGCGATGAAGATGCCGAGCACCACGACGAGAGCCGCGAGCGGTAAGACGTAGGCCTCCAACGCCTCGACGCGAGATTGATCGAGTCGTTGCCACAGCGCCCACGTTGCGAAAGCAACAGCCGCCCAGATGATGTGTCGTCGCTGCGAACGCGAACCGAAAACACCGTCGCGAGTGATCGAGCTGAAAAGCAGGGCGATGGAGAGCAGCAGGGGAATCAGCCACTGGGTGGGGGAGACCGCCATAACGGTAGCTGTAATCGTGATCGCACCGACGGCGAGAGCGCTGATCTCGCTCGCGCGACGAACGGAGGCCTGATGGCCTCGCAATCGCAGCACCATGCTGAGCGCCCCGACGAGAACCGCCGCCGTCGCGGGGGAGAGCTCGAGCACGACAGCGGGAGCCGCGCTCAGCCGCACGACGCTGTCGAGTAGCCACGCTACGGCCGGCGCCAGCGCTGCCGCCGCGGCGGTGGCGACGACACGGCGATCGGCAGCACCGCGAGCGAAAATCGTGAATCCCAGCGCGGCAACGCCTGCGAGCGACACGATGGCGTTGATCACCGTCACGTCGAGTTGGAACGCGATCACAGAAGCTGACGGAGCGCTCACCGCTGCGGGCCAGAGAGTCGCCGCGGCGATGACAAGCAGGCTGAACCCCGTCCACCAAAGGGTGGGAGTTTCGCGTGGGAGCAGATCGCAGGAGGGTAGGAGGAGGGATCGTGCAATCACGCCGATTCCGATGATCGAGGCGGTCACTGCCAGCTCGAGGGGGCTGTTCACGCCGAGCGCATACGCCGCCAAGGCGAGCGCAGCCGCGAGGGTGAGCGCCACGTAGCTCACAGCCCGCGTAAGCGGTGCCGAGTCGAATCGAGCATTGACGACGCTCAGGACCGCGCCGAACGTGACGAGAGCGATCACTCGGATGTCGTTGGCAGCAGCGGATGCCCCCACGACGGTCACAACAACAAGGATCTCAGTAACGAAGAGCAGAACGAGGCCAGTGCTCAGCAGCAGCGGACCGGTTTTCGCCCACCGGGTACCGCGGGCTCCCGACGAGAACCCGCGCCGAGCGACGCCCCAACTTGCGATAGCGATGATGCCGAATGCGATAAGAACGAGGGGTTCGCCGGTGGCGAGCGTCGTGGCGCCAGCGTCGACGGTATAGAGCGTTCGCGAGGCGGTAGCGGTGACAATGCCGGCGGTGGCCGCGATAACGGCGATGCCCCAGAACCCGAGGAGACCGGCGCGCGGCGTCGTGTACGCGGCGGCGAGCAGTAGGGCAGCGCTGAGCGCCGCGATGATGATCGTATCGATGACCGGTCCGCCCGCAGCGTTGAGAGCCAGCGGAATGACCGCAATCAGAAGCCCTACCAGAGCGATGTAAGGGCTCGACCGCACGAGGCTCTCGCGCAACTCTGCGCGAGCCGTGAAGAATGCAATGCCGAGCACCACAGCAGCGAGCGGGAGCACGTACGCCTCGAGCGCATCAACGCTGACTTGGTCGAGGCGCAGCCAAAGCGACCACGTGCCAAACGCAACAGCGGCCCAAATTGCGAAGCGACGGAGCGAGCGGGATCCGAAGATGCCGTCGGCGGAGATCGACGTCAGCAGCAGGGTGATCGAGACGAGGAGGGCGATCAACCAGTGAGTGCTGAGCGGCTGCACGATCGCACCCAGGGTAGTGATCGCCGCGACAAGGAGCGCGCTCAGTTCGCTGACCAGTCGAACACGAGGGTGCTGCTGACGTACTCGCAAAGTCATGCTGAGCGCACCCACGAGAACGGATGCCGTGGCCGGTGCAAGTTCGAGAGCTATCGAGCCGAGGCCGACAGCACGGCTCGCGCTATCAAGCGCCCAGACGAGCGAGGGCGCGAGGATGCCGGCGGCGACGAACCTTTCGGCCGTTCCGGTCGCTATGCCGAGGCGCAGCATCGTGGCGGCGAGTGCTGCGACGAAAACGGTAGCGACAATAAAGCTGACGATGGTGAGATCGAGAGCGAGCGGGGCATCCGCGGTAGGAGCGTCTGAGAGGGTCGCGAGCCAGAGCACGGAGCCAGCGACGGCGGTCGTGACGAAGCCGATCCACCACAGCATCCGGAGTTCTAGGGCGTTGACTTCGCGCGTACGCGGCCACAGAGCTCGCGCCAGAATTGCGGACGCGAGGATGGCTACGGCGAGCCAAGATTCGAGGGCGGCGGGACGCGAAACTCCGAGGCTGAGCTGCAGCTGCTCGCCGAATCCGGCCGCAGCCGAGAGGAGGGAGAATGCTGCTGCTCCCAGCATGGTGGCTCTGGTGGCTCGGTGAGTAACGAGGTAGCGCGCACCGGCGAGAACGATCGCAGAGCCCACGCTCGCGATGAGCCACGTGTCGTAGCTCGACCAGCCCGACAGATAGGCGAAAGCGAGAGACAAGAATCCACCGGCGGCGATAACGAGCACGCTCGCGCGCACTCCGACCTCTCGCCGTTGGCCGAGCGCAATGAAGCCAGCGGCGGCCGTCGCGAGCACTAGCCACGTGATCACGGCGGCGAAGAGGGTACCGGCCAGGGGCGCGCTCACCGTGAGGGCGAGGCCTGCCGCAGCGAGAACGAAGGAGCGACGGCGGCGGAGTTGCTTGGTCGCCAACCAACCAATTGCCAGGACGGCTGGAACGCTCAGGAGAGCGAGCTGTGACCAACCAGCGTCGCTCAACAGGAAGGGGATGGAGCCGGGAGTAGTTGCACGTTGGGTCCAGCCATCGACGTGCTGCAGGGCATCCGTCAGGGAGACGAATAGAGGTGCGACGAGCGCAATAGCGGTCACAGCCCAGACTCCGAATGCTGCCCACGCTGTAGAGGCTCGGGCTGCTGCTCCCCAGAGCGCGCCGCTGCTTTCGCTCAAAACCGCGAGCACCGTCAGGGTCGCGACCACGACCAGCACTCGGGGGCTTGCGGATGCCGCTGCGCTGTTAGCGTCGACCGTCTCGCTGAGTAATTGCCAGACACCGGTCGCAACCAGGATTCCGGATACCGCAGCAAAGGCGTTGCGCACAATCGGATCGATTTGTGCGCGGTGAGCCGCAACACCGTGGGCGACGCCGGTGGCTCCCAGAACGAGGAGCCAGAGAGCACTCCACACTCCGAACTCGGGGGCGGACTGGCCGCTGGAGGGGATGACGGCGGTCACGACAGCCGTGATGAAGCCGACGGTCAGGGCGGAGAATGCGTAGACGATACCGGTGATGCGCTCGATCGCTCCGCGGTAGTTCTCGTGGCGCGCCGTGAGGTAGATCAGCGAGCCGGCAGCGAGAGCGGTCATGGGAAGTAAGACGGCCGCGCCGGAAACATTTCCGTCGGCGAGGCCGGCCGCGAGCAGCGCTACCCCGGGCGCGAAGGCGAGGTGCGCAAGCAAACTGACGACGCGGAGTGAGCTTCGTCGGTGCCAGACCATGAAAGCCAGCGAGGTAATGATGATGGCACCGCCCCAATAGGCGCGTCCTGCGGCATCGCCGATGACGAGAAGCTCGTTCTCTCGTACCGCGTAGATGTCGAGGGTGATGAGCACGGCGGCGAGAGCTGACAGCGCTTCTGCCGTCGCTGAAAGCCCACGCTTTTTTACGAGAGAAGCGCCGACGATACTCGCAATCGTGACGGTCGCGATGATCGCTGAACGCCAGATCAAGCCAAAGCTGATGAAGGCGTAGATGAGGAAGAAGATCGCGCCCACAGAGAGCAGCGATACTCCCACGATCAGCAAGATCACTTGGATGCCGGCGTGTGTTCGTTCGGCAGGCGCGGGTGCCGGTGCAGGCGCTGGAATCGCCGACGCAGGTGCGGGTGCAGGAGCCGGAGCAGTCAGCGCAGCTTCCGGAGCAGCCAGTGCAAATTCAGGAGCAGTCAGCGCAGCAGGCATCGGAGTTACTGCATCGGCCACCGTGGAGGGGATTGCGGCCGCAGCTGCAGTTGTGGCGGCGATAACAGGGGCCGGGGGAGTCCACGCGGCGGGATCTGTGGTGGTGTCCGTGGCAGCAGCAGCGTCGTGACCATGACGCCCAGTGTCATCGCGGTTGCTCGGCGCACTGTTCAGTGCGGCTAAGGCGCGCTCAGCTTGCTGAGCGCGAGCTTCGGCGGCCGCAGATTGCTCTGCCTGCTGCCGTTCGCTCGCGATTCGCACCCGTTCGGCGGCAGTCTCGAAGCGAATCTTGCCGATGATTTCGAGCCGCGATTCGAGCAGGGCGGCAGCATCGAGGGAGTCTTCCCGCAGAAGGGATGCATCCGGGTGGTTCAGGTCGAGCCCGCACTGCACGCACACCGACGATGGCGGTAGGGCTACAAAGCATGCCGGGCATCGCGTGGGATCAGTGAGATCTAGCGGTCCGCGAGGAAACAGCACGTGGCCAACATGCTCAATGAAGGAACGTGCTGAACCGACCATCTCGTATGACTTCCTTTCGGGAGGAAGTCTCAGAGTAGCGGTGCGGAAAGACTAATACGCGATGAGACGCGAAAGTGTGGACTGTTGCTGGGTGTGGCCCTTTGCAGACTGAAGCTCGGGGCGCGGCTTTTCAAGGCGATTAGTCCAGACCTTGCCGTCCCACCAGCGCAGCAAGTGGCTGCCAGCGGGGTCCGGGTACCAGCCGAAGGGAGGAAGTTGAGTTGCAGTGTTAGACATCGGGGGAGTCCAAAGGTGCCCTGCCACCGGGGGCGATACGGGTGTGGCGTTCGATCCAGCCGCCGGAGGATCAGTTCGGGGGAGCAGCTAGTCCCCAGTATAGGGGACACGATTCCGTGATGACAAGGGGTTGCTGTCGTCGGCGAGGATGACGTCGCTGGGTCATTGGGCGTGAGTAAGATGGGGTCGTGAACATTCTTGGTTTTGTAATCTCCTTCGTGCTCTTCGTGGGCGGCATTTACATGATGGGCGAAGCCTTCTACGTAGAGGGTCTTGAGTCAGTCGTGTTCATTGGCGGCCTTCTCGTCACCACTGCGGGAGTCTTCATCCCGATCCACGTGATGAAGCGCGTAGACAGTTAGATAGACATGGTGAGCCTTCTCGGCCGGCTCGCCCCTCTTGCGTTGACCCTGCGAGGGTCCAAACGCATGTTTAGCGATCCTGAGCGCACCCTTTCGCGGATCGCTGAGCTTCGCAGAAAACCAGCGTCATTCACCCCACCCCGGTCGCTTTCGCGTCACGTTGACGTGTCATCTCGCGACGTGGGTGGTTGGCCCGTGTTCACCATCCGGCCCAAGACCCCTTCAGCTGCTGGCCACGTCGTCTACTTTCATGGCGGCAGCTACGTTTTCCAGATTGACCCCTTCCACTGGAAGCTCATCGCGCGACTGGTGCGTGCCACGGGAACAACGTTCACCGTTCCGATCATGCCTCTGGCGCCCGACGGTCGTGCCTCGGTCGTTGTCGATCGAGCAGCAACGCTCGTTCAGTCTCTCGTCGCCGACGTCGGTGCCGAGAACGTCAGTGTGATGGGCGACTCTTCTGGCGGTGGGATGACGATGGCGGTGTCAATGGAGCTGCGAGACCGCAAACTCCCGCCGCTGCGCTCGATCGTGCTGATCGCGCCCTGGCTAGACATCAGCGGAACGGACCCGATGCTGGCGGAGATCGCGCCACGGGATCCATGGCTTGCTGTGCCTGGCACGCATGCGGCCGGAGCGTTGTACCGCGCCGAGCTCGAAGAAGACGACTGGCGTGTGAGCCCCATCCATGGCGATCTCGCAGGCCTCGCGCCGATCACGGTCTTTACGGGAACCCGCGACCTTGTGCATGCGGATGCTCTGCGCCTGCGCGATCGCGCCAAGGAAGAGGGCATCGCTCTCGACTTTCACGTGGGCGAGGGCATGATCCACGACTACCCGCTGCTGCCGCTTCCCGAGGCTGCGGATGCTCGCTCCGTGATTGAGCGTGCTATTACCCGGAGTCCATCGACGAATTAGAGCGGGGCGCACACTGCTCAGCGCGCGCAGCAATCTGCGCTGCGAGTGTTAACGAACGAAGGCCGCCTCAGTGAGGCGGCCTTCGTTCTGTAGTGGAGGGGATACGGAGAATCGAACTCCGGTCATCAGTTTGGAAGACTGAGGCTTTACCATTAAGCTACATCCCCACTTGGCACCCGTTCGTGCTGTGTACCGAGGAATACTGTACCCGAAACCTGGCAAAGTGCGAACTCGAGATCGCTCACGGCGCAACTTCCCAATGATTTGCTGGGCGAATGCCTGATAAACATCGTGAACACGGTGCAAAAGACACTGATCTCCGGATCTCGTCAACATTCACCGCGCGCTCAGGCTAGACTTGCCGAGGCCAATTTTGTACCGGTATCGCAGTCTGATGCCGTGGCCATAAGAAACATGGCGCCCCGGGGCGTAGCTCAGCTTGGTAGAGCGCTCGGTTTGGGACCGAGAGGTCGCAGGTTCGAATCCTGTCGCCCCGACGAAATACACCATCGAATTACAGGAGATCCACGACGTGAAGACAACCGTTGAGAAGCTGAGCCCGACCCGCGTCAAGCTCAACATCTCGGTCACCCCCGAAGAGCTCAAGCCGAGCATCGATCACGCGTATGGCCACATCGCCTCGCAGATCAACATCCCCGGCTTCCGTAAGGGAAAGGTGCCGCCGCAGCTGGTTGACCAGCGCGTTGGCCGCGAAGAGATCTTGAACCACGCCGTGAGCGATGGACTCGATGGTTTCTACCGCCAAGCCGTTACCGAGGAAGAGATTCGTGTTCTTGGTCGCCCCGAGGCAGACATTGTCACGTGGCCCGAGGTCAAGGACTTCAGCGGAGATCTGGTTCTCGCTATCGAGGTTGACGTTCGCCCCGAATTCGACATGCCCGCTTACGACGAACTCACCCTCACGGTTGACGAAGTCAAGGTATCTGCCGATGACGTGAAGGACGAGCTCGACACCTTGCGTGCCCGCTTCGGCACTCTCGTCACCGTTGACCGCCCCGCTAAGAAGGGCGACTTCGCTCAGCTCGACCTCGTTGCCAAGATCGGTGACACCGAGGTTGACTCCGCGACAAGCATTTCGTACGAGCTCGGCTCGGGCGAACTGATCGAGGGCATCGATGAAGCACTCGACTCGCTGAGCGGCGGAGAATCGACGACCTTCGAATCCGTACTGCTCGGTGGAGACCACGAGGGCGAGACCGCTGTCATCAGCGTGTCACTGCTCACCGTGAAGGAGCGCGAGCTTCCTGAGGCAGATGACGACTTCGCTCAGATGGCTAGCGAGTTCGACACCATCAAGGAACTCAAGGCAGACCTCAAGGACCAGATCAAGCGCTCCAAGGCTTTCGGCCAGGGTGCTGAAGCTCGCGACCAGATCGTTGACGAACTGCTCAAGAACGTTGAAATCCCCGTTCCCGAGAAGCTCGTAGAAGACGAAGTTCACCGTCACCTCGAGAACGAGAACCGCCTCGAAGACGACGAGCACCGAGCGGAGGTCGTTATCGCTAGCGAGAAGACATTCCGTTCACAGATTCTGCTCGACTCGATCGTTGAGTCCGAAGAGATCAAGGTCAGCCAAGAAGAGCTCACCTCGTACCTCGTGCAGGGCGCGCAGCAGTACGGCATGGAGCCCGGCGAGTTCATCCAGATTCTGGACAAGAACGGCCAGATTCCCGCCATGGTCGCCGAGGTCGCTCGCAGCAAGGCTCTCGCAGTCGTGCTCAGCAAGGCCAAGGTTGTTGACACTGCGGGCAAGTCGGTAGATGTCTCGGCATTCACCGCGATCGCTAACCCGGAAGCCGCTGAAGAGGTCGTCGCAGACGACGTCGCTAGCGACGAAGCCTAAGCCACACCGTTTTATCCCTCACGGCCGACTAGTTATCTAGTCGGCCGTGAGGTCGTTAAGGCCTAAAACGTTAGCGTGTGATTGTGTCGACAAAGAGCCGGGCGTAGCGGGCGCTGTCGACACCGAGGGCGACATCGATGCGGCGAAAGTTGTCATCGCCGGCGCCGTCTTGTTCGTGCCCAGCGGTGCGGTGGTCGACCACGGTTTGTCCGCGAGTGAGCGGGTCGGCCAGGCTGACGCGCACCGGCAAGTGCGATGTTGTGAGGCCGTCAGGGGCGATGGCGGCGCATACCGCTCCCGCATCACCAATATCTCCATGCCCATCGCCGGCAACGCGAACCTCGCCGCCCTTCACCGTTACGAGGTACTGGAGCAGGCGGCCGGCGAGCTGTGCTCCGGGCTCTGCAGAGGCAGCGAGGGTGGCGATTTCAGAAGGGGCAATGGTAACGGCATAGAAGACATCCAAGCCGTACATCGTGATCGGAACCCCTGCGGTGAGCACGATCTCCGCGGCCTCGGGATCGTGCCAAGTGTTGAACTCAGCAACGGCAGTCGCATTGCCAACGGACGCGGAGCCGCCCATGAACACAATGCGCTCGACGTTGGCGAGCACCTCTGGATAGGTTCGCACTAAAAGAGCGATGTTCGTCATCGGTGCAAGAGGAACAAGAGTGACCGGAGTGGGGCTCGCCAGAATCTCGCGTCGTAGCAGTTCAATCGCATGAAGAGGGACGACCTGGCGAGTAGAGGTGGGAAGACCGAGATCGGCGAGTCCATCCGTGCCATGAACGTGAGCGGCCGGATGCGCGGCCGCGAGTAACGGGCGGCTGGCGCCCGCCGCTACCGGAACGTCACCGGCTCCGGCGGCGTCCAGAACATTGAGAGTGTTGCGCACGACTTGGTCAAGGCTCGCGTTGCCCGCAACGCACGTGACTGCCCGCAGATTGACACCGGGGTGTCGCACCGCCAGCATCAGCGCAAGCGCATCGTCGATACCAGTGTCAACGTCAAGAATCATTTGCTGCATGCGGCCATGCTATTGCCGCTGGAGCGCTCACCCTGACGGAAGTCGGCACCTGCGGCGAGAACTAGTCGGCGAGTAGCTCTGCAGCGTACCCGCGCACGGAGCGCTGATAGATAGGGAGGTAGTCGGCCAGCGCCATCAGTGCGACGGCCGCTGCCTGCGTAGGATCACCCCGGCTGGTGAGGGCAAGAGCGAGAAATGCGGCGGTAGGCCCCGTCCACTCATCGTCGGGATGCGTGTGTAACTGCTGCTCGAGTAGAGCGATCGACTCATCGACGCGATTGAGATTGCGTAGCGTGCTGGCCAGCTGGATCGTCGCCCGAGGCATGAGGGCGGCATCCAACCCACTCTTAATCGCCAGACGGTACAGCGGCTCGGCCGCGGCCTCTAGCCCGGCGTAGTCGCGCGCGCCCGCTGCTTCGAAGAGTGCCTCGGCATCGTCAGGGTCACGCTCGGCGACAAGCTCATCGATCGCTGAGACGACGTCGTGCTCGGCCATGGTGTCGGCGTGGGCCCAAATATCTGCGATTCGATCGCGCCAGTTCTGCTGCATTTGGTGAGCCTACAAGCAGCCTCTGGCGACGCGGTACTTTGCCTAGGGCGAACACGCCAGAATCGCGGCGCGTACTCGGATAGATTCGTAACACGCGATAACTGAAATGGAGCGCAACAATGGCCCAACCGGCATTGGTCTCGAGCATCTTCGACCAACTCCTCAAGGACCGCATCATCTGGCTCGGCTCAGAGGTGCGCGATGCAAACGCGAACGAGATCTGCGCAAAGATCTTGCTGCTCGCAGCAGAGGATCCCAAGCGCGACATCTACCTTTACATCAACTCACCCGGTGGTTCGATCACCGCGGGAATGGCGATCTACGACACGATGAACTTCGTGCCCAACGACATCGTCACCGTTGGCATTGGCCTTGCCGCCTCGATGGGGCAGTTCCTGCTCTCTTCGGGCACCAAGGGCAAGCGCTACATCACCCCCAACGCGCGCGTGCTCTTGCACCAGCCGTCGGGTGGATTCGGTGGAACGTCTGCTGACATCCAGACTCAGGCTGGCGTCATCCTCGACATGAAGAAGCGCATGGCTGAGCTCACCGCAGAGCAGACCGGCAAGAGCGTCGAGCAGGTTCTGATTGACAACGACCGTGACAACTGGTTTACGGCAAAGCAAGCGCTCGAATACGGCTTCGTTGACCACCTACGCGAATTCGCATCCGACGTTGTAGGCGGTGGCGGAACCGAAGACAACGCCTCCGACGACAACGCAACCGGCAAGAAGGACTAATCATGGAGAACTTCAACCTCGGAGCACAGGCACCCGCCGGTATCGGCCGCCCGGATGCTGATGCCCGCTACATCCTCCCCACGTTCGAAGAGCGCACGGCCTACGGTTACAAGCGTCAAGACCCGTACGCCAAGCTGTTCGAAGACCGCATCATCTTCTTGGGTGTGCAGATCGACGATGCTTCCGCTGACGACGTTATGGCTCAGCTTCTCGTTCTCGAGAGCCAAGACCCTGACCGCGACATCGTGATGTACATCAACTCACCCGGTGGATCGTTCACCGCGATGACGGCAATTTACGACACGATGCAGTACATCCGTCCGCAGATTCAGACCGTTGTTCTCGGCCAGGCTGCTTCGGCCGCTGCCGTGATCACCGCCGGTGGAACCAAGGGAAAGCGTCTGGCTCTGCCCAACGCCCGCATCCTCATCCACCAGCCCAGCGGTGGGTCGGAAGGTTCGAGCCAGGCGTCGGACATCGAGATTCAGGCACGCGAGATTCTTCGTATGCGTGGTTGGCTCGAAGAGACGCTCTCGCACCACTCGAACCGCACTCCGGAGCAGATCAACAAGGACATCGAGCGCGACAAGATCCTGAGCGCCGCTGAGGCTATGGAGTACGGTCTCATCGACCAAGTGCTCACGAGCCGCAAGACGCTGCCGGCGATCACGAGCTAATACTCGCTTTCACGTAATTGAGGCGGTCACCCCGATGGGGTGACCGCCTCAGTGCGTTAAAGCGGAAAGCACGAAGAAGGTGAGCTGGCGGAATCGCGACTCGACCTCGTGCTAGGACGCGTCTTTCTTGCGCTTGACGGAGATCAAGAAGATCGCCACGCCAGCAACGAGTACGAGAGCGACCGCGCCGCCGATCAACACTGCGGTTTCAGCGTCAACACTCGCGCCAGCGCCGTTACCGTCAGACACACTGCTATCGTCGGTGCCCTCGGCCGCTGCTGGGGGAGTGTTCTCTTCGAGCGACCCGCCGCCGCAGGCCGGCGGGGCATCGAGCGCCTCCGAGAGCACCTGGTCGGCATCGGGCTGCCACGTGAAGTCGATCTCGTCAGAGATGGTGTGGCCATCGGCTGAAACCAGCTGCCAGAGCATCCGGTACTCGCCCGGCTCACCGAGAGCAGCCAGCGTGGAGAGAGACTCGTCGCGGATGCTGACGCAACCGTCACCGTAGTAACCGCCGTCGGCATCCAGAATCTGAATCGCGAAACCACCGCCGTCTCCGCCCAGGTCAAGCAGTACGTCGTTGGTGGTGACAGATAACTCGTCGGGTAGCACGGTAAGAGTTTCGCCCTCGAGGGGAGTGCTGTCGACGATGTAGTTGTGGGCAGACGCGGGCGCGGCCACGAGCAGCAGCAGAGCTGCGATCGTGGCCGCGCTGAACGCGGCGCCGATGCGAAAAACTCGACGCATGATTCGAACTACTTAGTGGCGGGGCGACGGAAAGCGAACGCCGCTACGAGCGCGCCGAGACCGGCAACGAGGCCAGCGATTCCGAGACCGCGAGCAACGGGGTCTCCGCTGGATGCCGCCGCAGCGTCGGTGTGCTCGTCTTCGCTGGCATGGTCGTCGCCGTGAGCGTCTTCTTCCGTTTCAGCGTGACCGTGGTCATCTACCGGTGCATCGTTGACGTAGAGGATGGGAGCGGGCTTTTCGGCTCCTTCTTCGGTGCCACTCCAGCTCACCACGGAACCGTCGGTGTACGTCTGGTCGGCCGTCAGGACGACGCTTCCGACATCCGGCACCGGCCCAAGCGAGATAGGGAGCAAGAGTAGCGCGCCATCACCGAGCTCGGAGCCAGCCTGCGCTGTCCACACAATTGAAGTCACTGCTTCGGTGATCTCGCTTTCCCCGACCATGACGGGCTCCGGCAGTTCGCTGCGCACAAGCTCAGCGTCCCAACCGGGAACTGGTACAAAGCGCACGCTCGCGAACGGGGTGTCCGTGGGCAGGTTGAGCTGCACCTTGTTAGTTTTCTCGGTGTCGGACTCGTTGGGAACCTTGACCGTGATGAGTGCGTAGCTGCCGGCGTCGGACTGGCCCGGGTCGATCGTCACGTGAGCCATGGCCGCGAGCGGAGCCGCTACCGCGAGTGCTGCTCCTGCCGAGAGGGCGAGGGCAGCTTTAGTAAAGTTTTTCATTGTTTTCTTTCTCACAAAGGGTCGCTAAGGAGCGACAAATATCGGGGGTGCTGGGCGGCAGCGTTAGGCCGCGGCGAGGGCGGCCGGCGGGCCCCGATAGCGCGTAATGGCGAGAAAGCGAGCGACGAGCTGCACCGCTGGTGCGCTGCGTGGCTCAAGACGGAATTCCAGCACGGGAGTCGCGACGAGAGAGAGCGAGATGAAGAGGCGCGAGATAAACATCCGCGCCGTATCGAAGAGGCCCCAAAAAGCGACTTCGGCGTACCGGAAGGCCACGATTGTCACCGTCGCGGCGACGGCGTGAGAGAGCGACATCGCCGAATCCGCCGACCGAGCTACCGAGCTGAAGTCGAAGGTCATCGCGGCCATGTTGTGCTGGGCGATCCCCGCCGGGGCCAGCATCGAGCTGAAAAGCGCGTGGTACATCGCTTGGCTCGCCGCAATTGCGATGCTCAAACGAGCGAGGGAGATTGTGCGCCCCGCGAGGAGCGTGCAAATACTGATCGAGATCACGAGGGAGACGCCCATACCGAAAAGCGACGGCGTGACTCCACCCGCGAATTGATGGGAAAACGCCGCAGTAAAAGTGGCGAAGAAAGCGGCGATACTGCCACGAAGCACGCGCATGGCACGGGTATGCATGGGGCTCCTTCTGTGGTCGTCGCTAACCCCTCAAGCCTAGTTTGTCTGCGGGGTGCCGCTTGCGCTGCGAATTGCTGCATTTCGTGGTGCAACCGACGCGCCGAAACGCCGCCAGTAGTGGTGACCGAGACTGACCGAATATCGGGTTAGGCTCGTAATCAAGGTATTTACTCAAGGAGAGGAACCGGCATGGCCCGAATTGGGGAAAGCGCGGACCTGCTCAAGTGTTCCTTCTGCGGCAAAAGCCAAAAGCAGGTACAGCAATTGATTGCCGGTCCCGGTGTCTATATTTGCGACGAGTGCGTAGATCTGTGCAACGAGATCATTGAAGAGCGTCTTGCTGAAGCTGGCGAGGAGGCATCGAGCGAATTCGATCTGCCGAAGCCGCGGGAAATCTATGACTTCCTTGAGGAATACGTCATCGGCCAAGAGGCCGCTAAGCGCTCGCTCTCAGTCGCCGTCTACAACCACTACAAGCGCGTGCGCGCTCGTGGAACGATCACCTCGGCCGATGCGGTCATCGATGACGTTGAGATCGCCAAGTCGAACATCCTGCTGATCGGCCCGACCGGTTGCGGTAAGACCTATCTCGCTCAGACCCTCGCCAAGCGCCTTAACGTTCCGTTTGCTGTCGCGGATGCCACAGCGCTGACCGAAGCCGGCTACGTCGGTGAGGATGTCGAGAACATTCTCCTCAAGCTCCTTCAGGCCGCTGATTACGACGTCAAGCGCGCAGAAACCGGCATCATCTACATCGATGAGATCGACAAGATCGCTCGCAAGGCTGAGAACCCCTCCATCACGCGCGATGTCTCTGGTGAGGGCGTTCAGCAGGCTCTGCTCAAGATCCTTGAGGGCACCGTCGCCTCCGTTCCGCCTCAGGGCGGCCGCAAGCATCCGCATCAAGAGTTCATTCAGGTGGACACCACGAACGTGCTCTTCATCGTTGCGGGAGCCTTCTCGGGCCTCGAAGAAATCATCTCGAACCGTGCAGGTAAGAAGGGCATTGGTTTTGGAGCCCCGCTGCACAGCAAGGGCGACGACGTAAACCTCTTCGGCGAAGTTCTTCCAGAAGACCTTCACAAGTTTGGTCTCATTCCCGAGTTCATCGGTCGTCTGCCTGTTGTCACCACGGTGACGCAGCTCGACCAGGTGGCACTCATGGATATCTTGACGACGCCCAAGAACGCTCTCGTTCGTCAGTACCAGCGCATGTTCGAGATCGATGGTGTTGAACTCGAATTCGAGCGCGATGCGCTCGAGTCGATTGCCGATCTTGCGGTGCTTCGTCAGACCGGTGCTCGCGGATTGCGTGCCATCCTGGAAGAAGTGCTCGGACCGATCATGTTCGACGTGCCGTCGGACGAGACCGTTGGTCGCGTTATCGTCACCAGAGCTGCTGTTCTAGAGAACGCTGCCCCCACAATCATTCCTCGCCAGCCTGTGCGTGCGGAGAAGTCCGCCTAACAGCACATCTCCACTCGGTCGTACTTTCAAAAGCGCGGATGCCCTCGGGCGTCCGCGCTTTTTAGCGCGCGCTGAGGGTGACTGGGCTGGCACCGCGACGGCTTCATCGCCGGCGGGCTGTCGAGCAGTGCGCAGTGCTGTCGCTCATGGCGACAAGACACCCGGCCAGAGGCGACAACGCCAGAGAGGGAAGCAGAAGTCTCGGCAGAAGTGATGTTCCTGAGGGCGATCGCGCCGGGCAAACTCATTGCAGCCAAATTCGGGTGAGGCTGAGATGGGATCGCCCTCAGGACATCGTGCTAGGTGACGTCTAAGTGTGAAGGGGCGCGACTAACGCGACCCGCACCATTGTGCCCGACCGGAGACCGTTAACGAAAGGTTTTCACCAATGTTTGTGGCTCCGGCACAACAATCCACCATCCGCTGTGCTTTTCCTAGGAGCTTCGAACAAAGCGTTCACTTCTAGGGTGCCGCCAACTACGGTGTGGGCGCCGATTCCTGCGCGTCGACGCCCCGTTCAGTGCGCTGCGCGCTAGTTGAGGCCCCGACGAGTCAGCAAAGGCTGCAACTCGGCGTCACGCCCACGGAAGTCGCGGAATGCCTCGAGCGGATTCTTTGACCCTCCAACCCCCAGCAGGCGCGAGCGGAAGCGGTCTCCGTTCTCGCGGGAGAGCCCGCCGTTCTCGGTAAACCATTCGACCGTGTCGGCATCCAAGACCTCGCTCCAGATGTAGGAGTAGTAGCCAGCGTCATAGGCCGAGTTGGCGAAGATGTGCTGAAAGTAGGTGCTGGAGTAACGAGGGGGAACGGCCGGGTTGTCGAGACCGACTTCGGCTAGCGCTTGCGCTTCGAAGGCTGCGACATCCGTCACATCGTCGTCGGCGCCGATGCGGTGCCACGCCTGATCGATGAGAGCGGCGGCGAGGTATTCGCTCGTGAGGAAACCCTCGTTGAACGCGGCGCTCGCCTGAATGCGCTCCACGATCTCGCGGGGCATGGGCTCGCCGGTCTCGTAGTGCTTGGCGTAGTTGTCGAGCACCTCGGGCCAGAGCATCCACATTTCGTTCACTTGGCTGGGGAACTCGACGAAGTCGCGGTAGGTGTTCGTGCCCGAGAACTTGGGGTAGGTGACGCGGGCAAAGAGGCCATGCAGGGCGTGGCCGAACTCGTGGAACAGCGTGTTGACCTCGTCGTAGGTCAGTAGCGTGGTTTCGCCGGCGGCCGGCTTCGGTACGTTGAGGTTGTTGGTGACGATGACCGGATGCCCGAGCAGGTCAGACTGTGAGATGAGCGAGTTCATCCAGGCACCGCCCCGCTTGGAGTCGCGCGTGTACAGGTCGAGAGTGTAGAGCCCGACCTCGCTGCCGTCTTCGTTGGTGACTTCGAAGACACGCACGTCAGGGTGGTAGGCCGCGAGATCGCGGCGCTCGGTGAAAGTGACGCCGTAGAGCTTGGTCGCAGCGAAGAACACACCGTCTCGAAGCACTCGCTCTGCTTCGAAATATGGTCGCATCTGGGTGGTGTCGACGTTGTACTGCTCGGCGCGCACTTTCTCGGCGTAGAACGCCCAGTCAGCGGCCGTCACTTCGGTGCCCGCGAGCTTCTCGAGTGCTGCATGCTCGTCGCGAGCATTGCGGGCAGCAGCGGGGGCGAGCTTGCCGAGCATGTCAGCGACCCGCTGTGGGTTCTGCGCGGTCTCATCGGCGGTCACCCAGGCCGCGTGGCTGTCGAAGCCTAGGAGGGCCGCACGTTGCGATCGCACCTTCGCGATTTCGAGCACAAGTTCGCGATTGTCGAACTTGCCCCCGCGGATGCCGCGAGTGCGCGATGCTGCCATGACTCGGCCCCGAACATCCGCATTCTTCAACACCGAGAGGTGCGGCTGGTTCGTCGGCAGGATGAGGGTGATGAGGTACTTACCTGGGAGGCCGCGGTCGTTGGCGGCGCTGGCGGCTGCCGAAATCTCGGACGGTTCCAAGCCATCGAGCTCGTCGATGCTGTCGACGACGACGGCAAGGTCGTTCGTGTCGGCAAGCAGGTTCTTTTCGAACTTCGTGGTGAGGCTCGAGAGGCGCGAGTTGTAGTCGCGCAGGGTCGCTTTCGCGTCGTCGCTGAGGCCGGCGCCGGCAAGGGTGAATTCGGTGAAGTAGCGCTCGACCAGGTAGCGGGCTTCGGCATCCAACTCAGTGTCGTCGAGACTTTCGCGAATGCTGCGGATGCGCTCGTAGAGGGCGCTGTTGAGGCTGATGGCGTCGTTGTGGGCGGCCAGCTGGGGAGCGATGATCTCTTCGAGGGCATCGGAGGCCGCGTCGCCGTCGGCGGAGGTCTTATTGAAGAACACGATCGCCACCCGGCTGAGCAGCTGGCCGCTGGTCTCGAGGGGGATCATGGTGTTCTCGAAGGTCGCCGCTTCTGGCTGAGACGTAATTGCCTCAATCTCGGTGAGCTGTTCGGTCATCCCTTTCTCAAAGGCGGGCGCGTAGTGCTCGTCGTGAATGTCGGCGAATGGGGGCATACCGAAGGGCAACGTGCTGGGCGCAAAGAAAGGGTTGGTCATTGTTCTACCCTATTCTCAGATCATGACCAACGAGCGATATACCCATGGCCATCATGAAAGTGTTTTGAAGTCACACACGTGGCGCACGATCGCGAATTCGGCGGCGTATTTCGAACCGCATCTTGAGGCCGGGCTTTCTCTCCTCGATATTGGTTGTGGGCCGGGCACCATCACGGCCGAATTTGCGGAGCGCCTGGCCCCTGGTCGTGTTGTGGGGTTGGATGCCGCTGCCGCGGTAATCGAAAAGGCATCCGCTTTCACTGCCGACAACCTGAGTTTCATTGTGGGGGACGCGTATGCGTTGCCGTTCGACGATGACAGTTTCGATTTCGTGCATTCGCATCAGACTTTGCAGCATTTGGGCGATCCGGTCGCGGCTCTCGCGGAGATGAAGCGGGTCGCGAAGCCGGGTGGCTTGATCGCGGTGCGGGATGTGGACTATGCGGGCACGATTTGTTTTCCAGAGCTGCCGGGGTTGAAGGTCTGGGCTGACGTCTACGACGCGGTTCACCGCAGCAATGGGGGAGAGCCGAATGCGGGGCGTCGTCTCAAGTCGTGGGCGATGCAGGCCGGTTTGACCGAAGTCACCACGTCGGCATCGATCTGGAACTTCTCCGATGACACCGATCGTGAGTGGTGGGGAAGCATGTGGGAGGCGCGGGTGCTGGAGTCTGCCTTCGCTGAGGATGCGCTCAGCAAGTCGCTGGCTACGCCAGAGGTGTTGCAGCAGATCAGTAGTGCCTGGCGGGAGTGGGCCGATTCGCCTCAAGGATGGATGGCGATGCCGCACGGGGAGATTCTCGCGCGGGTGTGAACGTGAAGCCGTAGTCGACGCCGTGCGCGTTGTGTGCTTTTTGGCCTAGCAGCCGATCCCGGTGGGGTTCTCGTTGCAGTCTTGATCAACGAGAACGGTGGTCGCGTGACCGGCGGTCGCGGTGAGTGGCGGCGCCACAATGGTGAGGGTGCCGACCACGTTTCGCCAGCCGCTGCCGGCGACACGGTATTCGGCGGCGTAGGTAACGGCAAGAGTGATCGTGTAGTCGCCGGGTTCTTCAAAAACATGGCTGGTCGGCGTCGGGTCGAATTCGGCGATCCGGTATTTGGCCCAGGTGCGCCCGGGATTGTCGGTGCTTTCTGTGGTGCCGTCGCCGTAGTCCCAGCTGTAGCTCACTGGTGTGAATCGAACTTGGGCAGTGCCGCCGAAAAGGGTGCCGTCAACGACGTGGGCGGATGCGGCGGAATAGAAGTTGGTGTCGAGGCCGACGATCATCCACTGGTTCGGTTGCATCGCCGCAGCAGGTGCTTGCGGGCGGAATGACGCGATGTCAGAAATCGTGATTGCAGCGGTCGCTGCGGTTGCGGCATCGTCGTCTTCAGCCGGGCGAGTCCACGGCACGCACTCGATGCGCTGGATGTCGCACCATGCTTCCTCGACGTTGTCGAGGCCCTCGTCGACGGCCGGAGCATAGGCGACGCCGTCGGTGTACGTGGGTTCGTCGTAGTAGCCGCCGTCGCTCCCTCCGCCGCCTCCAGACCCGGCGGAATCGCGCACGCCTTCCAGCTCAACTATTGAATCGGAAGTATCAATTCCGGCAAGCAGCTCATCTTCGTCAATTCCCGACTGGAACACTAGGGACGATGCGGCCAGTGTGACTGAGAGCAGGAAACTTGCCGTCACGAGAGTGCGTTTCAGCACGTCGGGTCGGTCCAGACATCCCGTTCGGACAATCGCAGTTTCTGGTCAACAGCGTCGAAATCGAAGGTGACCTCCAGTCTGACTCGAGCTTGACGATCTGGTTTGACGAGAGAGTCTCCGTTCGAGTCGAGAAGGTCCACCTTCGAAACGTCATGACATAGGTAAATCGTGATTATCTCAACGTTCCCACCGCCGGATGAGTAACGTTGCAACACCGCCGAGTCGAATGTCGCATTCCCGACGCTTTTCTTGCCCTCGGCTCCGAAATCTTTGTATGACGATAACGTGCGCTCTGCGAAGTCGCCGGTCGTGATCGTCTCGATGCGTTCAGGCGAAGCCCCGCCTTCGTTGAGAATCACATTTGAGACGTCTACGAACTCACCATAGGCAGCCTCCGCCGCCGCCAGCGCCTCTTCATCGCTCGCATAGGGCGCGACGAATGTCGCACTCGGCTGAGGCGGTGCCGGGTCGGCGGGAACGCAGCCGCTGAGAGACGCTACGAGGAGCGCACCGATCGAGAGTCGTGTGAGATTCGATAGCCGCATATATTGACGCTAAACGGGTCAGGGGAGACGGGCTCGAACTATCCACAGTAAGCAGTGAGGGTTGCCGGCTCCGCGCGGTAGCGCGCATGAATGCAAATGCGCAGGCGCGGAGCGGGCAACAGTGAGCTGCGGGCTAGGAGGTGGGGTCTTTTACGCTGACGCTGCCGTCAGCGGCTTGGCGCACGATGGTGCCGTCGTCGAGTTCTGCGACGGGTCGTGATTCGAGCCACGTGAGTGTCCAACGCCACGCGCTGGTCTCGAGGTGGGCGACATCCGCTTCGACGCCGGCGATTGCCTCGCGCATTGCTGCATCGAGACGCTCAGGAACGTCGCCGCCGACCGGCCATCGTGTGCCGAGCTGCATTACACGTTCTTTTCGTAAAGAATCCAGGACGTGCGGTCTGCGACCTTGTCGTAGAGGCGCTTCGCGCTGTCGTTTTCCTTGTTGGTGATCCAGCGGAGCTTTCCGCCGCCATCTTCTGCCGCGCGGGCAGCGATGTCGTCGATGATCGTTCCGGCAACTCCAGCACCGCGGTGCTCGGGGTCAACGTAGAGGTCATCCATAAACCAACCCCACGAGGCGGTGAAGGTATCAGGCAGGCGGCGGTACAGGCCGAAGGCGGCAACATGGCCGGGGTCGGGTGCACCCTCTGGCGCTACAGCAACAACTGCGTTCAGCTGCGCTGAGTCATCCATCAACCACTCCCACACGCCCTGAACAATGGCGTCGGTGAATTCGGTTTCGTAGAACACTCCATATTTCACGAAGTGATCTTTCCACTCCTCGAAATCGTCTTTCTGGATGTCGCGGATCGTGTATGAAGGCTTCTCTGAACTCGTCATTCACTCAACAATACGCGGTTTGAGGGTTCGGCGCCGGGGAGGCGCCGAACCCTCAGCACACCTCTAGACAGAAGCCTCCGGTGCAGCCTCAACCAGAACGATGTCGCGAACCTCAATCTCGTCGGCTTCCACGATCGTCAGATCATGGATGCGGCCGACAGCCTTCAGATCGTCGATAGCAGCAGCGATCAGGGCTGGGCCCGCGAGAGTTGCCGAGCTCACCTCTGTCTTCTGCGATGCCTTGGCGTCAGTCTTGGCGCGACGGATCGTGATGAGCGCCTGGCCGACGGCATGGAATAGACCGCTCGGCTCAGCGGTGACGCCGAGTTCGTCGGCGGTCGGCCATGATGCCGCGTGAACCGAAGTGTCGTGCGTCCAGCGCCAGACCTCCTCCGTAGCGAACGGGAGGTACGGCGCGAAGAGACGCAAGAACACATCGATGGCGGTGTGCAGGGCGCGGTTGGCGCTGGCTTGCGCTTCGGGAGTTCCGGCGCCGTAGGCACGTTCCTTCACGAGCTCAAGGTAGTCATCGCAGAAAGCCCAGAAGAACTTCTCGGTTACCTCGAGCGCCTTGGCGTGATCGAAGTTCTCGAGCGCTGTGGTGGCCTGCGAGACGACCGAGGCTAGCTCGGCGAGCATCTCGAGGTCGAGCGCCTCGGTAACAACGACATCCGATGCCGTCGCCGACGCAGCAGGCGCCGGGAACGAGTACACGAACTTCGACGCGTTCAAAACCTTGATCGCTAGACGGCGACCGATCTTGATCTGCTTCGGGTTCTGCGGGTCGAAGGCCGCGTCAGTACCGAGGCGGCTGGATGCTGCCCAGTAGCGAACCGCATCCGAACCGTGGTCATCGAGCATGCCCTTGGGCGTGACAACGTTGCCCTTCGACTTGGACATCTTCTTGCGGTCGGGGTCGACGATGAAGCCAGAGATGCCGGCGTTCTTCCACGGCACCGTTCCGTGCTCGAGCTCCGAACGCAGCGCGGTCGAGAACAACCACGTACGGATGATGTCTTGGCCCTGGCTGCGCAGCGAGTAAGGGAAGACCACGTTGAAGAGCTCGGGGTCGGTCTCCCAACCGCCAGCAATCTGCGGGGTCAGCGACGAGGTCGCCCAGGTGTCCATGATGTCGAGTTCGCCCTCGAAGCCACCGGGAACACCACGCTGGTCTTCCGTGTAGCCGGGAGCGGTGTCGGAGGACGGGTCGATCGGCAGCGAAGCCTCGCTGGGAACGATCGGGGCACCCTTTTCACCGTCGGCGTTGAGCTCGTACCAGACGGGGATCGGCACGCCGAAGAAGCGCTGGCGCGAAATGAGCCAGTCGCCGGTGAGGCCACCGACCCAGTTGTCGTAGCGAACCCGCATGTGGTCGGGGGTGAAGTTGATCTGCTTGCCAGCCTCGAGCAGACGGCTGCGCAGCTTCTCGTCGCGGGCACCGTTGCTGATGTACCACTGGCGCGTGGAAATGATCTCGAGGGGCTTGTCGCCCTTTTCGAAGAACTTGACCTGGTGCTGAATCGGCTTAGCGTCACCGATCATTTCACCGGACTCTTTGAGAAGCGCCACCATGGCAGCCTTCGCGCTGAAGACTGTCTTGCCAGCAAGCTCGGCGTAGGCGGCCTGAGCGACGTCGCCCACGATGACATCCGGAGCGTCGGCAATGATGCGGCCGTCAGCACCGATGATGGTGCGGTTCGGCAGATCAAGCTCGCGCCACCAGACAACGTCAGTGACATCACCGAAGGTGCAAATCATCGCGATGCCGGACCCCTTGTCTTGCTGAGCAAGGTGGTGGGCCAGAATCGGAACCTCAACACCGAAGATCGGCGTCGTGACCATCGTGCCAAAGAGGTGCTTGTAGCGCTCGTCGTCGGGGTGGGCTACGAGAGCAACACAGGCCGGCAAAAGTTCGGGGCGAGTCGTCTCGATGTGGATGTCGTCGCCATCCGCCTTGTGGAAAGCCAAACGGTGGTACGCGGCAGGCTGCTCTTTGTCTTCGAGCTCGGCTTGCGCAACAGCGGTGCGGAATGTGACATCCCACAGCGTTGGCGCGAAGGCCTGGTAGGCCTCGCCACGCTCAAGGTTGCGCAGGAACGCACGCTGGGCGGCACGCTGAGCGTCATCGCCAATGGTGCGGTAGGTGAGGTTCCAATCAACGCTCAAGCCCAGCTGGCGCCACAGGTCTTCGAACTGCTTCTCGTCTTCGGCGGTCAGCGTCTCGCAGAGTTCAACGAAGTTGCGGCGAGAGATCGGAAGCTGCGCGGCAGCCTTCGTCGACTTGCCTTCGCCGCCCTGCTGTGGGGGCTCAAAGCCCTCGTCATAGGGGAGCGTGGGGTCGCAGCGCACGCCGTAATAGTTCTGAACCCGACGTTCAGTGGGCAGACCATTGTCATCCCACCCCATCGGGTAGAAGATCTCCTTGCCACGCATGCGCTGAAAGCGCGTGACCAAGTCCATGTGGGTGTAGCTGAAGACGTGGCCAATGTGCAGGCTGCCGGATGCCGTCGGCGGGGGAGTGTCGACCGAGAAGACGCAGTCAGAACCCTCAGCAAGCGCCTTCTGGCGATCAAACCGGTAGGTGCCTTCGTTTTCCCAGACGGGAGCCCACTTGCCTTCGAGGCCTTCTAGGGCGGGCTTTTCGGGAACGCTCGACGACATAATTACTCCGGTTCGATATGTGCGGCACCGAGTCAAAGAAGAGGTGCCTGAGTGTGATGGGTGACTCAATCGTATCCGAAGAGGGCGCGGTGAACGAGAACCCTGCGCGGAGCGCGAAGGTGGGGCGCCGGTGGTGTGCGACCGGGGCTAGTTCTTCGTTACGGTCACCGTCTCGTGGGCCAAATTGCCTACCGAGTCCTCCAACGTCACGGTGTAGACCTCAGAGTCATTGCTGCACTGGTAGTCGATTGTGTAGGTCGCCGTCGTGGGCACTTCCTCGTAGGGGGCAGCCTTCGCGTTCGTCGTTGCCACTCCGATCCACGCGGCCACGGCATCCGTGCTGCTCCACGAGAAGGTGAGTTGGCTGGTCGGATTCGCTGCTGTACACATCGCGCTTTCTGGAGCACTGAAGGTGGCGAAGGAGGGGCTCTCTGCCGGGGGCGGTGGGGCTGTCGTCGGCTCGGGCTCCGGGGCCGATTCCTCGGGTTCGGGCTCAGTTTCGCTCGGCTCGGGGGATGGGCTCTCGCTCGCGGTTGTTGAGGGGGTTGGCGAGGTCGCTACCGGAACAGAATCGCCTGACCCGCGCGTTGCCATCAGCGTCAGCGCGATGACGAGAGCAATGAGAAGCAGCCCGCCCACGATCGCCAGAATGATCAGTAGCGTTCGCGACTTTCCTTCCGGCTCAGAGAACGGAGTCGGTGGCTCACCCGAACCAGGCGGCACCGGTCCGCCTCCCGCAGCTCCGGTGGGCATGCCGCCTGCAGGCTCGAAGCGCACCGTGGGCGCATCACTGCCCTGGGCATCGAAGCGCTTGGTGGGCGCGTCGCCGTTCTGAGCATCGAAACGTTCGGTTGGTTGATCGTTACTCATGGCGTCGCTCCAAAGTGAGGGGGAACATGCAAGGAATTCAGCGTGGCTGAAGTTTAAACCCGCAGCGAGACCGTGTCGAGAGCTGCTCAATAAACGTTGAGCAGACTGCGAGGGAGGGAGCGCGCGAGGCGCGACTGAGCAACCGTGCCGTTAGCGGGCGGCGAGCACCGAATCGAGCGCACGCTCAACGTACGGCTCAAGGCGGCCGCGCTGGGGGCCTGCCTGTGCCCACTCCTGCGCCGCAGCCACCACGCAGGCAATGAGCGCGTACGCCTGGGCTCTGGCCAATGCCGGTTGCACGCCCTGACGCTCACCGAAACCTGCCAACAGCCGTGCCTGCGTAGCAAAACGACTCATCGCAGATGCCTGCAGTTCGGCCGCGCTGCCAATCAGGTCGTACTGGGTCAGGATGAACGGCACGTGCTGCGAGTCCAGCGGGGCAACAGCGGCGAGCATTGCAGCGCGGATGGCGTGCGCCGCGTCGGCGGGCTGTGCCGGCTGGTCGGCCAGCTCCGCTTTCAGCCGCTCGGTGGCAGCATCCAGCTCGACCCAGAAAACTTCGCCCTTGGCATCGAAATAGTTGAAGAACGTATTGCGGCTGACGCCCGCGCGGGTGGCGATCTGATCGACCGTGGTGCCGGTGTAGCCATTCTCAATGAACAGCTCAAAGGCAGACTCTTGGAGGAGTTCGCGAGATGCGGCGGGCGGGCGACCACGGGTGGCAGAGCGAGGAGGTGTCACGGCATCATCCTCTCACTCGGGGAAGCGCCGAGAGTAGCGACTGAGTGTAAGGGTCACGCGGGTTTGTAAAGATTTCGTCTGTCTCGCCCGTTTCCACGATGCGGCCCTCGTTGATGACCGCTACACGATCACTCATGTGGCGAATCACCCCGAGGTCGTGAGAGATGAAGAGATAGCTCAGGCGAAGGTGGCGCTGCAGTTCGTCGAGCAGATTCAGCACTCGGGCCTGAGTCGAGACATCCAAGGACGACACCGGCTCGTCACACAGAATCGTCTGCGGTCCTGGTGCGAGCGCGCGCGCAATTGCCACCCGTTGGCGCTGACCGCCCGACAAGTGAAGCGGACGACGGTTCTTGAGCGACTGAGGCAAGCCCACGGCCTCGAGCAACTCAGCGGGTGTTGTTAGCGAACGGCCAGTAGCGGACGCCCGCACGCTGAGCGCATCGGTGAGGATGCGCTCGACGCTCAACCGGGGATCGAACGAGCTCAAGGCATCCTGGTAAATCGCGCCGAGCGTGGAGCGAAGCGGGCGGCGCTCGCGGGCACTCAACGAACCCCACTCGGAGCCGTTCAGCAGCACTTCGCCGCTATCGGCGGTTTCAAGCCCGAGGGCGATGCGCGCGATCGTGGTCTTGCCCGAGCCCGACTGGCCGACCAGGCCGAGTGTTGTGCCGGCGGCGAGAGTGAGCGAAACGTTGTCAAGGGCTTGAATAGCGCTGCCGTGTGGCGTCGGATACCGGCGTGAGACCGAGCGGAGTTCGAGAGCCGGCGGCGCGATCGAATCGGCGCTCGCGGCAGGCACAGCAGCAGCGGGCACAGCGGCAGCAGCAGCAGGCTCCGTCACACGTGCCGTCGCGGAGAGCGGTGCGTGGCCGGGCAGCGCGGACCCGCCAGCGAGGGAACCGACTTCGACATCCGCCGGCAACGTCAACGGAACGCCGCGCGGAACATCCACCGGGATAGCAGCAAGCAACTGCTGGGTGGGCAGCGCTGCCGGCGCCCGCAAAACGGCGTTCGTTTCTCCGGCTTCCACGATGCGGCCCTCGCTCATGACGGCCACGCGATCGGCCACCCTCGAGACAACAGCCAAATCGTGAGTGATGAGGATCAGGGCGGTCCCGTCATTGCGCAGCGATGACAGCAGCTCGAGCACGCGCGCCTGCACCGTGACGTCGAGAGCGGTCGTGGGCTCGTCGGCGATGATGAGCGCGGGGCCGGCGGCGATCCCGGCGGCGATGAGCGCGCGCTGGCGCAGTCCGCCCGAGAGCTCGCCCGAGCGTTGCCGGGCTCGCAGGGCAGGGTCCGGAATGCCCACGGCATCCAACAGCTCAAGCACGCGGGCTTGACGCTCGCGCTGGCTGAGGGTGGTGTGCAGCCGCAGCACATCATCGATTTCGCGGCCGACCGGGCGCAACGGGTCGAGTGACACGAGCGCATCCTGCAACACCAGCCCAATGGATGCTCCGCGAATGCTTCGCCACCGTCGAGCACCGGGTGCCGGAAGACTTTCTCCCGCCAGACTCAACTCGCTGAAGCTCACGTGGGCTCCGGCGGGCGCAAGCCCGAGCAGGGAACGCGCCGTGACGCTCTTGCCCGATCCCGACTCGCCGACGATCGCGAGGCATTCGCCGGCGCCGACCTCGAAGCTCACGTTGTCGACGGCCGGGCGGGCGGCGCGGTCGAAGTGCACGCTGAGGTTGCTCGCGCGCAGCAGCGGGGTGGCGGTCATCCGCGGGCCTCCTGACGGGTGCGAGCGTTGAGGGCGCGACCGAGCACCGTGAATGATGCTGCGGTGGCAACGATGGCAAGGCCCGGGAAAACCGTGAGCCACCACGCGACGTCGATGTAGGTGCGGCCGCTGGAGAGCATCGCGCCCCATTCGGCGGCGGGCGGGGCGACGCCGAGCCCGAGGAACCCGAGCGAGGAGGCCCAGACAATCGCTTGGCCGACGCCGAGGGTGCCGAGCACGAAGATGGGGGAGAGCGCGCCGGGCAGAATGTGTTGCCACACGATTCGCGCCCGCGAATGGCCAAGAACTGTCGCGGCCTCGACGTAGCTGGCGCTGCGCACACTGCGTAGTTGGCTGCGGATGATGCGGGCATAGCCAGGCGCGGTCGAGAGGCCCACCGCGACTGTTGAGGTGACCACGCCGGGCCCGGCAATCGCGATGAACACGAGCGCCAGCAGCAGGCCGGGGAGCGCGAACATGACCTCGACGATGCGCGTGCTCACGAAGTCGCCAAGCCTGCTGCCGAGGCCACCGAGCAGGCCCAGAATGAGCGCGAGGGCGAGCCCGACCGCGGTGGCGGCGATTCCGATGAGCAGGGAGTTTCCGGCTCCGAAAACGACACGGGTGTAGACATCGCGACCGGACTCGTCAGTACCGAAAAAGTGGGCAAGCGATGGTGACTGGAACGCTTCGGCCGGGGCTACGGCATCCGGATCAGCGGTCGTGATGAGCTGCGGCACCAGAGCGGCCATCAGAATCAGCACAAGAATCGCGAGAGCAATCACGACGCCCGTGTGGCGAAGCAATCCGCCGCGATCTAGGATGCCGCCAGCGCGCCCCGAAGGTTGTGAGAGTCGGCCAGCCAGGATTTCGGTCATCGTGCTGCCACCTCCGTCACGCGCGGATCGACGATGCGGTCGACGGCATCCGTCGCGATCGTCACGAGGATGAAGGTCAGCGCCGAGAGGAGGGCGACGGCGGTGACGACGGGGATGTCGCGAATGGTGACAGCGTTGAGGAGCGTTCTGCCGAGGCCGGGACGGGCGAAGATCGTTTCGACGACGACGGCACCGCTCAGGAGCGAGCCAAAAGCCCAGCCGGAGAGGGAGATGCCGGGCAGGGCCGCGTGCCGCAGCACGTGCCGCAGTCGCACGCCCCATTCGCTCTCGCCGCGAGCGCGCGCTGACAGCACAAAAGGCTGCTCGTAGGCGTTAGCAAGAGACTCGCGCATCACCTGGCCTAGAAAGCCCATGAGCGGGAGTGCCAGAGTGAGCACAGGTAAGACGAGGCCGAGCGGGCCGGGCACGCTAATCGGCGGCAGCCAGTGCAGCGTGTTGCTCAGCAGAATGATGAGTAGCGACGCCAACCAAAAATGCGGAACCGCCGCCGCCAGCAGTTCGAGCCCCGAGCCCAACGCGCGTGCAACGCGACCGCGACCGCTCGTAGCCAGCGTGAGGGTAAGGGCGCCAAGCCAGGCCACCACGAGAGAAACAATCGTGAGCACGAGCGTCGACCAGAGTTGCGTCAGCACATAGGGAGCCACCGCGACCTTGAGCGCGTAGGACGTACCGAAGTCAGCGACGGCGAGCTTGCCCATCGCCAGAAAATACTGAACGATCAGCGGCTGGTCGAGGCCGTAGTCGGCGCGAATCTGGGCCACCGCTTCGGCGGAAGCCTGCGAACCAGGTCCACCGAGAATCGCATCCACGGGATCCCCCGGAATCAACCGCAGTGCGAAGAAGATGACCGTCGCGACCGCCCACAGAACAAACACCCCACCGCCCGCCCGGCGCGCGATCCACCCCAGCGACCGCAATCGCGTCGCTGGGGTAGAGACACTCGCTGATGCAGCAGTGTCAGGCGAAACCGTCACAGTGGGCGTTCTTTTAGTTGCTCAACCACGCATCGTAGAACGTTGGCGCGGCGACCGGCGGCAGAGCCCGGAAGCCCTCGACGCTCGTGCTGTACAGGTAGTGGTTCTGCTGGTCGTACAGAGGCAGAACATAGAAACCATCGACAATGATCGACTGGGCCTCGGCATACAGTGCTTGGCGCTCACCGGCGTCCGAGACTTCGCTGGCGGTCGTCAGAATCTCATCGAGAGCGGGATCGCTCAGCTGGGCGAGGTTCGCGTAGTACCCGCTCGGCGCCGGAATGATCGAGTCAGAGTGGTACAGGATACGCAGCACGTCAGCGCCGACCTTCGTATACGGAGCGCTCACGAGGTTGTACTCGTTCGTGAACAGAGCGCCGTACCAGGATGACAAATCGGTCGGTTGCAGGATGACCTCAAAGCCGACGTCTTTCGCGGAGGCCTGAATCTGCTCAAAGAGTGACTGCTCGGCCGGGATTGACTGGTTCGTGCTGATGGGGAATGTCAGGCTCAGGCGCTCGCCGTCTTTCGTGCGGTAGCCGTCGGAGTCGATCGTGTTCCAGCCGGCGTCGTCGAGCAGCGTCTTCGCCGCCTCCGGGTCGGTGGTGAACACGTCGGGGGTCGAGATGCCCGCAGGCTCGACACTCGAGAGCACCGAATAGGAGCGCTCGGCCGTACCAAAGAACAGGCTCTCGATTCCCGGGTTGACATCCACCGAACGGATGAAGGCTTCACGAACACGGACATCGTCAAACGGCGCCTTGCCCGAGTTCAGTTCGATGCGGTTGGCGGCTCCGGGGCGCGGCGCGTCGAGTTCTTCGATCGTGGCCACGTCGGCGGCGGACGAGATGTTGTTGGGCTGCGCGTTATCGATGACGTCGACATCGCTCGACTGGAGAGCCGCGTAGCGTGTCGCGGCATCCGGAATGAAGCGCCACTCGATGGCGTCGAGACGGGCCGCACCGCCGTGCTCGGCGTCAGCGGGGGCCGAGTTGTAGTCGTCGTTGCGTTCGAGGGTGACCGACTGCTGCTTGACCCACTCGGTGACGATGAACGGGCCGGTGCCCACGGGGCTCTCGCAGTTGGTTGCTTGGTCGCGCTCGAGGGCGGTGGGAGATTGGATGCTCACCCATGGTTGCGAGAACGACTCGAGCAGAGCGCTGTCGGGGGTCGACAGGGTGAAACGTACCTGGTCGGCGGCGACGGCTTCGATTCCATCGATCTTGCCCACAGCGAGGTAGCCGGTTGAGGAAGCGGTGTCGGGATCCTTTAAGTGTTCGATGTTTGCCTTCACGGCGTCAGCATCAAAGGGGGTGCCGTCGGTGAAGCTCACGTCAGAGCGGAGTGTGAAGTCCCACGTGAGGCCGTCGGCGCTTTCAGTCCAGTCGGTGGCGAGCCACGGGATGATTTCGCCGTCGCTGTTCTTCGAGACGAGCGATTCAAGGTACTGAGTGCTGATGAGTCCCTGCGGGTAGTTGCCACCGACATGCGGATCGAGGCAGTCGGGCTCCGCGTCACCGGTGGCGTACACGAGCGTGCCGCCGTTGACGGGATCGGCAGCCGGTTCGGCGGTTGCCGTGCAGCCGGCTAGCAGGGCGGCGCTTGCGGTAACGGCGAGGGGAAGCAGGAGGAGGCGACGCACGCTCAACGAGTGTCCTTTGTGTGGGGATGGCTTGTGGCCGGGAGGGGAGCTGAGCGCGGCGAGGGGGATGCTCGGGGGAGGCAATTGCTTCTTTGTTGAACTCAGTACATAAACTCTAACATGACAAAAAACCGGGCCGGTGTGCCTAAGCACAACCGACCCGGTGAGTGAAGCTACAAGACGCTGAAATCGCGCCCTAGTCCTGCTTGCGCGAGAACTTGGTGGCGATCTTCCATGTGGTGGGGATCACGGCTGCGGCGATGCCAGCCTTGATGAGTCCACCGATGATGAAGGGGTAGAGGCCCCAGGCGAGAACCTGCTCGAGCGTGCCGCCGGTCACGAGGGCGAGCCACGTGAGGCCGAACGCGAAGGTGACGACAGTGCCCCCGACGAACGAGAGCGCAGCGCCGAGGAACTTCTTGTCCCAGTCACGCTGAGCGAGCCAGCCGGTGAAGGCAGCGGCGAAGATGAAACCGACGATGTAGCCACCGGTGGTGCCCGCGAGAACGTTGAGCCCAGAGGATGCTTCGCTGAAGACGGGGAGCCCAACCAGGCCGAGCAGTGCGTACAGCGCCATCGAGATCGCACCACGCGTGGCACCGAGCGAAGCACCAACAAGGAGCACAGCGAGCGTCTGGCCCGTGATCGGTACGGGGTACAGCGGCACAACAACCTGGGCCATCACAGCAGTCAAAGCGGCGCCGGCGGCAACGAGCGTGATGTCAGTGGCGAGGCTACGAGAAAAGACGGTGTCGGCGAGCGTGGGCCGGCCGAGGGTCAAAGTGAGAGTCGACACGCGACGCTCCTTTCCTTTGTCTGCGAACTGTGAAGAGCCCTGCCTGAATAGGCGGGTGCCTGAATAACCCTAGTCATAGTTCGCGGCGAGCTGTGTGCGCCTCGTGCTAATAAACGCGCTCAGATTTGTGGGATGCGCAACAATCGCGGTTCTCACACGCCGGGAGCGACTGGCGTTGCGGGCACGGCTGGCTCGACCACGGCGTTCCCATCGCTCACTGCGGGCGGCGCCAAGAACAGGGTGCCGCGGATGACGCTTCCGGCAAAGGTGCGCAATGCAACGAGCATCCACGCCCCGACCAACGCCACGAAGCTGACAAGAGCCATCGCTGTCAGCACAACGGACCCGGTCGCCGCGGCGATCGCACTCAACGCGACCACCATGTTGCCCACGGGGAAAGTGAATGACCACCACGTGAGGCTGAACGGTAAACCGCGGCGGGCAGTATGAATGGTCATAGTGAGCGCAAGAGCCGTCCAGAGCAACGCGAATCCGAGCATCGGCACGCCGTAGATAAACCCGAAGAAGCGGAGCGCTTCGGCGAGGTCAGCCGACACGGCGAACGGAGCAACTGCTCCCAGTACGACGACTGCGGTAATTGACTGGCCGAGAGGGCCGAGCACAATCCACAGAGTCGGTACTGCTGCGGCGTTGCCGATGTTGTGGCGTGCTAACCGTCCCCAGATCAAAGGCAGAATTACTGCCGTAGCGATCATGCTGAGACCAAACATTGCGTAGCAGGCCAGCAGCATCGTCAAACGAGCCTCGCCCGCGGGCAAGAACGGGATCAATGGTGCACCGGCGGCTGCCGAAACCAGCGGGGGAACGACGGGCATGATCCAGCCTCCGAATGCCGACTGGTCGGTGACCGACGACGACGTGAAGGTCAAGAACGGAACAATCACGGCGGTGGCGAGACCCAGCACAGTGCCGATCGACCACAGCACAAGCGCGACGGTGAGCGCAGCATCCGCCCCGATGATGTCGGGGCCGAACAGCAACGCACCCGCCCCGATAGTGAGGATCGCCAGCGGGGGTGCCCCATAGAAATGCACCATTGCCGGATGCCGGTGGTGCGAAAGCGCAACCTCCCGGTGGGCGATCCAGTGGGCTGCGCTCGCGGCGATCAGCCCGAGAAGTAAGACGGTCGCGATCACCCAGACGGTGCTCGCGAACACGTGCAGTTGCGGAGCGATGAGCGGAAGCGTTGCCGCAGCGTTCGCGACGATGCCCGTGCCCATCACCGAGGCAAACCAGTTGGGGCTTATGTGGGAGATCACATCGCGGGGGCTGCTGAGGTCGCGCAACAGCACGCGGCGGCGAGGAATCTGGCTGCTCATGAGTCGTTTCTGAAAGTTGGAGGCGCGACGGGTTCGGCCCACCGGTGCAACCGCGGGTATTCGTGCCGCATTCCCGTAACCTTGAGCCACCCCGGTGCTGCGCGGCAGTTGCGCGCGGCTGCGGGGGATGCCGTGCCTCGTTCTGTGCTGGAGGAACCATGACCGAACTCGTGATCGTCGCCCTCGTGGTGTTCGCGTTCGCTATGGTGTCCCGCAAGTTGGCGCTCTCTCCGGTGACGGCGCCGATGGTCTTCACAGCTGCGGGCATTCTGTTGGGCGTCGTGGGGGCTCAGTGGTTTCAGCTCGACCTCAAAAGCGAGGTCGTCTCGATCCTCGTGGAGGCCACCCTTGTGTTGGTGCTTTTCACGGATGCTGTGCGCATCGACCTTCGAGCGTTGCGCAAGCAGATCTTTCTTCCCCTGCGCTTGTTAGGTATCGGGCTTCCGCTCACCATCGCGCTCGGAGCAGTTGCCGCCTGGGCCCTGTTCGGCGAGCTGACTTTTATCGAGGCTGCCCTCATTGCCGCGATTCTGGCACCGACGGATGCGGCCCTCGGTCAAGCGGTCGTCAGCGATAAACGGTTGCCGGTCCGCATTCGGCAGGCCCTCAACGTAGAGAGCGGACTCAACGACGGAATCATGGTTCCGGTCGTTACGGTCTTTCTGGCAATTGCGGCGACCGAAACGGGAGCGGCCGCGGGGCAGAGCTGGGGGCTCTTCGCTGCACAGCAAATTGGGTTCGGAATAATCTTCGGCGCGCTCGTCGGCCTGCTGGGGGGATGGCTGCTGAGTCGCGCGTCGAGCGCGGGCTTTGTAGACGGTATTTACCGCCAGTTGGCCACCATCGCTATCGCGGTCGCAGCCTATGCGAGTGCGGGGGCGCTCGGCGGCAATGGTTTCATCGCGGCCTTTGTGGCGGGTCTTGCCTTCAGCGAGGTTGCTCGCGACCACTGCGAGGATGTTCAGGACTTCACGGAAGACGAGGGCGAGCTGCTGAGCTCGATCACGTTCCTCGTGTTCGGCGCAGTGCTCGCAGCGCCCATCCTCACCGCGCTCACGTGGCAGATCGCCCTCTACGTGGTGCTCTCGTTGACGGTGGTGCGCATGGTGCCGGTTCTTCTGGCGATGGCGTGGTCGGGAACCCGCTTCGAGACCCGGCTTTTCATCGGCTGGTTCGGGCCGCGCGGGCTTGCCTCTATTCTGTTCGCTCTCTTGGTGTTCGATGAACTGAGTGGTTCTGTCGCTGACACCGTGTTCTCTGTTGCGGTGTGGACGATCCTCGTCAGCGTCTTCGCTCATGGGGCCACGGCAAGCCCGTGGACTGCTCGATTGGCACGCCGTCTCAGTTCGGCTCCAGCATCCGCCCCCGAACTGAAGCACGTGCAAGAAATGCCCGCCCGTCGCCGCTTCTGATGCGGTGCGAAGACACGCTAAAGCCCACTTGTGCTAGTTCAACTAGAACAACTATGGTGGGATCATGTTAGTTCGAGTCGATCCCGCGTCAGAGACGCCGCTATTCGAGCAACTCGCGGCGAGCATCCGCCAATCAGTCATCGAAAAGTCGGTCACGGCGGGGGAGAGGCTCCCCAGTGCTCGTGAACTAGCCGGCTCGCTCGGCGTCAACATGCACACCGTGCTGCGGGCGTACCAAGAGCTGCGCGACGAAGGCTTCATCGAACTCCGTCGAGGTCGCGGCGCGATCGTCGCGGCCACCGCTCACAGTTACGACTCCCTGGCCGTCGGCATCGCCGCGATCGTGGCCGAAGCCCGCACCCAGAACATTTCCGTAGCTGCACTGACCGCCCTCATCCGAGAGGAATACAAATGACCCTTCCTGCCGAGAACGTTGCGCCCCAACTCACGCGCAACCGCCGCCTCATCATCGTGATCGGAGTCGTCTTCCCGCTATTGATCACGATGGCCGCGGCTTTTGTGATGGCGCTGTGGGTCCCCGAGCTGCCGAACCCCGTCGCCTCGCACTGGGGAACTTCCGGGCCCGATGGCTACTCCACCGTCGGGAGCGTTATCGCGCTTCCGCTGCTGTTGACGCTCGTCTTCGCTGCGCTCGCCGCCTTCGCGAGTTGGAAGGGCGGGCCTCAGGGCGGCATGCTCTGGGTGCACAAGATCATGGTGGCGACCTCTGTATTCATGTCCCTTTCGCTCAGCATCATCGCGGCAGGTTCTCTCGCCGTTCAGCGCGGGCTCGACAATGCCGAGAACGCTCCGGACATTGGCGGGATCGCGCTCGCCGCCTTCCCGATCGCCTTGGTTGTCGCGGGCTTGGCCTGGCTCATGCTCCCGCCGTCGGAGCAGATCACGTCGACGTCGGTCACCGCCAAGCCGCTCGAAGGCGCTACTACGCAGCGCGTTCACTTCTCCAGCGGCACGCGGGTCGGGGCTGGAGTCGTCGTGATCGTCACAGTCGCGCTTGTGGCCCTCGGAGTCGCCCTCGGGGTGCAAGCGGTCAGTAATCCCGCTGAACTCCTGCTGCCAGCCGTCATCGGCCTCGTCGTGATGGCGCTCGCCGTCAGCACACTCTCGTGGCGCGTCACCATTGATCACCGCGGGCTTCGGGTTCGTTCCGCCTTCGGCTTTCCCCGCGCATCGATCGCTCCTGACCAGATCGCCTCCGTGGGCGTTGTCGAGGTGAATCCGATTGGGGAGTTCGGCGGCTACGGGTGGCGGTGGGCTCCGGGCGGTCGCAGCGGAATCGTGCTCGCCGCGGGCGAAGCCCTCGAGGTGACACGCACGAACGGCAAGCAGTTCATCGTCACCATGCACGACGCTCAACGTGCCGCGGAAGCGCTCGCTACTGTCGCCAAAAAATAGCGCTCAGCGGTCAGCTAACTCGCGTATCATTGCAGCTACACGCTATGAACCGGCTATCACCGGGGAGCATTCGGAAGAAATCGTCTCAACCCTTGCCTTGGTAGGGGAGCGGGCGGCGGTAGAACCGAACGGGTAAGCCCGTTACAGCGATTTGAGTGGTGTGCTTCCGGGCGCATAAGCGGGGTGGTACCGCGGCTGAGAGGTCGTCCTCGTGCAGATTATTCGCACCCACGTACCACTGGAGCCTCATGTCGTATCCCCGCCACAGCTCAGACGATTCCGTCGCGCCGTCACCCAAATTTCCCGCGATCGAAGAGCAAGTGCTCTCGTACTGGAAGTCCGACGACACTTTTCAGGCATCCATCGACCAGCGTGAAGGCGCCGACGAGTGGGTCTTCTACGACGGCCCTCCCTTTGCCAACGGCCTGCCGCACTACGGTCATCTGCTGACCGGGTACGCGAAAGATCTCTTCCCGCGCTTCCAAACAATGCGCGGCAAGCAAGTGCACCGCCGCTTCGGCTGGGACACTCACGGCTTGCCGGCTGAGCTTGAGGCGATGCGCCAGCTCGGCATCACCGAGAAGAGCCAGATCGAAGAGATGGGCATCGACAAGTTCAATGCTGCCGCTCGCGAGTCAGTGCTCAAGTACACCGGTGAATGGCAGGAATACGTCACCCGCATGGCGCGCTGGGTCGACTTTGAGAACGACTACAAGACGCTCGACGTCAACTTCATGGAGAGCGTCATCTGGGCGTTCAAGCAACTGCACGAAAAGAATCTCGCTTACGAGGGCTTCCGCGTTCTGCCGTACTGCTGGAACGACGAGACTCCGCTGTCGAACCACGAACTGCGCATGGATGACGACGTCTACAAGATGCGTCAAGACCAAACCGTAACGGTGACCTTCCCCCTCGATGGGGTGAAGGCCGAAAGCCTGGGCCTGACTGGTGTGAAGGCTCTCGCCTGGACGACCACTCCGTGGACGCTTCCCACCAACCTCGCGCTCGCTGTCGGTCCCGACATCGATTACGCGGTGCTGCCGTCTGGCCCGCTCGGTGCCGGCGATGGCTCTGAAGAAGGCGCGTCGCAGTTCATGCTCGCGGGCGACACTGTTGCCGCCTATGCGAAGGAACTCGGGTACGAGACCGCAGAAGAAGCGCTCGCTGCGGTGACCCGCACCATCAAGGGCGCCGAACTCGACGGTGTTCGTTACGACCGCCTCTGGGACTTCTACGCGGATGCCGAAACGTACGGCACCGAAAACGCGTGGCAGTTCCTGGTCGCCGACTACGTTGCCACGGGCGAAGGTACCGGCATCGTGCACCAGGCGCCCGCCTACGGTGAAGATGACCAAAATGTCTGTGCTGCCGCAGGCATCCCCGTCGTGATCTCGGTCGACGACGGCGGCAAGTTCTTGCCCTCGGTCGCACCTGTCGCCGGCATGCAGGTCTTCGACGCCAACAAGCCGCTGACGAAGTTGCTGCGCGAAGAGGGCCGCCTGCTCAAGGTTGCCAGCTACGAGCACTCGTACCCGCACTGCTGGCGCTGCCGCAACCCCCTGATCTACAAGGCTGTCTCGAGCTGGTTCGTGAAGGTTCCCGAGTTCCGCGACCGCATGAGCGAGCTCAACCAGGAGATCAACTGGGTTCCCGAGAACGTCAAGGAAGGCCAGTTCGGCAAGTGGGTGGGCAATGCCCGCGACTGGTCGATCAGCCGCAACCGCTACTGGGGTTCGCCCATCCCGATCTGGAAGAGCGACAACCCCGATTTCCCCCGCGTGGATGTCTACGGCTCGCTGGCCGAGATCCAAGCAGACTTCGGTCGCTTGCCCCTCAATCACGATGGCGAGCCCGACCTGCACCGCCCGTTCATCGATGAGCTCACGCGCCCGAACCCCGACGACCCGAGCGGTCAGTCCACGATGCGCCGCATCGAAGACGTGCTTGACGTCTGGTTCGATTCGGGCTCGATGCCGTTCGCTCAAGTTCACTACCCGTTCGAGAACCAGGAGTGGTTTGACAGCCACAGCCCGGCCGACTTCATCGTGGAGTACATCGGTCAGACACGCGGTTGGTTCTACACCCTCCACACGCTCTCGACGGCGCTGTTTGACCGCCCGGCGTTCTCGAACGTCATCAGTCACGGCATTGTGCTCGGTAACGATGGCCAAAAGATGTCGAAGAGCCTGCGCAACTACCCGGATGTCTCCGAGGTCTTCGAGCGTGACGGCGCCGACGCGATGCGCTGGTTCCTCATGTCGAGCTCGGTGATCCGTGGCGGAAACCTCATGGTCACCGAAGAAGGCATCCGCGATGGTGTTCGGCAGATGCTGCTCCCGTTGTGGAGCACGTATTACTTCTTCACCCTGTACGCCAATGCGGCTGACAACTACGAGGCTCAGTGGCGCACCGACTCTGAGAACGTTCTCGACCGGTACTTGCTTGCCAAGACGCGCGAGCTGATCGAGGATGTCACGGCTGAGCTTGAGGCTCTCGACAGCCCGATGGCCGCAGCCAAGCTCCGCGACTTCGCCGACGTGCTGACCAACTGGTATGTGCGTCGCAGCCGCGACCGCTTCTGGAGCGGCGATGACACGGATGCCTTCGACACGCTCTTCACGGTGCTCGAGACGGTCGCCCGCGTTGCTGCCCCGCTGCTTCCGCTCGTCGCCGAGGAGATGTGGCGCGGGCTCACTAACGGCCGCAGCGTGCACCTCACCGACTGGCCCGATGCCGCGGCTTTCCCCGCCGACCACGATCTGGTCGCGTCGATGGACCGCGTTCGCGAAATCGCGTCCAGCGGGCTCGCACTCCGCAAGGCTCGCAGCCTCCGCGTGCGCCTGCCGCTGGCCTCGCTCACCGTCGTTAGCGCGGTGCCGTCGGCTCTCGCTCCGTTCAGCGACATCCTGCGCGACGAACTCAACGTCAAGGCCGTCAAGTTCGAACTCCTCGAAGAAGGATCACTCGACAGCTTCGGTATCACCAAGAAGCTCACGGTCAACGCTCGTGCCCTCGGTCCGCGCGTCGGCAAACAAGTGCAGCAAGTGATCAAGGAAGCCAAGGCCGGCAACTGGGAAACCACCGCCGAGGGCGTCTCCGTTGACGGCATGCCGCTCGAAGCGGGCGAGTACGAACTTCAGATGGAAGCCGCCGACGAATCCAGCGCCATCGCGTTCCTCTCCGATGGTGGCTTTGTCATCATCGATACCCAGCTCACTGACGAACTGTCGGCCGAAGGACTCGCTCGCGACGTCATCCGCGCCATTCAGGATGCCCGCAAGGCTGCCGGCTTCGACGTCAGTGACCGAATCGCGCTCACCATCGGTGCGCTCGATGCCGCCGATCACGAAGCGATTGGGTTCCACAGCGCGATGATCGCGGCAGAAACGCTTGCAGCGGAATCCGTTGTTCAGGCCTTCGCGAACGAACTCGAAGAGGGCACACTAGAGGTGCACCGCACGCAACTGGCGGCAGGAAAATACGCCAACATCGGCGCGCTGGTGATCGATATCACCAAGATGGGAACGACCAATGTCTGACCGCGATGACGAACTCGGCAACGACGGCCAATTCGATGAAAATGGCGACCCCATTGAGGTGGAGCTGACCGACGAAGAGCGCGCTGAGCTTGGCCCGGAGCATCCTCTCGCCGACCTGAGCCCCTTCGCCGACGGGTTCGAAGGCACCAATATCGACGACGACTCCGATTTCGAGCTCGAAGACTCCGAATACCAGACGGATGCCGAGAACGTCTTCGAAGAATTGCTTGCCCGTGTGGGGGAGCAGGCGCCTCAGCCGCGGCTCGAAGCCACTCGTCGTGCCGTGGAGCTCATCGGAGACCCGCAGCGCACCTACCCCGTGATTCACATCACGGGTACGAACGGCAAGACGAGCACGAGCCGCATTACCGAGAGTATTCTGCGGGCTTACGGCCTACGCACCGGGCTCATGACGAGTCCGCACCTGGTGCGCGTCAACGAGCGCATCGTGATCGATGGCCGCCCCATTTCTAACCGCGCGTTGGCCGAGAACTGGGCCGACATCCGCCCGTTCCTGCTCATGGTCGATGCCGAGTTGCTCGCCAAGGGCGAGGAGGCGCTGACCTACTTCGAGGCGCTCACGGTGCTCGCTTTCGCGAGCTTCGCCGAGGCCCCTGTCGATGTCGCTATTCTCGAGGTCGGAATGGGCGGCGAGTGGGATTCCACGAACGTCGCCGATGGTCAGGTCGCGGTCTTCAGCCCGATCGCGCTCGACCACACTCACCGTTTGGGTTCCACAATTTCTGAGATTGCTCGCACGAAGGCGGGAATCATCAAGCCGGCTGCCGCGATCGTCTCGGCGATTCAGACGGCGGATGCCCAAGTCGAGCTTGAGCGTGCTGCTGACCTTACCGAATCCACGATGAGCGTAGAAGGCGATGCCTTCGAGCTCGTGAGCAGTGACGTTGCTGTCGGCGGCCAGTTGATTACCGTTCGCGGCATCGCTGGCACGTACTCCGATCTCTTCATGCCGCTGTTTGGCGAGTTCCAGGGTCACAACGCGGCTCTCGCCATTGCCGCCGTCGAGTCGTTCTTGGGTGCGGGCTCGCAAGCGCTCGTGCACGACGTTCTTGCGGAAGGCCTCGCGACGGTAACGTCGCCCGGTCGCCTTCAGGTGATTGGCGCCGAGCCGACGGTCATCGTGGATGCCGCACACAACCCTCACGGTGCTGCCGCGCTGGCCGCTGCGCTCAAGGAGTACTTCACTTTCGAAGACATCGCCTTCGTCATCGCCGTGCTCGACGATAAGGATGCGGCAGGAATTGTCGGCGCCCTTGCGCCGATCGCCAACCGCTTCTACGTCACAACGTCAGAGTCCGAGCGAGCCATCAACCCTGAGGAACTCGTCGAGGTTGTGCGAACGTTCACCGACGAGACCACCGACTTCGACACTTTCGCCGAAGCTATGGAGCTTGCCCGCAGCTGGGCCGCAGAGAACGAACGCCGTGCGGTCGTGGTGACGGGCTCGATCACTCTCGTTGGCGAAGCACTGGCGATGGCGAAGGCGGAAGGCTGGAAGCCGTGAGCGCGCAGCCCAAAGTTCGCCGTAAGCGCTCAGTAACCGAACTGCTCCTGAGCATCGTGCTGGTGCTCGACGCGACGTTGATCTTCTTTGTCGCTCTCACCGCATTCGGGCTCAAGGCGCTAGGGCCAGCCCCGGCGTTTATCGGCGGAGCGATCGCGATTGTCATATTCGTGGCTCTCGGCCGCATGCTGCACCGCCCCGGCGCACTGGCTGTCGGCTGGGTGCTGCAGGCGGGGCTCGTCGCGCTTGGCTTCATCCTCACTCCCATGTTCGTCGTGGGAGCCGGTTTCGCCGCGATCTGGGTTTTCTGCTTCGTCAAGGGGCAGCAAATCGATCGCGCAAAAGCCGAAATTCTTAGTACCCAGTCCATGACCACCCCCTCTGAGGAGACACAATGAACATCGAAGAGACCCTTGTACTGATCAAGCCTGACGGCGTTGCTCGCAACCTGACCGGTGAAATCCTTCGCCGCATCGAGGCAAAGGGCTACCAGCTCGTTGACGTGCGTCTCGTGCAGGCGGATGTCGACCTTCTGTCGCAGCATTACGCCGAGCACGAAGGCAAGCCGTTCTACGAGCCGCTGCTCGACTTCATGCAGTCGGGCCCGACGGTCGCGCTGCGCATCGCGGGCAACCGTGCCATCGAGGGATTCCGTTCGCTCGCCGGTACCACCGATCCCACGACGGCAGCTCCCGGAACCATCCGTGGCGACCTCGGCCGCGACTGGGGCCTCGCTGTCCAGCAGAACCTCGTTCACGGTAGCGACTCGCCCGAGTCGGCAGCGCGCGAACTTGCTCTCTGGTTCGCCTAAAACGATCATGCGGGAGAGCGATTAGACCGCTCCGCGCATCACAACGGCGAGAGCCTGACCCCGGTCAGGCTCTCGCCGTTGTTGCGTTAACGAGCGCGGCGCATTTGAGGGAGTGCCTTACAGATACGCCAGTACGTCGAGTCGTACCTGAGCGACGGCCGCAATGATGATGTACCCAACGATCGCGATCACTGGTACCCAGCTGTAGGAGGCCTTCGCTGCTTTGCGCAGGCCCTTGGGGGCAGGGATCGCTCCGTCTTTGAGGTTGCGCAGGGTTACTGCCCAGAACAGCGGAATCACGACTGACCAGACGGTCATGCACCAGATGCAGAGCGTGCCGAGGTTGAAAATACTTTGATATGCCAGCCAGAGAATAAACCCGAAGGCCCCGGCGATTCCGACGTTGAACGCGATCCAGAACCAGCGATTGAAACGAGCCCCAGCCAGAATTGCGGCCCCGACGACGACGGGTGCCATGAACGCGATGAGCCCGATAATGGGGTTAGGGAAACCGAGCACGGCGCCCTGTTCCGACCCCAGATTGGCCGCGCACTGCACGACGATGCTGAAATCGCAGCTGAGATCGACTCCAGGATTCTCTATGGCTTGGATCTTCTCGATCATCAGTTCGAACGAGGCCCAGAGACCAATCACGCCAGCAAAAATCATAAAAATGGCGAGGGCGATGGGTCTGTTGCGAACCCCGGAAGCAGTCATGGGGCGATTATCGCACGCGCGCCCGGCTCACTTTCTGAGAATGCGTGCGATAATGAAACGTAGTTATTCCGAGCCGCGCTCGAAGTAACACCAAGAAGTCTTCCCGGGCATAGCAACCGGACCAGTTGCGTAACGCTAGTTACGTGAGTCGAATAGCCAGTTTCGAAGTGCTGTGAGAGAGCACAACTGCAACGCGAGCCACGGGCCCGTTGCAGGACCTGAAGAATTAGTAGCGGTTTCTGAGCCATAGGTTTGGCAGGGGAATAGCGCACGAGAGAGTACCCGGTAGGTGGCGCGGTCGCCTACGCAGGGCTAGGAGTACACCAGCAATGGTGAATGAAAGCGATAAGTCCAAAGAAGTTCCGAAGAAGAAGGGCCTGTTCGGCCGTATTCTTCCTTCATCGAAGGCAGCGGCATCAAAGCCTGTGGCGCAGAGGCCTCAGGTTGAAGCGCCTGCCGCCGCTGTGGAGGCACCTGCCTCCGCGACGCCGCCGAAGGTCGAGCCTGAAGCTCCTGCCGTAACGCGCGAGCCTCGTGTAGCCAAGTCAACGCAGCGTCCCGCCGCGAAGACTGCCAGCCAACACTTGGGTCTCGAAGTTCCGGATGCCGTTACCGGCATGAAGGCAGATGCTGCGGCAGCCGACTCGGCAGCCGCCCGCGCAGCCACGCACGACGATAAGTCTGATTCTCAAGCGCCTGCTCGTTCGCGTACGCGCACAAGCACGACGCCTAAGAAGACAGCGGATGATTCCCAGGCCGCCAAGGCGCCTACCGCTGCGTTGACTCCCACATCGACGACGTCGCTGCTCTTTCAAGCTCCTGACCTGCCCGATCTTCCGGAGCGCGCACCTCGTTCGCGCAACGACAATGGAGACGATCGCAACCGCGATGGCCGCGACAACCGCGACAACCGCGATAGCCGCGATGGCCGCGACAACCGTGACGACGACAATGGCAATGGCGACGAAGCAGGTAACGTTCGTCGTCGCTCACGTCGTCGTTCTGGCGAAGACGCTCGTCCCGGTGACGAATCCCCGAACACGGTCGTTCGTGTGCGCCAGCCGCGCAAGCAGGCTGAGCCGAGTAACGAGCCGACACGAGTCAAGGGGTCAACGCGCCTCGAGGCCAAGAAGCAGCGCCGCCGTGATGGCCGCGATGCTGGTCGTCGTCGTCCCGTCGTCACCGAAAGCGAGTTCCTCGCGCGCCGTGAAAGCGTTGACCGCGTCATGGTGGTCCGCTCGAAGTTTGACCGCATCCAGATCGGTGTTCTCGAAGACGGCGTCTTGGTCGAGCACTACGTGGCGAAAGCCCAAGATGCGAGCCTGATCGGCAACGTCTACCTCGGTCGCGTTCAAAACGTTCTTCCCAGCATGGAAGCTGCCTTCGTCGACATCGGGCGTGGCCGCAACGCCGTGCTGTACTCCGGAGAAGTTGACTGGGATGCTGCTGCCGAGAACTCTGCTGACGGCAAGCCGCAGGCCCGTCGCATTGAGCTCGCGCTCAAGCCCGGCGACCGCGTGCTCGTTCAGGTCACGAAAGACCCGGTCGGTCACAAGGGAGCTCGACTCACGAGCCAGGTTTCCTTGCCAGGTCGCTACCTCGTCTACGTTCCCAATGGCTCGATGAGCGGCATCAGTCGCAAGCTGCCCGACACCGAGCGTTCGCGTCTCAAGAAGATCCTCAAGGGTGTTCTGCCAGATAACGTCGGCGTAATCGTGCGCACCGCCGCTGAGGGCGCGACTGAAGAACAGCTCACGCTCGATGTGAACCGTTTGACCAACCAGTGGGCTGACATCAGCGCACAGGTCGACAACGCTCAGAACCAGGGCCCGGCGCTGCTGCACTCCGAGCCCGATCTTTTGATCAAGATCATCCGTGACGTTTTCAACGAAGACTTCCACAAGCTCGTTATCGAGGGCGACGATGCTCGTAAGACCATCGAGGGCTATGTGCGTTCGGTAGCACCTGACCTGCTCGACCGTCTTCAGTCTCACGAGAGCACAGTTGACTCCTTCGAGGAGTACCGAGTTTCAGAACAGATCGAGAAGGCTCTTGACCGCAAGGTCTGGCTGCCCTCGGGCGGTTCGCTCGTGATTGACCGCACCGAAGCTATGACCGTGGTCGACGTGAACACCGGCAAGTTTGTCGGCTCGGGCGGAAACCTTGAAGAGACCGTCACGAAGAACAACGTCGAAGCGGCTGAAGAGATCGTTCGCCAGCTGCGTTTGCGCGATATTGGTGGAATCATCGTCGTCGACTTCATCGACATGGTGTTGGAGTCGAACCGTGACCTCGTGTTGCGTCGCCTCGTCGAATGCTTGAGTCGAGACCGCACGAAGCACCAGGTCGCAGAAGTTACCTCGCTCGGCCTCGTGCAAATGACGCGTAAGAAGCTCGGCCTCGGCCTGCTCGAAACGTTCAGCGAGAACTGTGAAGTGTGTGCCGGTCGCGGTGTCGTCGTTCATCACGATCCCGTATCGAAGCACCGTTCGCAGCCGACGCAGAACGAGCAGTCCGGTGGCGGTCGCCGCGGTCGCAACCGCGGCGGAAACAACAACTCCGGTGGATCCAACAGCAACGGCTCCGGCAACTCCGGCTCCAACGGTGGCGGTAACAGTAACGGCAACGGCAACGGCAACGGCAACGGTGGATCGAGCACTCAACAGTCCAACGGTTCCGCAAAGGCAGCGACAGCTCCGGCAGCGGGTGCCAGCAACGGTACGCACGCCATCACCGAAGACGTTCGTAACGCCCTCGCCCGCGTCGCAGCGAGCACCGTTGTTCCCGTAGTGGAGAACGGCTCGGATGCTCCGGCTGTCGACACTGCTGCGAACACCGCAACTGCCGCCGCAGACGCCACGACTACAGCGGCGCCTGAGCCCAAGAAGTCGCGTCGCAGCAAAGGCGGGCGGCAGTCGAATAAGTCATCATCGCCGTCACAGGAAGTAGCGGAGCCAGCAGTCGCTGCACCCGCCGCTGACGAGCCTGCGGTAGCAATTCTTGACATCCCGATCACGAAGACTGAGAAGGCAGCTCCCACGATCAGCACTCAGGATGCGGAGCAGATTCTGGGCTCCGTTCTTGAAGCTCTTCCCGAGCCCAAGCAACCCGGCCACGGTCGTGCTCGCGGATCGCGTCGTGCCAGCAGCCAAGGCAAAATCGTCAACGCAACTCCCAGCGACGATAAGTAGTTTTCAGCGGCTCGGCACCTGTGGAGCTTCGAGTTTGTAAGGTTATTTCGTGACAATAACTTTGCCAGCGAGTGTCGATGATCATCACCATCACGATCATCGACCTCGCCGCTCTCGAAAACGCTGGTTGTGGCTCGCAATCGGCACGTTGGGCGTCGCCGCAATTCTCGGGCTTCGGGCTTTCACCGGTGGGCAGGATTCCATTGGGGTTCCGGGGCTAACTGCTGACCTCGTCACGCTCGCCACGAGCGTCATTATTGAGTCATTGCCCTTTGTCGTGCTCGGCGTTGTTTTGTCGATCGTGGTGCAAGCCTGGCTTCCGGATGACTTGCTCATGCGGTATTTGCCGAACACTCCGGTGCTCCGTCGTGCGGTGATCTCGCTGTTCGGCATTGCGTTGCCGGTGTGCGAGTGCGGCAACGTTCCGCTCGCCAGAGGACTCGTGATGAAGGGGTTCTCTGTCCCCGAGTCAATGACGTTTTTGTTGGCAGCCCCGATCATCAACCCGATTACTATCCTCACCACCCATCAGGCTTTCGGATTCGATGACGGCATCCTTATCGGCCGCATCTTGGGCGGGTTGGCGATTGCCAATATCGTCGGCTGGCTCTTCAGCATTCATCCGCAACCCAACTCCTTACTAGAGGGGCGATTTGCGGCTCAGTGTGCTGCAGGCTCTCACGGCCACAGCCAGTCGCGGTACGAGAAGAGTCTCGACATTTTCATGAGAGAGTCGAGCGTCTTGATGCCGGCAGTTTTCATCGGTTCGCTCATCGCTGGCGCCATTCAAGTTGCGGTTCCTCGGGACGTCTTAGTCTCGCTCGGTAGCAATCCGCTGTGGTCGATCCTGGCGATGATGTTGTTGGCGTTTGTGATCTCGGTGTGTTCCAGCGTGGATGCATTCTTTATCTTGCCGTTTGCGAGTACTTTCATGCCCGGTTCAATCGTCACGTTCCTCGTATTTGGTCCGATCATCGATATCAAGATGCTGGCGATCATGCGCACAACATTTACGGCGAAGGTGCTCTTGCAACTATCGCTCGTGGTCGCGCTCATGAGTGCGTTGATTGGATTGGTGATCAACTATGTTGCCTAGTCTTCGGCGCTGGTGGGGCGTCATCCTGATTCTGGTGGCGGTCTGTGCCACAGTCTGGCTCGCTGCAACTCAACAGCTCGTTCTCTACATCCACCCCCGCTATGTGGTTTTCACAGTGATCATGGCGGTCATTGCGCTTGTCATTGGTGTTCTCAGCGTGGCGGTACGCCCGGCGGACACCGAGGGCACGGCGCCGCGTCGAGGGTGGTCCCGTGTTGTTGGCGCGCTGGCGCTCGTGCTTTCCGGCGCCATGGCGCTCACTCTCGTTCTCCTTCCTCCGACGACCCTGTCGAGTGCTACGGCGAGCCAGCGCGACATCGTGGGCTCCACGGTGGGAAGCGACAGCCAGAATGCGGATGAGGTCGAGAACGCCGACGACGAACTGATCGCGAGTTTTACGGTTGTCGATTGGGCTTCGTTGCTTCGTCAAACGAGCGACCCCAGCTTTTACGCCAACAAGAAGGCTGATGTCGTCGGTTTCATCACGCCAAGCGAAGATGACCCGTCCAATATTTTCTACGTCTCCCGGTTCACCGTGACGTGTTGTGCCGTAGATGCGCAGCCGGCAGGTGTGGCGGTGTACGCCCCCGATTGGCAGAACGATTTCGAGGTGGATGCGTGGATAGAGGTCGTGGGTTCGTTCGAGATCAACCCAAGTTCGCGAAGCGATCTCCCGCTTGTTTTGGTTCCCGAGAAAATGAGTGCAGTGGAGCGGCCCAGTGAGCCATATCTCTATTAGCGCGCCGCCGCCGGAGGCAGCGAACAGCATGCGTTCGTTCCGTCGCACGTTCGCGTGGACGGTAGCCGCTCTTGTGGTGCTCTCCGGGATCTTTCTGGCTTTGGGCTACCTTCAGGGACCTAAATTGTCCAGTGCCCAGATCGACGGGGATGCCGTCGTCGAGTCGTCAGATCAAACCTTGCGTCTGTTCGCGAATCAGGCAATCGCTGAAATTGATCCGGATGCTGTCACTGTTGCGCCTGCCGTCGACGCCACGGCATCGAGCGAGGGCGACCTCATTTCGGTGCAGTTCGCTCAGGCGCTCGACTACAACACCGAATACACCGTGAGCGTCGAAGGGGTCGCCACGACATCGGGCGGCCCGGAATCCACCTTCAGCTACTCCTTCACCACCGGGGAGCCCGACCTTTATTATCTCGATCGGGGCGAGCCGAACGACGAGATTATTCGCACGGGCCTCACGTCTCAAGATCGCACTGTGGTGTTCGCTGGCGCGGGCATCCAAGAATTTGTGCCGGTGGGCGATGTGGTTGCGTTTACGACCGCGGCGGCCGATCGCACGGGCACTCTCACAATGGCCAACCCCGATACGGGGATTACTGAGCAAGTGTTGTTGCCTGAAGTCGGTGAGGTGGCTGATTTAGACTCCACACGCTCGGGCTCGCTTCTGGGGTTCACAATCTCAAGTACAGACCCCGGGCCCATCCCAACGATCTCGCACACGCTGTATACGGTCGACCTCGATCGAGGCCGCGATGTTGTTCCCGTCCTCGACCTGGACGGCGAGCCCATGCGGGTCACGGGGTGGCAGTTCGTTCCTGGAACAACCGCGATCGTGGCTGTCACGACGGAAAGCACTCTTGTCAGGGTCGACACCGTCACCGGACTCATTGTTCCCCTTGGCGGTTACTTCAACTTTGATCGTGTGTCCGCAGACGGATCTACCGCGATCGTTAGCGACACCACGGGCAGCGCTGCCGTGACCCTCTCCGACGGCACGGACGTGCGTCTGCAGCCGTCACCCATTGGTGACGAGCAACCATTCATCGGGCAGACTGACGCCAATGCTGCGGGAGATCTCGTGGCAAAGATGGTCCTGGTGGGGGAGTCGGGTGCTTCGTTCAGCAGCGTGCTCGCGTTCGACGATGGCGACGAGTCCCGCATCCTGTATAAAACGGTTGACGACAAGGGTGCCATTCTTGATTTTCGCGTGTCGCCCAACAATCAGTTTGTGGCGGTGGAGGTTCAGCCGAACGTCTCCACGCTTGACACCGATGGCTACGTAATGAATCCGAGCCCACGGAGCGTGACGACCTATGTTGTCGACATCGCTACCGGGTCCGTCACCCGCAGCGTCGAGGGGTTTGAAGCCCTCTGGCGCTAGGCCTGAGGGCGATCTTTCTGCGCAACGCGTAGGCCGCTGGCCTGTAGTCGGAGCACGAACTCACGCACCCCCACTGGTTCGGCGCCAAGCGCCACGAGATCGCTCCACAGGCGGGCAGGCACGTCGTAGTGGTCGAGATCGAACCCTCGGCGGGGGATGCCGGCGCGTTCCGCGAATTCGTGCAGTTCATCGAGAGAAGTATCGCTCACGATGTGTGCCCAGACCGTATCGTGGGCTGGCCAAATGGGCTGGTCAATCAACACGGTCATGGATTGAGCCTAATTGACGGCCAACCCGCAGGCGGAGGTTTTGACCCAGTGGCCGTTAGCGGCGTACTATTGAACCCGCTGCACCCGAGTTGTGGTTCCGATCTCCGAGATCGTGACCAATGTTGGTGTACACGTTCTCGTTTTCGTCGAGTCAAGGTTTGATTGATTCAGTCGAAAGCTACCGCAGCGTGTCGTTTGACCGGGAGTGCCCACGTCGAGTATCGTTGATCCTTGGCGTGTGCTGGGCAAAGCCCGCAGAGATCGCCACAAGCTTCAGTAGTTCTAGCTATTCAATCGTTAAGTAAGGGTCAAAAGTGGTTTACGCAGTTGTGCGCGCCGGTGGGCGGCAGGAGAAGGTAGAGGTCGGCACGATTGTCGTTCTCGACCGCATCGCAGCCGACAAGAACGGCAATGTTGAGCTCGCTCCAGTTCTGTTCGTTGACGGCGACAAGATCACTCACGACGCTTCGGCGCTCGAGAAGATCAAGGTCGTTGCCGAGGTACTGAACGACGAGCGCGGTCCCAAGATCGTTATCCAGAAGTTCAAGAACAAGACCGGCTACAAGGTTCGCCAGGGTCACCGTCAAGAACTTACTCGCATCAAGATCACCAGCATCAAGTAACTGCTGACGGACGTAAAGGACTTCTAGACAGATGGCACATAAAAAGGGCGCAAGCTCCACCCGTAACGGTCGTGACTCCAACGCGCAGCGCCTCGGCGTAAAGCGCTTTGGCGGCCAAGAGGTTCTCGCCGGCGAAATCATCGTTCGCCAGCGCGGCACCCACTTCCACCCCGGCGTCAACGTCGGCCGTGGCGGCGACGACACCCTGTTCGCTCTCGAAGCGGGCGCGGTTCAGTTCGGTGCAAAGGGCGGCCGTAAGGTCGTCAACATCGTTTCCGCGTAACTTTCCGCGGCATAAACTCCGCGTCGCCTGCGTGCAGGTGGCGTAAAAGCGAAGAGCGAGCTTCGGCTCGCTCTCGCCATTTAAGACGGCAGGCTTCGGCCGTCTAAAATGACAGCAGCACATTTTCAGTAGCTCACGAGAACAGGAGGAACCATCGTGGCATCGTTCGTCGATCAGGTAACTCTTCACCTCGTGGCAGGCCACGGTGGTAGCGGTTGTGTGTCCGTTAAGCGCGAGAAGTTCAAGCCTCTCGCTGGTCCCGATGGCGGCAAGGGCGGTGACGGTGGTGACATCGTTCTCGTCAGTGACGCCCAAGTGACGACACTCCTCAACTATCACCGATCGCCGCACCGCAAGTCACAGCACGGGCAGCCTGGCCAGGGTGACCTTAAGGCTGGTACCGCCGGTGCCGAAATGATCCTTCCTGTGCCTGTCGGCACTGTCGTGCGTGATGGCGACGGTGAAGTGCTCATCGACATGGATGCTCCGGGAATGCGACTCATCGTGGCACCTGGTGGTCAGGGTGGTCTCGGTAACGCTGCGCTGTCATCCACGAAACGCAAGGCCCCCGGCTTTGCGTTGCTCGGAACTCCTGGTTTCGAAGGCGACATCCACCTCGAGCTCAAGACTGTTGCTGACGTCGCGCTGGTGGGCTACCCCTCAGCAGGTAAGTCCAGCCTCATCGCAGCGATGAGTGCGGCAAAGCCCAAGATCGCGGATTACCCGTTCACTACGCTGCACCCCAACCTCGGTGTTGTTGAGTCTGGTGAAATTCGGTACACGATCGCTGACGTTCCTGGCCTCATTGAGGGTGCGAGCGAGGGCAAGGGTCTCGGGCTTGAGTTCCTGCGTCACGTCGAACGATGCACGGCTCTGCTGCACGTTCTTGACTGCGCGACTCTGGAACCTGGTCGTGACCCGATCAGCGACCTCGACATTATCCTCGCCGAGCTCGCGGCGTATCCTGTGCCTGAGGGCCAGAAGCCGCTTCTCGAGCGGGAGCAAATCATTGCTCTCAACAAGGTCGATGTTCCCGACGGAAATGACCTCGCCAACCTCGTAAAGGCCGAGCTCGAAGAGCGCGGTTACCGCGTCTTCGAAGTCTCCGCGGTATCGCGCCACGGTCTTCGTGAACTTTCCTTTGCCCTTGCCGCCCTCGTTGTCGCTGAGCGCGAAGCTCGCAACTCTGAGCCGGTCAAGGAACGCATTGTTCTTCGCCCGCGTGCTGTCAACGCCAAGGATTTTGTGGTCAAGGTTGAGGGCGGAACGTACGGCAACGTCTACCGCGTTGTGGGCGAGAAGCCCGAGCGTTGGGTAGCCCAAACTGACTTCGTCAACGAAGAAGCCGTTGGCTACCTAGCTGACCGTCTTGCGCGCCTTGGTGTCGAAGACCAGCTCTTCAAGTCGGGTGCTGTTCCCGGCTCTACCGTCATCATCGGTGCCGGCGGCGGTGTTGTCTTCGACTGGGAGCCCACGCTGTCATCCGCTGCCGAGTTGATCGTTGCACCGCGTGGTACTGACCCGCGACTTGACGACAACCCCCGTGAAACCAACCGCAGCCGCCGCCGCAACTACCTCGATCGCATGGACGCTAAAGCTGAAGCGCGTGCCGAGCTCGAAGCAGAGCGCGAAGCAGGCATCTGGCGCGATGATGAAGGATTCGCTATTCAGCACGACGATGAGACAGAGGATCGTGACTAACAAGCCCACGGTGCGCGCCGAGATCCCTCGTGCGCGCCGCATCGTCGTCAAAGTCGGCTCGTCGTCGGTGAGCGGTGCCAACGTGGGGCAGATCGGTGCTCTAGTTGATGCTCTCGTGTCAGCTCATGCAGCCGGGTCTGAAGTCATTCTCGTTTCATCCGGCGCTATCGCAACCGGTATTCCGTTTCTCAAGCTCGATGGCCGTCCGACGGATCTTGCGACCCAGCAGGCAGCAGCAGCAGTGGGCCAAAACGTGCTCATCTACCGCTATCAAGAGAGCTTCGATCGCTACGGGGTCGTTGCCGCGCAGATTCTGCTCACGGCGGGCGACATGGAAAACCCCACCCACCACAGCAACGCTCAGCGTGCGCTCGAACGGCTGTTAGGGCTCAAAATCTTGCCGATCGTGAACGAGAACGACACGGTGGCAACCCACGAAATCCGATTCGGAGACAACGACCGCCTCGCGGCGTTAGTGTCTGTTTTAGTACGAGCGGATGTTCTCGTGTTGCTTTCCGACATTGACGCGCTTTACACGAAACCTCCATCCGACCCAGAAGCGGAACGAATCAGTTTCGTTGCATTCAGCAATGACCTCAGCGACGTTACCTTCGGCGACGTCGGGGCTGCTGGAGTAGGCACCGGGGGAGCGGGCACCAAAGTGGCCGCAGCCAAGCACGCCGCCGCCGCTGGTATTCCTGTGTTGCTGGCCGAAACGGGAAGTGTCGCTGCGGCTCTCGCTGGCGAAGAAATCGGCACCTGGTTCGAGGCGGATACTCTCGCCCTCTAAGGTGCTTCGGCTTCGACTTTGCGCCGCTACACTCTGACTATGGTTGATCAGGCAGTTACTGCGCTCTCTATTGACGACAAACTTCGTGCTGCTCGCGCCGCCTCGCGCAGCTTAGCTACCGCCACTACCGTGCAGAAAAATGCGGCGCTTGAAGCAATCGCTGCCGGTGTGGTGGCCAACGCCGATCGCATCGTTGAGGCTAATGCGCTCGATCTGCAGCGTGGCCGTGAGAACGGCATGACGGTCGGACTCCAAGACCGTTTACGTCTCACTCGCGAACGAATCGACCAACTCTCTGCCGCTGTGCTCGAGATCGTTGAACTCGCTGATCCCGTGGGCACAGTCGTGCGCGGCTCGGTGCTGCCCAATGGGTTGTCGGTAGCGCAAACCCGTGTTCCTTTCGGCGTGATCGGGGCTATCTACGAAGCACGTCCGAACGTCACGATCGATATCGCGGCATTGGCGCTCAAGAGCGGTAACGCGGTGATGCTGCGCGGTGGCTCAGCAGCGGAAGACTCCAATCGGGTTCTCGTTGATGTCATCCAGACGGCACTGGGCAGTGTGGGCATCGACCCCGCTTCCGTGCAGACTGTCGATGAGTTCGGCCGCGATGGAGCGAAGGCGCTCATGCAGGCGCGCGGTTTCGTTGATGTGCTCATTCCCCGGGGCAGCGCGCAGCTCATCCAGGCGGTCGTGAACGAGTCGACGGTTCCGGTGATCGAAACCGGCGCGGGTATCGTTCACATTTTCTTGGACGCATCCGCTGACGAAACGACCGCAGTCGAAATCGTTCACAACGCCAAGGTGCAACGGCCGAGTGTGTGCAACGCCCTAGAAACTCTGCTCGTTCACGAGAGCGCTGCCGAGCGTCTCCTCCCTGCTGTGCTGTCTCGCCTCGCCGCCTCCGGTGTCACGATCCATGCCGATGAGCGCACGCGAGAGCTTTTTCCCGCCGCTGAAGCAGCCACCGACGAGTCGTGGTCCACAGAGAATCTGAGTCTGGATGTCGCGGTACGGGTCGTTGCTGACCTCGACGCCGCCATCGAGCACATCGATACCTACTCCACCAAACACACCGAGTCGATCATCACCAACGACCTCGCAAATGCGGACCGGTTCCTCTCTGAAGTCGATTCGGCGGTGGTCATGGTCAATGCATCCACGCGGTTTACCGATGGAGCAGAGTTTGGATTCGGTGCCGAAGTTGGCATCTCCACTCAGAAGCTCCATGCTCGCGGCCCCATGGGCCTGCCGGAACTTACGAGTACCAAGTGGGTTGTGCGCGGCAGTGGTCAGGTGCGCGGGTAGACTGTTATCGGTTTTGCGAATGGAGATCTAATGTCGATTTTTCTGAACGTTCTTGCGTCGAGCGAAGAGCTTGCACCTCTCGTGCTGCCTGCGCCCGTTTTCCCGCTTATCGCGGCTGTTGTCTTCACGACGCTGGCTTTCGTGACGTGGAGCTTCCGCGACGTCGCTAACCGTCAAGAGCGTGTGCCCTCGAAAGCTGGCGACGCCCACGGCACAGGCCACTAAGGCTTGTCATGACCGCCGACACGGCGCCGCGGCGCGCACGCATCGGCATAATGGGTGGCACGTTCGACCCCATCCATAACGGCCACCTTGTTGCGGCCAGCGAAGCACAGATCCAGTTCAACCTCGATGAGGTTGTCTTTGTTCCTACAGGCAAGCCCTGGATGAAAGACACCGTCACGCCGGGGGAGCACCGCTACCTCATGACGGTAATCGCCACGGCCGCGAACCCCGGCTTCAACGTGAGTCGTGTCGACCTCGAGCGCGAGGGTGCGACCTACACGATCGACACCCTGCGCGACATGCGCCGGGCCTATCCGAATGCCGACCTGTTCTTCATCACCGGCGCGGATGCCGTTGCGCAGATCATGGAATGGAAAGACGTTGCAGAGGTCTGGACTCTCGCCCATTTCATAGCAGTTTCACGGCCAGGACACGCCTTAACTATTAGCGGATTGCCAGAGCAAGGCGTAAGCTCGCTTGAAGTGCCGGCGCTTGCGATCTCATCCACCGATTGCCGAAACAGGGTCAGTCGGGGTTATCCCGTCTGGTATCTGGTTCCGGATGGTGTCGTGCAGTACATCGCCAAGCACCATTTGTATCGGAGTTCTTAATGACCACTTTTCACGATCCGCTGCCGCAGTCGCGACGTGCGGCGCGTCAGAGTGAGCGCGAGCACACGTCAGACGAGCAGCCCGCGGCTGAAGGATTCACCACCTTCCCCGGGCAGGAGCACAACGACCAGCCTTCGGCCGCCCATAACCCGCAGCCTTCCGCTTTCACCGCGCCCGCAGCAGAGCAAGCGACTCCGCCAGCCCCATCTTTCGCGGCCCCAGCCGAACCCGTTTCGCAGCAGATTCCCCCTGCTTCAGCAGCGGCAGCCGCACCTGCAACCCCCTCGCCGAGCGCCGCTGGAACGGTGCCCCATGAAAAGACGTTGACGCGTCGCGAACTCCGTGAACTACGGGCTCGCGAAGAAGCGGCGAACCAACCGGCACCCGCCGCCTCCGCTGCGCCCACTCAGGCTGCGCCTCCTTCTCCCTCGACCGCGCAGGCATCGACCGCGCAAGGACCGACCGCGCAAGCACCGACCGCGCCAGCACCGACCGCGCAGGCACCGACCGCTCCGGTGGTGCCGAGCCAATCGGCTCCGCACCAGGCCGCGCCAAGCCAAATCGCGCCAGCTCAGCCTGCCCCGGCGCCAGAAGCTCCGACTCAGGCGGCACCGGTCCACGCCCCTCCGGTCGTTCCCGTGGCGCGCACGGCTTCGAGCCCGTCCGCACTCAGTTCGGCGTCGTCCGCCGGGTTGCCAGCAGCATCCGCTCCGGTCGTTCCCCCGCGTTCGCCAGCACCAGCGGCGCGACCAAGCCTCGCCGATTTAGCGGCGGCAGCTTCTGCCTCGGTGACTGCCCCTTCGAAGCCTGCGAAGTCGGTTGACGAACTCTCGTTCGCGCCCGACGCTCAACTCTTCGTTGAGCCGCCTGCGCTCGTCGACCCGCTCGCGGTGGCGCCAGAAGCTGCATCCGCGACCCCTCCGAGCGATGCGCTGAGCGCCTTTGAATCGCTACTGGCGACCCCTGATAGATCCACTACTTCGCCTCCCGCGTCGTCGACACCGCGTTCCCCCCTCGCAGATTTGCCCGCGCCGAGTTCGACAGCACCGTCTTACGCCGCCAACCTGCCTGCTCCATCGGCGACCTCGGCCCCTACTCGCTCTGAGCGCCCTGCTATCGAAGGCCTGTTGGGCCTCGCACCGGCGGCCGACGTTTCGAAGCCTGCGGCTGCGGCTGCTCAGCCACCCGTGGCGTCCGTTGCTTCGACAGCTCCGGCTCCTGCAGGTCCCACCCAAACAACGCTGAGTAACGCGCGCGCCGAGTTTGATGAACTCGCTCGCAAGCGTCTCGATGGAGATGTCACTGCTTCTTCGCCGGCTGCATCGACAACACAGGCCGCCCCGGCGGCTTCTGCTCCCACAGCAGCCCCGGCGCAATCGCCCGCGGGCACGTCAGCATCGGGACTCTCGGCAGGTCACTGGTCCAAGCAAGCTACCGAAACTGACGATTCAGGCGACGCCGTTGTTGCGCGCACAATCGGCAGCGGCAGCAGCGCGACCAACGCTTTAGTACTGCCAGCGATTCCGTTCGCAACAGACATCCGTGGGCCGCTTACCTCCAGCGGCGAGACCATGCTCACCGGATCGATCGACTTGCCGAGCACACTTTCGGTAAGCGGTGTATCTGACCGCTTCGACAAGGGCGACATCGATTCGCTCCTCGATCTCAATGACAGCGATATGGTGTCAACAGATTCTGCACCCGTGCGTGCGGTAAAAGCGGTCAGCACCTTCTCCAACCAATCAGTTACGCAGACGCAAAAGCCGAAGGGCACCCGTGCTCTCACGGTCTTGCTTATTTCGGCGGCGTCGATGGCGGTTGTGGTCGCGGGTCTTCTCGTGGCAGCGTTTGCCTTCAACATGTTGTAGCTTTAACTCTTTGCCATCAGCTAATTTCCGATTAAGGATCCTGTGACTGCTTCTCCTCGTGCCAACGAGCTACTTTCCATCGTCGCGCACGCCGCTGACGCCAAGCAGGCGACCGACATGGTTGCTCTGGACGTCACCGGGCCCATGCCTTACGCCGATATTTTCTTCCTCGCTACCGGTCGCAACGAACGTAACGTTCAGTCGATCGCGTCCGAGATCGAAGAAAAGATGATCGCTGCTGGCGCCAAGCCGCTGCGCCGCGAAGGGCGAGCTGAAGGTCGCTGGATTCTTCTTGACTTCGGTCACGTTGTCGCGCACATCTTCCACGAAGAAGACCGTCTCTACTACTCGCTTGAGCGCCTGTGGAGCGACTGCCCCGTGATCCCGATCACGATCGAGCAGCCGGTACGCGACGACGCCGATAGCGACGCCTCGTAACAAACTTCACACAACGTAACTCAATTTTGTCGGGTGCCGTTGTACTGGTGTGCTTGAGGTATCCGGGCAGTTAGACCCCGGGGTTACTCGCATCGAGTTACCTTCTCACACTGGGGTTTCATGATTACGCTCAATTCCGTCACCAAGACGTTTGGTGATGCCGCGAACCCGGTTCGTGCCCTCGACAACGTGAGTCTGTCGGTCGCCAGCGGAGAGATCTTTGGCGTCATCGGCCAGAGCGGAGCGGGCAAGAGCACGCTCATCCGCACTGTCAACCTGCTTGAACGACCGGATGCCGGCACGGTTACGGTCGGCGACCGGGAGCTCACCGCGCTGAATGATCGCGAGCTGCTTCAGGCGCGTCGCGAAATCGGCATGGTCTTTCAGCAGTTCAATCTGCTCGATAGCCGAACGGTTCGCGGAAACGTTGAACTTGCCCTCGAAGTTGTCGGTGTCGCCCGCCGCGAGCGGACTGCACGCACTAACGAGATTCTCGAACTGGTCGGGCTCGAGCACAAAGCTCAGCAGTACCCTGCTCAGCTCTCGGGCGGGCAGAAGCAGCGCGTGGGCATCGCTCGCGCTCTTGCATCACGCCCGCGTGTTCTGTTGAGCGATGAAGCGACCAGTGCGCTCGACCCCGAGACGACCGACTCGATACTGCAATTGCTCCGCAGCATCAACAGAGAACTTGGTCTCACGATCTTGCTGATCACCCATGAGATGGATGTTGTGAAGAGCATCTGCGATTCCGCAGCGCTCATGAGTGGTGGCCGCATTCTCGAGCAGGGGCGTCTGACCGATCTGCTTACGCAGCCGGGCTCGCAGCTTGCTCGTGGGTTGTTCCCGCTGGGGGAGTTGCCCGAGGGTAACTCCACCGTCATCGATGTCACTTTTGTTGGGCTGTCGTCGGGCCGCCCGGTGGTGTCGCAACTGGCGCGTACTCACCAGATCGATGTCGGACTCGTCGGAGCGGCCATCGAGACGATTGGCGGCGCCCAATCTGGTCGCACACGACTTGAATTGCCGGGGACCGCTGACGCCAACGCGGCAGCGATCAATGACTTGCGGGCCCAAGGGCTCGTCGTAGAGATCGTAAGGAGCGGACGATGATTGATTCCACTGCTCCGGAGTTCTGGCCACAGCTCTTCGAGACGCTCCTGAAGGCAACGGGGGAGACCCTGTACCAAGTAGGCGTCACGATGCTCATCACGCTCATTCTCGGGCTCGCCCTGGGAACGCTGCTGGTGGTCACTGATCGCGGCGGCATCCTTGAACGTCCCTTCGGCAGTCTCGTCGCTGGTCGCATCATCAACGCGGTTACGCAGACCGTCGTGAACCTCGGGCGTTCCATCCCGTTCATCATTCTGATGATCGCGCTGATCCCGTTCACTCGGTTGCTTCTCGGTTCAGCGTTCGGCGTGACCGCCGCCATTGTGCCGCTCACCGTTGCGGCCATCCCGTTTTACGCTCGCATCGTCGAGATCTCATTGCGCGAAGTGAACGAGGGGCTCGTTGAAGCGGGTCACTCGCTCGGCGCGACGCGGTGGCAGTTAGTGTCGAAAGTAATTATTCCTGAGGCAGTACCTGGCCTCATCCGTGGCTTTACAACGACAGTGGTGTCGATTGTGAACTACTCCGCCATTGTGGGCGCGATTGGTGGTGGAGGTCTGGGCGATGTTGCTATTCGCTACGGGCACCAGCGCTACAGCGTCATCCACATTGTCGCGGTAATCATCGTGTTGGTGGCGATTGTGCAGATCGTTCAAGTGGTCGGCGCGCGCCTGGCCAACCGAATGTCTCACCGCTGACGCAGTCGGCGGCTGACCCCCACGTAGTTCTCACTCATCTCAGTTGTTTCACCCTTCACCAAAGGATTCGTTATGTCACGCTCTAAGTTCTTCTCGCTCTCTACTGTTGCCGCCGCTGGTGTGCTCGCTCTGACCTTGGCCGGATGCTCGGCTCCCGCTGAGGAAGCTGCACCGACTGATGGCACGCTCGGTTCGCTGACCGTCGGCGCTACGGCAACGCCCGCCGGCGAGATCGTTCAGTTCGTCGTCGACAGTGGCCAGGCTGAGGCTGCAGGCCTCGAACTCGACATCGTGGAGTTCACCGACTACACGACGCCGAACCCCGCGCTGAGCGAGGGCAGCATCGACGTCAACCTATTCCAGCACGCGCCGTTCCTCGATCTCTACAACGAGAACACCGGTGACACTCTCGCCGTTGTCGGTCAGGTGTACCTCCCGCCGCTGGCGCTGTACTCGAAGACCGTTGACGAGCTCGCTGACCTGCCGGATGGCGCCAAGATCGCTCTGCCGAACGATGCCAGCAACGAGGGCCGCGCGCTGCTGCTGCTCGCGGATGCCGGACTCATCGAAACCACGGATGCCCCGTCAACCGTGTCGGACATCACCGCCAACCCCAACGATTACAACTTCATCGAGATCGACGCAGCAAGCCTGCCGTCCGCTCTTGATGACCAGGATGCGGCGATCGTGAACTTCAACTACGCCGGCGCTGCTGGCCTCTCGGGTGACCTGCAGTTGGTCACCGAGGGCACCTCCAGCGAGTACTACAACATCCTCGCCACGCGCGACGAGCTCAAGAGCGACCCGCGCGTCACCGAGCTTTATGAGCTGTTGACCTCTGACGAGACGAAGGCGTACATCAACGACTTCTACAACGGACTCGTCATCCCCGTTTCCTAAGCGACGACGCGGCTAAGCGACGCGGGCAACACCACCGTTCGCTCAGGCGAACGAAGGGCGGTCACCATCCTCACGGATGCTGGCCGCCCTTCGGCTTTTCCCCAATATTTCGCGCACTTTCGGTCGGTATTCGCTCAGATGGTTTTGGATACGCCGAGCGTGTAGTAATCTTGTCAAGTTGCGTTTTCTACACGGAAACAAAACAAATGGGTCCATGGCGCAGCCCGGTAGCGCACCTGCATGGCATGCAGGGGGTCAGGGGTTCGAATCCCCTTGGATCCACCATTTAGCCCCGCAATCGTAAAGATTGCGGGGCTTTTTCGTTGTGTCTACGTGCTTTCTAGAGTGCCGTTCGTCGGGGTGCATACAACGCACGGCGACGAAGGATCCAGAGAGATCGTAGGCTCTTAACTTCATCATGCCCGAGCGTGTCGCGGCTGTCCGGCGATCTCTCGATCTGAGGAACGGCGTCGGTGTTCGACTCCGAAAAATGTGGTGGATAGGCAAGCGATAGTTCTGCTGTGGCGAGAGGGCACCACCACGCGATGCCGATGAGGTGCACGCGTTTCGTGGCGAGTCCTACTGTGAAATGCGCTTATGTGATGCGCTGGGCGCTGTGTCGGAGACGGCGGTGGCACGAGGATTTGAGCAGTTACGGCAAATATTTGCCCGGAAAGTTCTATGGTTGGTGTAGCTGCGCCCCTAGCGGGTTCTGCAGATCCCGAAGTGAGGAGCAGTATGTCTACGCGAGTTGCAACGGACGAGGACAGTACCTCAAAGCTGTCGCGCGCAGCCACTATTTATGACGTCGCTGCGCGAGCAAAGGTCTCCCACCAGACGGTGTCGCGGTACCTTCGCAAGTATCCGGGAATTCGACCCGAAACTCGCGAGCGCGTTGAACTGGCTCTCGCGGAGCTGAACTACCGCCCCAACCAAGCTGCGCGAACTCTTGCGACCAACCGCTCCCTCCGTATCGGCGCTTTCGCTTACGAAATGCTAGAGGTCGGGCCAAGCCAGATCATGCAGGGAGCGAGCCGCCGTGCACGTGACGCCGGCTACATGCTGGATCTTGTCACGCTTTTCCCCTCTGATGACGAGGCGACCCAGAACGCAATCAACGAGATGTATCAACAGAACTTGGCGGGGGTGATCGCAAGCGCTCCGACCGACCGCGTGCGTGAGGCGCTGGAAGCTGCGGATTTCGGTGTGCCTCTCTACATTGAGACTGAGCGTGAAGATGAACTTGGTGCCGAGCACGAGAGTTTGAACGCGGTTGGCACGCGAAAGTTAGTAGACCATCTTGTGGATCAGGGCCACACGACGATCCTGAATATTGCCGGGCCGCCAAGTTGGATCGCGTCGCTTAATCGTGTGAATGCTTATCGCCGAGCGATGCTGCACCGAGGTCTCGAACCGCTCGACTCACTTCACACGGATTGGTCGGCCGCCTCTGGCTACAAGCTTGCGCGACAGATGCCTCTTGACCGAGGGGTCACCGCGATTGTAGCGACCAATGATCAGGTCGCCCTTGGGGTTGTGCGTGCGCTCATTGAGCGAGGTGTCGCGGTGCCGGATGACATGAGCGTCGTCGGTTTTGACGACATTCCGGAGTCAGAATTTTTTCTACCCCCCCTCACGACGGTTCAGACGCATTTCGATATGCAAGGCAAGTACAGCATCGACATGCTGCTCTCGATGATTCATAATTCTGAGGCGCCCGTTCGCGAAGATTACGTGTCGGCCGACCTTGTTCTGCGCTCGTCAACAGCTCGCGCCCCCGTCGCCTAGCTTCGCTTTACAGCTAACGACGCGCCCGGTTCCGGTGTCAGAGGGGCGTCGCGGCATGTGTTTAGGCGTGACTTTTTCCCGACTCTGAAACCATGCTTGTTTCCGGTAACATTTTGCTGTAGCTTCGTCGTTGTGCCAATGTTTCCGGTAACAAACCGGGGATCGCGAACAACAATGGAGTATTCTCAGTGACACGCAATGACGCCCGCAATGTCGACAAAGACCTCATTCTTTTCGGCGCTGCGTACTACAACGAGTACCAAACGATCGAGCGGCTTGACCTCGATCTTGATCTCATGCAGCAGGCGAACTTCAGCGTCATCCGTGTTGGAGAGTCAGTGTGGTCCACGTGGGAACCCGAAGACAACACCTTCAACCTTGAGTGGCTTGAGCCAATTCTTGACGGTGCGCACGCGCGTGGAATTCACGTCATCCTCGGCACCCCGACTTACGCGCTGCCTCCGTGGCTTCAGACGAAGCATCCAGAGCTCCTGGCTCATTCCGCAACGGGAACCCCTCTGAGCTGGGGCGGTCGTCAGGAAGTTGACTACTCGAGCCCGCTGTTCCGAACATACGCAGAACGCATCATTCGTGCGGTTGTTGGTCGTTACTCGAGCCACCCTGCCGTGATCGGCTATCAGGTCGACAACGAGCCCGGCCTCGAGCTCTTTCACAACCCCGGTACCTTCGCGGGCTTCGTGCAGTGGCTAAAAGCACGCTACGGCGACACCGACACCCTCAACCACGAGTGGGGCCTCGTCTACTGGTCACACCGCATCAGCGAGTGGAATCAGCTCTGGGTTCCCGACGGTAATACGTTGCCGCAATACGATCTTGCATGGCGAACCTACCAAGCGGAGCTCACGACAAACTTCATCGGTTGGCAAGCTGACATTGTGCGCGAGTATGCCGACGACGCTCAGTTCGTCACCACCTGCATCGCGTACCCTCGCCCCGCGGTGAACGATGAAGAGCTCACCAAGGTGCTCGACATTACGGCGGGCAACCCTTATTACGAAATGCAGGATGGCCTTGATGCCACGAGCATCATTGAACCGCGCCAATCGTGGGCGAGCAACAGCGTATGGGGTCTTACTAATCAAGCCGACCGTATGTTCGCATCGCGCCAAGAGCGCTTTCTCGTCACCGAGACTAACGCAGGTGCCATCGGCGGATCCGAACAAAATTATCCACCCTACCCGGGTCAGCTCGCCCAGGCCGCTCTCGCTCTAGTTGCGCGTGGGGCCAGCATGATCGAATACTGGCACTGGCACACTTTGCACTTTGGGACCGAAACTTACTGGGTTGGCATTTTGCCTCACAGCCAAAAGCCAGGTCGCGTGTACAACGAGATCGCCGAGCTTGGCGCTAAACTCCGTGCGATCGGGCCGGCGATGAGCGGTTACACGCCTGACGCGGATGTCGCTTTTCTGTACTCGACTGAGAGTAAGTGGGCCCTCGAATTCTTCCCGCCGCTAGCGACGGAAGATCATAAGCCCGATCGCGGATCGTACCCAACAATCTTTAATGCGTTCTATCGCGGCGTTATCGAATCGGGTGCGCAAGCACGAATTGTCAATGTGTCGCAATTCTTAGACTGCGACATCGACACGTTCGTCAAGCGTTTCCCGGTGCTCGTTGTTCCTGGTTTGTACGCTGCCAGCGACGATGCTCTCGAGCGACTGCTCGCTTACACCGAGAGTGGAGGGCACCTTGTCATTGGGCCTCGAACGGCGTACGGCGATGAAGAGGCACGTGCACGAATGGCCGTAGCCCCGCCGATGCTCGCTGACGTAGCGGGCGCGTCCTACGATGAATTCTCCAATATCGATGCGAGTATCGCAGTAAAAACTGTCGACGTCACCGCGCCTAGTTTTTTGCTGTCGCCGGGCGCCGAAGCCACTCGATGGATCGAAGGTCTCACTCCGAACGGAGCAGACGTAATGCTCGGCTATGTGCACCACAGTTTCGGCCGTTTCGCCGCGATGACGAGCGCACAAAGCGGTGCCGGTCGTGTAACCGTCGTAGGCACGGTGCCCAACGCGGTTCTCGGCAAAGACCTCGGCCGTTGGTTTTCACCAACGCCGATTTCCTCAGTCTGGAGTGACTTAGGTGTTGGCGTGAATGTCTCCTCGGGTATCAATGACGCCGGGGAGCGAGTGTGGTTCGTGCACAACTGGACGCCGGAGGTCGCGAATGCCACCACACCGGCTGACGGGCCTCTGCGCGACCTTATCGGTGGAGACTCGATCGCCGAATCATCTGTCCTCATTCTCGAGCCATGGTCCGTACGGATACTGGTCGGGAATGCGGGAGCTTAGCGCAACCGATCCCGGTTGCCCAAGGAAAGGAAAAAATGAGAATGTTCCGTCTCAACGCAGCGACGAAACTGGTGGCGGGTGCCGCGGCAGCAGCTCTGCTGCTCACTGGCTGCTCGGCCGAGGGGTCAGCACCTGATGCCCTGACCGAGCCGATCACGCAGGCTCAAATTGACGAAGCGATGAACACACCGACCACACTCACTATGTGGTCTTGGGTTCCCGAAATTCAGGCCGAGATCGACTTGTTTGAAGAGGCATACCCCAACATCAAGGTGGAGCTTTCGAACGTCGGCCAGGGTCTCTCCCATTACACAAAGCTCCGTACCGCCGTAAAGTCCGGTGAGGTACCCGACGTCGTACAGATGGAATATCAGTACATTTCTTCGTTCCAGAATGACTTGCTGGATCTGGCACCCTATGGAGCAGATGCCATCGCAGACGACTATGTTTCGTCAGTGTGGGGCCAAGTTTCCTCCGAGGGCGCGGTCTACGGCATCCCACAGGATTTCGGTCCCATGGGAAACCTCTATCGCACGGACATCTATGCCGAGGCAGGCGTAACACCACCCGCGACGTGGGATGAGTATGCGGTCGCTGCGCGCACTATCAAGGACAAGACGGGCTCCTACATCACCAACTTCCCCGGTAACAACCCGGGTCAATTGGTAGGGCTTTTGTGGCAGGCAGGCGCTAAGCCGTTTAGCTATGACGGCGACGAGACAGTCGGCGTCGACTTGAACAGTGCTGAAGCGAAAGAGGTCATGGCCTACTGGCAGGAGCTCATCGACGAGGACCTAGTCTCCGTCGAGCCCGACTTCACCGACAACTGGTTCCAGAGTCTCGCCAAGGGCAAGTACGCGAGCTGGCTGGGTGCAGCATGGGGTCCGACGTTCCTCGAGGGCGCAATCGCCAATACCTCAGGTAACTGGGGCGTATCCGAGCTGCCGCAGTACGACACAGAGAATCCCGCATCTGGATTCTGGGGTGGAGCATCTGACGCTGTCATGGCCGAGAGCAAGAACCCGATTGCAGCGTACAAGCTGGCTGAGTTCATCAACCACGACGAGGAATCGTCACGCCTGCTCGCGTTAGAGCAGTCATTGTTCCCGCCGTTGATTTCAACTCTCGAGTCGGCTGATTTCTCCGACCAGGCGCCTGAATTCTATAGCGGCCAGCAGGTCAATAAGCTCTTTGCGGAAATCGCACCGACCGTTGACCCGGACTTCCAGTGGCTGCCGTATATGGACTTCGTGTACTCCAGCTTTAACGAGACGCTGGGATCGGCCATCGCCGATCGCGGAGACCTCACTGCAGGACTCGACGCCTGGCAGGACGCGGTCGTCACGTTCGGCACCGATCAGGGCTTCACTGTTAAGTAACGCCCCATTGCTGTGGCGGCTCGGTTCAGGCCGGGCCGCCACGGCACCTCACTGGATCCAAAGGAGAAGCCGTGAGCATGACCACCACCCGGCGCACCAGCGCTACGGGGCAGAAATCGACATCCCGTAAACGGGTCAGTCCCAGCCAGCGCTCCAAAGATATTGCAGCGTACTTCTTTGTCGGACCTTTTGTTCTGGCATTCCTCAGCTTGTTTGTTGTCCCTCTTGTCTATTCCGGCTACTTGAGCCTCTTCAAGACCCAACTCATCGGCGGCACGGTCTTCGTCGCGTTCGACAACTACGTGCAGGCAGTCGCGGACCCCGCTTTCCTCGCAAGCATCGGACGTATGGGGCTTTTCCTGCTCATCCAAGTGCCGATCATGCTGTTGCTCTCGCTCATTATTGCGCTTGCTCTCGACAGCGGACGCGTGCGCGGAAGTCGTTTCGTACGTCTCGCCGTGTTCGTGCCGTACGCAGTGCCCGGCGTAGTGGCCGCGCTCATGTGGGGTTATTTGTACGGTAAAGACTTCGGGCCGATCAGCCAGGTTTCTCGTGGCTTGGGCCTCGGAACTCTTGACTTTCTCTCCTCGGAGACCGTAATCCCTTCGATAATGAACATCGTGATTTGGCAGTTTGTCGGGTACAACATGATCATTATGTTCGCTGCGCTGCGCAGCGTGCCGGCAGAGCTCTACGAAGCCGCCCAGGTGGACGGAGCCGGACAGCTGCGCATCGCCTGGAGTATCAAGATTCCTGCTATCCGGCCCGCAATCATGCTCACGGTGATCTTCTCGGTAATCGGCAGCTTCCAACTCTTTAATGAGCCCAACCTGCTGTACAAGATCGCTCCCAACGCTATCGGTACGGCCTTCTCTCCGAACTTGTACGCGTACAACGTCGCATTCATCAACCAGAACGTGAACTACGCGGCGGCGCTCGCATTCCTCTTAGGAATCGTGATCATGATCGTGTCGTACGTCGTTCAGTTGTCGGCCCAGCGCCGTGAAGGGGCATCATCGTGAGCACTAAAACTAAGAAGAAATCTCTCGACCCGTCTCAGCGTCGGAGCACGATCCTTACCGTTGCTATGTGGGCGTGTGTGGCTTACTTTCTCTTCCCGCTGTTCTGGTTGGTTATTGCTTCCACAAAGAGCAACGGCGACTTGTTCTCCACTTTCGGGCTGTGGTTTGGAAACTCAATTGAGCTGTTCAAGAACATAGGAAACGTCTTTACCTACGACGGTGGGATATTCCTGCTCTGGGGATACAACACAGCTCTCTATGCGGGAGTGAGCGCCGTCGGCGCAGCGTTGCTCGCGACCGCCGCTGGCTATGGTTTTGCTAAGTACCGGTTCCCGGGGCAGAAGGTCATCTTCAGCAGTGTTCTCGGGGCAGTCATGATTCCTGCTACTGCACTGGCGATCCCCAGCTATCTGCTCTTTGCTTCGGTTGGCTTAACTAATACTCCGCTCGCGGTGATCTTGCCCTCTATCGTGAGTCCGTTCGGTGTTTTTCTGATGCGCGTTTATGCGGCTGATGCGATTCCTGACAGTCTGATTGAGGCGGCCAGAATTGATGGAGCAAGCGAATTTCGAATTTTCTGGCAGGTCTCGTTGAAGCTAATGGCACCGGGAATCGTGACCGTCTTTCTTTTTGCACTGGTGGCGACATGGAATAACTACTTCCTTCCGCTCATCATGCTTACTGACGCAAAGCTCTACCCGCTCACAGTAGGGCTGGCACAGTGGCAAGAGGCGGGCGCTTCGGGCGGTGGCGCTCTAGCGCTCTTCTCCATCGTTATCACCGGCTCGTTCGTCTCAATTATCCCGTTGGTGATTGCGTTCCTGTACTTGCAGCGCTTCTGGCAAAGTGGTCTCTCGGCCGGAGGGGTGAAGGGCTAATGGCCGCTGTAACTCCCTGGCGCGGGCGCGAACTGGGCGCCACAGGAATAATGGTGACCGCAGTCGGCATTGGCACCTCGGCTATCGGCGATATGCCCGGTGCACACGGCTACTCCGTTGACGAGGAACGCGCCGCGGCAGCGCTCGACGACGCCCTGTCTGGTTCCTTCAACTTTGTCGACACTGGCGCTAATTACGGCGCTGGTCGGAGTGAGCAACGCCTTGCCGCCTCGATAGCTCGGGTCTCACCGGCGGGGTTGGTGATCGCCACCAAAGTCGATCGTGACATGACCACCGGTTACTTCGGCGGTGACCAAGTGTTGCGTTCGGCGGAGGAGAGCTTGGAACGTCTCGGCGTCGATAGCGTTCCTTTACTGCACCTCCACGACCCTGAGACGATGGACTTCGACGATGCCATGGCGCCCGGGGGACCGGTCGCGGCATTGCGTTCTCTCCGCGATCAGGGCATTGCTCAACACATAGGAGTGGCGGGAGGTCCTGCCTCCTTGATGAAGCGCTATGTGGAGACAGGGGAGTTCGAAGTACTCCAGACACACAATCGTTTCACTCTCCTGGACCGCACTGCAGATGAGCTGCTTGATGCAGCTGCATCGCGCGGCATGGGAATCATCAATGCGGCGCCCTACGGCGGCGGCATGCTCTCCGATGCGCCCCGCGGAACCACCCGCTACAGCTACAGAGACGCGTCCTCGGCGACAATCGCAGCCTCGCAAAAGATGCGTGAGGTAGCCGCAGCACACGGGATTTCGCTAGCAGCGGCTGCGCTGCAGCTTTCTCTCGATGACCTTCGCATCCACTGCACAGTTGTCGGCATGTCTACACCGGGACGGGCTGCTTCGACACTTGCGCTCGCCGACACACCGATTCCGGCTGATGTATTCGCAGAGCTGCGTTCGCTCACACCAAGCCGGGATGAGTGGCTGAACGACTAAGTCTGAAATCACCACTAAACCCGCCAGATCTAAGGACCTCACTTCTCATGACCGTTCATGGCACTGTGCGTCAGCTCGTCAGCCTCGCTACGCTGCGCGCCGCCGTCAATCGCATCATTCCCGCCGACAACTTCCCCGCCGGCTGGGAGGGAGGGGTAGCAGATCACCTCGTTCCTGGCGCGGACAGCGGACTGGCTGACGCTGCAATCAATCCTGAGCTGGACTGGGCGCTCGCTGCCCTATGCTCTCTCGGGGATCGACTAGACGATGCCGTGGGCGGCGGGCTAGCCAGCTTCTCGCGAGCTCCAGCAGCTGAACAAGATCGGGTTCTCAGCGAGCTTGGACAACTCGCTGAGGCCGCCGACGAACTCGCGACTTTGCTGCGCATTAGTTGGGAAGGCTTCTACGCACCTTCGGAGGGACGAGACCCTGCCGGGCCAGGAATGGTCGGTTTTAGGTCACTACCGGAGGGTGTCGAGCCTGTCGAACCAGAGCTATTGCCGACGATTACCGTCGATCAGCTCCGTGGTAGTTACGACGCTGTCATTATCGGTAGTGGGCCGGGCGGCGCATCAGCGGCCCGCGTGCTCACCGAGCGCGGAAAGAATGTGTTGATCGTGGAGCGGGCTCTACAGCTCAGCCAGGCCGCCCTCCGCGATGATCATCTACACGGCAAGCGCACAGGCCTCTACAACTCAGTTGTTGGCCCTGGCGCAGGGCATCCGCGTGTTATTGAAAACGCCGATGGCGACGAGGTTGTGGTTCAGGGCGACGGTAGCGCTGGCCCCTATGGCCTCAACGCTATGACTGTCGGCGGTGGGACCCGTCTTTGGCAGGGTATGGCGTGGCGGTTCATGCCAGAGGACTTTGCGATGGCCACCACGTATGGCGTGCCGGAGGGGACCAGTCTCGCGGACTGGCCAGTCGATTACGCCGAAATGGAACCTTATTACGGTCGTGCGGAAGACGAGTTGGGCGTCGCCGGTGAGGAAGGCGGTCTCACCTCGCGCACCCCGCGCTCGCGACCCTACCCTCTGCCTGCCATGGAAAGCGAGCCAGCGCGCGAGGTGCTCGGCGCGGCAGCCGATCGTCTCGGCTGGAGGTGGGGCCCGGTGCCCCTCGCGCTGAATTCAATTCCGCACGATGGACGTCCCGCGTGCGTGAAATGTGCGCAGTGCGTCGGCCACGCTTGCCCGGTGAATGCGAAGAGTGGCGCGCACAACACGTTGCTCCCGCGCGCCATCAACACCGGGAGTTGCGACTTCATGGTTGATGCCCAAGCGATTCACATCGAAGACGGCGTCAGCGGCGCGCGAGTGCAGATTGTCGCTGACGCGAGCACGACTCCTCAAACGGTTGACGTAACGGCGTCGGTAGTCGTCGTTGCGGCTGGCGCTGTGGAGACCCCGCGTCTTATCGCGGCGAGCGGCCTTGGCAATGACCAGGTGGGTCGCCACCTCCATGATCACAGTTTCGTGATGGTCCTCGGCAACATCTCCCCGGGGGTGAAGAGCTTCCGGGGACCGGGACACTCGATCGCGACTCTCGACCACGTGCACAGCTCTCAGTCACCGTGGGGAGGCGGGGTAATTTTTGACCTCAACCAGATGCTGCCCGTGACCTCGGCTGGTATGGCTGGTGCCCTCGGGCATCCGGCATGGGGCTCCGAACACAAAGAGTGGATGCGGGAGGGCAGACAGCACATGTTTGGTGCATTTGGGATCGGTCAGGAGATTCCGATGGCCTCGTCCCGGGTTGAGGTTTCGTCTCTGGCCGCAGACCGATGGGGGCAGCCTGTCGCTCGACTGCGCAAGGAAGTGCACTCGAGCACCCGCGAAGTTCAGGACTTCATGTCAACCGCAGCTGCGGCGTGGCTGCGCGAAGCCGGGGCGAACGACGTGAAACGTCTGGCCGGACCGGCGATCGTCGCCGCTGCGGGGGAACATTCCTGTGGCACCATGCGCATGGGCAGCTCCTCGGCAGTTTCAGCCACTGCTCCCACCGGTCGTGTGTGGGGAACACGGCGGGTCTACGCGTGTGATAGTTCGCTGCATCCCACTAACGGGAGCGTGAACCCCACACTAACCATCTTCGCGAACGCCCTTCGCGTCGCAGGACATATCGCCGACGCTTTGCACTAACCAACCCGCCTGCCGAATTTTAGAGAAATAGGGTCAGAAGAATGAGCTCCTTGCAAGAAGTCCCTTCCCGCATGCGTGCAAGCGTGCTTGAGAGTGCACACCACCTCGTTGTTCGCGAGGTTGATACCCCTGTTCTGGCTTCGGACCAGGTATTGGTGCGAATTGCCGCCGTCGGTGTCTGTGGTTCCGATGTTCACTATTTCCATGAAGGTCGAATCGGCGACTTCGTTGTCGACGCTCCACTTATTCTCGGCCACGAAGCATCCGGCACGATCGTCGCCGTAGGAACAGAAGTCTCGGCGGACCGAATTGGCGAGCGCGTCTCGATCGAGCCGCAGCGGGCTTGCCGCATCTGCACACAGTGTAAGCGCGGGCGCTACAACCTGTGCCCGTCCATCGAGTTCTACGCGACCCCACCGATTCACGGGGCGTTCGCCGAATTCGCTGTGATTCAGGCTGACTACGCTTTCGCTATTCCAGACTCCGTATCGTTGGAAGCGGCCTCGTTATTCGAACCGCTATCGGTGGCGATTTGGGCGCATAAAAAAGCGTTGACTCAGCCAGGATCGCGGGTGTTGATCGCGGGTGCAGGGCCGGTAGGGATCCTGCTAGCTCAGGTCGCGCGGGCGTATGGCGCTACCGAGGTTATTGTCTCTGATCTGGCCGCAGCCAGACGTGATCGAGCGCTTGAATTCGGCGCTACATCAGTGATCGACCCGACCGTGGTATCTGCTGACGAGGTCCCGGAGGTCGACGCGTTCGTCGATGCGTCGGGTGCTCCCTCCGCCATTCGCGCGGGTATCTTGGCTCTCGCCCCCGCGGGAATCGCCGTGCTCGTCGGCATGGGCGCAGACGATGTTTCATTGCCCGTTTCACGAATTCAAGGTCGCGAGTTGCTTGTTACTGGCGTCTTCCGTTACGCGAATACCTGGCCGTTAGCCATTGAGCTCGTGGCTTCGGGAGCTGTCGACCTAGAGTCACTCGTAACTAGTACCTTCTCACTCGATCGCGTCGAAGAGGCGTTCGAAGCGACGCGTGATCCAAACACCCTCAAAGCACTCATCACGCCCTAGTTGCCAAATACCGCGGGGATCGACGGCCTCGGCGCGGAACCCGATACGAGAGGCGCATCCGAGCCTTCGATGTCGGCGATTGCGATCAGTCGACGGTAGACGGCGTAAGTACTCATCCGGCGCGAGTAACCGTGCGGCAACTGCCTCACGAGCGCCGCAGCCACTAGCCTGAGCGAGAACGAACTGGGGTGCGCCGCGCGAAGTAACTGCAGCGGGCGTGCATCCATCTCCCGCAGAACTGAATGGAAGACGCGCCGATGCACGAAGTTACCTGCCCTCACTGTGGCAAAGCGTTCACGATCGATGAGGCGGGGTATGCCGATATCGTGAAGCAGATTCGTGACCGCGAGTTCGAGAGTGAGCTTCACGAGCGCCTCGAGTCGGCCGAGGCCACCAAGAAAGCGGAGATCGCGCTTGCCGAGGCGAAAATTGCGCGAGAGCTGCAGGCCGAAGCATCGAAGAAGGATGCCGCCATTCAGGAGCTGAAGGCGCAGCTTGACGCGGGCGCTGTCTCCCAGAAGCTGGCAGTGTCCGAGGCTCTGAGCGCTGTGCAAACCGAGCGTGATGCCCTGGCTAACGAACTCGAGAAAGCCAAGCGGGAGCGGGAGTCTGCCGCCGAGCTGGCTGAAGCGAAGCGTGTGAGCGAGCTTCAAGCGGCCACCGCAGAGAAAGAAGCCGAGATCCAGGCCCTGAAGGCGAAGCTTCAGGCCGCAGGTTCAGAGCAGCAGCTGGCGCTCTCCGCAGCGGTGGGTGCAGTGGAGAAGGAGCGCGACGGGCTCAAGGGCACTCTTGAGCGGGTCGAGCTGGAGAAGAAACTCGCCGAGACCTCGATGAAAGACAAGTACGAGACTCAGCTTAAGGACCGCGACGACGCGATCGAGCGACTGCGCGACTTGAAGGCACGGCTCTCCACCAAGATGATCGGTGAGACGCTCGAGATTCACTGCGAAACGACGTTCAACCAAATTCGGGCTACCGCGTTTCCGAAGGCGTATTTCGAGAAAGACAATGACGCTCGAAGCGGTAGCAAGGGCGACTACATCTTTAAAGAGGCGGATGAGTCGGGCACCGAAATCGTCTCGATCATGTTCGAGATGAAGAACGAAGCCGACACCACGGCCACCAAGAAGCGCAACGAAGACTTCTTGAAAGAGCTCGACAAAGACCGCAACGAAAAGGGTTGCGAGTACGCGGTGCTCGTGTCGTTGTTGGAGCCCGATAGCGAGCTCTACAACTCCGGAATCGTGGATGTCTCCCACCGGTATCCGAAGATGTACGTCGTGCGCCCCCAGTTCTTCATTCCCATCATCACGGTGCTCCGCAACGCGGCGCTCAACTCGCTCACCTACAAGAACGAGCTCGCGCTTGTGAAGGCGCAGAGCATCGACGTGACCAACTTTGAGGAAGAGCTGGACTCATTCAAATCAGGCTTCGCTCGTAACTTCGACTTGGCATCCCGCAAGTTCCAAACGGCGATTGACGAGATCGACAAGTCGATTGATCACCTGCAGAAGACCAAGGATGCGCTGCTCGGCACGAACCGCAACCTGCGCCTCGCTAACGACAAGGCTCAAGACGTGACGATCAAGAAGCTCACGCGCGGCAACCCGACGATGGCCGAGAAGTTTTCCGACCTGAACAAGGGCGACGAGTAGCGTTCGGCGGCGCGCTCGCCTTCCTGTTGAAGGAGGCACACTCCAGAGTGGGTGTAGAGATAGGCTCAGTTCTACGAAGGAGATTCTGTGACCGATGACGCTGTGGCCCCACCTGCTGGCTGGTACGCCGACCCGAACGATCCGACGCTGAGTAGATGGTGGAGCGGCTCATCATGGACCGAACACTATGCCCCTGCTGCCGCGGCGCCGGTTCAGGTCGTCGCGGTGGTTTCCCGCAAAGACGTCGCGATCACCTATCTGCTGGCGATCTTTTTGACCGGCTTCGCGGCCCACTACTTCTACCTGGGACGGATCGGCAGCGCGATCGGATTCCTTGCGTTGTGGTGGATAGGCATCGCCACGGCAGCCATTTTCATCGGTATCCCGCTTATCGTGGCCGCGTACGTCTGGCTGATCGTCGATCTTTTCTTGATCCCCAGCTACGTTCGCGCCTACAACGCAAAGACTCTCGTTCGCTAGGCAGGGTTCGTGGCGAGACCCGATCGCCACCGCGCAACGCCACCGCGGACGTGGTGCTAGCGGCTAACGGGTAGCGACGGGCGTCGTCGGCGGTGCTGCGACGGGCTTGCGCACGCGCGCCTTGAACCAGGCGGTGTCGGGCACTCGAGCGAGCAGCGGCCCGGCGATGATCGTCATGAGCACGTAGGCGGTCGCCAGGGGCGCGAGCATGGGCTCGATGCCGGCACCGACGGCGAGTCCGGCAATGACGATGGAGAACTCGCCTCGGGGCGTCAGCGCCAAGCCGGTGCGCCAACGACCGGGCGCCGCAATGCCGGCGCGTTTGGCAGCGCGGTACCCGGAGTACGTTTTGGTGCCGATCGTGAGCACAGCGAGGGCGAACGCGGGCAGCAGCACCGGAATGATGTCGGCGGGCGAGGTCGAGATCCCGAAAAAGACGAAGAAGACGGCGGCGAAGAGATCGCGCAGGGGAGTGATGAGTTGCGCTGACTGGTGCGCTACAGGCCCCGAGATGGCGATGCCGACGAGGAATGCACCCACGGCCGCTGAGACGTTCACAGCCTCTGCAAGGCCCGCGACGAGCATTGTGAGCCCGACTACTCCGAGCAGCAAGGCTTCAGCGTTCTTTTGGGGGAGCAAGCGCGACAGGACACGACCATGGCGCAGTGCCACGTAAAGAATCGTGACGACGACAGCAACGGCGATAGCAACAGTGATCGACCCCTGCAGCAGTCCGGCACCGATCACGAGCGCCGACAGAACCGGCAGATAGAACGCCATGGCGAGGTCTTCCATCACCAGGATCGAAAGAATCACTGGCGTCTCACGGTTACCGAGTCGCCCGAGGTCTCGAATAACCTTGGCGATGACTCCGGATGATGAGACCCAGGTCACTCCGGCAAGAGCGACGACCGCGGCGGGTTCCCAGCCGAGCAGAATGGCAAACAGCGCGCCGGGAAGCGCATTGAACACGCCATCCAGAATCCCGGACATCCGCGATGTCTTGAGGTTCGCCATGAGCTCGTCAGCGGAGTACTCGAGCCCCAGCATCGCGAGCAACAAGATCACGCCGATCTGCGAGCCGACCTCGAAGAACTCTTCACTGGCCTGAAGCGGCAGCAGTCCGCCTTCGCCCACAGCAAGACCGGCGAGAAGGTAGAGCGGGATCGCGGAGAACCCGAAGCGTGCGGCAACCCTGCCGAGCACACTCAGAACAAGCAGGAGAGCGCCAACCTCGATGAGTAGCTGCGTCGTCTCATGCATTCGCGGCTCTTAGCTGGGACCGTTATTGATGAGCTTGCCGAGGGCGTCGAGGCCCTGGCGGGTGCCGACAGCAACGATGACGTCGCCGGACTCAAAAACAACTTCGGGGCCGGGGGATGCGACAACGTCATTACCGCGCACGATGGCCACGATGGAGGCACTCGTGAGGGTGCGCGCTTTCATCGAGCCCATGGGGTGGCCGACAAAGCCGGAACCATTGGGCAGCGAGATCTCTTCGTTGAACAGCCCTTCGGCCTTTTCGCCGAGAGCAGAGAGGCGACTGAGCGTGAGCGACGAACCGAGAACTTCTGCAATGGCGGATGCTTCGTCATCCGTCAGCGAAATTGACGCAGCATTGGAGTCGGGGTCATCCGCATTGAAGAAAGCGAGATCGCGTTCTCCTGACCGCAGCGAGACCACGCTGACGCGGCATCCTGAGTTCGTGATGACGTCGTTGCGTACGCCAAACCCGGGAAGGTCAATTCGTTCGATTCTTACGCCCACGGTTCCAACTTACCAATTCACTAGTGGCCAATAGTCCAGCGAGCAGCCTACGCCTGTTCGGGCGCATCCCCTACTATTCGGGTGACCCTGGCGCTGACCCGGCTCGCGGCCGTGGCGCTGGCGGGGGCGGTACTTCTTTTGCGGCAATCACCTTCGCGAGTTCGATCGTCTCGAGACCACGCTTAGTCGCGACAACACAATGCGTCTCGTCAGCGAGGTGAAAGTAGCCCAGAGAGTCGGTGGCGCGCCCATCCTCGATGAGGTGACGCACTACGACACGGGTGCCGCTCGTGGTGGCTTTCAAAAACTCGGCGGGGGTAGCCATCGGGGTTACCACGAACTCTTGTCGTAGTCCTTGAGGAAGATGCCGAACAGATCTTCGCCGTCCTCGCCGCGCACGATGGGGTCATAGACGCGGGCCGCACCATCGACGAGGTCGAGCGGCGCATGAAAACCCTCTTCTGCCAGCCGCACCTTGGTGGGGTGTGGGCGCTCATCCGTAATCCAGCCGGTGTCGACACTCGTCATGAGAATGCCGTCGCTCTCAAACATTTCGCGGGCACTCGTGCGGGTGAGCATGTTCACGGCGGCTTTGGCCATGTTGGTGTGCGGATGCCCGGGGCCCTTGTAGCCGCGGCCGAACACGCCCTCCATCGCCGACACATTCACGATGTATTTGCGGCGCGACTCTGACGCCGCCATCGAAGGACGAAGTTTGGAGATCAGCACGAAAGGCGCCGTCGTATTCGCGAGCTGAACTTCGAGCATTTCGAGCGGGTCGACCTGATCGACGTGCTGGGTCCACGAGTTGATCGAGTCAAGGTCGGGCACAAGGCCACCGGCGTCGATCGCGGTGCCGGCAGCGAGGCGCTCGAGTGAGCTCGACCCTGCGGTCATCGCTTGCTCGGTTAGTTCTTCGGCACGCGTCGCAGCGGCGGCCAGAATCGGATGCGCCGACACCGACTGCGCGAGGGCCTGCGGGTGCGGGTCGTTCGTGTGCCCGAAGGTCACGAGCTCGGGCAGCGGGCCGTCGGGCAGGGGAGCAAGCTCACCATCGACGAGAGGCTGGTACGCACCAGGGGAGCGACGCACGGTCTGCGTCGCATTATTGATGAGGATGTCGAGCGGGCCCTGAGCCGCGACAGAGTCGGCCAGCCCAATTACCTGAGCGGGGTCGCGGAGGTCGATTCCGACCACGCGAAGGCGGTGCAGCCAGTCTGCCGAGTCGGGCAGGCTCGAGAAGCGACGAACGGCATCCCGAGGAAAGCGCGTCGTGATGGTGGTGTGCGCGCCATCCCGCAGCAAACGCAACGCGATGTACATGCCGATCTTGGCGCGGCCCCCGGTGAGTAGCGCTCGCTTGCCGGTGAGGTCAGTGCGGGCGTCACGCTTGGCGTGGTTGAACGCCGCACAACTCGGGCAGAGCTGATGGTAGAACGAGTCAACGGTCGTATACGGCTGCTTGCAGACGTAACAGGGGCGAGCCTTGATCAGTTCGCCGGCGGTCGGTGTGGTGGTGCTCGTAGAAATGGGGATGCCGCGAGTCTCGTCATCAATGCGGTCGGCCGCGCCGGTAGCAGTTGCTGCAATCACTTCGCGGTCAGCATCGGCGATCGCGGCGCGCTTCTCGAGACGACGCTCTTTCTTGACCGCCTTGAACATCGCGGCGGTCGCCCGGCGCACGGTCACAAAGTCGGGGTGCTCTTCATCCATGCCCACCATCTGGTTCAGCACCTTGAGGGCGACCTCAAGTTCGGCGGGGTCGAGACCGCTCGGGCCGTGGTCAGGGGCGGGTGAAGAATTAGGCACACCCAATTCTACCCGCGCTGCCGCGCGCACCGTGCTCTCGGCGGTCTCCGCTGACTCTATGCTGACGAGATGATCCTCAGCGTCGTGCTCGCTCTCGCCGGCTCCGTGTTCTACGGTGTCTCTGACTTCTTCGGCGGCCTCAGCACACGACGGCTGCAGGTGGTGCCGGCGACCACGATCATCCACGTCTTCGCTACCGTCTCGTTGCTCATCGCAATGCTGTTCGTCACCGTCAGTTTTGAGTCAGGTGCGATCCTGTGGGGTGGCATCGCCGGTCTGGCCGCGATCGTGGGGCTGCTGACGTTCTACGCGGCGCTCGCCGATGGGCCCATGAGCCTTGTCGCGCCGCTGATCGCCGTGGTGGGTGCTGTTGTGCCGGTGGCCTTTGCCGTGGTGTCGGGCGAGCAGTTACCCGTGCTCGCGTGGGTCGCCATCGTGCTCGCCATCGTGAGCGCGCTGCTCGTGTCCGTCACACGGTCGGATGCCGCAGTGCGCGTTCGGCCGCGAACGGTTGCAGTGGGGCTCATCTCCGGGGTCAGTCTCGGTACCGCTCTCATTGCGCTCGACCAGGCCCCGGTTTCCGCTGGCCTCGCCACCGCGGTCGTTGAGATCGTTGTCGGCCTTGGCGCGATGGTGATCCTGCTCGCGCTCACTCGTCTCAGTGCCCCCATCCGTCGCTTCTTCGCTCAGTTTGACCACCAGCCCGAGGGTGGTGCCGTCGTGAGTGTCAGCCGCGCCCGGATGCTCGCTGCCGCGGGTGGTGTTCTCGTGGGAGCATCCAACGCGTTCATCCTGTTCGCGCTGCAAGCCGGGAGCCTGGCTGTCGTTTCGGTGCTCGTGAGCCTGTATCCGCTGGCGACCATTGTGTTGGCGCGCTTCACGCTGCATGAGAGAGTGAGCCGGGTGCAATTGCTCGGAATGGCGCTCGCGCTCATTGCCTCAGTGATGCTCGCGCTGAGCTAGTCGCCCGCTAGTGGCGCGCCCGTCGCGCTGCGATGTCCGGCGACCCGGCTACGGTGGAACAATGCCCTCACTTCTGGATGCGCTTCCGACGCCCTTTGACGCAGACGCAACCTATGACGCTTTCGTCGGGTGGGCATCCGGCCGCGGCCTCGAGCTTTACCCCGCTCAGGATGAAGCTGTTATCGAGCTTGTCTCGGGAGCCAACGTCATCCTCTCGACGCCTACGGGCACGGGAAAGTCGCTCGTCGCGATTGCCGCGCACGCCATTGCGCTCGCGCAGGGCCAGCGCACCTTCTACACCGCGCCCATCAAAGCGCTCGTGAGCGAGAAGTTCTTCGCTCTCGTTGAGGTGTTCGGTGCAGAGAACGTCGGTATGGTCACGGGGGACTCTTCGGTCAACGCCGATGCGCCCATCATCTGCTGCACCGCTGAAATTCTGGCGAATCTCGCGCTGCGCGAGGGAGCCGATGCGCGCGTCGACCAAGTAGTCATGGACGAGTTCCACTTTTACGCCGATCCCGATCGTGGCTGGGCTTGGCAGGTGCCGCTACTGATCCTGCCCAAGGTGCAGTTCGTACTGATGTCGGCGACGCTCGGAGACATGCAGCCGTTGGCGGATGACCTGAGCCGGCGCACCGGCCGCGAGACAAGCCTCATCACGGGCGTCGAACGTCCCGTTCCCCTGCACTACTCGTGGGCCATTACGCCGATCCACGAGACCGTGGAAGATCTGCTCTCCACTGGGCAAGCGCCGATTTACATCGTGCACTTCTCACAGGCCGCCGCTCTCGAGCGTGCGCAAGCGATGACGAGCATCAAGGTGGTCTCCCGCGAACAGCGCGACCAGATCGCCGACGCGATCGGTGACTTCCGCTTCACGACGGTGTTCGGTAAGACCCTCTCGCGCCTCATCCGTTCGGGTATTGGTGTGCACCACGCGGGCATGCTGCCCAAATACCGTCGCCTCGTTGAGCAACTCGCCCAACGTGGGCTGCTGCGCGTCATCTGCGGAACCGACACTCTCGGCGTCGGCATCAACGTGCCCATCCGTACGGTGCTGCTGACTCAGCTCACCAAGTACGACGGCACTCGGATGCGTCAGCTGACCGCCCGTGAGTTTCACCAGATCGCCGGGCGGGCCGGCCGCGCTGGTTTCGACACGGCGGGCACCGTCATCGCCCAAGCGCCCGAGCACGAATCCGAAAACGCCAAGCTCGTTGCCAAAGCCGGCGACGACACCAAAAAGCTGCGCAAGATCGTGCGCAAGAAGCCACCCGAGGGTTTCGTCACCTGGACCGAAAGCAGCTTCGAGCGGATGATCGCGGCCGAGCCGGAACAGCTCACGAGCAACATGCGCATGAACCACGCCATGATCCTGAACGTGATCGCTCGCGGCGGCGACGTGTTCTCGAACGTACGCACTCTCGTCGAAGACAACCACGAACCCCGTCACAAGCAGCGCGAACTCGCGAAGCAGGCGCTCGCGATCTATCGCACGTTGCGCACCGCCGAAATCGTCGAAGAACACCGCGTTGCCGACACCATGATCGTGGATGGCGAAGAGGTCGAGAGCTTCGACGAACGCATCGAGATTCGCCTCACCGTCGATCTCCAATCCAACTTCGCGCTTAACCAGCCACTCTCGCCATTCGCCGTCGCATCGTTCGATCTACTCGATCGAGAGTCGCCGACCTACGCCCTCGACATGATCTCCGTGCTTGAAGCGACACTGGATGACCCGCGCCCGATCCTCTCGCAGCAGCAGTTCATGGCTCGCGGCGAAGCGGTCGCCGCGATGAAGGCCGAGGGTATCGAGTACGACCAGCGCATGGAACTGCTCGAAGAAATTACCTGGCCTAAACCCCTCGAAGAACTGTTGGATGCCGCCTTCGATATGTACCGTGCGAGCCAGCCCTGGATCGGCGACTACGCCCTCAGCCCCAAGAGCGTCGTGCGCGACCTGTACGAACGCGCCATGACCTTTGCCGACTTCGTGGGCTTCTACGGACTCGCCCGCAGCGAAGGCCTCGTGCTGCGCTACCTCTCCGACGCCTACCGTGCCACGCGCCAAACGATTCCGGATGACGCCAAAACCGACGAACTCCTCGACCTCATCGAGTGGCTAGGCGAGCTGGTGCGCCAGGTCGACTCGAGCCTTATCGACGAGTGGGAGGCCATGACGAACGGGGTCGACTCCGCTACCAGCGGCGAGCCAGTGTTACCGCCTGCTCCGGCATCCGTCGTCACGAACGCCCGTGCTTTCCGTGTTCTGGTGCGCAACGAAATGTTCCGTCGCGTTCAGCTGGCGGCCCGCGACGACGCTGTCGCTCTCGGTGAGTTGGATGCCGCAGCCGGCTACGACGAAGAAGCGTGGGGCGAGGCGCTCGACCGCTACTTCGAGGAGCACGACACCCTCTCCACGGCGGGTGACGCGCGGGGCCCCGCAATGATCACGATCACCGAGGAGCCTGGCCAGTGGCATGTGCGGCAAATCATCGAAGACCCGGAAGGTAACCACGATTGGTCGATCAACGCGACCGTGGATCTCGCCGAGTCTGCCGCGGAGGGCATCGCGGTCGTGCGCGTGACGGGCTTCACCCGCCTCGACTAGCGTCTGCTGCGATGCGCCCGGCGGTTACCCCGCTCGGTGACGTTCGAACTCAGTGGAGAGCGTTCGCTGCGGCGAACGGGCATAACGCGCCGCCGCCGGGTGTTGAATAGCACTATGACCCGCGATCAACGATTTGTTCTGACCATCGCGATTCTCGCGTCGTTCGTTGCGTTTCTCGACGGGTCAGTGATCAACGTCGCGCTGCCCGCCATTAGCTCAGAGCTCGGTGGTGGGCTGAGTACCCAGCAGTGGGTTGTCGACGCATATCTCATCACGCTGGGATCGCTCATTCTGCTGGCGGGGTCGCTCTCCGATGTTTTTGGCCGTCTGGTAATCCTGCGAATCGGCCTCATCGGCTTTGGTCTCGCCTCGGTATTTATCGCCCTCGCGCCGAGCGCCGAAATACTCATCCTTTTGCGCGGGGTTCAGGGCATCGCCGGTGCGCTTCTCGTGCCGAGTTCGCTCGCGCTGATCATGTCGACCTTTCGGGGAACCGCGCAGGCTCATGCCATCGGGCAGTGGACAGCGTGGACGAGTGCCGCCTTCATCGTGGGGCCCGTGCTCGGTGGAGCCTTCGTCGACCTGCTCAGCTGGCGACTCGTTTTCGCCATCAATGTCATCCCGATCGCGATCACGCTCTGGCTGCTCGTGAAGCTCGGGCATCGCGATGAGCGTAAAGCGAACACGCGCATCGACTTCCTGGGGGCAGCGCTCGGCATCGTCGGGCTCGGCGGTCCGGTATTCGCTCTCATCGAGCAAGGAAATTTGGGTTGGAACAGCCCCGCCGTGGTCATACCGCTCGTGGTCGGCATCCTGAGCTTCATTGCCTTCATCGTGTGGCAACGTCGCGCGGCCCAACCAATGCTGCCCCTTGAACTGTTTCGTCACCGCAACTTCAGCCTCGGAAACATCGCGACGTTCTTCATCTACGGAGCGCTGGCCCTTGGCGGCTTCATCATGGTCGTCTACTTGCAAGAAGTGGCCGGCTATTCGGCGACCTTCGCCGGATTCGCGTTCCTGCCCTCATCCCTCGCCATCATTCTGCTCTCATCATTCTTCGGGCGATTGAGCGGTACCTACGGGCCGCGCTTGTTTATGACGCTCGGCCCATTCTTAGCTGGCGTCGGTTACGTCACGTTCTTGAGCATGGGGGAGTCAGTCAACTACGTCACTCAAGTGCTGCCCGGAGTGCTCCTGTTCTCGGTCGGGATGTCGATGACGGTCGCTCCGCTCACCTCGGCGATCTTGGGCGCGATTTCGGCCGAGCAAGCGGGGATCGGCTCAGCGGTCAACAATGCGGTGTCGCGCATTGCCGGCCTCGTGACGGTGGCGCTCATCGGCGTGATCACGGTCGGCTCGCTGTCACCCGCGAACTTCCACCGCGTCGTGATTGTAACGGCGGCGTTGTTGTTCGCCGGAGCTCTCACTTCGTTCTTGGGCATCCGCAATTCTGCTGCTCTCGATGATGATCCAAGCGAGGTGGCGCCGCCGCTGGCCTAGAGAGCCGCGGCCTTGCGAACGGTGTGCTGGCACGTGTCACCGTGGCAGCGGTCGGCGCAGGCAGCGTTCAGCCCAGGCAGCGTCAGCTCAGTTGTGGTGCAGAGAGCACGAGCAGCGCTGCCGTGATGGCGGCGGCGGCGATCGTCAAGCGAAAGAGCAGACGCTGTAGCGTTCCGCGAGCGATCAGCACAACGCACACTGCCGCGATCGCGACCGTGGCGCTGAAACCGATCAGTGCGAGCGTACTCGGAGTAACGCCCGGACCGAAGACCACGGCAACCCCGGCACCGATGAGTCCCACGGCAATCGCGGCGGCGGAAAGCCGCGCTCCGAGCATGTGCGGTAGCCCCCGAACTCCAGTGCTTGAGTCGTCTTCTAAATCGGGCAGCACATTGGTGAAATGGGCGGCAATGCCCAAGAGTGCTCCGGCAGCGATTGCCCACGGTGCCGCGAGCTGAGGCGTCGGGCCTGCGAGCGTGACGATGGCGGGTAGTGCTCCGAAACCGGCGATGTACGGCACGACGGAAAACAGCGTCGACTTGAGGCCCACGTTATAGAGCCAGCCGCTGGCAAGAAAAATCGCGTGGGCGACGGCGGCCAAGGGGCCGAGCAGTACTGATAGAACGACGGATGTCGCGGCCAAGCCGATCGCGACACTCGCCACCTGACCGGTCGACACCTCACCGGCTACTACGGGCTTATCGGTGCGCCCCGCGGAACGGTCGCGTTCAGCGTCAAGCCAATCGTTAGAGAGCCCGACCGACAGCTGGTTGGCGAGAATCATCACGGTCACGACGGCGATTCTCCAGCCTTCGAGGCCATAGCCCCAGGCCAAAGCGAGCACAATCGTCGTCACCGCAGCGGTGGGGCCGGGGTGAGACGACCGGGCAAGCGCACGCATCATGGGCCAAGAGTAGCCCGACGCCCGCGTCGCGATGCGGACTCTCAGCCGTCGTGTTCTATGTTGAACTCGTGAGTGAAGTTTTTAATGCTTCGGCGCTAGCCGCGAAGCTGCCGGGCACGTGGAGTGTCGTGGCGACCAATTTTCCGATGTGGATCGATGGAACTCGGCAAAACCCAGAGTTTACCTACGAGCTGGTAGCGGGCGAGGGACTCACTCTCGACGACACCGTTAGCTTTACGACGCGGGATGGGGAGACGCACACCATCCTCGGTACCGACCAGCTTCAGGGCGATGAGTTCGTGTGGCGAGGTCTCGGCTGGAAGCGAATTCTGACTAGCCGCTGGCAAGTGGTGGGCGCAGACGAGGCGTTCAATACGATCGTGCTGCGATTCTCCCGTTCGCGCTTGACCCCTGCGGGTATCGACATCCTCACGCGTAAAGACCGAGAAAACCCGGCTGTGCGCTCAACTGTTGCCCATGCGACGGACCAGTACGGCCTGACCGCGGAGGACTTCGCGACCCTCACGTGGTTGTCCTAAGCCTGCTGCGCTGATCCCGGGTACCATCGCTGCATGACGACGCTGCAACGAATTCATCAGCTCGTCGTGATGCTCGCTCTGCCAGCGGTGCTCGGTGGTTGCACAGCAGCATCTCCATCTGACGTTGTGCCCAGCCCCACGTTCGCCCCACGCGTCGCAGCCGTTCAGGTCGATCCGGTCGCACAGTACGCGAGAGATCGTCTTTCGACGATGTCGCTGCGCCAGAAAGTACTCAGCCTTCTGATGGTGCACGTCCCGGGCGAGTCTCCCAGCGATCGGATCGATGGCGACCTCCTCGAGGTCGGCGGGTACATTCTGATGGGGGATAACATCCCGAGCAGCCTGGGTGAACTCAAGGCTGACACCGCGGCGCTGAGCTCAGAAGCCGACTTGCCCGTGCTCGTCGCAACCGATCAAGAGGGCGGCATCGTTCGCCGCGTGCCCACGGATGACGCGGCATCGGCATCCGAGCTGCGGTCTAAAGCTCCTGAGGCAACCTTCGACGCATTCGCGGAGCGCGGTGCCCTCTTGCAGTCGGTCGGAGTCTCGGTGAACTTCGGGATTGTCGCCGATATCGCGAGCGACACGTCCAGCTTCATCTACGAGAGATCCTTTGGGGCAACCGGAGCGGATGCCGGGGCTCGCGTTGCTGAAGCGGTGCTGGGCGAGTCGATGGTGCTCTCCACTCTCAAGCACTTTCCGGGTCACGGAGCAGCGCCCGGGGATTCGCACTCGAGCATCCCCACAACGTCGTTGACATTCGACGAGTGGGAAAGAACTCACGCGGTTCCCTTTGACAGTGGCATCGCCGCGGGGGCGCCACTGGTGATGTTCGGGCACTTAGCTTTCACGGCGGTTGATGCGGAGCCTGCCACCTTCTCGACCCGTTGGCACGAAATCTTGCGTGATGATTTGGGGTTCGATGGCATTGCCATCACGGATGACATGGGCATGCTTGAGCGGTCAGGCGTCGCTGAATACTCCGACCAGGTCGCCAACGCGGTGCGGGCGATCGAAGCCGGCAACACGATGCTGCTCTATGTTGGTGCCGTTGATACCGAAGGAATCGTCGCCGCAGTCGCTCGCGCTGTAGACGACGGTGAGCTCGATGAAGCTGTTATTGACGATGCTGCGTTGCGGCTGCTCGAACTGCGACGTGAGCTTTCAGGTCAGACCGGTCGTTTTGTTCGCTGCCTCACGGAATGCTCGGCGCTGGCCAACTAACTACGGTTTTCCACCGTCGCCCACGATCTCTTCGTGAACTCGGCGCACATCTTCCAGCAGCGAACCGATCAAGATCCAGTGCTGCGGATGCGGCGTCAGCACCGTCAAGGGCGCGGTCAGGGTCAAGAGTTCCCGCGTCGGTGGCGCGGCTTCTCGCTCGCTGGGGGAACGGCCACGCAGCCGCAGATCATGCGCGGCGCGTTCGAGTTCGCCGGCGATAGACAGCGCGACGGGGTCGGTCGCGAGATCGTCGTCGTAGCGGTCATGGATGGCCCGTGCCATGCCGAGTGTGCGGGTGACGAGCACCGTGAGCATGGCAAAAAGCTCGCGGTCGCGGTGCAGTTGGCGATGGTGTTTGCTGCGCCGAGGGTTAAGCGTCAGGCTGTCTGTGCCCTTGCGCAGGGCGGCGGCAGCGGCATCCCGGAGTTCTTTGAGATGGCGCGAGTCGGCGAGCAGCACCTTGAGTTCGGCGTCCGTTTTGGGCACACGCAGCGCGGAAGCGAGTGACTCAAGGGCAGCAGCCGTGTGTTTGGTCAGCAACGACACTGCGGTGTGCGCGGGGCTCACGATGACCGGGGCAACGATCGCAAGATTCACGATCAGGCCGATCATGGCTCCGATGATCGTCTCTATGATGCGATCAACGGCGTACTCGGCATTCTGTCCACCGAGCGCAATCACGAGCATCGCGCTGATGGGGATCTGGTTGGCGGATCCCGCACTGAGCTTCAGCAGCCACGCCACCAGAACTGCCAGAACAATCACCATCAAGATGACCCAACTGGAGGTGCCGAAAATCTGCCCGGCGCCGAGCGCTATCACCACACCCGCGACGACACCGATGCTGCGCTCGAGCCCTTTCTCGATTGACTGCGTAACGCTCGGTTGCACAACAAGCAGGGCTGCGATTGCGGCGAAAATTGGCAGCGGTTGCTGCACTACGAACCCCGCGACGAGCCACGCAATGACCGCTGCGACAGATGTTTTGAGCACCTGAAGCAACGGTGAACGACGCGCAATCACCAGCGTCGTTACGAATTTCACTGGGGAGTCTTTGCTTCCGAGATTGCGTCGGCCGCGCGCACGAGGGCCAGATGGCTGAGCGCTTGAGGGGTGTTGCCGGCCTGACGATCATTGGTGGTGTCGTATTCCTCGCTGAGGAGTCCGACATCGTTGGCAAAGCCCACGAGACGATCCATGAGTACCGTTGCGTCGTCAACACGGCCAGAGGAGGCGTATTGTTCTACCAACCAGAACGAGCACGTCAAGAATGGGTTCTCGCCATCGGGCAAACCATCCACGCCGCTCTCGGTGCGGTAACGCAGCACGAGGCCGTCGTGCAGCAGCTCATCTTCGATTGCGGCGACGGTGCCGAGCATCCGCGGATCGTCGGCCTTGAGATAGCCGACCTGAGGCAGCTGCAGCAGTGACGCGTCTACGCCGGTGCCGCCGTAATACTGCGTGTACGTTCCGCGTTCGGCATCCCAACCGTCACGTTCGATCTCTTGACGGATCTCTTCACGGATGCTGATCCAGGTCTCGACGGGACCGTCGAGACCGAACTCTTCTACGGCCGTGATCGCGCAGTCCATCGCAGCCCACAGCATCACGCGGGAATGCGTGAAGTGGCGCTCGGGCCCCCGGATCTCCCAGATGCCGTTGTCGGGGCGGTTCCAGTTGGCTTCGACGTGAGACATCAGAGCGCGCTGAAGCGGCCACGAGAAGTCGTTCTCGTGAACGCCGGAACGACGTGCTGCCTGAAGCGCGATCATGACCTCGCCGAATACATCGCCCTGAAACTGGTCAAACGCGCCGTTGCCCACGCGAACGGGCGATGCCCCTTCGTAGCCGGGCAACGAGGTGAGTTCACGCTCTTCGAGCCAACGCTCGCCCGAAAGGCCGTACATGATTTGAACATCGGCCGGGTCGCCGGCAATAGCGCGCAAAAGCCAGCGGCGCCATGCTTCGGCCTCGGCAACATAGCCGTGGTCAATCAGAACGTGGAGGGTTAGTGCTGCGTCGCGCAACCATACATAGCGGTAATCCCAGTTGCGGGTGCCGCCAAACCATTCGGGCAGGCTTGTCGTTGCGGCGGCAACAATTCCGCCAGTGTCTTCATGAGTGAGCACGCGAAGCACGAGGAGCGAGCGCTTAACAATTTCACGATACTGCTCGGTTGGTTCGCAGTGTGCCGACCAGTTAAGCCACCACTGGCGCGTGGTCTCGAGCACAGCATCCACGTCGACCTCGGCCGGGGGATTGCGGTGCGCGGGATACCACGTCATGGTCAAGTCGCGCACTTCGCCCGCGCTGACAGAAAACTCGCCGCGGTGAGTGTGCTCGGAGGCATGCATCTCAACGCCGCGAGCGACGATCGCATCGGGGCCGGCGACGCCGATAATGGCGTGGCCACCGGATTCGGGTGCCTGATGCAGCCACGGCAAAGCCGTCGCATAGCCAAACCGGATCAGCATTTCAGCGTACATCTCTACCGTGCCACTGATGCCGCGGACTCGACGAATAACATCGGCCCGACGGTTGCCGTGGGGCATGAAGTCGGTAACTTCGACTTCGCCAGTTTCGGTCACCCAGTTGGTGACGAGGATGAAAGTGTTGGGCTGGTACTTGCGCGTGACTGTGACCGTGCTCGGGGCATCCACACTCGCTCGCGGCGCCACAAGCCAGCGGCCATGGTCTTCGTTACCGAGCAGCGCTCCGAACATCGAGGCGGAGTCGAAACGCGGGAAGCAGAGCCAGTCGATGCTCCCGTCTTTTCCGATAAGGGCAGCAGTCTGACAATCGCCGATGAGGGCATAGTCTTCGATAGGTAACGCCATTGGTCAATCATTGCAGCGTCGCGAGTGGACTTCCTGCACTTCGCCGCTTTCGTGCGTCAAATTTAACAAACCATTTTTTGCACCCGGCCCTGAACAGACCCGCTGAGGCGCTATCTACCCGTAGGTGAGTGCCGACCTGAACGGCTTATTCGTTGATGAGGCCCAGCTCGCGCAACTCGATCGCTAGACGGGCACCATCGGGGGCATACCGCCAAGGAACGGATGACTCGCTCTCGCGTTCGGCAATCTTGCTGCGGCCACCGGCGAGCACCGCTTCTCCGTTTGAGAGTTGTCGAATGGCGACCGCGGCGACGTTCTCGGGATGGCTCGCGACGAACTCGCCGTAGATCTCTTCGTCATGTTGCCCGTCGTCGCCGATGAGTAGCCACTTCACGTGCGGGAATTCGGCGGCAAGGCGTCTGAGATTGGCCCGTTTGTGCTCGGCGCCGCTGCGGAACCAGCGATCGTGCGTCGGGCCCCAGTCGGTGAGTAGCATGGCGCCGCGCGGATACAGATTGCGACGGAGGAACCGCGTGAGTGTTGGTGCAACATTCCAGGCGCCGGTCGAAAGATAGACCACGGGAGCGTTGGGGTTAGCCCGCGTGAGGCGGTCGTACAGCACCGCCATGCCAGCTACCGGGCGACGTGCGTGCTCATCGAGCACGAAAGTGTTCCAGGCGGCAAGAAGAGGGCGGGGAAGCGCTGTCACCATGACGGTGTCATCCACATCAGAGATGACTCCAAAGTCTGCGGCGGGATCGACGACAAAGATGTAGGCGGTTGTAGCATCGGCGCCCGCGGAGTCCAGAGTGGCGGTTTGCCAACCGGGATTCATCTCCACATCGATCTGTTCATCGATCACTCCGCCGCGCCCGGGCGTTAATTGGACCTCAGTATTTCCGATCGTCACTGTGACGATTTCAGAGTTCACGGGAATGCTGAAGAAGCTGCGCCAGCCGCGCACGTTTTCTGCGCGCTTTTTTGAGGCTTCTGTTCCCCTAGTGAGCACTACGCGGCACAGTATGCGGGCCCACCCCTCGGCGGCGTAGCTGCTGTACGGGATGATCGTGGTGGTCAGCCCACGCTTGCGGCCGCGGCGTTCACGCCACCGGTGAAACGCATCCTCGATGCGGGCGGCTCGATGAAGAATCTCACCCGCTGCTTGGCCGGGGGAGGTGGACTTGCCGGTTCGAGCCATTACTCCAGCCTAGGCTCCCGCGGGCCCTGCGCGTATTCACGGGGTTTCTGGTCGGCCGCTTAGCGCTGCGGTTCGGCGTGCAACTGTTCACTTAATGTTGCCGAGGCGGCCACCGTAGCCTCGACGAGCAAGCGGTCGCCGCGTGTGCGGGGATCGATCCAGGTAGCGATCGAATCGCGATCGAGAATGACCGGCATCCGGTCGTGGATGTCAGCAAGCGCGCCGGTAGCCTGCTGGGTCAGCATCGTGGTGGTGAGGTGCCATCGCGCTGGATCGTCCGGGTCAGCGGCGGGATCTTTCCACCACGAGTAGAGGCCGGCAAAGTACAAGAGTCCGCTCGGCGGGGTGATGTAGTACGGCACGGGAGTGGGCCCAGATTTCTGAGTCTCGCAGTATCCAATGGCAGGCAGCACGGCGCGCTGATTCACTATCGCGGATCGAAACGTTGGCTTCTCAGTAACGGTTTCACTGCGTGCGTTGAACGTGGGGTACTTGCCGCGCAAGACGGGCGAGAACGGGGGAGTGAGCCACCACTGTGCCAAAGCTGCGCGTGGCACCAGCTCTGAGCTCGGATCGTCGCGGTCGGCCAACGTGGTGAGAAGGATGGGGACGGGATCAGTGGGGCGAACCACTGGCGTCGCGAGCCAGTCTGCTTGCCACTCCTCGGGCGGGCGGCCGGTAGCCGTCACAAACTCGGTGATCATCTGATTCACCGTGTCGTCCATCGCAAATCGACCGCACATATAGCAACTTTACGGGTTACATCCAGAAAAAGTGAGCTTCTACCCAGCGTAGAACAAGCGTTCTAAAGGTTAGGATTGGTCAGACATCGAGAAGGGGGCCATTGTGTCCGCACAAACAACAACCATTGAAATCGCGACTGAACCAGCAGTCTCGCTTCGCAACGAGCCCGTGCAAGCACGCAGCACAGCTCGTCTAACCGCACTACTTGATGCAGCAGCATCCATCGTCGACGAGGTCGGCATTGAGCGACTCACCACCGCTATGGTCGCCGAGCGCGCGGGAGCGTCGATCGGCACCGTATACCGCTACTTCCCCGACCGCATCGTTTTGCTGCAGGCTTTGGGATCACGCAACTTCGAGCGCGTAATGGCTCGTATCACCGAGGCAATCAACGACCCGGCGCATGCAGACTGGCGCTCGGCATTAGCTGTCGCGTTTTCTTCGGTCATCGACACGTACCGCACCGAGCCCGGCTTCCGCGGTCTTCGTGTCGGAGACCAGCTCGATTTGCGCCCGCTGCCCAACGGCCGCACGCACAAGTCGTTAGTCGCCGAGCGAATCGTCGAGGCTCTCGCTGCACGCTTTGGTGTAGAGAATTCTGCAGCGTCACGCTTCACCCTCGAGGCGGGTCTTGAGATGAGCGATGCACTTGTCGCTCGTGCTTTCTTGAGCAACCCGCAGGGTGACGACGAGTTCATCACAGTGAGCACCTCGTACGTTCGTGGTTTCATTGCGGAGAACATCGGCTGGTAGTGAAGTTCGCTCTCTGCGAATTTGCCTGAGTTATACCCAATCGGGAATGACAGCGGCGTCGAATACTGTTTAGCTATTAGTGCTGGCAAGTGTCGATCCGCGTAGAGGCGCGAGGAATGAGCCGAAATTATGATTGAATTTCGTGCAGTAACCAAGCGTTTCCCGGATGGGACCGTGGCCGTCGAAGACTTTAATCTCGTGATTCCGTCACGAAAGATTACGGTCTTCGTCGGGTCATCGGGCAGTGGTAAAACCACGCTGCTCAGGATGATCAACCGGATGGTCGACCCGACTGAAGGCGACATCGAGATCGATGGCGACAGCATTATGGGCAAAGAGCCGGTGGCTCTGCGGCGCAGCATTGGCTACGTCATGCAGAACTCTGGGCTTCTTCCGCACTTCAAAGTGATCGACAACGTCACGACAGTTCCCATGCTCAATGGCGTACCTAAGAAACAGGCGCGTCAGCAAGCTCTCGAGCTGCTCGACACTGTGGGCTTGAGCCGCGAATTGGCGGATCGCTATCCGAGCCAACTCTCGGGTGGGCAGCAGCAGCGCGTCGGGGTGGCACGCGGTCTTGCTGCCAATCCCAACATCCTGCTCATGGATGAGCCATTCGGCGCGGTCGACCCCATTGTGCGCGCGGAGCTGCAGCAGGAGACCATTCGTTTGCAGCACGAGCTCGACAAGACGATCGTTTTCGTCACCCACGACATTGATGAAGCATTCTTGCTTGGTGACCAGGTCGTCATTCTTGAGAAGGGTGCCAAGATCGCTCAGGTCGGCAGCCCGAATGAAATCATGGCGGCGCCGGCCAGCGACTTTGTGGCCAACTTCATCGGCACAGATCGCGGCAAGCGGGCGCTCACCCTCAAGAAGACCGCGAACGGAACCATTCTCGTGGATAGTGAAGGCCGTGGCGCCGGCGTTCTTGTCGGAGGGTCGGAGCACGCGTGACCTGGATCATCAATAATCTTGATTTGATCTGGGGCCTCACGCTCGAACACGTTCGGCTGAGTATCCTGCCGATCGTTCTGGGTTTCCTCATCTCAATACCGCTCGGTTGGCTGGCGTACCGCTTCAAGCTCACTCGCGGAATTTTGTTGACCCTCGCCGGTCTGCTGTACACAATCCCGTCGCTTGCGCTATTCGTAATCCTGCCGCCGCTGTTGGGAATCAGCTTCCTCAGCGAACTGAACATCACTATCGCGCTGACGCTTTATGCCGTTGCGATCATGGCTCGTTCGGTGGCGGATGCTCTGGCTTCCGTTGATCCCGCTATCCGTCAATCGGCTACTGCGGTGGGCTTCGGCGGTTGGCGCCGTTTCTGGACCGTCGACTTTCCGCTCGCTGGCCCGGTGGTACTCGCGGGCCTCCGCGTCGCCGCCGTATCGACGGTGAGTCTTGTGACCGTCGGAATTCTTATCGGCGTGGAAAGCCTCGGCTACCTCTTCACCAACGGATTTCAGCGTCGCATTTTGGAAGAGATCTTTGCGGGCGTCGTCATGACTGTCATCGTGGCGCTCCTGATCGACCGTGCGCTCGTCCTCCTCGGCCGTATGTTGATGCCGTGGGCGACCGTCGCTAAGAAGAAAACTCCGGCTCCCGCGTTGGAAGGAGCGACCGCATGAATCTCCTCGCCGAAGCGGTGCAGTGGCTCTTCTCCGCCGATCGCCTCGTGGGCAGCAACCCGATTGCGTTGCGTCTAGAAGAGCACCTTTTTTATACGTTTTTGTCGGTGATAGTCGCAGCGCTCATCGCTGTGCCGCTGGGGTTCTACATTGGGCACACCGGCAAAGGACGCGATTTTGCGGTGGGGCTGTCCGGCGCTGCCCGGGCTTTGCCGTCGTTCGGTTTGATCCTGCTCCTCGTGCTGTTGATCGGCGTGACCCAGATACAGCTGCAGCTGGCAGCTATCACCGCGTTTGTCTTGCTTGCCATCCCATCGATTTTGGCGGGCGCGTATGCGGGAATAGAGGCAGTAGACCGTCGCGTTATAGATTCCGCACGCGCCGTCGGCATGACGGAGTGGCAAATCCTGTGGAAAGTCGAAGTTCCGCTGGGCCTCCCGTTACTGATTGGAGGCCTGCGCGCTGCGACACTGCAGGTTGTTGCCACCGCAACGCTGGCGGCCTATGTCGGTCTCGGCGGCCTAGGAATCTATATCTTCCGGGGGCTGCCGTTGCAGCGCTACGACGAGATGCTGGGTAGTGCGCTTCTTATCGCTGCGCTCGCCCTGCTTCTCGATGGAATATTTGCGCTCATCCAACAATTCGCGGTTCCCCGCGGAGTTTCGGCTGGGCGTGCTAAAGATGTCCGCACGTCGTCAACTCGACGACGCGCGGTGGCAGTAAAACCTGCCCAAGAAAGAAGAGGATAGAAATGTTCACAGCTAAGAACAAAGGCCGGCTCGCGCTTGGCGCCGCCGCGGTCGGGGTTGCAATTGCCCTGTCAGGGTGTGCAACTGGTGATCCTTTGGACTCCGGATCGAGTGACGAGAACGCCAACAGCGAGACCATCGTTGTCGGCTCGCAGGCTTACTACTCGAACGAAATCATTGCCGAGATCTACTCGCAGGCACTGGAGAACGCCGGCTTCGACGTCGAGCGTCAATTCCAGATCGGTCAGCGCGACGCTTACCTGCCCGCGCTTGAAAGCGGCGAAGTAGACATCATCCCCGAATACACGGGAAACCTTCTTCAGTTCTACAGTGCAGACACAACGGCAACGGCATCTGACGATGTTTACGCCGAACTCGCTGGGGCACTGCCCGATGGTCTCACCGTTCTCGACCAGTCAACGGCTACCGACCAGGACTCCTACAACGTGACTGCTGACTTCGCTGCAGCCAACTCGTTGACGAGCCTCGCCGACCTCGCCGGCGTTGCTGACCTTCAGCTCGGCGGAAACGCAGAGCTCGAAGAGCGCCCCTACGGTCCCGCAGGGCTCAAGGACGTCTACGGCGCGACCGTTGGCTTCACCGCCACGGGCGACACCACCGTTGACGCTCTCGTCGCTGGCACCATCAACATCGCCAACGTCTACAGCGCTGACCCGCGCATCCAGACCGAGAACCTCGTGTCGTTGACCGACCCCGAGGGTCTGTTCTTGGCGTCGAACGTTGTCCCGCTCGTGAACGCCGATATTGCTGACTCGATCGCCGACGTTATCAACGCGGTCAGCGCCAAGCTCACCCCGGAGGGCCTTGTCGCTCTCAACGTGGAAAGCACCGTTGACAAGATGTCATCTGACGACATCGCCACCGCATGGTTGAGTGACAACGGCCTCAGCTAACGCTGGCTGACACACAACACACTGCTGGCTAGTCCAGCGCCGAGGGGCGGATGCGCACGCATCCGCCCCTCGGTCGTTAAGGGCTATTCGCTGTCGTGGTGTTCCATGTGACGCTGTTGCGAACGCTGCAGTAGCTTCTTAGCGATCAGCGTGATGATCGCGATCACCGCGACAAGCCCCACAAAAATGTAGCCCGCGTAGTGAAGCTGGTCGAGCAGCTCTCGGAAGCTTCCAGCCGTGAGCGCTCCGACAGAAACGTAGGCAATCGACCAAATGCTCGTGGCAGGAACGGTCCACGCCATGAAGGTGCGATAACGCATGGTGCTCATGCCCACGGTGACGGGGATGAGGGAGTGCAAAACGGGCAAGAAGCGAGAGATAAAGACCGCGATGCCTCCGCGGCGGCCCAAATAGCGCTCGGCCTGCACCCAGTGCCGTTCACCGATGCGTTTCCCCAGCCGGGAATGCCGAATTTTGGGGCCGAAGAATCGACCGAGAGCGAAACCGACACTTTCGCCAATGAGGGCTCCAACGATGACGGCGGCGACGAGGATGCTGGCCTCGAAGACGCTCCCCACAGCGCTGCTGGCGACCAAGACGACCGTGTCACCCGGTACGAGAAGCCCCACCAAAATGGAGGTTTCCAGCATGATGGCGACGCCAGCTAGAACGGTACGCAGAACGGGGTCGACGGACTGAACAGTGTCGAGAATGTAGCTCAATGCATCGGTGACCCACTGACTAAGGCCGCCTCCGGCAGCGATCGGCTCCGAGCTGAGAGCGAGGTCAACAAGATCCACGCCACGAGCCTAGCGAGTGAAGCCGAAAAGAAACTGGCTAAAGCGGGCGAGCTAAAGCGCCGAGTCGGGTGCGCCATTGTTCGAGGCGCCCGGGCTTCTCGGCAAGGTCGGGGCCCTCAACCCACTTCGAGACAATACGGATGCCGTGCAGCGCATTCACGACCCACACTTCGGTGCCCGCGAGCTCCGCCGGGGTGACCGCTTCTTCATGCGTATCGAGCCCAAGCGCGCGGGCTAAAGTCAGCACGCTGCGGGCGGTAACGCTATCCACTCGTTCGAGCTCGGCCGGCGGACCGCAGAGAATCTCGCCGCGCCACCACAGCACAGCGCTATAGGCACCCTCGATGACGAAGCCCTCATCGGTGAGCAGGATCGCCTCGTCGGCGCCGTGAGCTCGCGCTCCAGACTGCAGCGCGCTCATCGCGTCGATATCGGGGCCTTTCACCGTGGGAGCGGTGCGCGGGTCGTCGCCGTGCAAGCTCACCGCCGTAGCGGAGCGCTTCAATTCGGGGTTCGCGCGCAAGCGCAGAAAAAACTCGGCTCCGCGAAGCTCGACGCGCGGAAACCAAGCGCCGGCGCGGGGGAGAGCCGCGATTGCAGCTGTAAAGAACTTGTCGGCTGTTTCTTGCTTGTCGGCGGGAACGGCATCCAGAAACCGCTGGCGGTGCAGGTTGAGCGCGAGCACTGAGCCCGAGTTCACGAGCCACGAATCGGCGACGGTCATGGGTGTGGTCGACACCTCCTCGGGGGAGATCTCGAGGAGTTTGTCGTTCTGCCACCGGTAAATTGCGTCCGCACTCATAGGCTTAGGGTATGCGCTCTCGCGTCTTGACTTCTGACCTGCCGCGCTGGGTCGACCCCGCGGCCGTGTTCAGCGAACTCATGGCGCAGTACGCGTCAGATGCCGCGGGTGCCGTGTGGCTCGACAGTGGTGTCGCCGCTGATTCGGGGCGCAGTTATCTGGCTATCTCAGCGAAGGCCGTGTTGAGTACCGAGCTCAACGAATCGGTGTTCGACTGGATGCATCGAGAGTGCGCGCCGATCGATGGTGACCACTCGGCGGCACCTCCCGGATTTCGACTCGGCTGGGTCGGCTGGCTCGGGTACGAACTGCGTGCTGAGTCTCTCGGCGTCGCCGTGACCACCCCGGCGGCGACTCCGGATGCCGCATGGCTGTGGGTAGATCGAATGATTGTCTTTGATCACGGGTCTCGCTCGCTCAGCGTGCTCGCGCTCGGCGAGAGCTGGACGGGCGAGCTCGCACAGTGGCGCGACCGCATCGCGGCGCTCGTCGAAGCTGCGGCCACGGCCGCCGTTGTTCCCTCGCAGCCCGCACACTCCGTGCCGCCCCGGCCCCGCGCCTCTACAGCCGTCTGGCGGGACTCCGATTCTGACTATCTCGAGATGATCGCCGCCTGCCAACGCGCGATCGTTGAGGGCGATGCCTACCAGTTGTGCCTCACGACGAGCGTGCACGTCGACCATAGTGACCGGCCAGCCGATCCAGTCGCCACGTATCTCGCTCTGCGGCAGGCAAACCCCAGCCATCACGGCGGCTTCGTGCAGGTTGGTGAGATCTCGCTGCTCAGTTCAACTCCGGAGCAATTTTTGGAGATCGACTCTGCGGGGTTGGTCGAGACGAAACCGATCAAGGGCACCAGAGGCCGCAGCGCCGACGTCACCGAAGATCGAGCATTGGCGGCTGAACTTCTCGCGAGCGACAAAGAGCGCGCTGAAAACCTCATGATTGTCGATCTCATGCGCAACGACCTCGGGCGGGTGTGCGAGGTCGGCTCCGTCACGGTGCCGAACCTATTTGCGGTGGAAAGCTACGCCACCGTGCACCAACTGGTCAGCACCATCCGGGGTCAATTGCGCGGCGAGGTCACTGCCGTGGATGCCATCAAAGCGTCGTTCCCCGCGGGTTCCATGACAGGGGCACCCAAACACTCGGCGACGCTCATCCTCGATTCGCTGGAACGTGCCCCGCGCGGCATCTACTCCGGCGTCTTCGGCTACCTCGGAGTCGACGGTGCTGTAGACCTCGCGATGGTCATCCGATCGATCGTCATGGATGGTCGAGGCTCAACCATCGGAGCCGGCGGAGGTATTACGGCCCTCTCGGTGCCCGAAGAGGAGCTGGCCGAGGTTAAGTTGAAGGCGGCGGCGCTGTTGCGAGTGCTCGGTGCTTCCGCCGACTAAGTGGCCGCGCATCCGCCCGCACGCGTAGTGAACGTTCGGTCTACTGTGGGGCTGTGTACTGTGAGAGACGTCAACTCATAGACAATGGAATAACCCGACACTTTCTAGCCCCCTCGAGCGCGGCCGTGAGTTGGGTAATCTTAGATCTTCCCTGTAACGAATTGAGAGTGTTTACGTGACTGAGCAGCCCAACTTTGCTGGTGCACACGACGACCGCGAGAGTGGCTCGGACTACGATGTAGCCGCCATTCACGCCAAGTGGCAAGCCAAGTGGGAAGAGCTCAAGCCGTTCGCGACGAGCGACCCCGAAGACAAGCGCCCGCGCAAGTACATTCTCGATATGTTCCCGTACCCCTCTGGCGACCTGCACATGGGTCATGCCGAGGCCTATGCCTTCGGTGACATCGCGGCGCGGTACTGGCGTCAGCGTGGCTTCAACGTTCTTCACCCCATCGGATGGGACTCCTTCGGCCTGCCCGCCGAGAACGCCGCTATTGAGCGCGGTATTGACCCTCGCGGCTGGACGTACGACAACATCGACCAGCAGAAGAAGAGCATGAAGCTCTACGGTGTCTCCTTTGACTGGGACCGCGTGCTGCACACGAGCGACCCCGAGTACTACAAGTGGAACCAGTGGTTGTTCCTCAAGATGTACGAAAAGGGCCTCGCGTACCGCAAGGACTCTTGGGTTAACTGGGACCCGGTAGATCAGACCGTTCTCGCGAACGAGCAAGTTCTGGCCGATGGCACGTCCGAGCGTTCGGGCGCCATCGTCGTCAAGAAGAAGCTCACGCAGTGGTACTTGAAGATCACCGACTACGCCGACCGCCTGCTCGATGACTTGAACCAGCTTGAGGGCGCCTGGCCGTCGAAGGTTCTCACGATGCAGCGCAACTGGATCGGCCGGTCGGTCGGTGCGGATGTCGACTTCGAGATCGAAGGTCGTGACGAGAAGGTCACGGTCTTCACGACGCGCCCCGACACTCTCTACGGCGTGACCTTTATGGTCGTTGCCCCGGATGGTGACCTTGCCGCCGAGCTGGTGGAGGGCACCGACGACGAGACCAAGGCCTCGTTTGCGAGCTACCTCGAAGCGACGCAGAAGCAGACCGAAATCGAGCGCAAGGATGCCACGCGTACCAAGACCGGCATCCCGCTGAACCGTTTTGCGATCAACCCGGTCACCGGGGAGCGCATCCCGATCTGGACGGCCGACTACGTGCTGGCTGACTACGGCCACGGTGCCGTGATGGCTGTGCCCGCGCACGACCAGCGCGACCTCGAATTTGCGATCAAGTTCAACCTGCCCGTGCGCGTCGTGCTCGACACGAACGCCGCCATTACCGGCGCGATTCCTATTCTTGAGCTCGACGAAAATGGCATGGCGATTCTGCCGGATGACCTGCCGCCGCTGAATCCCCGCGACACCGGTCAGTCGTTGCAGGGCGATGGCCGCATGATCAACTCGGGTCCGCTCGATGGACTCAGCAAGTCCAACGCGATCAAAAAGATCGTGGAACAGCTCGAAGCAGCTGGCACCGGCCGCGCCGCGAAGACGTATCGTCTGCGCGACTGGCTGATCAGCCGTCAGCGCTTCTGGGGAACCCCCATCCCGATCATTCACGGTTCGGATGGCGAACTCATCCCGGTTCCCTTCGAGCAGCTGCCCGTTGAGTTGCCGTCGACTGAGGGGCTCGACCTCAAGCCCAAGGGCAAGTCGCCGCTCGCGGCCGCCGAAGACTGGATCAACGTCGAAGACCCGCGCGACGGCAGCCCTGCCCTGCGCGATGCCGACACGATGGACACCTTCGTTGACAGCTCCTGGTACTTCTTGCGCTTCCTGTCACCGAACGATCCCGACCAGGCCTTCGACCCGGCGGAGGCCGAGAAGTGGGCTCCCGTCGACCAGTACGTTGGTGGCGTCGAGCACGCGATTCTGCACTTGCTGTACTCGCGCTTCATCACCAAGGTGCTCTTCGACCTCGGCTACGTGAGCTTCACGGAGCCCTTCAGTGCGCTGCTCAACCAGGGCATGGTTCTCTCTGAGGGCAAGAAGATGTCGAAGCGCAGCCGCAAGGCCGTGACCTTCTCGGGCGAAATTGCCGAGCACGGTGCCGACGCTCTGCGTCTGACGCTGGCCTTCGCTGGCCCGCCTGAGGAGAACATCAACTGGGAAGACGTGTCGCCTGCGGCGTCACACAAGTTCCTGGCTCGCGCCTTCCGTGTCGTGCGGGATGTCACGAGTGCTCCCGAGATCGAGTGGAAGACGGGCGACACCACGCTGCGCCGCGCCACCCACCGTTTCCTCGCTGATGGCCCTGGCCTTGCCGAGTCGTTGAAGTTCAACGTGCTCGTTGCTCGCATCATGGATCTCGTGAACGTGACCCGTAAGGCCATCGACACCGGTGCTGGCGGCGGCGATGCTGCTGTTCGCGAAGCAGCTGAAGTCATCACAATCGCCCTGAGCCTGTTCGCTCCGCACACGGCCGAGGAGATGTGGGAGAAGCTCGGTTACGAGCCCACGGTCGCTCTTGCTGGCTGGCGCAAGGCCGACCCGGCGCTCCTCGTTGAAGAGTCGGTGACGGCTGTCGTTCAGGTGGATGGCAAGGTTCGTGACCGCCTCGAAGTCTCGCCCAAGATCGACAGCGCGGACCTCGAAGCTCTGGCCATGGCATCAGAAGCGATCAAGCGCACCGTTGGTGACCGCGAGATTGTCAAAGTAATCGTGCGCGCACCCAAGATTGTGAGCATCGCGACTCGTCCACAGCTCACCGAAGGCTAAAACACTTCACACCTTGTAACTAAGCGCGCTCCGAGCAATCGGGGCGCGCTTAGTTTGTGCAGGTGGAAGAGTTCGAGCAGGCCCGTAAAGCGCGGCTACGAGTGCGCGTTGGCGCTGTCATCGTGGTGGTGCTCGTCGCGCTCGGGTGCGCTGTGCTTGCCACCACACTCAGTGGCAGCCCTACTGCCGTAGAGATTGCGCGCGGCGAAGTGGGCTCAGACGACGACGCGCTAGTGGTGGAATCGCCCGCTCTGTTCGTGCACGTTACGGGGGCGGTGGTACGCCCGGGGCTCTTCGAGTTGGCCGAAGGATCACGCGTAATCGACGCAATCGCGGCCGCCGGGGGCTTCACCGAGGACGCTAACCGTGATCAACTCAACCTCGCGCGCGTGCTGACGGATGGAGAGCAGTTTGCAGTGCCCGCTGCGGGCGACGAGGCTGACGCGGCTACGGCATCCGATGGTCGAGTCAATCTGAATACTGCGGATGCCGCGGCTCTCGATACGTTGCCTCGTATCGGGCCAGCGATGGCCGCTCGCATCCTCGCGTGGCGCGAAGCGAATGGACGTTTTACGAGCATCGATGATCTGCGCAATGTCGCTGGAATCGGCGACGCTACGTTCGACGGACTTCGCGAATTGGTGACGGTATGAGCCTCGACCTGCGGCTGAGTCTGCCCGCAGCGGGTGCGTGGCTCGTCGCCGTGTTGGTAATCGGAGTGCCGGCGTGGGCCCTTACCGTGGCTATCGCTTTGTGGCTTGCTTCCGCGCTGCTCATCGCGGGCGCACTGATGAGTCAGCGGCGTGTGCTCGCGAGCCTCGCCCTCGGGTGCGTTCTCGCCGCCCTCTGCTCGACATCGGTCAGCCTCCACGCTGAAAGCCGTCAGCCCGCGGCACTGGCGACGCTGGCGGCGAAACACACGACGGTCACCGCTACGGCTACAACCACCTCCGCCCTCCAACGCGACGCCGACTTTTTTCAGGCGACCATCACCCTGCTCGAGGTCGACGGCGAAACGTTCGAACTCGAATCGCCCGCTCTGATCTTCACAGAACGGGGCGGATTTGGCGCGGTCGCGGCTGACCCCGCTGAAGAACAGGACAGTGACCTCGCAGCGGGCGGTGAGGACGAGCCGTGGGGGATCGGCGTCACGTTTGCGGTCACGGGCACCTTGGCGAGCACCGCCCCGGGAGATGGGAGGGCGGTGTTGCTCTTCGCTACCGACGAACCAGAGTGGCAGGCCGATCCTGACTGGCAATTCGACTGGGCGAATGAGCTGAGACGCACATTCTCGGCAGCAACATCGCAGTTGCCTGGTGGTGGCGGCGAGCTCCTAGGCGGGCTCGCCATCGGCGATACGAGCGCGGTTAGTGACGACTTGGATGACGCGATGAAGACCAGCTCGCTGAGTCACCTCACCGCAGTTTCGGGCGCCAACTGCGCGATCGTCGTCGGCCTCATCATGGCTCTCGGTGGCCGGGTCGGCGCCACAAGGGCTTTACGGATCGGCCTCTCCATCCTCGTGCTGATCGCGTTCGTGGTTGTTGTCACGCCCGACCCCAGCGTGCTTCGTGCAGCGCTCATGGCGACGTTCGTGTTGATCGCGCTGGGCGGCGGCAGGCCTATCCGAGGTATGGCGGTGCTCTCACTCGCGACGATCGCGCTCCTCGTCTTCGACCCCTGGTTATCGCGCAACTTCGCGTTTGTACTTTCGGTGTTCGCCACGGCAGGTCTGCTTCTCTTTGCCGAGCCGCTCGCGCAGCTTCTGGGGCGCTGGATGCCGCGATGGCTGTCACTGGTGATTGCTGTGCCGTTAGCCGCTCAGCTCGCCTGCCAGCCCGTGCTGCTCCTGTTGCAGCCCTCATTGCCAACGTACGGCGTTCTGGCAAACGTGTTGGCGGCACCAGCGGCGCCCATTGCGACCGTCGTCGGTCTTGCGGCTTGCGTGGCGCTTTCTGTGCTCCCGGTCCTCGGGTTGGGGCTGATGTGGATCGCCTGGCTGCCCGCTGCGTGGGTCGCCGCGGTGGCGGACTTCTTTGCCGACGCTCCGTGGGCACGCATCCCGTGGTGGGAGGGCTGGGTGGGAGTGCTGACGCTCAGCGTGCTCACGGTTCTTCTCCTCGCTGCTCTTGTGACCAAGGGGATCTGGCAGACCCACGCCCTCACCTCGCTCGCGATCGCGTCCACGCTCGCCCTTGCTGTTGTGGTGGGATCGGCGGTGAGTGCGGCGATGACGTGGCCGAAGGAGTGGCAGTTCGCGCAATGTGATGTGGGCCAGGGCGATGCGGTGGTCATGCGCAGTGGCGAAGAAGTTGCTCTGATCGATACCGGCGCAGAACCGGATTTACTCAAAGCCTGCCTTGATCGCCTCGCAATTGACCGCATAGATCTGCTCGTGTTGACACATTTCGACCACGACCATGTGGGAGGAACGGAGGCTGTGGTCGGCCGAGCAGACGTTGTACTTGTCGGGCCCACTGGCTCGCCCACCGACGAAGCACTGCTCGACAACCTCGCGGCCGGTGGCGCACAGGTCGTTTCGGTGAACGCGGGAAATCGCGGGCAACTCGGCGAGCTACAGTGGGGCGTCCTCTGGCCACCTGCTCAGGTTGCCGGCATCGATCCGGGTAACGACGCGAGCGTTGTTATCGAGTTCCAGCCGCGCTCCGATTGCCTGAGACACTGCCTCAGCTCGGTTTTCTTGGGGGACCTCGGCGAGAGTGCTCAGTCGCGCCTCGTGGCAGGCCATACGTTCCGACAAGTGGATGTCGTCAAAGTCAGCCATCACGGTTCTGGTGACCAGTATCCGGCCCTCTATTCCGAGCTGAGAGCCACTCTCGGACTCATCGGCGTCGGCGCGGACAACGGGTACGGGCATCCGACCGACAGTGCTCTAGCCATGCTCGCCGACGCAGGCACCGCGGTAGCTCGAAGCGATCTGAACGGACTCGTGCTGGTGTCGCCCGCGAGCAGGTCCGGTGCCGTCTCAGTGTGGTCGGAGAAGGATGTGGGCGCCCGGCATTAGGCTGGGTTCGCAGTTCAAATTGAGGAGACTTGTGGCCGCCAGAACCCCCGCCCGACCGCCGGCGAAGTCCAAAGTCGCTATTCCGCAGTTGGCATGGAACAAGGTGCGCCCCGCACCGATCATTCTTGTCAGCGGCACGGAAGGTTTCCTCGCCGATCGAGCCATCCGTATGCTGCGCGACACCCTCAAAGTTGAAGACCCCAGTCTCGAGGTCAACGATCTCGAAGCCGATCACTACGGCCCGGGCGAGCTCATTAGTCTCGCCAGCCCCTCGCTTTTCAGTGAACCCCGGCTGATTCGAGTCACAAACGTAGAGAAGTGTACTGACGCTTTCATCACCGAAACGCTGTCATACCTCGAAGCTCCGGCCGAGGACACGTATCTCGTTCTTCGTCATGCTGGGGGAGTGCGCGGTAAGAAACTCCTTGACGCCATTCGTGCGGGCAAGGGCGGCGGGATCGAAATCACGTGTCTCGAACTCAAGAGAGACGCCGAGAAGTACGATTTCGCCTCCGCCGAGTTCGCCGCCAAGCGCCGCCGCGTTACCCCAGGCGCTTTACGCACCCTCGTTTCAGCGTTCTCTGCAGATCTTGCAGAACTAGCCGCAGCCTGCCAGCAGCTCCTCGCCGACGATGCCGACGAGATCAACGAAGCCACTGTTGCCCGCTATTACTCGGGCCGCGTCGAAACCAGCGCCTTCAAAGTCGCAGATTCAGCGATTGCCGGGCGTTCCGGTGAAGCTCTTGTGCTTTTGCGTCACGCTCTTGCTTCGGGCGCCGACCCGGTGCCAATCGTCGCCGCTTTTGCAGCGAAGCTGCGAACGATGGCGAAGCTTTCCGGGGGTTCAATGTCTTCAGGGCAAGCCGCCAAGACCTTCGGCATGGCTCCCTGGCAGGCCGACCGGGCGATGAAAGATTTGCGCGGCTGGAGCGATGCAGGGCTTGGCTCCGCCATTGAGGCCATCGCCGATACAGATGCTCAGGTGAAAGGGTTGGGGCGCGACCCTGTGTTCGCGCTGGAGCGCATGATTTCTGTGGTCGCCGCCCGGGGCATCCGCTAGCTCGAAAGCACCGCTCAACGACAAAAGCCCCTGACCGCGAGCGGTAGGGGCTTTTGTGTGTTCGGCGTCATGCCGATCAGAGAGCTTTAGAGAGCTGCAACCTGCTTGGCGATGGCCGACTTGCGGTTCGCTGCCTGGTTCTTGTGCAGAACGCCCTTGCCAGCAGCCTTGTCGAGCGACTTGGATGCGAGCTTCAAGCTTGCGAGGGCGGCGTCTTTGTCGCCAGCCTTGATCGCTGCGCGCGTGGCGCGGATAGCCGTCTTGACCTGGCTCTTGACCTGGCGGTTGCGGTCTTGTGCCTTCTTGTTGGTACCAATGCGCTTGATCTGCGACTTAATATTTGCCACGTTTATGTGCTTTCTTGTTTGTGGATCAGAGATGGTGGGCGGCCGTGGAAGAGAATCGGTGTTCTGATTCCCGGCCGCGATGCGCATACCGTTCGACGAAGAACCATATGCATAAGCCAACAGGCAACGTTACCAGCGCGGTGGAGCTATGGCAATTGCGGAGCAATTGCGCGACCCCAGCGCCGTGCAAACTTGTTTGCGCGGTTCCGGTGGAGCTATGGCAATTGCGGAGCAATTGCGCGACCCCAGCGCCGTGCAAACTTGTTTGCACGGTTCCGGTGGAGCTATGGCAATTGCGGAGCAATTGCGCGACCCCAGCGCCGTGCAAACCTGTTTGCGCGGTTTACTAAGCCTTCAGCGCCGCTGACTTGTCCTGTAAGCAATCTCCAGAATAGTGAACGTGTCTGTGTGCCGTTGTTGCCACGCCTGGCTCTCGGGTTAAAGTCCCCATCAGAGTTCGCCGGCACGTCGGCAGGCGGGCCGTCCCCCTGCACTTTCGGGGGTTACCCCGATACCCGACGGTCGTCGGCTTTTTTACCTTAGATACATGACCTCTTCAACCCTTTCAGTTTCATCCGCAACTGACGAGCGCACCGCTACTGACGTGCCCACCTCTACTGACGTGCCCACCTCTACTGACGTGCCCACCGCTACTGACGTGCCCACCTCTACTGACGAGCACAGCACCGCGTCCGCCCCTCGCGCCGCAGCCTCCCGCACAATGAGCGTGCTCGCGCTCTGCCTCGGTATCGCGTCGCTCTTCTTTGCGCAGAGCGTTGTCGTGCCGCTGGCTGCGGTGATCTTGGGTGTGTTCGGCTCGCGCGATGAACCAACGGGACGGGGTTTCTCTATTTGGGGGATCGTCCTCGCCTGCGTTGCCACCTTCGGCTGGGTGTTGGTCGTTATCGCTGGGGCACTGGCGACTCTGCCATTCCTCTTGCTGGCGGCAGCGTTCTAGCGGCACTTTCTGGCGCATTGACAGCCCGAGCATCCGCCCCCGTAATGGCTCCGGCCTGTCGTATTGGGCGGGTGCGCGCAGGAACGTCCGCTTCATGGGAGAATTGGGCGGATGTCTCCTCGCGCCTCTTACACACTTGAGCCTGCTTCGACCGATCCTGCGTTTATCCGCAACTTTTGCATCATTGCGCATATCGATCATGGCAAGTCCACCCTCGCTGACCGCATGCTGTCGGTCACGGGGGTTGTTAGCGACCGCGATATGCGGGCGCAGTACCTCGACCGTATGGATATCGAGCGTGAGCGCGGCATCACGATCAAGAGCCAAGCCGTTCGAATGCCGTGGGCGCTTACCGACGAAAACGGTAAGGAACAGTCCTACGCGCTGAACATGATTGACACTCCTGGTCACGTGGACTTCACCTACGAGGTGTCCCGCTCGCTGGCCGCCTGCGAAGGAGCCATTCTTCTCGTTGATGCCGCTCAGGGTATCGAGGCTCAGACTCTCGCCAATCTCTATTTGGCGATGGAGAACGACCTCACGATCATTCCGGTGCTGAACAAGATCGACCTGCCGGCAGCAGATCCCGACAAGTACGCCGAAGAAATCGCTGGCCTCATCGGTTGCGACCCGTCGACGGTGCTGCGCGTCTCGGGCAAGACCGGAGTAGGTGTTTCTGAGCTTCTCGACGAGGCTACGCGACTCATCCCGGCTCCGGTCGGTAACCCGGATGCTCCGGCTCGCGCCATGATTTTTGACTCGGTGTACGACGCCTACCGTGGCGTTATTACCTACGTACGTATGGTCGATGGCCAGCTCTCGCCGCGCGAGAAGGTCATGATGATGTCGACTAAGTCGGCTCACGAACTGCTTGAAATTGGGGTGAGCTCTCCCGAGCCGACTCCCACGAAGGGCCTTGGCGTTGGTGAAGTGGGTTACCTCATCACCGGTGTGAAAGACGTGCGCCTGAGTAAGGTTGGCGACACCGTCACGAACCATGCCAAGCCGGCCGAGATAGCCCTCAAGGGCTACTCAGAGCCGAAGCCCATGGTGTTCTCGGGGCTGTACCCGATCGATGGCTCCGACTACCCGGTGCTGCGCGAAGCTCTCGACAAGTTGAAGCTGTCGGATGCCGCCCTCGTTTACGAGCCCGAGACATCCGTAGCTCTTGGCTTCGGTTTCCGCTGTGGTTTCTTGGGCCTGCTGCACTTGGAAATCGTGCGCGAGCGTCTCGAACGCGAGTTCAACCTCGACATGATCGCTACGGCTCCTTCGGTTATTTACGAAGTGATGGGCGACGACAAGAAGTTCACGACTGTGACGAACCCGAGCGAATTCCCTGGCGGAAAGATCGCGAGCGTTTCTGAGCCGATGGTGAAGGCTTCCATCCTGACCCCCAAAGACTTCGTGGGTACGGTCATGGAGCTGTGCCAGTCGCGCCGCGGCACCATGCAGGGCATGGAATACGTCGGTACCGACCGCGTAGAGCTTCATTACACGATGCCCCTCGGCGAGATCGTGTTCGACTTCTTCGACCACCTCAAGAGCCGCACCCAGGGCTATGCGAGCCTCGACTACGAGCCCAGTGGCGACCAAGAGGCTGACCTCGTGAAGGTTGACATCCTGCTGCAGGGTGAGGCCGTCGACGCGTTCAGCGCCATCGTGCACCGCGATAAGGCTTATGCCTATGGCGTTCTCATGACGGAACGCCTCAAGAACCTCATCCCGCGCCAGCAGTTCGAGGTACCGATTCAGGCCGCCATCGGCGCTCGCATCATTGCGCGGGAGTCGATCCGTGCGATGCGTAAGGACGTTCTCGCTAAGTGCTACGGCGGTGACATCAGCCGCAAGCGCAAACTCCTCGAGAAGCAGAAGGAGGGCAAGAAGCGCATGAAGATGGTTGGTCGCGTCGAGGTTCCGCAGTCTGCCTTCATCGCTGCGCTTTCGGGCGAAGTCGAAGCCGGAAAAGACAAGAAGTAAACCGATGGATGCGCGCACCTACCCCAATGCCCCTGTTACGTATGGGGCGGTCGGTGCCACGCGTGGCCATACCTTTACGGTGCTTCCCCCTGCCGGATTCCGCCGGGTTCAACGCAGCGCTCGAATCGGGCATGGAGAAGATCGCTGGGCGTTCGCACGCGAACAAGTGTTGACCTGGGGGGTGAAACGTCGCAGCGGGTTTGGCGTGACGCTTCTGCCTCGCGATCCGCACGGTGAGAACCGGGATCTGTCGGTCGACAGCAGCGCGCATCCTCATGTGCGCGCCGGAGACACCATCGTGCTCTCGATAGGCAGCGGTCGGTTTACGGCCCATGAGCCCGTGCGGGTGGTCTACGTGGTCGACGACCCGAAAGTTGCCGGCTTTGCTTACGGAACGCTCGAAGGGCATCCGCTGCGGGGCGAAGAGTCATTCATGGTAGAGCTGCGCGACGACAACTCAGTGTGGATGACGGTGCGATCATTTTCTCGACCGGCATCCTTCAAATGGATGTTGGTGGCTCCGGCTCTTCGAATCTTCCAATACATCGTCGTGACCCGCTACCTGCGTGCTCTTTCCGGAGCAATTCGTTCGTCGGAATAACGACCCGGAGACCGTGGCTCAAGCGGAGCCGAGCGTGCACCTAGCTACTCGACGTTAGTCCTGCCGAACTTCACTGCTGCATCCTGCGCGGCGTTGCGATCAGCCTCGGCGTGCGAGTTCGTCGATAGTGCCCAATACATCCTCGAGACCACCGACCAGATCGTCGACGACGACGAGGGCACTGGTGTCGCGGAGATCGGCCACGCTGTAAGCCCCGGTTGCAACGGCGATGAACGGAATTTGAGCTGAATCGGCAGCTATTCCGTCGTTCGGGGTGTCGCCAATGATGACGCTGGGGCGGTCACCGAGCATGGTGGCGACGAGCGATGTGAGGTGGTGGCGGTCAGGCGAACGGTCGCCGAAAAACGAGTGAGTCCAGTCGAAGTCTTCTTCTGAATAGCCGGCGGCGGTGAGTTTCACGCGCGAGTGCTGCGGGCCGTTGCCCGTGAGCAGCGCATTGGTCCATCCGTGACCGGCCGCGTGGAGGAGCGCTGCCGGGCCGCCGGGTACTGCCGTTCGCACATAGCCAGTCTCGAGCAGCTTGGCGGTGCGCACGTCTAGCTCGGTGAGCACATCGTCGAGCATGGCGGCGGGATGCCCGTTGATCTCGAGAAGCGCAGCGAGAATCTGGCCTTCGGTCTGCCCGTGCGGGTTCGTGATGAACTGGCGGGGAGCTTCACCCGTGACGTGGGTGAACGCCTCGAGGTAGACGGTGGCACCGTCCGTGGAGTTGTGGATGAGCGTTCCGTCGATGTCCCAGAGAATGTGCATAGTCACCCATCCATGCTCCCACGCGAGAGGTGCGACAATTGACGGGTGCTGCTCGCCGTCATGAGCGGCGCACTTTCTTCATCAGTTGTTAGGGGATTAGTTCGTGCCAGGTGCGTTGCCGATAGCTGATCCTGCTCCTCTCGATGGAGCCTTGCCGGCCAGCGTCGCTGTCGGTTCTGGCGACCGTGACTGGAGTGTGTACATCCACGTTCCGTTCTGTCGGGTGCGCTGCGGCTACTGCGACTTCAATACCTACACGGGTGAGGAACTGCGCGGAGCTAAGCGGGCGGACTACGCCGACGAAGCAATAGCCGAAATTAGGCAAGCAGCCACCGTGCTAGAGAATGCGGGCGTAGCGCCGCGCAAAGCCTCAACGGTCTTTTTTGGCGGCGGCACCCCCACTCTGTTGCCGGTAACCGACCTCACTCGAATGCTTGCCGCGGCGCGCGATACGTGGGGTTTTGCGGATGACGTCGAAGTCACCACCGAAGCCAACCCCGACTCTGTCGACAGGGAATACCTTCTCGCGCTCAAAGAGGCTGGCTTCACTCGAGTGTCTTTCGGGATGCAGTCCGCGGTGCCGCACGTGCTCGCCACGCTGGAACGTACTCACGACCCCGAGAAGGTTCCGCACGTCGTGAAATGGGCTCGTGAAGTTGAGCTCGACGTGAGCGTCGACCTCATTTATGGAACTCCGGGGGAGTCGTTGGCCGATTGGGAGCGCTCGCTCGATCACGCCATCGCGCAAAATCCAGACCATATTTCGGCCTACGCGCTCATTATCGAGACTGGCACCAAGCTGGCGGCGCAGATCAAACGTGGCGACGTCGCTCCGGTCGACGACGACCTGCAGGCCGACATGTATGAGTTGGCCGATAAGAAGCTCGCCGCCGCAGGTTACGACTGGTACGAGGTTAGCAACTGGGCCAAACGTGATGACAATCCCGCTGTTAGCCACGCGAGCCGTCACAACCTCGGTTACTGGCTCGGTAATGACTGGTGGGGCGTCGGCCCGGGGGCGCACAGCCACGTCGGCGGGGTGCGCTGGTGGAACGTCAAGCACCCGGCGGCGTATGCCGACCGGATTGCTGCCGGGCACTCACCGGGAGCCGGGCGCGAGACGCTTGCTGATTCCAGCAAATATCTCGAGCATGTTCTCCTTCGTGCGCGAGTTCGCGATGGGCTAAAGACAGCGACGCTCGATGCTGAGGGTCGCACCGCCGTTGCCGGACTGATCGCTGACGAGTTGGTGGAGGCTCCGGCCGCGTTCAGAGGCACGATAAACCTCACGCTCAAAGGGCGCCTGCTCGCGGATGCCGTAGTGCGGCGATTGCTAGCAGACGCCCCCATTTAGAGCGAAAGTTCGAGTTACTTGATGAACTCGATGGTCAGCGGGTACTTGTACGCCTGTCCATTGTTGGCAGCAACCGCTGCAATGATGCTGAAGATCAGGATGATGATCGCCACGGCAAACATGGTCAGGTAGCCGATGACTACAAGCATCAGGATCACCGAAACTGCGTAGGCGATCGCCATGGTTATTTGAAAGTTGAGTGCGGTTCGTGCGTGGGCGTTGATGAACGGCCCGCGGTCTTTGAAGACGAGGTAACCCACTAGTGCGGGAACGAAGGAAAAGAAGATTCCCCCGACGTGAATGAGTGTCGCCCAGAGCTTTTCGTCGCTCGGACTCATCGGTTGGATCGGTGCGTACGGCGAGGCGGGGGGCGGTGTGGAATCTGACATGGCTCTATTAAAGCCTTACTTGGACAAAAAAGTAGCCCCGAGAGCAGAAGCTCCCGGGGCTCACTCGCTATCGACTTAGCCGATAAGCAGAATTACTTGATGAGGCGCAGTGCGAAGGGGTAGCGGTAGTTCGTGCCGTCCTTAGCCTTGGTGAAGCCGATGATCGAGAAAATCACCGACACAATGAAGACGATCGGAAGCAAGATTCCGCCGATGACGACGGCAATCAGAATGTTCGAGATCACGTAGGCGATGGCAACGGTGATCTGGAAGTTCAGTGCTTCTTTTGCTTCGGTGTTGGTGAATGCGCCGCGGTCTTTGAAGACCAGCCAGATAATAAGCGCGGGAAGGAATCCCAAGATTCCACCCAGGTGAGCGAATGACGCCCACTGGTTGTCCTCAGCCGTTGTCAGTTGAGCTGCCGGCTGGGGGGCTGCGGGCTGCGGATTTGCGTCAGTCATGTGTTCGTGCCTTTCAGGTGAACGAGGGAAGTTCCCGGGTTTCATCAAAGTGCTCGGTGTCACACCTGAGCATTTCCTCAAAAGGGTAGCGCTCAAGTACAAAGACACGCTACTGGTATGACTCGCGCGGTGCAACGGCTGTGTCGTGGTGTGTCGAGTAAGATTGGCAGTCGAACGGATTGAGTGCCAATCAAGAGAGGTGGGTGGTGGAATGGTTTCCGCCCGCGGTCTTGACGTGCTTCGTGTCATCGTGCAGGACTACGTTGCGACGCGTGAGCCTGTCGGATCCAAGTCAATCGTTGAGCGACATTCCTTCGGAGTATCCGCTGCAACGATTCGCAACGACATGGTCTTACTCGAAGACGAAGAGCTCATTACGGCGCCCCACACCTCGTCCGGTCGCGTGCCGACCGATAAGGGCTACCGCATGTTTGTAGACCAGTTGGCTGACTTGCGCCCCCTCACGAGCGCACAGCGCCAAGCGATTGAGTCTTTTCTGGGTCAGGCCGACGACTTGGATGACGTACTTGCGCGTTCAGTGCGCCTGCTGTCTCAGCTGACCAACAGTGTGGCCCTGGTTCAATATCCTTCGCTGGCTACGGCCCGCGTGCGGCACGTGGAACTGGTTCCGCTTTACGCGACCCGCATCATGACGGTGTTCATCACCGACTCCGGCCGGGTAGAGCAGCGTCTGATCGATGTCGTTGAGCCGCTTGACGAAGTCTTCCTGGGCGAAGTTCGCGCCAAGCTGAATTCGGCGCTGACGGGGCAATCGCTCCCGGAGGCCGCGGATCGGCTAGCCAGCTTCGCTCAGATTTTTCCCCTGGAACGTCAAGCTTTTGTGGGCAAGATTGCCTCGAGCTTGGTCGAGCAAGTGTTGGCGAACCGTGCCGACAAGCTCGTACTCGCGGGTACCGCAAACCTGGCGCGTACCGAACAAGACTTCACCGGCAGCATTTTTCCTGTGCTCGAGGCAATAGAAGAGCAAGTAACGTTGTTGCGCCTCTTTGGGGAGATGGAAGTAGCAAATGGATCGGTATCCACTCGCATTGGGCGCGAGAACGCAGAATTTGGACTAGAAGAGACATCCGTTGTCACCGGAGGATATTCCTCCTCGGGCGGCGGGGTCTCCCGCGTGGGCGTGCTTGGCCCGACGCGAATGGATTACTCAAACAATATGGCGGCGGTCCGTGCAGTAGCGCGGTACCTGTCTCGACTTTTAGAAGACAACTGAGCTCGTAAGGAGCAATCGGAACTTTGGCAGATCATTATGAAGCCCTCGGCGTTGCCCGCGAAGCGACCCCGGAGGAAATCAAGAAGGCGTACCGCAAGCTCGCTCGCGAGTTGCACCCCGACGTCAACCCCAGTGCGGATGCATCGGAGCGTTTTAAGTCGGTGACTCACGCGTATGACGTACTGAGCGATCCGCAACAGCGTCAGCAATACGATATGGGCGGCAACGGCGGTTTCGGCGGCGGCGGAGGAGGATTCGGCGGTTTCGGCGACATCTTCGAGACTTTCTTCGGCGGGTCAAGCCAGACTGCCGGCCCGCGTTCGCGTCGCGAGCGCGGTCAAGATGCGCTGCTGCGTATCGAGGTCAGCCTGAAAGACACGATGTTCGGTGTGACCCGCGATCTCGAGGTCAACACTGCCGAGCTGTGTGAGACGTGTGAGGGCAGCTGTTCTGCTCCCGGCAGCTCACCGGTTCGTTGCGATATCTGTCAGGGCAGTGGTCAGATTCAGCGTCAGGTTCGAAGCCTTCTCGGCAACGTAATGACGTCGAGCCCGTGCGGTACCTGCCGTGGTTACGGAACCATCATTGTCAACCCCTGCGCCACGTGTGCTGGCCAGGGGCGGGTACGGGCCCAGCGCACTCTGTCCGTCGACATCCCCGCCGGCGTTGAGACGGGACTGCGTTTGCAGATGCCCGGTCAGGGCGAGGTCGGCCCCGCTGGCGGCCCCAATGGTGATCTGTTCCTCGAGATCAAGGTGCGGCACCATGATGTCTTCAGTCGCGCCGACGACGACCTGCTTGCCACGGTCGAGGTCGAAATGATTGACGCGATTCTCGGTACTACCGTGAAACTCGATGGTCTCGATGGTGACATCGAAGTGAACATCAAGCCGGGCACACAGAGCGGCGAAGTGCTCACGGTTCGTGATCGTGGAATCACCAGTTTGCGCGGCACTAACCGCGGCGACCTGCGGCTCGGCATCCAAGTTGTCACGCCGACGAAGCTCAGCGGTGCCGAACAGACTCTGATCAAGCAACTCGCCGCCGTGCGCAAGAGCAAGAAGCCCCACTTCGCAGAATTCCAACAGGGCTTGTTCTCCAAACTTCGAGATCGGTTCCTGTAGCTCGCTATGGCACATCTGTATATCGACGAGGAGCTCGGCGAGGTGGCGGTTGGCGCTTCCGTTTCGTTGGGCAATGCCGAAGCGCGGCATGCGGTCACGGTGTCGCGCCTCAAAGTCGGCGAAACAATTGCGATCGGCAACGGCGCGGGGCTGATCGTTTCGGGCCCCATCACCGCGGCCGAGCACACTGAGCTCACCATTCAGGTTGTCGATGTACAGCAATCGCTGCGGCGAACCCCCGCGGTGTTCCTGGCCCAGGCCCTCGCAAAGGCCGATCGTGACGAACTCGCGGTGCAAGTTGCCACCGAACTCGGCGTTGACGGCGTCATCCCGTGGTCGGCGGCGCGCAGCATCTCTCGCTGGCAAGGCTCGAAGGTTACTAAGGGCCGCGATCGCTGGGCGGCCATCGTTCGCGAAGCGAGCAAGCAATCGCTACGAAGCTGGATCCCTGATGTTCTCGACCTCGTGACGACGAAACAGCTGGCGGCGTTTGCCTCCACGACGCGGATGCTGGTGCTGGAGCCCACGGCGACGCAAACTCTCGCTGAACTTGAAGTAGATGATCGTGACATCGTGCTCGTCGTGGGGCCGGAAGGCGGTGTCGCAGATCACGAGCTCGAACTCTTGACCGCGGCCGGAGCATCCACAATTCGATTGGGCAGTGAAGTGTTACGCACGTCGACAGCGGGGCCCGCAGCTATAGCGGCATTGAACGTCAAGCTTGGCCGCTGGAGCTAGAGGTTTAGGCTAGAGCTATGTCCGATTCCCCTTCGATCTTCACGAAGATCATCGCCCGCGAGATTCCCGCGGATATCGTTTTCGAGTCAGACGCGATCATTGCGTTTCGCGATATCGCGCCGCAAGCCCCCGTGCACCTGCTGGTCGTGCCTAAAACGGAGGAGTTCGCCAACGTCACCGAGCTTGCCGCCGGCAATCCCGCACTGCTGGCTGAACTCGTGTCGGTCGCCCAGAAGCTTGCCGACGAACACGCAGGCGGACAGTACAGACTGATTTTTAACACCGGTGAAAACGCCGGTCAAACCGTATTCCATGTGCACGCTCATGTGCTCGGTGGAAACCTCGAGGAAGGCACCCTTGGTCACTAGTGACTCCGAGTCCGCAGGTTCGACAGAGCGCGAGAGCGTTTCAATTGAAGTAGACGGCGTCGCCATGGTTCGTCTACTCGGCCCGCAGGATCGACTGCTCAAAGTCGTCGAAAGCAAATTTCCGAGCGTCGAAATGCATGTTCGGGGTAACGAAATTACTCTGAGTGGCGACTCGGCTTCAGTCGAATCCGCGAAAGAGCTCGTCGACGAACTGGTCACGATGGTGCGTGGCGGACATGACCTCGGCGAGATCGAGGTCGATGCTTCGGCGAAAATTTTGCGTGGTAACCAAGGCAGTCCACAGCAGTTGCTCGGTCAAACCATTCTGACGACGCGCGGCAAAGCGATCCGTCCGAAGACGCTGGGGCAAGCTCAATACGTCGATGCCATGGACAACAACACCATTGTGTTTGGCATCGGTCCCGCGGGAACGGGAAAGACCTACTTAGCGATGGCGAAGGCTGTGCAGGCCCTGCAACGCAAAGAAGTGGACCGCATCATCCTGAGCCGTCCGGCAATCGAAGCGGGGGAGCGGCTTGGGTTCTTGCCCGGTTCCCTCACCGATAAAATCGACCCGTACCTGCGCCCTCTCTACGACGCGTTGAACGACATGATGGACCCCGAACTCGTGCCCAAGCTGCTCGCTGCCGGCACAGTGGAGGTCGCACCGCTCGCCTACATGCGCGGTCGCACACTCAACAACTCGTTCGTCGTTCTTGACGAAGCCCAGAACACCACGCCCGAGCAAATGAAGATGTTTCTGACGCGTCTTGGCTTTGATTCTCAGATGGTCATCACCGGTGATATCACCCAGGTCGACCTGCCCGAAGGGGCGAGTGGCCTCAAACTCGTCTCGAACGTGCTGCGAGACATCGACGACATCCACTTCGCCGAACTGTCGAGTGCCGATGTCGTGCGTCACAGCCTGGTGGGCCAAATCGTGGATGCCTACACCACCTACGATGCCGAAAAGCAGCGCGACGAATACAACCGCAAGAACCGGCCGCCTAAGCGCAGCCGCAATCACGAGAGGCCCTAACGTGTCGATTGAGATCAACAACGAATCGGCCATCGAGGTAGACGAGCACGCTTTTCAGCGACTCTGCACCTTCGCCCTCGACCAGCTTCACGTGCATCCGGATGCGGAACTCGGCATTGTCTTTGTCGACGAGGCCGCCATGGAACAGCTTCACGTGCAGTGGATGGACGAGCCCGGTCCCACCGACGTCTTGAGCTTTCCCATGGACGAGCTGCGCCCCGGGACCGAAGACCGTCAGACACCCGCCGGACTGCTCGGCGACATCGTCGTATGCCCCCAAGTGGCGATCGTGCAAGCCGAGGCCGCGGGTCACAGCCCTCTCGAAGAGATGCTGTTGCTGACCACTCACGGACTGCTGCACCTGCTTGGATTCGATCACGCTGAGCCAGAAGAAGAAAAAGAAATGTTTGGCCTTCAGCGCGAAATTCTGTTGGGGTTCGCCCTGGCAGAACGAAGTTAGTAGCCGGTTGTGCTGATCGGAATTTTCATCACCGTCGCGATTCTTTTAGTGTCGCTCGGTGGTTTGCTTGCCGCTGCCGACTCGGCGCTTACGGTACTGAGCCGTAGCGACCTCGTCGAGCTGGCCGGACGCAGCCGTGCGCAGAAGTCGATTCTCGCAATCTCGAAAGACACGGGCGCGCATATTAATGCGCTCAACTTCATGCGAATCGTCGTGGAGACCACTGCGGCAGTGCTCGTCACGCTCGTGTTTGCCTCGGCCTTCGAGCAGTGGTGGCTCGTGCTGTTGTTCAGCGCGCTCATCATGACCGGAGCATCGTTCGTGCTGGTGGGCTCCAGCCCCCGCAGCGTCGGGCGTGCTCACTCTCGCAAGGTGTTGCAACTCTCGGCACGGTTTATTCGCGGCATCCGCGTGATTGTGGGCCCGATCGCTGACGCTCTTGTCGCGATCGGCAACCGAGTGACTCCGGGTCGACCCCGAACGGCGACGTTCTCTAGTGAAGAGCAACTGCTGAGCATGGTGGATGAAGCCACCGAGCACGAAGTTCTTGACCAAGATGATCGCGACCTCATCCACTCCATCTTCGATTTCAACAGCACGGTGATCCGTGAGGTCATGATCCCGCGCACCGACATGGTGACGGTTGAAGCGGATGTCACGGCCAGTGCCGCTATGGGCCTCTTTCTGAGCCGCGGAGTGTCGCGAGTACCGGTGATCGGTGACGACATCGATCAGGTGATGGGGGTGCTGTACCTGCGCGACATCGCGCGCGTGGTGTATGAACAGCCGGCCGAAGCCGACAAGCTCACGACTCAGGCGCTGGCTCGCCCCGCGCTTTTCGTGCCGGAATCGCAGCGTGCCGATAGCCTGTTGCGCCAAATGCAGCTCGAATCGAATCACCTCGCCATGGTCGTCGATGAGTACGGCGGTATCGCAGGGCTAGTCTCGCTAGAAGACCTCATCGAAGAACTCGTGGGAGACATCTCTGACGAATACGACCGCGAAGTCGCCGAGTTTGAAGAGCTGAAAGATGGCTCGTACCGTGTCAGCGCTCGCCTGCCGATTGATGAACTGGGCGATCTCTTCGGACTTGAGCTGGATGATGACGAAGTCGACTCCGTCGGCGGGCTCATCATGAAAACTCTGGGGCGACTCCCCGAGAGCGGAGCAGTGGCACACTATTCAGGACTCGTTCTGACGGCAGAACGTACCGAAGGCCGGCGCAAACGCATCAGCACCGTGTTGGTGTCGCGCGATCCGTGGCTCAATGACCAGAATGACTCAGGCTCGAATGAACGAGAGAACGGTGAATCACAGTGACCGACACCAGTGAATTCAGAGCAGGATTTGTGACCTTTGTGGGTCGACCCAACGTGGGTAAGTCCACGCTGACTAACGCGCTCGTGGGCGAGAAGGTCGCGATCACCTCGTCGAAGCCGCAAACCACGCGCCGCGCCATCCGGGGCCTCGTGCACCGCGAAGATGGTCAACTCATCATCGTGGACACTCCCGGTATGCACCGCCCGCGCACCCTGTTGGGCGAGCGCCTCAATTCCATCGTGAAAGATACCCTCGGCGAAGTCGACGTCATCGGCCTCTGTATTCCGGCGAACGAGAAAATCGGCCCCGGTGACCGGTATATCAACGAGCAGCTTGACTCTTTCCCGCGCGCTAAGAAGGTCGCCATCGTCACGAAGATTGATGCCTCCTCGCGCCCCGGCGTCGCGGAACAGCTCAAAGCCGTGGCAGAACTGCGCGACTGGGACGAGATTATTCCGATCTCGTCGTTCGACGACATCCAGCTCGATATTCTTGCAACCGAGCTCGTGAAGCTCATGCCGGTGTCGGCTGCGCTGTACCCGAACGACGCTGTCACCGACGAGTCAACTGAGTCGCGCGTTGCCGAGTTGATTCGTGAGGCCGCGCTTGAGGGCGTCATGGACGAACTGCCGCACTCCATCGCCGTCACGATCGACGACATGATCGAGCGCGATGATAAAAACCTTCTCGAAGTGTTCGCGAATATCTTCGTTGAGCGTGATAGCCAGAAGGGCATCATTATCGGCAAGGGGGGCGAGCGTCTGCAGGATGTCGGTGCGCGAGCTCGCGCCGAGATCGAGAAGCTCGTCGGCAAGCAGATCTTCCTCTCGCTTCGTGTAAAAGTTGCCAAAGAGTGGCAGCGCGACTCTAAACAGCTCGGGCGCCTCGGCTTCTAGAGCATCGCCACAGCATCGCGGCAGCGCGGTAACAGTCGAAGAACCAGTCCTGCGGTGCCGCTCTCGCAGTGCTAGGGTGAAATTATGTTCTTCGGTTTGCTCCTCCTTAGCTGCCGCGACGAGTCCTAACCCAGGCCTCACTCGTCGCGGGGTTTGTCATTGGCTGACCAGATTCGTTGCGAGTGGCCCAGAAGGCCTTGAGAACAGCAGGAGCTTGACATGAAAAACAATCAGTCCGCATCATCGATGCCCGTCCACAAGTACCGTCCGTTTCACGAGATCATTTCTGTTGATCTACCGGACCGCACGTGGCCGTCGAAGCGCATCACCGAGGCTCCCCGCTGGTGTGCCGTCGATCTGCGCGATGGTAACCAGGCCCTCATCGACCCGATGAGCCCCGAACGCAAGCGGATCATGTTCGATCTGCTCGTGAAGATGGGCTACAAGGAGATCGAGGTCGGTTTCCCCTCGGCGAGCCAGACTGACTTTGACTTCGTTCGCTCGCTCATCGAGACAAACGCGATTCCGGATGACGTCACTATTCAGGTGCTGACGCAGGCTCGTGAAGAACTCATCGTGCGCACCTACGAGTCGATCAAGGGCGCTAAGCAAGCGATCGTTCACCTGTACAACTCAACGAGCGTGCTGCAGCGTGATGTCGTGTTCCGCAAAGACAAGCAGGGCATCATCGACATCGCCCTCAACGGTGCTCGGATCTGTAAGGCATCCGAGGCTATGGTCCCCGAGACCGACGTGTACTACGAGTACTCGCCCGAAAGCTACACCGGAACCGAGCTCGAGTTCGCGGTTGATATCTGCAACCAGGTGCTCGAAGTCTTCAAGCCCACGCCGGAGCGTAAGGTCATCCTGAACCTGCCCGCCACCGTCGAAATGGCTACCCCCAACGTGTATGCCGACTCGATTGAGTGGATGTCGCGCCACGTGAACCACCGTGAGAGCGTCATCATCTCGCTGCACCCGCACAACGACCGTGGAACGGGAATCGCTGCGGCAGAGTTGGGTTACATGGCCGGCGCCGATCGCATCGAGGGATGCCTGTTCGGAAACGGTGAGCGCACCGGAAACGTCGACCTCGTCGCTCTGGGGCTCAACCTATTTACGCAGGGAATCGACCCGCAGATCGACTTCAGCGACCTCGACGAGATTCGTCGCACCGCCGAGCACTGCAATCAGTTGAAAGTGCACGAGCGCAGCCCCTGGGCTGGAGACCTTGTCTACACCGCTTTCAGCGGATCGCATCAGGATGCGATCAAGAAGGGTTTCGAGTCGATGGCGGCTCAGGCCGAACGCGAGGGTAAGCACGTCAACGATCTAGTCTGGGCTGTTCCGTACCTGCCGATCGACCCCAAGGATGTTGGCCGCGGCTACGAAGCCGTCGTGCGCGTGAACTCGCAGTCGGGTAAGGGTGGCGTGGCCTACCTGCTCAAAACCGACCACAACCTCGACCTGCCGCGCAAGCTGCAGATCGAGTTCAGCGGCGTTGTTCAGTCGAAGACAGATTCCGAGGGTGGCGAAGTCTCGAGCGAGCAAATCTGGACGGCTTTCCAAGACGAATACCTGCCAGCATCCGCCGATCACGCCGAGGAAAAGTGGGGGCGCTACGAACTGCTGGCGACCCGCACCACCAGCGCGAATGATGGCGAAGTTAGCCTCGACGCTCGACTGCGTGTCGACGACGGCGAGACCGACGCCAGCCACACTGGTAACGGCCCCATCGACGCGTTCTTGGGCATGCTCTCCGCTCAGGGACAAGGAATTGAAGTCAAGCTCTTCGACTACGTTGAACACACCATGGGGGTCGGCAGCAATGCTCAGGCCGCGGCCTACGTCGAACTCGATATCAACGGTCAGCGTCTCTGGGGCGTCGGTATTGATGGTGACATCTCGCGGGCATCACTCGAGGCGATCGTGTCGGCTGTCAACCGTTGGGTGCGTGCCTCGCAAAACGCTCCTGAATCTGAACTGATCGCTGGGTAGTTTCAGCTTTCGCAAATGCCCTGCGGCTCGCTGAGCTGTGGGGCGTTTGTTCGTTAACGGCGGCTGCGGCGAGGAGTTAGCGGCGAGCTAGGGGCGGCGGAATCTGGGCAGACGATTGATCGTGCGTTGCTCCGGCAGCGTCCAGTTGAAGAGCACCGAAAGAACCCGAACGCCGACGGTGATGCCCACACAGATTGAGGCCGCCACGAATACCGGAACGTCGAAGTTGCGCATGATGACGAGGCTCGTCGCGCCCGATACCGCAGCGACGGCATACAGCGAGCCCACGTGCATGAGGGCGATGGGCATTGAAAGAAGCATGTCCCGCAGGATCGATCCCCCCACGCCCGAGATAGCGCCGACGAAAATGGCCGGCACCTCGGGGAGTCCCATGGCAAGTGCTTTGGTCGTGCCGATCGCGCCGAAGAGCCCAATGGTGAGAGCGTCAAGAACCGTGATGACCGGACCCATCCGTGCGATCAGTCGCTCGAGCAGCATCCCGAACAGTGCGGCCCCGGTGGCGACGATGAGATACCAGTTGGTGGTGAGCACTGCGGGGACTTCAGAGAGCACGACGTCGCGCACGATGCCGCCGCCGAACCCTGACGCTAGTCCGATGATCGCGACGCCGAGAAGGTCAAGGCGGCGGTCCCGAAACTGGGCCGCGAACATCGCACCCTGCATGGCGCCGACGCCGACCGCTAGCAGCCCCGCCCAGAGCGGAATCTCGAAAGTCTCGTTCACGAACCATTCGTACCACGCGTGACGCGCGCAGCGCAGTTGCGCTCCGGGCAAGCCTGCGATCTCCGAGCAACTCGCGCGTTTGCTCCGCGTCCGCGCCCTGCCCCTAGCTCTGTTCCTGTCCCTAGATCAGTTGCTTACCCTGCCGCTGTTCCTGACGTTCTGAACGTGAATGTGAACGTGCCGGCGTCGTCATCGAGGCAGACGTCGGAAACTCAGGAGATCGGGGGCAGCGGATGTCTGGGGTGCACCGGATCCGGCCTCGGCGTTGTGCGCAGCGCGGCGATTTCCTGAATTTCCGTGAGGCTCCGGTCCGGTGCGGTGCGCGCGCCCTGCAGGGCAGGTCGAGGGGCGATGCGCGCTGCGCACGCACTGTGGGACATGTTGTGCGGCGACGTGCTCGGCGTCATCGTGCGCTGAGTGGGGTTCCGCAGGGAGAGCGCCCGTGCTCCCTTCTGGAAACTCAGGAGAAACAGACCTGCAGCCGCCGCCGGGGCGGGTGAATGGGTCATCTTTCCTTCGACGCACGCGATTCTCCTGAGTTTCCGAAGGGGAGCAAACGGGCGTGCGAGCTGCTCAGCGCGCGGGCAGGGTGCTCAGCCGGCGGGCAGGGCGCTCAGCGAAACGGAGTTGGCGCGGGCCGTCGCACAGCAAACTCGCGACAACCGGAGGATACTTGGGAGGTGCCTACCTATCGTGATGAAGCTGTCGTGCTGCGCACCCACAAGTTGGGTGAAGCTGACCGCATCGTGACGATGCTCTCGCGTGAGCACGGAAAAATCCGGGCGGTGGCTAAGGGTGTGCGTCGCACAGCCTCGAAGTTTGGGTCACGGTTGGAACCCTTCATGGTCGCCGACATCCAGTGCTATATCGGTCGCAGCCTCGATATCATCCAGCAGGCGGAGTCCCTTGGTTCCTATGGCTCGGACATCACGGCCGATTACGCGAGCTACACCGCCGCAAGCGTGATGGTCGAAACGGCGGACAAAGTTACGGATGACGACGGCTCGCTTCAGCAATATCTCTTGCTGGTGGGTGCATTGCGTTCTCTTTCGCGGCGCGAGCACAATCCGAGCCTGACGCTCGACTCCTACCTCTTGCGGAGCCTCTCGATCGCCGGTTGGGCCCCGAGCTTTGTTGATTGTGCGGTGACTGGTGCTCCGGGGCCGCATTCCGTCTTCGTCGCGCAGATGGGTGGCGTGGTCGCCGATGAGGTTGCCCCGCCCGGTTCACCGCGACTGAGTCCGGCGACCCTCGAACTGCTCGGCGCGTTACTTGCCGGTCAGTGGGATGTCGCTGAGGCCTCTGACGAGCGCGCACGCTCCCAAGCCAGCGGTGTTGTTGCCGCGTACACTCAGTTTCATTTGGAGCGCAGCCTTCGCTCCATTCAGCATGTGGATCGGAGCGCATGAGCCGCGTAGCAAAAACTCACAAAGATGCTGTGGAGTTTCGTCCTCTTGATTGGACAGGCATCCACCCGCCAGCAATGCCTAAGGGGTCTGTTCCCGAACACATTGCTCTCGTCATGGACGGCAATGGACGCTGGGCCAACGCGCGCGGCCTGACGCGCGTGGAGGGTCACAAGGCAGGCGAGGCGAGCCTGCTCGATGTCGTGGCCGGTGCTATCCAAATCGGTGTCAAACACATCAGTGTTTATGCGTTTTCAACCGAAAATTGGAGTCGATCGCCCGAGGAGGTCCGCTTTCTCATGGGCTTCAACCGCGACGTACTGCACCGTCGGCGTGATCAGCTCAACGAGTGGGGAGTGCGTGTGCGCTGGGCGGGGCGACGCCCGCGCTTGTGGACCTCGGTGATCAAAGAGCTGCAATTCGCCGAGAAGCTGACTGAGAACAACAGCACCATTACTCTCACTATGTGCGTGAATTACGGTGGCCGCACTGAAATTGCGGATGCCGTGCGCTCGATTGCCGATGAAGTTGCGGCAGGCAAGCTGAAGCCGTCTGCGGTCTCAGAGAAGCTCATCCAGAAGCGCCTGTATCAACCGCAGCTGCCCGATGTTGACCTGTTTGTGCGGTCGTCGGGGGAGCAGCGGATGAGCAACTTCATGCCCTGGCAGAGCGCGTATGCCGAGATGGTGTTCCTCGACACGCTCTGGCCTGATTTCACGCGTGAAGACCTGTGGCAAGCGATTCGCATTTACGCGAGTCGGTCACGTCGGTTCGGAGGCGCCGTAGACGCGCCAACGGCTACAGCTGAGTAGCTCATTCTTGCGGGTTCGCCCCGCCCGCATCATGTCGTCGGCGTCCTTTTGGTCAGCCTGACTTTAAGGTGTATTCTGTGTTCAGGTCAGCATGACTCTTACTGAATAGTGGAAGGGAGTGGCGATGGAGCAGAGCGAACAAACAATCTCGCTTGCGGTATCAACCGTGATTTTCGCGCTGCGTCCGATTCCCGAATCGGGCGAGAGTGCCCTGTGGATCCCGCTCGTGCGCCGCACCCGTGAGCCCTATGCCAGCCAGTGGGCGTTGCCCGGAGGCTGGGTCGGCAACGACGAAAGTCTCGCGGATGCCGCGGCCCGCAATCTGCTGGAGACCACGGCGCTTGAGCCTGCGTACCTCGAACAGCTCTACGCGTTCGGCGATGTGGAGCGTTCCATCGGTGGCCGCGCAGTGTCCGTTGTCTATTGGGCACTCGTGCGTCAAGAAGAGGCTGATCGTGCCACTGAGGGAGAGAACGTGCGCTGGTTCCCCGCGGACAACCTTCCTGAACTGGCCTTCGACCACAACGTGATTGTCGACTATGCGCTCTGGCGTCTGCGCACCAAGATGGAGTACTCGCGCATCGCTCGGGCATTCCTGGGCGAGACTTTTACCCTCAGTGAACTGCGCATCGTGCACGAGGCTGTGTTGCAGAAGCAACTCGACCCCGCCAACTTCCGTCGTCAGATCGAGAATTCAGGTTCACTGGTTCCCACTGACCACGTTGTCTCGGGAGGGCGCCACCGGCCTCCGAGGCTGTACCGCTATGACGAGGGCGTAGAGCTCGTCGACAACGGCCCTCTCGGCCACCTCAAGACAGGGAGCACTCGTGTCATCCATTGATTCGACCATTCAGCGCATCACCGCGACGGGCGACGGGGAAACCTGTGCGCCTGAGCTGGCCGACGGGCCCTGGACGTTCGACCTGGGGGTTCCGAGCTACGGCCCCGGAGCATCCATGGGCGATGTGATTCCCACGGGTGCACCCCGCCAGGGACAGTTGCCTCTGGAATACCAGAAGGCTTCGAACGAAGATCTGCACGCCCGCATCGTCGCGGCCAAGGCCACGTTGGGTGACCGCGCGGTTGTGCTTGGGCACTTCTACCAGCGGGATGAGGTTGTGCAGCACGCTGACTTCCTCGGCGATTCCTTCCAGCTCGCCAACGCGGCGCAGACAGTTCCGAACGCCGAAGCGATCGTGTTCTGTGGCGTTCACTTCATGGCCGAGACGGCCGACATCCTGGCTCGCGAGGACCAAGCCGTGATCCTGCCGAACCTTGCCGCCGGCTGCTCAATGGCCGACATGGCCGACATCGACTCGGTAGAAGAGTGCTGGGAACAGCTCACCGAGATCTACGGAACCGAACCGGATGCTGATGGCCGCGTGCCGATCATCCCCGTGACCTACATGAACTCTTCGGCAGCGCTCAAGGGCTTCTGCGGTCGTAACGGCGGCATCGTCTGCACCAGCTCGAACGCAACGACTGTTCTCGAGTGGGCCTACGAGCGCGGCCAGCGCGTGCTGTTCTTCCCCGACCAGCACCTTGGCCGCAATACGGCAAAGAAGATGGGCATTTCGACCGATCTGATGCCGATGTGGAACCCCAACAAGCCTCTCGGCGGCAATGATGCCGAGACGCTCAACGAGGCAAAGGTTGTGCTCTGGCACGGCTTCTGCAGTGTTCACAAGCGCTTCAATGTTGGCCAGATCGAACAGGCCCGCGCCGAGCACCCCGGTGTTCGCGTAATCGTGCACCCCGAGTGCCCGATGCCGGTGGTGGACGCCGCTGACGAGGCAGGGTCGACCGACTACATCCAGAAGGCTGTTGCGGCGGCAACCGAACCGACAACGTTCGCGATCGGTACCGAGATCAACATGGTCAACCGCCTCGCTGCCGAATACCCCCAGCACACGATCTTCTGCCTCGACCCGGTGGTGTGTCCGTGTTCGACGATGTACCGCATTCACCCTGGCTATCTCGCGTGGGTTCTTGAGGGCCTTGTGCGCGGCGAAGTTCTCAACCAAATCACTGTCGCCGATGATGTGGCAGCACCGGCACGCGTGGCCTTGGAGCGGATGCTCGCCGCGAAGCCACCGGTAACGACGAAAGAGGCTTAACCATGGCACGGGTCATTGTCGTCGGCACCGGTATTGCCGGCCTCATCACCGCCTACCGGGCGAGCGCTCATCACGAAGTGGTTCTCGTCACTAAGGCGGAACTGGCCGAGAGCAACACCAAGTACGCCCAGGGCGGCATCGCCGCGGTGCTCTTCCCTGATGACACCGTCGCAAGTCACGTTTCCGACACGATGATCGCGGGCGCGGGACTGTGCGAGCGGGATGCCGTTGAAGTGTTGTGCAGCGAAGGCCCGTTGCGTGTGCAAGAACTCATCTCTCTCGGGGTGGAATTCGACCGCATCGCCAACGGTGAGCTTGCTCGGGGGCACGAAGCGGCGCACTCCTCGCGGCGCGTCATCCACGCCGGCGGAGATGCCACGGGGCTTGCGATCGAGGTTGCACTCTTGCGCGCGGTCAAGGCTCTGGCGGTAGAGACCTACGCCTACACCTTCATGCGTGATCTGGTGACCGAGACGGATGCCGACGGCACGCCACGCGTCACCGGCATCGACGTCATTGCTCCTGACGGCAACTCGCGCGTGATCGACGGCGACATCGTCGTTCTAGCCAGTGGCGGAGCCGGCCAGCTCTACAAGCACACGACGAACCCGTTTGTCACGACGGGCGACGGGGTGGCCGCTGCCTACCGCGCCGGTGCGGCTCTGGCCGATGTCGAATTCTTCCAGTTTCACCCGACGTCGCTTGCGGTGCCAGGCAACCCTCTCGTCTCGGAAGCGGTTCGCGGCGAGGGCGCAACGCTGCTGGATGAGAACGGCAAGCGCTTCATGTTCGACGTGCACCCCGATGGTGAACTCGCCCCGCGCGATGTCGTCGCTCGCGGCATCGCCCGAGCCATGGAGAAGCAGGGCGGGCGGCCCATCATGCTCGACGCCACCGCGCTGGGCTCTGAGTTCCTTGCCAAACGATTCCCCGGCATCAGCGAGGTGTGCGAAGAGCACGGCTTCGACTGGGGCACAGCGCCGATTCCGGTGACGCCTGCAGCGCACTACTGGATGGGCGGCATCCGCACCGACATCTCTGGCCGCACGAGCGTGCGCGGTCTCTATGCCGTGGGGGAGGCATCCTGCACCGGCGTGCACGGCGCCAACCGTCTCGCGTCAAACTCTCTTCTCGAATCGCTCGTCTTCGCCTGGCGCGCCGCGGATGCTCTCAATGAGCCTCAGCGGGCCATTGAGGTCGAAGCTCTCGAGCCACAGTTTGAGATCACGGGCAAAGAGCCGTTCACGCGCGATCAGCTGCGTGAGCTCATGTGGAGCCACGTCGGACTCGAGCGTGATGCGACGCGTCTGGAGGAAGCATCTGCGATCCTCGCCAGTTGGCACTCTGAGTCGAACACCGTCGAGGGCGCGGAAAACGCGAACCTGCTCGACCTTGCTCGCCTCGTGGTTGTCGCAGCACTCCGCCGTCAGGAGTCTCGCGGCGCTCACGAACGCACTGACTACCCGGAAACCCGAGACGAGCTCGCGTTCTCCACACGCTGGGCAGCGGTCAACGTTGCGGGCGACTTCATCCCCGCAGAAGACGGTATGACCTCACACGATCGAGCAGAAACGGCAACCCGATGAATCAGCAGCTCGTCGACAATGTCATCCTGATGGCCCTCGCCGAAGATGCGCCCTGGGGCGACGTAACGAGCGATGTCTTTGTGCCCGAAGACGCCACCGCCACCGCTGTGCTCAATGCCCGCGAAGCCGGGGTCGCCAGCGGTCTCGACGTCTTCGCTCGCACCTTCCAGCTGGTGGATGCCCAGGCCGAGGTCACGCTGCACGCCAGTGATGGCGACGTGTTCACCGCCGGCCAGCAACTGGCCTCGGTGTCCGGTAACGCCCGCGCTGTTCTGCGGGCGGAGCGCATCGCTCTCAACCTCAGCCAACGGATGTCGGGCATCGCCACGCAGACTGCGGCCTACGTCGCGCAAGTGGCCGGCACGCACGCGCGGGTAGTCGATACCCGTAAGACAACGCCCGGGCTCCGGGCTCTCGAACGTCACGCTGTGCGCTCGGGCGGGGGCCACAACCACCGCTTCAGTCTCTCGGATGCCGTAATGGCTAAAGACAATCACCTCGCGGTGCTCGCAGCCGCCGGTATCGATCTGGGAGAAGCCATTCGTCTCGCTCGTGCCCGTATCGGTCACACCACGCACCTCGAGGTCGAAGTCGACCGTCTCGACCAGGTTGAGACTGTTGTCGCGGCGGGGGTCGACACGATCATGCTCGACAACTTTTCGCTCGATGATCTGCGGGCCGGCGTCGAGCTCGTGGCCGGCCGCGCGATCGTCGAGGCCAGCGGAGGCGTGAACCTCGACACCATTGCGGCGATTGCTGCCACCGGTGTCGATGTCATCTCGGTAGGGGCTCTCACCCACAGTGTCCGCTCGCTCGACCTCGGTCTCGACATCGCGGTGAGTGCCGCCACCTCATGATCTTTCTCGACTCCGCCGCCACCACACCGGTGCGCCGTGAGGTGCTCGAGGCGATGTGGCCGCTGCTCACGGGTGACTTCGGTAACCCGTCCAGCCACCATGAGCTGGGGGAGTCCGCGAAGCGTGCCCTGGATGCCGCCCGCAAGAGTGTGGCCGCGTCGCTGGGGTGCCGGGCATCCGATGTCGTATTCACGTCAGGGGGCACAGAGTCAGACAACCTCGCCATCAAGGGCCTCGCGCTCGCCGAGCCGCGCGGGCGCCATATCGTCACGAGTGCGATTGAGCATGAAGCGGTACTGGAATCCGTCGACTATCTCGCGCGCCTCCACGGTTTCGAGATCACCGTGTTGCCGGTGAACGCCGCGGGGCTGATCTCGCTTGATGACGCTCGGGATGCCCTGCGCCCCGACACCACACTCTGCACCGTCATGTACGCCAATAACGAGATCGGTGCGGTGCAGCCCATTGCTGCGCTCGCCGAACTCTGTCACGCGCAGGGAGTGCCGCTGCACACGGATGCCGTGCAAGCCGCCGGCTGGCTGCCTCTCGACGTTGCCGGGCTGGGCGTCGATGCCCTGAGCCTGTCGGGACACAAGCTCGGCGCGCCCAAAGGTATCGGCGTGCTGATGGTCAAGGGGCGACGCAGCCTCGAGCCCGTGTTGCACGGCGGAGGCCAAGAGCGCGGAAAACGCTCCGGTACGGAGAACGTTGCGGGCTCTGTCGGATTCGCCCATGCTCTTGCGCTCGCCGAGACCGATCGGGCCGCTCGCGCGCTCGCTGTCGCCCAGTTGCGGAACGATTTTGTCTCTAACGTGCTGGAGCGCGTTCCCGCCGCGATCTTTACAGGGCCTGCCGTGGCTGGCACTCACGATCATGATCACGATCACGCGGGCGCCCAGACTGATGCGCAGGCTGCCGCCGACGGCGATGCTGCAACCCCCACGCTGGTCTCCACACCCACTCGTCTCCCCAACAACGCCTCGTTCTGCTTCCCCGGCACGAGTGGAGAATCGCTCCTGCTCGAACTCGGCCGCGCCGGCATCATCTGCTCAGCAGGGTCTGCCTGTGCCGTGGGCAGCGACGACGTATCCCATGTGCTCACAGCGCTCGGGATCGACGAAGCGATCGCTCAAACCGCCGTGCGGTTCAGCCTCAGCGGGGATACGACAGCCGAACAGCTCGCCACCGTCGCCGCCGAGGTTGAGACCGCGTACCGCGCGGTGCGCTCACTCTCGCAGTAACGTGGCCTCGCGCCGCAGTCCGCCGCGGGCAGCCCGGCCGGGCACCCGCTGCCCGCTCGCGCAGCGAATCCGTGGTCCAGCCGCTGCTAGCTCCGAGCGGGGTAGTCCTTCAGACCCCAGGCGGCCCCACCCAGCGCTGTCAGCGTCGCAATTGTCGTCGCCACGCTAGGAATGCGCGTCGCCCCCGGTTGAATCACATACTGAATCGTGCGCTCACTCGACGGCTGAGGGGCATGGATGCTCACACCCTCTGGCAGGGTCAGCGACGACAGCGCGAGCTGGGGGAGAAGCGCTACGCCCAGCCCACGGGAGACAAAGCTCAGTACGGCGAGAGCATTATCCGTCTCCAGTCCGATCTCAGGGGCGAAACCCTCGATATTGCACAGGGCGAGCAAGTGCCCGCGACAGAGGGCGCAGCCCGCAATCCACGCGTCGTTGGCAAGGTCGGCCAGGCTCACGCTGTCCGCTTTGGCTAGGGGGTGAGCGTCGGGCAGCACCAGCACCACCGGCTCGGTAAACAGGGGAACTGTCGTGTGGCCGCCATCGCGCGACAAGTGTGGGTCGGCGCGATCCTCCGGGTACGAAAACGTAATCGCCAGATCCGCGGCGCCATCTCTCAGTAGCTGCAGCGCCTGGGGTGGCTCAGCCTCCACATAGTTCACCGTCAAATTCGGATGCTGCTGCCGCAACTGACGAATCAACCGCGGTACGAGCGTCGACGACGCCGTCGGGAAAGCCGCGATGCGCACCGTACCGCTCGACAGGCCGGCCAGTTCTGCGAGTTCGGCGCTCGCCGCATCCACCGCATTGAGTACGGTCACGGCATGACTGGCGAGGACCCGACCGGCCTCGGTGAGCCGAACCCCACGACCCGAGCGCACAACAAGCGCGAGTCCAAGGCGGGACTGCGTCCGGGTGAGGTGTTGGCTGAGGGCGGGTTGGCTGTAGCCGAGAACGCGGGCGGCTTCGCTGATGGTGCCGTGCTCGGAGATCGCGCGGACGATGCGCAGCGAGAGAAGGTCTGGAGTGGTGTCCATCGTGCGAGTATAACTAAACGTGATTGTTTATATCTCAATCATGCCCTTGTCGCATGTATCGAGCGCGCGGGAGTATGAAGACATGACCTCCCCGGCGCTGGCACACGCAATCGGCAGTTTTGCGAATACTCACGGCTACCTCTCTGCCGCCACCATGGGGCTCCCGACCTGCGCCGCGGTCACTGAGATGACGACCAAGCTCCAGTTATGGGCCACAGCGACGTGCAACCCCATGAACTACGGCGACATCGTTGAGCGCACGCGTGGCCACTACGCGCGACTCGTGGGAGTGGATACCAGTCGCGTCGCCATCGGATCGCAAACCTCGGTCATGGCCTCGCTCATCGCCTGCTCGCTGCCGGCCGGCTCCGAAGTGCTCGTCGTCGAATCCGACTTCACCTCGATCGTCTTCCCGTTCTTGCAGCACCGCGACCTCATCGTTCGCGCCGTGCCTCTCGCCGAACTCGCGGATGCCATCACCGACAGCACTGCGCTCGTCGCGTTCTCGCTCATCCAGTCCTGCAACGGCAAGGTAGCCGACGTTGACGCGGTTCTCGCTGCAGCCGCAGCCCACGGCGCCCGCACGCTGTGCGACGTGACTCAAGCCGCCGGCGTGTACCCGGTGGATGCCAGCCAATTCGACGCGACCGTGTGCCATGCCTACAAATGGTTGTGTTCGCCGCGCGGCGTCGCGTTCCTCACGATCTCTGAGCATTTCGCCGAGCACATCACGCCCGTGCAAGCCGGCTGGTACGCCGGGGAAGACGTCTGGGGCAGCGCCTACGGCACCGAGATGAACCTTGCGAAAGACGCTCGCCAGTTCGACGTGTCACCCGCGTGGCAGGCCTGGGTGGGAGCCGAGCATCCGATCGCCATGTTTGCCGACCTCGACATTTCCGAAGTCTGGGCGCACTGCACCGGGCTTGCCAACCAGCTTTGCGATGAACTCGGAATCGAGCGCCAGAACCAGGCCATTGTGACGTGGCCGGATGAATCCGGAGCTGACCTTGCCAAGCTCGCGGCCGCAGGAATCACGGCCTCCGGTCGCGCTGGTCGCCTTCGCGCCGCATTCCACCTCTGGAATACCGAAGAAGGCGTCGCGGCGGTTATCGCCGCGCTGCGCGGCTAGCTAAACTGGTCGTCCGCCGACCGTGCATCCAGCTCGGCTGACTATTGGAGTTTTAAGTGGCTACGCCTAACCCCCTCGACGCCGTAATCAATCTCGCCAAGCGCCGAGGTTTCGTCTTCCAATCGGGAGAGATCTACGGCGGTTCACGCTCAGCTTGGGACTATGGCCCGCTGGGAACCGCCCTCAAAGAGAACATCAAAAAGCAGTGGTGGCAGACCTTCGTTCAAGGTCGCGAAGACGTCGTCGGGCTCGACTCGGCCGTCATCCTGCCCCGCAAGGTGTGGGAAGCCTCCGGCCACGTCGAGGTCTTCTCCGACCCGCTCGTAGAATCGCTGCACACCCACAAGCGCTACCGCGCCGACCACCTTCTCGAAGCCTACGAAGAGAAGCACGGTCACCCTCCCGTGAACGGGCTTGCCGACATCCGCGACCCTGATACCGGTCAGCCCGGATCGTGGACGGAACCGCAGAACTTCTCGGGACTCCTCAAGACTTACCTCGGCCCCGTCGACAACGAAGAGGGCATGCACTACCTGCGCCCCGAAACCGCTCAGGGCATTTTCACCAACTTCGCCAACGTCATGGGTGCTGCGCGCATGAAGCCGCCCTTCGGGATCGGTCAGGTCGGAAAGTCGTTCCGTAACGAAATCACGCCCGGAAACTTCATTTTCCGTACTCGTGAATTCGAGCAGATGGAGATGGAATTCTTCGTCGAGCCCGGCACCGACGAAGAGTGGCACCAGACCTGGATCGACGAATCCATGAAGTGGTACACCGACCTCGGTATCAACCCCGAAAACCTGCGCTTCTACGAGCACGCTCAAGAGAAGCTGTCGCACTACTCGAAGCGCACCGTGGATGTCGAGTACCGCTTCCGCTTCGCCGGCAGCGAGTGGGGCGAACTCATGGGTATCGCCAACCGCACCGACTTCGACCTACGAACGCACTCCGAGGCATCCGGATCTGACCTGTCGTACTTCGATCAGGCCAAGGACGAGCGTTGGACTCCGTTCGTCATCGAACCCGCGTTCGGACTCACCCGTGCGCTCATGGCGTTCCTCATCGACGCCTACGCCGAAGACGAAGCGCCCAATGCTAAGGGTGGCGTAGACAAGCGCACCGTTTTGCGCCTCGACCGTCGTCTCTCGCCGGTGAAGGTTGCCGTCTTGCCGCTGTCGCGCAACGAGCGTCTCTCGCCGATGGCGCGGGGCGTTGCGGCTGATCTTCGCAAGTACTGGAACGTCGATTTCGACGACGCCGGAGCTATCGGTCGTCGCTACCGTCGTCAAGACGAAATCGGCACGCCGTTCTGCGTCACGATCGACTTCGACTCGCTCGACGACAACGCGGTCACGATCCGTGAGCGCGACACGATGGAACAGAAGCGCATGCCAATCGAAGAGCTGCGTGGCTACCTCGCGCAGGAGCTCATCGGCTGCTAGCGAGCTGTAATTGCAGCAGGGCCCACAGCGTCGCTTGCTGAAAGTGGGTACTGCGTAAAGCGGACCCGGAACACGTTCCGGGTCCGCTTTTTCGTGCTCGTGCTCGTGCTCGTGCTCGTGCCCGCTGCCTGCTGCCACGCTGGCTGCTGCCACGTGCCTGCCTCCCTGTCGCGGCGCTCGCCACGGTCACGGTCTCTCTCCCGCTGCAACTCAGCTCTCTTCCGCCAAGTCTCTTTCTCGGCTGCTCCACCTGCGCCAACCGTCGGAAACTCAGGAGATCCGCGCTCGTGAGTCGTAACCCTCGCAGTCTCTCCACTAGGTTCCGGACCTTCCGCGATTTCGCCAGAACGAATCTCCTGAATTTCCGAGCTGCACAACTCGTCAATAGCGTCAGTCCGGCCGACTCGTCAACAGATGTGGCGCAGCAGCGGGCTCAGCTCCCGCACTCGAAGATGCTGTTCTGATGGTAGATGTCAGCGAATTGGTGAATGAGCTTGGTGGGCTTGCCCAGAAACGCGAACTTGTTGCGCGAGGAGTCCGAGATATCGATCTGACTCGCGCAGTCAGGCAGGGCACGATCGTTCGGGCTCGTCAGGGGTGGTACACCACCTTGGACGAGTCGGAACCGCGAGTGAGAGCGGTGCGAGTCGGCGGTCGCCTCACCGGCATTTCGGCGATTGCCGACTGGGGCGGCTGGGTTCTTGAGGAGCATCCACTCCAAGTATCGGTACCCGGCAACGCGTCTCGATTGCGCAGCCCATGGAACCGACGGCGCCGGTTGGGTGGCGCGCGCGGCGTGAAGCTGCACTGGGATTCACCTGCAGTCAGTGATCGGGGAACTCGGTGGCATGTGAGCGTCGCTGAGGCACTCAGACGAGTCATCGTCGATGAGAGTCTTGAGACGGCCGTTGCAGCTGTTGACTGGGCGTTGCACTCCGGGCGCATCGACGGGTTCGACTTTGAACTGTTAATTCTCACGTTGCCTCGGCATAAACGTTCGATTCGCGCTTGGGTGGATTCCCGAAGTGAGAGTTTGCCCGAGAGCCTTGCGCGCACTCGGCTCACGATGCGGGGGCATCGAGTCGAGCTGCAGGTCCCGGTCGGTTCCAAGAGGATCGACTTGGTGGTGGACGGGGTGATTGGAGTCGAAGTCGACGGCCGACGTTTTCATGCCCACACATTCGAGCAGGACCGGCTGAAGGCGATCGAAATGACGATCGCTGGCTTTCACGCACTGAGTGTGAGCGCCTCAATGGTTTTCGGGCAATGGGAGCTTTTTCTGCGCGCTCTGGAGGGTGCACTCGGCCGCTCCAGGTCTGCCAGCCTTGAATACTCAGGAGATACCGTGCATCTACGAAAATCAAGTCCACGAATGCTGGTGCCTTCGGGCTGAGTATCGGAGATCTCCTGAGTTTGCGAAGCTCAGGGACGCTCAGGGACGGTCAGCGTCGCTCAGCGAAGCTCAGCGCCGTTCACGAACGCGACCAGGGAATACTTCACGCTCCCCGGCGTTAATGCTGAGGTGAATGATTCAGCAAACCCGATTGCCCCTGTCAAAATCGATATCTGGTCTGATGTTCAGTGCCCCTGGTGCTACATCGGAAAGCGCAGGCTCGAAGCGGCTGTGGAGAGCTCTGGCATCGCGGTCGACATCGAGTACCACTCGTTCGAACTCGCGCCAGATACCCCGGTGGAGTACGAAGGCACGCCCACTCAGTTTTTGAGTGAGAGCAAGGGCTTGGCGTCGCCGCAGGTGAAGGAGATGTTGACCCGGGTCACCGACATCGCCACGAGCCTCGGCCTCGACTACGACTATGACCACATTCACCAGACAAACACCATCAAAGCGCACGAACTTCTGCACTTCGCAAAGGCGCAGGGCCGTCAGCTTGAGATGAAGGAACGCCTACTAGAGGCGTACTTTGTCAAGACCGAGCACGTCGGTCGCGTCGCGGATCTCGCGGATATCGCGGCGTCCATCGGCTTCGATCGCGACGAAGTTGTTCGTGTACTTGAGTCGAACGAGTACCTCCCGGCGGTGAAGGCCGACATGGAAACCGCGATGCAGTACGGCATCCAAGGCGTGCCATTCTTCGTTATCGAGGGCAAGTACGGGGTTTCAGGTGCGCAGGAAAGTGAAACCTTCGCTAACGTACTCACACAAGTACTTACCGAAAGAGATGCGTAACGCAATGGATGCCGCAACGAAGCCACTCCCGACCTTCGCACTTCAGCAGCTCGGCGACCCGAATGCGGTGGCTTGTGAAGGCGACGCCTGTGGCATCGTCGCGGATGATCACCGTTCGCAAGCTCTCGTGAACCGGCAGATCGACGAAGGTCTCGTCTAGCCCACAAATCCGCGGTTCGACCATTCGATGAGTTCAGCAGCGCTCGCATGTTCGGGCGCTGCTTTGGCGACTCGCGAAGGTATGAGCGTGAGCGGCGCAGTGGTTGGGCGCGCGGGCAAGGACGCGTGCTGGGCAACCGGTGCGTTGAAGCGTTTATTGATCAGAGCGCCGATGATGGCTCCGCCGCCGAAACCGACGGGCAATAGCAGCAGGTAGAGCGTGGGGTCGAGGTTCGCACTCGAACCGACGGCGAGCACTCCGGCAGTGCCGACCACCGCTCCGATCGCGAGCGATACCCACCACCGTTGCAATCGCGCATTTTCCTTGTCCCAAGCGCGTTGGGCTCGCAGTTGCTCGAGCGCTTCTTCGCGTGGTGCGGGGCTCACCCACAGGCGTGCTTCGAACCGGAAGACATTCGGATGCTCGTCAAGGGCCATTAGTTGCTTCCTGCGTCGGTCGTGATGTCGGCAACGATCGCGTCGAGGCCGCTGATCAGCTTGTCTGCCTGCACCCACGCGGTGTGCCCGTGATCGCCGGCACCCATGGACACGCGCTTTCCGACCATGCGTTCGTCGGCGTAGACGGGCCACGCGGTGGTGCTGCCGAGCGGGGTGATGGTGCCGCGGGCGTACCCGGTGGCGTCGAGCGCTACCTCGGCGTCGGGCATCCGGAGTTTGTTGACGCCCACGAGCGCACGAAGTTTCGGCCACGATATCTGGCGATCGCCGGGCACGAGTGCGAAGAGAAAGCTGCCGTCACTGCGCTTGACGACGAGCGACTTCACGATCTCGGCGGGGGTGATTCCCAACAGCTCAGCGGCGTGTTCGAGCGACGTTGCTGGCGCGCGTTCGACGATCTCGATGGGGATGCCGCGGCGTTCGGCATCGTCGCGAACGCGGTCAGTTCCTGCCGTCATTCGGGGCCTCCCGGTAGATGCGGCAAGGTTCAGGCTTGCCGTGGGACAATTGGTACGTGACTATTCTTGCCCCTGCCGACCCGCGTGTCGCGCCACAGCTCTCTATTGGGAACCTCGACCTCGATGTTCCCGTCGTTTTGGCGCCCATGGCCGGCATCACCAACACCGCTTTCCGCCGCCTGTGCCGCGAGTATGGTGCTGGCCTGTACGTCAGCGAAATGATCACCAGCCGTGCGCTGGTCGAGCGCACGCCCGAGAGCATGCGTCTGATTACGCACCACGAGTCGGAGACGACGCGCAGCATCCAGCTTTATGGCGTAGACCCGAAGACGGTGCGCGAAGCAGTCACCATGCTGGTGGCTGAAGATCGTGCCGACCACATTGACTTGAATTTCGGATGCCCGGTTCCCAAGGTCACTCGCAAGGGTGGGGGAGCGGCGCTGCCGTGGAAAATCGATCTGTTCCGCGACATCGTCGAGGGCGCTGTAAAGGCTGCTGGAGATGTTCCATTGACGATCAAGATGCGCAAGGGTATCGACGCTGATCACCTGACGTATCTCGAAGCTGCCCGCGTGGGCGCCGGCGCCGGGGTCGCCAGTATCGCGCTGCACGCTCGCACTGCCGCCGATTTCTACTCGGGCCACGCCGACTGGTCGGCGATCGAGAAGCTCAAGAACACGATCACCGATACGCCCATTCTCGGCAACGGCGATATCTGGAGTGCGTCCGATGCTCTGCGCATGGTCGATGAGACCGGATGCGACGGGGTCGTTGTCGGCCGCGGTTGCCTCGGTCGTCCGTGGCTGTTCGGAGATCTCGCTGCCGCCTTCCGGGGTGAGACCCTCAAGGCCGAGCCCACCCTTGGCCAGGTAGCCGCCGCATTCAAGCGTCATGCCGAACTCTTGGTCGAATTCTTCGGCGAAGAAGATCGCGCGTGCCGCGATATCCGTAAGCATGTTGCCTGGTATTTCAAGGGCTATTCGGTCGGTGGCGAGCTGCGCGCCGGCATGGCAGCAGTTCAGTCGCTCGATCACATGGACGAACTGCTCGGCAATCTTGACTGGTCGCAGGAATACCCCGGCATCGATGCTGAGGGCCAGCGCGGCCGTGCGGGTCGCCCGAAGAAGCCGACGCTTCCGCAGGGGTGGCTCGACAGCCGCGAACTGCAGGAGTCGCACCGTTCCGAGCTGAACCAAGCAGAATTGAGTACCAGTGGCGGTTAAGGGCTATACGGAAGCAGACGCCGAGCGTTGGTTTCCTGAGCAGCATTCGAGTCGCCGCAGTGATTTTGCGCGCGACCGGGCACGGGTGTTGCACTCGAGCGCGCTGCGTCGCCTTGCGGCCAAAACTCAAGTTCTCAGTCCCACGATGGGCACCGACTTTGCCCGCAACCGTCTCACTCATTCGCTCGAGGTCGCTCAAGTTGGCCGCGAGCTTGCCGACAGTCTGGGGCTCGACCCGGATGTCGTCGACACGGCCTGCCTTTCTCACGATCTCGGGCATCCGCCCTTCGGCCACAACGGTGAGCGCGCACTCAACGAGTGGGCGGCCGACATCGGCGGTTTCGAGGGCAACGCTCAGACCCTGCGGCTCTTGACACGCATCGAGCCCAAGGTGTTCGGGCCCGACGGCAAGAGTTACGGTCTCAACCTCACGCGGGCCAGCTTGGACGCGAGCACGAAGTACCCCTGGCCTAGCGCTCAGGGTATCCCCGACCCGAGCGGTCGTAGCAAGTACGGTTTCTTCGACGACGACACGGCAGCCTTCGAGTGGCTGCGGGCCGGCGCGCCCGATCGTCAGCGCTGCATCGAGGCTCAGGTCATGGACCTTTCCGACGACATCGCCTATTCCGTGCACGACTTTGAAGATGCCATTGTGGGCGACTTTATTGACGTCACGGCGCTCGGCGCCCGCGTGAATCACGACGACCTCGTGAAGTCGATGTTCGAGTGGATCGGCGGCGAGTTCACGCACGACGAACTCATCGCGGCCTTCGACCGTCTCGATCTCCTCGACCCGTGGCTTGATCAGTGGGACGGCAGTCGTGCCGCTCACGGTCGCCTCAAGAACCTCACGAGCCAGCTGATCGGCCGCTTTGCCGGCGCCGCAGTGCAGGCCACGCGCGAAGCTCACCCGACGGATGCTCTTGCTCGCTTCGGCGGCAGCTTGGTCGTGCCGAAAGAGATTCAGGCGGAGATTGCGGTGCTCAAGGGCATCGTCGCGGCCTTCGTCATGTCGACGAACGCGCGTCGCCCGATCTACCAGCAGCAGCGCGACGTGCTCACCGAGCTCGCCGATGTCTTGCTCTGGACGGCTCCCGTGAACCTCGATTCTGGTTTCACGGCGGATTGGAATTCCGCTGAGAACGATCACCAGCGCAAGCGGGCAGTAGTAGATCAGGTGGCTAGCCTCACGGATCAGTCCGCGATTGCCTGGCACACACGACTGGTTGGCTAGAGTCGTCGGCCGGTCGGCCTAGAATTGCGATTGTGGCTGGCCTGATTAAACGAAGCGATATCGACGAGGTGCGTTCGCGCACTAACCTCGCCGATATTGTTGGCGACTACGTCACGCTCAAGAGCGCCGGTTCTGGCTCCATGAAGGGCCTGTGTCCCTTTCATGAGGAGCGCAGCCCGAGCTTCCACGTGCGACCCCAAGTCGGCTTTTATCACTGCTTCGGATGCGGTGAAGGCGGCGACGTCTACACATTCCTGCAGCGTATGGACCACGTCTCATTCTCCGAGGCCGTCGAACGCCTTGCCGGCCGTATTAGCTACGAACTTCACTATGAGGATGGCGGCGCGGCGACCGATCACGGCAATCGCGCGCGTATCTTGGCTGCGAATCAGGCGGCATCCGAATTTTTCGTCGCCCAGCTAGCGAGCCCCGAGGCAGCCCCCGGGCGCAGCTTTTTGGGCGAGCGTGGTTTTGACCAGTCCGCTGCCGAGCGTTTCGGCATTGGCTTCGCGCCTCGCGGTGGCGTGCTCATGAAGCACCTCAACAAGCTCGGCTACTCCTCGGAAGAACTCGTTGTTGCCGGCCTCATCGGCAAGGGGGAGCGGGGCGACTATTACGACCGTTTCCGCGGCCGCCTGGTGTGGCCAATCCGCGATGTCACGGGCCAGACTCTTGGCTTTGGCGCTCGGCGTCTGCTTGACGATGACAAGGGCCCTAAATACCTCAACACTCCCGAAACGCCGGTTTATCACAAGAGCCAAGTGCTCTACGGGCTCGATCTTGCCAAGAAAGACATTTCGCGCGGCAAGCAGATCGTCGTAGTCGAGGGCTACACGGATGTCATGGCCTGCCATCTTGCTGGCGTCACGACCGCGGTCGCCACCTGCGGTACGGCGTTCGGCGTGGACCACATCAAGATCGTGCGCCGCATGATTGGCGATTACGACAACGCAGACACGACGGCCACGGGCGAGGTCATCTTCACTTTCGACCCGGATGAAGCGGGCCAGAAGGCCGCGAACCGCGCCTTTGCCGAGGAGCACCGCTTCGCCGCGCAAACCTTCGTTGCTGTGGCGCCCGATGGCCTCGACCCATGTGACCTGCGGCTGAAGAAGGGCGACGGTGCGGTTCGTCGCCTCGTCACCACGCGCAAGCCCATGTTCGAGTTCAAGATTCGCCGCGAACTGGCCGTGCACGACCTCGAAACGGTAGAAGGCCGTGTAGCGGCGTTGCGTGCTGCGGCCCCCGTGGTCGCGGGCATCCGCGATTCGGCACTGGGTATTGGCTACGTCCGCAGCGTTGCGGGATGGCTCGGTATGGAGCCGACCGAGGTGCAGAACGCCGTGACCGCAGCGAAGCGCACCGCAGCCCCGTCGGGGCCGCCTAAGGCGCAGCAGCAGTCGCAGTACGAGTCATCCTCCCAGCGCCCGCCAGAGGGCTTCGGCGAGGAGCCAGCGCAGCCTGGCCCGTCGATCATGAGCTTGAAAGTCGATGCGATTACGCGCCTTGAGCGAGACACCCTCATGGCGGTGTTGCAGCATCCGGATGTCGTGGGTGCCGAGCTCATGGGCAAGCTCACTCAGATTGCAATCGCTGAGCCTTCGCTCGCGGTCGTGCGCGATGCCATCGCCTCTCTCGTGGATCGCGCGCTCGAACCCGGCTGGGCATCCGCCGTCGCTGACGAAGTGCCGTCATCGTTCTCCACCTTCGTGAAGCAACTGAGCGTTGCGCCGATTCCGGAGCGTGAAGAACGCATCCCGGTGTACTGCGTGCAAGTGACAACCGATCTCATCGAGCGCGACTTGCTGCGCCAAAAGCGCGAACTTCTCGGAGTTTTGCAGCGCATGGACCGCGAGAGCGATCCCGAGCGCTATGTGCAGACCCAGCGAGACCTCATGAGGATCGAAGCGGAGCGTCGAGCGCTCCGCGAAGAAGGCTAGTCTCCGCTCTTTGGTTGCGTTCGTGTAAATATCCCCCATTCGCGGGTAAACGATCTAGTCTCGAAGGTTCCTCGTGTGTTACTACTGAGGAACTACGATGCGCGGCGCCTACAAACGCGCCGTCGCATTTTCTGCACGCAACAGGAAGAGGTAGACGGATATGACATCCGCATCCAAGAGCAGCAAGCGAGTCCTTGCTGTAGTTGCCGGCTCAGCAGCGTTCGCGCTCGCTTTGACTGGTTGCCAAGCTGGGGGAGACTCCGACGCTGGCAGTTCCGAGTCGCTTATCGTGGGCACGACTGACAAAGTCACGTTCCTCGACCCGGCCGGTTCGTACGACAACGGTTCGTTTGCACTGATGAACCAGGTGTACCCGTTCTTGCTCAACTCGCCGCTCGGCACCTCCGATGTTGAACCTGACATCGCCGAGTCCGCCGAGTACACGAGTGAAGACGAATACACGGTCGTACTCAAGGCGGGCCTGAAGTTCGCCAACGGCAACGACCTCACCTCGTCTGACGTGAAGTTCAGCTTCGACCGCCAGGTCGCGATCAACGACGAGAACGGCCCTTCGGTTCTTCTTGGCAACATTGAGAGCGTGGACGCTGTCGATGACACCACGATCGTCTTCAACTTGAAGAACGGCAACGACCAGACGTTCGCGCAGATTCTGTCGAGCCCGGCCGCACCGATCGTCGACGAAGAAGTCTTCTCGGCTGATGCGGTCACCCCCGACGACGAGATCGTTGACGGCATGGCGTTTGCTGGCCAGTACGTCATCGACAGCTACGACTTCAACAACATTGTGTCGTTCAAGGCCAACCCTGACTACCAGGGCGTTCTCGGCGCTGCGGCGACGGACAGCATCACGCTGAAGTACTACACCGACGCGTCGAACCTGAAGCTCGATGTTCAAGAGGGCAACATTGACGTCGCGCACCGCAGCTTGTCTGCCACCGACGTTGCTGACCTTGAGGGCAACGACAACGTCAACGTGATCGTTGGCCCCGGTGGAGAGATCCGCTACATTGTCTTCAACTTCGACACTCAGCCGTTCGGTGCGAAGACTCCTGAGGCGGATGACGCCAAGTCGCTCGCTGTTCGTGGCGCTGTTGCTGACTTGATCGACCGGCAGGAAATCTCCGACCAGGTCTACAAGGGCACCTACTTGCCGCTGTATTCCTTCGTGCCCGATGGATTGACCGGTGCTACTGAGGTTCTCAAGGACCTCTACGGCGACGGCGAAGGTGGGCCGAGCGTTGAAGCAGCGCAGAAGCGTCTGGCAGATGCGGGAGTCGAGACTCCGGTGAAGCTCAACCTTCAGTACAACCCTGATCACTACGGTGAGTCCTCGGGCGACGAGTACGCGCTGGTCAAGAGCCAGCTCGAGGCTGACGGAGTGTTTGAAGTCAACCTGCAGTCGACCGAGTGGGTTACCTACGCGAGCGAGCGCACGGCAGACGCCTACCCGGCCTACCAGCTCGGCTGGTTCCCGGACTATTCCGATGCCGATAACTACCTCACCCCGTTCTTCGGTGATGGTAACTTCCTCGGAAACCACTACGCGGATGCTGAAGTCAACGATCTGATCGTCGCTCAGGCAACTGAACTCGACCCTGCCACGCGCGAGGGAATGATCGAGGACATTCAGGCAAAGGTCGCAGCGCAGCTGTCGACCGTTCCGTTCCTTCAGGGAGCGCAAATTGCTATCACGGGCAAGGATGTCACCGGAGCTACGCTCGACGGTTCGTTCAAGTTTCGCTACGGCAGCTTGGCCAAGTAGGAGCAATTCGCTCGAGTTAGGCCTCGGCCTAGCGTTCTGACGCAGGGGGTGGCCCACACACAATGTGGGTCACCTCCTCGTCTTCGTTCTCTGCACGATAGGTAGGTATGTCGCAGTCCGCTTCCGCCGTGATCAATCCGGCACCGTCAGAACCGCCAACCCGGCGTTTTCGGGGGATCACAAATCCTCTCGCTCGTTTTCTTATTATTCGTTTTCTCCTGATTTTCCCGACCGTGTTCATCCTCGTAACGATGGTGTTCCTCTTGATGCGCTCGATCGGCGATCCCATTACAGCGGCACTGGGGGACCGTCTCACGGCGGCTCAGCTCGCTGAGCGTATTAGCGCCGCCGGTTACGATCGTCCGATTCTGGTGCAGTATTTCGAGTACCTCGGGCAGATTTTCACCGGCAACTTCGGCACAGCGATAACCGACGGCCGCCCGGTTTCGGAGTTGCTCGTCACCTACGGCAGCGCCACTCTTGAGCTTGCGTTCTACGCAGTTCTCGTCGCGCTAGTGGTCGGTATCCCTCTCGGCATGGTCGCGGCCTACTTCCGTGACAAATGGCCGGATGCGGTGCTCCGCGTCGCGGCGATTCTTGCGTACGCGACCCCGGTGTTCTTTGCGGGGCTGTTGCTCAAGCTCGTGTTCGCTGTGTGGCTGAAGGTACTTCCTGTCGCCGGCCGTGCCTCCACTCGCACGGAATTGCAGTTGAGCACTCTCGACGACAAGTCGGGCATTTATCTCATCGACGCCTTCCGCTTGGGTAGTCCTGCAGCGATCGGCGACGTGCTTTCGCACGCCGTGCTTCCCGGCCTGGCGTTGGGATTGCTGACGGCCGGAATCTTCCTGCGCCTCGTGCGCACGAACGTCATCGGCAGCCTCTCCATGGACTATGTGGATGCTGCTCGCTCACGTGGCGTGAGCGAATACCGCCTTGTGCGCAAGCACGCCTACAAGCCCGCGTTGATTCCGATCATCACGGTCATTGGTCTTCAGATCGCGCTCTTGCTCGGCGGCGCAGTGCTGACAGAAACCACCTTCGAATGGAAGGGCCTGGGCTTCAAGCTCGTTGAGTACCTGGGTGCTCGTGACTTTGTGGCGGTGCAAGGCATCGTGGTCCTGCTCGCCGTGATCGTGGCGCTCACCAACTTCATCGTCGACATCATTGCGGCGATCATCGACCCGAGGGTGAGGTACTAATCATGACTACGACACCCTCACGTTTTGTGGCTGTGTGGCGCAAGTTGCCGATTGTTCGGCAGGTTCGTCAGTCGGTAGGGCTCCAGCGCGGCATGCTCGTTGCTGGTTTGATTCTGACGGGCATTTTCCTTCTTACGGCGCTCTTCGCTCCGTTGTTGGCGCCTTATGGGTTCTCGCAATTGCGCGATGACGATGGTGCTTTCGGTGCGCAGGTTCCCCCGGGAGGCGCTCACATTCTAGGCACCACGGTCGGTGGTTACGACGTGCTCTCCCGAGTGATCTGGGGATCGCGCACAGCGGTTCTTGTGATCGTCGTTGCGGTGGCACTGTCGATCTTTGCCGGCGTGCTTCTTGGCCTCGTCTCTGGCTACCTCGGCAGCTGGATCGACCGCGTTCTCGTGGTCATCTCTGACGCCGTGTACGCGTTTCCGACGCTCTTGCTGGCTATCGTGGCCGCCATCGCGATTAGCGGCGGTCAGTCGAGTTTCTGGGGCGGCGTCTTCGCAGCGGCAGTGTCAATTACGGTCGTGTACATCCCGCAGTATTTCCGTGTCATCCGGGCCGAAACAGTGCGCATCAAGTCGGAGGCGTACGTCGAATCGGCGAAGGTCATCGGCTCGAGCACTCCGCGCATCATGTTCCGTCACGTGTTCCGCAATGCGACGCGTACCCTGCCGTTGATCTTCACGCTCAACAGCTCCGAGGCGATTCTGACGCTCGCGGGCTTGGGCTTCCTCGGGTTCGGTATCGAACCATCCGCTGCGGCCGAATGGGGCTACGACCTCAACAAGTCGATTTCGGATGTTACGAGCGGCATCTGGTGGACGTCGCTGTTCCCGGGACTCGCGATCGTTCTCGTTGTGCTCGGAATCACGCTGGTGGGGGAGTCGCTCAATGACCTCGCTGATCCACGACTGCGCACCCGTCGTAGAGCCGACCAGTCGGCGCCGGTTCTTGAAACCGCCGCTCTCTCAACGGTTGACCTTGACGATGATGCGAATCCGATCGACCCGCTGGAGGCTCGCTCATGAGCAATATTGTTGAGATCAAAAATCTTGAGGTCACGTTCGCGACTGATGGCGGCGACGTCAAGGCCGTCGACGATGTGTCGCTGAGCCTGGCGCCGGGGGAGGTCCTCGCGATTGTTGGCGAGAGCGGCAGCGGCAAGAGCGTTACGGCCAAGTCCGTCCTTGGGCTTCTGCCCGAGACGGCAGTGTCACGGGGCGCAATCGTGCTCAATGGCAAAGAGGTTATTGGGATGTCGGGCAAGCGACTGCGCGAGCTCCGCGGCGTTGACGTCGCGATGGTGTTCCAAGAGCCGTCGACCGCGCTCAACCCGGTTTTCACCGTGGGCTGGCAAATCGCCGAGGGTCTTCGCGCTCACGGCAATGTGAGCAAGCGCGAAGCGCGCAAGAAAGCGATCGAGATTCTGCGCAAGGTCGGAATTCCCGAGCCTGAGTCGCGCGTGGATTATTATCCGCATCAGTTCTCGGGCGGGCAGAAGCAGCGGGTCGTGATCGCCATGGCTCTGGTGCTTGAACCCGAGCTGATTGTGGCCGATGAGCCCACGACCGCGCTCGACGTGACGGTGCAGGCTGAAATTCTTGATCTTCTGCGCAGGTGCCGTGATGAGTTCGGCGCGGCCATCATCCTGATCACCCACAACATGGGCATCGTGGCCGATCTCTCCGACCGTGTTGCTGTCATGTATCAGGGCAAACTGGTGGAAGAAGCGCCAGCGCAGCAATTGTTCGACGCGGCCCAGCATCCGTACACGCAGAAGCTTTTGGCCGCGGTACCGCGGATTGGTTCGGGAGCTTCTCGGGCTGCTGCCCGGGTTGCTGACCGCGCGGCTTCGGGCGGAGAGAAAGATGCCGAGCCTGTCGTGATTGCTGACAATCTCGAAATCGAGTTCCCCGGGCGTTTCGGGCGCGCTCCGTTCCGCGCTGTCGACCGCGTGAGCTTTAGTATTTCGCCCGGCGAAGTGCTCGGGCTGGTGGGGGAGAGCGGATCGGGCAAGACGACGATCGGTCGCGCCATCGGAGGCCTCAACAAGATCACCGGCGGTTCGCTGTCGGTTCTTGGTCACGAAATGTTGGGCTTCAAGGAGCGCAAGTTCCGGCCGGTGCGCAGCGACATCGGTTTTGTTTTTCAAGACCCAGCATCGAGCTTCAATCCGCTGCTCACGATCGCGCAGTGTGTGGCTGAGCCGCTGATTGTGCACGGTAAGGCCGAGGACGCGAACGACGCTCGTGCGCGAGTCAACGAGCTTCTCGAGGCAGTGCAATTGCCGCGCGCGTTCGGGGATCGTTACCCGCACGAACTCAGCGGAGGGCAGCGTCAACGCGCCAGTCTCGCTCGCTCCCTCGCGTTGCGGCCACGACTGTTGATTGCGGATGAGCCGACCAGCGCGCTCGACGTGTCGGTGCAGGCAAAGGTTCTTGAGCTGTTCGCAGAACTGCAGCGAGATTTGGGCTTTGCCGCACTCTTCATCAGCCACGATCTCGCCGTCGTCGACATGCTCTCCGATCGCATCGCGGTGCTCTACAAAGGGCAGTTGGTAGAAGAGGGTCTGGGTTCTGAGGTGCTGGGTAACCCCCAGCATCCGTACACCCAACGTTTGTTGGCGTCGCTGCCCGTGCCCGACCCGCGAGAGCAGACGGAGCGTAGGGAAGCGCTGCGGGCGCTGACTGACGTAGATTGATGAGGTGACTTCCACTTCTCCCACGGTGAGCGCCCGCGATCTTTCGCTGCGCTACCCGTCTCGCAACCCCGAAACACGCTCAGTCGCTGTGAATGGACTCAGTTTTGAGATCGGCGCGGGAGAAGTGCTGACTGTAGTTGGCGAGAGCGGCTCGGGTAAGAGCACTCTCGCCAAAGCAGTTGCGCTACACGCTGAGACCGGCGAGAACGGTTCGCCGCTGTTCAGCGGCGGTGAGCTGACGGTGTTGGGTACTGAGCTTCGCAACGTCAGTCGCCGCAAGCGCGACCGTCTCAGCCTGCGGGTTGGTTATTTGCCGCAGGATGCGGGCAATCGCCTCAATGGTCGGTTGACGGTCGGTGAAAACATCGCCGAACCTATTTTCGTTCGTGATCGACGCTTCAATCAGCGTGAGGCCGCCGAGGCGGTAGCGACGTTGATCGATACTGTTCGGCTCCCACTCTCGGTGATGAACCGGTATCCGTTCGAGCTCAGTAAAGGTCAGCGTCAACGAATAGCGATCGCACGTGCAATGATCCTCGAGCCGCAGCTGCTCGTCGCCGATGACCCCACGGCGGGCATCGACGTCAACGTGCGCGCCGCCATCCTCGATCTGATCGTTGACCTTCAAGCGCAACGGTCATTTTCCGCGATGTTGGTGACCGCGGACCTTGCCGCCGTTCGCCGGGTATCCACCAAGGTCGCGGTCATGCACCGTGGCATCCTCGTGGGCATCGGAGATTTGGATGCTGTTCTCGACGACCCCTGGCACCCCTATGTGAAGGGGCTCGCCGACTCACTTCTGGAGCTACACCGTGACAACGCCTGACGTACCTGTTACCGCTTCTTCAACGTGGCTGGTCGGTGGCTTTGGCCCCGACATGGACTGCGAGTCTGAAGGTATCTCGGTCATGCGCAGCCGGGCGGATGGCTCTCTTGAGATGTCGCACTTGGCGGCGGCCATGCCCTCAGCATCGTTTCTGGTGGTCGATGGTGACAAGGTCTACTCCACTCTGGAGGGATCCGGGCAGGTTGCGGTTTTCGACCGCGACGGCGAAACGCTCAGCAACGTCACGATCGCTGCAAGCGGCGGGCAGTACCCCTGCCACATCACCGTCAGTGATAGCACCGTGATAGCGGCCAATTACGGCACGGGCACGCTGGGAGTCTTGGAAGCCCGGGGCAGTTCCGCAGTGCTCGAGACCCGGCAGGTCTTAGAAACTGCCGGCTTGGGGCCGCGGCCGCAGCAGGAAGGCCCGCACGCGCACTCCTCCGTGTTTGTGGATAACAACACGCTCTTGTCGCTCGATCTGGGCGCCGATCGCATCCGTATCTTTAGCTTCAACGACTTCGTGCTCGAACAGGTTGATGAGGTCGTCATGCCTCCCGGCTTTGGCCCGCGCGATATTGTCGCGCGTCCCGACAACCTGTTCTACGTGCTGGGGGAACTCGGATGCGGCTTCATGGTGTTCGAGTGGAGAGACCGCCGGCTTCACAAACTGTGCTCTATCGCGCTTCCCGGTGCGGTTGAAGGCGACCAAGCGTCCGCGATCGCAATTTCGGATGACGGCCGCCATGCCTACGTCGGCGTGCGTCACAGCAATGTGATCGCGATTCTTGCGATCGCTGACGACGGGCGAAGCGTCGCCCCGCTCACAGCGATCTCGTGCGAAGGAAATTGGCCTCGCCACATCATTCTGAGCGATGGGATCCTGCATGTGTGCAATCAATTTTCGAACGAAATCGCGAGTTTCAGAATCGATGACAACGGAATTCCTCAGTTAATTGCTGCCCCTACGCGGGTTCTGTCGCCGACATACCTCGCGCGAATCGCCTGATGGTTTTTGAACTGCGAAATCATTTGCTAAAGTAATTGAGTCGCACAGCGATCCTCGATAGCTCAATTGGCAGAGCAACGCACTGTTAATGCGTAGGTTCTTGGTTCAAGTCCAAGTCGAGGAGCAAGTCAGTCCCGGTCACTCAGGTGGCCGGGACTTTGCTTTTCCCTGGCGACGTTTCCCTCGCGACGTTTCCCGACCTCGCAGTCTGCTGGCCTTGTAGGCGGCTGGCCTCGTACTCCGCCGGGAGTAGCGCCTACTGCGCCTCAAAGCCGACGCGGGCGCGCAGTGCGCCAACTACCATCGGAGAATGCCTTCGTCATCCCGTCGCTCGACACCGCGCGCTTCGAGTCGGATGCTCGACGGGCTTCTCAACGGCGCGGGCGTCACGGCGTCGCAGTCTCCACGGACGCGTCGCTTGCGACGGTGGATGCCCGTAGTTGTCTCGCTGCTGGTGCAAGTGCCGATCACGATTGCGGGCGTGATCTGGACGGGCGCCTACGCAGAGTACGGCGATGCGGCATCCGTGTTGCCGTTCCGCACCGTTTTGGAACTGAGCAGCATCGGCCCGGGGGCGATCGCTGCCCTAGCACTCTCGGTTATGGGGCCGCTGTTGCTGCTGAGGATCCGCCAGTATCCCGGGCCGCTCATCGCGGTCATTTCTGCTCTGGCGGCGGCAGACTTTCTGATCGGTTACTCGGCGCTGTCGGCGCCTTACATGGCGCTCGCCTTCGCGATCGTTATCGCAATCTCGCACGGCGCCCGCACTTGGACGTGGGTCTCCATGATTGTGGTGTGGGAGGCGACGCTCTTGGCCGGGCTCGTTGTGGGCATCGACCTCGACTCTCATCGCGTTGTCGCGACGACCATTGGCCTGCTGCTGGTGCTGGCGTTTGCCGAGGTGAACCGGCGGCGGCGCGAGCAACTCGAGCATTTCCACACTGCTTTCCAGAGTCGCAGAGAAGAAGAACTGCGGGCTGAGCGCACCCGGATCGCCCGCGAATTGCACGACGTGTTGGCGCATTCGCTCAGCCAGATCAACGTGCAGGCCGGCGTCGGCCTTCACCTCATGCACAAGCAGCCCGAGCAGGCCGAAGAAGCACTCGCGAGCATCAAACGCTCGAGCAAAGAGGCTCTTGACGAAGTGCGGTCGCTGCTGGGGATGTTGCGTAACGACGGCACCGATTTAGGCGACGCGAGATCGGATGATGCTCCACTTGTTCCGGAACCGGATCTTTCGCGCCTCGTGAGTCTCGTCGATTCGGTGCGGGCCCAAGGACTCGCGGTGCATTCCAGTTCAGAAATCTCGGAGCAGACCGCTGCGGCAGTGCAATTGGCGCTCTATCGAATCGTTCAGGAATCCCTCACGAACGTCGTGCGGCATGCCTCGGCGACGACTGCCGTCGTGTCGTTAGCCGTCGAGGGCGATGACTATCTCGTTACTATTGCCGATGACGGTGTTGGTATCGACGCTGACGGTCACACAGAGGGTCGAGGGCTGGTGGGCATGCGGGAGCGAGCTGAACTCCTTGGTGGAACGTTAACGGTGCGCGAGAGCGCGCCGCGTGGCACAGTCGTAACGGCTCGAATTCCGCGCCGGTCGGCATCCGTATGATCCGCGTTGTCATTGCGGATGATCAACAGCTGATTCGTGCCGGCTTCAGCAGTCTTCTCAACGCCGAAGACGGCATCGAGGTGGTCGGCGAGGCGGCAACCGGTACCGAGGTCATTGAAGTGGTGCGTCGTGAACATCCCGACGTTGTGCTGATGGACATCCGGATGCCGGAGGGCGATGGACTGTGGGCGACCGAACAGATCGCAACATTTCCTGAACTTGCTGATACGCGCATCGTGATTGTGACCACTTTTGAAGTGGACGAGTACGTCGCCCGCGCAATCCGCGCCGGAGCCAGCGGTTTTCTTGTGAAAGACACGGAGCCGGTCGAACTCATCCGGGCGGTTCGTATCGTGGCATCGGGCGATGCCCTCTTGAGCCCGGGCGTCACGAAACGACTGCTCGAACGCTTTGCTCGTGGCTCTCAGGTTGCGGTTGACGACTCCATCCTCTCGGCCATCACCGATCGAGAACGTGAAGTTTTGGCTCTCGTTGGCCAGGGCCTCACCAATTCAGAGATCGGCACCACCCTCTTTCTGAGCCCCCTGACGGCCAAAACTCACGTCTCTCGCATCATGTCAAAGTTGGCCGCCCGAGACCGCGTGCAACTCGTGGTGATCGCTTATGAGACCGGACTTGTGTCTCTGGGGCGAGCGGGGTGACGGGCAGCATCTCGCGTCGCGCCGACCGACCGGTTCGCTCTGCCGAAGTATCCGCGGCAATTCGCTCCAGTTTTGCGGTGGGTCTCGCTGTCGCTGCGTATGGGATCTCGTTTGGCGCGTTGGCGGTAGCGGCGGGGCTGGATGTCTGGCAAGCGTGCGTGCTCAGCCTGCTGATGTTTTCCGGCGGATCCCAATTTGCCCTCGTCGGCGTGCTCGCGACGGGAGGCGCGGCGGCGGGCGGTGCCGCTATCGCCAGTGCGGTGCTGTTGGGGGCGCGTAACTCGTTGTACGCCCTGCGAGTGGCTCCGATGATCGGCCCCGGTGTTGCCAAACGACTGCTGGCAGGGCACTGGACCATCGATGAAAGCACGGCCGTCTCCACGGCGCAGCCCACTCTGGCAAGCCAGCGCGCCGGATTTTGGTGGACAGGCGCCATCATTTACGTCGGATGGAATCTGACAACACTCCTCGGGGCGCTCATCGGAGACCAGCTCGGGGATGTGAGCCAGTACGGTTTGGACGCCGCAGCCGCCGCTGCATTCCTCGGCCTCCTCTGGCCGCGGCTCAAGCAGCTGCAGCCCATCGTGGTGGCGGTCGGAGCAGCAGTCGTTGCTGCTGTGCTCATGCCTGTTCTGCCGGCGGGGCTCCCGGTGCTCGCGGCGACGCTCGTTGCCGTGGCCGTGGGACTCACGAACTGGCTGGGAACCCGCGAGAGTGACCTTGCCGAAGCTGAACCCGATCCGATGGGGGAGCGATGACTGTCTGGCACATCATTCTGATCGCGTCGATCGCGGTCCTTGCGCTAAAACTTGCGGGGTTCACCATTCCCGCGGTGTGGGCAGAGAAGCCCACGGTCGCGAGGCTTGCGAACCTGCTCACAGTCTCGCTGCTGGCAGCGCTCATCGTTGTGCAGTCGTTCGGTTCAGCTCGTGGTTTCGACGTGGATGCTCGGCTGCCTGCTGTCGCGGTTGCCGCCGTGCTCTTCGCGCTGCGGGTTCCGTTCATCGTCGTGATCATCGCGGCCGCGCTGGTGGCGGCTGGAATCCGCGCCCTAATCTAGGCGTCGAGCTGTTCCTCGGTGGGCAACCACGAGTGACCGGGCTGGCCCCACCCTTGCTTGCGGATCGCCTTCGCGGCGGCCTTGGCATCCGGGGCTTGTAAGCGGTCGGCGTAGAGCACGCCGTCGAGGTGGTCGTATTCATGCTGGAAGATGCGGGCGAGCCAGCCAGACGCCTCGATCTCAAACGGCTTCTGGTCGAGATCTAAGGCGCGCAGAATGACGCGTTCGGAACGGATCAGCGGGAATCGTTCGCCCGGGATGGAAAGGCAACCCTCTTCATCCGCGTCATCGATGTCGAGCAGGGGGAGAGGGCTTTGCCACAACTCAGGATTGATGGCGACGCCGCGCCAGAGTGTGTCGTTCTCGTCGGTCCAGTCGTAGACAAAGACGCGCAGCCCTACGCCTACCTGAGGGGCCGCAAGCCCAACGCCAGGTGCCTCTTCCATGGTCTCGAACATGTCGGCCACCAGGGTCGCGAGTTCGCTGTCGAAGGCCGTTACCGGATTCGCGGGAGAATGGAGCACCGGTTCGCCGGTGATGATGATGGGAAGAACGGCCATGTGCCCAGAATATCCCGAGTTAACGCAGTACATTTGACGGGTGCCGCCAGACATTCTTGACCTCACCGATCAGATCAGTCTGACCCCGCTTCAGGTCGCTGGAATTCCTCTTGCTCTGATCGGGGCGATTCTGCTGTCGCTCGGCGCACAATTTCAGCACCGCGGCGTTGCTCGCATGGAAGAGAAGCACGGCAGCGACGCGAACACGGGTCTTAACTTCTCTCAAATCAAGGCGCTGCTCGCTCGCCCCTCGTGGGTAATCGGCACAGCGTTTCTTGGCTTAGCGATCGTGTTTCAGCTCTCGAGCCTCGCTATCGCTCCCATCATGGTGGTGCAGCCGCTCGGCGCTGTTGCCCTCGTGATGACGGCCATCATGAACTCGCGCATCGCCAAGGTGCGGCTCGATGCGATCTCTATCCGCGCGATCGTCATGTGCGTTGCCGGCGTCGGCATTTTCGTCGGTATCGCAGCAATGTTCGCGAAATCTACGGTGGTGACACAGCGCGAGCTCTCGCTGGTGCTCATCATTTTGGCTGTCGTATTAACTGCCTGGATCGTTCTGTTTCTAGTCTTTCGCAAGAACGCCTCACCCATTTTCTACATTTTGGGTGCCGGAATGCTGTTCGGCTTCGTGGCTACGCTGGCGAAGGTCGTGATCGACCGTGTCAAGACGATTGTCATCTCCGGTTCTGGCTTCGAGAGCACTGACTTCTTGACGATCCTCTGTATCGTCGGGCTTATCGCCGCCTCGTTGCTCGGCTCGTACTTCGTGCAGACGGCGTACGCCTCGGGCCCACCCGATCTCGTTGTTGCCGGCCTCACCGTCGTTGACCCTCTCGTTGCCGTGACCGTTGGCATCCTGGTATTGGGCGAAGCGGCGGATGCGCCACTCTGGGCGGTCGTCGCGTTTGTGATTACCGGGGCCATTGCCATTTTTGGGGTGTTCTCGCTGTCGAAGCATCATCCGCAGATCAGGGCATAGCATTTCGCAGTCTGCGGCTCAGCGCCCCGTCGACACCGGCGCCGTGGGGTACCTTATTAGATGCCGATGACCTGACCGGGTCGAAAACGGCTGGCTCATCGTGCATAACTGTTAAGGAAATCTTCGACTGTGACTTCCGCTGTGAAACGCTCGCCCCACGAGGGCAAACCGCGACTTCGCATCCTCATTGGCGCAGACACCTTCTGGCCGCAAATCAACGGTGCCGCCACTTTCATTGCACGACTCGCTGCCGGCCTCTCTGAACGAGGTCACGACGTGCATATCGTGGCGCCGTCGTACTCCAATAAAAAGTTGGGCACGATGATCGAGGAGCATGAAGGTCAGTCGATGACTCTCCACCGCCTCTATTCGTGGCGTTGGGTCGGCCACCCCTGGCTGCGTTTCATGATGCCGTGGCGTGTAAAACAGAACTCGGCCCGCATTCTCGACCAGGTGAAGCCCGACGTCATCCATTTTCAGTCGCACATCATTATTGGCCGCGGCATGACGATCGAAGGTGGCAAGCGCGGCATCCGTCTCGTGGGCACGAACCATTTCATGCCCGAGAACCTTCTCGATCACGCTTACATCATCCCTAAGTTCCTGCGCCGCAAGGCGATCCGCATGGGGTGGGAGGCCGCTGGACGGTCATTCGCGCGGGCTGAAAGCGTCACGACTCCCACGCGCCGCGCTGCCGAGTACCTTGAGGGCAATACGAAGGTGCGAAACGTCGTCGCGGTTTCGTGCGGCATCAACGCCGACGGCTACAACGGCAATCTTGAGCCCAAACCCGAGAACCTCATCGTGTTTCTGGGCAGGCTCTCTGATGAGAAACAGATCGACAAGCTGATTCGCGCCCTCGCGATTATGGACCCGGCGCTGAATGCCAAGCTGGAGATCGTTGGCGGGGGAGAGCTGGAAGGCAAACTCCGTGCTCTCGCTCATTCTTTGGGTCTGCAAGACCGGGTCACGCTCACTGGTTTCGTCGATCAGGATCAACTTCGCGACGCTCTTCAGCGCGGATCGGTCTTTGCAATGCCGTCGATTGCCGAGCTGCAGAGTATCTCCACGATGGAGGCGATGGCATCGGGGCTGCCCGTGGTCGCAGCTAATGCGATGGCGCTGCCGCACCTTGTGCATGACGGCGAGAATGGGTTCCTCTTCGAGCCGGGCAATGTTGAAGACTTAGCGGCGAAGCTCACCCGAGTGCTCACGATGGCGCCGGATGAAGTTCTCAAGCTCAAGAAAGAGAGCTTGGAGATCGTTGCTGCGCACGATATCCAGCGCACTCTTGACACCTTCGAGAGCATGTATCGCGGCGAAATGGTTACGGATCCCGTTGCTTTAGGCAAAAAGAACGAGAGCGCCTCCTAACAGGAGACGCTCTCGCGGGAGCCACAGCAATCGGCTCGTAACTGCAGGCGTGGAGCCTACTTCTTTGCGGGGGTGCGGTTTTCGGCCGACACCATCCAGGCGTATTGTTCAAGTGTTTCGAGCACACCGTGAAGAAGATCGGCGCTCGTCGGGTCTTCTTCGTCGATGGGGTCGTGCAGTTCCCTGATGGTGGCGATGGTGCCCTCAAGCCGTTCGGTCAGCAGATCGATAGTGTCTGTCGTGCTGATCTCACCGGCGGGGAAGGCAGGGAGTGTCGTCGTCTCGGCGACCGTGTCGCTGCGTCCATCCGGTGTGGCATGGAGCGCGCGCATCCGCTCGGCAATAGTGTCGCTGAACCCACGAGTGGCATCAATGATCTCGTCGAGCACGAGGTGCGTATCGCGGAAGTTCTTGCCGACGACGTTCCAGTGCGCTTGCTTGCCTTGAAGTGAGAGTTCGATCAGGTCGACTAACACCTGTTGCATTTTGTCGGCAAGCCCCTTCGAGGCGGTGAAGCCCGACTCAGCATTTTGCTGTCGAGTCTTGCGAGCCCCAGACTTTGCCGAACTTGTGGTCTGCGCTTTCTGTGAATCAGTCATAACTGCATCGTAGAAGCGCAGCATTAACGCTAGCTCAACGTTGCTTGGGAGGAAGCTGAACGGGCGGTCGTAGCGCCGATCACTCGGTTTTGCCGGTAACGTAGATACGCGCCCGCAGCAGTGCGGGCACGGGGCGGTAGCTCAGCTGGTTAGAGCAGCGGACTCATAATCCGTCGGTCATGGGTTCAAGTCCCATCCGCCCTACATCTCTCATCTCCCGTAGCCCTCGTCGAGCGCCACTGAGGACATGTCGCCGAGGAAACGCCAGCCAGGAAACGCCACTGAGGCCCGACCGCGGCATCCGTCATTCTGCGACGGCGTGCAACAGGTCGGGCCTCAGCGGGCATAGACGCTCACCCGGGCGATGGACGGGCTTGCCGCGCATTACTGCGCGACAGGCCCCGCCCGAAGCGAGCGACTAGCTCTCGATGGCGCGCTGAGGCGCGTCAGGGAGTGTTCGGCGCCGGCGCAGAACGAAGGCTGCGCCCAGCGTGAGGAGAAGCGCTGCCAGCGTAAGGTAGCCGCTGATGCTTGCCCCGGTGAATGCCAAGGCAGCGGCGTCGGTTCCGTCGGCGGCCTCGGCATCAGTCGTGCCGGTTCCGCTTCCGTTGCCGGGTTGCGTGACCTCGGATGCCGCAGCGATGGAGATTCGTTCAAGCTCTCCAATGTTGCCTGCCGCATCAATCGCGCGGTAGCTGACGACGGCGGCCTCGGCCCCGACCGTCAGCGGACCCTCGTACTCCGTGAACGCAACGCGGGCGGATGCGCTTGCCTCGGACATCACGAACTCGAGCCGTTCGATACCTGCCCCACCATCAGTTCCAGCGAGCGTCAGAGTGCGGGATTCCGCATCAAACTTCGCCGTAGCGGTTGGCGCGGTGGCGTCGATTGCGATCGTGCGGGACACCACCTCGGAGACATTGCCGGCGGCATCCGTTGCCCGCATCTCGAGTGGGTGGCGCCCGTCGCCCGTAATCTCGATGGGGCCGTCGTAGCGGCTCCAGGCCGCACCATCAAGCCTGAACTCGACGATGGGTGTGGAGTCGGCGGCGTCGGTGGCGTCTGCCGTGACGGTCACCGCGTCGGTGAACCACCCGGCAGCGTTCGGTTCAACTGCTCCGGTCGAGACCGACAACTTCGGGGCTACCCAGTCTTCTTGAAGGCCGGCTGCACGCTGGTGATCGGAATGCATGCCGAACGAGTCCGCGATGTGTGGCATCCAGCAGGCATCGTTGTGGCGACCTTCGGGGTAAACCTCCCACGTGTGAGCGATTCCCTTCTCTGTCAGCGCGGCATCCATGCTTCGTGCCGGAGTAGCGAAGCCGTAGTCGTCGAACTCGCAGACGTCAAAGTAGAAGTCGTAGGTGGAGAGAACTTCGGTCGACATCGCCTTGACGTCATTGATCGGTGAACGGGGTTGCGCATCGGGTCCGCCGGGAGCAGTGACGCCGACCTGACTGGGGGAGAGCCCAATCGCTCCGATGTGTGAGGCGAGCGAAGAGAACATCTCCGGGTACGCGAGGCCGATGGAGTAAGCACCAAAGCCGCCCATCGAGACGCCAGAAAGGCCGCGGAATTCTCGGCTGGCCAGAGTGCGGTATTCGGCGTCGACTTGTGGAATTAGCTCGTTGATGAACATGCTGCGCCAGGGCGTGCCATCGACGTGATCGGTGTACCAGAGGGATTCGCCGTCGGGCATGATCACGATCGACTCAGCAAGTCCACCGGTGGTGTACAGCTCGTCGAGCTTGGCGCCGAAATCACGCGGTTCCCACTCACGGCTTCCGCCGTTGACTCCATGGAGAAGATAGACGACCGGAAATTCTCGGTTCGGTTCAGTGAAGTACGACGGCGGGAGGTACGTTACGTACTCCCGTCGGGCATCTTCAAGGTCAGAGTCGACAAAGTCGCGGAAGAATCGGGATTCGTTGCCAGCTTCAGTGAAGTTTTCGCGGTCGAAAGCCAAGAACTCCTGCGTGGTCGGTTCGAATTCGAACGCCACGCCGTCTTTGGTGCCCGTGATCGTGCGGTTGGTGTCAACGATCAGGCGACCATCGGACGACTCGATCACCTCCACCTCGCTGTCCGTGAGTGTGAGGGTGCCCGAATCGTTCAGCCAGTCGCGGATCTCGCTTGCACGGCGATCGAGGTCGCGACCGTTGTGCTCGTAGGAATCTGTCAAGGTCGCGAGATAGGCGTCGGCGTCACCGGCAGCGAGTGCGGTGCGCTGTTGAGCGAGGGTGGCGAGAACGCTGTCGGTGATGCTTGCTGAGGCTAAAGCGCCCGATATTCCGTGAACGTTTTCGCGTACTTGGTCTTTCGAATAGATGCCGACGGGGCCCTGGTACCAGCCGCCTCCGCCCGACATGTCGTAGACGCGCACGGCGAGAGTATTTTCAGCTCCGAAGCGTGGTGCAGTTGCCGGGATGGGGTACAGGCGCTGCTCAAACCATTGGCTTGATGCATTGGGTGGCATCGTTCCCGAGCCACCAATTTTTTCCCCGTTGAGGAACGCTTCATCGACGTCATCGATGAAGCCGAGCGAGGCAACAAGGTTGGCGCCTTGCGCATCGGCGGGGAGGGTGAACGTGAGTCGATACCATCCGAATCCGTCATAGTCGGCGAACTGTGGGGCGCCGTCAACCTCAGGTACTTGCAGGGTCGTCCAACCGCTGTCGTCGAAACCGGGGCTCGACCATGTGGGGTCGTCTCCGGTAGAGAACTGCCAGTCTCCCGAAAGGTCGAGTTCCACTGAACTCGGCGCCGAAACTGCTGCCGGTCGAACGTCAGCGGCAATGGCCGGGGAGGCCGCCACCATGGTGGACAGCGTCAGTGTTGCAATGCCGATTATCGCGACGGCTGAGTGCCTCCGCGGTCGGGCGGGCTGCGTGATTTCCATGCGCTCCAACTTCGTCGTTGTGTGAGTGCTGTGTTTTCGATTCTCGTAAACCGACGCTCTGGGAGCGTGCACACACCGACGCGCAGCTCTGGTCCACTCAGAACGGCGAGCACGGGGGTGCTCGGTTGGCAAGCTCTGGGAGCGTTCCCAGAACGAACCAGAAAACCGTGTACAGCTATTTGCAGTCATCGTATATCAGGATGTCGACGCATCGTCAGATTATATTTTCACGCGGACTCGTGCCGCTTGCACGTTTGCTTATGAGGTGAGCGGGCAGCGAGTTCTATTGAAAAGCTGAAGCCAGTTCATGGAAACTAGTTACTGAGGTCGTGGGTTTGAGAAAATGTTCGGGGTACGTTTTGTTGCCTCGGTTAACCCAGATAGCGAGAAGTCCCGCTGCGATGGCGCCATGAATATCCCACGGATGAACCGCCACCAGGTAAGCGGAAGCCGAGCTGACCTGCGTGCCGGTGCGCGTCAGAGCACTCTCGTAGGAGGCGCGCGCGGGCTTCCACGGGGAATGTCCCTCCACCGAGAGGAAGCCAGCCATGGCATCCGCAATTCCGGCGTCGGCGAGCATGCGCTCAGCGTTGTTCGCCGGTCCGTTCGACAGCGTAAAAAGTCGATGATCTTCCTGTTGTAACGCGCGGATGCCTGAGGCGACGTCGCTGTGCAGGCTCACGTTCGAGAACGCGGAGATCACGGCATCCACGGCATCATCGAGCGGAAGGCGCAGCGTGATGCTGCCGAGAGCTTCGCGAGCATTCGCTGTGGCGATAGCGAGAAAGCGTGCCTCGCTGCCGGCGGCCGTGAGAGCAAAGCCATCGCGCAGGATGCTGGCGAACCACGACGACGCGATTTCGCGGTTCGCGCCGACGGCGTCAAGCGCATCGCCAACCGGGGTGAGGTCTGAGAGCGTTTCGTTGACGTCGAAGAAGATCGTGGCGGGGCTGCTTGTCATCTCGAACCAGCTTTCTGATCGTGACCGCTGCTGCCGATCTGGAACGGCGGGTTCTCGGGATGGGGCCTACGGTACGCGCAATAGCGAGCGCTTTCCTGAAATCCAGAACACGAGAGAGCCGAAGCCGAGCATGACCACGACGATGAGGCCGACGAAGAAGAAGACGTTGGCGTAGCCGGTGTCGGGGTGCAGGAACGGGTACGGAACCCAGCCATCGGTTGCGCCGCGAACGAGAACAACGACGACCCAGACGATCGGGTAGACCAGTACGATCCACAGTCGGTTAAACGCGATGCGTGAGCGGTCAGAGAACAGTATCCAGTCGGCCAGCGCGAAAATCGGGGTGACGATGTGCAGCGCAGTGTTCGCCCACGCCACGGGAACGCCACCGGCGGCACCGAGGGGTGCGAGCAGCGTCGCATACACAACGCCAACGATGATGATGTACGTCGTGACCGACGCCCGGGCGATGTTCAGCGCTGGTGACGCCGCTTCTCCGCGGAGCGCAACAACAGCGATCACGGCATAAATGACCGCGAGGATGATGTTTGACTGAATCGTGAAATACCCGAACATGTTGAGAGGGTTGATCGCGGTGCGCCCGGCGGCTTCGGCTACGGTCGCAACCACCGCTGCCGCGACGATCGCCGCGATCACCAGTCGCAACATCGCGACGATGACGGTGCCGCTTCGGGTTTCGGGCGTGGCAGGTTTTGTGGCGTAGGTCATGGTTCCCCTCGAACTCAAGCAAGTGTCTGCTCGACTATAACGGGGCGGATCGCCGGCCCTAGCACCGGCGAGTAACGCAGGCGAAATCCGGTCACGGTGGCTGGCCTCTTCGTGCTTCTCGGCGCGGATAAAAAAGCCGGTCAGAGGTAAAGTGCTTTCCACTGAGGAATGGGCTATGGTCAGGGTTAGCACGCCAACTGAGACAAGGGGAAGCGGAATAATCATGGCTGGAAAATCGCCTAGAGGAAGCACCAAAAAAGAGGCCAAGCTGTCTATTAAAGACAAGCGGGCACACAAGCGGGCCAAGCTCGAAGACACCGGCTTCATCAAGCCGCGTAAGGGCCAGTAACGGCCCAACAATCGAACTCATCAGATTCCACACTCAGATGCGATGAGTTCAGCGTGGCGGCGCGCAGTCGCAGGCACGGAAATCCCGTGTCCCTTCAGTGCGCCTGCGCCGCCACGCACACTATCAAGTCGTAGGCGTTGCCGCCGGGAGCGTGCCTACTTGCGCACCTTGCCGCGACCGAAGATCAGCCACAGGATCGAGCCAAGAATGGACAAGAAGAAGGCGACCAAGATCCAGATGAGCTTGCCGAGCACTCCGTGGTTGTTGCTCTTGGCGATCGAGACCACGGTGATGATGAAGATAACGAGGCCGACGATGCCGAAGCTGAAGCTAATGGGTTCCATGGTCTAAATCTACCGGGCGTGGCACTATCAAGTTATGAGTTTGCTGGATGCTGCGTGGCAGTCACTGGGCGAAGATGCTGCCGCCCTCGCTTTGGTGCGCGAAAACGGTACTGCGGTGCCTCTTGCTGGGGTTCTCCCCACGGGCCGTTTCGTGCACGACGCGATCGCCGCGGCCTCGTTCTCTGCGTCTTTGTTGGCGGCCCGCCGTGTTGGCTGCGCGGTCCCCGCGGTTGAACTAAGCCCACTCAAAGTCGCGACTGCCGTCACGAGCGATCAACACTTCCGCCACGATGGCGAGCCCGTTACGGCGTGGTCTGAGCTCTCCGGTTTCTGGCCGTGCAGCGATGGTTGGGTGCGCACGCACGCGAACTACCCGCACCATCGCGCAGCGCTGCTCACCGGGTTGGGGTTGCCCGCCGACACCGGTGCCGATGGATTCATGCTCGCCCTCCACACTATGGATGCCGCCGACGTTGAAGAGATGGTCACCGCAGCAGGGGGAGTTGCGACTGTGGTGCGCGCGCCAGAAGAGTGGGCAGAGCATACGCAAGGCCGCGCGGTTGCAGAATTGCCGGTGATTGAGTTCACGTCACTGGGCGACACCGCTCCGTCTGATCTTGGCGAAACGACGATCGATGCGCCGCTGGCCGGGCTACGCGTGCTTGACCTCACTCGCGTGATTGCGGGCCCCGTCGCGGCTCGAACTTTGGGATTGTGGGGTGCCGACGTTCTGCGCATCGACAGCCCGCGGCATCCAGAAATCGACTGGCAGCACCGCGACACGGGAGCTGGAAAGCGCTCGGCCCTGCTCGATCTGGACGACGACGCCGATCGCGCCACGTTCGAGAAACTGCTCGAGACCGCGGATGTCGTACTCACCGCTTACCGCCCCGGAACGTTGGACAAGTTCGGAATTTCACCCGCGGCTCTCGCCGAGCGCCGCCCGGGAATCATCGTCGGCCGGCTCTCGGCGTGGGGAACAGTCGGACCGTGGGCAGAACGCCGTGGTTTCGACAGCATCGTTCAGGCGGCAACGGGAATCGCGTTCACCGAGGGAGAAGGTAAGGGATCACCGGGAGCGCTGCCTGCTCAGGCTTTGGATCATGCGGCGGGTTACCTGTTGGCCGCTGCCGTTACCACAGCCGTGCGTCGCCGCATCGATGCTGGGCACTCGTGGCTGGTGGAGGTATCGCTCGCGCGTGTCGCGACCGAGTTGTTGCAGCAGCGCCGTCCGCGCCATGCGCCTCGGGCAGCCGCCGGATTCACGCCCACGGTGGCGACGAACGACGGTGTCACGAGCGCAGTGCCGGCACCTGCGTATGCCGGCAGTCCCGGGCGTTTCAGCGCTCCCGCCGTGGCGTGGGGTTCGAGTGACGCGGCGTGGCGTTCTTAGGGAACTTCGCTGGCTAGATTTGCGACCCGATTGTGCTTTCCCGAAATAATCCCGTGTCGGCGGTGGTTGGCATGGTGGACTTCAACAAGGATGGACTTATGACTGACACTGCTGCTCCCACACTCACGCCCGAAGCTAAGCTCGCTACTTTCCGCGAACGCCGCGACCAGGCGGTCGTGCAGCAGAACGGCAATCTTGCGCTGACGAACACTCAGTGGGTTGACGCCGAGCAGACCATCTGGGGCGTTCCCGGAACCTGGGCTCCGCACGACGATGGGCTTACGGTCACCGCTACGGCCGAAGACAACATCGTCGTCGATGGCACGCTGGTCGACGGCAGTGCCGTAGTTCGCAGCAAGAGCCACGAAAACCCGAGCGCGATCGTCTTTGGCGAGACCGTGACGGGCTTCGTCATCAAGGCTCCCGAGGGCAACCACGCACTTCGTGTCTGGGACACCAACTCGCCTGCTATCCAAGAATTCGGCACGATTGACGCCTACGCGTACAACCCCGACTGGGTCATCACTGCAGCGTTCACTCCCAACCCGGAAGGCACCACGCTCGGGTTCGAGCACCTCAAAGACAACGGCCAAGAGCGCGAGCAGCCGATTCCCGGCGACATTTCCTTCACTAAGGATGGCGTTGACTACAACCTCGCTGCGTTCAAGTCGGGCCGTGCCCTTCAGCTCGTATTCGCGGATGCCACCAGCGGCGTCGACACCTACAGCGTCGGCCGCTTCCTGTTCGTCGCCCCCAACCCTGACGGAACCATCGTTCTCGACTTCAACCTCGCGATCCTGCCCCCGTGCGCTTTTAGCTACAACTTCAACTGCCCCATGCCCCCGAAGCAGAACCGTTTCGCCGTCGCTATTGAAGCCGGCGAAAAGAACGTGCTGAAGAAGGATGGCTCGCTGCTGCACGACTAAGCGCTCGGCGAGTGCGACTCCAAGAACTCGAACACTTCGGTGGAGTCGACGCCGGGATACATTCCGGTGGGCATCGCGGCGAGCAGGGAACTGTTGAGCCGCGCGCTCGGGAGTGAATGTTGAGCCCAGCGCTCCGTGAGGTTGTCAGGCGCGCTGCGGCAGCATCCGTCATCTGGACACGTCGACACGGCACGATTCGTCGTGTCGCGACCTCGGAACCACTTCGCGGAGGCGAACGGCGTACCCAAGCTGATCGAGAAGTCGCCGCGACGGCCCGATTGGATGCGCGAGGTGCACCAATAGGTACCGCCCGGCTTGTCGGTGTACTGGTGGTACGGGCTGAAGCGATCGTCGACGTCGAAGACCTGGCGCGCACTCCACTGACGGCACACGATCTGACCCTCGATCGCTCCCAGGGCATCGGTCGGGAAGGCTGCGTTGTCGTTTTCGTAGGCTTTCGAGATTGTGCCGCCCTCGTGCACCTTCAAGAAATGCACGGGTACGCCCAAGTGCTCGGTCGCGAGGTTCGTAAAGCGATGGGCGGCTGTCTCGTAGGGCACCGCGAAGGCATCGCGCAGATCTTCGACCGACAACTCCCGCTGAGCCTTGGCTGCGGTCAGGAACTCCACGGCCGTCTTCTCCGGGATCATGAGCGCGGCCGCGAGATAGTTTGTCTCCACGCGCTGGTACAGAAACTCGGAGTAGTCGGCGGGCTCGCGGATGCCCAGCACATGCCCCGCAAGGGCCTGCAGCAACGTCGACCGTGGGTCGGTGCTCTCTGCCTGGGCCACGGGCAAATAGATGCGGCCGTTGCGTAGATCCGTCACGCTGCGAGTGGATGCCGGAAGATCGGGCACGTAGTGCAGCGAGAACCCGAGGTGCGAGGCAAGGTCGGAGGCGACACGCTGCGAGAGCGGGCCACCTGTGTGGCCCACGGCATCCAGAAGCTCGGTGGCTTTCGATTCGAGCTCGCCGAAGTAGTTGTTGCGCTTGCGCATCACGCGTCGTAGTTCGGTGTTGGCGCGGCGGGCTTCTTCGGGGGTCGCCGCGCGTTCGCGATGTAGTCGTTGCAGTTCGTCGTGGAGGCCGAGCACGGTCTCAATAGCTTCGTCGCTGAGTGTCTTGCGGATGGGCAATTCGGGAAGCGTCAGTGAGGCGTAGAGCGGGCCGCGCTGAGCACGCTCGAGGGCGATTTCCAGAGCCGCGCGCCGCGACGGCGGCTCGGCATTGAGTAAGTCATCCACTGTCACGTCAAAGATGCGGGCGAGTTTCTGCAGCTCGCTGAGCTTGAGTTCGCGCTTGCCGTTCTCGATGACGGAGACCTGAGAGGCCGCTCGATTCAAGGCAGCGCCGAGGTTGTCGAGGGTGAGACCGCGATCGGTGCGGAGCTGGCGGATGCGCCGGCCAATGGTGAGGGAATCGATCATGTCCTCATCGTCTGCCTGCGCGAGCGTGCGTGGGGTCATCTCAGCGTCCTCCTTGACGGTCTTCTGCGGAAAAACAGAAGAATGCAGAGAATTCTGCCGCAAAACTCGGTTAAGAACCAGTGCTGAGGCCGCAGAGTCGAAGAAACGCACCACCGACCACTACCTGACGAAGGAGCCAGCAATGTCGCACAACCGCCCCGGTGACCAGATCCAAACCGCAGCCGAGCTTGAGACCGAGTGGAAAACAGCTGCCCGCTGGAACGGAATCGAACGCGATTTCAGCGCCGAAGACGTCATTGCCCTTCGCGGAAGTGTTCGGGAGGATCGCACCCTTGCCCGTCGCGGAGCCGAGAACCTGTGGAACCTCATTCAGCGTGACGACACCGAGTGGGTCGCCGCGCTTGGCGCGCTCACCGGCAACCAGGCCGTGCAGCAAGTGCGCGCCGGCCTCGAAGCGATTTATCTCAGCGGCTGGCAAGTCGCCGCCGACGCCAACCTCTCGGGTCAGACCTACCCCGACCAGAGCCTCTACCCAGCCAACAGCGTTCCGGCCGTGGTTCGCCGCATCAACAACGCGCTCCTTCGGGCAGACCAGATTGAGACCGCCGAAGACGGTGCTCCCCGCACCGACTGGATGGCGCCGATTGTGGCCGATGCGGAAGCCGGCTTTGGTGGGCCTCTGAACTCCTACGAGCTCATGTCATCCATGATCGAAGCCGGCGCTGCCGGCGTTCACTGGGAAGACCAATTGGCGTCGGAGAAGAAGTGCGGTCACATGGGCGGCAAGGTTCTCATCCCGACCGCCCAGCACGTTCGTACGCTCAACGCGGCTCGACTCGCTGCCGACGTTGCGGGCGTCTCGAGCATCATCATCGCGCGCACCGACTCTCTTGCGGCCGACCTCATTACCAACGACGTGGATGACCGTGACAAGCCGTTCTTGACGGGCGAGCGCACGAGCGATGGCTTCTACCGCACCACTCCGGGCATCGAAACGGTGCTCAGTCGCGGCCACGCTTACGCGCCGTACGCCGATCTGCTCTGGGTAGAGAGCGCGAAGCCCGATCTCGAGTTGGCACGCACCTTCGCGGAGAGCATCCACAAGGAATTTCCGGGCAAGAAACTCGCCTACAACTGCTCGCCGTCGTTTAACTGGAAGCGTCACCTCGACGACGACCAGATTGCGAGCTTCCAGCGCGAGTTGGCAGCCATGGGCTACGCCTTCCAATTCATCACCCTTGCAGGGTTCCACGCCCTCAACCACTCGATGTACACCCTGGCTCGGGGCTACAGCGAGCGGCACATGAGCGCCTATGTGGAACTGCAAGAAGCAGAGTTCGCGTCTGAAGCAGACGGCTACACGGCCACACGCCACCAGCGTGAGGTCGGCACGGGGTATTTCGATCGCATCGCGACCGCTCTCAACCCCACCAGTGAAACCCTCGCCTTGGTCGGAAGCACCGAAACAGCGCAGTTTCACTAAACCCTCTGGCGCCCTCGTCCCACGCGAGGGCGCCAACCCCTCGACAACTCAGACCACTTCATCCACGTTAAAGGACATCTCATGACCAAGCACAGAATGGAACCGCTCGCTGATTCGCATGACCGATCAAGCGAGATTCTCACCCCTGAAGCTCTGCACTTTCTGACTCGGCTCCACGACCAGTTCGCGGGTCGTCGTCACGACCGCCTCGCAGCGCGCATGGAGTCGCGCAAGCACATCACGAACGGCCGCAACCTGCGCTTCCTACCGGAGACGGCCGCGATTCGCGAAGATGATAGCTGGCGCGTTGCGGGTGCTGGCCCCGGCCTCCACGACCGCCGCGTCGAGATCACTGGCCCCACCGATCGCAAGATGACGATCAACGCCATGAACTCGGGAGCCAAGGTGTGGCTCGCTGACCAAGAGGATGCGACGAGCCCGACGTGGCACAACGTCATCGGCGGCCAAGTGAACCTGCGCGACGCGATCCGCCGCCAGATTGACTTCACCACCGCGGAGGGAAAGACCTACGCTCTCGGCGAGGAGACACCCACGATCGTGATGCGACCGCGCGGGTGGCACCTGGTAGAGAAGCACCTGCGGTACACCGACCGGGCAGGGCTGCGTACGCCGGCATCCGGCTCGCTCGTCGACTTCGGGCTGTACATATTCCATAATGCGCACGAACTGATCGAGCGCGGCAGTGGGCCGTACTTCTACATCGCCAAGATCGAGAATCACCTCGAAGCGCGGCTCTGGGATGACGTCTTCACGTTCGCCGAAAACGCTCTGAACATTCCCCACGGCACGATTCGCGCGACAGTGCTGATCGAGACGATTCCGGCCGCGTTCGAGATGGAAGAAATCCTGTACGAGCTGCGCGAACACTGTGCAGGACTCAACGCCGGCCGCTGGGACTACATCTTCTCGATCATCAAGAACTTCCGAGGCCGGGGAGCAAGTTTCGTACTTCCCGACCGCGCCGCGATCACGATGACGGTGCCGTTCATGCGGGCCTACACCGAGCTGCTCGTTGCAACCTGCCACAAGCGGGGCGCACATGCCATCGGAGGTATGAGCGCGTTCATCCCGAACCGCCGTGACCCCGAAGTGACCGCTCGCGCCCTCGATGCTGTGACGCGCGACAAGCGTCGCGAAGCCACCGACGGCTTCGACGGCACGTGGGTCGCTCACCCCGATCTCATCCCCACCGCCCGCGCCGAGTTTGACGCGGTACTGGGAGAGCGCCCCAACCAGATTGATCGCCTGCGCGACGACGTTCACGTGACGGCGGAGGACCTGCTCGACCTGCGCATTGACGGTTCAGTAACGGATGCCGGAGTGCGTTCCAACGTCTCCATTGCGCTGCGCTACATCGAGAGCTGGTTGCGCGGAGTTGGCGCGGCGGCGATCGACAACCTGATGGAAGACGCTGCCACCGCTGAAATTAGCCGCAGTCAACTCTGGCAGTGGATGCACCAGCATGTTGTCACGGCGGAAGGTACGCCCATCACGCACCGCAGCATCGAGGAGGAGCTCGCCCACGTGTTCTCCACGATTGAGCGCACGCCCGGCGATCGCTTCGATGAGGCCGCTGCGGTCTTTCGCGAAGTGACGCTGGAGGAAGAGTTCCCCACCTTCCTCACCCTCAGCGCGTACAGCAGCTACCTCGTCGAACAGCCCCGCGAGAACGCTGCCTGACAGCTCCACGGGCTAGCCGATACTCGCTCTAACGTGCTCAATGATGATCACGAAGGGCGCGGCTAGCCCGTGACTCGCGCGGGCAGCTAGGCGGCCGCTGTCGGCGCAGCACGGCAGACTAGTGCTGTGTACCTTGTGCTCGCGACTAGCGGCCGCACCCTCACCGCCACACGAGTGGATGCTGCGGGCGCGGTTGTCGGCGAACGCGCTGTCGAGAATCTGGCGGCGTTCGTTGCGCAGACGCAGGCTGAGGAGCCCACGATTCGTTGGGTCTGGCACGACACCGCAGCGTGGTATCCGGAGTTGCTCGAGGCGCGCGTGCGGGTCAACCGCTGCTTCGATCTGCGCTTGTGCCACACGATTCTGCGCAATTCGGTCTTCACCCGAGAGTCGGCGTTAGCTCAGGCGCGCGCGAGCGGCTGGGACGCCCTCGCTCAGGCGGGTCACGCGGCACCGGTAGACCCTCTCAGGCCGCAGCACTCAACGCTGTTTGATTTCGACGACGATGCTGACGCCGTGGCCGACGGCGACCTCGATGTGCTAGCTGAATTTCTTCGCCAGCTGGAGGCGGTGGCAACGTCGCCGGAGGCTGGGCGGTTGCAGCGACTGCTCTCCGCCGAGTCCGCTGGCGCGCTTATTGCTGCCGAGATGCGCTTCGCCGGCTTGCCGTGGAGCGCGCGGGCCCATGACGAAATTCTCACCGAGATGCTGGGGCCACGCCCGAGCGTCGAGGGCGAAAGGCCGGCAAAGCTGCAAACACTCGTCGATGAGATCCGGCTGCAGCTCGACTCTCCGCGATTGGCGCCCGAGTCGCCCGCCGAACTCTTGCGGGCGTTGAGCGTCGCAGGCATTCAAGCGACCACAACTCGGTCGTGGGAACTCAAGCAGCTCAAGCATCCGGTTATCGCCCCATTGCTCGAATTCAAAAAGCTTCAACGCCTCATGACGGCGAATGGATGGTCGTGGCTCGATGCTTGGGTTGTCGACGGTCGTTTTCGTCCCGATTACGTCCCCGGCGGGGTGGTAACCGGGCGCTGGGCAACGAGCGGCGGTGGCGCGCTGCAGCTTCCGCACCTGATTCGCGGTGCGGTCCGGGCTGATCCGGGCTGGAAGTTTGTTGTCGCGGATGCCTCGCAACTAGAGCCGCGCATCCTCGCAGCGATGGCTGGTGACCGCGGAATGGTCGCGGCCGGAGCATCCGGGGATCTCTACGAAGGCATCGTGGCGAGCGGCGCCGTCGACACGCGCGCTCACGCGAAGCTCGCCATGCTCGGCGCAATGTATGGTGCAACGTCGGGGGAGAGCGGCCGACTGATGCCCCGGCTCGCCCGGGCCTACCCGCAAGCGATTGCGCTCGTGGAACAGGCGGCGCGCGCCGGTGAACGCGGGGAAGTGGTGAGCACCCAACTCGGGCGCAGTTCGCCCCCGGGTACCCACGCCGCGACCTATGACGATTCGCAATCTCCCGCGCAGCGCGCGGTGTCGCAAGAACGCGGGCGCTCGTGGGGCCGCTTCACGCGCAACTTCATTGTTCAAGGCACGGCGGCCGAATGGGCCCTGTGCTGGATGGCGAGCATCCGCAATCGACTAGGCCAACTCTCGGAGGGCGCCTGGCTCACCGACGCGCCCCACCTCGTGTTCTTCTTGCATGACGAGGTCGTGGTGCACGTGCCGGCAGAGCTCGCCGACCGCGTTGCAGAACATGTGACGGCGGCAGCAGCGGATGCCGGGCGGCTCGTGTTCGGCGACATCCCAGTCACGTTCCCGCTCACCACTGCGATCGTCGACCGCTACGATCACGCTAAATAGACCGGTATTCGACAGATACTCCCGAGCCGCCGGGCCAAGCACACCGTTTATTTATCCACGGACGTTTCGGTGTTCCCGGAGGGCCGCCCGCGTTTCGGTTGGCTGGGATTCAAGGGAAAAGGGTCGGCGAAGCCGTGTGATTGAGCGGTGGTGAGCGCCGCGTCTAAGTGATCGAGCCAGAGCAGCTCCGCTTCGGCGTGCGCGCGCAGCGAGTCGGTGACGAGTTGTTCCGCGAACTGGCGCGCGTTCCGGGCTTCGTCGCGCACCTCCGCTGTGAGCGAGAGTTCGTCGATTGCGCCACGAGTCGCTCGGCGCTGATGCGCGATCACGGCGTGAGCGTCGACTCCGGGAAGCGTGACCGCGATCGCGAGCTTGACCGCTAACTCATCGCGACTGGTCGCATAGCTGTCGATGGGGGTCGCAAGCCACTGTTGTGCTTCATGCCTGCCGGCATCCGTAATTGTGTAGTAGGTCTGCTGTGAAGAGTCAGCAGCCAGCGCGGTCGGTGCGCCGGTTTTCACCACAAGATCATCGCGCACAAGGCGATCGAGCGTGTTGTAAATCTGACCGACGTTGAGCGGCCACGTTGAGCCGGTGCGCTGGTCAAATTCTGTGCGCAGCTGATAGCCATAGCACGGCCCCTGAACCAAGATTGAGAGCAAACTGTGGCGGACCGACATGCCAGACCTTCCGAGTAAATCAATACCGAGTATGTAGTAATCGACCTTAGCGAGGGAGTGCATGCTCGCCCGCTACCGCTCGGAGTGTCGAATTCTCTAGGTCGTGCAACTGCCACCGTGCCCGTGTAGCTCGTATTTTCAGGATGGATGAATAGGCTCGAACGTGGGGCCTCCGCAACTAAATGTCTTTCACTCGTCGATGACCGCTGGATGAACTGGACTCTTGGCGGTCGATTTCGTGCAGCCAACCGGAGAGCCTCATACTCATCTGCGTGAGTGATGCACCTGTAGGAGCCGCAGCGGCCCAGCCTGTCCCCGAGTCAATCCACGATTTTGAATTCATCTTGAAATCGTCATCGGGCAGCGCTGTCTCGGCAAGCGCCCCCACGCGCTTCCGGTATCACCAAGAGGGCCAAATGATTTGGGGCGAGTACTACGGAGACACGGTCGCTCTCGGTCGTTTCGTCGGGCGCCGTGATGATGATGTGGTGTCAATTCGCTTTGCGCACCGCATTGCCGCGAGTGAAGACATTATTCTCGGCTCGGCTTCGAGCACTATCCGTTGGAACGACGATGGCAAGCTCGAACTCTACGAAGAGTTCGAGAAGAACGGCGAAGCGCACGTGAGCGTGTGCGTCGAGACTGATCGGCGTGGCGCGTGGCCCGAGCTCGATCCAGCGCAGCGCAGCACACCCCGGCTTGACGGCACCACATTCATCCTCGAGGAATCAACGGCGAGCACGGTCAGCGCTCAGCCCACGCAGTTCGAGTTCGACGAGAACTCGGGCATCGTGTGGGGCTTCTACTTTGGCGACACGGTTACGGCAGGCCGCTGCGTCGGTCGCTACCGCGACGGCGTGCTCGATGAGTTCTTCGTGCACCACGTCATCGCGAGTGACGCCACCCTCTTGGGCGATAGCAGCACCACGCTCGGTTCGCGCCCCGATGGCCGCCTTGAGCTCATCGAGGAGTTCGTGCTCGATGGTGTTCCGGGAAAAAGTGTCTGCGTTCAAGTCGTCTAGCGCGCCTGGGCGACTAGCTGACTAGCTGTTCAGCCCTGCCCGTCCGGGGTCTGCCCGGGTGAACCGGGTCAGGCCCAGTTGCGCTGGTTCTTGCGGGCGCTCGGGCAAATCTGAGGGCAGCAGGTAGGGGCGTTGAAAGACTTCGTCGAGCACGAGAACGGTCTCGAGCGATTTCACTTCGGGCAGCACCGAGAGCACTCCGACAATGAAGTCGTGAATGGCGCCCACCTCGTGACCGCGGATCAACAGCATCGCGTCATGTTCACCGGTGGTGATGCGGCAGGACTCGATCTCGGTCATGTTCGTGATGCGGTCGCGAAAGCTCGTCCACGTTTGCGGATGCACGGAGAGAAATACGAGCGCGCAGATACCGAGCCCGGCTTTGGCGGGGTCGATCTGAGCGCTGAAGCCTGTGATCACGCCGTCAGACATCAGCTGTTCTACCCGCGTATACACGTTCGCTCGCGAGACATTTACCTTCTCGGCAAGAGCTGACATTGATATTCGTCCGTTATAGCGGAGCTCGCTCAATATCTTCAGGTTGATCTCGTCCAATTCAGAGGGTGATTGTCCAGTACTGGAAGAACCGTTAGTGGCTTTGCTGGACATATTGTGTGAAATCTCCCTCATGTTTATCTCATGGTCTGAACGATCGCGCCTTTGATTGGACAGACTAGCGGGATTTGTGGGAATCTCAAGCACAGCCGTCCAGAGGCTGATCTACAACCACCAAGGAGTTCCCTTTGCGCACTAAGTTCCGCTACGTAGCGGCCGCGTTCGGATTGACTGCATCACTGGCTCTCGCCGGTTGCGCTGCAGCAGCACCCGAAGTAAGCGACAGCATCGTCATCGACACCGCTTTTACGCTGGAGACGAGTGACCCGGGTCGTAACTACGTTCCCACCGGGTACATGGTGTCGAAGGCGCTCTACGAAACTCTCCTCGACTTCGCCGGTTCCGATGAGTCAACCCCGGTCGACGGTCTCGCGACCTACGAGTCGAACGACGATGCAACGGTATTCACCTTCACGCTCAAAGACGGTCGCGTCTTCTCCGACGGTTCAGCAATCACCGCTGACGACGTTGTCTTCTCGCTCAACCGCGTCGCCGGAATGACCGAGAGCAAAGCCAACTTCTTGATGAACGGCATTACCGTCACCAAGGTCGACGACATGACCGTTGAGCTCAGCACGGAAACCCCGTCGCTCAAGCTTCCCGCCCTCATGACGAACCCGTCGCTCGCCATCCTGAACTCCGCTCTCGTCATCGAAAATGGCGGAACGACGGATGACTCGGATGCTGCTGAAGCATTCTTGAACGAGACGTCGGCTGGTTCCGGTCCGTACATCCTCGACACCGTGAACTTCGAGTCGCAGGTTGTTCTCACCGAGAACGAAAACTACAACGGTGACGAAGACATCGACTTCACTCGGGTTGTCATCCGCAACGTCTCTGAGGCTGCAACGCAGAAGATCAACCTCGAGGGCAACGACTCCCAGGTAGCCGTTGACCTCAGCGGTGACCAGGTCGCTAGCTTGAGCGATGGCATCAACGTGTTCTCGACTCCGTCGGCACAGACCATCTTCCTGCTCATCAACCAGAGCGAAGAAGTGGGTGGCATGACCGCCAACCCCGACTTCGCTAACGCCGTTCGTTACGCTCTCGACTACCCGGCGCTCCTCGAACTTGCTGGTGCAGGTTCCGAGCAGGCAACCGGCGTTATCCCGCCGTCGTTCCTCGGCGCGCTCGAGAACGGTGTTGAGCAGGACCTCGACGTTGCCGCTGCCTCGCTTGAAGCATCCGGTTACGACGGGGAGAGCATCACGATCGAATACCCGAACGACTACCCGGTTGGTGGCGTGAGCTTCACCCCACTCGCCGAGCGCATTCAGTCGCAGCTTGCGGATGCCGGAATCACCATCGAGCTCGCTCCGGCCCCGTTCACCACGCAGATTGACAGCTACGTCAACGGAACCGAAGCCTTCAGCATCTGGTTCTGGGGCCCCGACTACGCCGACTCCGCCAACTTCTTGCCGTTCTCGGCTGGACAGAAGGTAGGACTGCGCGCCGGTTGGACCGCCGAGCAGGACGCCGATGTAGTGAACCTCGCCGCAGCGGCAGAGAACGCCACGAACTTCGACGAGCGCGAGACTGCCTTCAGCAACTTCGCTGAAGCCCTGCAGCAGCGTGGCCCGTTCGTTCCGTTGATCGTTCCCGGCTCGAACATTGCGACCGCCTCGTACATCGATGGAGTTGCTTACAACTCCACGTGGACGATGGACATCGCTGAACTGCAAGCTAAGTAGAAGGAATCTCTAGCGTGGGAAACACACCCCGCGCGACTCGCAGGTACTCGGCCAGATCACCTCTGGTCGGGTACCTGCTTCGTCGCCTCGGAACCTCAGTTCTGCTCCTCTTTGGAGTCACTATCGTCACGTTCGCTCTCGCGAACCTTGTGCCGGGTGACCCCATTGCGGCAGCGCTCGGTGAAGGGGCGGCGAGCAACCCCGCCACCGTCGAGGCCTACATCCAGGAGCGAGGGCTCGATCAGCCGCTTCCCGTGCAGTACGTCAACTACATCGGCGGTCTGTTCCAGGGAGACATGGGCACCTCACTGCGTACGGCGCAGCCCGTGGCCTCAGACCTCTCGAAGGCCGTGCCGGCCACGGTCGAAATTGCCCTGTTGGCCATCGTCGTTAGCCTCGGTGTCGGCGTGGCTCTCGGCTCCCTCGCGGCCTATCGCCGCGGCAAGATCAGCGACCAGCTGGTGCGCGTGTTCTCGCTCATCGGCCTCAGCATCCCGACCTTCTGGATGGCACTGGTCAGCTTCAACTTCTTCTTCCTACAATTGCGCATTGCGCCCGGTTCCGGCCGGCTCTCGCCCGCGCTGGCACCGCCGCCCACCGTGACGGGGTTCTACACGGTCGATGCCCTGCTTGCCGGTCAGTGGGTCACGTTCACGGATGCTCTGGCTCACCTCATGCTGCCGGTGTTCGTTCTTTCGCTCTTCACGATCGGTCTGCTCACGCGATTCGTTCGAACCTCGGTGCTTGAAGTGCTGGATGCCGACTACGTTCGAGCCGGCCGCGCCAAGGGGCTCAGTGGCCCGCGGCTGCTGTTCGGCTACGTTCTGCGCGGAGCATCGCTGCCCATCCTCACGATCGTGGGGCTCGCTTTCGGAACCCTGCTCTCGGGTACGGTGCTCGTCGAGGCCGTCTTCGCGTGGCCGGGGCTCGGCAGCTACGCCTACAACTCGGCAACCAGCCTCGATCTACCCGGCGTCATGGGCGTCGGTCTCGTCGTCGGTGTCGTCTACCTGACTATTAACTTCGCCGTCGACCTTCTTTACGGTGTACTCGACCCGAGGGTGAGGCTCGCATGAGAAAGCGTTGGCTAAAAGTTCCTGCCGCGTGGATAACCCCGCTCGGTGTCATTGGTGCTGTTATCGCTGTCGCGTGGGTGGGCATTGCCTTTACCGCTCGACTGTGGGTTCCCTTTGACCCCCTGGCCCAGGACTTGCCTCGATTGCAGGCTCCCGGCATCGACACGCTCATGGGTACGGATGCTCTCGGCCGCGACATTTTCTCGCGGCTCATGACCGGCGCCGGAGTCACTATTCCGCTGGCGCTCATGCTTGTGGTGATGTCGCTGCTCGTCGGAACATTAATCGGCGCGATTGCCGGCTACTTCGGCAAGTGGGTTGACGAGCTGTTGATGCGCTTGACCGACCTCGTGATGGCGTTCCCGACGGTCATCCTCGCCATGGTTGTCGCTGCGGCGCTCGGACCCTCGCTTTTCAACGCGGTGATCGCTGCTTTCGTGGTGTCGTGGCCGCAGTACGCTCGTATGACCCGCAGTATCGTGCTCGGGCTTCGCACTCAGAACTATGTGATGGCGGGGCGCATTATGGGCTTCTCGCCTTTCAAGACCCTCCGCGTTGATATCGCTCCGAACGTGGTCGGCCCCATCCTCGTGTTGGCAAGCCTCGACGTGGGAACCGCTATCCTGCTCCTCTCGGGCCTCTCCTTCTTGGGGCTCGGAGCCCAGCCGCCGACGCCCGAGTGGGGTTCGATGATTTCCGCCGCTATTCAAAACTTCGACAGCTGGTGGATCGGGTTGTTCCCCGGTCTCGCCATCCTCACCGTGGTGATGGCCTTCAACTTCGTGGGTGACTCGCTGCGCGACATCTTCGATCCGACGTCACAGGTATCGCGAGCGGGGGCACGGTCATGACCGACGCAACGACACCCCAGCCCGCGGATGCCGCGCCCGCTGCATCCGCGCCGGTGCTGACCGTTGACGGTCTCACGATCGGCATCGGCTCGCGCAATAACGTCACATCCATCGTCAAGGGCATCAGTATCGCGCTCACCCCCGGACGTATCCAGGGTCTCGCGGGGGAGTCCGGCTCGGGTAAGACGGTCACCTCGCTCGCGATGCTGGGCTTGCTGCCCAGTAACGCCATCGTGGGAGGTTCGATCCGTCTGGCTCATCCTGATCGCGGGGAAACCGAGCTCGTCGGCATGTCGCATCGACAGTTGAATGAGATCCGCGGGCGTCGAATCGCGATGATCTTCCAAGACCCGTCGTCGAGCCTGCACCCGCAGCTCACTGTGGGAGTTCAGCTCACCGATCACGTCACCCGTCACCTCAAGTTCTCCACGAGGCAGGCGCGCGAGCATGCAATCGCGCTGCTCGACCGTGTGCGGGTTCCCAACCCTGCCGAGGCGCTTGGGCGCTACCCGCACCAGTTCTCGGGTGGTCAGCGTCAGCGAATTGCAATCGCCATTGCTCTTGCGTGCGACCCCGTCGTGCTGTTGGCAGACGAGCCGACGACCGCTCTTGACGTCACCGTTCAGGCCGGCATCCTGCACTTGCTGCGCGATCTGGCGGATGAACGTCAACTTGCCGTTCTTCTTGTGACTCATGATCTCGGTGTGATGAGTTCGATCGCCGACGACATTGCGGTGATGCGCCACGGCGAGATCGTCGAGTCGAACGATCGGCAGAGTATCTTCACCGCGCCACAGCACCCGTACACGCGTGAGTTACTCGCGTCGCTGCCGGGTGCCGCGGGCTTCCAGGAGGAAAGCGAATGAGCGAGCTGCTCGAAGTATCCGACCTCGTGATCGAATACCACGGGGCCAGCGTCGTGCGAGCGGTCGACGAAGTCTCCCTCACGATCGCTCCCGGGGAAGTTCTCGCTCTGGTGGGGGAGAGCGGCTGCGGCAAGTCGAGCTTGGCGCGAGCCGTGCTCGGTATGGAGAAGCCGCGGTCTGGCGCCGTAACCTACCGCGGTGCCGAGGTGCCGCTTCTGGGCGTTCGTCGGCGCAAATCTCAGTTCACGTCGATTCAGATGGTCTTTCAGGACCCGAATTCCTCGCTGAACCCGCGCATTCGCATTGGCCAGCAAATTTCCGAGGGGATTCGTGCCGCACTGGAGCGTGGCGCAGAAGGTTCTCAGCCCGAAGAGTGGCTTGAACGTGTTGGTCTCCCCACCGACATGGTGTCGCGCTACGCCCACGAGCTATCCGGAGGCCAGCGCCAGCGGGTCGCAATCGCACGAGCTCTGGCTGCGCGCCCCGACCTGTTGGTGGCTGACGAACCGATTTCTGCTCTGGATGCCTCGAGTCAGGCATCTGTCGCTGACATGATGCGCAAGCTTGCGCTTGATGCCGGCGCCGGGCTGCTCTTTATCTCACACGATCTTGCGATCGTGCGGCTCATCGCTGACCGCACCGTGGTGATGTACCGCGGCAAGATTGTGGAGTCTGGCGTCTCTGACCGCATCTGGAACGACCCCGTGCATCCTTACACTCGCGCGCTTATCTCGGCGATCCCCGAGCCCGATGGCAAAGGCATCCTGCCCGCAGCTCCCGCGGCGGAGGCCCCCGAAGAGTGGCGGATGACGATGCCTGAGGCTCTCAACCGGCTCTAATCGGCACAAATGTAGTTACATGCTTGTATTTTCTTGGATTTGTCAGGGATAATGTCCCCAAGCGGTTCGCCGCACAATTTAATAGCTTGACGTGCTGTCACAGGTACCGTTCGTGGGTCGATGGGGAAGTCGCACCCAAACGGAACGGAGATATCGTGACTGCACATAACGCTCGCGGAGTGCTCTACGTGCACTCTGCTCCTCGCGCGCTCTGCCCACACATCGAGTGGGCTGCTGGTCGCGCTCTTGAACGTGCCGTGAACTTCGATTGGGATAACCAACCGGTGCTCAGGGGATCGCAACGTGCCGAGTTTTACTGGGAAGGCCCGCAAGGCTCCGGTGCGGTACTCGCTGCGGCGCTTCGTGGCTGGGAACATCTCCGTTTCGAGGTGACCGAAGACCCCAGCCCCGGTTCCGATGGTGGTCGTTGGATGCACACGCCCGATCTTGGGATCTTCTTCGCGCAGACCGACAGCGTCGGCAATATGGTGATCCCCGAAGATCGTTTGCGCTACGCGATGGAAGCTGCTGGTTCTGATGCGTTCGAACTGCATCGCGAACTCCGTTTGGCTCTCGGCCAAGCCTGGGACGACGAGCTTGAGTCGTTCCGTCACGCCAGTCAAGACTCTGCAGTTGTGTGGCTTCACAAGGTAGGTTGATCATGATTTCCGAACGCACGCACACTCCTGAAGTAGCGGTTGACACGCGGATTCCACTGATTGAGTGGCAAGACTGTACCGACGTGGTTTTTGACGGTCGCGACTCGCCATTTGATGGTGAGTGCACCCTTCACGACGGATGCCGCTCCATTCTCTGAAGCGCTCCATTCTCTGAAGCGCTACCTCTTCTGGACTCAGCACTTTCGTATCAGCGCTAAAACAGCTATCTGCACATTTGTGTTGCTGTTTGTTCGCTGCGAGCGTGGCGCTCAGGTCGCATGCAGCGAACTCCCGGAGTAGCGTTGAGGCGTGGCCGGAAGTATTCGGGCACGGTTGCCACAATGGGCCGTCCTCGGGTCCTCGGACTATCTCCTTCCGGCTGAAACCAATTCAGTATTTGGAAGGAACACCATGTCTCGCTTTGACGGAAAAGTAGTTCTCATTAGCGGCGGCGCCCGCGGAATGGGCGAATCGCACAGTCGGGCTGTAGTCGCTGAGGGCGGCAAGGTTGTCATCACTGACGTCCTCGACGCCGAAGGCAAGGCGTTGGCGGATGAGCTGGGCGCGAACGCGGTTTACGCCCACCTCGATGTCACCAACGAAGAAGAGTGGAACGCGGCTGTGAAGCTTGCGGTCGACACCTTCGGTGGCCTCAACGTGCTCATCAACAACGCCGGCATCGTGAATTTCGGAACCCTGGATGGGTACACCGAGAAGGATTGGTCGCTGATTATCGGCATCAATCTCACCGGATCGTTCCTCGGCATTCGCGCGGCGGCTCCCGAACTCGTCAAGAACGAGACCTCGGCCATCGTGAACATCTCGTCGACCGCCGGCATGCAGGGCTTCGCCGCGCTACACGGCTACACGGCATCCAAGTTCGGACTCCGTGGTCTCACGAAGTCAGTTGCGATGGAGCTCGGCCCGCAGGGTGTTCGCGTGAACTCGGTACACCCCGGAAACATTCGTACGCCGATGACTGACGGTCTGGGCATCGACGAGACTCGCACCCCGATCCCTCGCTTGGGCGAAGCAGAAGAGGTCACCAAGATGGTGCTCTTCCTCGCCAGCGAAGACTCGAGCTACTCGACCGGCTCTGAATTCATCATCGACGGTGGAGTGCTCGCCGGCGAAGGCGCAGTGCCTCAGTAACCAACGCGCTGTAGCGGCGTGGGCACGGAGAAATCGTCTCTCGCCTCATCACACTCGTTAAGGACACATCGCCCGCCTCGATCTCATGATCGGGCGGGCGATGTTTCGTTATGCGCTCATAGGCATAGCCGCCGAGTGCGACGGAGCTTAGACCGAACGGAATGCTGCAACCGCGTTGTGGCCACCAAAGCCGAACGAGTTGCTGATCGCCAGCTGGGGACCTGAGCCGAGGTCGCGGGGCGTCGTCACGACGTCCAGCGGAATCGCGGGGTCCTGGTTGGTGAGGTTGATCGTCGGGGGAGCCGTGCGGTGGTGGAGAGCCAGGACCGTGAAGATAGCCTCGAGTGCTCCTGTGCCGCCCAAGAGGTGCCCGGTGGCGCCCTTAGTGGCTGAGACGGGGATGTTCGGCAGGTGGTCGCCGAAGATGCGCAGAAGCGCCTTGTACTCGGCGATGTCACCGACTGGTGTGCTCGTCGCGTGAGCGTTGATGTGGGTCACGTCTTCTGGCGTTGCTCCGGCAGCGTCGAGAGCGTCGCGCACAGCGCGTGCTGCGGCGGTTCCCTCGGGGTCGGGAGCCGTGATGTGGAACGAGTCACTCGTCACAGCGCCGCCAGCGAGTTCGGCGTAGATGCGAGCGCCGCGGGCGAGGGCGTGTTCTTCAGTCTCGAGAACGAGCGTTGCCGCTCCTTCACCCAGTACGAAGCCGTCGCGAGAAACGTCATATGGGCGTGATGCCGTCGCCGGATCGTCATTACGCTTCGAGAGTGCCTGCATCGAGGCGAAGGCGGCGATGGGAAGTGGGTGAACCACCGCTTCCGTTCCGCCGGCGATTACGACATCCGCAAGCCCGGCCTGAAGGTGGGCGTAGGCGTTAGCGAGCGCTTCGGTGCTGGAAGCGCAGGCCGAGACGTCGGTGCGAGCGTATGCACGCGACGGAATGGCCATGCTGATCGCGGCTGCAGCGGCGTTGGGCATGAGCATCGGAATCGTCATGGGTAGAACGCGACGCGGTCCCTTTTCGCGCAGGGTGTCCCACGCATCGAGGAGAGTCCAGAGTCCACCGATACCGGTGGAGTAGTCAACACCGATTCGTTCGGGGTCGACATCGGGTGAACCCGCGTCGGCCCAAGCTTCACGGGCAGAGATCAGAGCGAACTGGCTTGAGGGGTCGAGACGCTTGTACTCAACGCGTTCGAGAACCTCTTCAGGGCGCACTTTGGCCTGTGCAGCAAAGGTTACGGGGAGCGAATAGGTTTCTACCCATTCCTGCTCGAGAGAGCGGGCTCCCGATTCGCCAGCGAGAAGGGCGTTCCACGACTCGGTCGCGGTTCCGCCGATGGGCGTAGTGGCACCGATACCGGTGACAACGATCTTTTTGGTCATTTCACGTTCCTTTTGAGTGCATGGCTCAGAAAGCCCGCGAACGGCAGGCTTCTGGAGTGCTGCGCGGAGGCCAACCGCAACGAGTGCGGTTGGCCGTCCACGTCGAGCGGGTGTTACGCCTGAGCGGCGGTGATGAAGCTCACTGCGTCACCGACGGTCTTGAGGTTCTTGACCTCTTCGTCGGGGATCTTGACGTCGAACTTCTCTTCAGCGTTGACAACGATCGTCATCATCGAGATCGAGTCGATGTCGAGGTCATCGGTGAACGACTTGCCCATTTCAACAGTGTCGGTCGCAATGCCGGTCTCGTCGTTGATGAGCTCAGCCAATCCGGCCATAACTTCTTCAGTGGACAGTGCCATATTTTTTCTCCTTGGGATGTGAAATAACCGTTAGCCAGTGTAGGCCAGCAGCAGTGATTCTGAGGGGTACTACGGCAGAACGATTACTTGCGCGCCGAAGACGAGGCCCGCTCCGAAACCGATTTGAAGGGCGAGGCCGCCGCTCAGTTCGGGGTTCTCTTCAAGTAGACGGTGAGTCGCGAGCGGGATGGATGCAGCTGAGGAGTTGCCCATCTCGGCGACATCGCGGGCGATCACAACAGACTCGGGCAGCTTGAGCTGCTTCGCGAACTCGTCGATGATGCGCATGTTGGCCTGGTGGGGGATGAAGGCAGCGAGGTCGTCTGCGGTGATTCCCGCAACATCCAATGCTTCCTTCGCAACCTTAGCCATGTCCCACACTGCCCAGCGGAAGACTGTCTGGCCTTCTTGGCGCAGCGTTGGCCAGGCAGCATCACCTTCGCGGAAGTCGACGAGTGTCGCATTCATCTTGATGGCGTCAGCTTTCGAGCCATCCGAGCCCCACACGGGTGCGGAGATGCCGGGGGTGTCGCTTGGGCCAATGACAACTGCGCCCGCGCCGTCGGCGAGGAGGAAGGAAATGCTGCGGTCGGTGGGGTCAACGATGTCAGAGAGCTTCTCGGCGCCGATGACAAGGGCGTACTTGGCGGCACCCGAACGAATAAGGGCGTCGGCCTGCGTCACGGCGTAGCTGAAGCCAGCGCAGGCAGCGTTGATGTCGTAGGCCGCTGCAGGGTTAGCGCCCACACGGTCCGCTACGACGGCGGACATTGATGGCGTCTGCAGAACGTTGCTGATCGTCGCAATGATGACGAGGTCAATCTCGGCGGGGTCAATCCCTGACTTCTCGATCGCTTCGCGAGCGGCATCGGTAGCGAGATCGACCGCAAGAATGCCCGCTGATGCACGACGACGAGTGATCATGCCGGTGCGCTGCTGAATCCACTCGTCGCTCGAGTCGATCGCTTCAACGAGCTGGTTGTTGTCAACGACGAGGTCACCGCGGGCAGCGCCGTAGCTGTAAATCTTGGTGAACTGTGACCCGGTGGATTGGGTGAGGGTGGGTGCGGTCATGCGTTGGCCTCCATCAGGTCAAATGCTGCGGATAGATCGTCTGGGGTCTTGACAGCCACGGCAGGAATTCCGCGGAGGCCACGCTTGGCGAGGCCGGTTAGCGCGCCTGCTGGCGCAAGTTCGATGATGCCCGTGACTCCCGCATCCGCCAAGGAGTTCATGGTGAGATCCCAGCGAACCGGCGAGGAGACCTGACCGACGAGGAGATCAACGAAATGAGATCCGCTTTCGACGAGCGAACCATCGCGGTTCGTGTAGATCGGCAGTGATGGATCGTGCGCCGTGAGGCCAGCGGCGACTGTCTCAAGGTGAGCGACCGCGGGTTGCATGTAGCGGGTATGGAACGCGCCTGCGACCTGAAGCGGCACAACGCGGGTTCCCTTGAGCGGTTCTGCGGAGAGCGCGGCTAGCGCGTCAAGCGCTCCCGCGACGACGATCTGGCCGCCACCGTTGAAGTTCGCTGGTTGAAGGCCCAACTCGTCGAGACGCTCTAGGAGGGCAGCTTCGTCTCCGCCGATCACCGCGGACATTCCGGTGGTCTCTAAGGCAGCAGCGGCCGCCATGGCTGATCCGCGCTGCACGACAAAGCGCATCGCATCGTCTTCGGAAAGGATGCCGGCAGCCGCTGCCGCCGTGATCTCGCCCACGGAGTGACCCGCGACAGCACCAATGTGCTTGCGGCGGTCTCCGGCAGTCAGTGCGCTGAGCGTGAGAAGTCCCGCAGCGACGATAAGCGGCTGAGCTACTGCGGTATCGCGGATCGTGTCGGCATCAGACGTGGTGCCGTGGGCGATCAGATCAATGCCAGCCGCTTCGGAGATCGCGCCGAGCTGCTCGCGCAGGGCGGGGTCTTCGAGCCAAGGCTCGAGAAAACCGGGGGTCTGGGAGCCCTGTCCGGGCGCTACTACAACAATCACTTTGCTAGTCTGCCAATCTTTCGTCGGAATCGCTTGGATGACCCCACCAAAGCTCGACGGGATCGTTGTGTGAACTCACCAAAGGACGGAACGTTAGCGGGTGCGTCCAGGCTCGGGATCAGAAATTGAACCCACGATGAGGGCCGCCTGCAAGATCAACGCTTCGCGCGCTCCGGTCGCATCCCAGCCGATGACTTCGCTGACTCGCTTCAAGCGGTAACGAACGGTGTTGGGGTGCACAAACAGTTCCCGCGCAGTGGCCTCGAGCGACCGCCCGTTGTCGAGGTAGCACCACAACGTCGTGAGGAGGTCAGTGGAGTGAGCCTGAAGCGGTTTGTAGATCTTGTTGATGAGAGTGGAGCGCGCGAGGGGATCTCCTGCGAAAGCGCGTTCCGGTAACAGATCGTTCGCCAACGTCGGCCGGGGAGCGTTGCGCCACGAGCGCGCCACTGCGAAACCGGCTAGAGCTGCTTTAGCGCTCTTGGAGGCATCGACAAGGCTCGGCACTTCAGGGCCGAGCACGAGATGGCCGCTACCAAAGCCAGGCTCGAGTTGCTCCGCGATCGTAATGAAGGGTAGAGGTTGGTCGTCTTCGGCCTTCTCCGAGCGTGGAGCCGCACGGCCGATGACGAGCACCAGCCGAGAGCCTTGCACGCCAATGAGAACGTCGGCGTCGAGGTGACGCGCGGTACGACGCAATTGGTCGACGTCGAGCATGCGTGGGGAGGTGCCCACGAGCACGCAAACCTCGCCGTGACCGTTCCAGCCCAGAGCCGCAATGCGGCTCGGGAGTTCGTTGTCGTACTCACCGCTGAGGATCGAGTCGACGACGAGAGCCTCGAGACGTGCATCCCACAGTCCGCGCGCTTCAGCAGCGCGAGCGTACACATCGGCGGCAGCGAATGCGACCTCGCGCGAGTACAACAGAATCGCTTCGCGAAGTACGTCATCGTCAGCCTTGACTCGCGCTTCAACAACTTCGACCGCAATGCGGATGAGCTGCAAAGTTTGGAGCAACGACACCGACCGCAAAAGCTCGCGGGGGGCCGCGCCGAAAACGTCGGCCGCGATCCACGGGGTAGAAGTGGGGTCTTCAAACCAGCTAATGAAGCTGGTAATTCCGGCCTGAGCGACGAGCCCAACGGCGGAACGCCGCCCTGGTGGGATTTCTCCGTACCAGGGCAGCGTGTCCTCAAGACGCTTGAGCGTCGCCGTCGATAGTTCGCCCGAGATAACACGCAACCAAGCGAGCGTTTGCGCCTTGGTCTTCTGTACCGGGGGAATTGTTTTTGCCTAGCTTTCGCCGCCGGCAGAACCGGTGGTACCAGCGTTGACGTCGTGGAGGTCGTACTGCTCAATTGCTTGAGAAAGCACAGCCGGGTCCATCTCGCCGCGCTTTACGAGCGACTGCAAGGTGCGAACAACCAGCGAGTGGCTGTCGATCTTGAAGAAGCGACGGGCAGCTGCGCGGGTGTCCGAGAAACCGAAGTCGTCGGCACCCAAGGTCGCAAAGTCACCGGGAACAAAAGCACGAATTTGGTCGGGGACCGCGTGCATGAAGTCAGTTACGGCGACAAATGGTCCCTTAGCATCCGCGAGCTTCGTCGTCAGATAAGGAACACGAGCTTCTTCGTTGGGGTGGAGGAAGTTGTGTTCTTCTACAGCAAGCCCCTCGCGACGCAGCTCAGTCCAGGATGTGACTGACCACACGTCAGCGGCAACGCCCCAGTCCGTAGCCAGAATCTGCTGAGCTTCGAGAGCCCAGGGAACGGCCACGCCTGACGCCATCAACTGTGCCCGCGGGCCAGTGATAGTCGGCGATGACAGGTGATAGATGCCCTTAAGCGCGCCCTCAACATCGAAGTTCTCGGGCTCAGCGGGCTGAACGAGAGGCTCGTTGTACAAGGTGAGGTAGTACATAACGTTGGGGTCTTCGTGCTTGCCGCCATACATGCGTTCGATACCGGCGCGCACAATGTGGCCCAGTTCGTAGCCGTAGGCAGCGTCATAGCTGATGACCGCAGGATTGGTGGATGCCAACAGAATCGAGTGTCCGTCAGCGTGCTGCAGACCTTCACCTGTCAGTGTCGTACGACCGGCCGTCGCTCCCATGATGAAGCCGCGCGCCATCTGGTCGCCAGCAGCCCACATGGCATCGCCCGTGCGCTGGAACCCAAACATCGAGTAGAAGACATATACCGGAATCAACGGTTCGCCGTGAGTCGCGTACGAGGTGCCAACCGCGGTAAACGCCGCGAAGGCGCCCGCCTCGTTGATGCCGACGTGCACGATCTGACCCTGCGGGCTCTCCTTGTAGGCCAGCAACTGCTCGCGGTCTACCGAGGTGTAGTGCTGCCCGGCCGGGTTGTAAATCTTGGCGGTCGGGAAGTACGCGTCCATGCCGAACGTGCGTGCCTCATCCGGAATGATCGGCACGATGCGGTTACCGATCGACTTATCGCGCAGGAGGTCTTTCAGCAGACGAGCGAACGCCATGGTGGTGGCGATCTCTTGCTTTCCGGAACCCCTTTTGACGATGTCGTAGGTCTTCGCTTCGGGAAGCTCGATCTGCGTGTACTTGCTGCGACGCTCGGGAACGTAGCCACCGAGCTCGCGGCGACGCTCCTGAAGGTACTGGATGCCCTCGTCGTCGTTACCGGGGTGGTAGAACGGCGGCTGGTAGGGATCAGCTTCGAGCGCAGCATCCGTAATCGGAATGTGCATCTCATCGCGGAACTGCTTGAGATTAGCAAGCGTCATCTTCTTCATCTGGTGGGTCGCGTTGCGCCCCTCGAAGCTGGGACCGAGGCCGTAGCCCTTGACCGTCTTCGCCAAGATGACCGTCGGCTGGCCCTTGTGCTCACTCGCAGCCTTGAAAGCGGCGTAAACCTTGCGGTAATCGTGGCCACCGCGCTTGAGGTTCCAGACCTGGTCGTCGCTCAGGTGCTCGACCATCTTCAGCGTGCGGGGGTCGCGGCCGAAGAAGTTTTCGCGAACGTAGGCTCCAGACTCAGCCTTGTAGGTCTGGTAATCGCCATCGGGCGTGCGGTTCATGAGGTCGCGCAGGGCACCCTCATGGTCGTTGGCGAGCAGGTCGTCCCACTCGCGGCCCCAAATGACCTTGATGACGTTCCAGCCGGCACCGCGGAAGAAGCTCTCGAGCTCTTGAACGATCTTGCCGTTGCCGCGAACAGGGCCGTCTAGGCGCTGCAGGTTGCAGTTGATGACGAAGTTGAGGTTGTCGAGCTTTTCGTTGGCGGCCCATTGCAGGGCTCCGCGGCTTTCAACCTCATCCATCTCGCCGTCGCCAAGGAATGCCCAGACTTGCTTATCGGAGACATCCTTGATGCCGCGGTTGCTGATGTACTTGTTGTTCTGAGCCTGGTAGATCGCGTTGATCGGGCCGAGGCCCATCGAAACCGTCGGGAACTGCCAGAACTCGGGCATGAGCCGCGGGTGCGGGTAGCTCGAAATACCGTTCGGAGCCTGCGACTTCTCTTGGCGGAAGCCCAGAAGCTGGTTCTCGCTCAGGCGACCTTCGAGGAAGGCGCGGGCGTACATGCCGGGGGAGGCGTGACCCTGATAGAAGATCTGGTCTCCACCGCTCTCGTGGTCTGCGCCACGGAAGAAGTGGTTGTGGCCTACTTCGTAAAGCGCGGCAGACGACGCGTACGTCGAAATGTGACCGCCAACGCCGACGCCGGGGCGTTGCGCGCGGTGCACCGTGATTGCGGCGTTCCACCGGATCCACGCGCGGTAGCGACGTTCAAGCTTTTCGTCGCCGGGGAACTCGGGTTCATCATCCTTAGCGATGGTGTTGATGTAGTCCGTAGTCGGAACCATCGGGACACCAAGGTGCAAATCTTTGGAACGCTTGAGAAGACTGAGCATGATCTCGCGACCGCGCTCGTGTCCTTGTGCTGCAACGAGGGAGTCGAGTGATTCGTTCCACTCGGCGGTCTCCTCCGGGTCCTTGTCGGTGTTGGTTACCGAGTATGGGTCCTGGTCGTTTACCGTCACCGTTGACCTCTTTCGTGTAGAGAACAGAGTCGTGCGAGTCGAGGCACTACCGGGTTGCGGATGTGATGGGATCGACTACGCCCACCGATTCTAGTTGTCGAATGCGGCAAGATTCGAACCGGGGCTTTTTCTCCCGTAAACACAGGGCATTCGCTCAGTTTTCACGAAAGGTTGTGTATGTCGATTACGCCGGGGACGCGTGCGCCAAGCTTTGTGTTGCGCAATCAGCACGGCCAATCGATCGATTCGCGGGAACTTTTGACTCGTCGCGCCGTTCTGGTCGTGTTTCTGCCGTTGGCTTTCTCTCCTGTGTGCTCTCAAGAGCTTGTCCAACTCGATGACTGGCATGATGTGGCGGCCAGTGCCGGGGTCGAAGTCGTCGTGATTTCGGTGGATTCTGCCGCCACACTGCGAGCCTGGTCCGATGCCGAGGGCATCAGTCTCTCGCTGCTCTCAGATTTCTGGCCCCACGGCGCAGTCGCGCAATCATTCGGAGTTTTTCTCGACGAGAAGGGCTTTGCCCGCCGGTCGAGCTTTTTGATTGATATCAACGGAATTGTCCGCGACGTCATCTCGTCTCAATTGGGCGAGCCGCGCCAGTTTGCTGACTACCAGCGGGCAATCGAGCGGCTTTCATCTGAGCGTCGCTGACCGTTTGAGGGTGGGTGTGCAACCGCCGCTCAAATCCCGTGTAGCATTATCGAGCGCCGCTTCGCATTGCGTCGCTGCGGGCCTTTAGCTCAGCTGGTAGAGCGCCACGTTTACACCGTGGATGTCATCGGTTCGATCCCGGTAGGGCCCACCGCAACAGAAAACCCCCGTCACCGACGGGGGTTTTCTGCGTCCCGGCCTTGATCCGTCGTGCAGCACGGTCGCCTCGAACCCGCACGGCGTTAAGAGTTCCGCTCGGATCGCGAACCAATTTGTTGGGGTAACTGTGCTAATAACGGCTAGTCATACCCGCAAAGCATTGGTCTCACCTTAGAGTTTGTCTATGGCATTCCACGACGACGTTGACGACGCGAACGGTGCGAACGACGAAACGTCTTCAAATCATGAGTTCGATCTACTTTTCCCGCAGGCTGCATCCACGAAAAATTCCGATGCAGATCCGGCTGACAACCTGAGCGATGACGGTCGAGTCGACCTCAGCGAGGCCTCAGCCGACGGCATTATCGATCTCGATGCTGCCCTCAACGAAGAGCTAATCGACCCCGTCTCGACAAGTGACGGCTCAGAGGCACCAACCGCCAACACGCCACTTGGTGCGCCCTTCGATTTGAACGAAGAATTTCAGCGCTCTGACATTGCAGATGCGCTCAGCCAAGGAATGCCTCCCTGGGCGATGGCGCCAGCACCAGATCCCGCTCAAGCGGTCCCGCAACTCGATGCTCCCGAGTCACCAGAGATTTTGGATGCGCCCGTGAATGCTGAGGAGCCAGCTGCTGATGCCTCAGCCACTGCTTCGCCGGACGACGACGACCCTTACCGAATTCCTGCCGACTACACCACGCCCGACTTCTTTGCTTCGCGCATTTCTCGTCGGCGGACTCCCGCTGAGGCGGAAACAGAGAACGCGGCCGCGGCGGCCGCGGAACTCGCGGCCCTTGAGGAAGAAGCCATCGCGGCGGTTGACGCCACTGATGAGCAAGAGCCGTCGGGTGGTGCTTTCGACCTGAGTGCGGCCTCGACAGACGACGAGGCGTTCAGCTTTGAGTCACTTTTCGCGCCTGATGAGCCTCAAGCCACAGCGCCCACCGCTCCAGCATCGGCTGATGACTTCGATGAGACGATGTGGGCGACTCCTTCTTCTGAGGTCGCTGGCGATGCGTCCAGTTCAGATGAGGCAGCATCCGACGCCCCCGCGAATCACATTTGGAAACTTGGACCGCTCGAGCCTGAGGTAGGAACGCCTACCGCAACCGCAGCGCCGGCACCGGCGCCGGCCGAGCCGACGACGCCCAGCGAGCTCTCGGTCGATGACGCCGCTGCGCTTCCTGTTGAAGCGGTTGTTGAGGGTGCGCCGATGTGGAACCTTGATAGCAAGGAAACGCCCGCGGCCAACGAAGTGCCCCACCTTGGCCTCGATGGGCTTTTGTCACTCGACGCCGAGGAGCCGGCCGTTGCGGTCGAAGAAGCCGAGGCGGACGGAGACGCTGTCAACGCCGAAGGGCCTGTAGACGCCGTTGAGCACGATGGTGCAGATATCGCTCCCGTAGCCGACAACGCCGACAACGCCGACAACCACGACGGCGCCCCAGCGGATGCTTCCGCCGAGGTCGACGAGGCCGCAGCGGAGTCGCCGCTCGTCGAAAGTGTTTCGGCCTTCGACCTCGACGCCGCGTTCCGAGAAGCGAATAATCCTGCGACCTCGCTCGAATCCAGTGATGCTGATGCCGTCGAGGACGCTGTTGACTCCACCGCAGACGGTGTGGATTCCGAGGCCCCGGTCTTTGACTCTGCTGCAGCGGTCGAGAGCGGCGACGCCGATTTTGACTTCGTCGCTGCCTTCGCTGACGACTCCCGAGAAGAGGCAACCGCCGAGACCGTCGATGAATCCGCCGAGAGCGTCGATGAACCGAGCTCTCCTGCTACGGATACGTCGAGTTCGTTCAGCGTCGACGAGCCCGCCGATGACGCCCCGTTCGATTCCGTCGTGAATTTCTTCGCGGCACATGCCCCTGCACCGGCGACTCCTGCGCCCGGCGATGAGGCCCACGACGACCTCGACGCGCTCTCGCAATCCACACCACCTCTCGCCTCGGAGAATGAAGCCGCCGATGAGGATGCGTTGGAGTCCGATCGTGCTCTCGAGGAATCTCCAGACGTAACCGCGACCACACCGCCGCTTGCCCCATGGTCATTGAGCGCAGAGAACGCGATCGATGCGGATGAGGACATCGCGTCCGCCCTGAGTGTGGACGAAGAGTCGGTGCAGCACCATCTCCCTGACTCTGAGACCGTGGAACCGGTCGCGGCTAATTCCGTTAGCGACGATGAGGCCAGCGCCTTCCTTTCGCTTCCTCCAGAAAGCGCTGCCGCAGCAACGACGGACGCCGACACTGTGCATCCCGCTGAGTCCGAGAGTGTCGCTCCGGATGCTGCGGCTAGCCAGCCCGATGAACCAAGTGACTCAACGGATTCGGCTGCTGATTTAGACTTCCCGCTGCCCTCGTTCACCGCGCCAGCGGTCAGTGAAGAACCGGCCGATGTCGTGGCTGACGTGGCTGACAACGCTGACACGGCTGACGTGGCTGACACGGCTGGCATCGCTGATACCGCTGATACTGCTGGCATCGCTGACACGGCTGACACGGCTGACGTGGCTGACAACGCTGACACGGCTGACGTAGCTGACACAATGGCGGAGGATACAGCCCCTCCCGTAGTTTTCGAGTCGCCGTTCGCCCCGCGTCAGTCTTTCTTTGCTCCGTCGCCTGACGCCCCAGCTCCTCGCATCGAGGACCTGTTCCCGGCCGCTGAGGATGCTTCACCAGCCGAAGAGTCGCTCCCCGCCGCTCCGTTCGTTTCCAGCTTCGCTCCGCGGATGCCCGCAGCGCCGGCTGCTCCAGCAGCAGATGAAGCGATCGAGTTTCCGTCCTCCGAGTTCACGTCGGGTGTTGATGAGGCGTCGATGGTTGACGACGAGTCGACCATCGATGATGCTACGTCGGACGTTGACGTACCCGTCGCGGCCAGTACGCCATCCGCAGAAGACGAGGCGCCGACTGCCGGCGAACCCGCGGCTGAGATCTCGATCGAATCCGACGCGAGCGCTGCTGCCAGCGACGGAGATGACGCGCCCACTCCGCCCACTCGCCGCTCTATGGCCGACGAAGAATTGTTGACCTGGGCGGATAATCCCGCGAACCAGTCGACGGGAACCCTTAGCGTTATCGAAGTTCTCGAAGCGCAGTTGCGTCTGCGCGAAGAAGAAGCGCGCGAATATCGGGAGTGGGAGACCACCTTCCGTTCGCGTGGCGGTCCCGTTGCTGATCAGGTCATCGATCAAGTGCGTTCGGAGTTTGCCGACGTCGTCGACGGCAGCGTACCTGCTGCGGCGACCGGGCTTACCGCTGATGTTCCTGCTGCCAAGGACGCGCCGGAAGAGTTCGCTAGTGCTGCCCACGCCCCAGCCAGCGCCGGTGAAGCGCCTCTCGAAAGTGCAGCGGCGCCTGTGAACGCTGAGGCCGCTGAAGTGGCTGAGACTCGTGCTGTTGCCGAGGTTCCCGAGGTCGAAGAAATCCCTGCTGTCGCAGAGGCGCCTGAGATCGCAGAGGCGCCTGAGATCGCTGATGATCTGGATGCCGCCGAGGCTTCAGAGATCGCCGACGAACCTGAGGTTGCTGACCTTCTCCAGGTTCCTGCGGTTGCAGAGACTCCAGAGGTTGCTGACGAACCCGAGATTGCTGAAACTCCTGAGGTTACCGACGTGCCTGAGGTTACCGACGTGCCTGAGGTTGCTGACGTGCCTGAGGTTGCCAAGGCAGCTCAATTGCCCGCGTGGGATGTTCCGCCGCCCAGCGAGTCGTGGTCGCCTCCGGCCGATTTCGAAGACGAGATTCCGTTCGCTGCACACTCGGACCTGACGGGCGCGATCACGCTGCCCGTCATTGATGAGACCGCGGATGTCGAGGCCGCGACCGCGACCGCAAAAACTGCGGACTTTGCAGCAGCCACATCATCCTCCCTGACCGCAGACCGCGCTGACGCTGACGCTGACGCTGAAACTGGCACCGATCCTGTCGTCGATGCAGACGTCGAGGTAGAACCAACTCCCGAGGTCGAGGTGGCAGCCGTCGTTCCCGCCGCGGAGGAGTCCTCACTCGAGCTCGAGCCCGAGCTGCAGGTCAGCGAGGAACACGCTGCGCCCGCACCGTTATTTGATCCTGCATCCGGGTTGTTGAGCTTCAGTAGCGCAGCCCCAGAGGTTGCCGTGGCACCAGAAACGCAGGAAGCACCTGAGTCGCTTCAGGTGTCAGCAGCGTCAGAACTGCCGGAATCAACCGAGGTGCTGGAAACTGAAGCTCCGGCTTCAGACATCAGGGCAGAAGAAAGCGCAGCGTCGGCCGAATCAGACGGTGAAGCGCCCGCCGTTGCTGACGAGCCGACTCCTGCGCCGTTAGCATTCGAGGACCCCTTCGCGGCAGCGGCAGCGCCGGCGCCTTCGGCTCCCGCCGAGCCCGTCAGCTTCGCGGGACAGGCAGCTCCGGAGTTTCCTGCCGATGAAGACGGCGACTACGACGAACTGCCGTTTGCACCGCCGGCTCTCGTGCAGCCCGATGTGGCGCCACGCGTGCCGCGGGCTAATCTCGACGAGCAAGTCTCCTTCGGCGATTTCGGATTCGCTCCGCCCCCCGCTGATGTTTCGCCCGTAGACCTTCCTGAAGCGTCCGCTGACGAGGAGCAAATCGCCGCTCCCTTCGCCTTCGACCTCAGCGCCGACACTCACCTGCCCGACGCGTCAGCAGCCGATGGCGCTGGTTCGTTCGCTGCAGCAACTGAGGCCGATGAAATCCCGGCCCCCGCCAACGACGATGAGCTCGCTGAGGCAATCGATCCTGCGGTCGAACCGACTCCCGACGTCGCGACTGAGGCTGCTCCGGCGTTCAGCTTTGCGTCGACAGAGAACCCTCACTATGTTGCCTCCTCGCCGATCGACTTCGACGACCTGCTCAAGGCTGACGGCCTTGACGATGCCGACGTAGACGCCGATGAGCCTGAGACTGATCCCCTGCTTGCATTGTTGGCTAACGCCGCCCCGCCGATGCAGGGTGATCCTCTTTCCGAGCTTCAGACCGGTTCGATCGCGGTCAATCAGGTCACCTTCGAAGCAGAGTCTGATGACGCGGTCGATGACAGCGATCGCCTGACCTATTCGACGGATCTCTCCGCGGACGTCAGCGACGCTCCCGCCGCGAATTCAGTCCTTGATGACGACGAGATTCCATTCGCGACTGGTGCCCTAGGCGCAGCCGCGGCGGGAACCGTTGCTGCCGCTGCGTTGACCTCGCAGCCAGGCCCTGCGACCGAGGCAGCGCCGTTCCTCGTGCCCGCTGACGCTCCAGTTGCTGCGGAGGCTGCTCCGGCGCCCTCAGTTCCGCAGCCTGTAGCGCTCTCAACCGCCGTTGTTGCTCAACAGCCGCTCGGACTCGATGAAGTTGCGCCCACCGCTCAGAAGGTTTTCAGCCTCGAAGAGAGTGGTCTCGAGCCGACTCCCGTTGACCGTCGAATTGGCCACGCAGCTCGTCTATTCTGGCTGTGGTTCGCTGCCAATTCCTCGATCGTAAGTTTGGGGTTGGGAGCCGCCGTCTTCGCGGTAGGCATGAGCCTGCGCCAGTCGATCGTGGCTATCTTGGCCGGAGTGGCGCTGTCGTTCATTCCTCTGGGGCTCACAACCCTCGCGGGGAAGCGTAGTGGTCAGCCGACCATGGTGGTTTCTCGAGCATCCTTCGGAGTACTAGGCAATATCGCACCGTCAGTAGTAGCTCTCATCGCTCGCCTCTTCTGGGGTGCAGTCCTGCTTTGGGTTTTGGCCTCATCCGTCGCGATTGTTCTTGTCGGGTCCGGCCTGAACGGTGCGTTGGGTGACCGCCAACTTCTGCTCATCGCCCTTGCTCTGTCGTTCTTGGTCGCACTCGTCATCGCATTCGCCGGGTATCCACTCTTCGCGCGCATCCAGCTCATCCTGAGCATCATTTCGGGAGTTCTCGTCGTCGGCCTCATCGGCTTCACGGCGCAGTACATCGATATCTCTCAGGCGCTCACGACCCCCGACGGCTCGTGGTTGCTCACGATCACCGGCGCCGTGCTCGTATTCAGCTTCCTCGGCCTCGTCTGGGCGTACAGCGGTGCTGACATCGCCCGCTACCAGCGTCCGTCCTCGAGCGGTGGTGCTTCGATGCTCTCCGCTACGTTCGGCGCTGCGCTGCCCGCGTTCGCACTGATCGCTTACGGTGCGCTTCTCGCCGCATCCGACCCGGCGATTGCGCGTGGATTCTTGGCATCGCCGCTCGATACGCTGATGCTTCTGTTGCCTAGTTGGTACCCGATTCCGCTGCTTCTCGCAGCGGCGTTGAGCCTGCTTTCTGGCATCACCCTGAGTCTCTACTCGGGCGGGTTCGCCTTGCAAGCGATCGGTGTGCGCGTTCCCCGTCAATGGTCGATCGTGATCGTTGCCGTACTGCTCGGTGCTCTCGCCATCCTCTTCGCGTTCGGCGTCAATGGAGGGATCAACGAACTGTTCCGGGATGTTGCGACGACTCTCGCGGTGCCTACCGCAGCGTGGGCCGGCATCTTTGCGTCGGAGACTATGATCCGCACTCGCAAGCTGGACAGCGCAGCATTGCTTTCCCGCGGTGGTGTTTACGGCGATGTGCGCTGGGTCAACCTCAGCGCTTTCGTCGTGATCTCTGTGATCGGCTTCGCGCTCACCAGCGCGACGATCAGCTGGCTCTCGTGGCAGGGCTACGGCTTCACCGCTCTCGGTGTAGACCTCACCTCTGAACTCGCCGGAACTGACCTGGGCGTTCTTGTTGCTCTCGGGCTCGGACTCCTGACACCGCTCGCAGCGGGCATCCCGGCCATCCGTCGTCAAGAGGCTGAGCAAGCTGAGCGCGCTCCGCGTCCCGCCTAGACTGACAGCGTGTCTACTACTGTCGCTCACGTTATTGCCGCGGCTGAACAGCTCTGGCCCGTTTCTGGTGCCGAAGCGTGGGATGCCGTGGGCCTCGTCTCCGGTGACCTCGAGGCTCCGATGTCAACGATTTCACTCGCTGTTGACGCGGTTCTCGATACCGTCGACGAGGCAATTCACGCCGGCGCCGACATGCTCATCACGCACCACCCTCTCTTACTGCGGGGCGTTACTTCGGTCGCCAGCGACCGCTACAAAGGTGCGGTGCTCACCAAGCTGATCCGGGCCGAGTGCGCTCTGCTCGCTGCCCACACCAATGCGGATGTCGTAGAAACCGGAACATCAGGTCGCTTCGCCACCAAGCTGGGTTTGTCTTCCATCGCACCCATCGTCGCTGGCGAAACTCCGGATCGTGGCATCGGCCGCACGGGTCAACTGCCGCAGGCGATGACTCTCGGTCGTCTCGCTCGCCTCATTGGTGAGATTTTGCCCCCGACCGCAACAGGCATCCGTGTTGCCGGTGATTTCGACCAACTGGTTAACTCCGTGGCATTGTGCGGGGGAGCGGGTGACGCATACTTGAACGACCCGGCCGTGTTGGCGTCGGATGTGTACATCACTAGTGACCTGCGCCATCATCCGGCCTCTGAGGCTCGCGAGAATGCTCGGTTGCAGAACGGCCCGGCACTGATCGATGTGTCGCATTGGGCGAGCGAATGGTTGTGGCTTGACGCCGCGGCTGACGAACTGCGCGCTCTACTGCCCGACGTAACAATTACGGTGAGCGAACTGCGCACTGACCCTTGGGATTTTGCGGTTGTGCAGTAAGCGCACCGTTAGACAGAAAGAAGCATGACTATGGCGTTGACCGCTAGCCCCGCTGACCAAGCTTTACTCCTCGATCTACAGGCCTTCGACACGAAGATTGCCCAGTTGGAGCACCGCGCTAAGAAGCTTCCCGAGCACGAGCAGCTTTCGGAGCTTAAAAAGCACCGTGACAAGCTTCAATTGTCGATTCTTGAAGAGCGTGGAATCAAAGAAGACATCGAACTTGAGATGAGCCGCATCGAGTCGGACGTCAAGGTTGTTGAGGCGCGCATCGCGCGTGATACCGCACGCCTCGATGCGAGTTCCTCGCCGAAAGACGTTGCTGCCCTCGAACAGGAGCTCACGGCCTTGCGCACGCGGCTCAGCAACCTCGAAGACATTGAGCTCGCCGTGATGGAGAAGCTCGAAGCGCAGCAGAAGGTTGTCGACAACCTACTCGAGCAGGGCGGAAACCTTACAACTCAGGCGGCCGAGCTCGAAGCTAGCCGTGACGAGGCTCTCGCTGTGGTGGAAGCTGAACTCGGCACGACACGCACGGGGCGCACGGCACTTCAGGCCACGATCCCGGCAGACCTACTCGCGCTGTACGAACGTCAGCGTGAGCGTTATGGTGTCGGCGCCTCGATGCTGCGCGGTGGAGTGTCGCTAGCGTCCGGCGTGAAATTGCTGGAGAACGAAATGCAAGAGATTCGTGCGGCCGCTCCCGATGCCGTCATTATGTGCGCCAGCAGCGAGGGCATTCTCGTACGTACGAACGAGTCGGGACTCTAAGCGCTTCCTGAACGCTAAGCTAGACCGTTGAATGGGTCGGCAAGACGGTCGCGTTATCCGCAAGGATACCGAGGAACGTCCGGGCTCCGTAGAGCAGGATGGTGGGTAACACCCACCCGGGGTAACCCGCGAGAACAGTGCAACAGAAAGTAGACCGCCACAGATTTCGATCTGGGGTAAGGGTGAAACGGTGGTGTAAGAGACCACCAGCGGCCGGGGTGACTCGGTCGGCTAGGTAAACCTCGTCCGGAGCAAGATCAGACAGAAGACGCTAAGGCTGCTCGCCGAGTCTTCGGGTAGATCGCTAGAGGTGTGCGGCAACGTACATCGTAGATAGATGACCGTCCAGCACGGGATTTCGGTCCCGCGTGAACAGAACCCGGCGTACTAGCCGGCCCATTCCTTCATTTCAGCCCCATGACGTGTGTACCAGCGCAACGCATCCGTACGGCACACGCATCGCCAGGGTTGGCGGCTAGACGAGGCCGCTTGTTCCGAGCAGCGTGCCGATCACGAATGTGGTGATGAGCGCGAGTGCTCCGCCGATCACGATGCGCAGCGTAGGCCGCACCCAGTTATTGCCGCCGACCCGTGCCGAGAGCGCACCCGTGATGACGAGTGCCGTCAGTACCGCTACGAACGTAGCAAGAACTCGAATCGGTTCGGGAGCGATCAGAATCGCGGCCAACGGCAGCACACCGCCCACCGTGAACGCGAGAGCGGATGCCCCGGCTGCTTGCCAGGCACTCACGACGTCATGCTCGGTGATGCCGAGTTCTGCTTCGAGGTGCGCCGCCAGTGCGTCGTGCTTCGTGAGTTCTTCGGCGACCTGCTGAGCAGTAGCAGCGCTGATGCCCTTGGCTTCATAGATTGCGGCCAATTCGGCCAACTCTTCCTCGGGCATTTCCGCGAGCTCACGGCGCTCTTTCTCAATCAGAGCACGCTGGCTATCGCTCTGGCTGCTCACGCTCACGTACTCGCCCAGAGCCATCGAGATTGCCCCGCCGACGAGCCCGGCGACGCCGGCAGTGATGAGCGGCGCGATGGCGGATGTCGCACCAGCGACGCCCACGACGATGGCCGCGACCGAGACGATGCCATCATTCGCGCCGAGAACACCCGCGCGCAACCAGTTCAAGCGGCCCGCGAAATCGCCGGAGTGGGGCTCGTTGGCGTGGAAGCTCATCCCTACTCCTTAACGGCGAGGGCGGCGGCGCCCATGATCCCGGCGTTGTTCCGCAACTTCGCGGGAATGATGGGAGTGTTTAGCTTCAGCAGCGGCAAAAACTTCTCGTGACTCTTAGAAACGCCACCGCCAACGAGGATGAGGTCGGGGGAGAAGAGCAGCTCGAGGTGCGAGTAGTAGCGCTGCAGCCGTTTCGCCCAAGCCCTCCAGCTCAGTCGGCGACGTTCCTTTGCGGCGAACGATGCGCCTTTTTCTGCATCGCGACCGCCGATCAGCAGATGGCCGAGCTCGGAGTTCGGAACCAGCGTTCCGTTGTAGATCAGCGCACTGCCGATTCCCGTGCCCAGGGTGGTGAGCAGCACGAGACCGGGGACGCCTTTGGCGGCGCCGTAGCGAACCTCAGCAACTCCAGCGGCATCCGCATCATTGACGAAGTGGATGTCGCGACCGAGCGCTTTCTCGAACAGCTTCTCCGCGTCGAGCCCGATCCAATCTTTGGAAATGTTGGCGGCAGACATCGTCTTGCCGTTGCGAACGATGGCAGGAAAGCACACGCCAACCGGCATATCTTCGGGAATGCCACCGAGCTTTTCAATCAGCTCGACGACGACATCGACGATGGCAGCGGGTTTACCCGACTTCGGAGTCGCGATTTTCACCCGCTCGCTCACGAGTTTTCCGGTATCGGTATCGACTATGGCCCCTTTGATTCCGGTGCCGCCGATGTCGATTCCCAGTGCCTGAGTCATAGTGTCTACTTTCGCGTGCGGAGAGTTGAGTCAGATTTTATGCGAGCTAGCTCGTTAGGGGAGCGTCAGAATCTCGGTGCCGCGCTCAGTGACAACCATGGTGTGTTCGAACTGAGCGGTCAAGCTCTTGTCACGGGTGGTGACCGTCCAGTCGTCTGCCCAGAGATCCCATTCGTGAGTTCCCAGCGTCAGCATGGGTTCAATCGTGAAGACCATGCCCACTTCGATCACATCGTCAAACTGCGGAGCGGAGTCATAGTGGGGGATGATGAGGCCCGAGTGGAACGCAGCGCCAACTCCGTGGCCGGTGAAATCTCGAACGACGCCATAGCCGAAACGCTTCGCGTACGACTCGATCGCACGGCCGATTACGTTGACTTGACGGCCTGGTGCCACGGCCTTGATGCCGCGGTTGAGGGCTTCCTGAGTGCGCTCGACGAGGTTGCGGGCGTCCTCCGACACGTTTCCGACGAGGAACGTCTTATTGAGGTCACCGTGCATGCCGTCTTTGTAGGCAGTGATGTCGATGTTGATGATGTCGCCATCCTCGAGCACCGTGTCATCGGGGATTCCGTGACAGATCACTTCATTGATGCTGGAGCAGCACGACTTCGGGAACCCGCGGTAACCGAGAGTGGAGGGGTAGGCGTCGCGCTCGACCATGTACTGGTGGGCGATTACATCGAGTTCTGCCGTCGTGATGCCGGGACGGATGGAGGCGCCCACCGCTTCGACAGCGCCGGCAGCGATCTTTCCGGAGGCACGGATACGGTCGACCTCTTCAGCGCTATAGATGTCCGACCCGGTGAACGGGCGTGGCGCCGTCTTGCCGACGTACTCCGGTCGAGTTATCGACTTCGGCACAGCGAGTTGAGGTGGGATTACTCCCGGAACGAGGTGACCAGAATTATCCCGAGGCATTGCTCTAGTCTACCGGCGTAGTCTTACCGCGAACGAAAGGACGAACCACATGGAGCAATGGTGGTACAACCACAAGACTGGTGAAGTCGAAGAGGGGCCGCAATCATTGGCGGTCGATCGCGACGGGCCGTTCGACACGCGCGCTGAAGCTGAACGCGCTCCGCAGATTATTGCTGAGCGCGCGCGCAAGTGGGCTGACGAGGAGTCTGACGCCTAGAGCTTGTTTCAGCGGGCTGCGGCGTCGAACTGCTAGTCCGACGCCGCAGGGAGATCAAGCGCCCCAAGAAGATCAGGCGCCGCAAGAAAGATCTAGATGACTCCTTGCGCAAGCATCGCGTCGGCGACTCGCTTGAAACCGGCAGCGTTGGCACCGACGACATAGTCACCGGGGCGGCCGTAGAATTCCGCAGCCTCCCACGCGGAGGCGTGGACGCCACGCATGATCTCGTGCAGTTTGTCTTCGCTGGAGCTAAAGTCCCAGCGTTGGCGGGCTGCATTCTGGCTCATCTCGAGCGCTGACGTAGCTACGCCGCCAGCATTGGCGGCCTTACCGGGCGCGAACAACACATCTGCAGCTTGGAAGGTCTCAACTGCATCCGGAGTGCACGGCATGTTGGCGCCTTCTGCCACCAGTTGGAGACCGTTGTTCAGCAGAGTATGGGCGTCGGTGAGGGTGAGTTCATTTTGTGTGGCGCACGGAAAAGCCAGCTCGCCCGGCACATCCCACACGGAACCTCCCGTGACGTATCGCGCTGACGGGCGCCGTAGCGCGTACTCAGAGATGCGTGCGCGCTCAACCTCTTTCAGCTGTTTGAGCAGTTCCAAGTCGATGCCGCCCTCATCGATAATGTAGCCGCCGGAATCAGACGCGGTGATGGGCTTCGCCCCGAGCTGCTGAAGCTTCTCGATGGCGTAGATCGCGACGTTCCCCGAGCCAGAAACAATCGCTCGTTTTCCTTCCACGCTGTCTTTTCTGACACCCAGCATTTCTTGGGCGAAGAAGACGGTGCCGTAACCTGTCGCTTCAGTGCGAACCTCGGCGCCGCCCCACTGGATGCCCTTGCCGGTGAACATTCCAGATTCGTGGCGGTTGGTGAGTCGACGGTATTGGCCGAATAGAAAGCCGATCTCTCGGGCGCCCACGCCCATATCGCCCGCGGGTACATCGGTGTGCTCGCCGAGGTGTCGGTACAGCTCGCTCATGAAGCTCTGGCAGAAACGCATAACTTCGGCATCAGACTTGCCGTGGGGATCGAAATCTGAGCCTCCCTTTGCGCCGCCGATTCCCTGACCGGTCAGCGCATTCTTGAAGATCTGTTCGAACCCGAGGAATTTAACGATTCCGAGGTTCACGCTGGGGTGGAAACGCAATCCGCCCTTATAGGGCCCCAGAGCCGAATTAAACTGCACTCGAAACCCGCGATTGACGCGCACGGTGCCCGCGTCATCATGCCACGGTACGCGGAACATGATCTGGCGCTCAGGTTCCACCAGTCGCTCCACAATTCCGGCGTCGACGAATTCAGGGTGGTTCTCAAGCACGGGAGCGATGGACTCAAGCACCTCATGAAGTGCTTGGTGAAAGACCGGCTCGTGAGCGTTGCGCGCAATCGCGTCGTTATAGATCACTCGGAGGGCAGGGGAAAGTGACGAGGTCATTCAGGGCTTTCTCGATAGTGGTGAATCTAGAAAAAGGGTTGTGCCCTAGTAAGAGTGGTCCTCGGTCGGATAAGAGCCGGAGGCCACATCGGCGCGGTATTCGTCTACCGCGCCCGCGAGCGTCGCACGCAAGTCGGCGTATTTTTTGACAAATTTGGGGATGCGTCCCTTAGTCAGGCCAGCCCAGTCCGTCCAGACTAGGAGCTGTCCATCCACGTGCGGACCGGCGCCGACACCGATCGTCGGAATCGTGAGCGCTTCGGTGATCTTGGCTGCGGCATCCGCGGGAACCATTTCGAGCACGACCGCGAAGGCGCCCGCCTCTTCAACGGCGAGTGCATCCGCGAGCAATTGCTCGAAGCCGTCGCCTCGGCCTTGGATGACGTGTCCGCCGAGGCCATGTTCGCTCTGCGGTGTGAAGCCGATGTGAGCCATCAGGGGGATGCCGGCATCCACGATGCGTCGGATTTGCTCAGCGCTGCGCACTCCGCCTTCAAGCTTGACGGCGTGGGCTCCGGTCTCTTTCATGAAGCGGAACGCTGTGTGCAGCGCCTCGTCGGGGCCAGTTTCGTAGGAACCGAAAGGCATATCCGCGACGACAAAGGCACGCGTGACCGCTCCAGCAACAGCGCGAGTGAGAGGGATGAGGTCATCGATGCTCACCGGCAGCGTGGTGTCGTAGCCGTAGACGTTGTTGCCGGCAGAGTCGCCGACGAGAAGGAAGTCGATTCCGGATTCGTCGAAGATGCCGGCGGTCAGCTGGTCGTAACTCGTGAGCCCGACGATCTTGATCCCGTTCTCTTTCGCCGTCTGAAAATGGCGAGTGCGAACTCGTTTGAGCTTGGCTTGGGCCTCAGCGGCGGCGGGGTCAGTCATAGCCGCAAGTCTAACGACACTGGCGCTCGGTTCAATTGGGCTATTGCGGCGGCGAGTGCGCTGCAGAGAAGCCCCGGAGCAAGTAGCCTTAGAGCGGCAGAATCGATGTCGCAATTTCGCGGCAGGGCACGGATCGAGGAACTCAATGTCAATGGATAAGCAGCGCGATTTCGTTCTTCGTACGATTGAAGAGCGTGGCATCAAATTCGTCCGCCTCTGGTTTACGGATGTCGTGGGCACGCTCAAGAGCGTCGCTGTTGCTCCCGCAGAGATCGAGGGGGCCTTTGCTGAGGGCCTCGGCTTCGACGGTTCCGCCATCGAAGGCTTCACACGTGCTTATGAAGCAGACATGCTCGCGCACCCCGATCCCACTACTTTCCAGATTCTCCCGTGGCGTGGCGAGATCGATCCCACGGCTCGCATGTTCTGCGACATTACGACGCCCGACGGCCAGCCGGCAGCATCCGACCCTCGTAACGTGCTCAAGCGCACGTTGGAGAAGGCAGCCGAGCGCGGCTTTACGTTCTACACCCACCCGGAGATCGAGTTCTACTTGCTCAAGTCGAGCAAGCTCAAGAAGGGTCGCCCTGAGCCCGTTGACTCGGCAGGGTTCTTTGACAATGTTCCTGGCGGAACGGCCCACGACTTCCGTCGCCGTTCGGTGCGGATGCTCGAAGACCTCGGCATCTCGGTGGAGTTCAGCCACCACGAGTCCGGCCCCGGTCAGAACGAGATCGACCTACGCTACGCAGATGCCCTCACGACTGCTGACAACATCATGACCTTCCGCACCGTGATCAAAGAGGTCGCGATCGAGCAGGGTGTCTACGCGACATTTATGCCCAAGCCAATGTCGGGCCAACCCGGTTCGGGAATGCATACCCACATGTCACTCTTCGAGGGCGACCAGAACGCGTTCTACGACGCTAGCGGTCACTACCAGTTGTCGAAGGTCGGTCGTCAGTTCATGGCGGGTGTGCTCAAGCATGCTCCCGAAATCACGGCCGTCACCAACCAGTTCGTGAACTCGTACAAGCGTCTCTGGGGCGGCGACGAAGCTCCGAGCTTCGTTACGTGGGGCCACAACAACCGTTCCGCTCTCGTGCGCGTGCCGTTGTACAAGCCGGGCAAGGGTCAGAGCGCTCGTATCGAGTACCGCGCTCTTGACTCCGCGGCTAACCCGTACCTTGCTTACTCGTTGTTGCTCGCCGCAGGCCTCAAGGGCATCGAAGAAGGGTACGAGCTTCCCCTCGAAGCCGAGGATGCCGTGGGCGATCTCTCCGATCACGAGCGCCGCGCGCTCGGTTACGAGCAACTGCCGTCGAACCTCAACCACGCGCTGAGCATCATGGAGAACTCCGAACTCGTTGCCGAAACGCTGGGGGAGCAGGTCTTCAACTTCGTGCTGCTCAACAAGCGTCGCGAGTGGAAGGAATACCGCGCTCAGGTAACCCCGTACGAGCTCGAGAGCAGCCTAGAGATTCTCTAGACTCCGCGGTCACGTTATGTCGACGACTACCTACACTCTGACCGAACTTGCCAAGCTGGGCTTTCTCGAGCTCAGCGAGGCACGAGAACGCCTTGTTGCCCTCGATCGGCCAGAAGTGCCGGCCGCGTTGTTCTCCCGAGCGGCTGATCCCGATCAAGCGCTGCGCTTTGTCCTTGAGCTATCGGAGTCGGCTCCGCAACAGTTGGCGCCGCTCTTGCAGAACGACGATGCTGCGATTCGACTGGTGCAGGTCTTGGGCGCGTCATCCGGTCTTGGCGACTTTCTAGCTCGTCATCCCTCTGAACTCGACGCGATGTGCGTGCCGATTACGGCGCCAGCATCGCCCGAAGAATATGTCGAATCTCTCACCGCCGTCACGCGCGAACTCGCAGAAGAAGAAGCATGGGTCGCTCTGCGCGTTCGCTACCGTCGTGAGCTGACGAAGATCACGGCCTGGGATCTCTCTCAGGACGATCCGCTCGCTGCCGTCGACCGCGTGGCCATGGCTCTCGCCGACCTTGCCGGAGCCGCGCTTGAAGCCTCGCTTTCCGTCGCCCGTCGTTCAGTCAACTTTCCAGAGGCAGATGTCGCCGCAACCCGTATCGCCATCATCGGCATGGGTAAGGCGGGGGCGCGCGAACTGAATTATGTGTCGGATGTCGACGTCATCTTCGTAACGGAACCCGACGGCATCAGCGCCGACCGTGCGGTCACCATCGCAACGCCGCTCGCAGTGCAGACAATTCGTGGCATCCAAGACCTCACTATTGAGCCGGCACTGTGGGAGGTCGACACTAACCTCCGCCCCGAGGGTAAAGACGGCGCGCTCGTGCGCACCCTCGACTCTCACCTGGCTTATTACGACCGCTGGGCCGAGAGTTGGGAGTTTCAGGCACTCCTCAAAGCGCGTCCACTCGCGGGTGACCGCGAGCTTGGCGGCCGCTACATCGACGGTGTTTCGCCGCTCGTCTGGTCTAGTGCCTCTCGTGAAAACTTCGTGGCGTCGGTGCAGCGCATGCGCGAACGGGTCACCGAGAACATTCCACCCCACGAGCGTGATGTTCAGCTCAAGCTCGGCCCCGGCGGTCTGCGCGATATCGAGTTCACGGTGCAACTGCTGCAACTGGTGCACGGACAGAATGACGAAGAGGTTCGTCAAACCTCAAGCCTTCGAGCCCTCATCGCTCTGGCGGAGCACGGCTACATCGGGCGCATTGAGGCGGGCGAGTTCGCGCGAGACTATCGCTTCCTTCGTCTTCTTGAGCACCGCATTCAGTTGTCCAAGCTGCGTCGAACCCACCTCATGCCTCGCGACCCTGACGACTTGCGGGTACTCGCACGCGCCACCGGCATCGCTAAGAATGCCGCTGACCTCACCGAGCAGTGGCAGCGCACGAAGATCGCGGTGCGCCGGCTGCACGAGCGACTCTTCTATCGTCCGCTTCTCTCAGCCGTCGCGGCACTTCCCGAAGACGGCTTGGCGCTCTCGAGTGAGCAGGCTGCGGCGCGCCTTGCCGCGATCGGCTTCCTGGATCCCAAAGGTGCTCTCGCGCATATTGCGGCGCTTACCGGTGGAGTTTCGCGACGTGCCACGATTCAGCGCACCCTCCTGCCCGTCATGCTTCAATGGTTCTCCGAAGGCGCCGACCCTGATTACGGGTTACTCGCGTTCCGTCGGCTGAGCGACGCGCTCGGCGAGGCCTACTGGTTTTTGCGGATGCTGCGGGATTCGTCGGGAGCTGCAGAGCGGCTCACTCGCGTGCTCTCGGCATCCAAATATGTTGGTGGCTTGTTTGAGCGCATTCCAGAAGCTGCCGCCTGGCTAGAGCACGATAAAGAGCTTCGCCCTCGTACGCTCGCCGTTCTTCGCGACGAAGCTCGCGCAATTGTCTCTCGCCACAAGGGCCACGAAGACGCGGCAGCGGTCGCCTTGCGAACCGCTCGCCGTCGCGAGACGCTCCGTCTGGCGATCGGGTCCATCGTCGGCGTGATTTCCATTCAAGAACTTGGTCGGGGCTTGAGCGATGTCACCACGACAATGCTGGAGGGTTCGCTCGCCGTTCTGCGGCCCGAACCCGACGGTATCGAGTTCGGCATCATCGCGATGGGACGATATGGAGGGGCTGAGTCCGGGTTCGGTTCTGACACTGACGTGATGTACGTGTACCGGGCGACCGATGCGTCGGCCGAAGACGCTTCCAAGCGCGCCACGGCCGTAGCGAAAGGGCTTACGCGCATCACTGAGGACGTCAAGCTTCCCCTCGACCTCGACCTCGATCTTCGCCCTGAAGGTAAAAATGGTGCGATCGTGCGATCGCTCGAATCGTACGAGGCGTACTACGAGCGCTGGTCGCTCACGTGGGAGGCGCAGGCTCTGTTACGTGCTCGCGGCGTCGCAGGCGATGAGGGATTGCTTGCGGACTTCACAGAACTCGCCAACAGGGTGCGTTATCCCAAAGCTATTTCGCCTCAGGACGTTCGCGAGGTCAAACGGATCAAAGCACGGGTGGAGTCAGAGAGGCTTCCGCAAGCAGCCGATCCTTCACGTCACCTTAAGCTCGGTCGTGGTTCGCTGAGCGACGTCGAATGGTTCGTGCAGCTCTTGCAACTGCAACACGGAGCCAAAGTTGAGGGGCTTCGCACCACGTCGACACTAGACGCGTTAGATGCGGCGGTCGCTGAAAAGTTGGTGACCGCTTCGGATGCCGCTCGCCTGCGTGAAGCCTGGATTCTGGCCTCTCGTGCTCGCTCGGCGATCACACTGTGGACGTCGAGAACCTCGGATGTCCTTCCCAATGATCGCCTTCAGCTCGAAGGGATTTCTCGCATGCTCGAGTACCCGCCGGGCTCCGCGAGCGAACTAGAGGAAGACTACCTGCGTGCCACTCGTCGCGCGCGCCGCGTCTTTGAGCGGCGTTTCTATGGCGTGACGAATGTTCCGCGTTCCTAAAGTTCTTAGGCACCCACGCTCCCGCTGAGTGTCTCTCTAGCGGAGCGTGAGTTCTCGCGGAGACCGCGTGCTTGCTCAGAGCCACGGAAAGCGAAACGGGCCGCATCCCGAAGGATGCGGCCCACTTATTCAGCTGTGTTTAACGCTTAGACGCCGAAGTACAGTTCGTACTCGTACGGGTGCGGGCGCTGCGCGAACGGGAGAAGCTCGTTCGTGCGCTTGTAGTCGATCCACGTCTCAATGAGGTCCTTGGTGAAGACGTTGCCCTCCATGAGGAACTCATGGTCGGCTTCAAGGGCTACTAGTGCATCTTCGAGCGACGCGGGAACCTGAGGAATCAGGCGTGCTTCCTCGGGAGGCAACTCGTAGAGGTCCTTGTCGACGGGCTCGTGCGGCTCAGTCTTGTTCTTGATGCCGTCGAGACCAGCCATGAGCTGCGCAGCGAATGCGAGGTAAGGGTTTCCCGAAGCGTCAGGCGCGCGGAACTCGATGCGCTTGGCCTTGGGGTTCGTTCCCGTGATCGGGATACGGATGGAAGCCGAACGGTTTCCAGCCGAGTACACGAGGTTCACGGGAGCTTCGAATCCGGGGATCAGGCGACGGTACGAGTTGACCGTGGGGTTCGTGAACGCGAGCACAGCAGGAGCGTGCTTCAGGAGTCCACCGATGTACCAGCGAGCGGTGTCGCTGAGCCCGCCGTAGCCCTTCTCGTCATAGAACAACGGGGTGCCATCGTTCCAGAGCGACTGGTGGGTGTGCATTCCCGAACCGTTGTCGCCGAAGAGCGGCTTCGGCATGAACGTTGCGGTCTTGCCCCACTCGTTCGCCGTGTTCTTGACGATGTACTTGAACTTGAGGATGTCGTCACCGGCGTGAACGAGCGTGTCGAACTTGTAGTTGATCTCGCCCTGGCCAGCGGTTCCCACTTCGTGGTGGCTGCGCTCGACTTCGAGTCCAACATCGATGAGCTTCATGACGATGTCGTCACGGATGTCAGCGTGCTGGTCAACGGGGGAGACGGGGAAGTAGCCGCCCTTGAACGGCGTCTTGTTAGCGAGGTTTCCGCCTGCTTCGGTGCGCCCGCTGTTCCATGCGCCTTCGCTGGAGTCAACTTCGTAGAAGCTCTTGTTCGCGCTTACTTCGTAGCGAACGTCGTCGAAGATATAGAACTCTGCTTCGGAGGCGAAGAACGCGGTGTCAGCAATTCCGGTCGAGGCCAAGTACTTTTCGGCCTTCTTAGCAACCTGGCGCGGGTCGCGAGCATAGATCTCGCCGTTACGGGGGTTGTAGATGTCGAAAATGATGATCAGCGTGCGTTCGACGCGGAAAGGGTCGACGTAGGCAGTCGTGACGTCAGGGATCAGTTGGAGATCTGACTCGTGGATCGACTGGAAACCACGGATTGATGAACCATCGAAGAGCTGACCGACAGCGAAGAAGTCTTCATCAACTGCGGCGGCGGGAATGTTGAAGTGCTGCTGGATACCGGGCAGATCGGTAAACCGGATGTCGACGAACTTGACGTCAGTGTCCTTGATAAAATCAAGAACCTCAGACGAATTGGAAAACTTCGGATGAGACATTGAGTGGAACTCCAAGGGGTTCAGGTGATGATCGGCTGTCGTTACAACCATCTCTTAGGGTACAGAACTCGAGTTTCGCCGTCACGTCAGAAATGTTTCCGGCATGTTACGCGACCGTCATTCGTTAGGCTGGTGAAGTGAATCAGCAAGCAGCAACGTCCGACGATTGGCCGGGCAAAAGAATCGGGCTTCCCGCGGAGGGCCCGAGATCAATCGGCCGACTAGGGCGGCGGTTAGTAGCTCTCGCTATCGACTGGGGCTTCGCGGTCGTCGTATCGATTGCGTTTTTTGAGTACGAGGCGTTCGCTACTCTGGGCATCTTCGTGGCGGCTCAGGTCGTCTTATTGATCACCGCGAACGGAAGCTTCGGCCACCTCATTACTGGAATGCGAGTGGTCCCGGTAACGGGAGGCTTTCTGGGCATCTGGCGTCCGATCGTTCGCACCGTACTTATGGCACTCGTCATCCCTGCCGTGATTTGGGACGCTGACCAGCGCGGTATGCACGATCGAGTCGCGGGCACCTTGCTGGTGCGCCGGTAGGGTCCGAGCTGTCCCGAGGATGCGGCTCGAATGACTGTTTCGATTGTGGCTTTGCGGGAGCCAAGCCCTGTTACAAGCAACGCCGACAAGCGTGGAGGCTCATCGGCGTTGGCTGCGAAAATCTAGCGGCGTTAGATCTAGGCGCGCTGGGAAGATCTAGATGCGTTGTAAAGACCTACGCGCGTTGTGAACGCTGAGCGCGAGCCTTCATCGGGTCGATTCCCTTGGGGATCGGCAGACTATTTTTGTCGAGAGAGTTCAGGCGGTTAGAGATTGCGAGAATCTCGGGCTTGCGCAAGACATTCTTGAGTCGACCAAGTGTGGGGGCAAGCTTGTGGAGCGCCACTGAATCGGCGTCCGGGCCGACGTAGATAAAATGAACCGGAACGTTGGGCAAGAAGCGATTCATTTTGCGACGCTCATCTTCGAGCATCTTCTGCGTACGACTGCGCGGGCCTTCGCCAATGAGCGCGATGCCACCCTTGCCCACCGCGCGGTAGACAGCATCCTGCGTCTTCGGGCTGATCGCAACGGGCATTTCGCTCGCGGTCCAGCCGCGACGAAGTGAACTCTTCAACACGGCTCCCACAGCGCCGGGCTGACCAGCAATCTGGGAATATGCGGCACGTTCAGCGCGACGGCCTAGAACGATCAAGAAGGCGAGAAGTCCCGCCATGACGCCCGCCACGATATAGAGCACGAAGCCAAGAACGTTATCCGCCGACAAGAGGAAGGCCAGCGCGAGCCCGATAAGAATCGGCACGAGGAAGGCCAACAGGAAGAACCAGACTGCGAGGTTGTCGTACCGTCGCGTCATCTGGAAGACCTGATACATCTGCTTGATGCGACCGGGTTCTTTGGGAGCCTTGGGTGTCTTTTCGCTGCGAGCCATGACTCTAGGATACGGCCTTCTGGGCAGCTGTGAGTTCCTCCAGCAGAGAGATCACAGTGGAGTTGTCGGTCGCCTGCGAGTAGTCGTGCAACTCCTCCTTCCTTTCTAGTAACCGCGTCTGTCCCCAATGTCCCGCGAACATGGCCACGACAAAGCCGCGCAGGCGAGAGTTGCAGGGTGAACGAGAACACTATTGCGGGCTATCGCACTATTCGGTCAATGGGCGAGGGCCCGCGGTCTCAAACGATTCTGGTACGGGCGGAAGGCCGAGGAGCGGATGATGGTGTCGCGGGATTGCGACTCATCAAATGCTTCGAGCCTGAAGTCGCCGCAGAGCGCATTTTGAACGAGATTGAGTGTGCCACTCGGGCTGCGGGGGACCACGTTCAATCGATCGACGATCTAGCTGCGGCGCCAGACGGCAGGCCCGTCATTATCTTCGACTGGCAGAGCGCGGGCACCTTGCGCAGGCTCATGCGTGATCGCACTTCGTTGCGCGTCGGAGAGACGATCACGATTCTGGCTCCGCTGATTACTGCGTTGAATCAGTTGCATAGTGAAGGCATCGCTCTGGGGGCGGTCTCCGTAGATACTGTCCACTTTAACTCTGAAGGAAGCCCATTCTTTGCTGAGTGGGGTCACGCCAGCGTGACCGAGATACGCCCGACTCCAACCGCCCTTCATGCCGAGAACGCATTTCGTGAAGATCGTCTGCAGTTCGCGCTGGTCGCGTGCGGAGTGCTTTCGGCGATAACAGCCGAGCGGGAAAAAGAGGGGCAGATTACTGAGCTAGTGGCGTGGCTCAGCGACACGGAACAAGTCGGTAGCCACGAGTGGGAGCTTCAGTGCGAACGTCGGCTCTTCGCTCTCGGTGCCCCAGAGCCAGTGCTGCTTACCGCCGAGCCGGACGACCGTGCCGCACAATCGTTTCCCGGTCGTCTCGATGGATCACCTGCCGAGGCCCCGCTTGGTAAGGGCGCATCTACTGAATGGGGCGCTGTTCTTGCGCTTCCGGCCGGTGTGCAGCGTGCGTTGGAGGGTTTTCTCCGCCAAGGCCGTAATAGGCTGCGTATTGTTGTAACCGCGGCAAGGGCGTGGTGCGCTCCAGTTCGTAAGCGAACATGGTTTATCGCAGCGCTCGGTATTGCAGCTCTGGCCCTCGCGGCAGCGATCATCCTGGTCTCCGAGCAGAACGCGAGTTCGGAGCCGACCGTTGGCGTTGCAGGTGAAACGTTAGATGACGAGGCGATGTCGTCTGGCTCAGCCGGAGTAACTGGCGAGGCCCAACTGGGCGACGGTTCTGCTGCCGAGCTCGAGACGGACGACTCCGGTGCGTCACAGAGCGGTCTGGATGAAGACCCGGTGATAGCGCTAGCGGCTCTCTTAGCAGCACGAGACGACTGCCTCCGAGATCTCTCGATCGAGTGTCTCGCGGCTGTTTCTCGCAGCGATTCACCGGCCTTCGCCGCGGACAGCGCGGCTATCGAAGCAGTGCTTGCAGGCGCGGAGTTGTCGACGGATTCGGCGTTCGATGCCGCGACGGCGACGGTTACCCAACGCTTAGGGGACAGCGTTCTGTTTCAATTCGAAACACCTGATGGCAAAAGCGAACCGGCCTCGCTCCTTCTCGTGAAGGGCGAGGCCGGTTGGCGAGTCAGGAGCTATGTGCTCCCTCACTGATGCGGAGTGACTTAGATTCCCAGCTTGTCGGCGAAATCGCCGGCTTCGAGGCGCTTCTTCATGTCGACCAAGAAGCCTGCGGCATCTGCACCATCGACAATGCGGTGGTCGTAGCTCAGTGCGAGGTAAACCATTGATCGGATCGCAATTGCATCACCGTTGGCATCGCTCACCACGACTGGTCGCTTAGTGACGATTCCTGTTCCAAGGATCGCCGACTGGGGCAAGAACACGACCGGAGTGTCGAAGAGTGCGCCACGTGATCCAGTGTTGGTCAGCGTGAACGTTCCTCCCGAGAGCTCGTCCGGGGTGAGCTTGTTGTCGCGAGTGCGAGCAGCAAGATCTGCGATCTCGCCTGCGAGCCCTGCAATGTCAAGTGACGCAGCATCGCGGATAACCGGCGTGAGCAATCCACGTTCGGTGTCCACTGCGATGCTGATGTTTTCCTGGGCGGGATAGACGATCGCGTTGTCTTCGATGGTCGCGTTGATGATCGGGTGCGCGGTCAACGCTTCCGCTGCGGCCAGTGCGAAGAACGGCAAGAAGGAGAGCTTCGTACCGGTCTTAGCGAGGAAGTCATCCTTCACCGAGCTGCGGAAATTCGCCACAGCGGTGACATCAACTTCGACAACCGACGTCAACTGGGCAGATGACTGCATCGAAAGCACGGCGCGCTCAGCAATGACCTTGCGCAGGCGTGACATCGGAACTGTCGTTCCGCGCAATGGCGAAACTTCCAGCGGAGCGGGCGCGGTAGCGGTTGCTTCCGGCTCGGGGGTCGCGGCCTGCTCGCTTGCAGCGAGAACATCCTGTTTGCGGATGCGGCCGCCGACGCCAGTGCCCGTGATCGTGCTCACGTCGACGCCGCGCTCGTTCGCGAGCTTGCGCACGAGAGGAGTGAGGTAGCCGGCCTGTGAGTCGTCGCTTTCGTCCTCGTCGGATGCTGCAGCTGCAGCTTCCTCAGTGGGCGCCGCGGGAGCGGCTTCCTCAGGCGCTTCTGCGGCAACCGGGGCGGCCTCTGCGGGCGCCTCGGGGGCTACAGCGGGAGCCTGTTCGGTTGCGCTAGGCGCAGCCACTTCTTCAGCAGCAGGTGCTTCGGCAGCAGGGGCTTCTTCAGCAGCAGGTGCCGCTTCGGCAACGGGTGCTTCGGCAGCCGGTGCTGATTCGGCAGCGGGTGCTTCGGCAGCGGGCGCGGCGTACTGAGCCGGTGCTGATTCGGCAGCGGGTGCTTCGGCAGCGGGCGCGGCGTACTGAGCCGGTGCTGATTCGGCAGCGGGTGCTTCGGCAGCGGGCGCGGCGTACTGAGCCGGTGCTGATTCGGCAGCGGGTGCTTCGGCAGCCGGCGCAGCGGGCTGAGCCGGTGCTTCGGCGGCTGGTGCCGCAGCTTCAGCAGCGGGTGCCGCTGTTTCAGTTGGTGCTGCTTCGGCGGGCGTCTCTTCGGCAGGAGCGTCTCCGCCACCTGATCCATCACCGATCTTTACGAGCGCGGTGCCCACTTCAACTGTTTCGTCTTCGGCAACCAAGATCTCTTCGATGATTCCGGCGACGGGAGAGGGAATCTCCGTGTCGACCTTGTCAGTCGAGACCTCGAGCAGGGGCTCGTCAACCTCTACACGCTCGCCGACTTGCTTCAGCCAGCGGGTCACCGTGCCCTCGGTGACACTCTCGCCGAGTGCCGGAAGGTTAACGGATTCGCTCATCAGTACTGCTCCTTTGTGATGCTTGTCATCAATAGCTTAGTTCCGTGGTTAAGGCGGAGCCTAGACCGCGTGAAGCGGCTTGCCTGCCAGGGCGAGGAATGCCTCGCCAAGGGCTTCATTTTGGGTGGGGTGTGCGTGAAGCAGCGGGGTGATGTCTTCGGGGTGTGCTTCCCAGTTGACGATCAATTGTGCTTCGCCGATCAGTTCCCCAACGCGGGCACCGATCATGTGAACGCCGACGACAGGGCCATCAACGACGCGGACAACCTTGATCGAGCCGGCCGTGCCGAGAATAGCGCTCTTGCCGTTGCCGCCCAGGTTGTAGTCGTACGCCTTGACGTTTTCTGCGCCGTGCGCCTCGATCGCCTTGGCTTCGCTCAGGCCGACCGACGCTACTTCGGGGTCACTGTAGGTAACCTTCGGAATGTTGAGATCGTCGATCACGATCGGCTTGAGGCCAGCGATCTCTTCGACAACAAAGATTCCGTGTTGGAAACCTCGGTGGGCAAGCTGAAGGCCTGGAACGATGTCGCCCACGGCATAGACGCCGGGAACGTTGGTCGCGAGGCGCTCGTTGGTCAGGACGAAACCGCGGTCCATCTCGATGCCGACTTCTTCAAATCCGAGGCCTGCAGTGGAGGGGCCGCGGCCGACGGCAACGAGAAGAAGCTCGGCTTCAACCGTTTCGCCGTTTTCGAGCGTCACGATAACTCCGTCGTCGTTCTGCTCAACGCTCTTGAACCGAACGCCGGTGTGGAAGTTGATTCCACGGCGACGGAAGGCACGCTCGAACTGCTTGCTAACAGACTCGTCTTCGTTGGGAACGAGGTGGGGGAGTCCTTCGATGATCGTGACGTCGGTACCCCAGCTCTTCCAGACGCTAGAGAACTCAACACCGATAACACCGCCACCAAGAACGGCGACCTTCTTGGGCACGAAGTCAAGCTCGAGCGCCTGTTCAGAAGTGATTACTCGGCCACCGATTTCGAGACCGGGAAGGCTGCGAGAGTATGAACCAGTCGCGAGAATCACGTTCTTACCGATGACAGTGTCTTCGCCGACCTGAACGGTGTTGGGAGCGACGAGCTTGCCTTCGCCCTCGATTACGTTGATGCCACGCATCTTTACAAGTCCTTGAAGGCCCTTGTACTTGCTTGCCACGATATCTTGGCGGTACTTGGTGACACCAGCGATGTCGATTCCATCAAGCGTGGCGGCGACGCCGTATTTGGCTGCCTCACGCGTGACGTCAGCAACCTCGGCCGAGTGCAGGAGAGCCTTGGTCGGGATGCAACCAACGTGAAGGCACGTGCCTCCAAGTTTGTTCTTCTCGATCAAGCCAACGGTCATACCCAGTTCGGCGGCGCGCAACGCTGCTGCGTATCCACCACTTCCTCCACCAAGAACGACAAGGTCAAAATTGTGCTCAGCCAATACAGCAGCTCCTCTGTAAGGAATTTGTTCGCCGGAACGCATGGTGTGTAATCCGTGCGACCGGATGGTGCGGAAAGAATCCGCGTTTAAAAAACCTTACTACGGACGAGAAAATTCCTCGGCCAGTTCAATGAGTGTCCGCACACCAATTCCCGTCGCTCCCTTGCCGACGTATCCCCAGCCCCCGCCACGGTTGTCCGAGGGGCCTGCGATGTCGATGTGCGCCCAGGGGATCGTTTCGGTGCTGTCAGCGCGCTTCCCCACGAAGTCTTTAAGGAAAGCAGCCGCGATGAGCATTCCACCGGCTGTGTTGCCTGGTTTGATATTCGCGATGTCTGCGATGTCGGAGGCGAGCAACGGGCGCAGTTCAGGGCTGATGGGCATGGGCCAGAAGGGTTCGCCCACTCGATCAGCTACGGAAACAACGTGCGCAACTAACGCCTTATCGCCCATAGCTCCGGCGTAGCGGTTGCCGAGAGCCACGACTGCCGCCCCGGTGAGCGTGGCGATGTCGACTATGGCGTCTGGGTTTTCCTCGCTGGCGGCAACTAGACCGTCAGCCATAACTAGCCGGCCTTCCGCGTCAGTGTTCAGTACTTCGACAGTTTTTCCGCCACGGATTGTCAGGACGTCGTTCGGGCGAATGGCACTTCCCGATGGCATGTTCTCTGCCAAGCAGAGCCACGCTGTGAGGCGTACGTTCGTTCGGAGTTTGGCGCACGCTTCGAGAACCGCCATCACTGTCGCGGCGCCGCTCATGTCGAACTTCATGCCGATCATGGAAAGTCCGGGCTTGAGTGAAAGCCCGCCCGAGTCGAACGTAATTCCCTTACCGACAAGCGCGAGGTGCTTCGTCGCGTCATTCGGGGTATAGCTGATCTTGACCAGGCGCGGGCCGCGAGTCGATCCTTGGCCTACTCCGAGGATGCCCCCAAAACCGCCCTCTTCCAGTTCCTTTTCAGCGAAGACTTCAACTTCAACGTTGTCGAGTGCCGCTAATTCGCTCGCGCGATCTGCGAAGGTTTCAGGGTAAAGCTCGCGGGGTGCTTCGTTGACGAGATCACGAGTGACGTGCGTCGCATGGGCGATGATCTCTGCCCGCTCAATCAGCGAAACATCGGCAACAGGGCTCAGAACGGTAATGGTACTTGCGTGTTGCTTTGCGGGCTCGGGGGGAGTCGAGCGATAAGCGTCGTAGGAGTATGCGCCAATGGCCGCGCCTTCGAGGATGGCGAGAGTGTCTGCCGACGATTCGGCTCCGAGCGCTAGCGCGATGTGAGAAGCACCGCGCAGCTGACGTGCGGCGGAACCAGCCGCGTAGCGCAAGTTTTCCGTTGAGCGCGCGGCATCGCCGAGCCCGATGAACGCGACGGCGGGGGCAGCGATGCCGTTGGCCGGAATGCGGTGCAGCTCGTCTGCCGCGCCGGTAGCACCGATCACGCTCAGCGATTGCTCAAACGAGGCGAGTGCTGGTGACGCGTCAACGAGCTTCGGGCCAGATTCTGTCTTCACCACCCCAATCACGAGAACATCGGACGTGAGTTCGGAGGCGGGCGAGGTGGACAAGTGCAACGTAGCAACGGTCATATCCTCATGATAGCCAGCATCGGCCTGCATGTTCGCTAGGAGCATGACGCTGTGGAGGTGTTTCAAGAGGTTGCTGTCGCGCCCGCGATTAGAGTGGAAGCATGCGAGATCCAGCCGGCCTATACGACATCGACACCGATGTCGCGGGTGTGCCGCGCGGCCTGCCCCTTGTCGCCGGTCTCACTGGCTTCGCGGATGCTGGTGGTGCTGTCAGCCAGTTCAGTCAATATCTGCTCGATACTCTCGAACGCACGGTCGTGGCTTCGTTCGACAACGACGCTCTACTCGACTACCGCGCACGTCGCCCGACAATCTACTTTGACCAAGATCACTTGAGCGATTACCGACCCGCAAAACTCGAGCTCTACCTGGCTAAGGACGAGCTGGGGCAGCCGTTCCTCCTTCTCACGGGTTATGAGCCTGACTTTCAGTGGGAACGCTTCTCCGCTGCTGTTCTGCGGTTGATCTCGAAGCTTGACGTGAAATCCACCACGTGGGTTCATGCGATTCCTATGCCGGTACCTCACACACGAAGCATTGGCGTCACCGTGAGCGGAAATCGCTCGGAGCTCATCGACGCCTTCTCCGTCTGGAAGCCGCACACGCAGGTTCCGGCGAACGCGATGCATCTGATCGAATATCGACTGCAAGAGATCGAGCACCCAACCGCCGGATTCGTACTTTTGATCCCGCACTATCTCGCGGACACTGAATGGCCAACGGCGGCCGTTACGGCGCTCGAGAGTGTCAGCGCCGCAACGGGTCTTATCTTTCCCACCGATCGGCTTCGTGAAGAGGGCCGAGAGTTCGTCGCCAAGATCGATGGTCAAGTCGAAAGCAACCAAGAGCTTGCCAAGCTTGTAGGCACTCTTGAAGAGCGCCACGACAACTACATGGAGGAGAATCCGATGCGTTCGCCTCTGACGGATGAAGATGGCGAACTCCCGACAGCAGACGAGATAGCCGCAGAGTTGCAGAAATTCCTAGCGATCCGTCGCGCCGGTGACGACGATGGCGCATCGAATCATCCTCTGTAACCCGAGAAACCGCACCGCACTGAACTGACAGCATGATGCACACTCGTTGCATAGTTGCTGCCGACTCGGCAAGAGCGATCGTGTGATGGTGCAAAGCATCGAAAAAGCGTGGCATAATGGGTTTAAGACCCGGTCTTGTTTCTGGTTCTGTATTGCCGTGCGGTGATTCAGACGGAGACTTGACATGGGTCTTAGTACTGCCCGAAAACCTCGGAAAGGTGTTCACATGGCGACCCGAACTCAGACTGCGGAGACTGCATCCGCACCCAAGAAAGCCCCCGCGAAAGCGGCCACTAAGGCCGGAACGCGTGCTAAAGCTGCCGACGCAGTTGAAGAGCTAGCTACCGCCGCCGAAGGTGCAGCGAGCGCGCCCAAGAAGGCCCCCGCAAAGAAAGCAGCGACGACGAAGTCGCCTGCAGCTGCCAAGAAGCCTGCCGCAAAGAAGCCCGCGACGCGAGGCAAGAAAGCTGCCGCCGAAGCTGACGATATTGTCGAGGCTGACGGCGAAGAAGCGAAGCCCGAGGACGATCAAGACGAAAAGTCGAAGAGTAAGGATGAGGCACTGCCCACCGGCGCTCTCGTTCTTTCTCTGGTCGACGATGACGACGACGTCCCCGTGTATTCCGCCGCGATCACCGGTGCCACGGCAGACCCTGTCAAGGATTACCTGAAGCAAATCGGCAAGGTTGCTCTGCTCAACGCCGCTCAAGAAGTTGAGCTAGCAATGCGTATCGAAGCCGGCCTGTTTGCGGAAGACAAGCTTTCCGAAATGGCGCCCGGCGAAGTTCGTTCAACGCTCGGTCGGGAGCTCCAGTGGGTAGCTAAGGACGGCCAACGCGCTAAGAGCCACTTGCTCGGTGCCAACCTGCGCCTGGTTGTGTCTCTCGCTAAGCGCTACACCGGTCGTGGAATGCAGTTCTTGGACTTGATCCAAGAGGGAAACCTCGGCCTCATTCGTGCCGTAGAGAAGTTCGACTACACCAAGGGCTTCAAGTTCTCGACTTACGCCACGTGGTGGATCCGTCAAGCGATTACTCGGGCAATGGCCGACCAAGCTCGTACGATTCGTATCCCGGTTCACATGGTTGAAGTCATCAACAAACTCGCGCGTGTTCAGCGCCAGATGCTTCAGGATCTGGGTCGCGAGCCCACGCCAGAAGAACTGTCGCGCGAACTGGACATGACGCCCGAGAAGGTCGTTGAAGTTCAGAAGTACGGCCGTGAACCAATTTCGCTCCACACTCCGCTCGGTGAAGACGGCGACAGCGAGTTCGGTGACCTGATCGAGGATACCGAGGCTGTTGTTCCTGCCGACGCCGTTGGCTTCACCATGCTGCAAAAGCAGCTCGAGAGTCTTCTTGACTCGCTCTCCGAGCGTGAAGCAGGCGTTATTCGTATGCGCTTCGGCCTCGGCGATGGTATGCCGAAAACTCTTGACCAGATCGGCGATACGTTCGGCGTAACGCGTGAACGCATCCGTCAGATTGAATCGAAGACGATGGCCAAACTGCGCCACCCGTCACGCTCGCAGTCACTGCGCGACTACCTCGAATAGGCCAACAATGGGTGCTGAAGCGAACGCTGGTAAGAGTCTCACCGTCGAGGTCGATGGCGCCGTTTACGAACGGCTTCCCATCAAGACTCGACTGGTGGTTCGTGAAGACGACATCGTTCAGGTCGTCTCGGAGTACGCGGCAGATGTCGTGCGCGATGGAGACTTGCTCTTTGTCACGGAAAAAATTGTCGGAATCACGCAGGGGCGGGCTTACCCGATCTCTGAGGTAGAGCCGCGCAAGCTTGCGACCTTCCTTTCGAAGTATGTGACTAAGACATCTCACGGCATCGGCCTAGGCATGCCCGAGACGATGGAAATGGCGTTGCGTGAGTGCGGCACTCCTCGCATTCTGTTCGCAGCTGCTGTGGCCGCCGTCACGAAGCTCGTGGGGCGACGCGGTGACTTCTACCGGATTGCAGGGCCCAAGGCTCGAGCGATCGATGGGCCCACGAAAAACACAATTCCGCCGTACGACTCCCACGTCGTACTCGGCCCAGCCCGACCTGACGGTGTTGCCGCTGACATTGCGGCTGCGCTGGACCGCGATGTTCAGGTGCTCGTTGTGGATATCAACGACTTCGGCGGAAACATCCTCGGTTCGACAGCCGATCGGGCAACGAGTGATCTGGTATTGAAGGTCCTGAAAGATAACCCTCTCGGGCAGGATCACCAGAGCACTCCTCTTGGCGTTATCCGTCGGGCCTAACGCCACACGATCGCGCTCGTGTCGGGCACTGTTAGAAGTCGATTACCCGGCGGAACTTGGGGAGTAGCCCCGTCTTGATACCGGTAAGACTCGGCTTCATCTGGAAGACGCCGGTGTTGTAGTTGCCCTCGATGATGGCCGGTCCGGTGGTGGAGATCGCGACATCCCAGCCCACGTAGGGGATCTCCGGGATCATTCGGCCGACGGTATCGAGCGTGCGCAGAACTTCGTCGTAGAGGGGGACCTGAAAGCCTACAATCGGCGTTCCCGATTGTGGATGCACGGTAAAAGTGTTCGCATATTTGTCGAAGGCGCCATAGGGGGCGATGCCGGTTTTCTCGTCGAGCACCGTGTACATGCCGCCGCGACCGTAATTGTCGACGTCAGCACCGTTGCCCATTCTCAGGACGGCTTCCATAACATGCACATTCGTGCCATCGAAGAATGTAATCATCCGCAGGGAATTGACGCTGGTCGGGCAAAGAGCTGACATCTCCGCGTGCTGCTCGATGAACGCTTCAACGAGAAACTGCCGGCGCGAGAGGAGCTTTCGATACAGCGCTCTGGCGTCAGCCAGCTCAGGACCACTGTATTTTTCGATGCCAGCGCCGCTCATGCTATCCACGACTTTGACCATGATCGGGTCGTGGTTTCGCAGGAACTCAACGAAATCAGCTTCATCGGCGGTTCTCAGGTCGAGCCAGGCACGGCCGAGCCATTGATCGAAGGTCCGATTGAAGGTCGGCTTGTCATAAAACCGCTCACGAAAAGCGCGCTGGTTGTATTTGACCACGATGGAGTTGGCGTTGCCGCTGGTGATCCAGGTGCTCCGTTGAGAGGAGGACAGCGTGTTGAACTCGAATTCTTCGTAATCGAGGTAACCCGATTGATAGACGAGCGAACACCAGACCATGTCAAGAACAATGACGATCGTCGGGGTCGAGCTGCGTGCGCTAATTGCGCGCGCAACGCCGATCATATTTTTGACGTCGAGCGACACAAGACGCGACACATAGTGTCGGATGCGCTTCACAGTACTCCTACGAAGGTCACACCGACACCAGCGCCGGCAACGAACTAACTACTGCTCATGATAGCCGAAGCTCTACGCAGTGAGTCGGCTCGACTCGTCGTGCCACTTGAGCGCGGTGGGGAAGAGCTTGTCTTTGAACTTAGCGCCGTGGTGGGCGCAGAAGAGGAGGTCGCCACTGGTGAGGGTCGCGCGAATGTAAGCCTGCGCGCCACAGCTGTCACAGCGATCGATCGCCGTGAGGGTGTAGTCCATCTCATCGACTGGGGTGTCTTCTGTTGCAATGTTCGACATGGCCTACTCCTTCTTGATGCTTGCGGTTGTTATTCCGTACGCCTATACAAGCATGACCGCCTGCAAATTCTTCCTACATTGAGGGCATTTCGCTCAGCGCGTAGCCCGGTCGCTCAGTCGTTCCCTCATGGTGCTGATGGGTGTCGGTGAGAGGCGATGTCATGGCGAGACCGTAGTCTTGGATGTGGCCTACCGCTCTCAACCCCTAGGAGATAACTATGGCGAGCTCTGACTATTCAGCCCGTCACCTATCCGTGCTCGAGGGGCTTGAAGCCGTTCGCAAACGGCCCGGAATGTACATCGGGTCCACCGACTCTCGTGGACTCATGCACTGCCTCTGGGAGATCATCGACAACTCGGTTGACGAGGCCCTTGATGGCCACGGTTCTGAGATCAGCGTGATCTTGCACGCGGATGAAAGCGTTGAAGTAAGGGACAAGGCCCGCGGTATTCCCGTGGATGTCGAACCTAAGACCGGACTCACAGGCGTTGAAGTTGTTTTCACGAAGCTTCACGCGGGTGGAAAGTTCGGTTCTGGCTCGTACGCGGCGTCGGGTGGACTTCACGGCGTTGGTGCTTCGGTCGTTAACGCGCTATCCGAACGTCTTGATGTCGAAGTCGATCGCAATGGCAAAACGTATGCGATGTCGTTCCACCGCGGTGAGCCCGGTACGTTCGCTGATTCGGGGGAGCCGACTCCGGATGCGCCCTTCACGCCGTTCGTTTCGGGTAGCGAACTTGCTGTTATTGGCAAAGTGCCGAAGGGGCGCACGGGTACTCGTGTGCGCTACTGGGCTGATCGCCAGATTTTCACGAAGGGCGCGACGTTCCAGTCTGACGGGCTGATCGATCGCCTCCGCCAAACGGCCTTTCTCGTGCCCAATCTCACTCTGAACGTAACGGATGAGCGGGGCGAGGAGCCTCGTCACGAATCGTTCGCCTTCGAGGGCGGAATTTCGGAGTTTGTTGAGCACCTCGCCGTAGACCCGCCGATCACGGATGTGTGGCGATTGACCGGATCTGGTGGCTTCACCGAAAGTGTGCCCGTTTTGCAAGAGAACGGTCATATGGTCTCGACTGAAGTGTCCCGTGATTGCGTTGTGGATGTCGCGCTGCGCTGGGGCACCGGTTACGACACGGTGATAAAGAGCTTCGTGAACATCATCGCGACGCCAAAGGGCGGAACACACCTCGCTGGATTCGAGCAGAGTTTGCTCAAATTCCTGCGGGCGGAGGCTGAGAAGAACTCCCGCCGTCTGAAGCTTGGCAACGACAAGCTGGATAAAGATGATGTGCTCGCTGGGCTCACCGTGGTGCTGACCGTTCGGCTGCCTGAACCTCAATTCGAGGGACAGACTAAGGAGATTCTCGGCACGCCCGCCGTTCGAGCGATTGTCGCCAAGGTAATTGCGGCAGCGCTTTCTGAACGCTTCACCTCGACGAAACGCGATGACAAGTCGCAGGCGGCACTCGTGCTCGACAAGGTTGTTGCCGAGATGAAGTCGCGTATCTCTGCTCGAGCTCACAAAGAAACCCAGCGCCGCAAGAACGCCCTCGAGAGCTCCAGCCTCCCGGCCAAGCTCGTCGATTGTCGTTCCAACGACGTCGCGAACAGTGAGCTCTTCATCGTCGAGGGTGACTCTGCGCTCGGAACAGCAAAGTTGGGGCGCGATAGCGAGTACCAAGCATTGCTTCCGATCCGCGGCAAGATCCTGAACGTTCAAAAGGCGTCGATCAGCGACATGTTGTCCAACGCTGAGTGCGCATCCATAATTCAGGTCATTGGAGCGGGCTCGGGGCGCAGTTTCGATCTGTCAACTGCCCGTTACGGCAAGGTCATCATCATGGCTGATGCTGATGTCGACGGTGCCCACATCCGCACGCTGCTGTTGACGCTCTTCTTCCGCTACATGCCCGACATGATTCGAGATGGGCGCGTCTACGCTGCTGTCCCTCCGCTTCACCGAGTGGTGGTGATCAATCCTGGTTCCAAGCCCAACGAGACGATCTACACCTACTCGGAAAAGGAACTCAACGGGGTTCTTGCCGGCTTGAAGAAGTCCGGTAAGCGCTACCAAGACCCGATCCAGCGTTACAAGGGCCTCGGTGAAATGGATGCCGACCAGCTCGCGAGCACCACTATGGACCGCAACAATCGAGTTCTACGACGTGTCAACATCGCGGATGCCGAGAATGCTGGCACGGTCTTCGAACTCCTGATGGGCAATGAGGTGGCTCCGCGCAAGGAGTTCATCATCCAGGGCCAGGGTCTCGATCGCGACCGGATCGACGTCTAGCTCGGGATCGTCGTGGGCGTTCACCGCCCGTGAGAGACGTCACGTGTAATTGATCTTCAACGACTGAGGGCCGTTACCTGAATTGTTCAGGTAACGGCCCTCAGCCGTTAAATCGCGGTCGTGCGCGATTGGCTCTGGCTACGGAGTGAACCCAATCGATCCGATCACGCTGTCGAGCGGCATGCCTGAACCATCACGCTTGGTTCGTTCGGTTGGAAGCTGCCGAACAGCGCCATCTGGTCCGACAGCTGTTGCGGGAACTCGTCCGACCCACGCGAGCGTGAGCACATCCTCGCCCTTGAGCAAGGAGTGAGCGCGCACACCGCCGGTGCCGCGACCCTTGGCCGGGAACTGGGAGAACTCGCTGAGCTTTACACGCCCCGGATCGGTGCCGGGGATCGTGACGCTCGACCCCGAAACCGTAACCGCTACGTTTTCAGAGTCGGCATCCACAGCATCGAAGAAGATAACTTCTGCTCCTGAGGCGACTCGGATGCCAGCCATACCGCCGGCGCTGAGCCCTTGCGGACGCACTGCCGCGGCAGCGAAGTGCAGCAGTTGGGTGTCCGAAGTGACGAAGGTGAGCTCGTCATCGTCTGCGCTGTGTGCCGCTCCTACGAGCTCGTCTCCGGCTTTGAGGGAGATGATCTCGAAGTCTGGCTTCGACGGCCAGACGCCCGGTGTGATGCGTTTGACGATGCCCTGGCGGGTTCCGAGAGCAATCGGTTCCTCGCTATTGAGCGACACGATGGCGAGAACATGTTCTTTCTTGTCGAGAGTGAGGTACTCGCTGACCTTCGCACCGGCCCCCAACTGAACCGAACTTGTCGGAACACTCGGCAAATCTACGGCGGTGAATTTTATGAGGCGGCCGCGGTTCGTGATCGCACCGATCTCGGTACGCGTCGTAGTGGTGACACGCGAACGGATCGCGTCGTGCTTCGAGCGCCGAGATGCCGCCAGCACGGTGTCACCATCGCTAATACCTACGCGAATGATTCGACCAGTCGTGGAGAGCAGGACGATGCACGGCTCATCAGCGATCTCGAGGACAGCCTGATTCTTGCGTGCCGCTGCTCGCGACGTAGTGGCAATCGAAGCAGGTGCCTCAGTGAGCAGCGTGCGTCGCGGGGTTCCAAATTTTTCAGCGACCGCGTCGAGTTCGTCTGAAACTAGAGCGCGAATGAGGTTGTCGTCTGAAAGCAGCGCTTGAAGGCGTGCGATCTCCGCGCGCAGCTTCTCGGCCTCGGCCTCGAGCTCGATGCGGCTGAACTTAGTGAGACGCCGCAGGCGAAGCTCAAGGATGTATTCGGCTTGCAGCTCGCTGAGGTCGAACACTTCCCGTAGGCGTGTTCGCGCTTGATCGCTGTCATCGCTCTTGCGAATGACCTGAATGACCTCGTCGATATCGACGATGGCGATCAGCAGACCCTCCACGAGGTGCAGTCGTTCGAGATGCCGCGCCAGACGGTATTTGCTGCGACGCGTAACCACCTGCAGTCGGTGCTTGAGAAAGACCTCGAGCAAAGGCTTAAGTCCGAGAGTCTGTGGCCGACCGTCAACGAGAGTCACCGCGTTGATGCTGAAGTTATCTTCCAGCGGGGTGAGGCGGTACAGCTGCTCGAGCACGGCATCCGGGCTGAAGCCGGTCTTGATACCGATGACGAGGCGCAGGCCGTGGTTGCGATCGGTGAGGTCGGTGACATCCGAGATGCCGACGATCTTCTTGTTATTGACGCCGTCTTTGATCTTCTCGATGACGCGCTCGGGGCCGACCAGATAGGGAAGTTCGGTGACGACGAGGCCCATCTTGCGGGCGGTGATCGACTCGACGGCGACCGTGGCGCGGGTCTTGAACGCGCCGCGACCGTTCGCGTAGGCATCCTTCACTCCGGCAAGCCCCATGATCTTTCCGCCGGTGGGAAGGTCGGGTCCCGGCACGAACTGCATGAGTTCTTCAAGCGACGCTTCGGGGTTCGTCAGCAAGTACTGCGCGGCGCCGACGACCTCAACGAGGTTGTGGGGAGCCATGTTGGTCGCCATACCCACGGCGATACCACTCGCACCGTTCACCAGGAGGTTCGGGAATGCCGCCGGCAAAACCTCGGGCTGCGTAGTTGAGTTGTCGTAGTTGGGGACGAAGTCGACGACGTCTTCGTCGAGGTCATCCGTCATCGCGATCGCGGATGCCTGCAAGCGAGCTTCGGTATACCGCGGAGCAGCGGGGCCGTCATCCAAAGAACCGAAGTTGCCGTGACCATCGATCAGCGGCACCCGCAGGATGAAGCTTTGTGTCAGGCGCACCATGGCGTCGTAGATGGAAGCGTCACCGTGAGGGTGAAGCTTTCCCATAACGTCGCCGACGACGCGCGACGACTTGACGTGGCCCTTTTCGGGTCGCAGGCCCATCTCACTCATCTGGTACAGAATTCGACGCTGCACCGGTTTGAGGCCGTCGCGAGCGTCGGGAAGCGCACGCGAATAGATCACGGAGTACGCGTACTCCAAGAACGAGCCCTGCATCTCGGTCGTGACATCGATGTCCTCGATGCGTTCGCCGGCGGGGGAGTCTGGGGTGGGTTTTGTGGGAGTAGCCATAGGATTGCCCTAATGTTACCGGCGCTCAACCCAGACTCAGCGAACCTTACCGATGTGTTGTCAAGTTCATTTCAGGCAATATCGGGCGAGGCGAACTGCTTGAGCCTGCCTCCCGTGCGTCACGCGGTTGTACTTCTCGTCGACGGCATGGGGGCTCACAACCTCAAGGCCAGGCTGGGACATGCGCGCACGCTTGCCGGTGCATTTTCCAAAGCTGCGGTTATTCAATCGGGATTTCCGACGACGACGGCCGCGGCAATCGCGGGTCTCACTACAGGCCAACGCGCGGGGCAGCATGGTCTGGTGGGGTACAGCGCGTTCGACCCCGTCAACGATCGTGTTTTTCAGCAGCTTTCGGGCTGGGATTCCCGCACCGACCCTGCAACCTGGCAGCGAGTGCCGACGATTTTTGAGCTCGCTTCGAAGCGTGGCTTTACAGCGGTCACGGTGGGAGCGGCGCGTTACCGTGACTCGGGCTTCACGAAGGCAGTTTTGCGCGGCGCGCGTTACCTCGTTGCGGGCTCGCTTGCTGAACGGGTGCGAGCTGCGGTAGAAGTTGGGCACACGAGCGATCAACCATCGCTCACTTACGTCTACGCCCCGGAACTCGACATGGCCGGTCACGCCAATGGATGGCAATCATCGCAATGGACTCACGCGCTCGAAGCGCTCGATGCTGCGCTTGCCGCTTCGGTCCCGCTCTTGGCCCCTGACCAAGGACTCCTCGTTACCGCTGACCATGGAATGATCGACATTCCTCGCGAGTCGCATGTCTTGTTTGATTCCGCTCCCGAGCTGCTCGAGGGCATCGCGCACATCGCCGGTGAGCCACGTTGCCTTCAGCTTCATTTCCACACAGGCGTCGATGCAGATCTCCGTAGCGCCGTTCTCGAGCGCTGGCGGGAATCCGAAGGCGGCCGAGCGTGGGTCGCTAGTCGCGATGAAGCGATTGATGCAGGATGGTTTGGCGAGGTTGCCCCAGATGTTGTCGCTCGTATCGGTGACATCATCGTCGCCGCCCGCAAGGCAATCGCCTATTACGATTCTCGGGCGGCCAACGACAAGGGACGCAACATGATCGGCCAGCATGGATCATGGTCAGACGAAGAACTGCGGGTACCGCTGCTGCGTTACGGAGCATTTGCCCTCTGACCCCGGGTTCCTCGGGGCCGAGTCGCGCAGTGGGCGCGGGGTATGTCGTGCGGTGAGCGAAGGCTAGGCCGGGTCGTCGTCGGGCTTGGTTCCGAAAACGATGTCGTCCCAGCTGGGCATGGCGACCCGTCGTCGTCGTGCCTTTGCGGTTGGTTGAGGTGCTGTTGCATGGGGCGGCGCAGGGGCGTCCCGACGTTCGTCCGCAGCGGGAGGATCAAGCAGTCGCATCGAGGGCTCGGGGTTGATCGTCGGAGCAGGCTCTTCTTCAGGCTCAAAAGTTGCGGGTTCGCGTTCGCCGCGGCGACGACGTAACGCGTCGAGCAGATCAGCAGTCTGGTTACCGACGCCGGCTTCCGCACTTCGATCGCGCATGACGGGCAACTCTGCTGGCCGGATGGGAGCGGGTTCGGCCGAGAGGTCGTCGATGTCGAATGCCCCGCTATCGAAGCGCGCGGCATCCGGAGCCCCCTCTGTCGGTGCTACGGCGCGGAGGCGCGGAATGAGCGCCCCGGTTACCTCGCCCTGCTGCGACAGGGTCTTTGCCTCGTTGTTGAGGGGAGCAAGAGCTTGGCGTTTGGGGTCGTACTGCCACCGCGCGTCATGATCGATAGTGTTCGCGCTGAACGATAGCTTGACGATCCACCCAGACTCTGGGTCTTTCCAACTGGCCCAGCGCTCATTGGCCGCGTGCATGTCGACAAGTCGTTCGCGGATAGCGGAACCGAAAGTTCGGGTCGAAGTGAGGGTGTCAGTTTCGCCGGCGACGTGAACGGGAACAGCGAGAGCTGACTTGACGACGAACTCGCGCTCGGCGACGACTGGTCCCTCGAAGCGCTCGATGTACTCCAAGTCGGCACCGGTGAGGTTGGCAACGTCCTGTGCGGACATGCCAGCCCGAATGTGGGCCTGAATCTCGCGGGGAGCAAGCTTGGGGCCGGTCCCCGAAAGGGCACGGCTCTGACGCAATCGAGATTGCAAAACGCTGTCGACCGCGAGGCGATATCTCGTGCCGTCGTTACTCGACACGATCAGCGCACCGTCTTGTACTTCGATTACCCGAAGGTCTTCCATAGTGAACTTCTCCAGCCGTCAAGATTCACCATTAGGTTCGCACGCCTTGAGTGCTTTTCCCGGGAATAACACGCCTCCGTGAACAGTTGTCACAGGCGCTGCACAGTGATGCAGAATCGACGGTTTGCAATTCGGCTCGCTTTCATGGAGACTGTGCCCGCCGATTCCGGTGATTCAACGTAAAAAAGAAGTGGATGGGCATGGCCACCGACTACGACGCACCTCGTAAGACCGACGACGACTCCGAGTCGATCGAGGCTCTTAAAGAGCGTGTTCCTGACAAAATGTCGGGCTCGGTTGACGTCGACGATTCAGACAACCCGGCGAACTTTGAGCTTGCCGGCGCAGACCTTTCTGACCTGGACCTCGATGTGGTCGTTCTGCCTCCTCAGGCGGACGAATTCACTTGCGTGAGCTGCTTCCTTGTGAAGCACCGCTCGCAGGTCGACCACACAACCAAGCTGGGCGCTATTTGCCTGGAGTGTGCAGCTTAACCTCTGCGATTGCTTCAGCAACCAATTCGGGAGTGCGACTCGACAACAACCAATACGGTGTCGGGTCGCTCTCATCGAGTAGCTCAAGGCGCACGACGGGCGACACCCAGCCTCGTATCATTAGCCACGCCCGAGCATCCAGCCGTTGTCCGCGCTCGAGCGTCGCCTCGGCGCCGTCGAACGTAGTTACCTCCCCGATAATTTCTAGCGGAAGCCTGGCACTGCCAGCGCGCAATTCTTTCTCGTCAATAGTGATGAGCGGCGCCGACCACAGCAGAAAGCCAACAATCGCCAGATAAAGCACGGCGGCAGTGATGTAGCCGACGGTGATGTTGATCGGCAAGAACACCAAGATGCTGGCCGGAATAATGAGTGCGGTGCTGATGTAGAGCCACGCGGTGGGCCACAAGCGTTCACGGTAGTAAGTCACTCATCCATTACACACTGATTTTGGTGGCGGCGTTTCGGTGAGTTGTCTCTTCTGCACTAGCCTCGACTCGTGATTGACAACGTTGAGGTCCTTATCTCCTCCGGCCAAACCCCGACCTACGCGCACCCGGGGGACGCGGGCGCCGATCTTTATTCGGCCCAGAGTTATTCGCTTGCGCCCGGGGCGAGAGAAACGGTAGCGACGGGAGTGTCGATCGCTCTTCCGGCGGGGTATGTGGCTTTCGTCGTTCCCCGTAGCGGGCTGGCGTCTCTCCACGGCATCACCGTCGTCAATAGTCCCGGCACTGTGGATGCAGGCTACCGAGGTGAAATTCGGGTTACGTTGCTCAATACTGATGCTTCGTCCACTTTCGATATCGAGCCGGGCGATAGAATCGCGCAATTGATCGTTATGCCAGTTTCCCGAGCTCGATTCATTCCCGTCTCGACTCTTCCTGGCAGCCATCGCGGTGAGGCGGGCTTCGGCTCGACCGGATTCCGCGCAGAGTCAACACAACAAGGAGCCACGTCGTGAGCGACACTACTGAGACCGAGCAGCCGCAGGATCACCCCAAGTCGGCACCGGAGAATCGTGCCACTGCTGGCCCGCTCGACGAGAGCGAGGCAAACGCCGTTCGGCCGTATGTGGACTTGGGCGGAGTGAAGATCCTTCCGCGCCAAGAGCTGCACTTGCGACTCGAAGTTGAAGAGGCGAGTAAGCGAGTTGTTGCCGTCGGCCTCGACTACGCAGGCTCAACACTTCAAATTCAGCCTTTTGCTGCACCCCGTTCGAGCGGCCTGTGGCACGAAATTCGCCAGCAGATCATCGGCCAAGTAAATACTCAGGGCGGAACGACCACGGTCTCCGAAGGGCCTTTCGGTCCTGAAGTCTTTGCTGAGATTCCCGTTGCCGGAAAGCCGGGTGAGAAGCGCATTGCTCGTTTCGTCGGTGTCGACGGCCCACGTTGGTTCCTGCGCGGGGTCATTGCCGGTGAGGCGCTCACGAGCGCGGATGCTGCTACGAAGATTGAAGACCTGTTCCGTTCCATTGTGGTTGTGCGAGGAAGCACGCCCATGCCGCCGCGCGACTTGATTCCGCTGCACATGCCTGCCACGGGTGACAAGGAAGCCACCGCGTGAGTTTGGCCGACGAACACGCGGGGGAGTCCGACTCGAATCAGCCGGGCGTCGACCCTAGTGTTCGTGAGGCCTTAGCTGCGGCCGCACGTCGTTCCGCTGTCGGGCATGTCGCCCCCGGGGAAGCTCCCACATCAAGCGCTCTGTTGGCGGCGATGGGCGGAATCCGCGGCCTCGTGGAGTCCATTCTTCCCGGGCTCGCGTTTTTGGTCATCTTTACGATCACGCAGGAGCTCGTGGCGTCTGTCGTGGCTCCGGTTGTCGTCGCTCTGGGTTTCGTGGTCGCTCGAGTTGTTTCGCGCACTCCTGTGTCGTCGGCGCTGGTGGGGGTCTTGGGCGTGGCGCTCTCCGCTGGTCTTGCACTGATTACGGGGCGAGCCGAGGATAATTTCGTTCTCGGTTTCGTTATCAATTCGCTCTTTCTCATCGCGATCCTCGTGAGCGTGATCGCGCGACGTCCTCTCGTGGGGCTCATCGCAACGTTCCTGGTTCCGAGTGCGGCCGACTGGCGAGAAGACAAGGCTAAATTTCGGGTTGCACTGATCGCGACCGTTCTCTGGGCGGCACTTTTCGCGCTTCGTCTTGCCGTCGAATTGCCGCTGTACTTCGCAGAAGCTACGCAGGCTCTCGCTACGGCGAAGCTTCTTTTGGGAGTTCCGCTCTACGCCGGCGTGCTCTGGGTGACGTGGCTGTTGATGCGCACGGCCTATGGGCGAAGCGAGTCCGCGTAGTTCGCGCTCCTCGCCGTGGCAACGTGAAGGCGCCACGACCATGGTGTATATTTATCTCGACATCAAGATACTTTTGGTAGAAGTCGCAGCGCAGGTACTGCGATTCAGTCTTAGGCTTGCCTTGCTGGATGCAGCACACGCTCCGCGCAAGGATTGAAGAACCGTAGCAAGGGAGATGACAGTGTCGACAGTCAATAGTTTTGGGTCGAAAGACACCCTCACAGTCGGTTCGTCCGACTATGAAGTGTTCCGCATCGACAAGGTAGCGGGATACGACAAGCTACCGTTTAGCCTCAAGGTTTTGCTCGAGAACCTCCTGCGTACTGAAGACGGAAAGAACGTCACGAAGTCGCAGATCGAGTCCCTCGGATCCTGGGTGCCCAGTGCAGACCCCGATACCGAGATTCAGTTCACCCCCGCCCGCGTCGTTATGCAGGACTTCACCGGCGTGCCATGCATCGTTGACCTTGCCACCATGCGCGAGGCGGTCGCCGAGCTCGGTGGAGACCCCACCAAAATCAACCCCCTCGCGCCGGCAGAGCTCGTGATCGACCATTCGGTCATCGCCGATCTCTTCGGTTCAGACAACGCTCTTGAGCGCAACGTCGAGCTTGAATACGAGCGCAACGGGGAGCGCTACCAGTTCCTTCGCTGGGGTCAGAGCGCGTTCAATGACTTCAAGGTTGTTCCTCCCGGAACCGGAATCGTTCATCAGGTCAACATTGAGCACCTCGCCCGTGTCACCTACACCCGTGAGGTTGACGGCAAGACTCGGGCGTTCCCCGACACCCTCGTTGGCACCGACTCGCACACCACGATGGTCAACGGCCTCGGAGTGCTCGGATGGGGCGTTGGCGGAATCGAAGCCGAGGCAGCAATGCTCGGCCAGCCCGTTTCGATGCTCATCCCCAAGGTCGTCGGTTTCAAGCTCAACGGCACGATCCCTGCCGGAGTCACCGCGACCGACGTTGTTCTCACAATTACGCAGATGTTGCGCCAGCACGGCGTCGTCGGCAAGTTTGTCGAGTTCTACGGAGAGGGAGTCGGCGCAGTGCCGCTCGCCAACCGCGCAACCATCGGAAACATGAGCCCCGAGTTCGGTTCCACCGCTGCGATGTTCCCGATCGACGACGTGACCCTTGACTACCTGCGTCTCACCGGCCGCAGCGAAGAGCAGGTCGAACTCGTCGAGGCATATGCCAAGCTCCAGAAGCTCTGGCATGACCCGAGCGTCGAGCCCAACTACAGCGAGTACATCGAGATGGATCTCGGTACTGTAGTTCCCTCGATCGCTGGACCGAAGCGCCCGCAGGACCGTATCGAGCTCACCAAAGCCAAGAGCCAGTTCGAGATCGACCTCAACAACTACGCGGCAATGGATCACACCAAGGTCGACGACGTCGTTGAAGACTCCTTCCCGGCGTCTGATCCCAGCGGAACCACCCCGCAAGACGAGGACTGGGCTCATGTGCCCTCAACTGTCCACGCCAGCCACCCGCCGGTGGCCGCATCGCAGCCGACCGCTGTAAATGTTGAAGGTGGAGAATCGTTCACGATCGACCACGGTTCCGTTGCAATTGCCGCGATCACGTCGTGCACCAACACCTCAAACCCCTCCGTCATGCTTGCGGCTGGCCTCTTGGCTCGCAACGCGGCCGCAAAGGGACTCAAGTCAAAGCCGTGGGTCAAGACCACTCTGGCTCCCGGTTCCAAGGTCGTCACTGACTACTACGCCAAGTCGGGACTCGATGAGTCGCTTGAAGCTCTCGGCTTCTACACCGTCGGTTATGGCTGCACCACGTGTATCGGTAACTCCGGTCCGTTGGAAGACGAAATCTCCACCGCGATCAACGAGAACGATCTTGCGGTCACCGCGGTTCTTTCCGGTAACCGTAACTTCGAGGGTCGCATCAACCCCGACGTGAAGATGAACTACCTCGCGAGTCCGCCGCTGGTTATCGCGTACGCCCTTGCCGGAACGATGAACTTCGACTTCGACAACGACGCGCTCGGCCAAGACCAGGAGGGCAAGGATGTCTTCTTGAAGGACATTTGGCCCGACGCGGCTGAAGTTCAGGCAACGATCGACTCGTCGATCGACCGTGAGATGTTCACCCACGAATATGCGGGCGTCTTCGACGGCGACGAGCGTTGGCAGAACCTGCCCACGCCCACCGGTTCCACTTTTGAGTGGGATGACGAGTCGACCTACGTGCGCAAGCCCCCGTACTTCGAGGGAATGACTATGGAGATTACTCCGGTCAGCTCGATCACGGGTGCCCGTGTTCTTGCGAAGCTGGGTGACTCGGTTACGACCGACCACATCAGCCCTGCCGGTTCGATTAAGGGTGACAGCCCCGCCGGAATCTACCTCGCTGAGCACGGCATCGACCGCAAGGACTTCAACTCCTACGGTTCGCGTCGCGGAAACCACGAAGTGATGATTCGCGGAACCTTCGCGAACATCCGCCTTCGTAACCAGCTTCTCGATGGAGTTGAGGGTGGCTACACTCGCGACTTCACCACGCCGGATGCCGTGCAGTCGTTCATCTACGACGCGGCGCAGAACTACGCAGCGCAGGAGACTCCGCTCGTCGTTCTTGGTGGCAAAGAGTACGGTTCCGGTTCGTCGCGTGACTGGGCGGCCAAGGGAACGAGCTTGCTCGGAGTGAAGGCCGTCATCTGCGAGAGTTTCGAGCGTATTCACCGCTCCAACCTCATCGGAATGGGCGTTCTACCGCTGCAGTTCCCTGAGGGCCAGAGCTGGGAGTCGCTGGGACTCGACGGCACCGAGAGCATCAGCATCTCGGGCGTTGAAGAGCTCAATGACGACCGCATCCCGAGCACGCTCCACGTAGTAGCTGTGCCGACTGCGCACTCGCCTGAGGGCAAGTCAACGGTCGAGTTCGATGCAAAGCTTCGCATCGATACTCCTGGTGAAGCTGACTACTACCGCAATGGTGGAATCCTCCAGTACGTTCTGCGTTCGCTGGTCTAACTAGCGCGTGCGCACGAAGCGCGCGGTCGGGAGCTAAGGCTCGCGCCGCGCGCTTTTTGCGTTGTTGCAGCAGGCTGGATGGAGGTTCACAGTCGCGTGTTTTCTTGTTCACAAGGCAATCGAAGAAGCCTAGACTGGAGCAATGAACATACTCGAGGGAATCAATGGTCCCCGAGATCTAGACGGTCTCTCCACTCAGCAACTTACCCAGCTAGCGCAAGAGATTCGCGAATTTTTGATCGAGAATGTTTCTCGCACCGGTGGGCATTTGGGCCCTAACCTTGGCGTGGTCGAGCTGACGACGGCGATTCATCGGGTGTTTGACTCGCCGCGGGACGCTGTGGTGTTTGATACGGGCCACCAAAGCTACGTACACAAAATCTTGACCGGACGTAAAAACTTCACAAAGTTGCGTTCCGAGGGAGGGCTTGCGGGTTATCCACAGCGCTCGGAGTCCGAGCATGACATCGTGGAAAGTTCCCATGCTTCGAGCTCACTGTCGTGGGCTGACGGTATCTCTCGAGCATTCGAGATGACGGGCCAGAGTGATCGCCACGTTGTTGCTGTAGTCGGTGATGGCGCACTCACGGGCGGTATGACCTGGGAAGCCCTCAACAACATCAGCGACGATAACAGCCGTAATCTGGTGATCGTTGTTAATGACAACGGTCGCTCTTACGCGCCAACCATCGGCGGAATGGCCCACTTCCTGAACAGCGTACGCACGCGACGTTCCTACCGATCCCTGCACGGGTCGAGCGAGAAGTTCTTCGGAGCTTTCGGTGGGCCAGGTCGTGCTCTGTACCGCGGCATTCGCGGTGGAGCTCACGGTTTTCTCTCACGCTTCAGCAACAACGAAGCGCTGTACTCAAACCTCGATATTAAGTATTTGGGGCCGGTACACGGGCATGACATCGGAGCGCTCACGGAGGCTCTTGAACAGGCCAAGTCCTACGGAGCTCCGGTCATTGTTCATGCAATCACAGAGAAGGGGCGTGGCTATGAGCCAGCCCTTGCTGATGTCGCTGATCAGTTTCATGCGGTTGGTCAGATCGACCCTGCTACGGGGGAGTCGACCACGAGTGGCGGCGCTGCATCGTGGACATCAGTGTTCTCTGAAGAGATCGTGATGCTTGCGGATGAGAACCCGCGTCTCGTGGGGATCACAGCGGCGATGCTTCGTCCGACAGGTCTCCACCGCTTCGCTGAGAAGTATCCAACTCGCGTTCACGACGTCGGTATCGCTGAACAGCATGCGGTGACATCAGCGGCGGGTCTCGCTTTCGGCGGACTTCATCCGGTAGTAGCCCTCTATGCCACCTTTATCAACCGTGCGTTCGACCAAGTCCTTATGGATGTCGCGCTGCATCGTGCTGGCGTTACTTTCGTGCTTGATCGAGCTGGTGTAACTGGCCCCGACGGTGCGAGTCACCACGGTATGTGGGACCTTGCGCTTTTGCAGGTCGTGCCGAACATTCGTATCGCTGCTCCACGAGACGCTCCTCGCCTGCGTGAAGAGCTGGGCGAGGCCGTGGTGGTCGACGATGCACCGACAGTGATCCGTTTCGCCAAGGGCACTGTAGGAACCGAGTACGACGCGCTTCGTCGCACTTCGGACGGGGTCGATGTGCTCCGGGAGGACGACCAGCGTGACGTTCTCATTGTCACGGTGGGTTCGATGGCCAAGACAGGTTTGCAGGTCGCAGAGCTTCTCGCAGCCCAAGGAATCGGTGCGACCGTTATCGACCCTCGCTGGGTTGTTCCCGTTCCCAAGAGTGTGATCGATTTTGCCGCTGATTATCGTCTCGTGATCACGATCGAAGACGGTGTGCGAGTTGGCGGAATTGGAACACGGATTCGTCAAGACATGCGTGCCGCCGGTGTAGACACGGCAGTCACCGAACTTGGCCTGCCGGACAAATTCCTGGATCACGGCAGCCGTGACTACATCCTCGATCAGGTCGGGCTGACCCCGCAACATATCGCTCGCGACGTCGTGGCTCAGGTTCTTGGCAGCAAGATTCCGATTGCACGCCCACTGACTGATAGCGACTCCGACGAATATCGTCTTCCCGCTGAGCGCAGCTAGCGGCAACGGTACACCCCACCGCGTAACGCGCGTTAACGTCTCGAGGCCCTGTTCAGATCTTCTCTGAACAGGGCCTCGGTCGTAGCGCTAGTGGAGCTGTGCGCCTACTGAACGCCGCGAATGAGCGGAGTGTGGAAGGTGCTGCCGAACGCTCTCTCCGACGCTCCAGCGCGGTCGAGGTACGGAGTTACTCCACCCATCTGGAAGGGATAGCCCGCACCGAGAATGAGACAGAGGTCGATGTCCTCAGCGGCTGCGACCACTCCGTCTTCTAGCATCCGATGAATTTCGTCGGCGAGACCATCTTCGATGCGGATCTGCAGCTGTTCCGCCGTCATTGGCGTGCTTCCGCCCTTGACGATCTCGACAGCCTTCTTTGAAACGCCCTTTGACTTACCCTTGTTGTCGCGGTCGAAAATGAATCCGAGCTCGGCAAGTTTGTGCAGGTTTTCGCTCTCGAAGAAGCGCTCAGGGAACGCAGCGTGGTGAGTATCGAGCACATGCGCGCCGACCTTGAGTCCGACGAGTTCGAGTAGCTCGAACGGCGTCATCGGTAGACCGAACGGACGCGTCGATTCTTCTACGACCTCGAACGGCGTTCCGGTGTCTACGGCGTGCATCGCTTCACCGAGCACCTTGGCGAGAATGCGGTTCACAACGAAACCCGGGGTATCCGTAGTGATGACGGCGTTCTTGCGCAGGTTCTTGGCCGTGACCATCGCCGTAGCGAGCGACTCGTCGTTGGTGTGTGGCGTCTTCACAACCTCGATCAGTGGCATGACCGCCACAGGGTTGAAGAAGTGGAAGCCGACAACCCGCTCCGGGTGCTTGAGCTTGGCTCCGATTTGCTCCACAGACAATGACGAGGTGTTGGTCGCGAGGATCGTTTCGTCAGAGATGTACTGCTCAACCTCAGCGAAGACAGCCTGCTTGGCGCCCAATTCCTCATAGATAGCTTCGATGACCCAGTCACAGTCAGCAAAATCAGCCTTGTCGGTGGTGCCAGTGACTAGCGCCTTGAGACGGTTGGTGTCGTCCGACGAGAGGCGACCCTTCTCGTTCAGCTTGTCGATCTCGGCGTGGATAGCAGCTACGCCAGCATCCGTTGCGGCCTGGTCGAGGTCAGTGATGACGACGGGGACCTGCAAGCGGCGCACAAAGAGCAATGCGAACTGGCGAGCCATGAGCCCGGCACCAATAACGCCAACCTTGGTCACCTTGCGAGCGAGCTCTTTGTTAGGCGCCCCTGCCGGGCGTTTCGCGCGCTTTTGAACGAGGTTGAAGGCGTAAATGCTCGCCTGGAACTGGTCACCCGAGATCATGTCGGCAAGAGCGTTGTCTTCGGCTTCAAAGCCCGTCTTCTTGTCGGTGTTCTTGGCAGCCTTGAGCAGAGCCAGAGCGGCATAGGGCGACTTAGCGACGCGACCGATGCGGCTAGCCAACATCTTCTCTGCGATGCCGATCGCAACATCCCACTTCACGGTGCGTTCGATCTTGCCCGGCTCGTTCTTGCGCTTCACCTTCGTAGTGCCAGCAATGACCCCGTCAGCCCAACGAATTGAGTCTTCGAGGAAGTTCGCCGGACCAAACATGGCGTCGGCGATGCCGAGTTCGAAAGCCTCAGGGCCCTTGAGCATCCGGTTGTTTTTGAGCGGGTTCTCAATGACGACCTTCAGGGCATTCTCGATGCCGATCAGGTTCGGGAGCAACCACGCACCACCCCAACCGGGGATAAGGCCAAGGAAGACCTCGGGGAGGGCAAACGCCGGAACCGAGCTGTCAATAGTGCGGTAGTCAGCGTTGAGAGGGATCTCTACACCACCGCCCAGAGCTAGTCCGTTGATGAAGACGAAGGACGGAACGCCGAGTTCGCTGAGCTTGCCCAGTGCCCAGTGACCCAACTGGGCCATCTGCTTGCCCGTCTCGCGGTCAGGAATCTCGCTCACCTTCGACAAGTCGGCGCCAGCGGCGAAAATGAACGGCTTGCCGGTTACGGCGACTCCGTGAATTTCTCCAGCGGATGCCCGTTCCTTTTGCTCGTCGAGCACCTTTGCGAACTCAAGCAAGGTCGCTGGGCCGAGAGTGTTCGGACGAGTGTGGTCCTTGCCATTGTCGAGAGTAATCAGGGCGAGCGTGCGGCCAGCAGTGAGGGGCACATCGCGAACAAAGGAGTGGGTAATTACCTCGTCTTTAGCGAGGTCTGAAAGACGTGCGAACTGCTCGGTCATGGTTACTTTGCTCCCTTGTAGTTCGGGTTTTCCCAAATGACTGAACCGCCCTGACCGAGGCCAACGCACATCGCGGTGAGACCGAATTGCACCTCAGGGTGCTGTTCGAACTGCGCGGCGAGTTGGATCATGAGTCGAACGCCCGACGACGCGAGCGGGTGGCCCATGGCAATGGCGCCGCCCCACTGATTGACGCGAGGATCTTCATCATCGATACCGAAGTGATCGAGCAGTGAGAGGACCTGAACTGCGAAAGCTTCGTTGAGCTCAAACAGGCCAATATCGTTGATCGTCAGGCCAGCCTTGCGGAGAGCCTTCTCGGTTGAGGGGATCGGGCCAATGCCCATGATCTCTGGTTCCACCCCGGCGTAGGCAAAGCTCACCATGCGCATCTTGGGCTTCAGGCCGAACTCGCGGGCGGCATCCCCGCTCGCGATGATGCTGGCGGTTGCCCCATCGTTGAGGCCGGAAGCGTTTCCAGCGGTGATACGGCCGTGAGAGCGGAACGGAGTCTTGAGGCCAGCGAGGCCCTCAAGCGTGGTTTCAGGGCGAAGGCCCTCGTCACGGGTAGCGAGTCCCCAGCCGGCTTCACTCTTAGTCGCGACCGGGATGAGGTCGGGCTGAATCTTGTTGGCTTCATAGGCGGCCGTCGCGCGTTGCTGGCTGCGAAGTGCGAATGCATCTGAGCGAGCCTTGGTGAGCTGGGGGAAACGGTCGTGCAGTTTCTCCGCCGTGTTGCCCATGTTAAGAGCTTCGGGATCGACGATCTTTTCCGACATAAAGCGAGGGTTAGGGTCAACGCCCGAGCCCATCGGGTGGTGTCCCATGTGCTCAACGCCGCCGGCGATAGCCAGGTCGTAGGCACCGAAGGCGATTCCGCCAGCCACATTGGTAACGGCGGTCATGGCACCAGCGCACATCCGGTCGATGGCATAGCCGGGGACGGAGGTGGGCAAGCCTGCGAGCAGCGCAGCGCTGCGGCCGATTGTGAGGCCCTGATCTCCGGTCTGAGTAGTTGCAGCGATGGCTACTTCATCAAAACGATCTTTGGGGATCTGGGGATTTCGCTCCAGAACTCCGATCATCGCCTTGACGACAAGGTCATCGGCTCTGGTATTCCAGAACATGCCCTTCTCGCCAGCACGTCCAAATGGAGTACGGACTCCATCTACGAATACAATCTCGGTTTCCTTGGCCACAATGCCTCCACTAAATCCTTGGATGTAGCACTGATCATAAGTGGCCGAGTTTAAGGTTAGGAATCCTTTGATTGTTCCTACGACTCTGCGTCGTCGGAGTCCTCGGGGGTTTGGTTGGCTTCGACAAAGGCTTGAGCGATTGACTGTGCAGATACGTCAAGTTGCCAGGGGCGCGCTCCGAGCGCAGTGAGGGCCTCGGAAATGCTCTCGGGCGAAACCTCCGCTGGCGGGTTCCAGGAGACGCGACGAAGATAGTCGGGCGTCAACAAGTTCTCGATCGGAATAGACAGCTCCTCGGAGAACTCCGTCATGAGAGCGCGAGCGGCTTTCAAACGGCGATCTGCTTCAGGGTTCTTATCCGACCACACTCGAGGGGGAGGTAATGTATCGCTCGACACTCGGGTGGCAGGGATGTCGGTAGAAGTAAGCCCGGCCTGGATAGCATCCCACCATCGATCGATCTGTGAACGGCTTGCACGGCCCCGGAACTCTTTCAGGCTTGAAAGCTGACGCTTCGATTCCGGAAGTGTCTTCGCCGCTGCCAATAAGGCGGAGTCGGGCACGAGGCGACCGGGGGCAGTATCGACTTCTTGAGCGTACGCGTCGCGTGCCAGCCAAAGTTCCCGCGCCACAGCTAGATTCTTACCGCCGCGAATCGAATGAACTCCGCTCAAGCGGCGCCAAGGTTCAGCCCGCACATTGCTGAGGTCGCGCGCGAGTACGGATTCGAATTCTTGGCGGACTATCTCGCTTTTGCCATCGTTGTCGAGCAGTGCGCCGAGCGCTTCGCGAAGATCAACGAGAAGTTCGACGTCTAACGCGGCGTAGACCAGCCATGACTGCGGGAGGGGACGTGTTGACCAGTCCGCCGACGAGTGTTCCTTGGCGAGGTGAATGCCCAAGAGGTGCTCCACTACCGTGCCGAGACCAACGCGGGGAAGGCCCGCGAGGCGGGCTCCCAACTCAGTGTCGAAAAGGCGGGTGGGGTGCAGGCCAACCTCACGCAAGCAGGTGAGGTCTTGAGTAGCCGCGTGAAGGATCCACTCTTCTTCAGCGATGACATCGTTCAGCTCTGTGAAATCGCCAATAGCGGGCGGGTCGAAGAGGAAGGTGCCGGCTCCACGACGGAATATCTGGATGAGGTATGCACGTTGCGAGTAGCGGTAGCCGCTGGCGCGTTCAGCGTCGATGCCGATCGGGCCGTGACCGGCGGCGATGGCCTCGACTGCAGCGAGATATTCTTCCCGGTCGTCGATGACGTCGACGGGAACGTGAGGGGCTTGGGTGGCGGCGTGCGACTCGCCCTCGGGGGCTGCACTCTCGGAGGCGTTACTCACGCCCAGCTCTACGGGCCGACAACATAGTGACTCCTTCAATAGTGGGCGGAAGTCCGGCAAGCATGCAGACTAACTCGCTCCAGCCTTCCACATGAGCGGCAATATCAAGGTCCTGGGGGCTCCAGGAGGCCCGAAGTTCGATTTGTGCGCCATCCGGCTGCGACTCAAGTTCCCCGAACCCGGTCGAGAGGATGCGTGTTGCTGTTCCGGAAACCTGGTCGTACTTCGCGCCCCGGCTATCGAGAGCGTCTACTAGCCAGGACCAGGTGACCGAACTCAGGAATTCGTCGACGCCGATGTCTGGTTCAAGTGGCGCTTGGGCGAAGCAAATGATCCGGAACTCGCCCTCCCAGGCGTCAGGAGATTCGGGGTCATAGAGCAGTACGAAGCGTCCGGTGCCGAGGTCGGAATCTTCGCCGTGACGATTCGGCGTGACATCCGCAGCAAGGGCGAACGACCACGGAGCGATCTGCGTTGGTGCTGAAATCTCAGTGACAGCGAGCTCGGGGCGCAAAGTGGCGGCACGAAGGGACTCAACCGCAGACGCAAATACCGCGGGTGGCGTTGGTCCAACTGGCGATTCAGGCACGTCAGAAGATTAGGCTTTAGCTGAACGATCGCTAGTGAGGCACGCCGCGCTCTGACGGCTGCACGATGGAGGTTTTAGATGCCGGTGTCGGATCGAGTGCGAGTTGCCTTAGGGGTTATCGGTGGCGTGGCCGTTGCTTCAGCGGCGGTTGCTGGCGTTGCGTTAGTCAGCGCAGCGGCGCTGTCGGTTTATTTCGCGCGCAGAATCGTGACGCCGCCGGGACGCGCGGACAGCACTTTGCGCATCCTTGCTATTGGCGAATCGACGATCGTTCTCTCATCCGCCATCGAAAGCCGTGCGCCAGGCCGCTTCAGCCTGTGGTTCGCTGATGAGACCGGGCTCGCTCGCATCGGGCCCGTGGTGTCGCAGGGGGCTCAGTGGGTTGCCCGAGAGTTGATCGAGATTGAAAAGGGCGTGCCACGACCCGGCGACAACGCTCGGTCTAGCGGCTGGTTCTATCTGACCCCGGCGGGGCTGGGACTCGAATATTCGGAAGTCATGGTGCCAACTGAGCTCGGGCCGGCCCCAGCGTGGCTGATTCCAGCGGCGCACCCGTCAACGATCTGGGCGATTCACATCCATGGTCGAGGCGTACAGCGTCCCGAGACTGTTCGCGCACTAGGCGAGTTCTATGACGCCGGCGTCACGTCGCTCGCCGTGTCATATCGCAACGACACGGAGGCGCCTGACTCGGCAGACGGCCGCTATGGACTCGGTTCGACTGAATACCGAGACGTCGATTCGGCGATCACGTACGCTCTTGCAGCAGGCGCACAACAGATTATTCTCATGGGCTGGTCGATGGGGGGTGCGACCGCACTTCATACGCTGGTTCGGTCTGCCAATCGCGAGAAAATTATCGGGCTAGTACTGGATTCACCCGTGATCGCGTGGGGGCCGACTATGGAACTGCACGGCGACCTCAACCGTATCCCCAGCTCGGTCCAGCGCGCAGCCCAGATCGTCTTGAATAGCGAACAGGCCCGTTTCTTAGTCGGGATGGAGAAACCACTCGACATCGCGGAGCTGAACTTCGTCGATCGCGCCTCCGAACTCGATCGACCGATCTTGCTGATGCACAGTGAAGATGACGGCTACGTACCTGTAGAACCGTCGCGGGCTCTTGCCGCGGCGCGTCCTGACCTCGTGACCTACGAAGAGTTTGACACCGCTGGACACACTCGCTTGTGGAACTACGACAGCGAGCGCTGGCTTCTCTCCATACGCACCTGGCTGGCCGCGCTTATCGCGGAGAATCTCGCATCCGCTGAGTAGGGGACAGGGAGCCGAGTACCGAGGCGATTGCGGCAGAAAATCAGACCGCGGTCTTGAGCCGAATCTGACGCTTAGCGCGGGCGAGCATCCCGGTCATCCCTCGCAGTCTCAGCGGACTCACCGCCTGCGACAGCCCCAGGGACTGCGGATAGTCATCCGAGAGCTCGAGGACTTCAGCGCTGCTGAGACCTGACAGGCCCTGCACCAAGATGGATGCGAACCCTCGCGTAGTCGGAGCCTCAGGCGGCGCCGTCGCGAACATCTGAACAATGTCGTTTTCGACTTCGATGAAGATGAAAACGGGGGACTGGCACTCTTCTACTCGCTCGAAGAGATCGGGGTGGTCGGCGTAGCGCGCCGGAAGATCGGGGAGTTCGTTAGAGAACTCAAGCAGGAGCTGCAGCCGATCCCTCAGTTCGAAGCCAAGAAAGTCGTCTCGGATTTCGGCCAATTGACTGGGGATCTGCTGCTCACTCACCGCTTTAGTCTATCGCGAAGGAACGTCACCCGGCTCAGTACCCAGCGCGATGGGCACCTTGACCAAGGAGCCCCACTCGGTCCACGAACCGTCGTAGTTACGCACGTTCGGGAAGCCCATGAGGTAGTTCAAAACGAACCAGGTGTGACTGGAACGCTCACCGATGCGGCAATAAGCGACGATGTCGTCACCGTCTTTCAGCCCCGCACCCTCTCGGTAGATCGTGTTCAGTTCGCTGAGGGGCCGGAAAGTGCCGTCATCGGCAACGGCCTTTGACCACGGCACGCTTTGCGCGCTCGGAATGTGGCCGGCGCGAAGAGCGCCTTCTTCCGGGTAGCCCGGAACCGTGGTGCGCGCTCCGCTGTATTCCTCGGGCGAACGGACGTCGACCAAGGGGTTACCGAGGTGCGCGAGTACGTCATCTCGAAAGGCACGAATCACGGCGTCGGTTCGTTCGACGATCGGGTACTCCGTCGGAGTGGGGGACGGAACCTCGAGCGTGTACTCGCGGCCATCCGCTTCCCACTTCGCTCGCCCGCCGTCCATGAGCCGCACGTCTTCGTGGCCGAAGAGAGTGAACACCCACAGGGCGTACGCAGCCCACCAGTTGGTCTTGTCGCCGTAGATCACGACGGTGCTGTCGCGCGAGATACCGCTACGAGACATGAGCTCCGCGAACCCTTCGCCGTCGATGTAGTCGCGAGTTACCGGGTCATTCAGGTCTGTGTGCCAGTCGATTTTGACGGAGCCCCGGATGTGGCCGGTCTCGTAGAGAAGAACGTCTTCGTCGGATTCGACGACGACGAGTCCGGGTTCGCCAAGGTGATCTTCAACCCACTGAGCAGACACCAGACGTTCAGGGTGAGAGAACTCAGCAAATTGGGGGGCTGGGTCGCGTTCGATAGTCATAACTACCTCCGATTGTGGGTGGAAAAACTGGCGCGGGCTTCAAACTAAGCTTGATGGGTCCCTTGCCCAAGAAATTACGCATTCGCCGCTGATTACACCGCGTTGCCGTAACACTGCGAAAAATAACCGAGGCTGAGAATGAGCGCTAGTGCGCCTACGACTCCCGAGCGTCTAGTCGATCGTATCCCGTCGTTGACCGGAGCGCAGATGCTGGCCGAACTGGTGCCTCCGCGGCAGTTCACCGGTGCGACTTTGGACTCGTATCGACCCGATCGGGACTATCCGTCGCAGGGCTCCGCTGTGGCCGCCATGCGCCACTTTCTGACGAGTTCGCAGAAAACCAAGCTCTTCTCCCGAAAGAAAGCTCCGGTGGCGAAGCCGGGGGTATACCTCGATGGCGGATTCGGTGTTGGTAAGACTCACTTGCTGGCGGCGCTCTGGCACCAGACCGCCGGCCGCAAGTATTTCGGCACCTTTATCGAATACACGGCGCTCGTGGGTGCTGTCGGGTATGCGCCTGCTGTGCAGTTGCTCAGAGGCGCGACTCTGGTGTGTATCGACGAGTTCGAGCTCGACGATCCGGGTGACACCCGCTTGATTTCCCGACTTCTCTCAGAGCTGGTCGCCTCAGGCACCAAGATTGCCGCGACATCCAACACTCCGCCTAACGCTCTCGGGGAGGGGCGCTTCGCCGCTCAAGATTTTCTGCGCGAAATCGACTCGCTGTCGGCGAAGTTCGAAACGATTCGCATCGATGGCCTCGACTATCGTCGTCGCGACACGGGAGCACATGCCGTCACTGTTGATGACGTCGCGGCGGCGATTGCAGCTGTGCCTGGAGTGGCAACCCTTGACTCCTTTGATGAAGTACTCAAGCACCTCGCGGGTGTTCACCCCTCACGCTATGTGAAATTGATCGAAGGAATCGACGCCGTTGGACTTACTGGTGTTCACGAGTTCGCGAACCAAACCGACGCCTTGCGGTTCGTAGCCTTCGTCGACCGGCTCTACGACGCTCAAATCGCCGTCTACGCAGATGGCACCGCGCTGGATGCAGTGTTCCCCGACGACATGCTTGCTGGCGGATACAGCAAGAAGTATCTTCGAGCGGTGTCGCGGCTTATTGCTCTCACCTCGAATAAAGCCTGAGCTAACTATTCAGAACCACTCGCAGCGTTTCGCATTGAGTGTTGTGCACTGACTAAAAGGGCATGAAACTGGAGCGGGGAAGGCAACGGTGACAGGAGATTTCGCGGCGGCGGCGCTAGGAGTGGCCGCGTTGGTGCTGTTGTTACTAGCGCTCATCGTGCTCTACGCGAGCACCTTGCCCGTCGCGACGTGGCGCACGCTTATTCTCGTTTCGCTCACGTGCGCTGCTCCCGGCCCCCTCGCTTGGTTGCTCCTGGCTCCGGCCCTGTCGGTCGATTTGCGCTCGGTGATGATGCCTTCACTCGCCGCTCTGGGGGCGGTCTGCTGTTTTCTCGTCACGCTCGTGTCGAGGAGTTCTGGCGCGCCCCTGTGGCGCAGCGTCTCCTACAGCGCGGTGTGGGGTGTTGTCGTGTATGTGCCCATTGCAGTGCGCACGTTCGAGTCTTTTGGGGCGGGGGCGCCGCTAGGTCTCAGTCCGATCGATCATGGCGGTGCGTTGGTGATGAGCGTCGCTGTCGGCGCCAGCATGCTGGCGGTGCTCGTCGTGGAGCGGCGTTCTCTCATCCGAGGCGCCCGTAAAGTCGTTCCCGTTCCTGTCGGCGTCACTGCTCTCGTTCTCGCTGTGTTGGCGTGGCTAGTGTGGCTCGTGGGCGCCGAATTCGCTTTCGACGACGTCGTGGCTCTGATTCTTGCCAACGGCGTTGTGAGCGCGATCTTTGGTGCGTTGGGGTGGTTCATCGTTCAGTTGATCAATCACGGCGCAATCAAGCTCAAGTCGCTTGCTGGTGGCCTCATCAGTGGCCTCATTGCGGTGACCGCAGGCGCGCCGTTGTTCACTCCGGTGTCCGCTGCCGTCGCAGGCTTCATCGCGGGCGCCGTCGCGTGTGCGTTTACCGTGCGCAAAGGATCGCCCTTGGGAAACCAGCTTCGGTTTCTCGTTAACACTCACCTCATTGGTGGGAGCATCGGCGTTGTATCGCTTGGCGTGTTGGCAACAGGTTCAGGGTTCCTCTTCACCGGTCAAACGTTCATTTTTGAACAGCAGTTTCTCAGCGTGCTCGCCTCCGCGGCTTTCGCGTTTGTCGTCTCATCGCTCGTGTGGTGGCTCCTTGGCCTTCTCGGTCGTCGTAGCGAGAGTGCTGAGCCGCGCATCCTCGCCAAGAACTGAGCGGGTCAACAGCGTCGCGCCGGCGACGGCCGCGGGCATGGCGACCACAGCCCCCAAAGGAATCAAGAAGACGACATAGGTTGCCGCCCCCAGGCCAAGAGCCCGCGCGCGTGACCCGCGCAGGGTGCGCCGGCGAGCGGTGAGGTGGAGGCCACGGGACTCGAACGGGATGTTGCTGAGTTCAACGACGAGCAGCCAGCCTCCCAAGAGCGCGCCAGCACTTGCTGCGATGACTCCTCCGGCAACGGGGATGAATCCCAGAGCGAACACGAGGACTGCGAGTCCCACGGTCGGGAGTAACACCCGCAGTCCTTCGGCGATTCCGCGCCGGAGGTCGCGCCAGAAGCCCTGTGACTGTTGTTCCGGGGGAGCGCCGTGTACGGCATCCACATGGGCGGCGATCAAGCGATAGAACGAGTCGCCCACCATCAGAGTGACCGTGGTGTACGTGTTCACGATGACGAGGATGCTCGCAACGATCAGCGCGAGGCCCGCCGCGAAGTGCGTGGCGGCCTGCGCCACCTCGCTCCATTCGCGGGCGAAAGGAGTGATTGACGTGGCGATGACCTCGATATTAACGATCAACGCAACGAGGACGGCAATCGCAGCGAGGCCCACGATGGCCGCCGGGATCATTCCCAGCAACATCAAGCGCGGTGCTGTGACCCAAATTCGAAACCCGCGAAAAAGAAATCCGACACCCGAAAAGAATTCGCGCATAGCGCTAGCGCGGCGTGGAGTTGGAACTGTCATGGACCAAGGTTATCGGGCTAGCAACTCCCAACAGCGCCCGAAAACCGGGGATCTTCGCCAGTGCTGAAGCGGAATACTGGTGGGCGATACCGGACTCGAACCGATGACCTCTTCCGTGTGAAGGAAGCGCGCTACCAACTGCGCCAATCGCCCTGCAACCTCAATATTGCCATATCTCGACGACACGCGAGCAGCCGAATTGGAACTTCGCGCACTCTTCGTATACAGTCATCTAGCACGCGAAAACGGGTAACCGAATAGCTTGTAAATGCGGATGTGGCGCAGTGGTAGCGCATAACCTTGCCAAGGTTAGGGTCGCGAGTTCGAATCTCGTCATCCGCTCGAATGAGAAGTGTCAGCCTCGTCGGCACTTCTCATGTGCGGTGGAGTGGCCGAGAGGCGAGGCAGCGGCCTGCAAAGCCGTATACGCGGGTTCAAATCCCGTCTCCACCTCGTAACGAGTGTTTAGAGCAGTTTCTATAAATAAATAGCATGAGCGATTGGCGCAGCGGTAGCGCGCTTCCCTGACACGGAAGAGGTCGCTGGTTCGATCCCAGTATCGCTCACAGATGAAGCCCCGGTTCGCCGGGGCTTCTGCTTTTAACGGATGCCGCCCGGCACACGCCCGCGTGGCGCGTGCTTGCAGCTTGAGAATGAGCCACGATGACCCTATGGGGAAAACCGGGGTGCCGTCCAAGCAGAGCGAAGCATTCGTGCAGTTGTTACTCGACGAAGGTCTCGCTACGCCAAGCCAGATCGAGGAAGCTCGTCGCGTCAAAGCGCGCTCTGGCGTGCACATCGATCAGACCCTTGCCAGCCGCGGGCATCTTGACGACGCCACATTGGTCGACGTTATTTCGCGCGTGTGGAACATCGAACGAGCGCAGATGTCCGAAGTCGATGGGGACTTCGCCCGCCAATGGAGTGGGCAGCTCTACATCGCTGAGAACTGGATGCCGCTGCGCGAACTCGATGATGGTCGCGTTCTGGTGGCCACGGCTCGAGTTCCGGACGACGAGCGCAGTGAGCGTATCTCCACTGCTCTGGGGCGTGACGTCGTTTTCGTCGCCGCGACATCCGCCCAAATCTGGCATTCGATTCTGGACGTCTTCGGGCCAGCGATCGCCGATCAGGCTGCAAACCAGCTCTGGAACCGTAATCCCGTTCTTTCCGCGCGCACCGTTGCGTCACGCGGCCAGAAAGTCGGCCTCGTTATCCTTCTGATCGTCATGATCATCGCCTTGGTGTTGTGGCCGGCAGCGACGGTGATTACTCTCATCGCCATTACGAGTCTGGTGTTCCTGGCCGGAACGGCGTTCAAGTTTTTCATCTCCTTGCGGGGAGCGCGATTCGACCTCGTCGAGCGGGTCTCTGACCGCGAAGTCGAAGCGCTGAACGATGATGAGCTCCCTCGTTACACCGTGCTCGTGCCTGTTTTCAAGGAAGCGAACATTGTCGCTCAACTGGTCAAAAACCTAGGCGGTATCGATTGGCCCACCAACCGCCTCGAAGTCTTTGTGCTGATCGAGGAGTCCGACGACGAAACGCGCGCGGCGTTCGAGGCAAGCTCGCCGCCTGATCACTTTCAGATCATCACGATCCCGGCCGGGCATCCGCAGACAAAACCTCGAGCTTGCAATGTCGGGCTTTTCTTCGCGACCGGCGATTACCTAGTGATCTTTGATGCTGAGGACACTCCGGAGCCGGACCAGCTCAAGAAGGCGTACATCTCGTTTCAACGCGGTGGCGAGAAGACCGTGTGTGTCCAAGCCGCGCTGAACTATTTCAACGCGCGGGAAAACGTGCTCACCCGGATGTTCTCTCTCGAGTACGGCTACTGGTTCGACTACATGCTGTCTGGCCTCGATTCGCTTGACCTTCCGATCCCACTCGGCGGAACGTCCAATCATTTCCGCACTGAGGCGCTGAAGAGCCTCGGAGGCTGGGACCCCTACAACGTCACTGAAGACGCCGATCTGGGCATCCGCGCGAGCGCGCTCGGATACCGGGTTGGCGTAGTGAACTCAGCCACGATGGAAGAGGCGAACAAGTCGATTCCGAACTTCATTCGCCAACGGAGCCGCTGGATTAAGGGCTATATGCAGACCACCCTGGTGCACGCCCGCCGACCAGTGGCGTTGATGCGCGAGATCGGGTTCTGGCGATTCTGCAGTTTCGTATTGCTCATCGCAGGAACCCCGGCGACCTTTTTGGGCGTACTGCCGTTCTATATCCTGACGGTGCTTTCTCTCGTGCTGCCCACCGAGTGGATCGGCCAATTCTTCCCGGTCTGGCTTCTGTGGGTCTGTTTCCTCAACTTCATTATCGGCAGTTCGATCATGGTGTACCTCTCGATGATGGGTCCCTATAAGAGAGGGACGTTTGCTCTCGTTCCTTGGGCGCTGCTGAACCCGTTGTATTGGATCCTGCACTCGATCGCGTCGTACAAGGCGCTTTGGCAGCTCATCACTAAACCGCACTACTGGGAGAAGACGGAGCATGGGCTGACGACCCAAAGCAATCATGAGTGAACCGTTGACGAACACTCGCGCGCTTCACATCGCGAAGCGCCCGCCACGAACCCGTCTGGATGTCTGGCCGCGCCGAACTCCTCGTCGCTGGATGCTGCGCGGTATCTTCGCCCTGCCTTACGTGATCTTTGCGCTGGTCGTGTCGGCGTTAGGTGCGACGGAGTCGCCCAACGCAACCCTGGTAGAGCGGGCAACCCGCATCGATTGGGACCGCGCGGATGCGCAATGGCTCGGCGATATTTTTCCGCCCATCAGCACTCTGTTGGCGGGCTTTGTGCCGGGTGGTGCGCTCTCGCTTTCGATCATCGGGGCGTTAAGCGCCGGTGTGTTCTTGCAAAAACTTATCGAAATTATGGTGCAGCGACGGTTCGCGCGCTCAACCATCGTGATCTTGATGATGGCCCTCGCGCTCAACCCGCTCTTCTTCTACAACGCGACTCAGAACTATTCCGCGTTTCTGGGACTGCTGCTCTTTGGCTTGGGCCTGTCGCACATCGTCCGGTTCGTGACGTGGGGCAACACTGAATCAGGCTTTCGAGTGGGGCTCTACTTCATGGTCGCTGTTCTGACAGACGTCACTGCGCTCGTCTATGTGACTGCGGCAGCGCTCTCGGCCCCGTTCTTGCGTCATCGTCGTGAAGGGGCGAAAGGCGCTCGGCGTGCGAACGCGCTCGTGATCCTCTACCCCGCGGCGTCAGCGCTCGTGTCGCTGGCGGTTCTCAATTCGCTCTTCCTGGGGCGCCCGTTCGCGGGAGCGACCCAGTCTGCGTTCACTGGCTTTGGCGATCGGCTTGTCATCGTGGGGGAGTTCTTCTCGACCGTGGAAGGCGTGATTGTGATCGCGCCGCTGATCAGCGCTTGGCTGATCGCGCTGATCGTTCGTCGGCCAGGAGCGATCATTATCTCCACCCTGGTGTTTGGGGCTTTCATCGTCGGATTCGCGCTCGGGCTACTGCCGAGCGGCTCGACCGGAAACATCTTCATGAGCCTGACGCTGCTGGCTATTGCCTTGATTCCCACGGCGAGAACACGCAACGGCACGGTGATGATCTCGTCGGTGGGGGTGTTCCAGCTGCTCATCGGATGGGCCACCGCGCTGACCAGTACGGCGTTCGCTCTGTGGGCAAGTCAAATGTTTGTCGGCTAGCGAGCCGCGTGACATCCAGTTTCTCCGAACGCCGCTAAAGTTGTTCTGTGAGTAACACTGGATTTGAGCTATTTACCGACCGCAACGTCGTCGCCATGCGCGTCAACGGTGAGCTGAAAGATCTCGCCGCGACAGTAACTGACACGGATGAGGTCGAGGCTGTCACGATCGACTCGCCCGATGGGCTGAACATTCTCCGTCACTCGGCCGCCCACGTCGCGGCTCAGGCTGTTCAGACGATCAACCCACAGGCGAAGCTCGGCATTGGCCCGCCCGTCACCGATGGTTTCTACTACGACTTCGACGTCGAGGAGCCCTTCACTCCGGAAGACCTCAAGGCCATCACGAAGGCGATGGACCGCATCATCCGTCAGGGGCAGCGCTTTCAGCGTCGTGTCGTGACCGAGGCAGAGGCTCGCGCGGAGCTCGCTGATGAGCCTTACAAGCTTGAGCTGATCGGTCTCAAGGGCTCTGTCGCTGACAGCGAAGTTGATGGCGATAACGAGTCTGTTGAGGTCGGTGGCGCCGAACTAACGATCTACGACAACGTCGACGGCAAGACTGGCGAGGTTTACTGGAAAGACCTGTGCCGCGGGCCTCACCTTCCCAACACCCGCATGATCGGCAACGGATGGTCGCTCACGCGCACCGCAGCCGCCTACTGGCGTGGCTCGGAGAAGAACAAACAGCTTCAGCGCGTGTACGGAACGGCCTGGCCGACCAAGGACGAGCTCCGGGCATACCAAGCCCGTCAAGAAGAGGCGCTCAAGCGTGACCACCGCAAGCTAGGTGCCGAGCTCGACCTCTTTTCCTTCCCCGACGAAATCGGCTCTGGGCTCGCGGTATTCCACCCCAAGGGCGGCATCATTCGCCACGAGATGGAAAACTACTCGCGGACACGGCACTTGCAGGAGGGGTACTCGTTCGTTAACACTCCTCACATCACCAAAGAGGCGCTGTTCGAGACCTCAGGCCACTTGGGTTGGTACAAGGACGGCATGTTCCCGCCGATGCACCTCGATGAGGCTCGCAATGAGGAAGGCGAAATCACTCGCCAGGGCGCTGACTACTACCTCAAGCCCATGAACTGCCCCATGCACATCCTGATTTACAAGTCCAGCGGTCGCTCGTACCGCGAACTTCCGATGCGCCTCTTCGAATTTGGCACGGTGTACCGCAACGAAAAGTCGGGCGTGATTCACGGTTTGACCCGGGTTCGTGGTCTGACGATGGACGACGCCCACATCTTCACCACGAAGGAGGGAATGAAGGCGGAACTCACCAGCACCCTGAACTTCATCCTTTCGTTGCTGCGTGACTACGGTCTTACCGACTTCTATCTCGAGCTATCGACTAAAGACCCAGAAAAGTACGTCGGCGACGACGATATCTGGGACGAAGCGACTCAAACCCTCGCCGAGGTTGCTGAAGAGTCCGGGCTTGAGCTCGTGCCCGACCCGGGCGGAGCGGCGTTCTACGGCCCTAAGATCTCGGTACAGGCACGCGATGCCATCGGCCGTACCTGGCAAATGTCGACCGTTCAGCTCGACTTCAACCTGCCGGAGCGCTTCGAGCTCGAGTACACGGCGGCGGATGGCTCACGCCAGCGCCCCGTCATGATCCACCGTGCGCTCTTCGGGTCGATCGAGCGCTTCTTCGGCGTACTCACGGAGCACTACGCCGGCGCCTTCCCGGTCTGGCTGTCGCCGGTCCAGGTCGTCGGTATTCCCGTCGCCGAGGCGTACGAGGAGTACCTCGCTGGTGTTATCGACCAGCTCAAGGCGCTCGGTGTTCGTGCCGAATTGGATGCCTCGAGTGAGCGTATGCAGAAGAAGATCCGTACCCACACGAAGTCGAAGATCCCGTTCCAGCTCATTGCTGGCGAACAGGATCAGGCTGCCGGTTCGGTCAGCTTCCGTTTCCGCGATGGAACTCAGGAGAACGGCATCCCGATTGCCGATGCTGTCGCCCGCATCACTGACGCGATCGCGACGCGAGCGCAGGTTTAGTTCGTGCACGACTACGACGGTTCTGAGCTGCCCGCGGGGGAGTCAAGCGCTGACTTCGCCGCGGTCCCCGATGCCTTCCAGCGTTTGTGGACGCCGCATCGCATCGCTTACATCACGGACCAAACGCAGCCGGATAAAGACGATTGCCCGTTTTGCGTCGCGCCCACGCTCGATGACAAGAAAGCTCTCATCGTGGCGCGCGGAACGCACGCCTACGTGTTGCTGAACTTGTTTCCTTATAACAGTGGCCACCTGCTGGTGTGCCCGTATCGTCACGTGCCGCTGTACGACGAGGCGACTGACGAAGAGACCGCTGAGATCGCGTCTCTCACGCAGACTGCTATGCGAGTGCTGCGTGAGACGTCGAAGGCTCATGGCTTCAATATCGGGATGAACCAGGGGGCTCTGGCGGGCGCTGGTATCGCCAATCACTTGCACCAGCATGTTGTACCGCGGTGGGCTACGGACTCGAACTTCTTTCCGATCGTGGCCGGCACGAAGGCTATTCCGCGGCTGCTCGGCGAGGTTCGGGATGAGGTAGCGAAAGCCTGGCCCACGAACCACTGAGTTCAAATTGGCTGCATTCTTTTCGCGGCTCCGGTCTTAGCGTTGAAGCTATGAGCGAGAACACTTCATCCAACGAATCGGGTACGAACCGCGTCAAGCGCGGACTGGCAGAAATGCTCAAAGGTGGCGTCATCATGGACGTCGTGAATGCTGAGCAGGCAAAGATTGCGGAGGATGCCGGCGCCGTTGCCGTCATGGCCCTCGAGCGAGTTCCTGCCGACATCCGTTCGCAGGGTGGTGTTGCTCGCATGAGTGATCCCGATCTCATTGACGGCATTATCGCCGCGGTGTCGATCCCCGTAATGGCTAAGGCTCGCATCGGCCACTTCGTCGAAGCTCAAGTTCTTCAGGCGCTCAAGGTCGACTACATCGACGAGTCCGAGGTGTTGAGCCCCGCTGACTACGTGAACCACATCGACAAGTGGAACTTTGACGTTCCCTTCGTCTGCGGCGCGACCAACCTGGGCGAGGCGCTGCGTCGCATCACCGAGGGTGCAGCAATGATTCGCTCGAAGGGTGAAGCGGGCACCGGCGACGTCTCTGAGGCCACCAAGCACATCCGCACCATCAAGGGGCAGATCAACGAGCTCCGCTCGAAGTCGGTCGACGAACTGTACGTCGCGGCGAAAGAACTGCAGGCGCCGTACGAACTCGTTCGCGAGGTTGCCCAGAGCGGCAAGCTTCCCGTCGTTCTCTTCACCGCTGGTGGAGTAGCTACGCCGGCCGATGCCGCGCTCATGATGCAGCTCGGCGCCGACGGCGTCTTCGTCGGTTCGGGAATCTTCAAGTCGGGTAACCCGGCTCAGCGCGCCGCGGCCATCGTCAAGGCGACGACTTTCTACGATGACCCCAACGTAATCGCCGAGACCTCTCGTGGTTTGGGCGAAGCAATGGTGGGAATCAGCGTGTCTGATCTGGCAGCACCGCACCGCCTCTCTGAGCGTGGCTGGTAACGCCTCCGTCGACCAGCTTCCCATCGGGGTCCTTGCCCTTCAGGGTGACTTTCGTGAGCACCTGCAGGTGCTCCAGCAGCTCGGAGAGGCCGCGGTAGCGGTCAAAACTCCTCAGCAGCTGGAGCACATTGCCGGTCTCATAATTCCTGGCGGTGAGTCGAGCGTGATTGACAAGCTCTCGCGTCTGTACGGGCTCTTCGAGCCGATCCGGACGGCTATCCGCTCGGGACTTCCCGTTTACGGAACCTGCGCGGGGCTCATCATGCTGGCAGACACCGTGCAGGATTCCATCGAGGGTCAGCAATCCTTCGGTGGTCTCGATGTGGTTGTTCGTCGAAACGCGTTCGGCTCTCAGACCGATTCGTTTGAAACCGATTTGAGTATCCCGGAGCTGGGGGAGAAGCCCGTGCACGCTGTCTTCATCCGAGCTCCTGTCGTAGAGAGCGTCGGCGCACTGGCACGCGCACTTTCGACGCTGGATGACGGCCGCATCGTTGCGGTAGAGCAAGGCAACCTGCTCGGCACGTCTTTCCATCCCGAAATGACCGGCGACACCCGGTTCCATGAGTACTTCGTGAGTCGGGTCCGCGCCGCGCAGTAAATCCTGCATCATGGGGGAATGCAACTGTATGCCGACCAGCCCGCGCGTCGAACGCGGCAGATTGCTGCTGACCTGATCTCCGTCGGGTTCATCGTGATCTGGATTGCTCTCGGTGTCTGGGTGTACCAACTCATCGCCGCCTTCCAAGAGCTTGGCGTCCAGATGCAGGCCGCAGGCGCTGGGTTCGAATCGACGATGGTCGAACTCGGCAACACCCTTGGCTCCGTACCCTTGATCGGGTCGGGCATCCGAGCACCGTTCGACGGTGCGAGTGAGGCTGGGGCGGCGCTCGAGTCTGCCGGGCAAAGCCAACAGACTTCGGTCGAAGCCGCCGCCACTGCCTTGGGACTGTTCATCGGAATCGTACCTGTGGCCCTTATTCTTCTCATATGGCTGTTGCCGCGCCTCCGTTTTGCGGTGCGGGCGAGCGAAGCCAAGAGGGTCTTGGCGACGCCGGGTGGGGCAAATCTGCTCGCGCTCCGTGCATTGTCGACGCTCAGCCTTACTGTCCTAGCGCGGGTCTCGGACGATCCCGCCGCTGAATGGCGAGCGGGCAACGGTGCGACTGTCGCGAGACTCGCGCAGTTGCAATTAACGGAGTTAGGCCTCCGCAGCTCGGTCGAAGAACGCTAGCGCGGGGATTCGCGCAGTCGAGCGAGTCTCGAACGCATTAGAATGTTCTTTATGTCAGGGCACTCTAAATGGGCAACTACCAAGCACAAAAAAGCGATTACGGATTCGCGTCGCGCGAAGGCGTTCGCGAAACTCATCAAGAATATTGAGGTCGCCGCCAAGATTGGTGGCGCTGATCTTTCGGGAAACCCGACTCTTGTCGACGCCATTCAGAAGGCGAAGAAGACGTCTGTTCCCAACGACAACATCGATCGTGCGGTCAAGCGTGGCTCAGGCCAACTCGGTGACGCCATTGAGTACCTCAACATCATGTACGAGGGCTACGGCCCCAACGGTGTTGCGCTCATGGTCGAGTGTCTCACCGATAACAAGAACCGCGCAGCAGCCGACGTTCGCACGATTATGAGCCGCAACGGTGGCTCGCTGGCAGACCCCGGCAGCGTTGCCTACAACTTCGAACGCAAGGGCGTTATCTCGATCACGAAGACCGAGGGCGTCTCAGAAGATGACATCCTCATGGCTGTGCTCGATGCTGGCGCCGAAGAGGTCAAGAACCACGGTGAGGGCTTCGAGGTCATCACTGACACAGCGCACCTGGTCGAATCTCGTAATGCGCTGCAGGCTGCGGGCATCGATTACGACTCGTCTGAGGCAGAGTTCGTCCCGAACCTCAAGGTTGAGGTCGACGCCGACACTGCGCGCAAGGTTTTCAAATTGATTGATGCTCTCGAAGAGTCTGACGACGTTCAGAACATCTACTCGAACTTTGACATCAGCCCCGAGGTGCAAGCCGAACTCGACGAGGACTAGTCGATGACCCTGCGGGTGATCGGGATTGATCCTGGTCTCACGCGCTGTGGTGTCGGAGTTGTCGACGTTGCTCCGAATCGGCGAGCAACGCTTGTCTATGTCGGGGTCGTTCGTACGCCTCCAGAGATGGCACTTGAAGAACGATTACGGCTGATCGGTGATGGCATCGACGCGGTGATTGGCGAGTATGCGCCGACTCAGCTCTCCCTTGAGCGGGTTTTTGCCCAGAACAACCTCAGTACCGTCATGGGCACTGCGCAGGCCAGTGGCGTCGCTATGTATGTCGCCGCACGCCGGGGGCTCGCCGTCTCGCTGCATACTCCCACCGAAGTGAAGCTTGCGATCACTGGTTTCGGTGGAGCTGATAAGAAGCAAGTAGGAACCATGGTTGCCCGCGTTCTCGGTCTTGCCGAAGCGCCCTCACCGGCGGATGCCGCGGATGCGTGCGCCCTAGCGATCTGTGGTGCGTGGAAGAGTGGGCCGGGATTTGCAGCCTCACCCCGCGCGACCGCGGCCGATACGGGCGGCGGCGCTGCTGGAGCAAGACGAGCATCACCAGTCGGTTCCGGTCTCACCCCGGCACAGGAGGCGTGGCGGTCGGCAGAGAAGTCAGCGGGTGCTCGTAGGGTGAACCTATGATTTCATCCCTTCGCGGCACGGTTCTCGCCGCGGTCGGAACCTCACTCGTCATCGAAGTCGGGGGAGTGGGGCTCAGCGTGAGCGTTACTCCCGAACACGCGCTCTCGGTACGAGTAGGTTCTGAAACCCAAGTCAATACCGCTCTCATCGTGCGAGAAGACGATCTCGCCCTGTATGGCTTCCGGTCAGCTGAGGAGCTTGAAGTATTTAGCCTCTTGCGAGGCGTCACTGGAGTTGGCCCTAAGAGCGCGATGGGTGTTCTCGCCGCGCTCACGCCCGATGACGTTGCCCGCGCTGTCACCGAAGAAAATGACTCCGCTTTCCGCAAGGTCTCGGGTATCGGCCCCAAAACCGCCAAGCTCATTGTGCTCAACCTTGCGGGTAAGCTTGTGGTGTCGACGCGAGGGCCCGGGGTTACCTCGGTACGTGCCAACTCGGTCTCTGAACAAGTATCGATGGCGCTGCAGGGTTTGGGCTGGCCCGAAAAGCTCGCGCAGCCCGCCGCAGAGAGCGCTCTGCGCGACGCAAGCGAAGCAGAGCTTAACGACGTTCAAGCGATTCTTCGCCGGGCCATCTTGCTTGTGGGCTCGCGCGGCGGCAAGGCCGGCTCCTAATGTTCAACAACAGCGACGAAGAAGTAGTTAACCCCACCGTCGAGTCGGATGCCGAACTCGCATTTGAGGGAGCGTTGCGACCAGCTTCGCTCGCGGAGTTCGTTGGCCAGACGAAAGTTCGGGGTCAGTTGCAGCTTCTGTTGCGTGCTGCTGCGATGCAGAACCGAACCGCTGATCACATCCTCCTCGCAGGTCCTCCTGGTCTGGGCAAGACGACGCTGGCGATGATCGTGGCTCACGAGAGTGACCGACCTCTGCGTCTTTCGAGCGGGCCGGCTATCCAGCATGCGGGCGATCTTGCCGCAGTACTGTCTTCACTTCTCCCCGGCGAAGTGCTCTTTATCGACGAGATTCACCGCATGGCGCGCTCGGCGGAAGAGATGCTTTACCTTGCGATGGAAGATTTCAGAATCGACATCATGGTCGGAAAGGGAGCCGGAGCGACATCCATCCCGCTCGATATCGCACCCTTTACCTTGGTAGGTGCGACGACCCGCTCAGGGCTGCTCCCCAACCCGCTTCGCGACCGCTTCGGGTTCACGGCTCATCTTGAGTTCTACGACGAGGCTGAGCTGGAGCGCGTTATCGCGCGCACGGCACGCATGCTTGATCTCGAGATCGACCACGAAGCCGTTGCTGAGATTGCCGGACGATGCCGGGGTACTCCGCGAATCGCGAACCGATTGCTGCGCAGAGTCCGCGACTACGCGCTCGTGAACGATACGGCCGCGAGCAAGGATGCAGTGCGGGCCGCGCTCGAGCTTTACGATGTTGACGAGCGGGGTCTCGACCGTCTTGACCGCGCCGTAATGATGACGGTCCTCGAGCGTTTCGACGGGGGACCGGTGGGTCTCAGCACTTTGGCAGTGTCGGTCGGTGAAGAGGCTGAGACCGTAGAGTCCGTGGTCGAGCCGTTCTTGGTGCGCGTCGGATTGCTCACGCGAACGCCCCGAGGACGAGTTGCGACACGAGCGGCGTGGGATCACTTCGGGATGACCGACCGGGATTCGGCCGCCGCTACCGATGAACTATAGTTTGACTGGCTAAACACGCGCCTCAGCTTGAGCGCCAGGCCCACAGACCACCGAAAGGTACCTCATGGATCCTCTTTCTATTGCGATGCTCGCCATTCTTGGCGTGCTCATCTTCTTCATGTTCCGCAACAGCCGTAAGCGCAAGGCTCAGCAGGAAGAACTGCGCGAGCAGATGGTGCCCGGCGTAGAAGTGATGACGAACTTCGGTCTCTTCGGAACGCTTATCACGATGGACACGGCGAAGAACGAAGCCGAGATCGAAATCAGCAACGGCGTTATCGTCAAGGTTCACAGCCAGACGCTCGCCAAGGTAGTCACTGAAGAAGCCGTGGAAGACGGCGCTCCTCGTTCGGTCGAAGAAGCCATGGAGATCGCTAACCGCGAAGCTGCGGAGCGCGAAGCTGCCACAGACGCTTCCACTGATTCTGAAACACCGGAATTCGGCGAGCTCTCCGACTCGAAGGACGACAAGTCCTCAAAGTAGAGGAACGTCGCCCGTAACCCACTAGTGTTGAGAGTCGTCCTACCCGAGGGTGACTGTCCAACGGCGTGCGATTCTGCACTGCTCTGTCAAGAAAGCTGAGTCAAATAGGTGGCAAGAACAACCCCTGTGAAGAACGCCTGGCGGGCCATAGTCTGGCTCACAGCAATCACGGTGGGATTCACCGTCTTAGTTGGCGCTGGCTCCATCTTCGGTACGGCATCGTGGGCTCCCAAGCTTGCTCTTGACCTTCAGGGCGGAACGCAAATTGTTCTCGCCCCGCAGCTAGAGAGCGGACAAACCGTGTCGGGCGAGCAACTCGCTCAAGCGGTGTCGATCATTCGCGACCGTGTCGACGCCAGTGGCGTATCGGAAGCGGAGATCACCACTCAGGGCGCAAGCAACGTCGTGGTCTCCATTCCCGGAACCCCGGACGACGAAACACTCGCGCGTATTCAGGCGTCGGCCAAGCTCGAGTTCCGGCCGGTTCTCTACACCGAGGTCGCGACCACCGCTACCGCGGAAGAAACTCCGGACCCGGCGTCGACGGATGCTCCTGATGAAGAGACGGCGACTCCCGAGCCCACCCTCGCGACGACGCCTACTGCAGCGCCGACAGATGCCAGCGACTTGAACTGGATCACCGAAGCTCTGTTCGATGAGTACACCAACTTTGATTGCTCGTCGCTCGATAACTTCAGCGTCGCGCCTGCAGACGAAGCGCTCATCACGTGTGAAGCTGATGGTTCGTTCAAGTACATTCTTGGCCCGGTCGAGGTCGAAGGAAGTACCATCACCGACGCATCATCCGGCCTCGTCTCGAGCTCACAGGGCGTCAGCACCGGCCAGTGGGGCGTCTTCCCGACGTTCGACGCCGAGGGCACTGCTGCAGTCCGCGAGATGACGACCCGCCTGTTCGGGTTCGACAACACCGACCCGCGCAACCGTTTCGCGATTGTTCTTGACGGTCAGGTCATTTCGGCGCCGACGACTCAGGGCATCATCACTGGCGGTAACCCGCAGATCTCGGGGAGCTTCACTCAAGAATCTGCAACCATTCTGGCGGACCAGCTGAAGTTTGGTGCTCTCCCCATCGGCTTTGAGGTTCAGAGCAGCGAAAACATCTCGGCCACGTTGGGAACTACCCAACTGAATTCGGGCATCATCGCCGGCCTCATCGGACTGCTGCTGGTGGTCATCTACTCCCTCTTCCAATACCGCCTTCTGGGTCTGGTTACCGTGGCATCGCTCATCGTTGCCGGCGTGTTGACGTACCTCGTGATCGCGTATCTCTCCTGGCGTCATGGCTACCGACTCTCGCTAGCTGGTGTCGCCGGATTGATTGTCGCTATCGGTTTCACCGCCGACTCGTTCATCGTGTATTTCGAGCGAATCCGCGATGAGCTTCGTGATGGCCGCTCGCTGACTGGCGCGGTCGAGGCCGGCTGGAAACGTGCTCTGCGCACGATCTTCGCGGCAAAGGCGGTCAACCTTCTGTCGGCGGTCGTGCTCTTCGTTCTCGCTGTCGGTAACGTCCGTGGATTCGCTCTAACCCTCGGGTTGACGACAGTCATCGACGTGCTGGTCGTGGTGTTGTTCACTCACCCGGTCCTTCAGCTGCTTGCGACTACGCGATTCTTCTCCAGCGGTCACCCGCTGAGTGGGCTTGACCCCAACGCTCTCGGCGCCGTCTACCGTGGTCGTGCGCAGTTCCGCACCCCGGTTGCTACGAAGAACAACACGGGCGCGAGTCGCGAAGCTGCTCGCCGCCAAACAATCGCCGAACGAAAAGCTGCTGAGCTGGCTGGCACTGCTAAAGATTCCGGCTCAGATGGAAAGGACTCCTGATGGCTAGCTTCTCTAAGTTTGGCAACGATCTCTACACCGGCGATGTCTCGATCAACTTCATCGGTCGCCGGAAGGTGTGGTACACCCTCGCTGCGGTACTGATTGCAATTTCAATCGTTGTGCCGGCACTTCGCGGCGGTTACGTTTTCGGCATCGAGTTCACTGGTGGATCACAGTTCCAGATTGATTCGGTCCAAGCGCTCTCGGATTCAGATTCCAGTGCGGAGGCTCAGAATCTCGCGTCTGACACGGTTGTCGGCATTGTTGGCGATGCTGAGCCCAAGGTGACGGTCATCGGAACTAGCTCGCTCCGCGTGCAGACCGAACAGCTCGAGACAGAGGAATCGAATGCTGTGCGCGATGCTCTCGCCGGTGCGTTCAATGTCGACCGAGAGCTCGTCGCCGCGTCATTCGTTGGACCGTCGTGGGGCGCCGACATCACGAGTTCCGCGCTTCGTGCGCTTCTCGTGTTTATCGCGCTAGCCGCCGTGATGATGGCGATCTACTTCCGCACGTGGAAGATGTCGATCGCCGCAATGATTGCGCTGCTTCACGACATCGTGATTACTGCCGGCGTCTACGGAATCTTCGGTTTCGAGATCACGCCCTCTGCCGTGATCGGATTCCTCACGATCTTGGGATTCTCGCTGTACGACACCGTCGTAGTGTTCGACAAGATTCGAGAGAATACGTCGGAAGATGGATCGGAATCTCGTCGTACCTTCGCTGAGTCTGTGAACCTAGCGGTCAATCAGACCTTGGTGCGTTCGATCAACACTGGAGTCGTCGCCGCGCTTCCCGTCGCGGCGATCCTCTTCATCGGTGCCTACGTCCTCGGTGCCGGTACGCTGCGTGATATCGCGCTGGCTCTGTTCATCGGTATCGTCGTCGGCACGTACTCGACCATCTTCATCGCCGCTCCGCTCTACGCGCAGTTCCGCCAAAACGAGCCAGCCATCCTTAGTCGCACCAAGCGATTGACTGCTGCTCGTGCCGCGGACAAGGGCAACAAGTAACCACAATGGGCGAACGGCAGTGTGTGCGTTCGCAGGCGGCTGAGTCCGCCCTGAGCGACTGTGTCTTCGCTCATCCCGAACACAACCTAGAATCAAACTAGGGGGTAGAGGGATGAGCGAAGCGCAACAGTCATCGGCTTCTTTCCGCGCGCTACTTCCGCGGCTGTTCTCGCGAGCTCAGCCAGCGGGCTCGGTCGAAAAGCTTCTGCGCACCGTAAAGACGACCCACCCCAAGGCAAACCTCGCGCTGATCGAACGCGCCTACGCCGCGGCATTTCGGGCCCACGATGGCCAGAAACGCAAGAGCGGCGAGCCGTACATCACTCATCCAATCGCCGTGGCCCAGATTCTTGCGGAACTGGGGATCGGCGAAAAGACGATCGCCGCAGCACTTCTACACGACACCGTAGAAGATACGGCGTATTCGCTCGACGAGCTCCGACTTGAGTTCGGCGACGAGATCGCGATGCTGGTCGACGGCGTAACCAAACTCGACAAGGTCAAGTACGGCGATAGCGCTCAAGCCGAGACCGTACGCAAGATGATCGTCGCGATGTCGAAAGACATCCGGGTTCTGGTCATTAAACTCGCCGATCGCCTGCACAATGCCCGCACGTGGGGGTTCGTTCCTCGAGAGTCGGCGTCACGCAAGGCACAAGAGACCCTAGAGATCTACGCGCCGCTTGCTCACCGCCTCGGTATTCAGGCAATCAAGCTTGAACTTGAAGACCTCTCGTTCGCGGTGCTGCATCCGAAAATCTACGTCGAAATCGAGAGCCTCGTCACGAAGCGGACTCCTCAGCGCGACGAGTTCGTCAAGCAAGTCATCGCTTCCGTGAAGGATGACCTGCGTACGTCGCGCATTAAGGGCTCGGTTGCGGGTCGCCCGAAGCAGTACTACTCGATTTACCAGAAGATGATCGTGCGCGGGCGTGAATTCGATGAGATCTACGACCTCGTGGGCATCCGGGTTCTCGTCAATTCTGTGCGCGACTGTTATGCCGTTCTTGGGTCGATCCACGCCCGCTGGAACCCGATCCCTGGTCGCTTCAAGGATTACATCGCCACGCCGAAGTTCAATCTGTACCAGTCGCTTCACACCACTGTCATCGGGCCTCAGGGTCGTGCCGTGGAAATTCAGATTCGCACGAACGAAATGCACCACCGCGCCGAGTTCGGCGTCGCGGCGCACTGGAAGTACAAGGATCGCACGGCCGGCAAGGCTGTCGAGTCTGGCCCGGCTGACAACGACATGGCGTGGCTTGCTCACATCACAGACTGGCAGGCCGAAACATCTGACCCGAGCGAGTTCCTGGAGTCTCTGCGCTTCGAAATCGGAGCCAAAGAGGTCTACGTTTTCACACCGCAGGGCAGGGTCATCGGTTTGCCGGCCGGTGCAACCCCCGTCGACTTCGCTTATGCAGTGCACACTGAAATCGGGCACCGCACGATGGGCGCGAAGGTCAATGGACGTCTCGTGCCGCTGGAGACGGTGCTGACCAGCGGCGACTCCGTGGAGATGTTCACTTCTAAGAGCCCCGACGCTGCTCCGAGTCAGGACTGGCTCGGTTTCGTGAAGAGTACTCGGGCCCGCAACAAGATTCGTGCGTGGTTCACCAAGGAACGGCGCGACGAAGCAATTGAGCAGGGCAAGGACGCAATTGCCCGTGCAATGCGCAAGCAGAACATGCCGCTCCAGAAACTCATGAGTCAAGAGTCGTTCGCCGAGCTCGCCGCCGCGATGCGCTACGAAGACGTGTCGGCGCTGTATGCCGCTGTCGGTGAAGGTCACATTTCAACGCAGTCGGTAATCGAAAAGCTAGTGGGGTCTCTCAGCACCGGTACCGAAGAGGATGAGGGAGAGCTTTCCTTCCCTGCGGCAGGCAAGCTTCGCCCGTACAAGCATTCCGACTCTGGAATCCTGGTTCGTGGTGCACCCGATATTTTGGTGAAGCTCGCGCGCTGCTGCACACCGGTCCCCGGTGACGGCGTTGTCGGCTTCGTCACGCGCGGTGCGGGCGTCTCTGTTCACCGCGACGATTGTAAGAACGTTCAGTCGTTGCTGGACGAACCGGAACGGATGATCGACGTCGAGTGGGCGCCAACATCGAAGAGTCTCTTCTTGGTTCAGATTCAGGTTGAGGCTCTTGACCGTGCCGGATTGCTCTCCGACATCACCAAGGTGTTGAGCGAAACGCACGTCAATATCTTGTCGGCGACAGTGAACACGTCAACTGCCCGGCTTGCCATCAGCAAGTTCGTATTTGAGATGGGGGATACCACTCATCTCGACCGTGTACTGAATGCGGTTCGCCGCGTGGATGCGGTGTACGACGTCTATCGCGTGAACAGCGGGTAAGACGCTGTTAGGCGGTAGCGGAGCGCTCACAGAGACTTTCTAGTCGTGTGAGGGCGAGTCGCTTCTGCGGCAAGTTTCGCCGTGCGTTGAGGACGGCGGCGCACTCCTCGTAACCGAAAGCGCCGTCTGCCATCAGCGTGGAAACTGCTGCGCTTTCGCGCGGTCCGAAGGATTCGCTGAAGCGAGCGAGGTCTATCACCGTTCGCAGCCTCGATGTGACACTCACCCCGGAGATCGTATCGATGTCGTCCGCGTCGATCACCACTTCTCGCAACACCGCGCGAAGGCTGCTGGGCGGGCGGGTGCGGGCACCGATCGCCACACACAGTTCGTGGTTCACTGGGGGATGGAGCGTAGCCGCCCAGACCCACGCGGCCGTCATCCGTTCGGCAATGATTCGCGGATCGAGAACGACCGCCAGAGCGCGAGCACGCAGGTGAATAGTGTCAAACTCATCGATCGGGCAGAAGCAACTATCTAATGCGTAGAGCTCGCCGTCGAGCGCAGCACACTGCAATTCAGCTAGAGGTAAGTCGTAGGCGCTGAGTACTGAAGGCAATCGTGGTGTCATACGTCAATGGTGCAACCACTGACGACAGATCATGCGCACAGAGTCTGATTCAGTGGAGAACCAGAACCCTGTGGACAGATGATTACCGAAGGGCGCCCAACCATGCCTTGCGGGCGTCGAGAGCGTCTTGTGCGGCTGCGATCTTCTTTGCGTCCTTTGTTGCCTGAGCTTCGGTAAGTTCCGCTTCCAGCTTCTGGATTGCTTCGTTGAGCTGGCCCAGGAAGCCTTCGGAACGCTCTTGCCGCTCAGGGTTGTTCTTGTTCCAGTGATCTTCGTCAAGCGTGCGAACGGCCGTTTCAACCTTACGCAGGCGGTCTTCAGCGACCTTGACCTTGTCGCGAGGAACCTTGCCGATTTCATCCCAGCGCTTCTGGATCGAGAACAGAGCTTTCTTGGCCTGTGCTCGGTCCGTGGCGGTCAGTAGCGGCTCGGCTTCCTCAAGAAGCGCCTTCTTGAGTTCCCAGTTGGCAGTGAACTCGACATTATCCTGAGCGTCAATCTCTGACTTCGCAGAGTAGAGAACGTCACCTGCCTGCTTGAACTTAGCCCAGAGAGCATCGTCGAACTTCTTGCCCGCGCGGCCGGCGGCCTTCCACTGGTCAAGCAAACGACGGTAGGTAGGGATGCCGTCCACGCCTTGAGCAACGAGCGCTTCTGCCTGGTCGACGAGGGCTTGCTTGTCGGCACGAGCCTTCTTGTGGGCAGAGTCGAGCTCGGCAAAGAATGCTCGACGGTGGGTGTCAATGGTGCTGCGGGCAGCACGGAATCGCTTCCAGAGCTCGTTGGCCTCGTTCTTGGGAAGTCGAGGACCATCCGTCTGGTGCGCCTTCCAGCGCGCGAAGATGTCATCCATCTGCGCAGTGACCTGTTTCCACTGAGCTTTGGCGGGGTCGGCAGCGGCGAGAGTCTCGGCCTCCACGACGAGTGCGGTCCGCACTGTGATCGCTTCCGCCAGCGCTGCTTTTGCCTCTTCGCTTTGCTTCTCGGTCAGCTTAGAGACGGAACCGCTCAGTGCTTCGACGCGAGTGTGGAGCGCGGCGAGATCGCCGACGGCGTTGGCCGTCGTGATCGACTCTTTGAGTGCCTTGATGGCTTTAGCGACGTCGGACGCCGGAGCACCGTTCTTGACCCGCTGCTCGAGCAGGGTCACCTGACCAGCCAGCTCGTGGTACTTGCGGGTGAAGTAGGCCAGGGCCTCTTCGGGAGTTCCGTCAGGATACTGGCCTACGGCGCGTTCGCCGTTGGCCTCTCGGACGAAAACGGTACCCGTCTCGTCGACGTGTCCCCACTCGTTCTGCTCTTGTGTAGCCAATTACTTCACCTTGCTGCTTGTGCCGGAAGTCGCTGCCGGGTTACCCAAGCTTAGAACAACCACGCTATCGGTCGCTGACGCTGTTATTGGATCGTGAAGCCGGTGATGCTTGTGGCAGTCACCGGTGCTCCGTCTTGGGCATCATCCACAATGCCGCCAGCGACGATCTCTGATTGGAGAGCGTCGAGTCCTGACACGACCTGGCCAACAATGCTGTAGCCGCCGGCGTTGTCGTCAGGAATGATTGCATCGTCGTAAACGATGAAGAATTGTCGGCCGTTGGAGAACGCATCGTCGCCTGTGCGGGCCATAGCGATGGTGCCCGCGGGATAGAAGCCGCCTACACCGGCATTCTCAATGGGTCCGTAAGAGTAGTTGGGATCGCTGGCCCCTGTGCCATCGAGTGAACCGCACTGGATGAGCCCGGCAGTCTCGGTGTCAACCAGTCGGTGGCACGTGGTGCCTTCGTAGTATCCCGAGGACGCGGAGTCAACGAGAGACGATACGGCCTGAGGTGCGGCAGCTCCATCGAGTTCGATCCCGAGAACGACGTCGTTCAGAGTCAGTTCACCGGTCCAGGTGCGAGCCTCCGCCAGCGCGAGGTCGGGTACGTCGCCGACGTTTCCCGGTTCGGTTGCTTCCGCTTCAGGCGTGAAAGAGGGGGCTGGTTCCGGAGTGCCGGGGCCGGAAGAGAAGTAGAAAACCTGCGCGGTAGCAACGAGTGCGATGATGACGAGCCCAACGCCAATCGCCAGCACGTTATCGCGCTTACGGCGTGCAATGGTGCTTTCATGCACCGAGGCTCGAGCTGTGTACTGGCGCAGCCGTTCCCGCGCTTCTCGTTGCTCGCGTGAATGCTTCTTGCTGGATGCCACCATTACTCCTTGAAGAATTGCGGATTTCGCCGCTGTCGTAGGAACGCCACAATGAACCTTACGGTCTGGTGCGAAGCTCGGCCAAACGCCACGACGGGGAGCAGTGAACAGCGAACGCTGTGTCAATGGTCGGTACAGCCGATTACGATTGGATTATGAACGGTTCCGCCACTCTGCACAGCGGAGCAACACCCCTCGCGGTGCGCATGCGACCCCTCGTCATCGACGAGATAGTCGGCCAGAAGCATTTACTGCAGCGCGGGTCACCGCTGATGAGTTTGGCGTCGGACGTCGAAGGCAGTCACGGTTCGGCATCCATTATTCTCTGGGGACCGCCTGGCACCGGCAAGACCACCATTGCGAAAGCGATCGCCCGCGGCTCCCAGCGCAAGTTTGTGGAACTCTCGGCAGTAACAGCCGGAGTGAAAGATGTTCGCCAGACGATGGAAGAGGCGCTGACGGCGCGTGACCTTTACGGAGTCTCGACGGTGTTGTTCCTTGACGAGATTCACCGGTTTACGAAGGCCCAACAGGACGCGCTGCTCCCGGGCGTGGAGAACGGTTGGGTCATCCTGATCGCGGCGACAACCGAGAACCCGTCGTTTTCGGTAATTTCACCTCTGTTATCGCGCTCCTTACTCTTGACGCTCAATCAACTCGACGACGACGACTTGGGCGAACTCGTTGACCGCGCTGTGAGCGATCCACGGGGCCTTAAAGATGCTGTTGTCTTAGAACCCGAGGCCCGTGCCCTACTCATTCGTTTGTCGTCAGGAGATGCGCGTCGTGTACTGACCGCACTTGAGGCCTCGGCCGTTTCCGCAGCAAATGACGACGATGCGGCGTCGCCCGCCGTGGTCACCGCCGAACACGTCGCGAACGCCGTCGATCGCGCGCTCTTGCGGTACGACAGGCAGGGTGATGAACACTACGACGTGATTAGCGCGTTCATTAAGTCAGTGCGTGGTTCAGACGTCGACGCGGCACTGCACTACTTAGCCCGCATGATCGAAGCGGGGGAGGACCCGCGCTTTATCGCTCGACGGGTCATCATTAGCGCTGCAGAAGATGTCGGTGTCGCTGACCCGCAGGCACTCGTCATCGCTGTCGCCGCCGCCGATGCAGTTCAGCTTATTGGTATGCCCGAGGGGCGAATTCCGCTAGCCGAGGCCGTCGTTTATCTCGCGACCGCGCCCAAGTCGAATGCTGCCTACTCTGCTCTGGATGCCGCCATCGCCGATGTGCGGGCAGGCAAGATCGGGCGAGTCCCCAAGCCCCTTCGCGATGCCCACTATCCGGGCGCTAAGCGCCTCGGGCATGGAAAGGGCTATCGCTACTCTCACGATTCGGAGTTTGGGGTTGTGAAGCAGCAGTACCTTCCCGATGTACTGAAAGGCACCGAGTACTACACGCCAACCAATAACGGCAACGAGCGCGAAGTCTCGGCGCGACTAGCCAAATTGCGCGAGATTATTCGAGGCGAGTAAGCCCGTGCAAGGCGGCACCGCTGAGGCGTGGCGATTCGTCGCTTGACTGGACTCGGCGTGTTAGAGTTATATGTCCCAACGATACGGTTTCGGCGCGCGGCTGCAATGAAATCGAATATCGCGGAACACAGGTCTGTAGCCGACCAGGTTCCCTAGGGTCATCCCTCTTCTTTCGTCTGGTGTGTTGCGCACGCGCGTTCGCGTGCGAGTGATCACCAGATTGTTCTTACTTGAATCAATCGAAAAGGATCCTGTGTCTACTAAGTCACGTACCCGTAGCAAGACTCGCCTTTCGCGTGCTCTGGGCATCGCCCTCACGCCGAAGGCCGCAAAGTACCTCGAAAAGCGCCCCTATGCTCCCGGTGAGCACGGCCGCACCAAGCGCAAGCAAGACAGCGACTACGCCGTTCGTCTTCGCGAGAAGCAGCGTCTGCGTGCCCAGTACGGCATCCGCGAAGCTCAGCTGAAGATTCAGTTCGAAGAAGCGCGCAAGACTGCTGGCCTGACCGGTGAGAACTTGGTTGAGCAGCTCGAAATGCGTCTCGACGCTCTGCTCGTTCGTTCGGCAATCGCTCGTACGACCGCTCAGGCTCGTCAGATGATTGTTCACCGCCATATCTTGGTTGATGGCCAGCTCGTCGACCGTCCGTCGTTCCGCGTCAAGCCCGGGCAGCTCATGCATGTCAAGGCTCGCAGCGAAGGCATGGAAATTTTCCAGGTCGCAGCAGCAGGCGGACACGTTGATGTTCTTCCCAAGACTCCCGGCTACCTCGAGGTAGAAATCGACAAGCTGCAGGCACGTCTCGTACGTCGCCCGAAGCGCGCCGAGGTCCCCGTGACCTGTGAAGTTCAGCTTGTTGTTGAGTACTACGCAGCACGCTAACTAGCGAAAGAAAGGGCCGGGGCTTTTGCTCCGGCCCTTTCTCGTTTCTGGGCGTAGTTCGTCATGAATGTCGAATAACGTGTACTTGTACCATTTCTGAGGATGATCGGAGTAGCCATGACTGGCGGAGATATCGCAGGGCTCATCGCGGCCGGAGTGTTCGCAATTCTGGTCGGTTTGTTAGCGGTTCCACTGCTGAAGCTGGGCAAAGTGTTCGACGAAACGAGCACAGCCATTCGTGGAGTGAGCGACAGCCTCGATCCGATGCTGACCGAAGCGACGACGACTATTTCGGAAACGAACCGTCAGATCGCACGCGTCGATGCCATCACTCGCAATGTCGAGGAGACGACAGGCAATATCTCAGCGCTCGTAGCGCTCGGTGCTGCGACCGTTGGCGGCCCCCTCATCAAGATCGCTGGCTTCAGCGCCGGCGTTCGTGCGGCGGTTCTGGGACTTCGCCCGAAGCCCCGACGCTGAGCACGCTCAAGCACCTAAACTAATACGGTTCGAGTATCGCCAATCCGAAGGAGAATCATGAAAGGCGCAGTCCTTTTCGTCGTAGGAATTGCCGTGGGGTTCGTGGCAGCACATCAAGTAGCCAAAACCCCTGAGGGCAAGCAGTTCTTCTCCGATGTCGACTCCAAGGCTCGCGAGTTCACGGGTGCCGTCGTCGATGGTTATCGTGAACGTGAAGCAGAGCTTCGTGACGCCGTAGCGGATGTCGAAGAAGCTGTGTCTGAGTTCTCGAAGCGTTCCTAGCACCACTATCAGGGCCCTTGGGCCGTAGTACTTAGTTCCCCGGGGATCCCATGCAAACCGCAGAAATTCAGAATCGTTGGCTGACCTATTTTGGTGAGCGCGGCCACACCATCGTGCCGTCGGCATCGCTCGTCAGCGACGATCCGACGTTGCTGTTTACCGTGGCAGGCATGGTTCCTTTTGTTCCTTACCTGACGGGCCTTGTTCCCGCGCCGTACGATCGCGCCACCAGTGTTCAAAAGTGCATCCGTACCTTGGACATCGAAGAGGTCGGTAAGACGCCACGGCACGGCACCTTTTTTCAGATGAACGGCAATTTCTCGTTCGGTGATTACTTCAAGAAAGAGGCGATTCAGTTTGCCTGGGAGTTCCTCACGAGCGCCGAAGATAAGGGTGGCCTCGGTTTCCGGCCAGAGGACCTCTGGGTCACGGTCTATGAAGACGACGACGACGCTGTGGCGTACTGGAAAGAGACTGCTGGATTGCCGGATGAACGCATCCAGCGTCTAGGAATGGACTCCAATTATTGGTCTACCGGGCAACCCGGGCCGGCGGGCCCCTGTTCGGAGATCTTCTTTGACCGCGGACCGGCCTATGGGGCTGACGGCGGCCCGGCCACGGATGACGACCGTTACGTTGAAATTTGGAACCTCGTTTTCATGCAGTACCTTCGTGGCGAAGGCAAGGGTAAGGACTTCTCGATCCTGGGGGAGCTGCCTAAGCAAAATATTGATACCGGTATGGGTCTTGAGCGCGTTGCGTTCTTGAAGCAGGGTGTCGAGAACATGTACGAGATCGACCAGGTTCGCCCGGTCCTCGACAAAGCCGCTGAGCTTGCCGGTCGCACGTATGGCGCCGACCATGAAGCAGACGTTCGCCTGCGAGTTGTCGCCGACCACGTCCGCTCAAGTCTCATGCTGATTTCGGATGGCGTCACGCCGAGCAACGAAGGTCGCGGCTATGTGCTGCGCCGTCTATTGCGGCGCGCTATTCGCGCCATGCGATTGCTCGGTGTTGAAGGCGCAACCTTCGCAGAACTTTTTCCGCAGTCGCGCGATGCGATGAAGGCTGCTTACCCCGAGGTCGAAAAAGACTACGACCGCATTTCGCGCATCGTGCTCGCGGAAGAAGATGTCTTCCTGCGCACTCTCGCGAGCGGAACGACGATTCTCGACACGGCGGTAGAACACACAAAGCAATCGGGACTCGCTGAGCTTCCCAGCGACACCGCGTTTCTCCTGCACGATACTTTCGGATTCCCGATCGATCTGACCCTGGAGATGGCCGGTGAGGCGGGGCTGAGCGTCGACCGTGACGCCTTCGACTCGCTCATGAAGCAACAGCGCGACCGCGCCAAAGCTGACGCGAGTTCAAAGAAGCAGCACTTGGCTGACCTTTCCGTTTATGGTGCGTTCCGTGCTCTGGGCGAGACGACGTTCACGGGGTACGAGGCGCTCGAGACTGAATCCAGCGTGATCGGCATCATCGTTGATGGGGTTTCTGTCAATCGCGCGACAACGGGGCAAACCGCCGAAGTAATTTTGGCTGAAACCTCCCTCTATGCAGAGTCCGGTGGTCAAGAGGCGGATGCGGGAGCCATCGTTGGAGCGAGCTTCCATCTCGAGGTTCTCGACGTTCAGCGTCCGGTGAAGGGGCTTATCAGCCACAAGGTCACTGTGACGGCTGGCGAAGTCGGAGTCGGGGATCCAGCGAGCGCGCTCGTGGACGCGGATTGGCGTCGCGGCGCGACGCAGGCGCACTCTGCGACCCACGTCATCCACGCGGCACTGCGTCAGATTCTGGGAAAGGATGCGCACCAGTCGGGTTCGTACAACAAAGCTGGCTACATGCGCCTCGACTTCTCGTGGTCGCAAGCCTTGTCTGCAGAAACTAAGACTGAAATCGAAGAGGTTGCCAACACCGCGGTGCGCGACAACCTCGAAGTCTCGACGCGCATCATGGCTCTCGACGACGCGAAAGACCTCGGCGCAATGGCCCTGTTCGGCGAGAAATATGGCGACTCTGTGCGTGTTGTCGAAATTGGTGGCCCCTGGTCACTCGAATTGTGCGCGGGAACACACGTTGCGCGTTCCTCCGAGATCGGGCTTATCTCGCTTGTCGGGGAGTCATCGGTTGGTTCGGCCAACCGGCGTATCGAGTCCCTTGTGGGCATGAATGCGTTCCGTAACTTCGCCACCGAGCGCGCCATCGTGAATGAACTCACCACCAATTTGAAGACGCCCCGCGAGCAACTACCCGACCGCATCTCGGAGCTTCTTGCCAACCTCAAGGCCGCCGAACGAAAAATTGCACAACTCGAGGCGGGCCAGCTCTCGCAGCGCGTTCCTGCGCTTGTCGAAACGGCTCAGGTCGCAGGGGCGGTCAAGGCCGTCGTTGAGAACGTGGGCGATCTAGCCTCTACTGATGACCTGCGCGGTCTCGTTCAGTCGGTACGCGAACGTCTGGGTTCAGAGGCCGCGGTTGTTGCGCTGGCGGCGACCATCGGCGGTAAACCTGCCGTGATCGTTGCGACCAACGATGCGTCACGTGCCCACGGCTTTGCCGCGGGTGCCCTGGCGAAGGCGGCGGCGGGTGTGCTGGGCGGTGGCGGAGGCGGTAAGCCTGACATTGCCCAGGGCGGCGGCGCGAACCCTGCGTCCATCCCGGACGCTCTCGCTCTTATCTTGTCGACACTTTCGGCGTAATTGATGCGTTCGGGTACCCGAATCGGCGTTGACGTCGGAAAGGTGCGTGTGGGGGTCGCGCGAAGTGATCCGCATGGAATGCTGGCCACCCCGGTAGAAACGGTGCAGCGGGCCAAAGCGAGCATTAAGCGCGTGCTCAAGTTCGCCAATGAGTACGAGGCAGTCGAAATCGTTGTGGGCCTTCCGATCGCGCTCTCTGGGCGAGATACCGCCTCTACCGGTGACGCTCGTGATTTTGCGCAGCAGCTGGCGGACCGCACGGAACTGCCAGTGCGATTGGTCGACGAACGGATGACGACGATGTCTGCACAGACAGCTCTTCGCGCATCCGGTCGTACGACGAAGAACTCGCGGTCGGTCGTCGATCAGGTTGCCGCCGTTATAATTTTGCAACATGCCCTCGACTTCGAGCGTTCGGCGGATCGACCGCCGGGAGAGCTCGTAGGACCGACGCAAGGATCGTGAATCATGGCCGATGAGCCGAGCTGGGATGAGATCTTCAGCGACCATGCTGCTGCGGGCGCGCCCAAATCGGCACGCGACGCTGCGGCTCATGGCACGGATCTGCCGCTCGAGTCAGAAGTCACTCCGTCCTCCGACACCGCAGAGTCGAGCGGCCTCAGCGTCGAAGCGGCGTCATTACCTCCGGCAGAGGCATCCGCCAGTTCGGGTGACCGGCCAATGACTCGCCGCGAAGCTCGAGCCGCTCAAGAGGCCAGTGACGCTCAACGTACCGCGGCTGCGCAGCTTTCGGCAGTCACCCAAGCCGCGCGTGAAGCAGACGCACTCGTAACATTTGAAGAGTTGACCGCGGGAACGGCTTTGGACTCGGGCGGCGACGATGCCGGCACCGGCTCATCCACCAGCGGGGGAGACGGCGGTCGGGAGGATCCTCCGCGCCGGAAGCGTCGATTAGGCCTGATTGTTGGCTTGCCACTGCTCATCATCGCTCTACTGGGTGCAGGGGTCGCAGCGTATGGCTGGATTAACTATGAAGACAACATCAGAGAGGTTCTGGGGTGGGAACTCGAGAACGACTTCGAGGGATCCGGCAACGGCGAAGAAGTAGTAGTCGCTGTGAACTCTGGAGACATCGGTCTCGATATTGCCCGCAGCCTCAACGTCGCGGGCGTCACGATGTCCTTTGACGCGTTTTATGACCTGCTTCTCGCCCAGGAATCCGACCCCGCGTTTTTCCCCGGCAACTATTCGCTCCAGAAGGAAATGAGTGCGCAGTCGGCGCTCGATGCTTTGCTCGATCCTGAGAACAAAGTCACCGACCGTTTGCTGATTACCGAAGGCACTACGCTGCCGGATGCGCTCGAGATCATCTCCGAGACGACGGGAATCCCCTTGGCTGAGGTGCAAGCTGCTTCGGAGGACCTCGAACACTTCGGGCTCCCCTCGGAGGCCGTGAGCCTGGAAGGCTACCTCTTTCCGGCGACCTACGATCTCGACGGTGGACAGGACCCCTACGTTGTGCTCGATCTCATGGTCGATACGATGATCGAAAAATTGGACGCTGCTGGCGTCGCCGCCGACGACCGCTACCGGATACTCACCATGGCGGCGCTCGTGCAGCGCGAAGCGGGGCCGAATACAGACGACTTCTATAAGATCTCTCGCGTTTTTTACAATCGTCTCGACCAAGACATGCTGTTACAGTCCGATGCCACTGTCGCCTACGGCACCGGTAATTTGCACACGGTGTGGACCACGGATGCCGAGCGCGCGGATGCGAGCAACCCCTACAACACTTACGCGAACCCCGGTTTGCCGGTGGGGCCGATCGGCTTGCCGGGCGAACTCGCCATTGACTCAGCGATTAACCCCGCAGATGGGGATTGGCTGTTCTTTGTGCCGATCAACCTTGCCACCGGGGAGACAGTCTTCACGACCAACGTCGATGACCATGAAGCTGCCGCTCAGCAGCTGCGCGACTGGTGTGCCGAAAGCGACGAAAATGGAAGCTATTGCTAGACAGTTCTGATCACGGTGCCGCGTCGTCCGAGCGGTCGCGGCTAGCAGTATTGGGGTCGCCGATTACTCACTCGTTGAGCCCGGCGATTCACCGTGCTGCGTATGCGACTCTCGGTTTCGACTGGGAATATGACGCTGTCGAGTTGTCGGGGGAGTCCTTGCCCGCGTTCATGGCCGCTCTCGACGGCCGGTGGCGCGGACTCTCCCTCACCATGCCGCTCAAGAGGGATGTCGTGCCCTTGCTCGATTGGGCAGACCCGCTCGTCGAGCTCGTTGGTGGAGCCAACACGGTTGTCGTGACCGATGCCGGGCTTCGGGGGTACAACACGGACGTTGAAGGCGCGATGCGCAGCTTTCTCGATGCCGGTCTCGCCCCCCTCGACAGCGTCTGGATCCTCGGCGCTGGCGCGACGGCGGCGTCACTGCTCGTCGCGGCTATCCGAATGGGAGCGACGACGGTCACGATCTTTGCTCGCACCCCGCAGAAGGCGGAGTCGCTGCAGCAACTGGGAACATCTTTGGGCGCTTCCGTGAGCATTCGGCCCTGGGTTGAAGCCGAGGCTGAAACCCAAGCGCCGACGATCATCATGACGACTGTTCCCGGGGGAGCGATGAACCTCAGTTTTTCGGAGAGCATCCGAACGTCTGCGGCTCTGTTCGATGTCGCGTACGACCCCTGGCCGAGCGTGGTGGCTCAAAGTTGGTTCGACGTGGGTGGCACGGTGATTTCTGGCCATGACCTTCTTATCAATCAGGCGATCGCTCAGGTGCGAATTTTTGCTGCGGGTTCCCCCGATGTTCCGTTGGCGCGCGAAGCCGACGCCATCGATGCGATGCGCGCCGCAATCGAACCCGTTTCGGAGCACGACCACTCGTAATCGCGCGCACGAGCCGACTCCGCTGATGTGGGAGGATTGTGGAATGCTTCGATGGTTAACGGCCGGGGAATCGCACGGCCCCGAATTGGTTGCAATTCTTGAGGGGATGCCCGCGGGCGTCCCCATCTCTCCCGAACAAATTCAGGCTGACTTGGTGCGTCGCACTCTGGGCTACGGCCGTGGTGCCCGCATGAAATTCGAGCAGGACGAACTCGCTCTCAGCGGTGGTATTCGTTTTGGTCTCACGATGGGCAGCCCCGTTGCGCTGCGCATCGGCAACACCGAATGGCCGCGCTGGGTCGACGTAATGAGTCCTGTGCCGGTCGATCCGGAGACGCTGCCGAAGGGCCGCGGTGCTGCGTTGACGCGCCCACGTCCCGGGCATGCCGACCTGGTCGGCATGCAGAAGTACGACTTTGCCGAATCTCGCAACGTTCTTGAGCGCGCTAGTGCGCGAGAGACCGCTGCACGCGTTGCCCTTGGCGCCGTAGCCCGAGCCTTTCTCGAGGGCCTCGGTATCCGCTTGGTCAGCCACACGCTCTCGATCGGTACCGTGCGATCGCCCGAAGGTAGCGCGTTGCCTGCTCCTGACGATGTCGTGACGCTGGATGCTGATCCGCTGCGGTGCTTTAACCCCGAAACCTCCAAGCGCATGGTCGCTGAGGTAGACCTTGCGCATGAAGACGGTGACACCCTCGGCGGCGTCGTCGAAGTTCTGGCTTATGGCCTTCCTCCCGGATTGGGTTCGTACACCCACTGGGATCGTCGTCTCGATGCTCAGCTTTCGGCGGCACTCATGGGCATTCAAGCGATCAAGGGCGTCGAAGTCGGAGATGGCTTTGAGACAGCTGGCCGCCGTGGTTCAGTAGCGCACGACGAGCTTGTTCAGGGCGAAGACGGTATTTCCCGTCTGAGTGACCGTGCTGGTGGAATCGAAGGTGGCATGACCACCGGTACCGTTCTGCGGGTTCGTGCTGCGATGAAGCCGATTTCTACGGTTCCGCGTGCTCTGCGCACGGTCGATGTTGCGACGGGCGAGGCTGCTGTTGCTCACCACCAGCGTTCTGATGTGTGCGCGGTGCCGGCATCCGGTGTTGTGGCTGAAGCCATGGTGGCGCTGACGCTCGCCAACTCGGTTCTCGAGAAGTTCGGTGGCGACTCGCTCGGTGAGACCAAACGCAACCTCGACGCGTACGTCGCAGCCATTCCTGACTCGCTCAGCACCACTCCGGCGTCTCGTGCTGAATGACGGTGGCGCCCTCGTGGTGATCATTGGCGCGCCCGGCTCGGGTAAGACGAAGGCGGGTAAGAAGCTTGCCAAGATTCTGGATGCGCCGCTTATCGACACTGACAAGGTCGTCGTAGCCTCGCACGGTCCCATCCCCGAGCTCTTCGCTGAATTCGGCGAAGAATATTTTCGCGAACGGGAACGCGAAGCCGTTGCGAATGCCTTGCTTGAACCCGCGGTCGTCACCCTCGGCGGGGGAGCGGTACTCAATCTCGAGACCCGTGCCGACCTTGCGTCCCATCGCGTTGTTCAACTCACGATGTCTAAAGCAGCTGCTCGCCTCCGCATCGCGGGCACGAAGCGTCCCCTCGCTAAGAACGCGGACGAGTGGGAAAAACTCGTGGAAGCACGACGCCCGATTTACGACGAACTTTCGTCGCTCACGATCGACACCTCACTGAAGCCAATGGAAAAAGTCGCGCGTGAGATCGCCGACTGGTTGGGAACCCAACAGCAATGACTGAAACCACGATCATCCCGGTCGCCGGCGCGAATCCTTACGACGTTCTTATCGGGCGGGGCCTGTTGCCGCAGCTCTCGGAGCAGCTTGGCCCGCGTGTGGCCAAAGTGCTCATCATCCACGCACCGACGCTGGGCGCCCGCGCTAATGCGCTTCGAGAGTCGCTCTCCGAGAAGTACGAAGTTCTTCTCGCCGAGATACCGGATGCCGAAGATGCGAAGCGCATCGAAGTCGCTGCCTTCTGCTGGCAGATCATGGGGCAGACCGACTTCACTCGCACGGATGCGGTAATCGGTTTTGGTGGCGGAGCAGCGACAGACCTCGCAGGGTTTGTCGCCGCAACCTGGCTGCGGGGCGTGAAGCTCATTCAGTGCCCGACGAGTGTCGCGGGCATGGTCGATGCTGCCGTCGGCGGCAAGACAGGCATCAACACCGCAGAGGGCAAGAACCTTGTGGGCGCATTTTACGCGCCGAGCGCCGTCGTTGCCGATCTCGATGTACTCGAAGATCTGCCGCGCAACGAGATTTTGGCTGGGTTCGCGGAGATCGTCAAGTGCGGTTTCATCGGTGAACCCGAGATCCTCGATCTCATTGAAGCCGATGTGGATGCGGTCACCGATCCTCATTCCGAATCGTTCCGTCGTGTCGTGGAGCTCTCGATCGGCCTTAAGGCTCGCGTCGTTGGCGAAGACTTCACCGAGACTGGCCTCCGCGAGACGCTCAACTACGGGCACACGCTGGGTCACGCGATCGAGCATGCCGAGCGTTACCGCTGGCGTCACGGCGCAGCAGTGTCCGTGGGCATGGTCTTTGCCGCCGAGCTTGCGCACCTCGCTGGTTCGCTGAGCTCGGAGGTCGTTGATCGACACCGCAGCATCCTGCAGTCGTTGAGCCTTCCCATCGACTACCCGCTCGGTCGCTGGAACACCCTGCTCGCCACTATGCAACGCGACAAGAAGGCCCGCGCCGGCATGATCCGTTTCGTCGTCCTCGACGCTGTGGGGCGCACGTCGATGCTCAACGGTCCTGACGAAGCCATGCTGTACTCCGCGTACCAGGAAGTCGGGGTCTAGCGGGCCTGTCTCGCTAGAGTGGAGCGGTGACTACAGTATTCGTGCTCAACGGGCCCAACCTTGGTCGGCTCGGCAGCAGAGAACCCGATGTGTACGGTGGCGGAACGCTCGTCGATCTTCAGGCTCAGCTTGAAGCCCACGTACAAACGCTGCCCAACGCAGCATCGATCACTCTCGATTTTCGCCAAACAGACAGCGAAACCGAACTGATTTCGTGGCTGCACGAAGCGGTGGATGCTGGCGCGCCCGTGATCATGAACCCGGCCGCGTTCACGCATTATTCCTATGCGCTTCGGGATGCGGCAGCTCAAGTCTCGGGTTCCGGGCTTCCGTTGATCGAAGTGCACATTACGAACCCTCACACCAGGGAAGAGTTCCGTCACACGAGTGTGATCTCGGGTGTCGCGACCGGCGTTATAGCCGGCTTCGGCTTTGAGTCCTATATTCTGGGCCTCGACGCGGTTGCACGGCGACTCAGTTAGACTCGAACGTTGGTTTTTTCACTTCGGTGTTTCAATCGCGCCTTTGCTCGTTAACAGAAACGGATTTACGAATGGCCTCTACCGCTGACATCAAGAACGGCGTCGTTCTCAACATGGACGGTGGACTGTGGTCCGTTATCGAGTTCCAGCACGTCAAGCCGGGCAAGGGTGGCGCCTTTGTGCGCACCAAGGTCAAGAACGTTCGTACGGGCAAGATTGTCGACCGCACGTTCAACGCAGGCGCAAAGATTGAGACTGAGGTTGTTGACCGCTCCGACTTTCAGTACCTCTACAAAGATGGCGAAAACTTCGTGTTCATGAACACGAGTGACTACGACCAGATCACCTTGAGCGAAGCCGCCGTGGGCGACGCCGCCAACTTCATGCTGGAGAACCAGAACGTCACGATTGCCCTCCACAACATGGAGCCGCTTTATGTTGAGCTCCCGGCATCCGTTGTTCTGGAGATCACCTACACCGAGCCCGGACTGCAAGGCGATCGTTCCACCGGTGGCAGCAAGCCAGCAACCGTCGAAACCGGCTACCAGATTCAGGTACCGCTCTTCATCGAGCAGGGCACCAGGGTCAAGGTCGATACCCGCGATGGCGGCTACCTCGGTCGCGTGAACGACTAAATGGGAGCTCGCACCAAGGCGCGTAAGCGCGCGCTTGACGTTATGTACGGCGCAGACGTTCGCGGCGAGAGCATCAATGCTGCTCTCGCGGCCGAGTCGCTGCGCGCAATGAGCGAACCTGCTCGGGCGACGGCGTGGGCTTACGCTCAAGACATCGTCGTGGGCATTACTGAGCACGGCGAAGAAATCGATGAACTCATCGAGACGTATTCGCAGGGGTGGCCTCTCAACCGAATGCCCGCCGTTGACCGTGCACTGCTGCGCATTGGTCTCTGGGAGATCATGTTCAACGCTGAGGTCCCCGCGGGCGTCGCGATCTCTGAAGCTGTCGAGTCGGCGAAAATCCATTCGACTGAAGACTCAGCCGGGTTCATCAATGGATTGCTCGGTCGCATCGCGGCTAGCCTCGAATAGTCAGGCTTATGTGACGTAGCGTTACGCGATTGCGTGACGCTACGTTACGACCTCGGTAGCCACCGTGTGATCCGGGTCTTAGCGTTCAGGGATGAGTTCTTCTTCCCTTCGCGCCAGCATCGCCTCTGACGCCCTTTCGGTCAGCATCCGTGGCCTCGCACGCAGTTTCGGCGAGCGCCGGGTGCTCAACGACGTCTCGCTTGAGATCGCTCCGGGAGAGATTGTCGCCCTCATCGGCCCGTCGGGTTGTGGAAAATCCACTCTATTGCGGCACATCGGGGGATTAGACACCCCGACTGCAGGTTCTGTCAGCATTGGCGACGCTCCAGTCGTGGGTTTAGATGCGCGGTCAGCGATCGCGTTCCAAGAGCCGCGGTTGCTTCCGTGGCGATCGCTCACGCGCAACGTTGAGGTGGGACTACCCCGCACGCGTCGCACCGTGAGTGACCGCGAGCGCGTCGGGCACCTTCTCGAGCTGGTCAAACTCTCCGGCTCCGCGCATTTGCGGCCTCGGCAGATCTCGGGCGGCATGGCTCAGCGAGTCTCTTTGGCGCGGGCTCTCGCACGCCAGCCCGGCGTGCTCCTGCTCGATGAACCGTTCGGCGCACTGGACGCTCTAACGCGGCTAGCGATGCAAGATCTCCTTCTGGAGCTCCACGCGGCAGAACCCGCGACCATCGTGATCGTCACGCACGATGTTGATGAGGCGTTGTACCTGGCCGACCGCGTCATCCTCTTGGGGTCTAGTACAGCGGATCCCCGCGATGCCGGTTCGAGTGTGCGATCTACCGTCACGGTCCCGGGGTATCGGCCGCGAGACCGGGGTGGCGCAGACCTTGCTGAGCTGCGGGCTGAACTACTCGAAGGCCTCGGCGTCGCCACCCACCATCTCACCATGGCTGACCGCAGCTAGCCCAGCCATTCGTTCTGCCCGTTCTCCCCACATCCCCTGAAGGAAATCATGTCTCGCCGTTCACTCTCATCACTTCTGACCGCAGGCGCGGTAGCGCTCACTCTAGGACTCTCCGGTTGCGTGGCGGGCGAAGGCTCAGCTCTCGCTCCCGAAGCAGCCGGCGATGAGGGTGGGTGGAGCAGTGACACTCTCGCGGTCGACTTCGCGACCTACAACCCGCTCAGCCTGATCATCAAGGAAGAGGGCTGGCTCGAGTCAACTCTCGGCGATGATGTCGAGGTCACTTGGCTGCAGTCATCCGGTTCCGCCGCCGCCAACGATGCCTTACGAGCCGGTGCCTTGGATGTCGGTTCCACTGCCGGCTCGGCGGCGTTGTTGGCTCGCGCTAACGGTTCGCCGATCAAGACGGTAGATGTGTACTCGCAGCCGAACTGGTCCGCGATCGTCGTTGCCGCCGACTCTCCCATTCAGTCGGCGGAAGATCTGCGCGGCAAGAACATTGCCGCGAACGCGGGCACTGACCCCTATTTCTTCCTGCTCCAGACGCTTGCCGAGTTCGACATCGGGCTCGATGAGGTTACGATCACTCAGCTGCAGCACGCCGACGGCAAGACCGCGTTGGAGTCGGGCGCGGTGGATGCCTGGGCTGGCCTTGATCCGCTCATGAGCGCATCCGTCGTGAATGCCGGTTCGCGCATCGTGTATGACAACCCTGACTTCAATAGCTATGGCTTTCTCAACGCCACGGAGACCTTCCTCGAGAAGTCGCCAGATCTAGCCCAAGTGGTTGTCGACGCGTATGAGAAGGCGCGCCAATGGGCCGCGGAGAACCCGGATGACGCTGCCGCGATTTTCGCGGATGTCGCCGGCATCGATCTCCCCATCGCGAACTCAGTGCTGCTGGAGCGCACGGACCTCGCGATCGACCCGGCTCCCGGGCAGAAGCAACTCGACGTGCTGAATGTCATCGGGCCCATTTTCGTGGACTCGGGCGCCGTGGCTGAGCAGTCGCAGATTGATGATGCTCTCGCCTCGCTCTTCGAAACGACCTACGTCGACAGTGCGGATCCCAGCCGTGTCGCTGAATAACCCGTTCGCGTTGCTGGAGCGGCCCGCCGTCACTGATGTCGCGGTTGCTCCGGCGCCCGTCGAGCCGGTTCGTTCGCCCCGCCGTCGCTGGATTCGCCCGGTTCTGCTGGGCGCTGTCCTCCCACTCACGGTGATTGCCCTCTGGCAGATCATCGCCACATCAGGTCTGGTTGCCAGCTACCGGCTGCCGACACCGCTCAGCGTGGTGGCGGCCGGTGTTGACCTCTACGAGCGCGGGGTGCTCTACCAACACGTGGCGATCTCCACCCAGCGCGTTCTCCTGGGGTTCCTGATCGGTTCGATCGTCGGTCTTGCGTTGGCTTCTGTCGTTGGGCTTTCCGCTCGGCTGTCAGAGTTTTTTGCTCCCACTTTAGGAGCTTTGCGCGCGGTTCCCTCTCTCGCGTGGGTTCCTCTTCTCGGGCTCTACCTCGGGTACAACGAAGACTCCAAGGTCGCGCTCATCGCTATCGGCGCTTTTTTCCCGGTGTACACGACAGTGGCATCCGCACTGCGTCATGTGGATTCCCATTTGGTCGAACTGGGCCGAAGCTACGGGTATTCGGGGCCGGCCTTACTCGGCCTCGTGCAGTTGCCTGCTGTCGTGCCAGCAGTAATCTCGTCGCTGCGCTTGGCGCTGGCCCAGGCCTGGCTGTTTCTGGTGGCGGGGGAGTTGCTTGGTGCTTCACTCGGCCTAGGCTTCTTGCTCGTCGATTCGCAGCAGAACGGACGTATTGACCGGCTGTTCCTCACGATCATCCTGCTGGGGGTTCTTGGAAAGCTGACCGATGCGGCGGTGGGGGTGCTCGAACGTTTCCTCCTTAAGCGTTGGGGCTCGTAACTCTCGGGCGGGGAGCGTGAACAGATCATGAAGGTGCGCTAGAGTCGTTGAAACAGATTTCCTTTAAATTCCGTCCAGAGAGGCGGGGAAGGAGGTCAGAATGTCTGTACGCACAGTCCTACAGCATGCTGATATCACCCGGGCGTTGACTCGAATTTCCCACGAGATTCTGGAGTCCAATCGCGGCTCAGACGACCTCGTCATTCTGGGTATTCCTACGCGTGGCGTCACGCTGGCGACACGCATCGCGGCCATCATCCACTCGGTCGATTCCGCGGCGATCCCTGCCGGGGCTCTTGACGTCACGATGTACCGCGACGATCTCGCACAAAATCCCACGCGGGCAACCCGACCGACCGACATCCCGAGTGGCGGTATCGATGGCAAGACCGTCGTGCTTGTCGATGACGTGCTGTACTCGGGCCGCACCATCCGTGCAGCGCTGGATGCACTCGGCGATCTCGGGCGACCTCGCGCCGTGCGTCTCGCCGTGCTCGTCGACCGTGGACACCGTGAATTTCCGATTCGTGCCGATTTTGTGGGCAAGAACCTTCCCAGCTCTGCGGATGAACGGATCAACGTGCGCCTCGAAGAAATCGACGGAATGGATGAGGTGACCATCGGATGAGAAACCTCCTCACCACCCAGGGGCTGTCTCGCGACGAGGCGATCGCAATTCTCGACGTTGCTGAAGACATGGCAAGCGTCTCGGAGCGTGAAGTCAAGAAGCTGCCCACGCTTCGCGGCAAGACAGTGATCAACCTCTTTTTCGAGGATTCCACGCGCACCCGCATTTCTTTTGAAGCGGCCGCCAAGCGACTGAGCGCCGACGTCATCAACTTCGCCGCCAAAGGATCGAGCGTCTCCAAGGGCGAAAACCTCAAGGACACTGCACAAACTCTGGCCGCGATGGGCGCCGACGCGGTCGTCGTGCGCCATTGGGCATCCGGAGCGCCGAAGACTCTCGCGGATAGTGGCTGGATCGACGCCGGAATCGTGAACGCCGGTGACGGCACGCACGAGCATCCGACTCAGGCTCTTCTTGATGCTTTCACGATTCGTCGCCGCCTTCACGGAACAGCTGCTCGCGGCAAAGGACTCGACGGAGTCAATGTCACCATCGTCGGTGACATTGTGCACTCGCGAGTCGCGCGATCGAACGTGTGGCTTCTCACGACACTGGGCGCTCACGTGACTCTCGTGGCGCCGGCCACCTTGCTTCCCGTCAACCTCAGCGGCTGGCCCGTCGACGTCTCGTATGACCTCGACCACGCCATCGCGCAGAATCCCGACGTCATCATGATGTTGCGGGTGCAAGCGGAACGGATGGCCGCGGCCTTCTTCCCCAATGCCCGCGAATACTCCCGCCAGTGGGGTCTCAACGACGAACGGATGGCCGCCCTGCCAGCCAGTAGCATGGTCATGCACCCTGGGCCGATGAACCGCGGCCTCGAAATCTCGGCTGCCGCCGCAGATTCGCCACAGTCAACAGTGCTTGAGCAAGTGGCGAATGGCGTCTCCGTGCGCATGTCGGTGCTGTATCACTTGCTGTCCGGAGCTGTGGAGCGGTGAGCGCGGGAATGCTGCCCGCCGCCCCTCAACGTGAAATAATCCAGAGAAGAGGACTCTCGTGAGTATCAGAATCGTCAACGCCACGCTGCCGAATGGTGAGCGCGGAGATTTCACGATTGAGCGCGGCGTCTTCACGGATGCCACCGCTGCAGACCGCACGATCGATGCAGCCGGTCTGCAGGCTCTCCCGGGCCTCGTCGACCTCCACACTCATTTGCGCGAACCGGGGTTCGAGCAGAGCGAAACTGTTCTGTCGGGTACGCGCGCTGCCGCGATGGGTGGTTTCACCGCCGTATTCGCGATGGCCAACACCATGCCTGTTCAAGACACGGCCGGAGTAGTCGAGCAAGTGCAGTCGCTTGGGCTCGACCACGGGTACGCCACCGTTCGCCCGATCGGCGCGGTCACTGAGGGACTCAATGGTGTGAAACTCTCCGAAATCGGTGCGATGGCCAACTCGCGCGCCAACGTGCGGGTGTTCTCCGACGATGGAAAGTGCGTGCATAACGCGTTGCTGATGCGGCGCGCGCTCGAATACGTCAAGACCTTTGATGGAGTCGTCGCTCAGCACGCTCAAGAACCGACGTTGACAGTCGATGCTCAAATGAACGAGGGCGCTGTCTCGAGCGAGCTCGGGCTCGCCGGCTGGCCCGCTGTCGCGGAAGAGTCAATTATCGCCCGAGACGTTTTGCTTGCCGAGCACGTGGGCGCCCGTCTTCACATCTGCCACTTATCCACCGCCGGTTCGGTCGACGTCATCCGCTGGGCAAAGGCTCGCGGGATCGCCGTCACTGCAGAGGTAACGCCTCACCACTTGCTTCTCACAGAGGAACTCGTGCGGGGCTACGACGCTCGCTTCAAAGTAAACCCGCCGCTGCGTCGCGACGAAGATGTCCACGCCCTGCGTGCGGCTCTCGCCGACGGCACGATCGACATCGTCGCGACCGATCACGCGCCGCACCCTCCCGAGGCAAAAGAATGCTCCTGGGCCGAGGCCGCGTTCGGAATGGTGGGGCTCGAATCAGCGCTCAACGTGGTTCAGCAAGCCGTCGTTGACACCGGCCAGCTCGACTGGGCGGATGTTGCGCGAGTGCTCTCGCAGAAGCCGGCAGAAATCGGTCGTCTTGACGGTTACGCAACGCCGTTCGCTCTCGGAGCCCCCGCCAACATCGTGCTGGTAGACCCGAGCGCTCGTTCGACATTCTCGAAAGAATCACTGCGCGGCAAGAGCGCGAACTCGCCGTACTTAGGGCGAGAGCTTCCCGGTCGGGTGATGACCACCATCCATAACGGCTACGAGACAGTGCGGGATGGCGAAGTCGTGGATGCTGTTGAGGTCGCTCAGCAGGCGCGCGCAGCCGGGAGCGAGGCAGGTCGTGGCTAAAGACATTCCGCTGCTCATTCTGGTCAGCCTTGCGCTGATTCTGCTGGCGCTGATGGTGTTCGGCTGGTACTCGCGCAAGCGACGACAAGCCCACATCGGCGCCCCGGTGACACCCCCTGCCGACCTTGATCCGACTGAACTCCGCTTCAGCGGAAAGTACGTTGCGACAACCGTCGCTGGTGATCAGCTCAACCGCATCAACGTCCATGGTTTGGGCTTCCGGGCGAACTGCCTCCTTGAAGTGCATCCCGAGGGCATCGTCGTTTCTCGCGCAGGTTCCCCTGATCTCTGGGTGTCTGGCTCGAATGTGCGCGGCTTTACGCGCGCAACCTGGACCATCGACCGCGTGGTCGAAAGCAACGGACTGCAGGTGATCGAGTGGAATCTCGATGGCACTGCAGTCGATAGTTATTTCCGAATGGATGACCCGGAGGCGTGTGAACGCGCTCTCGATAGTGTCGTCGGCAACGAAAGGCAGTCCCAGTGACCTTTGAACCCGCAGTGCTCGTTCTCGAAGATGGCTCGCGCTATCTCGGTCAGGCCTATGGTGCCCGCGGCCAGAAGATTGGCGAGGTCGTCTTTGCGACCGGGATGACCGGCTACCAAGAGACCATCACCGATCCCAGCTACGCGGGACAGATTGTCGTCATGACGGCACCCCACATCGGTAACACCGGTGTGAACTCCGAAGACCCCGAGTCCTCTCGCATTTGGGTGTCGGGCTTCGTCGTGCGCGACGCGAGTCGTGTCGTCTCGAACTTTCGTGCTGAAGAGTCGCTGGATGCTCAACTCATCGAGCAGGGCATCATCGGTATCAGCGGTGTAGACACCCGTGCGATAACCCGTCGCTTGCGCGATGCTGGCTCGATGCGCGGCGGCATCTTCTCCGGCGAGGCTGCCGACCTCAGCGTCGAAGAGCAGCTCGCGGCGATCACAGCAGCGGCCGAGATGGCGGGTCAGAGTCTGTCGTCTGAAGTGTCCACCTCTGAGGCCTACGTTGTCGAAGCGAAGGGGGAGAGCATTGGTCGGTTGGCCGTTCTGGACCTCGGCGTGAAGACCTCCACGCTCAACTACCTCGCCGAGCGCGGATTTGAGGTGCACGTGCTTCCGCAGACCGTCACCTTCGACGAGATGCTCGCGATCGAGCCCGTCGCCGTGTTCTACTCGAACGGCCCCGGCGACCCCTCCGCATCCGACGGTCACGTTGAGCTGTTGACCCAGGTTCTCAAGAAGGGCCTCCCGTTCTTCGGAATCTGCTTCGGCAACCAGCTCCTGGGCCGCGCGCTCGGCTACGGCACCTACAAGTTGCCGTTCGGTCACCGCGGTATCAACCAGCCGGTCATCGATGTGAAGACCTTGCGCACCGAGATCACCGCGCACAACCACGGATTCGCAGTCGACGCTCCGATTGGTGAGGTCAGCCAGTCGCCGGCAGGCTTCGGTCGCGTCGAAGTGAGCCACGTCAACCTCAACGACAACGTGGTTGAAGGCCTCCGGGCCCTCGACATTCCCGCGTTCTCCGTTCAGTACCACCCCGAAGCGGCCTCCGGCCCGCACGATGCCAATTACCTCTTCGACAGGTTCCGCGACCTTGTTCTCGAGACCGCAAAGGACGCCAAGTAATGCCCAAGAGAGACGACATTTCATCGGTACTCGTTATCGGCTCCGGCCCGATCGTTATCGGTCAGGCCGCTGAATTCGATTACTCCGGCACTCAGGCCTGCCGCGTGCTGCGTGAGGAGGGCATCCGTGTCATCCTCGTGAACTCGAACCCTGCCACGATCATGACCGATCCAGACTTCGCTGATGCCACGTACATCGAGCCCATCACGTGGGAAGTCATCGAGTCGATCATCGCCAAGGAACGTCCGGATGCACTGCTTCCGACTCTCGGAGGCCAGACTGCTCTCAACGCGGCCATCGAGCTCGACGCTCACGGCATCCTCGAGAAGTACAACGTCGAACTGATCGGCGCCAACCTCGAAGCCATCAACAAGGGTGAAGACCGCCAGATCTTCAAACAGCTCGTTCTCGACTGTGGAGCGGATGTCGCCAAGTCGCACATCGCTCACACGGTTGCTGAAGCGGTTGAGTTCGCCGAAGACCTGGGCTACCCGCTCGTTATCCGCCCCTCGTTCACGATGGGCGGCCTCGGCTCAGGCTTTGCGTACACCCCCGAAGAACTCGTTCGTATGGTCACCGATGGCCTTCACCAGAGCCCGACCACCGAAGTTCTTCTCGAGGAGAGCATCCTCGGGTGGAAAGAATACGAACTCGAGCTCATGCGCGACACGTCAGACAACACCGTTGTCGTGTGTTCGATTGAGAATGTCGACCCGGTGGGTGTGCACACGGGAGACTCGATCACGGTCGCTCCCGCGCTCACGCTGACCGACCGCGAGTACCAGAACCTGCGCAACATTGGTATCGACATCATCCGTGCTGTCGGCGTCGACACCGGTGGCTGCAACATCCAGTTCGCCATCGACCCGGCCAATGGTCGCGTCATCGTCATTGAGATGAACCCGCGAGTGTCTCGGTCGAGCGCGCTGGCGTCGAAGGCAACGGGCTTCCCGATCGCGAAAATCGCGGCCAAGCTCGCCATCGGCTACCGCCTCGACGAGATCCCGAACGACATCACCAAGGTGACGCCGGCCAGCTTCGAGCCGACGCTCGACTATGTCGTCGTCAAGGTTCCTCGCTTCGCCTTCGAGAAGTTCCCCGCCGCCGACACGCGTCTCACGACGACGATGAAGTCGGTCGGTGAAGCAATGGCGATTGGCCGTAACTACTCGACCGCTCTGCAGAAGGCACTTCGTTCGCTCGAGAAGCGCGATTCGAGCTTCCACTGGAATGGGGAAGTCGGCAACAAGGATGAGCTGCTCACGTTATCGTCGGTCGCTACCGACGGTCGCATCGTCACCGTGCAGCAGGCCATGCGTGCCGGTGCGACGTCAGAAGAAGTCTTCGACGCCACCAAGATCGACCCCTGGTTCATCGACCAGATCGCACTCATTAACGAAGTTGCAGCGGATGTTGCAGCGGCACCAGAGTTGACGGCGGCTCTGTTGACCTACGCGAAGAACCACGGCTTCAGCGATGTTCAGATCGCTGACTTGCGCGGACTGACCGAGGCTGAGGTACGCGACGTGCGCTGGAACCTCGATGTGCGCCCCGTCTTCAAGACGGTCGACACGTGTGCTGGCGAATTCCCGGCTCTGACGCCGTACCACTACTCGAGCTACGACTCCGAAACTGAGGTCGTGCCCAGCGACAAGAAGAAGGTCGTCATCCTCGGGTCAGGCCCGAACCGTATCGGTCAGGGCATTGAGTTCGACTACTCGTGTGTTCACGCTTCGTTCGCGCTGTCGGACGCTGGCTACGAGACAATCATGATCAACTGCAACCCCGAGACGGTATCTACCGACTACGACACGAGCGACCGCCTGTACTTTGAGCCACTCACTCTCGAAGACGTGCTGGAAATCATCCACGCCGAGAGCGGCAGCGGTGAGCTCCTGGGCGTCATTGTGCAGCTCGGTGGCCAGACGGCGCTCGGGCTTGCTCAGGGCCTCAAGGATGCCGGCATTCCGATTCTCGGTACCACTCCGGAAGCGATTGACCTCGCCGAGGAACGTGGACTCTTCTCTGCCATTCTCGACAACGCAGGCTTGCTCGCGCCCAAGAATGGCACGGCGACCAATCAGTCCGAAGCGATCGTGATTGCGGAGGACATCGGCTACCCGGTTCTCGTGCGCCCGTCGCACGTGCTCGGCGGCCGCGGGATGGAGATCGTCTACGACTCCGAAGCTCTCGCCGACTACTTCGATCGCGTTCGCGACCTCGTCATCATCTCGGAGAAATCGCCGCTGCTCGTCGACCGTTTCTTGGACGACGCCATCGAGATTGACATCGACGCCATCTACGACGGTAACGAACTGTACGTCGGCGGAATCATGGAGCACATCGAAGAGGCCGGTATTCACTCCGGTGACTCGGCGTGCACCCTGCCCTCCGTCACGCTCGGTCGCGACGTGCTCAACCGGGTTCGGGAAGCGACGCTCGCCATCGCCGAAGGAATCGGCGTGCGCGGACTGATCAATGTGCAGTTCGCGATCGGTCAGGGCATTCTCTACGTGCTTGAGGCCAACCCGCGGGCGAGCCGCACCGTTCCCTTTGTTTCCAAGGCGCTCGGCATCCCGCTCGCTAAGGCTGCCGCCCTGGTAATGGCCGGTTCCAGCATCCGCTCGCTCGTCGAAAGTGGACTCCTGCCGGTGCTTGATGGCTCGCAAGTGCCGTCGACTTCGCCGGTATCGGTCAAGGAAGCAGTGCTGCCGTTCAAGCGGTTCCGTACCGTCGAGGGCAACGTCGTCGACTCGGTTCTCGGCCCGGAGATGCGCTCCACCGGTGAAGTCATGGGTATCGATTCCAACTTCCCGAAGGCGTTCGCCAAGAGCCAGGAGGCTGCGTACGGCGGTCTTCCCGATGGAGGATCGGTATTCGTCTCTGTCGCTGACCGCGACAAGCGCGCTGTCATCCTGCCGGTTTTGCGGTTGAGCCAGCTCGGCTTCACCATTCTGGCCACCGAGGGCACCGCCGAGATTCTCGCGCGCAACGGCATCGAGGCTCAGGTCGTGCGCAAGTACTTCATGGGTCAAGAATTGGATGCGGCTGAGCCGTCGATTGTCGAACTCATCAATGATGGCAAGGTCGACGTTGTGATCAACACGCCAAGTGGGCGCAGTGCTCGCGCCGATGGCTATGAGATCCGTACGGCGACGGTTGCCGCAGATAAGCCGATCTTCACGACCATCGCCCAACTCGCAGCAGCAGTGGCGTCGTTCGAGGCGATCCGCGACGGCTTCGACGTTCGCTCGCTGCAGGACTACGCGCTCGACCGCGCTGCCGAGCTCGAGAAGGTAGCCAACAATGCCTAGTTTCGCTTCGCGACTGGCGCAGACCTTCGATGAGTTCGGGGGAGTGTGTCTAGGGATCGACCCGCATCCGTTCCTGCTCGAGACGTGGGGTCTCTCCAACGACGCTCACGGCGTTCGCGAGTTCGCGCTTCGTGCGGTGGATGCCGCAGCCGGCAATGTAGGAATGATCAAACCCCAGGTGGCGTTCTTCGAGCGCTTCGGGTCTGCGGGGTACGCGATTCTCGAGGAGTCATTCGCCTTGGCGCGCTCCGCCGGGCTGATTGTGATCGCCGATGTGAAGCGTGGCGACCTGTCGTCATCCGTTGATGCCTACGGGCAGGCCTGGCTCACGCCGGGCTCTCCGCTCGAGGCTGACGCGATGACGGCGGTGGCCTATCAGGGCGTTTCTGAGCTTTCAGGACCTTTCGAGTTGGCGCGGTCGGCGGGCAAGGGAATTTTCGTTCTTGCGGCGACTTCTAACGCAGCAGCGCGAAGCATCCAGACGGCTCGAATCGCTGAGGGGGAGCACGAGGGTGCGACCGTGGCGGCAAGTGTTGTTCGTGATGTGGCGGCGCTCAATACCGAAAGCGGACTGGGATCGTTCGGCGTGGTGATCGGTGCGACCGTCGAGGTCGCCGACTACGGCATCAAGAACGGCGAGCTTGTGGATCTGCCCATTCTGGCTCCCGGTTTTGGTGCCCAGGGTGCCCAGGTCGAGCAAGCTCGTGAGCTGTATGGCGATGCTGTAGCGAACACAATCGTGACGGTGTCCCGCAGTGTTTTGCAGGAGGGCGCAAGCCAGATTCCGGCTGAACTTCGATCGTTGCGTTCTCAACTCCGTGAGCAGGTTCGCTAATGGGCCCTCGTCCGACTCCTCCCGCTGTGGACCGCGCAGCGGCCTCACGCGCCGCGATTGCAGCGCGACGCGCCCGGGCTGCGGTGAAGCGAGAAGTCGCCGAACGCGCACGAACCGCGCTCAGCGTCGCACGCACCGCGTGGGCTCAGCCAGAAAGCGCTGAAGCTCGACTCTTAGTTCGAGAGCTGCTGATGAGCGTTCCTTCGCTTGGCCCGACCCGTGTCGAGTCGATCATGGCCGACCTCGCGATTGCCGACCGAAAGCGAGTGGGCGGGTTGGGTCCGAAACAGCGCCAGCGATTGACCGACTACTTGTCGAGCCGCCAAGGCCCCGAGCCAACACGACTCGTCGTGCTTGCGGGCCCGACTGCCGTCGGCAAGGGCACCGTGTCGAGTTTCATTCGGGAGAATCATCCGGATGTTCTACTCAGCGTTTCTGCCACTACTCGCAAGCCCCGCCCGGGCGAAATCGATGGCGTTCACTACTACTTCGTGACTGATGACGAGTTCGATTCGATGATTGGCAATAGCGAACTCTTGGAGTGGGCGGTCGTGCACAACTCCTACCGCTACGGCACGCCGCGGCCTCCCATCGATGCTGCACTGGCCGAGGGTAAGCGGGTTCTGCTCGAGATCGACCTTCAGGGTGCACGCTCGGTGCGCACCGTTATGCCGGAAGCGTTGTTGGTCTTCTTGCTGCCGCCCACGTGGGAAGAATTAGTGCGCCGCCTCATCGGCCGCGGCACCGAAGAACCCGCCGAACAGTCTCGCCGTTTGGAGACTGCAAAGGTCGAATTGGCGGCTCAGGATGAGTTCGATGTCAAGGTTGTGAACACAGAAGTAAGCCAAGCGGCTCAAGAAGTCGTAGAATTGATGGATGCGCCCGCTGGCGCGACCACTTCCGACTCCAAGGAGCACCCCTATGGTTGACAAGAACTCGGGCATCATTGATCCCCCCATCGACGAACTTCTGTCGAAGGTTGACTCCAAGTACCAGCTCGTTATCTTCGCTTCCAAGCGCGCTCGTCAGATCAACGACTACTACGCAGACCTTCACGAAGGCAGCCTCTTCGACAACGTAGGGCCTCTCGTAGACTCCACGATCGAAGACAAGCCCCTTTCGGTTGCTCTCCACGAGATCAACGAAAACAAGCTCGAACTCAAGCGACTCAGCGGCGAATAGAACGTTCCTCGGTGACCGCGCTCAACGTTGTCGTCGGAATTTCTGGCGGAATAGCTGCTTATAAAGCAGTCTCTGTTGTGCGCGAGCTTGTGCTTGCTGGCCACGACGTTCATGTCGTGGCCACAAGCAACGCCCTCAAGTTTGTGGGGCTACCCACTCTTGAGGCGATCAGTCGCAACCCGGTCCACACCGACCTCTACGAGGGCGTGGACGAGGTTCGGCACGTCGCTGTCGGTCAAGCGGCAGACGTCATTGTTGTTGCACCCGCGACGGCCAACACGATCGCGAAGATCGCCACCGGCCAAGCCAACGATTTTCTCGGCAACACCATCCTTGCCAGCACTGCTCCCGTGCTCGTCGCTCCGGCGATGCACACGGAGATGTGGCAGAACGCTGCCACGGTAGCCAACGTCGAGACACTTCGCTCTCGTGGCATCCACATCATCGGCCCCGAATCCGGGCAACTCACCGGTTCTGACAATGGACCTGGCCGGATGTCTGAGCCGAGCGACATTGTCGCCGCTGTGCTCGACGCTGCGGCCGCCACTCGCGATCTCGCGGGCCGCTCCGTGCTCGTCACGGCAGGGGGCACGCGCGAGCCCCTCGATCCGGTGCGCTTCATTGGTAATCGTTCGAGCGGTAAACAGGGCGTTGCTCTGGCGATGGCTGCGGCGTCTCGCGGCGCCGACGTCACGCTGATTGCCGCGAACCTCGAAGTTCCGCTGCCGTCGGGAGTGCGTTGTGTGCAGGTGGGAACAACGCGTGAACTGCAGACTGCGGTGACGGCTGAGGCAGCATCTGCCGATCTCGTGATTATGGCCGCGGCGGTTGCTGACTACCGCCCGGCCGAGACAGCGCAATCCAAGATCAAGAAGCGCAGCGACACCAGCACGCTTGAACTGCGCTTGGAAGAGAACCCAGACATTCTCCGGGGTCTCTCGAACGCCCGGCCGCGCGAGCAGACGATCGTGGGCTTCGCTGCGGAGACCGAACCAGACGACGCTGCGCTGCTCGAATTGGGCCGGAGCAAAGTATCCCGCAAGGGCTGCGACTACCTCGTGATCAACCGAGTCGGTTGGACCGAGGGATTCGCCACAGACAGTAACACTGTCATCGTCATCAACGGCGGCGGCGATAGAGTGGGCGAGGCAAGCGGAAGCAAGTTGTCGGTGGCTCACCGCATTCTGGATCTTGTGTTCGCAGCCCGCTGACATCCATTCATCACTACCGGAGACGGCTTATGACTTCGCCCCTGCGCACCTTCACCTCGGAGTCCGTTACCGAGGGTCACCCCGACAAGATTTGTGACCAGATCAGCGACGGTATTCTGGACGCGCTGCTTCGAGAAGACCCGAACGCGCGCGTCGCCGTTGAAACTCTCGTGACAACCGGTCTGGTTCATGTTGCGGGCGAGGTCACCACCACCGGCTATGCCGACATTCCCGCCATCGTGCGCGATCGCATTTCGGAAATCGGGTACGACTCCTCGGCCGTCGGCTTCGATGGTCGTTCATGTGGCGTCTCGATCTCGATCGGTGCTCAGTCTCCGGATATTGCGCAGGGCGTTGACCGAGCTCTCGAAGCTCGTGAAGAGCATTCACAAGACGCTCTGGATGTGCTGGGGGCCGGTGACCAGGGTGTCATGTTCGGTTACGCCACTAACGAGACCCCGCAGCTGATGCCCGCCCCGATCTGGTTTGCGCACCGCATGGCAGAGCGGCTGGCCGAAGTGCGCAAAGAAGGCCTTGTCGACTATCTGCGCCCCGATGGCAAAACTCAGGTGACCGTCGGCTACGAGGGTTCCGTGCCCCGCAGTATTGAGACTGTGGTGCTGTCCACGCAGCATTCACCCTCCGTCTCAACCGCGCAGCTGCGTCAGGAGATTGAGGAGTTGGTGGTTCGCCCCATCGCCGAAAGTTCGGGCCTCGATCTCTCGAACCTGCAGGCGATTGTGAACCCCAGCGGCCGCTTCGAAATCGGTGGCCCTCAGGGCGATGCCGGTGTCACCGGCCGCAAAGTCATCGTCGACACTTACGGTGGCGCTTCTCGGCACGGCGGGGGAGCGTTCAGCGGAAAAGACCCCTCTAAAGTCGATCGCTCAGCAACCTACGCGATGCGCTGGGTCGCCAAAAATGCGGTGGCGGCAGGCCTTGCCGACCGCGTCGAAGTGCAGATTGCGTATGCAATCGGTCGCGCGGCTCCCGTCAGCCTTTACGTGGAAACCTTCGGTACGGGGCATGTCTCCGATGAGGTACTCCTTGGCGCGATTCACGAAGTATTTGACCTGCGCCCCGGGGCGATCATTCGTGATCTCGACCTGTTGCGTCCCATCTACGCTAAGACGGCCACCTATGGCCACTTCGGTCGCGAGCTTCCCGAGTTCACCTGGGAGCGCCTCGACCGCGTCGACGCACTTCGCCAGGCGGCCGGCCTGTAGCGATGACTGACGCATCCATCGCTCGGGTGCTCATTGATTCGCCTCTGCCCCAGTTAGACAGGCTCTTTGACTACGCGATCCCCGAGAAGCTTCGTGCCGAGGCTAAGGCGGGCGTGCGCGTCAAAGCGCCGCTCAGAACGCTCGGGCGCCTCGTTGAGGGCTGGATTGTCGAGCTCACCGACACCGTGGATTACGCCGGAAAACTGAGTGAACTCGACTCCGTCATTTCACCGTTCCCGGTGCTCTCGCCCGAAGTTTGGACGCTTGCGCGCACGGCTGCCGATCGCGCCGCCGGCAACGCGGCAGACGTCTTAAGGCTGGGCATCCCGAAACGCCACGCGCGCGCCGAGAAAACCCTGCCTGATCCCGCCACCACCACGTTCGCGCCACTGGTGAAGCCGGGCCCAGTGGCGTTCTTCGACGAGGGTGCCATCGAGACTCTCGTCACGCAGCGCAAGCGTGCGGCGCTCTCCGCACCCACTGGCGTCACTGAGGTGGCCCCGGGAGTGTGGGTCGGTCGTTGGGCGGTCACGATGGTCGAGCTGGCGGCCCACGCGCTTTTCCAAGGAACCACGACGATCCTCGCGACGCCGGACTTCCGCGATCAAGAGCAGCTTGAAGCGGCCGCGGCGGCTCTGCTGCCTGCTGACCGAGTGTTGAGACTGGATGCTCGTCAGAGCGTTCAAAAACGCTACGGTAACTTCCTCCGTACTCACGACAACACGGCCTATGTGATCATCGGCAATCGCTCGGCGGTGTACGCGCCGGCAGCCAACCTCGGGCTCATCGTGGTGTGGGATGACGGTGATTCGCTCTACAGCGAAAATCTCTCGCCGTATATTCACACGCGAGATGCCGCGTTGCTTCGCCAAGAGCAACAGCAGAGCGCACTGGTCTTTCTTAGCCATTCCCGCAGCACCGAAGTACAGCGGCTCGTCGAAGTCGGCTGGTTGGTTGCTCTCAACCCTGGAGGGCTTCGTCCGCCGAAAGTAATTCCCTCCGCAAACCAGGTCAGCCAGGATCGTCTGGCGGCGATTGCACGCATTCCCTCGGCGGCGTGGAAGGCCGCGCGGGCTGGTCTCGACGAGGGGCCGGTTCTCGTGCAGGTGGCGCGTCCCGGCTACGCACCGCGTCTCGCGTGCGCGGACTGCGCCCAAACGGCTCGCTGCACGACTTGCGCCGGGCCGCTGGCGCAGCGTTCGGCATCCGCAACCCCTAGTTGTGTCTGGTGCGGCGCCCTCGCCGTGAAATGGCGGTGCCGCGAGTGCGATGGTGTGAAACTACGGATGGTCGGATCGGGAAGCGCCCGTACCGCTGACGAGTTGGGTCGGGCATTCCCGGGCTATCGCGTCATCGTCGCCGACGGCGATCATCAAGTGCTCACGGTCGCCAACGAGCCCTCGCTCGTGATTGCCACCCGGGGCGCTGAGCCCGTGGCCGAAGGCGGCTACCGGGCGGTGCTGCTGCTTGATGGCGCCGGAATGCTGGCACGCGAGAGCCTTCGCGTGGCTGAAGACTGTCTCCGGTGGTGGTCAAACGCGATCGCCTTGGCAGCAGATGGCGCCCCCACAGTGATCGTGGGAGTCGGTGGCGCGCTCGCCACCTCGCTCGTGACGTGGCGCCAAGAAGATTTCGCCCTGACCGAACTCGCGGACCGTCGCGAACTTCGCTTTCCGCCCGCAGTGCGGGTAGCGACCCTCACCGGCAAGGTCGCACTCATCGACGATGCGATCAGGCAGCTGCCCGTAGCGCCGCTCGATATTCTCGGTCCGGTTGATCTGCCCGGTGGTCTGGTGCGAACCATTGTTCGATTTGACTACAAGGACGGCGCCGCTGTCGCCGAACAACTCAAGGCGCTCGTGGTCACGGCAACGACCGTGGCGCGCAGTAGTCGCAAACCCGGCACACCCCGAGCGCAACAACCGCCACCGGGCTTGCGTGTTCACCTCGACGATTTGGAGCCCTTTGTCGACCTCTAATCTTCGAGTGCGCGCAATTACCCAAATTCGCGAGACAATTGACGGATGACTTCCTTGCGACTTCTTTTTGCCGGTAGCCCCGAGGTAGCTGTCCCCAGTCTCGAGGCCTTGCTGAACTCGGAGCACGACGTTGCTGGAGTACTCACGCGCACCGATTCGCCCCAGGGACGACGCCGCGTGATGACGCCAACGCCCGTGGCGGCGCGGGCTCAAGAAGCTGGGGTGAGCGTTATTCGAGCCAACCGCCTTGACGCGGCTGCGGCATCCGCCATCGACGACCTTCAGGTTGATCTCGGTGTGATCGTGGCCTACGGCGGTCTGGTGCCTGCGAACGTCCTCACGATTCCTCGCCTCGGCTGGATCAACCTTCACTTTTCGTTGTTGCCGCAGTGGCGTGGAGCCGCCCCCGTGCAACGCGCGATTATGGCGGGGGATACTGTGGCGGGCGCGACAGTCTTCCAACTCGTTGAGCAGCTCGACGCGGGCGATATTTTTGCCACGATGACCGAGCCAATTGGTGCTCAGCAGACCGCGGGCTCGTTACTTCAGCAATTGTCGCTGTCCGGCGCCACGCTGCTGTCACAGGTCGTCGACTCGCTTGCTGCCGGAACAGCTGATGCCGAACCGCAGGTCGGTGAAGTGACCTTGGCGCCGAAGCTCGCGCTCGACGACGGTCGTATCGACTGGACTGAATCAGCGCAGACAGTCCATAACCTCATCCGCGGCGTCACGCCCGAGCCCGGTGCATCGACCTCAATTGAAGGCAGCCGCCTCAAGGTGCTTGAGGCCGCCATTGCGCGCGACACCCCGTCGCTCGCTCCGGGCCACTTCGAATTTGCCGGTAAAAAGGTCTTGGTCGGCACAGCGACCGCCCCCCTAGAACTTCTCCGGGTCCATCCCGAGGGACGCAAAGCAATGGATGCCGCAGCCTGGTGGCGCGGCCTGAATTCAGAATCAGAGGTGGTGGCTTCGTGAGCTACGCACAGTCAGCCCGTCGAGTCGCACTCGATGTCATCATGGCGGTGCGCGAGTCCGATGCCTACGCAAACCTGCTCCTACCCGTGCATCTCGAACGCGCCAAACTCTCGGGCGCAGATGCCGGACTTGCCACCGAGCTGACCTACGGCACGCTGCGCATGCAGGGGTACTACGACGCCGTTATCGCCCAGGCCGCTGGCCGAGCGGTCTCGAAGATCGATCCTCCGGTGCTCGATGTATTGCGGCTCGCGACTCATCAACTGCTGTCGATGCGTGTCCCTTCGCATGCAGCCGTCGATGAGTCGGTGCGCTTGGCGAAGACCATTGGCTCTCGTTCAGCCGTTGGCTTCGTCAATGCGGTGTTGCGTGCCATCACCAAGCATGATGCCGAGACCTGGCGCGAGCGCGTGATCGCCGCAGCAGGCACCGGTGAAGAAGCCCTGGCGCTGGCGTATTCCCATCCGCTGTGGGTCACTCGCGCGTTCCGGCAGGTGCTTGTTGCCGAGGGCCGTGAGGCTGAACTTGAGGGCCTCTTGGCGGCTGACAATGTGCCGGCCCGTGTCTCGGTCGTGGCGCTGCCGGGGTTCTCTGAGGCTGAGGACATCGATGTGACACCCTCCGAGTACTCGCCCATTGGCGGTGCTCTTCGCGAAGGTGATCCGGCCAAGAATGCGGCCATCGCTTCCGGCCGCGCCCGCGTGCAAGATGAGGGTTCGCAGATCGCAGCACTGGCGCTCAGCCGTGTTCGGCCCATCGTGGCGGGGGAGTCGTGGCTCGACATGTGTGCAGGCCCCGGCGGTAAAGCGGCGCTGCTCGCCGCTGAAGCTCTGCAGGGTGGCGCGACGCTCACCGCGAACGAACTCGTACCCGCTCGTGCGAAGCTCGTCCGCAACGCTCTGGCCGTCTTCGAAGCCCCACCCGAGGTGTGGGAAAAAGATGGCGTAGAACTTGGTGAGGAATACCCTGCTCAATTTGATCGCATCCTGCTCGATGCGCCGTGCACGGGGCTTGGCGCGCTTCGTCGTCGGCCGGAGGCGCGGTGGCGCAAGCAGCCAGGCGATGTGGCCCAGCTCGGAGCGCTCCAAACTGCGTTATTGACATCAGCATTGAAAGCGTTGAAGCCGGGTGGAGTGCTGGCGTACGTCACGTGCTCACCGCACGCCGCGGAAACCAAGGCGATCGTCGGTTCAGTGTTGCGCAAGGTCGAAGGAGTAACCAAGATGGACACTCCCGCAGTGGTGCAGAGCTTTTCGAAAGCACAGCTCGACCTGCCCGAAGCAACTCACGTTCAGCTGTGGCCACACCGTCACGGAACTGACGCCATGTTTATTCAGCTGCTCGTTAAAGCTGACGCCTAGAGAGGTTTCGCTTATGTCCGTTCGAATCAACCCGAGCATTCTGGCGGCGGATTTCGTGAATCTTGAGCGCGATATCGCGAAGATCTCGAACGCCGACCTCGTTCACGTCGACATCATGGACAACCACTTCGTCCCGAACTTGACGTTCGGTCTTCAGATGACGGAGCGCATCCAGCAGGTCTCGACGATTCCGCTTGATGTGCACTTGATGATCACCGATCCGGATCGGTGGGCTCCCGAGTATGCAGACCTCGGCGCGTACGGCGTCACTTTTCATGCTGAAGCGGCGGCGGATGCCGTGGGCCTTGCGCGAACGCTGCGGGCGAAAGGTGCGCGAGCTGGAATCGCGGTGAAGCCTGGAACGTCGATCAGCCCGTATCTCGAATTGCTCGAAGAGTTCGACCAGGTGCTGGTGATGACCGTCGAGCCAGGTTTTGGCGGCCAGAGCTTCATGGAGGAGACGATGCCCAAGCTCACCCAGCTTCGTGAACTCGTCGACAAGCGCGGGCTCGATGTCTGGCTCCAGGTTGACGGCGGAGTCGACGAGCGCACGATCGAGATCGCAGCTGCGGCCGGAGCAGACACGTTTGTTGCCGGTTCTGCGGTCTACCGCGGCGACGACCCGTCTTTGCGAGTCTCCGAACTGCGCGAGAAGGCTCGCGCGCACCGGCACGCTCACTAGCCCTCAGCCGAGGGTTCTGCTGAGTGCTGAGTCTTTTTGCCAAGGTAGGCCAGGCGGATGCCAGTGCCGATTGTCGCGCACCCTGCGTGTTGCCCACAGCGAACACAGCCTTATTCTGAGCGCCGCTGGGGCGCGAATCCTCTGCAATCTGGTTGACTAGTCGAATGACTGATTCAGCAAAATCTAAGCCAGAGGTCGAGTTCTATGAGGGCCCTGCGCCCACTGAGCTCGTCATCATTGACATTGAAGAGGGAACCGGCGCGGAGGCAACTGCTGGTTCCACGGTTGACGTGCACTACTTGGGCGTCGACTTTGAGACCCTCGAAGAGTTCGACTCCTCGTGGAGCCGCGGCGAATCCATAAACTTCCCGCTGATGGCGCTCATTAGCGGTTGGCAAGAGGGAATTCCCGGTATGAAGGTTGGTGGCCGCCGCCAGCTCATCTGCCCGCCTCACCTCGCGTACGGTCCCGCCGGTGCTGGTCACCAGCTCTCGGGGCGTACCTTGACCTTCGTGATCGACCTGCTCGGCACGAACTAGTCACACCTCGTTCGAGTCATGCGGCAAGGGACCGCCCTCCGGGGCGGTACCCTTGACGTGTGAAAGACTTCGACGCACTTTTTGCTGAACTAAGCCGCAAAGCGGTAGAACGTCCGGCCGACTCTGGTTCGGTTGCCCTGTGGGATGCCGGAGTGCATTCGATCGGCAAGAAGATTGTGGAAGAGGCTGCCGAAGTGTGGATGGCAGCCGAGTACCAATCGGACGAAGAAACCGCAGACGAAATCTCCCAACTTATTTACCATCTTCAGGTTCTGATGGTTGCGAAAGGGCTCAGCCCGGAGGACGTATGGCGACATCTTTGATGCGCCAACGACCACTTTTCGCACCAACTGACTGAGAGCTGACATGTTAAGAGTTGCAGTGCCCAACAAGGGTTCACTGAGTGAGATCGCTTCTGAAATGCTGCACGAAGCGGGCTACACGGGCCGACGAGATCCGCGCGCCTTGAACGTTCGCGATGACCGCAACGGCGTCGAGTTCTTCTATCTTCGTCCCCGCGACATTGCCACCTACGTGGGCTCCGGAGCCCTCGATGTTGGCATCACAGGCCGAGACCTGCTGTTGGATTCGGGATCGCCGGCGACCGAAATCGCCAGCCTTAATTTTGGCGACTCGACGTTCCGCTTCGCGGGGGAGCCTGGGCGGTTCAGCGAACTTTCCGACCTCAACGGCGTGCGCGTCGCTACCAGTTATGTCGGTCTAGTTGGAGCATTCCTTGAGCGCCACGGCGTCACGGCAGAGCTCGTCAGCCTCGATGGTGCGGTGGAATCAGCGATCCGACTCGGAGTAGCGGATGCCGTGGCCGACGTGGTGTCGACCGGTTCCACGCTCCGGGCGCAGGGCCTCGAAATCTTCGGTCCCGTCATCCTCGATTCGACCGCTGTTCTGATCAGTTCGGGCAAAGATGTAGAGGGCGGCGCGACGCTTCAACGTCGCCTGCAGGGAGTGCTCGTTGCCCGCCAGTACGTGCTTATCGATTACGACGTTCCGGTGACGTTGCTCGAAGCGGCCACGAAGGTTACGCCGGGTATCGAAAGCCCCACGGTTTCGCCTCTCCAAGACCCCGCCTGGGTTGCTGTGCGTTCCATGGTGCGCCGGGTTGATACCAACCAGGTGATGGACGAACTGCATGCCGTCGGCGCACGGGCCATTCTGGTCAGCGCGATTCACGCAGCGAGGATCTAACGTGACGGTCGCTGTGCGGGTTATTCCGTGTCTCGATGTCGCCGACGGTCGCGTCGTCAAGGGCGTGAACTTCAAAGATCTGCGTGATGCTGGAGACCCGGTATCCCTAGCGCGTCTGTACTACGAGCAGGGTGCCGACGAGGTTACCTTTCTCGATGTAACGGCAACGGTTGAGGGTCGCGCCACTATGTACGAGGTGGTGCGTTCCGCTGCCGAGCAAATCTTCATTCCACTGACAGTTGGTGGCGGAGTTCGCCAACCCGACGACGTCTCGAAGCTTCTTGCTCACGGCGCCGACAAAGTGGGCGTCAACAGCGCCGCCCTTGCGCGCCCTGAGCTCATCGATGACATTGCGCACCGTTTCGGCGCTCAGGTTCTCGTGCTCAGCCTCGACATTAAGCGCCGCGGAGACGGTTGGATCGTCACCACCCACGGCGGCCGCACCGAGACTGACCGCGACGCTCTCGAATGGGCCCGTGAAGCCATGGAGCGTGGCGCAGGGGAGCTGCTCGTCAACTCGATCGATGCTGACGGTACGAAGGAAGGGTTCGACCTCGAACTCGTCTCCGCGATCAGTGAATTCGCCACAGTCCCGGTCATCGCCAGTGGTGGTGCCGGAAAGGTCGAGCACTTCGCTCCGGCGATTGATGCGGGTGCGGATGCCGTCCTTGCCGCATCCGTTTTCCACAGCCGTCAGCTGACGGTTGGCGATGTCAAAGCTTCACTGAAAAGTCATGGATTGGTGACACGATGAGCGATGAAATCACTCTCGAGACCGTAAACGATGTGCTGGAACGCGCTCAGTTCGCGCCCGACGGCTTGCTGCCGGCGATTATCCAGCAGTGGGACACCAAAGAGGTGCTCATGTTGGGTTACATGAACGCGGAAGCGCTCACGCGCACCCTTACCGAGGGGCGAGTCACCTTCTACAGCCGCAGCCGCCAAGAACTCTGGCGCAAGGGCGACACCAGCGGGCACCGCCAGTACGTGCGCACGGCGGCACTGGACTGCGACCGCGATGCGCTGCTCGTGGGCGTTGAGCAGGTGGGCCCCGCGTGCCACACCGGCGCTCATTCCTGTTTCGAAGTTGATCCGCTCGTTCCCCGCCAAGGATTCTCTGATGAATAGCACCACCACTCGCGACGAGTTCGATCAGCTCGTTGCTGCCGGACACCGCGTCGTGCCGGTCATCCGTCAGCTCTTTGCTGATGGTGAGACTCCAGTCGGCGTTTATCGCAAGCTAGCGAAAGCCAATCCCGGCACCTTTTTACTCGAGTCGGCCGGTCAGGGCGGCATTTGGGCTCGCTTCTCCTTCGTCGGTGTTGCAAGCTTCGGCGTGCTCACGCAACACGACCACGGCGTCGAGTGGATTGACTACGGGATGCCGCGCGAGCGGATTCTGGGCGACGACTGCCCGACTGCGCCGCTCGATGCGCTCGCTCATCTCAACGAGCGCTGGAAGACGCCTCGCGTTGAGGGTCACCCTCCGCTCACCGGTGGTCTCGTCGGCTTCATCGGTTGGGAAGCGGTCCGCGAACTAGAGAACCTTCCCGATGCCCCACCCGCTGATTTTGATGTTCCGAGCCAAGCGCTCAGCTTCGTCTCCGACCTCGTGGTGCTCGATCACCGTTTCGGCACCGTCCTACTCATCTCGACGGCGCTCAACGACGGACACCAAACCCCGGATGAGATGTGGCACGAGACGCAATCGCGACTCGACTCCCTCCAAACCGGTCTCGCTCAGCCGACGGACGCCTTCCTGGCCGATGTCGACATCGAAATCGAACCGCACCCGTCAGCACGCACTACTCCCGCGGAGTACGCGACTGCCATCGAGAAATCGAAAGAGTTCATTCGCGACGGCGATGTATTCCAGGTAGTCATATCTCAGCGCTTTGACCACGAAGTTTCGGCCTCACCGCTTGACGTTTATCGCGTGTTGCGCACTTTGAACCCCTCGCCGTACATGTATTTGTTGTCGCTCGTGGACCTCGATGGGCGACCGTACTCGATCGTGGGAGCGAGCCCCGAGGCTCTCGTCAAAGTTAGCCAAAAGCGTGTGCACATGCACCCCATCGCTGGTTCGCGTCCGCGCGGCAGCGACACCGAGCATGACCTTGAACTCGCCGAGGAACTGCTCGCCGACACGAAAGAGCGCGCCGAGCACCTAATGCTTGTCGACCTCGCCCGTAACGACCTCCTGAAGGTCTGCACGCCGGGCACTGTCGCCGTCACTGAGTTCATGCAGGTCGAACGCTTCAGCCACATCATGCACCTCGTGTCGTCTGTCGAGGGCGATCTGCGCCCGGATGCAACCGCGGTAGATGTGTTCCGCGCGACGTTCCCTGCTGGCACGCTATCGGGCGCACCTAAGCCCCGCGCGCTTGAAATTATCGATGAGCTCGAACCGGCCCAACGCGGTGTTTACGGCGGAGTCGTGGGGTACTTCGACTTCGCTGGCGACGCCGACCTCGCGATCGCTATCCGTACGGTCACGATTGTCGACGGTGTGGCTCGTGTGCAAGCTGGCGCCGGTCTTGTCGCGGATTCAGATCCGGCCGCAGAGCACCAAGAAGCGCAGAACAAGGCTGCAGCGCCGTTGCGCGCTGTCGCGGTTGCCAACGCAATGACTCAGTTGAGCTCATGAGCGGTAAGCGGTCTCGCTCAGTAGTCCTCGCCGGGCTTGCGCTTCTCGCGGCTGTCGTGATGCTCACCTGGACCCAGCGGTGGTTCACCATTACGCTCCCGGATGACGTTGTGGTCGAGGTGCTCGGCAGTGATGCGGCCGGTGCGCTTGCTGCCCTCGCCCTCTCCGTCTTTGCTCTCGTTGCCGCCCTCAGTATCGCTTCCGTGCTTGTGCGCCGGATTCTTGGCGCGGTGGCGGCAGCCGTTGGTGTGGCCATTGTGGTCGTGAGTCAGTCCACGCTCGCCGACCCGGCCCTATCCTCATCCGAATTGGTAACCCAGTCCACGGGCATCAGCGGTATCGATTCTGTTCGCGCACTGATTGTCATGGTCGAAGGCAGCATGTGGTCATACACCGCTCTCGTCGCGGGGGCACTTATCGTCGTCGTGGGGTTGCTTGCAACGGTCTCAGCTCACCGGTGGCCCACGGCAACGAAGAAGTACGAACGAGCAACCGCCGTTGTCGCGGATGACCCCGCGTCGCAGTGGGATGCGCAAAGTCGTGGAATCGACCCGACAGAGCGCTGATTGGCAACGCCAGGCGGCTTACTCCCGCTACAATTTAAGATCAGCAAAGGATGGAGCCTGATGAGTACTGATAATGACCCCGGCCACGGAAACTCCCCGGCGGCATGGACCGCTGTAGTGATCATGTTGGTCGCCTTCTCCATCGGAACACTCGCATTCTGGTTCAACATCGCGTGGCTTGTCTTCGCGTCGGCCGGACTCGTAGTCGTGGGGTTGATCGTCGGCCAGGTGCTCAAGCGCCTCGGCTATGGCGTGGGTGGCGACAAGCTCACCCCCACGACCCACAGCTAGAGTGCTCTCCGATTTAGTTGACGGCGCTCGTGAAGACGCCGCCGTCCGTCGTGAGTCTGTCAGTCTGGCCGTTGTAGAGCGCGCCGCGGCTGATGCTGCCCCCGCTCTTGATGCTCTTGAGGCGCTGTCTCCTCGTGAGCGCGTCCACATCATCGCTGAGATCAAGCGCTCGAGTCCCTCACGCGGGGCTCTCGCCGAGATCAGCGATCCTGCGTCGCTCGCCACCTCGTACCAAACCGGGGGAGCGAGCGCGATCAGCGTGCTCACTGAACAGCGCCGCTTTGGCGGTTCGCTTGAAGACCTGATTACAGTGAAGTCGGTCGTGCGGTTGCCCGTATTGCGCAAGGACTTCATTGCCGAGCCATATCAAGTATTCGAGGCTCGGGCGGCAGGAGCCGACTTGGTTCTCCTGATCGTTGCGGCTCTTGACCAGCAGACGTTGACTACGCTGTACAACCTCGTCGTGCAGCTCGGCATGACCCCGTTGGTGGAGACGCATTCAGCGGAAGAGGTGTCCCGAGCACTCGACGTCGGAGCCAGCCTCGTCGGGGTCAACGCTCGCGACTTGAGCACGTTTGAACTTGACCAAAATCTGTTTGGCGAACTTGCCGACCAGATTCCCAGCGGAGTGATCCGCATCGCAGAGTCGGCGGTGAAAACTGCTGCAGATGTTGCGCATTATCGTAACGCGGGCGCTGATGTCGTCCTTGTAGGCGAAGCGCTTGTCACTGGCGACCCGATCGCGACTTTGCAAGACTTTTTGGACTGCTAATGCTAAAAGATGAAGTTGGCCCCTACTTCGGTGAGTTCGGTGGGCGATTCGTTCCAGAATCCCTCATTGCCGCTCTCGACGAGTTAGACGCCGCCTATAACGAAGCCAAGAACGACCCTGAGTTTGCAGCGGAGCTTGCTGAGCTCCACGCGAGCTACACGGGGCGTCCTTCGATCATCACTGAGATACCGCGCTTTGCGGAGCACGCTGGCGGTGCCCGCATAATTCTCAAGCGCGAAGATCTCAACCACACGGGTTCCCACAAGATCAACAACGTGTTGGGCCAAGCCCTCCTTGCCCGTCGTTTGGGCAAGACGCGCCTGATCGCTGAGACCGGTGCCGGTCAGCACGGTGTCGCTACGGCGACTGCTGCGGCACTCTTCGGAATGTCGTGTGTTGTATACATGGGCGAGGTCGACACTGAGCGTCAGGCCCTCAACGTTGCGCGTATGCGCCTTCTCGGGGCCGAAGTTGTTCCCGTCACCGCCGGTTCTCGCACGCTGAAAGACGCGATCAACGAGGGCCTGCGCGACTGGGTCGCCAACGTTGACGATACTCACTACCTGATGGGCACCGTTGCCGGTCCTCATCCGTTCCCGGTCATGGTTCGCGATTTCCACCGCGTCATTGGCGATGAGGCACGTAAGCAAGTTCTCGCGCTCACTGGCTCACTGCCCACGGCCGTCGTCGCCTGTGTGGGCGGCGGTAGCAACGCCATGGGTATTTTCCATGCGTTCCTCGACGATGCTGATGTTGCGCTTTACGGCTACGAGGCCGCTGGCGAGGGTCATTTGACCGAGCGCCACGCCGCTACGCTCACGCGCGGTCGCCCCGGCGTTCTGCACGGTGCGCGCAGCTACATGTTGCAAGACGATGAAGGCCAGACGGTTGAATCGCATTCGATCTCGGCTGGCTTAGATTATCCCGGCGTCGGCCCCGAACACTCGTGGCTCAAAGACATCGGGCGTGCCAATTATGAACCGATCACGGATGCTGAAGCCATGGATGCGCTGCGTCTGCTGAGCCGTACCGAGGGAATCATTCCCGCCATCGAGTCTGCTCACGCACTGGCGGGAGCAATTAAACTCGGCAAGGAACTCGGCCCGGAGTCGGTCATCCTCGTGAACCTCAGTGGTCGCGGCGATAAGGACATGGAAACGGCAGCCGAATATTTCGAGCTGCTCGATTCATCCGAAGCCGCACAGGCAGGGGAATAACTGTGAGCGCAGTAGAAGCGGCCATTGCCCGCGCGAACGCGGAACGCGGCGGCGCGCTCATCGGGTACCTGCCCGTCGGTTTTCCTACGTTAGCTGAGAGCATCGAAGCAGCCGTAGCAATGGCTGAAAATGGTGTCGACGTCATCGAACTCGGCCTGCCGTACTCAGATCCCGTTATGGACGGTCCTGCCATCCAGAAGGCAACGCAAACCGCGCTATCGAACGGCTTCCGTCTTCAGGACGGCTTTGACGCGGTTCGCGAAATTACGTCGCGCGTGGCGGCACCGGTTGTTCTCATGAGCTACTGGAACCCGATCATGCAGTACGGGGTTGATCGCTTTGCCGACGAGCTCAAGGCCGCCGGCGGTGCCGGAATTATCACGCCCGACCTCGTCAGCGACGAAGCCGCTGATTGGATCGCCGCATCCGAGCGCACTGGTCTCGACCGTGTATTCCTCGCGGCCCCATCGTCAAGCGATGCTCGACTCGCTCGCGCGGTCGAAATGAGCAGCGGATTTGTGTACGCCGTATCGACGATGGGCATCACGGGCGCACGCTCCGACGTGGATGCTGCAGCGAAGACCTTGGTGGCCCGTTTGCGTGACGCCGGTTCCACCAGCGCCTGTGTGGGCCTCGGTATCTCGACCGCCGAGCAGGTGCGCGAGGTCTTGACGTATGCCGACGGCGCGATTGTTGGGTCAGTTTTTGTTAGTGCGTTGTCGACCGGTGGGGTGGAAGCTGTCGCGAAGACTGCAGCGTCACTTGCGACCGGTACTCTTGCTTAGTCGCAGTCCAGAAAGGTGACCTCCTTGTCATTAGTGCCCCTCAGTATCCCGAGCCCACCTGACTCGTGGTCGACGCTTGTTACGATCCCGTTTGATCAGTGGTTCAGTGCTATCGGGCTCGACTTCGGTCAAGCAGTCCAGATTCACACGTACGCCATCTGCATTCTGCTTGGCATCATCGCCGCGACGATGCTCACGGAGCGCCGGCTGGCGCGTCACGGTGCCGAGCCGGGGATCGTCATCGACATCATCATTTGGGCGGTGCCGCTCGGGCTCGTGGGCGCACGTTTGTACCACGTAGTGACTCACCCCGGTGACTACTTCTACGAGGGCGCAGACCCTTGGGAAGTCATTCGTATCTGGAACGGTGGCAACGCCATCTTCGGTTCCCTCATCGGCGGTGCGGTCGGTGCTTACATCGGTGCTCGCATGACCGGCATCCGATTCTGGAGTTTTGCGGATGCTCTGGCTCCCGCCATGCTTCTGGCGCAGGCGATCGGTCGCCTCGGCAACTACTTCAACCAGGAGCTCTTCGGCCAGCCGACAGCGCTGCCCTGGGGTCTACAGATCGATGCCGGCAATTCGGCCATCCCCGTCGGGCTCCCGGTCGACACGCTGTTCCACCCGACGTTCCTCTACGAGATGATTTGGAACGTCGTGGGCATCGTGTTCTTGCTCACGATGGAGCGTCAGTACGGCTTCGTCAAGAAGCACGTTCTCGGTCTTACGGTGCCAGTCTTTGCGCCGACCGGTCCGGTTCGCTTGCAGTGGGGCAAGGTCTGGGCCCTCTACATGATCTGGTACGGCATTGGCCGCGTCTGGTTCGAGTCGATTCGCATTGACCCCAGTGAAGTGATTCTTGGGTTGCGCGTGAACGTCTGGGGGGCACTGCTTACCGTTGCTCTCGGTATCGTTCTCTTCATCATCCAGTCTCGGCGTCATGTGGGTGTCGAGAAGACTGCCTACGTCGATGGTCACACGTGGTCTGCCGATGGTGTTGTAAACTCCGAAGAACGTTATTCGGAGCATGACATTGTCGTCAACGCTGTCGAGGAGTCCGCTCCCGTCATTGCTTCGAAATAGTCCGCCACAAGCGGTCGCACCCCCTCAGGCCTGAATCAGGCGCTGAAAATTGTCTCTGGGCCATAGAAGTCCCTCTCCGCACCAGTAATACGTGAGGACGGTACGGCATGGCTGTTACCCCACCCTTTGAACGCTTTGGTTCTATCCCCGCAGCACAGGGGATGTATGACCCAACCAACGAGAAAGATGCCTGTGGGCTCGCCATGGTGGCGACGCTTCGCGGCACTCCCGGGCACGACATTATCGCCACCGCCCTCGAGGCGCTGCGTAATCTTGAGCACCGCGGAGCCGTAGGCTCTGACGCTGGTACCGGTGACGGTGCAGGCATCATGCTTCAGATTCCGGATGCGTTCTTCCGTGCCGTCGTCGAGTTCGAGCTGCCCACTGAGGGCCGCTACGCCGCGGGTATCGCGTTCTTGCCCCTCGACAGCGCAGCGCGCGCCGAGGTCAAACAGGGCATCGAGAAGCTTGCTGAAGAAGAAGATCTCACCGTACTTGGCTGGCGCGACGTTCCGATCCAACCGGGAGAGCTTGGCTCGCTGGCTCGCGGCGCCATGCCGGCATTCGAGCAGCTCTTCCTGCAGTCGAAGCGCGTCGACCTCAAGGGCACGCTGCGTGGCATTCACCTTGATCGCCAGACCTATCGCCTTCGCAAGCGCGCCGAGCGCGAGCTTCACGTGTACTTCCCCTCGTTGTCGTGCCGCACGATCACCTATAAGGGAATGGTCACGACGCTTCAGCTTGAGCCGTTCTACCCTGACCTTTCTGACGAGCGTTTCGCGTCCAAGCTTGCGCTTGTTCACTCGCGGTACTCTACGAATACCTTCCCGTCCTGGCCGCTTGCGCAGCCTTTCCGCATGGTGGCTCACAACGGTGAAATCAACACCGTGCAGGGCAACCGCAACTGGATGCGCGCCCGCCAGTCTCAGCTCGAGTCCGCAGTCTTCGGTGACATCAAGGACATCCTGCCGGTTAACACTCCAGGCGCCAGCGACTCGGCCTCGTTCGATGAGGTAGTTGAACTACTCAACCTCGCCGGTCGTTCGCTGCCGCACGCCATGATGATGATGGTGCCCGAAGCGTATGAGAACCAGACGGATACCGACCCGCGCCGTCGCGCGTTCTACGAGTACCACTCGATGCTCATGGAGCCCTGGGATGGTCCTGCCGCCCTCGTCTTCACCGATGGCTCCCTCGTGGGTGCCACTCTCGACCGCAACGGACTTCGTCCCGGTCGCTACTTGGTGACGGATGATGGCCTCGTTGTTCTTGCGAGCGAGATCGGGGTCTTCGACGTCGAGCCGACGAAGGTTGTTCGCAAGGGACGACTGCGTCCCGGCAAGATGTTCCTTGTCGACACCGCCGCTGGTCGTCTGATCGAAGACGACGAGATCAAGGCAGAACTCGCGGCATCGCAGCCGTGGGCTGAGTGGCTCGAGAGCGGTCGAATCGCTCTGGAAGAGCTTCCTGAGCGTGAGCACATCGTGCACACCCCCGCGTCCGTCACTCGTCGTCAGCGCACGTTCGGTTATACCGAGGAAGAAGTGCGCATCCTCATCGAGCCGATGTCGCGACTGGGCGCCGAGCCGTTGGGCGCCATGGGATCGGATACTCCGATTGCTGTGCTCTCACAGCGCCCGCGACTGCTCTTCGACTACTTCACGCAGCAGTTCGCGCAGGTAACAAATCCGCCGCTCGACTCGATTCGAGAAGCCGTCGTTACCTCGATGGCGCTGGGCATTGGTCCGCAGCGCAACCTGCTGAACGCAACGCCAGAGCACGCCAAGCAAGTCGCGCTGCCATTCCCCGTGATCGACAACGACGAACTCGCCAAGATTCAACACATCGAACCGCACCCGGGAAGTCGTCTTTCGACGACGATCAAGGGGCTGTACCGCGTTGATGCTGGCCCGTCGGCGATGGAATCCCGTCTGGCTGAGATGTGCGCCGAAGCGGACGCTGCGATCGCCGCTGGTGCCGAGTTCATCGTTCTCTCGGACCGTGACTCGAACAAGGACCTCGCTCCGATTCCGTCATTGCTCATGCTCGCTACTGTGCACCACCACCTCATCCGCCAACAGGAGCGTATGAAGGTCGGAATGATCGTCGAGGCTGGTGACGTTCGTGAGGTTCACCACGTCGCGCTTCTCGTCGGCTACGGTGCTTCCGCGATCAACCCGTACCTCGCGATGGAATCTGCCGAAGAACTCGTCCGCAACGGCACCATTACACGACTCACGCCTGAGAAGGCCGTTCGCAACCTCATCACCGCGCTCGGTAAGGGCGTGTTGAAGATCATGTCCAAGATGGGCATCTCCGTAGTGAGCTCCTATGCTGGCGCCCAGGCTTTTGAAGCTGTCGGTCTGTCGCAGGCCTTCGTAGACCAGTACTTCACTGGCACTAAGAGCATCCTTGGCGGCATCGGGCTCGATGTCATTGCTCGCGAAAATGCTGAGCGTCACATCGCTGCGTACCCCGAGGATCGTGCGCCGACGGTCCACGAGCGCCTCAACACAGGCGGCGAGTACCAGTGGCGCCGTGAAGGACCACCGCATCTCTTCAACCCAGAGACTGTATTCAAGCTGCAGCACGCTACGCGTAACCGCCGCTATGACATCTTCCGGGAGTACACCTCGAAGGTAGATGAGCAGGCGGAGAACCTGATGACTCTGCGCGGCCTCTTTAAATTCAAGAAGGATGAGCGAACGCCCATCGCGATTGACGAGGTTGAGCCGGTGTCCAGCATCGTCAAGCGTTTCAGCACCGGTGCGATGAGTTACGGCTCGATCAGCAAGGAAGCGCACGAGACGCTGGCTATTGCGATGAACCAGCTCGGCGCGCGGTCCAACACGGGTGAGGGCGGTGAAGATGTCGACCGCCTTCTCGACCCGACACGTCGCAGTGCCATCAAGCAGGTGGCCTCAGGCCGTTTCGGCGTCACGAGCATGTATTTGACGCACGCTGACGACATCCAAATCAAGATGGCTCAGGGCGCAAAGCCGGGTGAAGGCGGGCAGCTGCCCGCAGGCAAGGTTTACCCCTGGATCGCTCGAACGCGTCATGGCACTCCCGGCGTCGGTCTAATTTCGCCGCCGCCCCACCACGACATTTACTCGATTGAAGACCTCAAACAGCTGATCTTCGACCTCAAGCGCTCGAATCCCTCGGCACGTGTTCACGTGAAGCTCGTGAGCCAGAAGGGCATTGGCGCAGTCGCTGCCGGTGTAACGAAGGCCAAGGCTGACGTCGTACTTGTCTCCGGCCACGATGGCGGTACCGGTGCGAGCCCGTTGAACTCGCTCAAGCATGCGGGCACCCCGTGGGAAATCGGCTTGGCTGAGACCCAGCAGACGCTCATGCTCAACGGCATGCGCGATCGCGTCGTGGTTCAGGTAGACGGTCAGATGAAGACCGGTCGTGATGTCATCATCGGCGCGCTTCTTGGCGCTGAAGAGTATGGCTTCGCTACGGCTCCTCTTGTCGTCTCAGGGTGCATCTTGATGCGCGTCTGTCACCTCGACACGTGCCCCGTTGGTGTCGCAACTCAGAATCCTGAGTTGCGGGAACGCTTCACGGGCAAGCCCGAATTCGTGGTCAATTTCTTCGAGTTCTTGGCCCAGGAAGTTCGCGAGTACCTTGCTGAGCTGGGTTTCCGCACGCTAGAAGAAGCAATCGGGCATAGCGAGCTTCTCGATGTCAACCGTGCGGTTTCGCATTGGAAGACAGACGGCCTCGATTTGTCGCCCGTGTTCAACGGTCCTGAGTTCAGCGACTCGGAACCCCGCACCCATGCGGTTGAGCAGGACCACGAACTCGCCGAGCACTTTGACCAGCAGCTCATTCAGCTGAGTCAAGCGGCCTTAGAAAATAAAGAGTCCGTTGAGATCGATCTGCACGTTCGTAACACTGACCGTGCCGTCGGAACGATGCTGGGCCACGAAGTAACTCGTCGCCATGGTGAACACGGTTTGCCCACCGACACGATCTCGATCACTCTGCACGGCTCTGCCGGTCAGTCGTTGGCTGCGTTCGTTCCGGCTGGAATTTCGATCAAGCTCTACGGCGACAGCAATGACTACGTCGGCAAGGGCTTGTCCGGCGGCTCCGTCGTGGTGCGTCCTGATCTCACTAGCGTCTTCGCTGCGGAAAAAAACGTGATCGCCGGAAACGTTATTGGTTATGGCGCAACAAGCGGCAGCATTTTCATCCGCGGCAAGGTGGGTGAGCGCTTCATGGTGCGAAACTCGGGCGCTACGGCAGTCGCTGAAGGAGTGGGTGACCACGCGCTCGAATACATGACGGGTGGCTTGGTCCTGATTCTCGGCGCTACCGGCCGCAACCTCGGTGCTGGAATGTCGGGCGGAACCGCCTACATTCACCAGCTCCGCGAAGAGCGCGTCAATGGTGACTCCCTGAGTTCGGGGGAGTTGATATTGAGCGGCCTTGGTGGCGCGGATATCGAAATCGTCAAGGATCTCCTCGAACGTCATCTCGAAGAGACCGGGTCAATAGTTGCCGAAGGCATGCTGGCCGATATGGATGCCACGGCAGCCCAGTTCACGAAGGTTACGCCTCGTGATTACGCGGCCGTCATCCAGACTCGAGAGACTGCATTAGCTGAGGGACTCGACCCCGACGGGGACGTTACCTGGGCACGAATTAGGGAGGTTACCGGTGGCTGATCCCAAGGGATTCCTCAAGGTCCAAGAGCGCGAGCTTCCGAAGCGGCGCCCCGTCAGCCTTCGACTGATGGATTATAAAGAGGTTTATGAGCAGCAAGAGTCGGGCCAGTTGGCTCGGCAAGCTGGCCGTTGCATGGACTGTGGAGTTCCGTTCTGTCATCAGGGATGCCCCCTCGGCAACCTAATCCCAGAGTGGAACGACTTGATGCGCCGCGGCGAAAGTGCCGAGGCAATCGAGCGTCTTCACGCCACGAACAACTTCCCAGAGTTCACGGGTCGTTTGTGCCCGGCGCCGTGTGAAAGCTCCTGTGTGCTGGGGATCAACCAGCCTGCGGTCACGATCAAGCAGATTGAAGTGTCGATCATTGATCAGGCCTTCGCCGATGGCAATGTCACGCCGCATCCTCCCGGACGCTTGACGGGCAAGACTGTCGCCGTGGTCGGTTCCGGTCCCGCGGGGCTGGCTGCCGCTCAACAGCTCACTCGCGCCGGTCACACGGTTGCTGTCTTCGAGCGTGAAGACCGCATCGGCGGACTGCTGCGCTACGGCATCCCCGACTTCAAAATGGAAAAGCGCCACATCGAGTCGCGGCTTGCCCAAATGCAGGCTGAGGGCACTCGATTCCGCGCCGGCGTCACTATCGGTGTCGATATCTCATGGAATGATCTTCGGTCACGCTATGACGCTGTCGTCGTCGCTACGGGAGCTACCGCACCCAGGGACTTGCCGATTCCCGGTCGCGACGCGCTCGGCGTTCACTTCGCCATGGAGTACCTCGTTCAGTCCAACCGTGCTGTCGCGGGCGACACTGTCAGCGAGCAGGTTACGGCTGAGGGCAAGCATGTCGTTGTTCTCGGTGGTGGAGATACCGGTGCTGACTGCATCGGCACCGCGCACCGCCAGGGCGCACTGTCGGTGACCAACCTCGCCATCGGCGTTCAGCCGCCAAGCGAGCGTCCTGAGCACCAGCCCTGGCCACTCACTCCCACGCTATTCGAGGTCTCCAGCGCTCACGAAGAGGGCGGCGAGCGTCAATACCTAGCCTCAACGGTAGAGTTCCTGACCAACTCGGTCGGCGAGGTGCGGGCTATCCGCGTCGCGGAGACTGAGTTCGTCGATGGTCGTCGTGTTCCCAAGGCAGGCTCCGAGCGCGAGATCCCCGCCGATCTCGTTCTTCTCGCCCTTGGGTTCACCGGTCCAGAAACGGACACCCTCGACAAGCAGCTTCCGCTCGAGGCAGATGCTCGCGGCAACCTCACGCGCGACGAAAACTACGAAAGCGGCACCCCTGGCGTGTACGTCGTCGGAGACGCCGGTCGTGGCCAGTCGCTCATTGTCTGGGCAATCGCAGAAGGTAGGGCTGCGGCATCCGCGGTTGATCGCTACCTTGAGGGGGAGACGCAATTGCCGTTCCCCGTTCGCCCGGACGATCGCGGCATGACGCTTTAATATTTCCACCACCACTACCACCACCACAACCCGTCAAAGGAAGATATGAGACGCGCTAAAATCGTCGCGACGCTCGGCCCGGCTACGTCGAGCTACGAGAACATCAGGGCAATCATCGATGCAGGTGTCGATGTTGCTCGTATGAACCTCAGCCATGGAAGCTACGCCGTCCACGAAGAGGTGTACGCGAACGTGCGTCGCGCCGCTCAGGATGCCGGCAAGCCGGTAGCGGTGATGGTCGACCTGCAAGGTCCCAAGATTCGCCTCGGTAAGTTCGAAGATGGTCCGTATGACCTTGCGGTTGGCGATATCTTCAAAATCACGATCGAAGACATCGTAGGGAACCGCGAGATTTGCGGCACCACCTTCAAGGGATTGCCGCAAGACGTTGCTGCCGGCGACTTCTTGCTCATCGATGATGGCAAGGTTAAAGTCAAGGTCGTTTCCGCGACTGACACCGTCGTCACGACCGAAGTTGTGGTCGCTGGCGCCGTGTCGAATAACAAGGGAATCAACCTTCCCGGTGTCGCAGTCAACGTTCCCGCTCTTTCTGAAAAGGATGAAGACGATCTCCGTTGGGGCCTGAAACTTGGCGCCGATCTGATCGCCCTCTCGTTCGTTCGTAACGCCGAGGACATCGTTCGCGTCCACGAAATTATGGATGAAGAGGGTCGTCGCGTTCCCGTTATCGCGAAGATCGAGAAGCCCCAGGCTGTCGATCACCTCGAAGCGATCATCGATGCGTTCGACGCGATCATGGTTGCTCGTGGTGACCTCGGCGTGGAACTTCCCCTTGAGGCTGTGCCGATCGTGCAGAAGCGCACTGTCGAGCTCGCTCGTCGCATGGCGAAGCCAGTGATCGTCGCGACTCAGATGCTTGAGTCCATGATTTCAAGCCCCGTGCCGACCCGCGCCGAGACCTCTGACGTCGCCAACGCCATTCTCGATGGTGCTGACGCTGTCATGCTCAGCGGAGAGACCAGCGTAGGGGAGTACCCCGTCATCACCGTGCAGACCATGGCGAAGATCGTGGAGTCGACCGAAGAGCACGGACTCGACCGCATTGCTGAACTCGGCACTAAGCCGAAGACGCAGGGCGGGGCGATCACTCTCGCTGCTGCAGAGGTCGCTTCATTCGTTGAAGCGAAGTTTGTGTGTGTCTTCACTGAGACCGGTGACTCTGCTCGTCGCATGTCCCGTTTGCGCTTCCGCATTCCGATGAAAGCGTTCACGCCTAGCCCGGAGATTCAACGTCGCATGTCACTGATTTGGGGAATCGAGTCCTTCATCGTTGACCGGGTAACTCACACCGATGAAATGTATCGCCAGGTCGACGAAGTGCTCCTTGGTGAGAAGCTCGCCGAAGTGGGCGACAAGGTCGTAGTGATTTCGGGATCCCCTCCCGGAATCTCCGGATCCACCAACGACTTGCGTGTTCACGTTATCGGCGACGCCGTCAACGCAAAGGCACCAGCTTGGGCCACGAAGTAGCGCCAGCAGGCTACTAACGGCCGAACAGCGGCACGAACTTTCGAGTTCGTGCCGCTGTTGCCGTTAACGAAAAAAACCGGGAGCAGATCCGCTCCCGGTTTCCCGTCTTTCGTTGTGCCGAATGTGGGACTCGAACCCACACGTCCTTTCGAACAAAGCATTTTGAGTGCTCCGCGTCTACCATTCCGCCAATTCGGCTGACTACAACGCTGAATAGAATACCGTAGGCTGGGCTGTGTGACTGACCAAAACACCAATCAAACTGCTCCTCGCCGCGTTGTCGTAGCCGAAGATGAGTCGCTCATCCGTATGGATATTGTCGAAATCCTGCGGGATGCCGGCTACGAGGTTGTCGGAGAAGCGGGTGATGGCGAAACCGCTGTTGCCCTCGCCACAGAGCTGCGCCCCGATCTGGTCATCATGGATGTCAAGATGCCTCAGTTGGATGGAATCTCCGCTGCTGAGCGCCTGAGCGCCAACCACATCGCCCCGGTAGTGCTTCTCACTGCATTCAGCCAGAAGGAGCTTGTAGAGCGAGCGTCTGAGGCCGGGGCCCTGGCCTATGTCGTCAAGCCCTTCACGCCGAACGACTTGCTGCCGGCGATCGAAATCGCCCTCAGCCGTTATGCCCAGATCATTACGCTGGAGGCCGAGGTCAGCGACCTCGTGGAGCGCTTCGAGACGCGCAAGCTCGTCGACCGCGCAAAGGGACTTCTCAACGAGAAGATGGGGCTCAGCGAGCCCGACGCTTTCCGTTGGATTCAAAAGGCCTCAATGGATCGTCGCCTGACGATGCATGACGTCTCGGAGGCGATCATCGACCAGCTGAGCGCGAAGAAGTAGATACACCACCACAAACCCGGTCCGCCTCGTCTCTACGAGGTGAACCGGGTTGTCGTGTTTAACGGGGTGCGACACGCCCGCCACTACGTCGTGGGGCGATCTTTCAGGATGTTTGTAATCCGGATCGTCGAGAGCCGACGCTCCTGCTCGTCACGCACCACGATCTCGTGAGTGGCCAGAGTGCGGCCGAGAGCGAGAGCGGTGCAGGTCGCCGTGACGATCCCGGAGCGCACGGAGCGGCTGTGGGTCGCGTTGATCTCGATGCCCATCGCGATACGACCGGAGCCAGCGTGAATCGCCGAGGAGATGGAGCCCAGGGACTCTCCAAGTACGACGTGGGCTCCGCCATGGAGGATTCCAATGACTTGCGTGTTCCCGTCGACGGGCATCGTCGCTACGGAACGCTCTGCTCCTAGTTCGAGAAATTCGATGCCCATTTTGCGGGTGAGTGATCCGCCGCCAGACTCTACGAGGCGAGCGATGAGTTCGGGATCTAGGTTCTCGGGGTACTTCACAGAGGGTGTCCTTCGTGTTGGGTCGTTTCCGCTGTCGGCAGCCCCGGCTAGGCTGGCTGCGTGTCGGATTCCCAAAAGCCTACTCTTATGATCATTGACGGCCACTCGTTGGCCTTCCGAGCCTTTTATGCGCTCCCTGTCGACAGTTTTCAGAATCGCGATGGGCAGCACACCAATGCCATTCACGGTTTTTTGTCGATGCTGATTTCTCTTCTTCAGAACGAGAAACCCACGCATTTAGCGGTCGCGTTCGATATCTCGCGGTACTCCTTCCGTACTCGGGAGTATCCGGAGTACAAGGGCACTCGTGGCGAGACGCCCGTTGAGTTTGTCGGTCAAATTCCGCTTCTCGAAGAAGCGCTCAAGGCTATGGGCATCCAGACCCTGAGTAAAGAAGACTTCGAAGCCGATGACATTCTTGCCACGCTGGCGAACGAAGGCTCCGAGAACGGCTATCGCGTACTCGTCGTCTCGGGCGACCGCGATGCCATTCAGATGGTGAACGACAACGTCACGCTTCTGTATCCCAACGCGCGAGGCGTTTCGGAGCTTAAGCGTTACGACCGCGATGCTGTCTTCGAACGGTACGGCGTTGAACCTGCCCAGTATCCGGATGTCGCGGCTCTCGTCGGTGAGACCAGCGACAATCTCATCGGTATCGACAAGGTCGGCGAAAAGACTGCCGTCAAGTGGATCAATCTGTACGGGTCTCTCGATGAGGTGTTGGCCAATGCCGAGCAGATCAAGGGCGTAGTGGGTCAGAACCTGCGCGACCAAATGGATCGCGCGGTACGTAATCGCAAGCTCAATCACTTGCTCACCACGGTCGAACTGCCGGTGAAGGTTGGTGACCTTGATCGCCGCCCCATCGATGAGGCTGCCGTGCGCGAGGTGTTCGATCGTTTGCAGTTCAAGACCCTGTTGCAGCGGGTCATGAAGATTTCTGGTGCCGAACGCGGCGACGACTCGACTGTGGCCACTGCATCCGAGGCCGCTGACGATGCGGCGGCTATTCCCGCCGTGCGCACGATGGTTGACGAAGAGTTGGCTAAGTGGATTGCCACGAATAGTAAAGACAACACCGCGCCGCTCGGGCTCACCGTCACGAGCGTCGACGGAGTTGTCACCGGTCTTGGCCTCGCGACAGCCGCTGAAACCGCCTTTGTTCCTTGGGCTGCCGATCGCCCCGATTACGACGCGCTCACCAGCTGGCTCGCGAGCGACGCCCCCAAGGTCATGCACTCGGCCAAGGCTCAGATTAAGATTGCGGCGAACTCCGGTCTCGAAATCGCGGGTGTCGCCTTTGACACGATGCTGGCGGCGTGGGTTCTCAAGCCAAGCGGTAAGCCGGAAGAGCTCGAAGCGCAGGTCTACAGCTACCTCGGCGAAACCATTGAGCAGGGCGATCCGAACCAACTGGTCCCGGAGACTGAAGAGCTGAGCCCAGCGACAAAGTCCTGGTACGTCGTGCGACTCGCGGAGTACCTCGCCGGGCGGCTCGATGAGGGATCACTTGCGGTCCTTACCGACATCGAAATGCCTTTGGTGCCCGTCTTTGCTCAGATGGAACGCACAGGCATCGCCGTCAACCGCCAGCTGCTCTCAGACCTCAGTTCATCGCTCAGTACGACTGCGGCTGACGTAGCGCGCAATGCCTTCGAAGTTATCGGCCGGGAGATCAATCTAGGCAGCCCGAAGCAGCTTCAAGAAGTGCTATTCACGCAGCTTGAAATGCCGAAGACCCGTGCTAATAAAACAGGCTTCTCGACGGATGCTGCGAGCCTCGCCGACCTCCAAGAGCAAGCACCCCACCCTTTCCTTGACCTTTTACTCCAGCATCGCGACGCCACGAAGCTCGTGCAGATCATCACTGGCATTGAGAAGGCGATTGATGATTCCGGTCGTGTCCACACGACGTACGAGCAAGCGGGATCGAGCACGGGGCGCATTGCCTCGAATGATCCAAATCTTCAGAACGTTCCGGTGAAAACCGCGACCGGCCGCCAGATTCGTGCCGCGTTTGAGGCAGGCGAGGGCTTCGACACCCTCCTCACCGCGGACTACTCGCAAATTGAGATGCGCATCATGGCGCACCTTTCGGGCGACGAAGGACTGATCGAGGCCTTCAAGGACGGTGAAGACCTTCACCGTTTCGTTGGCTCGCGCATTTTTGGCGTGGAGCCGGCCGACGTCACCGCTGAAATGCGCACCAAGGTCAAGGCGATGTCTTACGGACTTGCGTACGGCTTGAGCGCTTTCGGGCTCAGCAAGCAGCTTCGCATCGAGACGAGCGAAGCAAAGGCGCTGATGACGGACTACTTCGCCCGTTTCGGTGCCGTGCGCGACTATCTGCGCAATGTTGTCGAGCAGGCTCGAGTCGACGGGTACACCACCACAATTTTCGGTCGTCGGCGCCCGTTCGGAGATCTCAACTCAAAGAACCGTGTCCTGCGCGATAATGCCGAGCGTCAAGCGCTGAACTCGCCGATCCAAGGCTCGGCGGCGGACATCCTTAAACGGGCGATGCTCCAGATCGACGCCGATATTCGCGAAGAAGGCCTAAAGTCGCGCATGCTTCTGCAAGTTCACGATGAACTGGTGTTCGAAATCGCTGGGGGAGAGCTCGAGCGAATGACTACACTCGTTCATGAGCGAATGTCAGGGGCGGCGTCTCTGTCGGTCCCGCTCGATGTGCAGATCGGCACGGGCCACAACTGGGACGCAGCTGCACATTAGGTACCACTCAGCGTTCACCACAGAGAAGTGATGCGCGAGCGCCCCACAAAGGAGTACAGGTGAGCAGCAAGACAGTAACTATCGGTTCGAAGGTGGGGCTGCACGCTCGTCCCGCCTCAGTTTTCGCGCAGGCCGTCGCTGAGTGTGGCGTTGCGGTCATGCTGACGAATGCTGAAGGCAAGACGGTAAACGCTGCCAGTATCCTCAGCGTGCTTTCGATGGGGATTGGGTATGGAGATCGCGTTACCCTCAGTTCCAACGACGAGAGCGCCTCTGAAGCACTGGAAGCTCTCGCTCAACTTCTCGCAAGCGAACTAGACGACGAAAAGCCCACAGCGGCACTCTGAAGGAGCCCGACAACGATGTCAGACACGAACGCATCACCCACAGCTACACAGGCCTCGCCTCGCGAGTCCACCCCTATTGACGCGATTGCCGAGCAATGGGTTGAGAAGCTGGTGGAGCTAAACCCCGCGATCGGAACCTATATCGGTTCACCGGGACAACACTCGGGGTACGCCGATTACTCGCCCGAGGGGCACGCGAGGGTTGTTGCTGCCACTCGCGAGGTTCTGGCGCAACTCGAAGCGGCACCGATCGTCGATGACGTCGACGTAGTGACCAAGGCGGAAATGGTGTCGACTCTCACGCTCGATCTTGATTCTGACACCGCTGAGCTGTGGAAACGTGACCTTAACAACCTCGCTAGCCCCGCTCAAGATATTCGTGGCGTGCTTGACCTGATGCCTACCGCGACTGAAGCGGACTGGTCTGTCATCGCCGATCGCCTCCACAACATCCCCGAAGCGATCGACGGCTACATCGCCACCCTTCGTTACGGCATCGAAGGCTCAGTCGTTCCCGCGCAGCGTCAAGTCGCTGAAGTGATTGCCCAAGCTCGCCAGATATCCGCTCCTGGCGGATTCTTCGATTCGTTCATCGCCCAGTCTGAAGCGGTTGGTGGCAGTCGCACTCTCGGCTCCGCATTGTCGGCTGGCGCGGCGGCCGCAGCCTCGAGCTACCAGAAGCTTGAGCATTTTTTGGTAGAGGAACTGGCCCCGAACGCCACGTCGCAGGATGCGTTCGGTCGCGACTTGTACGCGTTGCAGTCGCAATCGTTCCTCGGTGCGAAGATCGACCTCGACGAGACGTACGAGTGGGGCATCGAAGAGCTTGCGCGCATGACTGCCGAGCAGCAAGAGATCGCTCACGAGATCAAACCGGGTGCTTCGATTGCTGAAGCGATTAAGATCCTCGATGCTGATCCCTCCCGAACACTTCATGGAACGGAAGCGCTGCAGCAGTGGATGCAGAAGCTCAGTGATGAGGCAATCGACGCTCTGGCCGGTACGCACTTCGACATCGCTGAGCCGATGCGCGCTCTGGAATGCATGATTGCCCCGACGCACGACGGGATCATCTATTACACGGGTCCGAGCGATGACTTTTCACGCCCTGGCCGTATGTGGTGGTCTGTTCCTGAATCGGTGACCGAGTTCACCACGTGGCGCGAGGCAACGACCGTCTACCACGAGGGCGTACCCGGTCACCATTTGCAGATCGCTCAGGCTGTCTACAATCGCGATCAGCTCAACACCTATCGACGACAGTTAGCCGGGTCTTCTGGACACGCTGAGGGCTGGGCGCTCTACGCCGAGCGACTCATGAGTGATCTAGGGTTCCTCGATGACCCAGCGAACCGCCTTGGCATGCTGGATGGCCAGCGCATGCGGGCAGCTCGGGTCGTTCTCGACATCGGTGTGCACCTCGGCAAGCCCAAGCTCACGGGTTCTGGCGTCTGGGATTGGGACTATGCCCTGGACTTCATGACCAACAATGTGACCATGGACCAAGCGAGCGTGCGCTTTGAAGTGAACCGTTACTTCGGATGGCCTGGACAGGCGCCGTCATACAAAGTTGGTCAGCGAATTTGGGAACAACTGCGCGACGAGTGTCGGGATCACGAGGGCGCCGGCTTCGATCTCAAAGAATTCCACCGTCGCGCTCTCAACGTCGGCGGAGTCGGTCTCGACACCCTCCGCACCGCTCTTTTGGCGCCGTACTCCGCGTCCTAGGTCAGCGCGCGTGACTCGCGGCGGGCCACTTATGCCCGCTGCGAGTGAAGTTGACGTGAAATCCCCGAAATACGGCCGCTCAACGGTTGGTTTTGTGCGGGGCTAAGCGCTAGGCTGGAGTGTCGCAATTGCGACTTCTTATTCGCCTGCCTTCGGCGATCCATTTGATTCATTTCGTCGGCGGCCCAATTATGCGCTTCTCGAAGCGTGACCCATACCGGAGCAACTACTACATGACAAACGCAACGACCGACAAGGCACCCAAGCAGGTCGCCATCAATGACATTGGATCTGCTGAAGATTTCCTCGCCGCGGTCGAAAAGACGCTGAAGTTCTTCAACGATGGTGACCTTATCGAAGGTACCGTCGTCAAGATCGACCGTGACGAGGTTCTCCTCGACGTCGGTTACAAGACTGAGGGTGTCATTCCCTCACGTGAACTTTCCATCAAGCACGACGTTGACCCCACTGAGGTCGTCAACGTTGGTGACACCGTTGAGGCCCTCGTTCTTCAGAAGGAAGACAAAGAAGGCCGCCTCATCCTCTCCAAGAAGCGCGCACAGTACGAGCGTGCTTGGGGCGACGTCGAGAAGATCAAGGAATCGGATGGCGTTGTCACCGGTTCGGTCATCGAGGTTGTCAAGGGTGGACTCATCGTTGACATCGGACTTCGTGGATTCCTCCCGGCATCGCTCATCGAGCTGCGCCGTGTTCGTGACCTCACGCCGTACCTCGGCCAGGAGATCGAAGCCAAGATCCTCGAGCTCGACAAGAACCGCAACAACGTTGTTCTGTCGCGCCGTGCACTCCTCGAAGAGACGCAGTCGGCTAGCCGCACTTCGTTCCTCAACAACCTCGCCAAGGGCCAGGTTCGCAAGGGTGTCGTCTCGTCGATCGTCAACTTCGGTGCATTCGTTGACCTCGGCGGCGTAGACGGACTCGTCCACGTTTCTGAGCTCTCGTGGAAGCACATCGAGCACGCTTCAGAAGTTGTTGAAGTTGGCCAAGAAGTTACGGTTGAAATCCTCGAGGTTGACCTCGAGCGCGAGCGCGTGTCGCTGTCGCTCAAGGCAACGCAGGAAGACCCGTGGCAGGTATTCGCCCGTACCCACGCAATCGGACAGGTTGCTCCCGGTAAGGTCACCAAGCTCGTTCCGTTCGGTGCGTTCGTTCGCGTCGCAGACGGCATCGAGGGCCTCGTGCACATCTCCGAGCTTTCGGGCAAGCACGTTGAACTCGCCGAGCAGGTCGTGTCGGTTGGCGACGAAGTATTCGTCAAGGTCATCGACATTGACCTCGAGCGTCGCCGCATCTCGTTGAGCCTCAAGCAGGCCAACGAAGGCGTTGACCCCGAGGGTACCGAGTTCGACCCCGCTCTCTACGGAATGCTCACGGAGTACGACGACCAGGGTAACTACAAGTACCCGGATGGCTTCGACCCCGAGACCAACGAGTGGAAAGACGGCTTCGAGTCGCAGCGCGAGAAGTGGGAGCAGGATTACGCTGCTGCCCAGGGTCGCTGGGAACAGCACAAGAAGCAGGTTGCCGCCGCAGCGATTCAGGAAGAATCGATCAGCAGTGCACCCGCCGGAGCATCGTCGTTCTCGAACGACGACGCTGCATCTAGTGCAGGCGCGGGAACGCTCGCAGACGACGAGACTCTCGCCGCTCTTCGCGAGAAGCTTTCGAGCAACAACTAGTAACACCTAGCTGAACGTTGTGGCCAGTCTCCTTCGGGAGGCTGGCCACAGTCAGTTAAAGGTCAGCGTTCGTCAGCGAGAGGTCAGCGATCGTGCCGCTAATGGCGGAGACGTTGCGCACGACGTGCGCGTCGCACTCGCACGAAGAGCAAAGCTACGAGCGCCACTAGTGCGATCGTGCCGAGCACAGGAACGATAAGCGCGAGCAGACTCAGCACAACGCTGCTCACGTCTTCCAGAGTGCTGACAACCGGCGCCGCCACCCCCGCCGTTGCAGCATTGAGGACCGGCCGTGCGGCCATCTTCGTGGCATGGGTGCCGAGTGCGAGAACGATTCCGATAGCGACCGGCACCCAGGCGCTCGATGAGAAGAATGAAGCGGGGTCGGTGACCACTGCCGTTTCGGAGGCAGCGCCCGTGCCGAATGCGATGCCGCCGGCTGCGGGTCGAACTAGGGTCTGGATCCAATCATTGATGGAATCGACCATGGGCACCTTGTCCGCAACCACTTCGATGATTAGCAGCACAATAAGGATTGCGATGACCCAGGGATTCTCGAGCCACGCCCATGCTGCGGGCAACTCAACGAAGTCGAGGGTCTGACCCGCAATTCCGAGCACGAGCAGGGGGATGTAGGCGTTGAGGCCAGCCGCTACAGCGAGTCCGCTGCCGGTGAGAACTTCGAGCATCCGCAGATCCTTTCGACTCGCTGAGGTTAGCATTAGGGCATGCATTTGATCGCGCTCACGGGAGGCATCGCCTCGGGAAAATCGACGGTAGCGGCATGCTGGCACAAGCACGGTGCTGTCATCGTGGATGCGGATCTCCTGGCTCGGCAAGTCGTGGAGCCAGGGTCGCCAGCACTCGATGCCATTGCACAGCGCTTCGGCCAGAAAGTGCTGCAGGACGACGGTTCTCTTGACCGGAAAATTTTGGGCGAACAAATTTTTGGCGATGCCGCGGCGCGTGAAGCCCTGAATGCCATTACGCATCCGGCAATTGGGGCGCTCGCGCAACAGCGATTCGACGATGCCGAGGCCCACGACCCAAACGTTCTCGTTGTGTACGACATTCCTCTCCTGGTGGAATCCGGTCAGTCTCTTTCACGATTTGCAGCAGTCGTGACTGTCGAGGCCGATGATGATCGTCGAGTGCAGCGGCTCATGGAACACCGTGGAATGCGTCGTGACGAGGCGGAACGTCGTGTCGCATCGCAAGCTACCGGCGAGCAGCGCCGGGCGGTGGCTGACTTCGTCATCGACTCCGGGGATGAATTGGAGGACACGGTTTCCCGTGCGGATGAGGTCTGGCGTCAGCTGAGCCGCACGCTGCAGCGTTCGCGCTAAGCGTTCGCGTAACGCCCGATCTTCAGGCTCGTTGTCAGTGCTCTTGTTTACACTTGGGGGATGCAACCAACTCGATCTGTGCGTCCTTTTGAGGTAATCAGCGAGTACTCACCGTCGGGTGATCAGCCACAAGCAATCAAAGAACTGGCGCAGCGAATCAACGCTGGTGAGACCGATATCGTTCTGCTGGGTGCCACGGGTACCGGTAAGTCTGCGACGACTGCATGGTTGATCGAGCAGGTGCAGCGTCCGACGCTCATCATGTCGCACAACAAGACCCTCGCGGCTCAGTTCGCTAACGAGTTCCGTGATTTGATGCCCAATAACGCTGTCGAGTACTTCGTGTCCTATTACGATTACTACCAGCCTGAGGCTTACATTCCTCAGACAGATACGTTCATCGAGAAAGACTCCTCGGTCAACGCCGAGGTTGAGCGCCTTCGTCACTCCACCACAAACTCACTCCTGAGCCGTCGCGACACCGTCGTCGTTTCCACGGTATCGAGCATCTATGGATTGGGCGCCGCGGAGTCCTACTTGGAAGCGATGATCGCTTTGCAGGTAGGCATGCGCATCGATCGCGAAGCGCTCATTCGTAAGTTCGTTGGCATGCAGTATCAGCGCAACGACTATGACTTCTCCCGCGGCAATTTTCGAGTGCGTGGCGACACGATCGAGATCATCCCGGTTTACGAAGAGTTGGCTATTCGCATCGAGATGTTCGGGGATGAGATCGAAGCCCTGTACTCGCTTCACCCGCTCACGGGCGAGATCGTGAAGAAGATGGACTCGGTCTCGGTTTTCCCGGGTACGCACTATTCGGCCAGCCCAGAGACGATCAAAACGGCAATCGTTTCGATTCAAGAGGAGTTAGCCGAGCGCCTCGCTGTCCTCGAACGCCAGGGAAAGCTTCTTGAAGCGCAGCGGCTTCGTATGCGCACTACCTTTGACATCGAGATGATGGAACAGATCGGCTTCTGTAACGGCATCGAGAACTACTCGCTACACATGGACGGCCGCCAACCGGGGGAGCCGCCCAGCTGTTTGCTCGACTATTTCCCCGATGACTTCCTGGTTGTGCTCGATGAGTCGCACGTCACAGTGCCGCAGATCGGCGCAATGTACGAGGGAGACGCATCTCGCAAGCGAACGCTTGTTGAGCATGGCTTCCGCCTCCCGAGCGCACTCGACAATCGACCGCTCAAGTGGGAGGAGTTCCTCGACAGGGTCGGTCAGAAGGTATATCTTTCGGCAACGCCGGGTAAGTACGAACTCGGCATCACCGACTCCATCGTTGAGCAAGTCATTCGCCCCACCGGACTCATCGATCCGCAGATCGTCGTGAAGCCCTCCAAGGGCCAGATCGACGACCTTCTCGAGCAGATCACTGACCGGGTTGAAAAGCATGAACGTGTCCTTGTGACGACGCTCACCAAAAAGATGGCTGAAGAGCTCACCGAATTCCTCTCGGAGAACGGCGTACGTGTGCGCTATCTGCATTCAGATGTCGATACGCTGCGGCGCGTCGAACTGCTCACCGAACTCCGTCAAGGGGTCTACGACGTTCTCGTCGGCATCAACCTTCTTCGAGAAGGTCTCGACTTGCCCGAGGTCTCGCTGGTAGCGATCCTCGATGCCGACAAAGAAGGCTTCTTGCGTTCGTCGACGTCGCTCATCCAGACCATCGGGCGTGCGGCACGTAACGTTTCAGGAGAAGTGCACATGTATGCCGACGTCGTTACCCGATCCATGGCTTTCGCGATCGAGGAAACCGATCGTCGTCGTGAGAAGCAGGTTGCGTACAACACCGAGCACGGAATCGAGCCTCAGCCACTGCGCAAAAAGATCGCAGACATTACTGATGCGCTCCTGCGCGAAGGAGCAGACACTGCAGAGCTGCTCGCAACCCGAAGCCGAGATGGTAAAAAGCGTGCTCCTACGCCTCATCTCAAGCGCGAGGGAATCGCGGCGGCAGGCGGCAACGATCTTGAGCAAATCATTTCGGACCTCAACGAGCAGATGCTGCAGGCAGCATCTGAACTAAAGTTCGAGCTCGCCGCTCGATTGCGTGATGAAGTTCAAGAGCTGAAGAAGGAATTGCGACAGATGGAGCAAGCCGGCCACCTGAAATAGTGCGCCTCACCCGCTTGACGTGCAGCTAACGAGCATTGCGGGGTAGTGACGAATGCAGCGACTCGTGTAGAGCGAGAAGGTCGCGTTCTGAAGCCGCGCAGTCATGAATAAGTGAGCTTGAACGAGCGGCGTTCCTGCGGTTCTCAACAGGCTGCACCTCGAGCGCTCGGATAGCACCCTCAATCTGGTTGAGGTCAGGTTCCACACAGAGCCCGCCACCGTCGACAAAGGTCAGGGACGGGCCGCAAGCGCTGGTTGTAACGACGGGGGTTCCCGATGCGAGGGACTCCAAAGCAACCGCGTGGCCCTCATGGTTCCCTAACGTCACGACTGCGATATCCGCGGTGGCAAAGACTTCGGCACGCTCAGTAAGCGTGAGGTCATGCGCGCCGAGAAACTGCACAGGAAGCCCGACAGCGCTGCGTTCCAGACGGCCACGCAACGGCCCATCACCCAAGATCACTAAATGAACGTCTTCGCCCTTTGCTGATCGCCGTTTTACGAGATCTATGGCAAGCGCGGGAAGTCCGGCGAGGGTGAGGGGAGTGGCGCACAGAATCACGAGATTGGCATCGCTGGAATCCCGCAGGCTGCTGCTGTGGCGAAGCGGAGAAAAAATCTCCAGATTTATGCCGGCCGGCGCGCGCAAGAACTCGTCGTCTGGAGGAGAGGCGTTCGCCGGTTCTTTGGCGGACCGCTCACTAGGTTCTAGGGGACTGGCTCGTGAGTCGCGGTAGTGGTCGAGAGGTGCGACGCTAACTACGCGATCGTACCCGTCGATATTGTGGAGATGAGCCGCATCGTTGCTCGACGTGTCGATGAGATAGATGGCGGGAACTCTGTGCAACTTCGCCCACGATCCGATCTCACGGGCGCTGAGCCTGTCGGCGACCTCGATCTGGTCAGGAACGAGCGACGCGAGAGCGCGGCGAACCGCTTTCGCTATCGGCACAAAACCCCGAGCTAGGGCACGACCGCGGGCTGGAACCGTGATGACGGTGCCGAACTCTGCCCGGGTGACTGACGCCTCTTTGCCCGGCACGATGACCGAAAACTCATGGCCTGCCGCTCGGTAAGCGAGTCCTCGCGAGCGGACCGCACTCGACGGACCGACCGGGGCTGCGGCGAAAAAACTCGTGACGTGCGCAATGTGCATGGTGCCATTATCGCGGGTGCCGTTGGCTCTATAGGGCGAACGTCCCGCCAATGTCAGTGGTCTCCGTAGAATAGATAGAGTGACTACTGCACAGTCGATCCCCAATTCTCACCTCAGCGTCCGTGGCGCTCGGGTTCACAATCTCAAGAACGTTGACCTAGAGATTCCGCGCGATTCTCTTGTCGTATTTACTGGCCTGTCGGGTTCCGGTAAGTCGAGCCTCGCTTTCGACACGATCTTCGCGGAAGGTCAGCGCCGCTACGTCGAATCTCTGTCGGCCTACGCCCGTCAGTTTCTGGGCCAAGTCGATCGACCCGATGTCGACTTCATCGAGGGTTTGAGTCCTGCGGTTTCGATCGATCAGAAGTCGACTAACCGCAATCCTCGCTCTACCGTCGGCACCATTACGGAGATCTACGACTACATGCGTCTGTTGTGGGCGCGCATTGGTGTGCCTCATTGTGCGGTGTGTGGTGAGAAGATCGAACGCCAGTCAGTGCAACAAATCGCCGACCAGCTGATGAAACTCGAGAGCGGAACTCGCTACCAGGTGGTGAGCCCCGTCGTCTCACAGAAAAAAGGCGAGTTCGTCGACCTCTTTGCGGAGCTCGCGTCTGGTGGCTACTCGCGCGCCATTGTTGACGGTGATGTTGTGCAGCTCAGCGATCCACCCAAGCTTAAGAAGCAGGTGAAACACGATATATCAGTCGTGGTCGACCGCTTGGTTGCCAGCGATGACATCCTCACTCGCCTGACTGACTCTCTCGAAACGGCACTTCGACTCACGGACGGCACCGTTGCCATCAACTTCGTCGACGAGGAGGGAGACGCTGCGTGGCGTTCGTTCTCTGAGAAGCTTTCGTGCCCGAATAACCACCCGATTCAGCTGACGGAGATCGAACCGCGCACGTTTTCGTTCAACGCTCCGTTTGGAGCCTGTCCAGAATGTTCGGGCCTCGGCACTCGCATGTCGATCGATGCTGAACTGCTCGTGGCCGATGACTCTGTCAGCCTCGCCGAAGGCGCAATTCTTCCTTGGGCTCAGTCCGGTAAGGGGCTGTACAACTACTTTGAGAAGCTGCTCGATGGCCTCTCGCGTGATCTCGACTTCTCTCTGGATACCCCGTGGGGCCAGTTACCTGAAGATGTGCGTGAGGCTGTGCTTCGCGGCAACGACTTCAAGGTTTCGGTCAAGTGGAAGAACCGCTACGGCCGTGAGATGAAGTACTCGACGGGCTTCGAAGGCGTTATCCCGTATATCGAACGCAAGTACCTCGAGGCCGAGACTGACGTGCAGCGTCAACGCTATGCCGCTTACCTTCGCGAAATTCCGTGTCCTGTGTGCGACGGAAAGCGGCTCAAGCCTGAGGTCTTGGCCGTAACCGTTGCTGACAACAGCATTTCGGATATCTGTGAGCTCAGCCTGATCGACGCATACGGATTCATGAACGAGCTCGAGCTCTCCGCTCGCGATGCCCGAATTGCCGCTCAGGTGCTGCGCGAAATCCGTCTTCGCCTCGAGTTCCTCGTCGAGGTAGGGCTCAGCTATCTCAACCTCGCGCGTGCTGCGGCAACCCTGAGTGGTGGAGAAGCGCAGCGCATCCGCTTGGCGACCCAGATCGGCTCTGGGCTCACCGGCGTTCTTTATGTTCTCGACGAACCCAGCATTGGCCTTCACCAGCGCGACAATCGTCGGTTGATTGAGACACTGGTGAAACTGAAGAACCTCGGCAACACACTTATCGTCGTCGAGCACGATGAAGATACGATTCGTACCGCCGACTGGGTCGTCGACATCGGTCCGGGAGCGGGGGAGCACGGTGGAGAGGTTGTTCACTCCGGCTCCTACACCGACCTTCTCAAGAACACAGACTCGATCACTGCCGACTATTTGTCCGGACGGAAAGCTATCGAAACGCCGAAAAAGCGTCGTCCCGTAGACAAGAATCGCCAGATCGTCGTCGAAGGCGCCAAGGCTAACAACCTCAAGAATCTCACCGTCAAGTTTCCGCTGGGAACTTTTACGGCGGTCACCGGCGTGAGCGGGTCAGGAAAATCTAGCCTTGTCAATGACATCCTCTACAAGGTGCTCGCCAATGAGTTGAACGGCGCGCGCCAGATTCCAGGCAAGCACACGCGTATCACCGGTCTTGAGAACCTCGACAAGGTAGTTCACGTTGATCAGAACCCGATCGGCCGTACACCGCGTTCGAACCCCGCTACTTACACCGGAGTGTTCGATAAGATTCGCACCCTCTTCTCCGACACCGCCGATGCGAAAGCGCGAGGTTATCTTCCCGGTCGCTTCAGTTTCAACGTCAAGGGAGGGCGCTGCGAGAACTGTTCGGGCGACGGCACGATCAAGATAGAAATGAACTTCCTTCCCGACGTTTATGTTGCCTGCGAAGTCTGCGGCGGAGCGCGATACAACCGCGACACCCTCGCCGTGAAGTACAAAGCGAAGAACATTGCCGAAGTGCTCGACATGCCGATCAGCGAAGCCGCCGAATTCTTCGAAGCGATTTCAAGCATCCACCGTTTCCTAAAGACGCTCGAGGATGTCGGACTCGGCTACGTACGACTCGGCCAGAGCGCGACCACCCTTTCCGGTGGTGAAGCCCAGCGCGTGAAGCTCGCCACTGAACTGCAGAAACGTTCGATGGGGCGAAGCATCTACGTTCTCGATGAGCCTACGACTGGCCTTCACTTCGAAGACGTGCGCAAACTTCTCCTCGTGCTCAACGGGCTCGTCGACAAGGGCAACACGGTGATCGTTATTGAGCACAATCTTGACGTCATCAAGTCTGCAGACTGGCTTATCGACCTCGGTCCTGAAGGTGGCTCTGGCGGCGGTGAGTTGCTCTCGACGGGCACGCCCGAAAAGGTAGCCAAGGTCGCCGGTAGCCATACAGGTCAATTCTTGGCCGAGGTGTTGAGCCGAAATCGTGTCTAGAGAGCAAGGGGGCCGACGTGGCTAAGACTGTCGCATGGCGCCCTCGCGCGGGTGATATTCCTCCGCAGCCGGGCGTCTACCGGTTCATTGACGATAACAAGCGCGTGCTCTACGTCGGTAAGGCCAAGAACCTGAGAGCGCGATTGAGCAACTATTTCGCGCCGCTAACCACTCTCCATGAGCGAACGCGGCGAATGGTGCTCTCAGCGTCCAATGTCGAATGGACGATTGTCGGAAATGACTTTGAAGCGCTCCAACTCGAGTACACCTGGATCAAGGAGTTCGACCCGCCGTTCAACGTTCAGTACAAGGACGATAAGTCCTACCCGTATTTGGCAATCACGATGGGTGATGACGTTCCTCGGGTTTTGGTCACTCGCAATCGCAACCTCCCCAATGCTCGCTATTTCGGCCCGTACTCTCGGGCGTGGGCCATCCGAGACACGGTCGACGTCTTGCTCAAGGCATTCCCCATGCGAAGCTGCTCCACTTCGGTTTACAAACGCGCACAGCAGACCGGGCGGCCCTGTCTTCTCGGAGACATCGGCAAGTGCGCCGCACCGTGCGTTGGCCGGGTATCTCAAGAGGATCACAAGTCGATAGCCCTTGATTTTGCGTCATTCATGGCGGGCAACGACTCTCGTATGTTGGACTCCATCCGGGTCAGAATGACGGATGCTGCGGTCACGCAAGACTACGAGTCAGCTGCTCGCTACCGTGATCAGATCGGAGCGATGGAAACCGCTCTAGCGAAGAATCAGATCGTGCTCTCCGAGGATGTCGACGCCGACTTCTTTGGCATCGCTCACGACGAGCTTGCCGCTGCAGTTCAACAGTTCATAGTGCGCGGCGGACGTATCCGTGGAGTACGCGGCTGGGTCGTCGATAAAGAGCTTGATGTCGATCTTGGCGGGCTCGTTGAGTCGGTCCTCCAGAACGCATATGACGACACCGCTCCACCCCGAGATGTGCTCGTGCCAGCGCTGCCTGATGACAGCACAGTGCTCGAGGAATGGCTCGCTCAACGGCGCGGCCTTGGTGCTCGGGTTCGACTGAGAATTGCCCAGCGTGGCGAAAAAGCTGCGCTTGCGCAAACCGTTGAGACCAACGCAAAAAACGCGCTCATGCTCTACAAATCCAAACGCAGCGGTGACTTCGTTGCACGTTCGCAAGCACTCGCCGATATCCAAGAGGCACTGGGCATGTCCGAGGCTCCGCTTCGGATGGAATGCTTTGACGTTTCACACCTTTCCGGAACCAATGTCGTCGCCTCTATGGTCGTCTTCGAAGACGGATTGCCCAAAAAACAGCACTACCGTCGCTTCAACATTGTGGAGACAACCGACGACACCGACTCGATCTACCAAGTGTTGAAGCGCCGGCTTGCCTACCTCGCTGCCGGAGATGCGGTGCCTACCGCGCCCGAAGGCGACAGCGGCGCAACGAGCGATCGCGCTGCTGTCGTTGCCACGACTTCGCCAGAAGCCTCGCCAGCGAACGCGATCGCGCGCGCGTCCGAAGGCGACGAAGCCGCAGCACCGGTATCAAAGTTTGCCTATCCACCCCAGCTGCTCATCGTTGATGGTGGTCAACCTCAGGTAAACGCTGCACAGCGTGCCCTCGAAGAGTCAGGCGTTTCTGGGATTCAACTGGCAGGAATCGCGAAGCGCTTGGAAGAAATTTGGCTCCCGGATTCCGACTATCCCGTCATCTTGCCTCGTAATAGCGACGCGCTCTTTTTGATCCAACGTATCCGCGATGAAGCGCACCGCTTCGCGATCACCCACCAGCGGCAACGACGCTCGAAGGACATCTCTTCGATTCTTTCCACGGTGCCTGGCCTCGGACCATCGCGCATTAAGGCCCTGCTTCAGCACTTCGGCTCGGTCGCAAGGCTCAAAGCTGCTACCCCCGAGCAGATGAGCGAAGTCCCGGGCATCGGCCAAACCACAGCGGCCGCGATAATCGAGAAGTTGAGCCAGCGCTAGCTCAGGTAGTCTAAACACACCATGAAACCCGTCACAGAGCAGCAGGAAGTACTCATTGTGACCGGCATGTCAGGCGCCGGGCGCTCGACTGTTGGCAATGCCCTAGAAGACCTCGGATGGTACGTGGTCGACAATCTCCCGCCGCAGATGCTTTTGCCTCTGGTTGACCTTGCACACCGTGCGGGTGACTCGCTTCCTCGAGTCGCGGCTGTCATCGACGTGCGCGGCGGAAAGCTTTTCTCCGATGCGCAGCATGCGATCGAAGCATTGCGTGCGTCGACGTCCCTGCGAGTTCTCTTTCTGGATGCAGAGGACGCCGCTCTCGTGCGCCGTTTCGAGCAAGTACGTCGGCCGCACCCACTCCAAGAAGAGGGCACCCCGCTAGACGGCATCGCTGCGGAAAGAACCCGCATGGCAGAGATTCGTTCGAACAGCGACATCATCATCGACACGACGGATCTCAACATCCACCAACTCGCCACCACCATCATCGAGAAGTTCTCTGCGGAGAACGATGCTGGATTGCGTATTACTATTGAGAGCTTCGGATTTAAGTACGGTCTTCCAGCAGACGCCGACATGGTTGCTGACTGCAGATTCTTACCCAATCCTTTCTGGGAGCCCGAACTCAAAGCATTAGATGGACTCGATGAACGCGTTCGTGCCTATGTTGTTGGGGCGCCCGGAGCACAGGAGTTCGTTGCGGATTACGCACGAGCCCTCGAACCTGTATTCGCCGGGTATCAACGCGAGAATAAACGACACGCAACGATCGCGATCGGCTGTACTGGTGGCAAACACCGTTCCGTCGCGATTGCCGAAGAGTTGTCAGCTATTCTTAGCGGCCTGCCCGGTGTAGCCGTCAGTATCAAGCATCGGGACCGTGGACGAGAGTAGATTACTCATCCAACAGGACCGTCATCTCAAAGGAAGGCCAGTTAGTGGCATTAACTGCTGAAGTCAAAGACGAACTGGCACGAATTCAGTTAGGTAAGACAAGCGAGCGTGCTGCTGAGCTCGCGACGATTTTGCGTTTCTCCGGCGGGCTTCACCTGATTTCCGGCCGCATCGCGGTGGAGTCGGAGGTGGAGAGCGAATTGCTCGCGCGCCGGGTACGCCGCGACATAGCGGAACTGTACGGAGTTCGTTCGGAGATTTCGCGCGTCGCCTCTTCTGGCGGCGGCCGCCGAACTAACAACCTGCTCGTCCGGGTGCTCGACGGGGGAGAGACCTTGGCTCGTCAGACCGGGCTTCTGGATGCTCGTAGGCGCCCAATCCGTGGACTTCCCAACCGAGTGACCACCGGCGGCCGGGGAGAACTCGCGGCTGTGTGGCGCGGAGCTTTCCTCGCAGCCGGCTCTCTGACCGATCCAGGTCGTTCTGCTGCCCTCGAAGTAACATGCCCCGGCAATGAAGCTGCCATGGCGCTGGTGGGTGCGGCTGGCCGACTTCGCGTCGCAGCCAAGGCTCGTGAAGTCCGTGGAGTACATCGTGTGGTCGTTCGCGACGGTGAAGCGATCAGCGCCATGCTCACGATCATGGGTGCGAATACAACCGTGGTGAGCTGGAATGAGCTTCGTCAACGCCGAGAAGTGCGTGCCACCGCCAACCGTCTGGTGAACTTCGACGACGCTAACTTGCGTCGCTCGGCTCAAGCAGCGGTCGCGGCCTGTGCACGCGTTGAGCGTGCGCTCGAGATCCTGGGTGATGACGTGCCCCAGCATCTTCGCTACGCGGGGGAGCTTCGTCTGAGTCACCGCGACTCGAGCCTCGACGAGCTCGGTCATCATGCTGATCCGCCCATGACTAAAGATGCGGTGGCTGGCCGTATTCGTCGTTTGCTCGCGATGGCTGATAAGCGAGCGAGCGATCTGGGTGTCGCGGGTACCGAGGCCAACCTTCCTGCGGAGCTGGACGAGGCTTAGCGTTTCCTCCATGCGGCACGAGTGTCGCATGGACGTGGTTAGACTGGAAACATCGCCTGTCCGTGCTTACAGCCGGTTCAGGAATCTAGATCCTAGGAGGACTTTCGATGGCTGACTACACTCTTCCCGAACTCTCGTACGACTACTCCGCGCTTGAGCCAAGCATCAGCGCGATGATTATGGAGCTCCACCACAGCAAGCACCACCAGGCCTACGTCACGGGTGCGAACGCAGCGATTGCGGGCCTTGCAGAGGCCCGCGATTCCGGCAATTTGGCCAACGTGAACAAGCTCGAGAAAGACTTGGCCTTCAACCTCGGCGGCCACGTCAACCACTCAATTTTCTGGACCAACATGTCGCCCAATGGTGGCGACAAGCCAACAGGCGACCTCGAGAGCGCGATTGACGACCATTTCGGTTCATTCGACAAGTTCACGGCGCACTTCACCGCTACGGCCATGGGCGTCCAAGGCTCCGGCTGGGCGGTCCTCGCCTGGGATTCGATTGGAGAACGACTGATCATCGTTCAGTTCTTCGATCAGCAGGGAAACCTTCCCGCCGGTATCGTGCCGCTCCTCATGCTCGATGTGTGGGAGCACGCGTACTACCTGGACTACAAGAACGTTCGTGCCGACTACGTCAAGGCGTTCTGGAACATCGTTGACTGGGCAAACGTACAAGACCGCTTCAGCGCAGCTCGCTCGAAGACAAACGGTCTCCTGCTACTCTCGTAGCGGCATCGTGGCCGGGTTAGGCCCCGGCTTAAGCCCTGTCTCCGCTAAATGCAACACCCCCACCACTACAGCACGACGCGTCGTAGACGCCTGATTTTCTGGAGTAACAGTGAGCGTAAAAATCGGTATTAATGGTTTCGGTCGCATTGGTCGCAACTTCTTTCGAGCGGCTATGGCCAAGGACAGCAACATTGAAATCGTTGCTGTTAACGACCTGACAGACAACAAGACGCTCGCTCATCTGCTCAAGTACGACACCATCACTGGTCGTCTCAACGCTGACGTTACGTTTGATGACGAGCAGATCGTCGTTGATGGCAAGGCCATCAAGGTGTTTGCCGAGCGCGACCCCTCCAACCTGCCCTGGGGCGAGTTGGGTGTCGACATCGTCATCGAGTCGACGGGCCACTTCACTAAGTCAGTGGATGCCGCCAAGCACATTGCTGCGGGCGCCAAGAAGGTCATCGTTTCGGCACCGGCTTCGGGCGACGACGTCGCTACGTTGGTTCTCGGAGTGAACGAAGACATCTACGACTCGGCTATTCACAACATCATCTCGAACGCATCGTGCACCACGAACTGCTTGGCTCCTCTCGCCAAGGTGTTTATGGACAACTTCGGTATCGAGACTGGGTTCATGACCACGGTTCACGCGTACACGGCTGACCAGAACCTTCAGGATGGCCCGCATGGCGACCTGCGTCGTGCACGCGCTGCAGCGCAGAACATCATCCCGACCTCGACTGGTGCCGCCAAAGCTCTTGGTCTCGTTATCCCCGAACTCGTGGGCAAGCTCGATGGCTACGCACTGCGCGTCCCTGTCATCACCGGTTCGATCACGGACCTCACGCTGACCACGACCGCAGACGTCACCGTCGAGCAAATCAACGCGGCGTACAAGGCAGCGGCTGAGGGCCCCCTCAAGGGAATCCTCAAGTACACCGAAGACGCGATCGTCTCGACCGACATCGTTGGCGACCCGCACTCGTCGATCTTCGACGCTGGTCTCACCAAGGTCATCGGCAACCAGGTCAAGGTTGCATCGTGGTACGACAACGAGTGGGGTTACTCCAACCGCCTCGTTGACGTTGCAGAGTTCGTCGGCGCACGCCTCTAACTCTCAACGATCATGAGCCTCAGAACTCTTTCAACGCTCTCCGACTTGCGCGGAAAACGCGTCATCGTCCGGTGTGATCTGAATGTTCCCCTCAAGGACGGTCAGATCACCGACGACGGTCGCATCCGCGCGTCCCTGCCGACGCTCAACGCTCTCATCAACGAGGGCGCTCGAGTGGTTATCGTTTCTCACCTGGGTCGCCCCGGAGGGGAACCCGATGCTCAGTACAGCCTCGAGCCTGTCGCTCAGCGACTCTCGGAGCTGTTGGGCAAGGCAGTCGTGTTCGCCAAGGACACAGTAGGTCACGCGGCCGAACAGGCCGTCGCGGAACTCGAAGACTGTGGCGTAGCGCTGTTGGAGAATCTGCGGTTCAACTCCGGTGAAACTTCGAAGTCAGAGACCGAGCGCGCTGAGTTTGCTCGCAAGCTCGCTCGCTTCGGCGACGCGTTCGTCTCTGACGGTTTCGGGGTTGTGCACCGCAAACAAGCTAGCGTTTTCGAGCTTGCTCAAGCGCTTCCGAGCGCCGCAGGATTGCTCATCGAGACCGAACTGGACGTTCTCGAGCGACTCACGGTCACCCCGGAGCGTCCGTACACCGTTGTCTTAGGCGGTTCCAAGGTATCCGACAAACTCGATGTGATCGGAGCGCTGCTCCCTCGTGTCAACTCGCTCCTTGTCGGTGGTGGAATGCTCTTCACCTTCCTTGCTGCCCAGGGTTACAAAGTCGGAGCAAGCCTTCTTGAGCAAGACCAGCTCGAGACCGTTAAGCGCTATCTGGCGCAAGCGGATGAGCTTGGTGTCGAAATCGTGCTGCCCACTGATATCGCCGTGGCCGCATCATTCGGCCCCGACGCAGCACACGTTGTTACGTCAGCGCACGCGATCGAAGATACTGAATTCGGTGCTTCCGGCATCGGCCTCGACATCGGTCCTGAGACCGCAGCGCGGTTCGCTCAGGTAATTCGCGAGTCGAAGACTGTCTTCTGGAACGGCCCGATGGGCGTGTTCGAGTTCCCGGCGTTCGCCGCGGGTACGAAGGCGATCGCTCAGGCACTGACCGATACCGACGGTTTCGGCGTCGTAGGTGGCGGCGACTCAGCCGCTGCAGTGCGCGCATTAGGTTTTGACGACGACCAATTTGGTCACATTTCTACGGGTGGCGGTGCAAGCCTCGAGTTCCTTGAGGGCAAGCAGCTTCCCGGACTGGAGGTACTCGGATGGCAAAGGTAAAGCGCGTCCCGCTCATTGCGGGCAACTGGAAGATGAATCTCGACCATCTTCAATCGATCGCCTTCGTGCAGAAGCTTGCATGGACACTCAAGGACGCAAATCACGATTTTGGTGTCGATGGCGCAGAGGTAGCCGTCTTTCCTCCGTTCACTGACCTGCGGTCCGTACAGACCCTCGTCGCGGCTGACAAGCTTGACGTCCGCTTCGGAGGCCAAGATGTCTCTGAGTACGATTCCGGTGCTTACACGGGGGAGATCTCGGGGGCGTTCCTCGCTTCTCTCGACTGCCGCTATGTTCTGGTCGGCCACTCAGAGCGTCGAACGATGCACGGTGAGACCGACGAGCAACTCGCTCGCAAGGTTGCTGCGTCGCTCAAGCACGGCCTCGTTCCTGTCTTGTGCGTGGGCGAAACTGCCGACGACCTCGAAGCTCACGGACCTAGCGCCGTTCCCGTCGCTCAGCTCAAAGCTGGACTAGCCGGGATCACGGGCACGCCCGAGATCGTCGTAGCCTATGAGCCTGTTTGGGCTATCGGCTCCGGCAAGGCCGCGACTCCGGAACAGGCAGAACAGGTAGCTGCCCGTCTCCGTGAGACGCTTGCTGAAGTGCTCGGCGATGACGTGGCCGCAGCCACCCGTATCCTCTACGGCGGCTCCGTGAAGTCGAGCAACATCGCAAGTCTCATGCGAGAGCCGAACATCGACGGCGCCCTCGTGGGCGGCGCGAGCCTTGATGTGGCCGAATTTGCCAGCATCTCGCGCTTCTCCAAGCACGTCGGCACCTAAACGCTATACTGTTCGAGGCCGCTACGGCCTGTTCGAAAGGTTCTTTGTGGAAATTCTCCAGGTTGTGCTGCAGGTATTGCTCGCTATCACGAGCTTGCTGCTCACACTTCTTATCCTTCTTCACCGCGGTCGCGGTGGAGGTCTCTCCGATATGTTCGGAGGAGGAGTCACATCCAACCTCGGGGCGTCGGGTGTTGCGGAACGCAACCTCAACCGTATTACGGTGATCCTCGGCATTGTGTGGATCAGCTGCATCGTGGTTCTTGGCCTCATCACCAAGTTCGACGGCGCCTAAGAACCTCTAGCCTCAAACGAAGGAACACAATGGCGTCAGGTGGAAGTGCAATTCGTGGTTCGCGCGTAGGCTCGGGCCCGATGGGTGAGCAAGATCGCGGTTTTCAGGCCGAGCGCGTGCAAATCTCCTACTGGGACGCTGCTGGCAACGAAACCGTTCGAGCTTTTGCTGCCAACGTGCCCGAAGAAGATATCCCAGAGACGATTAATTCGCCCTCGACGGGGCTTCCCGCGGGTCGGGATAGAGAGAATCCGCCGTCGGTCGCGAAACTTGAGCCGTATAAAACTCATTTGGCTTATGTGAAGGAACGTCGTAGCGATGATGAGGCTGCCGGTCTGCTCGACGAAGCGCTTGTGCAGCTACGTACTCGTCGCGGAACCAGCACGTCCTAGCGATTAAGACTGACGTGTAGCTTCGGTCAGATCCTGTCGCAAAACACTCACCGATTTCATGCAAGAGAAAGGCCCCCACGGTTACCGTGGGGGCCTTTCTGTTGCATCTATGTTGCTCAACTCAATTAATGAGCATGAGCCAATGCCAATGCCAATGCCAATTCCTAGTGCTCGTCGGTGGAGTCCGCGCTCGTCCAGAACTGTCCGGGATCGATGAGCGAAGCCGGAACTTGGGCGGCGGCTTCTTGATCGACGAGGAACAACGTTTTGCGACGTCCTTCGAGGCCGGCTGCGGGCACCTCGTTGTAGCTCGCGCCGGCAAGCGTAAGCCCAAGCGCCGACGCCTTATCGGCGCCCGCGACGACTGCCCAGATGCGCACCGAGGAGTTGATGACGGGAAGCGTGAGGCTGACACGTTCGTCGGGCGGTTTAGGGGAGTTGCGGACTGCAATTACTGTGCGCTCTTGCTCGCGAATGCCTTCGCGCTCGGGGAACAGCGATGCGATGTGTCCATCGGGACCAACGCCCAGAAAAACGATGTCGAAGTTTGGGTATCGGCCATTGCGGGCTGCGTGCGCGCGGAGATCATTGGCGTACGCCTGAGCCGCGTCATCCAGAGACAAGCCGGAGTCAGACGCGGCGACCGCGTGAATACGGGCGGGATTGACCGGAATGTGATCGAGAAGTGCAGCGCGCGCCTGGGCGTCGTTGCGCTCGGGATCTCCTGCGGGAAGCCACCGTTCATCGCCCCACCAGAAATTGACGCGCGACCAGTCGACGGCGTCTCGTTGCGGTGACTTGTTGATGGCGGCGAGCACTGCTTGACCCATGGTGCCACCGGTCAATACAACAGTGGCTTCATCAAATTCCTCGATAATATGCGGAACTTTGGAGAGGAAATGTGCCGCGACAGCCTGAGCTAACTCAGTCTTGTTGGGGTGGACTATTGCACGACGCTCGTTACTCATGAGATTTTTGCCTTCACATACTTTTCGATTTCGACACCGGTGATCTCGCTCACGCCGTATCGAACGACGTTTCCAAACAGCTTGTCGGGGTCGAGCCGGCGCAGTTCCTCTGAGAGACAGTCGCGAAGGCTGCGACGGGGCAGTGAAATGTCGTGCACCGGCTGATCTGGCTGCGTGAGCGTAGCAATCGATGCCACGTTGCGCTCCAGAGTGATAGTGCCAGAGGCGCGTTCAAGCACAACAGCATGAATTCCCGTGGGGACCGGCGATCCCTCCGCGACTTCGAGCGTCACGGTAACTTCAAGCTGCATCTGTAGCCACGCTGCGAGCAGCATCGTGGAGGCGGAGTCTGCGGCGCCGTTCACGGTGACAGCGGTGATCGGCTCGTAAGGAGGCTGATCGAGGACAGCCGCCAACTGAGCTCGCCACAGCGTAAGCCGAGTCCATGCAAAGTCAGTGTCGCCAGGAACATACGTCTTGCACATGCGGTGCATCGCGTCGAGTGGAGAGGCGCTTGCTGCTGCGTCCGTGATGCGCCGCTGCGCAATTCGGCCTAGCGGCGATTCGGATGCACTCTCAGGGCCTTCTCCGGGCCACCATGCGACTACGGGCGCATCCGGCAGCAGGAGCCCAGTGACAAGGCTCTCTTGATCGAGCGCGGCGTCGCCGTAGGCCGTCACGACGATGACTTCACTTGCTCCGGCATCGCCGCCTACTCGAATCTGCGCGTCCACTCGAGCTTCCTCGTCCGACGACGGAGCTGTCGGGCTGGTCGAGACCACGAGAACGCGCATGGGGTGTTCACGCGAGGCGTCGTTAGCCGCCTCGATGGCTTCTTCCTCGTTCCCAAACTCCGTCGCGATAATCAGCGTGAGTACGCGTCCAAGAGCAACTGCACCACCGTCTTCTCGAATGCGAACGAGCGCCTTTGAGATCTTGGCCGTGGTGGTATTGGGCAAATCAACGATCATGGTCGTCTCCAGACTCTGCCGTCGCGCTCCATGAGGTCATCGGCAGACTTCGGGCCCCATGTTCCGGGACGGTATTGCTCTGGGGCACCCTGCGTTGCCCAGAACTCTTCAATGGGATCGAGAATTTTCCAGCTGAGCTCAACCTCTTCGTGACGAGGGAACAATGGGGGATCGCCGAGGAGGACGTCGAGAATCAATCGTTCGTAGGCTTCCGGGCTTGCCTCAGTGAAGGCGTGGCCGTATCCGAAGTCCATTGTGACGTCGCGAACGTGCATTTCTGCACCGGGCACTTTGGAACCGAAACGAATCGTGACGCCTTCGTCAGGCTGCACTCGAATAACGAGCGCGTTCTGGCCTAGTGCTGATGTGCGGCTCTCCTCGAAGAGGTACTGCGGTGCGCGTTTGAAAACGACCGCGATCTCAGTGACCCGTCGACCCAACCGCTTACCGGCGCGAAGGTAGAACGGCACACCAGACCAACGCCGCGTACCGATATCGAGGCGGATCGCAGCGTAAGTCTCGGTAGTTGACTGAGGGTTCATGCCGTCTTCGTCGAGGAAACCGGTCACTTTTTCGCCGCCCTGCCAACCACCCGCGTATTGTCCGCGAGCAGTGTGTTCTCCGAGGTTCTGGGGGAGGCGCACAGCAGAGAGAACCTTCTCCTTCTCAGCACGGAGGTCGGCCGCGTCGAACGACACTGGCTCTTCCATAGCGGTGAGCGCGAGTAGTTGCAGAAGGTGATTCTGAATGACGTCGCGAGCCGCACCGATGCCGTCGTAGTATCCGGCACGACCCCCGACGCCAATGTCTTCAGCCATCGTGATCTGCACATGATCGACGTGGTTCGAGTTCCAGAGAGGTTCGTACAGCTGGTTGGCGAACCGCAGCGCGAGAATATTCTGTACTGTCTCTTTGCCGAGGTAATGGTCGATGCGGAACACGCTGTCGGGAGGGAATACCGACTCCACGACATCATTGAGTTCGCGCGCGGTGTGAAGATCGCTCCCGAAAGGCTTCTCAATCACGACTCGGCTCCACCGGCCCTCGCGTTGCTCAGCCAGACCCGAGTTGCGAAGTTGTTCGGTTACCTGGGGGAACGATTTGGGTGGAATCGAGAGGTAGAACGCATGGTTACCCATCGTGCCGCGTTCTTTATCCAAGTCAGCCAAAGTATCTTTGAGTCGCTCGAATGCCGCCGCATCGTCGAACTCGCCCTGCACAAAACGAATGCCTTGAGCAAGTTGATTCCACACGTCCTCGTCGAAGGGAGTGCGCGCGTACTGTTTTACGGCGTCGTGCACGACCTTCTCAAAATCTTGGTCTTCCCAGTCTCTGCGAGCGAAGCCCACGAGTGCGAAGCCAGGAGGAAGCAGCCCCCGGTTGGCCAGGTCGTACACGGCCGGCATCAGTTTCTTACGGGATAGATCTCCGGTCACGCCGAAAATTACTAAAGCGCTCGGGCCTGCAATGCGATTCAGCCGGCGGTCCGACGCCAAACGGAGCGGGTTAAAGTCGGCACTGATGTCAACGGGGGGCATGCTTCTCCTCTGTACGCTGCGCTAACGAGCGGCAGCTATCCGATCGCGTCGAGAACGAGCGGCAACGAAACCTTCGGATTCGACACCGTGAGGCTCAATACTGGACGGCCGTGCCCAGCGAGAACGCTTGCGTCTCCCGCAGCCTGAGCGCGGATGAGCTCACCGAAGGTGAACGGACGGTCCGGGATCTGCAGGTCGGTATCTTCGACAACGATGATCTGCAGGAACACGCCTACTGCGGGCCCACCCTTGTGGAATTGTCCAGTCGAATGCAAGAACCGAGGTCCCCAGCCGAAGGTCACCGGTCGCTTAGCGCGGGCTGCAGCACGTTCGCGAATCTCTGCGAGCTCTGGATAAGCAGTGCGGTCGGCGTAGGCCTGAATAGCGACGTACCCATCGTCATCGAGGTAGGACAGCAACGACGAGATAACACCGGCGAGGTCCGTGCTACCGGCGACTACATCATCGGTACCGCGGACTTCGATATCCCCAGCGACGAAGGTAGGCGCCTGCGGCGGCGTCGGGTTGTCGATGAGCTCGCGCGCTGCATTCTTTGCAGCTTCAACATCCGGTTGGTCAAAGGGATTGATGCCGAGAAGGCGGCCCGCGACAACCGTCGCGTACTCCCACAGCAATAGCTGTCCACCGAGAGACCCAGCAATCTCGATCTCGCCTTCGACAACCTCTTTCGTGTCATCCCAATCGCCGACGAGGCGGACGATCTGTAGATCGTCAAGTCCCTCATCGATTTCGGGGGAGTCCGGCTGCAGAACGACGGGCAGAATGCCGGTTCCCAGCTTTCCTGTCGACTCAGCGATGAGCTGCTCCGCCCAGTCTCCGAAGCCAAGGATATGAGTGCCATCGGTAACGATGCCCAACTTATCCTTGCGAGGGTCAGCACCGGCGATTGCGGCACCGAGTACGAGACCAGGGTTGCTCTCGTTGTCCACCGCAAGCTCGACCATGACCGCTTCGGCTTCGTCGAGAAGCTCAGCAAGATCGACACCGGCAAGCCCGGACGGAACGAGACCGAATGCTGTGAGGGCGGAGTAACGTCCGCCAACGTTCGGATCCGCGTTGAAAACGCGATAGCCCGCAGCGCGAGCCGCAACGTCGAGCGGCGAACCAGGATCGGTGACGATGATGATTCGTTCCCGTGGGTCGATGCCAGCGTCGGTGAAGAACTTCTCGTAGATACGCTTCTGCGAGTCCGTCTCGAGGGTCGAACCCGACTTCGAGGAGATCACAACCGCAGTCGATTGCAAGCGATCCGCCAAGGCAGCCTGTACCTGAGCCGGGTCGGTCGAATCGAGTACCGTGAGCTCGACGCCATAGGTGCGAGTGATGACCTCAGGAGCGAGCGAGGAACCGCCCATGCCACCGAGTACAAAGTGGTCGACTCCAGCTGCACGCAACTTGTCGCGCAATGCGTAGATGTCGTCGATCATCGGGCGACCGACAGAGACAGCCTCGACCCAACCAAGACGCTTAGCCGATTCCGCTTCAGCATCGGGGCCCCACAGGGTGGCGTCGCCGCCGGTGATTCGACTCGCGACGAGATCGTTCACTAGCTGCGGAACAATTCGGCTGACGGCTTCGGCAGCCGCTCCCGATACCGCGAGCTTTACGCTCATTTTGCGGCCTCTAGCGCTGCGGATACCGTGTCAAGGAGCTCGTTCCAGGAAACGATGAACTTCTCAACGCCCTCTTTTTCGAGAAGCGCCGTGACTTCGTCATAGGAAATGCCGAGTTCAGCAAGGGCGTCCAAAGTGACGTTCGCCGCGTCATAGTTCGAAGTAACCTGCTCACCTTCGATGACTCCGTGATCGAACGTAGCTTCCAGAGTCTTTTCCGGCATCGTGTTGACGGTGTCAGCGACGGCGAGCTCAGTGACGTACAGCGTGTCGGGAAGGCTCGGGTCTTTGACACCTGTGGATGCCCATAACGGACGCTGCTTGTTCGCTCCGGCGGCAATGAGAGTCTGGGCACGTGGCGTAGCGAAGGCATTCTCGAAGACCTCGTAGGCCAGACGTGCATTGGCGACGCCCGCCTTGCTCTTGAGAGCCTTAGCGTCGTCGGTACCGAGAGCATCAAGTCGCTTGTCGATTTCGGTGTCAACACGAGACACGAAGAACGAAGCGACCGAGTGGATCTTTGACAGGTCGTGGCCAGCAGCGTGAGCCTTCTCGAGACCAGTGAGGTAAGCCTCAATGACGTCCCGGTGGCGAGCCAAGCTGAAGATCAGCGTGACGTTGACGCTGATGCCAGCGGCGATCGTTGCAGTGATCGCTTCGAGGCCCTCGACCGTTGCCGGGATCTTGATCATGGCGTTCTCGCGGGCAACCTTCGCCCAGAGCTGCTGCGCTTGCGCAATGGTGCCGGCAGCATCGTGGGCTAGTCCAGGCTCAACTTCGATGGATACGCGACCGTCACGGCCAGCTGTCGCATCGTAAACGGGGCGAAAGATGTCGCTAGCAGCAGCGACGTCATCGGTAGTGATCTCGAACACGGCGTCGGTCACGCTCGTGCCCTTGGCGGCAAGAGCTGCAACCTGCTCGTCGTATGCCTCGCCCTTGGCCAGAGCTGTTGCGAAGATCGTGGGGTTTGTAGTCACTCCGACGACGTTGCGTGATGCCATCAGCTCCTGCAGTCCGCCTGAGTTGATGCGTTCACGGGAAAGGTCGTCGAGCCAGATGCTTACTCCGAGGTCGGAGAGCGCTGCGGTGGGTGTTTCGTTGGTCATTGTTATCTCCTTGACTGGGGGTGCCTAAACGGCATCCAGTGAATCGCGTGCGGCGGCCACAACGGCCTCGGTGGTGATGCCAAACTCACGGAAAAGCGTCTTGTAATCAGCGGATGCGCCGAAGTGGTCGATCGAGATGCTGCGACCGGCGTCGCCTACATACTCGCGCCATCCGGTGGAAACTCCCGCTTCGACTGACACGCGTGCGCGAACAGTAGAAGGCAAAACAGACTCGCGGTATTCCTCAGACTGCTCTGCGAACCACTCAAGGCTCGGCGCCGACACAACGCGAGCATTGATTCCGTCAGCCTTGAGCGTCTCGCGCGCCTCAACGGCGAGCTGAACCTCAGAACCGGTCGCGATCAGGATCACGTCGGGCGTTCCATTCGGAGCTTCAGCGAGCACATACGCTCCCTTGGCCACGTTAGAGGCCGAAGCGAACGTCTCGCCGCTAGCTGCGGCATCTCCGCGTTCAAACGTCGGTACGTTTTGGCGAGTCAGCGCAATACCAGCAGGACCGTTACGGCGCTCAAGGATCGTCTTCCACGCCCACGCCGTTTCGTTTGCGTCGGCCGGGCGTACGACATCCATACCCGGGATCATGCGCAGGCTTGCCAGCTGTTCAATCGGCTGGTGAGTCGGCCCATCTTCACCCAGAGCGATCGAGTCGTGGGTCCAGACAAAGATCGACGGCACTGCCATCAGAGCAGCAAGACGCACTGCGGGACGCATGTAGTCGCTAAAGATCAGGAAGGTACCGCCGAATACACGGGTATTTCCGTGCAGCACGATGCCGTTGATGATTGCGCCCATGGCGTGCTCGCGGATACCGAAGTGGAGTACGCGACCGTACTCGTTTCCACTCCATTCGCCGGTGGAGTGCTCCGCGGGGATAAACGACTGTCCGCCAGCGATTGTGGTGAGGTTCGACTCTGCGAGGTCAGAGGAGCCACCCCAGAGTTCGGGCATAACCGCTCCGATAGCACCCAGGACCTTGCCGCTCGCAGCGCGAGTGGATACGTCCTTGCCAGCTTCGAACTGGGGGAGTGCATCATCGATGCCCTCGGGAAGAGCACCGGAGAGCACGCGATCGAGCAATGTCTTGCGCTCAGGATTTGCCTCAGCCCACTTGTCGAAGCTTTCGGTCCACTCAGCACGTTGCTGCTTGCCGCGCTCAACGGCCAAGCGCGTGTGAGTGATGACGTCGTCATCCACGACGAAGCTCTGTGCTGGATCGAGACCCATCGCAACCTTCGTTGCGGCCAGTTCATCGGCGCCCAAAGCAGAGCCGTGAATCTTTCCCGTGTTCTGTTTGGTGGGGGCCGGCCATCCGATGATGGTGCGAAGGATGATCAACGAAGGCTGATCAGTGACCGATTGGGCAGTTTCGATCGCCGCATTGAGCGCTTCTACGTCTTCGACATACTCGCCAGTCTTCTTCCAGTCGACTACCTGAACGTGCCAGTTGTAGGCCTCGTAGCGCATCTGAACGTTCTCAGTGAACGCGATGTTGGTGTCGTCTTCGATCGAAATCTGGTTGCTGTCGTAGATCGCGATGAGGTTGCCGAGCTGCTGGTGACCGGCAAGCGACGACGCTTCGGCGGAAACGCCCTCTTGCAGGTCGCCATCGCCCGCAATGACGTAAACGAAGTGATCGAAGGGGCTTGTGCCCGCCGCGGCCTCGGGATCGAACAGTCCGCGCTCGTAACGCGCCGCGTAGGCAAAGCCGACGGAGGAGGCAATACCCTGGCCAAGAGGACCAGTAGTGATCTCAACACCCTTGGTGTGCCCGAATTCCGGGTGACCTGGTGTGAGCGAGCCCCAGGTGCGAAGGGCCTTGAGGTCGTCAAGTTCGAGACCGTATCCGGCCAAGTACAACTGAACGTACTGAGTGAGTGAGCTGTGGCCCACGGAGAGGATGAATCGGTCGCGGCCGATCCACTGGTCGTCGCTTGGGTCGCGACGCATGACTTTCTGAAAGAGCAAGTACGCTGCAGGCGCCAGGCTCATCGCGGTACCGGGATGCCCGTTACCTACCTTCTCAACAGCATCAGCCGCCAGAATTCGAGCGGTATCTACCGCTTTGTTGTCGATGTGATCCCATTGAAAAGCTGCCATGAGAATTAATGACCCTTCTGCAAGCGAAGTGCCCGACCGAGAACGATCAGGGCACATGAACGACCCGCCACGCGACAACATTGGCTCATTCAGCAGTTTCTTGCTTCACAAGAGCTGCGAACAAGCGTTCTACCGACAGGCGGGCAACCCAAGTATAGGGAACAGCGCAACCGATCGCTGCCTAGTTACGAGCACGGTCAAAGCAATTCGTTATGCAGATTACAATCGTAGGTATGGATGTCACGTTAGAAGCCCCCACGCAGCAGGAACACATTGGCTTCCTTCGTAAGATTCGCGCCTATGTCGCACTGACTAAACCGCGCGTAATCGAACTTCTTCTCGTTACAACCGTGCCCGTCATGGTCCTCGCGGCAAACGGGATCCCCAATCTCTGGCTCGTTCTCGCTACGCTCGTCGGCGGTATCCTGAGCGCCTCATCGGCGAACGCGTTCAATTGCTACATCGACCGCGATATCGACCGCATCATGGACCGCACGAAGAACCGTCCGCTGGTCACCGGGGAACTCAGCGATCGCGAAGCGCTGATGTTTGCTTGGATCAGTGGTGTCGGCTCCGTAGTCTGGCTCGGCGTCCTCACCAATTGGCTGGCTGCTGCGCTCTCGCTGTTCGCCATTCTCTTCTACGTCTTTATTTACACCTTGCTCTTGAAGCGCCGCACGCCGCAAAACATCATCTGGGGCGGAATCGCGGGATGCATGCCCGTGCTCATCGGTTGGGCCGCTGTGACCGGAGATCTCTCGTGGTCCGCATTCATTCTTTTCGCCGTCGTCTTCTTGTGGACGCCCCCGCACTACTGGCCGTTGTCGATGAAGTATCGCGCGGACTACCAGTCGGTTGGCGTTCCGATGCTGGCCGTCGTTCGCGGCCGCGCGGCCGTAGGGCTCCAGGTCATTCTTTACGCTTGGGCGACTGTGGTGTGTTCACTCCTGCTGGTACCAGTCGCGGGAATGGGAATCCTCTACACGCTCGTCGCTGCCCTGAGCGGTGCTTGGTTCATCATCGAATCGCACCGCCTCTACAGCACAGCGATTCGTCACGGCGAGGTCAAGGCCATGCGCGTGTTCCATAGCTCGATCAGCTATTTGACGCTGGTTTTCTTGGCCGTGGGCATCGACCCGCTGCTCCCGTTCTAGCTCGAGAACAACGGGCTGCTGCTCTAGCGAGCAGCCGGCGTGGCGTTATCCCGCTCCTGCTGAGCGATGCTCGGCCGTAGTGAGAGCACGACTGCCGTCATCGCCGCAGCGATCGTGCACGCGATCACCATGTGCGTGCCGACGAGAAGAATCGGCAGCCCGCTGCGCGACTGAATGATTCCGATGAGCGCTTGGACGATCTCAAGCACCAGCAGAATGATTGCAAAATCCATGATGCGGCGGTGGTGGCCGCGAGCCAACACAATCACGAGGGCGAGAGTCGCGGCGATCAGCGCGTAACCCGGCCAGCTGTGCACGTGCTGCAGGATGCCCGCGTCGAGCCCATTTCGCGCCGTGCCGTCGTCGCCAGCGTGGGGACCAGCGCCTGTTGTCAGGATGCCGGCCACGATGGTTAGCGCGACGAAGAGACTCGTCACGTGGGTGAGAACCGCGATCGGCTTGGGCACGGAGAGTGCCGGCCCGCGGAGCCCTGTCCAGACGCGGTAAACAAGCGCTGCGCTTACCGCAACTAGTATCGCCGAGATGGCGTAGTGCACGCCCACGATACTCGGGTCAAGCTGCACACGAACGGAGAGTCCGCCGATCAGCCCTTGGAGAACGGTTCCGCCCAAAATTACGAGGGACAGCGTCATGAGGTCGCGGCGTTCGCGACGCATGCGAAGAACCATCAGCACCATCAAGATCGCGACGAAACCCACGATGATCGAGAGCAAACGGTTTCCGAACTCAATAGCGCCATGAACACCCATTTCCGGCGTCGCGATCAATGACGCGTCGGTGCAGAGCGGCCAGGTTGGACATCCGAGCCCGGATCCGGTCAAGCGAACCGCGCCGCCCGTCGCCACAATCAGGATTTGGATCACGAGCGAAGTGACTGCAAAAAATCTCACTCGAGCGTCGACAGAGTGGGGCAATCGTGCGATGACGGCTTTCACGGCCGTACCTCCTGTTATTTCGGTCTTCTGCCTGTAGAATGGATCGCGTTCAGGAACACAGCCCATGCCGGGAAGTCAATGTTGACGGCGGGATAATCTCTCGCTTGTCCTGTTTCAGTCTAAGTTCGCCCGCGCAGTGTTATGACACAGCGCACGCGCACCTCCCGAAATATTCCCGGCAATGTGCTGTGCGAAGGAATGCCAACGCAGCCACCTTGGTTGATAGGGGTAGGAAAAGAGGTACCAATGTCTGACGTGCTGATCGATCGTCCGGAACTCAACGGCTTAGGCCAGTACGAGTTTGGCTGGGCTGACTCCGACGTTGCAGGAGCCTCTGCACGACGGGGCATCAACGAAGAAGTCGTTCGCGACATCTCTACGCTCAAGAACGAGCCCGAATCCATGCTCAAAATGCGCCTCAAGGGCCTTGAGCTATTCGGCCGTAAACCTATGCCGAAGTGGGGTGCCGACCTGTCGGGCATCGACTTCGACAACATCAAATACTTCGTGCGCTCGACCGAGAAGCAAGCCCAGACCTGGGAAGACCTTCCGGCTGACATCCGCGATACTTACGAAAAGCTAGGAATTCCGGAAGCCGAGCGCAATCGCCTCGTTTCCGGTGTTGCCGCTCAGTACGAGTCAGAAGTCGTGTTCCACTCCATCAACGCTGAGCTTGAAGCTAAAGGCGTTATCTTCATGGATACCGACACGGCGCTCCGTGAGCACCCCGAGTTCTTCGACGAGTACTTCGGCTCCGTTATCCCCGCCGGCGACAACAAGTTCGCGGCTCTCAACACGGCCGTATGGTCGGGCGGTTCCTTCGTCTACGTCCCGAAGGGCGTCCACGTAGAAATCCCACTGCAGGCTTACTTCCGCATCAACACGGAAAACATGGGCCAGTTCGAGCGCACTCTGATCATCGCTGACGAGGGTTCTTACGTTCACTACATCGAGGGTTGCACCGCACCGATCTACAAGTCGGACTCCCTGCACTCCGCAGTCGTAGAGATCATCGTGAAGAAGGACGCTCGCGTTCGCTACACGACGATCCAGAACTGGTCGAACAACGTCTACAACCTCGTAACCAAGCGCGCAATCGCTCACGAGGGCGCCACCATGGAATGGATTGATGGCAACATCGGGTCCAAGGTCACCATGAAGTACCCGTCGATCTACCTGGTGGGGGAGCACGCCAAGGGCGAGACTCTGTCCGTCGCGTTCGCTGGCCCCGGTCAGCATCAAGATGCTGGCGCCAAGATGATCCACATGGCTCCCTACACGACGTCGTCGATCGTTTCGAAGTCTGTCGCCCGTGGTGGAGGCCGAGCTGGTTACCGTGGAGAAGTCCGCGTTGACGAGAAGGCCCATCACTCGGCTAATACTGTGCGTTGTGACGCCCTGCTGGTTGACACTATTTCGCGTTCCGATACGTACCCTGCCATCGACATCCGAGTGGATGACGTACAGCTTGGACACGAAGCTACGGTCTCGAAAGTCAGCGCTGAGCAGCTCTTTTATCTCCAGTCTCGCGGTATGGAAGAAGACGAGGCCATGGCGATGATCGTCCGCGGCTTCATCGAGCCCATCGCGCGCGAGCTGCCCATGGAGTATGCCTTCGAACTCAATAAGCTCATTGAACTGAGCATGGAAGGATCCGTCGGCTAAATGACCGTCGTCACACCAGAACAACACGGACTCACAGCTCACAGCGACGGCGGATGGGACGCAAGCGACAAAGGCTTCGTTCCCGTCCAGACTCGCTCCGAGCGCCCCAAGTCATTCGCACACGGCGATTTTGCAGCGGTCAACGGGCTAGAAGCAGAGTGGAAGCTGACTCCGGTCAAGCTTGTCAAGCCGCTGATCGATGATGCCCTCGACGGTTCACCGTACGAGATCACCATCGACGCGCCAGAAGGAGCGACGGTGGAGTGGGTTCCACGGGGCGACTCCCGGGTCGCTTCCGCCGGGGCCCCAGAGGAACGTGCATCCGCTAACGCGTGGAGCACCTTCGAACAAGCGCTGGCGATTACCCTCACAGGCGAAGAGCACAGCACCGTGCGTATTTCGCGCTCAGCGCTCGGCGCCACTGCCCGCGGCGCTCACACCGTGATCACTGCCGGTGCGCACAGCAACACCACCGTGATCATCGAGTCCGCCGGCGAGGCACTATTGAGCGAGAACGTCGAGGTTGTCGTCGAAGAAGGCGCAACTCTCAACTTCGTGAGTGTTCAGGACTGGGCGGCAGATGCTATCCACCTGTCAAGTCACTTCGTGCAGGTAGGACGCTCGGCCACGCTGAAGCACACGATCGTGTCGCTCGGCGGCAAAGTCGTTCGCGTCAACCCGTCAGTTCATTTGTCGGGGGAGGGCGCCGACGGCGAACTCTATGGGCTGTACTTCGCTGACGCGGGACAGCACCTCGAGCAGCGCGTCTACCTGCACCACCAAGCGGCGCAAACTCGCGGCCGCGTCAACTACAAGGGCGCGCTTCAGGGCGAGGGCGCCCGAACTGTGTGGGTCGGTGACGTACTGATCGGCAGTGGCGGTGCCGGCACCGACAGCTACGAGCAGAACCGAAACTTGGTGCTAACCGAGGGCACGCGCGCTGACTCGATCCCGAACCTTGAGATCGAAACCGGTGACATCCAGGGTGCTGGCCATGCCAGCGCTACCGGGCGTTTCGACGACGAGCAACTGTTCTACCTCCAGGCTCGCGGAATTTCTGAGGCAGAAGCACGGCGCCTCGTCGTAATCGGCTTCCTTGCAGAGATCGTGCAAAAGGTGGGCGATGAACAACTCGAAGCTCGACTGACTACAGCGATTGAATCTGAACTCCAAGGGAGTCGCTCGTGACCGCGCATCGCGTCTGCGGCGTCGACGAGCTTGAACTCAACAAGGCGTACCGGGTTGAGCTCGATGGCACCGCAATCTGTATCGTCAAGGACTCTGCCGGTGCGGTGCATGCGATTGGCGATACCTGCACCCACGGCGATATCTCGCTTGCTGAAGGCTTTGTTGAAGATGGCGCGATCGAGTGCTGGGCTCACGGCTCACTCTTCTCCCTAGACACCGGGAAGCCCTTGAGCTTGCCTGCCTATGAACCTGTACCGGTCTTTGTAGTGAAGATCGACGACGACGGAGGGGTCCATATCGACCCCGAGGACACCGTCGCCATCGAGAGCTAACAGCTCTCTATACGAGACCACGAAGGAAAGAAATAATGTCAGTACTGTCAGTAAAAGACTTGCACGTCAGTGTCGAAACCGAACAGGGCACAAAGCAGATCCTCAAGGGTGTTGACCTTGAGATCAAGCAGGGCGAAACTCACGCGATCATGGGCCCCAACGGCTCAGGCAAATCCACTCTCGCCTATACAATCGCCGGCCACCCCAAGTACCACGTTGAGAGCGGTTCGATCACGCTTGATGGTGCTGAGGTTCTCGACATGAGCATCGATGAGCGCGCCCGTGCTGGCCTCTTTCTGGCCATGCAATATCCAGTGGAGATCCCCGGAGTCAAGGTCGCTGACTTCTTGCGCACCGCTAAAACTGCACTTTCCGGCGAAGCGCCAGCGCTTCGTCCCTGGATCAAAGAAGTCAACGGCGCGATGAAGGCCCTCCGGATGGACAAGGCTTTCTCAGACCGCAACGTCAACGAGGGATTCTCTGGAGGAGAAAAAAAGCGCAACGAGATCCTTCAGCTTGAGCTGCTCAAGCCCGGTTTTGCAATTCTCGACGAGACCGATTCAGGTCTGGATGTTGACGCGCTCAAGATCGTTTCAGAGGGTGTCAATCGAGCTCAAGAGTCGACCGGACTCGGGCTTCTTCTGATCACTCACTACACGCGCATCCTTCGCTACATCAAGCCGGACTTCGTGCACGTGTTTGTTGATGGTCGTGTTGCAGAAGAGGGCGGCCCTGAACTCGCAGATCGTCTCGAGAACGAGGGTTACGATCGATTTTTGACCGACACGAGCGTAGCCTAAGCGTATGTCTACCGTTCTGGCGCCCGCGCTCTTCGATGAAGTCGAAGAGGCCCTCAAAGATGTGGTTGACCCCGAGCTGGGTGTCAACATCGTCGATTTGGGACTCATTTACGATCTCAGCTGGGATCCCGAGAACAACGCCCTGATCATCAGCATGACGCTTACCTCAGCTGGCTGCCCGCTGACCGACGTGATCGAGGAGCAAATCGCTCAATCTCTCGACAACGTCGTAGAGGCTTTCCGCATCAACTGGGTGTGGATGCCGCCGTGGGGCCCCGAAAAGATCACTGACGACGGCCGCGACATGATGCGCGCCCTCGGCTTCTCGATCTAGACAAATTCTGCCGCTCGTGGCCGTCGCCGCAGCACTGCCTTCCACGTAAGTGAGAGCAGCGCTGCGGCGATCGTGAGTTTAATGATTGCTCCAGCGATGAATGGTGCGACGCCGATGTCGAAGAGGGCGCCGACGGTGAAGTCGCGGCCAGTGGTCGAGAAAACTCGGGCAATACCGATCATGCCCAACGCATAGATGAGAATGGTCCCCATTGCCGCAGCGGCAGCCGCTTGGGGGAATGTTTTGTACCATCCGCGCTCTGCCAGCATGCCCATCACCCAGGCCGCGCAGATATAGCCGACGATGTAGCCGCCTCCGGTGCCCAGCAGCACCTCGCTGCCTCCCTGCGCATTGCTGAAAACGGGCATACCGCTGAGACCCAGTAGTGCGTAAAGAAGCATTGCCAGTGCGGCACGAGTCGCTCCCAAGCTCAGACCGACGATCATCACCGCGAGCGTCTGGGCGGTGATCGGTACCGGATCGAGCGGGACCACAAATTGCGCCGCAATTGCTGTGGCAGCGGCTGCCGCGGTGATAAAAACGACACTCGTCGCGAGGCCCGGACCGAAAATCAGGTCGATCATTGTGGGTTTGAACAACCTCGCACTCACGCTCATAGCCACATCGGCCCCCTAGACTCGTCGTTCCTGCACCGATCTACCAGCACTAGGAAGTAGACTAGTTGGTTGGTGCTGTCGCCCACTTTCCCCAACCCCAAGATTTGGATGTTTTGCCGTGCTTGCTGTGCATGACCTCGAGTTGCGCGTAGGCGCACGCATGCTCATGCAGGGCGTTAACTTTCGTGTCGACCGCGGGGACAAAATTGGGCTCGTGGGGCGGAACGGTGCCGGCAAAACGACGCTGACTAAAACTCTCGCTGGGGAGCTCGAAGCCACCGACGGAAAAATCGAGCGCACTGGCGAGATCGGCTACTTGCCGCAGGACCCGCGCTCGGGCAATCCCGAAGATCTGGCCAGAACCCGCATCTTGGATGCTCGTGGGCTCGGAAGCATCGTTCTCAAGATGCGCCAGGCGCAGGATGAGATGGGCAGCAGCGACCCGGCCGTGAGCGCAGCGGCGATGGATCGCTATAGCAAGCTCGATGACCAATTCTTAGCGCTCGGCGGCTACGCGGCTGAAGCCGAAGCTGCTTCTATTGCCAGCAACCTCAGCCTGCCTGACCGCATCCTCGAACAACCACTCTCCACGCTTTCCGGTGGACAACGACGCCGTATCGAACTGGCGCGCATCCTGTTCTCGGGAGCCGACACGATGCTGCTCGACGAACCGACTAACCACCTCGATGCCGACTCCGTCGTCTGGCTTCGCGAGTTCCTCAAAAACTTCAGCGGCGGTCTGATCGTGATTAGTCACGATGTTGAGCTCGTGGAAGACACCGTCAACAAGGTGTTCTATCTCGACGCTAACCGTCAATTGATCGACCAGTACAACATGGGCTGGAAGCACTACCTTCGCCAGCGACAGTCCGACGAAGAGCGTCGAAAGAAAGAGCGTGCGAACGCCGAAAAGAAGGCGTCCACGCTTCAGGCTCAGGCCGCTCGCTTCGGTGCAAAAGCATCCAAGGCAGCCTCAGCTCACCAGATGGTGGCTCGTGCTGAGAAACTTCTGGCCGGGCTTGAAGATGTTCGCGCCTCCGATCGCGTGGCCGCGCTCCGCTTCCCGGATCCCGCACCATGCGGCCGCACCCCGCTCATGGGCTACAACCTGAGCAAGAGCTACGGCTCTCTTGAAATTTTCGCTTCGGTAGACCTTGCGATCGATCGTGGTTCAAAGGTCGTCATTCTCGGTTTCAACGGTGCCGGAAAGACGACTCTGCTTCGTATGCTCGCCGGTGTGGACAAGCCGGACACCGGGCATATCGAACCCGGTCACGGCCTGCGCATCGGATACTACGCCCAGGAGCACGAGACGATCGACGTCAAGCGCTCCGTGCTCGAGAACATGGTTTCATCGTCGCCCAACATCACTGAGATGGAAGCGCGCCGAGTTCTCGGTTCGTTCCTGTTCACCGGGGATGACGCGACCAAGCCAGCCGGAGTGCTATCGGGTGGAGAGAAAACGCGTTTGGCTCTCGCGATGATCGTGGTCAGCGGCGCAAACGTGCTGCTGCTCGACGAGCCGACTAACAACCTCGACCCCGCGAGCCGTGAAGAGATTCTTGGTGCTCTCTCCAACTACACGGGCGCCGTCGTGCTGGTGAGCCACGATGAGGGTGCCGTTGAGGCTCTCAATCCTGAACGAGTGTTGATTCTGCCCGATGGTATTGAAGACCATTGGAACAAGGACTACGCAGACCTCATCAGCCTGGCTTAAGCGTTAGTTAGCTCAGGAGTCGAGCAAAGCGTCTTCGATGTCGGCGTCAGTGGGGCCACGTTTCTCCACTTTAAGGCGACGCTTCTGTGCACGCTCCTGCTCAGCGGGATCGTCTTCGTTGATCAGGCGATACTCCTGGCGCACGGCCCAGCCCAGCCCGATGAACGCGAGCACTCCAAACGCCACCCACTGGAATGCATACGAGAGGTGCGCTCCCTCATCTAGCAGCGGCTTGGGGTAGGCGAGCGGTCGGACCCCAGCGTCGGGATCTTCCGTTGCGAGCAGCCCGTAAGCACCCGTGAAGGTCGGATCATCGAGCAACTCTGCGATCGCAGGCAAGTGGATGGTAGCAATTTGACCCTCCGGAGCGGAACGCCCGAACACGGTCGGTTCGCTCGGTTTGAGCCTCAGCACAACGTCCACACGGCCTGTCGGAGCCGCGGGCACGGAATCCGGTGCATCTTGGCTATTACCCGACGGCACCCAGCCGCGGTCGACCACGATGACCTGACCGTTGTCGAGCTGCAGAGGAACGAGGACTTCGAACCCGGGCTGGCCGCCATAAGGACGACCTCGAACGAGGAGTTGCTCATCTACGAGGTACTCGCCGCTCACTGCCACCGGCATCCACTTGTTGTCATCATCGAACTCGTTGAGTTCGGGCATAACCGCGTCGAGGGTGCGGGGAGCGGATTCCCAGTTCTCGCTCACGCGCGCAACTTCTGTGGCTGCCTCCTCCCGGCGATCGAACTGCCAGTGCGAGAGAAAGACGCAACCGATAGCGAACACGATGACCAGTGTGAGGTAGCCGAACCAGCGACTAGACAGTACGAAGCGCCATTTTTTCACGCGGCACCACCATCGGGAAGAACGCTCATGGGGGAGTCGAGATCACTGACGAAGACAGGGAACCCACGGGTGGCCAGATAGTCACGAAGGAATTCCTTATGCTCGCCGCAGGCAAGCCAGATTTTCACGCGCTCGGGACCGTGAATACGCGGATTGCGCCAGTTGACGTTGAACTGTGCTGGCACAACACACCCAGCGCGCGAACACTGCTGAATGCTCGGGCCACTCTCTCCGATCACCGAGCAGCCTCATCCGATCCGTTGCCAAGAAAAGAATCACGCGAATCGAGCGCGAACTGCCCGGGGACGCTCACTGCGCCTGAGCGCCGCGTCTCGACATTCGCCAGCACCACAGCGACATAGGGCAACACCACCGCACCGAGAACGGGAAGCACTAGCCACCAACCACGAACAAAGACGCACAGCAATACGCACACAACGCGAATCGCCATGGCGATGGAGTAGTTGATGACGCGGCGACGACGCTCATCATCCGGCCGCTCAGGGAGCGACGTGATCGACTCAGGAGTGTTCATTGGCTTTCTTAGGTTGCCGAGATTGTTCCCTAAGCCTACGCCGCCGTTGGCGACTATATGCTGGGAACCATGAGCAGCACAGCAACTGAATCACGAATCGTCCTTGTCACTGGCGGCAACCGCGGCATCGGTCGGGCCATCGCCGAAGAATTTGTGGCTCAGGGGTACCGCGTAGCCGTGACGGCACGCTCGGGCACCGGCCCCGAGGGGACCCTCACCGTGACGGCGGATGTCACAGATGCCGCGAGCATTGATAGCGCTTTCAGCGAAGTCGAAGCGAAGCTTGGCCCCGTGGAGATCGTCGTCGCCAACGCAGGAATCACTCGCGACATGCTGCTGATGCGCATGAGTGACGACGATTTCACCGACGTACTAGACACCAACCTCTCCGGAGCCTTTCGCGTCGTGAAGCGTGCCTCGAAAGGCATGATGAAGGCTCGCTTCGGTCGCGTCATCCTCGTGTCGAGCGTTGTGGGACTTCTCGGCTCGGCCGGCCAGGTCAACTACTCCGCGTCGAAGAGCGGTCTCATCGGACTCGCTCGATCGCTCACCCGAGAGCTGGGCAGCCGCGGAATCACAGCGAACGTGGTTGCTCCCGGTTTCATCGAGACCGATATGACCGCGGCTCTCGCCACCGAGCAGCAGGCTGCCTACCTGAAGCAGATCCCCGCCAACCGTTTTGCTAAGCCCTCTGAAGTAGCAAAGGCAATCACGTGGTTGGCTAGCGACGACGCTGGATATATCTCCGGGGCGGTCATCCCCGTCGACGGTGGTCTAGGAATGGGCCACTAACTAGCCGCGCAAGCCCAACAGCGGCAAGACGGCGCTCAAATCTCGAGCGTCGATGTGGACATCGGCATTAGCGCGAACGATGGGCTTTGCGGTAATGCCAATGGACAATGCTGCTGCCTCCATCATCCGGAGATCGTTCGCACCGTCGCCAATGGCGATGGTGCGCGAGAGGGGAATGCCGGAGTCGGCTGCCCACTCGCGCAAGGCCTCGGCTTTTGCCTGGGCATCGATGACAGGCCCGAGTACCGCACCGGTCAAGGCACCATTGGCGACCTCAAGTCGATTTGCTCGCGCATAGTCGAGCCCCAGTGTCACGGCGAGCGGATCGAGAAGCTCGTGAAAGCCACCGGAGACAGCGGCAACACGCCCGCCGGCATCCTTCACCCCGCGGATGAGGTCGTCAGCACCGTGAGTTACGCGAATTTCTCGAGCGCTTTCAGCGATAGCACTCACCGACAGCCCCGCCAGAGTCGCAACTCGCGCTCGAAGACTCTGCTCGAAATCGAGCTCGCCGTTCATCGCTCGCGCAGTGATTTCTGTCACTTGCGGCTCTGAACCTGCACGGGCCGCAAGAAGTTCGATGACTTCGTTCTCGATCAGCGTCGAGTCAACATCGAAAACTACGAGAAACTGTGCCAACGCGGGGTCCCTTCTCCGTCGTATTTCAGCCGTGGACGCGCTGTCCGGACGACTTCATCCGTCAGACTATCGGGATCGCCCTCCGCGCCTCGCCCACAGCCGGCTGCGAAGCCATAGAATGAACGCATCATGGCTAGCGTTCTTTCATTCACCGACGTCACCGTCACTCGAAGTGGCAACACGATTCTCGACTCCGTTTCTTGGAGCGCGGATGCTTCTGACCGGTGGGTGATTCTCGGCCCCAATGGAGCAGGCAAGACCACGCTGCTTCAGCTCGCGGCCGCTCAGGTTCATCCGAGCTCTGGCGAAGTCACCGTGCTCGACAGCACGCTTGGCAGTTCAGACGTTTTCGACGTGCGTCCGCGGATCGGGTTCTCTTCGACGGCTCTCGCCCGACGCGTGCCAGGCAACGAGCGAGTTATCGACGTAGTGCTGACCGCTGCCTATTCCGTCACTGGCCGTTGGAACGAAGAGTACGAGAACGTTGACATTCGTCGCGCTCGTCGCGTGCTCGCGGAGTGGAGCCTGTCTCACCTCGAGGAGCGTCGTTTTGGCGATCTCAGCGACGGTGAACAGAAACGCGTGCAGATCGCACGCTCGGTCATGACCGACCCAGAAATTCTTCTTCTCGATGAGCCGGCAGCGAGTCTCGACCTCGGCGCCCGAGAAGAGCTCGTTCAGTTGCTCAGCGGATACGCGCAAGCCGACACCGCCCCGGCAATCGTTATGGTCACCCATCACGTGGAGGAGATTCCTCGCGGATTTACCCACGCGCTGATTTTGACCGAAGGATCTGTGCACAGCGCCGGTAAGATTGACGACGTTGTTACCTCAGAGAACTTGAGTGCCGCTTTCGGCCTCGAACTCATCATCACGAAAGACGCCGGCCGCTACACCGCACGAGCCGCCTAATCCTCTGATAGGCTTGTGTGTCGGTCCGCGTGACCGCCTACGTCTTTTTTCATCCAGAATCCAGGGAAATCCAATGAAGTCCGAGATCCACCCCACGTACGCGCCCATCGTTTTCCGCGACCTCGCGTCTGGTTCCACGTTCCTTACCCGTTCGACCGTCTCGAGCGACAAGACGATCGAGTGGGAAGATGGCAACACCTACCCCGTGATCGACGTTGAAATCTCGTCGGAATCTCACCCGTTCTACACGGGCAAGCAGCGCATCATGGACTCCGCCGGACGCGTGGAGAAGTTCAAGAACCGCTACAAGGGCTTCGGCAACTAGTAGTAGTCAGTTTTGTCTGAAGGCGATCGGTTATCCGGTCGCCTTCAGTCGTTAAGACGCTACTCCAGGCCGAGTCGCGGGTCGCGCCCAACGACGAATGCGCAGCGCCCCAGGCTGCTGCGCACTTCGATCGTCGAAGCAGCTAAGGCTACTGGGGGAGTGAGCGAACCGGCCAGTCTGGATTAGCGACGAAGCTGTGGTCGCCCTTAGACGAGCGCATGTAATCCTGAAAACTCGCGGCTTGATCGGCGTACCAACGCTGCTGTTGCGAATGCAGCTCACCAAACGGGATGCTCAGTTGCTCGCCGTACTTGGCTAGTAACGCCAGAGCTACCCTGGCTGCGGCGATCGCATCTGATCCGGCGTCGTGTGCGTCGTCGAGCGAGACGCCGTAGAGCGCAGAAGTAACTTCGAGAGTTCGCTTACCTCGCCGATAACGGTCGACCGCCTTGTCGATGACCAGTGGATCGATCACGATGTACGGCTCGGCAAGGCTGTCGAGTGAGTGACGGCGGCACTCGCGATCGAGCAATGAAAGATCGTACGGCGCGTTGTAGACCACCAGGGGGATACCCAGAGCGCAGGTCACTTTGAGGGTCTGAACAATCTCAGCAACGACTAGGGCAGCATCCCGACCTTCAGCTTGAGCCCGTTCGGTCGAAATTCCGTGGATAGCCGCTGCTCCCTCAGGAATTTCGATGCCAGGATCGGCGAGCCAGTCCCAACGGGAAATGACCGAGCCAGAGGCGTCGACAATTGCTATACAGGCAGAGACGATACGGCTGCTCTCGACATCGACGCCGGTGGTCTCAAGGTCAAAGGTGGCTAGGGTGCCGGAGTTGCTCATGCACTCAGCGTAGGGCGAGACACTGACACCGGGAACTCGGCTCGCGGTACTCCTGACGTAAGCGCTAGCCCGTACGGTGATCAGTGGCGGTCCGGTCGCACTCAATGCGACCAACTGCCTCGCGACTGCATAAGATTGTCTGAATGAAGCCCGCATCGCCCTACGGAGCACTGCTCGACGCCAATCCGGCGAGACGCTCCGAGGTGGCAGTGCTCGGAGCGTCCACCCACTACTGGGAATACGGGCCCGCCGATGCCGACACGGTACTGGTTCTCGTCCACGGATTCCGCGGCGATCATCACGGCCTCGAAGCCGTCTGCGCCCACATCCGCGGCATCCGCATCATCAGCCCGGACCTGCCGGCTTTCGGCAGCTCCGAGCCGTTGGAGGGGTACGTTCACGATATCGACGGCTACGCCCGCTGGCTCGAGGCTTTCGTGGAACAACTCGGGCTCAGCGGCCGCGCCTACATTCTTGGGCACTCCTTCGGATCGATCGTTGTATCCGCGGCGCTTGCCCGTGGACTGAACACTCCCAAGCTCATACTCGTGAATCCCATTGCGGCCCCCGCGCTGGCTGGCCCCAATGGCGTGCTGAGCAGGATCACCCTCTGGTTCTATCAAGCTGCACGGGCTCTGCCCCTGGCAATCGGCTCGTCCATGCTCAGCAACTGGCTCGTAGTGCGCGTCATGAGTCTCGCCATGGTGAAGACCAAAGATCCCGAATTGCGTCGCTGGGTACACCAACAGCATCACGCCCACTTCAGCAGTTATGCCGACCGGGACAGTCTGCTCGAAGCGTTCGAAGCGTCAATCGGGTCGGATGTCAGCATGTACGCCGAGCAAATCACCGTTCCTACCCTCCTTATCGGCGCCCGCAACGATCCCATCAGCCCGGTTCCTGCTCAGGAGCGAGTGCACACACTCTTCGCCGACTCCCAACTCGCCATTTTCGACGACGTCGGTCACCTCATCCACTATGAACGGCCGCGTGAAGCTGCCGAACTAATCGTCAGGTTCCTCGGTGCAGGAACAGTTGCGGAGCCTCGCTCATGAAGATCGTTTTCGACTGCCGTTACACGCGCATCGGGCGCCACGACGGGATCAGCCGGTATGGCTCACGTCTCGTCGAAGAGATCAGTAAATTGCACGCCGTCACGATGCTCATCTCTGACACACGCCAGTTGGAGCTTTTACCCGACCTGCCGTGGGAAATGGCGTCGTCGCCGACCGGCATTCTCGAACCATTCGTCGCGCTGCAGGTCAACAAGCTGACGCCGGATGTCGTGTTTACTCCTATGCAAACAATGGGGCCCTTTGGGCGCAAATACGCGCTCGTCACCACAGTGCACGACCTCATCTACTACAAGCACCCCACTCCGCCCCACAACTTGCCCGCTGCGGTGCGCGTAATGTGGCGCCTTTATCACCTCACTTGGGCTTTCCAACGCGCGTTGCTGAATACAGCGGATGGGCACGTTACGGATTCCCACACCACCCGCGACCAAATGCTCGAGCACAACCTCACGCGCAACCCGATCGCTGTTGTCACTTTGGGCACAGATAGCCCGGAACAGTACGTGCCCCGGGCTGCGCCCACGACCCGCGAGCTTGTGTATATGGGCTCCTACATGCCGTACAAGAATGTCGGGCTCATTGCTCGCGCGCTTCACGACCTGCCCGGCTACACACTGCACCTCATGAGTCGCGTAGACGAGACCACCAAAGCGCAACTGGTGTCGCTCGCTCCGCCCGCAAGCCTGATCTTCCACAACGGCGCCAGCGATGAGGTTTACGCCGAGACCCTGTCTCGCGCGACCGCTCTCGTCTCTGCTTCTCGCGATGAAGGTTTCGGTTTGCCGCAAGTTGAGGCAATGGTTCTCGGAACCCCTGTACTGCTGAGCGACACAGAAATATTCCGCGAGATCTCTGGTCCGGCCGCCGGTTTCTTCAGCCCTGACGACGCTTCAGAATTAGTGCGCGAAGTGAAGAAGCTCGAGGACCCCGCGACGTGGCAGGCGCGCTCTACAGCCGCGCGAGCGCGGTCAGCGGAATTCACGTGGAAGAAGGGTGCCGCTACGTTGCACAAAGCACTCGAAGATGCGGTCGCTGCTCGCAAGGCAAAGAAGAAGAAGAAGAAGAAGAAGAAGAAGAAGAAGAAGAAGAAGAGCTAACGAAAACTGCTGTTAGGGAGCAGCGCTCTCGCGGCGAGCAAGAGCGTTCTGAGCAGTGAAGTCATCGCCGCCCTGGCGCTCCGATTCTTCTTCGATGGGATCGTCGAAGTCGATAAGCGTCAGCGAGCCGTCGTCGTGACGGAAGCTGTGCACCGACCCGTTTGCGATACGACCGTGCGGATGGTCGGATGCGACGGCCGCGAGAACGGCGGCGATGACGCCTCCGTGGGCAACCACGATGATCGACTCGCCGTGATGCTCCTCAGCGAGCGTCACGAGCGCGGGGAGGACCCGCTCAACAACAGACTCTCGCGTTTCGCGACCCGGAACCTCAACATCCGCGGAGTAGACAGCGTCGATCTCCTCGGCGGTGTGACCTTCTGCGACTCCATAATTGCGTTCGACGACGGCAGCAACGGGGGTGGGAGCAGGAAGCCCCACCGCTGTTGCGATGATTTCCGCGGTTTCCATCGCCCGTGAAAGTGGGCTGGCAAAGATTCCGTTCCACTGGCGCCGCGCCAGCAGCGCACCGGTCGTGCGCGCCTGAGCACGACCCGTCTCATTGAGCGGGATGTCGGTGCTGCCTTGAATGCGTCGTTGCAGGTTCCAGTCAGTCTCTCCATGCCGCACGAGATAGATGAACACGAAACTCCATTCTCAACACCGGACTCAGCGCGGGTGAGCTGAGCCGCGGAGGTTATTAGGCGGCGAGACGTTCCACGAGCTCGCAGAGAACCGCAGAAGCGCCACCGTCGATCTTAACGTCGGCCCGGCGATCCGCCTTCGTGGAACCGCGATTAATGATCACCAGCGGAATCTTCTTACGCATCGCTCGTTCGACTAGACGGATGCCGGAGTTCACCACCAATGACGATCCTGCGACGATCATTGCTTCGGACTGATCCACGAGTGCTGCCCCGAGCTGAAACTTTCGGGTCGGCACGAACTCGCCGAAGAAGACGACATCCGGCTTCAACAGTCCACCGCAGACAGTGCAGTCGGGAACGATGAAATCCTCGACGTTGTGTACGTCGGCGTCGCCATCCGGGTTCAGCGTATGAGAGTCGGATTCCTCGAGCCACGGATTGAGTTCAGAAATCCTGGCCGCGAGGGGAGTGCGGGCAAAATACTGACCGCACCGCAAGCAGCGTGCGCGGTCGATGCTGCCGTGCACATCGACGACACGCTTCGAGCCCGCTCGCAAATGCAAACCGTCAACATTTTGAGTGACAACGCCATTGCTGATCCCCAGTCGCTCGAACGCGGCAAGCGCCTCATGACCATTGTTAGGAGTAGAGGCCGCAAATCGCTTCCAGCCGAGATGACTGCCCGCCCAATACCGTTGGCGGAATTCTGCCGAACTCTGAAACTGCTGAAACGTCATCGGATTGCGCACAGCGGCACCTTCACCGCGATAATCGGGTATGCCCGAATCGGTGCTGATACCAGCGCCGGTGAGTACGCTAATGAGCTTGCCCTGAAGAAGCTCGGCAGCGCGATCAATATCGCTGCTGAGCGTAAGTGTGTTCACACTTCAAGCGTAAGCACTTCGAGCACGATAAGCGCCATGAGAGATTCACCTGATGGCGAAACCGCACAGTTGGGAACACACCGTGAACGTCATCCGAGTCACCGATCTCTCCGATCCTCGCCTCAGCGACTTTGCCAACCTCACGGATGTCGCCCTGCGTCGTCGCACCGAACCCGCCGGCGGTCTCTACATCGCAGAGTCGTCAAAGGTCATCGCCCGTGCACTGCGGGCCGGGCATCAGCCGCGCGCCATCCTCGTTCTTGAACAGTGGCTTGACGATGTGGCAGAGCTGCTCGGCGACTCCGATACACCGGTGTACGTGGGGGATTCTGACGTGCTTGAGCAACTGACAGGCTTCAATCTGCACCGCGGCGCTCTCGCATCGATGCACCGCCCCGTTCTCTCTACGGTTGCAGAACTGGTGAAGGATGCACGCCGCATCGTCATTCTCGAAGACATCGTCGATCACACCAACGTCGGCGCAATCTTCCGCTCCGCAGCCGCGCTGGGAGCAGATGCCGTGCTCATCACACCACGCTGCGCCGATCCCTTGTACCGCCGCAGCGTACGCGTGAGCATGGGCACGGTGCTGCAGGTGCCGTGGACCCGAATCCCGAACTGGCCCGAAGATGCCGCTGAGCTCAAGGCTGCAGGCTTCCATCTCGCTGCGCTCGCCCTCAACGACGACTCCGTCGATCTCGACGCCTTTGCTGCAGATCCACCGGAGAAGGTTGCGCTGATTCTCGGCACCGAAGGCGATGGTCTCTCGCTCAGCACCATCAATACGGCGGACACCATCGTCAAGATCCCCATGATGCATGGCGTCGATTCCTTGAACGTCGCTGCGGCTAGCGCGGTAGGCATGTACATGCTTCGAGCCCGCTAGCTTTTCGCCCGACGTCACCTGCTAGCGTTATCCGGTGCCGCTGACCCAACGCCAAATGTATCGCCGCCGCCGTATCGTCGTATTTTCCGCGGTAGCGGTCGTGCTGGCCATGACGTTCTACCTCCCGCTGACGTTGCTGGCTCCGCTCGGGGAGGTTTCGGCGACCATCCTGCCTGTGGAAGAACCCGTACTGGCTGAACCGGAGATCTCAACCCCCAGCTATGGTGCTTCGGCGATCGGCGCGCTCGACCGCCCCGGCGTACTTGCCCAGGGAGGGAGCGCCGACCCGGTTCCGATCGCATCAATAACGAAGATCATCACGACGCTGGTCGTTCTCGACTCGAAACCACTCCAACTCGATGAAGCAGGACCGACGATAACGTTCGACGAGACCGACGTCGATTTCTACTACGACCAACTCGCGCAGGGCGGTTCGATCGCGCCGGCGTATGCCGGTCAGCAGCTCTCGCAGCGGGACGTAATGACGGCCGTATTGCTTCCCTCAGCGAACAACTATGCTCAATCGCTCGCGAACTGGGCGTTTGGATCAGAGGGCGCGTTCGTTACCGCCGCGAACGCGTGGCTCACAGAGCACGGCCTCACGAACACCACCGTCACTGAACCATCAGGAATTCAAGAGACCAACCGAAGTACGGCAGCAGACCTCACCGAACTTGCCCGCTTAGCGATAAGCAACCCAGTGATCGCTCAGATCGTCTCCACGTCATCCGCCGAGATTCCCGGGATCGGTTCGGTGAGCAACAGCAACAAACTGCTCGGGATTGATGGTGTAGACGGAATCAAAACCGGAACCCTCGACGTGGGCTGGTCATGTCTGCTTTTCTCGGCCGATGTGACCGTGGGCGATAAGGTAATCACCCTGGTGGGCGCTGTTGTTGGGGGGCCAGATCATCCAACCATCAACACTGCGATTCGAGAGCTCATCGCTGATGCCACCGCAGGCTACACGGTGGTCACCCTCGCGAGCGATGGTGAAGAATTCGCCGAATATGACACGCCGTGGGGCGATGAAGCTGCGGCAGTATCCGAATCGACATTAGACGCCGTGGTGTGGGGTGAAGACGAGATCACCGCCACCGTGGCTCCGACGTCGATGCGCGCCGCGGATGCGGGGGAGAGCGCGGGAACAGTCGAGTTTCAGGTCGGTAGTGAGACTTTTAGCGTGCCTCTGGTACTGAGTGACGACGTCGACGACCCGGGTGTTTGGTGGAGACTGACAAATCCGGCCGCAATGTTTTAGTTATCGAATAAACACGCCGCTCACAGGCGTCCGCGATAAGGTGGAGTGTATCTGGAGCACCCGCTCGCTTGTCACATGACTGGGAAGTCATTCGAAAATATCTGAGGTCACGTGAGTAGTTCTCTCTCAGCCGATCCCGTACGTGTAATTAAGACTGGTCCCCGCGGCGTCGGTAGCCAGATGAGCGATTTTGCCTCGCTCTTGCGCACTGTGCGCGAGGCCGGCCTGCTGCGTCGCAGTAAGCGCTTTTACATCACCACTTTTGCCGTCATTACCCTCGCCATGGCTGGCGCTTGGGTCGGCTTCGCGATGCTCGCCGGCACGTGGTACATCCTCCTCATCGCAGCGGCGATGGGCATCATTTTCACCCAATACGCGTTCTTGACCCACGAGCTGGCTCACCGCCAAGTCTTCCAGTCGAGCAAGCTCAACGACACCCTCGGCCGATTGATGTCCGACCTTGTCGTCGGTATCAGCTATGCCTGGTGGATGAACAAGCACTCGCGTCACCACGCGAACCCCAACACAGTCGATAAAGACCCGGATATTGAAACCGACTTCATCATCTTCCAGAAGGAAAAGACTGTCGGGCTCAAGGGCATTACCAAGTTCATGGCTAAGCGCCAGGGCTACCTGTTCTTCCCCGCGCTACTGCTTGAAGGGTTCAACCTTCACTCCCACGCCTTCCAGGAAGTCTTCAACTTTAAGAAGAAGGTCGACAAGCGTTGGCTGGAGATCACGCTGTTGCTGGTACGCAACATCGGGTATCTCGCGATCGTGTTCAGTTTCCTCCCTCTCGGAATGGCCTTCGCCTTCCTCGGAGTGCAGATGGGAATCTTCGGTCTGTACATGGGCGCTTCGTTCGCGCCCAACCACAAGGGAATGCCGATTCTGCCCAAGGGCTCCAAAGTCGACTTCCTGCGTCGTCAGGTTTTGACGAGCCGCAACATCCGTAGTGGGCACTTCATGAACCACTTCATGGGCGGCCTCAACTACCAGATCGAGCACCACCTGTTCCCCACCATGCCGCGCCCGCACCTGCGACGCGCCCAGGAAATGGTGAAGGAATATTGCAAGACCAAGGACATCAAGTACACCGAGGTCGGTCTCTTCACGTCCTACGGCATCGTTATCCGCCATCTCAATGAAGTTGGTTTGAGTGCCGACGGCGATCCGTTCGACTGCCCCGCAGCAGGACGCACCGGCTACAGCGGCTAGTACTGCATAAGTTCAGAAAGAAGGCCCCCACCCATTCGGTGGGGGCCTTCTTTGCGTGCGGCTCAGGCTTTGAGGGCCGCTCAGAGGCGACGAGCGGCACGCACCGCCGCTCTGGCCTCAGAACCCGGGGCGCTTAGCCGTAATGTTGTCACCTGAGGACTGGTGGCGCACCCGCCGCAAGACCCAGGGCACCAGATGCTCCCGAGCCCACCCCATGTCTTCGACGCGCGCGTGGCGCCACCGACGCGGCGGCAGCGGCTCCGGCTGGAAGGGCTCTAGGTCGTTCTCAACATTGAGAGCCGCGAGAACCATGCGGGCGACCGTGTGGTGCCCCACTGCGGAGAAATGCAGTCGATCCGGCGCCCACATGCGGGGGTCTCCTAGCTCGCGGAGTGACCACATGTCGGCAACGATCGCGTCATGACGCTGCGCGACCGCACGAATGTTCTCGTTGTAGATCGCAACTTTGCCACGCATTCGATTCAGAACCGGAGTCATACCGATGTCTGGGCCAGTGAAAAGCACAACTGTGGCTCCATCGCTACGCAGCTTACCCACGAGCTCGTCAACTCGACCGGCGACCTCGTCCGCATCCGATCCGGGGCGGATGATGTCGTTACCACCCGCAGACACACTAATGAGGTCTGGTTTGAGCTCGAGCGCCGGTGTGAGCTGCTCGCTGGCGATTTGATTGAGCAGCCGGCCACGAATGGCGAGATTCGCATAGGCGAAGTCAGCTTTTTGTGAACCGAGCACTTCCGCCACGCGATCCGCCCAGCCGCGATTACCGCCGGGGGAGGCGGGCTCTGGGTCTCCGATGCCTTCGGTGAACGAGTCACCGATAGCGACATATCTGTTCCAAGGATGTTCGTGTTGCATATAACTACCCTGTCTCAAAATTTCACTGTGCGCTACCCGAGTAGTTCCTGAGAGCAGCCTGAGTTGGTTTGCCCCCCATGCAGGGCACGTGGTTAAGTCTTCTTTGTTGGTTTTCACATCGAAAACTACTTGAACACCGTTTGGAGAACACACAATGGGAATCATCGGTTGGATTGTCCTAGGACTTATTGCCGGCGCTATTGCTAAGGCTATTCTCCCCGGACGCCAAGGCGGCGGTTGGCTCGCAACGCTCCTGCTCGGTGTAGTAGGAGCTCTTGTCGGCGGATTCGTCGGAGGCGCCATCTTTGGTATCGGCCTCGAAGAGTTCTTCTCGATCGAAACCTGGCTCGTCGCTATCGGCGGCTCGGTGCTCGTGCTCTTCCTCTATGGTCTGATCACGCGCGGCTCACGTCGCTAAACACTCTTAGCTAGACAGCTTCACAAATAGGGCGGTGCACTTCGGTGCACCGCCTTTTTGCGTCCGCACAACGTCACCGGGCGCGGGCGCCGAGTCGATGGCGAAGCTCCAACGTCAGCGGCACCTGAGATAATAGGCACATGGGTAAGCAAGACGGTCGAACGCGGCACGTAACCGCGGCGGACGTCGATGACAGCACCGCCACGATCCTCCATGTAGACATGGATGCGTTCTTCGCCTCCGTGGAGCTTTTGGATCATCCGGAGCTCGTGGGTAAGCCCGTCATTGTTGGGCACAACTCGGTGCGATCCGTGGTCACCGCAGCAACATATGAGGCCCGCAAGTTCGGTGTGAACTCGGCAATGCCTATGGCGCTGGCACTTCGCCGGTGCCCCCACGCCATCGTGCTCGAGCCGCACTTCGAGCGTTACCAGCATTTCTCTTCGGTCGTCTTCGACATCTGTGACCAACTCACCCCCAAGGTCGAACGCCTCGGCATCGATGAAGCCTTTTTGGATGTTGCAGGAGCCCGTGCGATTTATGGTTCACCGATCGAGGTGGCCACTCTGCTGCGAAAGCGCGTGTTCGAAGAAACAGGGCTGGTGTGCTCGGTCGGAGCCGCCGCGTCGAAGTACGTAGCAAAAGTGGCTTCCGGGCTTTCAAAGCCTGATGGACTTCTGGTTATCCCGGCAGATAAGACCGTCGCTTTTCTTCACCCCCTTCCCATTTCAGCGCTCTGGGGCGTCGGCGGCAAGACTGCAGAGGCCCTTCAGCAGCGCGGGCTAACGACCATCGCGCATGTCGCGCACGCCGACCGTGACACTCTGATGCGTGCCGTCGGCGAAGCAGGAGCGGTTAAGCTGCACAATCTCGCTTGGGGCAATGACCCTCGACCCGTTGTCGAACGAGCAGCCGAGAAAAGCGTGGGTCACGAGACCACGTTCGAATACAACGTGCTCGATGCCGACGAGATCCGTCGTGAACTGCTTCGGCTCTGTGGAAAAGTCGCCGCCCGGTTGCGGGCTGGTGGAGTGGAAGCCCGCACCGTCGTGCTGAAACTGCGCTTCGAGGACTTCAGCACCATTACTCGATCTCGTAAGCTTGCCGACCCCACCGACCTCGGCCGCACATTGTACGAGACCGTGCGCGACATTTACGCTGACTTTGCGCGCGAGGGCCGCCCGGTGCGTCTCGTTGGCGTGCGCGGTGAGCAACTCGTCGAACCCGGAGGCGGGCAGATCAGCTTGTGGGATACGACCGATGGTTGGCGGGATGCCGAAGAGGCCATGGAGGCAGCATCCGCTCGGTTCGGCACCGGCGCTATCGGCCCCGCCCGGCTGCTCGGCTCCCAACGATCAGAGCGGCCCCGGCTTGGACAACGCGACTAGCTCTCGCCGCGAATCCCTCCCTCCTCGTCGAAATGCAGCCTGCCCGACCGCGGCTGTCAGAAGTGAACGGTAAAGTCTTATCAAGTGAGTACTCCATTGCCAGCCCCCACCGTGGGCACCTTCGCTGCGGAACATCTCTCGCCGTCGTACCCCGAGCGCGCCGCCCGCGGAACCGCGTCGAAACTGCGTGCGTGGCAGGCAGAAGCTCTCGACCTGTACTTCGACAAAGAACCGCGCGACTTTCTCGCGGCAGCAACACCGGGCGCAGGAAAGACGACCTTCGCGCTGCGGTTGGCCGTTGAGCTCATCGCCCGCCGTGAGATCGATCGCGTCACCGTTGTGGCACCGACTGATCACCTCAAGCGCCAGTGGGCAGATGCCGCCAACCGTGTCGGCTTGCGCCTCAACCCCTCGTTCTCCAACGGCGATGCATGGGGAGGCCGTCGTTTTCACGGCGTCGCCGTTACGTACGCGCAAGTCGCGATGAAAGCGTCATTCCACCAAGAGATCACTGATTCCGCCCGTACCATGGTAATTCTCGATGAGGTACACCACGGTGGAGATGCCCTCAGCTGGGGCGACGCGATCCACACTGCTTTCGGCCGCGCCACCCGCCGGCTTTCTCTCACGGGAACACCCTTCCGTAGCGACACCGCCCCCATTCCGTTCGTCACGTACGCGCCCAACCACGAGGGCATCCGCACGTCGGTAACTGACTACAGCTACGGCTACGGGCGCGCGCTCGAAGACGGCGTGGTTCGCCCTGTGATCTTTATGGCATACGCCGGCAAGATGAAGTGGCGCACTCGCATGGGCGACGAGATGGAAGCGCGCCTCGGAGAAGGCGACACGAAAGACGTCACGGCGCAAGCGTGGCGCACCGCACTCGATCCCAAAGGTGAGTGGATGCCGGCCGTTCTGCGAGCCGCGGATCGCCGTCTTAGCGAGATCCGCCATTCCGTTCCCGATGCCGGTGGGCTTGTCATTGCAACAGACCAGCTCGCGGCCCGCGCCTATGCCGCACTCATCAAAGACATCACGGGGGAGTCCGCGACAATCGTTCTCTCTGACGAGAAAGAGTCATCGTCGCGCATCGAGACCTTCGCTGAAAGCGATAGCCGCTGGATGGTAGCGGTTCGCATGGTGTCCGAGGGCGTCGACGTTCCGCGGTTAGCCGTTGGGGTTTACGCGACGTCGGCATCCACCCCGCTTTACTTCGCTCAGGCTGTTGGCCGTTTTGTACGTACCCGTCGGCGTGGTGAGACCGCGTCGATCTTCTTACCGAGCGTTCCGAACCTCATGAACTTGGCTGGCAAACTCGAGAAGGAACGTGATCACGCCCTCGATCGCAAAGAGACCGGCGATGAACTGCTTGATGACAGCCTTCTTGACGCGGAAAACCGTGAAGAAAAGACAAGTGACGAACTGGCGGATGAGTTCACGTGGGAGGCGCTTGAATCAGAAGCAAACTTCGACCGCGTGCTATTCGATGGTGCCGAATTCGGCTTTGCCGCCGAGCCCGGCAGTGACGAAGAGCTCGACTTCATTGGGCTTCCCGGAATTCTGGAGCCCGAGCAAGTACGCGAACTGCTCATGCAGCGTCAGAAACGGCAATCAAAGCGTGCCGAAAGCCGACCGAAAGCCGAACAACCCGCTCCGCTGTATCGCACGCTCAAAGAGCAGCGAACTCTGCTGAACAACCTCGTAGGCCGCAGGGCAAAGCTTTCTAACGAGCCGCACGGACTAATCCACGCGGAGCTCCGCCGCGTGTGTGGCGGTCCTGCGGTCGCCCAGGCCACTGTGACACAGCTGCAGACCCGAATCGATTACCTGCGCAAAGGCATCCACTCGTAGTAGCGGCGTTTCGTCACTCGGAGAGCTCTGAGAGCTATCCGAGGCGCTGAGGCTGAGGCTAAAGAGAAGTCGCGGATACCGCGTGCTCGCGAGTGTGGGCTTCGCTGTTAACAAGAAAACGCCCCCGGTATAGAACCGGGGGCGTCTTCATTACTGAACTATCAAGATCAGAGGGGGCGGATGTTCTCCGCCTGGGGACCCTTGGGTCCCTGTGTGATGTCAAACTCAACCTTTTGGTTTTCGTCGAGCGACTTGTAGCCATTTGTTGCGATGGCCGAGTAGTGGGCGAACACGTCAGGACTTCCATCCTCGGGGGCGATGAATCCAAAGCCCTTTTCTGCGTTGAACCACTTGACGGTACCTAGTGCCATTTAAAACTCCTCCAGGAGCGTTCTTCAGGCCCCGACAGTCGAGGCCGCATTCATGCCTTTATCTAGAACATGAACGATAAGACAAGGCTATAGCAGGAAAGCGCTGTATGTGGCATGTATTTCGAAAAAGTCACATAACGGTAATGAACTAGTCACTATTGAAAGTCCCGAGACCGGGTACGCGGGAGCCCTGATAGAGGTTCAAACCGGTCTGCCACCACGTTGATAACGCCGTCTACAGACCTCTCTAGCACCCCGCGCACAATGAGTGCAGGACTATCGCGAGCGAGACGGCGATAGCGCCCCCACACCCCGACGCTGCAAATTACGTTGATCAGCCCCGTCTCATCCTCAATGTTCATAAAAGTGATTCCGCTGGCTGTTGCGGGACGTTGGCGGTGGGTCACCACGCCCCCAATTTCGATGCGTCGCCCCGATTCTGCGGTCATGAGGTCACGGGCGCTCAGCACACCGCGGCCCGCAAGGGCGGGCCTTATATGAGCAACGGGATGGCTCGTGGGTGAAATTCCGGTCGACCAAAGATCAGCCATGAGGTCATCGACCGGGGTGGCCATCGAGAAGAGGGGAGGTTGCACCGCGACCATGCTGTGCGGCAAAAATTCTGCGCGATCCTGTGCCGCCGAGCCAGCGTTCCACATCGCTTCGCGCCTCGTGAGTTCGAGACTCTCGAATGCTCCCGCCGCCGCCAGCGCTTCTAATTGTTTCGTCGTGAGCCCCACTCGGCGCACCACATCGTTCATCGACGTAAATTCGCCGGCCTCACGAGCAGCCACAATTTTTTCGGCTACCGGCGTGCCGATGCCTTTAACTTCGTCAAATCCGAGGCGCACGGCAAAAGATCCGTCACGACGGTGGTCGTCGGTATCAAAGTGCGCAGAACGATCGAATGGACCGACCGGCGGTTGTTCGGCGGCAAGGCACTGATCATTGCCCGTGGCTCCCGAGCGACCTTCGTGTGACTCGAGAGAAGCAAAAACCCCCGAGAGCTGGATGTCGGGGCCATGCACCACCACACCATGGCGCCGAGCATCCGCCACCAACGATTGCGGCGAATAGAAGCCCATTGGTTGCGCCCGCAGTAATGCCGCCAGAAAAGCTGCGGGATAGTGCAATCGCACCCAAGCGCTGGCATAAACGAGCAGTCCAAAACTCAGCGCGTGGCTTTCAGCAAAGCCAAACCCGGCAAACGCTTGAATGCTCTCGTAAATACGATCGGCGTCTGCCCCCGTAATTCCGTTACTGGCCATGCCTGTGTAGAGCTTGGTGCGGAGCTTGTCGATTCGTTCGATACCGCGCTTAGAGCCCATCGCTCGCCGCAGCAGGTCCGCATCGTCAGCCGAGCACCCGCCCACCGCCACCGCAATTTGCATGAGCTGCTCTTGAAAGATCGGAACGCCGAGCGTGCGTTCGAGCGGTTCCACAAGATTCGGGTGCAAATAGGTAATCGGTTCGGCGCCCATCTTGCGCCGAACGTAGGGGTGCACAGCGCCGCCTTGAATCGGACCAGGGCGCACGAGAGCGATCTCGACGACCAGATGATAGAACTCGCGTGGCTGCAGGCGCGGCAGCAGCCCCATTTGAGCGCGACTCTCGACTTGAAAGACGCCGATGGCGTCCGCTCGACAGAGTTGGTCGTAGACGCCCTGCTCTTCGGCCGGAATCGTGGCGAGATCCCAGCGCTCACCGAGCGCTTCGTCAACGAGATTGAAACTGTAGTGCATGGCCGAGAGGATGCCCAAGCCGAGCAGGTCGAACTTGACCAGCCCCATCCACGCACAATCATCTTTATCCCACTGCACCACCGTGCGCTTTTCTTTACGCGCATGCTCAATCGGCACCACTTCGCCGACCGGACGCTGCGTCAACACCATGCCGCCCGAATGGATGCCCAAGTGCCGGGGAAACTTCATGACCTGCTGGGCTAGCTCCAACACCGAATCGGGGATGTCGTGGTCGATCCCCGAAATGTCGGAACCCCAACGCTCCATTTGTTTCGACCACGCATCCTGCTGCCCGGGGCTATGGCCGAGTGCTTTCGCCATATCCCGCACGGCGAATCGCGGACGGTACTGAATGACATTGGCCACTTGAGCGGCGTTCTCACGGCCATAGCGTTCGAAAACATACTGAATGACCTCTTCGCGGCGTTCGGAATCAAAATCGACATCGATGTCTGGTTCTTCTTCACGCATCGCCGAAATGAAACGCTCAAAGGGAAGTTTGTAGCGAATGGGATCAACCGCGGTGATCTTGAGGAGATAACAGACCACAGAACTCGCCGCTGAGCCACGCCCCTGACACAGGATTCCTCGCCCGCGCGCAAAAGCCACAATGTCGTGCACGATCAAGAAATAGCCGGCAAAACTCTTCTCCTCAATCACATCGAGCTCACGTTGGATGCGCGCCCGATTCTCGTCGGACAACTCAATGGAACGGTCTTTCACTCCCGCCCAGGTCAGCTCACGCAACCAGCTCGCCGGAGTGTGGCCTTCAGGAACGTCTTGGTCGGGCAGCGCAGGTTTAGCCTGCCGCAGCTCGAAAGCTGCCTCTTCAGCAATCTTCACCGTCTCGGCCACTGCTCCGGGATAGTGAGCGAACCGTGCCGCCATCTCCGCCCCCGACCGCAAATGGGCGGTGCCTGCTGCGGGGAGCCAACCATCCATCTCATCAAGACTGCGCCGGGCTCGTACCGCCGAGATTGCAGAATGTAAATGGTGTTGGCGGGGAGTGGCGTAGTGCGCATTTGAGGTGGCAACGACCCGCAGCTCCCGCTCGGTGGCGAGGCCATACAGGGCATCGTTGTAGGCCGAGTCGAGGGGGTAGCCGTGGTCGAAGAGTTCTACGACGATCGAATCGTGGCCAAACAGCGTGCACAGTGTGTCGAGCTCTGCTCCTGCCGCGATCATTGACTCCGCACTGGGAGCATTCGATCCCTCGGGGCCCGCCAGCGCTCGACGCACTGCTCCTTTGCGGCATCCGGTGAGAATGAACCACTGACCTGAAGCCAACTCGGCCAGTTCATCAAGGTCGTATCGTGGCCGCCCCTTTTCTCCGCCGGCAAGCTGGGCACGAGTAATCGCCAAAGCGAGGCGGTGGTAGCCCTCTTCTTTGCGCGCTAAAACCAGAAGGTGGTCGCCCTCGGGGTCAGCAATACCGTTTTGCGGACCACTGAGGCCCAGCGATAGCTCAGCTCCAAACAGTGTGCGCAGCCCCAACTCGGCCGCAGCCTCCGCCATGCGTACGATGCCATACAGCCCATCGTGATCAGTAAGAGCGAGTGCACTGAGCCCCAAGCGGGCAGCTTCTTCGGCAAGCTTTTCGGGCATGCTCGCGCCGTCAAGAAAACTGAAACTCGAGTGCGCGTGCAGTTCGGCGTAGGGCACCACATCAGTGTCGCTAGCGGATACCGTAGTCGCGTCAGTCGGCGGCCCCGCGGGTGCGATGTAGGGCGCTCGTTTGCTCGACACGAGAGACAGGGCACGCCCATCGCCGGCTTCGCCGATCGGAGTGACCGCACCGAACCCCGACAGGGTGCGCTCAAGCTGCTTCCACGGGATCGGGGGATTACTCCACGCCATTAGTCATACCTCGCTTCCGCCCACCAGCCGCCGTCATCGAGCACGAGAAGCCAGGCGCAGCCGGTGTCATCTACGGCCTGAAATCGCCACGAATTGCCCGACGAGCCCGCCTCCCACCAGCGCTCAGCCAGAGGCCACGGGCCGGCCCAGGCCGTGAGATTGCGCGATCGAGAGTCGCTAGTCGAGAACTGGGCGGGTGGCGCAAGAACGTGGCCCCGTTCATCCACCTCTACGGCAGAACCATCGGCGGCAAAAATATGCACAGCATGACGGCTCGAAAAGACGGTTCCCGGCAGCGGGTCGGGCAACGCCCCTGGCCACGGGCGTTGTGGTGATCGCTCAGCGACACTGCGGTCGCCCCACGCTGTAAGCCGCTGTCGCGAGGCGAGGGTGCGCCCGCCTTCAAGCGAGGGTACGAGAACGCCGCCATGGCCGAGCATGCTCTGCACTCGAGAAAGGCCGTGGTGAATGCGGGGTTCCAGCCCCGAACCCCAGAGCCCAGTCTCGTGGTGACCGATCTCATCCACTGTTTCGGGCACAATGCGCACTCGGCTAATGCCCGAACTCAGCCCTGCCTCGATGAGGCTGGAGCCCTGAACCTGCCACCGCACCCGGTCGACAACATCGCTGGCGCTGAAGGAACGCGGATGCAGCCACACGCGCTCGGCGACCTCACCCGATTCGGAATCGAGTTCGACCCGGATTGCCGTCGCCACCAGCTGTGCCCGCATCAGGGCATCAATAAAATCATCGGCCCGGCTGCGAACCGCAAATGCCACCTGGTCAACGCGGTCGAGCGCCGGTTCAAAGTCAAGGACAACATCGTGGTCGAGCGGGGGAGTGCGGGCCACAAACGCCTGCGGGTCGCTACCGCTGGCGAGAGCATGCAATCGCGCTCCCTGCTCGCCGAAGCGAACGCGCACATCGGTGCGATCAAGGTTCGCAAACTCACCGAGTGTGGAAATGCCGAGCTTCAGAAGAAGGGCAACAATCTGGGGTTCCTCCAGCACCGCCAGCGGAAATGGGGCGAGGAACGCGGCAGAGTCTCCGGCTGTTATCAGCCGCACCTGGCTCGCGCGCACACCAGGGTCGTGGGCGATCGTGCTGCGGGCAGCATGAACCGCGGTAAAGAGAGCATCCGCCACGCCTACCCGAGCATCAGAGGCCGCGATTTCATTTACCCGTGCGATCAATGTCAGCGCGGCAGCTTTCTCCCCGCCGTAATACTGGGCGGCGCCGCGCACTTTTACTGCGCACTTGCCGGGCCGCAACAGCTGCACCCCGGGAATCAACTCTTCTACTGCGGCTATCACCGGCTCAAAGGCGCGGCTATCAAGAGCAGGATCGTAGGGCCGGTCAATAATGCTGGGAAAACGCGACTGGGCCTCCCGCAACCGCAACCCCCTCGTCACACCCTCGGTGCGAGCGGATGCCGCTGCCGCAAATACGAGACCTTTCTCGACAAGGACAAGAGGAGCATCAGCCGGCAATTTCTCGTGCTGGCGAGCAGCGACAATGGGCCAGTCCGGAACCCACACCACAAGCACCCGCGGTAGCGCTTCGGGAACCGCTGAGGCCGCGCTCATGCTTTCACCACCTTCACCGTCAGCACCATCATGCCGACACCCGGTGTTGAACCGGCCTCAACTGCGGAGGAGCCACATCCGATACGGCAGGGGAATCGGCAGCGCTGTACGAACGAACGGTCTGCGCAGCATCCGGCAACCACACTCGGGCGCTGCGGGGGCGGCCCGCGCTCTTGCTCGTGACCGTGATCGTGACCTCGCGCGCCGCTAAGTGTCCGTGGCCATCACCAATGCCGTGCCAATGACTCTCGCCGAGAGACACCATCGCTTCACTCTGTGGCCAGGAGCCAACCATGAGCAGCGTTGACTTGCGCTGCCGTAGGCGCGAAGCGAGCCTGGCGACCGCAGAGTCTGATGCGCGCCGGGGTGGCCGCGCCACCACGACGTCGACTACGTCGGCGATCGCTGCTGTGACGGCCAACCATTGATCTCCCGGATGCGGCACCAACACGAGTCGCTCAAGGTCGACCCCGAAACGGTGGGCCGCTTCAATACCGAACTCGGGCACCCCCACAACGGCGCACCACGATCCGGCGGCGGAGGGCGCCGCCAAGAGTGTCATCAGGAGCATCGCCGAACTATCAACCGAATAGACGCTGCCTTGCTGCAAGCCACCGCCGGGCAGCAGTGAAGCAATAGCGGGGTGAGTGGGAATGAGCTTTGAGCTGAGCGTGCGAGATTGCATCTGGCCGATGCGAGCTTGCAACTCAGCCACGCGTTCCGCAGCAGAAAGGCCTTCAGCGGTCGCTGAAGCGACAGAGGCGGATACAGGGGACACCTGTTCATATTCGAACATATGTTCGAGTGTGTCAATTGCGTACGACATCCACCGGCGTGTCTTTCGGATGTCACCGCCATCGCTTACCGTTACTCCGTGAGTTATATCGAAGCAATAGGCCTCAAGAAGACGTATACGCCCAAAGGGGCTGCGCCGGTGCATGCCCTCGACGGACTGAATCTGGAGGTCCCTCAGGGCACAGTGACGGCACTTCTCGGCCCTAACGGGGCGGGAAAAACCACCACGGTCAAGGTACTCACCACGCTGACACGCCCTGATTCCGGCACAGCAACCATCAATGGTGTCGACGTGATCGCATCACCCGAACGCATTCGCCCCATGATCGGGGTCTCCGGGCAGTATGCCGCCGTCGATGAGAACCTCACTGGCTTCGAAAACCTCGATATGGTGGGCCGGCTCTACCATCTCGGCGCCAAGCAGTCGCGCGCGCGAGCACGCGAACTTATCGACCTCTTCGACCTCACCGAAGCCCAAAACCGCCCGGTCAAGGGATTTTCCGGTGGCATGCGTCGTCGCATCGACCTCGCTGGCGCCCTCGTGATGCGACCGCCGGTGCTCTTCCTCGATGAGCCGACCACCGGGTTAGACCCCCGCAGCCGCATCGGCATGTGGGACATCATTACGACGCTCGTGGGGGAGGGCACGACAGTTCTCCTCACTACCCAGTACCTCGAAGAGGCCGACCAGCTCGCCGACAGCATTTCCGTGATCGACGACGGTGCCGTCATCGCCCAAGGAACCTCAGACGAACTCAAAGCATCCATCGGCGGTCAGCGCGTCGAACTCAGCCTGGTGTCTCAGGATGACGCGCCCGCCGCCCGCGAGATTTTGACGCGCTTCGGCAGTACCGAACCCGCCGTGAGCCTCGACGGCCGCGGGTTCACCGTCAACGCAGAAGATGCCCCCGCCGCGCTGCAGCTCATCCTTACCGAGTTTGCCAGCCGTGGCATCCCGCTCTACGACGCGGGCATGCGACGCCCCACTCTCGATGATGTGTTCCTCAAGCTCACCGGTCACTCGGCTAGCTCTGATGACGACACAGCAACTACTGCGGACACCACGGAAGCCGCATCAGCACAGAAAGCCCAGAAATGACCGCCACCATTCCCACCGCGACACCGAGCACCGCCACAGCTTCGCCTTTGATGAATTGGCTCAACGACGGCTGGATCACCACCCGGCGTAACCTCATCAAGATCAAGCGCGTGCCTGACATCCTGGTCTTCACGACATTGCAGCCCATCATGTTCGTGCTGCTCTTTACCTATGTCTACGCCGGTGTCATCGATATCCCGGGCAGCACGTACGCCGAATTCATCATGGCCGGCATCTTTGCGCAGACCGTTGTTTTTGGCTCCACCTATTCCGGGTCGGCGATGGCGCAAGACCTCAAAGACGGCATCATCGACCGCTTCCGCACCCTACCCATGAGCCCCTCAGCGGTGCTGGTCGGCCGCACTAACGGCGACCTTCTCATCAACTCGATCTCCATGATCGTGATGATGGCGACCGGTTTGATCGTGGGATGGCGCATCAAATCGAGCCCGTTCGAGGCGATTGCCGCGATTGCTCTCCTGCTGCTCTTTGCCTACGCGCTCTCGTGGGTCATGGCCTATATCGGCATGAGCGTGCGCAGCCCCGAAGTTATCAACAATGTGTCATTTCTGGTGCTCTTTCCGCTGACGTTCATCTCCAACGCCTTCGTTCCCGCCGAAACGCTGCCTACTCCGCTGCGAATTTTTGCCGAGTTCAACCCGGTTTCCGCTCTCGTGCAAGCGGCTCGCGAGCTTTTCGGCAATACACCTGCCGGCTCAGCCCAGTCTGAGGTGTGGACGCAACAGCATCCTGTGCTCACGGTGCTCATCGGCATCACCGTCATGCTTGCGATTTTCGTTCCTCTCGCGGTGCGCAAATTTGCACACATCAGCAGCCGCTAGTGGAGCGCCATAAGAGCATTTCCTTATGCTTTGCGACAGCGGCGTGATCGGCGCACAACGCGACGTCTTTGCTTGAGCGCAGAGGTGAGAGCGCGATCATTTTGGGCTCTGCTCTAGGAATGGCGGTTTTTCGGTGATAATCTTCGCCTAATTAGAGCAACCCGTCCCGCCGGGAAGCTTCGTTGAACCTCACCCCTTCGACCCTCTCCGGCGCTACCCGAAACGGAGTTCGCGAAATGTTCGCCACCCTAGAACACGTCATCATGAAGATTTTCATCTTTATGTGGGTGCGCGTTTCGGCCAATTCTTGGCGCGGTTACCCACGCCCCAAGGACGCCGCCACGGTTCGCGCTGAAGGCCCCAATCCCCACAAAGTCGTACTGTGCGGCTCGGGAATCGTCATCGGATACGGCGTCGCGTCTCACGAACTAGCGTTGGGCGGCTCTTTTGCTCGCGCACTGACGTCACGAACGCAACGCGGAACCCAAGTCATCACCGTCACTGCTCCCGGGCTCCAAGCGAAGAGCGCCAGAAAGAGGCTGACCCCCCGCGTTCTCGACGACGCTGACATTGTCATTCTGTCGTTCGGAACCCTCGAGATTCTCTCGCTCACTCCTCCCAAGCTGTGGGGCAATCAGCTTGAAGCACTTGTCACCGACGTGCTCAAGAAATCAAGCACCACCACTCAAGTTTTCTTGGTTGACTGCAACACGCCGAAAATGTCGACCTTTACCGCGACCTATCAACGACGTATGGCTCACACCGCCAACGGGTTTAACGAGCAACTGCAATCAATCACGCGCGCCCACGATCGCGTTCACCGCATCGAGTTTGGGCCGGCAGCTGAAGACGCAGAAAATATCGAGGGTCGGTCGCGTTACCAGGAGTGGGCAGCAAGCCTTGTTCCTGCTGTAGTAGCACAGTTCCCCTCGCGCCCTTCCGGGAGCTAAGCAAACAACGTCAGCCCTTACGGCGTTTGTTTCGGTTAAATGCAGGCCGGTCTGGGCGCCTCGGCGCCGCTTTAGCCCCGGACGACCGGGCGGCAGCGCGCTGCGATGGAGCTTTCTTTGTACCGGATGCTCGGGGAGCCCGCTTCGGCGACTCCGCCTCCTCCGCTTCTGCTCCACCGGCGGTGCCACGCGAGCTTTTGGCGGTGCGTCCCCGCACGATCCCAATGAACTCTTCAACCAAGGGATCTACGGAACCATCGCGCCAGGCTACGGCGACTTGCCACTCTGGGCCGTCACTGATGATTCGCGAGACGACGTCCTTGCGCATGAGCGCGCGGGCAACCGCTTGGGGAATCACCGTGATTCCAACATTGGCCGCAACGAGGTCGACTGCGGCGCGCCACTCGTCATCGATAAGTTGCACAGCAGCAAGTTCAGCGAGAGCTATTTCGTCCCCTTGAGCCAGTTCGTGATCTTTAGGGATGACAGCAACGGCGCGCTCCGTATAGAGCGGGATTGCCGCCAACGGGCGGTCGCTGTCGAGAGCACGATCAATCGGCAAGCGCACGAGTGCTACGTCAGCAGTGCCTGCTGCGAGCATCGCCAGCGCCTCAGCTTGCTCGCTGGGCACCAACTCGATCGGGGTCTCCGGAAGCCGCTCCCTCCAGACTCGCGACCATTTGCCGGGCGTCGCCCCGAGGACAAAGGCGACAGTGAATGATGTTGGCATGTGTTCAGGTTAGTCTTGGGGGGTGCCAGTCCAGACCATGAAGCCCGCAACAGTCGCCAAGAAGCTAGGAATTTACCTTCCCGCCGCTCCGGAAGAGTTCCGTGATTCCGAAATTAGCCGCGAAGTATTTGCTGAACTTCTTGCCACTCCACCGGAGTGGCTCACAAAACTGCGCGCTGATGGTCCGCACCCTCGCTCGGTTGTAGCCCAGAAGCTCGGTGTCTCAGCGTCCGGGCTTGCTCGCGCTGGCGCACCCGACGTCATGACGACCGTTGAAATCAAAGCGCTCCTCGTTGAGATGCCAGAGTGGCTAGTTGCCGAGCGATCCGTTCACGCCGCCGTGAATGAGGAAAATGCTCGCGTGAAGACCGAGCGCGCCGCGAAGGCTGCACGCAAATAATCTCATTTTTCCTCAGTCTTGCTGGTACTGAAAAGTATTCAACTCTATACTGAGCAGCCTAGAGTGCCCGTGTCTGGGTATTCAGGTGGGGACTCGATTGTTTCGTAGCTATGCTGCGCTATTGGCGTGGCCGTTAATCACACTGTGGCTCGCGGTTTATCCGCAACGTTGGCGGGCGCTCATTGCGCCGAGCGACGATCCGCGCGCCGAATCTATTGGCCCAGACCCCGACAAAGTGCTGCTCGTGGGCCCCGGAAAGTCCTCCGGTCTCGGAGTGCATACTCATGAGCTCGGTCTTGGGGGCCATCTAGCCCGCGAGCTATCGACGCTAACGCGCCGGGGGTGCAGCGTCGATATCGTCTCAGATCCGACCATGTCTAACGCCGACGTTGGCGTCGTCATTAACTGGGCACGTTTGAATCGCTACGATGCACTCGTTCTGACCCTCGGTGGCGGCGAAGTTCTTCATTTTCGTTCGCTCTTCGGTTGGCGCCGCGCGGTCACAACCCTCCTCGACACCATCAGAGATTCCGGCGGTGGCGCTCTCCACACTTCGATCTTGGGCATCGCTCCCATCGATGGGTTTGTCTCGCTGCCCTCGCCACTTGTGGCAGTTATCAACCGCAACATCCAGAACCTGAACGACATTAGCGAGCAACTGTGTGCCGCTCGCGCCAGCGTCACTTTCGTTGCCGCGACCGCAAGAGAAGGCACGACTGAGGTTCTTCTTGACAGCCCGACCTACGCGCACTGGGCTCGAGAGGTCGCACCAGCCGTGGCTGCGCAACTCACTCGCGTTGCGCTGCCACCGGCTTCGATCCCTTCAACCGCAACGCCTCTCGCTGTACTCGACAACACGACTCTCACCACGACAGCAGTCTCGAACTCGTTGACCACGATCACACAATCCGCGCGAGTGCTTTTTGACACGACGGGAGCGGCGGTTACTTTCCATGATCAAGAAGCGCACTGGTTCACCTCCATATCTGGAGTAGGGGATATGCGACGCGAAGAGGCAGGCGCCTTCTGTAGCCGCGCTTTCACTACGCGCGGTCTCGTAGTGCTGGAAAACACACTGAAAGACGAGCGTTTCGCCGATCATCCCTGGGTGGTGCGAGGACCGCGTATCCGTTTCTACGCTGGCTTTCCCATTACCAATCCCCACGGCGACATCGTTGGAGCTATCTGCGTCTTCGATACCGAACCACGACGCTTCGACCTCAGCCATGAAACTCTTCTTCGAGAACTCGCTCGACGTGCAGAGTCGGCAATACAGCGTCGATAATTGCCGTACCTTGGATACGGAGGTCATTTCTGAACTCCGAGAGAGGACCCTATGTCTGGCACCGAGTGTATCCACGGCTTCGAAAATGGCCTGTGCGATTCCTGCTTCCCTAAAGCAGTCCCTGTCAAGCCTGTAACGCGCGCCAGCAGCCCTTCTCGTTCTAAGCGAGTTCCCGGTACGCCTCGGGCCTCCAGTGCGAAGGTCCCTTCACTCTCTGATCAGCGCGTCTACCACGTCACGCACATCAGCAATCTCGAGAGCATTCTCCGAGAAGGCCAGCTCGTTGCCGCGGCCTCGATCGAAGACGCAATCCTTGACATCAGTTCTCCACTCACTCGTGAGCTTCGAGAGTCTGCCGCGCTGACCACCGGCGAGCCCGTCAACCGCTATGTTCCCTTCAGCCTCGTGCCAGAATCCACGTCGTGGCGTGAACTGCGCGCCGGGGCCGTCGAGCCTCGTTGGTCGGATGCCGCCCGCACCGCTACCCCCACGGATTTCGTCTTTCTCGTGAGCACCGTTCGCGCTCTCGGCGAAGACGCTGTGTTAGCAGACGGCGATGCCGCAGCCAGCCTCACCCGCTTTGCGACCGATGAAACCGCAATCACGCGCATGCTCGGCAACCTTCGGTCTGACGAACTTACCGACGATGCCGAAGTGCTCATCCATGGCTCGTTCGCGTTCGACGATGTTCAGCTCGTGGGCGTGGCGAGCGACAAGGCTCGCGAGCGTGTTAAGGCATTGCTCGATGGCGCTTCGTTCAAGACCAAGGTGGCCGTTTATCCGCCATGGTTCATTCAGTAAAGTTCGCGATACCGTTGGTGCATGACCAACGACTTTGCTCACCATCCTGTTGATCTCACTTCGGCAGCTTCTCTTGCCGCAAGTGGGTTTCAGTACGACCTCGTAGACACCTCCGATCGAGCTGCCTTCGAGGCATGGTTCCAGGCTGACTCTCGCGGTTTTCACGGTCCAGCGATGTCGAAGGAGCAGGTCGACTCGGCTTTTGCTGGTGTCATCTATCGGCGCACCGTTGGTGTCTGGGATAAGCAGCTGGTTGCTCCGGAGATGCCGGTCGCCACGGTGAGCTCGTGGAGAGAACAGGTCACTGTCCCCGGTAGTCGCAGCATCGACGCGTGGGCTATTAGCTCAGTGACGGTGTCGCCCACTCACCGCCGTCGCGGAATCGCCCGTGCTCTCCTCGAGGGCGAGCTGCGTTCCGCGGTCGACATGGGCCTGCCGATGGCAACGCTCACAGTCTCAGAATCCACGATTTACGGCCGTTTCGGCTTCGGTCAGGCAGTCTTCGCGGCCGACCTCACGATCGACACGACACGCGCTGCTATTCCGGTACGCGAGCGTCGCGGCGTGCTTCAACATGTTGCACCATCGGTGTTCGTTGCCGAAGCCCCTACGGTCTTCGAGCGCGTCCGGCTCTCTCACCCCGGCCAGATCAAACCGTGGCCGCTTTTGTGGGAGCGGATTGCTGGAACTGCACCCGGCGAAGAGGACTACACCAAGCACACTCGCGTGGTTCGCTTTGACGATGAAGATGGCACTCCGCGCGGATTCGTCGTGTATCGCGTCGCTGGCGGCGGCCTCGATTTCTCGAACCACAAGCTCACGGTTGACTACTTGCTCGCCGAAACGCCGGAAGCGTACGAGGCACTCTGGCGCTTCGTACTCGAAGTCGATCTCGTCCGTGAGGTCAAGGCGGAGTTGCGCTCGGTCGATGAACCCTTGCTCTGGATGCTCTCCGACATGCGTTCTGCGCGCGTGTCGCCCATTGATCATCTGTGGCTTCGCATCCTCGACGTCCCGGCCTCGCTGAACGCCCGCACGTATTCCAGCGCCGGCCAGATCGGTTTCGAGGTCAGCGACGAGCTTGATTTCGCGAACGGTCGTTTCGTGCTCGAAACCGATGATGCGGGGATGCCGACCGTCCGCGCTGTAGAAGATCTTCCCGAGGGTATGCCAGCGGTGTCGTTATCGGTGAACGAGCTCAGCTCGCTCTATCTCGGGGGAGTATCCGTGTCGTCGTTGATTACCGCCGGCCATGTTGTTGAACTCACACCGGGTGCTGGCGCTGTTGTCGCGCGCATTTTTCACTCTGCAACGACTCCGTGGTTGAGCGTCTGGTTCTAACCGCTCTCGACGCGTGCCGGCGGGGCGCTGACGACCGCTCCGGCGGGAAAGGGGCTGCGAGTGGTGCGACAATAGTCGCATGACTGCTGCCCTGGAACATGTCCACGATCTTGCCTCTTTTGTCGCCGCTTCCCCCTCGTCATTTCACGCGGTAGCCGAAGCTGCTCGCCGATTGAGAGACGCTGGTTTCACGGAACTTCATGAAGCTGATGACTGGAACGGTTCGCGCACTCGCAAGGCCGCCAAATACTTCGTTATCCGGGATGGCGCGATCGCAGCGTGGGTGCAGCCAACCAAAGCGGTCGGCACTACGCCGTTTCGTATCCTCGGCGCTCACACTGACTCCCCAAGTTTTAAACTCAAGCCGAAGCCCACGACCGGGTCGGAAGGCGTGCTCCAGGCCGGCGTTGAGATTTACGGTGGGCCATTGCTCAACTCGTGGCTTGATCGCGAGCTCGAATTCGCGGGGCGAGTCACGTTCCGTGATGGCAGCACTGAACTGGTGCGCACCGGGCCGCTCTTGCGCTTCCCGCAGTTGGCCATTCACTTGGACCGCGGCGTCAACGACAAACTCACCCTCAAGCGCCAGGCGCACATGAACCCGATGTTTGGCCTCGGCGAACGCGACGATGCTGACGTGCTCGGCCACCTCGCATCCATTCTCTCGTCCAAAGCCACGAACCGCTCGGCGGAAGACATCGACGGCTACGACATTGTGGTCGCCGATACTGCCGCTGCCGCGGTCTTCGGTCTCGACGACGCTCTCTTCGCCTCTGGCCGGCTCGACAACCTGTCGTCGGTGCACGCGGGGCTCGTCGCGCTGATTGGGCTCGACACGAAGCTCGACCACATCCCGTTGTTCGTTGCTTTCGATCACGAAGAGATCGGCTCGGCGTCACGCTCGGGCGCCGGCGGGCCGTTCCTCGCCGACCTGATCGCGCGCATTAGCGCCGGTTTGGGCGGTTCTGAAACTGATCGGATGCGCGCCGTCGCAGGTTCATGGTGTCTGTCGTCTGACGCGGGCCACGCTGCGCACCCGAACTATCCCGAGCGCCATGATCCCGCCAACCGTCCGAGACTCGGCGGGGGCCCGCTACTCAAGATCAACGCCAACCAGCGTTATGCCACCGACGGCCTCGGCGCCGCTGAGTGGGCTCGCGCCTGCCGGCAAGCGGGAGTCGATTATCAGGAGTTCGTCTCTAACAACGACATGCCCTGTGGCTCGACGATCGGCCCGATCACGGCAACTCGCCTGGGCATCCGCACCATCGATGTGGGATTGCCGTTGCTCTCCATGCATTCAGCACGCGAGCTGTGCGGCGTTGCTGACCCGATAGCGCTGAGCCGCGCAATCGCCGCGTTCTTCGCTCCGGAATAGGCCACGAGCTAGGCGACCGGGTCGTCTGGCTCGGTTCTGCCGCGGGCACTCGCCCGCGGCAGAACCGCAACCTAAAACAGCGGAGCGATCTCGTCTGTTGCGCCGGGCAGGCTCGCATCTGTCGCAGAAGCACCGGGGTAACCGGGACCGACGGGACATACCGCTTTGCGCTGAAAAGCTTCAGCAGCTCCTCGGGCGCGTACATCTGCCGCTTCATTGAGGGGATGACCCACGTGGCCTCGCACCCACTCGAAGCGATAGCGACGACCAACGATGGCTTCATCGATCTGTTTGATCAGATCAACATTCATGACGGGCTTGCCGTCACCCTTGCGCCATCCCTTTTTCTTCCAGCCGGGCATCCACTTCGTCACCGAGTTAATGACGTATTGGCTATCGCACAAGATGAGCAGATCATCGTCGATATGAGCCGTCGCGCGAAAAAGTTGGAGTACTGCCATGAGCTCGCCCTGATTGTTGGTGGCGTGATCCCAACCACCAGCAGCCCACGTGTTGTCGTCGACATACCAGGCCCAGCCAGCAGGGCCCGGGTTGCCGAGCGCGGAGCCGTCAGCAGCAGCAGTAATCGTCATGACACCCTTTCGAGAAGCTTGCGACGTCAGAAAACTGCGTCCCCTCGACTCTAGTTGCTGGTTATCGTCCGAGATTGTGCGGCGATTGCTTCACTGAGCGTCGTTCGGTTTTAGGGTAGACCTGTGCCCGAAACCCGACTCATCTCCCCGCGCTCGAAATCATCGGACTTACTAAACGGTTTGGCGAGAAAGTTGCCGTCAACTCCGTCGATCTCAGCGTGCCGCGCGGTTCATTTTTTGGCCTCGTCGGCCCCAACGGTGCGGGGAAGACGACCACCTTATCGATGGCCACGGGACTTCTTCGGCCGGATCAAGGGTCGATCGCCGTTCACGGCCTCGACGTGTGGAGCAATCTCGTCAAAGCCAAGAAGAGAATTGGCGTATTGAGCGACGGCGTTCGGCTTTTTGATCGTCTCACCGGGCTGCAGCTCGTTACCTACGCTGGACTATTGAGCGGGATGGAGCGCTCAGTCGTCGCTGAGCGCGCTGCTGACCTTCTCGAGCTATTCGACCTCGACGCCGTGAGCGGAACGCTCGTTGTCGACTACTCGGCGGGCATGACCAAGAAAATCGCTTTAGCTTGCGCCCTGATTCACGCCCCTCAGCTGCTCGTGCTCGACGAACCTTTCGAATCGGTCGACCCGGTCTCCGGCGCCAACATCCGCGACATCTTGAATGGGTTTGTTGAATCGGGAGGCACTGTGATCGTCTCGAGCCACGCGATGGACCTCGTGCAACGTATGTGCGACCACGTCGCAGTTATTGCCGATGGCCGCGTGCTGGCATCAGGAACGACCGATGAAGTGCGCGGGTCGTCGACCCTCGAAGATCGCTTCGTGGAACTTGTCGGTGGCCGCCGCCAGGGAAAGGGCCCGGAATGGTTGCGCATCTCGTAAGGCTGCGCTTTCGCCTTCTCGCCAATGCGCTGACTCGCAGCCCGTGGCAAGCAGTAGCCGTCATTCTCGGCACCCTCTACGGCTTGTTCACGCTGCTGCTGGCTGTGGTCGGCCTTGTGTTTCTCAGCTCGGCTCCCTCAGATTTTGGCAGAACTGTCACGGTAATCGGCGGCGCGATTCTTATCCTCGGCTGGACATTCCTACCGCTATTAAGTTCGGGGATTGATGAGACTGTTGAGCCAGCGAAGCTCGCGACATTCCCCATCCCTGTAACGACGCTGCTCATTGCCCTTGCCGCAAGCGGGCTGCTCGGTGTGCCAGGGATCATCACAACGCTGGCAGCCTTTGCAACGAGTCTGGTGTGGTGGCAGACTCCGATGATCGCAGTCGTTGCAGTTTTCTGCGGTGCGATCGGAGCCCTGACCTGCGTCGTAGGGTCACGGATGCTCGCGGCGCTGACCGTGCGCATTTCGTCGGGGCGTCGAGCGCGCGAGGCTAAAACGGTGCTCGTGCTGATTCCTCTGCTGTTGCTCGGTCCTGCCGTGTTTGCCCTTTCTCGACTCTTCCGAGATCTGAGAGAGATTCTGCCCGTTATTTCCGATGTCATAGCCTGGACCCCGTTTGGCGCGATCTGGGCGGTTCCCGGCGATCTCGCAACAGGACATCCCGGAGCCGCTGCGCTCCACGCGCTCATCGGTCTCGCAACTCTGGTCGCTGCTACCGGGGTGTGGCGGTGGGCACTCGATCGTTCGCTTGAGCGACCCGCTGGCGCGACCACAACCGCCTCCTCTTCACGAGGGCTGGGTTTGTTCGCGGTATTCTCCGGCACACCCACCGGTGCAGTCGCTGCACGCTCGCTCACTTATTGGCTGCGCGATCCACGCTACGCTCAGTCGCTCATCAGCATCCCGCTTGTTCCCGCGATCGTTTTCTTCTATTCGGGCACTAGTGGGGATCTCACGGGGCTACTCTTTGTCGGGCCGATTGTTGCTGTGTTGCTCGGCATGTCGATTTACACGGATGTGTCGTACGACAACACCGCCTTCAGCCTGCACCTTCAGACGGCAGTGAGCGGTCGAGCTGATCGATGGGGGCGAGTGATCGCGGTCAGCGTGTTCGCGGTTCCCACGACGATCATCTTGACAGTGGCCAGCGTTTGGATCAGCGATAGCGGCGATCGGTTGGTCGGCATGCTCGGGATCTCACTGGGGTTACTCATCACCGGGCTCGCACTGTCATCTCTCGTGTCCGGACGATTCGCATTCTCGGTCCCTGCCCCTGGCGATAATCCGTTCAAGTCTCGCCCCGGTGGTGGTTTTACCCTCATGCTGTCGATGTTTGCATCGTGGACCGCGTTGGCTGTTCTCGCTCTGCCCGAGATGGTGATCGCCATCATCGGCTTTGCAACATTCAACGAGACTCTCGGTTGGGTTGCACTGGCGGTCGGACTGGCGCTAAGCACCGCACTACTGGTTGTAGGCGTTCGCGTGGGCGGAAGAATTCTCGACGAACGGGGCCCGGAACTACTCGTTCAACTGCAACGCCAGAAATAGCGGATGCGGGGATGCCTCATTCCCGAGCTGGGAGCTAGCGGGTCAGAAGCTCAGCGCGCTCCGGGTTGCGATCGAACCACTCGGCAACGTACCAGCACATCGGCACGATCTTCAGCGACGTCGTGGACTCGACGTCGTCGACGGCAAACTTCATGAGCTGGGCGGCATACCCTTTCCCGCGATGTGCGGGCTGGGTGTACGTGTGGTTGAACGAAATGGCGGTGTCGCTCGTGCGGTAATCCGCGACTGCGACAAGCAACCCGTCGACGTTCATGACGTAACGGTCAGCGTCCTTCTCGTGAATAAAGTCTGTAGCCATAACTCTCTAGCCTAGGCGGGAAGAGCAGCTTCAATTGCACCAATAATAGCCGGATCATCCGGAACGACCGTTGGGCGAAAACGCTTCACCTCGTCGCCGGGCGTGACCAAAAATTTCTCGAAGTTCCAGGACACGCGGCCAGCTTTACCGCCGCCGTCAGCAGTTTTCTTCAGCTCGGCGTACAGGGGGTGAGCGGACTTGCCATTGAGCTTGACCTTCTCGAACATCGGGAACGTCACACCCCACGTCATCGTGCAGTATTCCTTGATGGCATCTTCAGAGCTGAGCTCTTGCAAGAACTGGTTGCTGGGAAATCCCAGAACGGTGAAGCCGCGGTCACCATACGTCTTCTGGAGCTGTTCGAGTTGCTCATACTGCGGCGAGAGGCCGCAGCGTGATGCCACGTTGACGATGAGCACCACTTTGTCTTGATACTCAGCCAGCGTCGTTTCACTGCCATCGATAGTGGTGAGGGGAATATTTCGGAGGTCGGTCACGCTTTAAAACTACGCCCGCAGTCTGAATGCTCGCCGACGACATCCCGAAGGTTGCCAGCGAGGTTCGCTAAAGTAGGAGCTTCCTTGCTTCCGCTTCGAGCGGTACACCGAGAGTGAGTTCATGCCCGATAGCCCCATGTCAGCGAGTGCGTACGACGTACTCGGTGTTCAGGCATCGGCGACCGAAGCCGAGCTCAAGAAGGCCTTCCGTCGTGCGCTTCGGCAAACGCATCCCGACACCGGGGGAGACCCGACGCGCTTTGCTGCAGTTCAGGATGCGTGGGAACGCGTCGGAACCCCCGAGAAGCGACGCCACTACGATGCTGGGGCACGCTCACGCACGCATAGCTCCACGGCCGCGTCCTCACCTTTTTCGGCGCGACCGTCTACCGCAGCGCGCGAAGATTCCCGTCCGCGCGCACGCACCCATGGTCATCCCGGCGGATGGCGTCGCGAACGTTTTCTCGACAGTATGCGTGAGTGGGTAGGGCGTGGCGTTACGCTCGATGACCCTTACGACCCCGTCCTCGTTCGCAGCGCTCCTCGTGAAATTCGCCGCACCCTCGCAGACGCGCTGGCGGAGGAGGCCACTGCTCGCACGGTGAGCGATCTGGGCATTGGCTACACGATTTGGCACGATGTTTCGACTGGACCGCCCGAGCGCAAGCTCGATCACATTGTGCTGGGCCCCACCGGCCTGTTCGCGATGCTCTCGGAAGATTTTGGCGGCGAAGTAAAGGTGCGGCGCGGCGAACTCATCGGCCCCGCCGTCGCGCCAGAAAAACCAATGCATGAGCTCGCCGCACGCGCGAAGTCAATTAGCCGACAATTGAAAGTCAGTTTCACGTGCTACGTCATTGTCGTTCCCGATGATGCGCTCGCTCAGCCTCAGGCTTCACTTGGAACAGTGAAGGGGCAACCCGCCGTTGTCGTGCGTCAGAGTGTGCTGGCGCACCTGCTCCGCACCGGCCCCGAGCAGGGCCGCGGGCGCGACATCGGTGGCAACGAACTCTTTGATGTGCGCACGAGACTCACCAGCGGCATCCGCTTCGTCGAGTAGCGATCCTCCGGTTCACTCCGCAGCCGCTCGAGGTTCATCTTTCTCGGTCGCTACCGCCCTCTCGTCGTTTACCGCGGAGAGTAGGGTGAGCACGTGACGACCACCGCCCCGCTGGCACGACGGCTCAGCGTCTTCGACGCCACCGTGATCGGAATAGGGTCGATGGTCGGCGCCGGCGTGTTCGCAGCCTTTGCCCCGGCCGCTCTCGCTGCAGGCTCGGGATTACTCATCGGGCTCGCGATCGCGGCGCTAGTGGCGTGGTTCAACGCCTCAGCGAGTGCGCAACTCGCGGCGGTGTATCCGGTCGCCGGTGGTACGTATGTTTACGGGCGCGAACGTCTAGGTCCCTGGTGGGGTTTCTTCGCAGGCTGGTCGTTCGTCGTCGGTAAAACGGCGAGCTGTGCAGCCATGGCGTTGATCTGTGCCGCGTACATCGCGCCCGCGGGCTTCGAGAAGCTCGTCGGAGTGCTAGCTGTCGTTGTCGTGACCATCGTCAACCTGAGCGGGATAAGCCGCACCGCGGCAGCGACCAAGGTGATCGTCGTAATCGTCGTCGCCGTTCTGATTGGCGTCATCGTGCTGGCCCTCGTAGCCGCGGATTCCTCGACGACCTCGTTAGCCGTGCAGACGGAACACGCGGCGCCGAACGCTTATGGGATCCTGCAATCGGCCGGCATCCTCTTTTTCGCATTTGCGGGCTACGCGCGCATCGCCACTCTGGGGGAGGAAGTGCGCGATCCCCAGCGTTCCATCCCTCGCGCCATTATGGCGGCTCTCGCCATTGCTGTGGTTCTCTATGCGGCGATCGGAGCAACCCTTCTGACGGTTCTCGGTCCTCACGAGCTCGGAATTTCTCGGGCCCCGATAAGCGATCTACTTTCTGCTGCAGGTTGGGGCGACGCATCGGCGCTCGTAGCGGGCACCGCCGCCCTCGCCTCGTTGGGAGCGCTACTCGCGCTGATGGCCGGGATCGGACGCACCACGCTTGCCATGGCGCGCACGCGAGACCTGCCCCAGTGGCTGGATGCCGTGCATCCGAGATTCTCCGTGCCTCATCGGGCAGAACTCGTCGTTGCAGCGCTGGTTATCGTCATCGTTCTGATCGCCGACGTGCGTGGGGCAATCGCTTTCTCATCATTCGGAGTGTTGCTGTATTACTTCGTGGCAAATGTCGCTGCATTTACCCAACCGGCGGCGCAGCGACGGGTACCACGCGCCGTGAACATCGTGGGCGCGACAGCATGTTTATTGCTGGTTGCCACCATTCCGCCCGTCGGAATCATCGTCGGAGTCATTGTTGTGGCGACGGGGATTCCTGTACGTTTGCTTTCTCATCGCCAGTCTCGGCCAGTTTTCACCCGTGGAACATAGGCTAGTTTTCTCTTAAGAAAGAGGGTTATCGGTTCGTGATTCGCGCAATTAGTTACAACCTCCGCAAGCACAAGGCGGCGTCAGAGCTCGATGCTCTCGCTCAAACCCCCGACCTAGACGTGCTGTGCCTCCAAGAAGCCATCTCGTCGCAGCTGCCTGAAGAAATCGGCAACCTGCACTTGGCTGACTCCACGAAGAACAACCGGCTGGGGCTCGCGGTTTATTACCGTCGAGATCGCTATGAACACCGCAAGAGCCAGGCGTTCGAACTCAAGAAGTCACTTCACGATCGAGTATTCACTCCCACGACGGAACGCCTTGTCGGCTCTCAACTCGTCGATCGCGAAAACGGCAAAGAACTCGTGGTCGCGTCCTTTCATGCGGCGCCGCTGACAGCCCTGAACTCGCTCCGCCGCAATCAGATCAAGGCTGCCCACGGCATGCTCACAGAGCTGGGAGCGGGGGCACCGATGCTGATGCTCGGCGACTACAACTATCCGCTCTTCAAAGACGGGCTCACGCAGCGCGTCAATAAGACGGGCTACGACCTCTCGCTGAGCGACAGCACGACCTATACCAATTACAAATTCTTTCGTGGCCACTTCGACTTTGTGACGTCACAGGGCTTCACTATCGAAGGCGTCGAGACACTGCCACGCGGTTCATCAGACCATTTGCCGATTTTGGTGACCGCGTCCTACGGCTCCACGAATACGCACAAGTCCACGGTGTCACCCGCCGAAACCTTCTCTAACTAACGAAGAGGGGCGCAGCTTTCGCTGCGCCCCTCTTCGTTGGCATGGGCCTGTGGCCTGATCAGAGCTAGCCTTCGCCTCCGAGGTTGCCCGCCAGACGCTCGTGCATGTACTGGCTGGCTTCGTTCATGCCGATCAGCACGACGCGCTTTTCTAGGCGCTCGTATTTCGTTGTAATCGCATCGAGCGCGGCCACCGTCGAGGCGTCCCAGATATGTGAGTTCGACATGTCGATGATCACGCGGTCGGGGTCATCCGTGTATTCGAACTGGGTGGTGAGGTCGTTGCTCGAGGCAAAGAAGAGTTCACCGTTAACGCGGTAATACGCGGTCGGCACTGCTTCGTCTTCAGGCAGCGTGCGCTCCACAGTGGCGAAGTGCGCCACACGGCGCGCAAAGGCCACCATGGCTACGACAACGCCGACGAGTACGCCGATGGCGAGGTTCTCGGTAGCGACGACAACAATCACGGTCGCGACCATCACGGTCGTTTCGCTCTTAGGCATGCGCTTGAGGGTGGACCAGCTGACGCTGTGCCAGTTGAAGGTCGAGACGGCCACGATGACCATCACGGCTACGAGGGCAGCCATGGGGATAATCGCGACGATATCCCCGAGAACTACGACGAGGATGAGCAGGAAGACGCCCGCGAGGAAAGTCGAAATTCGTGTGCGAGCGCCCGATGCCTTCACGTTGATCATCGTCTGGCCGATCATTGCGCACCCACCCATTCCGCCGAAGAGGCCGGAGAGTACGTTGGCAACACCTTGGCCCCAGGCTTCGCGGGTTTTGCGCGAATGAGTGTCGGTGATGTCGTCGACGAGCTTGGCCGTCAGCAATGATTCAAGGAGACCGACGAGGGCCATCGCGATGGCGAAGGGACCAATGATCTGCAGCGTTTCCCACGTCAACGGCACATTGGGGATGAACAGCTCAGGCAAACTGCGGGGGAGTTCGCCCTGATCACCGACGGTAGGTACCGCGATGGCGAACGTCACGGTGACAACGGTCAAGAGCACGATGGCAACGAGAGGCGCGGGGATCACCTTGGTGAAACGTGGCATCACCACCATGATGACGAGACCAACCGCAACCAGCGGGTACACCATCCACGGCACGTCAATGAGATGCTCGAGCTGGGCCATAAAGATGAGGATCGCGAGCGAGTTGACGAAGCCCAACATCACGCTACGAGGAATAAAGCGCATGAGCTTTGCGACGCCCAGTACGCCCAGCAAGATTTGAAGCAGCCCGCCCAAGATCACGGTGGCGATGAGGTAGTCCATGCCGAACTCGCGGGCTACCGGGGCCACTACAAGTGCGATGGCTCCCGTGGCGGCGGTGATCATGGCCGGACGACCGCCGAGGAACGCGATCGAAATTGCCATCACGAACGAGGAGAACAGTCCAACGCGAGGATCGACCCCGGCGATGATGGAGAAGGAAATTGCCTCGGGGATAAGCGCAAGGGCGACGACGAGTCCCGCAAGAACTTCACGGGTCAGGATGCGGGGAGTTCGCAGCGCCGTCATGACGGACGGTTCCGCCCGATAACGGTCGGCACGGTTTGCTTGCGTGATGGCCATGAGGTTCTCCAACTAGAGGAGCCGCAGAAATACGCGACTGACGATGTGATGTGAGCCGCGCACCTGGTTATCCGGCACGGCTAAACGCCAGCAACACTGCCGACTACGAGTCGGCTGTTATCCGACTAGACAAGGGTGGTTGGCAGCACGAAAGCGCAAACCTTTTCCCACGATAGCCGATCACACAGATTCATGGGCTACTCCCAGCCTGAGCGAAGCGCTGGCGAACAACATCCAATCGACGTTAGAACAGGCGGTTTCGATTGAGCACTCCCGCGAAGAGAGCGTGGGCCAGGGGTAGCGCGGAGCCAATCATCAGAACTAGCCCGAGCGTGGGGTCCGTGCTTCGCAGCAAGATGCCTCCAAGCAGCAGCGCCGTGAATAAGACCGCCGACAGCACCCGGCGCACGAGCTGTTCAATCGCTCGCAGTCGCTTATCGGCGCTGGGAGTCTCGACGGCAAGCTGCCCGCGCTGCATGAGCGTCGCGACACTCTCGAGCTGTTGCGGCAGCCTAAGAAGTAGGCCGGCAGAGGAGAGGGCTTGCTTCGCGAACTCCCTTACGGTGCCGCCGCCCTCGTCTCGGGCCAAACGCGCCGCAAAGGGCTCGATGGCCGTCCACACGTTGTAACCCGGGTTGAGATCGCTCGCAACGCCGGACGTCACCGAGATAGCCCGAATGATCAGCAAGAAGTTCTCCGGCAACTGGAACGGCATGGTGCGCACGACTTCGCTGAACTCATTGCCAAAGGCTCGGAACTCTTGAGGGTCGACCTGCTGCAACTCGGTGAAGCCCATTCCACCGAAACGATCAAACAGTTCACCCATCGCGCGCTCGAGAGGCGCCGTCTCTGCCGTGCGCAGCAAGATTCCCATGTCACGCACGCTCGCGACCAGCCCCGGGGCATCTCGCGCTGCCGCCGCGATGATGAGACGTTGAAGGCCGCGGCTGAGGTTTTCTGGAACCTCACCCATCATCCCGAAATCAATGAACGTGAGTGTCCAATCAGGCGTGGTGGAATCCGCGCGCTGGGGGTCAGCCGGTGTCACGAAAATGTTGCCCGGATGGGGATCAGCGTGAAAGAACCGGTGCATGAAGAGCTGTTCAAACATTGCCCGCGATAACTCATCGGCGACTTCTGCCGGGTCGATCCCTGCCGCGCGCAGTCGTTCGTGATCGTTGATCTTGATCGCGGTCGCATCAGCGAGGGTCAGGATGCGGCGGGTTGAACGCTCCCACACCACTTCAGGCGCCTCTACTCGCGCATCATCGGCGAAGTTCTCGGCGAAACGTTCCGCGTTACTGCCTTCGTTGAGGTAGTCGATCTCGCGCAGACTAATGATGGCGAACTCTTCGAGGAGCGCCGGCAGATCGACGCGACTTGACACAAAGCGAACGCGGCTGAGCCACGCGGCAACGCGACGCAGCGCGGCAAGATCGACTTCGATGATGTCCGCAATCCCGGGGCGTTGCACCTTAACGACGACATCTGCGAAGCCGACGTCACTCGCCTCGGCACCCGTCAGTCGAGCACGGTGTACCTGGCCGAAGGATGCCGCAGCTACGGGAACGGGATCAAAGTGGGCGAAGGCGCGTTCGAGGGGGATGCCGAGCTCGCGCTCAGCACTCTCCTTGATGAGTTGAAAATCGACCGCGGGTACTTCGTCCTGAAGCCCCTCGAGTTCACGAGTAATTTCACTCGGCAGCACGTCGAGGCGCGACGACATAAACTGCCCCACCTTGATCATGAGACCGCCGAGATCGACAGCCAGCCCGTGAAAATTGCGGGCGATGTGAGCGGCACGAGCTAAACGGCGTCGGGCGGCGATTCTCTCGAGCCCGAAGCGCGGAAGCACGAGCTCGAACCACCACTCGAGAACCATGTACCGGGCAGCGAAGCGCAGAATCCGCCGGTAGCGGGCGCGCAGCTGTCTGGTGTCGGTCATTGAATCTCCCTTGAGCCGACGGTGCGGCGGATGCGATCAGTCCTGGGCGAGAATTGCGTACAGCTTACGTCTCGCATCATCGATGATCGCGATGGCGTCGTCGATTTGCTCCGGGGTGCCAGTACGCATGATGGGCACAACGGCTTCAGCCAGTTTGGCCGCCGAGCGGGGCAAAGCAGTTGGCCGCGTTGTCTCGTGGCTGTCCGAGTCTTTCCACGGAGCGGGACGCGCAGCCTGGGCCTCTTCGTGCCCCTTTTCGGTGAGCGTGTAGGTCTTTTTGCCTTCAGCCTCATGAGCCTCAATCAAGCCCTCGTCAGCCAACAGCTGAAGCGTCGGATACACGGAGCCCGGGCTGGGCTTCCAGGAGCCCTTACTGCGCTTGTCAATCTCGCGAATGATCTGGTAGCCGTGCATTGATTCTTCGGCAAGCAGAGAGAGGATGGCGACGCGCACGTCTCCACGCCCCATGCGCGGAGTTACCCGGCGCTCGAATTCTGATCGCACGTTGTCTAGTGCGTCCCACAGGCCTTGGCCCGCGGTGTCAAAAGCGTCAGAAAAGGAGCGGCGCGAGTTGTGGCCGCTGGTTCCGAATGAATTGTTCATGCTGATCCTCCTGTCGGTGGATGCGGGGCACACGTGGCCCTGCCGATAGTTAACGATACATCGTTGACTATCTCCAACCCGCGGATCCCAGCGAACTGGCAGACACAGAGGCCGCAAGCTGGCGGCGAGGAACCCACCCTCACCCACTGAGGAGAGCGCCTAACGCCTTAAACAAGTAAAGGCCGGCAATCAGATTTATCTGATTGCCGGCCTTTACTTTTCCTACTGACTCGGAGTCCGAATCATTCGCTGTGCGCGAAGGGGGACTTGAACCCCCACGCCTTTACAGGCACTAGCACCTCAAGCTAGCGCGTCTACCAATTCCGCCATCCGCGCGCATCTGCGACGCTCTAGGAGCACCGCCGAGATAAGAGAATAGCACCCTTTTTGAGTACCAAAACACACATCGCTTCCACGACCCCGATGAGGCCCTTTTTGCCCTGCCGTGGCATGCAGATTTTTGCTGGCGAGACGGCTAGCGTGGCCTTATGACTTCTGAGCCAGAACTCGAGCGCACCGCGCGTATCGCACAAGATCTCATCCGATTCGATACATCCAACTACGGGGAGGGGCGATCGAACGGCGAAACGGTGGCTGCCGAGTATCTGGGCGCGCTGCTCGAAGACATGGGTCTCACTACCCAGTACTTCAATGCTGCGGAGGGCCGCACCACGGTGATCGCCAAGGTAGAGGGAAGCTACGAGACGGAGTCATCAGCCCCTCACGCCGCCGAGCGCCCCGGCCTGATTCTGCACGGCCACACCGATGTGGTGCCCGCAGATCCCAAGAACTGGTCCGTTGATCCTTTCGGGGGAGTCATTCAAGACGGCCTCCTGTGGGGCCGTGGCGCGGTGGACATGAAGAACATGGATGCCATGATCGTCACCGCTCTCGGCGACATTCTGGGAGCAGGCAAGCGCCCCGCTCGCGACCTCACGATCGCGTTCTTCGCTGACGAAGAAAATGGCGGCGAATACGGGTCACACTTCATGGTTCAGAAGCACCCCGAAGTTTTTGCGGGTGCGACAGAAGCCATCAGCGAAGTGGGCGGCTATTCGGTCGATCTGCAAGGTCAGCGCGCCTATCTCTTGCAAACGGGCGAGAAGGCGCTCATGTGGATCAAGCTGACCGCCCGCGGCATGGCTGCCCACGGTTCGCGCGTCATCAGCGATAACGCGGTCACCAAGCTCGCCGAAGCAATCGCGATCATTGGCCGACAGGAATGGCCTGTTCGCCTCACCGACACCACCACGCTCCTCATCTCTGAGCTATCGCGGATTCTGAACATTGATCCCGAAGAGGTCGGCCCCGACCAGCTCATCCTCGCGACCGGCACGGCCTCCGGCTTCTTGCAGGCCACGTTGCGCACGACCAGCAACCCCACGCTGCTGAATGCTGGCTACAAGCACAACGTGATTCCCGACGTTGCGGAAGCGCTTGTCGACATCCGCACGCTTCCTGGCGAGGAGGATGAGGTGCTCGCCCAAGTGCGCGCGCTGCTGCCCGCTGAGATCGAGATCGAGATGATGCACCGCGACATCGGGCTCGAGACAAGTTTCGACGGCCCTCTGGTCGACGCGATGGTCAACAGCTTGGGAGTCTTCGACCCCGGAGCCCCCGTGCTGCCGTACTTGATGTCGGGTGGCACTGACAACAAAGCACTCAAGCTGCTCGACATCACGGGCTACGGTTTCGCGCCCCTCCAGCTGCCGCCAGAAATCGACTTCCCGGGGATGTTCCACGGTGTTGATGAGCGGGTGCCGCTAGACGCACTAGTCTTTGGCAGGCAGGTCTTGGGAGACCTGCTTCTCAAGTACTAGTTTTCACCTGATCGGGAGCGTTCCATGGGTTTTATCGAGGCCATTATTCTCGGGCTTGTTCAGGGCCTCACGGAGTTTCTTCCGATCTCATCGAGCGCCCATTTGCGCATCATGGGCGAGTTTCTGCCCTCGGCGAGTGACCCCGGAGCAACATTCACGGCGATCACCCAGTTGGGTACCGAGCTCGCCGTCATCCTTTACTTTCGCAAAGATATCGCGCGCATCCTGAGCCGATGGTTTCAGCAGTTTCAGAAGCCCCACGGCTCGCACGGCGAGAAGATCGACAAGAATCATCCGGATGTTCGGCTCGGGTGGCTTGTCATCATCGGCACCCTACCGATCGTGCTGGTGGGCTACTTCGCCCAGGAGTACATCCGTTCAACGTTCCGCTCACTCTGGCTCGTTGCCACAGTATTGATCGTGTTCGGCATCATCTTAGGAATCGCGGACTACCTCGGAAAACGAACTCGAGCGCTCGAGGATATGACCTACGGTCACGGCGTTACCATCGGGCTCGCCCAGATGCTCGCGCTCGTTCCGGGAGTGTCACGCTCAGGATCCACGATGACAGCGGGCCTTGCCCTCGGTTACACGCGGCCAGCGGCAGCTCGGTTTGGGTTCCTCCTGGCCATTCCGGCGGTGTTCGGCAGCGGACTATACGAACTCGTGCATAGCTTCGGTGAGCCCGCTCAGGTATTCACGTATGCCGAAACCGCAGTTGCCACGGTGATCGCATTCGTTGTCGGCTACGTCGTGATTGCGGCCCTCATGCGCTATATCGAAAAGCGGTCATTCTTGCCGTTCGTGATCTACCGCGTCGTGCTCGGCGTCACGCTATTCGTGCTGTTGTCGTTGGGCGTTATTCAACCCGTCTAGTCACAGACGCGTCGCGTATGGCCGGTTTAGGCGCAGAACGCTCGCGCGGCGCTATTCCTTGCCTCGCCACGGTTCATCGCCAGCGGCACCCTGATCGGGTTTATCGTCACCACGGCGAAGATACTTCTCGAACTCCTGAGCGATCGCTTCGCCGCTCGCCTCGGGCGAGTCAACGGTGTCGCGCGCTTTTTCGAGCTGCTCGATGTAAGAAGTCATGTCTTCGTCTTCGCCGGCAAGAGCATCGATGCCCGTTTCCCAGTCTGCTGCCTCGCTCACGAGTTCTCCGCGGGGGATCACGACATCCACAATTTCTTCGAGCTTGTCGATGAGCGCCAGCGTGGCCTTCGGCGAGGGTGCGTTGTGCACGTAATGCGGTACCGAGGCCCAGATCGACATCGTGGTGACGCCACTTGCCTCCGCCGCTTGACCCAGAATCGACAGGATGCCGACCGGCCCTTCGTAGGTGCTGCGTTCAATCCCCAGAGCCGTGCGAACGGCAGCGTTCTCGCTCGAGGTGAATACAGAAATTGGCCGAGTGTGTGGCACGTCGGCGAGCATGGCGCCGAGAAAGACGATCGAGGTGATTCCGTTATCAACAACGGTTTCAAGGACGTCGCGCGCGAAAGCTTTCCACGAGCGCGACGGTTCGGTGCCGAGCAAGAGATAGATGTTCGACTGGTTGTTGGCGCTCAACTGCAGTTCTGCATCCGCTGCGATGCTTTCCGGTCGCCCAGCGTTGGGCCGTGTCGGGCCATACATGGTGACTGAGGGCCACGTCAGAACCCGGTCACCGTCGTCGTCGTAAGAAAGTACAGGGCGGTTGAACTGGTAATCGAAATACTCTTCGGGGTCAACTTCAGAGATGGGATAAACGTCGAGCTGTTCTTTGAGCGATCGCACTGCGCCGCTGGCAGCTTCTCCGGCGTCATTCCACCCCTCGAAGGCAACGACGAGGAGCCGTCCGTTCGCAAATGGGGTGATAGTCACAGGTCTCCTTGAGGTGCGTGCCACGAATGTCGCTTAGTCAAGGATAGAACTACGATGGTGCGTTGTGACTCACTCCACTCCAGCGGCCGTCCTGTGGGACATGGACGGCACGCTCATCAACTCAGAACCGTACTGGATCTCGGCCGAAATCAAGGTCGTTGAGTCCTTCGGCGGAGAGTGGACTCACGAAGACGCCATGTCCTGCGTCGGTAACGGTCTTCTCGAGTCTGCCCGCGTTATGCAGGCCAAGGGCGTGACCCTTGACGCGCAGGACATCGTTGACCAGCTCACCGACAGCGTGATGGCCCAGCTCAAGGAGTCAGGGATTCCGTGGCGGCCAGGGGCGCGCGAACTCCTCACGGAGCTGCGTGAAGCGGGTGTTCCCACCGCGCTCGTCACAATGTCGATTGGCCGCATGGCTCAGCACGTTGTCGAGAACCTCGGATTCCACGGCTTCGATGCGGTCGTCACGGGCGACGACGTAGAGCACGCGAAGCCTCATCCGCAGCCCTATCGCCAAGGGGCCGCTGCGCTCGGGGTCGACATTACCGACTGTGTGGCTATCGAAGACTCGCCTCCTGGGGCGTCGTCCGCTCACGCAGCGGGCGCTACCGTCATCGGGGTGCCCTTTATGGTTGACATCCCCGAAGAGAAGACCCATGCACTCTGGCCGACTCTCGACGGCCGAACTCTTGACCACCTCTCCGAACTGCATGCAAAGGTAACCACGCGATGAGCGACGTATTCCGACGACAGAGCGGCCCCTTTCGTGAGGGCGACCGCGTTCAACTCACTGGACCCAAGGGCCGCCTCAACACCGTGACGCTCGAAGTCGGGGGAGCATTCCACACCCACCGCGGCGTGCTGAGTCACGATCTAATCATCGGACAGCCGGACGCCAGCGTAGTTATCAGCACGAACGACATCGAATATCTGGCGATGCGCCCCCTGCTCACCGACTTTGTCATGTCGATGCCGCGCGGTGCCGCCATCATCTACCCGAAGGACGCAGCTCAAATCCTCGGGCAAGCCGACATCTTCCCCGGCGCTCACGTGGTTGAAGCGGGAGTGGGTTCAGGTGCGCTGTCGCTGTGGCTGCTCCGCGCCATCGGGCCGAGCGGCCAGTTGAGTTCGTTCGAGCGTCGCGAAGAATTTTCCGAGATCGCCCAGTCCAATGTGCAGGCATTCTTGGGCGCGCAGCCCGACAACTGGTCGGTGACCGTCGGAGACCTCCAAGAGCAGCTGCCGGCATCCGTCGAGCCGGGCTCGATCGACCGCGTTGTGCTTGACATGCTTGCTCCGTGGGAGTGCATCGAGGAGTGCGCTGAGGCACTGACTCCCGGCGGAGTGCTGCTCTGCTACATCGCTACCGTGACTCAGCTGTCGCGCGTTGCTGAAGCGATCCGTTCTACGGGGCTTTTCACTGAGCCCGATTCCAACGAAACGATGGTTCGTGGCTGGCACGTCGAAGGCTTGGCTGTTCGCCCCGACCACCGCATGGTTGCCCACACCGGGTTCCTCATGACAGCCCGCCGTCTCGCACCAGGTTCAGTTCTTCCTGAGCTGAAGCGTCGCGCCTCAAAGTCGGACTTCAAAGACGAGGATGTCGAAGCCTGGACGCCCGGTGCTCTCGGAGACCGTAACTCCAGCGCGAAACGCCTCCGTAAGACGGCGCGCGAAGCGAAGAAGGCGGCCGATGCCGCTACGACTGACCGGTAGAGTGTTGGCGATGTCTGTGTCGATGAAAAGAGTGTTTGTGCGCAAGCTTGCAGTAGTGGCCGTGAGTGCCGGAGTTGTTGTTTCGTTAGCCGGTTGCGCTAATGGTCCTTTGACCTTCGCGGACTGCGCGCCGATGTACTCCTCGGGGACCAATACGGCTTTGGTATCGACCTCTGGAGAATTCAGTGCCGATCCCGAAGCGAATTTCCCCACTCCGATCATCGCAACTGACGTCGAAAACTCCATCACCATTGAGGGCTCCGGCGAGAAGCTCGATGCGGGAGATATCGCCACTCTTCAGATCACTATCTACGACGCCGCAACGGGTGCGCAATTGATCTCCACGGGGCACGACACCGCCGGGTTGAGGGTGTCAGTTACCGAACGCGAGCCACACTTCGGCGATATCGCGCAGTGCGCCTCGGTCGGGTCTCGCATCGTTACCGTTGGCGCCGCTGGTGACATCCTCGGTGCAGAGAACATTGCGCAGAACCAGCTCGCCCTAGCCGAAGACGACGCCATTGTCATGGTGAGCGACGTGGAGTCGCGCTACCCCGGCAAGGCAGATGGCGTCAGCCAACCTGCACCCTCGGGATTCCCCGCGATCGTTCTGGCCCCTAACGGTCAGCCCGGCTTCACTTTTCCTGCCGGAGATGCTCCGAGCGAACTGCAGTTTGCCGCGTTGAAAGTCGGTTCTGGCGAAGCGCTTTCGTCGGGGGACGCTGCGGTTATGCAGGTGAGTGGCATCGAGTGGGGCGCAGACTCCACCTTCACGAACAGCTGGGAAGAATCCGGCGTTCCCGGAACCTTCATTGTCGAAAGCACCGAAACTTCCGATGGCGGATTGCCTCCGGGGCTCGCTGAAGCGCTCATCGGTCAAACGGTTGGTTCGCAGGTGCTCGTGGTGCTAACGCCGGATGTCGGCTTCGCGCCGGGAACAGAGCCCACGGGCGTTACGAGCGGGTCGACTCTGGTCTTCGTGTTCGACATCCTCGGAATTCAAGCGCAGTAACGTTACCCACGACACGGCCGGGTGTCAGAGACAAAAGGATTTGACTCGTGCCAGTACCGAAAGTTCCTAACGAAGAGCGGCTCTTCAGCCTCGTCTTGGCTTTACTCTCTACCGAGAGCGGGCTTACGAAGAGCGAGATTTTGTCGACCGTGCAGGGTTATCGCCAACGATTCGTGCACTCGGGAGATAACGCCAATCTCGAACGGCAATTCGAGCGCGACAAAGACGATATTCGCGAACTCGGGGTGCCCCTCGAGACCATCGAGCCGCCCGAACAAGCGGGGAACAACCAGAACCTGCGATACCGCATACCTCGAGTCGATTACGAGTTGCCCGAAGACATCGCTTTTTCGGCTGAAGAATCGACACTGCTCGGTCTCGCTGCAATGGTGTGGCGCGAAGGTTCCCTCTCTGAGGGCTCGCGTCGGGCAATCGTGAAGCTACGGTCGCTGGGCATTGAGACTGCCGAGCCCGTTCTGAGCTACGCCCCTCAGGTTCGCGTGCGCGATGAATCATTTGAGCCGCTGCGCGAAGCCATGGATCGCCGGGTTCTCGTGAGTTTCGAGTACCTCAAGCCAGGGGAGCAATCATCGACGACTCGCCTCGTGGCTCCGCTCGCCCTCGTTCAGCATCAGGGCCGCTGGCACTTGTACGCGAAGGATCCCGCAACTGACACGTTCAAAACCTTCTTACTGCGTCGCATTGTCAGCAGCATCCAGCGCAGCAAGAAAAGCTTTGACTATCCGACCGACGATGCCGCAGCGCAAGCGCTTGCTGGGCTGAGCGACGTCTGGGAGTCGAATGTTGCTGTCGTGCGCGTTGAGCCAGGAACCGATGCAGCAACCCGTCTCGGTAAGCGCCGGGGCGCGGTAATGCACCCGGATTGTCAGCTCGAAGTGAATTTCACCGATCTCAACATCTTTGCCGATGAACTTGCAAGCTTCGGGCCTGAGGTAGAGGCGATCTCACCTCCTGCCTTGCGCTCCGCAGTGATCGAACGCCTCACACGAACGGTGGCAGACCATGGCTAACAAGATTCCGCCGCTGCGTGCGCAAGACAAACTGGTGTTTCTGCTCGCTCTCGTACCGTACTTGATGGACCGCGACCGCGTAAGCGTGGCCGAGGCTGCTCAGCACTTCGGTGTTCCCGAACAGCAGATACGGGATGCCGTTCGACTAATCGCCGTGTCCGGAATTCCAGGAGAGACGGCCACGTACCAGGCAGGCGATCTGTTCGATATCGCCTGGGACGATTTTGAAGACAATGATCAAATTGTCCTCACCCACTTGGTGGCGATTGACGATTCTCCGCGATTCTCCGCTCGCGAAGCATCGGCATTGATCGCCGGGCTGCAGTATCTTTCTAGCCTGCCGGAGCACGCGGATCGTGAAGCCATCGCGACGCTGACGTCAAAGCTCTCCCGAGGTGCCTCCGCGGCCCCGACAGCAGTAGCCGTCGAGTCGAGCGCGCTCGATGAAACGCTCGCCCTCATCCGCGAGTCCGTTGCAGCCGGCACTCAGATCGAATTCGACTATCGCAATTCACGAGGTGAGTCCGAACGACGTCGTATCGATCCGTTACGCGTTGAGTCCGTCGATGCCGACTGGTACGTGCGCGGCTGGTGCCATTCTCGCGAAGACGTCCGTACGTTCCGTCTCGACCGCATTTCGAAGCCTGCAATTACGTCGGAGGCGATCACTCACACCGCGGGCGACGTGAACCTTCCCGAGACGCTCTTCGACACCTCTGACAAAGACATCGAAGTGAGCATTGAACTCGCACCCAGCGCAATCGGCTTGCTGGGGGATTACGTCGCGGATGATGCACCCAGGGTTGCCTCTGGCGACCGCGTGCGCACCACGGTTCGCGTGCCCCACTTCCATGGGCTCAAGCGACTCATTTCTGGGCTGCCGGGCGTCGTCACCGTTGTCTCACCGCCCGAGGCTCGTGAAGCTGTCGCCCGGTGGGCACAGGCTGGCGCCGAGCAGTACGCCGAAGAACAGTAGGTGATGACGTGATTGCGTGGTGGGGTTGGCTACTGATCTGGGTGGGCCTGGTGCTCGCTCTCCTCATCATGCTTGCTGTGGTTGCGTGGGTGCTGTTCCGCAAAGCGATGGTGCTGATGAAAGATCTGTCGGATGTCGTAGACAAGACCGCGATTCTCGATGTCGAGACAGAGAAAATATCGAAGCCACAGATCGCTATTCTCGCCGAGATGGCGCAGAACAGGGATCGGCATGAGGCCCAGCGTGAACGGCGCCTTGGGCTCACAGCGGCGCGGCGCGAACGGCGACTCGAGCGCGGCAAAAAAATCACTAGGCGCGATGCGTCGCGCATGCAGTGGCCGGAGGGCTGGTCCTAAATGGGCTGGGTCTTTGCCGCTGGCTTCATTCTGATCGCGCTGCTCTGGTTCTCAACGTGGCTTCGACGACGAACCATTCGCGCATTGCTGCTCACGACCGGTGCGCAAACGACCGGATCGAGTAGCCTCCACCGTCGCGGCCGACGGCTACCGCGGATCGCCGTTCGCTACACCGACGATACGGGCTCGGAGCACGTCATCATCAAAACGATCGTGAGCGCGGGGGATGAGCAATTGCTCCAGAAACCCGCCCTCGTGCTCTATCACCCGAAACATCGCAGCCGTTCGGACTATGTCTTGATCGGCTTTGGCACACAGCCGAGACGATGGTTTTCCGGTGAGTTCAGCCGAAAGAAATAGCCCCGCGCTAACTCTCCACAGTGTGCCCAATCTCAACCAACCTAGGTATGATTGGCCTACGCAGCCTTCAATGTTTAAGGAAGTTCTCCATGCTCGGCAATCTCAGCGGTTGGCACCTCGTCATTCTTTTGGTCGTCATCCTCCTGCTTTTTGGTGCACCGAAGCTTCCCGGGCTCGCTCGTAGTGTTGGCCAGTCGATGCGTATTTTCCGCAGCGAGGTCAAGACGATGAAGGATGAAAACAGCTCTGAATCTTCGACCGACTCGTCGTCGGATTCGAGCAGCGACACTCCTCCTAAGCCGTAGCTCCTATGGCAGTTCGCGCCGACAGGTGGCGTTCAAAGAGTGAAGAACGCATGTCACTCGGCGCGCATCTCGTAGAGCTCAAGAAGCGGCTATTCATTTCGGCGATCGCGATTCTTGTGACCGCAATCGCCGGCTTCATTTTTGCGGATTTCTTTATTGACGCCTTGCGTGCCCCCATCACCGGCATCGCGGAGTCCTCCGGGCGTGGGGCTGCGCTCAACTATGACGCGGTGACTCAGGCGTTCGACATTCGAATGCAGATTGCTTTTACGGTCGCTATCGTCGCTGCCAGTCCTGTGTGGCTGTACCAAGTCTGGGCGTTCTTGGTCCCCGGGCTTGTGCGCAAAGAGAAGCAATACGCCATCGGTTTTTTGAGTACAGCGATTCCGCTCTTTCTCGCGGGCTGCGCCGCCGGCTGGTACGTCATGCCGAACATCATCACGTTGATGCTCGGCTTTGCTGGCGACCAAGATCTCTCCAATTTGAACGCTAAGTACTACTACGACTTCATCGTCAAGCTCCTGTTATCGGTCGGCATCGCCTTTGTACTACCCGTATTCGTCGTTCTCCTGAACCTCGTCGGCGTACTGTCGGCCGCGGCGATTCTCAAGGGATGGCGTATCGCCATCTTGACCATTTGCGTGTTTACGGCGATCGCTACTCCTGCAGCGGATGTGATCTCGATGTTCCTACTCGCCATCCCGATGATCATCCTGTATTTCGTCGCCGCCTTCATCGCCTGGATCCACGATCGCCGTGTCGCGAAACGCGCCGCGCTCATCGACCCCGACGTGAGCAGCGAACTCTAGACTCCGAGCGCTTAGGCTGTAGTCAATGAGTGAACTGTCTCCCGCCGAACGGTACGCCGCGGCGAAGAAGCGTCGGGGCTACCCCGTACTCGAAGCGTTCCGCGCGAGCCAGCGCTTTGACCTCGATGCTTTTCAGATCTCGGCCTGCGAAGTCGTCGAGTCCGACAAGAGTGTTCTGGTCGCGGCCCCCACCGGTGCCGGCAAGACGATCATTGCCGAGTTTGCTATTTATCGGGCCATGCAGCTGGATGGCCCCAAGGTTTTCTACACGGCCCCGATGAAGGCGCTCAGCAACCAGAAGTTTCAAGAACTCGTCGGCGAATATGGCCCCGAAGCTGTCGGCCTCCTCACTGGCGACACCAACGTCAATGCGGGTGCCCGCATCGTAGTGATGACCACAGAGGTGCTTCGCAACATGCTGTACGCGAAGTCAGATCTGTTGACGAACCTCAGCACTGTCGTGATGGACGAGGTCCACTTCCTCGGGGACCGCTTTCGTGGCGCCGTCTGGGAAGAGGTGATCATCCATCTTCCTGAAGACGTACGGATGGTTTCGCTCAGCGCAACGGTCTCAAACGCTGAAGAGTTTGGCGACTGGCTGCAGGCGGTGCGAGGCGACACTGAAGTAATCGTGTCAGAGGACCGCCCCGTGCCGCTGGAGCAGCACGTGCTGGTCGGCGGGAAGCTTATCGATCTCTTCGATTCATCCGGCCTCGCAGCAACGAACCGGGTGAACCCCGAACTCGCACAAATGGCACGCTTCGGCGGGCGCAGCCAGTCGGTCGGCAACCGTCGAAAGAGCAGTCGTCAGAACTCGTACCGTGGTGGCCAACCTCGATCACGTATGGACCGTGCGGATGTCGTGGCGATGCTGTCATCCAAAAACCTCGTTCCCGCCATCTTCTTCATTTTCAGTCGCATGGGCTGCGACCAGGCAGTGAATCAAGTCTTGCGTGCCGGTGTGCGCCTCACGACATCCGAGGAGCGCGATGAAATTCGCGAAATCGTCGAAGCGCGCTGTCGCACCCTCCTCGACGAGGACCTCGCCGTTCTGGGGTACTGGGATTGGCTCAGTGGTCTCGAGCGCGGCGTTGCCGCTCACCACGCCGGTCTGTTACCCGCGTTCAAAGAGGTTGTCGAAGAGCTCTTTCAGAAGAAGCTCGTCAAGGCCGTTTTCGCGACAGAAACGCTCGCTCTTGGCATCAACATGCCGGCCCGCACGGTTGTGCTCGAGAAGCTCGAGAAGTTCAACGGTGAAGCTCGCGTACCCATCACTCCGGGGGAGTACACGCAGCTCACGGGTCGCGCTGGTCGCCGCGGCATCGATATCGAGGGCCACTCGGTCATCCAGTGGGTTGATGGTCTCGACCCGCAGGCCGTGGCTTCGCTCGCGTCGCGCCGCACTTATCCGCTGAATTCCAGTTTTAAGCCGACCTACAACATGGCGGTCAACCTCATCGAGCTCTTTGGCCGCGAACATACTCGCGAGATTCTCGAGTCGAGTTTCGCGCAGTTTCAAGCAGATCGCGCCGTGGTCGATCTCGCTCGCAAGGTTCGTTCGCAGAAAAATTCTCTCGATGGCTATGCCAAGTCGATGGAATGCCACGTCGGCGACTTCGCGGAGTATTCTCGCATCCGCCGCGAACTCAACGATCTTGAGAAAAAGGCTCAGCCCCGAGGTGACGCCGGTCACCGTGGTGAGCGTGAGCGTCGCCAGCGCAAGCTTGGCGAACTGCGCAACCAGATGCGTAAGCACGATTGTCATGCTTGCCCCGAACGTGAATCTCACGCTCGCTGGGCAGAACGCTGGTGGCGCCTCAAGCGCGAAACCGATCAGCTCAGCCGTCAGATTCAGAACCGCACGGGCGCCGTTGCCAAGATTTTTGACCGCGTCACCGATGTTCTCACTCAGCTCAAGTACATCGAGCCGGGCAAGAACGGCGAAATGACGCTCAACGAACACGGTCGCGTTTTGCGTCGCATTTACGGCGAACGCGACCTACTCGTCGCGGAATCTCTACGGCAAGGCTTCTGGAACAGTCTGGATGCTGCCTCCCTTGCGGCGATGGCAACCACTCTGGTCTACGAACCGCGTCGAGACGAGGGTGATCTTGGCGACCGCTATCTTCCGCGCGGTGAATTCCGCGAGGCTTTCGACAAGACATCCACGCTGTGGGCTCAACTCGACGATCTCGAGCGAGATAACCGTCTTCCCGGTAGCCAACCGCTCGCAAAGGGCCTTGCTCTGTCAATGTATCGCTGGGCGAATGGCGCAAGTCTCGACTCGGTTCTCGACCTCGCCGAAATGGCCGCAGGCGACTTTGTGCGCGTCACTAAGCAGGTCATTGACCTGCTCGACCAGTTATCGGTCGTGGCCGACGGCGATGTCGGACGCACCGCCCGCAAGGCACTGGATGACATCCGGCGTGGAATCGTTGCCTACAGTTCTGTCGCTTAGGCTCGACTCGTGATGCCCGATAAACCTGTTGCTGTGCTGCCCTTATGGGCGGCGATCGTGACAGCACTGGCCTCCGGCCCAATCATGGATGCCGGGTTCCCCGATAAGAGCGTCTGGCCGATGACCTTTGTGGGCATCGCTCTCATGCTTGTCGCACTTCGCGGTCGACGCTCGTGGGCCGCGTTTCTCGTCGGTTTCCTCGGCGGGTTTGCGTTTTATCTCACACACATCTCTTGGGCATCGCTCTTCTTGGGCCCTGTACCGATGCTGGCGCTCTCGTTCTTAGAATCTCTCTTTGTGGCGCTCGGCGGCCTGGCCATCGCGCTTGCGTACCGGTGGATTCCTCGAGCCTTCGGTGTCGGCTGGGTAGCGACGCTCGGATTAGCTTTCGTCGTGGCGGGTCTCTGGACAGCCCGTGAAGCGTGGATGAGCGTGTGGCCCTACGGAGGCTTCTCTTGGGGCCGTGTAGCGCTCTCACAAGCCGAGAGCCCCCTCGCACCGCTCTTTCCCTGGATCGGCGTTTCCGGTGTGAGCTTCACGATTGTGCTCGTCGTTGCGCTAGCCCTTGCGGCGGTCGAATACTCGTGGCGTCACTACCGCGAGTTGCCTCTGGATGCCCGCGCTCAACACGTCTCGCGGGCGCTCCGCACGGTATTCGTGCCGGTCGCTGTCTTCGCCCTCATGCTCAACGTTCCTACCTGGCAGTCAACGCTCGACGGAACGCTTCGCGTCGGCGCCGTACAGGGCAACGGCAAGGCCGCCTACTTCGACGAGCGAGAGCGCGGCGATCTTCTCACCGCTCAACTCACCGCGACCGAGTCCATCTACGGCCAAGATCTTGACCTCGTCGTCTGGCCGGAGGGCGGCACCGATGTGTCACCACTCAGCAACTCCTACGCGGCGGCAGCATTCGACTACGTCGTCGAACAAGCCGACGCACCGCTGATTTCTGGTGACATCACCGAACGTGACGGCGAGATCTTCAACAGTCAGCTGTTGTGGATGCCGGGGGAGGGCGTGGTTGATATCTACGACAAACGCCACCCCATTCCGTTCGGTGAATATGTGCCGAACCGTGACTTCTGGGCGCAGTTCGCGCCTGATCTCATCGGCCTGATCGGCCGTGATTACTCCATCGGCACGACCGACATGGTGTTTGACGTCAACGGAGTCACGGTCGGCGTAAACATTTGCTTCGATATTGTTGATGATCAGATTCTGACTGAGTCGGTAGAGCAGGGCGCCCAAGTGATCATCGCGTCATCGAACAACGCTGACTTCGGTATGACGGACGAGAGCGCTCAGCAATTGGCTATGGCCCGTATCCGCGCACTCGAGCTGGGCCGCAGCGTTGTCAACATTTCCACGGTGGGACTCAGCGCGATCATCGGACCGGATGGAACGACGATCGCTGAGGTGCCGTGGTACACCGCGGCCACGATGGTCGAGGATGTACCGCTCTCCACGAGCATCACTCCCGCGGTTGTGTGGGGTCGAGAAATTGAATGGCTCGTGTCTGGGCTCGCACTCGGCGCCCTTATCGTTGCAAGGTTGGCCGGTCGGAGAGAGAATGCCTAACGTCATTGTGGTGGTTCCCACCTATAACGAGATCGAGAACATTTCCTCGATCGTCGGCCGTCTACGTCAGGCTGTGCCGCGGGCGCACGTTCTCGTGGTGGACGACTCCAGCCCCGACGGCACGGGCCAGCGGGCTGAGGAGCTTGCGGCTGCCGATCCGGGCGTTTCGGTGCTTCACCGCCCCGCTAAAGACGGACTGGGGACGGCCTACCTCGCCGGTTTCGCGCTCGCCCTCGAACGCGGGTACGATTACATCGTCGAGATAGACGCCGACGGCTCTCATGACCCGGTGGAGCTACCCGCGATGATTGCACTAGCTAAAGCGGGCAATGACCTCGTCATAGGGTCCCGCTGGGTGCTTGGCGGATCAGTCAAGAACTGGCCCTGGTATCGACACAGCATTTCGCAGGCAGGAAACAGCTACGCGCGGCGCGTCCTTCACTCCGACATCCGAGATCTCACCGCCGGCTTTCGAGTGTTTCGTGCGAGCGCGTTGAGAGAGCTTGGCCTCGACGGTGTTTCGTCGCAGGGATACTGCTTTCAAGTAGAGCTGGCCTGGAACTTCGAACGTGCGGGCTACCGAGTGGCGGAGCATCCGATCACCTTCGTTGAGCGCTCAACGGGCCGGTCAAAAATGCATGCAGGGATTGTTGCAGAAGCACTACTCAGGGTCACCGGCTGGGGAATAGCGGCGACCCTGAGTTCAGTACGTCGTTAGGCGCCGATCTTCTGCTGACCGCGACGGGCGCGCAAGAAGTCGAGGCGTTCTTGAAGAAGCTCTTCGAGTTCTGGGCGCGTGCGTCGCTCGAGAAGCATGTCCCAGTGGCTACGGGGAACCTTCACGTCGACCTCGTCGAGTTCTACCAGCTCGCCGTTGTCATCGAGGAGTGTTCCCTCTTGACCCGTCTTGGCGTCAAGCCACTGCTGGGGAACTTCAGCGTCAGACGAGAACATCACTTCAAAAGTGTTGCCGTCGACCGCCTTGTACACGCTCTTTTTCCGCGGGGAAAACTCGACACCCTCTTCGCTCTGTAGGCTCTGGGTACCAAGTCTCATGCCGCGCAAGCTGCGATCTGCCATCGTGTGGCCTCCTTCAATTCGCGGTTTCTACAAGTAATAAACCCTCTTGCTGAACGTATGCTTCCAAGCGTGCAGTCTTCACAGCGAGTTGTCAGCATTTACTAACAATTCCCGCTGCCATGAAGCGGAATGTGCGCGGTCTTGCTAGGCGCGCGATTTCACAACTTCGAGGGCGAGGTCTGCTCGATCGGTGACGATTCCATCGACGCCGAGGTCGAGCAGGTGACGCATTCGCTGCGGTTCATTGATAGTCCAGACATGCATCTCGAGTCCGAGATCGTGCACGCGTGAAATCATCCGCTGAGTGGTCACCCGCAACCCTAGCGCTTTCTCTGGCACTTGGATGGCAACGAGCCCAGAAAGTGCACGCCTCATGGCAGGCGAGATGCCCGCCTTCGCGCTGACGAGTGCCATCAGGAAGCGTCGGGCTGATGCTGAGCTCGCGATTCCCGGTAATTGCTCGACCGTCGCGGCACGGCGGGCTTCGTCGAACGAGGTGACGAGAACGCGATCTACCGCCTTGAGGTCACGAATCGCACGCGAGACGGGCAGGACAGCGCCCTTAGTCTTGACGTCGACGTTGAAGCGCGTTTCTGGGAATGCGTCGAGCGCGTCGGCGAGGGCGCAGAAACCTTGGCCATCACCCAGGTCGATGCGCCGCAGCTCCGCCATCGTGAGTTGTTCGACTTTGATAGCCCGGCCGGCGACGCGACTGAGACTCGGGTCGTGCGCCACAACGGCTACTCCGTCGAAACTGACGTGAACATCCGTCTCGACGAACTGCACCCCTGCAGCGACCGCTTTCGCGAAGGCAAGCATCGTATTTTCGGGTGCGTCGAGCGCAAGCCCCCGATGTGCAAAAACGCGGGGGCCTGCGGGGGAGAGATACGACGAGTTGGCGCTAGCGCGCGACTGGTCCCTTGCCACTAAAGAATCCTTCACCAATGCCCTTGAGCGCTTCCGTCAGTTCTGACGGGATGATCCACATCTTGTTGGAGTCACCTTCTGCAATCTTAGGCAGCGTCTGGAGGTACTCGTACGCCAACAGCTTCGGGTCGGGATCGCCTTCGTGAATCGCCGCGAAGACAGTTTTGATTGCGGCAGCTTCACCGTCGGCGCGGAGCACCGCAGCTTTGGCTTCACCCTCAGCCTCGAGAATGGCGGCCTGACGTGAGCCCTCTGCTTCGAGAATGGCGGCCTGCTTGGTTCCTTCAGCGGTCAAAATCTGCGCACGGCGGTCACGCTCGGCTCGCATTTGCTTTTCCATCGAGTCTTGAATCGAGAGGGGCGGGTCGATGGCCTTGAGCTCAACACGTCCAACACGAATGCCCCACTTGCCGGTGGCTTCGTCGAGAACGACTCGCAGCTGCGAGTTGATGTTGTCGCGACTCGTGAGCGCCTGCTCGAGATTGAGGCCACCCACTACGTTTCGCAACGTCGTGGTCGTCAGCTGTTCGACGGCTCCAAGGTAGTTACCGATCTCGTACGTCGCAGCGCGCGCATCCGTCACTTGGAAGAACACCACGGTGTCGATCGAGACAACGAGGTTGTCTTCGGTGATGACCGGCTGCGGAGGGAACGAGACGACCTGCTCACGCAAATCGATGAGAGGCAACATCCGATCGATAAAAGGTACGAGGATATTGAGCCCCGGCAACAGCGTTTTGCGGTACTTTCCCAGGCGCTCAACTACGCCGGCGCGCGCCTGCGGCACAATGCGAATCGCGCGGAACAGCGTAACGATAACGAAAATGGCAAGAATAACGAGCAGAATCACCACGAATATCTGGCCTACGAAGCTAGCGGGATCAGTCACTTTTCTTCCTTTCTCGGCGGCTGCGTAGTCGCTCGAGGCTTGGTGGTGCTGGGGTGGGTTTTCTCAAGAACGACGACCGCAATGGCACCTTCGATTGCCAGCACAGAAATTCGCTTTCCTACGGGCATTGTGGAGGGAGCAGCACCGTCACCGATGCGCGCGGTCCAAGTCTCGCCGTTGTCGAGCTTGACTTCGCCGATGCCCTTCGTGAAAGACGCGGTGACAAAGCCACCGAGTTCGTACAGCGCCTCGACATTGCTCTTCGCCGGATCGGCGCCCTTTTCGAGGTTCATCAGCAACACAGGCCTGATCGTGAAGATCAGGAGGCCCGCAATGGCAGCCGCCAACGCGATCTGCACGTACCACGGCCACCCCAAGAGATTGGAGCCGAGACCGCCGATGAGCGAGCCGGCCGCGATCATGAGGAAAGTGAACTCGAGAGTCAGCACTTCGATGACGATGAAGAGCACAACAAGCGCCAGCCACAGAATCCACAAATATTGGGTGAGGTCTACGAGCATTAGCTGGCGCCCTTCATCGTTGCGCTGTTCGACAAATCTTCATTCACGACGCTAGCACTTAGATCACTGCAGAGCGCTCCTTCGACCGCTAAAGTCGAAGCGTGAATAGCGATAATTCGAATCCTCTGGCCGCTCACTCGCTCGATGGCGCTCGCGCGCTCATCACTGGATCTTCGCGGGGGATCGGCGCCGACACTGCCGCCTACTTTGCGCAGGCGGGTGCTCGCGTTGCCGTGAACTACCGCAACAAAGAGGCTCGAGCCCTCAAGCTAGTAGCCCAGCTCAACGAAACCGACGGTTCCGCTATTGCTATCGGTGCTGACCTCACCGACCCCGAGACTGTCTCTGCCCTTTTCGCGACCGTCAAGGAAGAGTTCGGGGGCCTCGAGATTCTGGTGCTCAACGCATCCGGCGGCATGGAGGGCGGTATGGCTGAGGACTACGCCATGCAGCTCAACCGTGACGCCCAGGTCAACTTCTTGAAGACCATGATGCCGCTGCTGCACGAGGGTTCGCGCGTCGTATTTGTGACCAGCCATCAGGCCCACTTCATCCGCACTGTGGAAACCATGCCCGAGTATGTTCCGGTCGCACTGAGCAAGCGTGCAGGCGAAGATGCACTGCGCGAATTGATCCCCGAACTCGAAGCACAGGGCATCGGCTTCGTTGTCGTCTCAGGCGACATGATCGAAGGCACCATCACGGCAACCCTGCTACAGCGTGCGAACCCCGGCGCGATCGAGGCACGCAAGGAGGCCGCCGGCCGCCTGTACAACGTGAGCGAATTCGCGGCAGAGGTCGCTTCTGCCGCCGTTGACCCCGTTCCAGAGAACAACACCCGCTACGTCGGCAACGTCTCCGACTTTCTCAACAAGTAGCGGTCTTCGGATGCCGGTGAACCGGGCCACCAGCCGCGTGCTGCTGTTCGACCGCGAGCAGCGATTCCTGCTGTTTCTGACGAAGGCACCCGACACGAGCGGTATTGCGCGCTGGCTAACACCGGGCGGAGGAGTAGACGCGGGGGAGTCGCATCACGACGCCGCCGTGCGGGAACTTCGGGAAGAGACAGGTCTCGAGATCGGCGATCTTGGCGAGCCCGTGTGGACGCACGATTTCGTCACCGAGTGGGACAGGGCGAACCATGACACCGGTCACGCCGTGTTTTACGAGGCTGAAGTCGATGCCTTCGTGCCGTCACAGGAGTTGTGGACGGACGACGAGCGTGTCGACGTGCTCGAGTATCGCTGGTGGACTCGCGACGAATTGAGATCGACATCCGATCGCTACGAGCCTGCCGAGCTCGAGCAACTGATAAGTATGCGGCTGGGAGCCTGAGGCTGTCGCCAGTTGAGTGGCTACGCCGCGGGCTGCCAGTCAGATTCGAGCTGATCTGCCCACTCGCTGAACTGCGGGTCACCCGTGAGCTTCGCCAGCGTGTTCAGCTGCCATGAATGGATCACGTGGTACTTCTGATCCTGCCAACGCGCGCGCGCACAAAAGTCGACTTGCACGCAGTAGTAGGAAATATCTCCGGCGTTACGGATCTCCGGCATGATGCTCAGCACCGTAGTCGCTCCACCGTCTACGTATCGGGCAACTTCGGGATCTTGGGTTAAGCGCCAGTAGTCGTAGAGACCAAAAATTGCGAAAATCTGCCCGTTAAGCACCATGAGCGGGGGTTGGTCTCCCGCGTATTCTTCGAACCAAAGATGCTCATCATCGATGAAGGTTGACCACGGTTCGGATGCCGATGGCTCCTGCCGAAAGCTAGCCCAGGTGTGATCGGCAGCGGTTGCCCATTGCTCGTCGCCCGTCACCTGTGCGAGTCGCGAGAACAAGCTCAACGCCTGGCCTTGCGCCATGCCGGACCACCACGGAGCGGTGAGAGTTCGGTCGTCGTAAGTCCAGTCGAATGAGTACGGATACCACCAGCCGTCACCACGCTCGGTATGCATCGTAACGAGCTGCTCCGCCTGCCGGGCCGCCCGCTCGAGCCACTGTTTTTGCCCCGTACGCTCGTATTCGATTAACGCAGATATTCCATACTGCGCGTAGACCACAGGATGATCCGCCCGCACCTTGTCGGAGTTGCGTTCGTAATAGATAGCGAGCCCGGTGTCATCGAGATCACGAGACGTGAGATTTGCCGGGGGCCGATCCATGTACGGTGCATCGGCTTCAGTATTGAGCGACCAGCCAGTGGTGGCCCACGACCATTCTTCGACTGAGGGCGGGGTTAGTGCCGCGGTGTCTGTCGGTGTGGGCACGGCTGAACAGCCGGCGAGAACGAGGAGAGCGAGGGCGAGGGCGAGGGCGAACGATGTACCAAGAAGAGCACGAGGTGCTCGACGCTTTCGGGTCATTCGCTAAGAATACAGGTTTCCTCACTATCCCACCGGTGGACTGTGCACTGTTTTCGACTCCTAGACTTGAGAAATGACACGCTCCCTGCCTCACTACACCGTGGCCGATCTTGAGTACCTGAACCTCGTCGATTGCATTCGTCTCTCGAACGACGATGCCGTGGCGTTAGGGCTATTCGCCGTTCAGGTCATCAAAGAGCAGGAACTCAATCTCGCCGTGGAGATCGTGCTCGACGGCGATGTCGTTTTCAGGGCAAAGCTCAAGGACACTAACCCGGACAATGACCCTTGGCTCACTGGCAAGGCTGCGGTTGCGGTGAGGTTTGAGGAGCCGTCACTGCTGGTGAAACTCCGCCATCTGGCCGCTGGTGCCGCGTTCGAAGACCGCAGCGACGTCGACCATGAGACATTCAAGGCACACGGAGGTTCGATTCCGTTGCGCGTGGACGGCACGGTCGTCGGCACGCTCACGATGTCGGGGGAGCCGGACGTACTCGATCACCAGGCGGCAGCGGAAGCACTCGCTCGCTTTTTGGATAGCCGGAAACTGACCTCTTAGGCCGCTCGCCCCTCAATGCGAGATATTGTCTTTATTTCTGAGTAGGCTTGTATTTGTGAGCGAACCTCGAACCTTTCCCCGCGGCCCGAGGTGCACCATCTCGAGCCAGGGGAGCGGCACGAGCTCTGCGCGCAGGGGAGCCGTCGCTGCGCTGGCGCTGCTGGCTTTCGTTACCCTCGCTGGCTGCACCTCAACCGACGATCTCAGCACTACTGACAGCCCTGAACCATCCGGCACGAGCTCGAAGTCGAGCACAGACGCGGAGGCGGGAGCGAACACGGGCGACGGCGATACACCTCACGTTATGTCAGAAAATCTCATGCTGATCGAGTTCGATGTGGACGATGAGCGCGTATTGGCCCAGAGCTCGAACGAGAACGAATTCATCGACACCTCGGCCTTCACCCCAACGACGGGGCGCATCGCCATTTATTCCGACTGCATCGGATTCGGAAAAATCACGATTGCCCTCGACGACGACATCGAAACATCGCGCGTGTGCAGAACGAACGCTGAGGATGCCGCCCACAAAGATGACTTAGTCGTCGACGCGTCGACGAGCTATTCGGTTTCCGTCTCGTTGACGGAGAATCAGCCGTGGGCGGTTACCGTCACTGAACTGCCGCCAGAATGATGCGATTGGCCCCGCTCGGGCCGGACTACATCAGTATCCGATAATGCACATTATGTCAGCTTAGCGAAAAACTGGCTCCTCGCACCGCCAGCGTGAACAGCTGGCGGAGAAGCCAACGAAAAGAACCCAGAATGGATTTCGTTATCGCCGTCGTTCTTATCGGCGTGTTCCTGTACGTGCTCCACGGTGTCATCCGCAGCGCCGTTCGCGACGGCATTTTGCTGGCCGCCGAAGAACGTGAATCGGACGACATAGCTAGTACTGAATAGTTCTCATGCTTGCTGCCGAAAAGGGAGCAGGCGGCTCACCGAACCGCCCACTCCCCTGCCCTTTTAGTACTTATATGACTGACCGCCATCGATGGGCAGAACGGTCGCGTTGACGTAACTCGCGTCATCGCTCAGCAGGAACGCCACGACTGCAGCGATCTCGGGAGCTTCACCGAAGCGCTTCGTTGGGTTGCCCTGGATGAACTGCTCGGCGGCTCCACGCGGGTTCTCAGCATCCAGCTGCTTCATCGAGTTTTCGACCATGGGCGTCCAGATGGCACCTGGAGCAATGGCGTTGATCCGGACGCCGTGCTCAGCGTATTCAATACCCGAGTTGCGGGTGAGCCCCACAACGCCGTGCTTGGCCGCGGCGTAACCGGACTGGTTTCCGATTCCACGGATGCCACCGACGCTGGCCGTGTTCACGACCATGCCGGATCCCTGTTCACGCATGACCTTGAGAACCTTCTCGAGACCCAAGAACACGCCACGCAGGTTGATGGCGACGACCTTGTCGAACTCCTCTGCGGAGAAGTTCTCGGTGAGGTTCTGCTTTCCTTCGATGCCAGCGTTGTTGAAGAAGCCATCGATGCGCTCAAAGCGAGCGATCGTCTCTGCTACGTAGCGGTCGACATCCGCTTCCTGGGAAACGTCAGCAACGACTGTCAGCACCTCGGCGTCAGGAGCAGCTTCAGCCACTGCTTTCACTGAGTCAGCCAGGCCAGCCTCCGAGATGTCGACGAGCGACAGTTTCGCGCCTTCCGAAGCAAGACGAACGGCAGCGGCACGGCCGAGGCCGGATCCCCCACCAGTGATGAGAACGACGCGATCTGAGAAGCGATTCATGAGTAACCTTTCGAGTGGAGACTAATCTTTATACAAGTTTGACTATACGGTTCGAAGCTGAGCGCCGGCTCAACGGATGACAATGATGCCGTGAGCAAATCAGGGTATGGACCTACGGCATCGTAATGACGATGGAGCCCGATGCGTGGCCCCTGCGGAGATCTGAAATCGCTGTGTCGACGTTCTCGAACGGATACGTAGTGACCGTCGGGCGGATCGCTAAGTTGTGGGCAAGAGTGAGGAAAGCTGCGCCATCGGCACGGGTATTGGCGGTCACCGTGCGCAAATCTCGCTCGTTAAAGAGGGCAGCCTGATAATTCATGGCAGGAATGTCAGTCATATGGATGCCCGCTAGCACCACAGTTCCGCCACGTTTCGTCGCGGCTAGCGCTACCGGCACGAACTCCCCCACCGGTGCAAACACAATTGCGGCATCCAGTTCGTCTGGCGGTTCTTCGGTTTCGTCGCCGACAAATGCCGAACCGATACTTCGCGCCAAGTCCTGGTTTGCCACACCACGGGTCATCGCGTAGATCGTCGCACCGGCGGCCTGAGCAATCTGAGCGGTGATATGGCCGCTCGAACCATAGCCATAAATTCCGAGCTTTCCGCCATCGGGCAATGCCGCTCGGGAGAGCGCCCGGTAGCCAATGATGCCGGCACAGAGCAACGGTGCGACCTCAATCGCATTGACGTTGGCAGGCAAGAGGTAGGCGAACGCTTCGGGAACAGTGGCGTATTCGGCGAAACCACCATCAGCATCCCACCCGGTGTATTCGGAGTTGGGGCAGAGGTTCTCACGCCCACTTCGGCACCACTCGCAGACACCGCACGTGCGTCGAAGCCAGGCGACTCCGACGGTGTCGCCGACATTCAGTTGTTTCACTTGGTTGCCAAGGGCAACCACCGTACCCACTATCTGGTGACCCGGCGTTATGTGAGACGCGTGGGGTTGAAGTTCTTGGTCGACCACATGAAGATCAGTGCGGCAGAGCCCGCACACGATCACTCGCACGACGACTTCATCGGGATGAGGGAGAGGTTTCGGCTTCGAACCGAGACTGATGGTTCCTGGCGACTCTCCTGTGCTCCACGCCTTCATCTGTTCCACTGGATGTTCCCACTTCGCAACTCAGAGCGGGACACGTGCACACGTGTTCCCACTCGCTTGACCGGATGGCCAGCCCACGGGACCGGGGGCTGGCCATCCGAGGTAAGGGTTAGAACGCCGCGTTGATATCCACGACGTCGATAACCTTCTTGTTCACGAATTCCTGGATACCAAGGTTGGTCAGTTCGTGACCGTAGCCAGAGTGCTTGACGCCACCGAAGGGAATGTCGGCCTTCACCATCGTCGGGTGGTTGACGTAGACCATGCCCGTGTCGATCTTTCTCGCCACTTTTTCACCGTTAACGGTGTCTCGCGTGAACACAGAACCACCGAGGCCGAACGGCGAGTCGTTGGCGACCGCGATCGCTTCGGCTTCGTCCTTGACGCGGATGACAATCGAAACCGGGCCGAAGAACTCTTGGTAGTACGAAGGATTCTTCGAGTCGATCTCGGTGAGAATCGTCGGCTGGTAGAAAGCTCCGGTCGATGGCACGGGGTCACCGAGGGTTTCGGCCTTTGCTCCCCCAGCGATCGCATCCTTAACCTGACCTGCGAGCTTGTCGGCAGCGGCCTGAGATGACAACGGTGCAAGCGCCGTTGTCGGGTCCATCGGGTCGCCTGCCTTCAACGCTGCAACACCGGCACGATACTTCTCAAGGAACTCATCGAAGACCGCATCGACCACGATCATTCGCTTTGCCGAAACACAGACCTGACCGGCGTTCCAGTGGCGACCGAACACGGCCCACTCGACTGTCTTATCCATATCAGCGTCCTCAAGAACAACAAATGCATCGGAGCCACCGAGCTCGAGGGTGCTCTTCTTCACCGCTTTCGCCGCGTAAGCGGCAATAATCGAGCCCGCTTCTTCGCTCCCCGTGAGCGCTACGCCGCGAACGCGAGGGTCAGCGATCACGTGCTCAGTGAGGTTGTGCGGAAGAAAAAGGTTCTTGAATCCGCCGGCAGGAAGTCCGGCGCGCGCAAACAGGTCGTCGAACATCGCCGCTGACTGAGGAACGTTGCTCGCGTGCTTGAGCAGGATCGTGTTGCCTGCCACTAACTGCGGTGCCGCAACACGAACAACTTGGTAGTACGGGAAGTTCCAGGGCTCGACGGTAAGGAGAACGCCAAGCGGCTCATTCACAATCTCGACTTCACCTTCCGCGGCATACGCGACCGGAACTTTCTCCGTCTCGAGCAATGCGCCACCACGTTCCGCGTAGTACTCGAGGATGTCGGCCGACAGATCCACCTCAGCCTCAGCCTCGGCGATCACCTTACCCATTTCCAAGGTGAGCAGCTCCGCGTAGCGACGCTTATCCGCGCGCAGCAGTTTCGCTGCTTTGGCGAGCACCTCCATCCGAGTTGAGTAAGGAGTTTCACGCCAAGACAGGAACGCTTGATGCGCCGCAGTGATGGCCTCGTCGACTTCCTGAACCGTTGCATCGGGGAACGTCGCGACTACTTCATTCGTATACGGGTTAATGGTTTGGTACGCCATTGTGGGGATCCTTTCGTGTGTTGTTTATTGCGGGGCGGGAACGCTGCGGCCAATCAGGTCGCGGGAACCAGCACGGGTGGAAACCGGAAGACGGCGCGCACGTCGCCGAACATCCCGACCAGTTCGGTCGGGACGAGAGCGGCCGCCGGCGCGGCGAGAAGGGACCGCGGATCAGCTTTCGCGGACTCTATACGAGGGCCTACGCGAAGCGCTAAAACTGGGGCGGCGAGTGTTGCGGTCATAACATTCCTCTGGCGATAGCGAAAGATATTCGCTGCCGAGGACTGGAGCAACAGAAACAACGCTACTCCTCACCGCCACCGACTTTTTCCAGTTTCGGTAAATTGCCAGAAAAAACGTGCTGAGGTTTCTCCGCGCCTTTACGGCGCCGCGAAAGGGCACAAAAAAAGACTCGGCGTGCCGCACCGGTTTCCCGGATACGGACTCACGTCGAGCCTGGCCGTGCAGGGTGCTGTCCCACCCCGTAGTTGCTTAGTTTGCTACCACTTCTCTTCTCAGTCGCGTGGTCCATCCTCCGAATTGAGGTCATGCTCGTCATACACCGGGGACACTTCGCGGAGCTCCGAGCCTTCGGGCGCTCCCTCCTTCGCGAAAGGAACTACTGGTTCGCCAGCGACGGCATCGTTGGTCACCAGCTCATCGGCATCGATTGCGTCATTCGGATATTCGAATCCGGAGTCGGTGGAATCTGAATTCATGGTGCGGCCTTCCTCAGTAAAGCGATTGCCCGCGAGCGACCTCGCGCGTCTGCGTCTATTGAACGCCGCCAGGGAGCCAGAAACAAGCGCGATTCTTTACCGGGGCGAAACGCCCGCCTCGCGGCGACGAATCATGACCATCGCGAATCCAGCGATGAGCATTATCAACGGCAGCTGAATCGGTAACGCTGACCCTGAACCGGTGAACGCTAGCAAACCAGGTTCCAGCGCAGTGATCGTGATATCGGCCCAACCGATTAAGGAGCCATCTGTCGCGGTCACTACCAACCGGTGAGCACCGGGTGACAGCGCCAATGGAATGGTGGCTGAGACGGTGCCGGCGGCGCTGACTGTAGGCGATCCCAGCAGAGTCGGCGTGGAGTAGATCCACGTGTTCACGACAGTGCCAGCAGGTGACGCGCCCATAGTGATCGTGATCGTTTCTCCGGGTTTCGCGCTTGCCGGTACTGTGATCGCACCTCGGTTCGCCTCTGCGAGGCTCGCGGCCGGTACTGCAACGGGAGTCGTCGGAATGGTTGGGTCGGTCGGGTCGGTTGGGTCGGTTGTCACGGTGCAGTCGATGGTGCCTGACCGCAGCGCGATGCCGCCCGTGTTCGAGTCATCCGACCAGTAAACGTTCGTAGAACCGGAGACACACTCCGAGTGGGGCACCACAGCGAAGCCCTCGTTGTTGAGATTCAGCAGGCCAGAGGGACGCTCAAAGACAGTGGCGACTTCGAACAAGCCCTTGGCGGCACCATCTTGGACGATCTCGAGCAGTGCGCTGCGTCCCTCACACGTGTCGTCGCAGACGGCCCAAAGTGCACCCATCGCGGCATCGAACTCGAGCTCCATCACGCCAACGAAACCACTCTCGATCGTCGCAACGCGCTGATACGAGCCAGAGGTTTGGTCCAGGGCGTAGGCGTAGATCGCGCCGTTTGCTTCGAGACCAACGAAGAAGAGCCCGTCACCGTGATCTGCGTACGTCGCGGGGCTATAGAGAGCGTTAGTACTTTCGTCGACGAATCCTTCAGCCACGAGGTAGCTGTCGGGAATCCACGCGATGCCCTCGAGCCCCGAGTTTGCTGCAGTAACCGGCAGGTCGGCCGTGAGGTTCCATTCCTGGCTAGCCGTCAGCTCCGAGGCGGAACCCGAGACGTCGTAGCGAAGAATCGTTGGGCGGCTAACACCACTGTTGGAGTTGTCGCGCTCGCTGGCGATGAAAACCCCCTCGGATGCTCCCGCCGCCGTCAACGCGACGCCTTCGGCATCCACATCGCCGGATCCATCGGAGTAGTGCAGGCGCTTGCTATCGCTCCACGAGTCGCTCGTCGCAGGCACCCAGTTAGCGCCGTCAAAGACGAGCTTGTAGAGCGAGCCTGGCCCGTTCTTGGCAGCCCACAACACGTCTCCAGAAGGCGCGGCTTCGAAAGCGAGCCCGCTCATATTGTCGCTGAACTCGTCTAGCTCGTTGACCGCAGTGACGGTCGAGCCGCCCGGCCACGGCGCGGTTTCGAGTTCGCCAACGCAACTGTTCGCAGCACCCTTGGTCGATGCCTTCGACGTCTCGAAGTCGCCCGTTCCGTCGGGGCAGCGCGCGTAGGTCGTGATGGCGTGCGAGGTCCACACGTAGCTATCCACGAGCGTGACACCGTCAGGGCTGAAAAGTCGTGCCGAACCTCCCCCGCCGAGCCCAAAGTCAGGCTCGACCACGAGATAATCGCCCGCGGCAATGGTGGTGCCGGCAGCAAGAGTAAAGACGTGACTGTCGTCGTTGTCCTTGAGGATGAACCCCGAGACATCCGCTTCATCAGAACCGTTGTTTTTCAGTTCGATCCAGTCGCTGGAATCGCCACTGGACTCGACCTCGTTGATACGGATCGGCGGGCTACAGTCGTTGGCTGCGCCCTTTGTCGCGCTGGTCGTGTCACCAAAATCCGCGCCGCACACTCCAAGCGTCGTAGGCGAATGGCCACTCCAGCTACGCGAGTCGATCGCGGTGAAGCCATCGGCCGCAAAGACGCGCACCGAGTCTGCCGTACCGAGCCCGAAGCTCAAGGTGGGCTGGTCGAAGACGTAGAAGTCTCCCGCAGCAAGAACCGTGGCGGCGGGGATGCGTGCGAGGTGACTGTCGTCGTTGTCCTGAATGATCCAGCCCGAGATGTCGACCGCGCTGCTGCCGCTGTTGAAGAGTTCGACCCAGTCGGTCGCGTCGCCGTTCGATTCGATTTCGTTAATGCGAACGCCCGGGAGTTCAGGGGCAACACAATCGTTGGCGGCCCCCCGAGTGGTGCTGTTCGTCGTCGCGAACTCGCCGAGTCCGTCGGGACAGCGGCCGTAGCTCGTGCTCGCATGGGCAGACCAGCTGTGGCTATCGATCAGTGTGGTTCCGTCGACGTCGAAGACGCGCGCGGCATCTGAACCGCCTAAGCCGAATGACGGCTCGAACACGAAGAAAGCGCCTGGCTCAATCGTCGTTCCGCTCGGAAGCTCGTCGGTGCGACCGTCGTTGTCGTCCTTGAGCACGAGGCCCGAGACATCGACGGTGAATTCGGAAATGTTCGTGAGTTCGATCCAGTCGCTGGAGTCGCCGTTCGATTCAACCTCATTGATTCGCACCGCGGCATCCGCAGTAATCTCACAGGCGTTTGCCACGCCCTTGGTCGAAGCCACCGTGTCGCGGAACTCGCCGGTGCCGTCGGCGCAACGCCCATAGGTGACCGCGGCGTGTCCATCCCAGGCGTACGAATCGACCAAAGTGACCCCGTCAGCGAGAAAAACCCGCGCGGTATCTGCCTTGCCGAGCCCAAAGTTATCTGGGTTAGCGTCGTCATTCACGTCGACCGCCAGATACCCGCCGGCCAGAATCGAAGAGTCGGTAGGGAGCGTCAGTGTGCGGTCGTCTTTGTCATCCTTGAGGACCCACCCCGAGACATCCACTGTTTCTGTTCCCGTGTTAATGAGCTCGACCCAGTCGAACTCATCGCCGTTCGACTCGACTTCGTTGATGAGGATGCTTGGCACTGCCGCTGCGATAGCAGGCACTTGGGCTCCTACCGCCGGCAGAGCTACTAGCGGTACTGCCACAGCAAGGGAAGTGATTAGGGCGGCAAAGGGCCGTCTGCGCATGAGGGATGCCCTTCAAGGCTTCGTCGATAGATGCCCGTCCGGGTGGCGAGGCAAGCGCAGTCTTGAGGAACTGCGTAAACCCCGGGTGAACGCGAGCTAACGACGCGGTGCTCGAGCGTGCGTCTGACGCAGCCGCGTTAGTCTCTCATCGCGTCGAGCAACGACACAACAGTGGAGTTGCGCGAAGAATGCGGATTCCAGACTGCTTCGTAACTGATGAGCAACGGGGTTCCCTCCCGGAGCACCGGCTGGGATCGCGCATCCGGAGAGAACTGCGATCGCGGAAGCAAAACCCCTCCCAGCCCAAGCTCGCCCCACTTCTGCAGCGTGCGGTAGCTGTCAGCCTCCCCGGCGTAACGCGACAAGGGGCGGTTCGACTCTGTGAATAGTGCCTCGGTGAATGTGGTGAGCCCACAGGCGTCACCGACCAAGACGAGCGCCTGAGCGGCGAGCGTCGAGAACTCAATCGCCTCGCCATTGCCCCGAGCGGCGCCCGACGGCAGATAGTGCAGGGGTTCGCTCTCGAGAACGCGGTTTGCGAATTGCCCGGCAGGTGCGACCGAGGGAATGAACAAGACGTCCAATTCTCGTTGCGCAAGGGCTTCTCGAAGTGGAATCATATTGTCTTCGTGAAGGACGAGAGCGCCCAGCTGTTCGCGACTGGCTGCCTCGAGCGCTCGACCAATGAGCGACGACGCGAGGAGTGGAGACACGCCAACGCGGAGCGGTGGAGCGCTATCGCGAGCACTCGCAATCTCGTGCGCGATGCTTTCCACTGAGCCGAGCATGTGGAGAACGTGAGGCAGAATCGTGCGTCCCAGCGTGGTGACCGCCACCCCACTGGGTGAGCGATCGAAGAGCTGCGTTCCAATCGTGCGCTCGAGGGTAGCAATCCCCACCGACAGTGCGGGCTGGGTAACGCCGAGAGAGAGTGCCGCCTGCGAGAAGGAACCGAAGTGAGCGGCGGCCCGAACATAAGCGAGCTGCACAACGGTGATCGATTCGCCATACATTTTCTTTATAGCCCCCATGATCAAGTTGCGGGTTCACGCGAACCCGCTTGCTTGCAATCATAGGTTCTACGAGCTCGGAGCCCTCATCGGGAGCCGCCTGATCAAAGGAATTATTATGGCGCAGTTACAGATCACTCTCGTTGTCTCTGACGAGAATCGCGCGGCCGCCGCAGCCGTGTATGCCAAGTACAAGCAAGAATTTCTCGACGGTGCGGCGGGGGCAACATCGAAGCAGCTCCTCATCCGCTCCGAAGACGTGCAAGTACTGCACGTCTTCGACACTGCCGAAAACGCCAACGCTTACCTCGCGAGCGAGCTGTTCACGAATGATGTCGTGCGCGAACTAAGTCCGTTACTCGACGCAGCTCCCGAGGTGCGCATTTACGACGAGGTGTAGCCCCCACGACCGGGCGACGTATTCGTGCAAAACTCATTTCTGTTACGCTTTCCACATGGAAAGTGAATCTCACGACTCCCCCAGTATCCCCAACACCAGCCTAGCCCCGACCATCAAAGACGCTTCTCAACTGCTTGAGCAGCACGCCGACGTGCGGGATTCCGTTCAGCAGCGGGGCCCCTCACGCGGCTTCGCGTGGTTCCAGCTTTGGGCCGGGCTGATGACTCCGATCTACATAGCGGTCTTTCTGTTCGCGTTCTCCGCGGATGCCGGCACGGCAGGCGAGAATAACCCCGGTAATTTTTCGCAGACGTCCCTCCTCATCGTGCCCATACTGGCCTTCAGCGCCTTGGCCACCGGCGCTCGCGAACGGTTCGGCATCCGCACAGCGCTGCCGCGCCTCATCTGGATTCCCCTGGGTGTGGCGCTTCTCGGCATGTTCGTTCTCTCTGGCCTGTCGGTGTTCGACGTTCTCTACCCCAGTTGGCTCATCGTGCTGGTCGCCCTGACCGTGCTCATTCCGCTTGTTGCCCCAGCGATAGTTCAATTGGTGCGCGCACCTACCCCTCAGAATCACGCGCCGACGGCGTACGCGCGCCTCAGTAGGGCCGTGCAGATTACTACGGCAATCATGGGGGCGGTTGCTGGGTTGCTCGTCGCATCCGGCACCAATGTGATCGTCTCGATGCTCGTGATGCTCGCGGCACTCGCGGGCATCATGCTCGCCTTCGTTCTGAACGAATCCCCCTGGACTCTGCCGCGAGCCGGCTACGAATGGGGCTGGATTCAGTGGACAGCATTCGCTCTGGCAACCAGCACGCTCTTCCTATTCGCCGCGCTCAACCCGCTGTCGGTCTCCGTCTCCCCCGCAGTCTCTGTGATGTCAGGAATCGCAGTATTCGCGATCATGCTCGTGGCCGCCGCGCTGCCGGCACCCGCGATTGAAGAACCTGTCGACGCAACGCCCCTCGCCACAGAGCCAGCCGAAGTGCCAGCGCCTGCGCCGGATGCGTCATGAAGCATCCCCGCCATCAGTTGGATGACGCGTTCCTCACGCCCGTGAGGCTCTCCCTCATGGCAGCGCTCGGGCGCAGCAATGAGATCGACTTCGCCACACTCAAGACGCTGCTGGAGGTTGAAGACTCCGCCCTCAGCAAAGCGATCAGCTACCTAGTGGATGCCGGCTACGCAAAAGCGCTGAAAGGAACGGTCGGTAATCGCCCCCGCACCTGGGTGACGTCGACAGCAGCTGGCTACCGATCGTACGAGCGGCATTTACTGGCGTTGCGCGCCATTACGGCCCCCAATTAGTCGACCAACTGCCACAGGTCAACGCATTCGAGGGCCCCGATGTCACCATAATGGTCGATAGCATCCGCGATTTCGCAGAGCCGCGACATCCGCACCCTCAGGGAGACACCCACCATGGCCAGCACGAGCACCCCCGCCTCCCCCAGCGCCCACGCGGCGGATAGCCACGACCTCATACGGGTGCGCGGCGCTCGCGAAAACAATCTCGCCGATGTGAGCGTCGACATCCCGAAACGCAGGCTCACGGTCTTCACAGGAGTCTCGGGCTCTGGCAAGAGTTCGCTTGTCTTCGGCACGATCGCAGCCGAGTCGCAGCGCATGATCAACGAGACCTACAGCGCGTTTTTGCAGGGGTTCATGCCCTCGCTCGCACGCCCCGACGTCGATGTACTTGAGGGCCTCACGACGGCGATCATCGTCGACCAAGAACGCATGGGCTCGAACGCTCGCTCCACTGTCGGTACCGCGACCGATGCCAATGCCATGCTGCGCATCGTGTTCAGCCGGCTCGGCGATCCCCACGTGGGCTCACCGCAGGCATTCTCGTTCAACGTGGCATCCATCTCCGGCGCCGGCGCAGTCACCTTCGAGAAGGGCGGCGTCACAACCAAAGAGCGTCGCGAGTTCAGCATTACCGGCGGTATGTGCCCCACGTGCGAAGGTCGCGGCACCGTCAACGACATCGATCTCACCCAGCTCTACGACGACAGCAAATCGCTCGCCGAGGGCGCCCTCACCATCCCGAACTACACGGCTGATGGTTGGATGGTGCGCATCTTCACCGAGTCAGGCTTTCTCGACCCCGACAAGCCCATCAAGAAGTACACCAAGATTGAGTTGCACGATTTTCTCTACAAAGAGCCGGTCAAGGTCAAGATGCAGGCGATCAACATGACCTACGAGGGTTTGATCCCCAAGATTCAGAAGTCGATGCTGTCGAAAGACCGCGAAGCGATGCAGCCGCACATCCGGGCGTTCGTCGATCGGGCCGTCACATTCACGGCCTGCGCCGACTGCGGGGGCACTCGGCTCAACGAGGGCGCTCGAGCATCCAAGATCGCCGGCATCAATATTGCGGATGCCTGTGCCATGCAAATCAGCGACCTCGCCGAGTGGGTGCGTGGTCTCAAAGAACCCTCCGTTGCGCCGCTGCTCGAAGCACTGCAACAGACACTGGACTCGTTCGTGGAGATCGGCCTCGGTTACCTCTCGCTCGACCGGCCCGCCGGCACGCTCTCGGGCGGTGAAGCCCAACGCACCAAAATGATCCGCCACCTCAGTTCGTCGCTCACCGACATCACCTACGTCTTCGATGAGCCCACCATTGGCCTCCACCCGCACGATATTCAGCGGATGAACGAACTCCTGTTTCGCCTGCGTGACAAGGGCAACACCGTGCTCGTTGTCGAACACAAGCCGGAAACCATCTCGATTGCCGACCACATCGTCGACCTCGGACCAGGCGCGGGCACGGAGGGCGGTCAGATTTGCTTCGAAGGCAGCTTCGCCGAGTTGCGCCAGAGCGATACCGTCACCGGCCACCACATCGACGACCGGGTCTCGGTTAAGAGTGAGGTGCGCTCCCCCACGGGTGTCATGAAGATTCGTGGCGCCGACACCCACAATCTCAAGAATGTCGATATCGACATCCCGCTCGGCACCCTCGTCGTCGTGACGGGGGTTGCGGGGTCGGGCAAAAGCTCGCTCATCCACGGATCAGTAATACCCCGCGACGGAGTCGTCTCTGTCGATCAAGCCGCCATCAAGGGATCACGCCGCAGCAACCCCGCTACCTACACCGGGCTACTCGAGCCCATTCGCAAGGCGTTCGCGAAGGCCAACGGGGTGAAACCTGCGCTGTTCAGCGCCAACTCCGAAGGCGCCTGTCCCAACTGCAACGGCGCCGGCGTGATTTACACCGACCTCGGCGTCATGGCGACCGTCTCCACTCCGTGTGAGGTGTGCGAGGGCAAGCGCTTTATGGCCTCCGTGCTCGAGTACAAGCTCGGCGGGCACGACATCAGTGAAGTTCTCGGAATGTCCGTTGCCGAGGCCGAAGCGTTCTTCGGCGAAGGCGAGGCTCGCACTCCCGCCGCCCACGCCATTCTCGACCGACTCGTCGATGTTGGGCTCGGCTACCTGCGGCTAGGCCAGCCGCTCCCCACGCTCTCGGGCGGCGAACGCCAACGCCTCAAGCTCGCCACCCAAATGGCCGATAAGGGTGACGTTTACGTTTTGGATGAACCAACCACCGGTCTGCACCTGGCCGATGTCGAGCGGCTGCTCGGTCTGCTCGACCGGCTCGTCGATTCGGGAAAGTCTGTGATCGTCGTTGAGCACCACCAAGCGGTCATGGCGCACGCGGACTGGATCGTCGACCTCGGCCCCGGTGCCGGAAACGACGGCGGTTCGATCGTTTTCGAGGGCACTCCTGCCGACCTTGTCGCCGCGAAGTCAACGCTCACGGCACAGCACCTCGCGGCCTACGTAGCGCAGGAGGACTAGCCAGCCCGCAACGCTCGCCGCGCTCGCAGCACACCGCATTTTTGCGTGCCGCGCTACCAGCTGTAGATCCTCGGGATGATGCTGTGCCGCACCGATTCATCGGGCCCCGGGAACACCACCATGATCGCGAGATGGTCGGGGTCACGCCCCTCAACGACGTCGTAGTCGTCCAGCCGCTCACGGCGCACGTGGGTGGATTCTCGCCGCAAGACGTCTTCACAGCGCTGAAGTTCATCCATGCTGTCGGCACTCCAGATCAGATACTGAATGCCGACCGATCCGAGTACCCGGCTCGGTTGGGCGTGCTTACCTCGCAAGTACAACTCATAATTGTCGGGTCCAACCAGCAGCGCCGCCGATTCGCTGCGGAGAGAGCACGTCACCTGCAGCAGCTCGCAATAGAACGCAACAGATCGATCGAGATCCGAAACAAAAGTGACTGCGGATGAGAGACGCACGATAGCTCCTCGCCGAACGTCGGCAGGGGACGGCCGTTTGGCGAACCCCTCTGGCGACTTCAACGAACGCCAGTAAGCCGTTCGAGTGCAAGGCTACGCCTCCGGCCCACCTACCGCTGCTGTCTTCATCAACTGCTCAGGAAGAGGCACCCCGCCGGGTCTCCCATCAGTATCTCTAGTACGCCGCCGAACCTACGCCGTAAGCTTGCCGCTAACCACCATCACGCTGGAGCATCCATGACATTCTTCGAATCCATCACCACCGTCTTTCGCAAGTACGCGGAGTTCGGTGGCGTCGCCAGTCGTCCCGAATACTGGTGGTTCGCTCTGTTTTCGTTCATCACAACGGCAATCGCCGGTTCGCTCGATCCTTTTGCCGGAACCGAAATGGCCAATGTTGGATTCTCGATGGGCTTGAGCAGCGCCTGGTCTCTCGCACTCCTCCTGCCGCAGCTTGCTGTCACGGTGCGCCGACTCCGCGATACCGGCCGCCACTGGGGCAATATCTTCTGGATCCTCGTGCCTGTTGCCGGTCTCGTGGTTCTTATTGTCTTACTGTCCCAGCCGGGCATCGCGTGGCAGCAAGAGACCATTCGCCCGCAATCTCCAGCTGCTCCATAAGCTTTTCATAGGAACCATCGCCACCATGATTCTCCTCACGATGAGGAGAAACCATGAGACGACGATTTTCCACGGTGGCCGCGACGAGCGTGCTGCTCCTTGCTCTCGCCGGCTGTACGGCCGCCGAGAGCACTGACGCTGAAACCAGTACGCCTACGGTCGAGGCAACCGAGAGCGCCACGACCGCGACCACGGCAACTTTTGCCGCGTCGAACGGTGACTGTGACGCGATGGCAGCGACGCTGCGCGACGTCGAAAGCGCGAACGCTGACCTCGCGGATCCCGAACTCGCGGCAGTCTGCGATGGTGACACCCTCACGATCAGCAGCAACAGCATCCCCGACTATCTCTACATCGCGACCACACCAGGATCGCCCAAAGTTTCCGAATTGACCATGACCATCCCGGTCACCCCTACCGAAGCAGACGAGCCAAGCGCTGTGCCCTATCTTGGTGCCCTCGGCGTTGCGGTCAACGGAGTACCGATCTACGGGCCTACAGAAGGCACCGGCGGAGATGTGCAGTCCCTCGAGGGTGCCCTTTCGGTCTGCGGCAGCCACAGCGGTCCAACCGACTTCCACATCCATTGGTTTGGCTACGCGGATGGTGTCGATTGTCTCTATGACGCTGACGAGGCAGAAACCGGTGAATCACTCGTCGTGGGCTGGGCCGCTGACGGCTACCCCATCATGTCTGGAGTCGTGTGCTCGGATGACGAGTGCAGTAAAACGACTCAGCTCACGAGCAGTTGGGAACTCACCGACGAATCACAATTCGCCACCGACACCTGGGCCGCCCACAGCTATGTCGAAGGCTCTGGCGACCTCGACGAATGCAACGGACGTGTCGACAGCGACGGACAGTACCGTTACTACGCCACCCCTACGTTCCCGTACTTCCTCGGTTGCTACCACGGTGATGTTGCGGATGACGCTCTGAGCGGTAACAACGCCGCCGCTCCCGGTGGTGGCCCGGCATGATCCCGGCGACAGAGCGTGTGGCAGGTGCGGTGAATCCCGCCCGCCGCAGCTTTCTCGCGTTCGGGATACTCGCCGCAGCCGGCTCAGCACTCGCCGCCTGCGCGACCTCTACCGCTACCGAGGACGCAAGCGCCGCCGAAGACACGCCCAGCGACACTGATATCGGCTTCTTTAAAGACATGGCGTTGCACCATGAGCAGGCCCTCGCCATGTGCCAGCGCGTGATCGGACGCGACAATGGCGACTCTGTTCAAGCGCTGGCCGCCGACATCCTGCAAAATCAATCGTTCGAGCGAGGAGTGATGCACACCTGGCTTACCGTGTGGGGCGAGAGCACTGCGCCTCCCGAGACAGTGATGGCATGGATGGGGATGGAAATGCCGGCCGCCGATATGACCGGGCTCGCGACCGACGAGCAAATGACCTCCCTTTCCACCACCACAGGGATGGCGCAGGGCCGACTGTTTCTGAACCTCATGCGCGCCCACCACGTCGGCGGCGTCCACATGGCCGCTTATGCGAACGAACACGCCGCCGTGAGCACTGTGCGAGCAACTGCTGAACGCATGAATGTCATCCAAACCTATGAAATCGGCATCATCGATCAGCTACTCTCAACCACCTATCTTTAGCCGGGCGTACACTTTCGCGGTGATAAACTGTCACCCTGAAGGTAAGCACTTTCCGAACTCGTCCACACCCTGCCTGAGTTCTTGATTGAGTGACCAACTCGTTGAAGGCCATTATGCTTTCGAATCCAGAAGTTTCAGCAACACCGGCGCCAGCTGACGATTGCCTCTGCTCGCCTTTCGCAACGACGCTCAACGTCACCGGCGTGGCAATTTCAGTCATCGATGAATACGGAAACCAATTGACCGTCTGCGTCAATGGCCGCCTTGCTGCACGATTGGATGCTCTTCAATTTGAGCTTGGTGAGGGACCAGCGCGGCAAGCACTTTCTAGCCGCTCCCCCGTGTTGTGGCCTGATCTCGATCAGGACTCTGAGACAGGATGGCCCGTTTTCCAGAATGCCGCGCGCGAGCTCGGTGTCCGCGGAGTTTTCAGTTTTCCGCTCGTGCTCGGCAACGCCGTCGTCGGAGCAGTCAACTTGAGCACAACCACGCCTCACGCGGCCGACGCCGATTTCGTTTCGAATGCTCAAAGCATGGCGAATAATGTCGCGCTCACGGCCGTTGAATGGGCACTTCACGCTGCTCAACGACACAGTTCGCCAGAGACTGAACAAGCACCAGCCCTTCGGCGCGAAGTCCATCAGGCCACGGGCATCATTATTTCGCAGTTAGGTCTCTCCGCTCCGGATGCCTTTGCCCGGCTGCAAGCCCATGCATTCTCTACTGGGCGCCCCGTCGATGATGTAGCACGTGACATAGTTACGCGCGTGCTTGAGTTCGATCCCGTCACCGAATAACCACCTCCCCCGCAGGAAAGAAGGATCAGATGGATGGCACAACCCGCGAGGCCCAGATCAGTGCAGCGTTCGTTACCGTTGCAGAAACGCTTACCGCCGAACACGACATGGTGGATGTTCTCCACACCTTTGTGGAACGGTGCGCAGAGATTGTGCGCATGGATGCCGGCGGCCTAGTGCTGGTCGATGATGCTGATGATCTCCAACTCATGACGTCGACAAGCGAAGCGGCGATGATGCTGGAGAGTATGCAGCTCGCTGACGCAGCAGGCCCATGCATCGAGTGTTTTCGCACAGGAGAAGCGGTCGCCATCAACGATATTTCTACGTCAGTGGCGTGGCCCGAATTTTGTGCTACTGCCGTTGATCAGGGGTTCAATTCGCTGTTGTCGATCCCAATGAAAGTTCACGGCAGGGTTATGGGCACGATGAACCTCTTTCGTGCGGCGAGTGAAGCGGTCAGTTCACGCGATGCGGCTGTGGCTCAGGCCCTCGCCGACGTTGCGACAATCGGAATCACTCACGAGCGAGCCCTTCACCAAGCGCAGGTCGTCGAAGAGCAGTTGCAGAACGCTTTGAACAGTCGAATTGCCATTGAGCAGGCCAAGGGAGTAATCGCGAATGGGCTATCGCTCAGCATGGATGACGCGTTCGTTCTCCTCCGCAAATACTCCCGGGACTGCAATCTCACGCTACGGGCGGCGTCAGAGATGGTGAGCCGACGCGAGATCACGGTGCAACACATTGTCGCCGCGGCGACCAGAGGCTAACCCTCTCAGCATCTATTCAGATTCGGGCGGCGAACCCGGGTGTACGCTTTAACTAGTTGCTCCAGACCTTGGCAGCGGAATTTGTTCCGTTTCGACCAAGGATGGCAATGGCCAACTCAGATACAAGCCTGACCATCGGGGTTCTCTCCGAAAAAACCTCGCGTGAGCACCGCGTCGCTCTCGACCCGAGCGCCACCAAGCAGCTCATTCAGGCAGGGTTCTCGGTGCTTATTGAAGCCGGGTGCGGTTCAGACGCGAGCTTTACCGATGAGAGCTACCTCTCCGCCGGGGCCACTCTCGCCGCGCGATCTGAGATCATCGCGTCGTGCGATGCACTCGCCGCCCTATCCCTCCCCGCGTCAGACGTCACTAACGCTCTTTCGTCGGGCAGCGCTGTCATTGGGCTTCTTGACCCTCTCAATAACCTCGACCGAGTCTCTACGTTGGCGGCTCAAGGGCTCACGCTCGTGGCGCTCGAATTGCTTCCCCGGACTCTGAGTCGTGCCCAGTCGATGGATGCGCTCAGCTCTCAGTCGAGCGCGGCAGGATATCGAGCGGGCATCGTGGCCGCCGAAAAATTCGGTCGCTACTTGCCCATGATGATTACAGCATCCGGAACCGCGACTCCTGCGAAGGCGATCGTGATTGGTACCGGTGTTGCTGGGCTCCAGGCCATTGCCACGACCAAACGCCTCGGTGCCGTGGTCACCGGCTACGACGTTCGCGCAGCCTCCCACACCGAAGTTGAATCGCTCGGCGCCAAGTTCCTCACGTCGTCCGTTGCGGCCGGCGCTGGTGAAGGCGGCTACGCCCGCACAATGACCGCCGAAGAGCAAGCGATCCAACAGAAAGAACTTGCGGATGCTCTCGTCGCCTTCGACATCATCATCACGACCGCAAAAGTGCCGGGCCGCACTCCCCCGCTGCTGGTCTCGCAAGACACTCTCGCCGAGTTGAAGCCCGGTACCGTCTGCGTCGACCTCGGTGCGAGCGACAAGGGTGGAAATGTCTTCGGCTCAATCGATGGGGAGACTTTCACGACGGCGAACGGCGTCGTCGTGGTCGGCGGTGGCAACCTCGCCGCCGATCTTCCTGCCTCGTCCTCGCTAATGTATGGCCGCAACATCACCGCTGTCGTCGAAGCACTCGCCCCCGCGGGCACCATCGCGATCGATCCGGCTGACGACGTGCACAAAGCCATCGTCGTTTGTCATTCGGGAGATGTGACGAATGTGGCGGTACGCACAGCCCTCAACCTTGATTCCCTCGACTCCACCGAAACTGTGAAAGCTCAGGCCAACTGATGGAAACCTTGTACAGCAACCTCGCGATCTTCGTTCTCGCGCTTCTCGTGGGCGTCGAAGTGATCGGCAAGATTCCCTCGACGCTGCACACCCCGATGATGTCGGGCTCTAACGCCATCCACGGGGTCGTAATCGCTGGTGCCGTTGTCACGGCATCACTTGCTGACTCCCCTACCGGCTACATCCTGACCTTCATTGCGGGTGCCTTTGCTGCCGCGAACGTATTCGGAGGCTATGTCGTCACTGACCGGATTCTGAAAATGTTCACGCGGCCCACACCTCCTAAAACAGTCGACACCACCACAACGGAGGACGCATCGTGACCGGTTTCCAGTTCCTCGTCGGAATTCTCTATTTACTGTCGGCATCGCTCTTCGTCGTGGGGCTCCACATGATGCGGGCACCCGCGACTGCCCGAAACGGTAACCGCCTCTCTGCTGTCGGCATGGTTATTGCGGTCCTCGCGACGATTGTGCTTGCCCTCGTTGTCGATGGCGGCGAATGGATTGCGTGGGTTGCCCTCACCGCAGGCGTGCTCGTCGGTGCAGTGTTCGGGGTTTATCGTGCTCGCACCGTAAAGATGACCGATGTCCCTCAACTCGTAAGCGTGTTCAACGCCGTCGGAGGCAGCGCGGCTGCCGCAATTGCCTTCGCCGCGTTCATTCTCGCGACGAGTGCCGATCCCCTTGAATTGACGGTCTCCATCCCCGTCGTGCTCGATGTCCTCATCGGCTCAATTACCTTCTCCGGTTCGCTGATCGCGGCCGGAAAGCTCCAGGGCATCATCCCGGGCAATCCCGTCACGTTCCCCGGTTCGCGTCTGCTCAATGCGCTGGTTGCAGCGATCGCGCTCGGTGCGAGTGTTGCGGCAGTGATGCTTCCCCACAACACGCTGTTGCTCTTGGTGGTGCTCGTGACCGCACTCATCCTCGGCATTCTTATGGTGCTGGCGATTGGTGGCGCCGATGCTCCCGTCGTCGTGTCGCTCCTCAACGCGCTGACCGGCCTCGCCGTGGCCATGGCTGGCTTTGCGATCGACAATCAGGCGCTCATCATCGCGGGTGCCTTGGTCGGCGCAGCGGGCACCATCCTGACGCTGCAAATGGCACAAGCGATGAATCGCTCCGTGCTTTCGATCATCGTCGGAGGCTTCGGCACCGGCGAGACTACGGCGACGGCAGGACCTGCGGCTGAGGATCTCACCAATGTGCGGAGCCTCACCTCCGATGATGTCGCCATTCAACTCGCCTATGCGCAACACGTGCTGATCGTGCCTGGCTACGGACTCGCCGCAGCCCAAGCCCAACACGAAGTCGCGGAGCTTGCTGCCCTGCTCATGGCGCATAACATCGACGTCAAGTACGCGATTCACCCGGTTGCCGGCCGTATGCCAGGCCACATGAATGTGCTCCTGGCCGAAGCCAACGTGCCCTACGAACAAATGCTCCAGCTCGACGAGGCAAATGCAGCGTTCGACAACTGCGATGTTGCTCTCGTAATCGGCGCCAACGACGTCTGCAACCCGGATGCTCGAAAGCCAGGCAATGCCGTGTCCGGGATGCCCATTCTCGACGCCGACCATGCCAAAGCCGTTGTCGTCATCAAGAGGTCGATGCGGCCTGGCTACGCGGGCATCACGAACCCGCTGTTCACCGATCCCAAGACGGGGATGCTCTTTGCGGACGCCAAGAAGGCGCTCAAGGACATCACCGTCGCTGTCAAAGAATATGTCTCGGCCTAAACCGAGCAGGAGCCGCCCGGCTTCGTTTTGTCTCCATTCGCTCTCCGTACAGAAAGAAGAAAACCATGAAGGCAGCACGTTTCCACGGTCGCAAAGACATCCGCATCGATGACATTCCGAAACCAGAGCTTCGCCCCGGCGCAGTCGCTATTGATGTCGCGTGGTGCGGCATCTGTGGCACAGACCTTCACGAATATCTCGAAGGCCCGATCTTCATCCCCGCAGCGGGGCATCCGCACCCGCTGACTCACGAAGAAGTACCCGTGACTATGGGTCACGAATTCTCAGGAACAATCACTGCACTTGGCGAAGGAGTCACCGATCTCACCGTCGGCGAGAACGTTGTCGTGGAGCCGTACTTTGTGTGCGGCGAGTGCGCCCCCTGTCGCGCTGGCAACTACAACCTCTGCACCAAAATGGGCTTCATTGGGCTGGCTGGCGGGGGCGGTGGTTTGAGCGAAAAGATCGTCGTTGAACGTCGCTGGGTCCACCCCATCGGTGACATCCCCCTCGATCAGGCCGCGCTCATCGAACCCCTTGCTGTCGGCCATCACGCTTTCGTACGCAGTGGCGCGAAAGCCGGAGATGTCGCTTTCATCGGTGGCGGAGGCCCTATCGGTCTTCTCCTCGCTGCTGTGCTCTCTGCCGAAGGAATCACCGTCATTATGTCTGAGCCAGGCACGGCGCGGCGCGAAATGGCGCTCTCTACAGGGGTCGCCGATCACGTGATTGACCCCAGCGTTGAGGATGCCGTAGCCAAGGTCATGGAATTGACCAACGGCGTGGGCGCCGACGTCGCATTCGAGTGCTCGAGCATCAATGCGGTGCTCGATCAGCTCTTCGATGCGGTGAAGCCGACTGGAGTGATTGTTAACGTCTCGATCTGGGGTCACCCGGCACAGCTGGATATGCAAAAACTGGTGCTCAAGGAGATCGATCTGCGCGGAACCATCGCCTACGCGCACGATCACCCTGCAACCATCAAGCTCGTTCAAGACGGCAAGGTTAATCTGGAGCCGTTCATCACGGGTCGGATCCACCTCGACAAACTCATCGACGAGGGTTTCATGACGCTGATAGATCACAAAGAAACTGCCGTCAAAATCATCGTTCGCCCGGAGGTCAGCAATGTCTCATGACATGAGTGAAGCCGGCTGGTCCCCGCAGGGGCCCGTCATCGAGTTGTCCGATCAGGCAAGCCTGGATCTGCTTGCCAGCAAGAACTTTGGTCATCTCGCTCTCAGCAATGAGGGCCGCCCAGACATCTTCCCGGTCAACTATTACTGCGACAAGAAAACAATCCTGTTTCGCACCGCATCGGGCTCAAAACTTCACGAACTTACTGAGAACATGCATGTCGCGTTCGAAGTTGACGTGAAGACTCCGGATGACGTGTGGAGCGTTGTAGTTCGAGGGCTGGCGACAGTACTCGATGACGCCTCGCAGGTAACGGCTCAAGCTCTCAAGACGCTGCCCGATTGGGTGCCGATCGAGTCCTTCGTCTACATCCTGATCGAACCAGAATCCATCCGCGGCCGCCTCTTTGAGCGCCGCCTACCGATAGGACACAGCTAATGGCAACAGAAATGCTCTTCTGCGTGGACCACAACGGCACTTGTGAGCTCACCACTCCCACGTCCGGCGACGGTGAGGCCGACGAGAACGACTAAACGCACGGCACTCCACAACTGGTTACGCTGGGGGGATGAAAGCATGCCCCTGTCAGTCGTTGGAAACCTACGACGATTGCTGCAGCCGCTTTCACCACGGCGAGGCACTCGCTCCCACCGCTGAACGGCTGATGCGGTCCCGCTACAGCGCCTACACTCTCGGTGAAACCGAGTACCTGCTGAAGACGTGGCATCCGTCTACTCGCCCGGCAACGCTCGAACTCGATGCGGATGTGCGCTGGTTTCGCCTCGAGATCGTCGCGCGCACCGGCGGCAGCATGTTCGATACCACCGGCACAGTCGAGTTTCGCGCGCACTATCGGCACGATGGTGGAGCCGACCAGCAGCACGAGAACAGCAACTTTGTGCGCGAAAATGGCGCCTGGCTTTACGTTGACGCTGTCTAATGAGTGAGAACCAAGGAGAACCGGTGAACTACATACTCTCGATTGATCAGGGCACCACGAGTACCCGTGCGATCATTTTCGATCACGATGGCAAGCCGGTCACCTCGGGCCAGCTGGAGCACGATCAGATTTTCCCCAGGGCGGGTTGGGTCGAGCACAACGCCACCCAAATCTGGAACAACACGCGCGAGGTCATCGGTCAAGCGCTCTCCAAGGCAAACATCACCCGGCACAGCATCGCCGCGGTCGGCATCACCAACCAGCGCGAAACGGCCATCATCTGGGACCGCGCCACCGGCAAGCCCGTTTACAACGCCATCGTCTGGCAAGACACCCGCACTCAGGCCATCATCGATCGCATCGCCGATGGCGACACCGACAAGTTCAAGAAGATCACCGGGCTCCCCCTAGCGACATATTTCTCAGCTTCCAAGATCGTGTGGATGCTCGACAACGTCGACGGAGTGCGCGAGCGGGCCGAGGCGGGCGAGCTCGCCTTCGGAACCCCCGACACCTGGATTCTGTGGAATCTCACCGGCGGCCCCGACGGTGGAGTGCATGCCACCGACGTTACCAACGCGAGTCGCACGCTGCTGATGGATCTCGAGTCGCGCACGTGGAGCGAAGATATTCTCGCCGAACTGGGCATTCCCGCCTCGCTCCTGCCCGACATCCGCAGTTCGTCTGAGGTGTACGGCACCGTGTCGAGCTCGAGTCTGCTCCGCGAAGTTCCCGTCGCGGGCATCTTGGGTGACCAGCAGGCGGCTACCTTCGGCCAAGCTGCCTTCGACGCCGGCGAATCGAAGAACACCTATGGCACCGGAAACTTCCTTCTCACTAACACGGGCACCGACATCGTGCACTCCGTCAACGGACTCATCACGACCCTCGCCTATCAACTCGGCGACGATGCGCCCCGCTACGCGATTGAAGGATCGATCGCCGTCACGGGCTCGCTCATCCAATGGCTGCGCGACAACCTCGGCATTATTTCTCGTTCTGAGGAGGTCGAGACTCTCGCCGCTTCGGTCGACGACAACGGTGGCGTCTACTTCGTTCCCGCGTTCTCAGGCCTTTTCGCACCCCATTGGCGACCGGATGCTCGCGGAGCCATCCTCGGACTCACTCGTTTCGCCAATAAGGGTCACATTGCTCGCGCCGCGCTCGAAGCCACCGCATTCCAAACCAGCGACGTGATCGAAGCCGCCAATGCGGATGCCGATGTCGCGATGACAGAACTGCGGGTGGATGGCGGCATGGTCGCCAACTCCACGCTCATGCAGTTTCAGGCGGACATCCTTAACATGCCCGTCGTTCGCCCGGAAGTTGCGGAGACCACCGCACTCGGTGCTGCCTATGCTGCCGGGCTTGCCGTCGACTACTGGAGCGGGCTCGACGAACTGCGCGATCGCTGGAATGAAGGCGAACGCTGGGAGCCTCAGATGGATGCTGCCGAACGTGAGCGCCTCATCCGTAACTGGAAAAAGGCCATCACCAAAACGTTGGACTGGGTCAACGAAGACACCGACTAGGCAGCTCTCGCCCGTCTAGCGATTAGTGGCGGCGACCCATTCGTCGAGTTTGGCGCTCGCGCGCCCGGAGTCGACGAGGTCTTCGGCGCGCTCAAGCTGTTCGCGCAGTCGCTGCACGAGAGGTCGCCGGCTTTCGTCGGCATCCTTCGCGAGTTCAAATGACGCCAGGCCCGCAGCAGCGTTGAGTAGGACGACGTCGCGCGCGGGCGACCTCTCCCCTGCCAAAATTGACCGGATCACTTGCGCGTTGTACTCCGGGTCCTTACCTAAAAGCGCTTCGATCGGCGCGCGGGGAATGCCTAACTCAAGCGGGTCGAGGTCGTGTTCGGTCACCGACCCACGCGATACTTCCCAGACATGGCTGTGGCCAGTAGTTGTCAGCTTGTCGATTCCATCGTCGCCGCGATAAACCAAAGCTGTAGCGCCGCGCGTTTGGAACACTCCTACCAGCAGGCTCACGCGTTCGCGGCTTCCTACGCCGACGGCTGAAGCCTGCGGACGCGCCGGGTTGCACAGCGGTCCGAGGATGTTGAAGAGAGTAGGAATGCCCATTTCACGGCGGGTCGGACCGGCGTGGGCGAAGCCGGGATGGAAGAGCGCAGCATAAACAAAAGTAATACCCACTTCATCCAACACTTCGGCAACGCGTTCCGGAGTGAGGTCAAGTTTGAGGCCTAGAGCACTGAGAACGTCGGACGCCCCGCTCTTGCTGCTGGCGCCGCGGTTGCCGTGCTTAATCACGGGCACGTCCCCCGCCGCGGCGATAACCGACGCTACTGACGAGATGTTCAGCACCGCACCGTAGGGGTCGCCACCGGTCCCAACGATGTCCAGTGCCATCGGATCGACAGGCAACGGTAGAGCGCTAGCTAAGGCTGCGTCACGGAATCCCACGATCTCGTCAACGGTCTCGCCCTTGATCCGAAGCGCAATTAACATGGCAGCCAACTGAGCGGATGTTGCTTCACCGACCATCACAGAATTCATCGCCCAAGAAGCTTGGCTGATCGACAAATCCTTGCCGGAAACAAGCGTTGAAAGGATTTCTGGCCAAGTTGGGGATGCAGACATGAATGAAATCCTACCGATCCTGAGCCGACAGGCCGGAGATTGAAAAACTTACGCCGAGTTATCAGCCATAATAGATACGTGACCACAGCTGCCCTCAACCGCTCTCTTGGAGCCCAGTCTGTCCAGCGACCGAACACTGTTGCGGTCGGTACCATCGTTTGGCTTGGTAGCGAGGTGATGTTCTTTGCCGGCCTCTTCGCTATTTACTTCACGTTGAAGTCGACGTCCCCCGGATTGTGGGCGGAACAGACCGAAAAGCTCAATGTGCCATTCGCGACGACCATCACGATCATCCTCGTGCTCTCGTCGGTGACCTGCCAGTTCGGCGTCTTCGCCGCTGAGCGCATGCAAGTGAGCCGCACCGGCTCGCTATTCGACATGCGCAAGTGGGGCATGACCGAGTGGTTCTTCATGACGTACGCCATGGGCGCCGTCTTCGTCACCGGCCAGGTCTGGGAGTACGCAACACTCGTCTCCGAGCACGTCAGCCTCTCGAGCGATTCCTACGGCTCGGCCTTCTACATCACCACCGGGTTCCACGGACTCCACGTCGCGGGTGGCCTCATCGCCTTCCTTCTCGTGCTCGGCCGCGGATTCGCCGTCAAAAAGTTCGGACACAAAGAGGCAACGACTGCAATCGTCGTTTCCTACTACTGGCACTTTGTCGACGTAGTGTGGATCGGCCTCTTCCTCATCATCTACGTGCTCAAATAAGAAACGGAATAGACGTAATGGCCTTAAAGGCAGCTCGCGCGTCAGGCGGATCTCAATCTGCTGGGCGACGCCATCCCCTTGCGACTGTAGCCCTCCTGCTCGTCGGGCTCTTGGGTACGGGCGGCGCGTATGCGCTGTTCACCTCGAGTGCGACAGCAGAGACCAGCGCATCCGCTGAAGCTCTCGTCGAAGACGGCGGAAAGCTCTTCGCCGCAAACTGTGCAACGTGTCACGGTCTGAACCTCCAAGGAACGACTCAGGGCCCCACGCTCGTCGGCGTGGGTGCGGCAGCAACTGACTTCCAAGTTGGTACCGGTCGCATGCCGATGGCAATCACCGGCCCGCAGGCTGAAGTCAAGCCCGTTCAGTTCACTGAAGAGCAGGTTCAGGCCCTCGCGGTTTTCGTTGCTTCCAAGGGCCCGGGTCCTGCAATCCCTGCTGACGTGTACCTCACGGGTGACGCAGATGTTTCCAACGGTGCCGAGCTCTTCCGCGTCAACTGCGCCATGTGCCACAACGTTGCTGGTGCTGGTGGAGCGTTGACCGAGGGCAAGTACGCACCGCACCTCTCCGGAGTCACTTCGAAGCACGTCTACGAGGCCATGCTTACCGGCCCGCAGAACATGCCGGTCTTCAACGACACCAACCTCACTCCCGAAGAGAAGGCCGACGTCATCACGTACCTCAAGTACCTCGATGAGACTCCTTCCGTGGGTGGATTCACGCTTGGATCACTCGGCCCCGTTTCTGAGGGTCTGTTCATCTGGATCTTCGGCCTTGGCGCGATCGTGGCAATCACGGTCTGGCTCACGGCTAAGTCAAACTAGTTAGCGACCGCTTCACAGCGGACGGTTGAAGGGATAAGAATGGCAGACGACCACGGCGACACCGCCGGCAGCACGGCTGCGGGTAAGGACGTCGAGCAGCACGGCGCTCCTGCACACAGTGCAGGCACCGCCGTCGTCGCAAGTGACGAGGTACCCAACCCGGGGTTCCTTCCTCATCGCCCCCGCGTCACGGACCTCGACCCCAAAGTCGACAAGCAGCAAGAGCGTCGCGTTTCGACGCTCTTCGTCCTGTCGATCGTCGGAAGCGTTCTCGCAGTAGTCGCCTACTTCGCGTTTCCGATTGAGCCGGGCAACATGCAGTCGGTGCGTAACAACACCTTGTTCCTTGGTCTGGGAATCACGCTTGGCCTTTTGGGAATCGGTATTGGTGCCGTTCACTGGTCCAAGGCGCTCATGCAGGGTCACGACCTTGTCGAACAGCGCCACGGAACACGCGGCAGCGAAGAAACTCGAGCCAAGGCTATTGAAGTGTTCACGCTGGGCAACAAGGACTCCGGCTTTGGGCGTCGTACGCTGCTGCGGAACACTCTCATCGGTGCCCTCGTCGTTACGCCCCTTCCCGCCATTGTGCTGTTCCGTGACTTGGCTCCCGCCGAGAACCCGGTGGGGCTGCTCAAGCACACCTTCTGGGAAAAGGGTATGCGCCTGACGCGCGACCCGAGCGGAACGCCGATCAAGGCATCTGACCTCACGATCGGTTCTGCCTTCCAAGTCATTCCCGAAGGGCTCAACGACTCCGAGCACCGCATCGAGGAGAAGGCGAAAGCCGCTGTTCTCCTCGTTCGTTTGAAGCCCGAAGACCTGCAGGTTTCTGAAGGACGCGAAGACTGGAACTACGACGGAATCGTCGCTTACTCCAAAATTTGCACCCACGTCGGATGCCCGGTTGCGCTCTACGAACAGCAGACACACCACTTGCTGTGCCCGTGCCACCAGTCGCAGTTCGACATCACCCGCGAAGCAGCCGTTATCTTTGGCCCTGCAAAGCGTCCACTTCCGCAATTGCCGATCACCGTCGACTCTGAGGGTTACCTCATCGCACAGAGCGACTTCGAAGAACCCATCGGTCCAAGCTTCTGGGAGCGCAAGCTATGACAACCACCCCCACCCAGGACGCACAGCCCAAGACACGCGGACAGCGTTTCACCGGAGCTGCAGCGAACTACATTGACGAGCGCACCAGCATCTCAGGGCTCGTCAAAGAGGTAGGTCGCAAGATCTTCCCCGACCACTGGTCCTTCATGCTCGGTGAGGTAGCTCTTTACAGCTTCATCGTCATCCTGCTCTCAGGAACGTTCTTGACGTTCTTCTTCGAAGCATCGATGGTCGAAGTCCACTACGAGGGTTCTTACGCACCGCTCAAGGGAATCGAGATGTCGGCGGCTATGGCCTCCACACTCGATATTTCCTTCGACATCCGCGGTGGACTCCTCATGCGCCAGGTTCACCACTGGGCAGCGCTGCTGTTCGTGGCTTCCATCGGCCTGCACATGCTCCGCGTGTACTTCACGGGAGCATTCCGCAAGCCGCGTGAGATCAACTGGTTCATCGGCTTCGTGCTCTTCATCCTCGCGATGGCTGAAGGCTTCACCGGCTACTCGCTCCCCGATGACCTGCTCTCCGGTAACGGTCTGCGCATCATCGACGGAATGGTCAAGGGAATCCCGGTCATCGGAACCTGGATCTCCTACCTGTTGTTCGGTGGAGAATTCCCCGGCGTTGACATCGTGAGCCGTCTTTACATCCTGCACATCATGTTGCTGCCAGCGATTATCATCGCTGCTATCGGTATCCACATGCTGCTGCTCGTGATCAACAAGCACACGCAGTTCGCTGGCCCCGGTCGCACCAACGACAATGTTGTGGGCTCCCCCGTTATGCCTGGCTTCGCAGCCAAGGCCGGTGGATTCTTCTTCATCGTCTTCGGTGTCATTACGCTGATCGCATCGACGTTCTCGATCAACCCAGTCTGGGTCTACGGACCGTACGACCCCTCGCCGGTTTCTGCGGGTACTCAACCTGACTGGTACATCGGATTCGCCGACGGCGCCCTCCGACTCGTTCCACCAGGGTGGGAAACCGAGTGGTTCGGCTTCACGTGGTCCTTCAACATCATCGCTCCGCTGGTGATTCTGGGGCTGTTCATTGCGATCGTTGCCTTCTACCCCTTCATTGAGGCGTGGATCACCGGAGACAAGCGCGAACACCACATCGCTGACCGCCCGCGCAACGCTCCGACCCGTACCGCTGTCGGTGCTGCCGGTGTCACGTTCTACGCAGTCCTTTGGGCCGCCGCGAGCTCCGACCTCTTGGCAACGCATTTCAAGCTGTCGATCGAGGGAGTTATTCACTCCTGCCAGGCTCTGCTCATCTTCGGACCGATCATCGCGTACTTCATCACGAAGCGTGTCTGCCTCGGCCTACAGAAGAAGGACCGCGAGATTGCCCTCCACGGGTACGAGTCGGGCCGAATCGTACGCTTGCCGCACGGCGAGTACATCGAGGTTCATGAGCAGCTCTCCGAGTACGAGCGGTGGAAGCTTGTCAGCTACACGGACTACAAGCCGTTGATGATCCGCCCGGATGACCAGGGACGGATCGGCTTCGGACAACGTCTGCGTGCTTCGGCTTCGCGTTGGTTCTTCGAAGACCGCATCGCTCCTGTGTCGCAACAGGAGATCGAGCAGTCAAAGGACGAGCACCACTAAGGTTGCTCCCCGTTCTAAACAGTGTGGGCCTCACCGAATTTATTTCGGTGAGGCCCACACTGTTTTAACAACGGTGCTGCTGCTCTCTGCGACATCTGAGTTGAGTAAGTTGGGTTAGGTTTGCTTCATGAGAGATGGGCGTTCTGATCTGATCCCCGATCAGCCGCAGAGCAATCAACCGATGCGGGCCTCGCCGCCAGAGAAACGCTTACTCTTCCTTCTGGGGCCAGCATTTGTTGCTGCAATCGCCTACGTTGACCCCGGCAACGTCGCCGCGAACCTCACAGCGGGTGCAAAGTACGGCTATCTGCTCGTATGGGTGCTCGTTGTGGCCAATGTTATGGCAGTGCTGATCCAATACCTGTCCGCAAAGTTGGGACTGGTAACCGGCAAGAGTCTGCCCGAGCTCTTAGGCGAGAGACTCCCCCGGCGTAGGCGCCTGATGTTCTGGGCACAGGCCGAGCTCGTCGCCGCAGCGACAGATCTCGCCGAAGTCATCGGCGGCGCAATCGCCTTGCAGATTCTCTTCGGCCTTCCCCTCCCGCTCGGCGGACTCATCATGGGGGTGATCTCCACCGTCCTGCTCTCGGTACAGTCACGACGGGGGCAACGACCGTTCGAGTTCGTGATTATCGGACTTCTGGCGGTCATCACCGTTGGTTTTATTGCCGGCCTTTTCGTAAGTCCGCTATCGCTGAGCGAACTTGTTGGAGGGCTGGTCCCGAGATTCCAGGGCACGGAGACAATCCTTTTGGCCGCCAGCATGCTCGGCGCGACCGTGATGCCACACGCCATCTACCTGCATTCGGGGCTGGCCCGTGACCGTCACGGAGCCAGCGTCGACCCGGCACGAATACCTCGACTCCTCCGCGCAACGCGCTGGGATGTCGCGATCGCGCTCGTTATCGCTGGTTCAGTAAACATCGCGATGCTGCTCCTCGCCGCCGCTAGCCTCCGTGGAGTGGCCGGCACGGATAGCATCCAGGGGGCCCACGCTGCGATTGTGGCGGCACTCGGCCCGGCGGTGGGCATCATCTTCGGCATTGGCCTTCTCGCCTCCGGACTCGCCTCTACATCAGTGGGTAGTTACGCCGGCTCCGCGATCATGGCAGGACTACTCCACCTTCGTGTCCCGCTGCTCACCCGCCGCGTCGTAACGTTGATACCGGCTCTGATAGTTCTGGCGATCGGCTTCGACCCCACCAGCGCATTGGTGCTGAGTCAAGTGCTCTTGAGCCTCGGCATCCCATTTGCGCTAGTCCCGCTCGTCGCCTACACGCAGAACAGTACGATCATGGGCGAATTCGCGAACCCACGTATCGTCACCTGGATCGCGTGGCTCGTCACGGGGCTTATCGTGCTGCTCAACGTAGTGCTGATTGTGCTTGTCGTCGCAGGTGGAGCGTAGAATCCGACACGACAATCACGACGTCGTTCTTGCGGCCCCACGCGATGACGAAATGGCGTGGAATTTTAAACGGCCGCGCTAACGGAACCGCACGGGCAAACAGCGGTGGGCGCCTAGTCGAAAACGCGTTTGAGGAAGTCCGCGGTCGACATGTAGCCGATGCGCTCGAAGAAGTTGGCTGAACCGCGGCTGGGCACCGTGAGTTGGCGTACGCCACGCTCGAGGCACACTGCCTCCACGGCTTCTACCAGGCGGGTACCGATTCCAGAATTGTGCACACTGCTATCGACTACCAGCTCTTGCAATTGAGCGGAGCATCCGTTGGTATGAAGAAGATGTGCGATGGTCGCGAAGGCATAGCCCACGACTGCGCCGTCCGACTGGGCGGCCACCAACATAAGCGTGGTGGCCCCGTCGTCTACGGCGTGCGCGAAAGCGGAATCGAAGGCTTCCCGATCGGGCGCGTACTCAGTGCCGAGCTGTTTGAGAAGCTCAAATACTGAAGACGCGTCGAGAGCGGTCGCCGCCCGAATCTGCGTCGCGTTAGTGAGCGAAGTATCCGCGGTAATACTCATACGTCCACCCTACGAGGCTAACGACGAGAATTCCTGCGCCGATGAATGCGATCCATGGACCAATAGCTACACCAAGGAAAACGAGCGAAGCGGCACCGGCCAGAATAATGGGCCACCAGCTCCAGGGGCTGAAGTGCCCCTGCTCCGCGTCACCGTCTTCGATGTTGGCGTCCATACGGTCTTCGGCCAACTCAGCACCCTGTGCCTTGTGAACCTTATCGAGATAGAACGCGATCAGCGCCCAGAGCATCCCGCTCAAAAGCAGGGTGATAGTACCTACCCACTCAATGCGCTGGTGAGCAGCATCGAGGAGAGACCAGACGGTGTAGAGCGCCGAGAGGAAGAAGAAGAAGACCGTGAGAATCCAGTAGAGCTTGACGTTCGCATTCATTGGTTACTTCACCTTTTCATCTGCAAGGTCGTAGACCGGAGCGTCGGGCGCATCCTTGCCTGGACCGATGCCTACGGGGATACCCGCTTCGGGGTGATTCAGGTCGAAAGCCGGGGATTCCGAACGGATCCGAGGGATCGACGTGAAGTTGTGTCGAGGCGGCGGGCAACTTGTGGCCCACTCGAGCGAGCGACCGTAGCCCCACGGGTCATTGACCGTGACCTTGGGCGCCTTGCGTGCGGTCATGTAAACGTTGAAGAGGAATGGAATCATCGACACCGCCAGAATGAACGCACCAATTGTCGAGACCTGGTTCATCCACGTCACGCCGTCTTCGGCGAGGTAGGTACGGTAACGACGCGGGAGAGCGACGACACCGGCCCAGTGCTGAATGAGGAACGTCATGTGGAAGCCGATGAACAGCAACCAGAAGTGGATCTTGCCGAGCTTCTCGTTCAGCATCTTGCCAGTCCACTTCGGCCACCAGAAGTAGAAACCGCTGAACATTGCAAATACAACGGTTCCGAAGACCACGTAGTGGAAGTGAGCTACAACGAAGTAGGTGTCCGATACGTGGAAGTCGAGCGGCGGGCTGGCGAGAATAACACCCGTGAGGCCACCGAACGTAAAGGTGACGAGGAATCCGATAGCCCACAGCATGGGAGTTTCGAAGGTGATCGAGCCGCGCCACATTGTGCCGATCCAGTTGAAGATCTTCACGCCCGTCGGCACCGCGATAAGCATCGTCATCAGCGAGAAGAACGGAAGCAGCACAGAACCGGTGACGTACATGTGGTGAGCCCACACCGTTACCGACAGGGCAGCAATCGAAATTGTTGCGTAGATGAGGGTGCTGTAACCGAAGATCGGCTTGCGGCTGAAGACCGGGAATACTTCAGAGACGATCCCGAAGAACGGGAGCGCAATGATGTAGACCTCAGGGTGACCGAAGAACCAGAAGAGATGCTGCCAGAGCAGAACACCGCCATTTGCCGGGTCATAGATATGAGCATCAAAGACACGGTCCGCGCCGAGGCCGAACATAGCCGCCGCCAAAACGGGGAAGGCCATCAGGATCAGCAGCGACGTCACGAGGGTGTTCCACGTGAAGATCGGCATGCGGAACATAGTCATACCCGGAGCACGCATCGTGATGATCGTGGTGATGAAGTTGACCGCACCGAGAATGGTTCCAAACCCGCTCATCGCAAGGCCAAAGACCCACAGGTTTCCGCCGATACCGGGTGAGAACGTGGTGCTCGACAACGGCGCATACGCAAACCAACCGAAGGAGGCCGCCCCCTGAGGGGTGAGGAATCCGGCGACCGCGATTAACGAACCGAAGCTGTAAAGCCAGTATGCGAAAGCGTTAAGACGCGGGAACGCAACGTCGGGAGCACCGATCTGAAGCGGCATCAGAACATTCGCGAAGCCAGCGAACAACGGCGTAGCGAACATCAACAGCATGATCGTGCCGTGCATCGTGAACAACTGGTTGTACTGCTCACCAGTCGCGACGATCGAGAGACCCGGCTCAAAGAGCTGAGCGCGGATGACCAGAGCCATCACACCGCCGAGGAGGAAGTAGAAGAATGACGTGATCAGGTACATGTACCCAATAGTTTTGTGGTCCGTCGAGGTGATCCAGTTCACCATGACGTTGCCCTTACGTTCGACGCTCATGAGCCCTATTCCTCGTCGTTGCTGCCGTTGCCGGGCAAGTTCTGGTTGACGTTGTATTCAATTCCGATTTGACCCTCGAAGCCGGCGTCGCGCTGGCTCTCGATGTACTCGTCGTACTCGGCCTGAGACACGACCTTGACCGTGAAGAGCATGAGCGAGTGGTATTCACCACAGAGCTCAGCGCACTTTCCTTGGTAGGTGCCTTCCTTGGTGGGGATGAAATACATGTAGTTGCTCTTACCGGGGATCATGTCCTTCTTGTAAAGGAAGTCCACCACCCAGAAAGAGTGAATGACGTCGCGAGACTCAATCTTGATCTCGACCTTCTTATCAACGGGAAGAACCAGTTGAGGAAGGTTGTCGACGTCAACAGTGCCGTCGGGGTTGAAGTCTGCTTGAACACCGGCGCTGTAGACATTGTCGTCCACGTAGTTGAAGTCCCATGCCCAACGCTTGCCGATGACCTCGATGGTGACGTCGGGGTTTGCATCAACTTGTTCGATAGCGGCCTGGTCACGCGCGGTGAACGCGAAGAACCCGATGACCAAAATGAGGGGAACGATCGTGTAGAAAACTTCGATCGGCATGTTGTAGCGAAGCTGAACCGGCAAGCCGGTCTGTCCACGGCGACGTCGGTAAACGACTGCAGCCCAGATGATGAGGCCCCAGGTAATGACACCCACAATGAGCAACACGATCCACGACGTGACCCACAAGCCAATGATGCGACTTGTGTGGTTGGTGGTTTCGGGATCTCCCGGGAGCCAGCCCTGCAACTGCTCTTGAGTACAGCCGGTCAGCACCAGCATCGTAACTAGAGCTAGTGGGATCGCTGCCCATCGAATTCGGCGGTTAGAGCGCACCTGTGACCTCTCGAAGAACACGGACTAATACCTTTCCAGTGTATATGCAGCGAGAGGGGGTATTGATTACCGCCTCGCCCCGCACAAGCGAAAAGGTGCACCAAATCGGCGCACCTTCTCTCAAAATTGCTATGAAATTAGTGGAAACTGTCGCCGCAGGCGCAGCTACCTTCAGCGTTCGGGTTATCAATAGTGAAACCCTGCTTCTCAATCGTGTCTTCGAAATCGATGCTCGCACCGTCAAGGTACGGAACACTCATTTTGTCGACGACAACTTCAACGCCCTCGCCGAAGTCACGGCTAACGTCTCCGTCGAGGAACCGCTCGTCAAAGTAGAGCTGATAGATGAGCCCTGAGCATCCGCCCGGCTGAACAGCCAAACGAAGACGAAGGTCATCGCGGCCCTCTTGCGACATGAGGCTACGAACTTTGTTCGAGGCAGCCTCCGTCAGTGCAACACCGTGGGTGTCAATTTCAACAGCGGAATCAGTCATGAACTAATTCTACGCCCGTCGTTCCAACTTTGCGAGCAGCAACGCTTCCGTGAGGATGGCCCGCTTGAATACGCCGAGGTGCAAAGATTCATTCGGGCTGTGCGCCCGCGACTCGGGGTCTTCGACTCCGGTGACGAGAATCTGTGCCTCCGGAAACACTTCAACAAGGTCGGAGATAAAGGGGATTGACCCGCCGATTCCTGTCTCGAGAGGTTCGTTTCCCCACGCCTCATGCATGGCAGTCTTGACGACCTCAACGGCCCAGCCACTCGTGTCGACGAGAAAGGGACTGCCCTTGTCGACATCGGAGATCTCAAGGTGGGCGCCAAAGGGCGCGTTAGCCTCGAGATGATCGCGCAGCGCCACAAAAGCGTCTTCAGGATCTTGGCCTGGCGCAATCCGAGCGCTCAGCTTGACGGTCACACTCGGTGTCAACGTGTTGGATGCGTTAACGACCGTGGGAGCGTCAATGCCCGTGATCGTCACTGCCGGCTTATCCCAGAGTCGACTCAACACCGTGCCATCGCCGATCGAGGAGACTCCGTCGAGCAATCCAGCTTCGTGACGAAGCTTGTCTTCGCTGTATTCCGGAGTCGGCGACTCACGACTGGTGAGACCGTTGACCGCGACAGCGCCGTCTTCTCCGTGCAACGTCGCGAGCAGCTTGATTGCAGCGAGCATCGCATCCGGAACCGCTCCCCCGAACATGCCTGAGTGCGACGCGTGCGCCAGCGTAGAGATCGTGAGCTTGAACGTCACATTTCCGCGCAATCCGACGGTCAGGGACGGGGTGTTGATGTCCCAGTTGTCTGAGTCGGCAACCACGATCACGTCGGCCGCGAGTTTCTCGCGATTCTCGGTGATGAAGTTCGCGAACGAACGCGAACCAAACTCTTCTTCGCCTTCAAAGAACGCCACAAGCCCCAGATCGAAATCACTACCCACCGTTTCCACGAAAGCACGGATCGCGGCGACGTGAGCCATGATTCCCGCTTTATCGTCTGCTGAACCACGGCCGTACAGCCGATCACCGCGCACCGTGGGCTCAAAGGGCGGCGAGTCCCAATCAGCGTCGTGGCCGGGAGGCTGCACGTCGTGGTGCGCGTAGAGCAAAATAGTGGGTTTGCCGTTTTTGGCTTTGCGTGTGGCTAACAGCGCGGGATGCCCGAGAACATCGCCTTCGATCGGCGCTTGAGCAAGCTCCACGGTGTCAAACACACCGATCCCCTCTATGAGAGCCTGAGCTGCTTCCGCGCTGCGCTTGACCTGGTCTGCGTCGAAGCCATCCCAGGAAACTGAGGGGATGCGAACGAGCGCGCTCAACTCTGCGATGGTCGCCGGCAACGCAGCCTCCACGGCTTCGGTGAGGGGAACGAGCAGAGGATCGGGAGTCGTCGACGCTGACGTCGGCTGCGGCGTATGAGTCATACGAGTAATCTTAGATCGACACCAACGCAAGGAACCCCGTGGCAAAAGCATCTTCGACCGAAAACACCCCCACTCCCGAGAACTCTGGCGAGCACGAGATCGTGTCCGCCGGCAAAGGGCGTCCCACCCCCACTCGTAAGGAGCGCGAGGCCGCGAACCTGCGCCCGCTCGTCTCTAACGACCGCAAAGAAGCGCGTCGCACGGCTCGCACTCAGATGCAGGCTGAGCGTGAAAGAGCTCGCATCGGCATGGCGAACGGTGAAGAGAAGTACCTTCCGATTCGCGATCGGGGTCCGCAGAAGCGTTTCGTGCGCGATTATGTAGACGCGCGCTTCAACGTTGGTGAGCTTCTCGTGCCGATGATGTTCGCCGTCATCATCATGACGTTCTTCCCTCAGCCCGAAGTGCAGGTCATCGGTCTCATGGCGCTGTGGGGCTTCTTCATCGTTGCGACTCTCGACGCGGTACTGCTCGGTCTTCGACTGCGCAAGAAGATCAACGAAAAGTATGGCGAATCGCGCGCCGAGCGCGTGCGTTGGTACGCGGCCATGCGCTCGCTTCAACTGCGCATCATGCGCCTGCCCAAGCCGCAGGTTAAGCGCGGGCAATTCCCCGCCTAAGCTCCGTTCGAACGCTGCGCCGTTAGGCGGAGTGTGAACGCATGAGGTTTGCGAGCTTCGTATTGATCGATCGCGCCCAGAATGGGCCGCGGTAGATGAACCCGGTGTAGCCCTGAACGAGCGTGGCTCCCTCCCGGAGTCGCTCCGCAACGTCTTCAGCGGTTTCGACGCCGCCAACGGAGATCACACAGAACTCCGCAGGCACAACCGTGCGAATGATTCGCAGTAGTTCAAGAGAACGTGCGGCGACCGGCTTTCCCGATACTCCTCCGGCTCCCGCTGCTTCAACCGTCGCGGCGGGCGTCGAAAGACCCTCCCGCGAAAGCGTCGTGTTCGTCGCGATAATTCCGTCAAGTTCAACTGCCGCAAGGTGCGCGATTGCTCGAGCTTCGTCATCCGTGACGTCAGGTGCAATCTTTACCAACACCGGAGTATCTCCCGCTGCAGATTTCACCGCGGTCAGCAACGGCTTGAGCTTGTCGATCTCTTGCAAGCCCCGCAGGCCCGGGGTGTTGGGCGAGCTGACGTTTACGACGAGATAGTCAGCGAGGGGCGCCAACGCTCGAGTGCTCGTTAGGTAATCGGCTACAGCATCGTCGACCGTGACGACACGCGATTTACCGATGTTGACGCCGATCACTGGACGCCCGGCGCGACGACGGGCACGTTCGATCACGCCAGCGGCGCGAATCGCACCCGCATTGTTGAAGCCCATGCGGTTGATGACGCCACGGTCTGCTACGAGACGAAAGAGCCGAGGCTTGGGGTTGCCGGGCTGCGGAAGCGCCGTGATCGTACCAACCTCGACATGGCTGAAACCCAGCTGGCCTAGGCCTTGGATACCCACGCCGGACTTGTCGAAGCCAGCGGCGACCCCGAATGGCGAATCGAACGTGAGCCCCAAAGTTTCTACACGCAACGAGGGATCGACCGAGCGCTGCAGCAGCTTCCCAACCCCGATGGCGGGCAACACACGAATGACGGAAAACGCGAGTGAGTGTGCGAGTTCTGGATCGAGTCGTTTGAGAACAGTGCGGAAGAAAAAGTCGTACATAGCTAACGGTGCTCTCAGCGGTAGAAGGTGGGGAAAATCGTCACGTCACCGAGGCAACTAAGCGCCGGTGCCGTGATCCAAACGAAGTTGACTGATCGCGGCGTCAAAGTCGTCGAGCGAGTCAAAGGCTTGATAGACACTGGCGAAACGCAGGTACGCGACCTCATCGAGATCGCGCAGCGGTGAAAGAATCGCGAGACCAATCTCATTCGCGTCGATCTGCGCGGCACCCGTCGCTCGAATCGACTCTTCGACCTTCTGCGCGAGAACGGCCAGATCAGTATCGGTAACCGGACGCCCCTGGCACGCTTTACGCACGCCGCTGACTATCTTCTCGCGACTGAACGACTCCACGACTCCGTTGCGCTTAATCACGTTCAACGATGCGGTCTCGGTCGTAGAGAAGCGGCGCCCACACTCGGGGCACTGCCGACGACGACGAATCGAAAGGCCATCGTCACTGGTTCGTGAGTCGACGACCCTGCTGTCAGGATGCCTGCAAAAAGGGCAATACATAGTGTGTCAAGAGTACCCGGTTAGCGGTCGCTGAATCGCTTACTCACAGCAGCGCCATGAGCGGGAAGATCTTCGGCCGCGCTCAGTGCCACGATGTGAGGCTCAAGCTCACGCAAAGCCTCGTGGCTGTAACGAATCACCTGCTGCGGCCGGAGGAAAGTGTAGGCACCGAGGCCCGAGGAGAATCGTGACTGACCACCGGTCGGCAGCACGTGATTCGAGCCCGCCAGGTAGTCGCCCAGGCTAACGGGAGATTGATCACCGAGGAATATTGCTCCGGCGTTGTCGATCATGTCGAGCACCGCGCCTGACTCTTCCGTTTGGATCTCGAGGTGCTCGGGGCCGTACGCGTTGCTCAAGGCAGCAGCAGCAGCCATGTCGTTGACCAGCACAATTGCTGACTGCTGACCGTCGAGTGCGACGGCAGCGCGCTGCGAGTGCGGTGTAACCGCTAGTTGCTCGGCAAGGTGGATTCGTACCGCATCCGCTAACTCTTCTGAATCGGTGACAAGTACAGCTGCGGCGAGCTCATCGTGCTCGGCTTGACTGAGCAGATCCGCAGCAACGAGCCGCGGATCGGCCGCCCCATCAGCGATGATCAAGATCTCGGTCGGGCCTGCTTCAGAGTCGATACCAACGATGCCACGCACGGCCCGCTTCGCTGCGGCGACGTAGACGTTTCCCGGGCCCGTAATGATGTCAACGGGGTCGAGGCCGAGCTCTTGAACGCCATAGGCGAATGCCCCAATGGCGCCGGCTCCCCCCATGGCATAGACCTCATCGACCCCGAGGAGACCGGCAGCACCCAAGATCGTGGGGTGCACAGCTCCCCCGAAGCCGCGCTGTGGTGGCGATGCTAACGCGACTGACGAAACGCCGGCGACCTGGGCGGGAACCACATTCATGATCACGCTGGAGGGATACACGGCTTTGCCGCCGGGCACATAGAGACCCACGCGGTTGACAGGCTGCCAGCGCTGAACAATTTCAGCGCCGTCGCCCAGTTGCGTCATCATGGGCGATGGAATTTGAGCCTTGCTCGCCGTGCGAACGCGGTCAATGGCCAACTCGAGAGCCTCGCGAACGGCCGGCTCAAGCGCTCGGGTCGCCCGGGTAATCTCGTCGGCGTGGATTCGAACGCGCTCGGGAAGAACGCCGTCTAGCCGCTCTGCCTGATCAAGTAGCGCTTGCTCGCCGTGTTCTCGCACATCGTTGATGAGCTGAATAGCAGCGGCGGAGGCCACCGACACGTCCATCTGGGCACGTGGGATGACACGAGAAAGTTCCGCACGGCTGAGAGCGGCGGACCGGAGATCAATAATATTCAACGACATGGCTTGACTATGCTAGTTCGTTCTCGCTTGGAATTCGCCCGAGGCAATTAGGGTTGGGATGAGCATATGGATAATTCAGACCTAGCAAACGGAATCGACGCCTTCAAAGCCGCCTTTAGGCGTCACGCGGCAGGAGTTGCTGCCATCACATCGGTGGCGCCAGACGGGCGTCCGGTGGGATTTACGGCGACTTCTCTCGCGTCGCTCGCCGCTGTGCCGCCGCTGGCTACGTTCAACATGGCTCAGGCCTCGAGCTCGTGGCCGGCGATCACGGTGGGCAACCATATCGCCATCCACATGTTGGGCCCCCACAGCAGACATCTCGCTGAAACCATGGCCGCTGATCATGACCTTCGGTTTGTGGGCGACCACTGGCGAGCAAGCGAGAACGGGCTTCCGCTGCTGGAGGGTGCTACGGCCATCATGATTGGGCGCATCGTCGACGTGCATCCGGTGCACAACAACGCGGTGGTTGTCGTCGAAATCGAACACGGCATCCTCGGCGCCGAAGATGAAGCGCTGCTGTACCACGAGCGCACCTACATGCGCCCTCTCGCTCTCGAGAGTGACTCGCCCAGCGTTTAGCCGAGCGACCCCGGACCCAGCAGCGACTTGACTTCGCCATAGAGGTCAGCGGAAACCTTGACTCGGTAGGGCAGTTCGAACACCCGCGCAACATCGCCGCGCACGAGGCGCAGACGAACTTCGACATCGCCGGCATGCCGGATGAGAACCTCACCAAGGCCCGAAACGACATCGGTGGTCGCCCGCTGCTCTTTCACCGTCAACACGATTGGCCCCGAGCCCAAGCTGGGCCCGAGATCCGGCGAGAACATACTCACCGCGTGAAGGTTCATGCCGTCGTCTCGAGCACTGGCTCGACCGCGCACCACGACGATTGAGTCGTTCACTAACCCCGGAGCGAACTCTTGATAGGTCTTGCCCAAGAACATGACGTCGATCTCGCCTGCAAAGTCTTCTACCGTGACGATGCCGTACTGGTTTCCGCTATTGCGAGCAACGCGGTGCTGCACGCTTGTTACCAGTCCCGCGATAGACACGTGCTCGCCGTCGGCAACAGCATCCCCCGCTAAGACTTCGGTGATCGTGAAGTCTTGATGCTTCGCAAGCTGAAGCTCGAGGCCTGAGAGCGGATGATCGGAGACATACAGCCCCAACATCTCGCGCTCGAAGGCAAGCTTGTCGCGTTTCGACCATTCGGGACGATCGGGAACACCGTCGTCATCCTCGTCAAAATCGAAGATTCCGCCAAAGAGGTCAACTTGACCGTTGGCCTCGTTGCGCTTGAGGCTCACCGCAGAATCACACGCACCCTCGTGAATCTCTAGCAGCCCGCGACGCGTTGCTCCCAAGGAGTCAAACGCGCCGGATTTGATCAGCGATTCAACGGTGCGCTTATTGGCGACCTGAATCGATACTTTGCGCAGGAAATCGTGGAAGGACTCGAAACGGCTCTTCTCGGTGCGCGCCCGTACGATTTGCTCGACGACGGCAGCGCCAACGTTACGCACTGCACCGAGGCCGAAGCGGATGTCGCCGGAGACAGCAGTGAAGTTCACGGTCGATTCGTTGACATCTGGCGCCAGCACCTTGATGCCCATGCGCCGGCACTCACTCAAGTACATTCCGAGCTTGTCTTTGGAATCCCCGACGCTCGTCAGGAGCGCCGCCATGTACTCGGCTGGGTAGTTTGCTTTGAGGTATGCAGTCCAGTAACTCAGTACGCCGTAACCTGCGCTGTGAGCCTTGTTGAAGGCGTAGTCGGCGAAGGGCATGAGCGTTTCCCAGAGCACCTTGACGGCTTCTTTGCTGTACCCGTTGGTCTGCATGCCCGTTTCGAAGCCCAGGAACTGCTTGTCGAGCTCTTCCTTCTTCTTCTTACCCATGGCGCGGCGAAGAACGTCAGCCTGCCCCAAGCTGAAGCCAGCAACTTTCTGAGCAACCGACATGACTTGCTCTTGGTACACGATGAGACCAAAGGTCGTACCAAGAATCTCGCGCAGGGGCTCTTCGAGCTCGGCATGAATAGCGTCAATGCTCTCAAGACCGTTCTTGCGAAGGGCATACTTCGTGTGCGAGTTCATTCCCATGGGGCCCGGACGGTACAGGGCAATCACCGCGGAAATATCTTCGAAGTTGGTGGGCTTGAGCTGCTTAAGCAGGGCACGCATCGGCCCACCATCGAGCTGGAACACTCCAAGAGTGTCTCCGCGCGCGAGCAGATCGTACGTTTTTTGGTCCGCGTCGAGATCGAGATCCTCGATGATCAGCGGCGACCCAGTGTTGGCCTCAATCATCTTGAGCGCATCTTCAATAACCGTGAGGTTTCGAAGACCCAAGAAGTCCATCTTGATCAGGCCGAGGCTCTCCAGCGGTGGCTGGTCGAACTGGGTAATGATGGCGCCATCGTCTTCACGGCGCATGATGGGAAGTACATCCAGTAGCGGCTCAGCCGAAAGAACAACACCGGCGGCGTGAACTCCCCACTGACGTTTGAGGCCCTCAAGACCGACCGCGGTCTCGAAGACTTTTGCCGCCTCATGATCAGTGTCGACGATGCCCCGGATGTCGGCGGCCTCTTTGTAACGCGCGGCGTCCTTGTTGCGTACGTCGCCGAGTGAAATGTCTTTACCCATGATGGCGGGAGGCATAGCCTTGGTGAGCTTTTCGCCTACCGAGTAGGGCATGCCCAGCACTCGCGCGGAGTCCTTGAGAGCCTGCTTGGCCTTAATCGTTCCGTACGTCACGATCTGAGCTACTCGATCGTCGCCGTACTTATCGGTGACATAGCGAATTACTTCGCCACGTCTGCGATCGTCGAAGTCGACGTCGACGTCAGGCATCGACACACGTTCAGGGTTGAGGAAGCGCTCGAAGATCAAGCCGTGATGTAGCGGGTCTAGCTCAGTAATGCCCACAGCGTACGACGCCATTGAGCCGGCGGCAGAACCGCGACCGGGGCCGACACGAATACCCTGCGACTTAGCCCACTCGATGAAGTCGGCAACGACGAGGAAGTAGCCGGGGAAGCCCATCTGCTGAATAACATCGACTTCATACTTCGCCTGCGCCAAATGCGCTTCGGATGGTGCGTTGTTGAAGCGCTTGTTCATACCGCGCGCAACTTCTTTTTCGAACCAGGTTGCTTCGGTCTCCCCTTCGGGAACCGGGAAACGCGGCATGAGGTCGCGACCTTCGAAACTGATCTCGCTGCGTTCCGCAATCAGCAGCGTGTTATCGCACGCCTCGGGATGCTCACGAAAGAGAGATCGCATCTCTGCAGCCGACTTGAGGTAAAACTCGTTCGAGTCGAACTTGAAGCGGTTGGGGTCGTCGAGGGTGGAGGCGGACTGCACGCACAATAGAGCCGCGTGTGCTGTCGCATCATGCGCATGTGTGTAGTGCAGGTCGTTGGTGGCCAGCAACGGCATGTCGAGCTCTTTAGCGAGCTTGATGAGGTCGAGAATGGTGCGTCGCTCAATGTCGATGCCGTGATCCATGATTTCGGCAAAGAAATTCTCTTTGCCGAAGATGTCTTGAAATTCTGCTGCCGCCTGGCGTGCCTCGTCATACAAGCCGAGACGAAGTTTGGTTTGCACCTCACCACCGACACAACCGGTCGTAGCGATAATTCCCTTGGAATACTCGCTGAGCAGTTCACGGTCCATACGTGGCTTGAAGTAAAAGCCCTCGATGGAGGCGCGCGAAGACAGACGGAAAAGGTTATGCATTCCCTCGTTGTTGTGAGAGAGCAGCGTCATGTGGGTGTAGGCACCGCTGCCGCCCACATCATCGCGGGCCTGGTCGCTACGACCCCAGCGCACTCGAGTCTTATCGCTGCGCGAAGTACCCGGCGTTACATAGGCCTCGGTGCCGATAATCGGCTTAATGCCCTTGGCCGTCGCCTGCTTCCAAAAGTCGTACGCGCCGAACATGTTGCCATGGTCAGTGATGGCAATAGCCGGCATACCCTGCTCGACAGCTGCGTCCAGCAGCGGTCCAACGCGAGCAGCACCGTCGAGCATTGAGTACTCGCTGTGAACGTGCAAATGCACAAATGAGTCGTTATTAGCAGCCACCGACACTCCGAATTCTTTCGAAATCTAGCCTAAGCCAGCACCCCGGAGGTACTCTAACTGACGCGCCCTAGTCGGCTCGAAGCACCTCAAGTGCTGCCTGAAGGTCAGCCGGGTACGGTGACTCGAACGTGACCTGTTCGCCCGTAGCCGGATGAGCAAATCCGAGCTTGTGGGCGTGCAGCCACTGGCGGGTCAGTCCCAAACGGGCCGAGATCGTGGGATCGGCGCCGTACATTGTGTCGCCGACGCAAGGGTGGCGCTGAGCGGCCATATGAACACGAATTTGGTGGGTGCGCCCGGTTTCAAGATGCACTTCAACGAGCGCCGCTGACGGAAATGCCTCGAGGGTCTCGTAGTGAGTGATCGAGTCCTTGCCGCCTGCCACGACCGCAAACTTCCAGCTCGAGCCCGGGTGACGCCCAATCGGAGCGTCGATAGTGCCGGCAAGAGGGTCAGGATGCCCCTGAACGATGGAGTGGTAAATCTTGCTGACTTCGCGATCGTGAAAAGCTCGCTTGAGAGCCGTGTAGGCGATCTCCGACTTCGCCACAACCATGAGTCCGCTCGTTCCCGCGTCGAGGCGGTGCACGATCCCGGCTCGCTCGGCGGCACCAGAAGTGGAAATACGGTAGCCGGCCCCAGCAAGCGCACCGAGGACGGTCACTCCATCCCAGCCGATCGAGGGATGGGCGGCAACGCCGGCAGGCTTATCGATGACCACGATGTGCTCATCATCGTAAACAATACCCAGACTATCGAGCACCACCGGGACGATCTGAGGCTCAGTCTTCGACACCCACGACACTTCGAGCCAGGAGCCTGCAACGAGACGATCAGACTTGCCCACCGTCGCGCCATCCATCGTTACTCCCCCGCTCGCGGCTACCTCCGCGGCGAAGGTGCGTGAGAATCCGAGCAGTTTAGCGAGGGCGGCGTCAACTCGTTGCCCCGCGAGGCCCTCGGGAACCGGCAAGCTTCGAGTTTCCACTGGTGCTCCTAGATATCAATGTCAAAAGGTGTGGTGCCACACATCCCAGCCACAAGGAATGAGGTGCGAACACAGCAAAAGCCGCCAGCGGCGGTGGAGCCTAAGCTCGCACCGGCCGGCTGACGGCTCGTGCAGAAAAACTAGCTACCGGAGAAGCCAGAGAAGCTAGCTGGCGGCTGCTGTGCCGACTGCGGCGCAGCGAAATCTTCGGGAGTGAGGTGACCAGAAGGCTGCGAGGCCGGAGCCTGGCCCTGCTGAGCGGACTCCTGAAGCGAAGGGCCACCCGCGGAGACGAGGCTCGATGAGTCAAGCTCGTGCAGCTGGTCTTCGATGTAGCTCTTGAGCTTGTCGCGGTACTCGCGCTCAAAGTTACGCAGCGATTCGATGCGACCTTCGAGAGCCTCACGCTCGTGCTCGAGAATTCCGAGCTGTTCGCGCTGCTTAGCGTCAGCCTGAGCGGCAATCTCAGCGGCGGCAGACTTGCTCTCGGTGAGGATCTCGGCAGCGGATGCGCGACCTTCGGCGACGATGTCGGCGGCAGATGCCTGGCCTTCAGCGATAAGCGCATCGCGCTTCTGAACGCCCTCACGCACGTGCTCTTCGTGAAGACGGCGCGCGAGCTGGAGAAGGTTGTTCGTGCTACTGGCGTCATCGAGAACCGACGAAGCGGGCTCGGGAGCTGCCACAGCAGGAGCAGGAGCGCTCTCGATAGCAGCAGGGGCTGGAGCAGCGATTGCTGCCGGCGCCGGGGCCGCTGCAGCAGCACTGCCTGCGGACTGTTGAAGTTCAGTCGCGCGAGCTTCAGCAGCGCTCAAGCGCTGACGGAGCTCGTCGTTTTCTTGGTTCAGTCGTCGCAACTCGACAACGACCTCGTCGAGAAAATCGTCGACGTCATCTTGGTCGTATCCCTCGCGGAATTTTGTCGATTCAAACCGCTTGTTGACCACGTCTTCTGGAGTCAAAGCCATTGCCGCCACCTCTAAAACTTTCTTTCAACGTATACATAACGTTCAACATTCGCGTCACAGCGTACTGACGAAACCTGATTAGTTGCCGCATGAACTACGACAACACTACATCGGCAGCCTGCAGATCTAAAAGCCCCGCAAAATGGAGGTGAGAATTATGCAGACGAGCATGACCAGCATCCAAGACAAATCAAGCGCTCCGTTGCCGATACGAACCATGGGCACGACCTTGCGGACGGCCTTGATCGGAGGATCGGTAATCGTGAACACGAACTCAGAAAGCACGAGACCAATGCCACTGGGGCGCCAACCGCGAGCGAAAACGACGACGAGATCGAGAATGAACCGAGCCCACATCGTAAACATGAACAGGGTGATGGCGTAGTACGCCACCGCGGCGATAACTGAAACGGGATTCACCCCTCTAGGTTAGCGGGGGAAAAGACGCCCGCTGACAACGGGTTTACTGCCCGAAGAAGGACGCGTCCACGTCAGATTCGACTTCAGCCTGCTCGCCACTGACGGCAACGTGGGCGGGCGAGAGCAGGAATACCTTGCTCGTGACACGCTCGATCTTGCCGTAGAGCCCCTGCGAGAGACCGCTAGCGAAGTCGACCAAACGACGCGCATCGGGCTCACTCATCTGGGACAGGTTGATGATGACGGGGATGCCTTCGCGGAAGTTTTCCGCGATCAGCTGAGCGTCCTTGTACTGGCGCGGGTGCACCGTCAAAATCTCGTTCATCTCTGCCTCCGCAGTGCTGGGTGCAGCACGACGCAACGGGGTAACCGGTGCGCGGTTAGAGCTCGCTGGAGCCGGTGCTGCTGCGACAGGGGCGACCGGCGCGGCTGGCGTAGTCGTTCCCTGTTCGTACTCGTAGTCCTCATCGGCGAGGCCGAGGTAGACCATTGTCTTGCGCAGTGGGTTGGCCATGATAATCCTCCGAATGGTGAAGCTTCTAATTCGAGATTAACCATGGTCGGGTCGATTTCCCGTGATTGCCGTGCCAATGCGTAGGTGTGTCGCACCTTCCGCGATCGCGTCAGCGAAGTCGCCGGACATCCCCATCGAGAGCGCTGAAGCGTCGGGATGTTGCACCTGCACGCGCTCGGACAGAGCCCTCAGAGAAGCGAACGCCGGCCTCGGGTCTTCCCCCAAGGGAGCAACGCCCATGATGCCGCGCAGGCGAAGTCCGGGAGCCGCAGCAACGCGATCGGCAAACGCCTCAAGGTCTGCAGCCACAACGCCGCCGCGCCCGTGGTCATCGGTCAAGTTGACCTGCACGAACGCATCGAGCGGCGTTTCAGCCTGGGTGCTCGACAGCGCTGTGATGAGCGAGTCCCGATCCACCGAATGGATCGCATGACAATAAGCACGAGCTTGACGCGCCTTCTTGCTCTGGAGTTGGCCGACAAAGTTCCACCGCAAGTCGAGATCGGCGAGTTCAGCTGCCTTGGCTTGCGCTTCTTGGTGTCGGTTCTCACCGACATCGCGAACGCCGAGCGCGTGGAGTTCACGCACGAGGCTCGCGGGATGAAACTTAGTGATCACGATGCGCGTGATCGACGACAGATCGCGGGATGCGGCGCGTGCGGCATCCGCGATTCTGTCGTCGACCTCTGCAAGTCGTTCGCCCAACGGAGTTAGGTCGACCATCACGGCTACTTCAGAAAGTCGGGAACGTCGAGATCATTGTCGTTCTCGTCGTCATCGTCGAAGCTGCGGTCGATCGGCGTTGCCGGAACGGCGCTCGGCTGCGACTTCCAGTCGGTGTCCTTCGTCGTCGCGGAGTTGTCGGCTGCAATGTGCTCAGCTGGCGGCTCAGGTACAACGTAGTTGGTACGGCGGCCTTCTACAGGCTTAGCCGCAGGCTCTCCCCCGTCGAACCCCGCCGCGATGACAGTCACGCGAACTTCATCGCCGAGAGTGTCGTCAATGACGGCACCAAAGATGATGTTGGCTTCGCGGTGGACAGCTTCTTGAACAAGACGCGCCGCATCGTTGATCTCGAAGATACCGAGGTTGGATCCGCCCTGAATCGAGAGCAGTACGCCGTGCGCCCCATCGATGCTGGCTTCGAGCAACGGGGAGGCAACAGCCAACTCAGCCGCTTTTATGGCCCGGTCGGCCCCGCGTGATGAGCCAATGCCCATGAGCGCAGAACCGGCACCCTGCATAACCGACTTGACATCGGCGAAGTCAAGGTTAATCAATCCGGGGGTCGTGATCAGGTCGGTGATGCCCTGGACGCCGGCGAGCAGAACCTGGTCAGCGGTCGAGAACGCCTCGAGCATGCTGATGCCACGGTCACTAATTTCGAGAAGACGATCGTTGGGCACAACGATGAGCGTGTCGACCTCGTTCTTGAGGGTCTCCACCCCGATCTCCGCCTGCGACGAACGGCGCTTGCCCTCGAAGCCGAACGGCTTCGTGACAACTCCAATCGTGAGAGCGCCAATCGACTTAGCGATACGGGCGACGACCGGTGCACCACCGGTACCCGTTCCACCACCCTCACCAGCGGTCACGAAGACCATGTCGGCGCCCGCAAGCGCCTCTTCGATCTCTTCGGCGTGATCTTCGGCAGCACGACGGCCAACCTCAGGATCGGCGCCGGCTCCTAGTCCACGCGTGAGTTCGCGACCGACGTCGAGCTTGACGTCTGCGTCGCTCATGAGCAGCGCCTGGGCGTCGGTATTGATCGCAATAAACTCGACGCCTCGCAGGCCGAGCTCGATCATCCGGTTGACAGCGTTCACGCCACCGCCACCGATGCCGACTACCTTGATGACTGCGAGGTAGTTCTGGTTTGATGTCACTTTTCGGCCTCCACTGGAAACTATCAACCTCGACTTGAGGTTTAAAGTTATGCTCAGTATGTATTTCTTTTGTTGAGAGTATGCGGATAGCGCCCCGCACGGATGCACATGAACCGCGTGTCGGAAAGTGTTCAGGCAAATCGGGGGCAACTCAACCCGCCGACGACCTCGCCCACTAGTTGGGGCGGAAAATTCCGTTACTGGGAGCCGAGACATCGAACTCGCCAGCCTCATCCGGATCACGCGTGGAGATCAGGGCCTCGAGCAGAGCTGCCTTTCTCGCCGAGTCACTTGCGCTGCCCCAGACAACCCCTTGGCCGACTCCAGAGAGAACGAACGACACGTCGTCTTGCGTGGTCGCTGACACCGTTTCGACCCTCGCTCGAAGGTCGGTCGGTAAGGAGAGCAACACTTCAGTCACTGCAGCAAAGGCCGGACTCGAGGCATCCGCTCCCCCGACATCGATCAGAGGGACACCAGGAATTCGCTCGGCAGACTCTTGGATCGTGATGCCCGCCGGATCGACCAGTGTGAAAACTCCATTCACGGTGATCGAACCAATCGGCTCGCGTTCGACGATATGAACGAGCAGGGTGTCGGGAGGAACGATCTCCGTCACGTAGCTGCGAATGAGCGGAAAGACCGACAGTTCGGTTTTGATCGCGTCGAAGTCGAGCAACGCGAGCGGGGTGCCCTGCTGGGTTTCCACCGCTGCTTGGATCTGAGTGGGGTCAATGCGATTGGTGCCGTCGATGACCACCGTGCGCAGCGCCAAAATCGGTGAAAATACCGCAACGGCGATCAACCCGAGAAGCACAGCGACAAGCCCCGCCACAGACAGCAAAGTGTATTTGCGCGTACGTGCTCGGCGGGTGAACCGCCGCAACTCCGCCTTTTCAGCACGACGTCGATCGCGAGCGGCGCGACGCAATTGCTTCTTGGCCGCCGCCTCAGGACGCGGCGCAGTCTTGCCGGAGCGGGAACGATTGCGTTCCCGCGGGCTTCCCGCAGTTTTCGTCGTCACACTCGCGGCGTTCGACTCCTGTGACGCGGTTGGTCCTGTGACCTTCGACGCCGACTGCGAAACGCCTTTCGACCCTGGCGATTTGCGTCGCAGCGTGGGCCGCACCGGAGCGTCAGCACTCCCGCCAGCGCTCGACGCCGTTGGTGCGCGCTTACGCCGGGGTTTGGCCGACGCGGGGTCGGGCTGCTGAGCCGCCTTGTCGAACCCCTCAGGCCTCTTCACTCGGCACCTGATCCGCACCCGACGCGGGCGCTTCAGCAGCATCCGCACGGTGATCGATTGCGGCGATGAGCTGCGGGATGATGCGGTAGACATCGCCACAACTCAGCGTCATAACGATGTCGCCCTCGCGCGCGATCTCAGCGACCCGTTCGGCAGCGGATGACCAGTCCGGCTCAAAGTCAACACGCGATGAATCGACAAAACGCGACGATACGAGCTCGCCCGTGACGCCGGGAATGGGATCTTCGCGTGCACCAAAAACATCGAGGACGACGGTGTGGTCGGCCAGTCGCTCGTACACCTCAGCGAACTCGGATGCCATGTCTCGCGTGCGACTAAACAAGTGCGGCTGGTGAACGGCAATCACCCGGCCGGCACCGACCACACTGCGGGCACCGCTGAGAGCAGCCTCGACCTCGGTGGGGTGATGAGCGTAATCGTCGTACACGCTGACTCCGTCGACTACAGCATGCAACTCAAAACGACGCTGCGTACCCGCGAACAGAGAGACTGCGTCGATTGCTGCGCCAAGTTCGTGACCGAGCCCGACGAGCACAGCGATAGCCCCCGTGGCATTGATGGCGTTGTGGCGTCCAGGAACGGCCAACTGGACACGCTCTTCACGACCGTCGACCACGATTGTGAAAGCAACGGGACCCAGCGACGTAATCGAGTGGATACGAACGGTGGCATCCGCTGCTTCGCCAAAGGTCACGATGTTGTGGTGGTCGAGACGCTGAGTCACTCGGACGGCGCCAGCGTCGTCACTCGATACCACTACAGCTTCTGTAGCCTTCGCGGCGAATTCGACAAAGGCATCGTCGAAAGCTTCGTGTGAGCCGTAGTGATCGAGATGATCGGCATCGACGTTGGTGATCAGAGCGATTGCTGTCGAGTACAGCAAGAATGAGCCATCAGATTCATCCGCCTCCACGACGAAAAGGTCGTCAGAGCCGGAGCCTGAACTTGTTCCCAGACCTTGAATGATTCCGCCATTGACGAAGCTAGGCGATGCACCGAGCTCGCGAAGCCCCGTGATGATCATTCCGGTGGAGGTCGTCTTACCATGAGCACCAGCAACCGCGATGAGGCGGTCGGAACCCACAAGCCAGGCAAGCGCTTGGGAGCGGTGCAGAACGGGGATCCCCCGCTCGACGGCGGCGACATACTCAGGGTTGTCGGGCCACAGCGCGCCGGTGTAGACGAGAGCATCGGCGTCGCCAAGGTTGGCCGCGTCGTGCCCGATAGTGATCGTCGCTCCAGCCGCACGCAGGGACTCAACGTTCGCGTTCGCTGCCCGGTCAGAACCAGTGACTGTCATACCGGCATCCAGAAACATGCGGGCAATACCGCTCATTCCGGAGCCGCCGACGCCAACGAAGTGCGCCGAACGGAGTGGGCCGGGCAGGGGCATAGACAAATCGGGGAAGATCATGATGTCAATGGTAGAGCGCGGCCGAGGGCGAGATCGACGAGTTCGAGCATTCGGTCCGTTCCGTCGAGTGAACCTACCGTCGATGCCCGGGCGGCCATATCCGCGATCAAAGCACGGCGACGCAGCATAGGAACGAGTTCAGACCCGACCCACTGCGGAAGGAACTCCGAGTCGTCAACGAGGATGGCGGCGCCCGCATCTACGGCTGTGCGCGCGTTGTACTTCTGCTCGCCGTTGCCGACGGGGTAAGGAACATAGATTGCCGGGATGCCCAGGCCCGTGAGCTCCGCCACCGTCGAGGTTCCTGCGCGTGCGATTGCCAGGTCCGCAGCCGCGAGAGCCAGTTCCATCCGGTCGCAATATTTGACGACCACATACCCGGCGAGTTGCGGATCGTCTACGGTATCCCGGTACTCTCCTGTGATGTGGAGTACTTGCCACCCGGCCCCCACAATGCGGGTAATCGAAGACGAGATGGTGTCGTTGATGCGCTTAGCGCCCGAGGATCCTCCGGTCACGAGCAGCGTTGGCTTCTCAGGATCGAGTCCGAAGAACGGGTCGGCTTCCGAACGCGCCGCGAAACGATTGAGGGTTTCAATTTCTGCTCGCAGAGGCATGCCTACAACGACGCCCCCGCGAATCGGAGTCCGGTCAAAGGCGGTGCCGACGAAGGGCGTGAAGAAGGAACCAAGCCGGTTAGCGATTCCTGGACGGCTATTTGCTTCGTGAATGACGAGTGGAATTTTCGCCTTACGCGCGCCCAAATACGCCGGCGCAGCGACATAACCGCCGAAACCAACGACGACATCTACCTCACGATCAGCGATGATCGCAACGACCTCGTCAATCGCCGAACGCAAGCGGGCCGGAAACTTCAGCGCAGCCCGATTCGGTCGTCGAGGAAAAGGGAGCTTCGCGATCGTGAGCAATTCGAAACCACGTTCAGGCACCAATCGCGCCTCGAGCCCCTCCTCGGTGCCCAAAACCAGAATCTCGGCCTCCGGCTCGCGCACCCGAATGCGTTCGGCGACGGCGAGCAAGGGATTGACGTGGCCGGCGGTTCCGCCGCCCGCCAGTAGATACGTGGTCATCGACGTCCTTGTGCTCGATTTGCGGCCAGCATGCGTGATCGGTCAGCGGGCGATTGCACCGGAGCCGGTTGTGATGGCGCGGCTTGTGCTGCAGCCTTCGGCCGGGTGGAGGTTGCGCCGGGGCGCGGTGGAGTAGATCCATTCTTTTCTGCGCGGGCAAAGGAAAGAACGATGCCAATGGCGAGCAGCGTGGCAATGAGCGCAGAACCACCGGTCGAAATCAGCGGCAGCGGCACTCCAAGAACGGGGAGCACCCCCAACACGACAGCGATGTTTACGAAGGCTTGGCCGACAACCCAGACCATGACTCCGGCTGTAGCGATGCGCACGAAGCTGTCATTGGTAGAACGAATAATTCGCACGAAAGCAACGGTGAGCGTGACGAACAGCAATAACACGACCACTGCGCCGATAAGGCCGAGTTCTTCTCCGATAATCGCATAGACGTAGTCGCTATCGGCGTGGGGCAGCCAGCCACGTTTAGCGACCGAGTTGCCAAGGCCACGGCCGAAGAGGCCGCCACCAGCGAGAGCCCAATACGCGTGCTCGATTTGCCAACACGTGTCCTGATAGTCGAGTTCGGTGCACCCGTTGAGCCATACGCCGATGCGCGACGTTCGAGAACCGCTGGTGGTCGCAAACATGATGGCGCCCAGAGCTACAGCAACGACGCCGATGGTGAGAAAACGCAGTCGAACGCCCGCAAAGAAAAGACACGAGAAGACAATGAGCAACATGATGGACGCGGTGCCGAGGTCGTTTCCAATCAGCACCAATCCGATCGCAGCACCGGCCACTGGCGCGACAGGGAGCAGAACTTGCTTCCAATCGCCCAGCTGATCTTGCTTGGTCGACAGCACCCACGCCACCCACACGATGACGGCGACTTTGACGAACTCTGACGGTTGGGCACTAAACGTACCGATTTGAATCCAGTTCTGGTTGCCTCCGTAGGCCAAACCGATACCGGGAACGAATACGAGAAGTTGCAGTACGGCGCCGAGGATCAGCCCAGGAAGCGCCCAGCGTTTCCAGAATCGCACGGGAGCGCGCGAGGCGAGCAGCATGAGCGGTATACCGATGAACGCGAACGCGGTCTGACGGAGAAAGCTTCCAAAAAATCCTTGGTCGGCAGCATACGATTCGACCGAGGACGACGAAAGCACCATGACCAGGCCGAAGATGACGAGAAAGAGAGTTGTTCCCAGCAGCAAGAAGAAATCGCTTGACTGCGCTGAGAAAATTTTCTTGACCGGTACGCGCGCGGCTATCGGCTGTGACGACTTGCCCGAGGGTGTCGACGAAGCCTGAGGCCGAGTCTGAGAATCTGAGCTAGTCGGCCGCGGGGACCGTTGCGGTCGTTGAGGAGGCGCCATCGTCGTTTCCTCCTACTCGTTCGAGCACAGCTGCCGCAAACTTTTCTCCACGGTCGGAATAGCTTCTGAACTGATCCATGGATGCCGCTGCCGGCGCTAACAAGACCGTGTCACCCTCGGTGGCGATCCCGTGCGCCATCTCAACAGCTCGTGGCATCACGTGTTCAGTGTCAGTCGACTCGACCTCGAAGAGCGGAATCTCGGGCGCGTGTCGCTCGAATGCGGCCCGGATTGCCAGCCTGTCGCTGCCGATCACGATCGCAGCCTTCAACCGATTGGCATGCTTGGCGATGAGCGGCGCAACATCGACCCCTTTGAGAAGCCCACCGAGAATCCAGACGACGGGGTCTGCTGCCGAGAGCGACGCGCTTGCCGCGTGTGAGTTCGTCGCTTTAGAGTCATTGACCCAGGTCACGCCTCCACTGACAACGACGATTTGGTTGCGGTGGGCATCGAGCTCAAAGCTCGCGACACCCGCGCGCAACGCTTCGATGCTGACACCGGCCGCGCGCACGAGCGCACTTGCTGCCAGAATATTCGCGACCATGTGGGGCGCGCCGAAATTACGCTGCTGCAATTCGTGAAGGGTAAACAGCTCAAGTGCCGTGTTGTGGCGGTCGTCACCAAATGCACGATCGGCCAAGATATCGCTCACGATGCCAAAATCGCTGCGACCTGGGGTATCGAGCCCGAAACCGATTGCCCGACATCCTTCAACAACATCGGCATTCTCGACCATAGTTTGAGTCGCTGGCACCGCACGGTTGTAGACAGCGGCGACTTTGGTATTCGCGTAAACCGTGGCTTTCGCTTCGGCGTATGCCTCGCGTGAACCGTGCCAGTCGAGGTGATCGTCAGCCAAATTTAGGCACACGCTAGCGAGTGGCGAAATCGCGCCGCCACCCATCCGCGGCATGCCGTGCAATTGAAAACTTGACAGTTCCACGACGAGAAAATCGAAGCCATCGGGGTAGCGGATCGCATCAAGCACGGGAACACCGATGTTGCCGACGGCTCCCGCTCGGAATCCGGCCGTTGTCAGAATATGGGCGGTCAGTTGCGCCGTGGTGGTTTTGCCGTTGGTACCGGTGATGGCGATCCATTCAGCGGGCGTGCCCGTTTTATCCCGCAAGCGCCAAGCAAGTTCGATCTCTGTCCACATGGCGATGTCGTTCTCACGGCACCACAGCAACAAGGGATGATCGAGCGGATATCCCGGTGACACGATGACGACGTCGGGGGCATGAGCGGTCAGTGCCGCGACTTGGTCCTCAGCGGTGCCGCCGAGAGCGAGTGCCGCCCCAATAACCTCGGCCATCTCGATTCGGTTGTCGGATGCCGCATCCGCGATCACCAACACATCAGCTTTCAATTCAGTGAGGGTATCTGCCGCCGAAAAGCCGGTTGCGCCGAGACCGAGCACAGCGATGCTGAGCTCGCTCCACGCCCCGTTCCAACTGGTGAATGAAGTGAGGTCACGCACAGCTACTGGTTAATCCATTCGAGATAGAAGGTTCCGACGCCGGCCGCGACGAATAGTGCCGCGATCAGCCAGAAGCGCACGACGACCGTGACTTCGGCCCAGCCTTTGAGTTCAAAATGATGATGCAGCGGGCTCATCAGGAAGATACGTTTACCGCCCGTGATCTTGAAGTAGGCGCGTTGCAGGATCACCGAACCGGTGACGATGAGGAAGAGACCGCCGATCAGCACGAGAAGCAGTTCCGTGCGGCTCATGATGGCCAGGGCCGCAATAGCGCCACCAAGGCCGAGGGAGCCGGTGTCTCCCATGAAGACCTGAGCCGGGGAAGTGTTCCACCAGAGGAACCCGATGAGGGCACCCGCGATGGCCGCAGCGATGATGGCGAGGTCTAGCGGATCGCGCACGTCGTAGCACTTGTAGAGGACCTCACGGTCGATGCTCAAGTTGCTGCACGACTGGTTGTTTTGCCAGAAACCAATCACGATGTACGAGGCAATGGCGAAGATGGCCGATCCGGTCGCAAGCCCGTCGAGGCCGTCTGCGACATTCACACCATTCGACGTGCTCACGATAATCAGAGTGACCCAAATGGCGAACAGAATCGCACCGATGACGACACCGAAAGTCGCCAGGTCGAGCCAAGGAATGTCGCGGATGCCCGAAATCATGGATGACGCCGGAGTCAGACCGCCGGGATCGGGGAAGTTGAGAGCTAGAGCGGCGAATCCGGCAGCCACGATTACCTGACCGGCAACTTTCGACCACCCGCCGAGCCCGAGACTGCGCTGTTTACGCGTCTTCATGAAGTCGTCGATGAAGCCGATGACGCCGAGGCCCACCATGAGGTAGATCACAAGGATGCCAGACAGAGTCACCGGTTCGCTGGCCACCCAGTGCCCGACGAAATATCCCATCGTCGCGCCCAAAATAAAGACGATTCCGCCCATTGTGGGCGTGCCCCGTTTGGTGTGGTGGCTTTCAGGGCCGTCGTCGCGAATGAACTGGCCCCATTTCAAGCGCACGAAGAGCTTGATGAAGAGCGGAGTAAGAAAAAGCGTAAATACGAGAGAGAAGGCTGCGGCGATCAGTAGTGCGATCATGCGGAGACCCCGGCAATCCGATCGCCAAGAATTCTCAAGCCGGCAGAGTTGGATGACTTCACTAGAACCACATCTCCCTCTCGTAATTCGTCACGAAGCACAGCGTATGCCTCCTCGATGCTATCGACGAGTACCGACTCTCCATCCCACGAACCTTCAAGGCCTGCCGCATTGTGGATGTGGCGAGCGGCGTGCCCCACAACGATTAGCTTCTGCACGTTCAGTCGAACGATCAAGCGACCGATTCGATCGTGTTCTTCGTTAGCGTAGTCACCCAGCTCGGCGATCTCGCCGAGAACGGCAACAGACCGATTATGGGGACCGACGATCTGAACGAGGGTCTTGAGCGCAGCGGCCATCGAATCGGGGCTCGCATTGTAGGCATCGTTGATGACCGTGATGCCGCCGGGAGCCTCAAGAAGTTCCATGCGCCAACGTTCGGCACGATCGATGGATTCCAGTGCCGCTACAGATTCGCTCGGGGCGATTCCGAGAGCGCGGGCGGCGGTAATCGCCGCTAGGGCGTTTGTAACGTGATGCTCGCCCAAGATGCGCAACTGCACGGGAATAACGGACCCTTCCACGTGAAGATCGAAGGCCGTTCCTTTCGCCGTAGCTTGAATGTCGTCAGCCCATACCTCGGCCGAGGAGTCGAGCCCGAAGAACGCAACCGTCGCCTGCGTTTGCTGCGCCATAGCCTTCACGCGACCATCGTCACTGTTGAGTACTGCGGTCGCCGTGGCAGGAAGGCTCGTCACCATCTCGGACTTTGCGCGCGCCGTAGTGGCAGCATCACCAAATTTACCGATGTGAGCGAGACCGACCATCAGAACGATGCCCACGTCGGGCATGACGACCGACTGCAAGCGAGCGATGTCTCCGATGCCATCGGCTCCCATCTCCACCACCAAGTACCGAGTGGATGCGGTCACGCCAAGCATGGAGATCGGAGCACCGACATCGTTATTAAACGACCCTTGAGGCGCCACGGTTTCGCCCGCGCGTTCCAGGATGGTGCGCAGCATGTTCTTCGTGGTTGTTTTACCGTTTGATCCCGTGACTGCAACCACTTTTAGCTCGCCCGCACTGCGAACCTGATCCACAACAGCCCGTGCCAGGCCTTGAAGCGCTTCGACTCCGTTGCTCACGATGATCTGGGGAACCTCGAGCTCCAGCGGTCGCTCTGCAATGACAAGTGCGGCACCGTTCTCAACGGCCTTCGCCGCGAAAAGATGCCCATCGGTGCTCTCGCCACGAAGCGCGAAGAAGATGGACCCGGGGGTGTTCAGTCGTGAATCAGTTTGCACGCTGCTGGCGGGGAGCCGCCGTTGAGCATCGCTACCGTCGCGCAACTCTCCGCCGACGGCGGTGGCAATTTCGGCAAGACTCAGTTCGATCACGTGGGGTGCTCCAGGGTTGATTAACGCGGGGAAACTCACCAACGCAGCGGTAGATCCGGTCCTGACGTGCTTGAGGGGGTGACACGGTAGGTGGTGAGCGTTTGGGCCATAATGTCGCGGAACGTCGAGGCGATGGCGCCGGAATATATGCTATCTGGGATACCAGCAGTCGCGATCACAATGTACTCAGGGTCATCGGCCGGTGCCAAGCCCGCGTAGGAGATTACGACGTTATCGCCGTAAGCGCCGTTCTCAGCAACCTGCGCCGTACCGCTCTTAACCGCCACACGGTAACCCGGAATCTCAAGGTTCGGTGCGGAGCCGCTGGAGCTGTAAACCATCTCCATCATCTCAAGAGTCTGCTCAGCGGCGGCCTCAGAAATTACTCGCGTTCCCTCGGTAGAGGGCGTATCGGTGACCGTGCCATCTGGCCATTCGCAACCTTCGACGAGCACGGGCGGGAGTCGGACTCCCCCGTTACCCAACGCCTGGTAGGAACTTGCCATCTGAATGGATGTCGTCGTCAGCCCCTGGCCGAACTGCACCGCATAGTTCGTGCGAGCATCCCACTCATCGGCGTCGTACAGCGTTCCGGACGACTCTCCATTGAATCCAATACCGGTCTTTTGCCCGAAGCCAAACTTTTCAAGGTAGTCATGACGCGACGCGGCATCCAGAAGATCGGTGTATTGAGCGATCGCCGTGTTAGATGACTCTACGAGCGCCCCGGCCAAAGTAAGACGCTGGTCTTCGTGATAGAACGAATCACTAATCGTTCCGCCACCGTTGGTCAATTCAAGGGCATAGGGCGAGACGACCTGGGTGCGCTGGTTGGCAACACCGGCATCGATGAGGGATGCCGCGGTCAAGGCCTTCACTGTCGAGCCGGGTTCGTAAGGCGTACTGAAGGCGCGCGATCCGAGGGCGTCACGGTCTGCAAGGTTCACATCGTTGGGGTCGACGGTAGGCCAGTCACTCACGGCCAGCAGGTGGGCGTCGCTGACGCGCATGACCACGCCCGTGGCCCATGTCGCCCCGAGGGACTCAGCGGTCTGCGCCATACGCTGCTGCACATAGAACTGGAGGTCTCGATCGATCGAGAGAGAAAGCGTGCCACCGTCTTGAGGTTCCAGCGTTTCAACAGCACTGCCCGGAAGCGCGACTCCATCTTCGCCGCGTGCGTAGCTGGCTTCGACGTCGGTGCCGGCCAAGCACTCGTCTGACGTCAGTTCGACTCCCGCCTGCGGCCCATCTGTACCAATGAAGCCAACGAGGTTTCCCGCGATCTCACCGTTGGGATAGCTTCGTTCCGGGTTGAGTTCGTAGTACAACCACGAAATCCCTAGATCCTCCACGGCTTGATACTGCTCGAGAGTGATGCTCTTCGCGAGGTACTCGAAATCCGACTCTGGGTTCTCCAGAATCATCGTGAGCATCTCGTCGGGGTCTCCCCCAATGATGTCCGTGATCTGCTTTAGGTCGTCCAAGACGACGACTGACGCGTTTTCTCGCAGCAAAGTGACACGAGGTGAGATGACGATATCGAATCGTTCAACGCTGTCGGCGAGCACTGCACCTCGCGTGTCGACAATATCGCCGCGCGTTCCGTACGCGACGCTTGTGAGAGTGCGCTTCGTGTCGGCCTCGGCGTTCAGGGCTTCTGCCTGGACCACTTGAAGGTCGACAAGACGAACCATAAAAACAACAGTCAAGACCGCGATTGTAAGAACGACAAAGGACACTCGAGCGCGAGTTGAGCGGGCTTTCATCGGTCCTCCCCCAGAGGGTTCACCTCAATCATCGCGTGACAGGGGCGGGAATCGTGTTATTGGACGGCTCTGGCGCGGCGGGTTCAGTGGGCGCTACCTCGGCCGTTGCCGCAGCAGTTCCTGCAGCGGCGGCACCGGTAGCAGCCCCAACGACTGCCGTGCCCGCGGTTGCGGTCGTCGACGCAGTCGCCTCAGCGGCGGCAGCCTGCGCCGCTCCCGCTGACGCACTGGAAAGGAGCGTATTGCCCACGAGGCCGCAGGTTCCACCGCATCCGGTCGGATCAGCACTTCCCGGCAGACGGAAGACAGATCCATTTGCGATGTCAAGCGAGTACGGGGTGGCATTGGGAATCATTCCAAGCTCGGCGGCCTTCGACGCTAGATTCTGGGATGACGACTGCAACGAGAGCGATTCCAAGAGGCTCTGCTCAGTGCGGATGAGCACCTTCTGCTCGTACTGCAGAGCGTCGATCTGGTAAGCGCCTTGAGTGACCACAATGCTCAGCAACAGCTGAGCGGCCAAGATCACGAAAAAACTAGCAACCGTCACCACCGCATAGAGCATGCGCGGACGCGCCTTGCGCTGAGCCTTCGTCGTGACGATCTCGATGTGCGAGGGTCGGTCTGACGGACGGTGAAGTGGTTCTGGAAGTGCATAAGCGAGGTTAGTGCTCATGAGGTGACTCGCATTCGTTCTATCGCTCGCAGTCGCACGGGCTTTGCTCTCGGGTTAAGGTCTTGCTCCTCTTGGCTGGCTTGTTCGGAGCCGCGGACCAAGAGTTTGAGTTCTGCTTTGTGCTCAGGGAGCTCGACGGGCAATCCCGCCGGCGCCGTTGAGCGTGAGCGACGTTGCAATTCACGCTTCACGATTCGGTCTTCCAGCGATTGGTACGCCAGCACGACCATCCGCCCGCCAATGGCGAGCGAATCAACCGCCGCAGGAATCGCGCGCTCGAGAACCGAAAGTTCTTGGTTGACCTCGATACGGAGCGCTTGGAAAACTCGCTTTGCCGGATGGCCTGCACGCTGTGCAGCGGCCGGGGTTGCCGCAATGATCAGCTCGACCAATTGGGCGGATGTCGTCAAGGGCTGCTGCTCGCGGAACTGCACGATGCGGCTTGCGAATCTCGGCGCGAGTTTCTCATCGCCATACGCATAAAAAATCCGGCGAAGTTCGAGCTCGCTGTACGTAGCAAGGATGTGCTCCGCGGTGACCGGCGTCGAAGCATCCATTCGCATATCAAGCGGAGCGTCCTGAGAATAGGAGAACCCTCGCTCGACACGATCGAGCTGAAGGGACGAAACCCCGAGGTCGAAGAAAATGCCTTCAACCGACGAGATCCCCAGAGAGTCGAGCGCCTGCGGAATTTCGTCGTACACGGTATGAACAAAGTGAGTGCGGTTAGCGAAAGGCTCGAGCCGACGTCGAGCAATAGCCAGAGCGTCTTCGTCCCTGTCCACTCCCACGAGGGTGAGCTCGGGAAAACGTTGGAGGAACGCCTCTGCGTGACCGGCCATGCCGAGGGTTCCGTCAACAAGAACGGCGCCCGGGGCGTTTAGGGCTGGGGCGAGCAACTCAATCGAGCGCTCAAGGAGTACTGGGGTGTGGATGGTGTTGTCAGCCATGGCGTAGGGCCTAGTTCTTGGATGCTGATCCCCATCCGACTCGACCTGATATCGGGGAAGAAAATCAGGGCGTTCGGCTGGGAGTCAGCGTCGAAGAGCTAGAAGAGTCCCGGAATCACCTCCTCGGTGGTGTTGACGAAATCGGCCTCGGTGGCCTCGTAGTAGTTGTTCCAGGCTTCGGTGTCCCAGATCTCAGCGCGATTGCCCGCACCGATGACGGTGAGATCCCGCCCCAGTCCGGCGTACTCGCGTAGCCCGGCCGGAATCGTTACTCGGTGTTGCTTGTCTGGGGTTTCTTGATTGGCTCCAGAAAGAAACAGACGCAAGAAGTCACGACCTTGCTTGCTCGTGACCGGTGCCTTGCGAATCGCCTCATGCATCACTTCGAACTCGCGCTGGCTGAAGACGTACAGGCACCGCTCCTGGCCGCGAGTGACCACGACACCGGAGGCGAGTTCTTCACGAAACTTCGCCGGCAGGATGATGCGGCCCTTGTCGTCGAGCTTGGGAGCGTAGGTGCCTAGAAACACGGCGCCTCCCCTCAATCTCCGGCCCGGATTCTGGTTGCCTCCACTTTACTCCACTTTCAACCACATATCTAAGGTTTTCCACGTATCAGCGTCAAAGTTATCCACAGATGCCAGTAAATTAGCGGAATATTGGGGTGGAGGAAAATGGAGCAAAATTCCAAGAAATGGAGTGTTCTCCCCTGTTCAGGGCACAAAAAAAGGACCAGCCCGAAGGCTGGTCCTTGAAAGTGGAGTGGGTGGGAGTTTAGCCGCGGCCGTCCTGGCGGCGATCCCAGCGCTCGTTGAGGGTATCCATGAAGGACGCCCCACGTTTGGTCGAGTTACTCGAGGAAGCGGGTGCAGCGTCTGCGTCGAGGTCGGCATCACTCGAGCGTGACGGTGATACGAAGAGCAGCACGCCAACGAACATGACAACGAAGCCCAATACGCCCACGAGAGGCTGCTGAATGATGACGCCCGTGAGGAGCGCGATTATTCCAGCGACCGCAACAAGGACGCCGATAACCATCATTCGATAGTTGGGCTTACCTTTGCGAGGGTTAACTGCGCTGACGAAATCGGCATCGTTTTGATAGAGACTGCGCTCCATCTCATCGAGGGCCCGCTGCTCTTGCTCTGAAAGCGGCATTCCGTTCCCCTCTCTCTGGGATTTACGGCTAGGTCTCTATAGTACGCCCCCATTCACTAGGTAGGCTAGACGAGTGCCTGAGAGTAACCAGTTAGTTGACCTTGTCCAGCTGAAAATCGATGAGTTCCTGAGCGAGAAGCACAGCGAACTTGAAGCGATCGCCCCCGAGCTGACAGCCCTCACCGATGTGGGGAGCGCCCTCCTCGCCGGTGGCAAGCGCTTTCGTGCACTCTTTTGCTACTGGGGCTGGCAGTCAGTCGCGGGACTGACCTCACCCGAAGATCCGTTCGCTGACGACAGCGCGAGCCACGATCTCACCGGTGTGCTGCTCTCGGCTTCTGCACTTGAGTTGTTCCATGCCGCAGCGCTGGTTCACGACGACATCATGGACCGCTCGGATACTCGCCGCGGAGCACCCTCGGCCCACCGACGCTTCGAGACGATGCACGTAGAGGGCGGCTGGAGCGGTAGCGCTGAGGCCTACGGCGAAGCATCGGCCTTGTTGCTCGGCGACCTCTTGCTGGGCTGGAGCGATGAACTACTTGGTCGTGGACTCGGCACCCTCCCCCGACCTTCCGCCATCGCGGCCCGCAAAGAGTTCATGACGATGCGAACTGAGGTCATGGCAGGTCAGTTTCTCGACATCCACGACGAGAGCGCCTGGGCGAGCTACCCCGAATCAGAAGCACTCGACCGAGCCCAACGCGTACTCGTCTACAAGTCTGCAAAGTACAGCGTCGAAGCCCCCCTCGTGCTCGGGGCTAGCTTGGGCGCCGGCAGTGACGAGCAACTCGCATCGCTACGAGCCTTTGGGCTGCCGCTCGGCGTCGCATTCCAGTTGCGGGATGACGTTCTCGGAGTGTTCGGTGACCCTGAAGTTACGGGAAAGCCCGCCGGCGATGACCTTCGTGAGGGAAAGCGCACCGCGATTATCGCGATTGCGCGCCAAAACCTCTCGCGAAGCGCCAACGCGATCCTCGACGAGCTTCTCGGAGATCCCGACCTCAGCGACGAACAGGTCGGCATGCTCCGCTCGACCTTGCACGAGTCCGGCGCAATCGATCAAGTCGAAAAAGTCATCACTCGCAATTTGGAACGAGCCTGCGAAGCGATCGAGAGCGCGAACTTAGCGCCGACAGCGCGGGCGCAGCTTCTCGAACTGGCGAAAGCGGCGACCACGCGCACCTTCTAGCGCGTCGCGCTGAAGGCGCGTCGCGCTGAAGGCGCGTCGGCTTGGCCCGCGAGAACCAAGGGTCGCTAGGGAACGTCGCGCGCGCTAGAAGCCGAGCGCTTGAGCGACGCGACGCACTTCGGCCTTGCGTCCAGCTCTGAGGGCCTCGACCGGGGACACGCCTAAGCTCGGCTCGCTTGTGAGCAACCAATTCATCGACTCGTCTGACGAGAAGCCCGCGTCGGACAACACGACGACTGTTCCCCTCAGTTCGCGAAGGGGAGCTCCATCGACGATGAATACGTCGGGAACTTGCCAGACTCCATCGATCTTGCTGGCGAGTAGTGCGCCCTCTTCGATAAGGCGGCGCACTTGGCTCACCTTGAGACCGAGAAGCTCAGTGAGGTCAGGAACAGTAAGCCAGTGGGTGGAGGGTGATTCATTCACACGTTAAGACTGCCACGACATCAGCGTAAAACCTGACAGTTCGCACGGCTTCCGCAGAATATTCACTAGTGAACTCGAATAACACCAGTCACACCAGTCACTCCTGCCACATTGGTTGACACAAGACTGCTTCTGTGACAACTTGGGAGCGGTGATCTTCACGATCACAGAGACCTACTCGGGGCCGGGAGCAGGAAGAATTACATGACACATTTTATTACTGACGACATCGACAACGGTGCGTCGAACGTTTTTGCGGGGCTCGCTCCCGCACCATCGAAGCACAGCGACGATCGTGCTCGACGACTGACAAAGCAGCGTGCGCGTCTCCACCGCAGCGTCATGAACACGGTACCCGTGCTTCTCGTCGGCTCACTCGCTGCCGTGACATTCAATCTCACCGGTCCGGTCGAACCCGTCAATGCGAAGACCCCCAACGATCCGCGGTTGTCGACTGAACGTGCAAATAAGCCGAGCGCCGCCCTCGCCGCGCCGCGCGTCAGCGAAGCGCCGGCGACCGAAATTCAGCCTGCACCCGCCACCTACCGTGTCGCAGAAGGCGACACGGTGAGCGACATCGCCTCGAAATACGGGCTCTCAACCGCATCCGTTCTCGCTCTCAATGGGCTCAGCTGGTCGTCGATGATTTTTCCGGGCCAAGAACTGAAGCTCTCCAAAAACACGGCGGAGACGCTGCCCAGTGTCAACCAGGTCAAGACGACCAACGGCGAGTACACCATCGTTGCTGGCGACACGATAAGCGGGATCGCTCACAAGTTCGGTGTTTCTACGATTTCGGTCATGTCGGCAAATGGGCTTGGGTGGTCGAGCATTATCTACCCCGGCCAGACGATGATCATTCCCGGCAACCTCAGCTCACCTCTGCAAGAGACCGAAGCGTACGACTTCACTGCCGACGAACTCGACGCCGCTGAAGACCATCACGATGTTTCTCCTGATGAGATTGCCACGGGTGAAGCCGAGGCCAGCAGCTCTGACGAGTCGGCACCGCGACCCACGCCAGGCACTCCCTACGTCGTGGTGTCCGGCGATACGATCTCAGCGATCGCCTCGATCGCCGACATTTCGGCTGCAGCATTGCTGGAAGCTAATGGCATCGCTGACTCGGGAATGATCTTCATCGGCGACACTTTGACGATCCCTGCTCCGAGTTCGAGCGTCGCCAGCACCGGGGATACTGTCACGTACCTCGACTCTGAGATGCAAGCAAACGCTGACGTCATCATTCAGGTGGGCCGCGAGCTCGGTGTGTCGGACTACGGCATCGTCATTGCCCTCGCTACCGCGATGCAGGAGTCGAGTCTTCGAAACCTTGACTGGGGCGATCGCGACTCCGTCGGTCTCTTTCAGCAGCGCCCGAGTGCAGGATGGGGAACTGTGGCCGAGCTCACCGCGCCGGACCACGCTGCACGTCTCTTTTACGGGGGGCCAAGCAATCCCAACTCAGGAACTACTCGCGGATTGTTGGAAATCTCCGGCTGGCAGAACATGACGGTCACGCGCGCCGCACAGGCCGTACAGATCTCCGGACACCCGGATGCGTACGCAAAGTGGGAGAAATCAGCCCGCTTCTGGCTCGAACAGCTCGACTAACCTGTAGAACAGCCGTGTCTAGCGGTGCTGGGGAAGCTCAGAACTTTAGACTCTCAGAGTGAATGCGAACTCTACTGATCCGATGATCGGCCGTCTGCTCGACGGCCGCTATCAGATTCGTTCGCGGATCGCGCGTGGGGGCATGGCTACGGTCTACCTCGCCACCGACGAGCGCCTCCAGCGCAAGGTCGCGATAAAGGTGATGCACGGCCACCTTGCTGACGACAGCAAGTTCAAGGAACGTTTCGTTCAAGAAGCGCGATCCTCTGCTCGTCTTGCGCATCCGAACGTCGTCAACGTTTTCGACCAGGGCCAAGACAGCGACATGGCGTATCTCGTCATGGAGTACCTCCCCGGAATTACGCTGCGTGACCTTCTTGAGGAACACCGCATTCTTACTACCGAGCAAACGCTCGACATCATGGAGGCTGTGCTCGCAGGCCTCGCCGCTGCGCACAAAGCGGGCATCGTCCATCGCGACCTCAAGCCAGAGAACGTGCTGCTTGCCGACGACGGCCGCATTAAGATCGGCGACTTCGGCCTCGCACGCGCCGCTAGCGCCAACACGGCAACCGGCGCAGCACTACTGGGCACGATCGCCTATCTCTCCCCCGAACTCGTCACCCGCGGACTCGCCGACACCCGCAGCGACATCTATGCCATCGGCATCATGATGTACGAAATGCTCGTCGGTGAACAGCCCTTCAAGGGCGAACAGCCCATGCAGATCGCCTATCAGCACGCCAACGAGGTTGTGCCCAGCCCTAGCGCTGCCAACCACCTCGTGCCGGCCGAACTCGACGACCTCGTGCTCTGGGCAACTTCTCGCGAACCGGATGATCGCCCCAAAGACGCTCGCGTGCTGCTCGATCAGCTGTATCAAACGCACAGCTCGCTCATGACAGCGCTGCCGCCGACGGCATCGACCGCCGTGCAGCGCACCATGGTGCTGCCCAGCGCCCCTGCCAGCGAACCTCAGAACTCGACGGCTGATACTCAAGTGTTCGGAGCCGAGCTGCAGCAAGTCGCAGCCCCCGCGCCCACTCAGGTTTCAGAAAACACCACAACACTTTCTATTCGCGCCACGAAGAGAAAGAAACGTGGCTGGTGGCTGCTCGCGTTGATCGTGCTTCTCGTGGGTGGCGCTGCCGGTGCGGGGTGGTATTTCGGCGCCGGACCGGGATCGCAAGTGACAATCCCGGATAGCATTCAGAATTCCACCCCCGCCGAGGCTCGGGTCATACTCGAAGACCTCGGCCTTGAGGTCAGTGACGAACTGGGCGATGCCTACGACCCGGTGATCGCTGTCGACCTCGTGGCCAACAGCGATCCTGCAGTGGGAGCCATCGTCGCAAACGGTTCGCCTGTGCAACTTCTCATTTCGCAGGGGCCCCGCCCCCTGCCTGTGCCGGATTTCGCCGGCATGACGGAGGACGAAGCCCGCACCGCGATCAGCGAAGCACCGTTCACCTTCGTTGAGCCGGTCGTGAGACAGTTCGATAGCGAGATCGAAACCGGTGTGATTATCGATGTTCTCGGCGCCGATGGAGCCTCCATCCTGGGTGCAGAAAACTACGGTGAGCTTCAAGGGGTATCGCTGATCGTGTCGGCAGGTTCTCTGCCGGATGTGGCGTGCTCAAGCGTTGACAACGCCACGCAGACGCTCGCTGACCTCCAGCTCAACGTTGAACTGGGTATTGAAGTCTTCAGCGACTGCGACGAAGGCACCGTCGTGTCGATCGATTCCGAGAAGAACGACGAGGGCGAACCGCGCATTGTGCGCGAAGGAGATACCGTCACGCTGATCACCTCTCGCGGCCCCGACCTAGTTCAGGTGCCCGATGTGGCCGGCCAGACAATCAACTCAGCCGATGAGGAACTTCGCGGACTCGGTTTCGAGGTAACAGTGATCACGGACATTCCCAACACCGGCAATCTGTGGTCGAGCTTGCTCGCTCCAGTCTCGGGCACGGATCCAGAGGCTGGCGAGTCTCTCAAGCGTGGTTCCACTGTTACGATTTTCGGTCCACAGATTTAGCCCTAGGGGTTACCCGTGAGGATAAACCCGCCGGCCTAGCCGTCGAACGACAAAGCCCCCTATGTTGAGCGCCCGAAGGCGCACCGCATAGGGGGCTTGTTTCGTTAATGCTAGAAGGCGCGAAGCTCCTCAGCCACCAAGAACGCGAGTTCGAGAGACTGCATGTGGTTGAGTCGCGGGTCGCAGAGCGACTCGTAGCGAGTCGCGAGCGTTGCTTCGTCGATCTGCTCGGAGCCACCGAGGCACTCAGTGACGTCGTCACCGGTGAGCTCGATGTGGATGCCGCCGGGGTACGTTCCCGCAGCGCGGTGCGCCTCGAAGAATCCCTTGACCTCGTCGACGACGTCATCGAAACGACGAGTCTTGTAGCCGGTGGGCGTAGTGAGGCCGTTGCCGTGCATCGGGTCAGTGACCCAGAGAGGCGTGGCATCCATGCTCTTGATGGCCTCGAGCAGGGGCGGAAGTGCGTCGCGCACCTTGCCAGCACCCATGCGGGTGATGAAGGTGAGTCGGCCGGGCTCGCGCTCAGGGTCGAGCTTGTCGATGAGCTGCTTCATGGTCTCGGGGGTCGTGGTTGGACCGAGCTTGACGCCGATCGGGTTACGCAGTCGCGAGAAGTAATCGATGTGAGCGCCGTCGAGGTCGCGGGTGCGCTCCCCGATCCACAAGAAGTGAGCACTCGTGTTGTACGGTGTGCCGGTGCGTGAGTCGATGCGCGTCATGGGGCGCTCGTAGTCCATGAGCAAGCCTTCGTGGCTGGCGTAGAACTCGGTTCGCTTGAGCTCGTCGAAGTCAGCGCCTGCGGCCTCCATGAAGCGCACCGCCTTATCGATCTCTTTAGCGAGGCTCTCGTACTGGCGGTTCGCCGGGTTAGCCGCGAATCCCTTGTTCCAGGAGTGAACCTGGCGCAGATCAGCAAAACCGCCCTGCGTGAACGCCCGAATGAGGTTCAGCGTCGATGCTGCCGTGTGGTAGCCCTCAACCAAACGAGCGGGGTCTGCGGTGCGCGACTCCGGAGTGAAGTCAAAGCCGTTGACGATGTCGCCACGGTAGGCGGGCAACGTAACATCGCCGCGCGTCTCGGAGTCGCTCGAACGTGGCTTGGCGAACTGGCCGGCCATGCGCCCCATTTTGACGATGGGCTTCGATGCGCCATAGGTGAGAACGACAGCCATCTGCAAGATGGTCTTGACGCGATCGCTGATCTGCTGCGCCGTAGCGCCGGCAAACGTTTCGGCGCAGTCACCGCCCTGCAGCAAGAACGCGTCACCCTGAGCGGCGCGCGCGAGCCGTGTGCGGAGGCGATCTACTTCGCCGGCGAAGACGAGAGGCGGCAGTGAGGCAATCTTGCTGGATGCTTCGCCAACGGCGTCGGCATCCGGCCATTGCGGCTGCTGCTTGATGGGGAGAGTGCGCCAGTTGTCTAGGCCGGCAATCACGGCGGGATCAGCGAGCACGACTGGTTCTGACGGGTCGACCACGAGGATTTTCCTTCATACATTTACTACGAGAATGGCTGGGCTTGTGACCCTCTTAGAGCCTACGGCACCGCGGAGCGCTGAGCGTCACCGTTACACGCGCGTAAGGACGGTGTCGCACGTCGCCTTAACGGCGGAGGAGTTAGCGACGAGCTGCGCTGCGGTCCTTGACCGAGGTGGCATAAACGTCCACATACTCTTGCCCGCTGATGCGGTTGAGTTCATACATGATTTCGTCGGTGATCGAGCGAAGGATGAACCGATCGCCCTCCATGCCTTCGAAACGGCTGAAGTCGAGCGGTTCACCGAAAACAATGCCGATACGACCCATGCGAGGAATCTTGGTACCGATGGGCATGACCTTCTCGGTGTCGATCATCGCTACCGGGACAACCGGGACGTGACCCTCAAGAATCATGCGGGCAACGCCGGTGCGACCGCGATACATTTTGCCATCCGGGCTACGGGTGCCCTCGGGGTAGATGCCGAGCACCTCTCCGCGAGCGAGAACTGCAAGCCCGGTATTGAGTGACGCCTCGGATGCCTTACCGCCGGAACGGTCAATCGGCAGCATGCCGGTGCCATTGAAAAACGCGCGCGACAGGAAGCCTTTAACACCTTTGCCGGTGAAATAGTCGCTCTTGGCCAAGAAGAAAATACGGCGGTCCATTACGAGCGGCAAGAAAACCGAGTCGATGAAAGACAAGTGGTTGCTGGCCAAGATGACTCCGCCTTTACGCGGAATATTCTCCAAACCGGATACCCACGGACGGAAGACGGTCTTCAAGATGGGACCGGCAACCAGATTCTTCATAAACCAATAGAACATGGCACCTCTCTTTCGTCGTCGCGGGATTACCCACTCTACCGCCCGGTGGTCAGGTACCCCACAAAAGGGTGCAATTGTTCTCTCGCACCAATGCGCACGTGTTTTGTCGCTGACGATCTCGATAGAGTGGACGAGACCACCTAACCGGTGCCAAAGGAGTTGCCGTGAAACAGTTTGATGTACCAGCCCTCGTTAAGGCTGACCCGGAAGCAAACGCTACCGATCTCTTGATAGATCGCGTTGCGGCTACACCCAATAACGCGTTGTTCTCGCTCCCCACCGCCAACGGCGGCTGGAGCGACGTGACGTCGACAGAGTTTCTTACCCAAGTTAAAGCTCTTGCGAAGGGCTTAGTTGCCGCAGGCATCGAGCCCGGCGACAAAATCGGTCTTATGTGCAAGACCCGTTACGAGTGGACTCTGATTGACTTCGCAACCTGGTTTGCGGGAGCAGTGCTCGTACCAATCTACGAAACAAGTTCGCCAAGCCAGATCCTCTGGAACATCACGGATTCTGGCGCTACGGCGATGATCACCGAAACACCGGATCACTTCGCTCGCTTCGACGAAATTCGTGCCGATGTACCGGCGATCGCCAACGTCTGGCAGATCGATCTCGGTGACCTCGACAAGCTCGCAAAGTCGGGTTCAGCCGTAACCGACGAAGAAATTGAACGTCGTCGAAACCTCGCCAAGGGATCTGACCTCGCGACCCTGATCTACACCTCGGGAACGACCGGCAAGCCCAAGGGCTGCGTCATCACGCACTCGAACTTCGTTGAGTTGTGCCGCAACTCTCAGAAAGCGATCCCGGAGGTGGTGAACCCCGACTCGAGCACGCTGCTGTTCATCACGACAGCGCACATCTTCGCCCGCTTTATCTCGATCCTGTGCGTCCATGGTGGCGTGAAGGTCGGACACCAGCCTGACACCAAGCTCTTGCTGCCGTCGATGGCCTCGTTCAAGCCGACGTTCCTCTTGGCCGTGCCGCGTGTTTTCGAAAAGGTGTACAACTCCTCGGAGCAAAAGGCTGAAGCCGGCGGCAAAGGCAAGATCTTCCGCAAGGCCGCTGAGGTCGCGATTGCTCACTCCAAGGCGATGGATGCCGGCCACGTGCCGCTGGGCCTCAAGATTCAGTTCGCCGTCTTCGACCGCCTCGTGCTGTCGAAGATTCGCGCTGCCCTCGGCGGACGCGTCAAGTACGCCGTTTCGGGCTCTGCACCGCTCGGCCTTCGCCTCGGCCACTTCTACCGCAGTCTCGGTCTCACGATTCTTGAGGGCTACGGCCTCACCGAGACGACTGCTCCGATCTCGGTCAACAAGCCCTCGAACTTCAAGATCGGTAAGGTTGGTCCGCCGCTTCCCGGAGTATCCGTTCGCATCGCAGACGACGGAGAAATTCAAGCCAAGGGCGTGTGCGTCTTCGACGGCTACTGGAACAACCAGGCTGCCACCGACGAGGTCTTTGAAGACGGTTGGTTCAAGACCGGCGACATCGGACAGATCGACGAAGAGGGCTACCTCGAGATCACCGGTCGCAAGAAGGAGATTATCGTGACCGCCGGAGGCAAGAACGTCGCTCCGGCTGCCCTTGAGGACCCGATTCGCGCGAACCCGATCATCGGACAAGTCGTCGTCGTCGGGGAACAGCGCCCGTTTATCTCGGCGCTGGTGACTCTCGATGAAGAAATGCTTCCGACCTGGCTCGGCAACAACGGCCTCGACGCTACGTGGACCGTGGAGCAGGCAGCAGCGCACCCCGCGGTGCTCGCCGAAGTGCAAAAGGCGATCGACGTCGGAAACTCTCGAGTCTCCCGCGCCGAATCGATTCGCAAGTTCCATATTCTGGATGCTGACCTGACTGAGGCAAGCGGTCACTTGACCCCGAAACTCAGCATCAAGCGGAACGTCATCCTGGTGGACTTCGCCGACGTGATTGACGGGCTCTACTCGAACTCGCCGGCCACGGAGGGAATCTCGCTCAAGTAGCTGTCACAGCAGAAAACCCCCGTCACGCATGCGTGACGGGGGTTTTCTCGTGCGTACGCGCGGTCCGGGTGGAGACCACGACCTCAGGACCTGTTAATACCAGGGCGCCTTACGGATCTCGCGCATCGCTTCACGCTTCGTCTCAGCCTCTAGGCCCTCAATATAGAGGTGACCGTCGAGGTGATCTGTCTCGTGCTGAAGAGCCTGAGCCATGAGGCCATCGCCGCTGAGCTCGACAGGCTCCCCCGCTAGGTTCACGCCAGTGACCCGCGCAAACGGGTACCGACGGCGCAGAAAATAGAAACCGGGCACCGAGAGGCATCCCTCGTCTACCAACTCCGGTTCCCCCGACACTTCGGCGAGCACAGGGTTGATGATGTAGCCGATGTCTCCGTCGATGTTGTAGCTAAACGCCCGCAGGCCGACGCCGATCTGGTTGGCGGCCAGCCCCGCTCGCCCGGGAAGCTTCACCGTCTCGATGAGGTCGTCGACGAGGGCAGCGGCGCGCGGGTCACCGATCACAATCGGATCGCATGCCGAACGAAGGACGGGGTCGCCAAAAAGACGGATCTCACGAACAGCCATAACGTCAGTTGACCCGAACCGCGGGAAGGCCATCCATGACTACTGCCGCAAGCTCAGTGGCTGCCGCTTTGGTCAGCTTGTTGAGATCGCGATAGTGAACGACAGACCCGGTCGCCAAGCTGGGGTCGTAGGGAACACGCACGATTTCACGAACGCGCGATTTGAAGTGCGCCTCGATCTCCTCGAGCTTGACCAAGTTAGTGCCCTGAGTGGCGGTGTTGATCGCAACGACCGCGTTCTTGACGAGATCTTCATGACCATTCGACTCGAGCCAGGTGAGTGTTTCTGAGGCCAATCGAGCTTCGTCGACGCTGCCGCCCGAGACGATCACGATCGAGTCTGCACGCTGCAGGGTCGCTCGCATCACCGAGTGCACAATGCCGGTACCGCAGTCCGTGATCGCAACCGAGTAGAAACGCTCAGCCATATCGGCAACAACGTTGTAGTCATCTTCATCGAAGGCTTCGGATACGTGAGGGTCAGTGTCGGAGGCCAGCACATCGAGGCGAGTCTCGTCACGAGAAACGACAGTCTGGAACTCGCTGAACGTGTGCAGCGATTCGGCTCGCATAACGACGTCGCGCACTGTGGCGCGCGTCTGCTTGTCGATGCGCTCTGCCAGCGTGCCGCGGTCGGGGTTGGCGTCGATCGCGATGATGCGGTCTTCGCGAGTGTCGGCCAGCGCCATACCGAGCAGTGCGGTGATCGTGGTCTTGCCCACGCCGCCCTTCCGGGTGAGCACCGGCACGAATCGGGTACCGCCGACGAAAGTTTTAGTGACGCGAGCTTCGAGCGCCTTGCGCTCCCGCACGCGGTAGGAATCCCCCAGATTGACCATGTGGAAGGTTGCCGCGTAGACGAGTTCTTGCAAGAACCCCTCCGGTGCTGCCAGACGAGTTTTTCGCCCCGGATTGATCAATCGCTCGGCAGTCAGCATTGTGGCCGTCTCTGGCGTTGTGCGTACCTCGGTGCGTTGACGCCCCCGACGCGTCGACGGACGGTCTGCCGGGGGAAGCTCCGGAATGACAGCGGCTTCGGGCACCGACTCCGGCGGAATGGTCACCACAGACTCCGGCGCGAATGCGACGGTAGTCGTTGCCATCGCTGCAGGGTCGACGTGATGGGCTGTAACGGCGACATCATCGATTGCTACAGCGGCCTCGTGCGCCGGTGTTTCGCGAACGGCAACCGGCAATGACAGCGTGAAGGTCACGCTTTCAGAGCTCGGAGCCTGCTCAACAGTCGAGTCTTTCGTGTCGTGATCGGTCGACGAATCTTGTTCGTCGACGGACGACTGCACATCAGAGTCATTGCGCTTTGTAGTCACGTGTCGATCCCCTTCAGAAAGCAAACACACCATTCTACCGCGTTAACGAGCGAGACGTGACCGTCGTTTGCACAACGGTCACGTCCTCACCCTACAAACTTTACGAACTAGCTGGGCTCGATTTCCACAAGCAGGTCTCCCGCATCCACCTGTTGCGTCGTGGGAATGGCCAAACGCTTGACCGTTCCGGCGACAGAAGTGGTGATCGCGGCTTCCATCTTCATGGCCTCGATCGAGGCAACGGCCTGGCCAGCTTCAACCTTCGCGCCCTCCTCGACCTGCAACGTGACGACTCCAGAGAAGGGTGCGGCCACGTGGCCGGGCTTCGACGCATCGGCCTTCTCCGTAGCAGTCGAGTCGACTTGGATGCTCTGATCCCGGATGAATACGGGACGCAGCTGCCCGTTGAGGGTCGCCATCACCGTACGAATACCCTTGTCGTCGGCCTCACCGATCGCTTCAAGACCGACGAAGAGTTGAACACCCTTCTCGATCTCCACCACGTGCTCTTGACCGTGCTGGATGCCGTACAGGTAATCAGTGCTGTCGAGCTGGGAAAGATCGCCATAGGTTTCGCGCGCCGTCTCAAAGATCTGAGTCGGGCCAGCGAACAGCAACCGGTTGAGGGCCGAGCGGCGTTCCTGCGGTTCACCATCGAGCGCCGCTTGATCCTCAGCGCTGATCTCTTCGACACCAATCTTGACGTTGCGCCCCTTGAGCACCTTCGTACGGAAGGGCTCGGGCCACCCACCAGGAAGCTCCCCCAACTCCCCCGCCATGAAACCGATAACGGAATCCGGGATGTCGTACTTGTCGGGATTTTCCTCGAAATCAGCCGGGTCGGCGTTGGCAGCAGCCAGAGCCAACGCCAAGTCGCCAACGACCTTAGATGACGGCGTCACCTTAGGCGGACGCCCCAGCATCTTGTTGGCCGCAGCGTAGAGGTCTTCAATCGTTTCGAACTGATCGGCGAGACCGAGCGCAATCGCCTGCTGACGCAGGTTGGAGAGCTGACCACCAGGAATCTCGTGGTGGTAGACGCGCCCTGTCGGGCCGGGAAGTCCCGACTCGAATGGCGCGTAGGTGTGACGCACGGCCTCCCAGTAGGGCTCGAGATCCGAAACAGCATCGAGCGAGATTCCGGTGTCGCGCTCGGTGTGCGCGAGCGCGGCGACCAAGGCCGACATGGACGGCTGGCTGGTCGTTCCTGCCATAGGAGCGCTAGCGACATCCACGGCATCCGCCCCGGCGCGTGATGCAGCCAAGAGCGTGGCCAGCTGGCCACCAGCGGTGTCGTGAGTGTGCACGTGGACCGGAGCGTCGAATCGTTCCCGCAACGCCGTGACGAGCTTCTCAGCGGCTTCTGCACGCAACAGGCCGGCCATGTCCTTGATCGCGAGCACGTGAGCGCCGCTTTCCATGATCTGTTCGGCAAGCTTGAGGTAGTAGTCAAGCGTGTACAGGTCTTCCTTAGGATCAAGAAGATCGCCCGTGTAGCAGAGGGCCACTTCAGCGACAGCGGTACCCGTGTTCAGAACCGCGTCGATCGCCGGACGCATCTGAGAAACATCGTTGAGCGCATCGAAGATACGGAAGATATCTACCCCGGTGTCAGCCGCTTCGCGAACGAAGGAATCCGTCACCTCAGTGGGGTACGGGGTGTAGCCAACCGTGTTGCGACCACGCAGCAGCATCTGGATCGCGACGTTAGGCAGAGCCTCACGCATCGACGCCAGTCGCTCCCACGGGTCTTCGGCCAAGAAGCGCAGTGCAACGTCGTAGGTCGCACCGCCCCAGGCCTCGACCGACAGGAGTTCAGGTGTCAGGCGCGCAACGTGCGGCATCACTGCGACCAAGTCGCGAGTGCGCACGCGAGTCGCCAAGAGGGACTGGTGAGCATCGCGGAAAGTAGTTTCTGTGACAGCAAGCGACTTCTGCTCGCGCAGTGCGGAAGCGAAACCGACCGGCCCAAGCTCAAGCAAGCGCTGACGCGAACCGGCAGGAGCGTCGACCGTGAGGTCAACCTTGGGCAGCTTCAACTGAGGCTTGATGATTCCCGCGCCATCGCCGTTGGGCTGGTTGACGGTCACATCAGCGAGCCACGTGAGGATCTTGGTTCCACGGTCCTTCGAGCGGTGCGAGTTGACGAGCCACGGACGCTCATCGATGAACGCCGTGCTGACGTCGCCCGCGATGAACTCAGGGTCGTCAAGAACGCCCTGCAAGAAGGGGATGTTTGTGGTGACACCGCGAAGACGGAACTCCGCGAGCCCGCGACGGGCGCGGCGCACCGCCGAGGCAAAGTCGCGACCACGGCAGGTCATCTTGACGAGCATGGAGTCGAAATGCGGCGAGATCTGCGAACCTGCAGAAACGGTTCCACCATCCAAACGGATGCCGGCACCACCCGGCGAACGGTACGTAGTGATCTTGCCGGTGTCGGGCCGGAACCCACTGGCGGGGTCTTCTGTCGTGATGCGACATTGCAGAGCAGCCCCGCGAAGCTGAAGCTCGTCTTGACGGAGCCCGAGCTCTTCGAGCGACTCACCATACGCAATGCGCATCTGGGACTGAACAAGGTCGACATCGGTCACTTCTTCGGTAACCGTGTGCTCGACCTGGATGCGCGGGTTCATTTCGATGAACACGTGCTCACCCTTGCGCTCCCCCGCAGTGTCGAGCAGGAACTCGACCGTTCCCGCATTCACGTAGTCGATCGACTTGGCGAAGGAGATCGCATCGCGGTACATCGCCTGGCGGGTGTTCTCGTCGAGGTTGGGCGCCGGAGCGATCTCGACAACCTTCTGGTGACGACGTTGAACCGAGCAGTCGCGCTCGAACAGGTGGATCGTTCCGCCGTGCGAGTCAGCGAGAATCTGCACCTCGATGTGACGAGGGCGAACGACCGCCTGCTCGATGAACATCGTGGGGTCGCCGAAAGCGCTATCTGCCTCGCGCATGGCCTCTTCAAGAGCGCTGCGCAGGTCTTCTCTCTTGTCGACGCGGCGCATGCCGCGACCACCACCACCGGCGACCGCCTTAGCAAACACCGGGAAGCCGATTTCGTCGGCACCAGCGATGAGCGCTTCAAGGTCAGTGCTGGCCGGAGTTGATTTGAGCACGGGAACTCCCGCCGCAATAGCGTGTTCCTTTGCCGTGACCTTGTTGCCGGCCATCTCCAACACCTTGGTGGGTGGGCCGATGAAGGTGATTCCCGCCTCCGCCGCAGCGCGAGCGAGGTCAGGGTTCTCCGAGAGGAAGCCGTAGCCGGGGTAGATCGCGTCTGCGCCCGACTCCTTCGCCACTCGGATAATCTCCGAAACATCGAGGTAGGCCCGAACAGGATGACCCTCCTCACCGATCTGATACGCCTCATCGGCCTTCAGCCGATGAACCGAATTACGGTCCTCATACGGAAAAACAGCAACGGTTCTTGCGCCGAGCTCGACCGCCGCGCGCATAGCGCGGATGGCAATTTCACCTCGGTTAGCAACGAGAATCTTCTTGAACATTCGGTCCTTCCTGACAAAAACCAAGCCTAGAGTGATTGAACTCTGGCAGTTTCCTCAAGGGTGCGCAAAAGTTGGCGGAGTTTTAGGTTTCTTAACTGTAGTGAAGGTATCGTCGTTACTCGTGCACGTACTTAGCGTTAGCTCCCTCAAGGGGGGCGTAGGAAAGACGACCGTGACGCTTGGGCTCGCTTCGGCGGCCTTCGCTCGCGGTCTTCGAACTCTCGTCGTCGACCTTGACCCCCAGTCCGATGTTTCGACCGGTATGGACATTGATGTCACCGGTCACCTCAATGTGGCTGACGTCCTTGCCTCGCCCAAGGAGAAAATCGTGCGCGCCGCGATCGCTCCGAGTGGCTGGACCAAAGGCCGCCCCGGCAAGATAGATGTACTCATCGGCTCCCCGTCGGCGATCAACTTCGACGGGCCGCACCCCAGCATTCGCGACATTTGGAAGCTTGAAGAAGCCCTCGCCAACGTTGAAGCGGATTACGACCTTGTACTGATCGACTGCGCGCCGTCGCTGAACGCCCTCACGCGAACCGCGTGGGCTGCCAGCGACCGCGTCTCGATCGTTACGGAACCCGGACTATTTTCAGTGGCCGCCGCCGACCGCGCCCTCCGCGCGATCGAAGAAATTCGCCGCGGCCTCTCCCCCCGTTTGCAGCCGCTCGGCATCATCGTGAACCGTTTGCGGTCACAGTCACTCGAACACCAGTTTCGAATCAAGGAACTTCGCGACATGTTTGGCCCGCTCGTGCTTTCACCACAGCTTCCGGAGCGTACCTCGCTTCAGCAGGCTCAGGGCGCTGCTAAGCCCCTGCACGTGTGGCCGGGCGAGAGCGCTCAAGAAATGGCGCGATACTTCGATCAGATTCTCGACCGCGTCATGCGCGCCGCGCGCATGGGCGAGTACAACAACGGCCAGTAGCTCGCCTCTATACACAAAAGACCAGCACTTCGGTGCTGGTCTTTTTTGCGTGCTGCAACTACGCAGCGAGAAAATCGTCGCTTAGGACGCGCGGGATGAACGACGTTTAGCCAGCTCATCCATGGGGTCTTCGCCCTTGATCGTATCGAGGTCAATCAGGCTGGTTTCCACTTCGCGCAGAACCTTGCCGACAGCGATGCCGAACACGCCCTGGCCGCGGCTTACGAGGTCGATAACTTCGTCGTTTGACGTGCAGAGGTAAACTCCGGCTCCGTCGCTCATGAGAGTGGTCTGAGCAAGATCATGAATGCCCGATTCGCGGAGCTGGTTGACTGCGATGCGGATTTGCTGAAGGGAGATACCCGTGTCGAGCAGTCGCTTGACCAACTTGAGCACGAGGATGTCGCGGAAGCCATACAGTCGCTGTGAGCCTGATCCGGCAGCGCCACGAACCGTGGGCTCTACAAGTTGGGTGCGAGCCCAGTAGTCGAGTTGACGGTAGCTAATGCCCGCAGCGCGAGCAGCTACAGCGCCGCGGTATCCCGACGTGTCGTCGAGGTTGGGCATTCCGTCGGTGAAGAGAAGGCCAAGGTCGTAGCGTGATTCTTCGCTACGGTTCACTTCACTCATGGCTTGGCCCCTTTAGTTCTGATTGATCAGCACGAAAACAACGAACCTTCATGTTGAAGTTGACGCTTAGTGTTTCGTGTTACCCCACGGTAGTCACGCCCGCGGCCCCGATCAACGACATTCGCAAAAACTCGGCGGCGTGTCGGAATCAGCCGGGTGAAACTGGGCTAACCTCACGGAACCGTCTTTGGCTGGCGCCAAAAAACGATCAACAGATCGACCGTACTACGAATCGAGTCTGCTGAGGGCGGATCGAATAAGACTGCTGCGAACGATCTCTAGCTGCCCGGCAATTTCGCGGGCCATCTCTGCCGCACGGGCGCGACTTGACGCATCTTTACGACGCGCGACCGGCATCAATGCACTCTCGATAAGGCCTAGCTCGCGTTCTGCGGCTGCGCGGAACCCGCGAAGGTGTCGTGGCTCAATACCGCTGCGCTGGAGCTCTACAAGCGACTTGAGCACGGCAAGAGAATCTTCACCGAATACATCAGACGCCACGATGAGCGACGACGAAATCGCGTCCCCCAGCAGCATCGGGCTCGCGCCGGCCTCGCGAATTAACTCGTCGCGGGTGAGCTTGCGCTCCGCCGAGAGCATGGAAGCCGCCGCAACCGCGCCGCCAGGAAGCTCAGGGGTACGCCCCGCATCCATCTCTTCCAAATAGCCACGAATGACTTTGAGGGGAAGATAGTGGTCACGCTGCATCGTGAGCACAAAGCGCAAGCGCTCCATGTCTGCGGACGAAAACTTGCGATAGCCCGACGCGGTACGCGCCGGAGCTACGAGCTTTCGTTCCTCGAGGAAACGCAACTTCGACGGGGTCAAATCAGGAAACTCAGGACTGAGCTTGGCAAGAACTTGGCCAATACTCAGCAGAGCGGGACCCGGAGTGGACCGCGCTTGGCGTGCGACGCTAGCCACTAATTACCCGCCGCCGGCGCGAGATCGCGCCGCGACGCGTAAAACGTGAGCTTGTACTTGCCGATCTGAACTTCAGCACGGTCGCGAAGGACCGCGGTAGTCGCGATGCGGTCGCCGCCGAGGTAGGTGCCGTTGAGCGAACCCAAGTCTTTAACATCGAAAGACATACCGTTACGCAAGAACTCGACATGACGACGCGACACCGTGACGTCATCGAGAAAAATATCTGCCTCAGGATGACGGCCCACCGTGGTGAGGTCGGCATCCAAAAGGAAACGCGCACCCACGTTGGGGCCGCGGCGAACGATCAGCAAAGCTGACCCCGAAGGCAGCGCGGCGATCGCAGACTGCTCGTCGGCCGACACATCAGCAGCCATCGCTGCGACCTGCGCCGCAAACTCGTGACTATACGTAGCTGTGGTGTCGATGCGCTCGACAATAGGCTGCGCGGACGTCTCGTTTGCCGACTGTACGTCGGCGCCGTGACCACTATTCATTGACTCAACCATCGCAAACCTCCCTGACTAACCAGCGTATCGGATCGGAGCACTCCTCAGACCCTCGGAAGACGAGAAATTCGGACGGATTGTGCAACGTAAATGAAACCTGCCCACCAATATAAGAATGCGCCCCAGAGCGCGAAAGCCCACCCGAGGGGTTCCGTGACCCCGGCAATTGCAGGAAATGCCTGCCCGAGCATCAGTATCGGCAGTGCGTAGAAGAGCGCCGCAGTGGCGACTTTGCCCAAATGGTGGACCGGAAGCGGGCCAAACCCGTAGTTGGCAGAAACGATGCCCAAGATCGCCAACATGACGTCACGCGCCACAATCACCACGACCAACCACCACGGGATAACCTGGCGAGCGGCGAGACCGATCAGCGCCGCAAAAATGAAGAGGCGATCCGCCGCCGGATCGAGCAGCTGCCCCAATCGCGTCATTTGGTTGAAACGCCGGGCGATGAAGCCATCGAGGTAGTCGCTGAGGCTGGAAAAAACCAGCACAAGCAGCGCTAATGCGTCCTGGGCAGAAATGATGAGATAGAGGAACACAGGAACGAGCCCGAGCCTGATGAAGCTCAAGATATTGGGCACAGTCCACACACGATCGCTGATCTCGGGTGAACTGCTCTTGGCCACGGCTCAAGTCTAGCGAGCATCCGCATGCAAAATGCCGAGAGCACAGCGTGGTCTCGCAGCAGCGCACGAGTATCCTCGACACCATGTCATGCATCCGGTTCAATACTCCCGCCCAACGGGCACAGATGCGAGCGATGGCGCCTTCGATGCTCAGCGCCGAAGAGGCTGCTGTGCTCCACCCCGCGCCTGAGGTCACCGACAGTAAAATTGCACGCCTGCGGCTACTCGCCGCTGACCCCAACCCCAAGATTCGCGAGAGCGCCGCGAGCAGCCACCACACCCCCGTTGACGTGTTCGAGAAGCTCGCCCGCGACAGCGACGCCGGAGTGCGAGCGTGCGTTGCCCGCAACGAACACGCCCCGTGCGATGTACTCCGGATGCTCGTCGATGACCCCTCCGAGGTCGTGCGCGGCTTTCTCGCGATCAACTTTTTTGTGCCCGACGATGCAATGAATACTCTCGCGGCGGACACTAACGCCACCGTGCAGCGCCTCGTTCAGTGGAAAACTGAACTCGCGACGGTCTAATGGCTGCGGGTACCGTTCGCGTCGACAGCTGGCTGTGGGCGGTGCGCGTCTACAAAACTCGCTCGCAAGCGACCGCTGCCTGTCGGGCCGGTCACGTGAAAATCGGCGGTTCGAGTGTTAAAGCTGCTCAGCCCGTGCGCATCGGAGATCAGGTGCGCGTTCGCATCGCCGGCTTCGACCGCATCCTTGTCGTCAAGCAGACGATCGTTAAGCGCGTCTCGGCCGTCACCGCTGCCGAAAGCTACATCGACGAAACTCCCCCTCCGCCCTCTCGCGAAGAGCGCGCCTTCGCGCCGCTCCGCGATCGCGGCGCCGGGCGGCCGACTAAGCGCGAGCGTCGCGAAATCGACAAGCTACGCGGCAGAGACAGCGCCGACGAATGGATGCCCGAGCTCTAGTTACGCTCGGGCTCGCGTCAGTCGCCGAGCGGGCCTGATTCGACGTGAACTACTTCGTCGAGCGCCTGCGCGCGCAGAGCCGCGCGCCGGGAGACGAGCCAGACTGTTGCGGCAACAGCGGCGGCGACTGCGACCGCCACGCCCAGAAAGAGCGCATTACTGATGCTCGATCCGGTCGTTGCTGCCCACGACTCTGCGCGGTACTGGAAGGTGATCGGGATTACCCCGCCGAGCGAGGCAGTGCCATCGCTCACGAGCAGAAGGATGCCAATTGCAATGGTCAGCGCGCCGGACACGATCATCGTCCACGAGTTCGACCAACCACGAATCGTGAGCGTTCGAGGCCGCAGCCAGCGACGCCCGCGCACGCCGAGCCGCTTCCAGACAGCCGCAAGGACAAGCAGCGGAACCGTCAGCCCCAGAGCATAGAGGGTGAGCATGATGGCGCCGTAGACCGCGTTTCCGCTGAGCGCCGCGACCGCGAGTACAGACCCGAGGATCGGCCCCGCGCAGACGCCAGCGACGGCGTAGACCATGCCGAGCGCGAAGACGGAAACAGCAGAGGTTCGGTCGGTTGCAGCATCCGCTCTCTCGGTTCGGGTCAGACCCGGAACCGGAATAGCAAAGAGTTGCACCGCGCCTGCAGCGATGACTATTACAGCGGCGCCCACAATCAGCGCGCCGCGGTTCTCGTTCACGAGCGAACCCAGCGTTGCCGAAAATACTCCGAGCGGAATGAGCGTCGTCACGAGCCCGGCAAAGAAGAGCGCCGTGCGAGCGAACAATGCCGAAGCAGAGCCGAAGGCGTACGCGAAGAATGCCGGCAAGAGCATCACGGAACACGGGCTCAGCAGAGCGAAAAGGCCACCAATAAACGCCCCGGCGTATCCGATATCCACTGTTACTGGTCTGCCAGTCTTAGCTGCTCGTCGATGACATCCTGGAACACCTGCAGCGGCTGCGCGCCCGCGATGGCAACATCATTGATCACAATGGACGGCACGCTCGTTACACCGATTTGTTGAGCCTCTTGCGCGTTGAGCTGCACGCGTTCGTAGAGCTGAGGGCTCACCAGATCAGCTTCGAACTTTGCCATATCAGGCACCCCGATCTCGCGGGCGTAGTCGAGAATCTTGTCGCTATCGATCTCGAGGTGCCCGGTCTCTGGCGCTGAGGCGTACACCGCCTCGTTATATTCCCAGAAGAGCCCCTGCTCTCCCGCCGCATGCGCGGCGACCGCAGCCATCACCGAGGTTTCGCCGAAAATAGGGTTGTCGCGCCACTCGATGCGGAGCTGCCCGGAATCGACGTACTCAGCGACCAGTTCAGGGAGGGTTTCTCGAGACAGAACACCGCAGAACGGGCAGCGGTAGTCCGCATATTCAATGAGAACGACGGGAGCATCGATCGCTCCGAGCGCGGTGGGATCATCGGCAACCCGTCGCGCGAGCTCGAGAGCAGGCTGCGCATCATCGCCATTCGAGACAGACGGAAGAGCCTGAGGCGATGACGAGTCGGAGTTCGACTGCGCGCCAGCGACGAAGGCAACCGCGAGCAGCCCCAGCACCACGATTCCACCCAGAAGCAAAGGAAGCTGGCGACGCGGCTTAGCTTTACGGCCTTGCAGCGGGCGCTTCGATGACGACGGGCGAGGTGTGTTCATGCTGACGATCTCCTTGGGACACTCAACTGCCCACATCCGCGACTCCACGAGAGTCACCATCCACCCTACCTATTCGGATGGATCACTAGCGCTCGCCCCATCCACCCCCGATCACACCACGCGAACGGCTGCTCATTGAGGCTTCGACGCGGCACCCGTCAGTTCTCTTTGCTCTCGCTGGTTGCAGTGCTCAGGATGCCCGCAATCTGGCCCACAGCGAGGCGCATTCCTTCTTCCATGCCCATCTCGATCATTTCCTCCAATTGCTCAAGCGACTGGAATTGCGAAAAGATCGTGAGTCGGGTGCCGGAGTCGGTCGGCTCGAAAGTCAGCCGCGCCGTCGTGACGCCGAGGTCTCCCGAGGGCTCGCCCTGGTCATCCGCGAAGCCATCTTCAATAAGGACTTGCGTCGGAGCCGCGATGGAAATGAACTTCCACCAGCCGTGAAGGCGCTCACCATCCGGACCCTGCATGTAATAGTGAGCCCGGCCGTCTGGTTCGAAGTCAAAGCGTACAAAGGTAGCGGGCCACTCGGGCGGCCCCCACCAGCGCTCCAGCTGACGCGGGTCGCTCACCAGTTGCCACGCACGTTCGGCTGACGCGGTGAACTCCGCCGTCGTGGTCATCGAGAGCGCAACTGAGTCGGTGTGGGTCGATATTTTCATGGAGTCTCCTATCGTGATGGGTCGTGGCCGCTACTCCTCGTCGAGCAGGGCTTCCATTCGCAGCACTCGCTGCGTCCAGACGTTCTCTAAACGAGCGAGCAACTCTTGCGCGCGCTGAATGGTGGGAAGATTTCCGCGCACGATTTGTTCGCGGCCCTGACGCTCTTTCGTCACCAGTCCTGCGGTGTGCAGGATTGCCACGTGTTTTTGCACCGCCGCGAAACTCATCTCGTACTTACGCGCGAGCTGCGACACAGAAACACCCTCGTTGAAAACGCGCGTCACGATGTCACGGCGCGTGGCATCCGCAAGCGCTCGAAACATTGCGTCGACTTGAGAGTCGGAAAGTTCATCTACAACCATTTGGTTGTAGATTACGGGTGCTGCGACAGCCGCGCAAGAGCCAATCGGGACCGGCGTTGTGGCGTCTACAGCTTGCGCAGCGTGAGGATCTGTTCCGCTCGCCCGAATGGCCCCTGAATATCGTGGAGCACGGTCGACGTCAGGCCGACGCCATCGGTGCCGAAACTCACCGCATTCTCGAGGCCGAGCCACTCGCCGGCGGGAAGACGGTACAAGTGGATCTGCAGGTCGACATTGGGGAAGGCATAACCGCCCTCCCCCGGCTTGACCCGCGTCGCGATTCCATTGCTTGTATCCACGAGCCCCGTGAGCCTCACGAAGTCTGAGACTGGTTCAGAAGCGAGCAGCGGAAGCGGAGTGCGCAGCCAGACCCTTCCGCGACCTGCTTCGTGCTCGGGAAGCGCCCGGGCCTCAATCGAGCGGATGTAGCCCCCGGGCCACTGTGCCAAATCGACGGGAGCGCTCGCCTGCTCGGGGCCGCGCATCCGCTCATCAACAATTGCCGCGACTTCGGCAGTATCTGACGTGTGCAATCGCCAGGCCGTAGCGCGCACGGCAACACGGCCGCCGGCGCTTAACTCTGCCTGTACAAGTTCGATGGTGCGCCCGGGCCTGAGCATCGACACGTGGATGTCGAACTCCCCATCAGGGATCAATCCCAAAATTTCGTAACTGACGCGGGCGATGCGTAGCTCTGGGCGCACCTCGAAGCCCTCCAGAGCATGCGCCAAGATTCCGGCGACGGGAGCCATGTGTTGTTCGTGGGGATTCCACGCGCCCTGCGCGTGAAGCGTCGATTCGAAACGGGTATCGCTATGGCGGAGGTAGTACGACGGAGCGGTTGAGGTCACCGCCCCAGCCTAATCAGCAGAACTACTGCCGCACAGAGCCCGCCAGCTCAGAAATATTCGACCGCGTGGTTAGAAAAGCATCGGCTGGGGCATTGCCCGCGCCGCTAACTCCGGCGGCATCTCTTCGGCGATCAACGAACGCACAGCCGACCCCGACGTGGAGCGTACTCCGGCGTGCACCCGCGGCAGGGCACGAGAACCGACAATTCCCGTGGCTGGATCAAGCGCGGTACGTTGCAACCCGTGTCGGCGAATAATTGGCTGCAACTTGGCCGCTAGCCACTTGCGGTAATCCTTCGGGGCGTAGTTTCCCGCCGAATACATCGACCGGTACTTGTCGAGAAGCTCTGGGTGCGCGCCTTCCAGCCACTGGAAGTACCACTCCTTGGTTCCGGGCTTGAGGTGCAGGGCCGAATACGTGATCGACGTTCCGCCCGCTTCTTTGACCTGCGCGACCGCGCGCTCGAGATGATCGCGCGTGTCAGTCAGGAAAGGAAGAATCGGCATGAGGAACACCGCACAGTCGAGGCCAGCGTTGCGAGCGGCGGTCACCGTGGCCAAGCGAGCCTTGGCGGTCGGAGTGCCGGGCTCGACCGACTGCTGAAGGTCGTCGTCGTAGATAGCGATCGACATGCCGAGGTCAACCGGCACATGCTCGTTTGCCTCCACCAAGAGCGGCAGGTCTCGCCGCAGCAGCGTTCCTTTCGTCAGGATGGAGAGCGGCGTGCCGGACCCGGCTAGGGCGGCGATGATGCCGGGCATCAGCCGGTAGCGACCCTCGGCACGCTGATAGGGGTCGGTATTAGTGCCTAGCGCCACCGGATGCCTGCCCCAGTTGGGCTTACTGAGCTCCTTGGCCAAAACCTCGGCCACGTTCACCTTGACGATGATCTGAGTGTCGAAGTCTTTACCCGCATCGAGATCGAGAAACTCGTGCGTGGGACGAGCGAAGCAATAGGTGCACTGGTGGAGGCAGCCACGCATGGGGTTGATCGTCCAACCGAATGGCATATCGCTCGCGGTAGGCACCTTATTGAGCGCGCTCTTAGCCAGCACCTCATAGAAGGTGACGCCGTCAAACTCGGGCGTTCGCACCGTTCGTACGAGATTGTTGAACTTGGCGAGCCCGGGCAGAGCATCCGGCGCTTCGCTGCTGACCTGCTGCCCACTCCATCGCATGAGAGCATCCGAACATATGTTCGAATCTTTCGCAAGCCGACGCGCCCATGACGTTAGGCCGCGCTGACCTCGCGAGCGAACTGCGCAATGTCTCGCACCTGAGCAGAGTCTCGAGTGAGCTTTGCGGTGGTCAGCGCTCCGTCGTAGAGGACGATCAATCGCGAGACCAAGGCATCCATCGAGTCGGCCCCGACAATCTCCGCGAGGTGAGCACGCAGCACCCGGCGATAGCGGGTAATGGAGGCCTGGACGTCTGCCATAGTCGGACATTCGATCGCCGCATTGGTGAACGGGCAACCATAGAACGTGCCGTTGTCGACTTGGTCAGCAATAGCGAGAAAAAGCAGCTCTATACGATCTGCCCTCGGAGCGCTCACATCATCGAGCTCCGTCACTCGATCGAGCCACGCATCAGCCTCCTCATCGAGATAGGCGGCAATCAGCGCTTCTTTGCTCGGAAAGTGGTGATACATGCTGCCCTTTGCCACCCCGGCCTGCGCGATCACGGTATCGATGCCCGTGGCGTTGATCCCGTGCGTGTAGAACAAGTGCGCCGCCGTGGCGAGAAGCTTCATGCGCGACGTGACGCGAATTTGAGGGGTTTCTGGAGCCATGTTGCGATTCTAGACGAACCCGTCTATATTTTTCTAGACGGAACCGTCTAGAAACGCTGGATGGCTAACCCAAGGAGTTTTCAATGTCAGATCTCAAAATCGCCGTAGTTATCCTCGAGACCCTCGAGAACAACAACGCTCGCGTGTACCGCGGCCTCAAGACCGCTCTCGAGTTCAAGGCTGCCGGTGACGATGTCGTCGTCATGTTCGACGGCTCGGGCGTCGAGACCCTCGCGAAGATCGCTGACCCCAGCAACCCCATGAACGGCCTCATTGGCGCCCTCGGCGACACCATCATCGGTGCCTGCGAATTCTGCGCAAAGTCGCACAACGTACTCGAGCCCATCCGCGATGGTGGTTTCCCGCTGCTCTCTGACAACGGCGGTGAAGCCAGCGTTCGCAAGCTCGTCGTTGCCGGCTACCAGATCATGAACTTCTAATAAGTTCTCCCCCGAGAACGGCGACGGCCCGGTCTCCCGCTACGGCAGGCGTCCGGGCCGTCGCTCATTCACAACCATGTTCTCGCGACGGGGAGACAGCTCCAGCGCTGCTAACGTCGTAGGAGTGTTCTCTAAAGTGACAGTTCCTACCACCCTGCAGACCCGCGACGGCGAAATGACTCTTCGCTACTCCGAACTCGGAGACATCGACACGATCCTGCAGCTGCTCGCGGATGACCCCGTGAGCGCTCTTCGGGGAGACACGGCTCGCCCCGAAGACCGGCCGGCGTACGAGAAGGCCTTCCACGCCATCGCTACGACACCCGCCAACGCGCTGCTGGTTGTCGTTGCACCTTCGGGCGATGTTGTCGCAACGATGCAGCTCACCGCTATCCCGGGAATGGCGCGGCGAGGATCGCACCGCCTTCAAGTCGAAGCCGTCCGCGTCGCCGCCAGCCAGCGTTCAAGCGGGATCGGCGGCGCCATGATGCGCTGGGTTATCGACACCGCGGCGCCTACGCTCGGCGCGTCCCTCGTCCAGCTCACGTCAGACGAAGCACGCACCGACGCGCACCGTTTCTACAAGAAGCTCGGCTTCGAAGCCACGCACATTGGGTACAAGTACTCGGTCAAGCTCTAGCACTTGGGTGAAGCCCTCACCGGTTCATCGAACAGCAGCCGGCTGACGTCGATAGCTTGCGCCAGCATGTTCTGCGGGCAAGCGATCGCCCCGGCCATGCAGCTTCTGACGCAGCGTTCCCGCTACATACTCCTCGGGGTATGAACCGCGAGCCCGCAGCACCGGAATCACGTGCTCGACAACATCTTCGAACGTGCCGGGCGTGATTGCGTACGCGAGATTGAACCCGTCGACGTCGGTTTCTGCCACCCAGGACTCCAGCTCAGCCGCAATTTCTTCACCCGAGCCAATGATGAACGGACCAAGGCCGCCAATAGCTCCGAGACGAGCAATATCGCGAACTTTCCACTCGCTGCCATCGCTGTTCGCCTTCTGAAAATTCGCGACTGTCGACTGGATCGCGTTGCTCTTCACGTTGCCGATCGGCTCGTCGAGGTCGTACTGCGAGAGGTCGATTCCCATCCATCCCGACATAAAGACGAGTGCTCCTTCTTCGCTTGCGTAGCTCAGATAGTCGGCGTACTTGGCGTGGGCCTTCTCCGAGGTCTCGTCGGTGATGATCGTCAGTAGCGTATAAATCCGTGCTGAGTAGCGGTCACGGCCCGCTTCTTCGAGAGCGTCCCGAATGCGACTCACCGTCTCCTTGAGACCAGCTTTGGTCGAGGCTGCAACAAAGATTGCCTCGGCGTTGCCCGCGGCGAACTGGATCCCGCGGGGCGATGCCCCAGCTTGATAGATCACCGGCGTGCGTTGAACCGAAGGTTCAGCCAGATGGATGCCGGGCACCGAGAAGTGTTTGCCGCTGTGCTCGATATCGTGAACTTTGCTGGGGTCCGTGAAAACGCCGGATTCCCGGTCGCGGATCACCGCATCGTCTTCCCAGGAGCCCTCCCACAGCTTGTAGAGCACCTCGAGGTATTCGTCCGCATGGTCATAGCGATCGTCGTGCTCGAGCTGATCGTCATTGCCCATGTTTCGCGCGGCCGAGGGCAGGTACCCCGTCACGACGTTCCAGCCGATGCGCCCTTTGGTGAGGTGATCGAGCGTCGACATCCGTCGCGCGAAGGGATACGGATGCTCGTACGCGGTGCCGGCTGTAATTCCGAAGCCCAAATTTTCGGTGACGTGTGCCATCGCCGACACGAGCAACAGCGGATCGTTCACGGGAACTTGAGCACCGTGGCGAATCGCTGCTTCGTTCGAGCCGGCGTAGACGTCATAGGTGCCGAGGACATCCGCAATGAAAATGCCGTCGAAGGTTCCCTTTTCAAGCAACTGCGCGAGCTCCGTCCAGTAATCGAGGTCTTTGTACCGCCACGACTGGTCGTCAGGGTGGCGCCACATTCCTGAGGATTGGTGAGCGACGCAGTTCATATCGAAGGCATTGAAACGGATTTGTCTAGGCATGCCCTCATCGTGCTCCCGGCGCCGAGATTGCGCATCTGCGGGCGAAACAAAGACGCAACAGTGGGACATATAAAGAAATATTCTCGTTTCGCGGCACGAGCGGGTGCACGCTAGTTCGCATCCCCGAACCATTGGATGGACGAATGCACACGACAACCCCCACGGCGCCTCGTACCGCCGAGCGCGCCCACATCACCGACGACGAGGCACTGCTCACTAGCGATCTGAGCGCGGCCGAATTTGCGGCAGCGTTTCGCCGATATCCGGGTGGCGTTGCGGTCGTGACTGCCGATTCTGCGCTCGGGCCGGTCGCCCTGACGGTGACGTCGATTGTGTCGGTGAGCGCGGATCCGCCGCTCTTTGCCTTCTCTATTGGTCACCAGGCGTCGACTGCGACGGGGATACGGAATGCCGACTCCTACGTCGTGCATTTTCTCGGCAGCGAACAATTGCCGATCGCCGAGCTGTGCGCGACCAGTGGCGTCGATCGATTCGCCGACAGTTCACTGTGGTCGCGGCTACCGACGGGCGAACCGTACTTTCCGAGCGCGCCGGTTCGCATCGTCGGACAGCGGGTCGATCAACTCGACACAGCATCAGCCTCGTTGATTCTGGTTCTCGCGAAGGAGTCTCATATAGGCACCGAGACGGATGCTGGCCCCCCGCTGGTGTATCACGACCGTGGCTGGCACGAGCTCAGCTCGCAGTCGCAGCTGGGGCGCCGCTAGCTACAGGCTCGGGCTCGGGCTCGGGGAAGTTTCGGCGCTCTGGGCTGAACCCATAGCCTGCGTCGAATCGGTAGCCTCGTCATCGTCCCAACTTTCGACGAGCGTGATGCGGCCGCGAGATTCCTTCACCGCGAGCACCAGCGCGATGATGCCGGTCGCTATTCCGATGACTCCCAGTGGGTTCGCGATACCGATGGCGATACCGAGTGCAGGTTCGTTCGGCCCGCTCACGATCGTTTGCAGACCCTCTGGCGTGGCATCCGGAATGGTGAGGCCCAACAAGAAAGCACAGATGCCCGAGGAAATGAGCATCGCGTGCGTGATGGGGCGGGTGCCGAAGCCACGCAGATCGGTGCGGCGCATGGCACGGCCAACGAGCACCAAGAGGATAGCGAAAGCAATGCCGAGAGTTGTCGCGTAGATGACCGTGAGATCGCCGCCGAGGCCAAAGAGATGACGCCCGAACGAGACCCAGCCTGCCACTGCGATGCCGGCGATGATCGCGATGACTCCGGTGCGGCCTGAGCCCGGCTCACCCGGAGTCTCTCGAACTCGAATAGCGCTATATGTCATGTGCGATCTCCACTCTCACAGTGTGAAGTTCCATCGTACTGACGATTCTGACCGCCGCTCTGCTCGTGCAGGCTCTGCGAACTAGTCGTGATGTGACGTTCTAACGGATGCCCCGAATGCGGGGATTGTGTTGAGAGAGTCTCACGAGAAGACTGAGAGAAACTTTTTCCCGAGGAGTCCCATTGGCTGTGCCCAGCGAAGGCCGTGTGGCCGTCTACATCGATTTCGACAACATCGTGATTTCTCGATACAACCAGAAACACGGTAACGGGCAGTTCTCGAAAGATAAGGCTCGCGGGTTCAGCCCAGCTGAAGCTAATAAGAACTCCATCGGCGAGAAACTAGTCGCCGCCGAAGTGGATGTCGAAGCAGTTCTCGACTACGCCTCGTCGTTTGGCACAGTGGCTTTCAGCCGGGCTTACGCCGACTGGTCAGTAGCAGTAAACGCTGCCTATCAAAAGCAGCTCGTCAATCGCGCCGTGGAGCTCGTACAGTTATTCCCGCTGACCGCACAAATGAAGAATGGAGCAGACATCCGATTGTCGGTCGACGCTATGGAGGACATGTTTAGGCTCCCCGACATCACGCATGTCGTCATCGTGGCGGGCGATTCTGACTACGTGGCCTTAGCCCAGCGAGCTAAAATGCTTGGGCGCTATGTCGTAGGCATTGGAGTCGCCGGCGGAACAAGCCAGGCACTCACGGCATCCTGTGACAAGTTCGCGGACTACGACTCACTGCCCGGCGTTGAATTCGGAAGCCTACCGCAGGGTTCAGGCTCCATTGCCGGCGCAGCACCGACCTCGACTATGGCGCCTGCGAAGAAGCAGAACAACGCAACCGCTTCCACGCCCAAGAACGAAGTTGCGCAAACGACCACTGCGACGAAGAAGTCATCGACTCCGCTAGCGGTCAAGGAGCCCGCGGCAGTCAAGAATGAGATCTCGACTATTTCCGCAGTTACGGAGGAGAAGGTTCCGCCGTTCAGACTCTTGATCCGCGCGATGCGTCTTGTGCAGCAGAAAGAGGATTCCGACTGGTTGAACAATTCTGCTGTCAAATCTCAGATGCTGCGTATCGACCCGTCCTTTAGTGAGTCATCGCTCAAGTTCAAGACTTACGGCGAGTTCGTACGATCTCACCATTCCCACATCGAAATGCGCGAACACAACGGCGTTTGGCAGCTGCGGTTGAGGAATAATGTTGCGCTTCCCGACTAGGCGACGGAGTAGTCGTGTTCCGAAGGTGCCCGCCCCGAGCACCGAAGCCAAGCCCGAGCGGTCAACGAGGATGCGCGCGAAGAAAGCGTAGAGCGCCACCGAAATGACGCTCCCGATGCGCAACGACATCGGCAAAACTCGGTGCTGGCCGCCCCACACGAGATTGCCGCACGGGAGCCCCGCAGCGGCCGCGACCTGGAGTAAAGCAAGCGCGGCGAGAACCGACAAACCCACCGTAAGCGCAATCACCACTAGTGACGTGACATCCCATTCCCGTGCCACGGTTGGCAACGGGAGCGAGTGTAGCGATCGCTACCGCTCCGCGAATAGTGCGGGTTCAGACACCCAAGGACGCAGCCGGGTCTCCGGCCGCTAGACAAGAAGTTGTTCCGCCAGTAACTCGAGCGCGCGCACGCGCACGGGTGACGTGTTCGCGGCGTCCGCGGTGTGTGCCGAGAGGCCGGGCACGACCATGACCTCGTCGACACCGAAACGTGTCGCCAGCGAGCGGATGCGGGCTGCCGCAGCGACGGGCTCATCGATGACCCAGCGCTCGGCCATGTCATCCACCATTTGCTGTTGCGGAGCCGCAAGCTCAGTCGCAGCGGCCTCTTCGATCGTGGAGAGCGGGCCGAGCGGCATACCGCTGAGCAAGCGCGCCATCTGCTGCAGTTGCGGCAGGGCGGCGGCACGCGCGGCAGCTGCTGTCTCGGCGACAGCCACGTTCAGCGTCAAGAATGTCTTAGGCGCCTTCAGCTGTTCCGACGGCACGAAGTTGTCGCGGTAGAGCCCCAGGATGCGGGCTGTTCCCTCGCCTGAGAAGTGGTGGGCGAAGACATACGGCATGCCCTGGGATGCAGCCAAACGCGCTGAGTAGTCGCTTGACCCCAACAGCCAGAGGTCTGCAACGGATGCCGCATTCGGCGTCGCCGTCAGCTCGTAGGTTCGCCCCTGCTGCAACTGCAGCGTGGCGCCCTCGGGGTTCATGAGGCTGCGGATGTCGGCCACGTTGCGCGGGAAAGCATCAACATCGCTGGTCGTGCCGGTCATCCGCAAGTAGGAGGTAATTACGGGGTCGCTGCCGGGAGCGCGCCCGATGCCAAGGTCGATACGGCCGGGGAACGCGGCCTCGAGGATCGCGAATTGCTCAGCAACAACGAGAGGGGCGTGGTTGGGAAGCATCACTCCGCCTGACCCGAGGCGAATGTTCTTGGTCTGCGCCGCCAAAATACCGAGCAGCACAGCCGGGTTTGTCGACGCGACGGCCTTCATGTTGTGATGCTCGGCCACCCAGTAACGCGAGAAACCCAGATCATCCGCGCGCTGAGCGAGCGCGGTCGTAGCCGCAATGGCGTCTGCCGAAGTCTGGTTGCTGCGCACAGGAATGAGATCAAGAACGGAAAGGCGAAGTGGTGTATTCATCACTGCTATTCAACGCTCCCGAGTCGTGGATATTCCTGAAAGCGCAGCATCCCCTAGTTAAGCGGTAGTTCACCTGCGCGGAGGCGTGCTCGCGCTCAATAGACTGGGGCCATGAACGCTGCCACACCGTCTCCCTCCGCTTCGAACGACCGGGCCGAATCGACAAATCCTGCCGAGGCAATGCCGCGGTCAACCGTAACGTCACGCTCTCGTGCCCGCCGCATCATCCGCAATGTCCTGATCTCGCTAGCCGCCGTGCTCGTTGTTGCGGTCGTCGGAATGCTCGTGTGGGCCAACGTCGGCGTGATGCAGGCTGAGCAGAGCGCGCTCGATAGCGTGGGCAGCAACCCCGCGGTCGCGGTTACGGAGACCTCCAACTCCTTCATTATTTCCCCCACAGGGGAAACATCCGGCGAAGGGCTGGTCTTCATTCCGGGAGCCAAGGTGAGCGCCGATGCCTACCTCTACAAGCTGTCGGGAGCAGTCGCCGAATCCGGCCTCACGATCATCGTGACCAAGCCCATCCTGAATCTTGCGTTCTTCGATCAGCGTTCGCTCGACACCTTCACCAGCGCAGTGCCGGATGTCGACAGCTGGATCGTCGGCGGGCATTCTCTCGGAGGCGTGCGGGCATGTCAGTATGCCGAGCAGAGCGATGTGAGCGGACTCGTTCTCTTCGGCAGCTATTGCGCTAACGACCTTTCAGAGGTTGATACGCGGGTGCTCAGCCTCAGCGGAAGCGCCGATCTGCTCAGCACGCCCGAGAAGATCATGAGTGCGGCGCATCTGCTGCCCACCGCCACAACCTTTTTTCCCATCGAAGGCGCCAACCACGCAAGCTTTGGTGACTACGGCGTGCAAGCTGGCGACGGAGTCGCCAGTCTCGACAGCTCGGTAGTGCGAGATGTCATCACTGCCGAGATCAACAGTTTCGTGAACAACCGATAAGGCCTAATAAGCCGTGGGAATGGCAAATTGAGGGCTCGGATTGATTCCGAGTCTGGCCTTCATGGCGGCACTATCGGCTAGGTCGGTGACTCAGGATTCACGGAGCTGTAGCGAAATTGCGTGCCGCTAAGCGAGGATCGGGATCGTCCCAGTGGCCGTGTAGCCAGCCGCGTGTGGCAATGGCTCGCCAAGAACGTCCGACGAGTCGTGCGAGGCCCGGGTTGTCTCGGCGGGAGCCTCGGCGTGCGTATGGATGATCGGGATGGATTCGGTCAGTGCCACGAGACCATCGCTGATGGTGACGAGCGGATCGGCATCCGTGCTGGAAAAAATCGGGAACGAACGGCCCTCATCGGGAAGCATCCGGCCGCGACGGATCACAACGATCGTGGCCACGGCAAGCGGGATCGCGATAACGCTGGGCGCCGCGACCCAGAACGACGCACTCATCAGACCGTACGCCCCCCACGTGGTGTAGCCGAACACCAGCAACCACTGAGTGGTCTCCGAGATGCCAGCGAGACGCACTGCGTCGTTCCGGCTCTGCCAAGTGATTCGTGCTTGCGGAACCCACATGAGAAAAGAGAACGCCGTGCCCACGAATCCGAGTGCGTTGACAGCAAAGTCAGTGATGTTCATACCGGTTGATCTGATCTTTCTTACGGCCCACGGAAGAACTCCAGAAGGGGCACACATTGCCGGGCATCACCACGATGTCTCGGCAATTCTAAACATAAAAAGTGGTTCGCGTCAGCACCCCATTGCGGCGGGTTTCAGTAAATAGTCAACGTTGACGCAATAGGGTGGAATTGGCTTCAACAAAGGAAGCCATCCTGCGCAACGTAGCGCCAGTTTGATCGCTCGTTGCGCGCCACTTATAGGGAGGAAATCATGCGCGCAGTCATGTTCAACCAATGGAAAACATTCCCCACACTTGAAGACGTCGAGAAGCCCACTCCCGGCCCCGGCGAGGTACTACTCAAAGTAGCTGGCGCCGGAGCATGCCACTCCGATGTGGCCGTCTACAGCGAGATGGATGAGACCCTCGCAGGGCCTCAACTCGCGCCCAGCTACATCCTCGGCCACGAAAATTCGGGCTGGGTAGAAGAGCTTGGAGCCGGCGTCACTGGAATCACGATCGGTGATGCCTTCCTGGTCTACGGCCCCATCGGCTGCGGTCACTGTCCAGCCTGCTCGCGCGGCCAAGACACCTACTGCCAGAACCAAGCTGAAATGCCCTACCTTGCCTCCGGTTTAGGGCGCAACGGCGGCATGGCGGAATACATGACCGTACCCGCTCGCAACCTCGTTCCGCTCGGCGACGCTGATCCCGTGGCAGCCGCGCCGCTCTCAGACGCCGGCCTCACGCCGTATCACGCCATCAAAAACTCCCTTCCGAAACTGCAAGGGGGCGGAAAGACCGCGCTCGTCATCGGACTTGGTGGGCTCGGGCAACTGGCCGTGCAGATCCTCACCGCGATCACCGGCGCTACCGTCATCGCGACAGATATGAAAGAGGACGCGATGGAACGCGCGGCGCTCCGCGGCGCGATTACAGTGCCCGGTGGCGACGACCAAGCCGCGCGCATCCGAGAAATCACCGGCGGTCGCGGAGTAGACGCCGTCTTCGACTTCGTGGGAATTGCCCCGACCGTTGCCCTTGCGATGCAATCGGTCGCCGTGCAGGGTCGAGTCACCATTGTCGGGATCGCGGGCGGCGCCTACAACTGGAGTTTCTACACGGTGCCGTACGAGGCTGAATTGCTCAGCACCTACTGGGGAACTATCGAGGACTTGTACGACGTCGTCGCCCTTTACCGCGCGGGCAAGATCGTTCCAGACGTCGAGATCTTCGACATGGAGCATGCCCTCGATGCCTACAAGAAGCTTGAATCGGGCAAGCTATCTGGCCGCGCTGTTGTCGCACCCCACGGTCGCGGCTAGAGGTCGCGGCTAGAGGTCGCGGCTAGCGCTCGTCGGCTAGCAGTTGCTGCTAGCCGACGAGCGCGATCCATCCCGCGAGCTCTACGCGGAAACCCACTTCCAGTCGGCGATTTCGGGCATGTCTTCTCCATGTTCGCGCGTGTACTGCTGCGCGTGAAGTCGAGTGTCGTGCATTTCTTGCCAGAACGCAGCATGACGTGACGTGAGCCCAGGAACACGCTCAAGCACGTCGATCACCAGATGGAAGCGGTCGAGGTCGTTCATCATCACCATGTCGAAAGGCGTGGTGGTGGTGCCCTCGTCCTTATAACCGCGAACGTGCAAGTTGGCGTGCCCCGCGCGCTTATACGTGAGGCGATGAATCAGCCACGGGTAACCGTGGTGGGCGAAAATCACGGGCTTATCCGTCGTGAAGATCGCGTCGTATTCGGCATCACTGAGCCCATGCGGATGCTCTGATTCGCTGTGCAGCCGCATCAAGTCGATGACGTTGACGACGCGCACGCGCAGCTCAGGGATCCGTTCGCGCAAGATTTGCGCGGCTGCCAGAGTTTCTAGGGTCGGAACGTCGCCCGCACAGGCGAGTACGACATCCGGCTCTTGGCCGACGACTTCGGTGCCCGCCCAATCGAAGAGCCCGATCCCCCGCGTGCAGTGTTCGATTGCTGCTGACATATCGAGCCAGTTGTTTTCCGGGTGCTTGCCCGCGATGACGACGTTGATCTTGTTCACCGACCGAAGGCAGTGGTCGTAGGTGGCAATCAGAGTGTTCGCGTCGCACGGCAAATACGCACGCACCACATCCGGCTTCTTATTCATGACGAGATCAAGAAAACCGGGGTCTTGGTGCGAGGCACCGTTGTGGTCTTGGCGCCACACGTGCGAGCTCAACAGGTAGTTAAGCGATGACACGGGACGACGCCAAGGAATCGCGTTCGCACCCTCAAGCCATTTCGCGTGCTGGTTGAACATTGAGTCAACGATATGGATGAAGGCCTCATAGGAGTTGAACATGCCGTGGCGCCCGGTGAGCAGGTAGCCCTCGAGCCAGCCCTGACACTGGTGCTCGCTCAGCATCTCCATGACGCGCCCTGCCCGCGCCAAGTGGTTGTCGGCGTCGATCGGCAGGAATTCAGCATCCCACTGTTTATCGGTGACATCGAAGACGGCACTCAGCCGATTGGATGCCGTGACATCGGCACCAAAAATTCGGAAATTGTCGGGATTGTCGCGAATGACGTCGCGCAACCACTCCCCGAGGGCACCAGTCGCCGAGCTTGTCGTCTCCCCCGGCTTCGGCACGTCGACCGCATAGTCGCGAAAGTCGGGCAACCGAAGCGGTGATCGCAGCAGTCCGCCATTAGTTACCGGATTGGCGCTCATGCGGCGATCTCCCGCGGGCGCGAGGGCGGTGGTCAGTTCGCGCGGTGCACCGCTCTCATCAAAAAGCTCCTCGGGCCGGTACGAGGCCATCCACTTCTGGAGTTGCTGCAAGTGCTCCTCGGTATCCCGCACGCTCGCCAGCGGCACCTGGTGCGAACGCCAGTTGTTTTCTACCGGATGGCCGTCGACCACCTGCGGCCCCGTCCAGCCCTTAGGGGTGCGCAAGATCAGCATCGGCCAGGCCGGGCGACCCTCGAGGAGTCCGGCCGCGGCATCCGCCTTGATGCGTGCAATGTGATCAATGATGTCGTCGAGCGCGGCGGCCATACGTTCGTGCACCGCGCGCGGATCCTCGTTATCGAAACCACCCGAGACAACGTACGGCGTATGCCCGTAGCCGCGCATCAAATCGCACAGCTCTTCTTCGGGGATGCGCGAGAGCACCGTCGGGTTCGCGATCTTGTAGCCGTTCAGGTGCAGGATCGGCAAGACCACGCCATCCCGCTCAGGATCAATGAACTTGTTCGAGTGCCAGCTCGTTGCGAGCGGCCCGGTCTCAGCCTCCCCATCGCCCACGACGGCGGCGACCAAGAGGTTCGGGTTATCGAATGCTGCTCCATAGGCGTGTGACAGCGCATAGCCGAGCTCGCCACCCTCGTGGATCGAGCCGGGAGTTTCGGGAGCCGCGTGGCTAGGAATGCCACCCGGGAAGGAAAACTGTCTGAACAGCTTGCGGATGCCATCGGCACTCTTATCAATGTCGCCGTACGTTTCGCTGTAGGTGCCGTCGAGGTACGCACTCGCGACGACGGCGGGCCCGCCGTGCCCGGGGCCGGCAACGAAAATCGTGTCGGTATCGCGCTCTTGGATGATGCGATTGAGGTGAGCCCAGACAAAGTTGAGGCCTGGGGTCGTGCCCCAGTGCCCCAGAAGGCGGGGCTTGGTGTGCTCGCGGACGAGGGGCTCACGCAAGAGGGGATTATCGAGGAGATAGATCTGCCCCACTGCCAGATAGTTGGCCGCTCGCCACCACGCGTCTAGTTGATCGACCGTCTGAGGTTGCACTTCGGTGGCGCGAGGGCGGCACCAGGGCAGGCGAGGTGAAAGATTCAGATCAGGCACAAGATTCTCGCTTCTATTCACAATGCTGTGGGTGAGGCAATCCGTTCGATCACGGCTCGAGGTTCGTGACACAGTGAGCGCGCTCTCTTAGCTTAGGAGCGTGCTGCAGTTGCGTGGTGGGAATTGGGCGAGTCTGTGGGTACGCCGATACCGCTCGCTGCCGCTCGGGGAGTTACCCTCTGTACATGGGTTCTCGAAGCGCACGACAGCAGGGTGCGCTCGCGTCATGGAACGACGAACGTGGCTTCGGTTTTATCCTCACCGACGGCCGCGACAATAGCGGCGGCGGCGGCGGCGGCGGCGGCGGCGGCGAGAGCATCTTCGCCCACATCTCAGCTTTCCCCTCCCGCGAGGAGCGACCATCCCCCGGCGAACGTATAAGTTTCGCAGTCGAGCACACGAGTGAGGGCAAGGTGCGAGCGCACAACATCCGCTACCTCTCCGCCTCTGGCCGCCCCCTCCGCACGCGCAGGCGCAAACCAGGCACGATGAGTTACGTCGTGTTGGCCACCTTTGTGATGGCCATCGGCATCCTGTCTGCGATCGGCGCGCTCCCGTGGCTATTTGCCGCGCTTTACCTGTTGATGAGCGTCATCACTTACGCTTCGTACGCGACAGATAAGAAGGCTGCTCAGATGAAACAGTGGCGCGTCACTGAGAGCGCCCTTCTGGGGCTGGGACTATTTGGCGGCTGGCCCGGCGCGATAGTCGCCCAGCAACGCCTGCGCCATAAGACTCAAAAAGCTACCTTTAGACAGGCATTTTGGGGCACAGTAGTGCTCAACATCTTGGTGTTCGCCATTCTGACGACAGCGCTGCGCGAACCAGTATTAGACCTTGCGCGCCTTATTCTCGGCGCCAGTTCCTCCTAGCTCCGCCGCTAAGCGAGCGAGAGAAAGAGTTTTTCGATCTCTTCTGACTGAGGTGAGCCTGTGGCATCCGGGTCGAGGAGGCACTCCCGCATTGCTTCAGAGATCACGAGAAAACCGGCGCGGTCCAAGGCTTTGGATACCGCCGCGAGTTGGTGAACCACATCGCGACATCCGGCACCGCTTTCGACTGTGGTGATTAACGCGCCCAGTTGACCGTGAGCGCGACGCAATCTGTTCGCGATCTTTTTCTGGGCGTCAGGTTCAGCGCTTATCGCTGCCTCGGCTGCTGACGATTCCATGTGCTCTCGTTCCTGGTGAGTGAGTTGACAGTTTTGATACCCCGTGGGGTATAGTTCAAGCATACCCCCTAGGGTATTTTGAAAACAGTCAGTCAACGAAAGCAGAGTTATGTGCAGAGCAGTCACGTGTCGTACATGCGGCAAAACCACGTGGGCCGGATGCGGAGAACACATCCAGTCAGTCAAGCGCAGCGTGCCCGCATCAAATTGGTGCAACGGTAAGCACTCGCAGTCCGAGATAGATGCCGCAAAATCTAGTCAGGGCGGCTTCTTTGCCCGCCTCTTCGGTCGTTAGGAGACCCTATGTGCGCCCAAGTCACGTGCCAGAAATGCAGTAAGCCCACCTGGGCAGGCTGCGGAGAACACATCGAGGATGCCCTCGCCGACGTCGCTGTGCGCGACCGTTGCAGCTGCTAAACAGCATCCACTGCTCACACGCAGCCACCGCTGACACCCCACCGTCGTCGGCACTTTCCCTCCCCCGGACATAGCGAACACTCACTGGAGTAAACATGCTTCTCAAACGCATCTATGACACCGACCTCGCTCAGGCTAGCTACTTCATCGGTTGCCAAGCCAAGGGCGAAGCGATCGTTGTCGACCCTCGCCGCGATCTCGATGTCTACCTCGAGATTGCCGAGAAAAACGGGATGACCATCACGGCCGTCACCGAAACCCACATTCACGCCGACTACCTTTCCGGCACCCGCGAGCTTGCCGCTCGCACCGGTGCGGAGATTCTGGTGTCTGACGAAGGTGGCCCCGACTGGACCTATGGAAGCGCGTTCGACGGCGCCGTGCGCATGAAAGACGGCCACGTCATCACCCTCGGCAACATCACGCTGCAGGCCGTCCACACTCCCGGGCACACTCCCGAGCACTTCTCGTTCTTGGTCACCGATGGTGCGCAGGCTGACGCGCCCGGTTTCATGCTCAGCGGAGACTTCGTCTTCGTCGGAGACCTTGGGCGCCCCGACCTTCTCGATGAAGCAGCCGGCGGCGTTGATACCCGTTTCGGCGGAGCGAAAGACATCTTCGCCAGCCTGCGCGACCGCTTCCTCACCCTTCCCGACTATGTGCAAGTTTTGCCTGCCCACGGTGCCGGTAGCGCCTGCGGTAAAGCTCTTGGCGCCATTCCCACCACCACTGTGGGATACGAACGTGCGTTCGCTTGGTGGAGCCACTACGTCGAAAACAACGACGAACAAGGCTTCATTGACGAACTGCTTAACGGTCAACCGGATGCTCACGCCTACTTTGGGCGCATGAAGATACAGAACCGTCAGGGCCCGAGTGTCATGGGCGCCGTTACCCCGCTGAGCGAGTACACGACCGAGGAAGTCGCGACAGCGCTCGACGCCGACAGCGCCATCCTTATCGACACCCGCAACAACAGCGAAGTTCACCGTGGCACTGTGCCCCGATCCCTCAACGTTCCCGGGCCCGAAAAAGCAGCAAGCTACGGCGCTTGGGTCTACAACCCCGATACAGAAACGCGCCCCGTCATCCTTCTGGCTGACGATCTCGAACACGCCGAAGAGTTGCGTGACCACCTCGTGCGCGTGGGCATCGACACTGTTTCGGGCTTCGTGACGACCCTCGATGGACTCACCCTCGTTGTGCCCGAACTTGTCGATCCTGCCACGCTCGAAGACGTTGATCGCGTGCTTCTGCTCGACGTGCGCAACAAAACCGAGTTCGCCGAGGGACACATCCCCGGTGCCGAGCAATTGAGCGGTGGTCGCGTCATGTGGGCACTCGACCAGCTCCCCCGCGAGGGAACCATCGTGACGTACTGCCAAAGCGGAGTGCGCAACAGCGTGGCCGCGAGCGCCCTGCGCCGTGCTGGCTACAATGTGGCCGAGCTGGATGGCTCGTACCTTGGTTGGCTCGCAACTCCTGGTGCAGTCCCCGCGGTCTAACGCGCTCTCATGGAACCTAATCTGATCATCGCGCTGGCCCTTGCCGTGCTCGTGGGAGTTTCCCTCGGCATGCTCGGCGGGGGCGGCTCGATCCTCACGGTGCCGATCCTCACCTACGTTGCCGGCTTTGAGCCGCAGCAGGCGATTTCGGCTTCGCTGTTTATTGTGGGCGTCACGAGCGCAGTGAGCGTTTTTCATCACGCTCGGGTCGGACGCGTGCGCTGGCGAACCGGATTGATTTTTGGTGTTTCAGGAATGGCGGGCGCTTTTGCCGGAGGTATTGTCGGCGGGTTCATCCCGGGCACGATTCTCATGGTTCTCTTCGCGGCCATGATGGTGGCTACGGCAACCGCCATGATCCGCGGCCGCAAGAAAGTACCTGCCGGTTCACTTCACGAGCCCACGAAACTCCCCGTCATCCGCATTATTCGTGACGGCTTCTTCGTCGGTATTGCCGCTGGGCTCGTTGGTGCCGGCGGCGGCTTCCTTATCGTTCCCGCGCTCACCCTTCTTGGCGGGCTTCCGGTCGCGGTGGCAGTAGGAACCTCGCTGCTCGTCATTGCAATGCAGTCGTCCGCCGGCCTCGTCGCTCACCTCTTCACCGTCGACCTGCCTTGGCCGACGATTCTCGCGTTCACCGGTATCGCCGTTGCCGGTTCGTTTGTGGGAGCGGCTCTCGCCGGGCGCATCCCTGAAACAGCCCTCCGCAAGGGCTTTGGAATCTTTGTTCTCGTGATCGGCGCGTTCGTGCTCGTGCAAGAAATCCCGCAATTGATCCCTCTCCTGACAGGAGCGTGACCGTTGCCCACCACAGAACCAGCAACCGCAGCAGCGCCAGCGCCAGCGCCAGCGCCGAGCCCGCCGAAAGTGCCCACCGTGGGTTCTCTCATTGAGGGCTACGACATTCCGGTGGTCAACGAGCGCGCTGTTCGCGTGGCGGCAGGCATTCTCTTTAGTGCCGGAGCCGTCTCGATTACGCTTGCTGTCATCCAGCATTCGGCCGTTCCGCTTCGCCCTTTCGGCGTCTTTTTCATGATGGATATGCTCGTTAGGGTCACCGTCGGTGATCGTTGGTCACCGACCCTCGCACTGGGCCGTCTCATTGTTCGACGACAGCCACCGAGCTGGGTAGGCGCCCCGCAGAAAGAGTTCGCGTGGTGGCTTGGTTATGGCCTCGCCCTCCTCTCGTGTGCAGGAATGGGCGTGCTTGGCGCGCCCCTCGAAGCCACACTGGCGCTGTGCGGTTTGTGCCTGTCCATGTTGTTCTTAGAAGCAGCCTTCGGTATTTGCGTTGGCTGTGCTCTTCAACGCGTGCTCACCAAAACACCACCCCAATACTGCCCAGGCGATTCGTGCCGGGTTCCCGAATAACCACCTCCACACACCACAACCACCCGTTTCACAAGGAGAAAAAATGTTCCGTCCCCTCGCCGCTCTCGCTGGCTCTCTCGTCGTGCTGGCATCGATCGCTGGATGCTCGGCCGCGGGTTCTGACCCGAGCATCGAGCTCAGCGCCGACACCATCCTCATCGATGTGCGAACGCCATCCGAATACAACGCCGGCCATCTTGAGGGCGCCACGTTGCTCGACCTCAACGGTGGCGAATTCGCCGCTGCGCTCCCGACCCTCGACCCCGAGGCCGAGTACGCCGTTTACTGCAAGTCGGGCAACCGCTCGGGCCAGGCCGTCGCCATGATGACCGAAGCGGGCTTCGAGAACGTCATTGACCTCGGATCGATTGGTCAAGCAGAAGCGTCGACGCAGATCGAGGTCGTGCAGTAGCGCAGGTCCCGCCACCTCAGGCGGAAGCATGCAGACGCGGTCGTGAGCAATCGGCGACCGCGACTGCTCCGAACCACAGTGGTGAATACAACACCCGCCTCCAGCACGCGCTACAGCGCCGACAACCGGTTCGATCGTGCCACGGCGGGCTTCACGCGCGTCGTTGTTCCGACCGCGCTGGGTGACATTGTCGCCCACGTCGATCTGAATGCTGCAGCGCTGTCAGATTCCGCGACGCTCCTCCTGCACGGAGCAGCGGGCTCCTGGACAACCTGGCTCCCTCTCATTCGCGCTTCACACCACGCCGGCAGCCCGCTACAGAATGCCATCGCCCTCGATCTGCCCGGCTGGGGCGAGAGCGGCAGCATCAGCGACACAGCAAGCGTCGAAGATATGGCGGATGCCGTAGCCCACGTAGCCAGAACTCTCGGCTTTGCCCGCTGGAGCATTTTCGGCCACTCGCTGGGCGGCCACCTCGCGCTCACCCTTGCGGCCCGCTACCCGGAGCGCACCGCGAAAGTGACCGCCATCTCGGCGACTGGGCCCGGCGCGCTGTCGGTGCTGCGGCATCCGGTTCGCAACTTCGGCACTCTTCCGCTTCTGGCCGGGATGCTCGGAGCAATGCGTTTTCTCAGTTCGCTCGGGGCCGCTGGTAGCGCGTTCGTTCGTGGCCTTCACCGACTACAGTTGCTCGGGCCGCTCAGCGCTCCCCTGTTCGCAAATCGTCGGCACCTTGACAGCTCGGTGATCGATTCGCTGGCCGCTGAGATTCGCCCGTCGTCGTTCGTTCGTGGAGCCATTGCCGCTGCACGGTACGACGAAATGCAGTGGGCGCGTGTGCGATGCGCGGTTACGCTGGTTCGCGGCGACCAGGACGTCTTCGTGAGTTCGACAGACGACGCCTGGTTCGCGTCAGTAATTCCGCACGCCATCCAGCAGGTCTCTCCGCGCGCCGGACACTTTGCCCATATTGAGTCTTTCGAACTACCTCACGCCATCGCCGGCGGCACGCCCGTCGCCGCCTAGACTCGGTTGATCGCGCGCAGAAGCCGGTTAAGACGGGTGAGCCCGAGAAGAACCAGCCATCCGGGCTGCGACGCAGAGATCGAGCATCCGGTAAGGAGAAGAGCAGCGAGGCGACCGCGCTCAGCTTCACGAATCGTTAGCGTTGTCGTAGCTAATATTTCTGTGAACAGAGGCGGCGTTGGTGCTTCAGCTCGACAACATTTCCAAAGCGTTCGGCGGGCGGATGGCCCTCGACGGTGTGAGCTTCGGCGTGCGGGAAGGCCGCATGACAGGCTTCGTCGGCGGCAACGGCGCTGGCAAGACCACCACGATGCGGATCCTCTTGGGCGTGCTGGAACGGGACGCCGGTGAGATCACGCTCGACGGCGAATCGCTCGGGGCCCCGCAGCGGCGCAACTTCGGCTACATGCCCGAGGAGCGCGGGCTCTACCCCAAAATGAAAGTGCGGGAGCAGTTGGTGTATCTCGCTCGCTTGCACGGGATGACCGGCGCTGATGCTGGTCGTAATGCTGACCAGCTGATGGAAGAACTCGGGCTTGGCGAACGCCGCGACTCCACTCTCGAAAGTCTCTCGCTCGGCAACCAACAGCGCGCCCAAATTGCGGCCGCACTTGTTCACAATCCTCACATTTTGGTGCTTGATGAACCTTTTTCTGGCCTCGATCCTCTCGCTGTCGATACCGTTGTCGATGTTCTCACGCAGCGCGCAGCCGACGGCGCCTCCGTGCTGTTTTCTTCCCACCAACTCGACATTGTCGAACGGCTGTGTGACGACCTCGTCATTATCGCGGAGGGAAGCATTCGAGCATCCGGAGAGCGCGAAGCACTCCGAGCAGCGCACTCGGCCCCGCGCTTCACCATCGCCAGCAGCAATGATCTGGGTTGGTTACATGGCGAACCCGAGATCACCGTGGTCGAGTTAGAACATGGCCGCGCTATCTTCGATGCTGCCGCACCCGCCGCGGCCCAGCGAGTGCTTCGGCGTGCGGTAGCCGAGGGGGACGTGAGCACATTCGCTCCCCAACACGCTTCGCTCGCACAAATCTTTCGAGAGGTCATCCAATGAATGCCACTACCGCTCAGCGCCCGTCTCCACATTTTTCACAATCCGTTGCGCTCGTTGCCGAACGCGAAATCTTGGCCCGGCTTCGCTCCAAAAGCTTTCTCATCACGACGGGCATCCTGTTCCTTCTTGTGCTCGGCGGAGTCATTGCGGGCGGCATCTTCTCGAAAAGCCTGACCACCATTCCCGTGGCGGTTGTCACCTCGGTGTCGGCGGTAGTCGAGAACATCAATGGGCTCGACGTCACTGTCGTCGATGATCGGCGCGAAGCTGAGGAACTCGTAATCAACGGGACCGTGGACGCCGCCATCGTGCCCGCTCCCGACGGCTCCCGCGTGCCGGTGAGTATCATCGCTGACACCGAAGCCCCCGCCTCGCTTGTTCAGGTCTTCAGCATTACGCCGGATGTTGTGATGCTCAACCCGAGCGAGGCCAGCGGTTCTCTCACCTACCTGATTGCCATCGGGTTCGGCATGATCTTCTTTATCTCTGGCATGACGTTCGGCCCCATGATCGCCCAGAGCGTTGTTGAAGAAAAGCAGACTCGCATTGTGGAAATTTTGATGTCGGCGGTACCCGTCTCGGCTCTCATGGCGGGCAAAGTAATCGGTAATTCGATCCTCGCTTTCGCTCAGATTATCGCCATCGCAGGCCTCGCCGTCATAGGGCTGTGGATCACGGGCCAAACGGATTTGTTGTCGCTGCTCAGCGCGCCCTTGCTCTGGTTTGTGGGCTTCTTTATCATCGGTTTCGTACTGCTGGCGGCCCTGTTCGCCGCGGTAGGGGCGATGGTCTCGCGTCAGGAAGACCTTGGTTCGGCGATGACCCCGGTGACGATGCTCATCATGCTGCCGTACTTTGCCATCATCTTCTTCAACGACAACCCGGTCGCGCTCGCCGTCATGTCGTACATCCCGTTCTCGGCACCGGTCGGGATGCCGATGCGACTCTTCATCGGAACGGCCGAGTGGTGGGAGCCTCTCGTTGCCCTCGCACTTTTGCTTATCACTGCCCTACTCGCGGTGCTTCTAGGCTCCCGCATCTACAACAACTCGCTGCTGAAGGTTGGCAGTCGAGTGCGCTGGGCCGAAGCTATCAAGCGCTAATCCACTCACGGCACGCTCCGAGCCCACTGGGCTAAAGCTGTCACAGCTCTAGACCGCGGTGAGATGCTCGTTATCAGCAGGCATCGCAAGCCGTTCGTCCGGCTCGTCGTTAATTGTTACGCCTTCGAAAAGCAGGGGCATCCCGTGACCTGTCCAGGCGGATGCCCGATCCATCAGTTGCGCATGCACGTGAGGCTCGCTGGAGTTTCCCGAGTTTCCGCATGCGGCGATCGATTGCCCCGCGACGACGGAATCGCCAACTTTTACAAGAGCAGAGTGCTGCTTCACATGAGCGACGAGCGCGTAGATACCGTCGTTGCTGCGGATCGTGATGTGGTTGCCGACGATGAGCCGGGGGCCACCAATCTCGCGAATCGTGCCCTCGATCATCATGTACACGAAGCCGAGCACCGACGAACGAGCTCGGTGGTCGCGCTGCGAATCGCTGGAACGCACCACGACTCCGTCGACCATGGCCCGCACAGGCTGGCCGAAAGCGGGGTACTCGTTGGGATAGCGCAGCACAATTCCGGTATCGAAGGCTGGTCGATTACCTCCGAGCGGGTCGAAAACGAGATCGACCGCATGAGCCTGGCCATAGGCGCGAACGCCGTGGCTGGGCACGCGTGTTGCGGGGCTGTTGAGCGCTAGCCAACGACCAACAACAGGCGAGGCTACGGTCACGGGTTCGCGGTGCGGCAACAGCTTCGCGCCGGGCCGCAACACAACGAGCACAAACAGCATGCCGACGATGCCAAGCAAGGGCAACAGTTCGAACACCGACCGTATAACAACCAAAGAAATAAGTTGCGCCCCAATAGCGCCGGCGAAGATCGTCACCACTGACACGTACAGGATGATCACGCGGGCGCGGTAAACACCCGCGATCATGCGACTCACTTTGCCGCCACGAGGGTGTCGCGAAGCGCTCCCGGAAACCCGAACTCAGAGACCGGGAGATTATCGATCTCAGCCACGCCTAGCTTTCGACGATGGGCTCGGGAGGCAGCTTGCGCACCTTCGCACGGCGACGACGACGGGCCGGGATCATGGCCCGCATTTCTTCGAGCTTGCCGAAGCAGAGCAGGCGGTCGTTCGCTTCGAGAACGGTGCTGCGGCGGGGGTTGGGCACAACGTTGGAGCCGCGGTGCAGCGTGAGCACGGTGATGTCCTTCTCCCCCAAACCAGATTCGCCGAGCTGCTTGCCCACAAAATCCGCGTCGCTTCCAACAACGATCTCAGCGACGCCATAACCGGTCGAGACGCTGAGGCGCTGGCGGACATCGATCTCGGGGAATGCCACCTGGTTGGCGATGTAGTCGATGATCGCGCCCGCGACATCCAGATCGGTGGCTCGCTCGATGCCTTCGAGGCCGGGCGATGAGTTCACCTCCATGACAAGGGGGCCGTCTTTGCCCTCAAGCATGTCAACGCCGGCAACGCGCAAGCCCATGATCTGGGCTGCCTTGACGGCAGCACGGTGATACTCGGGCGTGAGCTCGACCGCTTCAACGTTGCCACCGCGGTGCACATTCGAGCGGAACTCGTCGCCCACCGCCACACGGCGCATGGCAGCAACCACGCGGTCACCCACCACAAGGGCGCGGATGTCGCGGCCCTTGCTCTCGGAGATGAAGCTCTGAATCAGCACGTTCTGCTTCGTCGAATGCAGCGTCTCGATAATCGCCTTGGCGACCTGAGTGTCCGGAGCGAGGATCACACCGATCCCCTGAGTTCCTTCGAGCAGCTTGATCACGACCGGCGCACCGCCGACACGCTCGATCGCCATCTCGACATCCGCCCGGTTGTGCACAAACGTGGTCGCTGGCATGGCAATGTCGTGACGCGAAAGAATCTGGGTGGCACGCAACTTGTCGCGCGAGTTCGTGATTCCGCTCGAGGTGTTCGGCGTGTAGACATCCATCTGTTCGAACTGGCGCACGACTGCCGTACCGAAGTAGGTAATCGAGTTGCCGATGCGAGGCAGGATGGCGTCGTAGTCCGAGAGCAGTTTGCCGCGATATTGCAGATCGGGCTCGTCCCCCGTGAGGTCGATCGCAAACCGCAGAGTATTGAGCACCTTGACGGTATGGCCACGCTGCTCCGCCGCCGCACGGAGGCGAAGCGTGGAATAAGCATGCGGCGCACGGGAGAGGATCGCGAGTTTCATGGAACAACCTGTCAAGATATGGGGGTGATAGATCCTACCCATTCAAACACGGTTGCGGGCTGGCGTGAGTGGGTTTCCCTTCCCGATCTTGGCGTGCCGTGGATTAAAGCCAAACTCGACACTGGCGCACAGAGTTCTGCTCTGCACGCCGACGACATCGAAGAGTTCACTCATGCTGATGGCAGCGAGTGGGTTCGTTTTCGCGTGCGCCCGTGGCAGAAGTCTGGCAAAGATGATGCCGTCGTGGAGTGCGCAATTCATGATCGACGCGCGGTCCGCAGTTCGTCTGGTCATACGGAGGATCGCATCGTCGTGCTGATCGACGTCGTACTCTGTGGCCATACGGTGACCGCCGAAACGACTCTCACCAACCGCGATGAAATGGGCTTTCGGATGCTCGTGGGCCGCGAAGCGCTCAGTCAAGAGTTCTTGGTGGACTCCGGCAAGTCGTTTCTGGGTGGCCGACCGCCGCGCGTGACGCGCCGCCGCAACCAGGGACAGGGCTAACTTCGCCGCAATCCCCGGCGCACCATCGCGCGCTGGCGTGTCCGCTATCGCTCGCTAAAGCCGGAACTTGCCCACGATGCCGTCGGCAATCTTATTTCTGGCGCCTCGCACCGCTCGGTTGTTCGCACCCGACATCCGACGGTTAGTGAGCCCCTTCTTTGACTGCACAAAGTCGTCCTTTTCTTTCATATTCACCATGGTCGCCTCAGTTTCAGACTCATGGCTGTGCCGCTTATCGGTGTTGCGGTAACGAAAATAGATGGCGGAGTAAAAGATGAAACCGGAGAGCAAGAAGACAAGGCCGAGGCCTCCCGAGTCATCGTCTGACGAGCCGGCGGCGAGCACCTGCCCACTTTCGGCCATCCACACTGCAACGTTCAGCATCAGATCCCCACCGCCACGAGTACGAGCCCAATGACGGTGCCGACAAGCTGCACGATCCCCGAGACGAGGAGCAACCTGCTCTGGTGCAGCGGAATGCTGCCCATCGTCTCTCCCGTGCGCGCATTGACCGCAACGTAGTGCAAGAACGTCTTGCCATTCGATTTTCGCTGCTGATAGCTATAGAGCCAGACAGGCAGATACGCCGATACCCAACGCTGACCGCGCACCTCCACCTGCTCTGATGACCACTGCACTCCACGGTCATAGAACGACAGAGTGTCATTTACCTTGTGACGAGTGATGTCCTCAGCTTGGGTGTGCGCGATGGGCGTGAGCTGGTCAAGGTTGCTGTCGCGACGCTCTGAGGTGAATCCGGCAAGGTAGTTGGAGTCGTACCGTACGGAGTTTTCAACATCGAACGGCATGATCGTGTTGATGATGTTGTTGGAGTTTTTTGACGTGTTCTGGTCGAGACGGTCACTCGACGACTCAACGGTGAGGTCGTTGACGTGAATGTCGAAGTCACGCTCCACGGCGTACACGTCGGCGTCGTAGCGTTGCTGATTCTTGTCGCCCACTTTGACAGTGTACGAACGCGTTTGATGCTCGCCGTGGCCAGACAACCGTGCGTGGGCGTTGATGTCCACCACCATGTACGGCAAGTAGACGCCCATCACGTTTTCAGCATTGAACTCTGCCCTAAACGTCGGATGCGCGAAAAACTTGCGCTTGCCGACAAAGTGGGCGATTTTCTCCACCGCCGTTGCTTTCTCTACTGAGAAGGGAAGAATCATGTCGGGGACAGCGCCGTTGGGAACCTGCTGGTTCATCGAGAGAGTGTTTCGACACCAGTGGCAGCGGGCTTGCGTGCTCGTGTTGGTGTCGATCACGACCTCGGCGCCACACGCCGTGCACTTGAACGTCAGGATTTCCTCAGTGGAAGGCACGATGTCGCTCGAGCCCGAACCGACAAGGATGCCCGTCAGCTTGCTGATGTCACCGTTGAGATTAAACGCATCGATCGCGTTGTCGGTAGACCACTCGAAGCGACAATATCCGCACCGCAAATGGCCAGTCGCGACGTTCAGCGAAATTTCTGTCGAGCCACAGCGCGCGCACTTTGCGAGCCCATCCTTAGCCCCGTCATCGGTATTGATGACACGCGGGGCATCGTCCGCTGTCGCGGGCGGCGGAGTTTCTGGTTCGACAGCATCCATCGACATCGCGGACTACAATCCGAGAACTTTGGCTTTAGCCGCTTCGTAGTCAGCTTCGGTGATCAAGCCTTGGTCGAGCATTGTCTTGAACTGCTGCAGCTTTGCCATGGGGTCGTCCGCTGCGGGAGCCGCTGCGGCGGCGGGCGCTGCTGGCTGGGGTGGAGCTGCATTGGGCTGCTGGAACCCTCCGGCCGCGCCACCGGCAGCGTTCATTCCCATGCCGAGGAAGGCCATGCCCGCGCCGCCTCCGCCGCTGCCTTCGTTTGAGCCGGCGGCTTCGAAACCACGGGCAGCAGCTTGCTGCATGAAGGAGTTACCGCGGGCACCGCCGAGAGCATCCGCCTTCTTAACATCGCTGAGCAGAGCGCGAGTGTCTTCGTCGTATTCGATGGACTGAAGCGCGACCTTCTCAATGGTGAGACCGCGATCCGTCGTCCACTGGTACGCGTCATCGACAGCAGCACTCAACGATTGCGCAAATCCGATAGCGTCGCCCTGGATTTTGGCGATGCGGTTTCCCTTGCTGGGATCGTTTGTGTAATAGGAGAACGCCGCAGCGAGTGAACCGACCACTTCGTTGAAGAGCTGGCTCGCAGCGTCATTGTCGAGGTCAGAGAAGTCGAAGACCTTCGGTGACGCGCCGAGATAGGTAAGGGGAACGAAGTTCTTCACCAGCAGGATCGGGTCGACGATTTTGAGCGAGTAGCTACCGCGGGTGATCGCACCGACCTGAGCATTGAGGTAGGCATCATCCCAATAAATCTCGGATTGAGTGCCGAACTTATTATTGGGGATCTCTTTGAGGTTCACATAGAACGCGAGCTGCTGAGAACCAGGCTGCCCGCCGAACTTGAAGCGCTCCCACGACGTCTTCACCGTGGAGCTGATGATGCCATCGCCGGCAAAGAATGACTCGGCGTTCTGGTCTTCTGACGTGAAAATGAAGCCGCCGGGCTCTCCCACGAAGCCGGTCAGCTGGCCGTCTTGGAACGTGACGAGGCCGTAGCCCTCGGGCACGACGATGCGGCTACCGTTCGTGATGATGTGCTCGGAGCCCTGAGTGTTGGAGCCACGGCCAGCGTTGGTTCCCTGCGCGACCGCGGGAAAAATGGCCGCAGTAGGAGCAAGGTGAGCCGGCGGGGTGAGAAAGTCTTTCCACTGGTCGGCGAACGTTCCGCCGATAGCCCCTGCGAACGCCTTGATGAAACCCATGTGCATATCCCGTCGACTCGTTGTGCGGATCGAGCGCCGATAGAAATGGCTTCGTCAGTGCAGCGTGTTGCGCGGGGACGACAAAACATCGGCGAGCGACATTCTCCCAGCATGGTAGCCCGTCGGGGCACCTGGTGTCTCGTGTTCTGGGAATTGGTTCTGCGTCTCTCTCACGCGGGTACCATCACCTCATGCCTTCTCTTACTGCGCTCATACTGCGGGTGGTGGCGCTCGCGTGACGCGCCGGCGTCGTACGATCATCGCCGCGCTCGTGGCATCGGTGATACTCGTCGGCGGTGTCTTCGGGACTATTGCCGCGGTGCAGTACGCCGCATTCGCGGCGACTTTTGTGCGCGCAGACGGCACTGAACTTGTTTTCCAGGGTGAACGATTCGAGTTCACAGGGGCCAACAACTACTACCTTGGGCACAAGCCGGAGAGCACGGTGGTGGCGCTGCTCAACGACGCAGATGAGGCGGGGCTCACCGTCATCCGCACCTGGGGCTTTCAAGACTATGGAGACACCGATGGCTCGGGAGTCGCCTCCGACGATTTCGAGGGCGTCTGGTATCAGTCGTGGGATGATGCCGCCGGCGCCCCTGTCGTGAACACCGGCGCGACGGGGCTTGAGAAGCTCGATTTCGTGATCGCCGAAGCCGCTGCGCGCGACATTAAGCTGGTCATCCCCTTCACCAACAACTGGGACGCCTACGGTGGCATGGACCAATACGTTCAGTGGGCAGGGCTCAACGAGCACTCCGCTTTCTACACTGATGAGCGCATTCGTAGCTGGTACAAAGAATGGGTTGCGACGCTACTGAATCGCACCAACAGCATCACCGGAGTGCAGTACAAAGACGATCCCACCATCCTCGCGTGGGAACTAGCAAACGAACCTAGCTGCACTGGCTCGGGCACTTTTACTGATGGAGAGTGCGGCACCGCCACCATCACAGAATGGGCGGATGAGATGAGCCGTCATGTGAAATCCATCGACCGCATCCATCTCCTGGGCGTTGGTGACGAAGGCTTTTTCTGCGGAGATGAAGACACGTGGACGCTCACGCGCGAGTACGGTGCCTCAGGGCACGGAGCTGGCTTCGGCGAGAACTGCGGCAACGGGGTCGATACCGTCGCTCTGGCTTCATTGCGAAACATCGACGTCATGTCGATGCACCTCTACCCCGACCACTGGCAGACCTCCACCGACTGGGGCACGGGGTGGATTGAGAAACACGCAGAGGCAGCCGCCGCTATCGGTAAGCCGGTGTATCTCGGCGAGTTCGGTGTGATGGACGCCTCGACGCGCGCCGAAACCTACGCGACCTGGCTCGCGACAGCGCACGACGCCGGCGTCGATGGAGCTCTGTTCTGGATGCTGGCATCCGACCAGGAAGACGGAACACCGTACCCGGATTATGACGGCTTCACCGTCTACTGCCCCAGCGAGGCGTGCGCTGTGGTGGGCAACCACGCCGCGACGCTCGTCGGCGCACGCTGAGGCAGCACGAAGACAGCGGCCACAGTGAGGTCGCTTGGCCGCGACCCCACTGCTGCTGCGGATTAGAAGTGAGTACCGCCGTCGATACGAACTTCTGTTCCGGTGATGAACGCGCCATCTTCGCTGGCGAGCATTGCGACGACACCAGCGACGGCCTCGGGCCCCGCAAAACCTTCTTTGAGCGCTGAGCCCAGTTTTGCGAAGAGCGAGTAGTCAGCGTCCTCGGGGATGCCGGGGCCCTGACTCTGCTTGCTCTCGCCGCTGCCGTCGGTCATTCCCGATGAGATCGATCCGGGCTGAACAGCGGTAAAGCGGATTCCTTGCTTGGCATATTCCGAAGCGAGGGCATGGGTCATCGACTGCACGCCACCCTTACTCGCGGCATACGCGGCCATGTAGGGGTGAGCGAAAGCTGCGGATGTCGAACTGAAGTTCACGACAGCGGCGTCGTTCCCTTCGCTGAGGGCAGGGATGGCTTCGCGAATCATCAAGAACGTACCAACGAGGTTGATGTTGATGATCTGCTGGAAGTCAGCCAGCGACATGGTGTGGGTGTGCGCTGACCGGAGAATTCCGGCAGCGTTCACCAGCACGTCGAGTCCGCCCAATTGAGCAACGGCAGCGGCGACTGCGCTGCGCACTGACTCTTCATCGGCGATGTTCACGACAACAGTGCTGAGGCGATCGGCAGCGTCGCCGGCTTTAGCAACAGTGTCAGCAAGTCCTGCTTCGCTGATGTCAAGGGCGGCAACGGTGCCACCTTCGGCGAGGAGGCGAAGGGCGGTGGCTTGGCCAATTCCTGATCCTGCGCCGGTGATGATGGCGCGGCGGTCGGTGTAGCGATTCATCTGAGTGACCTTTCGTTGAAGACGGGAGTATCTACACGGTACGCCACACTGGCACAATGTGCCATCCTTGCTTATTGTGCGCGATAGGCACCATCGGCGTACTCTCCTTACATGGATTCCACGCCCCCCACTCTCACCGAGCGCCGCAAGCTCGACACTCAGCTCGAGGTCGCGCGCACGGCTGCGCGCCTCTTCGCTGAGCGCGGTGCTCACGCTGTTACGGCAGAGCAGATTGCGCAGGAGTCAGGCATCGCCGTGCGAACGTTTTACCGCTATTTCAGCTCCAAAGAGGATGCCGTGGCTCCCCTTCTCACCGTGGGGGCCGGCCATTGGCGGGCATTGCTCGCCGCCGCTCAACCACAGGAAGACGTCGTAACGGCGCTTGAGCGCACCATCCGCCAAGTTCTGACCGCTACGGCCGACGCCGACCGCGAAACCATGCGCTGGACACTAGGACTTCTTCGCGCCGCCGACGACGACAAAGATCTTCGCGACGTTTGGTACCGGGTGAACGGCGAATCAGAGGCTCAGCTGCGCACCGTCATCGCCACGTTGGTCGGGCCTGACACCGACCCGTTCACCGTTCGTATCGTGGCCGCTGCGGCGACGCAGGCGCTCAGGGTGGCGCTCGAGATGAGCGCCGCCGATAGCGAGAACGCGACCGTGGCAGAGCCAGCACAGCTGGCGGCGCGAGCTCTACGCACTCTCACTCATGGCATTCAACTCGAAGTGGTCGAGGTTACCAACCCATAGTTCCCGGGGCCCCTTTGAACGGTCCGACGAGATTTTTGGTGATCCACCCGCCATAAAAGTCGCCGGCCTGCGAGGTGACGAGTTCGCCATCGATCTCGCACGAGTCCATTTGCCCGGGATAGAGCGCCACACGCGTTCCCAGTTCTTCGAAGCGGCGCGTTGGCTCCGGGTAGATCCAACCTGCTCGCTCGGCGACTACTCCCCCAGCAGTAACGTCAAAGTAGTGAGCTTCGCCCTTGAACTCGCAGAAGCTGGTGCCCGCTCGCGGCACGAGCACACCGTCGGGGAAGGCTGCGAGGGGAACGTAGTAGACCGGCGGATGACTCGTCTCAAGTACTCGCACGGCATCCGTGGTATCGACGATCACTTCGCCACCCAAGCGCACGACAACGCGCTGGGGCATGTGTTCTACTCGCGGGGGCCGCGGATAATTCCACACCGACTCTTGCCCTGCTTTCGGCTTGACGGGCTTGGGACGAGGCAAGGAGCGGGGATAGCCGGCGGGAGTCATAACTCCATCTTGCAGTCGGCTGCTGGGACGCGGCTGAGTCGCGTCCACAGACCCATTGCGCCCTCGACGCCTTCCCCTAAACTTGCTCGAGTGAATGATGCCTCCGCCTCCCAAGCCGCCCGAACCGCCCACAACAGCACCGCCCTCCGCGTGCTCGCGCGCCTCGGTTTCGCCGTCAATGGCCTCGTACATCTCCTCATCGGCGCACTCGCCATTGGCATCGCGACCGGCGGCGGAGACACGGATGCCGATCAGTCGGGGGCGTTCAAACAACTCGCGTCGACGCCAGGCGGAGTGTTCCTCTTGTGGGCCGTCGTCATCGGCATGTTCGCCCTCGGTCTCTGGCTGCTCATTTCAGCGTTCCTCATGCAGCCCGAGGATTCGAAGCGCAAGTGGGCCAAACGCGGGGCAGAAGTCGCTAAGGGGATCACGTACTTTGCCCTGGGTTCCACCGCACTGAAGTTCGCACTCGGTGGATCGTCCAGCTCCTCCGACAGCACGAGCAGTGTGAGCGCGGACCTCATGGCGAACCCGGTGGGAGTCGGCGTTCTGGTGCTGGCCGGCCTTGTCGTTGTCGGCGTCGGCGGTTATTTCGTCTTCAAGGGCGTCACCCAAAAGTTCACCGAAGACGTGTCCGTTCCCGGTGGCACGCTGCGTAAGGCTGTGTTGGGGCTCGGTACTGCGGGCTACGTCGCGAAGGGTGTCGCGATCGGCGTTGCCGGCATCCTCGTCGTGGCGGCTGCTTTTACTCACGATCCCGAGAAGTCATCCGGCCTCGATGCTGCCCTCACGAGCCTGACAGCGTTACCGTACGGCATGGTGGTTCTTCTCGTTATCGCGGTGGGACTCATCGCCTATGGCGTGTACTGCTTCGCACGTGCACGATTCGCCCGCCTGTAATTAGTCGCTGACGACAGCTCTCGGCACTACGATCGAGCCAGCGTTTCAGCTAGCCATTCGGCGCAGCTTTGACTAGGGAGAATGATGAACTCGACGCCTGACGACAAACCAGCAGCGTCTCGCTCTGCCGCGGTCGTGTACAACCCGATCAAGGTCGACATCGATGCCATCAAGGCGGCCGTCACGGTCCTCGAGAATGAGACAGGCTGGAAGACAACCACCTTCCACGCCACCAGCAAGGAAGACCCAGGAGCCGGTGCGACGCGAGACGCTCTGGCTGCGGGCGCCGACGTCGTGATCGTCGCGGGCGGCGATGGCACGGTTCGAGCCGTCGCCGAGGCGATTCATGACAGTGACGCCGCTCTGGCTCTCATGCCCGCCGGCACCGGAAACCTCTTTGCTCGCAACCTCGGCATTCCCCTCGATGACCTCGAGGGCGCGGTTCGAACCGCGTTCACCGGGGTCGATCGCGCGGTTGATATCGGGCTCATCGACATCCGCGATGAGAACAACGCTCTCTCGAAGCACGCTTTCGTCGTCATGGCGGGGTTGGGCCTCGATGCCAAAATGATCGCGAACACCAATGACGATCTGAAGAAGCGCATCGGCTGGCTCGCGTACGTGAGCGCCATTGTGAAAGCCCTCGCCGATAGCAGCGAATTGCACGTGAAGTATCGCCTCGACTCTCAGCGCGCACGTTCGGGCCGAGCCCACACCGTCATCGTCGGCAACTGCGGCTCGCTAACCGCTAATGTGCTGCTGCTGCCGGATGCCGCTCCCGACGACGGATTTTTTGATGTCGCCGTGATGCGACCCCAGGGCGTGATCGGCTGGGCTCAGATTCTGGGAAAGGTGCTGTGGGAAAACGGCGTGCTGCGCCGCATCAGAGGCGGTCATTTTCTCACCACGAAAGACGTTCGCGCACTGCGATATGTGAAGGCGAAACAGCTCACAATCCGCCTGAGCACCCCCGAAGAAATCGAACTCGACGGTGACGAGTTCGGAAAGACGATCGCCTTCAAGAGCCGCATTGAAGCCGGCGGCTTGACCGTGCGGATGCCTCGGACTGCGGATTCCTCTCAGCACTAACTGCGGGAGTCTTCGCCCTGCTCCGCTACCTCCGCTTCTTGCTCCGCTTCCGCTTCTTCCGCTTCTTCCGCTTCTTCGGCGCGCTCAAGTCGGGTGTTTAGCGCCGCAAGAATTCTGGCGATGTCCATCGAGATTGCTGCCGATGCCCCCAGGGCCGTCGCGTTTGCGTCAGCTTTGCGGGCATCCAATTCGGCCGTCAGATCGGCAAGCGCATCGGTAGCGAGGGCGTGGGATTCTTCGCGGTGCTCGAGAGTGTCCCAGTCGCGCAGCGCCGAGGCGACGGCAGCGAGTGCTGCGCTTAACTCCGGACGCATTTCAGGACGAAGTTGCACCTTGATCGGTGTTCCCCAGACTGCGCCGGTGAGTACATCCGTGATGTCGCGAACGTGGAATGTGACCGTCTCGAGGGCGGCCAGATCGTTGTAGTCCGCTTTCAGATCGCGACGATAGCGGCGGGCACGCGGGTTTGCCTTTCGGCTCTCGTCGGCCAGAAGCACCGCTTGCCGAACCTCGCCTGAGACCACGATGAGCGAGTCTTTGCCCGATGCCCACCCGTCACGCTCGGGCGGCCAGCTCTCGGCCAAGGCCTCAGCGATTTCGGCGAGGTGATCAGAGAGCACCGCACGGAAGTTCGACAACTGCTGGTCGACCGCGTTGTGGGTGAGCGCGGGAAAAATGAGGAGGTTAACGAGCAACCCGACGACGATGCCGAGCGTCGCTTGCTCAAGGTAGCCGAGCGAGTAGTCGTCGGCATCCGGCCCGCCAATGATGAGCACGAAAAGCACGGTGACGGGAATGTATTCACGGTTGGCACCGAACCAGCCCGTGGCCGCGATCAGCGCTCCGACACCAACGGCTAGCGCCATCGTGAGCACTGACGGCGAGCTGAAGATAATGACAGCGCCAGCGAGCACGATCGCGATCGCGAGACTTCCCAAGGTTTGCGCCGCATTCTTGAGCGAACCCATGAGCGTCGGATACATCGCGACGATGGCGCCGAGGGGCGCGTAGTACGGGTAGTTGTCGGCGACGCCGGGCAGGTAGGGCGCGACCGTCCACGCGATCGCCACGGCTAGCCCTGTTTTGGCGGCCTGCAGCATCCGGGTTCGGGTGATGTCTGACCGCATCCGCCCCGCCGTCTGCGTCACCGGTTGCAGACGCTGCGCTACCGGTTGCAAGCGCTGCACCACCGGTTTCAAACGCTGCTTCATCGGCTGCAGTCTGCTGGCGTCGATGGTGAGACGTTTCGGCAGCTTCGGACGCCTCATGCGTTGACAGCGATATCCACGCTGCCGGGTGTCGGTTCCGGATGCTCGATTCTGACGCGATCGGGGCGAAAGCCGTGTTCGATCCCCCACAGCACCGCGTTGGTGCGACTCGTGGCGCCAATAGTTCGGTAGCAGCTACGAATGTAGGTCTTGATTGAGTTGATCGAGAGGTGAGTGCGCTCTGCTATCTCCACGTTCGCGAGGCCCTGAGTGATGAGGGCCAACACTTCAGCTTCGCGTTCGGTCAAGCCTTCTTCACGCCCGGGCCAATCGCCCACAGCGACAGCAGAGACGCTCACGCCACCAAGATGAATCCGTTCGCCACCGGCACGGATCGCTTCGAGAGCGGCCACCAGCTTGGCCGCCGGCAGCCCTTTTGAGATGTAGCCGTTGGCCCCGTTGCTCATCACCGTTGCGATGTGGGTCGGGTCGAGGTTCCACGAGTACACAACAACCGCGCTGACCCGGGGGTTGGCGGCAAGGTCACGCACCGCCGCCCGGTCTCCCTGGGTGCCCGCAAAGGTGTCGTAGAGGGCGATATCCACCACGTCGTCGACGCGCTTATTGAGATCGAGCTCAACGACGCGGATGCGGTTCTGGTAGGCGCGAAGCATCCCCACTACTCCGCGGGCGACAACTTCGTAGTCGTTGACGAGGGCGATCTGTACAGCAGTCATAGATCAACGATAGAGCGGCGATTGGATGCGCGGGGAAAAGTTCACCCCTAGGGGTGAAGCCTCCCACCTTGTGTGGAGAATACTCTCAGCCTGTGGGGTGCTTGCCGCACTACGCCAGCGCTGGCGAGCACTCCACGCCACCACACTCCCCCCGACGATGAGGACCTCACCCATGAGCGCATCAGACAAAATCGAAAACGCTGCCGAAGACTTCGCCGGCAAGGCCAAAGAGGCCGTAGGCAAGGCCACCGACAACGAGAAGCTTGAGGCCGAAGGCCACGCTGACCAGACGAAAGCGAGCCTGAAGCAGGCTGGCGAGAACGTCAAAGACGCGGTATCCGAGTAGCCCTTCCGCTACTGCCGCATCACCCTCTTACCCTTATTGAAAGGCACCACTTCATGAACACTCTTCTCATCATCATCGCCGTCATCGCCGTTGCACTGCTCCTCACCGGAGGACTCGTGCAGTCGCTCAACTTCCTCCTCTGGGTGGGAATCGTGCTGGCCGTTATCGCCGTCATCGTCTTCCTCGCTCGCAAGCTCACCGGCGGCAAGGTCTAACGCCAATAGCTTGCAGAGCTAGCTGAAGCGGTTCATCGCCCCTCCCCCCAGAGAACGATGCACTGAACGAGGTGCGCGCAACCCCTTGGTTGTGCGCACCTCATCTTTTAACCGGCACGACCCTAAGGATCCCGAATGTGCACACACGCTAGCGCCCGCTCTACCGCCACCCCACAATTGACCCCGTTGGCCGCAGAGCCCCTGTGCGAAGGCGATTCGGATGTGATCGCTCAACCATTTCCCCCGCTCTCCGCGAGCGAGCACGCAGCTCTTCACGCGACCGAGGACCCTATCGCCGAGTGGATTGAAGAACTCGCTCCTTCGACCGAGCTTTAGCTAAGCGAGTTTTGTCGCGACGTACACGGTGTTGGATGACACCCCGCCGGTCAGAGCATTATCGAAGTCGACCGCATGCGCGGTTGGGTTCTCGAAGACCTGGCCTAAGCGCTCCATGAACTCGTCGTCGGCAGGGTCGTCTGACCAGAGCGCAAAGACTCCGCCGGCCGTGAGGTGAGCCCGCACACGCCGAAGGCCCTCGACGGTATAGAGGTCGGCGTGGCTCGGATCGAGTTGGTGGCGCGGCGAATGGTCGACATCCAGCAAGATCACGTCATACGGCTCGGTCGGTTCAGCACGCATCACGGCAAAGAAGTCGGCGTGGGTGAGCGTCGTGCGGCTGTCACCAGTGAGCTCCGCGGATACCGGGAGCAGGCCTCGATTGTGCCAATCGATCACAGCGGGCAGAGCATCGATCACTTCGAGTGAAGCAACGCGCGGATCCGCAAGAGCTGCCACCGCCGTGTAGCCGAGACCGAGACCGCCGTTGACAACCCGAAGCGCCTCGCCGCTGGCCACAGCAAGTCCCAGGTCGGAGAGAGCAATTTCGGCAACGGTGAACAGGCTCGACATGAGGTATTCCTCCCCCAGCTTCACCTCATACACGTCAACGTCGAGCGTGGGCTCACGCCGGCGACGAAGGTTGAGCTCGCCCATTGCGGTTTCTTGAAAATCGAGCTCTTCGAAGCGGGAAATAGCCATGGGGTGAGCCTACGTGCTTTCACACTCACCACGTATGCTGAGGAAATGACAACACTGGAGTGGGACGGCTATCTCAACGCTCGAGACCTCGGCGGTTTCCCTACCGCCCTCTCCAGCACCGGCGAGACACGATTCGGGCGCATTGCCCGCGGGCCGCGACGGGAACGCCTGACCGAAACTGGCTGGCAGGATGCCCGGGCGTGGGGCCTGGCCTCCATCGTCGATCTCCGCTGTGCTCATGAGGTAGGGCAAGGCGAGGGCGATCACGTGATAGCCGACGATGCGTTCGAGGGCATCGCGATCGTCAACTCTCCCACCGAAGATCAGAACGATCCGGAGTTTTGGGAAACCTGCGCCCCCATTCTCGACTCGCCCGAATACTGGGCTCACAACTGGCAGATGCAGCCCCAACTCGTGCGTGGTGCTCTCGATTCAATCGCCAGCTCCGCACCGGGCACGCTCGTGCACTGCAGTGCCGGCCGCGACCGTACTGGGATGATCAGCGCCCTTATGTTGGGTAACGCTGGTGTCGATCCCCACGCGGTTGGCGAAGACTACGCGACCTCTGTGCACGCGATGGCGCACATCGCCACCCACGCCCCCGGTGCCGAACCTGACGAAGCGCGATCGCCCGCTGAAGTCGACGAATGGATGATCGACAAACTCCCGATCGTTCACGACACCGCCGCGCGCGCTCACGAGATCTTTGACCTGCTCGAGGTGTCGATCGCTACCCGCGCCGCACTGCGCAGGCTCCTCATCGCTGAGTAGCCTGCGCCTGCGGTGCAACCCAGACGCTTAGCGCGTCTCAGGAACCTCTGGTCCTTCCGGCAGCACAACCGGTTCAGATTCTGCGCGATGCCGCCCGGGCTGGGGCTTCTGATGCCCCATCTCTCCGCCGATACGACCGCCGAAGGGTCGACCATGGTCGGCGTACTCTTCGCGGAAGAAGCCGATGCGCCACTGGCCCATTTCCATGAGCGCGCCGGTGCGCAGCGTGCGAGAGCCCGCTTCTTGACCAGTGAGCGGTCGCGAGCCACCGCCGACGGCGCCGAACGAACGAAGCACGTACTCGTCGTCCTCGTCGTGGCGAATCTCGGCATGAATGGAATCGAGGCCGGGCAATTGCAGATCTGCGGCCGACGACGAACCGATCGTGGTCACATCCGACCGCAGCTCGAACTCGCGCGGCATCTGCCCGTTCCAGTTTTCAGAGCCAACGACGAAGAACAAGCGTGGCCGCCCTGCTCCCGGCGCATAGTGCGTCGTCGTGACCTTGCGGCGAATCGTGCGGTCGAAGGTGGGAATGAGCGGAAACAGCGTTCCGGGAGGAAACTGCATCCGCGGGCCTGCCGGAGCAGCAGCGTTGCGCCGACGCAGCATAGGAGCGAGCGCGGCGCGGCTTCCCAACGCAATGTGAGGTGACCCCGTGAGCACTCGCTGAGCCACTGACGGCTTGATAGCGCCGATACGGGCGATCAGCCCGAGCGGCCCTGACAGCGAGACGGTGAGCCCGCGTTCCGCCAGAGCCTTCGCCACAATGCGCGCTTCCTTCACTTTGACGGAGCGCGCCTGCAGAAAGAGCTCCGGATTGCTCGAGAACACCTCGATGTCGGTGCCGCTCGCAGTGACCGTGCCCGACATCGTTTCGGTCTCGAGCGGGGTCGCGGTCAACTTCCCGTTACTCGAGGACTCAGCATCCGCATCGTCAAGAATCGGTTCGACGAGCGAGAACGCCAGATCGATGTCGAGCCTCGTTGAGGTAGTCATCGTTGGAGTACTCATCGCTACGGGGCGGTCGGTTCGGAGCCGGATCCTTCGCTGGTGGTTACCCTCAGGGTGCCGTTGAGTTTCCACGTTGCACGAGGTGCATCCTGGCCAACATCGCGGGGAACTTCGACCGTCATGTCAATGAAGCTGTAGTCAATGACGGCACTGCGGCCGGTGAGGTACGACCACATTTCCTTACCAAGATCTGTCCAGTCTTGGATGTTGTGAGCGTCGGGGCCAGTAGCACCGTCCGAGGCGGCGGGGTTAGTGAGATCAGACATGGTTTCGTCCTTTTCGCTCGCATTGAGAAATTGGACGACCATCGTGATCGGTAGCCGCCCACTGTAATGCCACGATAATCGCGTACCCCGAAGGAGGGAAGAGGTGCGGCTGAGATCACGGCATTCTCACTGGGAGAGCTGGCTTCGTCGGACGAAGTGGGGCGGATGCTCGCGCTCCCCCGATTGCGATGAGAACTGCTTCGCTGCAGACAGTGGGCGGTGCGCGCTGTCGTTATGCGGTGGACGTACCCCGCTACGTCGCGGAGCGGTTGCTCCCGCGTCCGATCAGGCCGGCGCGCACGAGCAGCATGTACAGCTGGCAGCCGAGGCAGTAGTCGAACACAGAGTTAAGGAAGGCGGCGATGAACGCGAATGCGGCAGCAACGACGAGAGCGTAGGGCACGGCGGCGAGGTGCAGCACGACGCCGATGACCGTGACGAACAGGCCGACGCCTTGCGAGAACGTCGGCGGGCGCGGGTCTTCGAGGTGACTCGGTGCGCTCAAACGCGGGCGAATCGCCGCCTTGAAGAACAGACCGTAGGGATGACGTTGGATGCCCGCGAAAGCGCCCCACGCAAACAGCGCCGTGATAGCGCTCAAGAGGAGGAACGCGGGCTGAGCGGCACGCTCGGCGAGCGAGGCCGGAAGCGACGCTGCGGTCTCAAGCCCCAGACCGATCACCGTGAGCAGCAGCACTGCGGTGATCGCAGCACCGAAACGAGGACCACGCGGGTCAATGCCAGCTTGGCCGGGCTTCGCCGCGAGGGCAGCTTTTGACGCGGAGAGCTCAGCCGCTCCGGCGGCGTTCGTGTGGGGCGTAGTCATAGGAGGTGCTCTCTGGTGCGCGCAGGGCGGCGGTTGGCGTGCGGTGGAAGGGTGCGGCGACTCGTCGTTAGACGAGCGCGGGAGCGAGCATCCGGCCCAACTCAGCACGGAGGTCGTTGATCTTGGGGGCTCCGCCGATGCGGGCGTGCAGCGAGTCGTTGCCGTCGAGGATGAACGTGGTCGGCGACTGCAACAGGTTGAAGCGGTTGGCGATCTCGGGACGCGAGGTGACATCGACCTCGACGTGAACGACTGAGCCGGTTCCGTCATCGAATTCCGCGGCGAGGGCGCTCAACTGGGTTCGAACAGTGGGGCAGATTGCGCAGGCTGCGGTCGAGAACTGGACCAAGGTGACGCGGCTGCCGAACGGGGCGACACCGTCGATCACGATGCGGTTCTCTTCGGATGCGGCGGCTGATGCCGCTGCCGTGGCGGCAGTCGAACCGTCGGTGCGCGTGCGCTTGATGCGACCGGTACGGGCACGCCACACGAGGCCGAGCACGGTGGCGAAGGCCACGAGGCCGACCAGCACAAACAGGGTTTCCACAGCGTTCACCTTTCGAGGTTATGGGGAGTTAGGGCGCTTCGGCGCTGTGTGACGCGAGGTTACTGACCTGACGCACCACAGGGACGGGAAAAGCCCCACGCGACTTGGCACTCACATAACAAGTCGAATGGGGCTTCAGATATTCCGAGGGCGCCACAATCGCGGCGCCCCCGGAAGAGAAGTGCTAGATGCTGTTGTGGTCCTTCACGGCAGCTTCCATGTCGGCCAGTCCGGGAGCCATCGCGGCGTCAACAGCGAGGGGGTTAGAAGCGTTGAGCTCCTGCATTCCACGGCCGTCGGGCGCTGAAGCGTTGATCTCGTGCTCGTTGGCGGCAAGACCGGTCATGACCTGGGCGACAACGTCGGAGACGGGGCGGCGCGTCCAGTCAGCGTTCTGGCTGCTCATCATATCGGTGTCCGTGGCGCCCGGGTAGACCGTGGCGACGTGCACGCCGGTGCCGTGCAGTTCGCGACGCATCGCTTCACCGAACGCGGCAAGACCTGACTTGGTCGCAGCGTAGACCGCATAGAACGGCATCGCGACGAGAGCGATCTCGCTCGAGATGTTCAGGAGCAGGCTTCCACCCGCTGCGCCGCTTGCACGCAGTTGCGGCAACAGTGCCTGCGTGAGCAGCACGGGCGCGGTGAGGTTGAGGTCGATCATCGCGGTGGCTTGCTCCGCGGTGGCATCTTCGAGGCGACCAGCGCGCACGTTACCGGCGTTGTTCACGAGAAGGTCGACGGTCTCCCACGACTTCACGGCGTCAGCAACGTTCTGGGCGCCATCTGCCTGACCCAAGTCTTGAACCAGGATTTCGGATGTTCCCCCTGCGTCCTTGACGAGGTCAGCGGTCTTCTGCAGTGTGGATTCGGTGCGCCCGACGAGCAGCAGGTGTGCTCCCTTCGCGGCAAATTCGAGGGCGATGGCCTGGCCGATTCCTTGGCCAGCTCCGGTGATGATTCCGCGGCGGTTAGTGAGGTCCATTGTGGGGATCCTTCCAGATGTGGGAACGGATCGCGGTGGCGACCCGGAAGCGAACTCGCGTTCTGTACCGAACGGTAACATACTGTCCTCCACGTCCGTTCGGGGTTCCACGATTAGGCGCCGCTATTCGGGCTGAGTGACGATGAATCGCTGAACCCAGCTACGACAGCCCGTTAGTAGGCGTCGACGCTCAGTGCCAGAAAAATATAGGCCGCAGGTCCGACGATGCCCGCGAAAAGAGCGAGGGCTATCGCTGCGATCGGCAGACCGATGAGGCGCCGACGAAGCGCTAGGGCGACGATGGCCACCACGAGGGCTGGCACCCCCAACGCCAAACAGATCAGCCACGCTGCCGTCGCCACGCCGAAGGCATAGATACCGTAAGCCGCGGTGTCTCCCTCAAAGGAATAAGCCATCGGATAGATCACGATAAGGGGCACTATCAGCGCAAGGGTCGCGAGAACAAGCGACGTGATCGGCAGAACCAGACCAGACTTCTTGCGCTGCGCGACGGTACTCTCTTCGATCGAAATTGACGTCATGCGCCAAAGTTAGCAGCGACTCGAACCTTGGAGAGGGCGAGTTACAGTTCGGGTCGGACGTCGCCGCGGGCAGCGGCTACTCACCGCGGCGTACGCGACCGCTTCAGCGCAAGCATTGCCGCACGGTCGAATCCGAAGGTCCGTCGAGCGATAAAGCCGCCAATGGTTGTTCCCGCCGCAAGCCCGAGGCCCGTCGCAAGCGCCATCACCATCGAAGGCAACGCTTCGGTGACACCGAATTCCGAGTCCATCAGGGCGTAAATGCCGCGGTAGAGGGCGAGACCGGGCAGCAGCGCGATGATGCCGACCATGTTGGTGGCGCCTTCGGGCACTTTCAGCCAGCGGTAGAGAAGGTAGCTCACGATGCCGGCAGCGGTTCCCGCAATCGCGGGTGCAAGCCCGGGCGAGGAAACCAGAGGCAGCACTACCCAGTAGACGGCGAACACGAGGGCGGCGCCAATCGCCATGATGGGGAGCAGGCGCATCCGCACATAGGAGGCAAGGGCGAAGCCGACGGCGATGATCGCCGAGCCGACCATGCCGGAGACAACGCTGCGACTGTCGCCGAGCGAATCCCCGACCGCCACGGGGATGCCGAGGCGCAGCGAAATGCTGAGCACGATCGAGATTCCCACGGCCAGGCCGACGGTCATCATCATCACTTCGAGGCCGCGAGCAGTGGCGGTGACGTAGTAGCCACCGATCGCGTCGCTGGCCGCAGAGGTGAGCCCCACACCGGAAAGCAGCATGATGATGCCAGAGATCACAATCACGGTGGGGCTGTTCGATCCGGGAATATCGATGCCGACCGATCGAAGCCAGAACATGAACACCGCAATGACGGTGATAACGCCCGCTGCCGCGATCTGAGCGAAGAAGGCGGGAACCGAGAGTCGTTCGAGACGTCGCGTGAGCACGTCTGAGATGGCGGCGGATGCTGCAGCCACAAGCACGAGCACGAAGCTCACGTCGAAGATCACAACGACACCTGCCGCGAGGAGCGCCTTGCCGGCGGTGACCATCCAGCGCCGGTACGGGTGGGGCGTGGTGAGAATTACGCCAAGCTTCTCGCGCGCTTCATCCACATCGCCGGGGCCGTCGGGGCCCGTGAGCTCGTCGATGAGCCAGTACACGTTCTGCAGGCGTGTGTAGTCAATGGTGCGCACTTTCACAATGCGCATGATCGACATGGGGTCTTCGTTCATCCCCCGGTGAATGGACACCGTAAGAGAGGTGAAGGTGATGTCGACGTGCATCCCGCTGACGCCGTACGCCGTGCTGAGGCGCAGCACGGTGGCGACAACGTCGGCAGCGGAGGCTCCGGTCGCAAGCATCGCTTCACCGGCACGCAGGCAGAGGTCGATTACGGAGCGCGCGTGACGCTGAGAAAGTTGCGGTTCGTGCCCGGGCACAGAGAGCAGCTGGGTGGGCGCATTATTGGTGCGCAGGGCTCCCCCGGCCATCGCGACGAGAGATCGCCCCAGTCGTTGTCGATATGCCCGCATGCGGGAGTCTTTGCCCTTACTCACCACTCAAGGGTAGGGGCTGTGGGCTGGTGTTTCCCCCACGCTGCGGCCCCCAGTTGTGGCCGTTTACACTAGACCGACTGTCCTACGCCGAGCCAGCGAATTTCGAGCAGAAAAAGAGCACGCAATGACCCGAGTACACCCCGTCATTCGCACCGTCGGCGACGCCTTGCGCGGCATGCTGATCGGCTTCGCTGAGATCGTCCCCGGCGTCAGTGGCGGCACCATTGCACTGCTCGTCGGCGTCTACGATTCGCTCATTGACGGAGCCGGGCATCTTGCTCGCGGTGTGGCGCTCACGATTGCTGACGGCATCCGGGGTCGCGGCCTCTCTCGCGCTGCCGCCCACTTTAGTTCGGTGCGCTGGAATGTCGTTCTGCCCATCGGTATCGGGATGCTGCTCGCCATCGTTCTGGGCGCCGCCCTCCTTGCGCCGCTCATCGAGCAGTTCCCCACCGGAACCCGAGCGGTCTCCGCCGGCCTCATCGCGGCGTCGCTCATCGTGCCGGCACGCATGGTCGGAGGGCGTTGGACGTTCCGCGAAATCCTCATCGGCCTCCTCGCTGCCAGCGTTGCCGTCGCCCTCACGAGCTTGCCGAAAGCGGCGGATGCCGACCCAGCGCTGATCATCGTCTCTCTCGCAGCCGCGCTAGCGGTCTGCGCTCTCGTGCTGCCCGGAGTCTCCGGCTCCTACCTGCTGCTGATCCTCGGCATGTACGCCCCGACCCTCGCTGCGGTCAACGACCGCAACCTCGGCTACCTCGGAGCCTTCGCGATCGGCGCCATCATCGGCCTCGGCCTCTTCGTCTCCGCCCTGCAATGGCTGCTCAAAAACCGCCGCCGCGTCACCCTCGTCATCATGACCGGCCTCATGCTCGGCTCGCTGCGCGCCCTCTGGCCCTGGCAAACCGAATCAGGCGAGGTCTTGGCTCCTGAAGCCGACTTTGGAATCGTGTTGCTGCTCATCGCTCTCGGTGCAGTGGTTGTGCTGGGCATTTTGGCCGCAGAAGCTGCGCTTGTGAAGCGCCGGATGCTGTCGCCGGAGGTATTGGCCGATCCTGAGCCGCGCGACGCCTAGCGCACCAGTTCGCAGCTACTCACCAACATTGGCAAGGTTGTGAGCGATACCGTCGAGAAGCTGCGGGCGGGGGTGACGGTAGCCAATTCTGGCGTCAGTGTCCGAAAAAGGCCCCCACAAACAATCCGGTCAACACGACTGCCGCTAGAATCTGGAAGCCGGCCAACGTCAGACCGATTCGGCCAAGCACTCGATCTGCCTTTGCTCTACGCAAGGCACACACGCCGGAAATGACTGCGCCGATTAGTAGCGCGAGGGCCACAAGGTTAAACGGAAAACCGATGAGTAGGACGACCAGAACCCACGCCCCTGACTCGGGCCCACCGGCGATGGATCCCACGATCACCCAAGCAGGCGTGATTGAGCCGGCGACCAAAGACACAACGCCCACGAACGGTACTGCCTTCGTTGACAGAGTGGAACGATTCTCAGTTGCGCTACCGTCGTCCATGATCGAGGATTCCCCTGTTTCACAAGCATCTCAACGTAGCCAACCAGTGGCCCGCTGGTTGTCCCACCGTAGCTGAGACAGGAGGATGCGCGTAAGATTTTCAGGGAAAGGTCGGCCGTAGATTGCTAATCATCTTCCAGTTCGGAGCGCCAGCGAGGGACACTCGCGCCACCAGAAGGTAAGGCTCAGCCATCTGGCATAAACTAAGCCTCTTGATTACTGAGCCCGCGGGGCTCGCTCGACGGAGGTTCCGTGGCCGGAAATGCCAATACTCGCTTTGCCAACGTTTCACTGCTGTCTGTGGCGAGTACCTTACCTAGCCGTGTAACAACATCCGGCGACCTTGAAACGCGCCTCGCGCCGGCGTTCGAACGCCTTGCGTTGCCCAGCAGACTCCTGCAACGAGTGGCCGGTGTGCTCGAGCGTCGCAATTGGGCTGACGGCGAAACATCCGACGATGCCACCGTCTCGGCAGGTCAACGTGCTCTCGCTGAAGCGGGCGTGGATGCCTCCGAAGTCGGACTCCTTATTAACACGTCCGTGAGCCGCAAGCACCTCGAGCCGTCGGTTGCCGTGCGCTTGCACCACGGGCTTGGGCTGCCCAGCTCCGCCATCAACTTCGATGTCGCCAACGCCTGCCTCGGCTTCGTCAGCGGTATGAACCTTGCCGCGAACATGATCGAATCGGGCCAGATTCGGTACGCGATCATCGTCAATGGCGAAGACGCCGATGACATCCAGACCAACACCATCGACCGCCTGCTCAAGCAAGACGGCGACCGTGAGGGCTTCATGAGCGAGTTCGCTTCCCTCACGCTCGGTTCTGGTGCTGCGGCTGCGGTGCTCGGCCGCACCGACGAACATCCGGCCGGTCATCCGATTCTCGGCGGCGTCACCCGCGCAGCAACCCAGTTTCACGAACTCTGCGTCGGCAGCGTCGACGGCATGTTCACCGACGCGAAAGCCCTCCTTAAGGGCGGCCTCGACCTCGTTGTCTCGGCGTGGAAAGAAGCATCCACCGAATGGGACTGGTCGAAGATGGACATGTACGTCACCCACCAGGTGTCGTCCGTGCACACCAACGCCATCGTCAAAGCCGCAAAACTCGACCGCGACCGCGTGCCCACCACCTTCCCCCTCTATGGCAACGTCGGCCCCGCCTCGATCCCCATCACCCTCGATGAAGCCCAAGGCACCCTCAAAAAGGGCGACCGCGTGCTGCTCATGGGCGTCGGCTCCGGCCTCAACACCGCAATGATGGAGCTCGCATGGTAACTGCGCCCGCCGCCACCCCACCGCTCGACCTCCCGGGGCTCGACCCGCGCTTCAGCCACATCACCGCCGTTCCCGGCAGCGGGGCGGATGCTGGGCTCACCCGTGACTGGCACTACCTCGACACCGGCGCCGAGCTCGCTCGCCTCGGCGTGCCCGTCATCGGCACCATCCTTGCCGTGCACGGCAACCCGACCTGGTCGTACTACTGGCGCGACCTGCTGTCGCAGTCGCTTGAAGCTGCCGAAGCGGGAGCGCCCGCGTGGCGCATCATCGCCGTCGACCAACTCGACATGGGCTTCTCAGAGCGCACCGGCATCCACCGCCCGCTCGCCCAACGGGTCAGCGACCTCTCGGCCTTTACCGACACTCTCGACCTCACCGGGCCCGTCATCTCGCTCGGCCACGACTGGGGCGGCGTCGTCTCCCTCGGCTGGGCCGTCGACCACCCGGCGCAACTCACCGGCGTCATGCTGCTCAACACCGCCGTGCATCACGAAGCCGGCAAGCCGATCCCCGCACCGTTGCGGCTGGCCCGGGCGCGCGGGATGCTCGCCTCCTCCACCGTGCGCACCCCCGCGTTCCTCGAAACCACCTTGGCGCTCACCACTGACCCGCTCGACGCCGCCGTGAAGGATGCTTACCGCGCGCCGTATCGCACCGCCGATCGCCGCGGAGGCATCGGTGGCTTCGTTGCCGACATCCCCGCCGACGCCAGCCACGAAAGCTTCCCCGAACTCGAACGCATCGCTGCCGGAGTCGCCGCCCTCGACCTGCCGACGCTCATGCTGTGGGGCCCACGCGACCCCATCTTCAGCGACTACTACCTCGACGACCTCATCGAGCGCCTCCCCCACGCCAACGTGCACCGCTTCGAAGGCGCCGGCCACATGCTCGCCGAAGATGCGCCCTACGCCGCATCGGTGCTGACTTGGCTGGGCGACAATGCTGCCAGTATTACCGATCCTGGTTCGTCGGCGCTGTCGCCTCGCGAGGCGTTCGCTGCCGCGGTCGACACCGACGCGGATGCCGCATCCTTCGTCCCGCTCTGGCACAACCTCGACGCCCGCCGTGACGACACCGCGACCGCCGTGATCGACATGTCGACTCGCGGAAGCCGCGGCCCGCAACAGGTCAGCTGGAAGCAACTCGCCGACCGCGTCAGCGAAATCGCCGCCGGCCTCACCGCCATCGGCGTTCGCAAAGGCCAGCGGGTCTCCCTGCTGGTCCCACCCGGGCCGACCCTCACCGCCGTCGTCTACGCCTGCCTGCGCATCGGCGCCATCATCGTTGTCGCGGATGCCGGCCTCGGCGTCAAGGGACTCACCCGTGCTGTGCGCGGATCCTGGCCCGACTACGTCATCGGCGAAGCCCCCGGCCTCGCCGCCGCCCGCACGCTCGGCTGGCCCGGAGTGCGCATCTCCACCGCGCGCCTTCCCAAGGTTTCCGCCGCCGCGCTCGGAGTCTCGTACAGCCTGCGTGACCTCATCACGCTCGGCGCGAGCACGCCCATCCCGGCACCGCCACGCGCCGAAGACGACGCCGCGATTCTCTTCACCTCGGGCTCGACCGGCCCCGCCAAGGGCGTCGTCTACCGTCACGGCCAACTCTCCGCCCTGCGCGATGTGCTCGCACAACACTTCGAGGTGACCGCCGACACCGGCCTCGTGACAGGATTCGCACCCTTCGCCCTGCTCGGTCCGGCCCTCGGCACGCGATCCGTGACGCCCGAGATGGATGTCTCGGCTCCCCGCACGCTTACCGCCCACGCTGTCGCGGCCGCGGTGGAGGCATCCGGCGCCAGCATGGTGTTCCTCTCCCCGGCCGCAATTCTCAACGTCGTCGCGACCGCCGGAGATCTCACCGCTGACGATCGCACGGAGCTCGAACGCGTGCGTACCTTCCTCTCCACCGGTGCGCCCATCAGCGCGGAACTACTCACCGCCGCCGGCACCGTCATGCCCAACGCGATCGCGCACTCGCCCTACGGCATGACCGAGTGCCTGCTCGTGACCGACCTCACCCTCGACGGCATCCGCGCCGCCGCCGGCGATGCCAACACAGGAGTCTGCGTCGGAACGCCGATCGGCGATAACCTCGTGCGCATCAGCGCCCTCGACTCCGACGGTGTCGCCACTGGCGCCCCCAGCACGGAGCCCGGAGTTCTCGGCGAAATCATCATCTCGGCACCGCACCTCAAGGATCACTACGACCGACTGTGGCTGACCGATCGTGCCGCTGTTCGGGAGACCGGGATCGGGGCGGAGACTGCGACTCCGGATGCTGGCGACGCAAGCGACGCAACGAACGCTGCGGCAAACCAGCCTACACGCTGGCACCGCACCGGCGACGTCGGACACCTCGACGAACACGGACGCCTCTGGGTCGAAGGTCGACTCCCGCACGTCATCGTGAGCTCCACCGGGCCGATCGCTCCCGTCGGCGCGGAACAAGACGTTGAAGGCGTCGCGGCCGTTCGCCGTGCCGCTGTCGTCGGCGTTGGTCCGCACGGATTACGCCAAGCCGTCGCGGTTGTCGAGACGATTCCGACGGCCAAGCGCCCCGGACTCGCGAGCCCCGAGCTAACCGCCGCCGTGCGCGCGAGCACCATGCTTCCTCTGGTTGCTGTGCTCGTCGTTCCGCAGCTGCCGACCGACATCCGCCACAACTCCAAGATCGACCGCTCGCGGCTTTCCGAGTGGGCCGAACGTCTGCTCGCGGGTGGAAAGCCGACCGCACCATGATCGTGCTGGTGACCGGAGCATCCGGCTTCCTCGGTCGCGCCGTCGCCGCCGAACTGGTCGCGGCGGGCCATGAGGTTCGCACGCTGCAGCGCCGCCCATCCGACGTGGATGGCGTCACCGACTTTCTCGGCTCGATCAATGACCCTGAGCACGTTGCACGCGCGGCTGACGGCGCGGAAGGCGTGATCCATCTCGCCGCCAAAGTCTCGCTGGCTGGCGACCCCGGTGCCTTCCAGATCGTCAACGTCGAGGGCACTCGCACGGTTCTCAACGCTGCCGAAAATGCCGGATTAACCCGTTTCGTCCAGGTGTCATCACCCTCGGTCGCGCACGCTGGCTCTGCCTTGGCGGGGGTCGGCGCCGAACCCGCCTCGCCCGAAAATGCCCGCGGCGACTACGCCCGCACCAAGGCCGAGGCCGAACTGCTGGCACTCGCCCGCGACTCCGACGCCATGAGCGTGATCGCCATCCGCCCGCACATCGTCTGGGGTCCCGGCGACACCCAGCTCATCGGCCGCATCGTCGACCGCGCGCGCAGCGGCCGACTCCCCCTGCTCAACGGCGGCACCGCCCTCATCGATACGACCTACGTCGACAACGCGGCATCCGGAATCGTCGCTGCACTGCACCACGCCGACACCGCCCACGGCAAGGCCTACGTGCTGACTAACGGCGAACCGCGCCCCGTCGGCGACATCCTCGCCGCCATCTGCCTCGCCGCCGGTGTTCAGCCGCCGCGCTGGAGCATCCCGTCAGCCCTCGCGCGCACCGCGGGCTCTGCCGTCGAGCGGGTCTGGGCTGTGCGCCCCGGCGCCGATGAGCCACCCATGACACGCTTCCTCGCCGAACAGCTTTCGACCGCGCACTGGTTCGATCAGCGCGATATCCGCGAGGCTCTGGATTGGGCTCCCGCAGTCAGTATCGATGAGGGACTGCGCAGGCTCGCGGCACACTACGCGGAAGCTGCCGGGCCGGTCGCCTGAAGCGCTCGGCGGATGAGCCCACCGACGAAACCGGCTAACGAGATCGACCCAACGGACGCGCTCGGCTAACCTCCCAGCAACCCGGCATATCGTCGAAGGATGGGAAGATTTTCTGACTCCTGGCGCTCACACCTCCTGACGACGTTCTCCGGCGAAAGCTCGGGGCGACCGGCGTGGGTTGCGCGCATCGAGCAGGGTGACGACGCCGGATTCTTCGGCCCCGATTCTGCTGCCTGGGTGGTGCACGGCGGCATGGGCACCCTCGTCGCCGGCATCCGGGCGCTGCTTATGCAAACACTGCACCCCGGAGCGATGGCGGGCGTTCACGATTGGTCGCGGTACAAAGAGGATCCGCTGGGGCGACTCTCCGGCACGATCCAGTGGCTCATCACGGTCACTTTCGCCAGCACTGAACAGTCGAAGCTCGAGTCCGCCCGAGTCGGCAAATATCACACCCGAGTCGCGGGCACGTATCTGGATGTCGACGGCGTCGAGCGCCCGTACACCGCCGGCGACCAGGAGTTGCTGTCGTGGGTGCACGCCGTTTTCACCGACGCGTTCCTCGGCAGCCACGAGCTGTGGGGAAAGCCCATCCCCGGCGGGGCCGACCAGTACGTGAGCGAGTGGGCAACCGCGGGTGAGCTGGTGGGAGTAGAGCAACCACCGCGATCCCGCGCTGAGTTGAAAGCTCAGATCGATGGATTCCGCCCCGTGCTCAAGAGCGACGAGCGCGTTCTCGAAGCGGTGCGCTTCATTCGCAATCCCCCGCTTCGCCGCTCGATGATGCCCGCTTACCGAGTGCTGTTCGCAGGAGCCGTCGCTTCGTTGCCCGAGGAACACCGCAAACTGCTCGGTCTTCGCCGATCACCGCTGCCCGTGATTTGGGCGACCGGCTTCGTATTGCGCGCCGTCGGCAAAATTCTCGGCACCTCATCCTCGAGCGAAGATGCCGCCCGCGTGCGGCTGGCTCGCCTCGAGCGTGAGCGGGATTCGGTCTGACTCACACGGCGCACACATCGCTTGGCGCCGCAGGCGGGGTACGCTCAGGGAACGAGCCACTCGGCTCACAGGAGGATAACGTCATGGCCGATAAATCACCCAAGAAATCCAGCGGCAAGACTGTAGCGAGCAAGTCTCTCAAGGAGAAGCGTGCCGACAAGAAAGACAAGGCCGCCAGCAAGCGCAAAGACTAGAGCTTCGATTATCGGCGCGGGGAATTCTTAGACCATTGCTCAGGCGATATTCCCCGTGCCTACCGAGGTCATAAACCGACTTCACAACTCTCGGCGCGCACGATCGTGCAGCAAAGCCGGTAGCGAGCCGAAGAACGAAAAAGCGGCACGTCGCCGGCTTAGCCGGCGACGCACCGCCCTCTCCTCAAGCCGCCGATAGCCCCGAAGGGCGTCAGCTCACTCGGCTAGCTGTTTGCCGTGCGCGGGGCCCCGATCCCGGGATTGATTTGATGCAGTCCGCCCTTCGACGGCGTGACATCAAAGTCAAACATCGCGGTGGGCAGGTACACGGTGGCGCAGGAGTTGGGGATATCCACAACTCCAGACAGTCGACCTTCGATGGGAGCGGATCCGAGCAGGAGGTACGCCTGCTCGGGGCTGTACCCGAACTTCGTCAGGTAGTCGATCGCGTGCAAGCACGCGCGCTGGTACGAGAGATCGGAGTCGAGGTACTTCTGCTCGCCATCCAATGTCACCGAGGTACCGCTGAAAGCAAGCCACTCGCTGTACTGCGGACCTTCGATTCCTGGTTGGAAGATGGCGTTCTCCGACACCCCATATTTCTCCATGCCGCCCTTGATGATGTCGACCTTGAGTTCGACGAATCCGCCCATCTCGATGCCACCGCAGAACGTGATTTCACCATCACCTTGGCTGAAGTGCAGGTCACCGAACGAGAGATTCGCCCCCTTCACGAAGACCGGATAGAAAACGCGCGTGCCCTTGGTGAAGTTCTTGATGTCCTGGTTTCCACCATTCTCGCGCGGAGGAGCGGTACGAGCGCCTTCATTGCTCACTCGATCAAACTCGGCTCCGGTGAGCGAACCGAGAATTGCCGAGCGCGGTTCCGGGGGAAGCGCGAGCGGTGGTACCCGGTGCGGATCAGTGGCGATGAGTGCAGCCTCGCGAGAGTTCCACGTCGACAACAGCTTGCTGGAGGGCGCGACTCCCATCAGCCCGGGATGAGTGATGCCGCGGTAGCGCACTTCGGGCACGTGGCGAGAAGTAGCGTAGCCGCCTTCGAAATCCCAGATGGCTTTGTAGGCGTCAGGAAACTGATCGACGAGGAAGCTGCCACCGTTGTTCTTCGTGAAGACGCCCGTGTAGCCCCAGCCCTGGCCAGCAAGAGGGCCGGTCTCGTTGGGGATAGAACCGATATCGAGGATGTCGACAATGAGCAGGTCGCCGGGTTCGGCGCCTTCAATGGCGAACGGTCCGCTCAATACGTGGACGCTCTCTAGCGGTGCATTGGCGATGTCATCGGCTGAGTCATCATTGACGATTGCCCCGTCGAACCATTCACGGCAGTCAGCTCGAAACACCTGACCCGGTTTGACCGTGACGGCCGCCGGGATGTCGCCATGCCATCGATTGTGGCCCACCAGTTTCTGGTCGGTAAAGGATTTTTCGGAATCTAAGGGAAACAGATTCTCAGACATTTTTTTCCTTTCAAAGATGAAGCAAATACTTGTGAGTCTCGTGAAAACGGCACTCGCCTCGGAATGACCGGCGGTGAATGCTTAGGCGTTCGAGTGGGCCACCTCCTCTGCCGGGGCGGGCTGTCGGCTTCGCATGATGGCCATCGCGACGATGAAAACAACAGCGAGAACTATGGCGACGATCGCGCCGTTGAGTGTCTGCCAGATTCCCGTGAGCAGAAGGAAGGCAGGAATCGCGCCGGTGATCCACCCCTGCACCGCGGCAACCGCACCGGTGATCCAGGTGAGCGACGTCATCCCCTTGCCAAGCACCAGATAGAAAAGGAACCACAAGACAGCCCATTCGAGCCAGATGACAAAGAACGCGTAGTCCCCAAACCAAACAAGATTCGCGACGGCATACGCAACGGCCATGATCGCGACGAAGAGAGAAAAATAGCCGAGCCCCGTCGGGTCATGGCCCCAGGTGTTCCCCATTGCCACGTAGAGATAGGTGAAGCCGAACAGGTAGAGACCACTCGCGGAAAAAATCACTGCTGCGTCTCCCCCGGCGGTGAAGATCAGGTAGGTGGGGGTGAGAACTTGCAAGAACCCGACAAACCAGTTGATTGGTGTAGCCCCGGTGCCTTTCACGATGCCCATCAGCGCGAGCCCATTGAGGAATAGCACCGCACCTACATATAGCAAACCGACAGCACTCATCTGGATCTCGCTTCCTGTATTTTTTTCTCTAGGCGCGCGGTAGTTTCTGCGCTCGAGGATCGTAGGTAACCCGTTGAGGCCTACGAGAACCCGATGGTGGCGCGCCGACGACTCGCGGCGCATCCGCCGTCGCGTTGGTCGCGTCAAGAAGCCGTCTTGCTCCGGAATCCCCCAGATTGAGGAGAGGGGAGCTAAAGACTCGAGGTGCATCGCTGGAACAGGCTGGGCACGAGGCCACCTGGGGAATGTCACCCATCGGAGCACGCTTATCGAAATGCCCGTGTTCGGCGCAAGAAAATTCGTAGGCTGGAATAGCACTCACCCCTCTTACGGGTAGACAACTTTGTATATATCGAGACGCTAGCAAGCATCCATCAAGTAAGCAATGGATGCGGTACCACTCTGTGGTGGAGAGACGCCGACGAGGGCACTCAAGTCGGCGTGGGCACGCTCACCAGAACACGTCAGCGACGCGATCGACGTGGCTGGAAGCTCGTCGAACTGCGATCGTTACCGAGTGACATCGCCGTCTGCCGCAGTCAACTCACGCAACCGAAGCACCGCAGCAGCACGACTCGTCACGTGCAGCACTCGAAAGACGCCTTCCAAATGCTTCTTTACGGTCGACTCTGACATGCCAAGCTCTTGGGCGAGTTCGTTGTTCGAACCACCCGTGCGCGCAAGCGCAATGACGACGTCAGCTTGGCGACGGGTGAGACCAGCTCCCAGAAGCGAAGCCGTATCCGCGGCGACATCCTGCTGCCGGCGCAAGAACAGCACCGTGGGGCCAAGCCGCACCGGATGCACAATGCAGTGCCATCGCTGCGTGCCGATCATTACGTCATGTTGAGCTTCTTCTTCCCGTTTCGAGTCGGCAGCGGCGACGATCGCTGCGAGCTCGTCCGGGACTCGATCTCCCACGTTCAGCACGTGCGATGACGACGCTTCCACCACCCCATCCGACCGGACCGACACCACCGCCCAGGCGTGACGATCCATCTCCGCATTCACGAGCAGGGCGCGCTCGGCGTCGAGCGCTGCGCGGTGATGCATCGCAAGGTGACCGCTGAGGGCGTTCATCACGGCGACGTCGCGATCGCTGAACTCCCCCATCCGCTCGCTGCGGTTGAGGGCATAGCCGACCACGACATCCGGCGGCGAGGGCAGCTCTACGACGAGCTGAAAGCGCACATCGAACGGCTCGTAAAAATGTCGATAAAGATCGGTGTCTGTGAAGTCAGCGGCGCCCTCAACGTCGCTGAAGCGAATGGCACCAAGCCCGGGCTTAGAAGTCGCTGCAGCAATCAGCGGATGCTGGTGAAAGTACTTGTCGTACTCCGGCTTCAACCGGGTGGCGACGGCGATCTCGGCGGCGGGCACAATCACGTAGCGAAAATCTCGCGCGGCCAGCACCATGTCATTGAAAGATGCGCTGTCGCAGTCGATGACTTCGCGCACCGCTTCGAGCACATCCGCGAAGTCGAGCGGCGGATGCGCGGTGAGCCGCCCGGCGACCCGAAGGACGGCCTGTGCGTCAGCATCGCTCAGTCCCATGCTTCAACACCCTACCCGCGCGCGTACGCCTAAAGACGTATTGCGGATTCTGGCTGCCGGTCGGCAGCCTTAAACCATGACTATGCCGCGCACGCCTTTCGCTCTCACTCCCCTCTCTGCAGTGCGAAGGGTTCGGGTTGCCGCGGTGGTGCTTGCCATCACGGCGACACTCGCGGCCTGCTCGACGTCGACCGACGACGATCTGACCGATACCGGCACGACGGATGACTCCAGCACTGCTGAGGAAACCGCGGGAGACGAAGCGGCGCCGGATGAGCCTGCCGCCGGTGGGCTCACCTCCGACGATGTTGGAAATGCCACCGTGATTGTTAACGGGGTCGAGTTCCCGGACTTCACCGGCGACTGCGAGATCAGCCGTCTCGGCGGCAAGGAGGATGTCGGAGACCTCAGCATGCCCGGGATCTTTACAATCGTCGGGATCGACAACGTGAAGGCCCACGAAGATGAGGCGATGAACTTCGTCGCGATCAATGAATCTCAGTTTCGATTCAACGACCTCGTCGGAGCAGCAGGCGTAGAAACCCCGGCACGAGGCGATATCGCTTCGCTCACAGAACTCGGCTCTCGAACCGCAGACGGAAGCCGCGACCTCGTCGAAGTGCGCTTCGCGGGCACGTTCGAAGACGGCACCCCCATCGAGGTGGACATCGTCTGCGAGCTGCAGAACGCGTTCTAATCGCTGGGATATGCGGGTGGCCATGACCACCACATCATGCTTGAGCACGCTTCCCTCAGCAGGCTGCGTGCCGTGTTCGCGCGAGCTGGCAAACTCAACCACCAAGTCCTCGCTGGCGCTCGCGGCGAGTGCATCGTCTGAGTCGAACATTAGCTCGGCGAGATGACCCTTGTGTAGAGATTTTAGACCGACGTCGGCCGCGTCGTCGCCGATGATCAGCAGCGTGCCGCCTTGCGCGAAGGCGGAGGCTAACGAACGAAACAGGCTTTACCTGATCCGCCGAGACAGGTGCATAAAATGCGAAGAAACGAGGTCGAAGCTTCGTGGATGCGAGGCCCATTGCGTCAGATTGTGTTGCTCCCAGTCGATGAGGGCCGCGGCATAACCAAAACCTCGATCCGATGGGCGAGAATTCCTTGCCACCGAGCCTAAACGAGACAAACGGAGAGAGACGCCGATCCTCGAAAATCCCTGCGCCGCCAGTTAAGACGGTGCCGCCCCCCATGCAGAAGTCAGGCTTGATGGGCCATCGAGTCCTGTTGAAGAGCTACGAAATCGTGGTGTGCGGCGAGATGTCGCCTGCCTGTGACACCGCTTCCCGTCCTCTTGTTCGGTCTCGTGTTCCGTGTTCCGTGTAATCCTCGTTTGATGGACTGAACCGCATGAATCGGTTGGAGCGAGTGGGCTCAGTTGGGTTCGTCCCGAAGTCGTGGCAAGATCTCGCTGCCGATAAGCTCAATCGCGTTGACAGGATCAGCACCGAGCGGTGGGCCGAACGATAAGTGTGAGACTCCGGCGGCTTTGATTTCCTGACAGCGCGAGACGACCGAGTCAGGATCGCCGCTAATTCCCAAGCGCAACATCTGCGGCGTTATCCCGGAAATGGCTTTCTCGATGTCTCCATCACGCAAGGCTTGGTCGCTCTCTGCGAAATCTTCCGGTACAAGTCCAGCGCGTGCCAACAGATACGGCGAGAAGGCGGCTCCGTAGTAGGCAAGCTTGAGTGCGAGCGCGCGATCGGCTTTTTCCTTGTCCTCGTCTACGGAGAGCCAAACGCATGCGGGAACGTCGATCGAATCCATCGATCGATCGATCGATGCCGCTCCGTCTTCAACATGCCTGCGAGCTGTCGTGAAGTGCTCCGGTGGGAACGATAGCGCGAGCACACCATCAGCCTCTCGCCCGGCGAGTTCAAGCATTTTCGGGCTCATCGCCCCCAGATATATGGGGACCTGTTGTGTCGGCATCCTTAGGTACGCGTGTTCAGTCCAGTCTGCGCCTGTGCCATCAATCTCGCTCGGACGCTGCCCCGCAAGGAGTGCCCGAATCGCACGGAGCGCTTCTCTGGTTCGGCTAAGCGGTCTTTGATGTTCAATTCCGATCCACGCCAGGAACTCACCCGCCCCGGCAGAAAGGCCCAGAAGGAATCGCCCGTTGCTAATTTCCTGCAATGTGGCTGCAGTCATTGCTAACTCAGCAGGATGCACCGAGTACGGATTCATGATCCCGATACCGAGGTGGATACGCTCTGTTTTGACCGCCAACGCTCCGACAAGCGCTGGTGCTGACCGCATCATGAGATCGTGTGATACCCACATCTGCTCAAAGCCGGCGACGTCGGCCGCAACAGCCGCCGAGGCGAGGGTCCGGATATCCAAGTCATTGTTGACGCGCAAGCTGAATCGCATGCCACCCATTCCTCTCGTAATTCAGTCTTAACGTTGGGCCAAGCTTCTCGATTTTTCCACCCCGGTTTCGGCGTGCCAGTCGATCAAAGGCAATGGGAGCGTTCAAACGGCTGTCTCAGCTGCCGCCGAATACTCATCGTCGCCAGAAACGAACCCAGGCGCGTTAATTACGAGATAGGTGCCATAGCCTGAGAGCTCGTACGGCACCCCGCGTGGCACAAGCAGAACGTTGCCTGCCTCAACGTTCTGTGACCGGTCGTCCCCCAGCTGAATCTCGACCGCCCCAGTCAAGACAACATATGCGCGAGTCGAGCGTGCTGTGCTCAGCCGCCGGTGACTCCCGGCGAGTTGAACCCAAGTGACGCTCATGTCGGCTTCAGAGGCGAGGGCGCGCATCACTAAGTCGTTCTCTGGCTCTTCGACTACTGCGACGTCAGCCGTGCGGATTACCTCTGTCATTGCGCTGTGCAGGAGAGAGTCGGGTCTGACCAGCTCACGTCAGCCTCCGCAGGAATCGCTGCGGGGCGGTACGCGGGAGCCAACTCAGCGTGAAAGTTTATGAACATCATTGTAATTTCTGTATTGACGGTCGTGGGGTCCGCACTGCAAAAGTCTGGTCCATCGCTGTGTCACACGACGAACAAATGACTGTTGATCAAAACGATAGTACACAAGGTAGCTTTTTGAACTATTGTGCGTCACGCGAACTGCTCAAACGCCGGCCGATGGTCAACCGGTGGAGCAACCATGCGAAAACGAAGCCAAGCGTGTCAAACGCCCCGATAATTAGGCGGCGAAGCGTGCGGGGTGGTGACGCCGTGACCGAGATTACCGACCGTGTAGACGATTTAGCCAGTCGAGACTTATCTCATCGGTACGCGATGTGCTTGACGCGAATGATTTAGACGCATGGCGGGCGTTGTTCTCAGACGAGGCAGCGGAGATGCAATGCTCAACGGCTGGGGCAGAGCAGGGCGCTGAACGCAATGCGCGACGTGGCATTCTTCGCGTGAACACAGGTTTCGGTGTTGCGAGCACCGGCGACTGCCAAGCGGCTCGTCGTCCGAGCTCACGCAAATAACCCTGCTATCTTGGCCTAATGCGTACTTTGGCAGCTTCGGAGGATCCATACGAGGCCATCTACGGCTATTCGAGGGCGATCCGAGTCGGGGATCATGTGCACGTGTCGGGAACGTCTGCACAGCCGCCGTTCATCGAGGGCTGCGATTCTTACACTCAAGCCAAAAATGCCCTAGCCATCATAGAAAAATCGCTTGAAGACGTTGGTGCGAACCTCGCCGCGGTCGTACGTACTGTCGCCTACGTCACGGATATCGCCGACATACCTCTTGTCGCTCGAGCCCACCTCGAAGCATTTGAGAAGATAAGACCCGCGTCGACAATCGTTGAGGTATCCGCTCTCGATCATCCTGCACGTACCGTTGAGATCGAGGCTTACGCGATCTGTTTGTCGCCTGAAGCCGAAATTACCTAGCGCGGACACGCCCGCTGGCCCCGACTGAGAGCAAGTCACCCGACAGCCCATCAGTCGATCAACTAGCGTCTCTGGGCAGTAAAGGTAGTGCGCGCGCCCGCTCGGCTCCGAATTGTGCGAGGCGGGCTTATGGGGAACGAGCGGCACGCAGGCTGATGACGATGACCTTGGCAACCTCGTGGACCAGAACTGCGGCGGCGAGTCCAAGAACACCGGCGATCGCCAGCAGAATGACGATAGCGCTCCCCTGTTCCCCGCAGGCGACACTCGCGAACCGAGCAAAGTGCCGGTCAGGAGGCGTTTCAGGAGGGGTTTTAGGTGGCCGGATCAAATCTCACTAACGAACCCCCATGAGCGAACCAATTTCTTCAAGGGCACCAACCTGTATCAGGCCCTCGGTCTTCAACAGATACGGCTCCGATGTCACCGCTCGTAGCCGCTGTTCTCTTTCGGTGAGCGCTCCGGAACGAACATCAATCTTAAAAGTTGAGCTCCCGCCCACGTTCAGAGGAACAAAGCACCCTCTTTGATCATCCTTATGATCGATTCGTCGTTATCGAACGCGTCCTCCCACGCGTCCAAGTCATTCACGTGTGTGAAACGCGATGGCTCCCACAGCGCACACATTCCGGTGCGAGTCGTCGAAAGAAAAGCAGGATGAGGTTGCTCAAAAATGGTCATGTTCTGACACCGTCGCCCGTTCGTCTTGATGCACTGCAGCCAGCTCTTCACCAAACGCTTCTCCAGCATCGCGCACCGGGATCTCGAAAACGCCAGCAACTCTGGTCTTCACTGTCACCTCGGATCGCCTCCACCCTGAAATTAGTAAGCTTCGCTCACCTGAAGTCTCATGTTAGTCAGACACCGTCTGGGAGAGGCGATTCTCCTAAGAATGCACAACGCGCGACCGCAGTCAGAACGCGCGTGGGCATAGAAAAGCCCCGGATTTCGTGAGAAATCCGGGGCACATTGTGGGCCGTTCTAAGAACTCAAATGATCACGAAAGCACGGGCCGACTTTCATCGCGTGAAATACGTTTTCCTCCGCAGCCCTTCGAATTTTCCTCTTTCCGAGTGTTGTCGGGCACATTCGCGAGCCAGCTATCGCAACGACAACGAGTCGACCAAGAATAACTGAGCCCCGTCCGCCTGATTCAAAGCATCGCCTAAGCGTGGGCTATCGAAAATCAGTCTCAAGCCCGCGTTCCTATCATCGCTGCCACCCATCCCGAGTATGGTCGGAGCATGGCAAAGTCCGGAAACAAACAGCCAGGCATTTATCGAGAAGCGGATAACTCCCCTATCTCCCAAGCCGAAGCGTTACGTGAATGGGCTACTGTCGCATTCGATGAGCTGGTCCGCACAGCCCACACGTACGACGCCTTCGTGACCTACAAAGAACTGGCGCTGCTGGTCCAAGAAAAATCCGGCATCCGAACGCGGGTCCTCATCACGAACTGGATCGGCAAGCTACTTGAGGAAGTGGCGATCCTTGCCCGGGACCGGGCGGAGCCTCCGTTGACCTCACTATGCGTCTACCAAGATGGCACGATCGGAGAACCCTACGCGCGGGCACCGAAGTCTGTCGCAGACAATCCCGGCGAGGACATCGAGATCTACGCCGCAGGGCATCGTCTTCTTTGCTACCAAAAGTACGCCAAGGATCTTCCATCTGACGGCGGGAAGCCCAACCTGACCCCGGCCGAACGCGCGCGACGCTCTCGTCGAACAGCGCCCAACCCACCCGCGGATATCACCTGCGTCAATTGTTTCGTTACGCTGCCTGCAACAAATACCTGCGACGACTGCGGGTGGTCCCCCGCGGCGGCTTGAGCGCAGCCCGGATCTTCTCTGAAAGGCACACGCAACTAAATTTCGTCTCAGTTGGAAACACTGATTGCTTCCGGAGAGCGAACGGATCGAACCGCAATCCTAAGGTGGGGCACGAGTGCGGAGCCCACCACAACCGGGAATTCAGTTTCCTAGCCCACAAGACCAAGCCCAGAACCAGCAACCTGCGTGATCTCCTACCCTGCCAAGCCGGCCTAGCTAGGCCGCTTACCCAATGGGAATCAAACCACTAAAGGGGCAGCGTCAAGGTGAAACTTCGATGATGCTCCAGCCCAAAAGCTGAGCGCCCACTGTTGAGCCCAGGATCTACTCGCGCGGCAGTGAGCACGATTGACCACCCCTAGACTCCTATCACCGCGGGTCGAAATGACCGCCAGCTTAGCTCAGAGGCTCCAGTCGACCATTGGATCGCTCCCCAGGAACGCGCTCACGTTTGCGAAAGGCGGGCGCTGGGCCAGAGTCTCTCTGTTTGCCCGTCCAGCTCGTGGATGCGCGTTCTTGAATACACGATGTCTTATGTTCGTCACTGGAATCTCGTCAATAATATTGTTGGCAAAGTCACCCCACGCGAGCCACGCGATCGGTCGCGTTTGATCATGGACCACGGCGAGCACTGCTGCCGTAAAGGACCACCAAAGTTGAAGGTCGGGCTTTCGCGCACCGACCTTATGAGTGAGTGCGACGTTGACAAGCAATACTCCGCGGTCTGCCCAACTCGTGAGGTCATCTCCCGTCGGCTCGATATTGAGATCACGGCGGAGACTCCCATACATTCGCGAAAGAGAAACCGGTCGAGGACCGCTGTAGCTGCTCGGAACTGAGAAAGCGAGACCATGCGCCTGCCCGGGGTCCGGGTACGGGTCCTCTCCTACAATGACGATTCGAACCGATGTGAGCGGCGTGCGGTGGAATGCTCGAAACACGTCGGCCCGCTGACCCGGAGAGACCATGCCGAGGGAGCCCAGTGCACCATAGATCGCATCTACGTTTGCATACAGCGAGCGCAAGTCAAACCCGCGTCCGAGGATCGCGGAGGCCCAGTCCGCCGGAAGCGTGGAGTAGCCGGGTGCCACGATCATCCTTCGGCGATCGTGCTCGATAGCACCAACCGAAGCATCAGCGTGGAGGCACGAGTGCGTTGAGACGGCGAGCGCGTCTTGGCCCGAATCTGAAGCCTTCCGGCATCCTTGTATCGATCTCCATCTTGACGTCCTGCGTCCAGGAATCGGCGTTGATTCCTGGACCGTGCCAATCGTCTTGGAGGTCGATGCGCGCGATCGGTGCTGCCCAACTGAGCACGTCACCGCGACTCGCGATTACGGAGCCTTGCAGAGCTTCGGGGAATCGATCGGTCACATCGTCGAAGTTCGCGGCGATGTTGCCGTCCAGATATGGATATCCGATTCCAATGTCGTAGTTTGCTTGGTCAACCGTTTCAGCGAACGGCGCAAACGAGTGACGCCCAACGAATGTTTGACCATATACATATGACGTGCCATCAATTGTGGTTTGGCCGCAGACGACTCGACAGTCCCCTCCCGGAGCGCGGCTATCCATCCAATGCCGCGATTGGGTCAGACCTGCAGGCTCTTCAGGGTGCAACGGGGAGTTCATGCCTGGCTGACTAAGAAGCGGAAATCCCGTCCACTCGTTACGCGCGTCTCGGTGAACCATTTCGGGTGAAACTTCGGCATAGAAGCGCAGGACCGACATCATGGTGCCAGTTACCTCGTGTCCCTCAAGGTTTGCTTGATACGCTGATTCAAGCTTCCGCGTAGCGGCCCGAAGTTGTGCAACGACGTGGGCGGGGATGTCATCCCAGACTGCGTACACCCTCATGCCTAATGAGCCGCCGACGAGACTCATCTCGTCGCTGGGGCGCACTATGTGAAGTACGTGTTGAGAGACATTGCGTGCAAATTTGACGGCGTCGACGAAGTCGGCAGCAGGGTGTCGTTGCCCGGCGAAGAGGTCCTTGTAAGCCCCGGATTCAGCGATCGAATTTGTGAGAAGGTCGTTGAGCGTCTGCGCTGCGACTAGAAAGCTACGTACTCGTGGACCTAGGTCACCTCCGCGAGCCGTTTCTGCGTAGTAATCCGCAAGGGACCTCTGGAGGTCGCGCATTGCTTCGCGTAGCGGCATGAGTTCAGCGGCCTCTAGGCGAACGAGGGGCAGGGGTGCCGCTCCTCCGGCAGCAATGCCCGGCAGCCCACCGGATTCTCTATCAGTAGTCATGATGCCCTGGGCTCTCTCCCTTGCGAGTAGATCCTCGCATTCGAAACCACTTCTGCATTGCTTCGCGAATACCTTCGGTAATGCGGGCAATTCCGCGAGCCGTTGAGGGGTTTTGACCTCGAATTGGCGCGTGAGGTCATCGTTCGGGGTGAGCTTGCCGATGAATTGCTTTACACGTCGATGAATGCAACTGAGTTCAACGAGTTGAGTAACCTGCCGCATGCGCCTGAGCGCGGAGCCACGCAGACCGATTTGCTTCCCATGTCCGGGTCTGTGCCGCATGATCGACGGAGGTGCGCCTACCGGATGATCCTCGCCGCTTTTCAGGCTTCCCCACATCTTCGCGTTTTGCGGAAGTGCTTGCCAACTTTTTCATGACCACAGACTAACTCTCCCGACTGTCATTTGGCTGCAACGGCGCCAGCCATGATTGCGCCTCTTGATCTGAAGCGAGCACGAGAGCGAACGCCCGCGCCATCGCCAAGATCACGAATTTTTGGGTCGTCGCGATGGATCCGTCCTGTGCATTATTTACGCTGAGCATACCGAACTGAGTCTTCTCAGTCTTAACGGGCAACGAGATAAAGGTTTTGTACTCCTTAGTCGCCCAGTCGAGATCGTCGATCTCTTCGGGGTAGTGGCGGACCGATGGTGATTCATCTGCGCCATTCATGACCGACCAGATCGAGTGGCCAGGCTGCTCAGACTCGTAAAAACCTCGCGTCGGCTTATCGGTTCGAGGGAACTCTGTCGAGTGAACTGGATCGCTCAGAATGCGCATGCCCTGCTCGTCATAGCTCAAGGTGAAGTACGTAGCGCGCGTACCCGTTCCGACTGCCTTCGCGGCCTGCAAGGTAAGCATTTGGGGTAGTTCCTCGACCAGAGTCTTATGAGCTACTCCGCTCCGAGTTGCAGCGCGTATAGTCGAGGCCATTAATGCGGCCAGGGCGCTCACTGATGCCGCCGCGGTGTCCTCCGCGGCACGGCGCTGTGCTTCTACGTCTGCGACTTGGAGCGCCGTGCTGCGTTTGTCATAAACGTCTGCAATCTTGTCGAGAACAACGGCTACCGCGATGAGGACCGCGCCCACAGGGATTGCAAAGTTGAACAGCCCCCACCATCCGATGAGTTCCCCGTTAGCGTCGACAACGTCCTCTCGGGAGAAGCTGATCAGCATGGCTCGCACCGGCGCCAGAACGGCGGCGACGAGTGGCACGATGATGAGTAAGTGCTTCTCCCGCAGTCGAAAGGAAAATGCGCCAAGCAGTTCCATTAGCTGGCCTGTTTCCTTGGGGACACCCGGCTCAATCGTCTGAAGTGTCTTTGCCATGTGCCTATCGTGGCAGAAGAGTCGCTCACCATTGGGACCTTGGAGCGGGAGTCTTCGCTGGTCGATATGGATGGTCAACGTCCGCTTCCAGGCGCGGCCAACCGGCTATGACGGCCTTCAGTTGTCTGGCTCGATTAGTGGTTTCCGCGCCGTCAACTTCTCGCCGATAACGCCTCTTATGTCGTCGGAGTGATGAGTTCTAAACATGGCGCCTCATTAATCGGCCAACCCCGATCTGGAGAATTCCGCAGTCGGATCGTTCACTTTTTTATTTATCCCTGGTCCCAGTTGCCGCTCGCGTCTCAATCCCTCCGCCACCACGAGGCCCGAAGCTGCGGGTTGCATGGATCGGAGCGACCCGTGATTCTTACTGCCACGGCTTGCGGTTGTGGATCTCTTCGCTCCGCACATCGACCCAAATGCCTTCCCCGTCCCGGCGGTGGAACTCATATCCGAGCGTCGTGAGGAGAAGACTTGTCGACTCAAGGCTCAACCCGAAAACCTTGTTGAGTTCCGTTTCAGTCCATTCGCTGCGCGAAAGAACCTTCTGACGAAGCTCGTCGTCAAGTTGCTCGGTGCGAACCCAATCCGCGGCAAGACGATGGATGTTAGCAAAATAGCGTTTTACGCCGAGCTGCCACACCCCAAGCGCGAGTACGCCGTACCCCCATATCTCCGCACTCAGCCGTATCGATGAAATCAAGTACTCGGGCAGCAGCGGCACAAATTCACCGCCACCGCCGCGGCCACCGCGTCCGGCTTGCAGCGTGGGTGGATCTGCATGTGCTTCATCGCCAACTATCTCCAGCACACCCTCAAGGGTGGCGGAGTCGTCGATGAGAATCGTGAAGGTCACCCCAAACTCGGGGTCCTCAAAATCAATAAATGGCAATGCTAAGTCGTGTCGGATATCGACTCCAGCTTCGTGCGCTGCTCGCTCGATGGCTTCGTTGTAGTTGCTGTCGGGCTGTCCGGCTACGCAAAGCGGCACGAGCTCCCGACCGCCTGATTCAGTCCGTTGCGAAACTGCCAGATTAATTCGAATCGATTCCATTCCGCGACCTTATCGTCATCTACCCGCGGTATGTCAAAGCTCGTTGTCCCCCGGTACTGCCGCGACCAGATGACGCGCCACAATCGCGCGGGCAGCGGCTCATCGAACTTACTTACCCTGGTGGCGCGCGACGCACGTGTCCGATAGACGAAGCGTGTCTGTACCTACCGCTAACCTTTTGGAATGTCTACTACGACAAATGCTCGTGATCTGATCAAAGCTGGAGAATTCGATCTCGCGCTGACCGAGCTTCGTGAGACGTTGCACCGCTTCCTCGACGAGGGTGCCGACCCCGAAGGTACGAGGCTTTTGCACATACTTTCGAAGCCTTCCTATGGGAATTTAGCTGCCGCATTCGACGCCGAGGATGTTCTCAAATTGATGGAGCGCGCATCTAGGCGCGCTTGGGCAGAGGACGCTGCAAAGCGGGAGCTGTTCAATCCGGACAGGCGCATCGCCGCGCATTGGGAAACGTTGAAAGCGATGAGATGGCTGAGAGGCGCGGTCGAGCAGGATCGCAGCATTGAACTTGTTACCTTGAGGATTCGCGCTGAGAATGCGCGCATCACGAAGGTAAAGAGCCGCCTTCTCTGGATGGAAAAGGTAGGTACGGTTCATTTCTCTGGAGATTCAGTTGGCGCTGGTCGCGCACCAGATCTTCCGAAAATCTCTGACCCCGTCGGCGATGTGCCCTTATTCAAGTCTTACTACACGTCGATAGGCGACATGGACGATATCCAGCTCGCTTTTTTTCAGGACTTTGAGAAGCGGCACCTGGCCGGCGATTATGTCGAGCTCGAAGGACAGTGGAGCTACGCATTTGCCTTCCTTTCCAAGGTCGAGGAAAACCTTGATGAGAACTATCAAGCGCTTCGATCAACTTACGAACGCTTCGAACAGGAATATCCCGACACAACGCTGGCGCAGGCGTGCAAATTTCGGCGCGCTTCGGTTCACTTCCTACTTAACGACTGGCAGGGCGGGTTTGACGTGTTGAATCCTACGCTTCCAATGGACGTGTACGTCACGCTGGCGCCCATGGTGGAAGATGATCGTTTGCAGGCCGCCACCGTCGAAGGCTGGATGTTGAAGGATCATATGATCACCGGTTCGGCCCACAAGCTGAAACATGAAGTTGATCAGGTTCTCCAAAGTCTCCTCGATGCCGCCCACAGCGAACTGGGTTGCAGTATCGTTTTTGATTTATGGCAGAGATTGTTCGTCGAGCGCGGACGTGGAACGAGTACCGTTGCCGTCGCCGAGGAGTGCGGTGGGTTTATCACGCAAGAAGAGATCGACAGCTACCTTGAGCATCACGACGCAATGATCGAACGAGACCTGGCGTACCCAAGTCCAAAATTTAGGTTTGGTGGGCCGCTACACGGTCTGGACTGGCCGTTAACATTCTGTCGCACATACTGGTTTTCTCAGATTGTACGAGCCCGTATGCGCTCTCTCTATCGTGATGCCGAGAACATAGCGCGCTCCAATGCTGGCTTGCCCGCTGTAGGCGAAGCGTGGGTCTCCGAGGTCCTACTTCTTCGCTTGGTACGCGAAGCGTTCCCCGAGTACCGTGTCCTTCACCAAGGTCGCCCTGGTTGGCTCGGGCTGCAGTCTTTGGACATCTATCTTCCGGATCAGAACATCGGGATTGAGTATCAAGGGGTGCAGCACAGCTCTCCTGTGAACCGATTTGGTGGACAGCTCGCCTACGAACGGCAGTTGGAACGCGATGCTCGCAAGCGAGCCTTATGCCAGGAGAACGGTTGCCAGCTAGTCGAGGTTCAGCCTGACTATCAACTAGCTGAGGTCATTGCTGAGATTCAAGAGGCAGTCGATCTGTAGTCCATTTAGTAGTGGTGAAATAGTTTGGGCGATCCGGTACCGAACGTCACCCGGACACCTGTTGTCTCCATCGGCTCGCTAGTGGCTCACCACGATTTACTGTCTCAACAGACTGGTCCGGCAATAGGCCCGGTGAAGGTACCCCAGTTGAGACGCCAACCGAAACGGTGGAGGTCTCGCTAGCCAGTCGGTCAAGGGACCGGCGTCTCAGAAACTCGCAATGCTCAGTTCGCCGCTCGCTACTCCCTTTGGGCTTCGCGCCCTCGCGATTAGCATCGCGAGGGTGTGGCGTGCAGTGCGCAATATCCACATATTCGCCCCCCGCAGATGGGAGCCAGCCGGCGGATCGAAATCACCCCCGTGATGGAAGACCCCGAAGCTTTCGCAGCCGAGTATTGATGTAATAACCCGTTGACTCTGGTTCATGGCCAAATATCATGTTCGTAGTAATTGTTTCTCGCTCTGCGACCATGACAAAGACCGGAATCATGCGGTAGTCAACGACCCGAGCGGCCCTCGCCAAAACCTTGGCGAGCTGCATACCTTTCACCTTGTCGAGGTCGAGATTTGGCTCGACGATCTGAAGAGCGCGTCGCACAGAAGCCAGCGCCTGCACGGCTCGCGCGTGCTCCTTTCGCCCTTCCGGATGGTCTTGGTACCAGGGCACCCGCGCTTCCGCCTGAACCCGCTTGGCGTTGCGCTCGGCGAGTCCCCTAGAATCCTCGACTTCCACCCAGTCCTGGACTTCCAAACGCAGTCTCCGCGCCAAATCAGATTCGGTCACCCCGTCCCTATGGCCTTCAAGGATGTCCTTCATAAAGTGATCCGCAAAATGCGGGAACGAGGCTTCGGACGTCAGCCCTACTGCAATCTGGACATCTTTGACGTAACAGAAAATGGATAACGCTGCGACCGGCCATTTTGCGTTTGGCATCTAGGATCCTTCGGTTCTGGTTTCCGAGCCCGATGTGAGCTCTGACCTAGATGTGCGCGGCATTTTTCAAAACCGCCGAAACTAATTCGCGCACGCCTAAGATCACCAAGCGAGCAACGATTGCTTCAATGATTCCGGCGACCGCTCCAACACATTCGGATCTTCAACCTGGGTCACGAACGGCGGCTTAGTTTCTCGCTACGTTTGCGGCTAGCAGCCAGCGGCACCATCGCAATCGGCAAGGGAAGAGTAGCTAAGCGCGTTGTGGCAAACCGCAATATCGCGCTGCTGCCGGGCACAATCCGGCCGGCTACGCTGCGAACCGGGCGCTGAAATTTCGCTTCTCGACGACTTAGTCGCGCTCACCGGGCCTACGGACCCCGACGCTTCCAGCCAGAAGACTGTCTGCCTCTGACGCGATTAACCCCAGTTCACGGGAGGCTGTTCCCCGAGATTCGCTGGCGCCGAGTATTTCATCCTGTGTCGCCTGGATATCCGAGATAAAGGCGTCCATGGGAGGCGTAATCATTTCCCACAATTGCTCGCGCGCATCGGCCGCGATTTTCTCGGCGAGTCCCATTATTTCGGTGACGAATGCCGAGTGTTGACGCTCGCTTTCTATTTGAGCGCTTCGAGCTGCGCGATCATCTTTCAAAACCTCGTAGCCCGCGAAGCCAATCTGGATTGCGAATCCGCCGAATTTGGCGGCCTTGCCAATCTTGTCAGCGACTTTCAAGGCTTCCCACGGCTTAAACTTCTTCCCGAACACGTGGCCAACATCCTTGACGACATTGTGTCCAACCGAGCCTGACGCATTTTTCAGCCCGTCACCCGCACCCCACCATGTCTGCCCTTTCTTGAGCTGATCAGCTATGGAGAGCCAGTTGACAGGTCGAGCGACGCGGCCGTCCGAGGATGCGGAAGCGTGAGAATTCTCCAGCGCATCTGGTCCGCGCAGTTCCACGTCTTTCTCCGGGCGAACTAGCTGCAACGCGCGGTTGCTTTGCCCGATCTCCAGAAGCCGCTCCGACAATTTATCGAATTGCATCTCTGTGAGCCGATTGATCTCGTGTGCAAATTTCTCAGCATGCCCATCAAGTGCGACCACTAGTTTCGTCTCAGCCGCAGTTAGGGTCTCGTCAGCTTGCGTATCGCCCGCTGGAAGAGTGGTCGCGGTGTCCACAAATGCCCTAACGTTCACCAAGCACGCGGATTTAAATTTGGACTCGGATAAAATGAGCGCTTGTTCGATCATGTGTCGACGCTCGGTTATTGCTGCACGTTGAGAGGCAAGCAATGTAAGCGCGGACTGCGCTTGCGGTTCTTCCGCGAAGAGTTCTTGAGCCTCATCACACAGCTGGCGCACTAGGTGCAATGGTTGGCGGAGCTGAGCTAACTCTCCGCGGTCCTCACTGATCTTGTTTATTATTGCGCGCAGCTCATCCATCCCCGAGTGCGAACGGAGTATCTCTGCCCTGGCACCCCCATCTAGGCTGCGCAGATAATAGACAGAGTCGACCTCAGCGATCGGCAGATTGAACGTCGACGTGCCCAGCGCTTCTTGAACCGCTTTTTCCCTGATGCCCTCCGCCGCAGCTTGCTTGCTTGTTTGGGTAATCACGAGAATCATCTGCCCGAACAGCTGAAGTTCGTTCGCTAGGTAGCGAAGATAATCTCTCGATGCATTATCAAAGAGGTTGACTGTGATGACGAAAAGTACGAAGTCCGCGGTGCCGATTGCTTCGAGTGCCAGTTTGTCGTGACTGCGGAGCCCTGATTGAACCCCCGGCGTATCCACGAGAATGACTGCGCCGTCCCACTCATAGTCCGTGACTTCATCTGTAGCGATGTCCGCGGCGATGGCAGGGTCGATCACTCCGTCGGACAGTGCTTTGATCAGGCTCGACTTTCCGCTGCTGTACTGGCCAGTAACAACCATTCGCGGTTTCTGTCGAGGTTCAATTCGTAGGCGGCCGAGAATCTCAGCAGCGCGAGTATCCGTCGTCGACCGCAAGACGCGCTCAAGCCGGGCAGACAACGCTTGAGAACCCGCTGGCAGATCGTGAATCAGAACGTTCGTCATAGTTGGCCTCCGCCAGTCTCTCTAATGTGTACGTCGACTCCGGCATGTACCGCAGCCAGAGCTTCCCAAGCCTCTCGGATCCCCGGCGCAGGATTAGCGTCGAGGCTGACATCTAGTTCATCCGCAGTCAGCCGATTGATTGTCAATGCATGATTCGTGAGACGTCGAATAATCTGAAGCGCATTGGTTCCCGGGAACCCGTTCGCTGAGGTCGGGATGATGCGATCGACCGTCTCTTCCAGAGGGAAGAGCACAAGCTCGCTGTAGGCCGCGTCCGAGAGCTCGACTGCGATTCCAGCACCTCTCCATCGAGTGGCCCGTGTTACGGCTGTCGCCGCTCGCACGCGACCTGAATTACGCAAAAGTTCACAAGCCAATTCGGCGTCAATTTGCATGATTGCCGGTTCGAGTTCCTCAAACAAGAACTGCTGCAATACGTCAGCAGTACGCTGCAAGATCGCACACGACGTAGCTTGTCGGGAGACCTCGCTGTCGACTGCGTCTAGCCACTCTCGCCTGACGGTTTCGTTTGCAGTTTCGAGATCCTCCCGGAGTTCCTCAAGCAGTTCCGACACCTGGGCGCGTACCTTTTCTCGACGACGCTTGTGAACTTCTTCGGCACTTCTGAAAGTCTTATCGCCGATCCAATCGATGAGCTTGTTCACCCCGACGAGCCCCGCCACAAGTCCGACCACGGACCCGACGACTAAACCAATGGCGTTTCCTAGACCGGGCCCTAGTGCAGTTCCCGCCAGCGCTCCAATTTTTGCGCCAAGGAAGAGCCCGCCCATTCCGACAGCGAAGCGCCCGCCTGCCTTAACTGCGCGATTACCCCAGATACTTGCGCGACTGTTAAGGCCGCGAAAGCTGCCGGTGTCGAACGCCGCCCAATCTTCAGCGACATCGACAGCAATCATCTGCAGGTCCGACTCCAGCGTCCCGCTTATGGCGGAAACGGATTTCTTGAGTTCCGCACGGAGTAGTTCAACCTCCTCATCAAGATGCCGATTAAGCGCATCCACTCCTTGATCGACATCGACGTGATCCGCCCATCGTTCACGAGCACTAATCGAACTATCGAAGGAAGCTTTTAGTTCCTCACTGGCATCATTCACTCTTCGAAGACCCTGCGTGCGGAAGTCGTTCTGCAATCCCGTTGCCACCGCCGCTCCCCTGCGCGCCGCCTCATGGGCGTTCTGGGTCGCACTGATCGTATCCATGAGTTCGGTTCTAATGCTGTCGGAGATGCTGATGAGCCGCCTCTGGTCGACCGTGCGTTGCGCTTGGCTGCGGAGCTCATCGAGGAGCGCGTCGATACGGCTGTTGGTGTGCAGCTTTCGGGACTCGTTGTCGCTGAGGGTTCCAGAGATAGCTACCAACGCAGCCTGAGCATGAATCGGCACAGCGCGGATGTAGCGGCTACCTGCCCGAGCGAGATGCCGCCGAATCGGTGCAAGGTTCCCCAGCGCATCGCCGCCGAATGTAAGCTCAGGGTCTTCCAGCATGTTGCCTAGACCGGGTTCATCCGAAACGTCTTCGCGACAGTTCAGCGCTACGATAATCGGTTTCCCGAGGTCAGCCAGTGCTTCCAGCGCGCGACCAACTTGCTCCTGGACCGCTTGATTGGTCGCCACCCATAGAATCAGATCAGCATTAGCCACTTCGGCGAACGCGGCCTCGTAGTCTTCTTGACCATCCATCGCCCCGACACCAGGAGTGTCAACCACTTCGATGTCGAGCCCTGCTGCGGAGCGCGCACACGAATCTCGGGAAAATCGCTGTCCGCCCTCCCCCACGCGCGATCCATCCCCCTCAGACAGAAACTCAAAAAGCGTACTTTTGCCTGCCATTGTTTGCCCCATGAGGACAACACGCATTGGTAGCTCGACATCACGCTGTGCGAGAGTTTTGCGCACCGCGTCCAAGTTTTCTTTTCTAGCCTGCAGACAGTCCAAACTATCCCCGAGCCACGCTCGATGCTCCGTTGAACTGTCCTGAGCAGAGATTTCCTGTAGCGCTATATCTAAGGCGCCAGCAACAGCATTAGCCGAAGCCAGCGCCTGAGCCTTGAATGCCGCTGGAGTGGTCTTTGCCGACTCATCTGCTCCAAAGTATTGTTCGCGCACCCACTCCAGACCTGGCGCGCTGGGTTGGCTCGAAACACGCGACGTCACTAGAGCATCTTCGCGAGGTCAGGTCGAGTCACGCACAGAGACGTCTTTTTCGATCTCGAAGTACGCGCATGAAACCGTGAGCGCCGTAGGCCTGAATTCATCACTTCTCCCGAATGTAAGTCACGCCGAACGCACGCACCTGGCGGAACTCCTGGCGGCTCGTGCCGAAGTCGAACCAACCACCGTCAGACTTCTGGAAGATATCGAGGCCACGCCCTAGGTTGATTCGCCAGCCGCCATCTGTTCGGATCCATCGGTCGTGGCCGCCAGGATCCTTCGCCACGTTTACCTTGATGCCCTGCTGTTCGGCACCCAGCACAATGTCTTGCAGCATTCGAAGTTGCTTGGGCTGAAACTCGGGGTCCTCGTCGAGGACTGTGAACAGATTGAAGATCACTTCGTCAGCCGGATCCTTCGCAGCTGCGATGCCCGCGAGCAACTCGACGAGGTTGCGACCCTGGTGTCCCAGGCGGATGTAAGGATCGTGCAATTCAATCTCGGTTGCGCCCTCTAGGTATGGCATGAGCAGAGTCTCGTAGGAGATGCCACGCTGATTCTCTGCGAAGTCGCGCTGCCCTTCAGAAAGCTCTATCGAAGCGGCCTCCGTCTCCACGCTCGCCGGCGCCGTCGCCTGAGCTAGGCTCGGAGCCGAAACCTCAGATGCGTCGGAGGATGATGCGACTCCCGTGGGCGGGGCGACACGATTCCGGTAGTAGTGCGACGGATACTCGTCCTCTTCAAGAGTGGTTACAGCAGACCACTCTCCAGCGGGCGACTCATAGCCGAAATTCACCGCAGCCATGGTGGTGTCCATGCGCAGAATTTGGTCTTTCACGCGCTTACGGCCTTCGACCGCGAGTCGCAAAATCTCTTCGATCTCCGCCGGCGTCGCGTCTTCATGAGGGTAGAGCAGCTTCATCAGTCCGGAGAAGGTCTTGTGGATGCCGTCGCGGTCGCGAGTCGAGATGTCTGACCCCAGTGTGAAGTACTGCTGATAGCGGTCCGAGTAGTCGAGGTTGCGCATCGACTTCAGCACTTCGGCGATGTAGTCGACGACAAATCCGTAGCCGTTCGAGAACATCTCGTTGCGGATCGTGTCCACTTCCCACCCGGGGATGTAGAAATGCAAGCGATCCAGAAATGCCGGGTCGTGGTAGCTCTCCGGAAGCTCATCAAAGAGGTCTGAGTGCTTGAGCATGTAGGGCACCGTGTGTGACGTGTTGCCTATGAAGACCATGGAAGCCTCTGCCCCGAGAGTTTCAACACCGCGAGAGAACGACTTGTTGGCCATGTAGTTCTTCATTATGTCGACGAGCGCTTTGTCAGTGCGCTTTTTCTTACCTGCAAACTCGTCAAACGCGACAACATCCCAGTAACCGACGAGCCCGAGGCGGCCGTTGGAGTTGTTCACGAACAGCTTCGGCACGGTTACTTCTCCGCCCGAGACGAGCATGCCGTGCGGTGAGAACTCTGAGTAAATGTGCGACTTGCCGGTGCCCTTAGGGCCCAGTTCTACGAGGTTGTAGTTGCGTTCGGCGAACGGGATCAAGCGAACAAGTTGAAGCAGCTTCGCTCGGCGACCAAACATCTCAGGGTTGAACCCGATCGACTGGATGAGTAGGTCGATCCATTCATCGGATGTAAATTCAGCCCGCGCGGCAAGGTAGCCCGCGGGGTCGAAGCTCGACATTTGGATTGGCTTCAAGCTCCCCAGAATCCACGGCGATACCCTCGCATCGTCGGAGTGGAAGTACTCGACGTCGCACAAGCACCACACACCGCCGACGAGCAACTTCTGATGCGCGTTCAATGTTGCCGAGTCGACTACGACGCCGCTGATACCCAGATTCGCGAACGAGGCTTGGTAGAGGTCGTCCTTCTCGTTGAGCGTGACGCTGACCTTGTCAATGATCCGGTAGCGCCCGCGCTCCTTAATCTTTGACTTGACCAGTTCGGACTCGTTGCGGTGCACATAGTGGTCGGCGAGGATCTTCCGAACGGTTTCGATCCCGGCCTGAATCGTTGCTTCGTCATCGGATGCCGCATATTGCCCGAGCAAATACTCCAGTACATAGGAGGGCACGATCGCGTTTCCTTTGACTGCTTTGACGAGGTCCTTGCGGACGACTGATCCGGCGAAGTGCTCGTTGATCTTTCGGTCAAGCTCGCTCGGTTGCCGACTGCTGTCAGTAATCCCACCCAGATCGTCCTCTACGGCAGCCACGTCAGTCAGGTCGATATTCTCGGTCATCAGATTCTCCTAGAAGTCAAAGTCTGTGGTGAAGGAACGCTTGAGCGTGTAAGGCACGCTCTTGTACTTTTTCCACTCGCCGGTTTCACCGATTGGCTCTGATAGGCGGAACTCCACGCTGTGATTATTCGCCGCATCAGCTTCCTTACTGAGCAGCAGACGAACGCTCTGGAACCGGTCACGACCTTCGGTACTTTCGGCATCGAACAGCAGCTCGGATTCGTTAGAGATCAGCTGCTCGCCGAAGTACAGGCCCGCGCGAAGCTTCCTCGCCGTGCGCTGATCGGTGACCGCGCTTTGCTGGTAGAGCTTGACTACTATCTGGCCGGTGGTGATCTTGTCGGACTCCGGGTGAATGTCCACATTGACCAATTCGACGGTGTCCGATCGGCCCTTGTTGATCGAGATGACAGGCACCACAATCTCCTGCAAAGACGCACCCCCGTGGACGAACTGGAACCCTGCTCCAGGCTTGACGATCCGACAAATCGAATTCGGGATCTGCACTTCCAGATCGCTCGATAGCCCAACTTGCTCGGGCGTGAACAATCGAAATGCATTGTTTTGTTTCAACCCTCGGCCGAGGACATACCGACGATTCTCGACCACGAGTTTGTCCCCTTGCGGCTTCACTGTCAGGTTAAACTGCGGCGCCAGCCGCGACTCTTGGTACAGGAAGCCGTGGTCTGCGGTAACGAAAATGTTAGTCGCGTTCGCGCTCGCTAGCTTCTTGACGATGTCAATGATTTCGTCGATCGCATCAGATGCTGCCTTAAACGTACGATGCTCCGAAACCGCTTTGTCGCCAGTCGCGTCGATGGTGTCGTGATAGACGTACAACACCTGATTCGCTGCATACAGGTCGCGCCGCTCTGCGGGCTTCATCTTGAGGAAGCCTGTTGCCTGAATCGCTGTACCGCCAACGGCCGCGAGGATCTTGGAACGGTTTGCCGTTCCGTTCGAGAGCAGGCCGTCGGCGAGCACCGGGTCGCCATCCTCGGAATGCGCAAGGGTCCTGTGCGGGAGCAGCGCTGCCATTCCTAGCTGCGTATAGCTAGGAAGCACACCGAGCGTGGCCTCGATCTTCGCGTCATACTTGTTCTCACCGCGGATCTTGGATGTGAGTTCTTCGGCTACCTCGTAACGCAGAGCGTCGGAAATAATGACGACAGCCTTCTTGCGCCCTCCATGCAGGAGAGGCGCGATGTAGTGGTCGTAAAAGGAGCTTTGCGAAGTGATCGCGGGAGTCTTCCACTTCTCGACGTGGTCTACCTGCTGCTGCCAGCTGACGCCAAGTTTGGAGAGGAAGTCGGTTACATAGGCGTTCTCAACCAGTTCGTTCAGTGCTTCCAACGGCTGCGTGAACTCGGCGGTTTGTGACGCAAGAGTGTATTGACGATAGAGCTGGTCAATTCGGAAAAGATCATCGCGATAGTGGATCAGGCCGTCGTCGAAGCCCGACAGATCGAGTCTGGCCGAGCGAATCGCAGGCAGGAGTTCCGCTGCTGCACCAAGCGCTGAATAAAGAATGGAGTAGTCCCCAAACCAGACGCTGTCACGACGACGTGTGCGGATCATCTCAGCGACGTCACGAGAGGCGAGTGTTTGAGACCGGATGCCTTCGATCAGGTGCCGGATGATCTCCTGCTCGCCCGCGTCGAAGATGTCGTTGCGTGCGAGCTCAGAGAGCGAGGCGCCATTAGCCTGCTCGGCGAAGTCAAGGTCGATCTCCGCCTTGCGAGCGAGCTTCTTGAGAGCATCTGCGCTGCGCATCGAGTCGCGAAAGCTGCGGAAGTCAATCTCAACGTTTCGAGCCGCGCTTGAACTCGTGGCTTCGAATCCGTCGCGGGCTTGCTTGAACATCCACAGCACGAACCCAGCCACGCTTGGTGACTCAGACTCATAGCCGTAAATTGCGGCGGCGCCGTCCCAGTAGAAGTCGGCGAGACCTTGCGTGACGAGCGACTGATAGCCAGAGTTATCACTGGCGGCGTGCTGGACTAGAAGTGTGCGCGTCAGCTCGGAGAAGCTGTGTTCCTTCTGCCCAAGCGCGACCGCACACATTTTGGCTTTAACCGTGGGTAGGTCATTTTGCGGGCTTAGCAGAGCTTTGAACTTCGCAACCAGCTTGATTTCGCCAAAGAACCCTGAGTGCTCAGCAATTAGTACATCCGTTCCAGGCGCGGTGAGACCGAGGTCGGTTTGCATGAGCGCACTACGGTCAGCGGTGAATACGCCATGCGCGAGTTCCAAATCAAGTAGCCAGTTCTCCGTTCCTTCAGGCACAGAACCATTCCTATACAGCAGAAACTTCGTGCCGGGCTCGTCGCGCAGCACACGATGCTTGATCCCGAACTCATCGTTCTCAACTCGAAGCACCGTGACACCGGTCGGTGCCTGAGTCTCGACCGCGGTGGCGTAGCTTCCATCGGGGTCGCGCCACACAACGAGTCGATGCTGTTCGAAGCGAGACACGAGGTGGTCGTGAATCGGATCAGTTTTGCTCACTCTGCCACCTCCAGACCGGCGATCTTCTTCACAGCCGGATAAAACTTGGGATAGTTCACCTTCACGCCGTCATCTAGGTCAATCGCGATCTGCTGGGTCGCCAGCGGGTACAGCACGTCGTGCTCATAGTCGCGAAGCTCCGCGAGCACCTTTCGCAATCGGTCGGATTCCTTTTGATCCGTCGCAGACCCTGCGGCCGCAGCCTGCTCGGCGGTAGTGAGCGCGACCTCCAACTTTGCGCGGTACTCCCGCAGGTACTCATTTAGCACCGTCGAGACCGTCGACGGACTGTAGCGGTGCATGTAGATCAGCGCATTGAACGAGCCCTTGGGCGAGGAGAACATCCAGTAAATTGGGCGCTTCTTGTATCGCTGCACATGGTCTTCATAGAACTCCGACTTTCCGGACTTCGTGATGAAGTAGTCGCGCAACGTCTTCACGCCCAACGATTCCTCTACAAAGCGTAGGTTCTCCTCGAAGTGCTGCACACCAAACGCAGCACGCAGGAACTGACGGATGCGCTCGACTATATCGTCCTCGAACCAGCCATCATCCACAAACGGGATCACGTTATCGGCATCGGGAAGATACGTCGGCGACGGTACCGATTCCAAATAGTCCTGAAGCGTCGCACCCTGGTCAGCAACGATCAACCCGGGTTCATCGAGGCTGTAGCGGCCGAACATACAACCGATCGCGTAAGAAACGAAATCAAGAACATGCCGAGTGCGGGTTGCGCCCCTCACAGAAAGTTCGGAATCATCGTTGTCACGCAGCGGCGACGCAACGTGCCCGAAGGTTAGCGTCAAGATTACATCGTTGGCTAATTCGAGTTCTCGCATGTCCTCGTTCCTGGCACTCACGCGATTATCTACTATCGAGATCGCTTCTTCTAGCCGTTCCGCACCCGGAATGAGTAGCGGCAGTCGACCGAACGAAGCGCTGATTTCTAGCTCGTTCCACGCATCACGAGCCGAATCCACAAGCGTCGCAACATTCGAGCCTAAGGAGTGTTCGTCGACGAACTTCTCAGGCAGCGGAAGAGCCATAATGTCGCCGACCAAATAGTTGATCGTCGGCGCGACCGCCTCCAAGTACTCGGCGGCGAATCGCGAGTTCAGGTAACCGAGAACGGGATAGGTCCGCGACTCATCATCTAAGAAGATGAAGAGTGCCGCATTGTTCGCGACCTCGTCAGTTTCCAGAATCCGGAACGAAGCGCGCGTTGTTGAAACAGACGACCACGTAATGCCTGCGAGTTCCCAAAATTCAGCAGCTGGAATACGAGCAATCCTATCCTTCCGATAGTGGGTCCTTGCCGCTGCCGACCATTCAACTACGGTGTCGACATTCCCGAACCAGCGGCGAAACCCTCCACCTTTGGGATGTAGCCGCCAGTGCGCCCGCGCTCCGATATCACGTCGGTTCACTTCCCAGTGCTTACGCAAGAAGCGGGAATTGTCGCCGGTCTTGACCGCCCCTTCCGACCTAGCATGATCTCCGACGGTTCCCAGCGAGAACGCGTTGACGGCTCCTTTCTGAAGCCAGTAGGCGTAGATCCCTCCCGGGATTTGTCCAAGCGCCTTAGGATCAACACTAAATCTGTGCGGATGATGGGTGTCTCTGGAGGCTTCGAGCAAAACCGTTGCCTTGGCTGCCTCATCACGAGCTTCGACAAGCCGAACGTAGGCCCCCTTCGACGTAGCGTTCGACGCGTTTAAGACTACGAACGCCGACGTGGCGACCACCTCACCACTAATACTGTCAAACGCTCCGGCGCCAAGGTGAGCCATAGACAACAGCGTCTTGGTTCGTTGGAGACTGCTACGGAGGGCCACGTAGGACCCAAGGAACATCCAACTTTCCATGGTGATCATGCCGATAATACTGCCGCGCATGCCCAGCTCGAAGCTCCTCTCGATAAACATTGCATAGAGGTTCGCCTTTGAGCTCGGATACTCCTTTTTGGCCACGTCGCTGAGCAACTCGCTCATGTTGCCAGAGCTCATGTATGGCGGGTTCGCCACCACAACCGCGTACCTCGCTGCCAGGAATTGGGCTTGGCGCACGAGACCACTCGCACGTTCGATCACGGTCCTACTGAGCAGATCGAGACGGTCGTCAACTGTCTCCAAATGACTCGCAAACTTAGAAGTATCCCCAGGCTGCGGCCGGATCAGCGAACCGAGCGTGTCTGCGTGTTCGAATTCGTTCCAGAAGGCCTCCTCCTCGTGGCGATCGCCCTTTGGAGTGACGAGGAAGTCAAGTTCGTCGGGCGCAAACACGATCGGCTCGATCACACAGATTTTCGGTGCGGCATCCTTGCTAAAGAATCGGCGGTCCTTCGCGCGCGCCTTCATCGTGAGCGCGAACGCGGCGAGCGATCCGGCGCGAGGGTCGATCTCGGTGCCGTGGAGATTATGGTTGAGGATCAGACTGGGGATCCCCGAAGGCTCATAACCTTGTTCCTCATAGATCGAATATAAGAGGTCAAACGCATACGTGAGCATGTGGCCCGAGCCACAAGCTGGGTCGATCACAGTCAGCTCTTCTGGGCCAGAAATCCTTAGAAAGTCAGTCTCCTCGTCGACCGGTGCGATGTAGTAGTCCATCTGGTCCAGGAGACGAGACGCTGGGTTGTTGAGCATCCACAGCCGACCGACCGAGTTTTCGACGAGGTAGCGGACGATCCAGTGCGGGGTGAAAAGTTGGGTTGCCGCCGGGATCTCCTCGGCACCGGCCTTCTTGTTCTTCTTGAACCCGGCGAAAACCTCATCTTTTCGCTCTGAAATGTAGAACTGGTAGACCCAACCGATCACCTCGACGTCGTCACAGACGTCTTCCGTGAGCACCTCTCGCGCACGCGACAGGATCGCGCCGTCGGCCAGCAGGCCCGTGGGCACGAGAAGTTCGGTGAAGTCCCCCTCGGCTTCGAACATGAACGGCATTGACTTGTGCCAGTACCGGCAGTATTCAGTCAGCAGCAACGCATACGCTTCGCCCTCAGCATCAGTGCTGCGGCGGGTACCATCAAGCAATCCAATGATCTCCGCTGCGGTGTTCTTGTTCGTCACCACGTCAGTGACGAGGTTGCCGCGCTTTGCATCGGCGAGAATCTCTGGCTGGCCATGCGACTGACCTTGTGCGGGCGAGACGACGCCGGCATCGGTGTAGCCGCGAGCATCCATAAACCGCAGCGCGATGATGCGGTTGAACCACGTGTAGGCGACCTTGTCGATCACATACGGTCGGCCGTGCGCGACAATCTCCTCTTCGAGCCTCCTCACCACATGTCCACGCTCGCTGCGAGCAACGGATCCGGGCGCAAGAACGGCGGTTGCCTGCGCGTCGACTGCGGCGATGAGGTCACGGCGCGCTTGCGTCGCGAAACGCTCTAAGGGTTTGGTGTCCATGTCGTAGCCGTCCTAGAGCGTGATTCGCTTGTTGTCGTCGAGTATCTCCGGATAGACGGTGTTCGCGAACTGAGAGGCTAAGTCGTGAATCGAATCCATCTTGCTCACTCTGCCGTCTCCAGGCCCGCGATCTTCTTCAACGCCGGATAGAATTTAGGGTAATTCACCTTCACACCGTCATCGAGATCGATCACGATCTGCTGAGTTGCCAACGGGTACAGCACGTCGTGCTCATAGTCGCGAAGCTCCGCGAGCACCTTGCGCAGTCGGTCGGTTTCTTTCTGATCCTTTGCAGAACCCGCGGACGCAGCCTGCTCGGCATTGGTGAGCGCGACTTCCAGTTTGGCTCGGTATTCACGAAGATACTCATTGAGAACCGTCGATACCGTCGACGCCGAGTACCGGTGCATGTAGATCAACGCGTTAAACGATCCATTGGGGGATGAGAACATCCAGTAAATCGGGCGCTTCTTGTACCGCTGCACGTGGTCATCGTAGAACTTCGACTTGCCCGCATTCGTGACGAAGTAGTCGCGTAGCGTATTCACGCCTAGGGAATCCTCTACAAAACGCAGGTTTTCCTCAAAGTTATCCCGGCCGAATGCGGCCTGCAAGAACTGACGAAAGCGCTCTACGATGTCATCTTGGAACCAGCCGTCATCCACAAAAGGGATCACGTTGTCGGCATCCGGAGCAAACGTCGGCGAAGGCACCTTCGCGAAATAGTCGTGAAGAGTGCTGCCTTGGTCGGCGAGGATCAAACCAACCTCGTCAAGGCTGTATCGTCCGAATAAGCATCCGACAGCGTAGGACACTATTTCCGCGGCAAGATCAGCACGCTCCAATCTCGAATACTCATCTGGTGATTTCTCGGGACCGTATCGGAATTGAACATTGCGCGCGAGCGACACTCGACTCAAAGCTACATCGCAAGCAACAACCTCTGCCACATCGTATTTAGCGGCAATCAGTTCATTGTTTTTCGTTTCCAAGTCTTGCAGGCGCGCTGAAGCCTCGGCCCATCGAGCTGAGAAGTGCGAATATCGATCTGCGATGGAACTGCCCTCAACCGCCATAATTGAAGGGGATTCAAAATCCCATGAAGTTTCGAAATCATTCCAGTCCTGCCGGCTCAGATTCACCGCTTGACTCGCGATTTCTCCAGCTTGAGTGTCCGTCAACGGGATTACCGGGAGCTGCGCAATCTGCCCAACCTCGTAGTTGAGTGTGGGCGCAATCGCTTTCAACATTTCGAGCGCCACCGACGAATTTGCGAACGCCGCCAAGTCGTTTCGGAGGCCAGAATCGGGGGTGAAGATCGACGTACCTGCAACGTCGTACGCGAACCCAGCCGGGTATATCCGAAAAGCTGGGGGACCGGAACTCACCTTGGACCACGACAACGATGTTTGAAAATACGTCTGAGGACTACGAATTACCGATTTGGGGCGCATAGAATACAGCTCCTTACCATCGCATTCCCAGTTCAGGACGTGTTCGTGGTTGCCCCACCACTTTCTGTACTCGCCGCCCTTGTTATAAGGGAACCAGCGTGCTCCGGACGCCTTGGCTTCATTTCGATCAGCACATCCGAACGCGGTCCGTTCTGCGCTGACTTCCCACCACGAACGAAGGAATCGGTCATTGTCAGCGGTTGCAAGCCCTTGACGTGGCTCAGCATCCGCCCTGAGAGGTCGTCCCTTTGTGAAGGCAGCCCGCATCGCGTCAGAGAGCCAATAAGCGATCGGCGATCCGGGTATGCCCATGAGGTTACTCTGCACCACAACGAAACTTTGAAACGATGAGTTGTGGAATAGCGCCTCGATTTTTTCATTGGAGCGCACTTTAACGTGTTCATCAAAGAGTTTGCGATAGATACCACGGCGTCCCGCGTTCGGCACGACATTTTCGACGACGAATCCAACAGACCCGAAATCTGATCCGAAGACTCCGCGGCCGAAATGCAGAAGAGTGTCCAGCGAGCTAGATCTCAGGAGCCAACTTCGAAGCTCTACGAACCCCGAGAGCGACATCCACGAGGGTAAGTTGATCATTCCCCACCAGCCAGAAGAACAGGTAAAAGCGCTCGCTCGCATCATGAACATCGTCATAAGATCGCCTTTGGCGGCTGGATACCTCTCTTTTGCAAACGTAGCCAGCTGAGCATTCATATTCTTACTGCCCATGTACGGCGGGTTCGCGACAACCACCGAATAGGTCTGGCTGAGAACGTCTGCTTGTGTTAGCACCTTCTGAGCATCTTCTAGGGTCCGAACGTGGAGAATATCTCCGCCAGCGGCGAGCTGATCAAAGACCAATCTGGCACGAGCGGTTTCCGACGCGTCTGACTGGATCAAGGCCCCCAACGTATCCGCGTGCTCAAACTGGCTCCAAAATACTTCTTCGGCGCGCCGGTCGTTGCCCATAGCGACAAGAAAGTTCAGTTCATCCTGACCGAACGCGATGGGCTCGATCACTTGAATTTTCGGCGTTAAATTCTTGCTGAAGAACCGGCGGTCTTGCGCGCGTGCTTTCATCGTCAGTGCAAAGGCGGCGAGTGATCCGGCACGAGGGTCGATCTCGGTGCCGTGGAGGTTGTGGTTGAGGATCAGGCTGGGGATTTTTGAGGGTGCGTAACCTTGCTCTTCGTAGATCGCGTAGAGCAGGTCAAAAGCATATGTGAGCATGTGGCCCGAGCCGCAAGCAGGATCGATCACAGTCAGTTCTTCAGGCTCGTTGATCTTAAGGAAGTCGGTCCCTTCGTCCACAGACGGGATATAATAGTCCATCTGGTCTACGAGCTGAGACGCCGGACGGTTCAGCATCCAGAGTCGACCGAGTGAATTTTCGACGAGGTAACGAACGATCCAGTGCGGGGTGAAGAGCTGCGTGGCCGCCGGGATCTCGTCGGCACCGGCCTTCTCATTCCTTTTGAATCCGGCAAAGACCTCGTCTTTCCGTTCCGATATGTAAAACTGGTAGAGCCAGCCGATCACCTCGACGTCTTCACAGACTTCTTCCGTGAGCACCTCGCGCGCGCGCGACAGGATCGCACCGTCGGCCAGCAGGCCCGTCGGTACGAGCAATTCGGTGAAGTCACCCTCGCGTTCGAACATGAACGGCATCGACTTGTGCCAGTACCGACAGTATTCAGTGAGCAATAGCGCATACGCCTCCCCCTCAGCATCAGTGCTGCGGCGGGTTCCATCGAGCAATCCGATGATCGCCTCTGCGGTGTTCTTATTGATCATCACGTCGGTGTCGAGGTTGCCGCGCTTAGCATCGGCGAGAATCTCTGGCTGACCATGCGACTGACCTTGCGCAGGCGAGACCACGCCGGCATCGGTGTAACCGCGAGCATCCATGAACCGCAGCGCGATGATGCGGTTGAACCACGTGTAGGCGACCTTGTCAATCACATGCGCTCTGCCATGCGCGGCGATCTCCTCTTCGAGTCGTTTAACCACATGGGCACGCTCGCTACGAGCGACGGATCCGTGGCTCAGCACCGCAGTGGCCTGAGCGTCAACGGTGGCGATGAGGTCACGGCGCGCTTGCGTAGCGAAGCGCTCCAGAGGTTTGGTGTGCATGTCGTAGCCGTCCTAGAGCGTGATTCGCTTGTTGTCGTTAATGGTCACCAGCAAAGTGGTGCGGAGCTGGTCAAGATAGCGATCAACGTCGGCCTCGGTTCCGAGCACCTGCCCGGCTCCCGGCAAAGAGAGTTTCTTGATCGAGATGGTCTGTTTGGTTGGGGCGGGCGGTGGCGTGGATTCGAGATCCGTGTCAATGTCCGGCGACGTTGGCTCCGTGGTTGCGACCGGTCGTGCTGCGTCCAACTCGTCGAGTATCTCCGGATAGATGGTGTCCGCGAACTGAGAGGCGAGACTCTTTATCGCGGGGATCTGCGTCTCGTGCCGAACTCGGTCGAGCACCGCCTGAGCTTTGCGGGTCACCGACTGTTGCGCTGTTTCGGTCGCGTCGCTGTATGCCTTGCTGGCGGGCACTTGCTCCCACCGCGCATTGATCTCGACCTCCGCTGCCGCGCGCTGCGCATCGATCACTTCGCCGAGTTGTTGCTCGACGTTGTTGATGGCGGCGCCGAGCCCGAAGGTCTTGCTACCTCGGAATATTTGCGGGTCTTCAAGCGCCGCCTCAACATCATCCGCCCCGTTGCCAGGCAGATAAGCCAGGTTGGACCGGTTCGCCTGCATGAATGCCGCGGCGCCGTCGTAGATGGCACGCTGTGCGCCATTGAGGAACGCTTTGATCGGGTCGATCGTGTTGTCCTTAGCGTCAAGCAGATCGTCGGCGCCGGTGAAGTTGGTAACGAACCAATCGTCTTTGTGGTCGCACAATTCGGTGAGCGCCCGAATCGGTTCGTCGAGCTGATCGACGAACGGATACCGTGTGCCAGTCCGCAGCGCCTTCAACTCGGCAAGTTTCGCCCCAAGGTGTTCCTTTCCCACCCGGGCGAGTTCAAGCGGATCCTTGGAGATCGCACCGTCGTCAGTGAGCTCAATGACGAACTTTCGAAACGCGCCCACGATCTTAGAATCGAACACCCGCTGAGGCGCTATGACCATGTTCGCGTGGCTTTGAGTATTGCGCAGCGCCGAAGTGATCTCAGTGCGCGCCAGCACCTTGCCATTGAGTTGAATCTCAATCTTCGATACACCCGCAAGGTAGCCAACGACCGCGGCAACTGACCACAGGTCCCAGCCATACGGCTTCATCGTGTACTTCTCGACGAGATGCTTCATCGTGACCTGCACGTGGCGCTTTCCACTCATCTCCAGATGAGCAAGAACATCATCAGCGGGTACATCGAGGATGCTGGCGGACTCCTCGAACAGCCCGCCCTCGGGAGGGTTCACGAAGGTCGAGAGCTGCTGCTCGCCGAAAGTTTTACCACCCAACAAAGTGAGGTTGGTGTAGGTCGCGGCGATGACCTTCTGGAAGCCATCGTTGATCCGCGTGACCGCATCGGTCGAGTTCACATCGAGAACGCCAGCATTGTGGACCAGCGTTGACTGGCCGACTGCAGCCCGGAGACGCTCGACGATCTCCTTCTCCCGCTCCGCATTTTGGGTCCCCCGAGTCTGCAGGATGGCCTGCTCGATTGAGGTGCGACTTGAGCCTTGGGCGCGCTTGACGTATTTCTCTGTCTTCAGCAGCAAACGCAGGTCGGCGAGGATGCGTTCAGCCTCGGCGGGGAGTACAACACGCAGCTCATCAAGCCCGGCGCTATGGGCCTTGATCTGGTCCAGGGTGAACTCGGTCTCGGGACTGGTGAAGTGCAGGGAGAGTTCGTACTGCTTACTCATCGCCTGCCCGTCGAGCTTAAACCCGACCGGAAAGTTCTGGTCATTCTTGCTATACACGACCTTTGTCGTCTTGATGACAGAGCCTGTGAGAAGGTCGGAAAGTTTCTTGGAGACTTCAGAATTGTCAATATCGACATTCTTGATTTCCTGCTCGATTTTCTGCTCTTCGTTAGTCAGATAGTCATAGGTGTCACCGTTGCGCTGAATGTAAGTCTGTGCTTCTAACGCGGCGAGGGCTTCGTTGACGTCCTTGCCCAGTCGGGCGAGGTCGGCGCCAAAACGGTCATACACAAGCACGGCGAGGTTTCGCGGTGTGGCCTTGAAGGTGTCCACGTATTTGACGAGGAAAAGAGCTTTGAGCAGACGCACCGCGAGCGGTGGCAGCGATGAGCTGCGTTCCGCATCAATGATTGCGCGGTGACTCGCCGCCTTCAGCGAGGCACGAATACCTTCGAACATCTGATCGAACGACGCAAGCTGGCCGAGCGGCTGATCGACGAGATTGGTCGCGACCTGCTGCACAACTCCGAGCATCGAGCGCTCCCCAACCGAGCTGTTTCTCCCCTCAAAGATGTTGTGATCGCTGATGCCCTCGATCGCCGATTGGAACAGGGGAAACTGGTAGCTCACGAATGGGTACGTGCCCACGAAGTGGGTCTCGTCCCGGTAGTTCGGGTAGTGTCGCCCCTCGACGAAGTCAAAGAGTGTCTTGAAGTTCGCGTGCTCAGCCGCATAGATCGCCGAAATATCGGCTACTGAAGTCTCCGTTTTGTCGAGAAGACGTTTGCGAATCACCTCTTCGACGTCCTGACTGGTGAGCTTTAGCCGGTTATTAAAACGAGCCTGAATTTTGGAAAAGTCATTAGCCTGTGACTTGGTACGGTCACCACCGATCTTTTCCATGTCTTCCTGCGAAGTAACCACAATCCACGCCCGCCCATGGCACTTAGTGGCAAGAGACTCGGCAATAGTCTGAAGGTTCAGCATTAGTTGGCTGTTAGCACCGATAAACTGACCGACCTCGTCCACGAAGAAGTTCAGCCGAAACCCGTCGGGCTGCTGGTCGAGCCAACCAGCGACTTCATCAGCAAAGTCTTCGATCGAGACCGAGTAGTTGGTGCTGTACTGGCGGATGATGCCAGGGCTCTCCGATCCGTTGACCTCGGTAAAGGCATCGTCAATGTGCTTTGCTTCTAGAGCAGCCTGCTCGCGTCCCCGCTTCCACGGGACACCGGCGATCCGCTCGAACGCGCTCTTGAAAGCGTCGTATTGGCCACGGGTGTCCAGATCCCGCTCAAACCGTGCAATGTGGCCTTGGTTGCCGTAGTAGCCGCGGGACTCGTCAAAGATCTTCACAAACACCTTGAGAAGCGCGTCGTTTTGATCTTTCGAGATCAGGGTGGCTTTCTGGTCGATGTTGAAAAGTAGGCTCTTCGCAGCGATGCGGTCAGCCTTTTCGATCAGCGCAGGAAGGAAGGCACCGTCGGCCTTACCGCGGAAATTTTCAGATACCTTAGCGCGTGGATAGTCGTGACCGTCGATGTCACCGAGCAGATGCGCGAGCATCTTCAGCAGGTGCGACTTACCGGAACCGAAGAAGCCCGAGACCCAGACGCCGTTGGCGTTCGAATAGTTCGTGTATGCCTCCAACACGTGTTCGAGCCCCTTGGCCGCCTCATTGGTAAGGACGTACTCTTCGACTTCCGTCGCGAGCTGCGAGCTGTCATCAGCTTTGATGACGCCTTCAATTGGCCGACTGATCGGCTTGGCAAAGATTTCGTTTATTTGTGTCATCGTTATACTTCCTGCTCCAGAATGTCCTTGGCCCGGTAGTAGCCGTCACTTGCGCTGAGGTTGAGTGCGCGCAGCTGATGTCCTTGCGCTTGGGTGAACTCGTATGTGCCCGGGAACCAGGCGAGCATGGGTTTACCTACAACAACGCTTTGCAGGTTCTCCAAGACGGTGTGCGTGCGGATGAACGGGAAAACTTCGCCGATCCCTGTCAGGAAAACAATGTCACTGGGGGTGGCATCGAGGAGTTCGCGGATGGCGGGCGCGAGGTGGTCGTGTGGATCGAGCATCCCCTGCAACATCTCACGGAAATCGGACTTCTCTGTTTCTGGCTCTAGAGACAGAATGCGCTGCCACACGCCGCGTTCTTCCAGGAGCCGAATGGCGAGGTCATACAGGTTGACCTCAACCACGTCGAGACCGTCATCGCTGCGGAGCTTGTTGGTCACGCGTTCCCGCATTTCATCGACGCTGAGCGCCCACGCGGGCGGGTAGTGGTAGATGAAGAAGGGGACTTCCTTGGAGAGGCCTTCCATCTTCAAGAACCGCTCGCTACTCAACACCTCGTAGACATGCTTTTCATCGCTCGTGAGGCTTCGCTCGGTGGCGCTCATCGCTGTACCTCCATCGGCAGAGTGGTGGGAAAAAACCGGATGTCGCTTGGGATGTGGGCGGCAAGGATCTCGTGGATGCGCTCGGATAGCAAAGCGGGAAGGATCTCGCCTTGCTTGCTTAGAAGTTCCGCTTCGTGCAGCATCCGAAAGGCGCTCTGTCGAAGCTTGGTACGAGTCGAGGGTTTCAATTCGTCAAGCTCGGTGTGCCACAAGCCCTTTCTTGCCATGAATCGCTCAAAGTCTTCAAGTCCGACTGTGGGCGTCATCAGCAGGAAGCGTTCACGCACGACCTCTTCCGCGAAATCACCAATTAGTTCGTAGCGACGGCATGCAGCGGCCCACATGAGGTGGCAACGCTCGGTGTAACTCAAGTCTGCAAACATCTCCAGCTCTGAGTCCTCAAGGACAGATACCCTTTGGGCCGCTTCCCGCGACACCCGAACACTCGACGAGGTCGTACGCGCCTGTAACAAGTTTTGCTCGGTCACAGCGTGCCGGGCCATCCCCCAGTCGCGCACGCTTAGATACTCGGACACCACAATTTCGGCTTCACGCACTAGAAGTCCCCCACTCGTGAATGACAGCGCATAGCGTTTGTACGGTTCCGTATCGGTCATCCTTGGGGTCTCCTTCCGGGATTTTGACAGTAGATCAAGATATGGGGAACCACGGACAATGCTGGTCGGCGGTTCAGCGCAGCGACTTCGGACCGATTAGGTGGGTGCAGCGTTGTCCGAAGCTGCTGAGCCTCCTCGGCGAACCCACTCATCGACCTCGCCCGCTTGGAATTTCCATAAGCGGCCGATCTTATGGGCGGGCATCCCTTTATCGGCGATCCAGGTGTAGACGGTGTCTTTTGTGACGCCGAGATGGACGGCGATGTCGTCGGCAGACAGCCAAGGTTCGTTCACTTTGCCCTTCCCGAACAGCCCGCGTTGTGCGCCAGCTGATAGACCTGACGATACCGGATGAAAGGTGGTTTGTACCGGTTTATCCGAGTCTGTGCCTAAACAGCCAGAAGAATTCGCGTCCCGACCCCGAGCCTGAAACTCCTAGTGAAATCCCCGAAAGTATCCGCGTCCCGTCATGCAGATCTCGTGTTCGAGACGAAGAATGGATGCCGAAGCTACATCTCTTGCGAACAGCGCGGCGCGGATTTTCTTAGCCACGCTCTCGAAACCCAACGCGTTTAGCTAACTAGCTGTTCGAAACTCATCGCCCGATCTCGCGGCAGTGCTTCAAGGCGTAACGTGTCCAATTGTCTCGCTACCCATCTCGCTAATCGGAACTCGGACGGCTGTTCAGGGTTCAGGAAGGGTTGCCGCCCATGGGCAGATATAAAACGTCGATACTCCTCAAGGCGAGACTGCCAGTGTGATTCCAGAGGATCCCACTCGAATGCGGATGACAGATCTAAGCGAATCCATTGAAATCTGCTGAGACGATCCTGCATACGTCGCTGGTAGCCAGCCCACTCCCCAAGCCGGCGCTCATCTGGCGGAAGAGAAACGCGATTGCGCGTATTTTCCCGAGGTGATCGGCCGATTTCGGCGGTGAAGAGCTCATAGCGGTATAGCTTGCTGGTCCAGTTAAACGCCCGCTTGCTAGTGGCGCTCGACGACCGGCCCGCTCGCGCTAAGAAAAGTCGCTCCGCTTCGAGGAACGGAGTGCCCGTCGCATCCGGTGCCCCAAGTTCGTATACGGATACAGCTCGTTCGTGAAGGTCGAGAAGACCGATGCCATTCATACACTCCGTTCTGACAACGGCGCGGTGCCGACGTCAGAAACGCTGTGCGCGGCATTCGGCTGACTTCGATTGATCTTGTCGATGGGTAGGAAGAAATTAGGGGGCTGGCATCCGTAGGTTCATAAGCCCGAGGACGAAAGGCGGTGGTAATTACATGGACGAGAGCTTCGTTTCGCGCGACCTCAACACCTCCGCGAACCCGCCTCGTGAGTCGTCGGCCTACCTGCCGATCATGGCGCTGCCCTACTGGGACGACCTCGGTCCGTTCATCACCGGCGCGGTCTCGACGGTCTCCGAAAGCGGGCGAGATCTCCCGGGCCTATACTCGGCCATTACTCCGTTCGTGCTGTGGTGCTGGCAGTCTCGCGGCATCGATCTGCGTGACGATCGAATATTCAGGCGTAACCTCGCGGACCAATTTATTCACCTGGCCACACCGAGTCTCAGTTCCGCGTCGAAGGCGACCCACCGCGGAGCACTCTGGCGAGCAATCGCGATACTGAACCCACAAGACACGTCCGTGTCTGGGGCGACGCTCCCTCGCTCCGCGCCCACGATTCCTTACAACAACGCCGAAATCGCCGAGCTGCGAAGCTGGTCTGCGGCCCAAGCAACAGAATCCCGCCGGCGGGACGCGGGCGTCCTTCTTGCGCTCGGCCTGGGTGCTGGCCTCGCGACCCGTGAAATTCTCGAAGTAGCCGTCTCCGATATCTCGATCCGCTCTCAGGAGATATTCGTTTCCGTGTGGTCATCACGGCCACGGACGGTGCCCGTTTTTCCGGAGTGGGCGACGAGCCTTCAGTCCCTTGCCGAAGCCGCGCGAAGTAGATCGTGGGTTTTTGCCCCCGGCCGCAAGAGCGTCTCTTCCGATCAGGTAGCCGAGTTTCTTTCACGCGCGCGCTCGGACTTAGATATTCGAGCAGTTCGGATGCGTGCCACTTGGCTCCGCCGGCATCTGTCCGACGGAATGTCGCCCATCGAACTGATGCAGATATCCGGGATCCGAACGCTCGCTGGTCTGCAAAACTCGCTGGACTTTGTCCCCAGAAGTGGGCGCAATAGTACAAAGAGAGGTCGCACCAATTGACCTTTGACCTGCTCTTCTTTACCTTTCGGGTTCTGGCTGTTCAAAATACCTCGAAGATTCTTGCTGGGTTTGCGAAATTTGCCGCACTCATCCAAGGCATGCGCAAAAAACTACGAGTCAACGATATTTCTGACTACCAAATGGCAGTCGCCGATCTACGCCAACTTGACCCCAACATGCCTGACCTGGATTGGGCGATCGTGTCCAAGTTTCGTCCTCGACTGGAGACGCCCGCCCAATGGCAGGCGATTCGACCCTTCGTGATTTCTGTAGTGCTCATGACTCAACCCCGAGACTTCAACCCGGTCCGTACCTCGATGACAATTCTCACCAGATACATCGCGTGGGTGTGGGCCACGACAGGAACTGAGCTCCGCTTCGAAAAGATCTTCACCCAGCGCTTTCTAGATGCCTTTGTTGAAATTGGGATCGCTGACCGTAGCCCGGCGTACCGTTTCGACGTATACCGACGAATTGCTGTTTTGATCGAAAAACAGACTGACTTACGACTGAAGAGAATTCCTGAGCCCGAACCTAGCGACAAGATGGTGCCGTACACCGCATCAGAGATTGCACGTTTCCAATCATGGGCACTTGGGCAAAACTCTGACCGCCGTCGGCATAACGCTTATTCGATTCTCGCTCTGTGTGGTGGAGCAGGTCTCTCGGCGGCGGAACTGATCGATACACGAGTTGAGCACTTAACGAACGATGGTGTCCATACGACCGTGACAGTTCAGGGCAAACGCCCTCGCATAGTGCCCATAGCCACCGCGTGGCTTCCAGCACTTGCAAAAGCGGTCGACGGTCGCCTCGATGGGTATCTCTTTCATGGCAACCGAGGAGAAGAATACCCACCACGGTTGGTACAGGGGTACCTGAGCGAGCAGAAGTGGGACCTGCGTGTTTCCGCGGCTCGCCTTCGGCTCACGTGGATTATTCAGCAGTTCGAGAAAGACCTGCCGCTAGCAGTGCTCAAAGAGATCTGCGGCTTCAAAAACTTCGCATCTGTCGACCGTTACATGCACCTCATCGCCGCTCGGTCCACTGGCGACTTCTTCGAGCAGGTTGCCGGTTCGGTGGTAGCCCGATGATCACTAACGGTGCCGTAGCATTCGACGGCGGGAGCAAAGGTATCGACTTTGGTGGGCTCCACCCGCACGAGGTCATGACCAAGGCCAAAGTCCTGACTGAAATGCATCAACCCGCCGTGGTTGCAGCCGTCGTACGCGTTCGCAAAACGGGCATCCTGGAACGTCTCACGCAGTGGCGGTTGGACGATGGCATGGACAACAGCGTGGGTGGCCGTCCCATCCTCGTACACGACCTCGCGATTCTCACGGGCCTCATGATTCTTGCCGGAGAGAAGAAACCGCTTCTCATCACCGAACTTCGAGAGCTTTTTCAACACCGTCTGAGTGCTGAGTCGCGGGCGCTGCTAGAGCTGCCGGCGCCTGCCACTACATTCGTTGGACACCTAGCTGAGGAGAAGCGCTGGTACAACAACACCTACAACGCGTTCCACCGCATCGTCGAATGTATGAATCCGTACCCCTACGACATGCGCTTCGCGAAGACACACGTTGCAATCAAGCACATTGTCGATAACCACGACGCCGCACGCGCGAGCTTCTTCAAAGCGCGCCTCGACGAATTCACAGAACGCTTTCTCTTGATGTCCTTCAACGAGCAGCCGCGACGGCTACGCCGAGTCGACGACAAGATGAGCTTGTCCATCGACCAGACATTCATTGCCTCTCCCACCACCAAGGTTTACAGTCGCAAGACGTTGGACGCTCAGGCCGCCGAAGAAGCCATCATCAACGACCAAGCCAAATTGACGCCAGGCGCCGTCGACCTTTCGAATGGTTTCTACGTCAAGAGCGGCGGAATACGCGGCGATGACCGGCCCGGGAGCGTCATCCCCTTCGATGCGAAAAACGCCAACCGGAAAAAATCTAGCGTCGTCTACCAACGGGGCTACGCACTCACCATCGCCGTTCGCGTAGATCACGAGAAACCAGGCTCCGAGCGCTTTCCGCACTTGGCCGTAGCGGCAACCCTCGCCATCCCCAACGTCGGCGCTTCGGAAGAAGCCGTCAAGGTTCTCACGTCAGCGATAAAGACTGGCTTGAAGCCCGGGCTGGCAGATACGGACAAAGAATACTTCGCCAATGCGATCCACGAGCGCCTGCACACCCCTGCGGTAGCCCTTGGTTACGTCCCCTCGACTGATTACAGGAAAGACCGCGAGTACCGTGAGGCCGCTCCTGGAGGCGCGCTCTATGTCAACGATGGTCTCTTCTGCCCAGCCACACCGGAACCAATGTTGACCGCAACTCCGGACTACCTCAACAACCGCATTGACAAGGACACCTTTCGGGCGCGCATCAACGCCCGTCTGCCGTACCGACTCATTCAAAAAGAAAAACCGGATGCTCGGGGTAAAGTCCCCATGATGTGCCCGGCACTCGGCGCCAGTCCGACCGTTGTGTGCCCGATTCGCGAGATGATGAAAACGGCTGCCAAGAAGTCGCGCCCCGAAATCGAGCACGACGACATCCCCGCCGAGCTTGATCGCATTTGTAAGCAGCACTCGGTCTCGTTCGAGCACGTCGAGATTCAAAAACGAGCACAAGGGCTCGTCTACGGCACCGAAGAGTGGGAAACCTTCCACCAGTACGCCCGAAATGGAATTGAATCTCTCAATGCCCAGATTAAGACGGGTGGTACTTCTGACATTCAGACCGCTTCTCGACGACGCACCCGCGGAATTGCCGCTGCATCAATCTTTTCCGCGTTCCTGCTTGTTCAACACAATCTGACGCGCATCGCCAGCTTCCTCAAGAAAGAGTTCGAAGATTACGCGCAAATTCTGGTTCGCCAGACGGCCCCCTCGCTGCGCAGTCGCGACGCCCACTGGACGAACGCCTACACAGCAACGACTCCGAACGTGGTGATCCCCATCGTTCTTCCGCTGACCGAGCCACCGCTGCGAACCTAGCTGGGCTCTCAAGCCCCAATTCACCAGCCCGAGACGGGCAAGTATCCGCTTGACGAACAATTCGACGCGCTCCCGAACGGGAGCGTTTGGCATTTAAGCATTCGAACCGCTCACGAGATGAGCGGTCAGGCGTGATCGTAAGCCGAAAGCGTGCGTTAAGAAGGAAAACCCTCCCGGATTACCCGGGAGGGTTTTTGTGTCCTTAGGTTCTTAGAACAGTATCTAGAAGAACCCCATTGTCGGGCTGACAGGATTTGAACCTGCGACCCCCTGACCCCCAGTCAGGTGCGCTACCAAGCTGCGCTACAGCCCGCGACAACTCCACTATCCTAACGCGGAATTTGAGGGCCCGTGTTCACTTTGGGGTCAATTGGGGAACAGAAACAAAATCAATGCGAGCTAACCCCGTGCGCGGCAGCGAAGAACTCGCGTTCGTGCTCCGTGGAGGCCACGAAAGCGGTGAGCATCGCATCCCGAACTACCGGCGTGGCGTCTGCGGCGAGCGTCGTCACTATCGTGATGGCCTGCTCGGTGGCATCCGTGAAGGCGTCATCGGCGTAGGTCGTCAACCAGTCGGCGTAGGGGTGCTCGGCGTGCGCGAGCGGGTGCAGGCGCGAACCGACGTCGTGGTACACCCAGAAGCAGGGCAACAGAGCGGCAGCGAGCACCGCATAGTCACCGCGGGCAGCCGTCGCCAGCAGGTGGTTGAGGTACCCGGTGGTGGTCGCACTGGGCGAGGCCGCGAACACTTCGCCCTCGGGAGACCATGACTCGTGCAACTGCAGTTCGGTCACGATGCAGCCCTCAGCGCTCGATGCCCAGAAGGCTTGTTCCGCAGCGGTGGGTGCCAGCCGGGCGGCTTCGGCGATCGCCCGCGCATAATCCCGCAGGTAGAGCGCATCCTGAGCCAGGTACCAGACGAAGTCGCCCCGCTCGAGGGAACCATCGCCCAGCGCCCGCACAAAGTCACCGTTGTCGATCTGAGCGCGGATGTCCGCAATCTCGGCCCACCAGTGCTCCCGCACCTCTGCCGCCGTTGGCGCCGTCTCTACGCCCCCGCGAGCCCACAGCCCCGCAAAGTGGCTGATGGGCCCATGCCCGTCGCCTACCTGCAGAGCTGCACCGGCACGGATGCTCTCGCTCAACCACCGCTTCGACTCCCCCACCGCGGCAGGCCAATCGCCGGTCGCCGCAATGCGCGTCGCCAGCGCACTTGACAGCGAACAGCCCGTTCCGTGCGTGTTCGTGGTCTCTAGACGGATGCCGACAAACTCTGTCACGACCGGCGCGTTCCCGAAACGAGCATCCACGAGCGCATCCGGAGCCTCAGCCCCACTCAAGTGGCCGCCCTTGGCGAGCACGCGCACCCCGTAGGAGGCAGAGACTCGCGCCGCCTGCGCCAGCACCTCGTCCCACGTCTCGGCGGCAGGCTCTCCCGCAATAATCGCGAGCTCAGGGATGTTCGGTGTCACCAGATCGCTGACCCGCACCAGTTCACGCAGCGCCAGCTCGGCTTCCGTATTCAGCAGGCGATCTCCACTGGTCGCAACCATCACCGGGTCAAGCACAACGAGCGGTGGCTTGACTCGCGCCAGCCATTCCTGCACGACAGCAACGACCTCCGGAGTGCCAAGCATCCCAATCTTCACTGCATCGATCGCTATGTCGTCGCTGACGGCATCCAACTGTTTCTTCAAAAACGAGGCCGGCGGCACATGCACGCCACTCACGCCCTGCGTGTTCTGGGCCGTCAGCGCCGTGATCGCCGCCATGCCGTAGCCGCCATTGGCCGCAATCGACTTGAGGTCAGCCTGGATGCCAGCCCCACCCGAGGGGTCGCTGCCGGCAATGCTCAGTACCCGCGGTACCCGCACCCCGTTCGTACCCGCGGCCGCAACCGCACTCGCACCCGTCCCAACGCCTGAACTCACACTCACGTTCTCTCCCTTACCCGCAACTTCACTCACGCCGTCTCCCCCGCTCGAACTCCAGCCCACGCTGCGGCGAGCGCCCGTGCCGCTTCTCGCGGGTCGGCAGCACCACAGATAGCGGACACCACCGCAGCACCATCGGCACCAGCGGCGCGCAACAACGGAACATCCGCCAGACCAATCCCGCCAATAGCAACAGTCGGCAGTTTGCTGACTGCGACGAGTTCGGCCATGCGGGCGTGCCCCAGAGCATCCGGAGCATCCTTCTTGGTCGTCGTGGGGTTCAGTGCGCCAATACCGACGTAGTCGACCCCGGCGGAGCGCACCCCGGCTGCGAACAACTGGTCCTCGGTAGAGGCGCTCAACCCGACAATGGCATCCGGCCCGACAAGTGCTCGAACGGATGACACGGGCAAGTCGTTTTGCCCCACATGCACTCCGGCCACTTTGGCACCCATTTCGCGGGCCGCCAGGTACACGTCGACGCGGTCATTGACGAGCACGGGCACCTTGCGCGCCACTGCGGTCGACACCCGCAAGACGATGTCGAGAAATTCGTGGGCGGGAGTGTCCTTCTCGCGAATTTGAACGACAGTGACTCCCCCGGCGACGGCCTCATAGACAAGATCAACCAGGTCATGGCCGGCCGCGCGGGCCTGGGTCGAATCCGTCACGAGATAGGTCGAGAGGTTGAAGCTCTCGCGAAAACCGTTGCCTACCGCTCTCTCGTTCTCTCGCACGCCGCTCACGCGATCACCGCCCGTTCTGCAATGTCGTCTACTGACACTTCGCTCAGTGCGTCCAGCAGAGCCACAGCGAAGCTTCCCGGCAGCGCCGAACGTTCCGCCGCGAGATCAGCCGCTACCGTGTACACGCTCGTCGCCGCTACTGCCGCGGTCAACGCATCCGGAGTCACCGCAGCAAACGCCGCCATGATCGCTCCCAGCGCACAGCCACCACCCGTGACCTTTGTCAGCACCGGATGCCCGTTTGTGAGTCTCACGACACTCACGCCATCGGTCACGAGGTCAGTCGCTCCCGATACTGCGACGGCGCCGCCCGTCACGCGAGCGAGCATCTGAGCAGCAGTGAGTGCGGAATCCACACTGCTCGTGCTGTCGACACCACGGCCACCAGCGCCTAGTTCGGCAAGCGCCAGAATCTCTGAAGCATTGCCCCGCACAATCGACGGCCCGAGATCACGCAGGCGATACGCCAAAGGAGTCCGCACGGGCAGAGCACCAATAGCCACGGGGTCGAGCACCCATGGCGTTCCCGCAGCGTTGGCGGCCGGTGCTGCCTCCAGCGCCGCAGCGCGCTGCTCTTCACGGCAGGTGCCGAGATTGATGAGCACTCCGGATGCCACCCCCGCGAACATGCCCGCTTCCTCCGGAATATCCACCATGGCCGGAGCCGCACCCACGGCCAGCAGAGCGTTAGCGGTGAAGCCCACCACCACGCTATTGGTGATGCACTGCACGAGCGGCGACGTCGATCTCACCGCCTCGAGCGCGTCTTGAGTGGCGGTCAAAAAGTTTGGTGGCGTACGCGACATGCACGACATCCCTTCGCTAGTTCTAACTAGATCAGGTTCGACGGGTGTGTTCTCAGCCCCGCAGGGCACCCCGTGTCACAAGTTGTGCCTCCAACATAGCGCTTCCCGCAGCTGCTCGGGCAGAGGTATTGCGCCCGACCGTCGTGGACCACTTCTCGCTCGACAGGGCCTGCTCATGCCCCACTTCTGCCCCACCGCGAGCCGGTTTGCCGCCGACTCCACGCAATCGGGATTATTTTGCTGTCGGATGTCGTTGCACTGAGCGAGAATAAAGAAGACGACTGATTTGTGCGCCCTGTCGACCGCGGCTGCTGCTTCGTCCTACCGCTTGAGACACGACAGGATTTTCATGACCAGCACCACGCCGATCACCGGCAGCATTCCCCTCGCCCCACCCGGTGCGAGCTCCTTGTCCAGCTCTGCGGCGGGCGCCGTCGACAACAGCGGTCGCAACCGTCTCGTCATCGCGCTCATGCTCGCGGCAACCTTCGTGGTGTTCCTCAACGAGACGTCGCTCGTCGTTGCCATCCCCCGCATCATGGAAGACCTCAAGATCGAGCCCAGCACCGCTCAGTGGTTGTCAACGTCGTTCATGCTTACGATGGCGGTAGTGATTCCGATTACCGGATTCCTTATCCAACGCTTCACGACCCGCAGCATCTTCATCGCTGCCATGACGCTCTTCACCGCGGGCACGCTTCTGGGCGCGATCGCCCCCACCTTCGCGATCCTCATCGTCGGTCGCGTCGTTCAAGCCTCGGGTACCGCCATCATGCTGCCGCTTCTCATGACCACCGTCATGACTCTCGTCCCCCCGGCTACCCGCGGTAAGACGATGGGCAACGTCTCGATCGTCATGTCGATGGCTCCCGCCGTCGGCCCGACCGTCGCCGGTCTTGTCCTGGCTGTCTTTGACTGGCGCTGGGTTTTCATCGTCATGATCCCCATCTCGGTCACCGCGCTCATCCTCGGCATCACCAAGGTGCGCAACGTTACGGATCCTCGCAAGGTGTCGATCGATGTACTCTCGGTCATCCTTTCTGCGATTGCCTTTGCGGGACTCATTTACGGCCTCTCGAGCCTCGGCGAATCAGCGAGCGGTGAGGTGCTCGTCGCCCCCGCCATCCCCATCGTTGCTGGCGCCATCAGCCTTGCGCTGTTCATCATGCGCCAGCTGAAGCTGCAGAAAACCGATAGCGCGCTTCTCGACCTGCGCACCTTCGCCGCCTCCGGCTTCGCCGTCTCCATCGGCCTCATGATGGTCATGATGGCGGCGCTCTTTGGCACCATCATCCTGCTCCCCATGTTTACGCAGGACGTTCTCGGTCTCGAGCCCATCCAGAGTGGACTGCTCGTACTTCCCGGCAGCCTCATGATGGGTCTTCTCGGACCGGTCGTCGGTCGCCTCTACGACAAGGTTGGCCCGCGCCCGCTCATGATCCCCGGTGCCATCGTCGTGAGCGCCGCCCTCTGGAGCTTCACGATGCTGTCGGAGAACAGCTCACCGTTCATGGTCGTCGCCATTCACGTTCCCATGAGCATCGGCCTCGCCTTCATGTTCACGCCGCTATTCACGTCGGCCCTCGGCAGCCTCAAGCCGCACCTGTACTCGCACGGCAGCGCCACCATCGGCACCGTTCAGCAGCTCGCGGGTGCCGCCGGTACGGCACTGTTTATCGCGCTGCTCACAGTGCAGTCCGTCGCGCTGGCCGCCGAAGGGGCACCCGACACCGAAGCTCTCGCCGGGGGCGTTCGTCTCGCCTTCATGGCCGGCGGAATCATCTCGCTGTTCGCGATCGTCGCCACGTTCTTCGTCAAGCGCAACGATGCCGAGGTTGACGCCGATGCGGATGCCGACGCGAACGTCGCACCGGTCGCACACTAACGCTCGAGCGTGAGCGGCAGCCCACCGGCATCCGCTCACGCGCTGGTTAACGCCAAACGGCGAGTCACTCTCCTAGGAGAATGACTCGCCGTTTGGTCGTTAAGCCGAAGCTACAGAGCCAAAGCTCGAGAACCTACTTACGCTTACGCTTCTCACGCACACGCATGTTGACCTGGATGGGGCTGCCATCGAAGCCGAAGATCTCACGCAGTCGACGCGTAATAAAGCGTCGGTACTGCGGGTCCAAAAATCCGGTCGTGAAGAGAACGAACGTCGGCGGACGGCTCGAAGCCTGCGTACCAAAGAGGATGCGCGGCTGCTTGCCACCACGAAGCGGGTGAGGGTGCTCCTGTGTGAGCTCAGCCAGAAGAGCGTTGAACTTACCAGTCGCAATGCGGGTATCCCACGACTCCAGCGCCAGCTCGAGAGCCGGAACCAGCTTCTCCATGTGACGACCGGTCTTGGCCGAGATGTTTACGCGAGGAGCCCACGCAACGTGCGCGAGGTCCTTGTCGATTTCACGCTCGAGCAGGTCGCGACGTTCATCGTCGAGAAGGTCCCACTTGTTGAAGGCCAGAACGAGCGCACGGCCCGATTCGAGCACGAGGTCAACAATCTTGAGGTCCTGAACACTGAGCGGCTGGCTCACATCGAAGATCACGACGGCCACTTCAGCCTTTTCCAGTGCCGCACTCGTGCGCAGCGTGGCGTAGAAGTCCGCCCCCTGAGCCAAAGCAACGCGACGACGGATACCGGCGGTGTCGACGAAACGCCAGAACTTTCCGCCGAGCTCGATCTGCTCGTCGACCGGGTCGCGAGTCGTGCCAGCGAGTTCGTTGACAACGACGCGCTCTTCACCGGCGGTCTTGTTGAGGAGGCTCGACTTGCCCACGTTCGGGCGACCAAGGATAGCGACGCGGCGCGGGCCACCCACTTCTTCCTTGGCTACATTCGAGATCTTCGGCAGGACCGTGAGCACGTGGTCGAGAAGGTCAGCAACACCACGGCCGTGAACGGCGGATGACGGCCACGGCTGACCGAGGCCGAGGCTCCAGAGCGACGCGGCATCCGATTCCTGGTGAACGTCGTCAACCTTGTTGGCGACCAAAATCACGGGCTTGTTAGTGGCGCGAAGCATGCGCACGACGTGTTCGTCGGTCGAGGTCGGGCCAACCGTGGCATCCACCACGAAAAGAACAGCGTCGGCGAGGTCGATAGCGATCTCAGCCTGGGCAGCAACCGAAGCGTCGATGCCCTTAGCGTCGGGCTCCCACCCACCGGTGTCGACGATCGTGAAGTGACGGTTGTTCCACTCGGCCTTGTAGTTCACGCGGTCGCGAGTAACACCGGGGGTGTCCTCGACCACGGCTTCACGACGGCCGATGATGCGGTTGACGAGAGCCGACTTGCCGACGTTCGGGCGACCAACGATCGCGAGAACCGGCAGAGCAGGCAGGTAGTAGATGGCATCCGGGTCGTCGGAGGCAGAATCCAGAACCTGGATGTCGTCGTCGTCGAGGTCGTAGTCGCTCAATCCGGCGCGAAGGGCGGAGGTGCGCTGGGCAGCCTCTTCTTCGTCCATGCCGGAAAGTCGCTCGACGAGATCCGGGTTCAGCTCGGGAAAATCGTCTGCGGCGGGCGAATGATCGGCCATGGGTAGTCCTTTGTTTACATACTGGAGCGAACGAAACTCGCGACGGCCGTCACGGTTTGATCGAAGTCAAGATTGGTGGAGTCAATGGTGATGACCCCATCGGCGGCGTTCATGAAGTCCACGACTTTGGAGTCCTGCGCATCTCGATAACTGAGTTGTTGCGCCGTTGTCGCGCTCGATTCTCCGGAGAGTTCAGCCGCACGACGTTCCATCCTAGCTTCTTCGCTGGCTGTGAGCAGAATTCGCGCCTGAGCATCCGGTGCAACCACCGTCGTGATGTCTCGTCCTTCGACCACGATTCCGGGTTTTTCGCTGCCGGCAATGATGCTGCGGAACAGGTCGACCATGTACTGACGCACCTCGGGAACCCGGGCGATGTTCGAGACAACCCCCGTGATACGAGGTTCGCGGATGTCGTTGGTCACGATCTCCGAGTCGACCTTCACAAAGTAGTTGTCGGGGTCGATACCGATGGAGTACTCGAACCGCGGGAGCGTTTCGATTACGTCACCGGGGCCCAGGGTGTCTACACCGCGCTCGAGGCAGTGCAGCGCGAAACCGCGGTACGCGGCACCGGTGTCGAGGTAGTCAAAACCAAGTTCGCGAGCGGTGGCCTTAGACACACTCGACTTTCCGCTGCCAGCGGGGCCATCCACAGCCACAACAACAAACGACGGATTCTTATTCACGCGAAAGCCCCTGCAATCTTCCAACCGCGAGCCGAGAGCTCGCGGGCCAATGTGCTTTTTTTCTCCGGCAGTACCGAGATCTCAGCCAGACCAAATTGTGCGCCGGGTGAGTGTTCCAGCCTCAAGTCTTCCATGTTGACATCGGCCTCGCCGATTTCGGTGAGTAGGCGGGCAAGCTCACCGGGCTTGTCATCCACCATCACGACGAGTTGGCTAAAGCTCTTGCTCGTTCCGTGTTTGCCGGGAATTCGTGCCACTCCAGCATTACCGCCTGCCAGCACTTCGGCGAGAGCGCGGCGTGAACCCGGCGCATCCGGATTTTCAAGGGCGGTGATCGCGCCGCTGAGTTCGCTCTGCAGTTCACGAAGAATCTCTGCGACGGGCCCAGCATTCGCGCTCAAAATCTGAACCCACAGTTCCGGGGCGCTTGAAGCAATGCGAGTTGTGTCGCGCAGCCCCTGTCCGGCGAGGCCTACAGCCTCGTCAGAAGCGTCGGCCAAACGGTGAGCAAGCAGACTGGAGACGATCTGCGGCACATGCGAGACCAAAGCCACCGCATCATCGTGCTCCGATGCCGACATCAGCACGGGGATCGCGCCCAGCTCGATCACGAGATCTTCGACCGCTCGACGGTTGAATGGCGTCCCACGGCCAATCACCCAGGGGCGACCAATAAACAGGTCGGCGCGCGCCGAAATAGCGCCACCACGTTCACGTCCCGCTAGCGGATGAGAACCAATAAAACGATCAAGATCGACACCGAGGGCGATGAGCTCGTCCAACACGGATACCGCGACGCTCGCGACATCCGTCACCGTAGCTTGCGGCCACGCCATAAGTTCGCGCGCGACAACCTCGGCCGTGACGTCGGGCGGAACCGCCACGATCACGAGCGTGGGCTTGTCGTCTGCTTGAGGCGCACGGCCGGCACCGTAGTCAATGGCGAGCGTCGCATTACTGCGCGACGCATCGTGCAGAATCACGTCTACACCCTTGGCCCGCAAGCCGTGACCGATGCTGGCACCGAGCAGCCCCGCACCAACGATGCGTACTTGCCCGGTGATGCGGCCTAGATTCACGAGCGCTCCTCAGCGTCACGGGCGATCGTCAAGACCGCACCCAGCTCCACCTTGGTGAGGTTACGAGTCTTGCCCACTCCGAGGCTTCCCAGGTTAAGCGGACCAAACTGGCGGCGAACGAGTTCGACGACGGGGTGGCCAGCAGCCTCCATCATCCGTCGCACGATGCGGTTGCGGCCCGAGTGAAGGGTGAGCTCAATCATGGACTCGTCGTTCACGGCGCGGCCGATGACACGAGCCTTGTCGGCGGCGATCACTCCGTCTTCAAGCTCGATGCCCTTGGTGAGTTGCGAGACTGTTTGTGCGCTCACTACACCTTCAACCTTGGCAATGTAGGTCTTCGTAACACCGAACGAGGGATGCGCGAGCACGTGCGCGAGTTCGCCGTCGTTGGTAAGCACGATGAGTCCAGACGTCTGCACGTCGAGACGGCCCACGTTGAAGAGTCGCTCGTCGTAGTTGCCGGTGAACTGCTGCAGGTCGGCGCGACCGCCCTCGTCTGCCATAGAGCTCACGACGCCAACAGGCTTATTGAGCATGACGTAGCGCTTGGTGGTGTCGAGCTGAATGGCTGAGCCATCCACCGTGACGCGGTCGGTCGGCTTGACGCGGCGACCAGCTTCTTCGACAACCTTGCCATTGACCGCAACACGGCCCTGGTAGATCAAATCTTCTGACACCCGGCGGGAGGCAACTCCTGCCGCGGCCATTACTTTTTGGAGGCGTTCGCCCTCGGGGTGAGTGGCGCCTGCGCCATTAGCGTTGTTCATCAAAACCGTCCGAACCATCAGATAAAAGTGGCGAGATGGGAGGCAACTCGGCAATGGAGTTGATCCCCAATTGCACGAGCATGAGCTCCGTTGTTTCGTAATGGATGGCGCCCGTCTCGTTGTCGGTAAACGCCTCCGTAATAAGTCCTCGGCTCAGCAGTGTACGCACTACTGAGTCAACATTCACCGCGCGCACGGCAGCAATTGCCCCACGACTGATCGGTTGCTTGTACGCAATCACTGCGAGAGTCTCCAACGCGGCCTGACTCAAGCGCGACGGATTCTGCGTATAAACGAAGTCTCGCACCGCCGCGTCGTAGTCGGCGCGCACGTAGATGCGCCAGCCACCGCCCACTTCGCGAAGCTCAAAACCACGACGGGGGCCCGCGCCTTCGCCGTCAAAATCAGCCCGCAGCGCGGTGATCGTCTGGCGGATCGCGGCCACGGGAGCGTTCAGCGCGGTCGCCAGGCTCACGATGCTTTGCGGCTGATCGGCCACCATAAAGATCGCTTCAAGGCCGCGAGCGAGATCAACAACGGGGCCGGCGGCGAGTTCTTCTGCTGTCGGCTCGGTGTCGGGCTGCTCGGTGGGCAGATTTTCAGTCGTCGCGGTGTCAGTTTCCATAATCAGCTCCCAGATTAGCGAGGCTATCGTCTGACCAGTGTTCCGCTGTCCAACGGACGGTGAGTTCGCCCAAGGGTTCGATCTGCTCGAACGCCACGTTCGAGCCGCGATACAGCTCCAGCACCGCCAAGAAGCGGGCAATGACCACGCCCTTGAGCTCGGCGCCGGCGATGAGCTGACGGAACGTCATCGGCTCCCCCCCGCGCAACAGCGCGACGACGTGCGCCGCCTGCTCTCGGATGCTGATGAGCGGGGCGTGCAAATGGTCGAGCCCCACGCTCGGAATCTCTCGCGGCGTGAACGCCAGCGTCGCGAGGGCAGCAAAATCATCGAGGCTGAGGGTCCACACGAGCTCGGGAGTTTGAGTGCGGTACTTCTCCTCCAAACGAACTGACCGAACCGTCCGCGTGGCTTCAACCTCAAAGTGCGAGCCAAACCAGTCACTGGCCTGCTTGAAGGCGCGGTACTGCAACAGGCGAGCGAAAAGCAGGTCACGCGCTTCAAGAAGGGCAAAGTCTTCGGCGTCAACTAGCTCCCCCTGAGGCAGGAGTCCCGCCACCTTCAGGTCGAGCAGCGTGGCAGCAACCACCAAGAATTCGCTGGCCTGATCGAGTTCGTCGATGTCATCCGAGCCATCGGGCGACTGAAAATTACGGAGGTACGCGATGAACTCGTCAGTGATCCTCGAGAGCGAGACCTCGGTGATGTCGAGTTCGTGTTTGGTGATGAGCGAGAGCAGCAGGTCGAAAGGACCGTTGAAGTTGCTGAGAGAAACCGAGAATCCTTCTGCGGGAGTCTCGATTTCGTCGGCGCCGTGTGCCGAAGGCGCCTCGACGCCGCTAGGCGACGGCGCCACGGGCAATCAGCTCTCGCGCCACTTGGCGGTACGAGTGTGCCGCTGAGTGGTCGGGGGCGAAAGTTGTGATGGGGGCTCCGGCAACGCTGGCATCCGGGAACTTCACCGTGCGACCAATGACGGTCTCAAGAACATCGTCACCGAAGTTTTCGACAACGCGCTCGAGTACTTCACGCGAGTGGAGGGTGCGAGCGTCGAACATGGTGGCCAAGATGCCGTCGAGCTTGATCGCCGGGTTGAGCCGATCCTGAACCTTTTCGATCGTCTCCACGAGCAGAGCGACACCGCGCAGGGCGAAGAACTCGCACTCCAGCGGGATAAGCACGCCGTGGGCGGCCGTAAGCGCGTTGACAGTGAGCAAGCCGAGTGAGGGCTGGCAGTCGATCAGGATGACGTCGTAGTCGTCACTAACCTTGCGAAGAACGCGGGCCAAGATAGTTTCGCGAGCGACCTCATTGACGAGGTGCACCTCAGCGGCCGAGAGGTCGATGTTGGCCGGGATGACGTCGAGGCCGGGAACGTTCGTGTGAACAATCGCTTCGGCCGGATTCTTGATGGAGCCGAGCAACAGGTCGTAAATCGTGGGCACATCGTGCGTCGGAACACCGAGGCCAGCAGAGAGAGCACCCTGCGGGTCAAAGTCGATGGCGAGAACGCGGCGACCATACTCAGCGAATGAAGCGCCGAGGTTGATAGTGGTCGTTGTTTTGCCGACGCCACCCTTCTGGTTGCACAGAGAAATGATGCGTGCGGGCCCGTGGCCGTCGAGCGGCGGGGGTTCCGGAAAGTTGGTGATCGGGCGGCCGGTTGGGCCCATTGCCGGAACATCCAACCCTGCCAGCGTCGATTCGTTCTCACGCTGTTTTGTCATGCTAAAAGTTTACGTCGCGCTTTCGTTGCAGCCGGTTCTCCCACGCGCGGACACGACAGGGTCGCCTCTACCAAAGGTTGAAGGTTTGAGAGCGCGACACGCCCAACCAACGCACCGGGCTCGCCGCTACTCCGCTGCCCCGCTGCCCCGCTACCGGGCGCGTGGATGAGCGGTCGTGTACATGTCGCGCAAGGTGTCAGCGGTAACCATCGTGTAAATCTGCGTGGTGGCGACCGAGGAGTGCCCCAGCAACTCCTGCACTACCCGCACGTCGGCCCCGCCCGACAGCAAATGCGTCGCAAACGAGTGCCGGAACGTGTGCGGCGAGATGTCGATTCCCAGTTCGGCACGTTCTGCGGCCGACTGGATGATCAACCACACGTTCTGACGCGATAGCCGGGCGCCGCGCGCTCCCAAAAACAACGCGGGCGTGGATGCGCCCTTGACTGACAGAACGGGACGAGCGCGCACCAGATACTTCTCGATCGCCGCTTGCGCAAAGCTGCCGACAGGAACGATGCGCTGCTTGTTGCCCTTACCCAGCAGCCGCACAATGTCGCCATCGATCATGTCGTCAACATTCAGCGCCGTGACCTCCGAGACACGCGCTCCCGTGGCGTACAGCAACTCCAGTAGCGCGGTGTTGCGCAGCGAGATGATCTCGTCGCCGGGAAACGCCCCCAGCACCGCGGTCATTTGTTCAATGGTGATGGCCTTGGGCAACCGCATCGGCTGTTTCGGAATCGCGACCGTGTGGGCGACGTCCTCCACGGCAAGCGATTCATCGACAAAAAAGGTGTGTAGCCCGCGGACTGTCGACAGCATGCGCGCGACCGAGGACGCCGCGAGCGGTCGCTCGGTGTCGGCTCGCAAGCTGTGCGCGAAAGCGGTGACGTCATCCGCCGCCACAGCAGCGGGCGTGACAAGGCCCCGAACGCTCAAGAATCCGAGATAGGTGTCGAGGTCGCGACGATAGGCAGCGAGAGTATTCGCCGAGAGCCCGCGCTCAATCGCAAGATGCCGCAGATAGCGCTCTGCGGCCACAGCAATCGCGCTCTTCGCTACGGGAGGCGTCGGCTCGGTCATGTCGCTCAACCTACCGCGAGGGGCTATTCAGCGTAGTTACGCGGATGCCGCGGCCACGGCGCGTTGGCGTCGCCGAGCGTGTTCCAGCCCCGGTCGCGCCCCAATTGCGCCGCCATGACCCCGACGCACAGGATCGAGTTCTGCACGCGACGCTGCAGCACCGCTTCCACGGCCTCATCGAGCGGCACCCAGCGAAGCTCAATGCCGGCCTCTTCGGCGTAGCGCTCAAACACGTCGCCGGTCGCACTCACTCCGCGCGCGAGGTAGATGCGCACCGCCTCATTGCTGCCGCCCGGCGAGGTCAGCATTTCGCTGAGCACGTGCCACGATTCGGCCTGCAGGTCGGTCTCTTCAGCCAGTTCACGCTGGGCTGCAATGAGCGGTGACTCGTTGAGCACGTCGAGCAAGCCCGCCGGCAGTTCCCAATCACGCAAGCGCACGGGGTGCCGGTACTGCTTGATCAGCAGAACACGATCACGTTCGTCCATGGCCAGCACCGCAACGGCGCCGGTGTGGTTCACGAACTCGCGAGTGATCGCGGAGCCGTCGAGCTGAAAACGCTCGCGGTCCACGTTCCACACTCGCCCCGCGAACACCGTTTCGCTGCCGAGAAGCTCGGGAGTGACGCGGTCGTCGCTCAGCTCATTGCTGGGGTCGTTATGCATCATCCTGCTCGGTCACCTCAAAGAGGCGGTTGGACTTTTGGCGCTCAATCGCAGCGGCAATAAGGCCACGGAAGAGCGGGTGCGCGTGGTTGGGGCGCGAGAGAAGTTCAGGGTGTGCCTGAGTTCCCACGTAGTAGGGGTGAACTTCGCGCGGCAGCTCGACGAACTCAACCAGGGTGCGGTCGGGCGAGATTCCGGAGAACTTCAGTCCCGCATCCGCAATCTGCTGGCGGTATTCGTTGTTTACTTCGTAGCGGTGACGGTGGCGCTCGGCCGCGGTCGGTGCGCCATAGATTTCTTCGACGATCGAACCGGGTTCGAGATCAGCGTTGTAGAGGCCGAGGCGCATCGTGCCGCCCATATCTCCCCCCGCGATGATGTCGACCTGCTCGGCCATCGTGGCGATAACGGGGTACTTCGTGTCGGTATCGAACTCGGTGGATGACGCGCCTTCGAGGCCCGCCATGTCGCGAGCGTATTCGATCACCATGCACTGCAGGCCAAGGCAAATACCGAGGGCCGGGATGCCGTTCTCACGAACGAACTTGAGGGCGCCAAGCTTGCCCTCGATTCCGCGCACGCCGAAACCACCGGGAACAATGATGCCGTCGAGATCGCCTAGGTGCTTGGCTGCACCTTCGGGCGTTTCACATTCGTCGGAGGGAACCCAGCGGATGTTGACCTTGGCGCTGTTCGCGAAGCCTCCGGCACGCAGTGCTTCGGTGACCGAGAGGTAGGCGTCGGGCAGGTCGATGTACTTACCGACGAGACCGATCGTGGTCTCGTGCTTGGGGTGGTGAACGGCTTCGAGAAGTTCACTCCAGCCGTCCCAGTTGACCGAGTCGGCTTCAAGCCCGAGTTGATCGATGATGTAAGCGTCGAGTCCCTGGCTGTGCAGCATTTCGGGGATGTCGTAGATGCTGGCCGCATCGGTGGCGTTGACGACGGCGTCTTCTTCAACGTCACACATGAGCGCGATCTTGCGCTTGTTCGACTCGGAGACGGGGCGGTCGCTGCGCAGTACGAGAGCATCGGGCTGGATGCCGATCGAGCGCAGGGCTGCCACGGAGTGCTGCGTGGGCTTGGTTTTCTGCTCACCGGACGCAGCCATGAAAGGCACGAGCGACACGTGAACGAAAAATACGTTTTTGCGACCCAGCTCGTGGCGCACTTGGCGAGCCGACTCGATGAACGGAAGGCTCTCAATGTCGCCGACGGTTCCACCGATTTCGGTGATGATCACGTCAGGCTGCGGGTTCGAGTCGTCGAAAGGGCCAGCCGCCTGTAGGCGCATGCGGCGCTTGATTTCGTCGGTGATGTGCGGGATGACCTGCACGGTGTCACCGAGGTACTCACCGCGGCGCTCTTTGGCGATCACTTCGGAGTAGATCTGGCCCGTCGTGACGTTGGCTGCCTGGTTGAGCTTGATGTCGAGGAAGCGCTCGTAGTGACCGATGTCGAGGTCAGTTTCGGCGCCATCATCGGTGACAAAAACTTCACCGTGTTGGAAGGGGTTCATGGTTCCCGGATCCACATTCAGATAGGGATCCAGCTTCTGCATGACGACGCGGAGCCCGCGTGCTGTCAGCAGGTTACCGAGACTCGCCGCCGTGAGGCCTTTACCGAGAGAAGAGACGACTCCTCCGGTGACGAAGATGTGCTTTGTTACGACCGCGTTTTGATTGTCCACCACGGGGTTCTATCGTATGCCACGACTGACGATCTTGTCGCCGCTTCAGGGCGTTTCGTTATCGGCTTAACAGCTTGAGCCGAGCGCGCTGAGGTTATCCACACCCCAAGCGAGCCCGTTCCTCGCCGCCGTGCCCTGAGGTAATCAGCGACTACGGCGCAGCATTCTCAAGTTCGCGTGCCGTCTCGATTAGTTCGCGCGCGTGAGCGAGGCCCGATTCTGAGTCAGGAAGCCCTGAGAGCAACCGCGCCATCTCAGCGATGCGCGCCTCTCCTTCGAGTTTGTGAACGCTGGATGCCGTGACCGAGCCATCATCGCCCTTAACGACGCTGAGGTGGTTGTCCGCAAACGCGGCCACCTGCGCCAGGTGCGTAACAACAATCACTTGAGCGGTGCGGCTCAGCTGAGCCAGTCGCTTGCCGATCTCGATGGCCGCAGCACCGCCGACGCCAGCATCCACTTCATCGAAGATGAAGGTGGGCACGGGGTCGTTGCCGGCGATAACAACTTCGATCGCCAGCATGACGCGCGAGAGCTCTCCCCCAGAAGCACCCTTGCCGAGCGAACGCGGCGGCGCACCGGGGTGGGGGCGCAGCAGAATCGCCACTTCATCCTTACCGCTCAGCGAGTAGTCGCTGCGGTCTTCGACGGTCACGACGATTTCGGCATTCGCCATTGCCAGATGCGTAAGCTCATTGCTCACCTCGGAGGCGAGGCGCGCAGCGCTCGTGGTGCGCACGTCGCTGACGCCTGAAGCGAGCTGGATGAGCTCGCTCTGATCGGCCTCAACTTGCGCGCGCAATTCATCGATTCGGGTGGAGTCGTTGTCGAGCTCCAGAAGGCGTTGGCTGCCGGTATCAAGAACATCAACGACATCGTCGAGACTCACACCGTGCTTGCGGATGAGAGCAGAAAGCTGGCTGCGACGTTCTTCAACCTGCTCCAGTTCACGGCTGCCATCGGCATCCAGACCGGCAAGGTAGCCCGAAAGATCGGTCGAGATCTCGCCGAGAGTAATGGATGCCGCCGCTAGCGCTTCGGCGATCGACGCAAGTTGTGCGTCGTGCTCGGCAACCCGTTCAAGCCCTCGTTGGGCACTGGCAAGCATCGCCACAACATCGGAGCCTTCGTCTACGGCATCCGCCGACAGCACCGCGTGGGCGCCCTCAGCAGCCAGACGCAGCCCTTCGAGGTTCGAGAGCCGATCGGCGCGCTCAGTGAGTTCGATATCTTCTCCGCGGCGCACGTCCGCCGCTTCGATCTCTTGAATAGCCACACGAAGTTCGTCCGCTTCACGACTGCGGAGGTCACTCTCCGCGATCAATACGTCGAGCTCGCCCTGAGCGGCCTGCCACCGACGGAACACGGCCTGATACTGCTCGAGCACAGTCGCCAATTCCGCACCAGCAAAGCGATCGAGCGCATTGCGTTGCGCAGTCGATGATTTGAGACGAATTTGTTCCGACTGCCCGTGCACGACAACTAGCTGGTCACCAAGTTCGGTGAGCACGCCAACCGGGGCGCTGCGGCCACCGACCACGGCGCGACTGCGGCCTTCGCGAGCCACCGTGCGCACGAGAAGAAGTTCGCCTTCGTCGAGGTCACCGCCGGCGTCGCGCACGCGGTCGGCAACAGCCGATGCCGGATCAATAACCCAACGGCCCTCGACAGAAGCTTGGTTGCTTTCCGCCCGAATCGAGGTGGGGTCCGCGCGCTCCCCCAAGAGCAGCCCGAGCGCCGTGACAACCATTGTCTTACCGGCACCAGTCTCCCCCGTGAGAGCCGTGAAGCCCGGGCTCAACGGTAGTCGAGCCGAGGCGATAACACCGAGGTCGCGGATGGAAATCTCTTCGATCACGAGTGGGTTCCCTCCTCCGATGCTGGCCCACGCCAACCGTTGACAGGCAAGTTGAATTTTTTGACGAGACGATCAGTGAACGGCCCCTGTGAGAGGCGGGCAAGACGCACGGGCACCGGGGAGCGACGCACAACTACGCGGGCACCGCGAGGCAGATCGAAAGCACGGCGACCATCGCACCACAAAACCCCAATGCCCATATTGCGTCCGAGCACTTCGACGGCCAGTGCAGAATCCGGGCCGACAACGAGCGGACGAGCAAAAAGGGCGTGAGCGCTCAGCGGCACGAGCAACAAAGCGTCAAGACTCGGCCACACAACCGGGCCACCGGCCGAAAACGCATAGGCGGTGGAGCCGGTGGGCGTCGACATCACGACGCCGTCGCAGCCGAACGAGGAAAGGGGGCGACCATCGACTTCGATGACCACTTCTAGCATCCGCTCGCGACTGGCCTTTTCGACCGTCGCCTCGTTGAGCGCCCAGGATTCGTACACAACCTCGGAATCGACCTTCACCCGCACTGAAAGAGTCATGCGCTCTTCGACGAGGTAATCACGAGCCAGCGCACGATCGACCGTCGACGTGAGCTCTTCTCGCTCGCTCTCGGCCAAGAATCCAACGTGGCCGAGATTCACACCGAGCAACGGGGCGCTGCAGCCACGCGTCAGTTCCGCGGCACGAAGGATGGTCCCATCCCCACCGAGCACGATGACGAGTTCGAGTTCACCGGTTTCAACCTCGTTACCCAAGCGCCGCACCGGAGAAAGGTCGGGTTCTGCTTGCAGAATCGTTTCGTAGCTATCGGGAGCCAACACCACAACGATGCCCGCGCTAATAAGTTGACGGCACACCGAGATCGCAGCGGTCAGAGACTCTGCACGCCCCGTGTGGGCGATAACCAAAATGTGACGGTCAGAAACGTGAGAGTTCTCGGACTGCACCGTGCACCTCTCATTCGTAGGGATAGTTCGTTTCACACCGCTCAGTGGCGGCGTTAGGCGATCGCAGAAACCTGCGTTAACCATTCTGTCGGATTGCTCCCTGACCGCGCGCTCAACCACACAAGATACTCACGGTTTCCCGCGTTACCGGCGATTGGTGAGGAGATGACACCGGCAGTACCGAGCCCCACGTCCCACGCGGCCCATAAGACACCCATGATCGCTTCATCGCGCAAGGCTGAGCCGTGAACAATTCCCTCGCGAATATTCGTGCGCCCCACCTCGAACTGCGGCTTCACGAGCAACACGTAGTCAGCGCTCTCCCCCACCGCAGCGTGAAACGCGGGCAGAACAGTGCGAAGCGAAATGAACGAGAGGTCGGAGACCACGAGCGTGGGAGTTTCGGATGTCCCGCTCAATTCTGCAAGCGACTCAGCGGTGAGATAGCGGGCGTTCTCTCGCTCAACCACTCGCACTCGCGCATCCGAGCGGATCAGGTCGACGAGTTGCCCGTGCCCGACATCGAGCGCAATAACCTCGCGAGCACCCCGTTCGAGCAAAACCTGGGTGAATCCACCCGTCGAGGCGCCAACATCGAGCGCGAGCTTGTCAGTCGCGTCAATGCCGAAGGCGTCAAGACCCGCTACAAGCTTGTGCGCCGCACGACTCACATAATGATCAGTTTCGGCGACGTCAATCTCATGCTCGTCAGTGACCGGCGTGGACGCTTTGGGTACGGCGACACCGGAAACCGTCACGAGGTTATCCGCAATCAGCTTCGCCGCGTGGGTGCGCGAACGAGCGAGTCCGCGGGCAGCCAGTGCTGCATCGAGCCGCATACTAGCCATTGCGCGAGAACGCGTCCTTGCCATCAAGCTGCTGCTGCAACTGGTCGTGAATCTGAGTGAACGCGGTGGCACGGGTTTCGAGCGGCTGAGCCTCGATCAGGCTCAGTCGTGACATCAATCCGTCAACGGGCGATTCGTCATCCATGCTCACGAATATAGCTCCGCGGGCACTTCGAGGGCGTAGATGGCGCTCCCCGAGTTCCAAATGGCTGCAGCGCCGGCACGCAGGCGGTCGATCGCTGTTCCGGTCTCAGTTACCGTCAAACGTTGTGCCTCAAGGCGCACAGTCGCGGTTCCGACGGTCGTCACTACGGCAGCGCCGTCGTGCGTGACCACAGTTTCAGGGTAAGGCTCAAGCAGTCCGCGCAGGTCGTCGACGATCATCGTCGGACGCTCATCCGGAATGCACGCCAGCACCTGCTTGGCCTGGTCGATTCCGGTCAGCACGAGCAGCGACGGGATGCCAGCGCGATTGGCTCCGAGAATATCGGTGTCAAGGCGGTCGCCAATCATGAGTGCCGAACGCGACTCGTAACGGCGGAAAGCTTCTTCAAAAATAGCGACCTCTGGCTTACCAGCAACGATTGGCAAACGGCCCACCGCAGAGTGCACGGCAGAGACGAGTGTTCCGTTGCCGGGAGCGGTGCCCCGAGCCTGCGGAATCGTCCAGTCGGTGTTGGTAGCGATCCACGGGATGCCGTCGTCGCCACCCTTGAGAGCGAACGACGCTTCGGCGAGATCTTTCCAGCCCACATGCGGAGCGAAACCCTGCACGACAGCCGCCGGCGAGTCATCCGCTGATCGCGTGACGACAAAACCCGACTTCTCAAGCTCGTCCGTGAGACCGTCGCCGCCAACAACCATGATGATCGAGCCGGCGGGTACGAGGTCACGGAGCAACCCCATGGCGGCTTGCGGCGACGTCACAACATCGTGCGGTGCCACGGTAAGCCCGAGCTCGCTCAAGTGCTCAGCGACGGATGCATCGGTGCGCGAGGCATTGTTCGTGATGTAGGCCACCTGGGCGCCCTCAATCGCGTTCATACTCTCAACGGCATGAGGAATCGCGTCAGCGCCGCGGTAGATCACGCCATCCAGATCAGCGAGTACGAGATCGATGCCCGTCAGAGGAGTTTTACTGCTCATCTGAGGTGCTTTTGCTGTCGTTCCCGTCCGCTTCTTCAGCGATGTCCACAGCCCCATCGGTACCCTCAGTTTCGGAGCTAGATTCGTCAGAAACGACAGCCGCATCTACTTCTTCGTCGTCGAATTCAATATCTTCTTCGATAACTTCGATCATGTCGTCGTCATCGTCACCGAGAGCCTCAGCCGCGACATCCGCTCGCCCGAACCACGTCGCAGCTTCTTCATCACGGCCCAGCTCCTCAAGAACAGTTCCGTACGCACCGAAGAGTGCCGGGCTGTATGTGAACGCCGTCGTAGGGTCCAACTGCGGTATTTGCAATTCAATGAGCGCTTCTTCGGCCTGACCGAGGTCGAGGCGTGCACCAGACATCGCGATAGCCAGTTCGACCTGCACGGGCACCGACAGGGTGCCGCGCTTCACCGAACGTCCGAGTTCAAGAGCGCGCTCAGGGCGCTCGAGGCCACGTTCGCTATCGACCATCATGGGCAGTTGATCATCGCGACCCGTAATACGGCGGTATGTGCGCAGCTCGCGAAGAGCGAGCGCGTAGTCACCAGTGGCGTAGGCAGTGATCGCGAGAGTCTCGCGAACTACGCCGATACGGCCGGCACGACGGGCAGCCGAAATAGCATGCTGATGAGCCAACTCAGGGTCTTCTTCAATGAGCTGCGACACCATCACGAGGTGAAGCGCGACGCCTTCCGCATTCTCCTTGCTGAGGGTCTTCAACTCGTTGGAGGCAACACGGTCGAGCATCTTGGGCGTTACGCCCTCGGGAATCTCCGGGGCCTGGTGGAAGGCACGAACCGAGCGGATGCCGAAGGGATCGCGATCCTCCTCAGGCTCGCGTTCACTGGCGTTACGGTCTCCGCGTGCGGGCGCACCGCCCTTGGTCCAGAGTCGTTTTTCGTCGGGGCCACCGCGGCGATCGGATCCGCGGTCAGGACGTCCGCCACGCTCGGGGCGTCCGGAGCCATCGGAACGGAACGGGCGTGCCGGCCGGTCTCCCCTATCGGGACGATCGCCAGAACGCTGCGGACGACCGTCGCGGTCGCCAGAGCGAGGCGGCCGCGAGTCACGGTCGCCGGAACGTGGTGGACGCGAGTCGCGATCTCCCGAACGCTGTGGCCGGGAATCGCGGTCGTTGCTGAGTGGCGGGCGACGGTCGTCGCTTGCCGAGGAATCGCGGCGAGGTGAACGGTCACTGCTGTCGCCGTCGCGGCGGGGGCGACGGTCTTCGCCCGCTGGCTTGTCGCGCCACGGGCGGTCTGAATTGGATGCGGGCTTACCGCGAGCGGGTCCGCCAGCAGCGTTGTCGCGGCGTGGCCTTCCATCGCTCGGGCGTCCTTCGCCGGGGCGTCCGCCGGTGGGTCGTCCACCGGATCGAGGCGCGCCTGAACGGCTTCCGTGGGGACGGCTGTCGCGCCGGCCGTCGTTACCTGACGAATCGCTCACAAATTGCTCCTGAATATGGGTGGAACTTAACGCAAAATGGCCACCTCTGTGTCTATTAAACACAGTGGTGGCCATTTCACAATTTAAGTCCGGCGGTGTCCTACTCTCCCACAAGGTCCCCCTTGCAGTACCATCGGCGCAGAGAGTCTTAGCTTCCGGGTTCGGAATGTAACCGGGCGTTTCCCTCTCGCTATGGCCGCCGAAACACTATTGATTTATGTATCAGTCTGGGCCAGAAACATCAGTTCAGAGTCCTCCGTGAAGAGGGCCCCGGCTGTGTTAGCTGGGCNCAGTTCAGAGTCCTCCGTGAAGAGGGCCCCGGCTGTGTTAGCTGGGCGCAGTTCCCGACCGTAAATCGGGAACCACAAAGTGGACGCGAGAATTCTTCTCAGTCACCATTCACATCCGAAGATGTCAGTGAGGTGGGGTGTTATCAATTTGT